>NZ_CP013495.1:0-60000 GCF_001664325.1 Rhizobium sp. N621
CAGCCAGAGAGGAGGAGGGAAGACGCTTTCGCCGTCGAGAACCCTCATGATCTTTCGCCGCCTATCGCTCAAGCGCGTCTTCCCTATAAAAAATCAAAGATATTTTAAAAGGTTTCTATTTCTTAGAGTCGGTGTCTATCAAGGATTAAAATCCATCCACTGCCGATGCCATTTGTCGCGCGTTCGACGAGGAGCTCGAAAGAATTTCTTCGCTCCTGTCAAATTCCGGGGAGAATCCGAATCCGAAAGCGATTCCAAATCTTTGCCAGGAGACGAGTTTTTTGGTGCCTGTGGATAGGCTGTGGGCCCGCGGACGACAAGTCGATTTCATCCCCAGCCTCCACAGGAGCGGTCGAAACCGGTCCGCAAAATTCGAAATGTGGATAAGCAGGCATGTTTTCCCTTGCCCGAGGCAGCCTCGCCGCCTTAGCTCTCCATCATCCAGTCTTTTCAACAGGCAGCGGAAAATAACGTGGAGAACAGAACGAACTTCTTTCATCTGCACCTGATTTCTGACTCGACCGGCGAGACTCTCATCTCCGCCGGCCGCGCCGCTTCGGCGCAGTTCAGATCCGCTCAGCCAATCGAGCATGTCTATCCGCTGATCCGCAATCGCAAACAGCTGCTGCCGGTTCTGCAGGCGATCGATGATGCTCCGGGAATCGTGCTCTACACCATTGTCGACCGCGATCTGGCGAACCTGATCGACGAGCGCTGCGTCGAGATGGGTGTCGCCTCGGTCAATGTGCTGGAGCCGGTCATGAATGCGTTCCAGATCTATCTTGGCGCTCCGTCCCGCCGCCGGGTCGGAGCCCAGCATGTGATGAATGCCGGTTACTTCGCGCGCATCGAGGCGTTGAACTTCACCATGGATCATGACGACGGCCAGATGCCGGATGATTACAACGATGCCGATGTCGTCATCATCGGGATCAGCCGGACATCGAAGACGCCGACCAGCATCTATCTTGCCAACCGCGGCATCAAGACGGCGAACATACCGATCGTCTACGGCGTACCCCTGCCGGAAAGCCTGCTCGCGGCAACAAAACCGCTGATCGTCTGCCTGATCGCCACCACCGACCGCATTTCCCAGGTCCGGGAAAATCGCGTGCTCGGGACGACGCAAGGTTTCGACCGCGAGCACTATACCGATCGAGCCACGATCTCCGAGGAGCTGAAATATGCCCGCTCTCTCTGCGCCCGCCACGGATGGCCGCTGATCGACGTTACTCGCCGCTCGATCGAGGAAACGGCGGCCGCCATTGTTGCCCTCCGCCCGAAGCTGCGCTAAGCGCTGACGAAAAGCCGGGAGCGGGAGAATCCATGACAGCGAAACTCATCCTTGCATCGTCGAGCCCTTTTCGGCGGATGCTGATGGAAAATGCCGGTCTCTCCTTCGAGGTACATCCCGCGGAGATCGACGAAAGGGCGGTTGAGGCGCCGCTGGAAAAAGCCGGTGCAAAGCCGGATACCGTCGCCTGCATCCTGGCCAAGGCTAAGGCTGAAGATGTCAGCGGCCGTTTTCCCGAGGGTCTCGTCATCGGTTCGGATCAGACGATGTCGCTCGGCGACCGCGTTTTCCACAAACCGGAGGACATGGCCGATGCAGCGAACCACCTTCGCGCCCTGTCGGGCACGACCCACCGGCTAAACAGCGCCATCGCGATCGTCCGGGACGGCGCCGTCTTGTGGGAGCATATCGGCCACGCCGAACTGACGATGCGACCCTTGACGGAAGATTTCATCGCCAGGCATCTGGCGCGGGTGGGCAAACGGGCGCTTTCCAGCGTCGGCGCCTACCAGTTGGAAGGCGAGGGCGTTCAACTCTTCGAGAAGATCGAGGGCGACTATTTCACCATACTCGGGCTGCCGATGCTTCCGCTCCTGGGAAAATTGCGAGAATTCGGGGCGATCGATGGATGATTCACGTGAAACACTGGGGCCGAATGCGTTTGTCACGGGTTTTCCCATCAAGCATTCGCGCTCGCCGCTGATACATGGATACTGGCTAAAGACGCTTGGCCTGCCGGGCAGCTACCGCGCCCACGAGGTGGCGCCCGATGCTTTTCCCGATTTCATTGCCTCGCTGAAGGACGGCAGTTCCGGTTTTATCGGAGGCAATGTCACCATCCCCCACAAGGAACTTGCCTTCCGGCTCGCCGACAAGCCGGACGATCTGGCGCACGAACTCGGCGCCTCGAATACGCTCTGGTTGGAGGATGGCCTCCTGCATGCCACCAATACCGACGGCCGCGGCTTCACCGCCAATCTCGATGAGCGCCATCCAGGCTGGGACCGTCATGATACGGCCGTGGTCTTCGGGGCCGGCGGCGCAAGTCGGGCGATCGTTCAGGCGGTCCGCGATCGTGGCTTTAAAGAAATCCACGTCGTCAACCGCACCATCGAACGCGCACGAGAGCTGGCCGATCGCTTCGGTCCGAGAGTTCGAGCCCATCCGGTGGGCGCGCTTGCCGAAGTCATGCATGGCGCCGGCCTTTTCATCAACACGACCTCGCTCGGCATGGATGGCGAAGCGGCGCCGTTGATCGATTTTGCGCCGCTTGCAGCGGATGCTGTCGTCACCGATATCGTCTACATCCCCTTGAAGACACCGATCCTGAGACAGGCGGAAGAGCAGGGACGGTCGGTCGTCGATGGTCTCGGCATGCTGCTGCACCAGGCTGTTCCCGGTTTCGAAAAATGGTTCGGCAAGCGCCCGGTCGTCGACGCGGCGTTGCGCGCTCTGATCGTTGCTGACATGGAAGTCCACTGATGCTGAAGATCGGACTCACCGGCTCAATCGGAATGGGAAAATCGACGGTCGGCAAACTCTTTGCCGAGGCTGGAATCCCCTTGAACGACTCCGACGCCGTGGTCCATGACCTCTACGCCGGCGAGGCAGCGCCGCTGGTGAATGCCGCTTTCCCCGGCACAATGAAGGATGGAGCAGTCAACCGGCATGAGCTGGGCCGCCAGCTCGCGCTTGATCCCGAAGGCTTTAAACGCCTCGAAGCGATCGTCCATCCGCTGGTTCGCAAACGCGAAATGGAATTTCTGGCGCGACAGCAGGCAGACGGCGCCGAAATGGTCCTGCTCGATATTCCGCTGCTCTTTGAAACCAGCGCCTGGGAAAGAGTGGACGTCATCGTCGTCGTCAGCACCAATCCACAGATTCAGCGCCAGAGGGTGCTTGCGCGCGACGACATGACCGAGGAAAAATTCGACATGATTCTCTCTCGCCAGACGCCGGATGCGGAAAAACGACGCCGCGCCGATTATCTGGTCGATACCAGCCACAGCATTGCCGAGACGAGGGCGCAGGTGCTTCAGATCATCGCCGAGCTGAAAATGCGGATTGCCAAGGGAGATTTCCGGAATGCGTGAGATTATCTTCGATACGGAAACCACCGGCCTCGATAACCGTGCCGACCGTATCATCGAAATCGGCGGCATCGAGCTCTTCAACCATTTTCCGACCGGCAACACGCTGCATATCTACATCAATCCCGGAGACCAGAAGGTCCATCCGGATGCACTCGCGGTACACGGCATCACCGATGAGTTTCTGAAGGACAAAAAGCCTTTCGCCGCGGTTGCCGAGGAAATCCTCGCCTTCTTCGGCGACGGCAAGTGGATCGCTCATAACGCGACCTTCGATATGGGCTTTATCAACGCTGAATTCGCGCGCATTGGTTTGCCGCCGATCCTGCCGGACAAGGTCATCGATACGCTGTCGATGGCGCGGCGCAAGCACCCGATGGGACCGAATTCGCTCGACGCGCTTTGCCGGCGTTACGGCATCGACAACTCGCATCGTACCAAACACGGCGCTCTGCTCGACTCCGAACTGTTGGCCGAAGTCTATATCGAGATGATCGGCGGCAGACAGGCAGCGTTCGGCCTGAGCATATCGGGTCAACCCGGCCAGGCGGCCCGCGGTGAAATGGCGATGGAAGACGATATGGCGTTTGCCGCGGCGCTCGAACGCCCTCGTCCGCTTGGCTCCCGCCTCAGCCAGTCCGAAGCGCAGGCGCACGAGGCGCTGGTCGCCAAGCTCGGCGAAAAGGGCATCTGGGCGAAATACGCCAGCCCGAATTGAAAATGCCCGGGACCGGCCCGGGCATCCGCATATCAGAATCAAAAGAATTCGATCAGTTCGGAACGGCCTGAACCTTGGCGCGGGCCTGTTCTTCGGCAACGCGCTGAGCGAACATCTGTGTGAAGTCGATCGGGTCGATCATCAGCGGCGGGAAGCCGCCATTGCGGGTCACGTCGGCGATGATCTGACGAGCGAAGGGGAAGAGCATGCGCGGGCACTCGATGAAGAGAACCGGCAGCATGTGCTCCTGCGGGAACCCAGCGACGCGGAAGACGCCGCCATAGACGAGTTCCGTATGGAACACCGTCTTGTCGCCGTCCTTGGCTTCAGCATTCAGCGACAGCACGACATCGAAATCCGTGTCGGAAAGCGGATTGGCGTTGACGTTCACATTGATGTTGATCGTCGGAGCCTTGTCGCGGGCCTGCAGCGAACGCGGCGCACCCGGATTTTCGAAGGAGAGGTCCTTGGTATATTGCGCAAGGATCGAAAGAGTGGGGTTGGTCGCGCCGTTGCTGTTGTTATCGTCTGCCATTGGCTTTTCCTCGAAGGGCATGGGAATGGTGCCGCCATCTAACATTTCGGGGAGGGGCTTACAACCCTGGGCGCAAGCCGCACCCGATCGCCGGCAAGACCTCAGTCACCGAGATGTTTGCCGGACCATGGCGAGTTGCGATCCGGCTCCCTATGATAGTCCTCCTCGTCCAGATCGACCACCTTTGAATTCGGGTTGCGATCGCGGAAATCGGCATTTGGGCCGTCGGAAAAGCCGCCTTTGGCATTGACGACGACGAAGCGTTTGGCGATCGACCGCCAGACGAAATCGCGCACCGGCGGAATGAGAATGAGGATGGCGATGATATCCGTGAGGAAACCGGGAATGATCAGGAGCAGCGCGGCAATGACCGTCATCGCCGGCTTCAGCAGATCGCGTCCGGGCATGACGCCGTTCCGTCCTTCGCTCGACATGCGCCGCAGGATACCGATCCCCTGCCGGCGCAGCAGGACCACGCCGAGAATGAAACTCGCCATGACGAGCGCAAGCGTCAGCGCCAGGCCGATCGCCCGGCCGACGACGACGAAGCCGGCAATTTCGCCAAGCGGCAGCAACAGAATGAAAGCCGGCAGAATTGAAAAACGCATGGTGGTATGTCCCGGTGTTTGCCGGTCTCCTCGTGGCGCCAGCGAAGATGCCAGCCATGATTTGAATCATCTGTATAGGCGGACTATATGGGAGTACAAATCAGAGATGTTAACGGCGGTTGCGATACGACATGAGTTCGAACGACTTCATCACATTATTCTTCCTGGTGGCGGCGGTGCTGATTTTCTTTCAGCTCCGCTCCGTGCTCGGGCGCCGCACAGGAAATGAGAAGCCGCCGCGCGATCTCTATAGTCCGCGAGATGCGGCTCCGCCCGAAGCCGCTGATGCCGGTAAGGTCGTGACCCTGCCGCGCCGTGATGCGACGGCCGACGATGAGGATCGCTTCTCCGCCATCGACGCTTTTGCCGCACCGGGGACACCGCTGAATGAATCGCTGCGCGCTCTGAACAAGGCCGATCCTTCCTTCAGCCCGAAGGAGTTTCTAAACGGCGCCCGCATGGCCTACGAAATGGTCGTCATGGCCTATGCCGACGGCGACCGCAAAACGCTGAAGAGTCTTTTGTCCCGCGAGGTCTATGACGGATTCGAGACGGCGATCGCCGAGCGCGAAGCCCGCGGCGAAAAGGTTAAGTCCACCTTCGTCGGCATCGACAAGGCCGAAATCACCCATGCCGAGACGAAGGGCAGCGAAGCGCAGATCACCGTGCGCATCGTCAGCCAGATGATATCGGCGACTTACGACAAGGCGGATGTCCTGATCGAGGGCGACGCCGAAAACGTCGCCGAGGTCAACGACCTCTGGACCTTCGCCCGCGACACCCGTTCGCGCGATCCGAACTGGAAACTTGTGGCGACCGAATCGGAACATGAGTGATCAGGCATCGGACTTCGTCCTGCAGGCCATCAGCTTCGATCGTTTGGAAGGCTGGAAGGATGATGATCCCTCCGGCCTTTTTGAAGTGATGCGACACTGCCGCCGGCAGATCACCGACGTCAAACCCTACCGCACCGGCTCGCTCGGCCTGAGCGCCGAGGACCTGCTTCCGCTGCTCATGGACGCTGAAAATTTTACGCCGTTGTCGCCGGCAGCGGCGCGCGCCTTTTTCGAAACGCGTTGCCTGCCCTTTCTGATCTGCCGCAAGGACGGCAGTTCGGGTTTTGTCACCGCCTTTTACGAGCCGGAGATCGAGGTATCGGATCGGCCAAACGAGATCTTCCGTTTCCCCTTCTACGGCCGTCCGAACGATCTGATCGATCTCGACGACGGCAATCGCCCGGCCGAATTGGATGGATCCTATGTTTTCGGCCGCTTGCATGATGACGGCCGCATTGGCGCCTATCCGGATCGCCGTGCGATCGATCAGGGCTTTCTCGACGGCCGCGGCCTCGAAATCGCCTGGGCGAAATCGAAGGTCGATGTCTTCTTCGTGCACGTGCAGGGCGCCGCGCGCCTGCGTTATCGAGACGGCCGCATCGGCCGCATCACCTATGCGGCGAAGGCCGGCCATCCCTTCTCGGCGATCGGCAAGCTTTTGATCGACCGCGGTGAGATCGACCGCGCCGAGATTTCCATGCAGTCGATCCGCACCTGGCTGGCCCACAATCCCGAGCGGGTGGACAAGGTGCTATGGCACAACCGTTCCTATATTTTCTTCCGGGAAGCGGCGGTTGCCGATCCTGAGGCCGGTCCGATCGCCGCTGCCAAGGTGCCGCTTCTCGCCGGGCGCTCGCTCGCGGTCGACCGGATGGTCCATACGTTCGGTTTCCCCTTTTTCATCCGCGCCGACAGCCTCACCCATCTTGATCACGGCCGCCCCTTCCGCCGGCTGATGCTGGCGCTCGACACCGGCTCGGCGATCGTCGGGCCTGCGCGCGGCGATATCTTCACTGGTTCGGGGGACTTGGCCGGAGAGCGCGCCGGCACCGTCCGCAACGCCGCCGATTTCGTCATCCTCATCCCCAAAGCCGCCGCCGGACGATTCGACTGATGGCCAGGGATCGCAAGCTCAGCGTCGATGAGAGGATACTGTGGGGCAAGGTTGCCCGCAGCACGCGGCCGATGCCGGGCAAGGCCGGTGAGCTTAGCGAACTCGATGCCTTTCTCGTCGAAACGGAAGCGGCAGCCGAACGGCAGACAGCCGAAAAGCAGACCTCCGTTTCGCCGACGGCAGCACAGCCGGCCTCACCGTCGACGCCGAGGCAGCCGGCCAAGGTGCACCATCCGTTGGAACGGCCGGTCAAGCGCAAGATCGCCAAAGGCCGTCTGGCACTCGAGGCGCGCATCGACCTGCATGGACTGGTGCAGAGCGAGGCCCATGTCATTCTTCTCGATTTTTTAATCCGCGCCCATGAGCGCGGCATGCGCCATGTGCTTGTCATCACCGGCAAAGGCAGCTCGCTCGGCAGCGAAGGTGCGTTGAAACGGGCGGTTCCCCTGTGGTTCTCGAAGCCGGAATTCCGTTACCTGATCTCCTCCTATGAGCCGGCCGCGCAGCATCATGGCGGCGAGGGCGCGCTCTATATTCGCCTGTCGCGGCGGCATGGCGAAAAGCCATGACGCCCTTCGGAGAGGCGGTTCGCAGGTTGAGAGTGCGCAAGGGTGTCTCGCAGAAGGAGATGGCCGAAGCGCTGAATGTCTCGCCCGCCTATCTCTCGGCGCTCGAACATGGCAAGCGCGGCCTGCCGACATTCGACCTGCTGCAGCGCATTGCCGGCTATTTCAACATCATCTGGGACGAGGCCGAGGAACTGTTCCTGCTCGCCCGTTCCTCCGACCCGCGGGTCGTCATCGACACCTCGGGCCTGCCGCCGGAATATACCGAATTCGCCAACCGGCTGGCCCGGCGGATCCGTGACCTTGACAGCGCCGAGATCGCCCGGTTATCGGCTGTTCTCGAAAATGGCGGCAAAGGCGACGGAAAAGCGTCATAATCCCCTGTTTTATGGCTTGTTCAGGGGACTTGCCATTGGGAACCGGGCTTAAAAAACCTATATACGAAGGTGAAGAAAGCCGGTGATTCGCAGGGCGCGCCGCCGCTTTACGACAACAGGGAAAATCTCGACAGAATGAGCGATACATCCGCGACGGAAAACGGCGTAAGCACCGAATATGGCGCAGATTCCATCAAGGTCCTGAAGGGCCTCGATGCCGTGCGCAAACGTCCCGGCATGTATATCGGCGATACCGACGACGGCTCCGGCTTGCATCACATGGTCTACGAAGTCGTCGACAACGCGATCGACGAAGCGCTGGCCGGCCATGCCGACATCGTCACTGTCACCCTCAACCCGGATGGCTCGGTAACGGTCACCGACAACGGCCGCGGTATCCCGACCGACATCCATAGCGGCGAAGGCGTCTCGGCAGCCGAAGTCATCATGACGCAGCTGCATGCCGGCGGCAAATTCGACCAGAATTCCTACAAGGTCTCCGGCGGTCTGCACGGCGTCGGCGTTTCCGTCGTCAACGCGCTCTCGGTCTGGCTGAAGTTGAAGATCCGCCGCCATGGCAAGATCCACGAAATGAGCTTCACCCACGGCGTGGCCGATGCGCCGCTGAAGGTCACCGGCGACGCGCCCGATGAGACCGGCACGGAAGTCAGTTTCATGCCGAGCAGCGAAACCTTCACCATGACGGAGTTCGACTACGGCACGCTGGAGCATCGCCTGCGCGAGCTCGCCTTCCTGAACTCCGGCGTCCGCATTCTCCTGACCGACAAGCGCCATTCCGATATCAAGCAGGAAGAACTGCGTTACGATGGCGGCCTCGAGGCTTTCGTCGCCTATCTCGACCGTGCCAAGAAGTCCCTGGTCGACAAGCCGGTCGCCATCCGCGGCGAAAAGGACGGCATCACCGTCGAAGTGGCGATGTGGTGGAACGACAGCTATCACGAGAACGTGCTCTGCTTCACCAACAACATTCCCCAGCGTGACGGCGGAACCCATATGGCTGGCTTCCGCGCGGCCTTGACCCGTCAGGTGGTTTCCTATGCCGACAATTCCGGCATTACTAAAAAGGAAAAGGTGACGCTGCAGGGGGAAGACTGCCGCGAAGGCCTGACGGCAGTTCTGTCGGTCAAGGTGCCCGATCCGAAATTCTCGTCGCAGACGAAGGACAAGCTGGTTTCTTCGGAAGTCCGTCCTGTCGTCGAAAGTCTTGTCAACGAGGCCCTGAACACCTGGTTCGAAGAGCATCCGAGCGAAGCCAAGATCCTCGTCGGCAAGGTCGTCGAGGCGGCAGCCGCACGCGAAGCGGCCCGCAAGGCCCGTGAATTGACCCGCCGCAAGGGCGCGCTCGATATTGCCTCGCTGCCGGGCAAGCTCGCCGACTGCTCCGAGCGCGACCCGGCCAAATCCGAAGTCTTCCTGGTCGAGGGCGATTCCGCCGGCGGCTCGGCCAAGCAGGGCCGGTCGCGCGAAAACCAGGCGATCCTGCCGCTGCGCGGCAAAATCCTGAACGTCGAGCGGGCCAGGTTCGACAAGATGCTCTCCAGTCAGGAAATCGGCACGCTGATCACCGCGCTCGGCACCGGCATCGGCAAGGACGAATTCAACGCCGAAAAGCTGCGTTATCACAAGATCATCATCATGACGGACGCCGATGTCGACGGCGCCCATATCCGCACCCTGCTGCTCACCTTCTTCTTCCGCCAGATGCCGGAACTGATCGAGCGCGGCCATCTCTACATCGCCCAGCCGCCGCTCTATAAGGTCGCGCGCGGCAAGTCGGTGCAGTATCTGAAGGACGAGAAGGCGCTCGAGGAATATCTCATCGCCCAAGGTCTGGAAGATGCCGCATTGAGGCTCGGCAGCGGCGAGGTCCGCACCGGCCAGGATCTGCGCGAAGTCATCCTCGATGCGCTGCGCATGCGCGCTTTGCTCGACAATCTCCATTCGCGCTACAATCGCGCCGTCGTCGAACAGGCGGCGATCGCCGGTGCTCTCAACGCCGAGCTCGTCAGTGATCAGACAAGAGCGCAGGCATTGGCGAGCGAGGTCGCAAGCCGTCTCGACATCATTGCCGAAGAGACCGAACGCGGCTGGCAGGGCGACCTGGCGAGCGATGGCGGCCTGCGCCTCGAGCGCATGGTCCGCGGCGTCAAGGAAGTGGTGGTGCTCGACATGGCGCTGATCGGCTCCTCCGATGCCCGCCACATCGACCAGTTGACCGCGCGCCTCAAGGAAATCTATCAGACGCCGCCGTCGCTGCACCGGCGCGAAGGCGACATCGAGATTTCAGGGCCGCGCGCCTTGCTCGACGCGATCTTTGCCAGCGGCCGCAAGGGTCTCAGCATGCAGCGCTACAAGGGTCTCGGTGAGATGAATGCCGAGCAGCTCTGGGAAACGACGCTCGATCCGAATGTCCGTTCGCTGCTGCAGGTCAAGGTTGCCGACGCTACCGACGCGGACGGCCTCTTCGCCCGCCTGATGGGGGACGAAGTTGAGCCACGGCGCGAATTCATCCAGGACAATGCGCTGAGCGTCGCAAACCTCGATATCTGATCGATATGCCTTCAACAAAAAGCCCCGCCGTCGCAGAACGGCGGGGCTTTCGCTTATTCTGATCTCGCTCAGCTGACTAGGAAATGGCCGTTAAAGGCAAGCTCGGAGAGCGGCTTGCGCTGGCTCGGGACTTCGCGCGCCTGATTGCGTTCGGAAAGAACGCTCTTGTCGGCCAGACGGCCGACGGCAACGCCTGCTTCGACCCGGTAACCCTCGGGGATATCGAACGTTTTTCTGATGTCCTCATGTTTGATGCCGCCCATGCCATGGGCATAGAAGCCGGAAAGGCGCGCTTGCAGGGCCAGATATCCCCAGGCTGCACCGGCGTCGAAGGAATGGGTGTAGCTCGGCTTTTCCTCGCCGGATCCAGCAATGCCGATGAAACTGCGTGACACGACGAAGATCAGCGCCGACGCGTTCTTGGCCCATTCCTGATTGGCATCGACGAGCAATGCGACGAATTTCTCCCAGTGCTCCGAACCCTTGAGGGCATAGATGAAGCGCCAAGGCTGCTGGTTGGAAGAGGACGGCGCCCAATGGGCGGCTTCGAGCAGGCTGAGCAGCTGTGCCTCCTCGATGATTTCGCCGGTAAATGCGCGGGGCGACCAGCGGTCGAGAAACATCGGATCGATCGGATATTGGGATTCGCGGTTATTGCTCTGCGTCATGCTTGTTCCAGGGTTGGGGCATAAAATCGTTGAGGTCAATCGGTCCAGACGATGTCGAGTTCCTCGCGGAAGGCGAAACGCTTCAGATGATCGTCGATCACCCCCTGCATCCTTGCCTGCTGGTCGGGATCGGCAACGGAAAGCGTCATGGTGAGCGCCGCATCGTCGGCGGCGAATGTCACCTCGGCGCTATCGCTGAACGGCACCCGGCCCTTATGCGGATCGAAATCGACGCTGAACTTGTGGCTCCAGTGTTTGCAGAGTTGCTGCAGGTAGCGGCTCGCATGTTCGGTGCGTACGACGGCCTTGGAGAGGTGCATGTCGAACTCCATCTCGTGTTGGACAAGAGCATGTCGCGTAAAAGTATGCAGCGGTTTTGCGATAACGACATGCGTAAAACAAGGACTTAAAGCTTGGTCAAGCGAATCTGAAAGATCGTGACGCGCTTTAGAGCCGAGTCATATTTCCTGCTTCGCCGGCTTGGCAAGCGCAGCGTCGTCGCAGTTGGGTGGACGGACTGTCTCCATAAAAGCGGCCTTACGCGCGCGCCGAAGCAGAGTAATGGACTGCTTCAATCAATCGGTCGGAGAAATGCGCATGCTGGTGAACGGGAAATGGACGGAAGACTGGCAGCCCGTTCAGGCAAAGGATGAAAAAGGCGGCTTCGTCAGGCAGATTTCGAGTTTCCGCAATTGGGTGACGCCGGATGGCAGCGCCGGGCCGACGGGCGAGGGCGGTTTTGAAGCCAGCCTCGGCCGCTATCATCTCTACGTCGCCTACATCTGTCCCTGGGCCTCGCGCACCCTGATCGGCCGTAAGCTCAAGGGCCTGGAAGACGTCATTTCCATCTCCGTCGTCGAACCGGTGCTGACAAAGCAGGGCTGGCGCTTCGGTGACTATCCGGGTGCGACGCAGGATCATGTCAACGGCACGACCTATATGCATGAAATCTATACGAGGGCAGCGCCCGACTTCAGCGGCCGGGCCACCGTGCCGGTTCTTTGGGACAGAGAGAGGCAGACCATCGTCAACAATGAATCGGCCGATATCCTGCGCATGCTGAACAGCGGCTTCGGCGATCTGGCGAAAAATCCGATTGACCTTTATCCCATCGAAAGACGCGCCGAGATCGATGCTTTCAACCAACGCATCTATCCCGCCCTCAACAACGGGGTCTATCGCGCCGGTTTCGCCACCACGCAGATCGCCTATGAGGAAGCCTTCGCCGATGTTTTCTCCTGCCTCGATTGGATCGAACCGAAATTCGAAGGCAGGTCTTTCCTCTTCGCGGATCACCCCACGGAAAGCGATATCCGCCTTTTCGTCACGCTGATGCGCTTCGACGTCGCCTATCACGGCATCTTCAAATGCAATCTGCGCCGGCTTTCGGATTATGCCAATTTGCGCGCCTTCTGCCGGCGCATGCTGGATTGGCCGGGCATTGCCGAAACGGTGAATCTCGACCACATCAAGCGTGGCTACTACTCCGTCGAAAGTCTAAACCCGACGAAAATCGTTCCTGCCGGTCCGGATCTCTCCGAAATTTTCTAGGAACGCCGTACCGCTTCCGGGCAAAGCCGTAATGACACCGATGAATAATTCGTTCATAGGTGGCTGCAAATTCGTTTTCGATGAGGAGGCATTCCATGAAGCTGATGCGTGTTGGCGAAGCAGGTCGTGAAAAACCGGCGCTTCTCGATGCCGATGGCAAGATCCGCGATCTCTCGGCGCATGTCGCCGATATCGGCGGCGAGGCAATCTCGCCGGCAGGCCTTGCCAGGATCGCCGCGCTCGATCCGAAGATTCTTCCGGAACTTGCCCCCGGCCGGATCGGCGCCTGCGTCGCCGGCACCGGCAAATTCATCTGCATCGGCCTCAATTTTTCCGACCATGCCGCCGAAACCGGGGCCACCGTGCCGCCCGAACCGGTGATCTTCATGAAGGCGACTTCGGCGATCGTTGGCCCGAACGACACCGTTCTCATCCCGCGCGGCTCCGAAAAGACCGACTGGGAAGTCGAACTCGGCGTCGTCATCGGCAAAACGGCAAAATATGTCAGCGAAGCCGAGGCCCTCGACTACGTCGCCGGCTACTGCGTGTCGCATGACGTGTCCGAACGCGCCTTTCAGACGGAACGCGCCGGCCAGTGGACCAAGGGCAAGTCCTGTGACACCTTCGGCCCGATTGGCCCCTGGCTGGTCACCAAGGATGAGATCGCCGATCCGCAGAATCTCGGCATGTGGTTGAAGGTCAACGGCCAGACCATGCAGAACGGTTCGTCCAAGACCATGGTCTATGGCGTCGCCCACATCGTTTCCTATCTCAGCCAGTTCATGTCGCTGCATCCCGGCGATGTCATCTCGACGGGGACGCCGCCCGGCGTCGGCATGGGCATGAAGCCGCCGCGCTACCTCACGGATGGCGATGTCGTGGAACTCGGCATCGAAGGTCTCGGTAGCCAGAAGCAGAGCTTCGTCGCCGATCGTTAACGACGCTTCCTCAGCGGAACCTTAAGCTTTCCGTTCTATGGTGATGCCAGAGATCAACTCTCTGGCATTTCCTGTGCAGGTCTGGGACGTCCATGTTGCTGTGCAACAAAAACCTGTTAGTCTGCGTTACGTGCCAGCGTACGGAAAGAGCTCGATGTCTATCAATCGACGTCATCTTTTCGATAGAGAAAGGCAGCGCATTCTATGTTCTATCAGCTTTATGAATTGAATCATGCCGCTATGGCGCCGTTTCGCGCCGCGGCTGACATCATGCGGTTCGCCTATGCCAATCCGCTGAACCCGTTCGCCCAGACGCCGTTCGGCCGCACGATGGCGGCAAGCCTCGAAATGTTCGAGCGTACGACGCGCCGCTACGGGAAACCGGAATTCGGATTGAAGCAGACGGTGATCGGCGATCAGACGGTTTCTGTTCGCGAGGAGATCGTCTGGTCGCGGTCCTTCTGCAATCTCCTGCATTTCTCGCGCAACATTCCGCCCGGCCGCGCCAGCGATCCGCGCATCCTGATTGTTGCGCCGATGTCCGGCCACTATGCGACGCTGCTGCGCGGCACTGTCGAGGCGTTGCTGCCGAGCGCCGATGTCTACATTACCGACTGGATCGACGCCCGCATGGTGCCGATGACGGAAGGCACCTTCGATTTCGACGATTACGTCGACTATGTCATCGAGATGCTGCATTTCCTCGGTCACGACACACATGTGATCGCCGTCTGTCAGCCCTCGGTGCCGGTGCTGGTCGCAGCCGCGGTGATGGAGGAGGCCCAGGATCCGCTGTCGCCGTCATCGATGACGCTGATGGGTGGTCCGATCGACACGCGCATCAACCCGACGGCGGTCAACAAGCTCGCCCAGGAGCGGTCGCTGCAATGGTTTTCCGACAATGTCATCATGAACGTGCCCTGGCCGCAGCCGGGCTTCATGCGGCCTGTCTATCCGGGTTTCCTGCAGCTGTCGGGCTTCATGTCTATGAACCTCGACCGGCACCTCGTCGCCCACAAGGAGTTCTTCATGCATCTCGTGAAGAACGACGGCGAGCCGGAAAAACATCGCGATTTCTATGACGAATATCTCGCCGTCATGGATCTGACCGCCGAATTCTATCTGCAGACGGTGGAACAGGTCTTCATGAAGCATTCGCTGCCGAAGGGCGAATTGATGCACCGCGGCAAGCGCGTCGATCCGGCGGCGATCCGCAAGGTCGCGCTCCTGACCGTCGAGGGCGAGAATGACGACATTTCGGGCGTCGGCCAGACCAGGGCGGCGCAGACCATCTGCGTCAACCTCCCCGAAGATATGCGCATGCACTATCTCCAGCCGGATGTCGGCCACTACGGCGTTTTCAACGGTTCGCGATTCCGCCGCGAGATCGCGCCGCGCATCGTCAATTTCGTCCGCCAGCATTCCCGCGCCGCCGTCAAACGCCCCGTGCAGCGCGTCATCAAGGGCGGACGGACAGCGTGATTCAGTAACGTCTGAATTAGCAACGCCGATTCAAGGCTTTGTCCGTTTTCGCCGGCAGCCGTCTTGAAGGCGGTTCTTGCGGTTACCACATCGATTCCCAGCGTTCGGCATCTTGCCGGGCGCCGAAAGCGAGGATACCGCACGATGAACCAGTCAGCATTGCTTCGACCGGATTGGACTCCGGCTACCATTGCCCTGATGATTCTCGGCTTCATGGTTTTCTGGCCTCTGGGTCTGGCCATGCTTGCCTATATCATCTTCGGCGATCGTCTGCGCGGCTTCAAGCGCGACGTCAACCAGGCGACCGATGGTTTCTTTGCCTCCTGCCGCCGTTCGCATGGCCGTCACCGCCCGCATTTCTCGACCGGCAATGTCGCCTTCGATGACTGGCGTAAGGCCGAGCTCGACCGGATCGAGGAAGAGCGCCGCAAGCTCGACGAAATGCGCGAGGAATTCGACGAATATCTGCGTGAACTCCGCCGCGCCAAGGACCAGGAAGAGTTTGATCGCTTCATGCGTGACCGCAAGAACGCCAAGCGCGACGACAACGGCCCGGTCGCGGAGTTCCAGACGCCGTGAAGGCATAGAGCATGTCACGCAAACGTGCGCAGCGGTTTTGCGGCAACGACATGCGTAAACAAAGACCTGAAGCGCAAGGAGCGAATCTGAAAGATCGCGACGCGCTTTAGGTGATGAAATGATGACCGGCATCACGCGATGCCGGTTTTTCCATGTCTGCCTGCCCAGCAAATCGTTTAGATTAACCGGCGAATCGTATAGAAAATCCCCATGTTTCCGCTTCTGAAGACACGGCCAAAGGCGCGAAAGCCGGTTCCGCCCGAAACGCGGACGCTCGATGTCGCCGGCCGGCTCATGCCGCTGACCATCAAGCAGCACGATCAGGCAACCCGTATCACGCTTCGCATCGAGCCGGGCGGTCGGGCCCTGAAGATGACGGTGCCGAGAGGCCTTGCGGCGCGTGAGGTCAATGCTTTCCTCGATCGGCACCAGGGGTGGCTGCTCACCAAGCTTGCCAAGTTTTCGACCGATACCGGCTTACGCGACGGCGGTAAGGTTCTCCTGCGCGGCGTTTCCCATCGCATCGAGCACACGGGTAGCCTACGCGGCTTGACGGAGGTAGTCTCTGTGGATGGCAGTCCTGTGCTGCGCGTCAGCGGCCTACCCGAACATGTCGGACGGCGCATCGCGGCCTTCCTCAAGAAGGAGGCCCGCGCCGATCTCGAACGGTTGGCGGCGATGCATGCGGCAACGATCCGGGCACTGATCCGCTCGATCTCGATGAAGGATACCCGCAGCCGCTGGGGCTCCTGCTCGTCGGAGGGGAATTTGAGTTTCTCCTGGCGTATCGTCATGGCGCCGCCTTCGGTGATCGATTATCTCGCCGCTCATGAAGTCGCCCATCTCAAGGAGATGAATCACGGCCCTCGCTTCTGGGCGCTCTGCAAGAAGCTTTGCCCCGGCATGGAGGAAGCGAAATTGTGGCTGAAGCGGCACGGCAGCCAGCTGCACGCCATTGATTTCGATTAGACCCAAGCCCCGCTAAATACAGCTTTCCATGCAAATTGGCTCGACTCTTGCAGCATTTCGTGTCACTTCGCTGCCATGAAAACTGATATCAAGATCTGTGGCTTGAAGACGCCCGAAGCGATCGATCGTGCGCTGAAACGCGGCGCGACCCATATCGGTTTTATCTTCTTCGAAAAGAGCCCGCGTTACGTCGAGCCCGATGTGGCGGCAAAGCTCGCCGAACCGGCGCGCGGCAAGGCGAAGATCGTCGCCGTCGTCGTCGATCCCACCAATGACGATCTGGACGAGATCGTCTCGCTGCTGAAGCCGGATATTCTACAGCTCCACGGCAACGAGAGTCCCGAACATGTGCTGACGATCAAGGCGCTCTATGGCCTGCCTGTCATGAAAGTCTTTTCCGTGCGCACGGCCGATGATCTCAGGCGCGTCGAAGCCTATATCGGCATCGCCGACCGTTTCCTCTTCGATGCGAAAGCGCCGAAGGGTTCGGAACTGCCTGGCGGTAACGGGATTTCCTTCGACTGGAGCCTTCTCGGCTGGCTCGACGGCAGCATCGACTACATGCTGTCCGGCGGGCTGAACAAGGACAATGTCGCGGATGCGCTTGTGAAGACCAAGGCACGTGGTATCGACGTCTCCTCGGGTGTCGAAACCGAGCCCGGCGTGAAAAGCGTCGCAATGATCGATGAATTTTTCGATGCGGTCGAAAGGGCGGAGACGCCTGTGACGGCCTCAGGGAGTTGAGAGTGAACGAAACGCCTAAACCGAATTCCTTCCGTTCCGGCCCCGATGAAGATGGCCGCTTCGGCATCTATGGCGGTCGTTTCGTTGCCGAAACGCTGATGCCTTTGATTCTCGACCTGCAGGACGAGTGGAACAAGGCGAAGAACGATGCGGCCTTCCAGGCGGAACTGAAGCATCTTGGCGCGCACTATATTGGCCGGCCGAGCCCGCTTTATTTCGCCGAGCGGCTGACGGCCGAACTCGGCGGCGCGAAGATCTATTTCAAGCGCGAGGAGCTGAACCACACCGGCTCGCACAAGATCAACAACTGCATCGGCCAGATCCTGCTCGCCAAGCGCATGGGCAAGACGCGGATCATCGCCGAAACCGGTGCCGGCCAGCATGGCGTCGCCTCCGCAACCGTCGCCGCCCGCTTCGGCCTTCCCTGCGTGGTCTATATGGGCGCGACCGACGTCGAGCGGCAGGCGCCGAACGTTTTCCGCATGAAGCTGCTCGGCGCCGAAGTCAAACCGGTAACAGCCGGCAGCGGCACGCTGAAGGACGCGATGAACGAGGCGCTCCGCGACTGGGTCACCAATGTCGAGGATACCTATTACTTGATCGGCACGGCGGCTGGCCCGCATCCCTATCCGGAGATGGTCCGCGATTTCCAGTCGGTGATCGGCGCGGAAGCGAAAGAGCAGATGCTGGCCGCCGAAGGCCGCCTGCCGGATCTCGTCGTCGCTGCCGTCGGCGGCGGTTCGAATGCGATCGGCATCTTCCACCCCTTCCTGGACGATTCCTCCGTGAAGATCATCGGCGTCGAAGCCGGCGGCAAGGGCCTGCAGGGCGACGAACATTGCGCCTCGATCACCGCAGGCTCTCCGGGCGTTCTGCACGGCAACCGCACTTACCTGCTGCAGGATGGCGACGGTCAGATCAAGGAAGGCCATTCGATTTCGGCTGGTCTCGATTATCCCGGCATCGGCCCCGAACATTCCTGGCTGAGCGATATCGGCCGCGTCGACTACGTGCCGATCATGGACCACGAGGCGCTCGAGGCTTTCCAGACCCTGACCCGCCTCGAAGGCATCATCCCGGCGCTCGAGGCCGCGCACGCGATTGCCGAGGTCATCAAGCGCGCGCCGACGATGGGCAAGGACGAGATCATCCTGATGAATCTCTCCGGCCGCGGCGACAAGGATATCTTCACCGTCGGCAAGATTTTGGGAATGGGACTGTAAGACATGACCGCACGCATGGACAAACGCTTTGCCGAGCTGAAGGCCGAGGGCCGTCCGGCACTCGTGACCTATTTCATGGGCGGCGATCCTGACTACGATACCTCTCTCGGCATCATGAAGGCGCTGCCGGAAGCAGGTTCCGACATCATCGAGCTCGGCATGCCCTTTTCCGATCCGATGGCCGACGGCCCGGCGATCCAGCTGGCCGGTCAGCGGGCGCTGAAAGGCGGCCAGACGCTGAAGAAGACGCTGCAGCTGGCGGCCGACTTCCGCAAGTCCAACGACGCGACGCCGATCGTCATGATGGGCTATTACAATCCGATCTACATCTATGGCGTCGAGAAGTTCCTCGAGGATGCGCTTGCCGCCGGTATCGACGGCCTGATCGTCGTCGATCTGCCGCCGGAGATGGATGACGAACTCTGCATTCCTGCGATCCGCAAGGGCATCAACTTCATCCGTCTGGCGACGCCGACCACCGACGAAAAGCGCCTGCCCACCGTGTTGAAAAACACCTCCGGCTTCGTCTACTACGTGTCGATGAACGGAATTACCGGTTCGGCACTGCCCGATCCGTCGCTGGTTTCCGGCGCCGTCCAGCGTATCAAACAGCATACGGAGCTGCCCGTCTGTGTCGGTTTCGGCGTCAAGACGGCGGAACATGCAAAGGTCATCGGCGGCTCGGCCGACGGCGTCGTCGTCGGCACCGCCATCGTCAATCAGGTCGCAACCAGTTTGACGAAAGACGGAAAGGCGACGGCCGACACGGTTCAGGCGGTCGCAACGCTGGTGCGCGGCCTCTCATCGGGAGCACGTTCGGCGCGCCTTGTTGCTGCCGAATAGTTTGCCCACATTGGCACTAGTCAGTTAGGAGAATTCGAGTTGAACTGGATCACCAACTACGTCCGCCCGCGGATCAATTCCATGCTGGGCCGTCGCGAAGTGCCGGAGAACCTCTGGATCAAGTGCCCGGAAACGGGCGAGATGGTCTTTCATAAGGACCTGGAAGGCAATAAGTGGGTGATCCCTGCTTCCGGCTACCACATGAAGATGCCGGCCAAGGCCCGCCTTGCCGACCTTTTCGACAATGGTGAATATGAATCGCTGCCGCAGCCGAAGGTCGCCCAGGACCCGCTGAAATTCCGCGACTCGAAGAAATACAGCGATCGCCTGCGCGACAGTCGCCTGAAGACCGAACAGGAGGACACGATCCTCGCCGGCCTCGGAAAGGTGCAGGGTCTGAAACTCGTTGCCGTCGTGCACGAATTCAACTTCATCGGCGGTTCGCTCGGCATCGCCGCCGGCGAGGCGATCGTCAAGGCTTTCGAACGTGCGACGTCGGAAAAATGCCCGCTGGTGATGTTCCCGGCTTCCGGCGGTGCGCGCATGCAGGAAGGCATTCTCTCGCTGATGCAGCTGCCGCGCACGACCGTTGCCGTCGATCTGCTCAAGGAATCCGGCCAGCCCTATGTCGTCGTGCTGACCAATCCGACGACGGGCGGTGTGACGGCCTCCTACGCCATGCTCGGCGATATTCACCTGGCCGAGCCCGGCGCCGAAATCGGCTTTGCCGGCAAGCGGGTGATCGAGCAGACGCTGCGTGAAAAGCTGCCGGAAGGCTTCCAGACCTCCGAATATCTGCTGGAACATGGTATGGTCGACATGGTCGTCAAACGTCACGACATTCCGGAAACGCTGGCGCGTGTCCTGAAGATCCTGACGAAGAAGCCCGTCTCGGCAGCCAACGACGTGACTCGTGGAGCGATCGCCTTGGCGGCGAGCGCCTGATATCAGGCAAGCAGGCGGGGTGCCGAAATGATACCCAGAGGCCAAACCGCGGTGAGTGAGGCAGCGCAAGAGATCGAAAAACTCATGGGATTGCATCCCAAGGGCTTCGACCTGTCTCTCGATCGCATCACCCGTCTCCTCGACCGACTCGGCAATCCGCATCTGAGATTGCCGCCGGTGATCCATGTCGCCGGCACCAACGGCAAGGGATCGGTCACCGCCTTCTGCCGGGCTCTGCTGGAAGCAGGCGGCTGCAGCGCCCACGTCCACACCTCGCCGCATCTCGTCAATTGGCACGAGCGTTATCGTATCGGTGTGGCGGGCGGACGCGGGCAGCTTGTCGATGACGCCGTCTTCGCCGAGGCTCTCCGCCGCGTGGCCGATGCCAATGCCGGGCAGCATATCACCGTCTTCGAAATCCTGACGGCGGTCACCTTCATTCTGTTTTCCGAACACCCGGCCGATGCCGCGATCATAGAAGTCGGTCTCGGCGGCCGTTTCGACGCCACCAATGTCATTTCCGATCCGGCTGTGTCCGTCATCATGCCGATCTCGCTGGATCACCAGCCCTATCTCGGCGACAGGGTGGAACTGATCGCGGCTGAAAAGGCGGGCATCATGAAGCCCGGACGGCCCGTTGTCATCGGCCATCAGGAATATGATGCAGCGCTCGACGTGTTGATGTCGACAGCCGAGCGGCTGCATTGCCCAAGCGCGGTTTTCGGCCAGGATTTCATGGCCCATGAGGAATATGGGCGGCTTGTCTATCAGGACGAATACGGGCTTGCCGACCTGCCGCTGCCGCGTCTTCCCGGTCGCCATCAATACGCCAATGCCGCCGCCGCCATCCGCGCCGTCAAGGCCGCCGGTTTCACCGTCACCGAGACGATGATGGAAAAGGCGATGAATTGCGTGGAGTGGCCGGGCCGGCTGCAGCGCCTGAGCGAAGGTCGGCTGCTGTCGCATGCCCCGCTCGGCGCTGAGATCTGGGTCGATGGCGGGCATAATCCCGGCGCCGGCGAAGTGATCGCCGAAGCCATGGCCAATTTCGAGGAGCGCCAGCCGCGGCCGCTTTTCCTGATCATCGGCATGATCAATACCAAGGACCCGATCGGTTATTTCAAGGCCTTTACAGGCCTGGTCGAGAAGGTGTTCTGCGTACCGATCCGCGGCAGCGACGCGATGATCGACCCGGTGATATTGTCGAATGCCGCCTATGATGCCGGTTTGACCGCCGAACCGATGTCGACGGTCGGGGAGGCGCTGGAAGCGATAAGGGCGGCCCTCGACCCGGCGGCGCTGCCGCCCCGCATCCTTGTCGGCGGCTCTCTCTATCTCGTCGGCGATGTACTTGCCGACAACGGCACGCCTCCGAAATAAGCAGACGAAAAAAAGCCCGGTCGAAGCCGGGCTTTTTCCTGCGATATGAAGACGATATCGATCAGGCGGCGTTCGAAATCCAGTTCGAAAGAGCTGTCTTCGGCTTGGCGCCGACCGAAATATCGGCCACTTCGCCGCCCTTGAAGATCGCGAGCGTCGGAATGGAGCGCACGCCGAACTGGGCGGCGAGTTCCGGGTTCTCATCGATGTTGAGCTTGGCGACCTTGATCTTGCCTTCCATTTCGACGGAAATTTCCTCAAGGCTCGGAGCGATCATCTTGCATGGACCGCACCATTCAGCCCAGAAATCGACGACGACGGGTTCTGCGGATTCCAGAACTTCCGACTGGAAGTTATTGATATCGACTTTCACGGTAGCCATAGGCTGCTCCTTTGACCGAAGAAGATGTTGAACCACATGTGATGGTGCGGCACCAAATTTTCAATGTCCGGTATTTCACTTTGTTTTGAGTCCTGCAAGCGCCAAACCGAGCGCCTTTTCGCTCAGCGTATAGAGCGACGCATTCTCGGTATAGACGAGCATGCAGTCGATGCGTTTGCCGGGATAGAGCGGCGCCAGGATCTCACGATAGATCGCGAGCTGAGCCTTATGTGCGAAAGGGATCGCCTCCTCGGTCGAAGGTGGCACCCGATTGGTCTTGTAGTCGAGAATGACGACGCAATCGTCAAGCACGGCCAGCCGGTCGATACGGCCGGAGACCGCATAGCGCCTGTCTTCGAGCGTCAATGTTCCCATGATCGAAACTTCCGGCCGGGCCTCTGCCCCGAGAACCGGCTGCAGACCCTCTTCGTCCATTAATTTCAGAACCGAATCGACGAGCCGGCGGCGTTCCGCTTCTGGCCAGAACCGCGCCGCCCGCTCGGCATAGCGGCTCGCGGCATCCGGCCGTTCGACCGGTGGAATGTCGGGAAGCGCCTGCAGCATGCGATGGATCAGCCTGCCCTTTTCCAGCGAACGATCGCTGCGCTCTTTCTCGCCGAACAGCGGCGAAGCGACAAACAAGCCGCCTTCGTCTTCGTCGACGATCATCCCGGCGCCGGATGGGCTGAGGGGGCGGGGCAGCTCAGCCTGCGGCGGCAATGGCCGCAACAGGCCTTCCGGCAACGCCTCCTGGCTGTCGCGCGCCTCGTTGCGGTCGATGCGCTCGAAGCGCCGCTCCACCCGCGGCACGCGCCATCGGATGCCCGGCCATTCCCCGTCTGGGCCGGAGAAGGTGGCCGCCTCCACATGCGGATGGCCTTCGCTCAGCGCGGCTGAGATCATCATATGCCAGGTATCGTTATTGACACGAACGCCACGATAGCCGCAAACAACAAGCCGGTCTGCAGCCCGCGTCATGGCGACATAAAGCAGCCGGCGATACTCCTCTTCCGCCAGCGTCTGAATCCGCGCTGCATCGTTTTGCGTCAGCGAATTGGCGAGGTCGGAGACGGGAACCCAGGCAGGCAGCGGCGGCTCGTCGGCGTCGGTTTCGATCAGGCGAAGCTTCGGCAGATGCGTATGCGTGAAGGGCTTGGAGCCGCCGTCGACGAGGAAGACGATTGGTGCTTCAAGACCCTTGGAGGCATGCACGGTCATGATCCTGACTTCGTTTCGCCCCTTGTCCTGCTCGCGCTTCACCTCCGGCGCTTCGAGCTCCAGCGTTGAGATGAAGGATTGCAGACCGGGAAGGCCGGAACTCTCGTGGTCGAGGGTAAAGGTCAGGAACTCGTCGAGAATATCGCTGACCTCGGTGCCGAGACGGGCAAGGAATTGCCGCCGCCCGCCATGGCTGCCCAGCACGCGCGCATAGAAATCGTGGACCGACAGATGCCTCGACTGCCGAAGAAACAGCTCCAGCCTTTCGACGGCAGCACGGAAACGTTCGGGGCCGTCGGCCGCAAACCTCTTGAGATGGCTCCAGACGCTCTCGTTGTCGTCCCGCAGGCCGGCGATTGCAAAGATATCGTCCTCGGAAAGATCGAAAAGCGGGCTTTTGAGCACGGCAGCGAGCGAAAGATCGTCCTCCGGCAGAAGCAGGAAACGACCGAGCGCCAGCAGATCCTGCACGGCGATATGGCTGGTCAGCGTCAGTCGGTCGGCGCCGGCGACGGGAATGTCGCCGCGGCGCTTCAAGGCGCGTGTCAACGCATTGACGAAGGCATCGCGCTTGCGCACCAGGACAAGAATGTCACCGGCTTCGATGACCCGCTCCTTGCCTTTGTCGATGATCGTTTCACGGCCGACGAGCGTGCCGATCGAATGGGCGATCCGCCGCGCGAGGATTGCGGCCGGTGCGCTTTCCGGCGTCGCGTCGAAGGGCGCCGTCCAATCCTCGTCCTTTACCACCGCCTCAGGCGCGATCATCTCCCAGAGGTCGACGGCGCCGGGATGGCCGATGCGGCTGGACCGATGCACGACCGGTTCGCCGACCGCGCTGAGCCCCCGCGCATTGTCCGAGGTGCTGAAGATCTGGTCGACGGCCTCAAGCACGTCGGCAGTTGAGCGGAAGGAGAGTGGCAACCGCACCGAAGAAAAGCTCTGCCCGCTGTCGGAGACCCGCCGCCGCGTCCGGTCGCTCTCTTCGGAAAAACGTTCGGGCCGCGCTCCTTGAAAGGAGTAGATCGACTGTTTCTCGTCGCCGACGGCAAAGAGCGTGCGCACGACCGGCCGGGCGCTCTCGCCGGAAAAGAAATCCTCGGCGAGCGACTGGATGACGCTCCATTGGATCGGGCTGGTATCCTGCGCCTCGTCGACGAGGATATGATCGATACCCCGGTCGAGCTTGTAATGGATCCAGGGACCGACGCCACTCCTGGTCAGCAGGTCGGCGGTGCGGGTGATCAGGTCTTCGAAATCCAGTTGGCTGCGCTGCTTCTTCAGCTCCTCGTAATCGTGGTTCAGCCGAGCGGCGAGCACCAGCGCGGCCTGCGTGGCGCCGAACATCCGCATCAGTTTCAACCGGTCACGGCTTGCCGCGATATGCGCACGGGCGGCGGCGATGGCGCCCGTCAATTGCGGCGCCTCCGCAAGCATGGCCTTGACCAGGAACTGCGAGTCCGATTTCGGCTCGCCTTTTGCCGTCAGGAAGATCTTCTCCAGCATTTCGGCGCGCCTGGCATCGTCCCGCTCCCGGCCGGCAAGCCTGAGGCCATAGGCAACCTCCTGCGCCTTGGCGCCGCCCTTGTGGTCGGCAAGCGACAGATAAAGCTCCAGCATGCCGCCCGAAAGCTCCGGCAACGGCCAATATTGCGCCGCGATCCGGCTTTCCGTATCGCCCACGGCAAGGCCGAGCCTGTCGCGCAGAACCGCCTCCACGCCGCCCCGTCGTTCGGCAGCCGCCGTGAAGCGGCGAATCGCGTTGCGGTTGGCGACGATGTCGGCGAGCAGGTTCTCCAGCCCGGATTCGTCGCCGAGATTGAGCACATAGGCGAAAGCCTGGGCAAGGGTGCTGCCCTCTTCCGGCGCCGTTGCCGTCAGCAGCGCCCGGCGTGCATCGGAAAGCAGTGCCGCCGCCGCGCGATCGTCGAGGACCGAGAAATGCCCGGCAACATTGGCCTCCAGCGGGAATTGGTGCAGCAGCGCTTCGCAAAAGGCATGGATCGTCTGGATCTTCAATCCGCCCGGCGTTTCCAGCGCCCTCGCAAACAGCCGGCGCGCCTCGGCAAGCTTCAGCGCATCTGGCGCCGTACCCTCGATCTGCATGATCCGCCGACTGAGATCTTCGTCGTCGAGCATCACCCAGTCCGCCAGCCGTTCGAAGACGCGGTTCGACATTTCGGAGGCCGCGGCCTTGGTATAGGTCAGGCAGAGAATGGTGGAAGGCCGCGCGCCGGCAAGCAGCAGGCGAATGACACGCTGGGTCAGGACATGCGTCTTGCCGGAACCGGCATTGGCCGAGACCCAGGCCGAGCGCTCGGGATCGGAGGCGATTGCCTGCTGTATCGTGGTCCAGCCGATCCAGGCGCCGGGATCGTCGTCAGTCGGAAGTGCGGTCTGGTCACTCATCGCCGCCGCCTTCCTCGGTCTCGGCCGTCGACCATTCGGAGACGCGGGCGAGATGATCGAAATCGCCGCCGAAATCAAACTGCTGCGCCGGAATGAGCCGCGAGGTAAAGCCCTTTTCGCCGGACTGCAGCAAACTGACGAACTTGATCAGCTGGTCGATCGAGTCCGCGGCGAGGTCCATCGCTGATTTTGCTTTGTCGCTGCGGGCCGAGTTCTCATTGTTCACCGTATCGACCTGGAACCGGCGTCCCGGACGCAGACGGACATAGAGCAGATCCTGCGGGACGAGACTGCCGGCATCGCGGAAGGCGCCGGCGCTCAAAGCCGCCGCTTCCAGCGCGAGCTGCGGATCGAGAAGCGCGCGTGCCTGTGCCGGTGAAGGGTTGTAGCCGGTCTTGTAGTCGATGATATCGGCCGCTCCCGGTCCTGTAATATCGATCCGGTCCGCAACGCCGTTCAGCCGGACATTGATCGCCTCCAGCTCCACGCCGCCGCGCACTTCCGTCAGCGTCCTGCGGATGGCGGGACGCCGTCCGGCCTCCCATTCGAGGAAGGCACGGGCTACCTCGCGAAAGCGCGGCCGCCAGACAGCATCGATATGCGGCGGCAGCTTCTCCATGTCGAAAAGCTCGGCAACGATCCCCTCCATCGCCGCTGCCGCCTCCGGCGTGCCGGCCACATGCGCCTCGCGGATGAACCGGTCGATGATCGTGTGATAGAGCGTTCCGCGTTCTGCCGCTCCCGGGTCGCGGTTGAACGCGTCGACCGGATCGAGCCGCAGGATGCGACGGGCATAGATGGCGTAGGGATCGCGGCGCAGCCGTCCGACCTCGCTGAAGGAATAGGATTTCGGCTGCAGCGCCAGCGGCGGTTTCGGCGAGGGCCGCTGCGCCGGTGTCTGGTCCTCTCCCCGATCGATGAGACCGGCCCATTGCAGATACCGGTTGCCGCGCTCTCTCAATGCCGCCTCAAATGCCTCTCCGCCGAGCGCCAGCAGTCGCTGCAGCCAGCGTGAGGCGACTGTCGGCGTCGAACCTTGGCGCAGCGCTCTCGAATAGATCAGGTGGCGAGTGCCGTTCGCCATCTCGAAATCATGCGCCAGCTGGCCGATGCGCCGCTCCGGCGGTTCGAGCCCGATCTCCGTCTTCATCATGCGCGGAATGAAGGGATTGTTGGCGCTCTGCGCTGGCCAGGAGCCTTCGTTCAATCCGCCGAGGATCAGCGTGTCGACGCTCTGCAGGCGGGCTTCCAGCGTGCCGAAGATGAAGAGGCGGGGATGGCTGAGGGCCCGCGGCTTCACCGCATGGCCGGCGGCGAGCGCGGCCATGATGTCGATCCATTGCGGTCCGTCGGCCTCCATCTGGCCGTCCGTGTCGATCACTTCGCCAAGAAGCGAGGCAAGGGCGTCGCCTGCCTCGTGCGACCAGAGATCGGCAAGATTGCCGTGCGGATCTGCCGCGACCGCTTCCAGCGAACGGCCGGTCCGCTCCGCCCATTCGGACAGCGTGAAACGTGCCGTCTTGCCGCGCTCTTCCGGCCGGTGCCGGACCAGCGTGGAAGCAAGCGGCTCTGTCGCGCGGGTGACTCGGCGGGCAAGTTCGGATGCGGTCTCGACGGCCTCGGCTGGCAGCGCCTTGCGCCATTGCGGCGCGTGTCGGTCCAGGGCCTGTTCGCCGAGCTGGTGGGTCAGGAGCGATTCGAGCGCGTTGATATCCACCTCCGCCACGCCGCCGCGCAGCGCCAGCAGTTCGAGCGCTTCGGTCGCGGAAATCAGGGCATCGCGTTCGAGACCGAAGCGCGCCAGCGGATGTTTGAGCAGTGACACGATCGCCACCGGGTCGCCCGGCCGCAACGCCGCCTCCAGCAGCAGCTGCAGCAGCGTGCCCTGCGGCGTCGCCGAAAGCGGAGTGCCGGCCGAATCGTCGGCGAGAATCCCGAAGCGGGAAAGTTCCGCCATCACCCGACGGGCGAGATTGCGGTCCGGCGTGATCAACGCAGCCCGGCTCTCGCCGTCCTGTCCCGGCCTTTCCAACGCCAGCCTGAGGGCGATGGCAATTGCGGTTGCTTCCTCGCGCTCATTGGCGGCTTCGATCAGCGAAACATCGGCGAAGGCCGAAGTCAGCGCTCCCTCGGGCAGCGCGCCCTTCCAGGCCCCCCAGTCGCTCGTCGCCTCTGCCGGGGCGAGCGCGCGCGACAGGATTTCGGCGCGCTGGTCAAGATCGGCCTCCGGCTTCTCCAGGAGGCCGATATCGGCTCGTGTCAGCCTCAGCCTCTTCAGCAGCGAGGACAGGCCATATTGCGGATGGCTCCGGCCGGCCGGGTTGGCATGCTGGCCCGGCGCCGGCTCCGGCGCCACCATTTGCCAATGCCTCTCGGGCATGGAGAGATCGAGGCCGGGAAGGACGATCACGCCTTCAGGCAGATTGGCAACGGCGGCGATGAGATCGGCCGTAGCAGGAACCGAACCCGTCGAACCGGCGATGATAATCGGCCCGGCCGGCTTCGCCGCCGAAATCCTGGCTGCTTCGGCCCGCAGAATGGCGTTTCTGTGCCGCGCCGGCGAGGACTTGCCAAGCTCGGAAAGCCGCTCCGGCCAAAAGGCGCTGGCGATCTGCAGGAACTCCGCCGTCAGCTGCCACCAGGCGGCGTAGTCGCCGGTGTCGAGTTTCGACAGTTCCGACCAGTCAAGATCCTCGGTTTCGATGGAATCGATCAGCTCCGCGAGGTTGCGGGCGAGCCAGATCGCATCCGCCGGGCTTGCTGGCGCAACGAGCGGCGAGTCGGAATGGATGTGACGGACGATCTCCGGCAGTTTGTTTCGCCAGGCAAGGATCAGCCGCGCCAGTTCCAGGAGCCGGGCGGTATTCGACAGCGGCTGGGCGAGATCGATCGTCGCCGGCAACGCCTCTTCGAAATATCCGCTGTCGTCATCAGTTTCGCCGAGAGGACGGATCACCGGCAGGATCGCCGAGCGGCCGCCGAGCAGGTCGACGAATTCCGAGCGCAGCACGCGCACGGCGCGGCGGGTCGGCAGGTAGATCGTCACCCTGGCGAGCGACAGCGGATCATCGGGCTCATGCCGAAAGAGGGGCGTCAGGCGGCCGTCGCAAAGCGTCGTCGCCAGCATTTTCAGGAAGGGCAGGCCCGCCGGGATCGTCAGGATGCGTGGCTGGTGCCGGTCCGCCATGAGCTCACGCGAACGCCCGCAGTCGGCGGATCGTTTCCTCCGCTTCGCCGATCGCCTCTGGCGTTCCTACAGTCAGCCAATGGCCTTCGAGCATAATGCCGAACAGCCGTCGGCGCGCGATCGCCTTGTCGAAATAGATATTGAGGTTGAAAGCATCCTTCGGCGCATCATCAAGCAGCGCCGGGTTCATGACGATCGCCCCGGCATAGACGACGGGATTGGACGGATCGTCGCGATACCGCGTCAGCCGGCCATCTGCAGCGAGGCTGAAATCGTTCTTGCCGTTGTGACCCGTCGTATCCTCAATCCTGACGCAAAGCAGCGCCATGTCCATCTGCTCTGCATCGAAGAATCCGGCTAAGCGTTGCAGATTCGTCGGCCGCCCCGGCTGTTCGCCGATCCAGAAGAGATCGGCATTCATGACGAAGATGTCGTCACGGTCCAGCAGCGTCAGGCCCTTCGCGAGCCCTCCACCGGAATTCATCAGCCCGTCCCGCTCGTCTGATACCACGATGTCGAGGCCGCGATATTTGCCGAGATGGTCGAGCATCTGCTCGGCATGATGATGAACGTTGACGACGGCCCGCTCGACGCCGGCCGAAACCAGCGCGTCCAGCGCATAATCGATCATCGGCTTGCCGTCGATCTTCACCAGCGGCTTCGGAATCGTATCGGTGATCGGGCGCATGCGGGTCCCGAGACCCGCGGCCAGTACCATGGCTTGTCTGATGGTCATCTTGATCCGGAACTTATGATTCGCTCTGGCCTATTCCAGCCCTTGCGCACCAATCGCGCAAGGGGGCAAGCGCCTCGTGCTCGAGCGCGACATTCAGATAGGCGAGTGTGCGCGGCATATGTTTGAGGTAGTCGGGCTTGCCGTCCCGCTGCAGCAGCCGCACCCAGAGACCGGCAAGCTTGCAACTGCGCTGCGCCGACATGATCGCCCAGGCTTTCAGGAATCCCGCTTCGTCGAAGCCGCCCTGTGCGTGGCGAAGCGCCAGATAATCGTCCATCAGCTGCCGGAAAAGCGGCGGTTCGATTGTGACGCGGGCGTCCTGGACGATCGAGGCAAGGTCATAGGCCGTGGGGCCGATCATGGCGTCCTGGAAGTCGATGAGACCGATTTTTTTGATGCCGCTTTCCTGTTCGCGCCAAATGATGTTTGGCGAATGGAAGTCGCGCAGCAGCAGGTTGGTTTCAGCCGATCGCAGCTCGTCGATCAGATGGTCCCAGATCGCAAGATATTCCGCGCGTTCGGCATCCGCGGGTGCCGTGCCGCGCTTCCAGGCGATATGCCAGTCGAGCACGAGCTGCACTTCCATTTTCATCGCCGTGCGGTCGAAGTCCGGAATGTGATGCGTATGCGTTGTTGCAACCGGGATATCCTGCGGAATCTGCATGGAATGAAGATGGGCAAGGCAGGCAACGCTTTGCCGGTAACGATCGGCGATCGGCCGTCCGTCGTCATCGAGCACGCCTTCGGTGCCAAGATCTTCGATCAGCAAAATGCCTTGCTCATAATCGACCTTATAAATCTCCGGCGTCGCAAAACCGCGCTCACGCAAGGCATCGGCAATGGCGACGAAGGGATAGGCGTTCTGTGCGAGATGCGCGACCTTGGGATAGGACTTGCCGTCATGGACCGGCGGTCCCTCGGGATGCGGGCGCCAATCCATCAGTATTTTTCGCGGGGCGGCGTCCGGATAGATCGCCTCATAGGCGCGCAGCGAGGCATCGCCGGTCAGGAAGCGGCGTTTGACATCGGGATAGCCGGCTTCGTCGAGGAAAGCGCGGATCGCCAGGACCCTTCGGATGCGCGAGGCCTGCGGGTCCAAGGCCTTGATCGTTGCCCGGCGGCCGCTGCCCTCATGTTCCAAGTCCAGTGCGATACGCTCGGCGGGCAGTTCGCCCTCTGCCATCTCGGGCCATTCGACGAGGCAGATGCCGTTCTCCAGGGCTTCGTCGAAGCCGAGTTCCGTCAGTTCGGCCGGATCGCCGAGCCGGTAGAGATCGAAATGTGAAATGGGAATGCGCAGATCGTAGGATTGCACCAGCGTGAAGGTTGGGCTCGGGACTTCGAGCCCCTCGTCATCGGCCATGGCGCGCAGGATCGCACGGGCAAGCGAAGATTTGCCCGCACCGAGATCGCCCGAAAGAGCAAGGCAATCGCCGGCTTTCAGGGCGAGCGCCAGATCGTCGCCGAAGCGGATGGTCGCCGCTTCGTCCTTCAGAAAAACCGAGATCGTATCGCCGGTCGTCATTCGGCGGCGGCGGAATGCGGGATGTTGACCGAGGGAATGCGGCAGACCACGGTCGTGCCCTTGCCCGGCTCGCTATCGATCGTCACGTCGCCGTGATGCAGGCTGACGAAGCTGTCGACGATCGATAGGCCGAGGCCGGCGCCGCCGCGTTTGCCGCTTTTTGCCCCCGTCGCGAACCGGTCGAAGACGGTCGCGATCATGTCGGGTGAAATCCCGGGGCCGCGATCACTGACGGCGAACACGAAATCCGAGCCTTCGCGATGGCATTCGAGCGCGATCGAGGTGCCCTCGGGCGAGAAATTCGCCGCATTGGCAAGCAGCTTCAGCAGGATCTGCTTCAACCGCTGCGGATCGGCGACGATCGAGCCGAGATAGGCAGGCGCGGTGATTTCGAGCGCGACGCCGCTTTCGTGCAGCCGGTCGGCGATCTGCATCGAGACGTCGTCGAGCAGGTCGTTGAGATCAATCTCGGCATAGTTGAGCCGCATAATGCCGGCATCGACGGTCGCAAGATCGAGGATATCGTTGACGAGCGTCAGTAGAACCGAGGACGAGGTCGAAATGTGGTCGATATATTCGGCCTGCCGGTCATTCAGCGGCCCAACGCCCTGCGTGCGCAGCAGATCGGTAAAGCCGATGATATTGGTCAGCGGTGAGCGAAGTTCATAGGAAACATGCTGAACGAAGTCGTTTTTCAATTCGTCGGCTTTGCGCAACGCCTCGTTCTTCTCGGTCAACGCCCGCTCGGCCCGCACGCTGTCGGTCATGTTTACGAAGGTCAGCATGGTCTGCGCGTTCGGCAGCGGGATGACGGCGTAATCGAGCACGAGGCCGGAGAAGAGTTCCAGCGTCCCCTGGCTCGAGCGGCGCTCGTCATCGAAGCTGGTGATCAGTTCCGCGAAGGTCTTCCAGCCGTCCGGCCGGTCATAGGACGGTGCGCAGGCCTCGCCCAAGGCGCGGATATGAGTGCCGGGCTTGGCTTCGATTTCGGTAATGCCCCAGAGCGCCCGGAAGGCCGGATTCGACAGGCGGATGCGGCCATCAGGCCCGAATACCGCCACCCCTTCGGAAAGATGATCGATCGTTTCGCCCTGCACCTTGACCAGCGTGTTGTAGCGCGTTTCGAGATCGACCTGTTCGGTCAGATTTTCGAAAACCCAGGTCGCGCCGCCCTGCGGATGGGCGGTGGCGAAGACGCGCAGCGTCTGTCCGTTGGGCAGATGCCAGAGGTCCGATTGCGTGTCGAGCGCGCGATAGACGGAAAGGGCGGCTTCCTTCCAGCTTTTCCAGTTGAGCTGGTCCGGCAGCTTCTTGGCCGCCCGCAGCCGCTCGAGCAGTTCGCTATTGTCGGGCCGGCTTTCAAGGAAGGCGATATCCAGTTCCCACAGGGCGACGAAGGCTTGGTTGTAGAATTGCAGCCGGCGCTCGCCGTCGAAGATGGCGACGGGTGTTGCGAGATGGTCGAGCGTTTCGGCATGGCTCTTCAGCGTCCGTTCCAGCTCGGCGCGCACCGCTTCGATGTCGGACACATCGATTGCAATGCCGGCCGAGCCGCCGGGGACCTTGACATCGACGACGTCGAAGAATGTCCGGTTGCCGCGCACGACGGTCGAGATCGTGTCATGGAAAGGCGATTCCGGTGTCGTCACCGCACGAATGCGTTCGCGCGCCACGGTCGTCAGCATCTCGCGGCCTTCGTTGATCGCCTGCTGCGGCGAGCGTGCCTCAACCGCGTCGCCATAAGCCTGGTTGACCCAGGTGAGGCGGCCCGCCGGGTCGCGCTGCCAGGCCGGCATGTCGATCGCGTCGAGCATGGTCTGGAAGGCCGAGATCGAGGTCATCAGCCGGTCGCGCTCGATCCTGAGTTCGGCAAGCTCGGCGCGCAGATTGTTGAGCGCCACGAAGCGGACAAAGGCGCGTCCGCCGGAAACCCGGCCCTGCGCCTCGAGGATTTCATCGCGGATGGTTTCGACCACCATATCGAAGCTCTGCGCGCCGTCGCGCAGCCGGTCGATCGCCTTTTCCAGATCGGCGGCCGAATGCGATTTCAGCCAGAGGCCGAAGGCCAGGAATTCGCCGTCCTGCGGTGCGCCGGTTTCGGGCGGAAGCTGGCCGAGAAGCTCGGGGCGCGCATTGCCGTCCCAGATGACGATCCGCCGGTTCTTGTCAGCGATCAGCGCCTGATATTGCGAAATGCGCTGCTGGGCATCGGAGAGCGCCGAGCGGATTTCCCGGCTCTCGTTTTCCAGATTGCCGCGCTGGCGCACGAGCCAGAGCGTGGAAAGCAGGGCCGCCGAGATGACGCCGATGACGACGGAAACGCCGACGACCTGCGAGGAGGTGAAGAGGTGAGCCGATGCGGCCGCCTGCTGCTCGCCTTGTGCCAGAACCGGCCGCGCCAGCGCGGCTAGCGCCGTGCCGGCCGCGCAGGTTTTAAGGAAGCGCGCCAATGATCCATGCTCTTGCTTTGCGGCTTTGCGCGCCGTTGCAGATTTATAGTCTTGGCCTGCCGAGAGCGGGCGGCGACCGGCGCGAGCGCCGTCATCCGCCTGACCGGGCAGGCTGTTTTTCATTTCCGACATCCGCGGTATGTCTCCGTCCTTCAATGTGCCGCATTACGACAAGACATCCCATTTTCGGAGCGGTCGGACGGGGTCCGGCGTCCCGAATCAAGTCTTAAAACAATACTTCGGAAGGGAATCGGCGGGAAGGGAGCGGCCAAAAAAATAAGCCGCGGCATTTGTCAATGCCGCGGCTTCTACATCTTGTGGATATCGACGACGAGATCAATATCTGTAGTGGTCGGACTTGAACGGACCCTGCGGCTTCACGCCGATATAGGCTGCCTGCTCTTCGCTGAGCTGGGTAAGCTTCACGCCGAGCTTGTCGAGATGCAGGCGCGCGACCTTCTCATCGAGGTGCTTCGGCAGGATATACACCTTGTTCTCGTACTGGCCGGGCTTGGTGAAGAGTTCGATCTGCGCCAGCGTCTGGTTGGTGAAGGAAGCCGACATCACGAAGGACGGATGGCCGGTCGCATTGCCGAGGTTAAGCAGACGGCCTTCGGAGAGAAGAATGATGCGGTTGCCCTTGGGGAACTCGATCAGATCGACCTGCGGCTTGACGTTGGTCCACTTGAGGTTACGCAGCGCTGCAACTTCGATTTCGTTGTCGAAATGGCCGATATTGCCGACGATCGCCATGTCCTTCATCTGCCGCATATGGTCGATGCGGATGACGTCCTTGTTGCCGGTCGTGGTGATGAAGATATCGGCCGACGAAACGACGTCTTCGAGCAGCACGACTTCATAGCCGTCCATGGCGGCCTGCAGAGCGCAGATCGGATCGGCTTCCGTAACCTTGACGCGGGCGCCGGCGCCGGAGAGCGAGGCAGCCGAACCCTTGCCGACGTCGCCGTAGCCGCAGACGACGGCGACCTTGCCGGCCATCATCACGTCGGTGCCGCGGCGGATGCCGTCGACCAGCGATTCCTTGCAACCGTACTTGTTGTCGAACTTCGACTTGGTGACGGAGTCGTTGACGTTGATCGCCGGGAAGGGCAGCAGGCCCTTCTGGCTGAGCTGGTAGAGGCGGTTGACGCCGGTCGTCGTTTCCTCGGTGACGCCCTTGATGGCATCGCGCTGCTTGGTGAACCAGCCCGGGGAAGCGGCAAGGCGCTTCTTGATCTGGGCGAAGAGGATTTCCTCTTCTTCGGAATGCGGGTTGGAGAGCACGTCCTCGCCGGCTTCGGCGCGGGCGCCGAGCAGGATGTACATGGTGGCGTCGCCGCCGTCATCGAGGATCATGTTGGAAAAGCCGCCATCGACCCACTGGAAGATCTTGTCGGTATAGGTCCAATAGTCCTCGAGCGTTTCACCCTTGATGGCGAAAACCGGAACGCCGGCGGCGGCGATCGCGGCAGCGGCATGATCCTGCGTCGAGAAGATATTGCACGAGGCCCAGCGGACTTCGGCGCCGAGCGCCACCAAGGTTTCGATCAGCACGGCCGTCTGGATGGTCATGTGCAGCGAACCGGTGATGCGTGCGCCCTTCAGCGGCTTTGCCTCGCCGAACTCGGCGCGGCAGGACATCAGCCCCGGCATTTCGGTTTCGGCGATCGTAATTTCCTTGCGGCCGAAATCCGCAAGCCCGATATCGGCGACGACATAATCTTTTTCAGTGCTCATAGAGGTCTCCAGGCTGAAAAACGTCTCAAAAATTGGCGCAGGCGCAGGCAAGCGCACGGCATGTCAGCCGTTTAGCAGGCTTCGTCAGGGATGGCAATAAGGATATAAAGAAGTCTTTATATGTTTATATGAACTCGCCCGAGCTCACATTTCCTCGCCGAACTTGTTCTGGATCAGCTGATCCAGAGCCTCCAGGGCTTCCTGAGCCTGGCTGCCGCTTGCCGAGACGACGACGCTGGAGCCGGGGCTTGCGGCAAGCATCATGAGACCCATGATCGAGGTGCCGCCGACCGTCATTCCATCTTTGGAAACGGTGATGGCCGCATCGAAATTCTCGACCATCTGCACGAATTTAGCGGAAGCGCGAGCGTGAAGGCCGCGCTTGTTGATGATAAGGAGTTCCCGGGAAAGCGATGTCATGAAGCGCCGTTATTTTCCGCTGAGCACGCGGCTCGCGACATTGATATATTTCCGCCCGGCTTCGGAAGCCTCCACCAGCGCCTTCTCCATGTTGTTCTCGCCGCGTACGCCGGCGAGCTTGATCAGCATCGGCAGGTTCATGCCGGCAATGACTTCGGTGTGGCCGCTGCTCATGACCGAGATGGCGAGATTGGACGGCGTGCCGCCGAACATGTCGGTCAGGATGACAACGCCATGGCCGTCATCGGCGCCGGAAACGGCTTGCAGAATGTCCTGCCGTCTCTGGTCCATATCGTCTTCGGGGCCAATACAGACCGTCTCGATGAATTTCTGAGGACCGACGACGTGCTCGACAGCATGACGAAACTCTTCAGCCAGCTTGCCATGAGTGACAAGCACAAGTCCGATCATGATATTACTGCTCCCATATACGCAAACGGTGGCCCCAATATCGCAATGCAGCAATTACGTCCACCGGTGGGGGCACATCTTGGCCATGAAAAGCCGAAGTGCAAGATAAAAATGCAAATATATAAGGCAGATTGATCAATCCGGATGGCCTCAATCTCCGATATCAGGGGCTTTTGCCATCAGGATCGCAAGCGGTGAAGACACGCCTGTGAGCAACCGCAATGCGGGAAGTGAAACACCGGCGGCAAGGCTGACGATCTCGCCCTCTGGAGGCACGCGGTTTTCGCCGGAAGCGCTGCCCGGAAGCACGGCATAATGCATGGCCGCCTGAGGGACGTGGTCCTGCCGAACGATGCCGGTGCCGCGAAGTTCGATGAGCCCGGCGATCGACGGCGGGCAGGTGGCGATCACCGTACCGGTCTCTCCCGACAGAAGCACCTGATCATCGGCGACCAGCGCCGTGAACAGCCCGAGGCGGCGCGCCTCGGTCATGCAGGTGAAAGCCAGCATCGATTTCCCCCAGCCCGAGGGACCGCTGAACAGCAGCCCCGTTCTGCCGACGACGATCGCCGTGGCATGGATGTTGGCAGCCGCCGTCATGCGGCTGGATCGAGGGGCAGGGCGAGGATAAAGCGCGCGCCGAGCACCTGCCCGCTGTCGGCATCGGTAATGTTCTCTGCTCTGAGCGATCCGCCATGCGCCTCGGCGATCTGGCGGCTGATCGATAGCCCGAGCCCGGAATTCTGGCCGAAGCCTTCCGATTCCGGCCGGTCTGTATAAAAGCGCTCGAAGATGCGGTCGATATTTTCCGCCTGGATGCCGGGACCGTTGTCTTCGATCGTGGTGACACAGCGCGACCGTGTCCGCATCAGCCGCACGGTAATCCTGCCGTCCTTTTCGGGGACGAAGGAGCGGGCGTTCTCGATCAGATTGGTGACGATCTGGCCGATGCGCAGGTCGTGACCGTTGACGACGAAGCGCGTCTTGATGTTCGGCTTGCGTTCGATCGCATAGTCGATCTGCACCTGCTTTTTGCTGCCCCTGATCTGGCGCGAGACTTCGATCAGGTCGCGCAGCAGCACCTCCATGTCGATGGAGGCGGCGTCGACGCGTGCAAGTTCGGCATCGAGCCGCGAGGCGTCGGAAATATCGCTGATCAGGCGATCGAGACGGCGGACATCGTGCTGAATGACATCAAGCAGCCGTTTCTTGGAATCTTCCGACCTGGCGAGCGGCAGTGTTTCGACGGCGCTGCGCAGCGAGGTCAGCGGGTTTTTGAGCTCGTGGCTGACATCGGCGGCAAAGCTCTCGATCGCGTCGATGCGGTCATAGAGCGCTGTCGTCATCTCGCGTAACGCGATGGAGAGGTTGCCGATTTCGTCCTGGCGGGCGGAAAAGTCCGGAATTTGCTCACGTGTCTTGGCACCGCGGCGAACGCGGATAGCGGCCGCCGAGAGACGGCGCAACGGATTGGCGATCGTCGATGAAAGCACCAGCGACAGCAGTACATTGACGAGCGTCGCCACGCCGAAGACGCGCATGATGGCCAGTCGTTCGGCATGGACGATATTGTCGATGTCGCCCGCTTGCGTCGACAACAGCAGCACGCCGAGCACGGCGCGGAAGCGCTGGATCGGAACGGCGACGGAAACGATGAGCTCGCCTTTTTCGGTGGTGCGCACGACTGCGCCGCGCACGCCGGTCAGTGCGTTCATCACCTCGGGATAGATCGAGCCGTCGCCACCCGGTGCTTCCTTGTAGAGCGGCAGATTGCCCGGCTGCAGCGCCTTGTTGAACAACGTCGCGAACCAATCGCTCCAGGTCTGCTTCTCTTCTTCGACCGGCGGCAGGTCGAAGCGCAGCACCTGGCCGCGCGAATAGAGGTGGCGCGAATCGAGCAGCAGATTGGCGTCGGCATCGAAGATGCGCGCGCGTGTGCGTGTCGGCGAGATCAGTCGGCGCAGGACCGGTGCGACCTTTTCCGGATCGATCGGAAATTCCAGATCCTCGTCGTTCGGCACCGGGGTGATGCTCTGGCCGGCCTGCAGTTCGAGCAGCTTTTGCGGATCGATGGTGATCGAGTTCGTATCGACCGACGCGGAGGCCGAAACGGCGCCGGCAATGATTTCACCCTGCGTCAACAGGCTTTCGGCGCGGGCGTCGATCAAGCCCTCCCGAAACTGGTTGAGGTAGAGGATGCCGCCGACGAGCACCACCAGCGCGACGAGGTTGAAGAACAGGATGCGTCGCGTCAGGCTCGAAAACACCGCATTGCCGAAGATGCGGCGGATCAGCGTAAAGGGATGCGACCAACGGCGGCCCCGGACGCGACGGGTGCTCACGCCCTCCGCATCGTCCAAATCCCTTTCCTGCACCAACTGTGCCAATGACAGGCCCTTTCGAAAGGTTGGGCCGGATAAACCGGTCGGCAACCTTCAATATTTCCAGCTGTGCCGCTCGGGCTCAAGCTGCTTCGCGGAAGCGGTATCCCACTCCGTAGAGCGTTTCAATCATATCAAAGTCGGTATCGACCATCTTGAATTTCTTGCGCAGCCGCTTGATGTGGCTGTCGATGGTCCGGTCGTCGACATAGACCTGCTCATCATAGGCTGCATCCATCAGCGCGTCGCGGCTTTTCACGACGCCGGGGCGCTGCGCCAGCGAATGCAGAATCAGGAACTCGGTCACCGTCAGCGTCACTGCCTCGCCCTTCCAGGTGCAGGTATGGCGCTCCTGGTCCATGACCAGCTGTCCGCGCTCCAGCGAGCGGGCCTGCTGCACCGCGCCGGCTTTCGGCGCACCGCCAGGGCTCGTGCCGCTGGCGGCTGTGGCTTCGCGGCTCGAGGCGCGGCGCAGGACGGCGCGGACGCGCTCCACCAGCAGGCGCTGCGAGAAAGGCTTGGTGATGAAATCGTCCGCGCCCATCTTCAGGCCGAACAGTTCGTCGATCTCCTCATCCTTGGAGGTGAGGAAGATGACGGGAATGTCGGACTTCTGCCGCAGGCGGCGCAACAATTCCATGCCGTCCATACGCGGCATCTTGATATCGAAGATCGCCAGCTGCGGCGGTCGCGCCAGAAGGCCGTCGAGCGCCGAAGCACCGTCCGTATAGGTCTCGACCTTATATCCTTCGGCTTCCAGTGCAATCGACACCGAGGTGAGGATGTTGCGGTCGTCGTCAACGAGCGCGATTGTAGCCATGGTGTTGGTCTCCGTCATCAGTGCGCAATCTCCCGGATTTTGGTCGTCCCCAGGCGGTCTCAATGACCGGATGCGCTTATGGAGGATAAAGGTGGAACAAATTGTGGCAAATATAAAGGGGAAGATTGTTGTAAAATTCCCTGGCATCCAAAAGTTGTGTGTCGAAATGTTTCAACGTGGCTCTTCAAACGATTTAAAAAGAATGAAGCAAATTTAAATCGATTAATTATTTGATATTACTATATTTTCTCGATTTTTGTCTCTTGTCTTTTAAAATTTCTCCCCGTATTTTCTCGCTTAGTTTTAACGGCAACGAGCCTGAGCAAAGGGAACTAGCCATGGAAAAGTTCGGAGTTCATAACCCGGCAACGGATCTTGCAACGGTTGGATTGGGCGGCGCAGCCAGCGTCCGCTATAACTTTTCCGCTGCAGCGCTCTATGAAGAAGCGATCCGCCGGGGTGAAGCCGAACTGACCGCTCAGGGCGCGCTTCGGGCCCTCACCGGTCAGCATACGGGCCGTTCGCCGCGCGACAAATTCGTCGTTCGCGATGCCAATACCGATGGCCAGATCTGGTGGGACAACAACAAGCCGCTCTCGCCGGAGCATTTTGCCCTGCTGCGCGACGACATGCTGGCGCATGCAGCGGGCAAGGATCTGTTCGCCCAGGATCTTGTCGGCGGTGCCGAGGAAGGCCATGCCCTGCCGACCCGCGTCATCACCGAATTGGCCTGGCATTCGCTGTTCATCCGCAATCTGCTGATCCGCCCCGAGGCGGCGGCGCTGCCGACCTTCGTGCCGAAGCTGACGATCATCGATCTGCCGAGCTTCAAGGCCGATCCGGCCCGCCACGGCTGCCGCTCGGAAACGGTGATCGCCTGCGATCTCACCAACGGACTCGTTCTCATCGGCGGCACCTCCTATGCAGGCGAAATGAAGAAGTCGGTCTTCACCGTGCTCAACTACCTCCTGCCGGCCAAGGGTGTCATGCCGATGCACTGCTCGGCCAATGTAGGCCCGGACGGTGACGCGGCGGTCTTCTTCGGTCTTTCCGGCACCGGCAAAACGACGCTTTCGGCCGATCCGGCGCGCACGCTGATCGGTGACGACGAACATGGCTGGAGCGAAAACGGCATCTTCAACTTCGAAGGCGGCTGCTACGCCAAGACCATCCGCCTTTCGGCCGAGGCCGAGCCGGAAATCTACGCAACGACGCAGCGCTTCGGCACCGTGCTCGAAAACGTCGTCCTCAACGAACGTCGCGAGCCCGATTTCGATGACGGTTCGCTGACGGAAAACACCCGTTGCGCCTACCCCATGCATTTCATCCCGAACGCTTCGGAAACCGGCCGCGCCGGACATCCGAAGACGATCATCATGCTGACCGCCGATGCCTTCGGCGTCATGCCGCCGATCGCGCGCCTGACGCCCGATCAGGCGATGTATCACTTCCTCTCCGGCTACACCGCCAAGGTGGCCGGTACCGAAAAGGGTGTCGTCGAGCCGGAAGCGACCTTCTCCACCTGCTTCGGTGCGCCCTTCATGCCGCGTCACCCGGCCGAATACGGCAACCTGCTCAAGGAGCTGATCAGCCGCCACGGCGTCGAGTGCTGGCTCGTTAACACCGGCTGGACCGGCGGCGCCTACGGCACCGGCAAGCGCATGCCGATCAAGGCAACGCGCGCCCTTCTCGCTGCCGCCCTCAGCGGCAAACTCGGCCAGCTCGAATTCCGTACGGATACAAATTTCGGCTTTGTCGTGCCGGTTTCCGTCGATGGCGTCGACGGTGGCATTCTCGATCCGCGCTCGACCTGGGCCGATAAGGCAGCCTACGACGCGCAGGCCGAAAAGCTGGTCTCGATGTTCATCGCCAACTTCGCCAAGTTCGAAGATCACGTCGATGGCGGCGTCCGCGATGCGGCCCCGGGCGTAAAGGCCGCCGCCGAATAAGAAGCGCAAGCAATTCCAGCAAAAGTGTGCAGCGGTTCTGCCAGGCAAAGCGCGAAGCGCTTTTGCCGGGAATTACGCTAAACAGAATCTCTGATTCACGTGAAACCCGGCATCGCAGGATAGCCGGGTTTTCTCGTTGATGGCCGATGTTTTCAATTGCCGGCCGATATGAGATAGAACGCCGCATGGCCAGCGACGCGCTCTACATCGATGACAGGATCACCATCGCGGGATGGGAGCTGACGGAACAGTTCGTTCTGGCGGGCGGTCCCGGTGGGCAGAACGTCAACAAGGTTTCGACCGCGGTCCAACTGTTCTTCAACATTGCGAATTCGCCTTCCCTCAATGATCGCGTCAAGGCCAACGCGATCAAGCTCGCCGGCCGGCGTATGTCGAAGGACGGCGTGCTGATGATTGAGGCGAGCCGCTTTCGCAGCCAGGACCGCAACCGCGAGGATGCGCGCGAGCGGCTGAAGGAATTGATTCTGGAGGCGGCCAAGCCGCCGCCGCCGCCGCGCAAGAAGACCAAGCCGACCAAAGGTTCGGTCGAGCGCCGTCTGAAGGAGAAATCCGGCCGCTCGGAAGTCAAGAAAATGCGCGGCCGCCCCGGCGGCGGTGAATGACATGCCCGAGCTCCTGAACGGCATCCGCCATCTGCCGGGATATCTCGACCGGACTCGCCAGGAAGCATTGGTCGAGGTGATCCGTGCCGTCGTCGCCGAAGCGCCGCTCTATGTGCCCGCCATGCCCGGCACCGGCAAGCCGATGTCGGTCAGGATGACCAATTGCGGGCCGCTCGGCTGGGTGACGGACAAGGAGCGGGGCTATCGTTATCAGTCGACGCATCCGGCGACCGGCAGGCCCTGGCCTGAGATGCCGAAGCTTTTGCTTGATATCTGGAATGATGTTTCCGGCTATGGGAAGCCGCCGGAGGCCTGCCTCGTCAATTTCTATTCGGACGACGCCCGCATGGGCTTGCATCAGGATAAGGACGAGCAGGATCTGCAGGCGCCGGTCGTCTCGGTCTCGCTCGGCAACAGTTGCCTCTTCCGGGTCGGCGGCCTCAATCGCAATGATAGCACGCTATCCTTCAAGCTTGCGAGCGGCGATCTGGTCGTGCTGGGCGGCGAGGGGAGGCTTTGTTATCATGGCGTCGACCGCATTTACCCCGCGACATCGACGCTGTTGAAGAACGGCGGCCGCATCAATCTGACGCTGCGCCGTGTTCGTCCGTGAAAATTGATCGCCTGCTATAGTTTTCTGAGCGCGACTTGTTCGATCAGATGATCCTTGCCCTTTTTCAGGATGAGATCGGCGCGCGGCCGCGTCGGCAGGATGTTCTGCCGCAGGTTCTTCAGGTTGATGTTCGTCCAGAGATCTTCGGCGATTTCAAGCGCTTCCGCATCGGTGATCGAGGCGTAGCGATGGAAATAGGAGTTGGGATCGCGGAAGGCGGTTTCCCGCAGCCGCATGAAGCGCGTCACATACCAGTTGTGGATCTGGTCTTCCGCGGCATCGATATAGATCGAGAAGTCGAAGAAGTCGGACACCATCGGCACGATCTTGCCGTCGGCCGGCAGGTCGCGCGATTGCAGCACGTTGATGCCTTCGAAGATCAGAATGTCGGGACGGTCGACGATCTTGTATTCGTCCGGCAGCACGTCATAGACGAGATGCGAATAACACGGCGCCTTCACATCGGGCCGCCCGGCCTTGATCGCCGAGAGGAAGCGCAGGATCGCGCCGGTATCGTAGCTTTCCGGGAAACCCTTGCGCTGCATCAGCTTTTCCCGCTGCAGCACCGCGTTCGGGTGGAGGAAGCCGTCCGTAGTGATGAGATCGACCTTCGGGCTGGAAGGCCAGCGGCCCAGGAGCTCCTTCAGGATACGGGCTGTGGTCGATTTTCCCACAGCGACCGAGCCGGCGATGCCGATGACGAAAGGCGTTTTTGTCACATCCGACATGCTGAGAAAGCGGTTGCGCTGGTCGAACAGCATCTGCGAGGATTCGACATGCGACGAGAGCAGGCGCGACAGCGACAGATAGATGCGCCGGACCTCGTCGAGATCGATCGGGTCGCCCATTGAGCGCAGCCGCTTGACCTCGTCGCCGGTCAGCGTCAGCGGCGTGTCGGCGCGGAATTTCGCCCATTGCTCGGAAGAGAAGAAATGGTAGGGCGAATAGGATTCAGACTGGAAGTGATCCAATATCTCCGGCACCCCGATAATCTCAGTCGCGATACTCATGAACTCTGCCGGCTGGCCTTTTCCTTGAGACCGGACTGCGCGGTTCTGCGCTGGAGTTCGGCCATGACATTCTCTAGCGGTATTTCAGCAATCTTCAATACGACCAATAGGTGATAGAGCACATCGGCGGCCTCATAGGTCAGATTGTCGCGATCGCTGGTCACCGCCGCCATCACCGCTTCGATGGCCTCTTCGCCGAGCTTCTTCGCCGCCTTTGGCTGGCCGGCAGCCACGAGTTTGGCTGTCCAGGACTGCTCCGGTGAGGCTTTCGATCGCTCTTCGACGATGCGTTCGAGGTCGGAAAGGGAAAATCCGCTCATTGTCTGCTCTCAGAGTTCAGTCGAGACGCATGTCGATGCCGCACTTCGACATATAGTGCTTCGCTTCGCTGACGGTATAGGTGCCGAAGTGGAAGATCGATGCGGCGAGCACTGCATTGGCATGGCCTTCCTTCACCCCGGCGACGAGATCGTCGAGATCGCCGACACCGCCGGACGCAATGACCGGCACACGCACGGCATCGGCGATCGTCCGCGTGAGCTCCAGGTCGTAGCCGACCTTAGTGCCGTCGCGGTCCATGGAGGTGACCAGCAGTTCGCCGGCCCCACGCGCCACCATCTTCTGCGCGAATTCGACGGCATCGATGCCGGTCGCGTTGCGGCCGCCATGCGTATAGATTTCCCAGGCGCTGAGATTGTCGCCGCCGACCGCTTGCGTGCGCCTGCGCTTGGCGTCGATCGAGACTACGATGCACTGGTCGCCGAACTTGTCGGCCGCCTCGGCGACGAAATCGGGATTGCTGACAGCTGCCGAGTTGATCGACACCTTGTCGGCGCCGCAAAGCAAGAGCTTGCGGATGTCGGCGATGGTTCTGACCCCGCCTCCGACCGTCAGCGGCATGAAGCATTGATCGGCTGTGCGCGACACGACATCGAAAATCGTCTCGCGATTGTCCGAGGAAGCAGTGATGTCGAGGAAACAGAGCTCGTCGGCGCCGGCTGCGTCATAGGCCTTCGCCGCTTCGACCGGATCGCCGGCATCGACGAGATTGAGAAAATTGACGCCCTTGACGACGCGGCCGTCCTTGACGTCGAGGCAGGGAATGACACGGGCCTTGAGGGTCATTACGCAGTCTCCTTGGCCCTGTTGGCCTTGATCAGCGCCAGCGCTTCCTTGGGGTCGATGCGGCCGTCGTAAAGCGCCCGGCCTGAAATCGCCCCTTCCAGCTTCTGCGCGTCGGGCTGCAGCATGCGCTTGATATCTGCGATGGAGGCCAGGCCGCCCGAAGCGATAACGGGAATGGAAACGGTATCGGCGAGTTCCAGCGTCGAGCTCCAGTTGATGCCGGTCAGGATGCCGTCGCGGTCGATATCGGTGTAGATGATCGCGGCAACGCCGGCGCCCTCGAATTTCCTGGCAAGCTCGATGATGCCGAGTTCGGAAGCCTCCGCCCAGCCCTCGACCGCCACCTTGCCGCCCTTGGCATCGATGCCGACGGCGACTTGGCCGGGGAACTTCCGGCAGGCCTCGATGACCAGCTCAGGATTTCTGACGGCGACGGTGCCGAGGATGACCCGCCGCAGCCCGCGCGACAGCCAGGCTTCGATGTGGTCGAGCGTGCGGATGCCGCCGCCGAGCTGCACCGGATTCTTCGTCGCCTTCAGGATCGCCTCGACGGCATCGCCATTGGCCGAATGTCCCGCGAAGGCGCCGTCGAGGTCGACCACGTGCAGCCATTCGAAACCCTGGTCTTCGAAGGACTTCGCCTGGGCGGCCGGGTCGGTGTTGTAAACCGTCGCCTGTTGCATGTCGCCGAGCTTGAGACGAACGCATTGGCCGCCCTTCAGATCGATCGCGGGAAAAAGGATCATGTCGTCTTACGTCCGTAGAGTGATCGCTGCCATCAGCGCATTCCACGCATCTACGATATCCGAGCGGAAAAAGACAGCGGCAATGGCGGCTGCGCTCAAAAGCAGCAGAAGCAGAAGGATGACGATGAAGCCGGCACGCACCTGGCGCCAGAAGCCGAGGCGCTTCTTCACCGATGTCTCGATCTCGCGCGCCCGCCGCAGCGCGTCGCTGTTGATGGCGGCGAGCCGGATTTCGGGCTCCATCGCCTCCACATAGGTCTCGGCATAGCTCGAAAGAATCTGCGAGGCGCGATCGCGCAGCGTATTGCGCAGGTCGGTGGAGAGATAGTTGCTGGAAACGGCGGCAAGCTCGGCCTCATTGGGCGAACGGCCGGCATTCCGCTTGCGATAGCTGACGACGAAATCGCGCTTTTGCCGCTCGTAAAGGGCATAGGCAAGCAGGCCGATCAGATCGTCTTCGCCTTCGATATAGAATTCCAGCACGGCTTCGGTGATATCATTTGCATTGATCCCATTGGCGCGCAGCTGCGAATTCTCGTTGCCGGCAAGGAATTCGTGGATCATCGGTCCAGCCTTTCTTTCAATGCCTTGGCCGCGTTGGAAAGCGCTCTTTTATGGAGGGCTTCGTCGACGCGGCGAATGATCGTCCCGTCGGGAAGCCGGATATCCGAGAAGGGAGGCAGAGCCTCCCTGGAGGGCCGCAGCATATAGAACACCTTGCCTGATTTCCGCCAAGCCGGCATCGAGTGCACTCCTGTTCCGCCTTTCCATAAAGAGGAAATAAGGCGGAGGTATTACGGATTCCAGCGCAGGAAATTGGCGATCAGGGCGAGGCCGAGCTTCTGGCTCTTTTCCGGGTGAAACTGGGCGCCCACCATGTTGTCGCGCCCGACGAGGGCGGTCATCGACCCGCCATAATCGACGGTCGCAATGACATCCTCGGGGTTTTGGGCGGCAAGATGATAGGAATGCACGAAATAGGCGTGCAGTCCCTGCGGCCCGGTGGGAATGCCGTCGAACAGCGGATGTTCGCGCTTCAGGTCGAGCGTGTTCCAGCCGATCTGCGGAATTTTCAAGGCGGGATCGCCAGGTGTCATCTCGATGACGTCGCCTGGGATCCAGCCGAAGCCGTGTGTCACGGTCTTCTCCAGACCACGCGACGACATGAGCTGCATGCCGACGCAGATGCCGAGGAAAGGCCGCGCCTTGTTCTCGACAGCCTCGATCAGCATGTCGCTCATCCCGGGCACGGCGTCCAGTCCGCGCCGGCAATCGGCGTATGCGCCGACGCCGGGCAGCACGATACGATCGGCCGCAGCAACGTCCTCCGCCTTATCAGTGAGATCGATGTGGGCATCGATGCCCGCCTCGCGCGCGGCACGTTCGAATGCCTTGGTCGCCGAACGAAGGTTGCCGGAACCGTAGTCGATAATCGCGACGCGCATCGTCAGCGTCCTCCATCAAAACCAAAGAGACCAAGCGATGTGGCCTGGCCACGCGGGCTGTTTGCACCGGGCTTGGTCTGCCAGTCCGGTGCGACCGTGTCTTCACTCGCCGCAGGGACCGTCTTGTCAGCAAAATAGACCTGCTCGGCAATATCGAGCTTATCGGCTGCAATGAGGGCGTCCTCATTCCAGCCCTTGGCGGCAAGGTTGCGGCTGCGGAAATTCTGGCCCTCGAGACCGACCATTATATTCACGCCCAGCATGATCGCCGCGCCCGCCGGCCCCAGACCGGGTTCGTCCATCAGTGCGCCGCCGATTCCCTGCAAGAGAAACGCCGCGGCCGCATGCAGCCATAGCCGGTGCACCAGCAGCCAAACCCATGGAAACAGGAAGCCGAGCCAGGTGAAGCCGTCGCGAATCGTGCGCACCTCATCGGTCGCTACGCTCGCCCCGCCGGGCGGTGTCAGGAAAATGTAGCTTGAGGTCATTGTCGCCGCTCCCTGAGGGGCTCAGACGAGCGTGCCCTTCGTTGAGGGAACACGGCCCGCCTGTCTCGCATCGATCTCTGTCGCTGCGCGCAATGCGCGGGCGACCGCCTTGAAGCATGTCTCGGCAATATGGTGGTTGTTGGCGCCATAATGGTTGAGAATATGTAAGGTGATGCCGGCGTTCTGAGCGAGCGCCTGGAAGAATTCGCGCACGAGTTCCGTGTCGAAGGTGCCGATCTTCGGCGCGCTGAAGGCGACATTCCAGACGAGGAAGGGACGACCCGAAAGATCGACCGCAGCCTTGGTCATCGTCTCGTCCATGGCGAGATCGATCGAAGCATAGCGTGTGATGCCCCGGCGGTCGCCGAGCGCTCTCGAGATCGCCTGACCGATCGCAATGCCGGTATCTTCGACTGTATGATGATCGTCGATATGCAGGTCGCCCTTGGCGTCGATTTCCATGTCGATGAGGGAATGCCGCGAAAGCTGGTCGAGCATATGGTCGAAGAAGCCGACGCCGGTCGAAATCTTCGATTTGCCGGTGCCGTCGAGATTAACGGAAACGGAAATCGAGGTCTCGTTGGTCTTGCGGGAAACGCTGCCCGTGCGGCTTGCTGCGGTCTCGGCCATGTGGCCCTCCATCGGAATAAGGCCGTTCCTTATCAGGCGCATCGGCAAATATCCAGAAGCCGGGCAGGAGAAAAGCCCGCCCATTTGCAATCGGCTCCGGCCTGCTTACATAGGGTTCAACAAGGGCCGGTTTGCGGTCTCGTGTAAAGGCCCGCGTCATGGGCAGACAGGTGTTTTATGACAACAATCATTACAGTTCGAAAAGGCGGCAAGGTGGTGATGGCGGGCGATGGCCAGGTGAGCCTCGGCCAGACCGTCATGAAGGGCAATGCCCGCAAGGTGCGGCGCATCGGCAAGGGCGAGGTGATCGCCGGTTTCGCCGGCGCCACGGCGGACGCCTTCACTCTGCTCGAAAGACTTGAAAAGAAGCTGGAGCAATATCCCGGCCAGCTGATGCGCGCCGCCGTCGAGCTCGCCAAGGACTGGCGCACCGACAAATACCTGCGTAATCTCGAAGCCATGATGCTCGTCGCCGACAAATCGATCACGCTGGCAATCACCGGCAACGGCGATGTTCTGGAGCCCGAACATGGCACGACGGCGATCGGTTCTGGCGGCAATTTTGCCTTCGCCGCCGCCCGTGCACTGATGGATACCGACAAATCGGCCGAAGAGATCGCCCGGCGCGCCCTCGATATCGCCGCCGACATCTGCGTCTACACCAACCACAATATCGTGGTGGAACTGCTGGACGTCGAAAGCTGAATCCCGGGCCTTCCGGCTGCTGCCGCGGATGACCTGCCGCGACGAAACAACGAATTGCGGCCGGGCGCCGATGGCTCCGGACCGCCAGGAGAATGATACGCAATGACGACCTTTTCCCCCCGCGAGATCGTTTCCGAACTCGATCGCTACATCATCGGCCAGCATGATGCCAAACGCGCCGTCGCAATTGCGCTACGCAATCGCTGGCGTCGCCAGCAGCTCGACCCGAGCCTGCGCGACGAAGTCATGCCAAAAAACATCCTGATGATCGGCCCGACCGGTGTCGGTAAGACGGAGATTTCCCGCCGTCTGGCAAAACTCGCCGGCGCGCCTTTCATCAAGGTAGAAGCCACCAAGTTCACCGAAGTCGGTTATGTCGGCCGTGATGTCGAGCAGATCATCCGCGATCTGGTCGAGGTCGGTATCGGCCTGGTGCGCGAGAAGAAGCGGGCCGAGGTGCAGGCCAAGGCGCATGTGAGCGCCGAGGAACGCGTGCTCGACGCGCTGGTCGGCACCACCGCTTCACCGGCCACCCGCGAAAGTTTCCGCAAGAAGCTCAGAGACGGCGAGCTCGACGACAAGGAAATCGACATCGAGGTGGCCGATGCCGGTTCCGGCATGGGCGGCTTCGAAATACCCGGCATGCCGGGCGCCAATATCGGCGTGCTCAACCTGTCGGAAATGTTCGGCAAGGCGATGGGCGGCCGCACCAAGAAGGTCCGCACGACGGTCAAGGCTTCCTATACCGATCTGATCCGCGATGAATCCGATAAGCTGATCGACAACGAGGTGATCCAGCGCGAGGCCGTCCGCTCTACCGAAAACGACGGCATCGTCTTCCTCGACGAGATCGACAAGATCGCCGCCCGCGACGGCGGCATGGGCGCCGGCGTTTCGCGCGAAGGTGTCCAGCGCGATCTCCTGCCACTCGTCGAAGGCACGACGGTTTCGACCAAATACGGGCCTGTGAAGACGGACCATATCCTCTTCATCGCCTCCGGCGCCTTCCATGTTTCCAAACCCTCGGATCTCTTGCCGGAGCTGCAGGGTCGCCTGCCGATCCGCGTCGAGTTGCGTCCGCTGAACAAGGAGGACTTCCGCCGGATCCTGACGGAAACCGAAGCAAGCCTCATCCGCCAGTATAGGGCGTTGATGGAAACCGAAAATCTGAACCTCGATTTCACCGAGGACGCGATCGATGCCCTCGCCGATGTCGCCGTGCACTTGAACTCCTCGGTCGAGAATATCGGCGCACGCCGGCTGCAGACGGTGATGGAGCGGGTGTTGGACGATATTTCCTACAATGCGCCCGATCGGGCCGGGGCAGCCATCACGATCGATGCAGCCTATGTGCGCGAACATGTCGGCGATCTCGCGCAGAATACCGACCTGTCACGCTTCATCCTGTGATATCGACGCACCGGTTCATGGCTTTACCGATGTGAATGCCGCATTCTGTTGACCTCGACTATCGACAGCGGGCCTTTTCCTTTTTAGTGAAGGCCCGTTTTGTTTTTCGCCGCGGCTTTATTCGGCCAAGATTCTGGTCCAGTCAGCCGCATCGCGAACAGGACGATGAACGGACGGGATAGCGGATCGTGCGACGCCTTTTGACAAGCCTTTTGATTGCCGTTGCCCTGGTGAATTCGGCACCTGCCTTCGCCATGCAGACGGTGCCGGCCGGCAATCGCCATGCTGAGCAGCCCGATATTCCCGGCGCGTCCGTCCGCCGCACCAAGGGCACCAAGAGCAGCTTCGATCTGAAATATGAGAAGGTCCATGAGCTTCTCGCGACCGATCGCGAGCTGATGGCCAAGATCCGCAAGGTTTCCAGCGCTTACGGCATCAATCCTATCCATGTCATCGGCGCGATCGTCGGCGAACATACTTATAATGTCGACGCCTACGACCGGCTGCAGGCCTATTATGTCAAGGCGGCCTCCTATGCCGGGGAAAGTTTCCGCTTCGCCTATGACGGCGAAAACGTCGATGATTTCGTGGCGCGGCCGCAATTTGCGCAGTGCAAGGGCAAGAATGATTCCTACACGCTCTGGTCCTGCCGCGAAGATGTCTGGGAAAGCGATTTCCGCGGCAAGACGGTGGGCGGCGAGAGCTTCCCCAACAACCGCTTCAGCGCGGTCTTCTTCCAGCCCTTTTACGCCGGCCAGACCTTCGGCCTCGGCCAGGTCAATCCCCTGACGGCGCTGATGCTTTCCGATCTCGTCAGCCGCATCTCCGGCTATCCGAAGCTGAGCGAGAAGAATGCCGGCGACGTCTATAAGGCGATCATGGATCCCGACATCTCGCTCGCCTTCGTCGCGGCCTCGATCCGCCGGTCGATCGATGATTACAAGGAGATTGCCGGCATGGACATCTCAGGCAACCCCGGCCTGACGGCGACGCTTTACAATGTCGGCAACTCACGCCAGCGTGCCGCAGCCCTGGCTGCGAAAAACCGCTCTTCCGGCGCGACCGTTTGGCCCGAAGAGAATTATTACGGCTGGCTGATCAACGACAAGCTGGACGAACTCAAGGGCCTGCTCTAGCTTCAAGCTTGCCGGGAAGGCGTCGCTCTTCCCTGAAAGGCTTTGACGATGGACATGCGTCCGGACCCCTTCGTTCCGCCGGCACCGCTGCCGCGCACCGTGCCCCCGAGCCGGCTGGATATCATCCGAATCATCCTGCGCAACCCGCTCGAACTCTGGGGCGAGCCTTCTTATACTTTGCCCTGGATCAAGACGAGTTTCTTCGGGCAACACACCCTCATCGTCAACGATCCCGGCTTGATCAAGCACGTACTGGTCGACAACGCCGCCAATTACCGCATGTCCGACATTCGCCAGTTGGTGCTGCGGCCGATCCTGCGTGATGGGTTGTTGACGGCGGAAGGCCAGGTCTGGAAGCGATCGCGAAAGGCGGTCGCGCCGGTCTTCACGCCGCGCCACGCCAAAGGTTTTGCCGGCCAGATGCTGCGGCAATCGGAAGATTTCGTCCGCAAATACGAGAACGTCGATGCGGCTGGCCAGGTCTTCGATATCGCCAGCGACATGACCGATCTGACCTTTGCTATTCTTGCCGAGACGCTCTTTTCCGGCGAAATCGTCTCGTCGAGCGGTCATTTCGCCGACGACGTCAATCAGCTTCTCCACCGCATGGGCCGCATCGACCCGATGGACCTGCTGCGCGCGCCCGCCTGGGTGCCGCGTCTCACCCGTATTGGCGGTCAGAAGGTGCTGGAAAAATTCAGGGCGATCGTTCGCGACACCATGGATATGCGTCTGGCGAAGATGAAGGCCGATCGCGCCGCCGCACCGGAAGATTTTCTGACGCTGCTCCTGGAACAGGCAGGTCCGGATGGCCTGACCAAGGAGGAGATCGAGGACAATATCCTGACTTTCATCGGCGCCGGGCACGAGACGACGGCACGTGCGCTTGCCTGGACGCTCTATTGTGTGGCCAACAGCCCGCATATTCGCGAGGCGATGGAGACGGAAATCGACGCTGTTCTTGCAACCGGCGCCGAACCGGTGGAATGGCTGGATCTGATGCCGGTGACGCGGGCGGCCTTTGAAGAAGCTCTCAGGCTTTATCCGCCCGCACCTTCCATCAATCGCGCCGCGATCGCCGATGACCTCTGGATAAACGCCAAAGGCGAAAAGGTCGAAATACCGGCCGACATCACCGTGCTCATCATGCCTTGGACGCTGCATCGCCACGAACTTTATTGGGAAAAGCCGCGCGCCTATATGCCGGAGCGCTTCCTGCCGGGAAACCGCGGCAGCATCGGTCGCTTCCAGTTTCTGCCATTCGGCGCCGGCCCGCGCGTCTGCATCGGCGCGACCTTCGCGCTGCAGGAGGCGGTGATCGCACTGGCCGTGATGATGCACCGATTCCGTTTCGATCAGACAGCAACCACCAATCCCTGGCCGGTGCAGAAACTGACGACTCAGCCTCAGAACGGGCTTCCCATGCGCGTGACGTCGCGCATAATTTCCCGAACGGCATAAATCTTTCGAACTATTGCGGAATTGACTGTGAATGAAAGCCGGGCAAAGTGGCAGCATTCACAGGCGTTGCCAGGGAGAATATCGCATGAGCCGCATTGATAAGAACGGTCTTGCCATCGAAACCGTCCTTCACGATTTCCTGACGCAGGAGGTTCTGCCGGGTCTGGCGATCGATGCGGACAGGTTCTTTGCCGATTTTTCGGCGATCGTCCACGATCTCGCCCCGCGCAATCGCGCGCTGCTCGCCAAACGCGACGAGCTGCAGACGAAGATCGATGACTGGTATGGCCAGCATGGCGCCCCGGTGGATATGGACGAATATCAGTCCTTTCTCCGCAGCATCGGCTACCTTCTGCCGGAAGGATCGGACTTCCAGGTCTCGACCGGAAAGGTCGATCCAGAGATCGCCTCGATCGCCGGTCCGCAGCTCGTCGTTCCCGTGATGAATGCGCGTTACGCCCTGAACGCCGCCAATGCCCGCTGGGGCTCGCTTTATGACGCGCTCTACGGCACCGACGCCATTCCCGAGAGCGACGGCGCCGAGAAGGGCAAGGGCTACAATCCGAAGCGCGGCGAAAAGGTCATCGCCTGGGTGCGTGATTTCCTGGATACGGCGGCGCCGCTCCAGGACAGCCGCTGGAAGGATGTCGGCAGCTTCGCCGTCAAGGACGGAACGCTCGTCGTCAGATCGGTCGACGGCGAGCAGACAATGCTCGGGGATGGCGGGCATTTTGCCGGCTATCGCGGTGAGGCCGCGGCGCCGACCCGCATTCTCCTGAAGAATAACGGCATTCATATCGATATCGTCATCGACCCGACAACGGCGATCGGCAAGGCCGATCCGGCCCATATTTCCGATGTCTGGCTGGAATCGGCGATCACCACGATCATGGACTGCGAGGATTCGATTGCCGCCGTCGATGCTGAAGATAAGGTCGTCGTCTATCGCAACTGGCTCGGCCTGATGAAGGGCGATCTGCAGGAAGAGGTGGCAAAGGGCGGAACGACCTTCATCCGCGAGCTCAGCCCGGATCTGGACTATAACGGCCCGGATGGCGCTTCGTTCGAGGTGCATCGCCGTTCGTTGATGCTGGTGCGCAATGTCGGCCACCTCATGACCAATCCCGCGATCCTCGACAAGGACGGCGACGAAGTGCCTGAGGGCATCATGGATGCCGTCATCACCGCTCTGATCGCGCTTTACGATATCGGTCCCGCCGGCCGGAAGAAGAATTCCCGCACCGGCTCTATGTATGTGGTCAAGCCGAAGATGCATGGACCAGAAGAGGTCGCCTTCGCCGTCGAGATTTTCTCCCGGGTCGAAGATGCGCTCGGCATGGCGCGCAACACCATCAAGATGGGCATCATGGACGAGGAGCGGCGCACGACGGTCAACCTCAAGGAGTGCATTCGTGCCGCCCGCGAGCGCGTCGTCTTCATCAACACCGGTTTCCTCGACCGCACCGGCGACGAGATCCATACTTCGATGGAAGCCGGTCCGATGATTCGCAAGGGCGATATGCGCCAGGCAGCGTGGATATCGGCCTATGAGAACTGGAACGTTGATATCGGTCTGGAATGCGGCCTCTCCGGCCATGCGCAGATCGGTAAGGGCATGTGGGCGATGCCGGACCTGATGGCGGCGATGCTGGAACAGAAGATCGCCCACCCCAAGGCCGGCGCCAATACCGCCTGGGTGCCTTCGCCGACGGCTGCAACCCTGCATGCCACCCATTATCACCGCGTCAATGTCGCCCGGGTTCAACAGGGGCTGAAGGACCGGGCCCGCGCCAAACTGTCAGACATTCTCTCCGTGCCGGTTGCGGTGCGGCCGAACTGGACTCCGGAGGAAATCCAGCGAGAGCTCGACAACAATGCCCAGGGTATCCTCGGCTATGTCGTGCGCTGGATCGATCAGGGTGTCGGCTGCTCGAAAGTGCCCGACATCAACAATATCGGCCTGATGGAGGATCGCGCGACCTTGCGCATTTCGGCCCAGCACATGGCGAATTGGCTGCATCATAAGGTCGTCACCGAAGCTCAGATCGTCGAAACGATGAAACGCATGGCTGCCATCGTCGATCGGCAGAACGAGTCGGATCCGGCCTACCGGCCAATGGCCGGCAATTTCGATGATTCGGTCGCCTTCCAGGCCGCCCTCGATCTCGTCCTCAAGGGCAGGGAGCAACCGAACGGCTATACGGAACCGGTGCTTCACCGCCGCCGCCTTGAGCTCAAGGCGAAACAATCGGGGTGACCGAGAATACGAAAAGGCCGCCGGGACGACAGTCCGGCGGCCTTTTTTATACCGAATTCGGTATCTAGCCTACTGGATGACGATGACCTTGGAGGTCCCCTTGCCGGGACGGACGCGGCTGTAGAGGTCGATGACGTCCTGGTTCATCAGGCGAATGCAGCCCGAGGAAGCGGCGGTGCCGATCGAAGCCCATTCCGGCGTGCCGTGCAGGCGGAACAGGGTGTCCTTGCCGTCGTCGTTGAAGAGATACATGGCGCGCGCGCCGAGAGGATTGCTGAGGCCGGGGCCCATACCGTCTTCGACGTATTTGGCGACGTCGGGGCGGCGTTCAGCCATTTCCTTCGGCGGGTGCCAGGTCGGCCATTCCTGCTTCCAGGCGACGTAGGCAGTGCCGGCCCATGCGAAGCCCTGCTTGCCGACGCCGATGCCGTAGCGCATCGCCTTGCCGTTCGGCAGGATGTAATAGAGGAAACGCTCGCGCGTATTGACGATGATGGTGCCTGGACGCTCGGTGGTCTGGTAGCTGACCACCTGGCGGCGGAACTGCGGCTTCACCCTGTCGATTGGGATCGCCGGCAGGGAATATCCGGCATCCTTCGTCACGCCATAGGCGTCGTTGAAGATTTGAGCTGTCTGTACCGTCGGGCCTGCGCCCTTGTCGTCGACGGATGCGCTTTCGGAATTGGTGGAGCAGCCGGCCAGTGCGAGCGTCGTCAGCAGGCCAAATACAGGGAATGCATTGCGGATGCGCATAGTTAACTCTTGAAGTTTTTGGGCGAGGAGAACAGTCTTTCGACCATCGTTGATTATGGTTTATTTTCGATTAACTTGCGCTTGGCAAGACTGCTGCAGCGCGAGGAATCCGTCTGCCGCGCAAATTAAAAGCGCATGGTTTTTTTGCAACAACAGGCCAGCCCGCGGGATGGTTATCCATGACGATTTTGAGCGTTTACAATAACAATCCGTTAATCGATGGCCGGCAATCGGACAGGGCCATGATGGTGCGGCGCGGAACGCAGATATTGCTGCACGAAATGCGCCATGCCGTGCTGCCGGAACTACCGCTCGCCAGCGGCCGCCGCGCCGATCTGATCACGCTTTCGGAAAAGGGCGAAGTCTGGATTATCGAAATCAAGACATCGATCGAGGATTTCAGGGTGGATCGCAAATGGCCGGAATACAGGCTGCATTGCGACCGCCTGTTCTTTGCGACTCATGAAGGTGTGCCGCTCGACATCTTTCCGGAGGAATGCGGGCTCTTCCTCTCGGATGGCTATGGCGCCCACATGATTCGCGAAGCGCCGGAGCACCGCATGGCGCCGGCCACGCGCAAATCCGTCACGCTCAGTTTCTCGCGTGCCGCCGCGCAAAGGCTGATGATGGCCGAATGGGCGAACGGAAAACCGTTCACCGTGGATGATGTCTGATGAAGGTTTCGTCTATTTCGGCGCGCGTTTGGCAAGGATGCGCTGCAGCGTTCGCCGGTGCATATTGAGCCGGCGTGCCGTTTCCGAGACGTTGCGCTCACACATTTCATAGACCCGCTGGATGTGTTCCCAGCGCACGCGGTCGGCCGACATCGGATTCTCCGGAAGTTCCGCCTTTTCGCCCGGCCGTTGCGTCAGCGCCGAAAAGACGTCGTCGGCATCCGCAGGCTTGGCCAGATAATCGACGGCTCCGAGTTTTACCGCCGTCACCGCCGTTGCGATATTGCCGTAGCCGGTCAGCACGATGATCCGCGTGTCGTCGCGCCGCTGGCGGATCGCTTCGATGACGTCGAGGCCATTACCGTCGCCGAGCCGGAGGTCAACCACCGCATATTTCGGCGGCCTGCCTTTCGATTTCGCAACGCCTTCCGCCACGGACTCAGCCGTTTCCACCTGAAAGCCGCGCGTCTCCATCGCCCTTGCGAGACGGCGCAGGAATGGCCCGTCGTCATCGACGATCAGCAGGCTGGCGTCGGGACCGATATGATCCTCATCCGACGCGGCGAAATTTCCTTGATTCTGTTCTGTCATCGTCTCGAGTCCCGACGGTCGAACGCCCGATCTTGGTCAACCGTTTTTCTACTTATGCCGATAAAGTCATTTTGTCGAATTTGCGTCGATCAGCATCCGTGGCCATTCGATGCGGATGCGCGCGCCGGCTCTTTCCGGCTCGCGGTTCTCGAAAACCAGCGATGCGCCGGAACGCTCCAGCAGCGTCTTGGCGATGAAAAGGCCGAGCCCGAGGCCGCCGGCAGTATCTTCCTTCTGTCGCTTGGTCACATAGGGCTCGCCGATTCGTGTCAGAATGTCAGGCGAATAACCGTTGCCGTCGTCCTCGATGACGATCAGCACTTTGTCGTGATCGTGCTCGACGGTGATGGTCACTTTTTCCCTGGCATAATCGACGGCATTTTCGATGAGGTTTCCGAGTCCGTACATGATGCCGGCATTGCGGTCGGTGACCGGCTCGCTTTTGCGTGGGCTTTTTTCGATAAGCTCGAGCGTGATGCCGAATTCCCGGTGCGGCGCGACGACCTCTTCGATCATCGAGGAAAGCGGCAGCCGGCGCATATGCGCCTCGCCTTCCGAGGAGAGCGTCGTCAGCCGCCGCAGAATGTCACGGCAGCGTTCGCTCTGGCTCCGCAACAGCATGACATCCTCGCGAAAGCGATCATCGTCCTTGAGCTCGCGCTCCATTTCCTTGGCGACGACGCTGATCGTGGCAAGCGGCGTGCCGAGTTCATGAGCAGCGGCGGCAGCCAGGCCGTCAAGCTGCGAGAGATGCTTTTCCCGCTGCAGCACCAGTTCGGTCGCGGCCAGCGCATCGGCAAGCTGGCTTGCTTCCATCGAGACGCGATAGGCATAGAAGGCGGCAAAGGCCATGGTCGAGGCGATCGAGCACCAGACGCCGAACTGCATGACGTTGTGGACATTGATCTCGACCCCGTCGAACCAGGGCAGCGGGAAAGGCGAAAAGGCAAGCACTGTAATGCAGACCATCGCAAAGCCGATCAGCGCCGTGCTGTAGCGGATCGGCTGTGAGGCAAAGGAGATGATAACGGGCACGCAGACGAGTGCGGCGAAGGGATTGGCGAGGCCGCCGGTGATGAAGAGCAGCGCGCAGAGCTGCAGGAGATCGAAGCCAAGCAAAGCGAAGGCGGCCGGCGGCGCCAGCCGGTGCGTCGGCGGATAGCGGATCGTCAGGTAGAAATTCACCCAGGCAAGGGCGGCGATCAGCGAAGAGCTGGCGATCAGCGGCAAGGGAAATTTCAGCCAGAAGGCGACGATGAACACCGTCAGCGCCTGGCCGCCGACGGCAAGCCAGCGCAGCCGCACCAGCGTCTGCAGCCGCAGTCTGCGGCTGCTGTGCCGGTCTTCCAGCGTATGGCTTTGCGTCTTGTCGATCACGCCGGGCTTGTCGATCATGCCGGGGCTCCTTGATGGCTCTCATGTACCACGTGGTTTTGCCCGTGTCGTCGGTAACGCCTCTTCCGGCCGCTCCGGCCAGGGATGGCGCGGATAGCGTCCACGCATCTCGGCGCGTACGTCCTTCCACGAGCCCGCCCAGAAACCGGGCAGGTCGCGCGTCGTCTGGATCGGCCGGTGCGCCGGCGACGTCAGCTCCAGGAGCAGCGGCAGGCGGCCTCCGGCGACCGCTGGATGCTGTTTGAGCCCGAACAACTCCTGCACCCGGATCGTCAAGATGGGCTCCTCGCCCTCATATTGGATAGGATGTCTTTGACCGGTCGGCGCCTCGAAATGCGTCGGCGCAAGCCGGCTAAGATCGCGCTGCAGCTCGTGCGGCACCAGCGACATCAGCCCGTTCGTGAGTCCTGCCGCAGAAATCTCGGAGAGGCTGCGGGCGTCTTCCTGGAAGGGAGCGAACCATTCCTCCAGCCGGGAAAGCAGAGCATCGTCGCTGACATCGGGCCAGGGATCACCGATCGTCCGATGAAGGAAACCGATCCGTTCGCGAAGCTGCAGGGCCTCCTTCGAGAAGGCGAGCTGATCGAGCCCCAGTTCGCGCACGCCCTCCATCAGCGCCTGAGTGATGGCGGCCCCGGAAGGACGCGGCAACGGCGTCTCTTCGAAGACGATCGCGCCGAGCCGGGTTGCCCGCCGCGCCCGCACCTGCCGGCTTTGCCGGTCGAAGAATGTCTGGTCATCGGTTCTGATCTCGCCAGGCAGTTCGGCTTCGATATCCGCACGAGTCACTTCGGCCGCCGCCAGAATCCGCCCCTGTGCCGCGCGTCCGGTGAGATCGGCGATGACGAGCATCTGGCTGCCGGCGAGCCTCTCGGTTTCCGGCAGTTCCGCTCCCCGCCCGTTCGCCATCACGAATCGCCCGCGCCCGCCGCGCTGAAGCGCGATCCGATCCGGGAAGGCATGCAGCAGAAGCTGACCCGCCAGTACAGGTGCGGCCCTGGTGACGGTATCGAGGCCGGCAGCCAGCCGCCCCGCCAGCCGCCGCGAGGCATCGGCTCTTTCGCCGCGCTCAGCCTTGAAGCGCCGCAGCCGGTCCTCAATGTCGATGCTCGGTCCGCCAAGCCCCTGTTCGGTCAGGAGCACGGCAATCATCGCCGCCTCCCGGGCATGGCCCGATTCGCCTGATGAGACGACCATGGCGGCAAGCCGCGCCGGCAGAGCGAGATCGCGCATCATCTTGCCGCGGACGGTTAACGCGCCATCCTTGTCGAGCGCTCCCAGT
>NZ_CP013495.1:65000-3630000 GCF_001664325.1 Rhizobium sp. N621
CGCTCTGGATCGTTTGTTGTTCGTGGCTTTCGGGCCTCGTCTGATGAACGATCGGATTACCGTTGCCTGACCGCGCGGTATCGGATCATATCTCGAGAAGCTGGTCTTAAGACCTGACACAAGCGAGCTGCTCGGCGTAGCTCCGATAAAGTGATCAGGTCGAACACGTCGATGGCATTGTTGGATTGACTGGGTTGTAAAAGGTAACCCGGTCTGTTGCCGTTTCCTTTGGGGACGGTGGCGAGATGATGAGCATTGGCAATGAGAACGATTAAGTGTCGTAAGGGCATTTGGTGGATGCCTTGGCATGCACAGGCGATGAAGGACGTGATACGCTGCGAAAAGCCGTGGGGAGCTGCGAATGAGCTTTGATCCATGGATCTCCGAATGGGGCAACCCACCTTAAATACCTAGAAAATCTGTTTTGTTGCTTTGGTTGCGAGGGACTTCCTTCGTAGCGCAAAGCGCGTCGCCGGTCGTCCGGCGCGCCGTCCGCAGGCCTTTGGCCGTGAGGACAAAACAGGTTTCTAGGTATTGTGATAAGGTATCTACACCTGAATAAAATAGGGTGTAAGAAGCGAACGCAGGGAACTGAAACATCTAAGTACCTGCAGGAAAGGACATCAACCGAGACTCCGCAAGTAGTGGCGAGCGAACGCGGACCAGGCCAGTGGCAATTGTGATTAAAGTGGAACGCTCTGGAAAGTGCGGCCGTAGTGGGTGACAGCCCCGTACGCGTAGATATCACGATTGTCCTAGAGTAGGGCGGGACACGAGAAATCCTGTCTGAACATGGGGAGACCACTCTCCAAGCCTAAGTACTCGTGCATGACCGATAGCGAACAAGTACCGTGAGGGAAAGGTGAAAAGCACCCCGACAAGGGGAGTGAAATAGAACCTGAAACCGGATGCCTACAAACAGTCGGAGCCCGCAAGGGTGACGGCGTACCTTTTGTATAATGGGTCAACGACTTAGTGTAACAAGCAAGCTTAAGCCGGTAGGTGTAGGCGCAGCGAAAGCGAGTCTGAATAGGGCGATATAGTTTGTTGCATTAGACCCGAAACCGAGTGATCTAGCCATGAGCAGGTTGAAGGTTGGGTAACACCAACTGGAGGACCGAACCCGCATCTGTTGCAATAGATTGGGATGACTTGTGGCTAGGGGTGAAAGGCCAATCAAACTCGGAAATAGCTGGTTCTCCGCGAAATCTATTTAGGTAGAGCGTCGAGCGAATACCCCCGGGGGTAGAGCACTGGATGGGCTATGGGGACTCACCGTCTTACTGATCCTAACCAAACTCCGAATACCGGGGAGTACTACTCGGCAGACACACGGCGGGTGCTAACGTCCGTCGTGAAAAGGGCAACAACCCTAACCTCCAGCTAAGGTCCCCAAGTCATGGCTAAGTGGGAAAGGATGTGAGGATCCCAAAACAACCAGGATGTTGGCTTAGAAGCAGCCATCATTTAAAGAAAGCGTAACAGCTCACTGGTCTAAATAAGGGTCTTTGCGCCGAAAATGTAACGGGGCTGAAGCCATGCACCGAAGCTGAGGATTTGCAGTGATGCAAGTGGTAGCGGAGCGTTCCGTAAGCTGATGAAGGGAGACCCGTGAGGGCTCCTGGAGGTATCGGAAGTGCGAATGTTGACATGAGTAACGATAAAGAGGGTGAGAGACCCTCTCGCCGAAAGACCAAGGGTTCCTGCTTAAAGTTAATCTGAGCAGGGTTAGCCGGCCCCTAAGACGAGGCGGACACGCGTAGTCGATGGGAACCACGTTAATATTCGTGGGCCTGGTGGTAGTGACGGATTGCACAAGTTGTTCTGGTTTATTGGATTATCAGGGCAGCGGAGCGGTTCCAGGAAATAGCTCCACCGTATAGACCGTACCCGAAACCGACACAGGTGGTCAGGTAGAGTATACCAAGGCGCTTGAGAGAACTATGTTGAAGGAACTCGGCAAATTGCACGCGTAACTTCGGAAGAAGCGTGACCCCATTTTAGGCAACTATTGTGGGGTGGCACAGACCAGGGGGTAGCGACTGTTTATCAAAAACACAGGGCTCTGCGAAGTCGCAAGACGACGTATAGGGTCTGACGCCTGCCCGGTGCTGGAAGGTTAAGAGGAGAGGTGCAAGCTTTGAATCGAAGCCCCAGTAAACGGCGGCCGTAACTATAACGGTCCTAAGGTAGCGAAATTCCTTGTCGGGTAAGTTCCGACCTGCACGAATGGCGTAACGACTTCCCCGCTGTCTCCAACATAGACTCAGTGAAATTGAATTCCCCGTGAAGATGCGGGGTTCCTGCGGTCAGACGGAAAGACCCCGTGCACCTTTACTATAGCTTTACACTGGCATTCGTGTCGGCATGTGTAGGATAGGTGGTAGGCTTTGAAGCGGGGACGCCAGTTTCCGTGGAGCCATCCTTGAAATACCACCCTTATCGTCATGGATGTCTAACCGCGGCCCGTCATCCGGGTCCGGGACAGTGTATGGTGGGTAGTTTGACTGGGGCGGTCGCCTCCGAAAGAGTAACGGAGGCGCGCGATGGTGGGCTCAGACCGGTCGGAAATCGGTCGTCGAGTGCAATGGCATAAGCCCGCCTGACTGCGAGACTGACAAGTCGAGCAGAGACGAAAGTCGGTCATAGTGATCCGGTGGTCCCGCGTGGAAGGGCCATCGCTCAACGGATAAAAGGTACGCCGGGGATAACAGGCTGATGACCCCCAAGAGTCCATATCGACGGGGTTGTTTGGCACCTCGATGTCGGCTCATCGCATCCTGGGGCTGGAGCAGGTCCCAAGGGTTTGGCTGTTCGCCAATTAAAGCGGTACGTGAGCTGGGTTCAGAACGTCGTGAGACAGTTCGGTCCCTATCTGCCGTGGGTGTAGGAATATTGACAGGATCTGTCCCTAGTACGAGAGGACCGGGATGGACATATCTCTGGTGGACCTGTTGTCCTGCCAAGGGCATAGCAGGGTAGCTATATATGGACGGGATAACCGCTGAAGGCATCTAAGCGGGAAACCCACCTGAAAACGAGTGTTCCCTATCAGAGCCGTGGAAGACGACCACGTTGATAGGCCGGGTGTGGAAGTGCGGCAACGCATGAAGCTTACCGGTACTAATAGCTCGATCGGCTTGATCGTTCTCATTGTTCATGCTCATCAGCCAAAGGCTGATGATGCCTGACCTTGTTCTGACGCGCCAAGGGCGCTGCGGACGGCCCGCGCCACAAAGCGCGACGGCCTCTGGCCTGTATGCGTGCCACAAGCACCCGCAGCCGGAAAGATCAAAGACGTGTTCAAAACAAAACAGGCTAACGCCTGCCAGCTTCTCAAACAACAAGTTGCGCTTTGCCGACCTGGTGGTTATGGCGGGGTGGCTGCACCCGTTCCCTTTCCGAACACGGCCGTGAAACGCCCCTGCGCCCATGGTACTTCGTCTTAAGACGCGGGAGAGTAGGTCGCTGCCAGGTCTGCAAAGCGCAACTCAGTTGATAAAAATCTTCTCAATCACAATCCAACGGCCCAAAGCCGAACAAAGGGCCGCTCATAAGCGGCCTTTCGTGTTATAATACTTCCGCGGGGTGGAGCAGCCCGGTAGCTCGTCAGGCTCATAACCTGAAGGCCGCAGGTTCAAATCCTGCCCCCGCAACCAAAAGTCCCAAAAGCCCGCCAAAAGCGGGCTTTTTGTTTTTCCGGGACCTCAAAACATACGTTCAGCGAACGGCGCCGGAGTCCGATCTCTCACGTTTAGCTCATTGCGGGCCAGGAATTCCGCGGGTTGGATCGTCCGCAATGCATTTGCTGCCTCTCTGAAATAGGGAAGCGTTTGCCAGAGCGTGCGGTCGCCGACGATGTAGAAACGGCGCTTGGCGCGCGTCAGCGCCACGTTCAAAAGGTTTGGCTTGGATGCGGCCCAGCCAGCTGCTCCGCGATGTTCGGCATCGGCGCCGAGGACCATGAAAACGATATCTTCTTCCTTGCCTTGGAAGGTATGGACTGTGCCTACCCGTTCCTGAAGCCATTTCTGCAGTTTCGCTGGAGATCCGTGCGCATATCCGTCTTGATCGATCCAGACCGCCTGAGAAAGAGCCCGTCTCAAACTGGTCTTGATCTCCTTGAACGGCGAGATGAGATAGATGTCCGGCAATGCACCATCCCGGCGATAGGTCGCGGCGAGGAGATCGACGATGAAGTCGGTCTGCTCGGCGACGGCCTGTTTGCCCGATACTTTGCCCTTGACGTCGATCCAGGCGCTGTCGCCATAAAAGGGCGATGCGTCGCCGGCCGGTCGGCGCTCGTGCAGCCCGAAGATCATCTTGTTCTGATAGGCGATCTGATTGGCAAGGCTGAACATCGGATCGATGCAGCGTCGATGCACTCTGAGTGGGCTGCCGATCCAGAGCCCATCTGCCTCCTCGCCCTGAAGTGTGGTTCCGTAGCGATTGGCGACATCGGCCAGCATCTGCACCGACGCCCTGTTCGGCGAATATTGGCCTGCCGCCGTGTGGGGTGAAAGAGCCGAAGCGCCTGAAATCAGCGCGCTCGGAAGCGTGAAAACCGGTTCGATCTGCAAGGGATCGCCGATCACCATGACGCGACGTGCACGCAACAAGGTCCCGACCGCCGCTTGCGGCACGGCCTGGCCGGCTTCATCGATGAAGACCCAGCCGATCGAGCCGGGCCCGAGCCCGCGGAACTGCTTGGCAAAAGACGCGAACGTCGTCGACACGATCGGAACGATCATGAAAAGGCTCTGCCAGATCGATGCAATGTGCTTGTCATCGACGGGATTGTTGTTGGAAAGCAGCTTGGTGATGGCAACGATGTTTCCGCCAAAACCTCCGCCCTTCCTGCCGACATCGGCCAACCAAGCTTCATGCAGTGTCAGCGCTGCTTCCAGCAATGCCGAACGCAGAGCCGCCAGTTCGTCCTGATGCCAAAGACCGTCGATCTGCACCCGGTCCTTATCGAGATCGGCGGGACGCTCCGGTGCGGCGGGGTGATCGAGAATTTCCCCCAGCCGCTCGAGTTCCTCCTTTTTCGCAGACCAGATTTTCCGTCGTGACCGCAGTGCTCGTTCGGCCCGGTCATGCTCTCGCAAAGCCCGTTCCAGCGCGGGTTTATCGGTTTTCGCGAGCCGATCTTCGCATTCGGCCAACGCCTTGCGCAGTTCCAGCTGCTTTCGCGCATTGACGATGACGTCTTGCCGATGCTGCCGGGCCGGGTTGGTCGAGAGCACTCTCTTCCATCGCGCAGGGGCGCTGCGGTCGAGCAGCTGTTCCTCCTCCTTCAGGTAAGACAACCCGTCGGCGATGTGGCGCATTTCGGTCGCCAGCATGTCGCATCGGTTCTGCGCATGCAAAACTTCGTCCGCGGCGGCAGCCACCCTCTCGAGCGCTTGTCGGCAGAATGCATCCTCCGAAACGGGCGCTATTTCATCGCGGAGATCGGCATAGCGCGCATATTGGCCGATCTTTTCGCGAACCATCTCGTCGGCGGCATGAAAAGCCGATGCCGCTTCGGCAAAGCTTGGCCCCTCATAGCTCTTCAACCATTCCCAGATGCTCTGCGGCTTTGCGGCGCCCGACCAGCCGGGCTTCGGTCTTTCGGCGATCTCCATGAAGGCGAAACGTTCCTTGAAGGCTCGGCGGTTCCTGGAATTGCCGAGGGCACAGGCGATCAATCCCCATGGGCGGTCGCTGTCGGAGAGCTTGACGACCGATCCATTGTCTTTCTGGCAGGCGATCTTGTGTGCGACCGTCTGCAGATATTGAAAGGAAGACGTCCTCGCGATCGAGCTCCGCTTGGGAAGGTCGCGCGAAATATTCTCCACGGCGGCATTGTTAGAGGAGGCGACGACCATTTCGAACCCCGCAAGGGCTGGGATCAGCGCCGATATTGAGGCGGTGCTCCGATCCGTAAAACCGACACGACGTGGCGAGCCGTCAAAGGCGTCGCGCGCCGTCGTCAGGGAGGAGAGCACCCGGGCGCGCCGAACGATATTGTCCGCGAACATGTCACGCAGCAGCGTGGTCTTTCCGGTGCCCGGCGGGCCGTTGACCGAGAACAATCCCGTTTCCGACAGGCCGCCGATCGCCGAATTGATCGCGAACTGTTGCATGAGGCTCATTGCAAGATGAGGCTCGCTCAGCCAGCGTCCACGGTTGAGATTGCCGGGATGCAGCGCCCGAATGATCGCGCGGCGTCCTTCTTCCGAATAAAGGTCGACCCGATTTTCATCTGCCGGCGGGTTGAGGTACCGCCGGAGGGGCTCCGGGACATTGCCCTGCCTGACGCAGATCATCGCCCTTTCGATATCCTCGATGAAGAAGCTGTTCAGAATGCCGATGTCCTCATCAAGGCTGGCACCTTCGTCTTCCTCGTCGGCATTGGCTGCATGATCCTCCTGTTGAGGCGGCAACGAAATGAGCTCGGGTCTTTCCGCCCTGTCGCGGTAGCGTATTTCAACGGCGGCGATGGGCTTTTCCTGGCGTGAGGCAAAACCCGCCCAATCGCAGAGCAATTCATGCAGCGTCAGGATTTCGCCGGCATCGATCGGCTGATCGGTGGCGGCCTCGAAGGATGAAGATCCCAGCTGTCGCTGCGCCTGGAAGTTTTGAAGCAATTCCGACAGCTGCCGCTTGCCGTCTGCAAATGCCTCATGGCTGAGCGAGGAGAGACCAGATTTCCGTACCCGTCCGAGGGCCCATGGAAGCGTCGAGACGGAAAATGTTTCGAACATCGGCTGTCCGAGCGGAGTAAGCTGGAGGCTGGCAAAGCAGGTATCGCCATCGAGATCGCTGCGTTCGGCATCCTCATACTCGGTAAAGTCGATCGCAGGGCTGTCGAAGTGCCTGCGGATGTCGGCGATCTCGGATTTGCTGAAAACGCCGAGGAACAAGGTGAAGCCGGTGATCTGCTTCTCCTCGGGTATGACGGGACGGCTGAGTGCAGCGCTGTCCTGCAAGAGCGTCTCTGCACGCAGCCAGAAAACGGTCCGTCCTTCGCCGAGGACGAGACGATTGGAGAGATCATAAGGTATGAAGAACTCGATTTTATGCCAGAAATCGAGAATGGCCAGAAGCTGTTCCCGTTCCACCCTGTCCGCATCGATCTGCATGACTTCTCACTGAGGAGTGCAAAATAGGCTCACGCCTCTTTTAGCAGCGATTGCAGCTCAAAATCAAAGAGCATGGTGATGATGCGCCCGGTCGCGTGCATTTAACGGCCGCGCAAGCGCGTCAGCGCAGACGCGGCTGCCTCTTTTTCGCCTTGCTGGCGCTGATATCAGCCTTGCGATGCGCGGCCTCGGCGAACGATCGGAGACGTTCGAGAGCAGTGCTGGCCCTGCAGGGATTACGACCGGGCGCGAGCAGCTGGAATGCGAGGCTTCCGCCAACGGCGCCGGGTTGAACAACCTGCGAGCGTTTCGCCTGCCTCATAATCTTCGGGAGAAGATGACAAAAATATTACAATTTGTACTGAAATATTACATTTACTGAATTATCTATAGTGGGAACAAATATAACCTTGAAGTATAAGTATCAGTAAAAATACAACCGATACGTAGTATCTTATTGTTTCTCGCTCCCTAAAACTAATCACTTTGGGCCATTTCCTTCCTTCTCAATCCGTATTAACATAATTAAGAAATGTCTAAAGAAAAAGGCGATGACACAATAGGACCGGCATTTCATACTATCTTATACCTGCCATCGCTTCATGTTTGAGTAAAGTGTACCGCTAGGGGAGGCGTATATGTTCATGACAGGCTCAGGAATGGAGAATGCGGACCAGGCGAAGAAGTCTAGCCCATCCGGAGATACTATCCTTGTAGTAGCCAAGGCTGATCTGTTTTCAGAATGCATGGTGGAGGCGCTGGCAAAGAAATTTCCAAACTGCGATGTGCCAAGCATAACAAGCGCAAATCCGATGCTGGAAAAGGATACTAGCGATATAAAGCTCGTTTTATTTTACCATATACCTGCGCCTGAGCTGCAAGACGCGCTGCAGGCGGTCAGAGAAAATCATCCGGAAACCTCGATCGGACTTGTCGTCGAGGCCATAGACATGATGGAGCCCTATGTCAGCCGCTTGGTGGAGGCAAGGATCATCGACGGCGTCCTGCCGCTTAATCTTCGACTTGATGTTTTCATGGCGGCGGTGGATCTGCTGATGAAGGGCGGGGAGCATTTTCCCTCGGCGCTTCTCAACCGCCTCACCAACAAGGGGGCCCAGTTGGAGGCCTCACTTTATCAGACGAAATCGGTTGATGCCGCCCGCAACAATGCGCTCAAGCTGAGACGCGACAGCATCTCCGCCTTGACGACCCGGGAGGTTCAGATCCTGGATCTCATCTGCAAGGGGACGCAGAACAAGATTATAGCCGACAAGCTGCACCTTTCCGAAAATACGGTGAAGGTTCACGTCCGCAACATCTATAAGAAGATGAACGTCCGAAACCGCACGGAAGCAGCGTCCCGCTTCTTCAATGATCATCCGGTCGGCGATGAAGACATGTCCAGCCGTTGGCGCAACTGATCGGCAGCGCCGCGCCCCTTTTCAGGCGTGCAACGAGCGCATGGTTCTATCCTTGAATCGATTCCGATTTAAGAAATATGCAGCGGCGCTTTTGCTTCAGATCGAGGGACGCGCAAAGCAGCGCGACTTCTGTCCGAAGCCACTTGGAGAGCAGATATAGGGCGCGGACCCGTGATAGGCGACGATGCGGGCTCGTGCCGCAGCAGGCCGAGCGGTTCGATTTTCCGGGTAGGTGTAAGTCTTCGACACGGGTGTCGTCTCGACGACGGCAACATTCTTTCTCGCGATGGCGGCCATGTCGTCGTCAACGACCGCACAAGCCGTTGCTCCGATCGCAAGAAGCGTCGCTCCCCCGGCAAGCATCGCCAAATGAAATGGACTCCAGCCTTTCGGCTGGGCTGCGGCGCGATTTTTGAACATGCCTAAATCCCTCGCATATGACGCTTCCGGATGCAAGGCCGGTCGCGCAGCCCTGCGCGGTCGGCCTCTCCCCCTTCTATCCGATCTTTATTGAGCAAAGTTTGAGCAACGGCGTGATTCCCGTTTTACGCGAAAAAATAGGTAAAATGATTAATCATTTGTTATTCTAAAGAACAACCGCGTAATTATTTGGGATATTTTATGTTTTTAAAGTTGACCGCGATAACAATCGTCTTATCATTTCAATAGTAAATGAGTTATCTGAAGAATAGCCTCGAAATTATTCCTGTATGGGTACTCAGTTGCATGAATATCCATCCGGGTAGTGGAGGTGTAAGGCGCCTTAATAATACAAAAGACTAAAACGTGGGGAGGAGTTTGTAATGCGTAGTTTCATTCCCGGCGAAGGCTATTCTGAAGTAAAGAACATAGCGGTGCTCAAGAATCTGGGCACCGCTCTTGTAAATGGCGGAGCCGGCTTTCTTGGCTCGCATCTCTGCGAAAGGCTTCTGCTGCGCGGCTATAGCGTCGTATGCCTCGACAACTTTTCCACCGGCCGCCGTGCAAATGTCGAGCATCTCGCGTCGAATCCCAGCTTTCGCATCATCGAGCACGATGTCCGTCAGCCCTTCGATATCGAAGCGTCGCTGATCTTCAACTTCGCCTCTCCTGCTTCTCCGCCCGATTATCAGCGGGATCCGGTGGGCACCTTGCTCACCAACGTACTCGGCGCCGTCAACACCTTGGACTGTGCGCGCAGGACCGGCGCGATCGTCGTTCAGTCGTCGACGTCGGAAGTCTATGGCGATCCGACCCAGAGCCCGCAGCGCGAATCCTATTGCGGCAATGTCAACTCCATCGGGCCGCGAGCCTGTTACGACGAGGGAAAACGCAGCGCCGAAACCCTGTTCTTCGACTATCACCGGACCTACGGCGTCGACATCAAGGTCGGCCGCATCTTCAACACCTACGGACCTCGCATGCGCCTGGATGATGGCCGCGTGGTCTCCAACTTCATCGTGCAGGCCCTGCGCAACGCCGACCTGACGATCTACGGCGACGGCCAGCAGACCCGCTCTTTCTGCCATGTCGACGATCTCGTCGAAGGTTTCCTGCGTTTCTCGGCAGCCGGCAGCGCATGCCACGGTCCGATCAATCTCGGTAACCCGGGCGAGTTTACCGTTCGACGCCTGGCGGAGATCATCCGGGACCTCACCAATTCGCGCTCCCGCATCGTTCACCTGCCGGCTGTCATCGACGATCCCCGCCAGCGGCGGCCGGATATCTCACGGGCGATGACGGAACTGGCATGGCAGCCTCATATCGAGCTCGAAGCCGGCCTGGCGCGCACCGTTGAATATTTCGACGGCCTGCTTGCCGGGACGGAGCAGGCGGAGGCTGTATGAGATGCCCCGCTATATTCTCGTCACCGGCGGCGCCGGTTTCATAGGCAGTCATATCTGCAAAACGCTGTCGCGCGCCGGGATGATCCCGGTTACCTACGACAACCTCTCGACCGGACATGCCGACAGCGTCCGCTGGGGACCGCTCGTTCGCGGGGAACTCGGCGATGCGATCGCGCTCCGTCGGACGATGGCCGAATTTTCGCCCGATTGCGTCATCCATTGCGGCGCCAATGCCTATGTCGGCGAATCCGTTGATATGCCGAGGAAATATTACCGCAACAATGTCGTCGGCAGTCTCACGCTGCTCGAAGCCTGCCTCGACCAGGAAATCGATCGGATCGTCTTTTCCAGCAGTTGCGCCACCTATGGCGTCCCCGCCTCGTTGCCGATACGGGAGGAAAGCCCGCAGCAGCCGGTCAATCCCTATGGACGTACCAAGCTGATCTTCGAGATGGCGCTCGAGGATTTTGCCGCTGCCTATGGCATCCGCTTCGCTGCCCTGCGTTATTTCAACGCGGCCGGCGCCGATCCGGATGGCGAGCTTGCCGAGCGTCACGAGCCCGAGACACATCTCATTCCTCGCGCCCTCCTCGCCGCCGCCGGCAGGCTGGAGCGGCTCGATATCTTCGGCACCGACTATTCGACCGAGGACGGAACCTGCATTCGCGATTATATCCATGTCAGCGATCTCGCGCAGGCACATTTGGCCGCCGTCAACCACCTGATCGCAGACGGCGCCTCGCTGAGCGTCAATCTCGGTTCCGGCCGCGGCACGTCAGTGCGCGAGATCCTCGACGCGGTCTATCGCGCCAGCGGCCGCGAAGTCCCCGTCCGTTATCGCGCCCGCCGCCCCGGCGATCCGCCGATCCTGTTTGCCAATACGGCACGGGCCAAGGCAGAGCTCGGCTTCGTGCCGGCTCTTTCGGATATCGACACGATCATCCGCACTGCCGGACCCACCTTCGGGCTGGAGATGACGGCATGAGCCTGGTTTCGGAGATCGATCACCGGATCAGGACGGCGAATGCCGCCGATGCATTCAACCCGGTTTTCACGGGTCGGAAGCGTGTCGCCTATGCTTTCGGCATCCTCTGCTGGCTGGCGGCGCTCGGCTATTTCTGGAGCTGGTGGTGTCGGTCCGCCCACATCATTTCCTGGCCAGCCTTCGTGCTCGTCACCGTCGTGCTTGCCTGGATAACGCTTGTACCCGCCTATTTCATCCTGATCTTCCTCGATGCCAGAACGATCGGTTCGCGCGTCCTGCTGCCGGAAGGACGCGTGGCAATGGTCGTCACCAAGGCGCCGTCCGAACCCTTTGCCGTCGTCCGCGCCACGCTTCAGGCGATGCTCGATCAGACCGGTGTCGAGTTCGATGTCTGGCTGGCCGATGAGGATCCTTCCGCGGAAACCAGACGCTGGTGCGCCGAGCACGGCGTGCTGATCTCGACGCGAAAGGGCGTGGCGGAGTATCACCGCACGACCTGGCCGCGCCGGACGCGGTGCAAGGAAGGCAATCTCGCCTATTTCTACGACCATTTCGGCTATGCGCGTTACGATTTTGTCGCCCAGTTCGATGCCGATCATGTGCCGACACCGACCTATCTCCGTGAAGTCCTGCGCCCCTTCGCCGATCCTGGCGTCGGCTATGTTTCCGCTCCCAGCATCTGTGATGCGAATGCCGCGGCGAGTTGGGTCGCGCGCGGCAGGCTCTATGCGGAGGCAAGTCTGCACGGTTCGCTGCAGACCGGTTACAACAATGGCTGGGCGCCCCTTTGCATCGGCTCCCACTATGCGGTCCGCACATCAGCCCTTCGCCAGATCGGTGGCCTTGGCCCCGAGCTTGCCGAAGATCATTCGACGACGCTGATGATGAACGCCGGCGGCTGGCGCGGCGTCCACGCGGTCGATGCGATCGCTCATGGCGACGGCCCGGCGAATTTCGTCGATCTCGCCGTGCAGGAATTCCAGTGGTCGCGCAGCCTTGTCACCATCCTGCTGCAATATTCCCGCCGCTACGTCATCCATCTCCCCTGGCGGCTGAAATTCCAGTTCGTCTTTTCGCAGCTGTGGTATCCGCTCTTTTCCGCGGTCATGGCAGTGATGTTCCTGCTGCCGGTTGCCGCCTTGTTGACGGGCGAGGTCTTCGTCAACGTGACCTATCCGGATTTTCTGCTGCATTTCGCGCCGATGTCGATCGTGCTGACGCTCTTTGCTTTCTTCTGGCGGGCCACGGGAACCTTCCGGCCGCACGATGCGAAACTGTTTGGATGGGAAGGGCTGGCCTTCACCTTTCTGCGCTGGCCATGGTCGCTGGCCGGCAGCCTGGCGGCCATTCGCGACCATATCTCCGGTTCTTTCGTCGACTTTCGCATCACCCCGAAGGGAAAGCAGCAGCAGCAGTCTTTGCCGCTGCGCGTGGTTGCGCCCTATCTTGCTCTCGCGGGGCTTTGCGCCGCGGCCATGGCGCTCGCCGGCGAGGCCGCTGCCGCTCAGGGCTTTTACCTTTTCGCTGCGATGAACCTCGTGCTCTATCTGTCACTGACGGTGCTGATCGTCATTCGCCATGCGATCGAGAACGGCCTGCCGCTGCTGCCGCAATCGCGCGGCCTCTGGTTCGCGACGGCCACCGGTTTGGCGATCTGTGTCACCGGCGGCTTGCAGGCGGGCAACCACGGTCTGCGCGGCCTCGAAGCCCTTTCCCATGGCCAGACGCTCATCAGTTTCAGCCAATCGCAATTTGCCGTCGCCGGGGCCGGCCTCGGCGGCAAGACCAGGACCGTGAAGTTTCGCCTCAGATGGAATGGATTCGGAAGCGCGGGACGGGGCCAACAGGGTGTTTGAACCGGCCAACCGGCACGTGTCGAGGAGGAGCATATAATGAGCATCGGATCGAGACTGTATGGCATAGCCCTGGCTCTCAGCCTGTGCCTGCCTGTGATGGCGCACGCTGCCGAGGCCACCAAGACGCCGCCGACGCCGCTCAGCGCCTATGAACTCTATCGCATCTACGGTGACAAGACCTGGACCTGGGGCACCGGCGGCGGCCGTTTCTTCGATGAAGGCCGGCGGTTCGTGGCCTGGACCAACGACAAGGGTAAGCAGTCCTTCGCCGAAGGCAAATGGGTGGTGGACGATCTCGGCCAGCTCTGCATGCGCGCGACCTGGACGAATGCCGAGGGAGCAGCCCGTGCCAGCACCTGTTTCGGTCACCGCAAGATCGGCAATACGATCTACCAGCGCCGTCAGCCGGATGGCAACTGGTACGTCTTCCGCCATTCTTCGGTGCGCCAGGATGACGAATACGGCAAGCTCGTCTCTACGGATACCGTCAGCGCCAAGGCGTATGAACTGAAGCAGCTCCTGCTGAATCAGGAAATAGCCCGAAAAGGAGGGTGAGCCATGAAGAAGCTGACGAAAAATCACCTCTCGGCCGCCGCGATCGCGTTGCTGCTGTTGTGCGTCGCGGGACTGCCGGGCCGAAGCGAGGTGCAATATGCGGGCATCGCGCCGAACCCGGCGGCGAGCGCGCGAACGATCATCGACAAACGCCCGGTCGTCCATGCCGACGGCATCAAGTTCGGCGCCTACGACCCGCATGGGGATTTCGGCGCCCAGGCCAATGTCTCGACGGAAGCCCTGTTCCTGCCGTGGGAAGACGTTGACCTGGAGACGCTGCGCGTTGCGGATGCCTATGCACTGGCCAGGGGCCGCAACCTGCTGATCACGGTGGAGCCCTGGTCCTGGGATGTCGATTGGCGGCTGACCTCGGGCGAGCTTCGCGCAAAGGTTCTGCGCGGCGACTACGATGTCAACATGCGGGCGATCGCGCAGATGATATCCCAGCTGAAAAGCCCCGTGATCGTCCGCTGGGGACAGGAGATGGAAGACAAATCCGGGCGCTTTTCGTGGGCCGGCTGGAACCCGCAAGACTATATCGCCGCCTACAAACGCATGATGGACATCCTCCGCGAGGAGGCGCCCGGCACCGAGATCATGTGGTCACCGAAGGGCCTGCCAGGCCTGCAGGACTACTATCCCGGTGACAACTATGTCGATCTGGTCGGATTGTCGGTCTTCGGGCTGGAGCGCTATGATGAACTTGCTTACAACAAGCACCGGGCCTTCTCGGAAGCGCTGAGGCAGGGCTATGATCTCGTCGCTGGCTATGGAAAGCCCATCTGGGTCGCAGAGCTCGGCTACGAAGGCGGCGACGCCTATATGAGGCCCTGGATCGAAACCGCGACCTTGAAACAGAGCGCCTTCCCGAACCTTCGGGAAGTGGTCTATTTCAATGACCGGGACGTGCATGCCTGGCCGTTCAATCTCGGCCGGCCTGACTGGCGCGTGGTCGAGAGCTTGGCGGCCAACTGATGTTGCTTAACGAGGGAGAGGCCCGCCGGGGTTTTGCGGCCCTCTCCTCTCATATAAGGCAAGCGATCATCCCTTGAGCGTTGCCTTACCTTCTTCGACGAGCCGGGTCGCCGCATCGGCGGGCGAGGTCCGTTCGAAGGCGAGTTCGTCGCAGATCGGGCGCAGCACGCGCTGGTCGAATTGGGTTGCACCCATCGGCACCGGCGGCGGATATTCGCCGACCTGATCCTTGAGCATGTTGACGTATTTGACCGTCTCCTGCTCCGTCGGGTTCAGCTGCGGCAGAATGGCCTCACGCACGGCCGGCGACATCGGCACGCCACGCTCGACGCCGAGAATCTTGCCGGCTTCGATGTCGTTGACGAAGAAGTCGATGAATTTCGCGGCCGCTTCGCCGTTCTTCGTCGTGGCGCCGACGCTCCAGATCAGCGCAGGGCGGTAGTAGTGGCCCGACGGCCCGCCCTTCTTTTCCCGCGGCAGCATGGTGATGCCGATTTTGTTCTTGATGATCAGCTGATAACCGATCATCTGGTTGGAATAGGCCATGCCGATGACCGATTTGCCGAGACCGAGGGCGTTGGTGTCAATGGTGTTTTGATCGAGCGTCTGGACGTCGGCAGCAACCGTGCCTCCCGCCTTGCGCAGCTTCTCCCAGTAGTCGAACCACTCCGTGGCATCGTCGGCCGTGAAACCGAGCCCCACCGTTTCCTTGGCAAAGAGGCTTTTGCCCCGCTGGCGCAGCCAGGCGTCGAACACATAGGCGTAGCGTGCCGCGTAGGGGCCGCCTGCCTTGCCCGAGGACTTGGAGAGTTCCACCGCGAGTTTGGCATATTCATCCCATGTCAGGTCGGGTGTTGGCACCGGAATGCCTGCCTTTTCGAATTCCACCGTGTCGAAGAACATTGAGAAAGAGTTGAGGCCGAGGCCGATACCATAGAGTTTCCCGTCGATGGTGGTCAGTTTCAGAACGTCGGCGCCGAAGGACTGGACATTCAAGGTCGAGGGGACGAATTCGTCGAGCGGCATGCAGGCGCCGCGCTTGGAATAATCGGAGATCGTTCCCGGCTCGAGCTGAAAGACGTCAGCGATCGAGCGGCCGGCCATCTGCGTGGCGAGCTTCGTCCAGTAGCCGTCGCCCGAAAGCGATTCACCGACGATCGTGACACCGGGTGTTTTCGACTGGTAGAGTTTGGCGACATCGAGCGTCCGCTTGGCGCGGTCGTTCGACCCCCACCACATGGCTCGTAGCTGCGTGTCTTCGGCAAAGGCCGGGATGGCGCTTACGGCGCCAAAGGCAAGGCCGGCGGCTGCACCGGCTGAACCCATCAGAAATGAACGGCGATTGACCTGCATGATATCCTCCCTTGTCCCAATTCGTCCGCTGCCATCCTCCATGGCGTTGTCGGATTTTCGCGAGACAGGTTACGCAAAAAAGAATTTATTGCAAGAAATAACGTTGATGTTGCAAATTTGCGTGATTTGCATAAAGTTTGCCTATGAGCGATGAAAAAGCCAGACGGCTGCGACAGGCCGACATAGCCACATTAGCGGGCGTCTCCGTCTCGACGGTGTCGCGCGTGCTCGCCAACGAACCGGGGATCAGCGAGACCGTCCGGCGGCAGATATTGAAGGTGGCCGCCGAACACGGTTATCCCGTCAAGCCCGCTGCCGAAGCCGTTGCCGGCGGGCTGGCGCTGATTGCTAGCGACGGCGTCACCGGCGGGCTCAGCGTCTTCTATGAAGCGATCGTCGACGGCTTGCGCACCGGAGCCGCCGAAGCGGGCATGCCTTTCGAAATTCGGCTGGTCCGCGAGGATCGGATCACGCCGGAAGCCGTGCGCGACTATATGCAGGCCGCGGGGGCTGCGGGTCTTTTTCTCGTCGGTATCGACCCCATCGAAAGCTTGCGCGACTGGCTGCAGGCCACCACGACACCGACCGTGCTTGTCAACGGCACCGATCCCAGGATGCAGTTCGACGGTGTTTCGCCGGCTAATTTCTTCGGTGCCTATGAGGCGGCCAGCCGGCTGACCCGGGCCGGCCATCGCCGTATCCTGCATCTGAGCGGCTCTCACCGCCATACGATTCGCGAGCGCATTCGTGGCTTCGAGGCGGCGATCGCCGCCGTCCCCGGCGCCGAAGGACGATTCGTTTCGCTGGCGCTCCAGGGCAGCGCAAGCCGCGAGGCCCACGAACGCACCGCGGCAGTCCTTGCCGAGAATGCCGGCTTCACCGCGGCGTTCTGCATGAATGATTTCATTGCCGTCGGCGTTTTGGAGGCCGTCACCGAGGCCGGCCTGCGGGTGCCCGAGGATTTCGCGATTATCGGTTTTGATGATCTGCCCTGCGCATTGATGACCAATCCGCGGCTTTCCACCATGCGCGTCGACCGTGCCGCTCTCGGGCGCGAGGCCGTGTCGCTGATGCTGACCCGGTTCCGCAACCGAACAGCGGCTGCGCGCCACATCTGCCAGGCGGTCGCTCCCGTTCCGGGGGGGACCGTTGCCAATGCCGAGAACCCGTAAGAGGTGCCGATGACCTATGATCCTGCCAGCGCCAATCCGCTTGCCGGCAATCCGCTGGAAACCCGCGCCGATATGAGCCGCGCTCTGCTCGCTCTCTTCGATCCGCTGCTTCCCTGTTTTTCGCAAGGCAATGCTCGCGTCAGGCTCAGTGGCGCAGCCGCCCATTTCGATCGGGCGGCGGCCGATCTCGAGGGTTTTGCCCGCCCGCTCTGGGGATTGGCGCCTTTTGGCGCCGGGGGTGGCGACTTCGCCCATTGGCATCGATTTGCCGAAGGTCTCGCAAACGGCACCGACCCCGCCCATCCCGAATATTGGGGAACAGTCAATGGCCGGGATCAGCGGATGGTCGAGCTTGCTGCCCTTGGCTTTGCCCTGGCGCTGGTGCCGGAAAAGATCTGGGAGCCGCTTGATGCGCGCGCCCGCAGCAATGTCGTCGCCTATCTCAAACATGCCAGACAGTTCGACTATGCCGATAACAACTGGAAATTTTTCCGCATCTTCGTCGATATCGCCCTCGATCGTCTCGGCGTCGATTTCGACCGCAGCCTGACGCGGCAATATCTGCAGGAGCTCGAAGGCTTCTATATCGGCGACGGCTGGTATCGCGACGGAAACGTGCGTCGTATCGACCACTACATTCCCTTTGCCATGCATTTCTATGGGCTGATCTATTCGAAGCTCGTCGATGACGATTATGCGAAACGCTATCGCGAGCGCGCCATCCTCTTCGCGCGGGATTTCCGCCACTGGTTTGCCGCCGACGGCGCGACGATCCCCTTCGGCCGCAGCCTGACCTATCGCTTTGCCTGCGCCGGCTTCTGGTCGGCGCTCGCCTTTGCCGATATCGAGGCTTTACCCTGGGGCGAGGTCAAGCATCTCTGCCTGCAGCATCTGCGCTGGTGGAGGGACAAGCCGATTGCCGACCGCGACGGCGTTCTCTCGATTGGTTTCGGCTACCCGAACCTGCTGATGTCGGAGAGCTACAATTCCGCCGGCTCGCCCTATTGGGCCTTGAAGGCCTTCCTGCCGCTGGCGATCGCGGAGAACCATCCCTTCTGGAGCGCCGGCGAGAAGCCGCCGGAGCAGGCGCCTGAGGTCGTTCCCCAGCGCCATCCCGGCGTGGTTCTCATGCGGGCGGGCCGCGATGTCGTGGCCCTTTCTTCCGGCCAGGAAAACCTGCAGATGCGTTTCGGCACCGAGAAATACGCAAAATTCGCCTATTCCACGCGGTACGGCTTCAGCGTCGAGTCCGACGAACGCGGCTTTGCGCTTGCCGCCTTCGATTCCATGCTGGCCTTCAGCGATGACGGCCTGCACTACCGTGTGCGTGAAACGAATGAGGAAGCCCGGCTCGCGGGTGATGTGCTTCATTCGAAATGGCCGCCCTTCCCCGATGCCGAAGTCGAAACCTGGCTCGTGCCCGCCGCCCCCTGGCATATCCGCCTCCACCGGATCAGGTCGGGCCGGCCGCTGCGGATTGCCGAAGGCGGCTTTGCCATCGGCCGCCGCGACTTCGAGCAGGATCGGCTGTCGGCCTCGGAGGGGGCGGCCTATGCGATCGGCGAAGCCGATTTCACCGGCATTCTCGACCTCGGCTCTTCGATCAAACGTGTCGGACTTGCCCAAAAGGCCCAGCCCAACACCAATGTGATCGTCGCCAAGACCATCGTGCCGCAACTGCGCGGGCAGATTCCGGCCGGCGAGACCATTCTGGTGACGGCGGTGCTGGCGCTCGCCGATCCCGCCGCTGTTTCGTCAGCCTGGACACGGCCGCCGAAAGCGCCTGATATTGCGGCGCTGGAGGCCCTGGTGCGGGAAAAGGGCGTGACCGTCAGCGCCATCGAAGCGCCGGGTCAGATGCCATGAGCCGTCCGGCCATCGTCCTTGCCATGGAGCCGTCGCGCACGGAACATGTCCTGCCCGATGAGATCCTGCGCCGGCTCGATGCCATCGGCCGCCTTCTCGATCCCGAGCCGCTGCAGCGCCTCGACGACGCGCGGGCAAGGCGCCTGCTTTCAGAAGCGGAGATCCTGATTACCGGCTGGGGTGCGCCCTATGTCGGGCCTGAGATTCCGGCTGCCGCGCCGCGACTTCGCCTCATCGTCCATGCGGCGGGCACGGTGAAGGGTATCATCGATGACGCCATCTTCGAAGCCGGCATAGCGGTCAGCCACGCGGCCGAGGCCAATGCCGTGCCCGTTGCCGAGTTCACGCTTGCCGCGATTATTTTCGCCGGCAAACGTGCCTTCCGTTTCCGCGACCTCTACGTCGGCGACCGCAACCGTGATCGGACCTATCCGATGCAGCGTGAAGCGATCGGGAATTATGGCCGCACCCTCGGCATCGTCGGCGCCTCGCGCATCGGCAGGCGGGTGATCGAGCTCCTGAAACCTTTCGACTACAGGCTGCTGCTGTTCGATCCCATGCTCGATGCCGCCGAAGCCGCCGGCCTGGGAGCCGAAAAGGTCGATCTCGACGAATTGATGCGGCGCGCGGATATCGTTTCCCTGCACGCGCCGTCACTGCCGTCGACGCAGCATATGATCGATGCGCGAAGACTGTCGCTGATGAAGGACGGGGCAACGCTGATCAACACCGCGCGCGGCATCCTCATCGATGAGGCCGCGTTGCTTTCGGAGCTGAAGACCGGCCGCATCGATGCGGTCATCGACGTCACCGATCCGGAAATTCCGGAGGCGGGCTCGCTCTTCTACGATCTGCCGAATGTTTTCCTGACACCGCACATCGCCGGCGCCATCGGCCTGGAACGGGCGCGTCTCGGCGCGATGGCGGCGGATGAGGTCGAGCGTTTTACGACCGGCCGGCCGTTGCTCTACCAGATCCGCCGTCAGGATCTCGAAAACATCGCCTGACGCAACCAATGGCGTGCGTCAGCGCGACGTCCTCCACGAATTGGGCGAGCCGTCATTGGCGAGCTCGGGCATCAGCTCGGCGATGTCGACCACCTTGCCGGTGCGCGAGCTCGTCAGCGCGGCGATGCCGCAGAGCACGGACATGGCGCCCGCCCGTGTGCCGGCGCGCTGGCCGAGCCTGTCTTCCATGTCGGGCTTGAAGATCATATTGCGCATCCGGTCGTCGCCGCCGTAATGGCCGCCAGTGAAATGCGGAACGACGATGCGCTCCACCGCCTCCTTCCCATTCGGGAAATTGCGAATGAGCAGGATCGTATCCTGCTTCGGCTCTTCCCAGGGCTGCGCCTCATACTGGCGGATTTCGATGCGGCCTTTCGTTCCGTTGAAGGCCAGGTGATGGCCCTCGATCGGCTGGAAGGTGTTCAGCGAATAGGAGACGTGGACGTTGTTGCGGTAGCGGATGGACACGACCATCGTGTCGGGGATGTCGATATCTTCGCGGAAGACGCAGCCGTCCCGGAAATAGCCGTCGATCTCAGAAGGATCCTCGTAAAGTGAATCGAGGAACGGATCCTTTTCGATATCGAGATAATAGTCGCATTCATGCGCGTGCGGACAGAGCTTGCAGCGAGGCCCGCGAAACGGGCCCTTGCGGCCGTAGTTCTGCAGGTCGGCAAAAGAGGTGACAGACTCCGGATCGCTGTCGAGATACCAGTTCAGCAGATCGAAATGGTGGGTGGCTTTGTGGACGAACAGGCTGCCGGAATTTTCCGTATAGGCATGCCAGCGGCGGAAATAGTCGGCGCCGTGCTTGGTGTTGAGATACCAGTGAAAATCGACCGAGGTCACCCGGCCGATCTCGCCGGCATTCAGCAGTTCCTTGATCTTGGCGGCCGTCGGCGCATAGCGGTAGTTGAAGGAGACGTCGACCCGGCGGCCGGTGCGCTTTTCGGCATCGAGAATCCGGCGAATTTTCTCGATCGAGGTGGTCATCGGCTTCTCGGTGATGACGTCGATGCCGGATTCCAGTGCCCGCACGATGATATCGTCATGTGTATGGTCAGGCGTGCAGACGATGGCGAGATCCGGCCTCTGCTCGGCAAGCATGGAATCGATGTTGTCATAGAGCGGCGCATTGCTGCCGATCATGTTGCGAGCGCGCTCGCCGCGAAGCGAGTTCTTTTCGACGATGGCTGTGAGATCGACATGTTCGCGCCAGCCGGCAAGCAGGTCCTTGCCCCACATGGTGGTGCCGCGGTTACCGGTGCCGATCAGGGCAAGACGGCGTTTCTCCATCGAATGACTCCTCTTTCATACGTGATGAAACAATTGGATTTGAAATCAGATCTGGCAGCAGTTCCGGAAGCGCTCGACGCAAGTGGCGATCACCTCATCGGCCGGACGCTTCCACCAGTTTTCGGCCGAAAAGATCTCCACTTCCTGCGCGCCGAAGAATCCGGCGGCTTCGATCATCCGTCTTATGCCCTTGAGGTCGATGACGCCATCGCCCATCATGCCGCGGTCGAGCAGCATGTCCTTCGTCGGCGCCAGCCAGTCGCAGATGTGATGGGCGAAGATACGGTTCATGCGTCCGGCGCGAGCAATCTGGTTGGCAAGATCGGGATCCCACCAGACATGGTAGACGTCGATCGCGACGCCGACATCCTCGCCGAGCGGCTCGCACATGTCGAGCGCCTGGCCGAGCGTGTTCACGCAGGCTCGGTCGGCCGCATACATCGGATGCAGCGGCTCGATCGCAAGTTTCACGCCTGATGCCTGCGCATGCGGCAGCACCGCGGCAATGCCATCGAAGACCATCTGACGGGCGGCGACGATATCCTTCGAAGCGCCCGGCAGGCCGCCGACGACGAGCACGAGGCAGTCGGCGGAAAAGGCCGCCGCCTCGTCGATCGCGCGTCTGTTGTCGTCGAGGTTTTTCTGCCAGTCGGCCTCGGTTGCCGCCGGAAAGAAGCCGCCGCGGCAAAGGCCGGTCAGCTTGATGCCGTTCGACTTGACGATCCGCACCGCCTCGTCGAGACCGGCCTTGGCGACCTGGTCGCGCCAGGGCGCGATCGAGGTAATGCCGTGCTTCAGGCAGATATCGACGGCTTCCGCGAAGCCGCACTGCTCGCGGATCGTCGCCAGGTTGATCGAGAGTCCTTCGACCTTCATGTCATTCTTCTCCCGTGCGGTGTCGTGTTTCAGTTGACGCCGTGGACGGCAAGCAGCTGTTTCATGCGCGCGGTTGCGAGTTCCGGATCGGCCAAAACCCGCGCCTTGTCGGCCAGCCGGAAGAGTTCGGCCAGATGCGTCAGCGAGCGGGTGCTCTGCTGGCCGCCGACCATGGTGAAATGGTCCTGCAACCCGTTGAGATAGGCGAGGAAGACGACGCCCGTCTTGTAGAAGCGGGTCGGAGCCTTGAAGATGTGGCGCGACAGCGGCACGGTCGGCTCCAGCAGGTCGAAGAATTCGTGATTGCTCTTGCGGCCGAGCGCGTCGAGTGCTGCCGAAGCCGCCGGCGCGATGGCGTCGAAAATGCCGAGCAGCGCATCGGAATGGCCCTCTTCGTCGCCGGCGATCAGTTCGGCATAGTTGAAGTCGTCGCCGGTATACATGCGCACGGATCTCGGCAGTTGCCGGCGCATCGTCACTTCCTTCTCCTTGGAAAGCAGCGAGATCTTGATGCCGTCGACCTTTGAGGCATTGGCTTCGATCACGCCAAGGCAGGTTTCCATTGCCTTGAGGTGGTCGCCATTGCCCCAGTATCCCTCGAGCGCCGGATCGAACATTTCTCCGAGCCAGTGGATGATGACGGGTTCCTTGACCTGGCGAAGGATGCGGTCATAGACCCTGATATAGTCGTCCGGCCCCTTGGCCGCGACGGCAAGCGCCCGACTTGCCATCAGGATGATGCGGCCGCCGGCCGCCTCCACCGTTTCGATCTGCTCTTCATAGGCCTTGATGATCGTATCGACGGTCACATCGGGACCGGGCGGCAAATGGTCGGTGCCGGCGCCGCAGGCGATCAGCGCGTCCTTGCGGCCGGCCGCCTCGGCAAGCGCCCGGCGGATGAGGTCGCGCGCTTCCGGCCAGCCGAGGCCCATGCCGCGCTGCGCCGTATCCATGGCTTCGGCGACCCCGAGGCCGAGATCCCAGAGCCGATGACGGAAGGCGAGCGTCCGCTCCCAGTCGATCGCCGGCGTCAGCCATGGGTCGTTGTCGGCGAGCGGGTCGGCGACGACATGGGCGGCGGCAAAGGCGATGCGCGGAAAGCTTTTGGCGTCGCGCTTCTTCAGTTCGATCGGCGTACCGGTCAGCGTATAGGGAACGATCTTGCCGTCGAGGGGGAGATTGATCGTTGTCACGGCTCAGAACTCCAGTGCGGGGACGTCGAGCCAGCGGCGTTCGGCCCAGGATTTCAGCCCGAGTTCGGCAAGCTGCACACCCTTGGCGCCGGCTTCCAGCCCGTAGGGCCACGGCGCATCTTCGACGACATGGCGGATGAACATTTCCCACTGCGCCTTGAAGCCGTTGTCGAAGGCCTGCGTATCGGGAACCTCGTCCCAGGTCTTGTAGAAGTCGATTGTCTGCGGCTGGTCGGGGTTCCACACCGGCTTCGGCGTGTTGACGCGGTGCTGGCTCCAGCATTTCGTCAGGCCGGCGACGGCCGAACCATGGGTGCCGTCGACCTGGAAGGTGACGAGATCGTCGCGGCGCACGCGCACCGCCCAGGAGGAATTGACCTGCGCGATCACGCCGCCTTCAAGTTCGAAGGTTGCATAGGCCGCATCGTCGGTGTCGCAATCATAGGGTTTGCCCTGCTCGTCGATGCGGCGCGGAATATGCGTGGCGCCGAGGCAGGAGACGGCCTTGACCTCGCCGAACAGATTGTCGAGCACGTAACGCCAGTGGCAGAGCATGTCGAGGATGATGCCGCCGCCGTCACCCTTGCGGTAGTTCCAGGAGGGGCGCTGGGCGGGCACGCCCCAATCACCCTCGAAGACCCAGTAGCCGAATTCGCCACGCACCGAGAGGATCTTGCCGAAGAAGCCGGAATCCCTCAGCAGCGCCAGCTTGCGCAGGCCCGGCAGGAACAGTTTGTCCTGCACGACGCCGTGCTTGAGGCCGGAGCGCCGTGCCTTGCGGGCGAGATCGATCGCCACCTGCAGATCGTCGGAAATCGGCTTTTCGCAATAGACGTGCTTGCCGGCGTCGAGCGCCTTGGACAGTAGCTCGGCGCGCATCAGCGTCGTGCCGGCATCGAAGAAGATCATGTCGTCGGGATTGGCGAGAGCGGCATCGAGATCGGTCGACCAGCGCTTGATGTTATGCTTCTTCGCGAGCTCTTCCATCTTCGCGCCGTTGCGGCCGACGATGATCGGGTCGATCTCGAGTTTTTCGCCCGATTTCAGCGTGATGCCACCCTGGTCGCGGAAGGCCAGGATAGACCGAACCAAGTGCTGGTTGTAACCCATGCGGCCGGTGACGCCGTGCAAGATGATCCCCAAGCGTGCCATGTTTTCCTCCCTGCAATCTTTTATGGCGGGAGCGGGCGTCCTGGCCCAGCCCTCCCAAGCCGGTAACTAAACGGTTACTTGATGGCAGAAGAGCGGCGAGCCTGTCAATAGTCAAATCCTGCTTTCGCTATTCAGCGCTTGATCGAGGCGAGGGTGACGTGGACGATATGCCTTTCCCAGGCACTGAGATTGGCCGGCTCGATCAGGTCGCGGCCGAAGATCGTCGAAAGCGTATACTGGTTGGAAAGGTAGAAATAGCCGAGCGAGGCGATCGTCAGATAGACATGCAGGGGATCGGCGGTCTCGATGAAAACGCCCTGCTTCTTGCCCTGCTCGAGCACTTGGGAAAGCTCGCCGATCAGATGCGAATGCAGTTCCTTGAGCCGGATGGACTGACGCAGCCAGCGGGCGCGGTGTAGGTTTTCGGTGCCGAGCAGGCTCAGGAATTCCGGATGCTGGAGGAAATAACGCCAGGTGAAGAGCGCCAGTTCGCCGATGCCTTCCTCGGGGCTGCGGTCGCCGATATGCAGCGCGCGTTCCGCCGTGCGGATGCCGACATAGGCCTCTTCGAGCACCTTGAGGTAGAGCTGCTCCTTGTCGCCGAAATAGTGGTAGAGCATGCGTTTGTTGGTGCCGGCACGTTCGGCGATGGCGTCGACACGGGCTCCGCCCATGCCGTTTTCGGCGAATTCGCGGGTTGCTGCCTCGAGGATGGCGGCGCGTGTCCGCTCCGGATCGCGTTGCGCCGTCCGCTCCGTTGACGGTCGCCGGGCCGGTTTCTTTTCTCTGTTTCCCCCGCTGTCGTGCATCGCTCCACCTCTGTCTTCACGTGTTGCGCTCATAAGCCTTCGGTGCGAAATTGTAAAAACCGAATTTGGAAGGGCGGCCCGCTGGAACGGAATGCTGAGAGCATGATGTCGCCGAAAACCGCTGACGCTTTCGACATCATGCTCTGACCGACACCGCTTGACAGGCTTGCCGCTTTGCTCGTAGCTTGTAACCAATTAGTTATTTGCGCAAGCAAAACTAAATTGGAAGCGTGTGGAGGCGCTTCCCTTTGGAGGAGGAAAAAATGACTCTACGTGTTAGCAGACGTAATTTCGTTGCAGGAAGCGCAGCACTTCTGTCGCTGTCGGCGCTCGGAACCAGCGCTTTGGCACAGGAAACGCGCTTGCGTCTCCTGTGGTGGGGCTCGCAGCCGCGCGCCGACCGCACCAACAAGGTGTCGCAGCTCTATCAGACGAAGAACCCGGGCACCTCGATCACCGGCGAATTCCTTGGCTGGGGCGATTACTGGCCGCGTCTGGCGACCCAGGTCGCGGGCCGCAACGCGCCCGACGTCATTCAGATGGACTATCGCTACATCGTTCAATACGCGCGGCGCGGCGCGCTCGCGCCGCTTGAATCCTATATGCCGGCCAAGCTCAATCTCGACGATTTCGACAAGGCGCAGATCGAAGGCGGCAGCGTCGACGGCCATCTCTATGGCGTTAGCCTGGGCGCCAATTCGGCTGCAACGGTGCTGAATACAACGGCCTTCAAAGAGGCGGGCGTCGATCTGCCGACGCAGGCGACCACCTGGGATGAATTCGCCCGCATGGGTGCGGAAATCACGAAGGCGGGCAAGCGCAAGGGCATGTTCGGCCTCGCCGACGGCAGCGGCGGTGAACCGCTGTTCGAAAACTGGCTGCGCCAGCGCGGCAAGGCGCTCTATACCGCCGACGGCAAGATCGGTTTCGGTGTGGACGACGCATCGGAATGGTACGATATGTGGGCCAAGTTCCGTGCGGCCGGCGCCTGCGTCCCTGCCGATATCCAAGCTCTCGACAAGAACGATATCGAAACCAACACGGTGTCGCTCGGCAAGGCTGCCGCCGGTTTTGCCCATTCCAACCAGTTCGTCGCCTATCAGGCCATGAACAAGGACAAGCTGGCGCTCACCAACTACATGCGCATCAAGCCGGACTCGAAGGGCGGCCATTATCGCAAGCCTTCGATGTTCTTCTCGGTCTCGGCGCAGTCGAAGTCGATCGATCAGGCGGTTGATTACATCAACTTCTTCGTCAAGAACCCCGAGGCTGTGCTGCTCCTGGATGTCGAGCGCGGCATTCCGGAATCGGCTGCCATGCGCGAGGTCGTCGCGGCGAAGCTCGACGACAACGGCAAGGTTGCCTTGGCCTATGTCAGCGGCCTTGGCGATCTCGCCGGCAAATTGCCGCCGCCGCCGCCGCCAGGCGCCGGCGAAGGCGAGTTGATGCTGCGCAACATTGCCGAACAGGTCGGTTTCGGACAACTCTCTCCCTCCGACGGCGGCAAGCAGCTTGTCACCGAAATTACGCAGATTCTCGCACGAGGCTGATGCCGTATGAGCAATGCGATGCGCACGCCCGCAGGGGCCATATCAGTGGAAAGATATCAGGGGGCCGTGGCCGAAGGACGCTTCCGGCGTCTTTGGAATGCCAATGCTCCCGGCTATCTCTTCCTCCTTCCGTGGCTCATCGGCTTTTTCGGGCTGACGCTCGGGCCGGCCCTGATTTCGCTTTACCTGTCCTTCACCGACTTCGACATGCTGCAGTCGCCGCGGTGGGTGGGAGTTGCGAATTACGTGCGCATCGCCACGGCGGATCCGAAATTTTCCGCCGCAATGCACGTCACCCTGACCTATGTCGTCTTCTCGGTGCCGTTCAAACTGACCTTTGCCTTGCTGGTCGCAATGGCACTGAACCGCGGCCTGCGCGGTCTGCCCATCTACCGTGCCATCTTCTATCTGCCGTCGCTGCTTGGCGGCAGCGTTGCCATCGCCGTTCTCTGGCGCCAGCTCTTCGCCAGCGACGGCCTCGTCAACGCCGCACTGGCCCAGATCGGCATCGAGGGGCCAAGCTGGATCTCGCATCCGAATTATTCGATCTATACACTGGTGGCGCTGTCCGTCTGGCAGTTCGGTTCGCCGATGATCATCTTTCTCGCCGGCCTGCGCCAGATCCCGCAGGATATGTATGAGGCGGCAAGCCTCGACGGCGCCTCGAAATTCCGGCAGTTCTACAAGATCACGCTGCCGCTGCTGACGCCGGTGATCTTCTTCAACGCCGTCGTCCAGACGATCGAAGCCTTCAAGGCCTTCACGCCCGCCTTCATCATATCGGGCGGCACCGGCGGTCCGATCAACTCGACGCTGTTCTATACGCTCTACCTCTATCAGGAAGCCTTCGGCAATTTCCGCATGGGCTACGCTTCGGCGCTCGCCTGGATCCTGGTGGTGATCATCGCCATCTTCACCGCCTTCTCCTTCCTAAGCTCGCGTTATTGGGTGCACTACGATGACTGAGATGACCGCTTCCGTCACTGCGGCCAGGCCGCCATCGGATATCACCAAACGCAGCCTGCCCGGGTCGCTCATTGTCCACGCCCTGCTGATCGCCGCTTCGCTTCTCATGGTCTATCCGCTGTTGTGGATGGTTTCGGCATCGGTCAGGCCGGAAACCGAGATATTCTCGTCGACCTCGCTCATTCCGTCGTCGATCGATTTTTCCTCTTATGCCCGCGGGTGGGTCGGCCTCGACGTCAGCTTCGGCCGGTTCTTCTGGAATTCGCTCGTCATCTCGCTGCTGGTCGTGACAGGCAATGTCATCGCTTGCTCGCTGACGGCCTTCGCCTTTGCGCGGCTGCGTTTTGCCGGCCGGAACTTCTGGTTCGCGATCATGCTCGGCACGCTGATGATCCCCTATCACGTGACGCTGATCCCGCAATATGTGCTCTTCCTCAATCTTGGCTGGGTCAACACCATCCTGCCGCTCGTCGTGCCGAAGTTCCTGGCTAGCGACGCCTTCTTCATCTTTCTGATGGTGCAGTTCTTCCGCGGCATCCCGCGCGAACTCGACGAGGCGGCGATGATGGACGGCTGCAGCGCCTGGCGGATCTATTGGAAGATCATGCTGCCGCTGTCGCTACCGGTGCTGGCAACGGCCGCCATTTTTTCTTTCATCTGGACCTGGGACGATTTCTTCGGACCTCTGATCTACCTGAACGACATGAACACCTACACGATCCAGCTCGGTCTGCGCACCTTCGTGGATTCCACCAGCGCTTCAGATTGGGGCGGCTTGTTCGCCATGTCGACCCTGACGCTGGTGCCGGTGTTCTTCTTCTTCCTGTTCTTCCAGCGCCTGCTGATCGAGGGCATCGCCACGACCGGCATGAAACGCTGATGGCAGCAATGGAAAAGAGTGACATGAGCATCAAGACCGTCGCGATCGTCGGCTGCGGCATCGGCCGTTCGCATATCGTCGAAGGCTATCTGCCGCATTCCGACAAGTTCAAGGTGACGGCGATCTGCGATCTGAACGAAGAACGCCTGGCGGTCGTCGGCGACGAGTTCGGTATCGAACGCCGCACCACCTCTTTCGAGGCGCTGCTGGCCGACGAAACGATCGACATCATCGATATCTGCACCCCTCCCGGCATTCATCTGGAGCAGGTGGTCGCCGCTCTCGGTGCCGGCAAGCATGTCGTCTGCGAAAAGCCGCTGACGGGCTCCCTTGCCGGGGTCGATACGATCATGGAAGCGGAAAAGAACGCCAAAGGCGTGCTGATGCCGATCTTCCAGTACCGCTACGGCGACGGCATCCAGAAGGCCAAACGGATCATCGATGCCGGCATTGCCGGCAAGCCCTATACGGCTTCCGTCGAAACCTTCTGGCTGCGCAAGCCCGAATATTACGCCGTGCCCTGGCGGGGCAAATGGGCGACCGAACTCGGCGGTGTGCTCGTCACCCATGCCCTGCATCTGCACGACATGCTGATGCACCTGATGGGCCCGGCCGCAAGGGTCTTCGGCCGCGTCGCCACCCGCGTCAACGATATCGAAGTGGAGGATTGCGCCTCCGCCAGCCTGCTGATGGAAAGCGGTGCCTTCGTCTCGCTGTCCTGCACCCTCGGTTCGCAGGAGCAGATCAGCCGGCTGAGACTGCATTTCGAAAACGTCACCTTCGAAAGCACCCACGAACCCTATACGCCGGGCAAGGATCCCTGGAAGATCATCGCCGCCAATGACGACGTTCAGGAAAAGATCGATCGCGTGGTCGGCGACTGGCAGCCCGTTGCGCCGCGCTTCACCACCCAGATGAGTCAGTTCCACGCCTTCCTCAGCGGCACTGGACCCCTGCCGGTGACCACGAAGGATGCGCGCCGCGCGCTCGAACTCGTCACCGCCATCTACCAGTCTTCCGACAGCGGCGCCGAAGTGCCGCTGCCGGTCGGTCCCGACAGTCCCAAATACGCCGATTGGCGCGCAAGAACCAAGTAACCTGTAAAAGAGAGGGGTTTTGAGACGATGGCAACCAGTGTCGTTCTTCAGAAGGTCGAGAAGCGCTACGGCGCAATGGATGTGATCCATGGCATCGACCTGACGATCGATCCCGGCGAATTCGTCGTTTTCGTCGGCCCCTCGGGCTGCGGTAAATCCACGCTTCTGCGGATGATCGCCGGCCTCGAGGAGATTTCGGGCGGCGCGCTGCTGCTCGACAGCGAGCGCATGAACGAGGTGGCGCCGGCCAAGCGCGGCATCGCCATGGTCTTCCAGTCCTACGCGCTCTATCCCCATATGTCCGTTTACAAGAACCTCGCCTTCGGCCTGGAGACGGCCGGTTACAAGAAGGCCGATATCCAGCCGAAGGTGAAACGCGCCGCCGAGATCCTGCAGATAGAAAAGCTCCTTGAGCGTAAGCCGAAGGCGCTCTCCGGCGGCCAACGCCAGCGTGTCGCGATCGGCCGCGCCATCGTGCGCGAGCCACGTATCTTCCTGTTCGACGAACCGCTGTCGAACCTCGATGCCGAACTGCGAGTGCAGATGCGGGTCGAGATTTCCCGCCTGCACCGGCAGCTCGGCAACACCATGATCTACGTCACTCATGACCAGGTCGAAGCCATGACGATGGCCGACAAGATCGTCGTCTTGAATTCGGGCCGAATCGAGCAGGTTGGTGCGCCGCTCGATCTCTACAACAATCCCGCCAACCGCTTCGTTGCCGGCTTCATCGGCAGTCCGAAGATGAATTTCCTGAAGGCGCGTATCGAACAGGTCGGCGAGGCCGAAACCAGCATTCATGTCTGCGGCAACTCCGTCCGCCTGCCGCGCCGGCTGAAAGGCGAAGCCGGTCAGGAGGTCACCTTCGGCATTCGCCCCGAACATCTTTCGCTTACAGAGGGCGCCATCACGCTCTCGACGGTCAATGTCGATCTCGTCGAAAATCTTGGCGGCGCCACCATGCTCTACACCACGACGCCGGATGGGCAGCTCTTGACGATCGCCCTTGACGGCCAGCAGAAGGTCGAGCGGGGCGCCAATGTGAAGACTTTCTTCGATCCCGCCCGCTGCCACGTATTCGACGCCGCCGGTAAAACGATCTGACTCTTGCGCTCCCGCGAGTCCAGAAGGACGCGTAGCGCTGCCGCCGCTGCTTGACAGCCGATCCTGCTCTGTCCCATCATTTCGGAAGGGGCCGCAAGGAGGGGTGAGCATGACGCCTGAGGATAGGATTCATGCGCTTGGCATCTGGCAGGGCTCAATCGAAATATCGCCGATCGCGGGCGGCATCACCAACAGGAACTATCTGGTCAGCGATGCCGTCGCGCGTTGCGTGGTGAGATTGGGCACCGACATTCCGATCCATCACATCAGCCGCCAGAACGAGCTTGCCGCCAGCCGCGCCGCACATGCCGCCGGCCTGTCGCCGGCCGTCATCCACCATTCGCCTGGCGTGCTGGTGCTCGAATATATCGAGGCGAGGGCACTTGTGCCGGAAGATATCAGGGCGCCTGACATGCTTGCCAGGGTGGTGCCGCTGATGCGTGCCTGTCACCACGACATCGCCCGGCATTTCCGCGGCCCGGCGATGATCTTCTGGGTCTTCCACGTCATCCGCGATTATGCCGCCAGCCTGAGGGCGGCGGGCAGCGCCCACCTTCCCTTGCTTGCGAAACTCCTCGCCAGGGCCGAGACGCTGGAAGAAGCGGCAGGGCCCTTCGACATCGCCTTCGGCCACAACGACTTGCTGGCAGCCAATTTTCTCGATGACGGCAAGCGGCTTTGGCTGATCGACTGGGATTATGCGGGCTTCAACACGCCGCTTTTCGATCTCGGTGGATTGGCCTCCAACAACGAACTGCCGGAAGCAGCCGAGCGGATGATGCTGGAAATCTATTTCGGCCGGCCGCCAACCGATGAACTCATCAGACGCTACGCTGCGATGAAATGCGCCTCGCTGCTGCGCGAGACGCTCTGGAGCATGATTTCGGAAATCCATTCCACGATCGATTTCGACTATGCCGCCTATACGGCAGAGAATCTCGCTCGTTTCGAGCGCGCCTATCAAGCCTTTGAACGGGATCAATAAATGACGAGACAATTACCGAAGACGGCAAAGGCCGTGGTCATCGGCGGCGGCATCATCGGCTGTTCGACAGCCTATCATCTCGGCAAGCTCGGCTGGACCGATACCGTTCTCTTGGAACGCAAGAAGCTGACCTCCGGCACCACCTTTCATGCCGCCGGCCTTGTCGGCCAGCTGCGCACAAGCGCCAACATTACCCAGCTGCTCGGTTACTCGGTCGATCTCTACAAGCGGCTGGAAGAGGAAACCGGCCTTGGCACCGGCTGGAAGATGAATGGCGGCCTGCGGCTTGCCTGCAACGAGGAGCGCTGGACGGAAGTGAAGCGCCAGGCGACCACCGCCCAGTCCTTCGGCCTCGACATGCAGTTGCTGACGCCGCAGGAAGCCTTCGATCTCTGGCCGCTGATGACGATTGACGATCTGGTCGGCGCCGCCTTCCTTCCCACAGACGGTCAGGCCAACCCTTCCGACATCACCCAGGCGCTCGCCAAAGGCGCCCGCATATCAGGCGTTTCGATCTTCGAGGATACCGAAGTCCTCGACCTCGAAATCGACAAGGGGAAGATTCGCGCCGTCATCACCGCAGAGGGGCGCATCGAATGCGAGCGGGTCGTCGTCTGCGCCGGCCAATGGACCCGCGCCTTTGCAGCCCGCTTCGGTGTCAACGTGCCGCTGGTCTCGGTCGAACATCAATATATCATCACCGAATCTTTCGGCGTGCCTTCCAACCTGCCGACGCTGCGCGATCCCGATCGTCTGACCTATTACAAGGAGGAGGTCGGCGGCATCGTCATGGGCGGCTACGAACCGAACCCGATCGCCTGGGCGGAGAAAGGCATTCCCGAGGATTTCCACTACACGCTGCTGGACAGCAATTTCGAGCATTTCGAGCAGATCATGGAACAGGCGCTCGGCCGCGTTCCGGCGCTGGAGAATGTCGGCGTCAAGCAGCTCTTGAACGGCCCGGAAAGCTTCACGCCCGACGGTAATTTCATTCTTGGCGAGGCGCCGGAACTCAAGAACTTTTTCGTCGGCGCCGGCTTCAACGCCTTCGGCATCGCGTCTGCCGGCGGCGCCGGCATGGCGCTTGCCGAATGGGTGACGAAGGGCGAGCCGCCCTATGATCTCTGGCCGGTCGACATCCGCCGTTTCGGACGCCCGCATTTCGATACCGACTGGGTGCGCACCCGCACGCTGGAAGCCTATGGCAAACACTACACGCTGGCCTTCCCCTTCGAGGAATATGCGAACGGCCGCCCTTGCCGCAAATCGCCGCTTTACGATCGGCTGAAGGCGCAGGGTGCCTGTTTCGGTGAAAAACTCGGCTGGGAGCGGCCGAACTGGTTTGCCGATCTCTTCGCCAATGAGGAGCCGAGGGATGTCTATAGCTACAAGAGGCAGAACTGGTTCGAGGCCGTCGGTCGGGAGCACAGGGCAGTGCGCGAGGGGGCGGTCATCTTCGACCAAACCTCGTTCGCCAAATTCGTGTTGAAGGGCAGCGATGCCGAGGCGACGCTCTCCTGGATCGCCGCCAACGATGTCGCCAAGCCTGTGGGATCGCTCATCTATACACAGATGCTGAACGACAGGGGTGGCATCGAGTGCGACCTGACGGTCGCCCGGATCGCCGAGAACGAATATTACATCGTCACCGGCACGGGTTTCGCCACGCACGACTTCGATTGGATCGCGCGCAATATTCCGGCCGAGATGCATGCCGAACTGGTCGACGTCACCTCTGCCTATTCCGTTCTGTCGCTGATGGGGCCGAATGCGCGCGCCGTGCTGGAAAAAGTGACCGGCAGCGATGTTTCGAACGCGGCCTTTCCCTTCGGCCAGGTCAGAACGATCGGCATATCGGGCTGCCCGGTGCGGGCGCTGCGCATCACTTATGTCGGCGAACTCGGCTACGAACTGCATGTGCCCATCGAATATGCCACCACCGTCTATGACGTGCTGATGGCATCAGGCGGCGAATTCGGCCTCGTCAACGCCGGCTACCGCGCCATCGAAAGCTGCCGCCTGGAAAAGGGCTATCGCGCCTGGGGCTCCGATATCGGCCCCGATCACACGCCTGTCGAAGCCGGCCTCGGCTGGGCGGTGAAGACCCGCAAGAACATTCCCTTCCGCGGCCGCGAAGCAATCGAGCGGCAGCTCAAGGAAGGTGTGAAGAAGCGCCTCGCCTGCTTCGTTCCCGATGATCCCGATACCGTGCTGCTCGGCCGCGAAACCATCTATCGCGACGGCAAACGTGTCGGCTGGCTATCGAGCGGTGGCTTCGGTTATACGCTTGGGAAGGCGATCGGCTACGGCTATGTTCGCAACCCGGAAGGTGTGACGGAAGATTTCGTCCTCGCCGGCGTCTATGAGCTCGACGTCGCGAGGCAACGCATTCCCTGCAAGGTGTCGCTGGCGCCGCTCTATGATCCCGAAATGGCGCGCGTGAAGGGCTGACATGAAGTGACGCAAAGAGAGGGCGTGCCGTGGGACACCCCCCTCTGCTGAAAAGACTTCAGGCTCTCAAAACAGCGGCAGTCGGTCGTCCTGGATGAGGATCTCGAGCTTGTCCGAGACATCCTGCGTCCAGGCCCGATGCCCTGTCAAAGCCGACGGGAAAAGGCCTGGCAGGGTGAACAGAGCCGCCGAGATCGCCGGACCAGTGCGCGGGATGTCGGCGATGAGCGCGGCGATCTCGGCAGCGCGGGGGTCGCGCAGCTCATAGCGCTCGCCATTGCCGCGTTCGCCAATCGCATAGCGCATCCATGCCGCAACGGCGATCGCGTAGGTCTCCGCCCGGTCGCCAAGGGCAAGCGCCTCGCATGCCGGCTCCAGCAGCCGTTGCGGCAGTTTCTGCGTGCCGTCCATGGCGATCTGATAGGTGCGGTGGGCGATCGCCTTGTTTGCAAAGCGTGCTATCAATTCATTGGCATAATCATCGAGATCGATACCCGGCACAGCGTCGAGGGTGCGTGCCGCCGCATGCATGTGGCGATAGGCCAGCGCCGCTAGACCCACGTCATCCATGACGTCGCGGATGAATTCATAGCCGCCGATATAACCGAGATAGGCAAGCAGCGAATGGGCGCCGTTCAGCATCCTGAGCTTCATTTTTTCGTAGGCCGAAACTTCCTCGACCATCAGCGCGCCGCGTACCTTTTCCCAAGCCGGACGGCCATTGGCGAAATGGTCTTCGATGACCCATTGCGTAAAGGGCTCCGTCTCGATCGCCGCCATGTCGGCGCGGCCCGTCAGCCGCTCGGCATCGACATAGGTCGCGTCGGTGCTGGCGGGCGTGATTCGGTCGACCATCGTCGACGGGAAGGGCACGTTCGCTTCGATCCAGCGATGCAGCTCGGCATCGATGCGCGAAGTGAATTCGAGCACGAGGCGCTTCAGCACGGCGCCGTTGCTCGGCAGGTTGTCGCAGCTGAGTGGGGTGAAGGGCGCTATGCCCTTCTGCCGGCGGCGCGCGAGGCCTTCGACGAGATAGCCGATGACGCCGCGCGGCGCATGTCGGTTGGCGAGGTCGGCGACGATATCCGGATGTTTGAGGTCGAGGCCGCCCGTTGCGGGATCGAAACCATAGGCCTTTTCCGTCACCGTCATGCTGACGATGCGGATGGCAGGGTCCTCGAGCCGCGCCAGCAGCCCGGCCGGATCGCGCGGTGCCACATGCGCCTTCAGGATCGAGCCGATTACTTCGGCCGTCGTGCCTGACGTGTCGCGGATCAGCACCGTATAGAGCCCGTTCTGGGCGGAGAGATTGTCCGCGACATCGGGCGTGCGCAGGCTCGCCACCTCGATGCCCCAGTCGCCGCCAGCGGCTGCGAGCGCGCCATCCGTGAAGGGTGCGAAATGGGCGCGGAAGAAGGCGCCCGGGCCGAGATGCAGGATGCCGGCCTTCAGCGCATTCCTGTTATAGGCGGGAAGCTTCGCCGTCGGCGCAAGGCCGGTCACGTTCTGCAGTCTGTCGCTCACAGCTTGTAGGCCTTCTTCGCATTGTCATAGGAGAGTTCGCGCGCCACGATCTCGGCATCCTGCCCGGAAATCCGGTGCTCGGCGACGAGCCCAGCGAGGAAGCGGCAGACTTCACGGCGCCAGACGTCGTGGCGGGCCGGGATCGACAGCAGCGCGCGCGTGTCGTCGTTGAAACCCGCCATATTGGCGAAACCGGCCGTCTCGACGACTTGGTCGAGATAGCGGCGGATGCCAAGCGGGCTGTCATGGAACCACCAGGGCGGGCCCACCATCAGGCAGGCCCAATGGCCGGCCATCGGCGCCAGCTCCCGGGCATAGGTCGTCTCGTCGAGCGTGAAAAGCAGGATGCGCAGGCCCGGCGCATGTCCATATTTGGAAAGCAGCGCATTCAGGCCGCCGACCCAGTCCGTGCGTGTCGGGATATCGGCGCCCATATTGGGACCGCGGGTGGCAAAGAGCCCGCTGTCGGTATTGCGTCGCGAGCCGGCATGGATCTGCATCACCATGCCGTCCTCGGCCGATAGACCGGCCATCTCGGTCATCATCTGGCCGCGGAAAAGCTCGGCATCAACAGCCGAAAGCCGGCCCTTCAATGCCTTGTCGAGCAACGCCTGTTTTTCCCCAAGCGGCAGATCGGCGGTGAAGGCTGTCGGCACCCCGTGATCGGTCGCAGTGGCGCCGAACTGGCGGAAATAGGCGCGCCGGCGCCGATGAGCCTCGATCAGGCCGTCCCAGTTCGTGACGTCGGCGCCGGTGATCTCTCCGAACTTGAGGAGATTGTCGCGGAAGCCGACGGCATCAGGATCGGTGACGCTGTCCGGCCGGTAGGTGGTGCGCACCTTGCCGATCCAGCCCTCTGCCGCCATCTTCTGGTGATGGACAAGCGGGTCGAGCGCACCTTCGGTCGTCGCGATCGTTTCGATGCCGAATCGCTGATGCAGCGCCCGCGGGCAGAATTCGGGACGGGCGAGCTGGGCATTGATGTGATCGTAGAGCGCATCGGCATTATCCGCCGTCAGCGGCTCGGTGCAGCCGAGCACGGCCGACATGGCGTGATCGACCCAGAGGCTCGAAGGCGTTCCGCGGAAGAGATGGTAATGCCTGGCAAAGGTCCGCCAGATCGCCCGCCCCTCAGCCACCGGCTTGCCGTCGAGCCTGGGAACACCGAGCTTGTCCAAGGTGACGCCGACGCTGTGCAGCATGCGGAAGAGATAGTGATCGGGAATGACCAGCAGCGAAGCCGCGTCTTCAAAGGGCTTATCGTCGGCGAACCAGGACGGTTCGGTGTGCCCGTGCGGGCTGACGATCGGAAGATTGCGCACCGTCTCGTAGAGGTCTCGCGCGATGGTCCGTGTCGCCGGGTCGGCCGGAAAGAGCCGGTCCGGATGAAGAAAGCCGTTGCCTGCATCCATCAGTATTCCTCCCTGATGGATTAGGGCCTACCCCACTACATCGGGCACGGCAAGGTCTTTTAGTAACCAAACGGTTCAGTTTTGCGCATGGCCGCGCCGGGGGTCGAAAACATTGACGCGGCGGTCTATTTCGGCTTTGGAAAAACCATCTGTTCTGCCGGTGTCGGCAAAGGAGGATCGATGTCCGACGAGACCAACCGCATCACCCGGCTGGAGGAAATGCTGGCGCATCAGGCAAAGACGATCGAGGAGCTTTCCGATCAGCTCGCCGAACAATGGAAGATCGTGGAGCAGATGCGCACCAAGCTTGATCGGTTGACAGAACGCTTCCTGTCGCTGGAGGAGCAGTCGCTGGAAGCCCCGGCCATCACCCGTCCGCCGCATTATTAAAAGCACGCGGCGCAATGCCGCGTGCTTGTCCTGTTAGGGGCGACGGATCAGACGCCGCCGATGCAGAGATATTTCATTTCCAGGTAATCGTCGGCGCCATGGCGCGAACCCTCGCGGCCGAGGCCGGATTGCTTGATGCCGCCGAAAGGCGCCGTCTCGGACGACATAAGGCCGGTATTGATGCCGATCATGCCATATTCCAGCGCTTCCGCCACCCGCCAGACCTTCTTCAGATCGCCGGCATAGAAATAGGCGGCAAGGCCGAATTCGGTGTCGTTGGCCTCAGCGATGACGTCCTCGGCCGTCTCGAAGCGGAAGAGCGGCGCCACCGGCCCAAAGGTTTCCTCGCGCGCCACCGTCATGCCGCGCGTCACGCCGGTTAGCACTGTCGGCGCAAAGAAGGTGCCGGCGCCGTCGATGCGTTTGCCGCCGGTGAGAACCTTGGCGCCCTTGGCCAGCGCGTCGCCGACATGGTCCTCCACCTTGGCAAGACCCTGCTCGTCGATCAGCGGCCCGATCTCGACACCGGGCTTGAACCCATCGCCGACCGACATCTCGGCGACTTTGGCGGCAAGCTTCGCGGCGAAAGCGTCATAGACACTCGATTGGATGTAGAGGCGGTTGGCGCAAACGCAGGTCTGGCCCGCATTGCGGTATTTGGAGGCGATCGCGCCCTCGACGGCGGCGTCGAGATCGGCATCATCGAAGACGATGAACGGCGCGTTGCCGCCGAGCTCCAGGCTCACCTTCTTGATCTGGTCGGCGCACTGCCGCATCAGGATACGGCCGACCTCGGTCGAGCCGGTGAAGCTGATCTTGCGCACTTTTTCATTGCTGCAGAGCTCGCGGCCGATCGCCGGGCCATCGAGCCCGACGATGAGATTGAAGACGCCGGCGGGAATGCCGGCCTGTTCGGCGAGCACGGCAAGGGCAATCGCCGTCAGCGGCGTCTGCTCGGCCGGCTTCGACACGACAGCGCAGCCGACGGCAAGCGCCGGCGCGATCTTTCGGGCAATCATCGCCGCCGGGAAATTCCACGGCGTGATTGTGCCGACGACGCCGACCGGCTGCTTGATAACGATCATGCGCTTGTCCTGGGACGGCGCCGGGATCGTCTCGCCGTAAATGCGCTTTGCCTCTTCCGCATACCATTCGATATAGGCCGCGGCATAAAGGATCTCACCGCGCGCTTCCGGGAAGGGCTTGCCCATCTCGGCGGTCAGGATCGCCGCGAGCGCATCGGCATTGGCGACGATCAGGTCGAACCATTTGCGCAGGATCTGGCTGCGTTCCTTGGCCGGGCGGGCAGCCCAGGCCGGCTGGGCGGCATAGGCCGCATCGATCGCCGCCCGCGTTTCGGCTGCGCCCATATCGGGCAGCGACGCGAGCAGCTCGCCGGTAGCCGGGTTCAGCACGTCGAAGGTCTTTGCGGCATCGCCCGATGTCCAGACACCGTTGATATAGCCGGCATCGCGCAGAAGGGGCGAGGAAAAGGCAACATGCCTGGTCAGAGCGGTGGTGAAAGCCATGTCATATCTCCTTGGGAGCGGCTGCCGATCGCCGGCGCCATTGAAATCCGGGTTCGATCGGCGCTAGCTGGCGGCACTCGCCTCCAGCATCGAGGTTTCGAGAATGTCGAGCGCCTCGCCGAAGACCTCGTCCTGGATGGTGATCGGCGCGAGGAAGCGGATGACGTTTCCATGGACGCCGCAGGTGAGCAGGATCAGCCCCTTGTCGAGCGCTGTCAGCCGCACCTTGTTGGCGAAATCAGCACTCGGCAATCCCGTCGTCCGGTCATTGAATTCGACGGCGTTCATGAAGCCCGGCCCGCGGATATCGGTGATCTCCGGTACGCTCTCGCGCAGCGATTCCAGCCGCTGCTTGAGCCGCCCGCCGAGCAGGTTGGCGCGGTTGCAGAGATCCTCCTCCTTGATGACGTCGAGGACGGCATGGGCAGCGGCGATACCGAGCGGATTGCCGCCATAGGTGCCGCCGAGCCCGCCCGGCCCCGGCGCGTCCATGATTTCGGCGCGGCCGGTGACGGCAGCGAGCGGAAAGCCACCGGCAAGGCTCTTCGCCATCGTCGTCAGATCGGCCGCCACTTCGTGGTGGTCCATCGCGAACATCCTGCCGGTGCGGGCAAAACCGGTCTGCACCTCATCGGCGATCAGCAGGATGCCATGCTGGTCGCAAAGTTCGCGCAGGGCCTTCATGAAGGCTGCGGGCGCCGGATAGAAGCCGCCTTCGCCCTGTACCGGCTCGAGAATGATGGCCGCGACGCGCTGCGGATCGACATCGGCGGCGAAGAGTTTCTTCAGCGCCGCAAGCGACTGATCGACGGAGACGCCATGCAGTTCGACAGGGAAGGGAACATGGAAGACGTCGCCCGGCATCGCGCCGAAGCCGACCTTGTAGGGCACGACCTTGCCGGTCAGCGCCATGCCCATGAATGTGCGGCCGTGGAAGCCGCCGCCGAAGGCGATGACGGCCGAGCGGCCGGTGGCGGCGCGCGCGATCTTGACGGCGTTTTCGACCGCTTCGGCACCTGTCGTGACGAAGATGGTCTTCTTCTCGAAGTCGCCGGGCACCAGCGCATTCAGCCGTTCGGCGAGATGCACGTAGCTCTCGTAGGGCACCACCTGATGGCAGGTGTGGGTGAAGCGGTCGAGTTGATCCTTGACCGCAGCAATGACCCTGGGATGGCGGTGACCGGTGTTGAGCACGGCGATGCCGGCGGCGAAATCGATATAGCGGCGGCCCTCCTTGTCCCAGATTTCGGCATTCTCTGCGCGGTCCGCATAAATCTGGGTGGTCATGCCGACACCGCGTGAAATCGCGGCGTTCTTCCGGTCGGTAAGGCTTGTCGCGGTCATCGATCTGTTCCCATGTTGAAGGTTTTGGAATTATCTTGCATAATTTCTGTAATGAGAAATTCCTACATTTTTTCTGCAAGAAAACAAGCGGCATTTTTTGCTTCAAACATCACGCGATTTGATGAATGCTCGCGCAACGAGAATCGGGGTATTGGCTGATGAGTGACAACGGGCCTGTGCGCTACAAGGTGGCGGAGGCCGCGCGGTTGGCGGGCGTCTCCGCCTCGACGCTGCGCCTCTGGGAAAGCCAGGGTCTGGTCGTTCCCGGCCGCTCCGGAACCGGCCATCGCCAATACAGCGCCGACGACGTGGCGCGGCTGAAGCGCGTCTCGTGGTACCGGGTCGAGCGCGGTCTCAATCCGGCGGCCATTCGCGAGGCGCTGGAGAGCGAGGAACCTTCCGCCGACGGTGCCGAAACCGGCCAGAGTTCCGGCCTCGGCCGGAAACTGCGGAGCCTCCGCCACGCCGCAGGCAAGACCCTCGATCAGGTGGCGAGCGATATCGGCATCACCGCTTCGACGCTCTCGACGCTGGAGCGCACCTCGCAAGGCGTCGGTTTCAAGACGCTGCACGACCTCGCCGAATATTACGCCACCACCGTCTCCCGCCTCTCCGGCGAGGAAAACGAGGAGGTGCCGGCAGTGATACGCGCCGGCGAGTGGCGCACCTGGCCGGAAACAACCCCCGGGGTTACGGTGCAGTTGCTTGCCGAAGGCCGCAGGATGATGGATTGCCATCGTTTCGTGCTGGCGCCGGGCGCTGCCAGCGAGGGCGCCTATCGCCACGAAGGCGAGGAATTCATGCATGTCCTGTCCGGCCGGCTGGAACTGGTGCTCGACAGCGATCAGTTCTTCGATCTCGGCCCGGGCGATTCACTGTATTTCGAAAGCCGCCGCTACCATTCCTGGCGTAACCGCCACGATGGCGAAACCGTGCTTTTATGGATCAACACGCCGCCGACATTCTGAACCAGCCGCAGCAGGAAGCAGTTTCGCAATGTGTGCCTTTGCGCTATAGCGCGAGTGGAGAATATCCGAACGAAAGACAGTCTCATGGCCGCCACCATCCGTTATCACGAAGGCGATATTTCCGCGGCCGACGCGGCCCGCTACACCGGCGCGATTGCGATCGATACCGAGACGCTGGGCCTGGTGCCGCGGCGGGATCGTCTCTGCGTCGTCCAGCTTTCTCCCGGTGACGGCACCGCCGACATCATCCGCATCGCCGCCGGCCAGAAAGAGGCACCCAATCTCGTCGCTCTTCTCGAAGATCCCACGCACCAGAAGATCTTTCATTACGGCCGCTTCGATATCGCCGTGCTCTTCCACACCTTCGGCGTCACGACCAACCCGGTGTTCTGCACCAAGATCGCCTCGCGCCTCTGCCGCACCTACACCGATCGCCACGGCCTCAAGGACAATCTCAAGGAAATGCTCGACGTCGATGTCTCCAAGGCGCAGCAATCTTCCGATTGGGCGGCCGAGACGCTGTCGCCGGCCCAGCTCGAATATGCCGCTTCCGACGTACTTTATCTGCACGCGCTTCGCGACAAGCTGACGGCCCGCCTGATCCGCGACGGCCGATTCGACCATGCCACGGCCTGCTTTGCATTCCTGCCGACCCGCGCCAAGCTCGATCTTCTCGGCTGGGAAGAGGCCGACATCTTCGCTCACAGTTGAGCGAATTGCCGTCAGTCTTCACTGTCTGCAGCCGCGGATGGACTGATCCGCGGGCGTTAGCGATTCGTTAATCTCTGTTTCTTAATATTCGATTTAATTTTTATGCATTCGATGGCGCCGCTTGCGTCATGCGGACGGGAGGATCTGCTCGGAATGCAAGGGACCGGATGAGCGCGGTCCTTTCATAGAGCCTGCTTTCATCGTCACTTTACGAAAGGGCATGCCATGCTGACCCCCGTTCGTGCAGCGTCCAATGCAAGCTTTTCGTCTCAAGGCCAGACTGCAGCGATCGTTGCCGGCGGTCTTGACCGTTCGGTGATTGCCCCCGCGCCCGTCAACGCGGTCGAAACCGCTGACCTGAATTCGGCCATTGCCGGCAAACTCAATATTCTGCTCCTTGCGGCGCGCGAGCGCATGGTCGAAGCCCTTTTCGATGTCATCGATGCGGCTGGCCGCTCGATCTCGCTCGATCGCGGCGAGGACGAGAGCAATTCCGCCTTCGCCTCTCGGCTCGCCGATGCCATCCGCGGGCTGCCGGCCGCCAAGATCGATGAGGTCGAACGCCAGCTGAGTACGCAGGGGCACAGTCTGCCGCTTCGGACGATCGCCGAAGCCTTGAAGAATCCGACGGGGCCTGAGGCGGCGCGTATCGTCGCCTATCTGGAAATCGTGCGCTACAAGGACCGCGATCTCGCCGCGCGCGCCGTCGTCCGATCCTATGGTCAGAACGACGCTTCGCCAATGCGCGCCGAGGCCCGGCCCGAGATCCAGCTGCACGAAGACAGCCTGCCCGCCGCGATCCGCCAACCGGCGGAAAAGCGAACTGCACCAGCCGGCAAAACGATCGAGACCGCCCTGCTTGCGATAACCGAGGAAGCGGTGACCGCCGCAGCCGTGGAGGCCGCTGATCCCGAAATTTCGTCGCCTGAAAACCGGATTCGCTCCACTTCGGTGACAAAAGCAGAGGTTTCCCCGAAGGTCGAAGCTCGGCAATCGGCGCCGGGGAAGCCTGGTGACGATACGGCCGAAGTGACGGAGCCGCCGGTCATTCAGCCTCGCGCAACGTCGGAAAAACCCGATCCGGTTATTCCCCGGAACTGGACGGGAATCGTCGCCTCGATGACCGAAGAGGTCTCCGAGATGATCGTCACCATCATCCGCGAGCAGGACCTTGAAAACGTGCTGGAGGCTGGTGCTGTCGAGGCGGCGGTGGCGATCGACGCCATTCTCGACGAGGTCGTCATCAGCGAAGCGAAGGAGACGTTGACGAGACAGCCGGCAGACCTCGCCGCCGATGCTCGACAATCCGCAGCGCCCCGCCCGTCGCAGATGGAAACCGGGGCCACGGCTCCGGCCGCCCGACAGCCGAAAGAAATCGCCGCACAGCCGCAACCGATGCCGCTTCCCGAGATGGCCGAGGCCTCCTATGTGCCGCTGGCGGCCAAGCTGCCCGAGGGCTTTGCCTATGCCCAGCTGCCTTATCAATTCGCCAAGGATACACCGTCGAACGAGAAGGCGGGTGAAACGAGCCACCAGCATCACCATCAACAGGACGGTGCGCCGCAGGAAGAGCAGCAGGCGCAATCCGGCGGCGAGGATGCCGAGCCGGATGCCGAAGGGGCGGAAGCGGCACCCGAGTTGAGGACGCCGAGGATGATCGACACCGAGCCCTCGGCGTATCGGCCCGACACGGCGGCCGATCCGGTCTACGCGCTCTATCAGCGCATGGTCGGCTGGGAATAGCGGATTTCATTACCTGAAAATAAAAACCCGCCGGATCGCTCCGGCGGGTTCTTCAATTCGAAAGCGGATGCGAGGCTTATTCGCCGCCGCGGTTCTTCAGGGCTGCGCCCAGGATGTCGCCGAGCGAAGCGCCCGAATCGGACGAACCGAACTGAGCGACGGCTTCCTTCTCTTCCGCAATCTCCAGAGCCTTGATGGACAGCATGATCTTGCGGTCCTTCTTGGAGAAGTTGGTGACGCGGGCGTCGACGACCTGGCCGACCGAGAAGCGCTCAGGACGCTGCTCGTCGCGGTCGCGGGCGAGATCGGCGCGACGGATGAAGGAAGTGATGTCCTCGTGGTTGACGAGCTTCACTTCGATACCGCCATCGTTGATGGCGATGACTTCGCAGGAAACAACGGCGTTCTTGCGCAGGTCGCCGGAGGCAGCGGCTTCGCCGACAGCATCCTTGCCGAGCTGCTTGATGCCGAGCGAGATGCGTTCCTTCTCGACATCGACGTCGAGAACGACGGCCTTGACGACGTCACCCTTGTTGTACTCCTCGATGACCTGTTCGCCCGGACGGTTCCAGTCGAGGTCGGAGAGGTGCACCATGCCGTCGACATCGCCGTCGAGACCGATGAACAGGCCGAATTCCGTCTTGTTCTTGACTTCGCCTTCGACTTCAGTGCCGGCCGGATGGCTGCGGGCGAATGCTGCCCACGGGTTTTCCAGCGTCTGCTTGAGGCCGAGCGAGATACGGCGCTTGGACGGATCGACTTCGAGAACGACGACTTCGACTTCCTGGCTCGTGGACAGGATCTTGCCGGGGTGAACGTTCTTCTTGGTCCAGGACATTTCCGAGATGTGGATCAGGCCTTCGATGCCCGGCTCCAGCTCGACGAATGCACCGTAGTCGGTGATGTTGGTGACGGTACCGGAAATCTTCTTGCCTTCCGGATACTTGGCCTGGATGCCATCCCACGGATCGGACTCGAGCTGCTTCATGCCGAGCGAGATGCGGTGGGTTTCCTGGTTGATGCGGATGATCTGAACCTTGACCTGCTGGCCGATGTTCAGGATTTCCGACGGATGGTTCACACGGCGCCATGCCATGTCGGTGACGTGCAGCAGGCCGTCGATGCCGCCGAGATCGACGAACGCACCGTAATCGGTGATGTTCTTGACGACACCGTCAACAACCTGGCCTTCTTCGAGGTTCTGAACGATTTCAGAACGCTGCTCGGCACGGGACTCTTCCAGAACCGTACGGCGGGAAACCACGATGTTGCCGCGGCGCTTGTCCATCTTGAGGATTTCGAAGGGCTGCGGGTTGTGCATCAGCGGCGTTACGTCGCGGATCGGGCGGATATCGACCTGCGAACGCGGCAGGAAGGCGATCGCACCGTCGAGGTCGACCGTGAAGCCGCCCTTGACCTGGTTGAAGATCACGCCTTCGACGCGCTCGCCGGCTTCGAACTTGGCTTCGAGCTTGATCCAGCTTTCTTCGCGGCGAGCCTTCTCGCGCGACAGAACGGCTTCGCCAAGCGCGTTTTCGATGCGCTCGACATAGACTTCGACTTCGTCGCCGACCTTCAGCGAACCGTCCTTGGCGCGTGCGCCGAATTCCTTGAGCGCGATGCGGCCTTCGACCTTGAGGCCGACGTCGACAACGGCGACATCCTTTTCGATGCCCGTGACGATACCCTTAGTGACATAGCCTTCAGCCAGATCGTTCTTGGCAAAGGACTCTTCGAGAAGGGCCGCGAAATCCTCGCGAGAGGGAGTTGCTACTGACATAAAATCTCCTGCGTGGCCTACGATAGCTTCAAGGCCCACGTATGCGCCGGTTGGTTCGTGTTGAATGGGCCTGAACCCAGTCCGCCTTCTTTCACGAAGGCAATCCGGCGCTTGGACGGAATTTCAGGCTGCATTAAAGCGATCCATGCGTCTGAGCATGCAAAATCGCTTGAATTTAGGCATTTCGGTTCAAGGCCGCATCGATGATCGATTGAGCAGCTTGAAACGCGGCCTCTATACTCATTTCCGACGTATCAAGCAAGTGTGCATCATCGGCTGGTTTCAAAGGGCTGTCGGCCCGTCCCATGTCGCGTTCGTCGCGCCGCTTGACGTCCTCGAAAATCGCATCGAAATCCGCCGTCGCCCCCTTGCCGAGGATCTCGTCGTAACGGCGTCTGGCCCGCACCTCCGGCGACGCCGTCACATAGAGCTTCACCGGCGCATCCGGGCATACAACCGTGCCGATATCGCGTCCGTCGAGCACCGTGCCCGGCGTCTTTGCCGCAAACCGACGCTGCGCCTCGACCAGGGCCCGGCGCACCGCCGGCATGACGGCGATTTTCGAGGCGGCTTCGCCGATTTCGTGTCGGGAAAGTATATCGCGATCCAATCCGGCAAGTTCAACCTCCCGCGCGATCTTTTCCGCCACCGCCTCGTCGTCGAGCGGCAGGCCGGCGTCGAGCAGCGCCTTGGCCGTCGCGCGGTAGGTGAGCCCCGTGTCGAGATGGTGAAAGCCGTATCGTTCAGCGATAAGACGCGAGAGCGTCCCCTTGCCGGCCGCCGCCGGGCCGTCGATGGCGATGGTGAAAGCCTTGGTTGCCATGGGGATCAATCCTGCGATGATGGGTGAAGGAGCCCGTGTTGCCGAAATGCGCCGGAAGATCTCGAAGTTGGCGGCGGACTGCGGCGCAGAGCCGTGCATATCGCGTAATCCCCTGTAACTGCAGAGTATTTCTTCCGAAGCTTCGGTTTGGCCGGCTGCTGCCTTCGCCCGCTTTTTCTCCTGCCGCGGCTCGTTACCACAAACGCCGTCAGCGGTCACCCGCCAGCCGGCGAAAACGGCCGCACGGAGATGATAAAGTTTGGCTTTGACATGGGAAGCCACAGCGATTAAGGGGACCGGCTTATAAATTCCGATGGAACGCCGGCTTGCACGGCATTTTGCCGAATCGCGGATTCGGCCATTCTCACGAGGCTTATAGTGGCGAAAGCGGAACTTGGAACCAAGCGCACCGATCCGGAAACCGGCAAGAAGTTTTATGATCTGAACCGGGATCCGATCGTTTCCCCTTATACCGGCAAGTCCTATCCCCTGTCCTTCTTCGAGGAAACCTCGGCGATCGCTGATGTTGCCGAGGAAGACGAGGTTGCGGAAGTCGATACGGAAAACACCGAAGTCGAACTGGTTTCGCTCGAGGATGCCGATGACGCCGCCGGCGGCGACGACATCCCCGATATGGGCGACGACGACGTCGAAATCGAAGGCGACGACGATGACGACACCTTCCTCACGCCCGACGAAGACGACGACGATGACGACATGAGCGACATCATCGGCGTAACCGGCGACGAAGACGAAGTCTGACGGCTGCATTCCGGCCCGGCGAGGAAAAAATTCTCCGGGCCGAATTTTTTAGGCTTGCTATCTCCGAAAACCGGAAGTAATAAGCCGCCACTCCGCAGGGCACGCGCCTTCGGAGCATCCCAGGACCGGCCCTGAGCCGGACCATCTTGATGGGGCTATAGCTCAGCTGGGAGAGCGCTTGCATGGCATGCAAGAGGTCAGCGGTTCGATCCCGCTTAGCTCCACCAAATCTTCTTCGTTATATCAATTACTTATCTTGAACCTGAAGGCGCTTTTCCTCCCTGCTAATTGGTGGGGAAGCACCGGGGAAGCGTGGCCCCGAAAATTAAGACCTTGGTGGGAATATCAAGCCAAGCGGGGGTATACGCTTATGACGGACAAAAAATTTTCGCGAAAAGCAATGTTGGCAGGATCGAACATTCTTAAAAGCTTGGGGCATTCTGGCTTTCAGAAACTGATACTGGAATTCGGGATAAGTGGTTCTTCGCTCGACATGGGCAGCCTGCAAGACCGGGCCAACGCTCTTGCCAAATATGCGATTGACAATCCCGCAGAAGAGACGGCCGAGGGCGAGCTGCTTTGGAACGCTATTGTGGATCGCGCTATAGAGTTGGAACGCGGTCGTCCGCAACAGATACAGTTGAATAACGTGTCTCACGAGGAGCGCGAAAAATTTGTTCAGTCTCTCACGACAGAAATTGCTACCGTTTCTTCGTTAGCGCCACCGATTGACAGACCGGCCGAGGTGCAGAAGGCCTCCTTTGTTTCTCAGCTTGCAACGTCAAAACAAGGCACCAGCTCAGTGGCGAATTCTAAGATTTTCATTGTTCACGGCCGGGACGAGGCGATGAAGCTTGAGATAGCCCGGTTTTTAGAACGGTTGGGTTTCGAGCCAATCATTCTTCATGAGCAAGCGAATCGAGGCGCTACAATTATCGAAAAATTTATTGCATCAAGCGAAGTAGCCTTCGCCGTCGTGTTGCTCTCCGCAGACGACTTGGGCGGACTGGCAGAATCCTCCGAAATGGAGCCCCGCGCTCGCCAGAATGTTATTCTGGAGTGGGGTTACTTCATTGGAAAGCTCGGCCGACAGAATGTCATCGCCCTAAAGAAGGGGGACATTTCACTGCCGACTGATGTTGTGGGAGTTGCTTGGGAACCGTTCGATGCACATGGCGGCTGGAAGTTGAAGCTTGCCAATGAATTAAGGGAAGCAGGACTGAGGTTCGATAGCGACAAGCTGTGACGGTGGCTCTATTATCAGACGAATCCCGGTACCCCCAAGAGACACGCCTGGTCAACACTGCCGATACTGAGGCTTGCCTTGGCTCGGACATCTGCGCAATGTGGCCGGAAACCGAGTCGAAAAGAATGGCCAACAAATCTTTTGTTCTCTATTGCGACGAGTCCGACGACAAAGGCATTTTCTTTTCCCATTTTTATGGTGGGGCACTGATCAATGCTCGCGATCAAGCGGAGTTGGATCGTCTATTGAATCAAAAGAAAGCCGAGCTGAATATCGCCGCTGAGATGAAGTGGGACAGGGTAACTGCGCCATATGCGAAAAAATACATCGAGTTCATCAAATACTTCTTCTCATTCGTTAAGGATGGCCGGATTAAGCTGCGGATTATGTTCACTCAGAACATCAATCAGGTAGTCGGCCTGACAGACGAGCACATTGGAAATGATTACTTTCTTCTTTACTATCAGTTCGTCAAGCACGCATTTGGTCTGCGATACTGCAACGAAGATGGCGGTTCGGCGGTTGTCCAACTCCTGATGGACGACGTCCCTCAGACGAGCGCGAAATTCGAGTCGTTTAAAGACTACATGTCCTCGCTCTCGACTTTCCCAATATGGAACGCCGCGAAGATTAAGTTGCCGCGCGATGGCATCACCTCGATCAACTCCAAGCAGCATCCGATCTTACAAGGCCTGGATATCACTCTTGGCGCGATTCAGTCTCGGTTAAACGAAAAGCATACCAAGCCGGTCCCCCCAGCCAAGCGGCGCTCTAAGCGGGCACGCGGAAAAGAAGCAGTATATAAGGCAGTAAAGGACGAGATTTGGGACATCTATCCAAATTTCAACATAGGCGCGAGCACGGGTACCGAGACGCCGACTGATAGATGGCTGCACCCGTACAGGCACTGGCTTTTCAAACCGAACAACAGCGTCCAGGATTTGAAACGCGCTAAGGGAAAAAAGTAAGCCCCACCAAATCCTACATCAGTACCCCACGTATAAACGCGAGGCTTCGGAAATGGCAGGGCTTCCACAAAAACATAGTGCGAATCACGCAAAGTTTCAATTGCTTGACCCTTGACTCTACTTAAATCCAGCCTAACCGATTCGTTTTGTTGGAGCTTTTCTTTGTGGAAAATTCAGCGGCTTCAAAATCAAGCCGAATTAACAGAAACATCGAATGGTACTGAGCATAAAGCATGGGCATTGGGCGGTGGACTGCTCCGCCGAGATTGCGATATTATCGGCGGGACCGCTGACGAGGGGTTTATTCGGCACGCGACCAAGCTGCGCCTTTTGATCAAAGGGCGTTCATCAATTCTGCCCTGAAGACTCGCGATTGTGACCTTGCATAGAAGAGAATAGCGAAGGCGCTCGTGCAAGCCCTGAAACGTGACCCAAGAGGGTGGTGTCGGTATCCAACCACGGCTAACCTATTTCTATTCGTAGTTCGGTTTCTCCCTACCAAATTGTCCGCTGACAACCGGTCAAGGTAAGAAGCTCCGGTGCGAAAGGTGATAGATTTCCATCGTGGCTCACCGCATCTCCAGACTCGATTGAGCAGACGCTTCTCCTCTCGCGAAGTTATGGGTTCGCAGCATAAGGTGAATTCGAAGGCATACGCATTTAGACCCTAACCTCCGAGACCCTCGTAAGCACCTCCCCGCTTCTTGCGAGCATTTACATCGGCCGGATTTGCCGCTCATGGACAAGCGCAAGCGTGCCTAAGGCATCCAGCTAGTCTCTCCTAAGTCCGATGTTTTTTCCGCCTCCAGAGCGGTCGCAAGGTGCGACCGAGAACGGAGGTTAAGGACATGCTTCTAACTCGCGAAATCACCAACCAACTGCGTCGAAACGCAGATATCTCGGAGGCCGAGCAGCGTGACCATAAACCGGCCGTCAAATTCTTCACCCCGGACGCGAATGCGACCTGGCTTTTCTCGGAATTGGCTGCAGACGGTGACACCCTCTTTGGCCTTTGTGATCTCGGCCATGGTTACCCCGAATTGGGCTATGCAAGCTTGGTCGAAATCTTGACGCTTCGCGGACGCCTTGGCCTTCTGGTCGAGCGCGATCACCATTTCAAAGCCGACAAGCCTTTGTCGGCTTATGCCGAGGCCGCTCGCACTCGTGGCAGGATCGTCGCCTAGTCGGCGATCCACTTTGCCATATTAACGCGACAAAACTCCGAACAGCCGAGCAAGCAGGCCAGACCACTCAACCCGCGTGGTAGATACGGAATGCAAAATCGACGGCAGTCGGTCCCGATACTCACTTGGCATCTCCTGCGGCTTCCTTATTTCCGATTTCTGCATGCGCGAATTCCCGCGCTGCGGCTTTTGCCGCCGCTATGCTCAGCGCTCCGATATGCTCACTTTAACGAGGCCCAACTTGAGGGCGCTCCACGCAAGCTGAAGCGGCACTTTGCCACTATTCGAGGGTTGCATTGTCGATGAAATCCTTGATCTAAAGAAGCTCCCTCGGGCGATTTGAAAAGGTGATTCTGTGGCGCGATTGACAGAGCAAGAACAGCAAGAAATCATTCGCTTCATCGAAGCCGATAAGCCTTTGCCGGAAAAGTACCGCTTCCTGCTTTTCGATGGCAAACGAGAGGTGGAGCTTGTATGGAATGGCAAGACTAATGAGGTCTGCAATGTCGTTCTCCCCTTCCAGACTATTGAACAGGTAGATGAGCCTCGGGCCGAGAAGCCCGAAGATACCGCTGCGCAACAAGACTTGTTTTCAACGGATAGCCGAGGGCGGCAACTTAGGGGTTGGACCAACAAACTCATCTGGGGTGACAACAAACTTATCTTGTCATCTCTGAAAAACGGGCCGCTTCGCGAGGAAATCGAGCGCCAGGGTGGCTTGAAGTTGATCTATATTGACCCGCCGTTTGACGTTGGAGCCGATTTTTCCGTAGATATTGAAGTTGGCGGCGACACATTCACCAAGAAGCCGAACATTCTCGAAGAAATAGCCTACCGGGATACTTGGGGGAAAGGCGCAGATTCATTCATCGCTATGATTTATGAACGCCTGGTCCTTATGCGCGACCTTCTTGCCAGTGATGGAAGCATCTACGTGCATTGCGACTCACGCCTTAGTGCACATTTAAGGCTGGTCTTAAACGAGATTTTTGGGGAGCAAAGATTTCGCAACGAGATCATTTGGCAACGCACGTCTGCGGGAAAACCCGTTTATAACAACCTGCCGAAAAATGCAGACTACATAATGTGGTACACGAAAAGCGATCAGTATGTTTTCACACCCATGATTGAGGGCTTGTCGGACCAAGATGTTAAGACATTCACGCTTGACGACGATGATGGTCGCGGACCTTACAATACACAACCAATCATCAATCCGGCTCATCGAGAAAATCTGAAATATACATACGTCGCTAACAATGGCCGCAGCGTTCCACCGCCCACGAAAGGATGGCGTTTTAACGAAAGTAGAATGCGACAATTAGACGATGACAATCGATTGTATTTCACAGAAAGCTCAATCAGAGAAAAATACTATCTTTTGGAACGCCTAGAAAAAGGTAAGCAGCGACCTAACGTCTGGTCTGACATTAGCGGAAACTCCGTGAAGCAGAGCGGGGAAAATGTTGACTATCCGACCCAGAAGCCAGAGGCACTACTTGAAAGAATTATAAGAGCCTCGTCCAGAGAGGGCGATCTCGTTGCAGATTTCTTTGTTGGATCGGGGACGACGGTCGCGGTCGCCGAAAGATTGGGCCGCAAATGGATTGCGGGTGACCTCGGTAAATTTGGAATACACACAACACGCAAGCGTATGATTGGCATACAGCGTGCGCTGAAGGCTGAGGGCAAGGACTACCGTGCCTTTGAAATACTCAACTTGGGCCGATACGAGCGCCAGCATTATGTTGGTGTGAATCCGAATTTACGCGACGAACAACGTCAAAAGCAACTTGAGGAAAAGGAAGCAGCCTTCCTGGACCTTATTTTGCGAGCCTATCGCGCGGAGCGGACTGATGGATTCGCAAGTTTCCACGGCAAAAGAGCTGGACGACTTGTCGCTGTAGGTCCAGTCAACATGCCGGTATCGCGGCTATTCGTCGAAGAAGTCATTCTTGAATGCCGAAAGAAACATATCACTAAGGTCGACATTCTCGGCTTCGAGTTTGAAATGGGCCTCTTCCCGAATGTGCTGGATGAGGCTCGCGGCAAGGGGATCGACATCGCCCCGAAGTATATTCCAGCCGACGTCTTCGACAAGCGGGCTGTCGAAAAGAATCAGGTCGTGTTCCATGACGTTTCGTTCATTGAGGTGAAGCCGCACGTCAAAAGCGGCAGTGTTGCGGTCGAACTCACGGATTTTTCTGTCTTCTATTCGCAAGATTCCATCGCCAACGCCGAAGCTACCCTCAAGGACAAGGGCAGTAAAATCGTCGTTGAAAAAGGTCAGATTGTCAAAGTCAGCAAGGACAAGAATGGTATCGTCACCCGCGAAACGCTAACCCAGAATTGGACCGACTGGATTGACTACTGGTCCGTGGACTTCGATTTTGAAAACAAGCGTGAAATCATCCGCACTCAGAATCCCGACACGAAGGAATGGGAAGAGGCGTGGACCGGGGACTACATTTTCGAGAATGAATGGCAGTCTTTCCGCACTAAGAAAGACCGTAAGCTTGAGATGATCAGCGTTTTTCACGAGTGCCCGCAAGGACGGCGCAAGATCGGTGTCAAGGTCGTGGACATCTTTGGCAACGACACAATGACTATTGCCGAAGTGACAGTGGGAGCGAGGAAATAATGGCGCTGCATCCGGACTTTCCGAACGATCCACACACCGTTCTCGACCCTTCGATCCGATGGTTTCCGGCCGACGAAACTATGCGCGAAACCAGCATGGACAAACTCATGCCGCCGCTAGTGGCGGCGCTTCGTCAGAAGGTGAAGGACTTTCGTGACGGCGGTTATGTCGGCGCAACCGACACCAGCCGGAGCCTGCTTAATTGGTGGTTCAAAACGCCCCATCTAACACATCAGGCTGACGGCAACATGGTCGAGTTTCAGTATTTCTTCGCCCAGAGGGAGGCGGTCGAAACGATTGTCTTTCTTCATGACGTTGTGGGCGTGAGCGATAAATTTGATCTGATGCGCTTCGATAGCAGTGGGGCGATTTCAGCCAGCATGTTCGACGAGACATGGCGGCGCTTCGTCGTGAAAATGGCGACCGGCGCGGGCAAAACCAAGGTGCTTAGTTTGGCCCTCGCGTGGAGCTTCTACCACAAGCTCTACGAGCCGGACTCTCGGCTGGCCCGCAACTTCCTTGTGATCGCGCCTAATATCATCGTGCTGGACCGCATCTATAAGGACTTCCAGGGGTTGCGGTTGTTTTTCGATGATCCGGTTGTTCCCGACAACGGTTTTGATGGCCGTAGCTGGCGCGATGATTTCCAACTAACGCTGCATGTGCAGGACGAGGTGCGCATTACGCACCCGACCGGCAACATCTTCCTCACCAACATTCATCGGGTTTACGGGGGCGAGGATATCCCTGCATCGCCAGACGACGACAACTCGATGGATTATTTCCTTGGCACCCGGCCGACCGGTGCGACGACGGATTCCAAGGTGGACCTTGGTATGATCGTCCGTGACATTGATGAACTGATGGTGCTGAACGACGAGGCCCATCATATTCATGACTCGCGCCTTGCATGGTTCAAGTCGATTCAGGACATTCACAACCGACTCTTGCAGAAAGGGTCCGCTCTGTCGCTGCAGGTCGACGTGACGGCGACCCCGAAGCACAGCAACGGCGCGATCTTTGTGCAGACCGTAGCCGATTATCCGCTAGTCGAGGCCATTTCGCAGAATGTCGTGAAGCATCCCGTGCTTCCAGACGCTGCCAGTCGAGCCAAGTTGTCCGAGCGCCAGAGCGCAAAATACACCGAGAAACACGCTGACTATATCGACCTCGGCGTGATCGAATGGCGTAAGGCCCATGCTGAACACGAGAAGGTGGGCAAGAAAGCTATCCTGTTCATCATGACTGACGACACGCGCAACTGCGATGATGTTGCGGATTACCTTGAAGGTAACTACCCCGATCTCAAAGGCGCAGTTCTGGTCATCCACACCAAAGCCAACGGCGAAATCTCCGAATCCACCTCAGGTAAGGCCAAGGAAGAACTAGAAAAACTCCGCAAGCAGGCGAATGAAATCGACGATGTCACTAGCCCCTACAAGGCCATTGTATCAGTCCTAATGCTGAAAGAGGGGTGGGACGTACGGAACGTCACTACCATTGTCGGGCTACGGGCCTATACCGCCAAGAGCAACATTCTCCCAGAGCAGACGCTAGGACGCGGCCTAAGAAAAATGTATCCGGGCGGCATCGAGGAATATGTCAGCGTTATCGGCACTGACGCCTTCATGGAATTTGTAGAGTCCATCCAAGCCGAGGGCGTCGAACTTGAGCGCAAGGCAATGGGCGAAGGAACAAAGCCCAAGACCCCCCTGGTAATCGAGGTCGAGAAGGACAACGACAAGAAGGACATGGACGCCCTCGACATAGAGATACCGGTGATGACCCCGCGCATCTACCGCGAGTACAAGTCACTCGGCGACCTTGATATAACAGCCTTCGGCCATGAGCGCGTTCCTTATCGAGCTTTCAGCGAGGAGGAACAGCGCGAGATTGTGTTCAAGGACATCACGACCGGGGCGATAACGCACACCACCGTACTCGACACGGCTGGGATCGCCGATTACCGCAGTGTCTTGGGATATTTCGCCCAGACCGTGATGAAGGAATTGCGGCTGATCAGCGGGTACGACGTTCTATACGGGAAAATTAAAGCCTTCGTGCAATCGGAATTGTTTGACTGCGAAGTTGACCTCGACAGCGCGAACACCTTGCGGAATCTATCCGAATTGTCCGCGACGAAAACGCTGATCGAGAATTTTAAGAAGGCCATTAACGCCCTGACGGTAAGGGATAAGGGCGACGCGGAAATCCGCGACACCATCAAGCTGCGGCAGACCCGCCCATTCGTGACAAAGGAGCAGGGTTATCTAGTGCCGAAGAAGAGTGTCTTCAATCGAATTATCGGCGACAGCCATCTTGAGCTTGTCTTCGCCAGCTTCCTTGAGTCCTGCGCCGACGTCGTGGCCTACGGAAAGAACTACCTCGCGGTGCATTTCAAGATTGACTATGTCAATGCCGAAGGGAGCATTTCAAACTACTACCCCGATTTTCTTGTGAAGCTGACGGACAAGCGCATTGTGATCGTCGAAACCAAGGGCCTTCAAGACTTAGACGTGCCGCTGAAAATGGAGCGCCTGCGGCAGTGGTGCGAGGACATCAATCGGGTACAATCCGCCGTGACTTACGATTTTGTTTACGTGGACCAGCAAAGTTTTGAAAAATACGGACCCAAATCATTTTCAGAGCTTATGAAAAACTTCACACAACATAAGGTGTAAACTTGCCGAACATCTGCGGTATTGCCGCATTTCGGAATGGAGGGGGCACATGACTGGCGTGTCGATAGTTAGAAATCTCAGAACCGTTTATTCGTCCGCCGGATCGGTAATCGACGCGATCCGGTACACTGCGAGGGCTGCCGCGAGCATGAGAAGGAATGAATAGACCAAAAGAAGGTAGCCCGTGAATGAACCCGTTAGCATTGCAACCCGGAACAATTTCATCGATCCACTATAATAACTGACCATGAAGCGGGCGACGTCATAAAGAACGGTTCCGTCGAACAGGAACGCCCACATCAGGCATAAGATTTGCACAAAAATGAAATGAAAAAAGGTGGCGTTTATTTCCTCAAGGTAGTTCACGCCCTGGGGGTTTTTTACCGCCTTCAGCGCTCTCTTGAGGCGACCTGTCATTAGGCTAAACAGTATCGCATACGTGCCCAGGCTGAAGCCGAGAAGGTCAGGGATCATGTCAAAGGACTTTGAGACCCATTTGGGCTCAATCCAATTGGAATAGCTAACGCCGGTTACGGCCAAAGAAATCAGGAAAAGCGGCGACCCAAACACCGCGCCCCATCCACCATACCCCTTGAAGTACCGGCGAATGCGTCGACCGAATGCGACAAATTGGTTGAGGAAGGACAAATTATTTACCCTTACCCGCCAGGATACGGCGGAAAGCTTCCTTCTCAGAAATCTCATCAGGATCATAGGTGTCTTGGAGAATTTTGGGAAACTGTTCGGTCGACCTCGTCACCGCCCCCGTGTCGTCTCGACCCTTGACCTGAACGCTTCCATTCTCAAGCGCGGCTCCGCTTACGCTCCTAATCTCATCATTTGGGACGATGGAATGACCAGGTTCCGCGTCGTACGTCAACACGAGCTTCTGCGAGTGAGTCGCAGCCAAATGTGCTTCTACCTTCGCTTCGAAGTCATCGGCAAAAATATCGGAATTTGGCTTCATGATCGTAATTTTGATCTCGTTGATTTTCTTTAGATCAAAAATCGCGTCTAGCCCTGCTTTACTTTGAACAATCGATACCTTTGCGCTGTTGTATTTCGAAAGTATTTCTAGATTTTGAGAAAGATTCTGAAAGAACCTCAAAACGGAGTTTGAGGTCATTTGTTTTCCCTTAGAATACTGCTGTACGTATATCTTGTGATCCTTGGTGTCGAACAAAAAATAGAAGCCAGCAGCGTTGGGATACAAATTATCAGGGATGCTAATTTCAGAAACCTGATTGCTCGTTGCCTCCTGCAGATTTGCAGCATCGAACCATGATCCGTCCGTTTCTATGCGGGTAAACGTCGTGATGGTTCCAGAAACTTCGTTGCTCTCTTCGCTCGATCTATCGAGCATCGATATCATGGCGTAGCGGTCGCCATGGATATTCACTGGAACCTTCAATCGATAAACGTCGTGTATGAAATCAGAATAGATTTTAGGCGAGTGTGGGTGAAGCCGTATGTTCACAATACCAACCGACACTTTTATTCTACGAGCCATGAACATCCGCCCCCCGCTGACTGATTTGATTTCTACCCTAAGTCGTTTCTGTTGATAATGCTGACCTAAGGACGATCCACAGCAATTCTTTGCTTGTTTGCCAGCCAGCTACCTGGGCTATTAGGGTATGCCCCTGCGGACCGTCACCACAGTGGCCCAAATAGCGTCCGTAAAGGTTGTTGCTTGCATCCGGACGCGTGACATTCTGGACATGATCCAATCGGACGGTTCGGAAAATCCCATGCCCCTTATTTTCTATGCTCGCGTTTCCACTGCAGAACAGAACCTTGATCATCAGATCGCCCAAGCTCGTGCCGCCGGTTTTGAGATTGATGAGATCATCGCTGACCACGGAATTTCCGGCGTTAATACGACGCTCGCCGAGCGCCCGCAGGGAAAGCGGCTTTTCGATAGGCTTAGGGGGGGAGACGTGCTCCTCGTTCGCTGGGTGGATCGGCTTGGCCGCAACTATCGAGATGTGACGGATACGATCCGCCATTTTATCCGGCAAGGTGTTGTGATCCGGACCGTGATCAACGGAATGACGTTCGACGGATCGACTTCAGACCCGATGCAACAGGCAGTTCGCGATAGCCTTATTTCATTCATGGCCGCCATGGCTCAGGCCCAGGCGGAAGCCACGAAAGAAACTCAGAAAGCTGGAATTGAGGCGGCACGACGCGATGATCGAAAGTACCTCGGGAAGAAGCCAAGCTATAGTCGCGCGACACTAGGTTCGGTCCAGGAAAAGCTAGTGACTGGAGCCGGTGCATCCGCCGTCGCGAAGGAAACGGGATTGTCCCGACAGACCGTTCTGAGGATCAAAGCTGATCCGATTGCAGCGGACGCAGCCCTCTTAAGGTGGGGATTGTGAGTTCGGAACGGGCGTCAACACCGCTGGCTTTGACCGGTCAATCCTGAAAACGAGTGAAGACCGGCCAGATTAAAGCGTGCTCTTCCTTGCAGCCGTCGTTGCGATCATTGCCTTGATTGCAAGGAGGATCGCCATGAAGCCGAACGCCGCAGCACAAATCAGACAAGAAGAAGACCGCAAATCCCGCCGTGCTGCCAAAGATCGGCGGCGCTCGTTGGAAGAGCGTCGCCGCCAGATGCAGGCAGAACGTAATCGCCTCAGAAAACGGCTGCTCCTACTCCTGCTGTGGCTATTGGAATCGGCACCGGTTCGTGCATTTTTTGATGTTCAGATTTCCTTGCCGCATCCGACGCAGCAACAGCGACAGCCGAAACCAGCAAGGAAATCTGCGAAAAACCGCGATCTCGGAGCGGAGGACGATCCGCGCAGCGAGTATGAACGCCTCTACCTCTGCGACCGTTCCACACGTTACGGCGAAGAGCATCTTGAGGTGGTCGATGGATTAACATGGAATGACATCGTCGCTCTCAATCGTCAGCACAGGCCTCACCTGTCTCCGAAGTTCACACCTATCCCCGGCATGCCCGGCCGGTACATTGCCGAACCAGTTCACGTTTGGACGCTTCTCGATCATCTCCATTACGAATTCCTGCGTAAAGACGCTATCGCCGCGTTGAAGCTTATCGTCGACCCGACCGCTCACGAATGGATCGACGCTTGCGCATCAACGTCGAATGGCTGGAAACAACTCTGCTACTGCCGTGGACGTACGCCACACGCGACAATAGCGGAGTTTCCAAGAGCCTCCGAAAGGTGGCGTGAAGAGCAGCGCCGCGAGGCAGATGAAAGGAAAAAGGAGGCCAAGGAAACACCTGACAATGGCCCGAGGCCGCCGGGTTCTGCCTAAGGAAATGCCAAAATATAAGTTGTTGACGGCAAGGAAATATTTATACCAGTAAGTTGAGTAAATCTTTTTATAGTCATTTCTTTGTCAACTAAATTTATGTAATGGTTTAGAAATACTAAGTGTATTGCGGGAATTTATTAGCAATGCATCTCTCTGGGTCGTCGATGGCGACAGGTCAAAATCTGAGAGATATGCAAATGGCAATGAATACAGCAAACCGATTCAGCGATATTACAGCAATCGAGCCGCTTTCCATTTCAACCGCGTCCGTGATCATCGAAGACTGGTTGGGCGACGAATTGGGCACGGTCGACGAGCATTGGGAGGCCGAGGCATACACTCTGGTGCGGGCAAGGCCTCAGATCGAATCAATGTTTGACGTGTACAAATATCACCTGACCGTTGCCACGGCGGCGATCATGGGCATGGAAACTGGAGACGACAAGGATGCATTTGTGTGGCTGATTGACGACTGCAGGTCACGCCAAACGATTGCTACAGGCTACGCGGGCGAAGCTCTATCCGCGCAGCACGATTGCGAGAGCAGGATGCATGAGATTGCCGCAAGGGATCGCGCATAAAAGGAAGGCGACCGCCCTCCTTGTCAAAATCGGCGGGCTTGGCTACCCGCTAAATTATTGCGCGTCGATTACGACCGGCACGCTCTGCGAGCGGTCTGTTCCGTCAGCCACCTTACTTTCCCTCATTCTTTTGTTTCGGTCTCAACGTCATCCGCATTGCCGGTCCCGCTGCTGCCAATTCCTGCTGTCTTTCAGGCGGCAGTAAAGACAATGCGCGATCCCGTTCAATCTGCATCCGAAGAGCGGCGTCCCGCGCTCGCTCGGCGTCCTGCTGAGCTTCATGGGCTTTGCGTTCAGCCTCGACGCGGCGTTTTTCCTCGACTCTCAAACGTTCCTGAATTTTCTTGGCGAATGCGCGGACACGGGCGATCTCGGCGGCAAATTCCTGCCTGATATTGTTTGCTAGCTTCGATTCCCCAAGGGCGTCCCACATTGCCCTCAGGCGACCGGTCACGCCCGAATAGCGTTCGGCGCGGGAAACGACCTCCGAAGCAGCTTCCTGCATTTTTTGGGCTTCCTCCCGCGCTGCAATAGCAGCAGCTTTCGCTTTTTCGGCGATTTCCCTTTCCTGCGCGGCGGCAGTACGGATCGCTGCCGCCTCGGTTTTCGTTCGCGTCACGAAATTGTCGCCCGACGTCTTGATCTTCTTTGCCCGCTCGACAACCTTTTGTAGCGCCTTGGCTTGTACCTGCTCGGCCTGCCATTCATCCCGCGTCAGTCGGCGACGTTGCGGTCCCAAACGCGTCAGGCCGCAGGGCACCGCGACGGCTTCGTGATACGCGTCCTGCCATTGCCTCATTGCCTGCTTATATGCCGCATCTGCCCTCTTTGAGAGCGCCTTTGTGTCTTCGCCTTCGGCTAGACCGGCAGACATGATTTTTCGTTTTGCGACCGTCCCGGGGTGATATTTGAGCGCCGACATTCCAGGTTCATCAACCGGCACGACGTAAGCATGGAGATGATAATGTGACTCGTCTTCGTGACGGAGGACCAATTTCAGGTCGTCTCCATATTGTGAACGAAGCCACGAGATCGTCCGCTCCTCCCATTCCTCGGCTTCTTTCTGTTTTGCCGGATCGGCGCGGACTTCATCCATGGTGAACGGATGCGATGCTACAACCGTATGCAGCGTCTTCTTGTCTTGCGCCACTTTTCGAACGTGACCGCCCTTGACGTTGATCGTCGCGGCGGCGGCAGCGGCATCGTGCATTTCCTGCACAGCCTCAATGCCGACGCCATACACGACGACGGGCGGCATCGGATTCGGAACGTGGACGGAGGCTTCCGGCTTGCGGGAGGCCTCCGCAAATATGAAATCCGTGGACCGGCCCTTCGCATCAGCTTTGCGGCTGTAGGTTTCGAGGTGGATGAACTGGTAACCCATTAGCAATCTCACTTCTGTCTGAAGAAAATCACCTCATGCCGTGCAAGCAACAAACAAGAAGTCGCCATGAGCCGCAGCTCACCTTGGATCGAATGCGGGCGTTTTCGCTGAAGGACGATATTAAATGAACGCCAGTGAATATCAGTTGACAAAAGTGAAGGCTTATGATAAATAATTGGCCATCATCTGAAAGCGACCTAGAGGAGAGCGCATGGCTACTTTCGATCCCGCCGCATATCAACAATTCCCCAATGGCCCACTGACGCGCGAGACCATCCAGCGCCTTGTGTCAATCAAGGAAAGGAGCGGAATGTCTTATGGCTCCCTGGGGAGTAAACTTAATATCAGTGGAACATTTTTGCATAATCTGATGAACAAGAATGCGAACGTTGGTACCCAGCATGTCGAGCGGATCGTCGGTGCCATTAATCTTTTGGAGAATCCAGATCAGGCGGCCGAGGTTTCGCAAAACGACGCTGGCATGCTTCTACACAGCTTCCATCTCCGGTCCGGTCTTCAGATCAAAATCGAGCTACCCGACGATCTTACAGAACGTGAAGCTGAGCGTCTCGCCCGCTTTGTTCAGTCTCTACCTGTCGCCTAACGAGAGGACCCGGAACATGACCGATGATAAAGCTGAACGCGCCATTAGAATGATCGAGAACTGCTCTGATCCGGAGAAACTTCGGCAATTCGCTGCGAATGCTCATCGCGAAGGTATGGAGGCCGTTGCCCGCGCCGCTGAACTGCGTCTCTATGAAGTCCTTCCGAAGGAGAAGCCAGGGTCATTCGAGCATGATGTTTGGCGGAGCATTTACGCGTTGGAGGGTTCGCTCACGAGTGAACGTGGAAAGACGACGCGGCTGGGGCGGACGCGTCCAAAGATCGCCCAATTGGGCGAGCTTGAGACGGTCAAGGACTTGATCCTGCGTAAGAAGGCATCCGAGGGTTTCTTTATGCTTATTGATCGCCATATGGCCGAATTGACTTTCGAGGCTGTCGCTTTGCGGCACCCTGCTAAGTTTGATGACCCAGTGTTGGAGGTCGCAGCGGCGCGGTTGCGATCAGTGGGCATCGAAGTCGACCGTCTTGGGAGCATTTAGAGGCAAGTGCTTATCTCCAAGAACACACCCCAATACGCCAGAAGCTGTCATTGCACCAATGCCTCGTTATCGGGGCATTGACAAGGCTATCCCACATCGGCGCATTTGTGGGATGGACATTTACATTGACGAAAGCATCCATGATCGGGCGAATTTTATCGTGCTGGCGGCTATCTGGGCCCCGCCCGATGAAATTCGCATAGCGACAAAAGCGCTATCTGAATGTGGCTTTGTTCCGGGCCGCGACGAGTTCAAAAGCAGCATGAAAATGAACGGGAACCGCCACGCCCAGGCTTTGCGAGAGCACTTTCGGGGAATTATTGGCCGCTGCAAGATTGCAATAGGTATTTGCGCGGTGAGCGAACGGCACCAACTGATGTCTTTGGCCGCAAGCATCGGCACAGCCATCGCTTTACAGAACCCCACTGAAAACGGCGTCATTTATCTCGACGAAGGTATTAAGCCGCAATGGACCAGTCTGCCGACTGGCTACCTACTGAACCCAGATTGCGACTCGAAAACCGTTATCGGAATTCAGCTTGCCGATTGTTGCGCCCATTTCATCGCAACAATCCTCTTGGATGAGCTGGGAGTCGCAAGAAAAATGGTGCCTGCACGCCGCGTTTATCCCGGAAATGACGGTGATCTCGAACTTGCATGGGAGTTATGGGCGTCGATACGCTACGCTCTTGCAGGCAGAGAGCCGACAGGTGCACTGGATGACGACGGTTTTCACGAACCGCTATTGAAGCCGTTCGGCTTAGTATTCTCTGACGGTTGCGATCCAAGCGTGTTTGAAGCTGCGAAGCGGCGCTTCGGCTCTGTTTGGGTTGGCTGCATCCACTAGCCGCCTTCGCGCGGACACGCCCGATACAGGTTCTCCGTAGGTATCAATGCGTCCTGCGACGCCTTGTCTTTTTCGGGGAGGCGACAGCATCGAACAGGAAGTCGATTCCCTGCACGAACGATGCAACCAATTGGACACGGTTTAGAAACTGGTCATCAGTCATATGCCCGTGACCGCCGTTCTGCTCTGAGCGATCTTGGCAAACGGCTGCATAACGCTCTTTGCTTTCCCAGATAACGGCGTACCAAGACGTTGGCAGTCTAATGACCTTCAACACCGCCTTCGAGGGTAGACCCTGGTTGATTATTGTGATTGACCGTTCGTATTCGAGCATCGCTTCGCTCCAAATTGAAAAACTCTTCCTCAATGTTGGGAGCAAATAGCCGTCGGCGGAAACGAAAATTGGAACCGGAATAGTTGTTGGTAGTGACCGACTACCAACTGCAAGCAGCCGTCGGTCCCTCCCGGAGGGGGCTTCTGCCGGACCCTGTCGGGGACCTCTTCCGAGGGACGATTTCATCGAGAGCCTGCCGACTGCCCCATTCATGTCCGGGAGGCCATTGTTGCAGATGACTACCCTGCCATCTGCCCTTGCCCCATGTCTTCGATCATTTCCAGGATCGCAGCCAAGTCGTCGTCGAGCAGCGCGGGGCGCTCGACCATCGCCAGCACGGCACCGGCATCGAGACGCGGCTGGTCGGGATGGTCGCGAGCAATTCACTCGACGACGTCTCCGATATGCTGCCGCATCCCGGTTTCGTGCTGGTACTTCCGCACGCCATCCGTTGCTTCTCCTGCCCATGCTCGGCCACTTGTCACCCGGTCGCATCATTGGCGACCAGATCGGATTCTGCCGTGGTTATCCGGTGGCCGTGAAAGTTTGCTGTATCCGGGGGTGCCGGGGTTGCACCCACCTTTTTATCTATACAGCTATTTTCACAGTCCTTTCGGTTGTCTTCTGTCGGCAGAACAACCTCACTCCACCGGGCGACCACCGTCCGGCGAGAAATCCCGCTCGCGGCGGCGACCGCAGTTTGCGTAATCGTCTCGCCTGCCGCTTGAAGCTGCTGGAACGCATCCACAAGCCGTTTCAGCGTCGAAATGCCTTTCGCGCTGCCTGCATACCGCCCAGCTGCTTTTTGCCGTTCCTTGACCGTCTCCAGGCCCTCCACGACGTCAAGCAACTTGCCTCTGTTCACGCCGTTCCTGTCCAGCTTCGTGGCATCGAAATGCGCGGCAAGATAATCCGCAACCTTGGCCGCGACATATTCCACCTCAACCGCCGAACGCCTCGCCTTGTCACGCCTGCATTTTCCACGCGCGTTGCTGGCTGCTCGCTCATCTGCCAGACCACTGGCGTCCGCAAAGGCCGTCAGCGCTTCATGGAGATGATCGGCCAGCGCGGTCCGGCCGCCGCGCATCCGGGAATCTGCGCCGAAATGCCATTCGGCCAGGAGGCGTTGGCCTTCCGTGCGCAACGCGTCGAACATCTTGTTGGATGCCGTGAGGCCGAGTTTCGACTGTACCGCCGCCGCCCTTCGGACAAGCACGGCACGGCTAATGCCCGTGTCTACGAAATCGGCATATTCCGAGAGCGTCGGCCAGAAGTCCGCATTCGGCGTTATCGTGCACCAAATAGGCGAAGTCGGGCATTTCATGCGTCCGGTCATGGTCGGAGCCGCCGGGTCCGCGCCGAGATCGATGAGCGCCGCAGCCAGTCCACGCGCCACGGCGTCGAAGAGGCGGATAGGCTTCGTCCTGCACCGGTTGTCGTCACTTCGCCAAACCGCATGTCCCTGTGGCAGCAGCCAGATTAGATGTGGCCTTGCGAATGTCCCATCATCAAGCAAATCACCGACAATGATGTGAGGCAGGCATGGAACACGGCCATCATGAACAACCTCGGTCAAGCCGAATAGGCAGGCGTCGGGGCTTGAGAAAACACCGTCACAATCAACCCGGAGAGCAGTCATGAACTCCCTATTCAATTCGATATATGGATAGTCCAAGGTCAGGACCTTCGAGCGGGTTTGAACCGCAAGCGTCGCCTTGTCCTCAGATGCCCGCGCCTGTCCGCCCCGGGGAACGAGCGTGACGAAATATTTCAGGACTGCGTTGTTTTCTGAGCGCAACCCGAATTCCTTGAAAGGCTGACGTATCCGGCCCGCGACTTCCCGAGCAAATCGGAATTCGTAACCCTCCTCAAGGCGTTTCCTCACAAGCTCCTTTTGCTCGATAGCTGCCAGAGCGAAATCGTTGAATTCGCCCTGCTGCTGTTGTCGGCTTTCCTTCGCCTGTCTTCGCTGACGCTGCGCTTCGGCGTAACGGGTCTCGAACCCAATCATGCCATGTGAAAGGTCTGTGATCGCCTTCGCCGTGGAATCTCCGCACGCAGCCGCGACCACGCTTGCGACTGATGCAAACATGTTTGGAATACCTTGATTGTGATGGAATGGACCGGGCGCTTCCGGCCAAATTTGTTGACGGCTTAGGTTGAGAGCTTCGGTGCTGTCGGCTGGCTGATATGCCAGCCTGCCGCTCACCTATCCCGAAGAGGGTTCTTTACAATCATGCAGCCGTCAGCAATCATGGAATATGTTCCTAAAAGACGCCGGAGGGTTCCCGCCCTGTGATGGCGTCTTTTTCAATGGTCATGGCAGGCGGAACCGACGTCAACCGCCGATTATCGAGGAGCGAAACCTGCCTCCGCGAGCGCATTACGCAATTCGTGGATCGCATCGACCATCTGCCGCGCCTCGGTTTCAGACGCCGAGAATATCCGCACGCGATCTAGGAAGGAGCGCTTGCAAAATTGCGCCAGCGCTTCGGCGTGGGAGTCGTCCACCGTCAAGTTGATAACGTTCATGCTATTTCCTTTCGTGTGGCAAAGCTTCGCCGGTCTTTCCAAGCGGAAGCTTTGCGATTTACGATTTTGGGAGTTGAAAAAGCTGTGTGTGCAGCCGGATCAAAGAAGCCTGTTAAACGCCGCAGGCATAAAGCTTGGTTGAGCGTGCAAGCGATTTCAGAGGCATCGACCAGTATTTGCGCTCGAACTCATCGGCCTTGCGTTGATCGGCGAGTTGGTCCTGAGCAGCTGCGAGGAATTCGACAGTCAGTGCAGGCGGTAAGGTTACCCTGCGCAGTCCCTTAATTGCATTTGTGGCCAAATCGACAAGGTGAATGTCGACAGCAAGTCTCTGTCTGTCATTGGTGATGTCCGGAAGATCAAGCGCGGTTTTGGGAATCAACCTGACGTCAAATGGGCAGTGAACAATGAAATCCTCGCCGAACTGAAAAATCAGCAGGATTGACGGGCCGTCTTTGATGAAGCCAGCTTTAAGCTTACCTTTCCTTATCTGCATCGCTTCGGCCTTGCTAATGTCCGGCATCCCGATTTGCAGCATGTTGCCGCCACGAATTAGGAAATGCGCCATCGCTCCCTCAAACCGTATGGGGTAAGGGTATTGTCCGCCCACGCCCATAGCTACAAATGGCGGACTCACTTTATCTTGTTTGCGATTGTGCTGGTGGCCAGGGGTATCAATCATGTTCCGTCTCCTCAATTGCGGCGCAGGATCGCGGCGGCAACCGCTTCCGCGTGCTCGTCATACACACGAGATAGACGATCCCAGGCCCGGTCGTTTGCAAGCTCGTCAGAGAAGTGGGAATAGTCGGCGGCATGGAGTATGGCTTGGACAACACTGGCCTCTCCACTGGAAACCGGGAGCTTCATAAGCCTCTCAACTAGCTCTCCATCGGTCGCCTTGTTTTGAGATTGGAAATGGCTGGCAAAGCCCGACCAAGACGCCACCTCATCGAGATACAATCCCGCACGGTTGCACAAATCGCCCGCCGGGCCAGACTTGAAGGTTTCGAACGTGAGGCGAACGTCGATCTCCCGCTCGGTGTCTTCCTCCAACCAACTGGCAAAGCGCGGTTGATGTTTGCCCACGATCTGTTTTTCGCTAAGCGAAAGCAGCGGCCAAAAGTCTTCCATGCGGGCCTTAAACCACAGTAGTTCCGACGATTCCGCCAGACCGAGTGTCAAAGCTGCCGACATGTCGCATTTGAAGTCACCGGAATCTTCGCCCAATTGTCGCGCGATAAAATCTTTTGGAGCGAACAGAAGCGACGACCTGTTCTTCCTGCTGGGAAGGCGAAGATGCAGTTCGCCTTTTGGGGTCTTACGAAGGCTCTTAACTTGTGTTTTGGTCATGGAGTTTTCCTTAGTTTGAGGGGTTAGTCTTGCCTAACGATTGCAGCCGCTACCGCTTGGGCGTGGATGCCGGTCACATAGTCGAGGCGCTTCCAAGTGCCGGCACCCCCAATGCTATCGGCATGGCGGGAGTAGTCGGCCGCGTGAAGAATTGCCTGGATAAGTGCAGTTTCGGCGGTGGAAGCGGGCAGCGCTAGGAACTGATCGGCGAGCGTGCCACCGCGCTTTGCATCCATCTCCTGGAAGAGATCGGTAAATCCTCCCCAGTTTATGGCTTTGTCGATCCTGAGGCCGGTTTTGATGCACACCATTGCGGCAGGGCCTTTGAAGTCTTTGAATGTGAGCATTTTCAGTTCCTTGTCTGCAGGCAAAGCTCCGCTGTTCTTCCTGAGCAGAAGCAAAATTGCCGGATTGTTAATGGGAGGTTTAGATCAGGCTATGTGTCCAGCCGCATTATTCCAGGCTATGCAACAGGCCATTCGGTGATCTCGCTGATGCGGCAGCCGATGCGTTCAAGGTGTTCATCTTCGCTTTCCAGATACGACTGCGCCGTGATGATGGCCTCATCGTCCTCATCAAACAGCCGAAGACGACTGTCGCCTTCGTTGTCTCGAAGGTCGGAAACCCATTTGATGAATTCCCACCAAAAGTCGCGAGCGAAGAGATACGCCGTGTTTTTGCCGCGCCACGAGACGACGGCCACGACGTTATCGCCAAATTCTGGGTGACCGTTTCGCCAGCTTCCAAGGCGGCTATCGGCGAAATCAAGAACTGCGCTCAAAGAAATCCCTCACGCTGCGACCGAGGTCGAGAGGCGACGATGCATTGCAAGCCACTGATCCAAATCATCAGGGTCATAGACAACAACCTTGCCGACCTTAATGTACGTCGGGCCAGCCCCTGTGAGGCGCATCTTTTCAAGGGTGGAGGCAGCGAAGCCGGTATAATTACCTGCTTGCTCAGTGCGAAGCTTTGGGCGCTTCGAAATCGTTCCAGCTGTCGTATCGGCCATGTCGTTTCCTTTCGTATCGCCAGACACCGTGTTTGGCTGAAGGAAACAATGGCAGACCTTGCAATGCTTGTCGGACGCTAAAGGTCCTATTCGGTCGCTAATTAATTAGCGACCCACCCCGCTCGTACCGCTCGACAGCAATTTTAAGGTGCTTCTTTCGCCAGGTTTCCTCTGGTCCACTGTCATCCCAGCGATCCGAACACCATTGAGCCATATGTCTGGCTACGGTAGCTCGCGTGAATTGTGGGTCATCAGCTGGACCGAAACCGCCATTATAATCAATGAACCTAATCGCTTCCGCGATGAATAGTTCGCTATCGTATTTCGCCTTGGGGCCACGCTTTCCTTTCGGAATTACCATAGGGGGTTCCGCACGGGCCGTATTGACCTCTGGCCAGAGACTCTGAACGTCAACTCGTAATAAGTGAACATCCTTTATCTGCGTAGTACCGTCCGAGTTGAGCATATGCCGAGCATTCGCATTCCGGCCGAAGTCAAGGTGAGTCCACTGACGAGGCTCGACGTGTTTGAACTTCCCGGTTGTGGCATCTAGGGCGGTAGCGGTTATTTCCCCCAAGATGAGTTTATCCCAGAGCAAAGTTTTCGCCTCGCGATGGTTTTTGCACCGCAGAGGAGTATCACGGACGCTATCGGAAATTGACGATTCTGCGAGGGAAGAAAAGCTTGCTGGCTTAAGTCTCTTGAGTTCGTAGACTATTCTCACGACGGGGGGCAATGGAAAGCCACCCGGCTTCGTTGCTTTTCGCGGAGCACTAATTTTAAGAGCCTCCCAACGAAAATTATTCTCCCGGTACGGATCGTGCAACAGAGTGACCCGTTCGATATCGCGCCAAAGAATCCACGCTATGGACATCGCCAAGGTCCAAGCTGGCATGCTGCCTACTTGATAGCGTTTGTAGTCGATCTCCTCAGCTATAGGGCCGTGACCCATATCAATCGACATTGCTTCAGCGTAGTTCGGTGTAATCTTTCCCTCGAATACATCATCAACAAGCTCATTCTGCTCTTGTGACAGTTGTCGGACTAATCGAAATCCCATCGCACACCTTGCGACACACCAGGATGGCCGCAGGGAAGCCGGTGATGCTTTCCGGCTTGTCGGACCGTTGCCCTATCCCTGCAGTAGGATTGCGATCAGGTCTTTTCTGATCGCAACGGTTGGACGTTCTGGCGGCGTGGTCGATCCCCCATGGCGTCAACAATTTTGGATCCGATCAAATCAGAAGCGCGGCGCTTCGGATCGTCTGCTAGATGAGCATATCGCTCGGTGGTCTTTGCTTGGGTGTGACCCAGGAGCTTACCAATAATCTGAAGGCTTAAGTTTGCCTCGACCCCCACGGAGGCATGAGTATGCCGCAAATCGTGGATGCGAACTCGCACATTGGGATCATCCGCACTGGCGTCCAAACCCGCTCGCTTTCGGACGTGGTGCCATGGGCGCTTCAAATCGGATCGAGGACGTTCCTGAACCGTGCCATCAGGCAAAGTCTTCGGCTCGCCTGGAATGACATAAATTCCCATCTTCGGAAGCTCATGGAGAATATATTGAGCGGGGCTATTGAGAATGATGGTCTTCTTGCGGGTTTTGCTGTCGTCGAGAAAGAGTAGACTCCTTTCGAGGTCGACGTTCGACCACTTCAGCTTGAGAATTTCCCCGCGCCGTGCGCCCGTCAGGATAAACAGCCGAATGGCGGCAGCGGAAAACTTGTCGATGGTGATGCGCCTATTTTCCGGCTTCGGAGCATGTTTTACTTTTTTTTCCGGGTCAGGGTCCCAGGGAATTCCGTCCGTTTCCGCTTCTCGGACCGCATCGCCAAGCCGTGATAGTTCCTCGTTCGTAAGGTAGCGTTCGCGGGAGTCCTCAGCGTACTTTTTGATACCGCCGCAAGGATTGTCCATCTTCGGAATCTCCTTGACGCTCATCCCCCAGGTATACATCGAGCTGATTGTTGAGAGCACCCGGTTCGCTGTGGTGGCTTTTTCTTTCATCCCAACGTGAAGCTTTTCGATATCGCCCGCGTCTACGTCCTTCGCCTTCTTTCTACCGAGCGTCGGGGATGCAAGCCCGAGCCAGTGCGAGTAGAGGCCGTAAGTCGTGCTTTTATGCTTTGCGTCGACCGAATCAAGGAACGATTCCTTCAGCGTGTCGAACGTTGGAGCCGCCTTGTCGGCGCTCTTAGCCTTCGCCGGATCACCCCCGTTGACGACTTCGGCAGCATATCTTCTTGCCACCTTCCGAGCCTCATCCGGTGTTACCTTGTTAATGCTGCCAATCGAGCATTTGCGCGTAGGCGCTTTGCGGCCGCTTCCGTACCGGTAAATGTAATAGTACGACATTCCGCCGGTTGGCCGGACGCGAATAACGAAACCTGAAACGCTCGTATCTGACACGAAATATTCAGACTCACCCGGTTTAATTCTCTTGATGAGGTTGAGGGTGATTTCTGAAGTTATCGCCGAATTAATGGTCTGTTCTTTTTTTGCCATTGGAAATACCGGGGAAACACCTGGGAAGCACGAGAAGGGAAACAAGCGGAAATCAATGGAACGATAATACTAGATTTTCGTTGCAATGAAAGGGGTTATGGCTACCACAGGAAAGAAGCGGAAACACCCGGAAAGTATGACCCATTGCATGGCATGCAAGAGGTCAGCGGTTCGATCCCGCTTAGCTCCACCACGCTTCGCCCTTACGGGCTTCGCGTGGCGCAGCCGCGAGAAACCGTTAGGCCGAAGCAGTGCCCGGCATAGCCCGAAGGGCGACGACGGGCTGAAACGCTGATGTGGTACGTCTATATTCTCCGCAGCATCGATTTCCCGATCAGGAATACACCGGGTCTACTGCAGACCTGAAACAGCGCCTTACGGCTCACAATGCTGGAAAATCCGCCCACACCGCCAAATTCGCGCCTTGGAATTTGCTCTGGTATTGCGCCTTTCCCGAAAAGTACAAAGCGCTTGAATTCGAAACCTACCTGAAATCGCATTCCGGCAGGGCGTTTGCCAGCAAGAGATTGATCCAACCGAATCTGGTTTCAGTCGCCTCGATAACCTGAATTGATATGCGCGAGGCATTTGCAAAGAAACGACTCTAGCCGTCCCCTCAACACCGGTAGGCCGCCCCCACAGCCCACCGGCGCCTCGCTTAAGTCTCGACAATGGCCGCCGTCACCCGCCTCACCACTGGAAGCACCAACAGCAGCACGGGAAAGGCGATCGCCCAGGAGAGCGCCCATGCGGACGGCCACATGGCAAGGGCGGCTGCGGTCAGGCCTTGTGCTCTGAGGATGCTGATCGCCGAGACGACTGAGGTCATCAGCAGCGACAGCATGAGCGGCATGACGATGGCATTATAGCGTTTCGGGAGTTTGCCTTTGGGCATTTTTTGTCTCCGTAAGATGTCGATCAGAACAAACAGCGCAGCGCCGATCGGCGGGTTGCGCGTTGATTGACGTAAACGCTTACGGAGCTTCGGTCTGAAGCGACGCCGTTTTATGGCGGAAAATATCGCTCTGCTCAAGTCCCGCCCAACCACTTTCAATCCCTCTTTGCCAATTCCTCAATGAAGAGGATTTATCCTTCTTCCGGAAACTCAGCGATTCGGCTTCAGGACCCGCAATGACCAGAGCAAGACGCCGCCGCATCATTCGTACACGACGAACCGTCACCGGGATCGCCCTCGTCGCCTCGATTTCGTTTCTTGCCGGCATGACCGATGCGACCGGGCTGCTGCTGACCGGCGATTTCGTCTCCTTTATGACCGGCAATACGACGCGGGCGGCGCTCGCCTTGAGTGAGGGCAATCTCTTTCACGCGGCGGTGCTGATCTCCGCCATTGTCGTTTTTGTGCTCGGCAATGCGGCCGGCATCGTCATCGCCCATGTCTCCGAGCGCCGAATATTCGTCGTGCTCGGCTGCGTCGGCCTCGTCCTGGCGCTCGCATCGATGACGACATGGCAGAGCATGATGCTCGCGAGCTTCTACCTGATCGTCTTTTCCATGGGCATGGTGAACGCCGCTGTCGAGCATATCGAAGGCCTGCCGATCGGGCTGACCTATGTCACCGGCGCCCTGTCGCGCTTCGGCCGCGGCATCGGCCGCTGGATCATCGGCGATCGCCGTGTCGAATGGACGATCCAGATCGTGCCCTGGGGCGGCATGGTGCTCGGCGCGATCGCCGGTGCGGTCCTGACGCGGTTGACCGGTGCCCATGCCTTGTGGCTGGTCTCCATCTTTGCCATGGCGCTGGCGCTTGTCGCCATGTTCATTCCCCGGCCGCTTCAGCGGCGCTTCAACCAGAAGCTTGCTTCGCACCGCTCGGCCGCAGTGCGCGGCAAATAGAAGCGTCGCATTCCTGTTACCCTCGAATCGGATAGGAAGATCGCTGTCCGTCCTCAAGGAGTAGATCGTGTTCCTGATTTCGAAGCTCGTCTGGATTTTTGCCCAGCCGCTGTCGCTGGCATTCCTGCTCGTCTTCTTCGCCCTCATCGCCGAGCTGCTGCGCTGGCGTGCCTTAAGTATTCTTGCTGCAACGGCTAGCGCGCTCATCCTCTTCGTCACGCTCTACACCACCGCCGGCAACCTCATGATGCAGGGCCTCGAGCAGCGGTTTCCAAAACCCGTCGCCGATCCGCAGAGCCTGCAATGCATGATCGTGCTCGGCGGCGCCTTCGAAAACGAGGTGAACACGGCCCGCCACGGCATCGAATTCAACGCCGGCGCCGACCGCTTCGTCGAAGCCTTGCGGCTCGCGCAGAAATTTCCGCAGTCGCGCATTCTCGTGTCGGGCGGCGACGGCTCCATTTCGGGCATTTACGAAGGCGATGCGGCGGCATCCGAGCGTTTCTTTCCACTGTTCGGCATCGGCAGGGATCGCCTGATCGAGGAGCGGCAATCGCGCACGACCTTCGAAAATGCCGTCAACACCAGGGAATTCCTCGCAGGCCAGGGCCTTTCCCATTGCCTGCTGATCACCTCGGGCTTCCATATGCCGCGTTCCGTCGGCATCTTCCGCAAGCTCGGCATCGACATCGTGCCCTGGCCGACCGACTATCGTACCGACGGGCAGGTTCGGCTGACCTTGGATTTCACTCAGCCGAACCTCAATGCCCAGAATATGGCGACGGCGATCCGCGAATGGTACGGCCTCATCGGCTACTATCTCGCCGGCCGGACGTCGGAGTTCTATCCGCGTTAAGCCTATTTCTTCGAGATGGTGACGAATTTCGCGCCGCGCACACGCGCGGTCACGATGCAGGGATCGCCTTCGGTGCGGTCGCAGAAACGCGGATGCATCTTCATCGCCAGCACCATGTTGCCGAAGCGCTGGACAAAGTCGTAGCCATAGATCTGCGCCGTCGCGATCATGAAATAACCGCCTTCGGCAACCTGCAGATAGAAATTATAGGTGCAGCCGTCGTCGTTGCATTGCGGCCCCTTCTGCCCGTCGCAGGTCAGTTGGCCCTCATTGACCACGGCGTCGATCAGCCCGTCATTGTTGATGTCCTGCCTGATAACGAAGCCGTCGGCAAATTCGGCCGCCTTGCACTGTTCCTGGAAATGCTTCTTCTCGTAGATCTCGGGGTCGGAGATCAGCGATTGCTGGGCAAGCGCGCCAACCGGCATGGCGAGCAGCAGGACGATATTGAGAACGGCGAGCACCAGCGTTTTCACGGGCTTTCCTCTTTTGGACAAAGGCTCTGAAGCCTATGCATGTTGCCCGAACCTGTGCGGCGGTTTGGGATAACAACATGCATCGAATAAAGACCGTTGCTTTATGGCCGCGCCGCCTTGCGCCGCCCTTGCCGCCATGGTTCTTTCCGGAAACTGTTCGCCGGTTCCGGGGTCCGCATGTCCTTGCTCGTCTATCTCGATTATGCCGGCATTGCGCTGTTTGCCGCGACAGGCGCGCTCGCCGCCTCGCGCAAGCAGCTCGATCTGATCGGCTTTCTGTTTTTCGCCATGGTGACGGGAACCGGCGGCGGCACCGTGCGTGACATCGTGCTCGGCCGCGTGCCGGTCTTCTGGGTGCTGAACCCCGCTTATATCCTCGTCTGCTGCATCATGGGCGTCATCGTCTTCTTCACCGCCCATCTGCTGGAATCGCGCTATCGCCTGCTGATCTGGCTGGATGCGATCGGCCTTGCCGCCTATTGTGTTCTCGGTGCCGCCAAGGGACTTGCCGCCACCGGCTCCCCGACCATCGCGATCGTCACCGGCACATTGACGGCGACCTTCGGCGGCATCCTGCGCGATCTGATGGCAAACGAGCCTTCGGTGCTGTTGCGGCCGGAAATCTATGTGACGGCGGCGCTGATCGGCGCCGGCGTGTTTACGCTCGCCAATGCGCTGGGAATGCCGCTCTATCTCGCCTCGGGCTGCGGCGTTGTGGCGGCCTTTGCCGTTCGCGGCGGCGCGCTGTGGTTCGGCTGGACCTTCCCGATCTACAAGCACAAACCCGGGCGGCATCCCGACGATGTGATGTGAGCCTTTTGGGCGCCGTCAGCCCTGCTTGGCCCGCAGCCGGATCACCACGTCGACATGGGCGATCTCCATGCCTTCGGGCGGCTCCGGCAGATTGCCGATCGTCAGGTTGCTGACGGGAATGTCGAGCACCTTGTTGTGGCCTTCGATGAAGAAATGGTGGTGGTCGGAAACATTGGTGTCGAAATAGGTCTTGGCGCTCTCGACGGCGAGAACGCGGATGAGACCGGCTTCGGTGAACTGGTGCAGCGTGTTGTAGACGGTCGCCAGCGAAACCGGCACGCCGGCGGCAACCGCCTCCTCATGCAGTTCCTCGACGGTCAAATGCCGGTCGCCCTTGGCAAACAGGAGGTCGCCGAGCGCGACGCGCTGGCGTGTAGGGCGCAGGCCCGCGCCGCGCAGCCTTACCTCTATTGCGATCGGGAGTGCACCCGTCATCAACACGAACTCCGATTATTCCTGCATAAAGCAATCATGTTTCTTCAAGCGGTATAACTTTTGCATCGGAGCCTTTCAATAGTTCAGTGGGGACAAGAGCCTGATAAACGCGGCAAAAACGGGCTTTTGATGCAAATAGGTCTGGTCGCAGCTCTGGCCTTCCTGTATGCGACCACCAAATAATGGCGTAAGCCTGGTCCAAGCCGATGAATGAAGCTGCCTTGCTTGTGCTTCATTTTCTGAAGAACTTGGACTACACGTTCACATCCATCGGCTTCACGCGGGGGGAAAAAGAAATTTTATGACCACCAGACAGTCCAGCTTCTCGTATGAAGAACTCATCGCTTGCGCCCATGGCGAGCTGTTCGGACCCGGCAATGCGCAGCTGCCGCTGCCGCCCATGCTGATGGTTCACCGCATCACCGACATTTCCGAAACGGGCGGCGCCTTCGACAAGGGCTATCTCAGGGCCGAATACGACGTGCGCCCCGACGACTGGTACTTTCCCTGCCATTTCGAAGGCAATCCGATCATGCCGGGCTGCCTCGGCCTCGACGGCATGTGGCAGCTGACCGGTTTCTTCCTGGGCTGGCTCGGCGAGGAAGGTCGGGGCATGGCGCTTTCAACCGGCGAAGTGAAATTCAAGGGCATGGTCCGGCCGCATACGAAGCTGATCGAATACGGCATCGACTTCAAGCGCGTCATGCGCGGTCGCCTTGTGCTCGGCACGGCCGACGGCTGGCTGAAGGCGGATGGCGAGACCATATACCAGGCGTCCGACCTTCGCGTCGGTCTATCGAAAGACAAGACCGCCTGAAACCGCATTTCGAGCGGCTGACGAAAACAACAAAGGTTTGATCAGATGAGACGGGTAGTTGTCACGGGTCTGGGTATCGTTTCCTCGATCGGAAGCGATGCGGCCGAAGTCACCGAATCCTTGCGCCAGGCAAAGTCGGGTATCTCCTTTTCCAACGATTTCGCCGAACACGGCTTCAAATGCCAGGTCTGGGGCAGCCCCAAGCTCGGCCAGACGGAGCTTGCGGAACTGGTCGATCGCCGCGCCATGCGCTTCCTGTCGCAGGGCGGCGCCTGGAACCATGTCGCCATGAAGCAGGCGATCGCCGATTCCGGTCTGGAAGAGAAGGACTACGCCCAGAACGAACGCGCCGGCATCATCATGGGATCCGGCGGACCGTCAACCCGCACGCTCATCGAGGCGGCCGAGATCACCGTCAAGAACAATAGCCCGAAGCGCATTGGTCCCTTCGCCGTGCCGAAGGCGATGTCCTCCACCGCGTCGGCCACACTCGCCACCTGGTTCAAGATCCACGGCGTCAATTATTCGATCTCGTCGGCCTGCTCGACCTCTGCCCATTGCATCGGCAACGCCGCTGAAATGATCCAGTGGGGCAAGCAGGACATGATGTTTGCCGGCGGCCACGAAGATCTCGACTGGACGATGTCCAATCTCTTCGACGCCATGGGCGCGATGTCCTCCAAGTACAACGACACGCCCGATACCGCCTCGCGCGCCTATGACGTCAACCGCGACGGCTTCGTCATCGCCGGCGGCGCCGGCGTGCTGGTGCTGGAGGAGCTGGAGCACGCCAAGGCTCGCGGCGCCAAAATCTACGCCGAAATCGTCGGCTACGGCGCCACCTCTGATGGTTACGACATGGTCGCTCCCTCGGGCGAGGGCGCTATCCGCTGCATGCGCCAGGCGCTTTCCACCGTCAAAGGCGATGTCGACTATATCAACACCCACGGCACGTCGACGCCGGTCGGCGACAGCAAGGAAATCGGCGCCATCCGCGAGGTGTTCGGCACCAAGATCCCGCATATCCAGTCGACCAAGTCGCTGACCGGCCATTCGCTCGGTGCGGCCGGCGTGCAGGAATCGATCTATTCCCTGCTGATGATGCAGCAAGGTTTCATCGGCGAAAGCGCCCATATCACCGAGCTCGATCCCGAATTCGAAGGCGTGCCGATCGTGCGCAAGCGTATCGAGGATGCGAAGATCGATATCGCTCTCTCCAATTCCTTCGGCTTCGGCGGGACGAACGCCACGCTCGTCTTCCAGCGCCATAACGGATAATAATATGACTGGAATCATGCAGGGTAAGCGCGGCCTCATCATGGGCGTCGCAAACAACCACTCGATCGCCTGGGGAATTTCGAAGGCCCTCGCCGCACAGGGTGCGGACCTCGCCTTCACCTATCAGGGCGATGCGCTCGGCAAGCGCGTCAAGCCGCTTGCCGCCGAAGTCGGCTCGGATTTCGTGCTCCCCTGCGACGTCGAGGACATCGCCTCGGTCGACGCTGTAGTCGACTCGCTCGGCGAGCGCTGGGGCAAGCTCGATTTTATCGTCCATGCCATCGGCTTCTCCGACAAGAACGAGCTGAAGGGCCTCTACGCCGATACGACGCGGGAGAATTTCAGCCGCACCATGGTCATCTCCTGCTTCTCCTTCACCGAGATCGCCAAGCGCTGCGCACCGCTGATGGAAGGCAGTGGCGCGATGCTGACACTGACCTATAACGGCTCGACGCGCGTCATTCCGAATTACAATGTCATGGGTGTCGCCAAGGCGGCGCTCGAGGCTTCGGTGCGTTATCTCGCCGCCGATTACGGCCCGCGCGGCATCCGCGTCAACGCCATCTCCGCCGGCCCGATCCGCACGCTTGCCGGCGCCGGCATCTCCGATGCGCGCGCGATCCTCTCCTGGAACCAGCGCAATGCGCCGCTGCGCAAGACCGTGACCATCGATCAGGTCGGCAATTCGGCGCTCTACCTGCTTTCGGACCTTTCCGCCGGCGTCACCGGCGAGATCCACTTCGTCGACGCCGGTTTTAACGTCACCTCGATGCCGACGCTGGATACGCTGTGCAGGGCTGACGTCGAGTAGAACTCTTTTCCGACGTTCTAAACGGCCATGCGCATCATAATGCGCATGGCCTTGCTGTTTTCAGCCATAAGATTTAGATTGAAAAGGGATTTGGGGCGTCCGTGGAGCGAAATAGTCAAAAGATTTGAAGCGCGAGGGCTTTGAAGTTGTTTCGATCAAAGGCTCGCACCACAAGCTTCGTAGAGGCACTGAGACCATCATCGTTCCCCACCCGAAGAAGGATTTGCCGACCGGCACCGCGCTTGCCATTGCCAAGCAGGCCGGATGGAGTGTGAGTGACAAATCATGAGATATTTCATCGCCATCGTGCATAAGGACAGAGACAGCGCTTTTGGTATCAGCTTTCCAGATCTGCCGGCGGTATTCTCCGCAGCCGATGTGGAAGAAGACCTGACTGCGCATGCCATCGAAGCACTTCGCCTCTGGGCGGAGGATGAAACTCTGCCGATGCCCTCCTCATACGACGAGATCAGCTCTCGGCAAGATATCCGCGAGCAACTGACCGCGGGGGCCTTTCTGACACGTGTTCCCTTTATCGAAGACACGACGCGCACAGTTCGAGCCAATGTCACCTTCGACAAAGGCATGCTTGATGCGATCGACAAGGCCGCGAAAGAACGTGGCTTGACCCGCTCGGCTTTCCTTGCAAGTGCGGCCCGCAAGGAAATCGAAGCCGCCTGAGCCTTATTTCTTCGCCCAGAGAACCTTGAAGCGCGCGTTGCGGCAGGTTTCGCCGCTTTCCCTGAATTCTGCGGCAAGAACCGACTCGTAGGGCAGGCCGCGATTGGCGACGAGCATCAGCCGGCCGCCGCCGCGAAGCGCGGTTGCGGCGGTCTTGATCATCGCCTGGCCGAGCGACGGCTCGGCGGCGTGGCCCTCGTGGAAGGGCGGGTTCATGATGACGAGGTCGTATTTGTCCTTGACCGGCTCGCTCGCCAGATCATGCCAGAAGAAGCGCGCAGGCGCGTTCGGGCAGTTCTCCGCCATATTGTCCCGCGCCGCCTCCAGGGCCGCGTGATTGGCCTCGTAGAGGTCAAGGCGTCCCAGTCCGCGCGATCTCTGCGCCATCTCGACAGAGAGATAACCCCATCCCGCGCCGAAATCGGCGACGTCGCCGGTAAAATCCTGCGGCAGGCGCGAAGCGAGCAGCTCCGATCCGGCATCGACCCGGTCATGCGAGAACATGCCGGCTGTCGCATGGAAGCGGTCGTCGACGCGCACCGGCGCTTTCGCCAGCTTGGAAACGATCTCGCCGGCATCGGCCGGCCGGCCGAACCAGAAGGCGACGCCGTGATATTTCGGCATATGGTCGATGGCGAGGCCGAACCCTTCCAGGCGCTTGCGCAGCGGCTGGATGCCGTCTTCCTTCGCTCCGGCAACGAGGATCAGGCCGCCTGGCCGCGTGCGGGCGAGCGCCGCGGCCAGATTGGCTTCGTTCTCGCCCTTGTGCTTGGTGCACAGCACGAGGGCCGCGTCATAATCCTCGCCGTCGATCTCCGGCTTGGCATCAATCCGCTGCGCCAGAAGCTGCCGGTAGAGCGGCCGGAAGCCCTGAACGGCGCTGAGCGAGGCGGCAAAGCCTTCGGGCAGCTGAAAGCCTGCCTCGGCGCCGAGAAAGAGCACACGCTCGCCCTCGCCGGGCGCCTCGACTGTGCCGCTGGCAAAAGGATGGAACAGGGTCTTCAGCGTCTCGCGGCTCATGGGTCTCGTCTCGTTAAAGCATGTCGCGCAAAATTGTGCAGCGGTTTTGCGCCCACGACATGCGCAGAACCAGCATACAAAAAGGGCGCGGAAGATTCCCGCGCCCGGAATTCAATCTGGGAGACGCGGCTTATTCGGCCGCTTCTTCCTTCTTCTTCTCGTTCGGGATCTCCTGGCCGGTGGCCTGATCGACGACCTTCATCGACAGGCGAACCTTGCCGCGTTCGTCGAAGCCGAGCAGCTTGACCCAAACCTTGTCGCCTTCCTTGACGACGTCGGTCGTCTTGGCGACGCGCTCGGAAGCGAGCTGCGAGATGTGGACGAGGCCGTCGCGGGCGCCGAAGAAATTGACGAAGGCGCCGAAGTCGGCGGTCTTGACGACAGTGCCTTCGTAGATCTGGCCGATTTCAGGCTCGGCGACGATCGAATGGATCCACTTGCGGGCCGCTTCGATTTCCTTGCCGGAAGAGGAGGCGATCTTAACGGTGCCGTCGTCCTCGATGTTGATCTTCGCGCCGGTCTTCTCGACGATTTCGCGGATGACCTTGCCGCCGGAGCCGATGACTTCGCGGATCTTGTCGACCGGGATGTTCATGACTTCGATGCGCGGAGCGAATTCGCCGAGCTGGCCGCGGCTTTCGGTGATGGCCTTGGCCATTTCACCGAGGATATGGGCGCGACCGCCCTTGGCCTGGCCGAGAGCAACCTTCATGATCTCTTCGGTGATGCCGGCGATCTTGATGTCCATCTGCAGCGAAGTGATGCCATCGGCCGTACCGGCAACCTTGAAGTCCATGTCGCCGAGGTGGTCTTCGTCACCGAGAATGTCGGAGAGGACGGCGAAGCGATCGCCTTCGAGGATCAGGCCCATGGCGATGCCGGCAACCGGTTTTGCGAGCGGGACACCTGCATCCATCAGCGCCAGCGACGTGCCGCAGACGGTTGCCATCGAGGACGAGCCGTTGGATTCGGTGATCTCGGAAACGACGCGCAGCGTGTAGGGGAACTGCTCCGCCGACGGCAGCATCGGACGGATCGCACGCCATGCGAGCTTGCCGTGACCGATCTCGCGGCGACCCGGGGAACCCATGCGGCCGGTCTCACCAACCGAGAAGGGGGGGAAGTTGTAATGGAGCAGGAAGCGCTCCTTGTACATGCCGGTCAGGCTGTCGACATACTGCTCGTCTTCGCCGGTGCCGAGCGTGGCCACCACGATCGCCTGCGTTTCGCCGCGCGTGAAGAGCGCCGAACCGTGCGTGCGCGGCAGAAGGCCGACTTCCGAAACGATCGGACGAACGGTTTCAAGGTCGCGGCCGTCGATGCGGCTCTTGGTGTCGAGGATGTTCCAGCGGACGATCTTGGCCTGCAGGTGCTTGAAGATCGCGCCGACTTCTTCGGCCGTATACTTGGCTTCGCCTTCCTCGGGGAGGAAATGCGCCTTGACCTTTGCCTTGACGGCGTCGACCGCGGCGTAGCGGTCGGCCTTCTGGGTGATCTTGTAAGCTTCGCGGAGTTCGGCCTCGAAATGCTTCAGCATCTCGCCTTCGAGCTCGGAATAGTCTTCCGGCTGGAAGTCGCGGGGCTCCTTGGCAGCGACTTCGGCGAGCTTGATGATCGCGTCGAGAACCGGCTGGAAGCCCTTGTGGCCGAACATGACGGCGCCGAGCATGACGTCTTCGGGCAGTTCCTTGGCTTCGGACTCGACCATCAGCACGGCGTCGTAGGTGCCGGCGACGACGAGGTCGAGGCTCGACTCATCCATCTCGTCGAGATGCGGGTTGAGAACATATTCGCCATTGATGTAGCCGACGCGTGCGCCGCCGACCGGGCCCATGAAGGGAACGCCGGAAAGCGTCAGCGCCGCCGAAGAGGCGATCATGGACAGGATGTCGGGATTGTTTTCAAGGTCGTGCTGGACGACGGTGACGACGACCTGCGTGTCGTTCTTGTAGCCTTCCGGGAAGAGCGGGCGGATCGGGCGGTCGATCAGGCGGGAAACGAGCGTTTCGTTCTCGCTCGGACGGCCTTCGCGCTTGAAATAGCCGCCGGGGATCTTGCCGGCTGCGTAGGTCTTTTCCTGGTAGTTGACGGTGAGCGGAAAGAAGTCCTGGCCGGGCTTCGGCGCCTTGGCCGAAACGACGGTGGCGAGAACGACGGTTTCGCCGTAGGTGGCGAGAACCGCGCCGTCGGCCTGACGGGCGATCTTGCCGGTTTCGAGCTTCAGCGGGCGGCCGGCCCACTCGATTTCCACGGTGTGTGTATCAAACATATCTTGTCCTTCAATGCGGGAGCACGCGCCATCGCCGATATCAGGGCGCAGCGCACAGTCGACCGCAATCAATGTGACGTATCACGGGCAAGACAACGGGAGGCTTTTCATTCCAGGTCCTCGGTGGAAACCTCAGTTTCCCGAAAACATAAGTTTTCTGAGAAACTGGGCCAAAGCCTCGAAAAGCTCTGGCCGAAAGCATCCGGCAATCCTGCCCCATGACAGGTCAGCGGTTGGTTTGGCAGAACCGGCCCATCCGGGTCTGCCGGTCGTTCCACCGCTTGAGATAGGGCGCGGGCGGAACATTTCATCGGAACATCGTCCCGAAACAGATCCGGCGGACGCTTAAAAGCGCCCGCCGGACAATTTTAGCGGCGGATACCCAGGCTGTTGATCAGCTTGGAATAGCGGCCTTCATCCTTCTTCTTGAGATAATCAAGAAGCGAGCGGCGGCTCGAAACCATCGTCAGCAGGCCACGGCGGGAATGGTTATCCTTCTTGTGGTCCTTGAAGTGTTCGGTCAGGTTGTTGATGCGTTCTGTCAGGATCGCAACCTGAACTTCCGGAGAACCGGTATCGCCTTCGGCGGTTGCATATTCCTTGATCAGCGCAGCCTTGCGCTCAGCAGTGATCGACATCGGATGTTCCTTTCTATGAGAGGAGAAGAGGTCGCCAAAAGCCGGGATGCCGTCCAGCTTTGGCCGTGAATGCGAGCAGGCGGACCTGACGCTGGCGCTGCCTATAAACCAAATATGCAGCGATGGAAAGAGGGAGTATTCTGGCGGCCTTAATGGCTCGCCATCGCATCCCGGATCATCCCGTTATAACCCTCAGCATCCTGCAGCATGGCGAAATGGCTCACATCCCTAAGAATCACGAGTTTGGCGTCCGGAATCTCCTTTGCCATCATCTCCGTATGATCGAGCTTGACCGCTTCATCGTGATCGCCGATCGCAAGCGTGATCGGAACCGAGATCTTCGCAAGATCGGCGGCTGTCCAGGTCGGCTGGGTCGCCCACATCTTGGAGATCTGCGTGTAGACGGTATCGTAGTCGTTCGGCGTCGGCGAAAGCTTCCTGTACTGGTCGCCGGCGACGTTGATGTATTCTTTGAAGGTCTTGTTGGTCAGAGCGTCGTCCTTGACGCCATCAGTCGTCACGTTGGCCGCCTGGGCAATGACGCGGATCACCTTTTCCGGATGGTTCATCGCCATGTCGATGCCGATGATGCCGCCGTCCGACCACCCCACGAGCGTCACCTTGTCGATCTTCAGATAGTGGAGAAGGGCAACGTAGTCCGAGGTCATCAGATCGTAGCCGAAAGGCTGCCCGCTGCGTGTCGACCGGCCGTGACCGCGGCTGTCGGCGACGATGACCAGATGATCCCTGGCAAACTCCGCCACCTGATGCCCCCAGACGTCGGCATTTCCAAGACCGCCATGGATGAAGAGGATCGGATCGCCTTCACCATATTCGGCGTAATACATCTTGATGTCGTTCACATCGGCCATGCCGCTGGTCTTCGGCGTCGGCATTGAAGGAAAGGCGGGAAGCTCGGCCCATCGTTCGGTGGCTTGGGCGCCGGCAATGATCAGGAATAACGAAAAGAACGTCAGGACTTTCGCAATTCTACGCATGGTTTTCCCCTCGGGCCGCCATGGCCCAAGGGCAAGGATATCGCATCGCTACCGCTTGACAATCGTCAGTGGTACGGACTCAGGCGAAAACCCGCTTCGGTCGAAACTCGCCCTGGCCGATTTCGCCGATCGCGATCAGCCTGCCGCGTGCCGTCGCATAGGCTTCGCTTTCGGCAATCGGCGCATCGCGGCCGCGCACCAGGATCGGATTGCCCATCTTCAGCCGGTGCGCCTGGTCGTCGTTGATGACGAGATGGGGCAGGGCCGACAATGCTTCGCAGGTGTCGATCAGGAGCGCATCAAGGGCGGCGAGCCGCTCATCCATATCCTCGATCGATTCCAGCGCCACGAGGTTTGCGAGCGGCACCATGGCCTCTTCCGAAAAGGGCGCGACGAAGGTGCGCCGCAGCCCGGATATATGGCCATAGCAGCCGAGCTCACGGCCGAAATCGCGGGCGAGCGCTCTGACATAGGTGCCCTTGCCGCATTCCACTTCGAAATGTGCGGTATTGGCGTCCGGGCAGGCAAGCAGGGTCAGCCGGAAGATCTCCACTTCGCGCGAGGGGATCTCCACGGCTTCGCCATCGCGCGCCAGGTCATAGGCGCGTTCTCCCGCTATCTTGATGGCGGAAAACTGCGGCGGCACCTGGCTGATGGTGCCGATATATTTGGGCAGGATGTCGCGGATGTGCTGTTCGCTCGGGCGCTCGTCCGAACTCCCAGTGACCTCGCCTTCGAGATCGTCGGTGGCGCGCTCCTCGCCCCAGCTCACCGTGAATTCATAGATCTTGCGGCCGTCCATCACATAGGGAACGGTCTTGGTCGCATCGCCGAGCGCGATCGGCAGCATGCCGGAGGCCAGCGGATCGAGCGTGCCGGCATGGCCGGCCTTCTGCGCCTTGTAGAGCCACTTGATCTTGGAAACGGCTTCCGTCGAGCCGAAATCCACCGGCTTGTCGAGAATCAGCCAGCCGGAAATCGGCCGGCCCTTGGGTTTGCGTGGTTTGGACATCAGTCTCTTCTGTTATTTTTCGTCGCTATCGCCGTCGAGGTCGCGGCTCACTTCGGGCGAGCGCAAGAGCTCGTCGATTTTCTTGTAATTGTCGAAGCTGGTATCGTCGCGGAAGCGCACTTCCGGCATATATTTCATCTGCCGAAGCTGCGGTCCGAGGCGGCCGCGGATGAACTTCGTGTGGCGGTTCAAAGCCTCGATGACGATGCTGTGGTCGGAAACGCCGAGCGGCGTCACGTAAGCCGTGGCGATCTTCAGGTCCGGCGACATGCGCACTTCCGAAATTGAAATCACGGTCGCCTCGATGATGTCGTCGCGCACTTCGCCGCGCTGCAGCACCTGGGTGATCGCGGCGCGGACCTGTTCGCCAACGCGCAGCATGCGCTGCGACGGCGCGGAGGATGTTGGTCTGGTCATTGTTATCTCTGTTTGCCGATGCGGCTGGGAATCGAACCCGTCAAAGGAGAGCGTCCATGACTCTTTTGGCCGAAAAGGTCAAGCCGGCAGGTAGAAAAGCCACCCGCCGGAGAGCGGATGGCTTTGTGAAGCGACTGTAACGCCGAGGATTAGAGCGTGCGTGTGATATGTTCGACGCGGAAGCACTCGATGACGTCGCCGACGCGCATGTCTTCGTAGTTTTCGAAGGCCATGCCGCACTCCTGGCCCATCGGCACTTCGGAGACTTCGTCCTTGAAGCGCTTGAGGGTCTTGAGCTTGCCTTCGTGAACGACGACGTCGTTGCGGATGAGGCGCACACCCGCCCCGCGCTCGACCTTGCCTTCGACGACGCGGCAACCGGCGACCTTGCCGACCTTGGTGATGTTGAACACCTCCAGGATTTCGGCATTGCCGATAAAGGTCTCGCGCCGTTCCGGCGACAGCAGGCCCGACATCGCTGCCTTCACGTCATCCACGAGATCGTAGATGATGTTGTAGTAGCGGATTTCGATGCCCTGGCGTTCGGCGAACTGGCGCGCCTGCGCATTGGCGCGAACGTTGAAGCCGATGATGGCCGCGTTCGAGGCTTCGGCAAGCGAAATATCCGACTCGGTGATGCCGCCTGCGCCCGAATGGACGATGCGGGCACGGACCTCGTCGGTGCCGAGCTTTTCCAGCGCGCCGGCAATCGCTTCGATCGAGCCCTGCACGTCGCCCTTGATGACGAGCGGGAACTCCTTGATGCCGGTGCTCTGCATCTGCGTCATCATCTGTTCCAGCGAACCGCGCTGGCCCGACTGGCGGGCAGCCGCCTTGTCGCGGGCAAGACGCTGGCGGTATTCCGAGATTTCGCGGGCGCGGCTCTCGCTGTCGACCACCGCGAACTTGTCACCCGCCTGCGGCGTGCCGGAAAGGCCAAGCACTTCGACGGGCATCGCCGGCGGCGCGTCCTTCATATGCTCGCCCTTGTCGTTGACGAGGGCGCGCACACGGCCCCAGACGTCGCCTGCGACGATGATCTGGCCCGGCTTCAGCGTACCGTTCTGAACGAGAACCGTGGCAACCGAGCCGCGGCCGCGGTCGAGCTGGGCTTCGATGACGGTACCTTCCGCGGTGCGGTTCGGATTGGCCTTGAGGTCAAGGATTTCCGCCTGCAGCAGAACGGCTTCGAGCAGCTTGTCGAGGTTCTTGCCTGTTTTGGCCGAGACTTCGACGTCAAGCGTTTCACCGCCCATCGATTCCACGAAGACTTCGTGCTGCAGAAGCTGGTTGCGCACCTTCTGCGGATCGGCTTCGTGCTTGTCGATCTTGTTGATCGCCACGATGATCGGAACACCGGCTGCCTTGGCGTGATTGATCGATTCGATCGTCTGCGGCATGACGCTGTCGTCGGCTGCCACGACCAGGATCGCGATGTCGGTCGCCTGCGCGCCGCGGGCACGCATCGCCGTGAAGGCGGCGTGGCCGGGGGTGTCGATGAAGGTGATCTTCTGGCCGTTCTGCTCCACCTGATAGGCGCCGATATGCTGGGTGATGCCGCCGGCTTCGCCGGCAACAACGTTGGCATGGCGAATGGCGTCGAGCAGCGAGGTCTTGCCGTGGTCGACGTGGCCCATGATGGTGACGACGGGCGGACGCGAAACGCGGTCGCCTTCGACGTCGGCGATGTCGAAGATGCCGAGTTCGACGTCGGATTCAGAGACACGCTTGACGGTATGGCCGAATTCGCCGGCGATGAGCTCGGCAAGGTCGGCGTCGATGACGTCGCCCGGCTTCATCATCTGGCCTTCCTTCATCAGGTACTTGATGACGTCGACGGCGCGTTCGGACATGCGCTGCGACAGTTCCTGAATGGTGATGGTCTCCGGCAGGACGACTTCGCGGGAAATCTTCTCCCGAGTCTCCTGCATTTGGCTGCGGCGGAACTTCTCCTGCCGGCGGCGCATCGCCGAAAGCGAACGGCTGCGGCCGGCGTCCTCGCCGTCCACATCGGCAGTGGTGATCGTCAGCTTGCCGCGGCGGCGCTCCTCATCCGTTTTCGGACGGGTCGTCACCGGCTTTGCGGGTTCGGGGCGAACGACGCGGCCGCGCGCCGGACCGCTGCGCGAAGCGCCACGATCGTCCTCGTCGCCGTCATTGCGACGGCCCCGAATGCCAGCCGGCGCGCCGGGCGCCGGGCGAGCGGCTGCTCCGTCGGCATCAGGCCGGCGTGCTGCCGGCGCGGGTGCTGCCGGGCGCGGCGTCGTGTTCGGGCGAGCCTCGGCCGTAGCGGGTGCCGGCGCTGCCGCAGTGGCAGCCGGCTCGGCGGCAGCAGCGGCGGCGGCTTCGGCCTGCCGGGCTGCCTCTTCGACGGCTCGGCGTGCGGCTTCCTCCGCCTCGGCTGCCTTGCGGACAGCCTCTTCGGCGGCACGGCGCTTTTCTTCCTCGGCGCGGCGGATCGCATCCTGGGCGTCACGCGCCTGGGATTCGGCGAGCGCACGGCGGCGCGCATCCATTTCCTCAGGCGACAGATGGTTCAGCACGACAGGACGCGGGCGATCGTTCGGACGCGGCTGCTGATAGGACTGCTGCGGACGCTGGTTGCCTTGGCCGCCGCCGGGCTGGTGAATCCGCGGAGCCGGCGTCGACTGCTGCGGACGCGCCTGAGCAGGTGCCGGCGCCGGTTCGGCTGCGCGAACCGGGGCTGCGGGGGCCGCAGGCGTGATCGGCTTTTCGTCTTCCGGGCGCATCGGGCGCCGCTTGCGGGTCTCGACCACGACCGCCTTGGTGCGACCCCGACCCATATCCTGGCGAACGGTACCCTGGCTCATCCCCGATGGTTTCAGGGTGAGCGTCTTCTTGCCCGTTACGCTGAGTGTCTTGTCGTCGTTACTATCGGTCATTCGTTCCCGTTCCTTCGGACAGGGAGCGATGACTAGATCAGACCCTGTCGTTCAAATACTGTCGATCAATGAGAATGAGACCGGCCGATGCCGGTGACCGCCTCATTGTTTTTGCCGGCCAGCGCCGCCCGCTGCCCGGGACTGACCGCCAATACGGTACTGTTCGAGCATCTTTGCGCGCTTCACTACACCCTCACCCGCCTGCCCTGCAAGCACTGCGGCATGGATAAAAGCATTCTGGCCCATCAGGCCTTCCATTTCGCTCTCCGAGAAGAAGCGGTAGGAAGGTATCTCCTCCTCGGTCTCCATTCCGAGGTGCCAGGCCTTGCGGGCCTGGTCGATTTTCCTCACGCCGTCGTCCGCCGCGTCAGTCGCGTGGAACACCGCAAGGGCTGCTCCGCTTCTGACCGCGGCATCCACTTTCGATGCGCCGCTGACGAACTGGCCGGCCTTGCGCGCCATGTTCATCATCTGCATCACTTGCGCCGCCAGCAGCCGGTCGACGCTTGCGCCGAGATCGTCCGCCGCCTTCACTTCCGCTTTCAGCGCTCGGGCGAACAGCTTTTTCGCCACCGCCCTGTCGACCAGCGACCGGTCGGCCTTCACCCAGCAGCCGCGTCCCGGAAGCTCGCGCTTCAGGTCGGCGACGACGGTTCCGTCGGGAGCCGCGACGAAGCGGATCAGCTCTTCCGGCGATCCGCTTTCGCGCGTCACGATGCACATGCGTCCGTTCACGTCATACCCTGCAAGATCGTCGTCCTCGGGATGAACGTTCGGCTCATGCGCGGTCATCATGCTTCCTGTTCGGCTTCGGTGACCTCTTCTTCGGTCCCCTTCGCCAGGTCCTCTTCGGTGATCCAGCCGGCCGCGAGGCGGGCCTGCACGATCATCTGCTCGGCCTCGACACGCGAGACGTCGAACTTCGAGAACAGGCCTTCGAATTTCTTCGTTTCGCCGTTCTTGCGTTCGCTCCAGCCGACGAGATCGTCGGCCGCACAACCGGCGAAATCCTCGATCGTCTTGATGCCGTCCTCGCCGAGCGCCACCATCATCTGGGCGGTCATGCCGTCGATCTGGCGCAGCTCGTCCTCAACGCCGAGCGCCTTGCGCTTCTCGTCCATCTCGGCTTCGAGACGCTCGAGGAATTCGCGGGCGCGCTGCTGGATTTCCTGCGCCGTCTCTTCGTCGAAACCGTCGATCGAGGAGATTTCGTCGAGATCGACATAGGCAAGTTCTTCGACGGCGGCAAAGCCTTCCGACGCCAGAACCTGGCCGACCATCTCGTCGACGTCGAGCGAATCCATGAACAGGTTGGTGCGCTCGTTGAATTCCTTCTGACGGCGTTCCGATTCCTCGGCCTCCGTCATGATATCGATGTCCCAGCCGGTCAGCTGCGAAGCGAGGCGGACGTTCTGGCCGCGGCGGCCGATCGCAAGCGACAGCTGCTCGTCGGGAACGACGACTTCGATGCGCTCGGCGTCCTCGTCGAGAACGACCTTGGCCACTTCCGCCGGCTGCAGGGCGTTGACGACGAAGGTTGCCGGGTCCTGGCTCCAGGGGATGATGTCGATCTTCTCACCCTGGAGTTCGCCGACGACGGCCTGGACGCGCGAACCGCGCATACCGACGCAGGCGCCGACCGGATCGATCGAACTGTCGTTCGAGATCACCGCGATCTTGGCGCGCGAGCCCGGATCACGGGCGACCGACTTCACCTGGATGATGCCGTCGTAGATCTCGGGCACTTCCATGGTGAAGAGCTTCACCATGAACTGCGGATGCGTGCGCGATAGGAAGATCTGCGGACCGCGCTGCTCGCGACGAACATCATATACGTATGCACGGACGCGATCGCCATAGCGCACGTTCTCGCGCGGGATCATTTCGTCGCGGCGGATGATGCCTTCACCGCGGCCGAGGTCGACGATGACGTTGCCGTATTCGACACGCTTGACGGTGCCGTTGACGATTTCGCCGACGCGATCCTTGAATTCGTCGAACTGGCGGTCGCGCTCGGCTTCACGCACCTTCTGTACGATCACCTGCTTGGCGGACTGTGCGGCGATGCGGCCGAAATCCATCGGCGGCAGCGGATCGGCGATGAAATCACCAAGGGCTGCGTCCGGATTGCGGTCGCGGGCAAGTTCCAGCGGGATCTGCGTCGAATAATCCTCGGCCTTGTCGACCACTTCGAGCAGGCGCTGCAGGCGGATTTCACCGGTCTTCGGATTGATGTCGGCCCGGATGTTGGATTCGGTGCCGTAACGGGAGCGCGCCGCCTTCTGGATGGCATCGGCCATTGCGGCAAGCACGATCTCCCGGTCGATGACTTTTTCGCGCGCCACTGCATCTGCGATCTGCAGAAGTTCGAGCCGGTTCGCACTGACTGCCATTGTTTTGTTTCTCCGTCTTTACTCCAGGGTTCCCGTCCCTGGGAGCGGTCTGTTGATCGGTTATTCCTGGTCGTCTGCTTCGTTCTGGTTCGCGGCCTGCGCTTTCGCCAGCTTGTCGGCGCGCAGCGCATCGCGGATCAGATCGTCGGTCAGAATGAGCTTCGCATCGCTAAGCGCCGTGAAGGGAATGATGACCTTCTGCTCTTCCCCGTAGGCGACCTGGTCACGCTCGAGCGTGAATCCATCGGCGTCTGCTTCGAGGATCTTGCCGCGGAAGCGTTTGCGGTTGCCGATCATGATCGACGTTTCGCACTTTACAAGGTGGCCTTGCCAGCGGACGAAATCGGATTTCCGCACCATCGGACGGTCGATGCCGGGCGAAGACACCTCGAGATGATACTCTTTATCGATCGGATCTTCCACATCGAGGACGGGAGAAATCGCCATCGAGACTTCTTCGCAGTCCTGAACCGTCATCGTGCCGTCATTGCGCTCGGCCATCACCTGCATCGTCGCGCCGTTCTGGTTCAACATGCGCACGCGGATCAGCCGGAAACCCATGCCGACGAGAACGGGTTCGATGATATCGGCCAGACGCTGGTCGAGCCCGGTTTCGGTAATCAGCCGCGGCTCAAGTTCGTTGTTTGCGTTTGTCATGTCCGACAAGCGGCGCTCCTCGCAATTTCAAGCTGTTCAGGCGATCGAGCTAATAAAAAAGAGCGGGTCCTTGCGGCCCACTCTTCATCAAGCGATCAAGAATTTGAGAGCCATATAGTCGGGTTTTTCCGAAATTGCAAGGTCTGCGACCGATTCCGCCAATTCATGCCGGGCGAGGGGAACGGACCTATGGCCAGCGATCATCTTCCGCATATATTGCCGTTGGCGCACAATAACAAAAGCGGGAGACATCGTGGGCTATACCTCGTCGACACTGGCGCCCTTGCGGCACGATACCTACCGCACCGTCTGGTTCGCCAGCCTTTCCTCGAATTTCGGCGGCCTGATCCAGGCGGTGGGTGCCGCCTGGATGATGACGACGATCACCCGCTCGGAGGACATGGTCGCGCTGGTGCAGACCTCGACTGCGCTGCCGATTATGCTGTTTTCGCTGATATCGGGGGCGCTGGCGGATAATTTCGATCGCCGCCGGGTCATGCTGACGGCGCAGTGCATGATGCTGACGGTTTCGGCGTTGCTGACGGCGTCAACCCTTCTCGGCTGGGTCACGCCCTGGCTGTTGCTCTTCTTCACCTTCCTGATCGGCTGCGGCACGGCGCTCAACAACCCCTCCTGGCAGGCCTCCGTCGGCGATATGGTGCCGCGCGCCGATCTGCCGGGCGCCGTCACGCTGAACAGCATGGGTTTCAACATCACCCGCAGCGTCGGCCCGGCGATCGGCGGCGTCATCGTGGCGGCAGCGGGTGCCGCCGCGGCCTTTGCGGTGAACACCGCAAGTTACCTCGCCCTGATCTACGCCCTGTTGCGCTGGCGGCCGAGCACGCCCGCCTCCACCCTGCCGCGCGAAGCGCTCGGCAGCGCCATCTTCGCCGGCCTGCGTTATGTCTCGATGTCGCCCAATCTCGAAAAGGTCCTCGTGCGAGGGCTGGTTTTCGGCATCGGCGCGAGCTCGATCCTGGCGCTGCTGCCGGTCGTCGCACTCGACCTCGTTGCCGGCGGTCCGCTGACCTATGGCTTCATGCTCGGCGCCTTCGGCATCGGCGCGATCGGTGGTGCGGTACTGAGTGCGAGAATTCGCCAGGCGCTGTCCAGCGAGACGATCATCCGCCTGGCCTTCGCCGGCTTTGCGCTGAGCGCCGTCATCGCCGCCTATACTCCAAGCGCCGTGCTGACCTCCGCCGGCTTGCTTGTCGCCGGCGCCTGCTGGGTCTCGGCGCTGTCGCTTTTCAACACCATCGTCCAGCTGTCGACGCCGCGCTGGGTGGTCGGACGCGCGCTGTCGCTCTACCAGACCGTCACCTTCGGCGGCATCGCCGGCGGCAGCTGGCTCTGGGGTGTCGCCGCCGATCGCTATGGGGTCGCCGATGCGCTGCTGATGTCATCAGCCGTCATGCTGCTCGGCATTGCGATCGGCCTGCGCTTTTCCATGCCCGCCTTCGCCTCGCTTAATCTCGATCCCTTGAACCGCTTCACCGCCCCGGCCTTGAGCCTCGACATCACCCCGCGCAGCGGTCCGATCGTCATCCAGGTCGATTACGAGATCGCCGGCGACGACCTGGAGGAATTCATGGTGCTGATGGGCGAGCGCCGCCGCATCCGCATCCGCGACGGCGCCCGCAACTGGGCGCTGATGCGCGATCTCGAAAATCCCGGGCTGTGGACGGAGACTTACCATACGCCGACCTGGGTCGAATATATAAGACACAACCAGCGGCGCACGCAGGCCGATGCCGAAAACATCGACCGGCTGCGCGCGCTCCATCGCGGCGAAGGCCCGCCGCATGTCCACCGGATGATCGAGCGCCAGGCCATCCCGCCAGGCGACGATGTCTTCCACAAGGCGCCGATCGATCTGCATCATTGAGAACAGCCATGCACAGTTTCAGGCTCGCCCGCCTATCCGATCTCGCCGCCATCGTCCGGCTTCTCGCCGATGACGATCTCGGCGCCGCCAGGGAAATCGTCTCCGATCCCGTCGATGCGCGTTATCTCTCCGCCTTCGCGGCAATCGAGGCGGACGCCAATCAGTTGCTGGCAGTCGCAACCGACGCCTCCGACCAGGTCCTCGGCTGCCTGCAACTGAGCTTTCTTCCCGGCCTCTCCCGGACCGGCATGTGGCGCGGGCAGATCGAAAGCGTGCGTATCGCAAGAGAGTGTCGCGGAGCGGGCCTCGGCGCGCAATTCATCGAATGGGCGGTCGCCCAATGCGTCGAGCGCGGCTGCGGCCTTGTGCAGTTGACATCGGACAAGACACGAAAAGACTCGATCCGCTTCTACGAAAAGCTCGGTTTCGTCGTCAGCCATGAAGGGCTGAAACGCAACCTGTGAATCGGGCTACTTCAGTCTGCCCTTCATACTGGCTTCGGGAAAGCATGTCGGCTTCATGCCGTTCTTTGCCTGCCACTGACCGATCGAGCGCCGCGTCTTGTAGCCAGGCAATCCGTCGGAGCCGCCGACGTCATAACCCTGACGCTCCAGCGCCTTCTGCAGGGCGGCGACATCCGAACGCAGCATCTTGCCGACATCGCCCCATTCGCCTTCGAATACGCCGCCGTTCGAGTCGATCCGGTCGGCGAGATTACCGATATAAAGCGCGTAGAGGTCGGAGTTGTTATACTCCTTGATGATGTAGAAATTCGCGGTGACGATGAATTCCGGGCCGTCGCGGCCGGCCGGCACCAGCATCATCCCCTGAGCCTTCATCTCACCTGCGGGAAAGGCCTTGCCGGAGATGCGCTCGATGCCGAGCGAGGCCCAGTGCGAAAGCGGCTTTGCCAGATCAGGTCCCTCCTGCGCGCAGGAGACCGCTTCAGGTATCGACACCTCGAAGCCCCAGTCGCGATCGCGCTGCCAGCCCTTCTTGACCAGATAGTTGGCGATCGAGGCGAGCGTATCCGGCACCGAGGTCCAGATGTTGCGGTGACCGTCGCCGTCGAAATCCACCGCATATTTCAGATAACTCGTCGGCATGAATTGCGGCTGGCCGAGCGCTCCGGCCCATGAGCTCTTGAAATCGGCGGGCGTGACGTCGCCGCCGTCGAGAATATGCAGTGCCGCCACCAGCTCGGTGCGGAACATCTCCTTGCGCGTCGACATGAAGGCCTTGGTCGCCAGCACTTCGATCGCCGATTCCGGGATCTTCGCGGCTCCGAACCCCGTCTCGCGGCCCCAGATGGCAAGCACGATCGAGCCCGGCACGCCATAGGTCTTCTCGATCCGCTTCAGCGTCGAGCTATATTGCGCGGCAAAGCCGCGCCCTGTCGCGGCGAGCTTCTTCAGCCGGTCCTCGTTGAAATAGGGGCCGGGCGAGGAAAATTCCGCCTGCGTCTGCTTCTGCTCCTTCGGCGGCGGGAAACCGGGCGGCGCGAGATCGGGCAGGTTCCAGTTCAGCGTGATGCCGGAGAAAGCGGCCTTGAAGGTCTTCTCGGAGACACCGCCCGCCTTCGCCTCGGGCCAGAGGTCCTTCTGCACCCAGCTTTCGAACTGTGCCTCGACATCGGTGTTCGAAGGGGCTGCGGATGAGGGGAGGGGGAGGAGCGCCGCTGTTATGGCGAGCGCGAATATTCGCCGCATATACAATCCCCTCATATCAACGTCCGCGCCCGCAGCGCCGCCGCAAGCGTGCCCTCATCGAGATAATCGAGTTCACCACCGACAGGCACGCCGTGCGCCAGCCGCGTGATCTTCACCTCGAGCCCCTGCAACTGGTCGGTGATGTAATGCGCCGTCGTCTGTCCTTCGACGGTGGCGTTGACCGCGATGATCAGCTCGCGGATGCCGCCTTCGCCGATCCGGTCGACCAGCCCGCGAATGTTGAGGTCGTCGGGCCCGATCCCGTCGAGCGGCGACAGCGTGCCGCCGAGCACATGGTAGGCGGCGTTCATCGCGCCCGCCCGCTCCAGCGCCCAGAGGTCCGAAACGTCCTCGACAACGATGATGACGGATTGATCGCGCTGCGTGTCGGTGCAGACGGTGCAGGGGTCGACCGTATCGACATTGCCGCAACGCGAACAGATCTTCACCTTGTCATAGGCCTCGCCCATCGCATTCGACAGTGGCCCCAGCAACTGGTCCTTCTTCTTGATCAGATGCAGTGCCGCCCGGCGCGCCGAGCGCGGCCCGAGGCCCGGCACCTTCGCCAGAAGCTGGATGAGTTTTTCGATTTCGGGGCCGGTGACTCGTTTTGCCATGCGCCGTTCTTAACTGATATGGAACGAAAACGGAATCGCGGAAGGATCGGCTGCCCCATGAAAATCCTGGCCCTCTGCATGAGCAATCCGGAAAAGCTGCCTGGGAAGAGCTACAAGACCGGAATCTTCAAGCGGTCCGTCAACGGCGCGGTGATGATCGACGCTGAAGGGCTGGTCGGCGATGCCATCTGTAACCGCAAGCACCATGGCGGCATCGATCAGGCGGTTTATATCGAGGGATCACTGACGCTCGACTGGTGGGCCGGCGAACTCGGCCGGCCCTGCGAGCCCGGCACCTTCGGTGAAAACATGGTGATCTCAAGCCTTGACAATCGCGACGTTTCAGTCGGCGACCGATTCATAGCAGGCGATCTTATTCTCGAGGCCACCGCTTGCCGCATTCCCTGCGCCACCTTTGCGGTCAAGACGGCCGATCCGAAATTCGTCAAGCGCTATACGGTGGCCGCCCGCCCCGGCATTTACTGCCGCGTCCTCAGAGGCGGCGTGGCCGAGGCCGGAGTGCCGGTGGAGCATCAATCCTTTTCCGGAGAGAAGGTGACGATGCCGGAGCTTATGAAAACATTAGGCCGACAGCTTTCGGAGGCGGACCGGTCGCGATATCTCGCCGCTCCCATTCACTACAAGCTGCGGGCGATGCTGGAAGCGCAGCGTTAAGAGCGGCGTTCTGTAGGTCGCCGGCCCGACAGCAGCATCAGCTATCAAAACGGCAGCTTGAAGCCGGGCGGGATCGGCAGCCCGGCGGTGAGCGCCTTGGTCTTTTCGGCGGCGAGCGCCTCGGCCTTGTCCTTGGCGTCCTTGTGGGCGGCGACGATCAGGTCCTCGAGGATCTCGACATCGTCCTCCTTGAACAGCGACGGGTCGATCTTCAGGCTTTTGAGCTCGCCCTTGCCCGAGATGACGACGGTGACGAGGCCGCCGCCGGCCTTGCCTTCGGCCGTGAGCTCGGCGATCTCCGCCTGCATCTGCTCCATCTTGGCCTGCATTTCCTTGACTTTGCCCATCATGCCCATGATGTCGCGCATCGTCTCGCTCCTTGTTGAACGTTCAGAATTCTATGTCGTCGCCGGGCAGAATGTCGCCTTCTTCGGATTCGGCGGCGGCCGGCGCTTTGGCCTCGCCTTCCTCTTCCGGTTCCGGCGCCCGCACGCGAACGTCGATGATTTTTGCGCCGGGAAAATGCGCCAGGATCGCCGCCACATCAGGATCCTGCCTCGCATCGCTGACGCGCTGCTCCTGCGCCTTGGCTTCCGCTTCCACCATCGTCGGCCCGCCTTCTTCGCGGCTGGTGCTGACGATCCAGTGGATTCCGGTCCATTCCTTGAGCTTGACGGCGAGCTCGTTGAGCAGCGTATTCGGAGCGCCTTCGGTCAGGTTCACATCAAGCCGGCCGGGCTCGAGACGCACCGGCCGCACGAAGTTGCGCACCAGTGCCTTCAGCTTGACGTCGCGCTTCTCGGTCGCAAGGTCGACGATATCGGCGATGGAATTGACACGCACGAGCGGCTTCGGCGCCTCTGCGGGCCTGGTCTCGGTGCGGCCGATATTCTGTGGCTCCGGATTGGGCACGGCGCGCAACATGGCGGTCGGCCCAGAGGGCTGCGGCCGTGGTGTTGGCTCCGTCGCACGTGCCGTGACACTGCTTTGATAGGGAACCCGCGTTCCGTTGCCGCCGCCATTGCCCGAGGGCGAGGAGGGCCGCTGGCCGGCATTGTCGCCGGAAAACTCCGCAAGCCTCCGCGCCGCATCCTCGGGCGCCGGCAGATGCGCCGCATGCGCAAGCCGGATCAGCACCATTTCGGCTGCACCCGCCGTGCGCGACGAGCCTTCCGTTTCGGGAATGCCCTTCAGCAGCATCTGCCAGATGCGCGACAGCGTCGTCACCGCGACGCCCTTGGCGAATTCCGCCGCCTTGGTGCGCTCGACTTCGCTGAGCGAGGGGTCGTTTGCCGCATCCGGCACATATTTCAGCCGCGTCACCAGATGGGTGAAATCGGCAAGATCGGTCAGCACCACCACCGGATTGGCGCCGGCCTCGTACTGGTTCTGGAATTCGCCGAGGGCAGCTGCGACATCGCCTTTGACGACATGCTGGAAGAGATCGACGATCCGGGCGCGGTCGGCAAGGCCGAGCATGCCCCGCACGGTTTCCGCCTGCACGGCGCCGGCGCCATGGGCGATCGCCTGGTCGAGCAGCGACAAGCCGTCGCGCGCTGAGCCTTCGGCGGCGCGCGCGATCATTGCCAGTGCGTCGCCTTCCGCCTCGATGCCCTCCTTGGCCGCGATTGTCGTGAACAGCCCGACGAGATCCGACGCGCTGATGCGGCGCAGGTCGAAGCGCTGGCAGCGCGACAGCACGGTGATCGGCACCTTGCGGATTTCAGTGGTGGCGAAGATGAACTTCACATGTTCCGGCGGCTCTTCCAGCGTCTTCAACAGGCCGTTGAAGGCCTGTGTCGAGAGCATGTGCACTTCGTCGATGATATAGACCTTGTAGCGCGCCGAAACCGGCCGATAGCGCACTTGCTCGATGATCTCTCTTATATCGTCGATACCCGTATGCGAGGCGGCATCCATTTCGATCACATCGACATGCCGGCCTTCCATGATCGCCTGGCAATGTTCGCCGGGCACGCGCAGATCAATCGTCGGCTTGTCGATTTCTGCCGTCTTGTAATTCAGCGCTCGCGCCAGGATGCGCGCCGTCGTCGTCTTGCCGACGCCGCGCACGCCGGTCAGCATATAGGCCTGCGCGATGCGGCCGGTCTCGAAGGCGTTGGTAAGCGTGCGGACCATCGGCTCCTGGCCGACCATCAGGTCCGTGAAATCCTTGGGGCGGTATTTGCGAGCCAGCACCCGGTATCCGGTGCCCGTCGAGGCGGCATCTTTTGATTGTCGCTCGGTATCGCTCATCGCCCTGCTTGTCGCCCGGACTATCGGGCATTTCGTGGAGAGAAGGTGGGAGGCTGGCACGATGACCCGTGCCGGGCTCGTTAGGGCTGCTTCCTTCCGGACCTGACCCGGTTGGCGAGTGGCTCGTCCACCACCAACCTCCCGAATGCACATATCGGCAATATCGTCATCAAAAGCAAGCCAACATGCAAAAAAACTGCTAGTCGTTGGAAAACATGAGGAGAATGCCCTTTGAAAGGTTTCGCGCTCGACCCCCGGCTGGAAAACGACAGCACCAGCATCATGATCACCGGTCTCTGCGATCTCAGATTGTCGAGGGATGCCCGCTGGCCCTGGCTCATTCTGGTTCCGCGCCGGGCCGATATTACCGAAATCTTCGAGTTGACGCCGCTCGATCAGGTGTTGCTCGCCTTCGAGACGGAGCTCGTCGCCAAAGCCTTGAAGAACATTACCGGCGCGACAAAAATCAATATCGGGGCTCTTGGCAATATCGTCCGCCAGCTTCATGTTCATGTCATTGCCCGCTTCGAAGGCGATGCCAACTGGCCGGGTCCCGTCTGGGGTTTCGGGCGCGCGGAGCCTTACGAGGACGCAAGGAGAGAAGAATTCACAGCAAAGCTGCGGGAAGCCCTTTCATCATGAACCATTCGCTTTTCGATTCGGATGTGCCCCATCCGGAACCCAGCAATCTCACTGCCTTTGCCGCCAACGACCTCAATCGCGATTCCGAACACCGCGACGAACATTCCGTCGAAAGGGCGCTGGCAAAGGACGGTACCCACATCTTCGCCTTCGCCCGGGACAAGTTGGTGCTGAAACATGACGGCCAGGTGCTCGATCCGCTGTTTGCCCGTTACGAACTGCAGGAACTGCAGCCGAATTGGGACGAGACGGTGCTGCTCGGCTACCGCAAATCAGGCGAACCGCGCCTTGCCGTTCCCGTCGGCATCGACGTTGACGATCTCACCAGCCAATACAAGCCCGCCGACGGTCGCACGCTGTTTCGCGAGATGCTGATCGACGAAGTCTTGCTCGGCGAATTCGCCCAGGCCGCAAGCCTCATCCGCTGGAATGGCGACAACCGATTCTGCGGCCGCTGCGGATCGGCGATGGAGATTCATATCGGCGGCTACAAGCGCGTCTGCACAGCCTGCGAACACATGATCTTCCCCCGAACCGACCCCGTTGTCATCATGCTGACGATCGATGAGCAGCGCGGCCTCTGCCTGCTCGGCCGCAGCCCGCATTTCACGCCCGGCATGTATTCCTGTCTTGCCGGCTTCGTCGAACCCGGCGAGACCATCGAGAATGCCGTGCGCCGCGAAACGCTGGAGGAATCGGGCATCCGCACCGGCCGCATCCGCTATCACGCCTCGCAGCCTTGGCCGATGCCGCATTCGCTGATGATCGGCTGTTACGCCGAGGCCAAATCCACCGAAATTACGCGCGACGAGACGGAACTCGAGGATTGCCGCTGGTTCACCCGCGAGGAAACAATCGAGATGCTGGAACGCCCGAGTGCGACCGGCAAGGCCTCTCCACCGAAAGGGGCGATCGCCCACCGCCTGATGCGCGACTGGGCGGAGTGGAAGCGGTAACGCCATGCCGGTCGCCCGCTCGGAACGGCTGCTGACGCTGCTCCAGACGCTTCGGCGTTATCGGCGGCCGGTGACCGGAACTGTTCTTGCCCGGGAAACCGGCGTCAGCCTGCGCACGCTCTATCGCGACATTGCCAGCCTGCAGGCCCAGGGCGCGATGATCGAAGGCGAGGCGGGCATCGGTTATGTGCTGAAGCCCGGCTTCATGCTGCCGCCGATGATGTTTTCCGAAGAAGAGCTGGAAGCCTTGGTGCTCGGTTCGCGCTGGGTGGCCCGCGCCGCCGAGCCGCGCCTTGCCGGCGCCGGCGCCGATGCACTCGCGAAGATCGCCGCCGTGCTGCCGGCCGACATGCGTGAAATGGTCGATTCGGCGACACTCTTCGTTGGCCGCAAGCGCCAGGACGAGGACAGCGCTGATGTTTCGGCTATCCGCAAGGCGATCCGTCTGGAGCGCGTGCTCGAACTGCATTACGGCGACGAACAGGGCCGGATCTCCCGCCGCCGTGTCTGGCCCTTCGCGCTCGGTTATTTCGAGCATGTGCGCATCATCATGGCCTGGTGCGAACTGCGCCAGGATTTCCGCCATTTCCGCACCGATCGCATCATCGATATGGCGGTCCATGAGACGCGTTATCCCCGTCGCCGTACGGTGCTCCTAAAGGAATGGCGCGAGACGCAGGACGTGCCGCTCGAGAGCTGAACACTGCTGCCAGAAACTGTCAGCAGGGAGCGTTATTATCAGTGCCAATCCACTACAGCGCCGCGCGTCTTCGGACGCGCAAGGACGCTGTGACATCCAGGTTTTGCGCATCGTGCCGATGCGCCATGGAAGGAGTACTGATCATGGTAACGCCTCCAGTCATTCAACAGGCCGGCGATCGCTTCGCTTCCGATAGTTTTGCCGATATCATTTCGGCCGAAACTTTTGCCGACGTTCGGCAGTCGGCACGCTCCGGGCTGCTGCGCCTGGCTATGAGCCTTTTTCGGATCCCCGCGGCAAGCCGCCCAAAACTCGATGTCGAAGCCATACCGGATTCCCGCAAGCGCGACCTCGGTTTCATGGATGGGCGCAACCCACGCCTCCAGGACCGGTTCCCGCTCTAAACCTGATTTCCAGCTCATCCACTTGACGAGAACGGGCGTTGCTTTCGCAACGCCTTTTGTTTCCTGCTGCCATAAATTGGCAGCAGGAGATCTCGCAGACAAACTTACAGCAACGGGAGAACCGAAATGACCAGCCCCAATCTGATAATCCTCTATGTCAAGGATCCGGCCGAAAGCGCCAACTTCTACCGGAACCTCCTGAACCGCGAGCCGGCCGTGGAGGCGCCGAATTTCGTCGCCTTCCCGCTCGATGGCGGCTTCACCCTTGGTCTCTGGCGGCGCAGCAAGGTCGAGCCGCAGCCATCGGCGATTGGCAATCGAGGCGAAGTGGCCTTCATGCTGGCGGGAGAAAATGCCGTCGCCAGGCAATATGATGACTGGCGTCAGCGCGGTCTGCCGATTGCCCAGGACCTGACCGAACTCGATTTCGGCCCGACCTTCGTCGTACTCGACCCGGACGGGCATCGGCTGCGCGTCTGCGAGCCGGATAAATAATGAGAGAGCGCGAGGCCTATTAAAGCAGGCCTCGCATCACATGCCCCTTGTAGACGCCGAGGATTCGCACCTTTTCGGAGAAGAAACGCAGCTCCTCCAATGCCCGGCGAACGTTCGGATCGTTCGGGTGGCCCTCGATATCGGCGTAGAATTGCGTTGCCACGAATTTTCCGCCGAGCTGATAGCTTTCGAGCTTCGTCATGTTGATGTTGTTCGTCGCAAACCCGCCGAGCGCCTTGTAGAGCGCGGCCGGAATGTTGCGAACGTTGAAGACGAAGGTGGTGACGACCTTTTCCTCAGCCGAATTGCGTTGCGCCCATTCCTCATCGCGGGACAGGATCACGAAACGGGTGACGTTGTTTTCCGTATCTTCGACATTCTCGGCAACGATCTCCAGCCCGTAGAGATCGGCGGCAAGGCGCGGAGCAAGTGCGGCCATCGAGCGATCGCCGGTTTCCTTCACGAGTTTTGCAGCGCCTGCCGTATCGCCGGCGATGACAGGCTTCCAGCCGTGAGCGCGCACGATCTTGCGGCACTGGCCGAGCGCATGGATATGGCTGTGCACCGTGCGGATCTCATCCTTGGTGACTCCGGGCAGCACCATCAGCTGAAAGCGGATCGGCATGAAATATTCGCCGATGATATGCAGCCGCGATTCCGGCAGCAGATGATGGATATCGGCGACGCGGCCGGCAATCGTGTTCTCGATCGGGATCATCGCAATATCGGCGTCGCCATTGTCCACCGCCGTGAAGGCATCCTCGAAAGTCTGGCAGGGCAGCGGCTCCATAGTCGGAAACATGTCGCGGCAGGCCATGTCGGAATTGGCGCCGAATTCGCCCTGGAAGGCGATCCTGTTGGTCTTGATGTTCATGATAGTCCCGTCAGTTCTGCCGTGCAGAGAGAATGCGTCGCGCTTTTTCGAGGTCGGCCGGAGTATCGACACCGAGCGGAACCGTGTCAACGATCTCGGCATCGATGCGCATGCCGGCCTCCAGTGCCCGCAGCTGCTCCAGCGATTCGCGCTTTTCAAGCGTCGACGGGCCGAGCGACACGAACCGTTCGAGCGCAGCGCGCCGATAGGCATAGAGGCCGATATGATGGTACAGCGGCCCCTTGCCGTAAGGCGCCGTCGCGCGAGTGAAGTAGAGGCCGCGCAGGCGGGTGTCGGAAATCGGCGAACCGATGACCTTGACGATGTGCGGCGCGGTCTTGTCCTCCTCATTATCGATTTCGATGGTCAGCGTGCCGATATCGACCGCTTCGTTCTCGAGGGGGCGCAAGGCCGCCCGCACCGTTTCCGGCTCAATTGTCGGCAGGTCGCCCTGGACGTTGACGATGAACTTCGCCTTGCCGTCCGGATCGACTTTCTTCAACGCCTCGAAGATGCGGTCCGAGCCGGATTGATGATCCTTGCTGGTCATGACGACTTCGAAACCGGCGGCGGCCACGGTATCGAACACTTGCGGGTCGTCGACGGCGACGACGACCCGGCCGATTTCGGCTTCTTTTGCGCGCATCGCCACCTGCACGATCATCGGCAGTCCGCAAATATCGGCGAGCGGCTTGCCCGGAAGCCGAGTGGAGGCCATTCGTGCCGGGATCAATACGAGCACGTCGTCGAAATTTGAATCACGCATTGTTCGGGCCTTCTATTCCGGGCTGAAAAGTGTCAAAAAGTCTCACGCATAAGACCATTTAGACAGTTGCAACGAACAGTCAAAAGACATAGGTTCCGCGCGATTTCAAGATGGTCCGGTTCTGGTCTGCCGGCTGCAAGGGGAGCATTGCAGATGAATTCATACGTCAATACGGCCGTGGGGGCGCTGCTCGGAACGATTTTCGTTCTGATGTCGGTCTCCATCGCGTCCGAGGGGATCTTCCATTCCGAAGCGCCGGAGAAGGAAGGTTTCGCGATCGTTGCCGAAGAGGCGCCTGCCGCCGGTGGCGAAGCTGCTCCGGCCGCTGCTGCCGTTCCGATCGCGCAGTTGCTCGCGTCTGCAGATGCCAAGGCCGGTGAAGCGGTCTTCAAGAAGTGTCAGGCCTGTCATGACGGCACCAAAGGCGGACCGAACAAGGTCGGTCCGAACCTCTTTGGTGTCGTAGATCGCCCGATCGCCTCGCATGAAGGCTTCGCCTATTCCTCTGCGATGAAGGATTTCTCCAAGGGCAGCAGCGAGAAGTGGACTTTTGAGAACCTCAACAAGTTCCTGACGGCGCCGAAGAAGGACGTTCCCGGCACCGCAATGGGCTTCGCCGGTCTTCCGAAGGATCAGGACCGCGCCAACGTCATCCTCTACCTGCACACGCTTGCCGATTCGCCGGTGCCGCTGCCGGATCCGAAGACGGCCACGCAGTGAACGGCAGGATGATCGCATTCATGGAAAAGCCCGGCTCGCAAGCCGGGCTTTTCTTATTATGCCGAGACCCGCTCAGGCCCCCAGGAAATAAGCCCAGAGCGAGACCGTGATGGCGCCGAGCGCCGTTGTCACCGTGATCGTCGAGGCGGCGAGGCTGTGACCGACGCCGAACCGGTTGGCGATCAGCCAGGCGTTGACGCCTGTCGGCACCGACGAGGTCAGCACGATCGCTGCCGTCCATTCAGGGCTGAGGCCGAGGAGATGGCTCGCCGCCCAGACGCAACCGGGCAGCAGCAGCAGCTTTAAGCTCGAGGTGACGCTGGCAATGCCGAAATTGCCGGAGACGCCGTATCTCTCCAGCGCCATGCCGAGCGAGATCAGCGCCGCGGGACCGGCAATGCCGGCGATCTGATTGACGACCGTCGCCAGCGTCGCCGTCATGGTAAGGCCGGAAAGATGCATGGCCATGCCGGCCGCAAGCCCGATCACCAGCGGATTGCGTATGAGATTGATGACGATCTGGCGAAGCACGAACACCATGCTGCGGTCGCTTTTGCCCGCGATCTTGCGCTCCGCATGCTCCATCAGCACTGTGCCGGCGACCATCATGACAGGCAGATGCACGGCAAGCAGGATCGACAACGCTACCAGCCCTTCGTCGCCGATGGTCCGCTGAACGAGCGGCAGCCCGATGAAGACGTTGTTGGCGAAGGCTGAGGAAACGCCGGCGAGAACGCCGATCCGTTCGTCGCGGCCGAAAAGCCGCGTGGCGGCGATATGCCCGGCCGTCCAGGTGATGGCGACGCCGGAGAAATAGACGATCCAGAGCCGGAAAGGCGAGGCGCCGTGGAAATCCGCCTCGGCGATGGTGCGGAAGAGCAGAAGCGGCACGGCGATCTTGAAGACGAATTCGCTGAGCGCGTCGCCGACATTCGACGTCATCAGGCCGCTGCGAACGATCACCCAGCCGATGAGGATCAGGATGAAGATGGGAAGGACGTCGAGAATGATGGCTGACATGAGGCGGGATGCTCTGCGGGGGAGGGGAGTATCCGACCTCTACAGCATCGGCCCGAAAATCGGAATCGATTTTCGGTAAGCCCGATGCGCAGATTTAAAGAGTGAGAGCGTCCTTTGTGCGCCCCCACGGACGCACCGCGCTCGAGCAGCAGGCAAACGCCGCCCGCTCCGGCCGCGGAATTCTCCGCAGAGCAAAAAAAGCGGGCACTGCCCGCTTTTCCGCTCCGGCCTTGCCGGATACCCGAATCGCGAAGCTGCCAGTTCATCCGTGGTCAGCATCGCGCCGGTAAGTCGAAGGGATCATCCCTCGGGCGCCCGGCTGCAACTGAAAGCTGCTCATGCCGGTGTTCCTGCGAGTATTTCTAGATTTCGAAGATGACAGCGGCATGACGGATAAGCGGCACTTTTGCGAAGAAATAGATGCGCCATTCACCATTTGTCCTTCCAAACCCCGGAAATTTCGCTAAGACCGAACCCCGGCTATCACAAATCCGGGACCCCCCATTTCATGACAAGATTCGATGTTCTGACGGTCGGCAACGCAATCGTGGATATCATCGCCCGTTGCAACGACCAGTTCCTCATTGACAACCAGATCACCAAGGCGGCGATGAACCTCATCGACGCCGAACGCGCCGAACTCTTGTATTCGCGCATGGGACCGGCACTGGAAGCCTCCGGCGGCAGCGCCGGCAACACGGCGGCGGGCGTTGCCAATCTCGGCGGCAAAGCCGCCTATTTCGGCAATGTCGCCGCAGATCAGCTCGGAGACATCTTCACCCACGATATCCGCGCCCAGGGTGTCCACTATCAGACGAAGCCGAAGGGCACCTTCCCGCCGACGGCGCGTTCGATGATCTTCGTCACCGAAGATGGCGAGCGTTCGATGAATACCTATCTCGGCGCCTGCGTCGAACTCGGTCCTGAGGATGTCGAGGCCGATGTCGTTGCCGATGCCAAGGTCACCTATTTCGAAGGTTATCTGTGGGATCCGCCGCGCGCCAAGGAGGCGATTCTCGATTGCGCCCGCATCGCCCATCAACACGGCCGGGAAATGTCGATGACGCTGTCCGACAGTTTCTGCGTCGACCGGTATCGCGGCGAGTTCCTCGATCTGATGCGCTCCGGCAAGGTCGATATCGTCTTTGCCAATCGCCAGGAGGCGCTGTCGCTTTATCAGACCGACGATTTCGAAGAGGCGCTGAACAGGATTGCCGCGGACTGCAAGATCGCCGCCGTGACGATGAGCGAGAACGGCGCCGTCATCCTGAAGGGCCGGGAGCGTTATTACGTCAATGCGATCAGGATCCGGGAAGTCGTGGATACAACGGGCGCCGGCGACCTGTTTGCCTCCGGTTTCCTCTATGGCTACACGCAGGGACGGTCGCTCGAGGATTGCGGCAAGCTCGGTTGTCTCGCCGCCGGCATAGTCATTCAGCAGATCGGCCCACGCCCGATGACCTCGCTTTCCGAGGCCGCCAAACAGGCGGGGCTTATTTGAAGGCTTCGCCGGGATAGGCGCCCCAGATTTCCGACTGCGCCACCCAGCCCGCGGCGCCGTCGGTCTCTGCGTGGCACCAATCGCCGTTGCATTCGCCGATCGTCAGCATCACGCCGGGTTCGAGCTTGGCGACGATCGAGGCGGAGGGCTGCGCCTCGCGGCGCAGATTGACATAGACCCCCTTGCCCTTCGTCTTCATCCAGGGTGCGGCGATCGCCGCGCGCTGGCCTGATAGAAGCGACTGATTGACCCAGCCTTCAGTACCGTCGGCATCGCGGATGCGGCGCCAATTGTCGTATTCCTGGATGATTTCCACCGGCAGTCCGGACTTCAGATACATCCACGATACGGCGAAGTCCGTTCCGGGGCCGATGCGCAGGTTAACGCGCTTCGATTTCAATGTGACGAAGCGCGGCAATGGCAGGCCGCTCGGCCCCTTGGCCGCCTGCGCATGAGCAAATTCTAAGGTTCCCATGGATGCGGCCAGAGCGATCGCGAGGGCGAGGCAGGACTTCAGGACTTTGCTGCGCATGGAGGCTTCCGTTTGCTCGAATTCGCGGGCAAGCTCGGCCTGCACGCGGTCCGGGCTTTGACATTCCCCGGCTGCACCACGAGTTTTGTTTGTCTTCGCGTGCGGGTCTGGTAGAAATTGCCCGGACGGGAAAATTATCACCCCTCTTGGTTAAAGACCTCTGAACAAGGCATCGCAGGCGGCCATGACAGCGAAGAAAAAACCGAAGGTCTACATCACCCGCAAGCTGCCGGATGCCGTCGAAACCCGAATGCGGGAGCTCTTCGATGCCGAGCTGAACATCGATGACGCGCCGCGCTCCGTTCCCGAGCTTATCGCCGCTGTGCGGACCGCCGACGTGCTGGTGCCGACGGTCACCGATCGCATCGATGCGGCGCTGATCGATGAGGCGGGACCGCAGATGAAGCTGATTGCCAGCTTCTCCAACGGCACCGACCACATCGACGTCGAGGCGGCGGCGCGCAAGGGCATCACCGTCACCAACACGCCGAACGTCCTGACCGAGGACACTGCCGACATGACGATGGCGCTGATTCTCGCGGTTCCGAGGCGGCTCGGCGAAGGGGCGCGGATCCTGACCGACAAGCCGGGCGAGTGGGCCGGCTGGTCTCCCACCTGGATGCTCGGCCGGCGCATTCACGGCAAGCGGATCGGCATCGTCGGCATGGGGCGAATCGGCACAGCGGTGGCCCGCCGCGCCAAGGCTTTTGGTCTTGCGATTCACTACCACAACCGCAAGCGCGTCAATCCGGCCGTCGAGGATGAGTTGGAGGCAACCTATTGGGAAAGCCTCGACCAGATGCTGGCCCGCGTCGACATCGTCTCGATCAACTGCCCCTCGACGCCGGCGACCTTTCACCTGATTTCGGCGCGCCGCCTGGCGCTGCTGCAGCCGACGGCCTATCTCGTCAATACGGCGCGCGGTGACGTCGTCGATGAAACCGCGCTGATCAAGTGCCTGAGGGAGGGCAAGATCGCCGGCGCCGGCCTCGACGTCTTCGAGAACGAGCCTGCCGTCAATCCGAAGCTCGTCAAGCTCGCCAACGAGGGCAAGGTCGTGCTGCTGCCGCATATGAGCTCGGCGACAATCGAAGGCCGGATCGACATGGGCGACAAGGTCATCATCAATATCCGCACCTTCATCGACGGCCACAGGCCGCCGAATCGGGTGCTGCCTGGCCGCTGACGCGCGTCAGCGTCCAAGGCTCTTCCGCATCTCGATGAAGGTCGTCCTGGCAAAACCCGGATGCGCCTTCTCGGCGGTTTTGGAAAATCCCCAGGCGGCAAAGACGGCGTGATTGTCGGTAAGCTCGATGCGTGTCTCCAGCCGCAAGGCGGCAAGGCCGAATTCTGCGGCCGTCTCCTCGGCAACTGCCAGCAAACGCCTGCCGAGGCCTTTGCCTTGCGCTGCCGGCAGAACGGCGAGCTTGCCGACATAGAGACAATCGGCCTCCGGCCGCAGAAACAGGCAGCCGGTCAGTTTGCCATCTTCGATGACGACATGGCCGATCTCGGCCCCAGCCTTTGCCGCCAGCACCTCCGCTGTCAGACTGAGCGCCGAGGACGGCGGATCGATCCTGCCGTTCATCGAAGCGAAGGCCGCAAGGATGAGGGCGAGCAGCTCGTCCCAGCGCGTGAAACTCGGATCGAGGCGGATAATCGTCATCCGGCCTGCCTGGTGCGGCGGCGCTTGTAGCGCACGGTTTCGAACCGGGCCGAGAGTGCGTCGTAAAGCAGCAGTCGCCCGATCAGCGGCTCGCCGGCGCCGGTGATGAGCTTGATCGCCTCCATCGCCATCATCGTGCCGATGACGCCGGTGAGCGCGCCGATAATGCCGGCTTCGGCGCAGCTGGGAATCAGACCCGCCGGGGGTGGCTCGGGAAACAGGTCGCGATAGCCTGGGTTGGGCGCTCCGTCCTCGGCCGTCTCATAAGGTTTTAGCACCGTCAGTGAACCGTCGAAACGGCCGACGGCGCCGGTGACGAGCGGAATAAGTGCTTCCTCCGCCGCATCGGCCGCGGCATAACGCGTATCGAAATTGTCGGAGCCGTCGATCAGGAAATCGAAACCGGATAATTGACGCCGGGCAGTCTCGCGAGAAAAGCGTTCCTCGAAGCGGATGAGCCGCACATGCGGGTTGAGCCTGGCAATGGCCAAGGCGGCGCTTTCGGTTTTCAGCTCGCCGATCGTGCCGGAATCATGGATCACCTGGCGCTGCAGATTGGATAGCGACACCCGGTCGTCGTCGACGATGCCGAGCGTGCCGATACCGGCGGCGGCGAGATATTGCAGGATCGGCGCACCGAGCCCGCCGGCGCCGATCACCAGCACGCGGGCGGCTTTGAGTTTCTGCTGGCCTGCGCCGCCGATTTCGGGTAGCAGGATATGGCGTTGATACCGGGCGATTTCATCGGGGCTGAGAGGTTCCATGGCGGCGATGGTAGCATGGTCCTCGACATCGGGAAAAGCTGTCTCCCTCATCCGAACACCCTTCCGTCCGCAACCGTAAAGAACTGCGCCCTGTCGCCAAGGGCCGAGAACATTCCCCGATCCGTTCCGGTCATGAAGGCCTGACCGCCGAGTCCGTCGATGAGGTCGAACAGCGCGGCGCGCCTGTTCTCATCGAGATGCGCGGCGATCTCGTCGAGCAGCAGGATCGGCGCATGACCGGTAAGATTGCCGACGAGCCGCGCATGGGCAAGCACCAGCCCGACAAGCAGCGCTTTCTGCTCGCCGGTGGAACACCGCTCCGCCTCCATCGCCTTTTCGCGGTGGTGGACGATGAGATCGGTCCGGTGCGGTCCCTCCAGCGTGCGCCCCGCACCGGCATCGCGGTAGCGGCTTTCGGCGAGCATCGCCGCGTAGTCGTCCTCGAGGTCGACCGATGGGCGCGAGAACTGGCCGTCCATGAAACCCGAGAGCTGCAGTGAGGCAGACGGGAAAGGCGAGCTCTCCAGTGTTTCCTCGGTCAGCCGGGTCAATAGGCCGAGCATCTCCTGGCGGGCGAGCGCCATGGCGATGCCGAGACTTGCCATCTGTTCTTCGATTCCCGCAAGCCAGGAAGGGTCGAAACGGCCTTCGTCCAGCAGCTTGTTGCGGCTGCGCATGGCGCGCTCGAAATCGCTGGCGCGGCGGCCGTGGGCGGGATCCAGCGACAGCACCAGCCGGTCGAGAAAGCGCCGGCGGTCGGAGGAGGCGCCGGTAAAGAGCCCGTCCATTGCCGGTGTCAGCCAGAGAAGACGCAGGTGATCGGTCAATTCGTCGGCGGTTTTTGCCGGGGTGCCGTTGATGCGAAGCCGGCGGGCTGTGGTCTCCTCGCCCGCTTCTATGCCGGTTCCTATCTCGACTTCGCCCTCCATGCCGTCGAGCGCTGCGAAGATCGAAAAGCCACCGGCCGCGCCGACACGGGTAATGTCGCCATAGGCGGCTCGGCGCAGGCCGCGGCCAGGCGAAAGCAGCGAGACCGCCTCCATGAGATTGGTCTTGCCGGCGCCATTGTCTCCGGTCAGCACGGCATGCCGACCGTCGAGACTAAGGCTCGCGGCCGCATAATTGCGGAAGTCCGTCAGCTTCAGACGGGAAAGAGAAACCTTATGCGGCATTGCGTATCCGTATTCGTGAAGCGTGACAGCTAAGCCGAAGCGGCGCGGATGGCAAGCTCGCTGCTTCGGGCCGCGATCGCGCGCTTCACCGGACAAATAGCAAATACGATCGATTCCGGAACGTTCCGGTACTGTTTTCCCAAAATCCGCAAAAAATACAACCGCATCAGAGGCGTCCGACATTAGCGTGCTCACCGACGACGGTCATCGTCGGCGCTCTCGGATTGCCTGCATGGCAGGGCTTCTGCGACATTCTTCGGTGGCTGCTGACGTAACGTGATGTCCAGAAAAAGTCGGTTGAATTTTGCAACTAGTGGGTTGCGTTATCTCGGGAAAACGATATGGTGAACAAAAGGTTCATGTATAAGAGAGTGGTGAAGTGCCAGATCCGGTCGATATCATTGTTGGTCGCAACATCAGACAGCTTCGCGCCATTCGTCGCGTTTCCCAGCTCGAGCTCGGTGAAGCACTCGGGCTGACTTTCCAGCAGATCCAGAAATATGAAAAGGGGACGAACCGCGTTTCAGCCAGCAAGCTGCATCAGATCGCGGTTTTTCTCGGTGTCGAGATCTCCGCCCTCTTCGAGGGGACGGATATATCGGAATTCGGCGGCCGTATCGAACTCAGTCCTGATGCCTATGCCCTTGCGCTGAGCTACGATAAGCTGAACTCGGCGGCAGGCAAGGAAGCGGTCAAGACCATCCTGACACTCATGAGCGGCGAAGCGGTCGATAACGCCGCTTGACTCCGCTGAAGCGGTCAGCTGACCTCGAGAAAGGCAAGACTATCTTCAGATAGGGATGACCTTCGAACTCCTTCGGGGCTGCCTGTCCCCAGCCGTAGAAGCATTTCGCGACGCGCTGGTGAATCAGTGAATCTCGCACCCATGCAACGCCGTCAGCAGCTCGTCCTGCGTCTGGTGGCCGGCGTGGTAAAGGTCGATCGCGATACTGGCGATGGAAAGGCCCTGCTGGCTGCGAAGCTTGATATTGCGCTCGGCACACCATGTGTAGATGGCGCCGGCGAGAACGTCGACATCGTCGGACTGAGAGGAAAAGGCTGGCGCCATGATGGATACTCTTGCTTCGGTGGTCCCAGTTAGAGCGCCTGCGTCCAATGGGACGCGCTGGAACGCTCTGTCGCTTTGAAACTGTGCATCACCTTGCTGATATCGATTCCGATCTCCTCGGTCATGCACTGACGGCAAAGATTGAAGTCATTTGAAAAACTTGCAAGCGGCATCATCGGGCTGCGTTAACGCAAGTTCCTTTTACGATCGGGCACCGTGTCGATCTGGAACAGATTGCGCGGCGGATCTGAACAGATCGCCTGGCATGAACTGCCTCTGTCCCAAATCAGGATTTGCGCGAGCAAAAAAGCCGGAGACGTTTCCGTCCCCGGCTTTCGCGATTACCTATCGACCGACAGATCAGCCTTCGAAGAATTCCTTCATCCGGGCAAAGAAACCCGTCGACTCCGGATTGTTCTCCTTGGAAGAAATCTGCTCGAATTCCTGCAGCAGCTCGCGCTGGCGCTTGGTGAGCTTTTGCGGTGTCTCGATCTGGATCTGGATATAGAGATCGCCCGTCTGCGCCGAACGCAGCACCGGCATGCCCTTGCCCTTGAGGCGGAACTGTTTGCCAGCCTGCGTGCCCTCCGGCACGCTCACCCGCGATTTGGTACTGTCGAGCGTCGCCACGTCGAAGGTTCCGCCGAGAGCCGCCGTCGTCATCGAGATCGGCACGGCGCAATAGAGGTCAGCTCCGTCGCGCTGATAGAATTCATGCGGCTTCACCGACAGGAAGATATAAAGATCGCCGGCCGGTCCGCCGCGGGCCCCGGCTTCGCCCTCGCCCTGCAGGCGGATGCGCGTGCCGTCCTCGATGCCGGCGGGAATATTGACGGAGAGCGACCTCTCTTCCGTCACCCGGCCCTGGCCGTGGCATTTCGGACACGGATCGGGAATGATCTGGCCGCGGCCGTGGCAGGTCGGGCAGGTCCGCTCGATCGAGAAGAAGCCCTGCGCCGCGCGCACGCGGCCCGAGCCCTGGCAGGTACCGCAGTTCTTCGGCTGGGTGCCGGGCTTGGCGCCCGAACCCGAACAGACGTCGCAGGTGATCGAGGTGGGCACCCGGATCTGCGCCGTCTTGCCGGAGAAAGCCTCTTCCAGCGTTATTTCCATATTATAGCGAAGATCGGCGCCGCGCTCGCGGCCTCCCGCAGAGCGCTGGCGCGCCCGTCCGCCGCCCATCATCTCGCCGAAAATATCCTCGAAGATGTCGGAGAAGCCGCCGCCGGCAAATCCGCCGCCACCGCCGCCCATGCCGCCGTGCTCAAAGGCTGCGTGGCCATAGCGATCATAGGCTGCCCGCTTCTGCGGGTCCTTGAGCATTTCATAGGCTTCGTTGATTTCCTTGAACTTCCGTTCGGCTTCCTTGTCATCCGGGTTCTTGTCCGGGTGATATTTCATCGCCAGCTTTCGGAAGGCGCTCTTCAGCTCTTTCTCGTCCGCCGATTTGGCTACACCCAGAGTTTCGTAAAAGTCCGCTTTTGCCATTAAGGATTAAACCCCGGAAATGGATTTCCGGCTGCCATGGTGAGCAGCCGGATCAGGTGTTGAAGCATAACCACGCCGCCGCGGATTACGCGGACTTCTTGCGGTCGTCGTCCTTGATTTCCTCGTAGTCGGCGTCGACGACATTGTCGCCGCCTTCCGCGGAGGCATCGGCAGCAGCGCCACCTTCGGCCTGCTGTGCTTCATAGATCGCCTGGCCGAGCTTCATGGAAACTTCCATGAGCGTCTGGGTCTTGGCCTTGATGTCTTCGGCGTCGGCTTCGGTTGCCTCGGTCGAGGACTTCAGCGCGGCGATCGCATCCGAGATGGCAGTGCGGTCAGCTTCGGAGACCTTATCGCCGTAATCCTTCAGCGACTTTTCCGTCGAATGGATCAGGCTTTCGGCCTGGTTCTTGGCTTCTACGGTCTCGCGGCGCTTCTTGTCTTCGGCAGCATGGGATTCGGCATCCTTGACCATCTTTTCGATGTCGGCGTCGGAAAGGCCGCCGGAAGCCTGGATGCGGATCTGCTGTTCCTTGCCGGTGCCCTTGTCCTTGGCCGAAACCTGCACGATGCCGTTGGCATCGATGTCGAAGGTGACTTCGATCTGCGGCACGCCGCGCGGCGACGGCGGCAGGCCGACGAGGTCGAACTGGCCGAGCAGCTTGTTGTCGGCAGCCATTTCGCGCTCGCCCTGCGAAACGCGGATGGTGACGGCCTGCTGGTTGTCTTCCGCGGTCGAGAAGGTCTGGCTCTTCTTCGTCGGGATCGTCGTGTTGCGTTCGATCAGACGGGTGAAGACACCGCCGAGCGTTTCGATGCCGAGCGACAGCGGAGTGACGTCGAGCAGCAGAACGTCCTTGACGTCGCCCTGCAGAACGCCGGCCTGGATGGCGGCGCCGAGCGCAACCACTTCATCCGGGTTGACGCCCTTGTGCGGCTCCTTGCCGAACAGCTGCTTGACGACTTCCTGCACCTTCGGCATGCGGCTCATGCCGCCGACCAGAACCACTTCGTCGATTTCGGCAGCGGTGACGCCGGCGTCCTTGAGGGCTGCCTTGCAGGGTGCGATCGTACGCTGGACCAGATCGTCGACCAGGCTCTCGAGCTTGGCACGGGTCAGCTTCAGCGTCAGGTGCTTCGGGCCGGAGGCGTCGGCCGTGATGAACGGCAGGTTGATTTCGGTCTGCTGCGAGGACGACAGCTCGATCTTGGCCTTTTCCGCGGCTTCCTTGAGGCGCTGCAGGGCAAGCTTGTCGTTCTTCAGGTCGATGCCGTTGTCCTTCTTGAATTCGGCAACGAGATATTCGACGAGACGCATGTCGAAGTCTTCACCGCCGAGGAAGGTATCGCCGTTGGTGGACTTCACTTCGAAGACGCCGTCGCCGATCTCAAGGATCGAAATATCGAAGGTGCCGCCGCCAAGGTCGTAGACGGCGATCGTCTTGCCGTCCTTCTTGTCGAGGCCGTAGGCGAGAGCGGCAGCGGTCGGCTCGTTGATGATGCGGAGCACTTCAAGACCGGCGATCTTGCCGGCATCCTTGGTTGCCTGGCGCTGTGCGTCGTTGAAGTAGGCGGGAACAGTGATGACGGCCTTCTCGACCTTTTCGCCGAGATAGGATTCGGCGGTTTCCTTCATCTTCTGAAGGATCATCGCGGAAATCTGTGCGGGCGAGTAGCCCTTGCCATTGGCTTCGACCCAGGCGTCGCCATTGTCGCCCTTGACGATGGTGAAGGGAACGAGATGCTTGTCCTTCTCGACGGTCGGGTCTTCGTAGCGGCGGCCGATCAGGCGCTTCACCGCAAAGAGCGTGTTCGTCGGGTTGGTGACCGCCTGGCGCTTGGCCGGCTGGCCGACGAGGCGCTCGCCATCATCGGAAAAGGCCACCATGGAAGGGGTCGTGCGCGCACCTTCCGCATTCTCGATGACCTTTGCGTCCTTGCCGTCCATGACTGCGACGCAGGAATTCGTCGTTCCAAGGTCGATACCAATTACTTTTGCCATGTCATTCTCTCCTTGAAGCAAGCTGTCGGAACCCCCAGAAGGCATTTCCCTGACAGCCCCTTACGGGATGGGTCTACGTGATTACGCAATCGTGATTGCGGTGATGCGGCGTATATAAGGAGCGGTTTTCTCGACTGCAAGGCGGGAAATAGCCCGGAATCCAGCAAAACGAATGTGTTGCCTTCAATTTTCGCAGCAGCCCGGAAAGAGGTCGCCCGATCCCCGGAAAGCGTGCGATTTCTAGGATATATGGCTTGCGCCGGGCATGCAGCACGGAATCTCATTGACCCATGATCAGGTCGAGCAGGGTCGTGCGCCGAGGCTGCACCGAAGAGGTCGTCTGCGGCCCACCGACATCGCCAGGCGGGACGACGCGGTCGTAGCCTGAACCGCCGCCTTCGGCAACGTCTGCAGGCGGAACAGGGCCGTTTCCGGGGCCTGCCCGCTGTTGCCGGACAGGCGCCTGCGGATAACGCTCGGCATTCTCGCCGCCGCCGAAGACGCCGGATATGATGCCGCCGATCGTCGTCGGTGGCGGCACTTCGGCCGTGACCGGCTGCCCGCCGTCGGGCGCTGCCTGCGCCATCGGCTGACCGCTGTTCGGATTGTCGATCAGCTGGCCGTTGCCGAAGAGCGGCGCCGGCGAAAGGCCCTTGTGGGCGGCGATCATGAATTCCTTCCAGGCCTTGGCTGGAAGACCGCCGCCGGTCACCTTCTTCATCGGCTTGCCGTCGTCATTGCCGAACCAGACGCCTGTCGTGAGGTTGCTGGTGAAGCCGACGAACAGCGCGTCGCGCGAATTCTGCGTCGTGCCGGTCTTGCCCGCCGCCTGCCAGCCGGGAATCTTGGCACTCTTGCCGGTGCCGTTTTCGATGACGCCCATCATCATCGTATTCATCTGCGCGGCGATCTGCTCGGAAAGCACGCGCGGCGGACTGTCATAGGTATTTTCGTAGAGAACCTTGCCCTCGGCGGTCGTCACCCGGCGGATGACGTGCGGCGTCGCCTTGTAGCCGCCGTTCATGAAGGCGGCATAGGAGGCGGTCAGTTCCATCAGCGACACTTCGGACGTCCCGAGCGCAATCGAGGCGTTCGGCTGCAGCTCGCTTTCGATCCCGAGCCGGTGGGCGAGTTTGATCACCTGATCCGGCCCGTCATACATCACCAGCTGCGCGGCCACCGTGTTCAGCGACTTGGCGAGCGCGGTGGCGAGCGTCACTTCGCCATTGTATTTCTTCTCGTAATTCTCCGGCGTCCAGTCGCCGATGCGGATCGGCGCGTCGTTGAACACCGAAAAAGGCGTCAGCCCTTTTTCCAGCGCCGCGGTATAGACGAAGGGTTTGAACGAAGATCCCGGCTGGCGCTTGGCCTTGGCGGCGCGGTTGAACTGGCTCGTCGCATAGTCTCTGCCGCCGACGAGTGCCCGGATCGCCCCGGTGCCGTCGATCGAGACCAGCGCCGCCTGCGAGGCGTCGAGCTTGCCGCCCTCCTTGTCGAGCACGTCGACCAGCGACTGCTCGGCCTTCTTCTCCAGCGATTTGTCGATCGTCGTATCGACGACGATATCTTCCTTGACGTCGCCGATCAGGCCCGGCAATTCGTCCATGACCATATCGGCGACATAATGCCCGGCGCCTGACCAGTAGCTCTTGGCCGAAGCCGGGGTCTGCGACATCGCTGTTTTGACCTCGGAATCGGTGATGAAACCCTGCTCGCGCATCGCCGCGAGCACGAGCTGGGCGCGCGCATTCGCCGCTTCCGCGTCGCGGGCCGGCGAAAGCCGCGACGGCGCCTTGAGCAGGCCGGCCAGCACCGCGGCCTCGCCAAGGTTCACATCCCGCGCCGATTTGTTGAAATAGCGGCGTGAGGCCGCCTCGACGCCATAGGCGTTCGATCCGAAGAACACCCGGTTGAGATACATCGCAAGGATCTGGTCCTTGGTGTATTTCTGCTCCAGCCAGAGCGCCAGCAGCACCTCCTGCACCTTGCGTTCCAGCGTTCTCTCGGGAGAGAGGAAGAGATTCTTGGCAAGCTGTTGCGTCAGCGTCGAACCGCCCTGCACCATGTGGCCGGCCGCAAAATTGGTGACGATCGCCCGCCCGAGGCCGAGCGGATCGACGCCGAAATGCGAATAAAAACGCCGGTCTTCGATGGCGATGACGGCTTCGGGAATATAGGGCGACATGTTTTCGAGCGCCAGCGCCTCGCCGCCGGTGGCGCCGCGATTGGCAATGACGCTGCCGTCGACGGCGGTGATCTTGACGTTCGGCGGCCGCTCGGGGATCGCCCATGTGCTGGCGCTCGGCATGCGCGAGCCGTAATAGAGGACAAGCCCTGCAACGCCGATGGCGGCCCAGATGAAAAGCACGACGCACCAGTAGACCACGCCGCGCAGGAAGCCGAAAAGGCCGCCGCCTTCACGCTCCCGCGGCTCACGCCGTCGCTGGCGGGCGGCACGCTGCGGCGGGGGCTTGGAGCCGCCACGCCGTGCGGATCTGCTTCCGATGACGCGGTCATCGGCGTCGAGCGAAAATTCATCATCGTCGCGGACCGGGCGGCCGCTGAAGGACGGTTCGATTCTGTCGCCTGATTTGCCTCTGCCTGCCATCGCGGACCGGTCGCATCCCCTGTTCGATCGCGAAGCCCACTTCGCATAACGGCGTCCTGTTATAGCGCCGGGCGTCTCTTCAGACGCGCGAAGGACGCTGTAGCACCTTTGAAGTGCTGCATAATTTTGTCCTTAAACTGATTTCGATTTAAGGAACTATGCAGCGGGCGACGTGATCATCCGACTGAACTGTAATTGCGGCGATTTAACGGGGTGTTAAAGGACAACGAGTGAGGTGGGTCGCGCTGTCGAGCCGCGCAGGTCATGACCACAGACCCCAGAGGCGTTGCAGCAATCAAATAGAATGCTGATTTAAAGAATTATGCAGCGAGCGGAACCAATAGGCTCGACGGCTGTTTACGGAGAAGCGGGACAGCCCCTCACGTCCCGCGAATGATCGGCCGTCTCCCCTCAACGCGTGCCGATCGACATCAGGCCCGGTGCATCCCCCCAAGGAGCGCCGGGCTTTTTCGTGGCTCTGCTTTCCAGCGATTCTGTGCAGAAAGGGCGGCATTGCCGCCGCCCGCGATATTTCAATCGCCGCAGGAGGGATCGCCCGGGCGGCAGACGAAAGGCGAAGCCCTTGGATCCGGATGATTGTAGGTGTCGGCCTTCCCGCCTCTGAACTGCGGCAGATCGCGGAAATCCGAACTCCTGTTGTCGTCATCCCTGCGGACCTCTCTGCGGCGCTCCTCCCTTCGGGCGTCGTCGCGCCGGTCGCGGTCACGATCCCGGTACTCGCGGACCTGATAATCCCGATCCCGATACTCTCGCCGGTAATCCCGATCCCGGTAGTCCCGGTCGCGATAATAATAGTCCGGGCCGCGGCTCCAGCGGTCACGCTCGCGATAGAAATCGCGGCCGCGGTAGTAGCGGTCCCAATAATTGCCGACGCTGAAGGTAACCATGGGAATGCCGAGCGGACGGTAATATTGCGGACCGACATAGACACGGCGTTGCTGGTAGACGGCCTGCACGTACTGGCCGGAGACCCAGCCGCGGCCGCCGTAGAATTCGACGTCGCACCAGTTGACGTTGGAAAGGCATCCACGGATTTCGACGGACGAACCGGCGGGTATGACGGCGACGGCCGGGTACCGGGTGCTCGGACCCGCGCGCATGTTGACGTTGGCCGTCGAGTATCCCTCGGCGGCCTGCGCTATTGCCGGAGCCAGTACAAGCAGCGCGGCCGCGGCTATTTTGACAATGAGGTTTCTCACGCTTCTCACTCCTCGTTGGCGTGTTTTTCAGGCAGCGCTCGGCTGCGTTTCCTTGGCATATGCCATCTGGAACAAAAGATAGAGCGATCGCCGGCATTTGTTAGGGCGTCATCATTCGCTTTGTCTTTCAACACCTTATAGATCGAGCGCGATGAACGCAGCTTGAACGGGGGGAGATTTGTGCGCCACATTCGGGTGCGCGCTCTCATGGTCCATCGAGAGTACCTCATGAGAGCACCGTTAACCGCCTGTTAACCTTCGGGCGGCAATCTGACGGCATACCCGCTTTGCTCCTTGACCACGGATGAACTGGCACCGAGCCGAGCGGATGACGAAAGGCCGGGCGACCGGCCTTTTGTTTTGATTTTGACGGGCCGGCCACAAGGCCTGCCATCGCGTTTAGCCGGCGAGCGCCCGAAGGATCCGCACCCAGGAGCGGATGCCCTTGTGGTAGGAGACAAGCTCGTACTTCTCGTTCGGCGAATGGATACGGTCATCGGCGAGGCCGAAGCCGACGAGCAGCGATTCCATGCCGAGCATCTTCTGGAAATCTCCGACAATCGGGATCGAGCCGCCCATGCCGATGACGATGGCAGGTTTCGGCCACTCGTCGGAAAGCGCCGTCTTCGCCTTGGTTAGAACAGGCGAATCATAGGAGAGATGAATCGCCGGCGAGCCGCCATGTGGATGGAATTCCACCGAGCAGTCGGCCGGAATTTTCGACCTGACATAGCTGCGGAAAGCCTCGCGGATAGCGGCCGGGTCCTGGGTACCGACGAGCCGGAACGAAACCTTGGCCGAGGCCTTGGCAGCGATGACCGTCTTGAAGCCTTCGCCCGTATATCCGCCCCAGATGCCGTTGATTTCGGCCGTCGGCCGCGCCCAGGTGAGTTCCAGCACCGACCGGCCCTTTTCGCCGGAGGGAATGGAAAGGCCGACTTCACCGAGGAAGCTCTCGGCCGTTTTGCCGAGCGTCTCCCATGACGCCTTGATGTTGTCGGGCGTTTCCTCGACGCCGTCGTAAAAGCCCTCGAGCGTGATGCGCCCGGTCTCGTCATGCAGGCCGGCAAGCGCCTCGACGAGAATATGGATCGGATTGGCCGCAGCACCGCCGAAGAGGCCGGAATGCAAGTCGCGGTCGGCCGCCGTCACGACCACCTCCTCGCCGACGAGGCCGCGGAGTGCCGCGGCGATTGCCGGCGTGTCGCGGTCCCACATGCCGGTATCGCAGACAAGCGCATAATCGGCCTTGAGTTCGGCGGCGTTGGCTTCGAGGAAAGGCTTCAGGGACGGTGAGCCCGATTCCTCCTCGCCCTCGAACAGAATGGTGATGCGGCAGGGAAGTGCGCCGTTGATCTCCTTATAGGCGCGGCAGGCTTCGACGAAGGTCATCAGCTGGCCCTTGTCGTCGGAGGTGCCGCGCCCGGTCAGGATCTTGCGGCCATCACCGACATCCTTGATCGATGGCTCGAAGGGATCGTTTTCCCAGAGCTCGATCGGGTCGACCGGCTGCACGTCGTAATGGCCGTAGAAAAGCACATGGGGCGCGTCGGCGGAAGCGCCGGCGTGGTGGGCGACCACCATCGGGTGGCCCGGTGTGTCACGCACCGAGGCGGTAAAGCCGAGGCCTTCGAGATAGGCGACCAGCCATTCGGCCGCCTTCCGGCATTCGGCCTTGTAGACGGGATCAGTGGAAATCGACTGGATGCGCAGAAGCTCGAACAGCTTATCGAGGCTTGAGGAAAGGTTCTGATCCGCGCGCGCAAGCACCTGTTGTAGATCCGTCATTTTCGACTCCTTTTTGAAATTTGGCCGGACGATAGACCAAACGAGGAAGGCAGGCGAGGCGGAAAAGCAAAATGGGCGGCGCGAAAGTGGCCATATCCAGATCGGGTGCAAGAAGATTGCCGGATAATATAGAAGAAGCTTCTAATTCAATTTACAGTTATTTAGTACAACCTAAATAACCTGACAGAATTCAGCTGTTCGGGGGGACGGATGTTTTCGGTCATTACATGTATTCGGGACGATCACGATTGGCGGCTGGTGCTGGCAGCGGCGGCGGTTTGCCTGGTCGGCGCGATGGCAGCGATGCTGCCGCTTTCGCGCGCTCAAGGATGCGATGCCGGGCGCCGCAAGCTCTGGATCGGCGCCTCGGCTTTCGCCTTCGGCACAGGCGTATGGGCAACGCACTTCATCGCGATGCTGGCCTATGACGGCGGCATGCCGATCAGCTACCAACTGGGGCTGACGGCGCTTTCCTTCCTCCTGTCGGTTGTCGGTTCGTGGGCGGCGATCGTCGTCGCGTCGGAGAGCCGCGGCAGGTTTTCGCGCATCCGCGGCGGCGTCCTGATGGCGCTCGGCATCGCCTCGATGCACCTGACCGGTATGCAGGCGATCGAGACACAGGCGGTCATCGTTTACGATCCCTACATGACGCTGAGTGCGGTTCTGGCGGGAGCGCTGCTGTCGAGCGCTGCCTTATACGCTTTCTTCCAATGGAGCGGCCTGAGGCGGCTCCTCACCTCGTCCGTCATCTTCGTTCTTGCAATCTGCGCTCTCCACTTCATTTCGATGGCAAGCATCACGCTTGTGCCGGATCCCGGCAAAGAGATCCCGGCGATGGTGCTCGATACCAGCCTGCTGGCAGCGATCGTCGTGGTAGCGGCGACAGCTCTCATTCTGACCGCTATCGCGGTAGTCTTTATCGACAGCCATCTGACGGATCTGAGAGGGCTCGCCAATGCCTCGCAGGAAGGGCTGCTGATCCTGCGCGAAGGCAGGGTCATCGATGCCAATGAACGGTTCCAAACTCTTTCCGGCTGGAAGCTTGCCGATCTTGTCGGCAAGGCGCCGTCCGCTGCTTTGACCGCCATCCAGGGGCAGAACAGGCCCGGCGAGACCTTGCTCAGTACCAGCAGCGGCAAGGAGATCGCCGTCGAAGTGAACACGAGCAGGATCGTCTATCGCGGGCACAATTGTGACGTGCTGGCGGTGCGCGATCTGACGGAGCGCAGGCAGGCCGAGGAGATGATCGAACATCTCGCCCACCACGATGTTCTGACCGATCTTCCGAACCGGTCGTTGTTCGATACGCGCGTCCGCCAGGCACTGCAGATGGCCGAACGAAAGAACAGCAAGGTGGCCCTCTTCTATATCGATCTCGATCGGTTCAAGAGCGTCAACGATATTTTCGGCCATGCCGAGGGCGACCGAATTCTTCGCAAGGTTGCCTCGATTCTCCGGCGCGTCGCCGATGAAAGCGATACGATCGCCCGTCTCGGTGGCGATGAATTTGCCATCATTCAGCCCGCCGGACAGCAACCGGCGGCCGCGCAGAAGCTCGCAGCCGCGATCCTCGACGAATTCGCCGCCGAGATGGATACGGCACGCGACCCCACGGCCGTCGGCGTCAGCCTCGGCATTGCCCTTTATCCGGCCGACGGACGAGATGTGGACGAGATCTGCAACAATGCCGATATCGCACTTTATCGGGTCAAGCACGGCGGCCGCGGCAAGGCCTGTTTCTTCGATGCGGAAATGGACGAGGCCACGCGAGCCCGCCGCCAGATCGAAAGCGAACTGCGCCACGCCATCACCCGCAATCAGATCCATGTCAGCTATCAGCCGATTTACGGTGCACTTAGTGGCGAGGTCAGCGGTTACGAGGCCTTGATGCGCTGGAACCGGCCGGGGCACGGCATCAGCGAGCCGGATGTCTTCATTCCGATCGCCGAGGAAAGCGGGTCGATCGTTCAGCTCGGCGAATGGGTGCTGCGCGAGGCCTGTACAGAGGCTGCGCGCTGGCCGCATCCGCTGACGATCGCCGTCAATGTCTCGCCGGTGCAGTTCATGCTGCCGAACCTTTGCGAGCGGATCGAGGCAATCCTCGAGGAAACAGGGCTCGCGCCCGACCGGCTGGAAATCGAAATCACCGAGGCCGCTCTCATCCGTGACCGCGATCGGGTGATGGCCACGCTGCAGCGCCTGCGCAGTCTGGGTGTTCACATCGTCATGGACGACTTCGGCACCGGCTTTTCCTCGCTTTCCAACCTGCGAACCTTCCCGTTCGACAAGATCAAGGTCGACCGCAGCTTCACCGGCATGCTGGAACATGACGCAGCGTCACGTTCGATCGTGCGCGCGATCATCGGCCTCGGCCACAGCCTCGGCATGCCTGTCGTGACGGAGGGCGTCGAAACCGAGACCCAGCGCCAGATCGTCGTCGAAGAAGGCTGCGCCCAGGTACAGGGCTTTTTGCTCGGCAAGCCGGATATCGAACCGAGCATCAAGCTCGCCGCCCGTAAAGACCTCTTGTCCTCAACGGCTGACGCCGACGCACTGCCGATAGCGCGGCGGCGACCGACGCGTCTTGCCTGGGAGTAGGCTCGGTCAGAGCGCCTTGGCGTTTTCCAGCAGCCGGCGGATATATTCGAGCGTCAGCTCGCGCTCGAATCCGCGAAAGCCTTTGAACAGCGCCAGATCCGCCTCACGCGCGGTCTCGATCGCCTCAGCCTCCATGGCACGGGCCTTCGGCGTCAGGAAAATCAGCTGCGCCCGCTTGTCGGACGGATGCGGCCGGCGTTCGATCAGCCCGTCGCGGACCATGCGCGAAAGCGTATTGGCCATGGTCGCCTGCTCGATAGCGACTCGGTCGAGAAGCTGTTTCTGGGTCAGGCCATCCTCGGCCCAGAGTTCCAGCAGGATGGGAAACTGGCCTGGAGAGAAACCAAGCCCTACCGCGCGCTGGTGCAGCGAGCGGGCAAAACCCTTCGCCAGCTGGCTGGCAAGGTAAGCTCCCGAATCCATGCGTTTAAATCCCATGATTGCAAGTTAGGCTCAAAACCGTGCCGGAGACAATGCAGCAAATCGCAGAGGATGCCCCAAAAAATGCAAGCCGCGATCGGAACTGCGCAGACCTGGAAAACAAAAGTCGCCATGACCTGGAGGTTGGCCATGGCGACTTTAAAATGGGGACAAAGGCCCGGAGAGGGGGATAAGGCCTTTGTCCAAGCCTGATGCGGCGGGGGACAAGCCGGTAATCAGACCCGCGACGCGATCAAGCGCCGGTGACATGCATTTGTAGCTACGAATGTGGTTTTTCAAGGGTCACGGTACGTTACAAATCGGTAACAGTTTGGTGAGCGGAAATCCTTCCGCTCTTGGCCGAACTTTATATGGACCTGGTTTCCTGCCCGCGCTATCCATGCGCACATGAAAAAAGGCGATCACCTCTTCCTAGTCGATGGTTCCGGCTTCATCTTTCGGGCCTTTCACGCATTACCGCCGCTGACGCGCAAATCGGACGGCCTGCCGGTCGGCGCCGTTTCCGGTTTCTGCAACATGCTGTGGAAGCTCTTGCGGGATGCGCGCAACACCGATGTCGGGGTAACGCCGACCCATCTTGCCGTCGTTTTCGACTATTCCGCCAAGACCTTTCGTAAGGATCTCTATGACGCCTACAAGGCGAACCGCTCGGCCCCGCCGGAAGAGCTCATCCCGCAATTCGGCCTTATAAGAGAGGCGACCCGCGCCTTCAACCTCCCCTGCATCGAGACCGAAGGCTTCGAGGCCGACGACATCATCGCCACCTATGCCCGCCAGGCCGAGGCGGCAGGTGCCGACGTCACCATCGTCTCCTCCGACAAGGATCTGATGCAGCTCGTCACTCCCAATGTCCACATGTACGACAGCATGAAGGACAAACAGATCGGCATTCCCGACGTTGTCGAGAAATGGGGCGTGCCGCCGGAAAAGATGATCGACCTGCAGGCGATGACCGGCGATTCTGTCGACAACGTTCCAGGCATTCCCGGCATCGGCCCGAAAACGGCTGCCCAGCTGCTCGAGGAATACGGCGACCTCGACACGCTGCTCGAACGCGCCACCGAGATCAAGCAGGTCAAGCGTCGCGAGACGATCCTTGCCAATATCGAAATGGCCAAGCTCTCGCGCGACCTCGTCCGCCTGCGCACCGACGTGCCGCTCGATCTCGATCTCGACGCGCTGGTGCTGGAACCGCAGAACGGCCCGAAGCTCGTCGGCTTCCTGAAGACGATGGAATTCACATCGCTGACCCGACGCGTCGCCGAAGTCTGCGATTGCGATGCGAGCGCCATCGAACCGGCGGTCGTCGCTATCGAATGGGGCAAGGCGGCCCATGGTCCCGATCTGGACGCGGCCGAGCCCGAACCCGTCGCCGGCGGCATCCCGGACGTTTCGGGCGAAGCGGTGCCCGTGCCGCCGCGCGCGAAGGCGAAGGCCGGCGTCGAAGGCGCTTTTTCGCCGGCCGATCTTGCCAAGGCGCGGGCCGAGGCTTTTGCGACGCTGCCCTTCGATCACTCGACCTATGAAACGATCCGCGATCTGGCGACGCTCGACCGCTGGATTGCCGCTGCGCGCGACACAGGGCTCATCGCTTTCGATACGGAGACCACGTCACTGGATGCGATGCAGGCCGAGCTTGTCGGCTTTGCGATGGCGATCGCCGACAATGTCGCCGATCCCACCGGCACGAAGATCCGTGCCGCCTATGTGCCGCTCGCCCATAAGAACGGCGTCGGCGATCTGCTCGGCGGCGGCCTTGCTGAAAACCAGATCCCCATGCGCGATGCCTTGCCGCGGCTGAAGGCATTGCTGGAGGACGAATCGGTTCTCAAGGTCGCCCAGAACCTGAAATACGACTACCTCTTGATGAAGCGCTACGGCGTCGAGACGAAGAGTTTCGACGACACGATGCTGATCTCCTACGTGCTCGACGCCGGCACCGGCGCGCACGGCATGGACCCGCTCTCGGAAAAATTCCTCGGCCACACGCCGATCCCCTATAAGGATGTGGCGGGCAGCGGCAAAGCGAACATCACCTTCGATCTCGTCGACATCGATCGCGCCACCCATTATGCCGCCGAAGACGCCGATGTGACGCTGCGCCTCTGGCTCGTGCTGAAGCCGCGGCTGGCGGCGGCGGGGCTGACCAGCGTCTACGAGCGGCTGGAGCGGCCGCTGCTGCCGGTGCTGGCGCATATGGAAGCGCGCGGCATCACCGTCGACAGGCAGATCCTGTCGCGGCTGTCCGGCGAACTGGCGCAGGGTGCGGCGCGCCTGGAAGACGAGATCTACCAGCTCGCCGGCGAGCGTTTCAACATCGGTTCGCCGAAGCAGCTGGGCGACATCCTGTTCGGCAAGATGGGCCTTGCCGGCGGCAGCAAGACGAAGACCGGACAATGGTCGACCTCCGCCTCGGTGCTCGAGGATCTCGCCGCAGCCGGTTTCGAGCTGCCGCGCAAGATCGTCGACTGGCGCCAAGTCACCAAGCTGAAATCCACCTATACCGACGCGCTTCCGGGCTATGTCCATCCGCAGACCAGGCGGGTCCACACCTCCTATTCGCTGGCTTCGACGACCACGGGGCGCCTGTCCTCGTCCGAGCCGAACCTGCAGAATATTCCGGTGCGCACCGCAGAAGGCCGCAAGATCCGCACCGCCTTCATCTCGACGCCGGGTCACAAGCTGATCTCCGCCGACTACAGCCAGATCGAACTGCGGGTGCTTGCCCATGTGGCCGAGATCCCGCAGCTGACCAAGGCCTTCGAGGACGGCGTCGACATTCACGCCATGACCGCGTCGGAAATGTTCGGCGTGCCGGTCGAAGGCATGCCGGGCGAGGTGCGCCGCCGGGCCAAGGCGATCAATTTCGGCATCATCTACGGCATCTCCGCCTTCGGCCTCGCCAACCAGCTTTCGATCGAGCGTTCGGAAGCCGGCGACTACATCAAGAAATATTTCGAACGCTTCCCGGGGATCCGCGACTATATGGAGAGCCGCAAGGCGATGGCCCGCGACAAGGGTTATGTCGAAACGATCTTCGGCCGCCGCATCAACTATCCGGAAATCCGCTCCTCCAACCCTTCGGTGCGCGCCTTCAACGAACGGGCGGCGATCAACGCGCCGATCCAGGGCTCTGCGGCCGACGTCATCCGCCGGGCGATGATCAAGATGGAGCCGGCGCTCGCCGAAGCCGGTCTTGCCGAGCGCGTGCGCATGCTGCTGCAGGTGCATGACGAGCTGATTTTCGAGGTCGAGGACGAGGACGTCGAAAAGGCGATGCCGGTCATCGTCTCGGTCATGGAAAACGCTACGATGCCGGCGCTCGAAATGCGCGTGCCGCTCAAGGTCGATGCCCGCGCCGCCACCAATTGGGACGAGGCGCATTAACCGCCTCCCCAAAACGAAAAAGATTTTTCCGCCTTCCCTAACCCACTGAATTCACGACGATGTGCCGCCCTGGGCCGTATCGGAACGATACGGCTGGAAGGAACTTATTAACCTTCCTTTTCTATCCCGGTAGGGTCGTAATTTGTTAGGCATGAGTGAGTAGCGGACGCATGCGTTTTCCCAGAACCAATTTGACGGATGCCGCAGATTTTTCCAGCGGCATTGAAACGGAGCTTCCGGAGGAAAATCCAGGCGAGAGGCCGCCGGCGCCGATCTGGCAGAGCAACTTCTCGCTCGCGCCGAATGTTCGCTTCACCCGCACGCCCGAAACGCTGATCAGCCGCCGCCGCCCATCGAACGAGCCCGTTCGCTGCGAATCGGAAGCGGAGCAGCAGGCGATACGGATAGAACCGGTGGCGGTCGACGTGCCCTTCGATATCTACCTGCCGGAGCCCGCTGAACCTGCCGTAGCGCAGGCGGAGATCGAGGCGCTGCAGCCGCCGGCCGCCGCGGTGGAGGCTCCTACCCTGCGCGTCGCTTCCGAACTGTCTTCGATTTCCGATTTTGCCTTCTGGGAAGTCATGGCCTTCGAGGAAGCCGAACCGGTGCGCGCGCCCTCGATCATTCTTCCGAAGATCGAGACCGCGCCCGAATCAATCACCTCGCTGTTTCGCATCATGGAATGGCGTCCGGGCGCGCTGAAGCCCGCTCAGACCGCTTCCCGACCGGTCCAGCCACCGGCTTTAGCGCCCGCGCCGGTCGCTCCGCGCCCGCCGGCGGCGATTTCTCTGGAAAGGCCCGTGCGTACCCGCGAGGCGGCGATTGCACCGGCGCCGCAGGTCGCGCCCCAGACTGCGCCGATGCCTCAGGTCACGCCGGTGCCTCAGCCCGCCCTCGTGCCTCAGCCCGCCGCCGTACCTCGGCCTACACCCCCGGTCGCCGCGGTCCTGCCGTCGCCGCGCCTTGCGGCGAGGCCTGAAAGGGTCGATGCATCGGGTTATGAATTCCCGCCGCGCGCGCTGTTGCAGGAGCCGCCTGAACGTCTCGGCGAGATCATGTCGCAGGAGACGCTGGAGCAGAATGCCGGTCTTCTGGAAAGCGTGCTTGAGGATTTCGGCATCAAGGGCGAGATCATCCATGTCCGCCCCGGCCCCGTCGTCACCCTTTATGAATTCGAGCCGGCGCCCGGCGTGAAATCCTCGCGCGTTATCGGCCTGGCCGACGATATCGCCCGCTCGATGTCGGCGCTGTCGGCTCGCGTCGCCGTCGTCCCTGGCCGCAACGTCATCGGCATCGAGCTGCCGAACGTTGCCCGTGAAACCGTCTATTTCCGCGAGATGATCGAGAGCCAGGATTTCGACAAGAGCGGCTATAAGCTGGCGCTCGGCCTCGGCAAGACCATCGGCGGTGAGCCTGTGATCGCCGAACTCGCAAAGATGCCGCACCTGCTCGTCGCCGGCACCACCGGCTCGGGGAAATCGGTTGCCATCAATACGATGATCCTGTCGCTGCTCTACCGCATGACGCCGGAACAGTGCCGGCTGATCATGGTCGACCCGAAGATGCTCGAACTTTCCGTTTATGACGGGATTCCGCATCTGCTGACGCCCGTCGTCACCGACCCGAAGAAGGCCGTCATGGCGCTGAAATGGGCGGTGCGCGAGATGGAGGAGCGTTATCGCAAGATGTCGCGCCTCGGCGTGCGCAACATCGACGGTTACAACGGCCGCGTCTCCCAGGCGCGCGAAAAGGGCGAGACCATCCACATCATGGTCCAGGTCGGCTTCGACCGGCAGACCGGCGCGCCGATCGAGGAAAGCCAAGAGCTGGATCTTGCGCCGATGCCTTATATCGTCGTCATCGTCGACGAGATGGCTGATCTGATGATGGTCGCTGGCAAGGAGATCGAGGGTGCGATCCAGCGTCTGGCGCAGATGGCGCGCGCCGCAGGCATTCACCTGATCATGGCGACCCAGCGTCCGTCGGTCGATGTCATCACCGGCACGATCAAGGCGAATTTCCCGACCCGCATTTCCTTCCAGGTGACCTCGAAGATCGACAGCCGCACCATCCTCGGCGAGCAGGGGGCCGAGCAGCTGCTCGGCCAGGGCGACATGCTGCATATGCAGGGCGGCGGACGTATCGCCCGCGTCCACGGTCCCTTCGTCTCCGATGCCGAAGTGGAAAAGGTCGTTGCGCACCTGAAGACGCAGGGTCGCCCCGAATATCTCGACACCGTGACCGCCGACGAGGAGGAAGAGCCGGAAGAGGAAGACGCCGGCGCCGTTTTCGACAAAAGCGCCATGGCCTCAGAGGACGGCAACGAGCTTTACGAGCAGGCGGTCAAGGTCGTCATGCGCGACAAGAAGTGCTCGACCTCCTATATCCAGCGCCGCCTCGGCATCGGCTATAACCGCGCTGCTTCACTGGTCGAGCGCATGGAGAAGGAAGGTCTCGTCGGTCCGGCAAATCATGTCGGCAAGCGCGAGATCGTTTCCGGGCGAAGCGACGGCGATTGATAGACAATGACCGAAGTGCGCAACGCCTCTTCGGTCTCATCTTCTCAACGCGGCCAACTCTACTGTTTCATTGATGAAGGCTGATTTTCCGCCGGTATAGAAATCCCAATCGCCGTCTGCCTCCGCCGCCAGCCGGCGTTTCAGGTCGGCATAGGCTTTGGCCCTGTCGGGATGGTCTCTGAGATAATCGCGAAACAGGATGCGTTCTTGATGCGCGCGATTGTCGGGACCGCAAAGATAGAGTCTGAAACCATAACACTCGCGATTCCGGGTAAAGACCCAGCGGCCGTCTCCATGAGGGTCGCCGTGAAAGATGAAGTGGGCGGCGCGTACCAATTCGATTGCTGGCGGTAGCGCTTCATCGGATATCGCGATGACATCGAGGTCGATCTTCGGCTTGGCCGCACGGCCGGGCACCGATGTGCTGCCGATATGGTCGATGGACAGCACGAGATCACCGAGCAGGATGGAGACTTCGACGCTGATTTCAGCAAACAGCAGCGGCCAGGAAGGGTCGTAATCGACGACTTTGATGGCGCGCATCCTGCTTCTCTACCGTCGTCAGCGCACTTCGGCCAGCAATCCGTCCAGGATCGCGATCATCTTCTGCTCGGCCTCTTCGAGCGAGCCGCTATTGTCGAGCTCCGTCACATCGTAGTCGCCACGCACGGTCAGCGGGCCGCGGGCGAGCCTGGCCATGATGTCCTCGTGTGTCTCGCGGCCGCGCGCTTCCAGCCGGCTGGCGAGCACGTCGGGGCTGGCCGTGACATTGATGACCTTCAGCCGCGGGAAAGCGGCCTGGAAGCGGTGAAGCGCCGAGCGCGAGCCGTTGGCCACGACGACGTGGCCTCGCGACAGCGCCACCGAGACTTCGGCCGGAATGCCGTATCTCAGGCCATGCGCTTCCCACCAGACGGCGAAGGAGCCTGACTGCTCCATGGCGGCAAAGCCTTGGAGAGAGACGGAAAGGTGATCCTCGCCGCCGGCATCACGGTGGCGGGTTATGACGCGGCGGGCGAAATGCACGTTGTCGCGGCCGGCAAAACGCCGCGCAGCGAGATTCATCAGCGTGTCCTTGCCGGCGCCGCTCGGCCCGACGACGACGACCATGATGCCGCGTTCGGCTCCGGCTGCTGCATGGGGTTCGTGCGGGGTCATGCGACACGGCGTCCCTGGCGCCAGACGGAGCGTGTGACCGGCACGCCGTGCGAGCGGTGGACACGGACGAGATCGGCGCGCAACCCGGTCGCGATCCGGCCGCGATCGTCGAGGCTGACGGTGCGGGCAGGCGTCGACGTCACCATCGCGATCGCTTTCGGAAGGGTGATGCTCTCCACCTCGTCGGCAAGGATGAAGGGTGCGTGCAGCAAGCTGAGCGGCACGTAGTCGGAGGACAGCACGTCGAGCACGCCCATTTCGGCGAGATCGCGCGCGGCGATGTTGCCGGAGTGGGATTTGCCGCGCACGATATTCGGCGCGCCCATCAGCACGCTCATGCCGTGCTCGTGCGATGCCCGGGCGGCATCGAAGCTGGTCGGAAACTCGGCAAGGCGCACGCCATTGTCGATTGCCTCGTCGACATGGGAGAGCGTGGCGTCGTCATGGCTTGCGACCGTGATGCCGCGCTCGGCGCAGACCTTGGCGATGGCATTGCGATGCGGGGTTGAATTGCGCGCCGATTCCGCCTGGCGCTTGGCGACGAAACGGGCGAAGGCCTCGTCGCTCAGGCCCCGCTTCTTCTGATAGTAGAAGATGTATTGATCCATCGTCTGGAACTGTCGCTGGCCGGGCGCATGATCCATCAGCGAGACCAGCCGCACATGCGGATCGTTTTCGAAATCGGCGAAATGTTCGAGTACGTTGTCGGCCGAAACCTCGCAGCGAAGATGGATGAGGTGCTCGGCGCGCAGCCGGCCTTCCTTCTCCGCTGATTGAATGGCGTCGGCCATCTCGCGCATCTCGCCATGTTCGAAACCGCCGTCCTCGTCCGCGCCCATGCGCAGGCAGTCGAAGACCGTCGTGATGCCCGATGTGACGATCTGGGCGTCATGCGCCTGGACGGCAGCGGTCTTGTGCCAGCGGATGCCCGGGCGCGGCTGGTAATGGCCTTCGAGATGGTCGGTATGCAGTTCGACAAGGCCGGGAATGACGTAATCGCCCTCGAAATCTTCGCCGGCTACCGAATTGCCCTCGGAGACGTCGGCGATCTTGCCGTCGCGGATGAGGATCGATCCTGAAAGGATGTCGTCCTCGAGAACGATGCGGGCGTTGGAAAAGACGGTCTCTTTGCTCATATCGTCAGGTCTTTCAGCTTTTGGCGCCGGAAAGCGGCAGCCAGGAATGAACTTTGAATGGGGCGCCGCGCCTCTCCTCGATGAAGACGGCGAGGCCGGAAATCGAAAGCGGCCGGCCGGTGAAACCGGAAAAACGCTCCGCCAGGACCGTTTTCATCGTCTCGGCACGTGTCTCCGGCACCTGGCCGCTCAGCGTCATGTGGAAACCGAAATCCTCCATGACGTAAGGATAACCCCAGCGTTGCAGATTGGCGCGCTGGCTGTCGCTGAGCCTCTCCGGATTGCGGCGCGCGATATCCGCCTCGGAAAGCGTCGCGCGGAACGGCTCGAAGGATTTTACCACCTTCGCGGCGAAATCCTGAAGAGGTTGATGAAGAGAAGCCGGAACAAGGGCAAAAAAACGGCCGAGCTGCCCGAGCACGAGTTGAGGAATCTCGAAGGCAGGGGTCCGGGCGGCAAACTCCTCGGCGAAGGCCATGAGATCCTTTTCGGTGACGGAAGCGGCAAGCGAAAACGGCGCCTTGATCGTCGCGTGAAAGCCGTAGCGGCGTGGGTCGGCGGTCAGCTCGAACTGCTCTGCCGCACCGAGTGTCTCATGGTCGGGTGCAGGATAGGTTTCGCCGGTGAAAGCATCGCGGCCGAGCCAGCGCGAAGCCGCGCCGGTCAGGGGATCTTCCTTCGGCGGCGAGAAATAGAGGGCGTAGCGCAAGGCTTTTATCCTGGGGATCATCGAAACGGGGAGGGCAATGTGCAGTGATTTGGCGGCGAACCGCAAGCAGGCTCCCGGCTAAAAGATTTCCGTGACAGAATGATGATGGCGGCAGCGCCGCCACCGCCCGTCACCGATCGATCAGTGCGTCTTCGTGCCCATTAACCGGTGGCGCAGCGCGTTCGAAGCGGCGTCGAACAGGAAGACGACGATCAGGATCAGAATGACCATATAGGCGACGTTTTCCCAGTTGGCATTGGTGCGCATCGCCTCCCAGAGCTTGAGGCCGATGCCGCCCGCGCCGACGGCGCCGATGATGGTGGCGCCGCGCACGTTCGACTCCCACTGGTAGAGCGTCTGGCTGACGAAGATGGGAACGATCTGCGGCATGATGCCGTAACGATGGACGAGCACCGTCTGGGCGCCGGTCGATTTGATGCCTTCCCGCGGCTTGTTGTCGATGTTCTCGAGTCCCTCGGAATAAAGCTTGCCGAGCGTGCCGGTCTCGGTGAGGAAGATCGCGCCGCTGCCGGCAAGCGGCCCGGGGCCGAAGGCGCGGGTCAGGAACAGCGCCCAGATCAGCATGTCGACCGAGCGCAGGAAATCGAATGAGCGCTTGAGGATCTGGTTCAAAATGCGGTTCGGCGTGATGTTGCGTGCCGCCAGGAAGGCAAGCGGGAAGGCGGCGAGCGCGCCGAGCAGCGTTCCGAGAAAGGCCATGACGATCGTCTGGAACAGCTTGGTCCAGACGTCGCCATGCTGCCATTCGCTGTTGTTCCAGATGTCATCGAAGGCGAGCGACAGATTGGTCTGGTCGGGCTTGATGCGCGGGCCGGAGACGATGAGGCCGATGACTTCGCCGACCGGCTTATCGAAGAAGGAGGATTGCGTGTCGAAGAGGAAATTCGCCCAGCCGAGGAAGCGTTTGCGAACCTTGACGCGATCGACGGAAATGCTGACGTCGCCGGCAAAGCCGAGATCCGCGAGCACGTTGTCGTCATAGACCGTCATCCAGCTCGGCACCGGCCCGACCACCTCAGGCGCGCCGCTCGAAACGTCGACGGGCACACTGACGCCGTGTGCAGTCACGATCGTTTCGCTCTTCGAGACGGTGACGCTACGGCCGGTGCCGCTGACGGAAACGGTGATGCTGCCGTCGGGATTGTTGACCACCCAGTCCGGATGCGGATTATCGCCGAGCGGCGAGAAGCGGGGATAACGCACCTCGATCGAGCCGTCCTCCTGGATGCGGAAGTCCGGCTGGACATCGTAGCTCACCCATTGGCTGAGATAGATGCCGACGCGTTCCCAGTGGGCTTCGGCAAGAAGCTTTGGCAGGTCGAAGAACCAGACGGCGTAAAGGCCGTAGAGCAGCGTCGCAATGAGGATCATCAGCCCCCCGAAACGCTGGCGGAACGACCGGTGGAAATATTCCGGATAGCGCGCTTCGATCTCATGCATGCGGTTTGCGTCGATCACCGTCATGGCGGCCTCAATGTTGCAGAAGGAAAGCGTGCTCGCCGACGAGACGGCGTCGCAGCCATGCGGAGAACTGGTCGACGGCGACGATCGTCACGAACAGCAGCAGAACGAGCGCCATCGTCTTGGCGCCGAAGCCGCGTGAGATCGACAGCTTCAGCTCCTCGCCGATGCCGCCGCCGCCGACGGCGCCGATAATGGTCGAGGCGCGCACGTTGATCTCCAGGCGCAGCAGCGCATAGGAGGTGAAATTCGGCAACACCTGCGGCAGGGCGGCGAAGCGCACCCGCTCCCACCAGTTGGCGCCGACGGCCTTCATCCCCTCATGCGGTTTCATGTCGATATTTTCGGCCACCTCGTAGAAGAGTTTGCCGAGCGCGCCGATCGTGTGCAGGGTGATGGCGATGATGGCGGCGACCGGTCCGATCGACAGGATTGCCGAAAACAGGCCGGCGATCACGATTTCGGGGAAGGCGCGCAGGAACTCCATCAGCCGCTTGGTGAAGATGCGCAGCGGCCATGAACTCGTGAGGTTGCGCGCGGCAAAGAAGCTCAAGGGAACAGCAAAGATGAAGGCGATAATTGTCGAGATCAGCGCCACGTTGATCGTCACGATCATCAGCTCGAGATATTCCGGAATGTAGAAGGCGCCCCAGACATAGACGCGGCCCTTGTCGAAATTGAATTCCTCGCCGCCCTTGTCGTTCACGCTCGCTATGTCGAACAGCGCGCGCCAGACGTCGTTCCAGTCCTTGGGAATGAGCCAGCTCAAAAAGTCGAAGAGATGCGGCAGGCGGTCGAAGAAATGGCCGGCATTGCTCTCGTCGGCGAAGCGGACGGAGCTGACGAAAGCCGCGATGAGGATCACCAGGCCGAGCACGGTATAGAAGCGGCGCTTGGCGACCATCCGGCCCCAGGCGGTGCCGATCTCCTCAGTGCTCTGCATGTGCGGCTGTGTATCGGCAACAGTCATGGACGCCCCGCCCGGTTACAAGAAAGGGCGGCCGTTTTCCGGCCGCCCCGCATTCCAAAGGCCGATCAGCCGCCGATGGCCGCCTTGCGAACTTCGACGACAGCATTGTAGAAGTCGTGCTTGACGGGGGCGTAGCCCTTGTAGTCGCCGCCTTCGACAGCCGAGAAGCACTTGTGATCCTTTTCCGGCAGGGCCGTGAAGAAGGCTGCGAGCTTCGTCTGCCACTCTTCGCCGAGGGCGTTGCGCACGACGAGCGGGCCGTTCGGGATCAGCGGCGAACGCCAGACTTCAACGAGCTTGTTCGGATCCACGGCGCCCTTGTCGACTTCCTTGCGGAAGGTGCCGGAGGTGTAGCCGTCCTTGAAATCGCCGATGCCCGACGAATCGTCGACGGCAACGTCGACCTTGCCGTCATAGGCGGCAAGCAGATTGTTTTCATGACCGCCGTTGAACTGGGTCGAGGCAAAGAACTTGTCGTTAGGCATGCCGGTGTCCTTCGGGATCTGCGTCAGCGGCACGAGGTAACCGGAGGTGGAGTCCGGATCGGCGTAGCCGAGCTTCTTGCCTTTGGCGTCCTTGATGGTCTTGATGCCGGAGGACTTCAGTGCGAGGCCGATCGAGTGATAACCCGTCGAACCATCTTTCTGCTGCGTCGTCAGGATCGGCGTAACAGCCTTCGGGTCCTTGAGGTAGACGGAGGCGTAGCCGGAAGCGCCGAGTTCGGCGAAGTCGAGCGTGCCGCCGAGCAGACCCTGGATCACGCCGTCATAATCGGCGGCCGGGAAGAGCGAGACCTTCTCGAAGCCGAACTCCTGCTTCAGATGGTCGGCGAGGCAGGCATAATTGCGCAGGCGATCGGTTTCGTTTTCGCCGCCAAGGATGCCGATGCGGAATTCTTTAAGGTCTGCGGCATTGGCGGCGCCGGCGAGCGCGAACAGCGCCGTTGCCGCAAAGAGTGCTTTCTTCAACATGCGTTCTCTCCTATCGACCGGTGTCCCCGGCCTTCCCGTTACGAAGAAATGTGCCCTTGACGCGGGCGTTCGATCGCGGCCGTCCCGCTCAGAGGCCGGCCAATGCCAGCGGTTGGGCGCCGGCGGATTGATTGTCTGCCCGCTCGGCAGCGATAGTGATGGACGTCGACGTCATGGTTTCGTCGATGCCGGCGCCATCCTTGTCCGTTCCGTAGATTGCCTTCACTGCTTCGGCCGTCAGCTCCGACGGTTTGCCGTCGAAGACGACGCGGCCGCCGGCCATGCCGACGATGCGCTCACAATAATTGCGGGCGGTGTCGAGCGTATGCAGATTGGTGATGACGGTGATGCCCTCACGCTCGTTGATGTCGCGCAGCGCATCCATGACGATCTTGGCGTTCAGCGGGTCGAGCGAGGCGATCGGCTCGTCGGCGAGGACCATCTTCGGGTTTTGCATCAGGGCGCGGGCGATCGCCACGCGCTGCTGCTGGCCACCGGAAAGCGTGCCGGCCGGCTGCAGCGCCGTCTGCTCGATGCCGAGGCGTTCGAGTGCTGCGATCGCATGCACGCGCTCCTCGCGGGTGAAGATGTTGAGGAGGCTCAGAAGCGTCGAGCGGTGATTGAGGCGGCCGAGCATGACGTTGGTGAGAACATCGAGGCGCGGCACCAGATTGAACTGCTGGAAGATCATCGCGCAGTCGCGCTGCCAGTTGCGCAATGCCCGGCCGCGCAGCCCGGAGACTTCGACGCCGGCGAAATGAATGGAACCGGAACTCGGTTCCTGCAGGCGGTTGATCATGCGCAGCAGCGTCGACTTGCCGGCACCGGAGCGGCCGATGATGCCGACCATCTGACCCTGGGGAATAGTGAGGGTGACGGCATCGACGGCGAGCTTGTTTCCGAAACGGCGGGTGACATCCTTCAGCTCGAACATCATGCTCTTCCCTTGCGCTCCAGACCTTAGTCAGCATCGCATTAGTCCCGCTTCATGAACCTCACGTGTCATATTTGTGTAGTTCGTGTCACAATTCACCACGCCTATATCGGAGGTTTAGCCACCATATCTCGCCAGAAAATCTTCCGCGCTAAGGTTGCGAAAATCCTGCAAGGCTTGGCGCAGCCGGTCGTGTTCCCAGTCCCACCAGGCGAGCCGGTCCATGTGTTCGCCGACCGGTTTCGAAAACCGTTCGCGGATCAGTTTCGCCGGCACGCCGCCGACGATCGTGTATGGCGCGACGTCCTTCGATACGACCGCGCCGGCGCCGATCACCGCGCCGTTGCCGACATTGACGCCCGGCAGGATCGTTGCGCCATGGCCGATCCAGACGTCGTGGCCGATCGTCACCCGGTTCGAGCGCCGCCAGGCGAAAAAGTCCGTCTCCATGTCGGCGTCCGGCCAATAATCGGCGGCGCGATAAGTGAAATGATGCAGCGTCGCGCGCCAGGTCGGATGGTTGGTGGCGTTGATGCGCACGGCGGCAGCGATATTGACGAACTTGCCGATCGTCGCGCACCAGACGGAGCCGTCCTGCATGATGTAGGAATAGTCGCCGAAAGTGGCTTCGCTGATGCGGCAGCGTTCGGAGACCTCCGTAAAGCGCCCGAAAGTGGAGCCGCTGACATCAGCCGTTTCGTGGATATAGGGCTCGATGCCCAACTGGCGGCTCATGCGGCGATCTTCCTCGGCGAGAATTGCTGGACGTCGAGGATGCGGTCGGCGACGGCCTCGCGCACCTCCTCGTCGTGGAAGATGCCGAGAAGGGCGACGCCCGCCTTTTTCTTCTCCGCGATCATGCCGACGACGACGGCGCGGTTTTTCGCATCGAGCGAGGCTGTGGGTTCATCGAGAAGCAGAATCGTATGCTCGGTGATGAAACCGCGGGCGATGTTGACGCGCTGCTGCTCGCCGCCGGAGAAGGTGGCGGGCGGAAGCTGCCACAGCGCCTCCGGCAGGTTGAGCTTGGCGAGCAAGGTGCCCGCCTTGTCGCGAGCGGCGACCGTTTCTTCGCCGCGAGCGACGAGCGGTTCGGCCACCACGTCGATCGCCGCAACGCGCGGTACGGTGCGCAGGAACTGGCTGACATAGCCGAGTGTATCGCGGCGAACTTTGAGCACGGTGCGCGGATCGGCGGCGGCGAGATCGACGATTCGTCCATCGTGGCGGATGAGGATCTGGCCGGTATCGACGGCATAATTGCCGTAGATCATCTTGAGCAGCGAGCTCTTGCCGATGCCCGAGGGGCCGCCGAGCACGACGCATTCGCCTGAAGACACGGAGAAGGCGACGTCCGAGACGACGGGCAGCCTGATGCCGTCGCGCAGGTGCATGATGAAGCTCTTCGACACTTCAGAAACGACGAGGGGCGTTGGCATTGTTTTCTTCCTATTTTCTAACGACGGCTCAGACCTGCAGGATCGAGGAGACGAGCAGTTGCGTGTAAGGCTCCCTGGGATCGTCGAGCACGCGGTCGGTGAGACCCTGTTCGATGACGGAGCCGTCCTTCATCACCATCATGCGGTGCGAAAGCAGACGGGCGACGGCAAGATCATGGGTGACGATGATGGCCGAAAGGCCGAGATCGTTGACGAGGCCGCGCACCAGATCGAGCAGACGCGCCTGCACCGAAACGTCGAGGCCGCCGGTCGGCTCGTCCATGAAGACCAGACGCGGACCGGTGACGAGGTTGCGGGCGATCTGCAGGCGCTGGCGCATGCCGCCGGAAAAGGCGCGCGGCTGATCGTCGATGCGATCGGCATCGATCTCGACGCGTTCGAGCCAGTCGATGGCGGTGGAGCGGATCTTGCCGTAGTGCCGGTCGCCGATCGCCATCAGCCGTTCGCCGACATTGGCGCCGGCCGAGACGGTCATGCGCAGCCCGTCGGCCGGGTTCTGGTGCACGAAGCCCCAGTCGGTGCGCATCAGGAAGCGGCGTTCGGCCTCGTTCATATGATAGAGGTCGCGGTAGCTGCCATCGCGCATATGGTATTCGACGCTGCCGGTCGTCGGCATCAGCCGGGTGGAGATGCAGTTGAGCAGCGTCGTCTTGCCCGAACCGGATTCGCCGACGATGGCCAGCACCTCGCCGGGCCAGAGCTCGAAGGAGACATTCCGGCAGCCGATGCGCTTGCCGTAGAACTTCGAGAGGTCGTTGACCTTGAGAAGCGGTGTGTCGGTCATTCTGCAGCCTCCCGGGCCAGCATCTCGCCGGCATGCCCCTGGGCCCGGCGATCTTCGCAATGGTCGGTGTCGGAGCAGACGAACATGCGCCCGCCTTTGTCGTCTAGGATGACCTCATCGAGGTAGACATCCTCTGCGCCACAGAGCGCGCAGGGCCTGTCGAAGCGCTGGATCTCGAAGGGATGGTCTTCAAAGTCCAGGCTGGCGACATCGGTATAGGGCGGCACGGCATAGATACGCTTTTCTCGGCCGGCCCCGAAAAGCTGCAGCGCGTTCGATCTGTGCATCTTCGGATTATCGAACTTGGGCGTCGGCGACGGGTCCATGACGTAGCGGCCGTGAACCTTGACCGGATAGGCATAGGTCGTGGCGATGCGGCCGTTGCGGGCGATATCCTCGTAGAGCTTCACATGCATGAGGCCATATTCCTCGAGCGCATGCATTTTGCGCGTCTCGGTCTCGCGCGGTTCGAGGAAACGCAGCGGCTCGGGGATCGGCACCTGATAGACGAGCACCTGGCCGGGCCCGAGCTTCTCTTCCGGGATGCGGTGGCGCGTCTGGATGATCGTCGCCTCGCTGGTGCGCGTTGTCACCGCGACATTGGCGACCTTCTGGAAGAAGGCGCGGATCGAGACGGCGTTGGTCGTGTCGTCGGCGCCCTGGTCGATCACCTTCAGCACGTCATCGGGCCCGATGATCGAAGCCGTCACCTGCACACCGCCGGTGCCCCAGCCATAGGGCATCGGCATTTCTCTGCTGGCGAAGGGCACCTGGTAGCCGGGAATGGCGATCGCCTTCAAAATGGCGCGGCGGATCATCCGCTTGGTCTGTTCGTCGAGATAGGCGAAGTTGTAGCTGGCGAGATCGCTCATTCGGCCGCTTCCTTCATGTCTTCGCCACCGTTGCGGGCGGCTTCGAATTCGCGGCGCATGCGGCGGACGAGATCGAGTTCCGCCTGGAAATCCACATAATGCGGCAGCTTCAGGTGCTCGACGAAGCCCGTTGCTTGGACATTGTCGGAATGGGAGATGACGAATTCCTCGTCCTGGGCCGGCGCGGTGATGTCCTCGCCGAGCTCTTCGGCGCGAAGCGCCCGATCAACAAGCGACATTGCCATCGCCTTGCGCTCGCTCTGGCCGAAGACCAGGCCGTAGCCGCGGGTGAATTGCGGCGGCGCCTTGGCCGAGCCCTTGAACTGGTTGACCATCTGGCATTCGGTGATCTGGATGACGCCGAGCGAGACGGCGAAACCGAGCTCCGGCACGTCGAACTCCACCTCGACCTCGCCGATGCGGATCTCGCCGGTGAAGGGGTGGTTGCGGCCATAGCCGCGCTGCGTGGAATAACCGAGCGCCAGCAGGAAGCCTTCATCGCCGCGGGAAAGCGCCTGCAAGCGCAGATCGCGGGTCATCGGGAATTCCATCGGCTCGCGGGTCAGATCGCCGATCTCGTGATCTTCGGGCATGTCGCCGTCAGCCTCGATCAGGCCCTCCTCGCCGAGGATTTCGGAGACGCGCATGACGCGGCCGGTCTCGGCTGTGCGCTGCGCGGGCGCCTCGACCGCTTCGTCCTGAAGCAGTGAGGGATCGAGCAGCCGGTGAGTATAATCGAAAGTAGGACCAAGAAGCTGGCCCCCCGGCAGGTCCTTGTAGGTCGCCGAGATGCGCCGTTCGATCGTCATCTCAGCCGTGTCGAGTGGTTTGGAATAGCCGAAGCGCGGCAGCGTCGTGCGGTAAGCGCGCAGCAGGAAGATCGCCTCGATCATGTCTCCGCGCGACTGACGCACGGCCAGCGCGGCGAGGGTGCGGTCGAAAAGCGAGGCCTCGGCCATGACGCGGTCGACGGCGAGGGCGAGTTGTTCGACGATCTGCTCGATGCCGATCGCCGGCAGCGAACGGTCGCCGCGGCGGCGGTCGGCAAGCAGACGGTGGGCATTGGCGATGGCGGCCTCGCCACCCTTGACGGCAACATACATGAGCTCAGATCTCCGTTGCTGTGATCTTGGTGGTGCGCGGCAGACAGACGAAGCGCGTGCCCGACGTCAGCACGATGTCGATGCCGCGCGGGAAGAGCGCACGGTTCTCGGTCCAGAGCCTGAGGAAGGTCTCCGGCAGCCCCGTCGGCGCGATCTCCACGACACTCTGGATGCCCGGACCCATCAGGGCCAGCCTGCGTCCGCCTTCGAGTTGGGGAAGTTCGATGACGACAGTCGTCGAGCGGTCGGGATATTCCTGCGTGCCTGATGCGAAGAGGCCGAAGGAGCAAAGCGCAGTGCCCGCCTCAATGAAGGCAAAACGCGCATCGGCCTTTTCGGCTGTCAGGGGCGCGCCGGTGTGGAAGCCGAGCCACTCCGGCATGGCGGATTTCGCCAGTCCCGAGGTAAGCCAGACTGATGTGTCGTGGTCGCAAAGGGTGAGCGCGATCGCGCCGGCGGCAATGCCGAGCGGCGCCGGCGGAGCGATATTGGGCGCAACTGTCTGGATGGCGCCGGGACGGGCCATGCCGTCCATCAGCATCTTGAAGACGCTCTGCGCATGGAAAACCGGGTCGGCAAAACCGCCGGTCAAGGCTTCTGTCGCAAGACCCATCAGTTGTCTCCCCGTACCATGGTGAAGAAATCGACGCGGGTTGCCGCCGTCTCGTCCGCCTTGCGGCGCTCAGCGACGGCGATGCGTGCGGCAATCGGCGAAAGCAGCGCCTGTTCGACGAAATCCCTGGTCGCCTCCTCCTGCCAGAGCGCATCGAAGATCGCCGCAAGGCGGGCCTTCTCCCGGTCGGTGCCGAGCGCCTGCGCATGGCCGATGGAGCCGGTCTCGAGCCGCACCGTTGCGCGCGTCACCGTCACCTCGCCGAGATTGAAAGGAGCTCCGCCGCCGCCGATGCGGCCGCGCACCATCACCAGTCCCGTCTCCGGTCCGCGCACCGGATAAGCCACGGGCTTCTGCGGCAACGCATCCCAGGCTGCCTGGAGTTCGCTCCGTTCCGCACGCGCCAGCAGATCGGCGGCGCGTTTGCGCTCCGAGACCGTCTGTGACGCGGCGTCTTTCTTGTCCGCTGATATCATCGCTGCTTTCCCCGAAATGTCTATTGATATAGACAACCATACAAGCTATACCTAGCCTTAAATCGGTGTCGTGACAAGCGTGTGACATCGTGGGGCAAGGCAGGGGCAGAATGGCAGGACTGAAGCAGGTGCAGAGGCAGACAGGTGTGGCGCTCTGGCGTCAGATCGCCGATCGAATTCGCGAGGCGATCGGCAATGGAACCTATGACGAAACGGGAATGGTGCCGCCGGAAACGGTGCTGGCGCTGCAATTCGGCGTTAACAGGCATACGGTGCGCAGTGCGCTGGCGGCGCTGGCGCAGGAGGGAATCGTGCGCGCGGTGCAAGGTCGCGGCACGTTGATCGAGCGTAAGGAGCGCTTGAACTTCCCGATCACCCGGCGCACGCGCTTCACCGCCGGCATCGGCGATCAGGCGCGTGAGACGCGTGGTCTTCTGCTCGATGAGGCGCAGGAGGAGGCGAGTGCCGAGGTTGCCCGCTGGTTGGGCCTGAAACAGGGCGAGCAGGTGATCCGGCTGGAAACATCGCGCCATGCCGACAGGCGGCCGGTTTCAAAGGCGACGAGTTGGTTTCCCGCTGAACGCTTCGCGGGGATCGGCGAGGCCTACCGAAAGCATGAATCGATCACCAAGGCTTTCGCCGAGCTCGGGCTGGCGGACTACGTCCGGGCGACGACCGAGGTGACGGCCGCCCATGCTGCTACAGCCGACCTTGCCGATCTGGAACTCACCCCCGGCGCGATCCTGCTGATTGCCAAGGCAATGAACACCGATCTCGACGGCGTGCCGGTGCAATATTCGATCAGCCGTTTCGCCGCCGACCGGGTGCAGTTCACGATCGAGAACTGAGGCCAATAATTGAGGCAAGGCGTGCCGACCGCTTCCGGCGGCACGCCTCATCGAATTAGTGTGCGCCGGACATATCGCCCAGAACTTCCTTGGACGCTACGGTGGAATCCGCCTTCAGCTTGTAGACCATCGGAACGCCGGTCGCGAGATTGAGGGCGAGCACGCCTTCTTTGCTCAGCTTGTCGAGCACCATGACCAGCGAGCGCAGCGAATTGCCATGGGCGGCGACCAGCACCTTTTCGCCGCGCAGCACGCGCGGCAGGATTTCCGTGAGGTAGTAAGGCCAGACACGGGCGCCGGTGTCGCGCAGGCTCTCGCCGCCCGGCGGCGGCACGTCATAGGAACGGCGCCAGATATGCACCTGTTCCTCGCCCCACTTGGCGCGCGCGTCATCCTTGTTGAGACCGGAGAGATCGCCGTAGTCGCGCTCGTTCAGCGCCTGGTCGCGGATCGTTTCGAGATCGGGCTGGCCGACCTTGTCGAGGATGAGCTTCAGCGTGTGCTGCGCGCGCACCAGCGCCGAGGTATAGGCGACGTCGAATTTGATCCCGTATTCGGCAAGTGCGGCGCCTCCCGTGTTGGCTTCCTGAATGCCGAGTTCCGTCAGATCCGGGTCCTTCCAGCCGGTGAAGAGATTCTTCAGATTCCAGTCGCTCTGGCCGTGGCGAACGAGGACGAGGGTACCGCTCATGAATATGCCTCCGTAGTATCCTTATTGGGAAGAAAGCCCGAGCACGTCGAGCATGGAATAGAGCCCCGGCTTCTTGTCGCGCGCCCAGAGCGCCGCCTTGATGGCGCCGCGCGCGAAGATCGAGCGGTCGGCCGCACTGTGCGACAGGGTGACAATTTCGCCTTCTCCGGCGAAAAGCACGGAATGCTCGCCGATGACGGAGCCGCCGCGCAGTGTCGCAAAGCCGATTGTGCCGGCTTGCCGAGCGCCGGTATGGCCGTCGCGCACCCGGACCGATTTCGAGGCCAGATCGATGCCGCGCCCCTTAGCCGCGGCCTCGCCGAGAAGAAGCGCGGTGCCGGAAGGCGCATCCACCTTGTGCTTGTGATGCATTTCCAGGATTTCGATATCCCAGTCATCAGGATCGAGCGCCCGGGCTGCCTGCTCGGCGAGCACGCTGAGCAGATTGACCCCGAGGCTCATATTGCCCGACTTGACGACGCGGGCATGGCGGGCGGCCGCGGCGATCCTGGCATTGTCGTCTTCCGAACAGCCGGTGGTGCCGACGACATGGACGATGCGGGCCTGGGCAGCGAGGCCCGAAAATTCCACCGTCGCCGCCGGCGCGGTGAAGTCGAGCACGCCCTCGGCATGCAGGAAGGCCTGGAGCGGATCGTCGCCGATGATGACGCCGGTCGGCCCGAGCCCGGCGATTTCGCCGGCATCCTTGCCGACAAAGGGCGAGCCGGCGCGCTCGACCGCGGCATGCAGCACCACGTCCTCGATGGAATGAATGAGCCGGATCAGCGTCTGCCCCATGCGCCCAGCTGCGCCGACCACCACCAGTTTCATCGCAGCATCGCTCATGTCAGTCTCACCAGGTTAGTATGAATCCGAGGCCGAGGGCCTCTGCAGGTTGTTGAGGCGAGCGTAAAGACCGTCGCTGACCTTCGCAAGCGTCTCATGATTGCCTTCCTCGACCACCCGACCCTGCTGCATGACGACGATCTTGTCGGCGCGCACGACGGTCGAAAGCCGATGGGCGATGACGACGACGGTGCGCCCGGTCATCGCCTCGTCGAGCGCCTTCTGCACGGCAGCCTCGGATTCGGTGTCCAGCGCGGAGGTCGCTTCGTCGAGCAGCAGGATCGGCGCGTTGCGCACCAAAGCCCGCGCGATCGACAGCCGCTGCCGCTGGCCGCCCGAAAGCGTCACGCCGTTTTCGCCGACCGGCGTATCGTAACCCTGCGGCTGCGCCGAGATGAAATCATGCGCATAGGCAAGCCGGGCCGCCTCTTCCACCTCGGCATCGGTCGCTTCCGGCCGGCCATAGCGGATATTGTCGCGGATCGTGCCTTCGAACAGGTAGGGCTGCTGCGAAACATAGGCGAGCTGCTGGCGCAGCGACTTCTTGGTGATGTGGGCGATATCCTGCCCATCGATCAGTATCTCGCCTTCGCGCGGATCGTAGAAGCGCGGAATGAGGCTGATGACGGTGGATTTGCCCGCACCCGAGGGGCCGACGAGCGCCGTGGTGGTTCCGCCCTCGGCGACGAAGCTGACGCCGTTCAGCACGCTTTCATTGCCGTAGGCGAAGGAAACATTGCGGAATTCGATCCTGGCCTGTGTCACCGTCAGCGGCCGGGCATCCGGCAGGTCGCGCTGGCGCGGCTCCATGTCGAGCAGTTCGTAGATCATCCGTGCATTGACGACGGCGCGTTCCATCTGCACCTGCAGGCGGGCAAGGCGGCGGGCCGGGTCATAGGCAAGCAGCAGCGCCGTCACGAAGGAGAAGAAGGCGCCCGGGGCGACATTGTAATAGATCGAACGATAGGCGGCATAGGCAAGCACGCTGGCGACGGCAAAGCCTGCGAAGCTCTCCGTCAGCGGCGAGGTGCGCTCGGAAAGCCGGGCAATCCGGTTCGCCCGGTTCTCGGCGGCCGTGATGAGCTTGTTGACCTTGTTCTCCAGTTCCTCTTCCATCGTGAAGGCTTTGACGATGGCAATACCCTGGATCGTCTCCTGCATGGCCCCCAGCACGTGGCTGTTCAGATGCACGGCCTCGCGGGTTGCCGAGCGAAGGCGTTTGGAAACATAACGCAGTGCATAGAGCAGCGGCGGCGCCATGATGAAGACGGCGAGGCTGAGCAGCGGGTCCTGGAGGACCATCACGCCGATCAGCGAAACGAAGGTCAGGAGGTCGCGCACCGTCGAGGTGATCGTCAGGTTGAGCACGTCACGGATGCCGCTGACGTTCTGGCTCACCTGCGCGGCGATATGAGCCGAGCGTGCCTCGCTAAAAAAGCCAACGGAAAGCGTCATCAGATGCGCATAGAGGCGGCGCTGATAGCGGGCGACGATATTGTTGCCGACCTTGGAAAGCGCCACGGCCTGGCCGTAGCTGGCAAAGCCGCGCAGCACGAAGGCGACGAAGATCGAAAGACAGATGATCCAGACGACGTCGGCGCGGCGATTGGCGAAGGCCTCGTCGATGATCGCCCGCATGATCCAGGCGGTGAACGCCGTCGAAAGCGCCACGACCACGAGGCAGGCGATTGCGAAGACATAACCCCAGAGATGGTCGCGGCCGTTTTCAGCGATGATGCGCTTCAGGATGCCGGTGACGGTATCGCTGCTGACGCTCTGCTTTCTGCTTTCCACGGCTTCCAAATATCAAGCTTCCTGTCCGAGACTGAGCGCGTCGTGAACGTGGCGCGCACTTTGGCCGGCTCTATAAAGAGTTGGGACTGGTTTGGCTAGACCGCGGCGCGGCCCGGAGGGACACGCGCTGGGCTCAGCGCCGCCAGCGGCGGCCTTCCGTCGATACGCCGAAATTGGCCGGCATGCGCGCATAGGACGAAAGCCCGGCGAGCGCCGCCAGCGGATGCGTCACGACATAGGTGGGGATGGTGCGAAGCAGCGCGCTATGCGGCGCCTTGTCCTCGAAAGCCTGCCGGAATTCCGGTTTCTTCAGCGCCGGGAGGATCTTTTGCGAGATACCGCCGGAGAGATAGACACCGCCGCGCGCCATGAACACCATCGCCATGTCGCCCGCCACGCGGCCGAGATAGGTGGCAAACAGCGAAACGGTCTCGACGGCGGCCTTGTCGCTGCCATCAAGCGCATGTGAGGTGATCTCGGCCGGATCCTTCATCGTCGGCTGGATGCCGTCGACCACGCAGATGGCGTTGTAGAGATTGACGAGGCCGCGTCCGCAGAGGATCTGTTCGGCCGAAACACGTCCTTCGATCGTCTCGACATGCGGAAAGATCTCATAATCGCGCTTGCTGCGCGGCCCGAGATCGATATGGCCGCCTTCGCCGGGGACCGGGATCCAAGTATGCTGGGCATGCACGAGCCCGCCGACGCCGAGGCCGGTGCCAGGTCCGAGCACGACGCGCGAGGCGACCATGTCGCCGGTGGCGCTGCCGATACGTTCGCGGTTTTCATCCGACAGGGCGGCGATCGCCAGCGCCTGCGCCTCGAAATCGTTGACGACGAGCACGTCCTCGATGCCGAGGCCCTCGATCATCGTCTTTGGCCGCACCACCCAGTCGCAATTGGTCAGGGGGATCTCGTCGTCGTTGATCGGGCCGGCGACAGCGAGGATCGCCGAGCGCGGCTGCACCGCTGTTTTGTCGAGCACGCCCTTTTGGATCGCTTCGTCGATCGTGGCGAAATCCGCCGTGCGCACGTTCGGAAACTGCTTCGGTTCGGCATAGGCGTCGGTCAGGATGGAGAAGCGGGCATTGGTGCCGCCGATATCGCCGATCAGGATCGGGAAGGGAAGCGGAGCGGTGCTGTGGCTGGGTTTGGGCATGGCCGGTTCCGTGCTGATCAGGCTTCGAGTGTGGGAAGGAGCTTTATAGCGGTCGCGTGGTTGAGTGCCATCGGAATGTCGTAGACGATGGCGAGCCGCATCAGCGCCTTCACGTCGACATCATGCGGCATCGGCGTCAGCGGGTCGACGAAGAAAATCAGCGCGTCGACCTCTCCGGTCGAGATCAGCGCGCCGATCTGCTGGTCGCCGCCGAGCGGCCCGCTTTTCAGCCTGGTGACGTCGAGATCAGGAGCGGCATCGAGCACGCGACCGCCGGTGGTACCTGTCGCGACGATCTTCCAGCGCGAAAGAAGGTCCTGATTGGCGCGGGCGAACGCCGCCATGTCGTCCTTCTTCTGGTCATGCGCGATCAGCGCAAGGCACTTGCTGCCGGCCATGAAGTGATTCTCCGCCCCAACAATTCAATCGATTTGATCGCTTTATACCAAGTATTTGCGATTTGAAAGACAATGCGTCCGCCCCTTCATTGGATCGCCGGCTTGTCGTTCGGGACGGGGCCGACATCCGGCAACCCCTCGTCGTCATCAGCCGGCGCGGCTGCCGGAGCGGCGGCGAACGCGCTTACGGCGGAAGGCCCGCCATAGGTGGCAGCCTGCATCGAAGCGACGGAAGCGGCATCGAGCACGGCAGAGCAGGCCTTCGGCAGGTCGGAGACCATCATCTCACGCGGCGGCTTCGGCGGCTTGGCGCCGGGCTTGGGCGGTTTCGGCGGCGCCCAAGGTGCCGGGGTGAACCAATAGGCGAGCGACTTGTCGCAGCCGTTTCCTGAGGCGACGGGAGCTTGCGGCGTGCATCCGGCAGCACCGGGCGGGCATTTGATGCGGATGTGGAAATGCGAGTCGTGGCCGTATATCGGCCGCAGCTTTCCAAGGTTGGTGCGGTCACCGGTCCAGGTGTCGCACATCTTCTTCTTGATCGCCGGATTGACGAAGATGCGCTCCACTTCGGGATAGCTCGCCGCCAGCATCAAAAGCCGCGCCCGCGATTCCGTCCATACTTTGGGGTTGACGGTGAGGAACTTGTCCTTCTGCAGCATGCTGGTGAAGGGCAGGTCCTCGCGCTCCTCAGCCGTCATGCGGCGCGCCGGCATCGGGGTGAACCAGATATCGGCATCGAGGCCGATCTGGTGCGAGGAATGGCCGTTGAGCATCGGCCCGCCGCGCGGCTGGGCGACATCACCGACGAGGATGCCCGGCCAGCCGGCATATTTGACCGCATCCTGCGAAAACCGTTCCAGGAGCGCGATCATCGCCGGGTTGCCCCAGCGGCGGTTGCGCGAAAGCCGCATCGCCTGCCAGGTCGGCCCGTCGGTCGGCAGCGCCACCGCGCCGGTCATGCAGCCCTTTGCATAAAAGCCGATCGGCTGCGCCGGCCCCTGCGTCGGCAGGCTGACGCCTGCGAACAGCGCCTTGGCGCTGCCGGGGCTCGGCGTTTTCTGCTCGGCGACGACATCGCCGGCGGCAAGGCCGGCCCCGATCGCGCCGGCAAGCGCCAGTCTGCCGAATGTTCTGAAAGCCTGAACGAAGCCGAAAGCCATACTGTTTCCTTGAAGCGCTGCCGAAGTGATTTGCCGCAAATCTATCGTGAAAAGCGATTTTGGTGAATCGATGTTTTGGCTAGCGGCGACAGGCGGCGGCGGTGACGGATCGCCGCAGCGTTGCGGCCGCCTGCAATTCCGATGAGGTCTTCAACCTTGGCGCGGCAAAGCAAGGTCAAAATTTCGCGAGCCCGGCAAAAACCAAACTCTCTCCTGTTTTTCGCCTGTATTTTTCGTATTGTCGAACCCACCAATAATTAGGGGAGAGCGTGAATGGCGGCTTTGTGGTCGAAGATCGGTTTGTTTCTGACGCTTGCGGGAGCCTTAGCGCCGATGACGGCAACAGCTCAGGACCAACCCTTTCAGATTGGCAGCTCGGTCATCAGCGAGATGAAGTACAAGCCGGGCTTTGCGCACTTCGACTACGTCAATCCCGATGCTCCAAAAGGTGGAGATCTGCGTCTTTCCGCCAGCGGCGCCTTCGACACCTTCAACCCTCTGCTGGCAAAAGGCCAAACGGCGATAGGCCTCTCACTTGCTTACGACACGCTGATGAAGCCGGCCGATGACGAACTTCTCGTCTCTTACGGTCTGCTTGCCGAGGGGCTATCCTATCCCGATGACGTCTCCAGCGCGACCTTTCGCCTGCGCAAGGAAGCAAAATGGGCGGACGGTCAGCCGGTAACTCCGGAAGATGTCATTTTCAGCCTGGACAAGACTAAGGAATTGAACCCCGTCGCCGGGAACTACTACCATCACGTCGTCAAAGCGGAAAAGACCGGCGAGCGGGATGTGACCTTCACCTTTGATGAGAAGAACAACCGCGAACTGCCCAACATTCTCGGCCAGTTAATGATTGTGCCGAAACATTGGTGGGAAGCGCCCGGAGCGGATGGCAAGCCGCGTGACATTACCAAAACGACGCTGGAGCCCGTAATGGGGTCCGGGCCTTACAAGATTGCTTCCTTCTCGCCCGGCGCAACGATCCGCTATGAGCTGCGTAACGACTATTGGGGCAAGGACCTCAATGTGAATGTCGGCCAGAACAATTTCCGCAATGTCATCTACACCTATTTCGGTGACCGCGATGTTGAGTTCGAAGCCTTTCGTGCCGGCAATAGCGACTATTGGCAGGAGACAACGGCTGCCCGCTGGGCAACTGGATATGATTTTCCTGCAGTGAAGGAAGGACGCGTCAAGAAGGAAGAGGTTGCAAATCCCCTGCGCTCCACCGGCATTCTGCAGGCTCTTGTGCCGAATATGCGGCGTGACCTCTTCAAGGATATCAGGGTCCGCGAGGCGCTGAACTACGGCCTCGATTTCGAGGAGTTGAACCGCACCGTTGCCTTTAACAGTTACAAGCGCATCGACAGCTATTTCTGGAATACCGAGCTCGCCTCCTCCGGTCTGCCGCAGGGGCGGGAGCTGGAAATTCTGCAAGGCATGAAGGACAAGGTTCCGCCCGAGGTCTTCACGACGCCGTATACCAATCCCGTTGGCGGCGATCCGCAGAAGAGCCGCGACAACCTCCGAAAGGCGATTGCTCTTCTGAAAGAAGCCGGCTGGGAGCTGAAGGGCAATCGCATGGTCAATACCAAGACCGGCCAGCCAATGAGTTTCGAGATATTATTGTCGAGCCCCATGTTGGAGCGCTGGGCAGTGCCTTATGCCAGCAATCTCAAGAAAATCGGCATAGATGCGCGAGTTCGGACAGTCGACGCTTCGCAAGCTGTCAACCGCGAACGCAGCTTTGACTTCGATATGATCTGGAATGTGTGGGCGGAGACAATGAATCCGGGCAACGAGCAAGCCGACTATTGGGGATCCGGCTCTGTCAACCAGCAGGGTTCTCGCAACTACGCCGGCATTGCCAACCCAGCCGTCGATGAGCTCATCCGCATGATTATCTTCGCGCCGAACCGCGATGAACAGGTCGCTGCGATCAAGGCAATGGACCGGGTCTTGCTGGCAAATCACTACGTCATCCCGCTGTTCTACCGCGATACCGTTAATATTGCCTATTGGAACACAGTCACGCATCCTGCCGAATTTCCGGCCTACAGCCTTGGTTTCCCCGATGCCTGGTGGTCGGCCTCGGCAAAATGAGCGGGCTTGCATTAACGGGGCCCTGGGCTCCAAATGGCACGAGCGAATCACGACAAGCCGGCGAGGCCGGCAAGGGAAGGCTGGCGGATTGAGCGGCATTGGACTGAACGGCGTGCAGACAGGAAAAACTATCCCGGAGGCTGAAGGCTGATGGGTGCCTATGTCATTCGCCGCCTGCTTTTGATGATCCCGACCATTATCGGCATCATGGCAATTTCCTTCATCGTCGTTCAATTTGCACCCGGCGGCCCGGTCGAGCAGGTGATTGCCCAGCTGACCGGCCAGGCCGACAGCGCTGATCAGCGCCTGTCCGGCGGCGGCGATCTCCTCGGCGGAGGAGGAGGCGAAGAAAGCTCGAAATATCGCGGCGCCCAGGGGCTTGATCCGGAGCTGATCGCCAAGCTCGAAAAACAGTTCGGCTTCGACAAGCCGCCGCTGACGCGCTTTGGCGAGATGATGTGGAATTACATCCGCTTCGATTTCGGTGAGAGCTTCTTCCGCAATACCTCGGTGCTCGACCTCATCAAGGAAAAGCTGCCCGTGTCGATCTCGCTCGGCATCTGGATCCTGATCTTCTCCTACGCGATCTCCATCCCGCTCGGCATTCGCAAGGCGGTCAAGGACGGATCGACCTTCGATGTCTGGACGTCGGGCGTCATCGTCGTCGGTTATGCCGTGCCGAGCTTTCTCTTCGGCATCCTCCTGATCGTGCTTTTCGCCGGCGGCTCGTTTTACGACTGGTTCCCGCTGCGGGGCCTGGTTTCCGACAATTTCGACCAGCTCGCCTGGTGGCAGAAGCCGCTCGACTATTTCTGGCACCTCACTCTGCCGCTGATCTCGCTTTCGCTCGCCGCCTTCGCCACCACGACGCTGCTCACCAAGAATTCCTTCATCGAGGAGATCAAGAAGCAATATGTCGTCACCGCCCGCGCCAAGGGTCTGAATGAGCGGCAGGTGCTTTACGGCCATGTTTTCCGCAACGCCATGCTGATCATCATCGCCGGTTTTCCCGGTGCCTTCATCTCCGCTTTCTTCACTGGCTCGCTGCTGATCGAGAACATCTTTTCGCTCGATGGCCTCGGCCGCCTCGGCTATCTCTCGGTGGTCAACCGCGATTATCCGATCGTCTTCGCGACACTCTACATCTTCTCGCTGCTCGGCCTTTTCGTCAGCCTGATCTCCGACCTGATCTACACCTGGATCGATCCGCGCATCGATTTCGAGCGGAGGGATGTCTGATGGACGCCGCCGCAAATCCCGCCACCGCAACCCCGGTCAAACCGCCGCGCAAGGGCCTGCTGTCGCCGACCAACATCCGTCGCTGGAAGAATTTCCGGGCGAACGGCCGCGGCTACTGGTCGCTGTGGCTTTTCCTGCTGCTGTTCGTGCTCAGCCTCTTTGCCGAATTCCTCGCCAATGACCGGCCGATCATCGCCTCCTACAAGGGCGAAATCCTGTTTCCTGTACTGATCGATTATCCCGAGGAAAAATTCGGCGGCTTCCTCGCCGAAACCGACTACCGCTCCTCGGTGATATCGGACGAGATCAACGCCAATGGCTGGATGATCTGGCCGCCGATCCGCTATTCCTACCGCTCGGTCAACTCGAACATCCCGCATTCGGCGCCGACCGCCCCCTTCTGGCTGATGACCGAGGAGGAACGCTGCTCCGGTTACCCGCAAGGGGCGAATGATCCCGGCTGCACGCTCGGCAATCTCAACTGGCTCGGCACCGATGACCAGGCGCGTGACGTGCTGGCGCGCGTCATCTACGGCTTCCGCATATCGGTGCTGTTCGGCCTGGCGCTGACCATCTGCTCGGCAATCATCGGCGTGACGGCAGGGGCGGTGCAGGGCTATTTCGGCGGCTTGACCGATCTCCTGCTGCAGCGCTTCATCGAGATCTGGTCGTCGATGCCGGTGCTTTACATCCTGCTGATCATCGCCGCGATCCTGCCGCCCGGCTTCTTCGTGCTGCTCGGCATCATGCTGCTCTTCTCCTGGGTCAGCTTCGTCGGCGTGGTGCGCGCCGAATTCCTGCGCGCCCGCAATTTCGAATATGTCCGCGCCGCCCGCGCGCTCGGCGTCAACAACCGCACCATCATGTGGCGCCACCTGCTGCCGAACGCCATGGTGGCGACACTCACCTTCCTGCCTTTCATCCTCTCCGGCTCGATCACGACGCTGACCTCGCTCGACTTCCTCGGCTTCGGCATGCCGCCGGGCTCGCCTTCGCTCGGCGAAATGATCGCCCAGGGCAAGACCAACCTGCAGGCGCCCTGGCTCGGGCTGACGGCGTTCTTCGCCATGTCGATCATGCTTTCCCTTTTGATCTTCATCGGCGAAGCCGTGCGCGACGCCTTCGATCCGAGGAAGACGTTTCAATGAGTGACATGACAGAACCGCTCCTTTCCGTCCGCGATCTCTCGGTTGCCTTTCATCAGGGCGGCGAAGCCTCGCTTGCCGTCGATCGGATCTCCTTCGATATCGCCAAAGGCGAGGTCGTGGCGCTCGTCGGCGAATCCGGCTCCGGCAAATCGGTCTCGGCCAACTCGATCCTGCGGCTTCTGCCTTATCCCTCGGCAAGCCATCCCTCCGGCGAAATCCTGTTCAAGGGCAAGGATCTCTTGAAGGCATCGGAGCGGGCGCTGCGCGAGGTGCGCGGCAACGACATCACCATGATCTTCCAGGAGCCGATGACCTCGCTCAATCCGCTTCATACGATCGAGAAGCAGATCGCCGAGATCCTCGCCCTGCACCAGGGGCTTACCGGCCAGCCGGCGCGCGAACGGGTGCTGGAATTGTTGAACCAGGTCGGCATCCGCGAGCCTGAGAAGCGGTTGAAGGCCTATCCGCACGAACTCTCCGGCGGTCAGCGCCAGCGCGTCATGATCGCCATGGCGCTTGCCAACCGGCCGGAACTGCTGATCGCCGACGAGCCGACCACGGCGCTCGACGTCACAGTGCAGGCGCAGATCCTCGAGCTTCTCCGGCAGTTGAAGACGGCACACGGCATGTCGCTGCTGTTCATCACCCATGATCTGGGCATCGTGCGCAAATTCGCCGACCGCGTCTGCGTCATGACCAAGGGCCGGATTGTTGAAACCGGGACGGTCGAGGAAGTCTTCGCCAATCCGAAGCACGATTATACCCGCCATCTGCTCGCTTCCGAACCGCGCGGCGAGCCGCCGCTCGCCGACCCGTCGAAACCGGTGGTGATGGAAGGTTCGGATATCCGCGTCTGGTTCCCGATCAAGGCGGGGCTGATGCGCCGCGTCGTCGATCATGTGAAGGCCGTCGACGGCATCGATCTTTCGTTGCGCGCCGGCCAGACGCTCGGCGTCGTCGGCGAATCCGGCTCCGGGAAGACCACGCTCGGCCTGGCGCTCACCCGGCTGATCTCTTCACAGGGCCGGATCGCCTTTATTGGCAAGGATATAGCCGGCTATTCGTTCAATGAGATGCGACCGCTGCGCAATCAGCTGCAGATCGTCTTCCAGGATCCCTACGGTTCGCTCAGCCCCCGCATGTCGGTCGGCGATATCATCGCCGAAGGCCTGAAGGTGCATGAGCGCGCCTTGAGCGCCGGAGAGCGCGACCAGCGCGTCTGCTGGGCGCTGGAGGAGGTGGGCCTCGATCCCCTGACCCGCTGGCGCTATCCGCATGAATTCTCCGGCGGCCAGCGCCAGCGCATCGCCATTGCACGGGCCATGGTGCTGAAGCCGCGTTTCGTCATGCTCGACGAACCGACCTCCGCGCTCGACATGAGCGTACAGGCCCAGGTGGTAGATCTGCTGCGCGATCTGCAAAAGAAGCACGACCTCGCCTATCTCTTCATCAGCCATGACCTGAAAGTAGTGAAGGCGCTTGCCAACGACGTCATCGTCATGCGGTTCGGCAAGGTGGTGGAGCAGGGACCGTCCGCGGAAATCTTCCGCGCGCCGAAGGACGATTACACCAAAGCGCTGATGGCGGCGGCCTTCAACATCGAGGCGGTGCCGACGCCCGCCGTACAGCAGTAAAGAAGATCATGTCTGCACTTTCTCCCGTTCTCGTCGATCTCAAATTCAACCCCGAAGGTGTTGCCCGCGCGCTGAAGACGGCTTTTCCCGATCGCGGCAGCATCAATGTCGCCGATACGGTCGATCGCGCGCGTGATCTCCGTGCCGTCGAATATGCTCTTCTCTGGAAGCCAGATGCCGATCTTTTCAGCCGGGCGCCAAACCTCAAGGTCATCTTCTCGGGCGGCGCCGGTGTCGATCACATCATCGGCATGGCCGGTCTGCCTGACATTCCGATCGTCCGTTTCGTCGACCGCAGCCTGACAACCCGGATGACCGAATGGGTCGTCATGCAGTGCCTGATGCATCTGCGCGCGCAATATGCCCATGACATCAAGCAGCGGCGGCGCGAATGGGCCAAACTGATTGCGCCGGAAGCGGCGGAGGTGACCGTCGGCGTCATGGGGCTCGGTATTCTGGGCCAGGATGCGGTCGCCAAGCTGAAAGTGATGGGTTTCAACGTCATCGGCTGGTCGCGCACCCGCAAGACAATCGAGGGCGTTGAGACCTTCGACGCGGGCGAGCTGGACCGGTTTCTCGCCAAGACCGACATTCTGGTCGGCCTGCTGCCACTGACGCCTGAGACGACGGGCTTCTATGATAGCGGGCTATTTAAGAAGCTCCGGCGCGACGGTGCGCTGGGACAGCCGGTCTTCATCAATGCCGGCCGTGGCAAGAGCCAGATCGAGGCCGACATCGTCTCTGCCGTCGGGGAGGGGACCCTCGGCGGCGCTTCTCTCGACGTTTTCGAAGTGGAGCCGCTCGCCACCGACAGCCCGTTGTGGGCATTGGAGAACGTCTTCATCACCCCGCACGACGCGGCGGTCTCCGAAGAGAACGCGCTGTTCCGCCATGTCGAGACGCAGATCGCCCGTTTTGAGCGCGGCGAGCCGCTGCAGTTCGTGATCGATCGCGCCGCCGGTTATTAGATTTAAGCGGCATCTCGTGCCAAAGCTGCGGCGGTTTGGCTATTCCCAAGACCGCGGCGCGTTTGAGCCCGGAACCTTCCAGACGGCCACCCGTTTTCCTTGCGAAGTTCTTTGCGGCCGGTTCGGCCGCCAAGGCAGCGAAGGAGACGATGATGGCGCATCAGACCGAAACACGCTGGGAAAAATCCGACGGAAAACTTCACAAGGAACAGCAAATCCCGCCGGTCAAGGCAAAGCAGGGGCGTATGGGTTATCGTATCCTGACCGTGCTGCTCGTGGCGCTGATCCTTGCTTTCGTGGTCTGGATTCCAGTCGAGATCTGGGGCCGCCGCGAGGCGAACGAGGTGGCGCCGCAGCAGCCCGGCCAACAGCTCCAGCAGCAGCAGTCGGACGCAGCACGCGCGCCGACCATGCAGAATGGCAATGCGGTCCCGACCGAGACGCCGCAAACGGCGCCGGCCCCGAATACCGCTCCTGTGGCCCCGGCTCAACCTCCGGCCCAATAGGCGTTCGACAGATAATCTCCCACATCCCGTCGCCGCCATGCGGCGGGATGTTTATGTTTTGTCTGGACTTTCTTCGCCGATTTTTCGATAAGAAGGCGCACGAGCCGGTTTCGTGCGCCGGCCCGGAACTTGGCAGCACCTGACCGGAGTGGACAGGGGCAGGAATCTCATGGCCAAGACCGATATCGCGAGACGCGTCTACAATCACGCCTGGAAACTCGACCCGATCATCCGCAGCCTGATCGATACCGACTTCTATAAGCTGCTGATGCTGCAGATGATCTGGAAGCTCTATCCTGATGTGAACGCCTCCTTCACCCTGATCAACCGCACCAAGCGCGTACATCTCGCCGAAGAGATCGATGAAGGCGAATTGCGGGAGCAGCTCGATCATGCGCGCACGCTGCGGCTCTCCAAGAAGGAGATGATCTGGCTGGCGGGTAACAGTTTCTACGGCCGCGCGCAGATCTTCGAGCCGGAATTCCTGGCGTGGCTGTCCAATTTCCAGCTCCCTGAATACGAGCTGTCGAAGAAGGACGGGCAATATGTGCTGGACTTCCATGGGTCCTGGAAGGAAACCACCATGTGGGAGATCCCGGCGCTCGCCATCGTCAACGAACTGCGTTCGCGTTCGGCGATGAAGGCGCTCGGCCCTTTCACGCTGGATGTGCTCTACGCCCGCGCCAAGGCGAAGATGTGGTCGAAGGTCGAGCGGCTGAAGGAATTGCCCGGCCTGCGCATCTCCGATTTCGGCACCCGCCGCCGCCACAGCTTTCTCTGGCAGCGCTGGTGCGTCGAGGCGCTGAAGGAAGGTATCGGTCCGGCCTTCACCGGCACGAGCAATGTATTGCTGGCGATGGATTCCGATCTCGAGGCGGTCGGCACCAATGCCCACGAACTGCCGATGGTGGCAGCCGCCCTGGCGCAGACCGATGAGCAACTGCGCAATGCCCCTTACAAGATCCTGCGCGACTGGAACAAGCTCTATGGCGGCAACCTGCTGATCGTCCTGCCGGACGCCTTCGGCACTGCGGCCTTCCTGCGCGACGCCCCCGAATGGGTCGCCGACTGGACCGGCTTCCGTCCGGACAGCGCGCCGCCGATCGAAGGTGGTGAAAAGATCATCGACTGGTGGAAGAAGATGGGCCGCGATCCGCGCCAGAAGCTGTTGATCTTCTCCGACGGTCTCGATGTCGACGCCATCATCGACACTTACCGGCATTTCGAAGGCCGCGTGCGCATGAGCTTCGGCTGGGGAACCAACCTGACGAATGATTTTGCCGGCTGCGCGCCGACGGAAATCTCAGGCCTCAATCCGATCTCGATCGTCTGCAAGGTCAGCGACGCCAACGGCCGTCCGGCGGTAAAACTCTCCGACAATCCGCAGAAGGCTACCGGCGAACCGGCGGAGGTCGAACGCTACCTGAAATTCTTCGGCGCCGAGGATCGGGTCGATCAGACCGTCCTGGTATAGGCACGAGGTGAGGCGCGGCCATGACGGGGCGCATCGATATGCCCCGCCATCGCATCCTCGATCGACCAGCCGAAGCGCCAGGCGTCAAACATCGCATACCATTCCTGAAAATCGGTGATCGGCAGCACATCCGGCTTCGACATCGGATTGTCCGCCAGGCTGCGGCCGCGAGCACGATCGCGCACGCCACGCTCCTGCATCGCAAGCAGATTCTCGAACATCATCACCCGGCCTCCCGTTCCATGGGTTTATGCAATCATGCTAATGAAGCATTGTCGAGTCCGGATGTGAGCATTCCGGTTTTTCACAGGATTAGCCCCATTTCGCTATTTCAAGGCGATCGCAGCCGACCTCGGATCGATCTGGCGAAACGGATAGGGCGTGACGGGGAGGCCCGGCTTCCTGGCTGGGGTCCGCCACCGAGCCTCCCGGCTGACCGAATCTCTGAAAGCGGCAGCGCTGACAATTGCCGCTTTCCGCTCGGGCCGATCCAACGGTGATGAAGGCGAGAGTTAACCAGTGGTTACTATCCACCGGCCCCGTCTCAATCCGGCGCAATCCCCAGCTGAACCGGCGGGTTTCAGGCGGCCAGTCTGCGAAACCGCGTTCTGATCCGGTCGAGGTAATAATGTCCGGGAGACGGCGCCGCCGTCATCGCATGGGCTTCCGAAGAGGGCACGCCTTCGAACAGACGCTCCTCGCCGTTCTTGAAGCAGATCCTGAGCCGCCCGTCTTCCTGGCTGAAATAGACGGATTTGATGATCTTCGACTTCACCGAAAGTTCTTCCACCTGTTTTACCTCTGTTTTTGATTTGGCAGAACCTAAACCCAAACGTGCAAAGACGCGGTGAAGCAGCGTGGTAAAAATTCAGGAATCTTTCTGGTCAGCGCTACACTTCGTTTAATGAGATCGAGCCTTCGCTTCCTTGCAGACTGTGGAAGAGCGTGCCAATATCACGATGAACTTTACGCCATCTTCGATCTGATTGCGCCAACCCCCGTATGGCGCGTGAACGACATGAAATTTCTCCTCCGATGCGCATTCATCCGTTCAAGGCCCATCTGGTCGTCTATATGGTTACAGCGAGCGAGGATGTTCTCATTGTCCGTATTCGCCACGGACACGAAGATTGGGCCGCCCAGGCTTAAAATTCAATCTCTTGGAAGATCCAGATGTGAAAATGGCGGACAGGGAGGGATTCGAACCCTCGGTACGCTTTCACGTACACACGCGTTCCAGGCGTGCGCCTTAAACCACTCGGCCACCTGTCCTTTGGCGTTCGCGCCCGGATAGGAGCAAATCGTCGGAACGGCGCGATATATACCGATGAATTTTTGCCGATCAACCCAAATCTAACAGTTTTTTGACTTCTTCCGATAAAACTCCGCTCGGCCCATCCCATTGTGCTTCACCTCAGCGATGACTATGTAATTCTCAAGGTGGAGAATGGCGCGGGCTCGCCGGAATTATCCGGCATATCGAAGCGTCGGAGGGATTGATGCGTTTCCTGTTGCGTCTGGCGAGTCTTGTCGCGCTTGCGGCAGCCGTTATTGCCGGGACCATCGATTCGATCCAGTCGGTTGCCGCCTCCGCCGTGATCATGACGCCGATGTCGGATGCCTGGCAGGATGTGAGCCCTGACACGCTGACGTCGCTGCAATCCGCGCTTTCCTACTATATCCACCCGCGCTTCTATGCCTTCATCTTTCAGTGGCTGATGCTGCAGCCGGCCTTTGCGGTTTTTCTGGTGATCGCGCTGCTTCTTTGGATGGTCGGCTACAAGAAACCGCAAGTGTCAGGCCGCTTCATCGCATAGCCGATCGGTTTGAGCCGGTGCGATGCGGCGAAGGCTGATATGGCCCTCCGCGGCTTTGGCATCTGCCGGCGGATTGGCTAGAAAAACCGCAGCCTTGGTGGGGAAATGTCCAAAAAACAGCCGGGAAGAACTGATTTTCAGCAATCGCTGCAAATCTTTACCGCCTGAAAAATTTCTGGTGAATTTTTCCGTGAGCCATGCAAGGATGCGCGCAGCCAGGCCTCCGGGGGGAGGTCGGTGGTTCCGCAGACATGTCCGAAAAGGGCTTGCGGGAGGACCCCTAACGAATAGCAACAACAGGGCTGCACAATGAAAAAATCCCTTCTCACTCTCCTTGCCGTGGCTGCCATGTCGACGACGGCGCTTGCCGCCGATGTCAAGCCGGCGCTGGTTTACGGCACCGGCGGGAAGTTCGATAAGTCTTTCAACGAAGCGGCCTATAACGGCGCCGAGAAGTTCAAGGCCGAGACCGGCATTGCCTATCGCGACTTCGAGCCGACCGGCGACACCCAGGGCGAACAGGCCATCCGCAACTTCGCAAGCCGCGGCTTCAACCCCGTGGTCGCCGTTTCCTTCGCCTGGACTTCGGCCATTGAGAAGGTCGCAGCCGAATTCCCCGATACCAAATTCATCATCGTCGACTCCGTCGTCGACAAGCCGAACGTCCGCTCGGTCGTCTACAAGGAAGAAGAAGGCTCCTATCTCGTCGGCATTCTCGCCGGCATGGCCTCCAAGACCGGCAAGGTCGGCTTCGTCGGCGGCATGGACATTCCGCTGATCCGCAAATTCGAATGCGGCTATGAGCAGGGCGCTCGCGCCGCCAAGGCCGATATCCAGGTTTTCCAGAACATGACCGGCACGACGGGCGCTGCCTGGAATGACCCGGTTCGTGGCGGTGAGCTCACCAAGAACCAGATCGACCAGGGCGCGGATGTCATTTACGCGGCGGCCGGCGCCACCGGCCTCGGCGTGCTGCAGACTGCGGCCGACAACAAGAAGCTCTCGATCGGCGTCGACTCCAACCAGAACCATCTGCATCCGGGCTCGGTGCTGACCTCGATGGTCAAGCGCGTCGACCTCGCCGTCTACAACGCCTACACCGACACCAAGAACGACAAGTTCACCGGCGGCGTCCAGGCGCTCGGGGTCAAGGAAGATGGTGTTGGCGCGGCGATCGACGACAACAACAAGTCGCTGATCACGCCGGAAATGCAGGCGGCCGTCGACAAGGCCAAGGCTGACATCATTGCGGGAACCGTGAAAGTTCACGATTATACCTCGGACAACGCTTGCCCGAAGTGATCCGCGCCCTGATGTAATCGACGATTGAGATCGGGCGTATGGCGGAGGGGATTTTCGCCATACGCCCTTTTCTTATTTGGAGCCTGCAGTGACAGATAAGCCCGCTATCGAGCTTGTCGGCATCGATAAGAAATTCGGTGCCGTCCACGCCAACAAGGACATCAACCTCACCGTTGCCAAGGGGACGATCCACGGCATCATCGGTGAAAACGGCGCCGGCAAATCGACGCTGATGTCGATCATCTATGGTTTCTACCACGCCGACAGCGGCGAGATCCGCGTCAACGGCAATCCGGTCACCATCCGTGACAGCCAGGCGGCGATCGCCGCCGGCATCGGCATGGTGCACCAGCATTTCATGCTGGTCGACAATTTCACGGTGCTCGAGAACGTCATGCTCGGCGCCGAAGGCGGCTCGCTGCTGGCGAGAGGCGTCGCATCGGCCCGCGCCGAGCTCAAGCGGCTGGAAACCGAATACGGCCTCGAGGTCGATCCGGACGCACTGATCGAAGAGCTGCCGGTCGGCCTGCAGCAGCGCGTCGAAATCTTGAAAGCCATGTATCGTGGCGCCGAGATCCTGATCCTCGACGAACCCACAGGCGTGCTGACGCCGGCTGAAGCCGACCACCTCTTCCGCATCCTCAAGGTGCTGCGCGACCAGGGCAAGACGATCATTCTCATCACCCACAAGCTGCGCGAGATCATGGCGATCACCGATACGGTCTCGGTCATGCGTCGCGGCGAGATGGTCGCCACCCGCAAGACGGCGGAAACGACGGTGGAAGAACTCGCCGAACTGATGGTCGGCCGCCGCGTGCTGCTGCGTGTGCAGAAGGGCGAAGCCAATCCAGGTTCTGCCGTGCTTTCCGTCCGCAACCTCACAGTCAAGGATAATCGCGGCGTCACCATGGTCGACAATGTCTCCTTCGACGTGCGCGCCGGCGAGATCGTCGGCATCGCCGGTGTTGCCGGCAACGGCCAGTCGGAATTGCTGGAGGCGATTGCCGGAATCCGCAAGCCTGTCTCCGGCGAAATCCTTCTCGATGGCCAGACGATCGACAAGGCCGACCCCGCCCGCCTGCGCGATCTCGGCCTCGCCCATATTCCCGAGGACCGGCACCATATGGGGCTGGTGCTGAAGTTCGAGGAATATGAAAACTCCGTCCTCGGCTATCACCGCCGTCCGGACTACAGCAAAGGCCCGCTGCTCGATCTCGAAGCGATCCGCAAGGATGCGATGGAGAAGATCGAAAAATACGACATCCGCCCGCCGAACCCGCGGCTGAAGACGGCGAATTTTTCCGGCGGCAATCAGCAGAAGATCGTCGTCGCCCGCGAGATCGAACGCGATCCGAAGATGCTGATCATCGGCCAGCCGACGCGCGGCGTCGATATCGGCGCCATCGAATTCATTCACCGCCGGATCATCGAAATGCGCGATGCGGGCAAGGCGATCCTGCTCGTCTCCGTCGAACTCGATGAAATCCGCGCCCTTTCAGACCGTATCCTTGTCATGTTTGCCGGCCATGTGGTCGGCGAGAAGACGCCCGATGCCGGTGAACAGACCCTCGGCCTGATGATGGCCGGCATTGCCGCGTGAGGCCCTAATGAGCACTGCTTCCGTTCCACTGCCAAACTGGATCAACTATGGCCTGATCCCGCTTTTGAACCTCATAGTCGCCTTCCTGATCTCCGGCTTCGTTGTCTGGCTGATCGGCGAGAGCCCGCTCGGTGCACTGTCGCTGCTGCTCGAAGGCGCGCTCGGCAATGGCGAATTCATCGGCTTCACACTGTTCTATGCGACGAGTTTCATCTTCACCGGCCTCTCCGTGGCAGTTGCCATCCATGCAGGCCTCTTCAACATCGGCTCTGAAGGCCAGGCCTATGTCGGTGGTCTCGGCTGTGCGCTGGTGGCGCTTTCGCTCGACAATTACGTGCCATGGTATGTGACGATGCCGATTGCGGTAGTCGGCGCCGCGCTCTTCGGCGCGATTGCTGCCTTCATTCCAGCATGGCTTCAGGCGAAGCGGGGCAGCCATATCGTCATCACGACGATCATGTTCAACTATATCATCGCCTCGCTGATGAATTACCTGCTGGTGCACGTATTGATCGTGCCGGGCAAAATGGCGCCCGAAACACGGACTTTCCTTGAGGGTGGGCAGTTGCCGAAGCTGACTTGGTTGATGGAGATATTCGGGACAAAGCTCGGCGCTGCCCCGTTGAACGTCTCTTTCATCATCGCGCTGGTTATGTGCTATATCGTCTGGCTTCTTATCTGGCGCACGAAGCTCGGCTTTGAGATGCGCACGCTCGGCGTCAGCCCCACCGCCGCTTCCTATGCCGGTATTCCCTATGTACGGATCGTGATGATAGCGATGATGCTTTCCGGTGCGCTGGCTGGCATGATGGCGCTCAATCCTGTCATGGGCGCGTCTGCACGCCTGCAGGTGGGGTTCGTCAGCGGCGCCGGCTTTGTCGGTATCGCCGTCTCGCTGATGGGCCGCAATCATCCGCTCGGCATCATCTTCGCGGCGATCCTCTTCGGTATCCTTTATCAGGGCGGCGACTGGATCTCTTTCGAAATGCCGAACATCACCCGCGAAATGATCCTGGTCATCCAGGGTCTGGTGATCCTGTTCGCCGGTGCACTGGAATACATGTTCCGACCGGCGATAGTGCGTCTCCATCAACAGTTCAAGCGAGCCTGAGGAGCGCGCGATGGATTATTATGACATTTTCGTCAGCATTCTCGCCTCCACGATCCGCCTGTCGATCCCGCTGATCTTCACTGCACTCGCCGGTCTGTTTTCGGAACGCGCCGGCATCTTCGATATCGGCCTCGAGGGCAAGATGCTGGGCTCGGCCTTCGCCGCCGCCTGCATCGCCTATCTCACCGATTCGGCCTGGCTCGGACTCGGCGCCGGCATTGTCTGCTCGGTGGCCCTCAGTCTGGTGCATGGCTTTGCCTCGATCACCAATCGCGGCAACCAGATCGTCTCGGGCGTCGCGATCAACTTCTTCATCGCCGGCATCACCATCGTGCTCGGCCAGGCCTGGTTCGGCCAGGGCGGGCGCACGCCGCAGCTTTCGCCGGAAGCGCGCTTCGCGCCGATCATCCTGCCGGGCGCAGATGCCATCCATAGTGTGCCGATCCTCGGCCCGCTCTATGCCAATGTCATCTCGGGCAACAACATCCTCACCTACCTCGCCTTCCTCGCCGTGCCCTTCTCCTGGTGGGTGCTTTACCGCACACGCTTCGGCCTCAGGCTGCGCGCCGTCGGCGAAAATCCGGGCGCGGTCGATACGGCAGGCATTTCGGTTGCCTGGCTGCGCTACCGCGCCGTCATGTGCGCCGGTATCCTCTGCGGCTTTTCCGGCACGTACCTCGCGATCGCCCAGTCCGCCGCCTTCATCAAGGACATGTCGGCCGGCAAGGGCTATATCGCGCTGGCGGCGCTGGTCTTCGCCAAGTGGAAGCCGGTACCGGTGATGTTCGCCTGCCTGCTCTTCGGCTTCCTCGATGCTTTGGCGAACTTCATGCAGGGCAAGCAGGTGCCGCTGGTCGGTGAAGTGCCGGTCCAGGTGTTCCAGGCGCTGCCCTATATCCTGACCTGCATTCTGCTTGCCGGCTTCATCGGCGTCGCAATCCCGCCGAAGGCCGGCGGCGTGCCCTATACGAAGGAACGTTGATCATGTCCCACGACCTGTTCGAAGCCGCCCGCGGCGCCATGGCTTTTGCGCATGCGCCCTATTCGAAATTCCCGGTCGGCGCGGCGATCCGCGCCGAGGACGGCAAGGTCTATACCGGCGCCAACATCGAAAACCTCTCCTTCCCGCAGGGGTGGTGCGCCGAGCCGACGGCGATCAGCGCCATGATCATGGGCGGCGCCAGGAAGATCGTCGAAATGGCCGTGATCGCCGAGAAGCTGCCGCTCTGCCCGCCCTGCGGCGGCTGCCGCCAGAAGATCTCCGAATTCGCCGCCAAGGACACGAAGATCTATCTCTGCGATGAGGCGGGCGTGAAGAAGACCATGACGATGGAAGAGCTTCTTCCCTTCAGCTTCGAGACGGAACTCGGATGAGGGCGACGGTCGACCTGCTCGCCGCATTGCTCGGCGCCATCAAGCCGCGCTACGGAATCGTGCTCGGCTCCGGTCTCGGCTCCCTGGTTGGCCAGCTGGAAGGCGCCATCCGTATTCCCTATCGCGACCTGCCGGACTTTCCCGTCAGCGCCGTCTCCGGCCACGCCGGCGAAGTCGTCGCCGGCCGCCTCGGTGGAAAGCCGGTCATCATGCTTTCCGGCCGCGTGCATTATTATGAGAAGGGCGATGCCAGCGCCATGCGCCTGCCGATCGAGGTGCTGAAGGCGCTCGGCGTCGAGGCGCTGATCCTGACCAATTCGGCCGGATCGCTGCGCGACGACATGCCGCCCGGCTCGGTGATGCAGATCACCGATCACATCAACTATTCCGGCATGAACCCGCTGATCGGCGAGGAAAGCGACCATCGCTTCGTCGGCATGACCAATGCCTATGATGCCGGTCTTGCCGCGGCGATGCGGAAGGCGGCGGCAAAGCTCAAGATCGAGCTGGGGCAGGGCGTCTATATGTGGTTTTCCGGTCCGAGCTTCGAAACGCCGGCCGAAATCCGCATGGCGCGCATTCTCGGCGCCGATGCCGTCGGCATGTCGACAGTGCCCGAAGTGATCATCGCAAGAATGCTGGGTCTGAGGGTTGCGGCCGCTTCCGTTATCACCAACTATGGAGCAGGCATGACCGGCAATGAGCTCAGCCATGAAGAAACCAAGGACATGGCGCCCGTCGGCGGCGCCCGTCTTGCCGACATATTGAGAGAGATGATTGCGGCCGAAGGAAGCGAAAAATGAATAGCCATTCCATCCGGGAAACGGCGGCGGTCGCCCTTTCCCTTCTCGACCTCACCAATCTGAAGGACGACTGCACCGAGGCGCAGATCGACACGCTCTGCGTCCGCGCGCAGACACCCTACGGCAACAGCGCCGCGATCTGCATCTGGCCGCGTTTCGTCGCCTATGCCCGCAATATCCTCGGCGCCGGCCATCCCGTGCGGATCGCAACGGTCGTCAATTTCCCGGCGGGCGATATGGAAGTGGCCGATGTCGCCGCCGAAACCCGTGAGGCGATTGCCGACGGCGCCGATGAGATCGATCTGGTCATTCCCTACCGCAAGCTCATATCAGGCAACGAGAAGGCGGTGACCGACATGGTCAAGGCGGTGCGCGCCGAATGCGCCGGCCCCGTCCTGCTGAAGGTGATCATCGAGACCGGCGAGTTGAAGGATGCCGTCTTGATCCGCCGTGCCTCCGAACTTGCGATCGATGCCGGCGCCGATTTCATCAAGACCTCGACGGGCAAGGTCGCCGTCAACGCGACGCTCGAAGCCGCCGACATCATGATCCGGGCCATTCGTGAAAGCGGGCGCAAGGTCGGCTTCAAGCCGGCTGGCGGCATCGGCTCGGTGACCGATGCGGCGCTCTATCTCAGCCTTGCCGAAACCATCATGGCGCCGGACTGGGCCATGCCTTCGACCTTCCGCTTCGGCGCTTCCGGCCTGCTCGACGACATACTGGCGGTTCTGAGCGGAGCGCAGCCGGCACCGGCTGCGGCGTCGAGCTATTGAGATGATTCCGCAGGAGATCATCCGGCGTAAACGCGATGGCGAGGAACTCGACGCCGCCGATATCAGCTCCTTCATCGCAGCGCTGGCCGCCGGGCAGCTGTCCGAAGGCCAGATCGGCGCCTTCGCCATGGCCGTCTGGTTCAAAGGCATGTCAGGCGAGGAAATCGTGGCCCTGACGCTGGCAATGGCCAATTCCGGCGACAGGCTGCAATGGGCTGGCATCGACCGTCCGATCGCCGACAAACATTCGACCGGCGGCGTCGGCGATAATGTCTCGCTGATGCTGGCGCCGATCGCCGCTGCCTGCGGCCTCGCCGTCCCGATGATCTCGGGGCGCGGCCTCGGCCATACCGGCGGCACGCTCGACAAGCTCGAATCCATTCCGGGCTATAGGATCACCCCCGATGCGGAGCTCTTCGGCAAGGTGGTGAAGGAGGCGGGATGCGCCATCATCGGCCAGACCGGAAGCTTGGCGCCCGCCGACGGCAGGCTTTATGCCGTGCGCGACGTCACTGCCACCGTCGATTCCATTCCGCTCATCACTGCCTCCATCCTGTCGAAGAAGCTCGCGGCCGGGCTCGAGACGCTGGTGCTCGACGTCAAGCTCGGCAACGGCGCCTTCATGGCCGACCGCCGTCAGGCGAAGATGCTGGCGCATTCCCTGGTCGAAGTGGCCAACGGCGCGGGCGTGCAGACATCCGCCTTGATCACCGACATGAATGAGCCGCTCGCCGATTGCGCCGGCAATGCCGTCGAGATGCGCAACTGCCTGGACTTCCTGGCGGGCAGGAAGACCGGCACGCGGCTCGAGACCGTGGTTTTTGCCTTTGCCGCCGAGATGCTGGTGAAATCGGGCATTGCCGCTTCCGCTGAAGAAGCCGATGCGATGGCGCGCCGAGCGCTGTCATCGGGACAGGCGGCCGAAACCTTCGGGCGTATGATATCCATGCTCGGCGGACCGGCCGATCTCGTCGAAAATCCGGAGAGATACCTGGCCAGGGCGCCGGTCGAAAAAGAAGTCCCGGCCGCCCGATCCGGCTGGCTTGCCGCCTGCGACGCGCGGGGTATCGGCATCAGCGTCATCGATCTCGGCGGCGGCCGCCATCATCCGGCAGATCGGATCGATCACCGCGTCGGTTTCTCCGGTCTCCTGCCGCTTGGCACCCGGGTCAATGCGGGCGATCCGATCGCTGTCGTCCACGCTGCTGACGAAGCCGCGGCGGAAAAAGCAGCTGCGGCCCTTGCCGTGCATTATCGCATTGCTGACGAGAAGCCGGAATTGGCCTCCGTCATTGCAGGCCGGGTCTGATGCGGTTTACTGTTTGAGGCTGAGCGAGCCGTCGGCGACGGAATAAGAGGCGAGTTTCTGCAGGAAGCTCATGCCGACCAGCGTGGTCGTCAGCGCGTCGTCCCTGAGCACGAAGGCCTCGACATTCCGGACGCGGATGCCGCCGATTTCGACGCGATCGAGGATCACGTGCGCGGCCTTCGTCTGGCCGTTCGCCGTGTTCACACCATAGCGGAAGTCGAGCTGATTTGCGGTGTAGCCGAGCCGGCGCGCGAGTGTCTCGTTGAGGGCGACATAGGTGGCGCCGGTATCGATCAGCCCTGGCACCGGCTTGCCGTTGATCTTGAAGCTGCCGGTATAGTGCCCCTGCGCATCCGCCTGCAGGCGGATCGTACCAGTGCCGGAAGCGGGCGCCGGTGCAGCGGGTTGGCCGGCGTCGGCCGATACGAAATTGGCGGAGAGACCGTCGGCAGGTTGCTGGCTGACACTTCCAACGAAGGAAGGTACCTGTGTGGCCAGCACCGCGGCGATGCTGGCGAAAATGACGGTACGCGCGAGCATGAAACAGAAATCCTTCCTGTATAAACCCCGCTTCATGCGAGGCCTCATGCTTCCAGCTTGCTAACCCTCAAATCCTGATAACTTGCTAATATCGATAATAAAAAGGCCCGGAGCGAACCGTCCGGGCCACAAAGTCTTGCGATTTGGTAAAGGAAGGCTGAAATTATTTGGTTCCGTACATGCGGTCGCCGGCATCGCCGAGGCCCGGCATAATGTAGCCCTTCTCGTTGAGATGGCTGTCGATCGCCGCGGTGAAGACCGGAACATCCGGATGCGCCGCGCGGAAGTTGCGGATGCCTTCCGGGGCGGCGAGCAGGCAGAGGAAGCGGATATTGTGGGCGCCGCGTTCCTTGAGCTTGTCGATCGCAGCAATCGAGGAATTGCCAGTCGCCAGCATTGGGTCGACGACGATGATCAGGCGCTCGGCCACGTCTTCCGGTGCCTTGAAGTAATACTCGACCGGCTGCAGCGTCTCGTGATCGCGATAGACGCCGATATGCGAGACGCGGGCGGAAGGCACGAGATCGAGCATGCCTTCGAGCAGCCCGTTGCCGGCGCGCAGGATCGAGGCGAAGACCAGCTTCTTGCCTTCCAGGATCGGCGAGTCCATCGTCTGCAGCGGCGTCTCGATCGTTGCCATGGTCAATTCGAGATCGCGGGTGACCTCGTAACAGAGCAGCGTGGAGATTTCGCGCAGCAGGCGCCGGAAACTTCCCGTCGATGTCTCCTTGCGTCGCATGATGGTGAGCTTGTGCTGCACAAGCGGGTGATCGATGACCGTGACGCCGTCCATGGGGAAGCCTTTCATTCTTTCTATCGAATGTTTCTTTCACGGAAATTGGCCCGACCGCAAGAGTGCAGCCGAATTTGCGCCGATCTTCCCCAACCTCCGGAGCCTTTCCCGGTCAGGAAGGGCTCTCACCCTCAAACGCGGGCGAGCAGCGTCTTCCGCGTCTCCTCGTCGACGAAGGCCGCTTCGATTGCGGTGCGCGTCATGGCGTCGATCTCCGCATCGCTGAAGCCGAAAGCTTCAGCGGCGAGCGCATACTCCCGCTCGAGCGACGTGTGGAAGAAAGGCGGATCATCCGAGCTGATCGTCACCGGCACCCCCGCTTCCTTCAGCCGGCGCAGCGGATGCGAAGCGAAATCGGGAAAGACCCGAAGAGCGATATTGGAGCCGGGACAGACCTCGAGCACGGTGCCGAGATCGGCAAGCCGCTTCACCAGGTCGAGATCCTCGATGGCGCGCACGCCATGGCCGATGCGCGCCGGGCGCACCGCATCGAGCGCATCGGCGACGCTGAAGGCGCCGCAGACCTCGCCGGCATGGATGGTAAGCCCGAGGCCGGCATCGCGGGCAATATCGAAGGCTCTGATATAATCGGCGACACGGCCCATGCGCTCTTCACCGGCCAGGTTGAAGCCGGTGATCAAGGGATTGCCGGCCTTTGCCGCATATTCGGCCGCACCGATCACGCTCTCCGGACCGAAATGCCGTTCGCCGGTGACGATCAGGCGGGCCTCGATGCCGCTTTTGGCCTTGGCCCGCCGGATGCCTTCACAGACGCCGGATATATACGCATCTGCGCCGAGCCCGATGCGCTTGCCATGGTCGGGCGACACGATGAGTTCGCTGTAGATCGTGTTGATGGCGGCGAGTTCATCGAGATAGGTTTCGGTCAGAAGCGCATAGTCCTCCTCGGTCTTGTAGACTTCCGAAACCTTGTCGTAACATTCGAGGAAACTTGCGAAATCATGCCAGACATAGGCGCCGTCGCGAAGCTGCCCGCTGATGTCGATGCCGTATTTGCGCGCCTGCGCCTCGGTCAAGGCTGGCGGTGCCGCACCCTCCAGATGGCAGTGCAGCTCGACCTTCTTCAAATGCGATGTCACAGAAAACTCCTTCCGTGCGGCCCGGCCGGAATGCCGAGATGCCGTGCAATGCTTTCGCCGATATCTGCATAGGTGCGGCGCACCCCGATCGAACGCGACCGGATGCCGGGGCCGAAGGCGATAATCGGCACGCGCTCGCGCGTATGGTCCGTGCCGCGCCAGGTCGGATCACAGCCATGATCGGCGGTGAGCACGACGAGGTCGCCGGGTTTCAGCTTCTTGTGGACTTCGGGCAGGCGCGCGTCGAAGGCTTCGAGGGCTGCGGCATAGCCCGGCACATCACGGCGATGGCCGTAGTTCATGTCGAAATCGACGAAATTGGTGAAGACGAGATCGCCGTCGTTCGCCGCGTCGATCGCTGACAGCGACGCATCCATCAGCGCCTCGTTGCCTGTCGCTTTGATGACGCGCGAAATTCCCTGATGGGCGAAGATATCGCCGATCTTTCCGACCGCATGCACGTGCCGGCCGTGCTGAAGGAGCCTGTCGAGCAATGTCGGTTCCGGCGGCAGCACCGAAAAGTCGCGCCGGTTGCCGGTGCGCTGGAAGGTGGACGCCGACTGGCCGATGAAGGGCCGGGCGATGACGCGGCCAATATTGTAGGGATCGAGCAGCCCGCGGGCGATACGGCAGAAGGCGAGCAGCCGATCGAGGCCGAAATGCGCTTCGTGCGCGGCGACCTGGAAGACGGAATCCGAAGAGGTATAGCAGATCGGTTTACCGGTGCGGATATGCTCCTCACCGAGACGGGCGATGATCTCAGTTCCCGAAGCATGGCAGTTGCCGAGAATGCCGGGCACATCGCCGGCTCGGCACAACGCTTCTATCAGTTCCAGCGGGAAGGCGTCGCCCTCCGTCGGGAAATAACCCCAATCGAAATTGACAGGTGTCCCCGCGATCTCCCAATGGCCCGATGGCGTGTCCTTGCCGCGAGAGATTTCGCTGGCCGCGCCATAAATGCCGTAGACCTTTTCCGGCAGGGGCATGCCGGCCGGAAATTGGCCGGAGGCGGCGCGGGCGATGTGCAGAAGCCCGAGTTCCGACATGTTGGGCAGGGAAAGCGTCCCGCTGCGCAGCCCAGCGCGGTCTCCGGCACCGGCCGCGCAGAATTCGGCGATATGGCCAAGCGTGTCGGCGCCCTCGTCGCCATAGGCTGCCGCATCCGGCGCCCCGCCGACGCCGAAGGAATCGAGAACGAAAAGAAAGGCGCGCGCCATTTTACCCCCGAAAGGACCGATCGCCGGCCTCCGGACCGTCGGAGGCTGAAGCCCACGCATATAGTGCCGCGCCTGGCTTGGCAAATTCGAGACGGGGAAGGGGTCAGCAGTCGCCGCAGGAGATCGAGTCGCCTTGCCGCTGGCGGTAGAAGTAACTGCGCCGGATGGTAATCGTGCGCATCCCATCCGGCATGAAGTTCGGAGCGAACAGAAACATCGTATAAGGGATGCTGAGTTCGGTCCGAACGAGGAAGCTGTTTGCCGTCTTCATATCGGCCGGCACGTCGCTCACCGTCACATTCTTCGCATAGGGCGTCGTTCCGTCCTGCGCCCAGGACCAGAGTACTTTCGCATTGGCGCCGGCGTCGATTGAAATTCCGGTGATTTTCAGCGTCAGCGATGTTGAATTGTAGGGCACGAACATCGCCGTTGCGACCGACGGCATCTGCGCGAGTGCGCTCTTCGTAACGGATTGCTGCTGGGTGACGAGGTCGGCGATCGAACCAGCGGCGCGTGTCGCGCGCTTGCTGACGCTGAGGCCGATCGTAATCTCGAAAGCGCCGATATAGAGCATGACGAGCACGGGAAAGAGGATCGCGAATTCGATCGCTCCGGCGCCCTCGCGCTCTCGCGCCAGCCGACGCGCCTGCTGTACCAGTCTGGTGAACGGGTTGCGCATCGCCATTATGGATACTGCTCGTTCTGGAAGGCGGAGGTGGCGATAATCAGATATTGCGTCGGCATCGAACCGTCCGACGGACGGATCGTCGTGATATAGGGCCGGACCAGATCCGTGATGATTTCCCATCGATAGTAGGCGCGCAGCATGTTGATCGTGCCGGCACCGCCAGGCGTATATTTGAAGGCGGCGGTATTGATGTCGGCATATCGGTCACTGGAAACCTTGGGGATCGTCGTCGGAATCGCCGAGAAGGAGCCGAACGTCTGCACATCCACGTAAAGCTTGCTCGGCGTGGCGGCTTCGCTGGTCGAGCAGCTGATCAGGATCGAGATCTCGTTGCAGAACGCCTGGCGGAATTGCGTCCGGCTCATATCGGTCGTACGGCCGAGATTGTAGGTGATCTGCCCGGTCCGCATCCGGCGGCTCATCGTATCGACGGCGTTGGAGACGAGTTCTTCGGCGGCGAAGGCGATGAAGGTTTCGAGGATCGCGAAGATCACCAGGAAGTACGGAATGGCAAGCAAGGCAAATTCGATTGCCGCTGCGCCGTCGCGCGAGCGGGCGACAGCGCGAAACTGGGAGAAACGGTTCGGCGCAAAGGCGCGCTTTCTATCCGTCTTCTGATCAACTACCGTCATTGCCTGGACCCGAGCGACATCTCTGCCTGCCACACTAGGGTCCGTTCGTTGATTTTCCGTTTCAGGCCGATACGACGATTTTAACGAATGGCAGAAGATCCGAACCGGGCCGATCAGGGCGACGTGGTGCCGGCGGCCGCTTGCTGCGCATGCTGCTCGCAATTGGGCGTGCAGGACAGCACGGAGCGCTCGGTCTGCCGGTAGACGCGCACCGTGTTGCCCTCGTCTATCGACACAAGGATGCGCTCGTCGAGGATCGCATTGCCGTCGGCATCCAGAAGAACCAGATTGGTGGTGCCGAAGCTGCGGCCTGTCAGCACGATCGTCTTGGCATCGGCTACGGTCGCGTCGGCGACCTGGGCGTTGCCGACGATGACCTTGCTGACGGGGCGGTCGAGCTTCAAGACGCGCGCGTGATCCATATAGACGCGCAGCATGTCATCGTCTGCGGCCGAGGAAACTCCCGAAATACCGGAAACGGCGATCATGCCGGCAAAGAAAATGGTTTTGCCGCTCGATGACATCTGGTCCTCTTTCACGATCACAGCGCAATAGGCGATAGAATGGAAAAAAATGGTGAATGAAGCCTTAATCTCGCCATGCTGTTTCGCGGTGAAGCAGGATGATCTGATTTGGCACTGGCTTCGGCCGGGGTGTGTTGCGGCTGGATGCGGTGCCTGTGCTGTTTCCGGATGAATCCCGTTGTTAACCTCTGAATATCATTAAATATTGAGCGAAATGAATAAGGTAAAGCTTACCCTGCAGGAGCCTCCGGCGGCTTTCACATGCGGTTAACTCTTTTTCTTAAGCCGATGGAAACGCCCATTCATTAGATTGCGGTTCATCCGATCAACGGCAACAGTTGGCGGACGTGCTGAACATCAACTGGAGTTAGGAGTACCCATGACCAAGCTTTTTAGCCGTTTTCTGAAGGACGAATCCGGCGCGACCGCAATCGAATACGGCCTGATCGCAGCCCTCATTTCCGTAGCGCTCATCGCCGGCGCCACGACCCTCGGCGAGAAGATCGGCAACACGTTCAACGGTCTGAGCACCAAGATGGACGACGCCACTTCGAAGGCGAACTAATCGAGGTGCCGCGAGGCGGCACTTTCCTGATTCTGGCCGGATCTGATCTGGCTGGTCCATCGAGCGGGCTCACGCGCTGAACGGCCGTGAGCCTTTTCGCATCTTGCTATGATCGGGTATACGCATGATCGCAGCTGCAGTCTTTGTCATACTGCCACTCTGCCTCGCCATGGCGGCCTTCTCGGATCTGTTCACCATGACGATCCCGAACCGTATTTCCCTGATCCTTGTTGTCTCTTTTCTCGCACTGGCGCCGTTTTTTGGTCTCGGCCTGCAGGCGATCGGCACGCATCTTGCCGCCGGCGCGATCGTCTTTACCGCATGCTTCGCTCTTTTTGCCTTTAATGTGATGGGCGGCGGAGACGCAAAACTGTTGACCGCCACCGCGCTCTGGTTCGGCTTGAACGAATCCCTGCTTTTCCTGATGACCGATGTTGCCATTATCGGCGGCCTCCTTACCCTGCTCATCCTGCTGGTGAGGGGACAGTCGAATACCATCCTTGCGATCGGACTGCCGGTGCCGAACTCTTTGCTGCTCGCCAAGAAGATCCCATACGGCATCGCCATCGCGATCGGTGGCTACATGGCCTTCCCGTCCTCGCCGCTCTTCATCGCTGCACTGGAAAGCCTGAAATAACGCATCTTAAATGCCCGTTAACTTAAAATGTAAGCATTCCATTAACCATAATTACACCAATTGCTGAGCATTCTGCAGGGCGAACATATCGTGCCCTGGGGAATGATCGATGAAACCGGCCCGCCTTATAATTCTCGCTGTCGCCGTGGCGGCAGCCGGCCTCGCCGGGCTCCTGGCAATGCGCATGAGCGGCAGTGGTGGCGTCGTCACGCGGGTGCAGTCGGTTGTCGAGAAAGAACCCACCGTTAACATCCTCGTTTCGAGCAAAAATCTGCCGGTCGGAGCAAGGCTGGGCGACGACACGGTGCATTGGATGGCCTGGCCGCAGGGCGGCGTGGTCCAGGGCTTCATCACCGAGGCTGACAAGCCGGATGCAATCAAGGATCTGCAGGGCGCCGTCGTGCGTCTGCCGATTTTCGAAGGCGAGCCGATCCGGCCTGAAAAAGTCGCCGATTCCAGCAGCCGCATCCTGTCCTCGCTGTTGCCGGCCGGCAAACGCGCCGTTGCGACCGAGATATCTGTGGCAACGGGCGCCGGCGGTTTCATCCTGCCGAACGATCGCGTCGATGTCATCATGGTCCGCAAGGGTACCGAGGCCAACAAGCTCATCACCGAGACGGTGCTGAGCAATGTGCGCGTTCTCGCCATCGACCAGCAGATCCAGGAAAAGGACGATGGCTCGAAGACGGTGGTCGGCACGACCGCAACGCTCGAGCTGACCCCGGACCAGACGAAAGTTCTCGCCGTTGCCCAGCAGATGGCTGACCGGCTTTCGCTCGCTCTGCGCTCCGTCGCCGATGCGCAGGAGCAGGATACCAGTGCGGCGGACTATCTGCTGAGCGGCGACAACGGCAGCGCGATCATTCAGGTCATCAAGTCGGGCTCCATCGTGACGGATGCCGGCGCAGCGCCGAAGGCGGAGTAAAGGGACGTGCAAATGGGTAATTCAACACGGCGCGCCAAGCTTCTCCTGACAGGCTGCCTCTCGCTGGCAGTCGGCGCGACCGGCATGGCACCGGCCTCTTTCGGACCGCTTCTCGTTGTCAGTGAGGCGCGTGCCGCGGAAAGCCTTGTCCGCATCTCGCAAACTGGCCCCGACGCCCATCGCCGGCTGAAGCTCGGGCTGAACAAGGCCGTCGTCGTCGATCTGCCGGAGGATGCCCATGATATCCTCGTCTCCGACCCGACAATGGCCGATGCCGTGACCCGCACTTCGCGGCGCATCTACCTATTCGGCAAGAAGGTCGGCCAGACGAATATCTTTGTCTTCGGCGCCGGCGGGCAGGAGGTCGTCAATCTCGACATCGAGATCGAGCGCGATGTCTCCGGTCTTGAAACCAATCTCCGCCGTTTCATTCCCGACTCTAACATCAAAGTCGAAATCGTCTCCGACAATATCGTGCTGACCGGCACCGTTCGCACCCCGCAGGATGCCACCCAGGCGGCCGATCTAGCGCAGGTCTTCCTGAAGGGCGGCGAAGCGACGACGAGAACCGAGACGGCATCCGGCACCGGCGGCGACAGCTCGGTGGCGCTCTTTGCCGAAGGCCGCCAGACGTCGCAGGTCGTCAACCTCCTGCAGATCCAGGGCGAGGACCAGGTCACCCTCAAGGTGACGATCGCCGAGGTTCGCCGCGAGGTCCTGAAGCAACTCGGCTTCGACAATCTCGTCTCCAATTCTTCCGGCATGACGGTTGCTCAGCTTGGTGCTCCGAGCGCTGACAGCGCCACAGCCACCGTCGGCGGCGGCCTGGCGGCTCTCTTCAAGAGCTCGATCGGCAAATATGACATTTCGACTTATCTCAACGCGCTGGAGCAGGCCAAGGTGGTCAGGACCCTGGCCGAGCCGACATTGACGGCGATATCAGGCCAGGCGGCAACCTTCAATTCCGGCGGCCAGCAACTCTATTCGACGACCGACAATGACGGCAACGTCACCGTCGTTCCCTTCAACTACGGTATCAACCTTGCCTTTAAACCGGTGGTGCTGTCGTCTGGACGCATCAGCCTGGAGATCAAGACCAACGTCTCCGAGCCGGTGGCCGGCAGCGGCAACGCCACCTATCAGCGCCGCTCGGCGGAGACCTCGGTGGAACTCCCCTCCGGCGGCTCGATCGCGCTGGCCGGCCTGATCCGCGACAATGTTTCCCAGACGATGGGCGGCACGCCCGGCGTCTCGAAGATCCCGCTGCTCGGCACGCTGTTCCGCCAGAAGGGCTTCGAACGTCAGGAAACCGAGCTTGTCATCATCGCCACACCCTACCTGGTGCGTCCGGTGGCGCGCAATCAGCTCAACCGGCCGGATGACAATTTCAGCCCTGAGAATGACGGCGCAACCTTCTTCCTCAACCGTGTGAACAAGGTCTATGGCCGCCGCGAGGCACCCGTCGCCGACGCGCAGTTCCACGGCTCGATCGGGTTCATCTACAAATGAGCGGGGCACGATCGGCAGCAATGGCACAAAACAGAGATCAGGCGATGGCCCACATCAATGCGACGACACACCAGCTCGGTTACTCCAGGGCGCTTTTTACCACGGCGGTCATGTCGGTGGCGATCCTCTCCGGATGTGCCGGTCCGCATGACCAGCTGACGACAGGCGGGATTCCCGACGACTACCGCGCCCGCCATCCGATCATCGTCACCGAGGCCGAGCAGACGGTGGATATACCCGTCGCCTCGACCGACCGCCGCCTGACCATCGCCCAGCGCGACCTCATCCGCGGCTTTGCTGCCAATTACATTTCACGCGCGTCGGGCCCGGTTTACGTCCTGTCGCCGGAAGGTTCGCCCAATTCCGCGGCCGCCTATCTGCTGCGCAATCAGGTGCGTGCCGAACTGACGACAAGAGGGATCGCGAGCTCGAAAATCATCAATACCTCCTATGCCGCTGCCGGTGCCGGCGATGCGGCGCCGATCCGGTTGAGCTTTACCGGTACGACCGCGATCACCACGCAATGCGGCCAGTGGCCGAAGGATATCTCGAACGATCTCGCCAATCAGAACTATTATAATTTTGGCTGCGCCTCGCAGAACAACCTCGCCGCCCAGATCGCCAATCCGGAGGACCTGGTGGCGCCTCGCGGCATGACCCCGATCGATGCACAGCGGCGCAACAACGCCATCCAGGAATACCGGACGACGACAACGACGATCGAGGATGTCGCCGGCAGCGACAGCAGCTTCTGAGGCGGAACCGGACGATGAGCGCGATCGAATACGAAATCAGCAACCCCAGCGAACTTCACCACGCCGAAGAGGCGGTGCGGATGGCGGATTTGGAAGCTATGCGGCCGTTGCCGCGCATCTCCGTTCACGCCTTCTGCGAGAGCGAGGCCCTGCAGCATGTCATGGAACGCTGCGCCAATGATCGGCGCATGGCGAAGGTAAGCATGCGCATCACCAGCGGCGGCATAGCCGCTGCCGCCAATATGTTCGCCGCCGCGCCGACGCCGAACCTGATCATCCTCGAGACCAAAGCCAATTCCGGAAGCCTGCTCGGCGAACTTGCGCCGCTCGCCGCCGTCTGCGACCCGACCACTAAGGTCGTGATCGTCGGCTACTACAATGATATCGGGCTCTATCGCGAACTCATCCGCAACGGCATTTCCGAATATATGGTTCAGCCGGTCGCCATGCCCGACATTCTGACGGCAATGGCCTCGATCTTCGTTGATCCGGAAGCCGAGCCGCTCGGCCGCAGCATCGCCTTCATCGGCTCGAAAGGCGGTACCGGCGCCTCGACCATCGCGCATAATTGCGCTTTCGGCATTTCCAATCTTTTCTCCACCGAGACTATACTCGCCGATCTCGACCTGCCCTATGGCACGGCGAATATCGACTTCGACCAGGATCCGGCGCAAGGCATCGCCGAAGCGGTCTTTGCGCCTGATCGGCTCGACGAGGTCTTTCTCGACCGCCTGCTGACGAAATGCTCCGAGCACCTTTCCCTGCTTGCCGCACCCTCGCTGCTCGACCGCGCCTATGATTTCCATGGCCAGGCTTTCCAGCCGGTGCTCGACGTCCTGCAGCGCAGCGCGCCCGTCACCGTGCTCGACGTTCCGCACGCGTGGTCGGAATGGACGCGCTCGGTTCTGGCGAGTGTCGACGAAGTGGTCATCACCGCAGTTCCCGACCTTGCCAACCTGCGCAACACCAAAAATATGCTGGACGCGCTGCGCAAGATGCGGCCGAATGACAAGCCGCCGCATCTGATCCTCAATCAGGTCGGCATGCCGAAACGTCCGGAGATATCGCCGTCGGATTTCTGCGAGCCGCTGGAGGCCGATCCGATCGCGATCATTCCCTTTGACATCAACCTCTTCGGCAACGCCGCCAACAGCGGCCGGATGATCTCGGAAGTCGATCCGAAGTCGCCGACGGCCGAAACCTTTTCGCAGATATCGCACATCGTCACCGGCCGGGTCGCCATCAAGAAGGCGAAGAAGGGCGGCCTGCTCGGCCTCCTGAAGCGGAAATAGATCACCAGAATGAAGAGATCGGATTAAGCGGCATGTTTGGAAAACGCGGAAACGAAGGTTTCGGAAAGGCCGGAGGCGCGATTGCTCCTCCGCCGCCGGCCCCGGCCGCCGCCGCCGTGGCCTCTTCTCCTGCCGTCCTCGTCGAACCCCAGCGCGAATCCTCGCGCCAGCAGGTGACGCCGCCGCCGATGCAGGCGCCGCAGCGCAAGCGACCGGTTCGCACCGACGAATATTACGACACCAAACAGCAGGTCTTTTCCGCGCTGATCGACACGATCGATCTCTCGCAGCTCTCCAAGCTCGATGGCGAAAGCGCGCGCGAGGAAATCCGCGACATCGTCAACGACATCATCACCATCAAGAACTTCGCGATGTCGATCTCCGAGCAGGAGGAACTGCTCGAGGATATCTGCAACGACGTTCTGGGCTACGGTCCGCTGGAGCCGTTGCTGGCGCGCGACGACATCGCCGACATCATGGTCAACGGGGCCGGCCAGACCTTCATCGAAGTCGGCGGCAAGACGATCGAATCGGAAATCCGCTTCCGCGACAATGCGCAGCTTCTCTCCATCTGCCAGCGCATTGTCAGCCAGGTCGGCCGCCGCGTCGATGAATCGAGCCCGATCTGCGACGCGCGCCTGCCCGATGGCTCGCGCGTTAACGTCATCGCGCCGCCGCTGTCGATCGACGGGCCGGCGCTCACCATCCGCAAGTTCAAGAAGGACAAGCTGACGCTCGATCAGCTCGTCCGTTTCGGCGCGATCACGCCGGAAGGCGCGACCGTGCTGCAGATCATCGGGCGCGTGCGCTGCAACGTCATCATCTCGGGCGGCACGGGTTCGGGTAAAACGACCCTGCTGAACTGCCTCACCAACTATATCGACCGGGACGAGCGCGTCATCACCTGCGAGGACACGGCCGAACTGCAGCTGCAGCAGCCGCATGTCGTGCGTCTCGAAACGCGCCCGCCGAATATCGAAGGCGAGGGCGAGATCACCATGCGCGATCTCGTCAAGAACTGCCTGCGCATGCGTCCCGAACGCATCATCGTCGGCGAAGTGCGCGGACCTGAAGTCTTCGACCTCTTGCAGGCGATGAACACCGGTCACGACGGCTCGATGGGCACGATCCACGCCAACACGCCGCGCGAATGCCTGAGCCGCATCGAATCGATGATCGCCATGGGCGGCTTCTCGCTACCGGCAAAGACGGTCCGAGAGATCATCTCTACCTCCGTCGACGTCATTATCCAGGCGGCGCGCCTGCGCGACGGTTCGCGCCGCATTACCCAGATTACCGAGGTGATCGGCATGGAAGGCGACGTCATCATCACCCAGGATCTGATGCGCTACGAGATCGATGGCGAGGATGCGGGCGGCCGACTGATCGGCCGGCACATGTCGACCGGCGTCGGCAAACCGCATTTCTGGGATCGGGCTCGTTACTTCAACGAGGAAAAGCGCCTGGCCGGCGCCCTCGACGCGATGGAAGCGAAATCGAAGGAATAGGGTGATGTTCGGATTCGATCCGGTAGTCCTGGCAATCGTCATCCTCGCCGCTGTCTCCGCCGCGGCGGTCGCCTATGCCCTGTTGTTTTCCCGGATCGAGGCCGACAAGAAATCGGCAAGTCGCATCAACCGTGTCAAATCGGCCGAGGTCGACCGCGCCAAGGTCAAGGCTGCCCGCGACCGGGTGCAGGAGATGTCGAAGCGGCGCAAATCGGTGCAGGACAATCTGAAGGATCTGGAAAAGCGCCAGAACGAAAAGACCAAGAAGACCCTGTCGATGAAATCGCGGCTGGTGCAGGCCGGCCTGACGGTCACGCTGACGCAGTTCTATCTCTTCAGCGCCATTTTCGCTTCGGTGCTGCTGTTCATGGCTTTTATCATCGGCGCTTCGTTGCTGGTCATGATCGGCATCGCTTTCGTGGCCGGACTCGGTCTGCCGCGTTGGGTCATTGGTTTCCTGATCAAGCGCCGCCAGAATAAGTTCCTCAACGAATTCCCCAATGCGCTCGATGTCATCACCCGTTCGATCAAATCGGGATTGCCGCTCAACGATGCGATCCGCCTCATCGCCACTGAGGGCACTGAGCCGGTGAAGAGCGAGTTCCGCCGCGTGATCGAAGCTCAGCAGGTTGGCCTCAGCATTCCCGACGCCTGCGCCCGCATGACGCTCCATATGCCGCTCCAGGAAGTTAACTTCTTCGCGATTGTCATCGCTATCCAGTCACAGGCTGGCGGCAATCTCTCCGAAGCGATCGGCAACCTGTCAAAGGTGCTGCGCGAGCGCAGGAAGATGAAGGCCAAGGTCTCGGCGCTGTCGATGGAAGCCAAGGCGTCCGCCGTCATCATCGGCGCTCTGCCCTTTATCGTCGCGACCCTCGTTTACCTCACGTCGCCGAACTACATGATCGTCCTTTTCACCGATCCGCGCGGCCATTTCATCATGGGCGCCTCGGCGGTCTGGATGTCGATCGGCATCCTCGTCATGCGCAACATGGTCAATTTCGACATCTAGCGGGAGAGAAGCACCGTGTCGCAGGATCTTGCCGCAACGCTGACCAATCCGAGCATGCTGATCGCTGTCTTCGTCGCGATCGCCGTCTTCGCGACTTTTTACACGATCGCCATCCCCTTCTTCGAGCGCGGCGATCTCAACAAGCGCATGAAAGCGGTCTCGACCGAGCGCGAGCAGATCCGCGCCCGCGAACGCGCCCGCATGAACACGGAACCGGGTGCCGGCAAGACTTCGCTCAGGAATCAGAACAACCGCTCGGTCCGCCAGATCGTCGAACGCTTCAACCTGCGTAAGGCGCTCGTCGACGAAAACACGGTCAACAAGCTGCGCGCCGCCGGTTTTCGCTCGGAAAACGCGCTGAATACCTTTCTCGTCGCGCGCTTCCTGCTGCCATTTCTCTTCCTCGCGCTCGCCGCCTTCTGGGTCTTCGGTCTCGGCGGCCTTGCTGATCGCGGCATGCCCATGCGCATGCTCGCCGTCATCGGCATCGCCTATCTCGGCTTTTATGCGCCGAATATCTATATCTCCAACCGCATGAGCAAGCGTCAGCACTCGATCAAGCGCGCCTGGCCGGATGCGCTGGACCTGATGCTGATCTGCGTCGAATCCGGCGTCTCGATGGAGGCGGCGATGCGTCGCGTGTCGGAGGAACTCGGCGAGCAGTCGCCGCCGCTTGCCGAGGAGATGGTGTTAACCACCGCCGAACTCTCCTTCCTGCCGGATCGCCGTGTGGCGCTCGATAATCTCGCCGCACGCACGCAGCTCGAGCTGGTGCGTTCGGTGACCCAGGCGCTGATCCAGGCGGACCGCTACGGCACGCCCGTTGCACAGGCCCTGCGCGTTCTGGCTCAGGAAGGACGCGACGAGCGGATGAACGAAGCGGAAAAGAAGGCGGCCGCCCTGCCGCCGAAACTGACGGTGCCGATGATCCTGTTCTTCCTGCCGGTGCTGATCGCCGTCATCCTCGGCCCGGCCGGCATCCAGGTGGCGGATAGGTTCTGAACCGCAGGGGGGCCTTCGACCCGCGTGACCGGCGCTGGCATAGCTGGTAAACGGGATGGGGCTGTCGGGAGCACGGAAGTGGCCGCTGCTTTTTCCAGCGCAATCCGATCCCGAAAGAGAGGTTTCGATGTCTTCCGCAGGCATTTTCATCAGCATCATGGCAGCCTTGGTCGTCGGCGCGATGAGTCCCGGCCCGAGCTTCGTCGTCGTCTCCAGGATCGCCATCTCGCGTTCGCGGCTGGATGGACTTGCGGCCGCATTCGGCATGGGCGCCGGCGGCGTCGTTTTCGCCGGCCTGGCGCTCGCCGGTCTGACGGCATTGCTGTCGCAATTCGAATGGCTCTATGTGCTGCTCAAGGTAGCGGGCGGGGCTTATCTCCTCTACATCGCCGTCAATATCTGGCGAGGCGCCGCAAAGCCGATCGAGCTTTCCGATGCCGTCAATGGCTATCGTGCGCCCATGCGCAGCTTCATCACCGCATTGCTGACGCAGCTCAGCAACCCGAAGACGATCATCGTCTACGCCAGTCTCTTTGCGGCGCTTCTGCCGAGAACGGTGCCGCTCGATCTCCTCGTGGCGCTGCCGGTCGGCGTTTTCGCGGTGGAGGCGGGGTGGTATTCGATTGTGGCGCTCGCCTTTTCGGCCCGCCACCCGCGGCGGCTCTATCTCCATGCCAAGGGCTGGATCGACAGGGCCGCCAGTGCGGTGATGGGCGGCCTTGGTCTGCGGCTCATTCTCTCGGGCCTCAGCGTCAGGTAGAACAGGCGGAGAAGGCCTGGTCATCCGGCAAAATGACGAGATCAGTTGGTGTTGCTGCCATCGGCTGCGCCCGGCGGCTTGTCCTTGGCAGCGAGCTTCTGCCAGGAATTCTGCTGCGAGAGCATGCCCCTGAGATAGGCGACATTGGCATCGGCCTGCTGCGGCGAAAGCTCCCGCCGCGCGATCTGTTCCGCTTCCGCAAAACGCCCTTGCAGGCCGACGACGAGGGCAAGATTCTGCCGGACGCGGCTGTCGGCGGTCGGCTGGCCGGCGGCGGAGCGCAGGTAGGTTTCGGCCGTGCGCAGATCGCCGGTCAGCACATAGGACATGCCGAGATTGGAAAGGATGGAAGGTTCGTTCGGCTGAATGTCGAGCGCGTCGCGGTAGCGCTGCCGGGCCTCGCTTGCCCGGCCCATCTGGTCGAGGATTGCGCCTTCGGCCGAGATCAGCCTCCAGTCGGGACGATCGGGTGTCTGGGCGCGGCCGATCGTGTCGAGCGCCTGCTGGAACTGCCCGGCCGCCGCCTGCGCCTTGCCGTAAGCCGCCAGCACATTGCGGTCGCCCGGATTGGCGATTGCCACCTGCTGCATGACGGCGAGCGCCTGCGCGTCGCGGCCGCTCATGCGCAGCAGGTTGGCATAGTTGACGCCGTTGACGGGATCGCGTGGATTCTTTTCATAGGCCTGGCCGATCCGGTCCGTCGCCGAGCGCAGCTCGGTCGCATCCATCTCTTCGACCGGCTTGGTAAGCTTCGGCACCGAGCCTGTCGTCATCCGGTCCTTGGCCGTCGTCGAGCAGCCGGCAAGCGCGAGGATGATCAGCGAAGCTGCTGCGCCGCGCAGGATATGGTTCATGGATATGGTGATGCGCGAGGCAGGCATGTTGCGTTCCTGATTCCGAAATCGGCGCCTGACCTAGAAGCGGAACAGGGAAAGGTTTGACGCAATCTTCGCTCCAGCAATAGTCTGTTAACCCTAACAGACCGTTAAGGAACGATTCCTGGCGACCGCCGAAGGACAATCATGGCCCCCTATCAGTTCATCGAAAGACCGACTCCTTTCAACACGAAGGGCGGCTCGACGCTGCCGATCTTTGCCGTCACGCCTGCCCACATCGAGACCGGCACGATCGATCCGATTGCGCTCGATTGGGCGCGCAAGGCGGGCTACAAGGCCGAAAGCGGCTCGCTCTTGCTGATCCCGACGGCCGGCGGCCATCTCGGCGGCGCGCTTTTCGGCCTCGGCACCAACCCGTCGGAACAGCCCTACATCACCGGCAGGCTGGCCCGTGCGCTGCCCGCCGGCGACTGGCACATCGAGACCGCGCCGCTGACGGCGAATCGCCTCGCCCTCGGCTTCGGGCTCGGCAGCTACCGTTTCGATCGCTACAAATCGGAAAAGTCGCCGGCAGCGACCTTGATGATTCCCCGCGATGCCGACGGCGCCGACATCAAGCGCCAGCTCGCCGGCGTCTTTCTTGCCCGCGACCTCATCAATACGCCGACGAACGATATGGGGCCGGACCAGCTCGAGGCCGCCTTCCGCGCCCTGGCCGGGCACTATAAGGCGGAACTATCGGTCATCACGGGCGATGAACTGCTTACGCAGAATTTCCCGCTGGTCCATACCGTCGGCCGCGCCAGCGTTGACGCGCCGCGCCTTCTCGAACTGCGCTGGGGCAAGAAGGGTCATCGCAAGGTGACGCTCGTCGGCAAGGGTGTCTGCTTCGATACCGGCGGTCTCGATATCAAGCCTGCCGCCTCGATGCTGCTGATGAAGAAGGACATGGGCGGCGCGGCGAATGTCATGGGGCTCGCCCTGATGATCATGGACGCCAAGCTGAAGGTCGATCTGCGCGTCATCGTCCCGGTGGTCGAAAACGCCATCTCCGCTAATGCCTTCCGCCCCGGCGACATCTACCGCAGCCGAAAGGGCCTGACCGTCCAGATCGACAATACCGACGCCGAAGGCCGTTTGATCCTGGCCGATGCGCTTGCCTATGCCGACGAGGAAGAGCCCGACCTTTTGATCGACATGGCGACGCTGACAGGGGCTGCCCGCGTTGCCCTCGGTCCGGATCTTCCGCCCTTCTTCACCGATGATGCCAATCTGGCCCATGATCTGACCGAAGCAAGCCTGGAGACGGACGATCCGATCTGGCGCCTGCCTCTCTATGCCGGCTACGAAAGGGATATCCGCGCCAAATTCGCCGACCTGACCAATGCCCCGGCCGGTGGCATGGCGGGGTCGATCACCGCCGCCCTTTTCCTCAAGCGCTTCGTCAGCAAGACCAAGAGCTGGGCGCATTTCGACATTTACGGCTGGGCTCCGTCCGAACGCCCGCATTCGCCGGGCGGCGGCGAGGCACAGGCGATCCGCGCGCTCTTCCATCATATTCGCACCAGCCTGCGTTGACGCCGCCTGGATAATGCTCAGGCGCATTGCATGACTCTGTTACGCACTGCGCCTCGCGGGCAATCGTTAAAATTTTATTCACCCTGCCGGGCGGCAGTTCCCGCCGCCTCTTGCATGTCTACGACAACTGCCGGAAAATGAAACGCTAGCGTAACGATTTCCGGAGGGGCCGTGCCGATCGAACTGACCGCCTCGCAGGCGCTGGGGCTTTGGCATGGCGTGGCGCTCGATCAGGTTCGTCATGACGACCGCGATTTGACATTGCGCCAGATGGCGATCCTGCTGCATATTTATCTCGTGCCGCCGCCCCACACGGTGCGCGGGCTTGCCGCCACGCTCAACGTCACCAAGCCTGTCATTACCCGCGCCTTGGATACGATGGGTGAGATGGGCCTGGTTGATCGCGTGCGCGACGATGCCGACCGCCGCAATGTGATCATCAAACGCACCGTCGGCGGTGCGCTTTATCTGGAAAAGCTCGGCGATCTTGTGCGGGATCAGGGCCGCCGGCTGCCGATTTGAAAGGAAGATAAATGACGATGCTCGACCGCCGCCTGCATGCCTATCGGCCGGATCTCGCGGAAGCGGGGCTCGAGGGCAAGGTGGAGGCGTCGCGATTTGTGGAAGGCGCCGCAGCGCGTGTTGCCCTTCCCGTCGCCGCCCTGCGCCCTGAGCCGGACCTTGCCCGCGGCATCGATACGGAACTGCTCCTCGGCGAGGATGTGAGCGTTTTCGATCGAGCCGACGGCTGGTGCTGGGTGAAAGCTGTCTCCGACGGCTATGTCGGCTATCTCAAGGCGGAGGCGCTCTCGCAAATCGGGCCGGCGCCGACCCACATCGTCACCGTCCAGCGCACCTTCCTCTATCCGGAGCCGGAGCTGCGCAAGCCGCACCGGGCCATCCTGTCGATGGGAAGCCGCGTTCACGTCGCCGGCGAGGCGGAGGTGCGCGGCAATCACTACGTCGTGCTGACGGACGGCACGGCGATCTTCGCCAGGCACGTGCAGCCGATCGGCGCTCTCGAGGGTGCCGATTATGTCGGTATCGCCGCCCGTTTCCTCGAGACACCCTATCTCTGGGGCGGCCGATCCGGCCTTGGCATCGATTGCTCCGGCCTCGTCCAGCTGGCGATGCTGATGACCGGCAGACAGGCGCCGCGTGATGCCGACATGCAGGCGGCCGGACTCGGCGAGCCGATCGACCGCTCGGAGATCCGCCGCGGCGACCTGGTGTTCTGGAAGGGCCATGTCGCCATTTTCGAGGACCCCCAAACCATTCTCCACGCCAACGGCCATAGCATGACGGTGGCGCGTGAGAATTTCGAGGCGGCCGTCGAGCGCATCGGCTCGCTATACCAACGGCCGACCGGCTATCGCCGCCCATTTAGCTAAGTAATCGGCCGCTGCGGCCAGACGCTCACGCCGCCGGTCCAATCCTCGAAAGCTTTCGACAGTCTGAGCACCCGCATGTCGTCGAAACGCGGTCCGACGATCTGCAGCCCGATTGGCATGCCCGACCGTGAGAAGCCGCAATTGATCGAGGCGGCCGGCTGTTCCGACATGTTCCACGCTACGGTGAAGGCGATATGTTCGAACGGCCTCGTCGGATCGTTGGTCGGCGATGCCCATTCGGCCGGATAGGAGATGATGGGATTGGTCGGCGAAAGCAGGGCGTCGACTGTGGTGAACAGCCGTCCGCAGCTCCTGCGCATTTCGATCGTCTGATTGAAGCCTCTGACGGCATCGACGCCGCTAATATCGGCGCCGACCCTCGCCCAATCCCGGATATAGGGCAGGATGCTGTCGCGCCGCTCTTCGTTAAGCCCTGCGATATCGCTCCACAGACGGGCGCGCCAGAACGTGTCGAGCCCGTCAAGCATCGCGCGCGTCAGCACCGGTTGAACGGAGACGATGGTCACGCCGGCTTTCTCGAAACGTTTCGCCGCCGATTCGACCGCGACCCTGATCTCATCATCGACAGCAAACCCGCAGCCGGCATCGAGCATCAGGCCGATCTTCATGCCTGACATGTCGACAGCGAAATCCATCCAGTCGAAATCGTTGGGCGGCAGGCTGGTGCCGTCGCGCCAGTCGGGTCGCGACAGCGTCGCCATGGAAAAAGCGGCGTCCTCGACGGTGCGCGTCATCGGGCCGAGACAGCGCCCGACATAATAGGGATCGGCCGGAATGCGCCCATGGCTCGGCTTGAAGCCGAAGATGCCGGTCCAGCCGGCAGGAAGCCGCACCGAACCGCCGATATCCGTGCCGATGTGCAGCGGCCCGTAACCGGCCGCCGCCGCGGCCGCGGCGCCGGCGCTCGATCCGCCGGGATTCTGCGCGATGTTCCAGGGATTGCGGCTGAGAGGATGAAAGCTCGACAGGCCGGAGGAAAGCATGCCGTAGTCGGGACAGGTGGTCTTGGCGAAGATCACCGCGCCGTCCTCGCGCAGCCGCGCGGCAGCCGGCGCGTCGGCCTCCGCCGGCTTTGGTTCCACCGCCCTGGTGCCGAGCGGCACCGGCTGGCCCTTCGTCGCGATCAGTTCTTTCAGCGTGACCGGGATGCCGTCGAGCGTGCCGAGCGTTTGTCCCTTCGCCCAGCGCTCCGTCGAAGCTTTCGCCTGCACGCGCGCCGCCTCCGGGTCGTAGAGGTAGAGTGCGGAGATCGACGGCTCCCAGGCGGCGATATGGTCTTCGAGGAAGAGCCAGTATTCGAGCGGCGAGAGGCTCTTATCGGCGAAGCGTCGCCTGAGTTCACGGATGGTAAGGTCGGTTTCGGCCATCGGAGCTTTGTTTCGGAAGGACATCAGCGGCTCGCTTCACGTGGATCGAGACGATCGCGCAAGCCGTCGCCGAGCATGTTGAAGCCAAGGACGGTGAGCGCGATGGCAAGGCCGGGCAGGACCGCCAGCCAGGGGGCCAGCGCCAGATAGGTTTGCGCATCCGCAAGCATCCGGCCCCATGTCGGCGCCGGCGGCGCCATGCCGAGCCCGAGAAAGCTGAGGCCGGCCTCGGTCAGGATCGCCAGTCCGAGCTGGATGGTCCCATGCACGATGATCTGGCCAATGATGTTCGGCAGCACATGGCGCAGCGAAATGGTCAGGCGCGTATTGCCGATCGCGCGCGCCGCCGTCACATAATCGCGGCTCCAGGCCTGCAGCGAGGTTGCCAGCGTTACCCGGGCAAAGACCGGAATCATGAAGACGGCGATCGCTGTGATTGCGGTGAACCGCCCCGGCCCAAGAAAGGCGCCGAGCACCATGGCCGACAGGATCGGCGGCAAGGCGAAGATGACGTCGCAGATGCGCATCAGCAGCGCTTCGGCTGGACCCCGGATCGCCGCGGCGGAGATGCCTGATATCGAGCCAAGCGTCCCGCCGATCGCAACCGCGGTGATGGCGACCGACAGGGAGTTCCAGCATCCCGCCATCAGCATCGAGGCCACGTCGCGGCCGAACTGATCCGTGCCAAGCAGGCCGAAGGCGAGCGGCGGCTGCAGTTTATGGATGATCTGCATCTTCGCCGGCGGCAAGGGTGTCCAGACGAGCGACAGCAGCGCAACGGCGAGCAGCAGGCCAATGATCACCGCTCCGGATATCAAGTTAATTCGCCGGCTAAGTTTTAAAGCCCGGCGACTGATGATGGTGGCGGAAATGACGGAAGTCATGCTTCAGGCCGCCTTCCTCATCCTGGGATCGATCGCCAGATAGGAGAGATCGACGATGAAATTCACCACGATGACCAAGCCCGCGAAGAACAGCACGACGTCCTGCATCACGATGACGTCGCGCTGGGAGAGTGCCTGAAGGGCGAGCCTCCCGAGACCCGGCAGGTAGAAGACGTTTTCCACCAGCACCGCGCCGGCGACAAGAAAGGTGAACTGCAGCCCGATCATCGTCAGAATCGGGATCAGCGCATTCGGCACGACATGCCGCCACAGCACCGCACTGCGTGACAGTCCTTTGGCGACGGCGGTCCGGGCAAAATCCTCATGCATCGTTTCGAGCACCGCCGAACGTGCGACGCGCGTCAACACCCCCGCCTGCGGCAGCGCCAGCGCGACGGCCGGCATGACAAGCGCCTGCAACGCCGGCAGAAGACCGGCGCCCCACCCCGGAAAGCCGCCGGCCGGCATCAGTCCGAGCATCGTCGAAAAAAGGATGATCAAGAGCAGCGCCACCCAGAAGGCGGGCACGGCGATGCTGATTTGCGAAAACAGCGTTGCGATGACAGCGAAGACACCGCCGCGGCGCGAAGCGGCCAGCACACCGAGCGGCAGCGCAATCGCCACCGACAGCACGATTGCCATCAGCGCCAGCGGCAGCGTCACCGCCAGCCGCTCGACGATCAGTCCCGCAACGGGAACGCCATAGGTATAGGATTGGCCGAGATTGCCCGACACCACGCCGGCCAGCCATTGCCCGTAGCGCAGGAGGAGCGGCTGGTCGAGACCGAGCTCGTGGCGCAGTGCCGCCAGCGTCTCCGGACTTGCCGAGGTGCCGAGCATGATCGAGGCTGGATCGCCGGGCAGGAGATCCATGACGGTGAATATCAGCAGTGAGACGATCACGAGGGTGACGAGGAGACCGGCGAAGCGGCGGGCGAGGAGGGCGATCATGTGGGCTGCGCTGCCGAGGTGGCACGGCGGCTCTCCCATGGGCTGACGTTGAGTTTGGCGAGAAGGTCAACCCCAGTCTCCGTCATCCTCGGCCTTGAGCCGAGGATCCATGTCGCGGCTGCTGGTGGATGCCGTGTGGACGCTCGGCTCAAGGCCGAGCATGACGGAAGGAGGGGTGGGTGGAAGGAGTCATCGAAGGCGCTGACGCCAGGAGTGCCATCCAGCGAAATCAAACCATGTCGGTCCCGGCTGAACGGACTTAGCGAGCCAGGGAAAGGGCTGCGCGCTCTATCGGCCAAATACATCTCGGATCTGTCCAAGGCCATCCTCTTTTTCGCGTCCCCACCAGGCCCGCCACTCACTCCTCCCAATAAACCCCCGACAGCACATTCGACGGAATCGGCTCGTTCTCCCACAGCCCCTTCAGCTTCCTGTCCCAGACGCCGAGTTTCGGCATGACGAAGAGGTAGAGCGCCGGCACGTCCTCGGCGAGAATCTTCTGCGCCTCGCTGTAAACCGCATTTTGTGCGGCAGGATCGGCGGTCTCCTGGACCTTCTTCATCAGCGCATCGAAGGCCGGGTTCCTGTAGTTGAAATAATAGGGATCGCGTGCGTAGATGTCGATGTCGAGCGGTTCGGCATGAGCGACGATCGTCATGTCGAAGTTGCGATCCTTCATGACGTCCTGGACCCATTTCGCCGGAAATTCGGTCGGCTCGATCTTCATCGTCACGCCGATTTCGGCAAACATTGCCTGCATCACCTGGGCGCTGCGCGGCGCATAGGCCATCTGCGGCGATTTGATCGTGAAGGTGAAGCCGTTGGGATAGCCGGCTTCGGCCAGCAGCGCCTTCGCCTTTTCGACATCATAGGGCAGGACGCCGGTCATGTCCTGGTAGCCCGGATCGTTCGGCGTGTAATGGCTGCCGATCGGCGTGCCGAGGCCGGACCATGCGCCGTCGATCACCGTCTGCCGGTCGATCGCCATCATCAGCGCCTGGCGGACGCGCTTGTCGTCGAAGGGCTTCTTGGCATTGTTCATGCCGGCGATGACCTTGAGTTCGGTATTGCCGACCTTGGTGATGAGCCTGGCATCGCCGTCGAAGGAACTCATCAGCTCGGGCGCGGCAAATTCCGGAAAGGCATCGAGATCGCCCGATTTCAGCGCGGCCGCCTGCGCCTGCGGATCGGGAATGAAACGGAAGGTCACCTTCTCGAGCTTGGCAGACGCATCCTTGTTCCAGTAGTCGCCATTCCTGATGAGTTCGACCTTGTCGCCCTTCGTCCAGCTGACGAACTTGAAGGGACCGGTGCCGATCGGCATGACCTTGTCGTTGTCGGCCGTCTTCGGGGCGACGATGACAGATGCCGGCCAGCCCAGCCAGTAGATCAGGCTGCCGGTCGGCGCCGAGAGATGCAGCACCAGCGTTTCGGCGTCCGGCGCCTGGATCGAGGCGATCGAGGCGAAGAAGCGCTTCTGCGGATTGACCGAATCCGTCCCGCGGGCGCGGTCGAGCGCAAATTTGGCGGCGGCGGCATCGAAGGCTTCGCCGTCATGAAATTTCACGCCGGTCCGCAGCTTGAAGGTATAGATCAGGCCATCGGCCGAAATCTCCCAGCTCTTCGCCAGCTGCGGCTGGACCTTGCCGGTCTGATCGATCGCCACCAGCCCCTCGAATACATTCTGCCAGGTGACCTGGCCGATCGCGACCGGTGCGGCGATCGTCGGGTCGAGGCCCGTTGGTTCGACGCTCATGCCGAGATTGAGGGTAGTCTTGGCCGCTTCCGCCGGTGTCATTGCCGTCACTACGAGACCGGCCGATAACGCAGCAACGAGGGAAAGCCGCTTGATGAAGCGCGCCGAAGACGCAAACGAAACTTTGTTCATCATATCCCCCGGCACATGATTTGGTTCTCACCAGCTCGTCGAAAATACATCAGCGCCAGGATCTGCATTCACGTGTCTCCGCCATTCTATCAGGTTGCGACCCTATTCAATCAATGGCGTTCAGCATAGCGGTCTTGCCATGCTATTTGTCCGCCTCCGGCCGGAAGGGCGCTTGCCATATAGACGCCGCGCGCGATCGCCCGCGCCATGACGATAGTGGCGAGGTGGCAAAGCTCCATCAGGCTTGCCATGTCGTTTCTTGAATGTTTGGCCGTCGAAGCGGCAAAGACGGTATCGCCGTCGAGCGGCAGATGGGCCGGCAGCAGCGCCCGGGCAAGGCCGTCATGACCGGCAAGTGAAAGCCGATGCGCTTCCGCCTTCGTCAGCTGCGCGTCGGTGACGACCGCGCCGATCGTCGTTGCCGGCGTGGTCATCCCCTTGAGCCGCATCCGGTGATCGGTCGTCGCAGGCATGCCGAGCCCGCCGAATTCGCCATCTTTCTCGAAGGGTGCCGCCCAGAAATGCGGCCCGTCGCCGATCGTTGCCGAACCGAGCGCATTGACGGCGACGATCGCAGCGATGCGATGACCGGCGCTGCTGACGGCACTGGCCGAGCCGAGCCCGCCCTTGAAGGTTGCCGTCGTCGCCCCGGTGCCGGCGCCGGCGGTGCCGAGCGCAAATACCCCCTTCGTCGCGGACTTCAATGCCGCATAACCCATCTCACGATAGGGGGAGTGAAGGCCCCAATCCTTGTCGCCGCCGTTCAGCAAGTCCATCAGGATCGCTTGCGGCACGATCGGTATTCGCACCGTACCCACGGCAAAGCCGCGGCCGGCTTCGCGCAAGCCGGCCTGCACGCCGCCGGCTGCATCGAGCCCGAAGGCCGAGCCGCCCGAGAGCACGAAGGCATCGACGGCACTGACAGTCATCGACGGGTCGAGCAGACCGGTGTCGCGTCCGCCCGGCGCGCCGCCGAGCACCGTGCCGGATGCGACCGCCGGCTCATCGAAGACGATGACCGTGACGCCGGATCCCAGCGCGAGGTTGGTCGCATGGCCGACGGAAACGCCTTCGATATCGGTGAGCAGATTGAGAAGATCGGGCAAGGGCTGATCCTGGTGGCGCTGATCCGGCCTGATAGGACTGCAATTGCCCACAAAAAACAAGACCGGCCCTTTTGGCAGGCCGGTCACATCAGAAAAGCCGCGAAAGTCGCTAGCGGCCGCATGCCGTCAGGCATGAAGCGGCTTCGGATGACGGCGGGTCATCAGGTCGTGGATGGCCAGCCGCACCTCGTCGGGCGAACCGAACCGCTGCTCATCGAGGTCGTGGACATGGAATTTCACGGCGATGAACTTCAGCCGGTCTTCGTCGGGGATAACGATGCCGACGGGAACGCCAGCATATTCGATAACTTGCTTCTTCATAGATAGAACTCCTGCCGCGCGGGCATGCGCAGCCATGGCGAATTGACTTGTCTGGTACCGTTGAAAGGAGGACGAACGTCACATTCGACAGTTCGGGCGGGAGAGGGCGCCCGGACGGTCATTGCCAAGCACAGATCGCCCAAGGAGAGTGGCGAGAATTTCGATGTCTATCATGTCTCGTTCCTTTCGTTGGCGTTGCGCTCGATGGTCCCGGAAGAGCCCGGGGGCGGTGATGGCTGTCTGCAATATCTACTAACTTAGTAGAAATTACCCGACAGCCTGTCGGAAACATATTCCGAAACGTGTCAAAATATCGACGATCCGAAAAAATTCATTCCATCCTGGCCCGAACTTACAGAAGGAAACATATCAGCTCTTCGTAAAATTCGCATGACAGAATCGACACTCTTTCGATCGCCGCAGCAGAAATAGGAAGTCTGTCTGATTCCGACAATGGGCCTCGTCGGTAAAAATCGAGATGCCTCGAAATGATCGATTTGTTTAACGCCCGAAAGCATGGATCACCAGCCTTCCTGGAGCACCTTTTCCAGCATGTCTGCGAAGAAATCCGCGCTTTCGATGCTGAGGCAGAGCGGCGGCTTGATCTTCAGCACATTTTGGTGATCGCCTGTCGGCTGCATAATGATACCGAGGTCGAGAAGCCGATCGCAGATCGCCGCCGTCTCTTCCGTCGCCGGCTCCAGCGTCGTTCTGTCGCGGACGAACTCCAGGCCGAGATAGAGACCCATGCCGTGGACGGCGCCGGCGATCGGGTGCCGGTCGATCAGCGCGGCAAGTCGCGCCTTCAGATGGTCGCCGACCGTTCGGGCATTTTCCTGCAGCTTCTCCTCGGCCATGATATCGAGCACCGTCATGCCGGCGACGCAGCTGACTGGGCTGCCGCCGGTGGAGGAGAAGAAAGGCCCTTCTTTCCCCAGCGACTGCGCAATCTCCCGTCTGGTGATGACGGCGCCGAGCGGATGGCCATTGCCCATGCCTTTGGCGATGGTGATGATATCGGGCACGACCCCCTGCTGTTCGAAGCCCCAGAAATAATGGCCGAGCCTGCCGTAACCGACCTGCACCTCGTCGGCGATGCAGAGCCCGCTGCGGGCGCGCACCTCGGCATAGATCTCCTTCAGATACCCTTCCGGCAATGGAATGCCGCCGGCATTGCCGTAGACCGATTCGCAGATGAAGCCGGCAAGGCCCTGGCCGCCGGCGTCGATCGTCTCGAGCATCGGCTTGACGGCGGCCAGATAGCTCGCCGCTGTGTCGGGTCCGCGAAACGCGCCGCGATAGGTATTCGGCGAAACGGCCGCATGCACCCAATCCGGTCGGGTGCTCAGCGCCAGCGGATTGTCGGCGATCGAAGTGGAGACGGCGTCGCTGGCCGCCGACCAGCCATGATAGGCTTCGAGCAGGCAGAGCATGTTGCGGGCGCCGCTATGGGCCCGCGCCAACCGAATCGCCAGATCGTTCGCCTCAGAGCCGCTGTTGACGAGGAAGACGGCGTCGAGGCCATCAGGCGCGAGCGCCGCGAGCCGTTCGGAAAATTCCGTAATCGCCGCATAGTGGAAGCGTGAATTCGTATTGAGCCGCAGCCATTGGGCGCTGATTGCCGCCGCCATCCTGGGATGGCCGTGGCCGAGGATCGTGACATTGTTGACCATGTCGAGATAGGCGCGGCCCTCGACATCGAACAGGTGCTCCTTCCAGCCGCGCTCGATCTGCGGCGGCGCGGCATAATAGTTCTTCTGGGCGCTGGCGAGATGGGCCTGCCGCCTGACGAGCAGTTCAATGGTCGCCGGTCGCGGCGCATCCGCGCCCGGGCTGAGAAGGGATGAAGGCGAAGGGCAGAGCACCGACCAGGCCGGCGCCTTGCGCGGCATGGCAAAGAGCGGTGGTTCGAGGCCTGCGACGCTGCAGAGCTGGAGGCGCAGGCCGCCGAGCGACGACGCTTCACCGAAAACCGAACCGAGCGGATCGCCGGCGGCAAGCACGACGCCATCCTCGACCAAAGGGTTGAGTCCATCGAGATGCAGGGTCATGCTGTCATCCGTCAGTGTCAGATGCTGGTCCTTCCAGCCGATGCGGCCAGCAAAGGGTGCCGCGACCGCGCTTCCTGCGGCAAGGCAGATGTCGACATGGAGGGCGAAGGTCGCCTGTCCCGCGTCGTTTCCGAGCGCAGTGCGGGAAAGCCGATATTCACCATAGCGCGTCGCTGCCGTGCCGCTTTCGGTTGCAGCCCGGGCAAGCAGCCGCCAGTCCATATCGGCGTCCAGCCAGTTGCCGGCGGAAAAATGCGCACTTCGTACGCCAAGGTCGACATAGGCGATCGTGGCGGGATCGATATCTGGCAGCAAGGGCAGCCATGCTGATGCCGACGGGGCGGCGACATCTGCGCCGGCCGCCTTGAGGATCGCGGCTTCCATGAGTTCGAACGGAACCGACATCACCGTATCGAAGATCGCCCGCTCGCGGTCGAGATTGCTGCGGACGTAATCGTTATCAGGATCGATCGACATCTGCTGTTCGCTGCTGGCGACGAGGATGACCGCGCGCGCGACGATCAACGGCCAGAGCGCCTTCAGCTCGTCGTCGCTCAGGGGATAGATCGCCTGATAGGCGGTGACGGCGGGCAGGATATGAAAGGGATCGCCATTCGCCTGATGCAGCAGCGAAGCGCAGGTAACGGCAAGGTCGCCGACCAGCCAGCCGCGGATGATGTCGCCGAAATCGATCACGCCATCGGGGATCGTGTGGCCATGGGCGTCGCGATGGCCGACGACATTGTCGCCGGTGACGTCGTGATGGACGGCCTGGAGCCGAAGCGACGGCGCCAGGGGCTGGATGCGGCGAACTGCCATCACCATAGTTTTGGCGATCCGGTCACGGGCAGCGCTGTCGGTGATGGCGGACAGCAGCTGTACGGCGACAGGGCCGGCGCGTCGCAAATCCCACTGCAGGCTGCGGTCGAGGCCCGGATGGTCGAAATCGGCAAGCGCCTGCGCCAGCCTCGCGCAGAGCGCGCCAAGCGCTGCGACGGACGCCGGCGCCAGATATCTCATCTCCGTCAGTCCCTGGCCTTCCAGATATTCCAGCAGCCGGACCTGATAGCCCCGCCCGCGCACGGTAAGGACGACAATTTCCCGGCCGTCATTCGTGGCGATCACCTTCGGAACGCGTGGCGCATCCTCTCGGCTCTTGAGATGATTGAGCGCGGCATTCTGCGCTTCGAGCTCGCGGACCTCGTAGGCGGCATGGCAGATCTTCAGGACGTATCGACCGCGATCGCTGTCGACGCGGTAGTTCCGATCCTGCTGGCTGCCGAGTTCGGCGAGCGTGCCGGTCAGGCTGTAATGGGCAAGAAGGATTTCTTCCGCGTCAGCAACGGTGACGTCGGGACGCGGCAGCGTCATGCGATCCACAAGCGCCTCGTCGGTCATGACACCCCTCCCGCAGCATGATTCGATTACCCCTTAAGCGCGATAATCAAATACTTGCCGCTGGCAGGCAACGGGAGATTGTTGTCTGCCAGCAAAAGAGATGCGCGGCCTCGGCCGGCTCACCCCATGCGTTCGGAGGCGTAGCTTCCGGGGCTGGCCGGGAAGACGACGGTGCGGTTGCCGTTGATGAAGGTGCGGTGATGGATATGAGCGTGGATGGCGCGCGCCAGCACCTGGCTTTCGACGTCGCGGCCGATCGAGACATAGTCGTCGGGCGACTGCGCATGGGTGATGCGGGCGGTGTCCTGCTCGATGATCGGGCCTTCGTCGAGGTCGGCGGTGACGTAATGGGCGGTCGCGCCGATCAGCTTGACGCCGCGCTGATAGGCCTGCTTGTAAGGGTTGGCGCCCTTGAAGCTCGGCAGGAAGGAGTGGTGGATGTTGATGATCTTGCCCGACATCTGCTTGCAGAGCTGGTCGGAGAGAACCTGCATGTAGCGGGCGAGCACGATCAGTTCGGTGCCGGTCTGCTCGACGAGATCGACGAGCTGGGCTTCCGCCTGCGGTTTGTTCTCCTTCGTCACCTTGATGTGGTGGAAGGGGATGTCGTGATTGACCACGACCTTCTGGTAGTCGAAATGGTTGGAGACGACGCCGACGATATCGATCGGCAGGGCGCCGATCTTCCAGCGGTAGAGCAGGTCGTTGAGGCAATGGCCGAAGCGCGACACCATCAAGAGCACCTTCATGCGACTCTCGCTGTCGTGGAATTCGTACTCCATCTCGAAGGGCGCGGCGACGGCAGCAAAATCGGCGCTGATCGCGGAACCGGAAAGTCCTTCCTCGGAAATGAAGCTGACGCGCATGAAGAACCTGCCGGTATCGAGGTCATCGAACTGCGAGCTGTCGATGATGTTGCAGCCCTTCTCGGCCAGATAGCTCGAAATCGCCGCAACGATGCCGCGCGTCGATTTGCAGGATACCGTCAATACATAGCTTTTCATGTCTCTCCCTCTTCCCTCTTGGAGGCCGCAGCCCGTGCTTAGATCAAAGCCCGTGCCGCGAATAGGCCGGCGCACTTTCATTTATGCGACAAATTGCAAGATAAACCATCACGTTCCTGCAAGTTCTCTCATCGCCGGATCAGCTTAAAAGAAGTTGCTCAAAACGCTGTGCCGCCAGCGCCGCACGGATGTGTATTCTCGCCTTCAGTGAATGAAATTAAAGCATGTCGCTGAAAGCTGATGAGCAATTTGCGACATCGGGAGGCGGGAAACCAAGCATGTGAAGGACGGAAAGTGGATCCGAAGGGTTAGGCCGGCGGACGGCTTGCCACGGCGACCTTCCGGCGCGGCGTGGTGATTTCATGAATGATTGCGCCGCCGATTGACGACAGCACCACCGACAGGATCACGAAGAGCACCGGCTGCTGCAGGATGCCGAGCGGCAGGCGGTCCGAAGCCACCCTCAGGAAAGCGAGCGTGAAAGCGTGGGTGATATAGATGCTGTAGGAGCAGTCGCCGAGATAGTTCAGCCATCCCAGAACGGGCAGCCGGGAAAAGTCGATGGAAACTGCTCCGTAGATGATGAAGATCGCCGGAATTCCCCAGGCGTAGAACCGGCTCTCCGGCGGCATCAGCGCTTCGTTGATGAAGAGGAACACAAAACCCGTGGCCAGTGCCGCCCATGCCCAGCGGTTCGGAAGAAGCACCTTCTGCCCGTACAGCCAGCCGAGCACGACGCCGGCGAGGAACTCCAGCATGATCGGTTCGCCGTAGAACCGGGTGGCCGTCGTTTCCGGCAGCACCCGGCAGGCAATCAGGATCACCGCAAAGACGGCAAACATCGCCGGAATCCGGCGGGTTTCCGAGAGCGGCAGCAGCAGCGCAAAGATGAAATAGAAGAACATCTCGTAATTCAGTGTCCAGCCCGGCACAACGACGGGGGTGATCGTGCTTGGATCGGCGGCATTGGCCCATGGCAGAAAGAGCAGCGAGGCGATGAGATGCGGAAGGTCGAACACCGTCGATTTCAACAATGACGGGGCCGCCAGCGCCACGACAGCCGAAAACAATGTTGCCAGCCAATAAAGCGGGACGATCCTCCTGATGCGGCGGCGGGCGAAATCGATGGGGCTGATCGCGCGCCCGCTCGTCGTCAGCCACATCACGAAACCGCTGAGGACGAAGAAGATGTCGACGCCGGTTTCGCCATAAAGAAAAGCCGTGGCATCGACGGCGGGACTGACCTTGGCAAGCTGCAATATCGCATGGAAATAAACAACCATCAGCGCCGCAACCGCGCGCAGATATTGAAGCTGGACAAGCATCTGATGTCTTGCTCCTCGGGCTCGCGCGGTCGCGTTTACCGTGCCGCTGCGGTCAACTCAGTACATCTGCCGCACGACCCTGTCGGATGCGCGGGCTGTCGTGGAAGCGCATATATCCGACGACGAACCACAAAAGGCCGGCAATCTTCATCGAGAAAACGGCGGTCCCTCCGATCATCATATTCAGAAAAATGAAAAGAGAAAGTGAATGGGCGCATCGCCGCTGCGCCGCCGTACGGCCGGCGGGGAAGAGGCAGACGAACAGCCAGAGAGCGACGACGCCGAAGATCGTCGCCGCGTAGATCAGATAGACATAGCCGCTGTCGGCGAACTCGGCGACCCTGTCGACCGAAAGCCCGAGCACGGCGAGAGGATCGAGCTCCATGATCTTCTTCATCGTCAGATTGATGCGGCCGGTGAAATTGTCACCGGTCGCATTCGGTTTGAGGGTATAGACGACGAAACCTGCGACGACGATCAGCGGCATCAGCGCCAGATTGAAATTCCGCGGGATCTTCGGAAAGACGAAATAGCCGACGATACAGGCAAAACAGAAGATCAGCATGGTGCGTGTATCGTTCGTCACCAGGATCAGCACCGCCGTGCTGATGAAGAGCAGCCGGTCCCAGCACCCCAATCTTTCCCACATGGAAATCAGGTAGATCGCGATCACACCGCAAAAATTGGCAAGCGACACCTGTTCGAGGAAAATCGACGACGAGCGATGGTCGATGATGCCGAAGGAAAAGCGCTCGGGAAAGCCGAGCGCATTCTGGAAAAGGCCCGTCTTGTTGTAGCTTAGCGGCAGCAGCCCGCGCGTATTGGCGAAATAATCGGACGGATGCACGATGCTGACATAGAAAGGCACGCTGATGATCTCGAAGATCAGGAAGATCAGCACGACGAGGCTTGCCCAGCGGAAGGCCAGCTTCATCGTTCTCTCGTTGCTCCAGCCGCCGAGGCCGGTAAAGCAGAAGATGATCAGCACGTTGCGGAAATGATCGACGAACGGCATGCGGTTGAGCACGCTGACATAGACGGTCACGACAAGCGTGAACAGCAGGAACAGGAAGGCCGGCAGATCCGTCTCGTAGATCCCCTTATGGAGAATGTAGATGATGGCGCCTGCCAGAATCAGGCCTTCGCTGGCGGCGACATGCGTCATCGACAGCGGCATGATGTTGTGGTTGATGAAGGCAAGAATGCCGTTATAGAGCATCGAAAGCAGGCCGAGCCAGAGCACCGGATGGTCGATGCGCGACGTTCCCCCGGCCGCATCGAGGCGGCTGCCCGCTGCCGTGAAAGTCGCTGCCTTCTGATCGACTGTCGCCAAGGTCAATTCCCCGCAGGCTTGACAGCGGTGCAGGCGCCGGCGTCCGCTTTCACCGACGCGGCGAGAAGCCGCATCTGCGGTCGCTCGGCGCCCTTGCCCGGCTGAACGTTGAAAGGTTCGTCCGCCGGCCACCATTCGCCCGCCGCCCAATAGGACCAGCCAAGCCAGACATCGCTGTTGTCGGACATGGTGGCGTAGATCTTGGTCAGGCCGCTCATGCAGTCCTTATCGGCGGAGCCGCCGAATTCGCCAAGAAAACCGCGTTTATGGTTTCGCTTTAGCCAGGCGGTGACGCCGGCGATGGCCTCGACCGCGCTGGTGGCGCCTTCGCAGGTGGCATGAGTTCCCGACGAATCGACGTCGAGATATTGGTGGACCTCGTAAGCGTAGAAATCGAGCGGATCGCGCACGCCGAGCATCACCGTGCCGTTGGCACCGCCGATCACATCCTCCTCCCAGCTGTGAGCGCCGCTCCAGGCGGTACCCGGCACGAGGATGAGGTTGCGAGCGCCGACGGCGCGGATGGCGCGGATCGCCGCGTTGGCGGCATCGAGCCAGTCCGTCGCCTTGACGTCGTGCGGCTCGTTCATCAGGCCGAAGAGAACGCCGTCCTCATTAGCGAATTCGACCGCGAGCCTTGCCCAGAAGTCGGCGAATGCGGCGTCCGTCGCCGGCGCGGTGCCGACCTGCGCCTTATCGTAATAGCCGAAATTATGCGGGTCGAGCAGAACGGCCATGCCCTGCTTTCGGATCAGGCCGACCGTTTCCTTGATCCGCTTGAATTCGTCCTCGTCCAGCCGCCCGCCGAGCGCCGGCTGCAGCCGCTCCCAGCGGAAGGGCAGCCGAATGATCGTCATGCCCTTTTCGGCGAAATAGCGGATCGTCTGCTCGCTCGGATAGATGTAGTTCGTGCCGTAGATGGCGCCGCGCTCGCTATATTCGCCGCCGGAAAGATTGACGCCGCGATAACACGGCGCGCCGGCCGCAAAGACCGGCGACGCCATGAGGGCGGCCGCAAGCAGCAGCGCCACCGGATGTCGTATCGTCCTCATGGCTATCCTCGCAATCACGGCAAAATCGCAACATCGACTTCGCTGCACCTATCTTAACGGTCCGTTAGCTAAGAATTTCTAAAGTCTCCGCACCTTGGCTTCAGTCTTTCACGCTGGGCGGGACACGAGTGCGCGTATGAGTCAGTATGACAGGAACAGGGTAAGCCGGCTGCCCGGCTGGCGGAGTTACGAGCCGTCTCCGACTGCACCGGAAGGCGTGCGCCCGCGCAGTCCCGTCGTTCGTCCGGATGATTTCGCCCGTCCCGAGCCCCAACCCGCCCCACCGCCTTTCGTGCCGCCGTCGGCACGGGTTGCAGAAATCCGTCGATCCGAGCCGCCGCCGGCCGCTGCCGTCGAGCCGCCCGCGGCCCCAGAACCGCCTGCGGCCCCAGAACCGCCTGCGGCCAATGTGCCGCAGCAGAGCACATCCGCGCCCGCCGCCCCGCTTCTCGACCTCCGCTCCAGCATCGCGGCGATCTGGAGCCGCCGACTGGTGGTGTTTGTGCTGGCCCTTTTTGGAGCCGTCGGGGGCGGCGTGGTGGCGCCGCTGATCGGCCAGAAATTCACTGCCGTCAGCAGCCTTTATTTCGATCCGCGTCAGATCGGCCTTGCCGAGGCGGGCGCGCAATCTTCAGGCCCATCGCCGGAAATGATCTCGGCCCTGATCGACAGCCAGGTGCAGATCCTGACCTCGGGCAATGTGCTGCGCCGCGTCGTTGAGGCGATGAAGCTCGACCAGGATCCGGAATTTAACGGCGGCAGGACGGATGGCGCGGCCGTGATCGGCGCCCTGCAGAAAGCGCTTGTCATCACCCGCCAGACCGGCACCTATGTTGTTTCGCTCGCCGCGACGACGAATGACCCCGAGAAATCCGCGAAGCTTGCCAACCAGGTGGTTACCTCCTTTACCGAGGAGGAAAACAGCGCTTCGAACGGCCTCTACGAAAACACCTCTTCGACGCTTGACGGACGCCTTGCCGACCTGCGTCAGAAGGTGCTGGAGGCCGAGCAGGCGGTCGAAACCTTTCGGGCCGACAACGACATGGCCGCGACCGAAGGCAACCTGATCTCCGACCAGCGCCTCGTCTCGCTGAACACGCTCTTGGTGACGGCGCAGGAAAAGACCATCCAGGCGAAGGCCCGCGCCGATGCCGTCGCCAATCTGCGCGTCGAGGACATCGTTGCCGGCAACCAGGCGGAGGGCAGCGTCACCTCGCCGCTCGTCAGCTTGCGTCAGCAATATGCCGCCCAGGCCGCCGCCGTCGGCAGCCTCGAAAGCGAGATGGGCACGCGTCATCCGCGCCTGCAGGCGGCGCGCTCCTCGCTGCAGAGCATAGCAGGCGAAATTAGGGGCGAATTGCAGCGCCTCGCCACCTCGGCAAAGGGCGAATACGAGCAGGCCAAGGCTGCCGAGGACAGCGTCGCCAAGGAACTCGCCGTTCAGAAGGCGCTGCAGGCGACGACCTCGGACAAGCAGGTGGAGCTGAACGAATTGCAGCGCAAGGCGACGGCGGCGCGCGATATCTACGAAACGGTGCTCAAGCGCTCGAGCCAGACGAGCGAGGAGCAGAACCTCAGCCAGAGCAACATCCGCGTCATCTCTCCGGCCGAACCGCCGGTCAAGGCCGATGGTCCGGGGAAGAAGATCCTGATGGTCGCCGGCATCATCGGCGGCTTCCTCGCCGGGTTCTTCCTGGGTGCCGCCTTTGCCATCCTCGCCGGTCTCTTCGGCCACTCCGTCATCAGAGGCTATTTCAGGAAATCCCCCGCCGCGGCGGCTTGATGCGGGCCGTCGGTTTCCTACATGCAGGAGAAGCGGTTTGTCGCCGCAGGAGAATTCCCATGCGGCTGTTGATGATGCTTCTGATATCGCTCGGCGCCCTGTCCAGCCTCGCCCCGGCGTCAGCCTTCGCTGTCGACTGGACGAAATCCGTGGATTCGACTGTTCAACCCCTCTATCCCTATAAGGGCCTTCCCGGCGTCAAGGCGCAGCCGGACAAGAAGGAAGAGGAATCCTATAACTGCCGCACCGAGACCGTCCAGATCCGCCGTCGCTATGACGAAATCTTCCGCTCTGGCGGCATGCCGACGCTGATGTACGTCTGCGACCGCGACGGCTTCGTGACCATGGGCGAAAAGGTTCCGCTCCGCGGCCACTATCAGCCGGTGCGGTAAGGCCTTTTCAGGCCTGCTGCCGCAATGTCATGCTGTTGTGATACATTCGAGTCGAGGCGAGACTGACCAGCGTTGCCGCCACTCGCTCGATATCGGCCTCGCTCATGTCATGATAGCTCGGCAGGTTGATCGCCCGTCCTGGAATGCTCCAGGCGTTGAGGTTTTCCGGTCGGTCCTCGAACATCGCGAGGCTGGAGAGCGGATAGAAGAAGACGCGTGCGTCGGTATTCGCCGCATCAAAAGCCTGCTGCAGCATCTCGCGGGTGATGCCGGTCGAGGGATGGAAGACTGCTGTTGGCATCCAAGCGCCGTTGATCGTGCCGGTATATTCCGGGTTCATTGTGATGCCGGGCAGGGTCGAAAGCCGGATCATATAGGAAGCCAGAATTTCGCGCTTGCGATTGACGAGTTCATCGATACGCTCGAGCTGGGCGCAGCCGATGGCCGCCTGAATATTCGACATCTTGTATTTGAAGCCGATCGCATCCGGCCAGAATTGCTTCGTCTGGCCGCGGGCGCGTCCATGATTGCTGAGCGTCAGCACGCGCTCGTAAAGGGCGGCGTCATTGGTGACGAACATGCCGCCTTCGCCCGTCGTCAGCGTCTTGGTGCCGTGGAAGGAGAAGGTACCGAAGGCGCCCATCGAGCCGGCACGGCGGCCGTGCCAGACGGAGCCGATCGCTTCGGCGGCGTCTTCGATGACGGGAATGCCGGTGCGTTTGCTGATCTGCAGCAGCGCATCCATGTCGCAAAGGTTGCCGTAGAGATGTGTCGCGATGATCGCCTTGGTCTTCGGCGTAATATGGCGCTCGACCTGCTCAGGATCGATGCACCAGGTGTCGGCAAGCACATCGACGAAGACAGGTGTGGCACCGAGATGAACGATCGGCGAGACGGTCGCGACCCAGTTCGTATCGGCAAGGATCACTTCGTCGCCGGCGCCGACGCCGAGCGCTGCAAGCCCCATATGCATGGCGCCGGTGCAGCTCGACGTGGCGATTGCAAAGCCGCTGCCGAGATAGGTTTTGAAGTCGTGCTCGAAGCGGTTGAGATAATCGTAGCAGCGCGCGCCCCAGCCGGTGGCGGCGGCGTCCGTCGCGTAGTCCGTTTCGAGCTGGGTGATGGATGGCTTGGTGTAGAAGATCCTGTTGCTCATGCCGCTGCTTCTTCTGAGTGAAATGGAGATCGGATAAATTTGGCGCCTGAAACTCGCCCCGGGGCTCACGTGACTTGAGGCTTACATGATCACATGCCGGGCGAGGTCGTGTTCGTGCAGGACGATGCCAGGCAGGTAGCCGAGCGAGACAAAATAGTCTCGGTCGCTGCCGTCGGCGACGAAGACCGCCGTCGTCTCGATCGGATCGGCACCGATTTCCGTCGTCACTTTCACGCGCGGCTTGAGGCCGAGTTCGCGCATCAGTGCCTCTAGAGCGGGCGTTTCCGTGAAACCTGCGAGCAGCAGTGCGTTGACGCCGATCGCGCCGTTCACTTCGCCGACGAGTGTCTGGATCACGACCATCAGCGGCAGGCGGTCGCGGAAGGGCCGGATCTCGGGGTGATCGATAATGCCGCCCCAGACGATCCGGACGTAGAGTTCATACGCTTTGAGGAAGTTCTTGCGCATCGCCCAGAAGCGGAAGGCGACAGCCATGCGGTTGAGCGTGAAGATCTTGCACTTTTCTTCATATTGAAGCCGCGTCTCCGCCGTGAGGTGGATCGCGCCACGCTTGGCTCCGGTAAAGAGGAAATATTCGAGGCCCGCGCGGTAGCGGTCCCAGCTCGTCATCACCTCGTCGGTGCCCGCTTGCGGCCGGTCGCGTTCGATCACCGTGTTGGAGACCGAGCGGTAGAATGGCCGCTTGAGGAAGCTGACGGCGCCCTGGTCGAGGAAATGGGCGAGGAACGAGAACGGGTAGAAACAGAATTCCCGGGGAACCCAGGCCGAGCGAAGTGCGGAGGCGCGGTAGACCGCGATCTCGGGAAAGATGTGGCGTTCGTAGATGAACTGGAAGACTTCGGTGAAACCGCCCCGCTGAAACTTCACGTCGGATTCAAGATTGAAGAACTGCCCGAGATCGGTCTTGTTGACCTCGTCATAAAGGAACCATGGCGCCTGAACGGCGGTCACGTCCGGGTTCCGGTCGAGATATTCGACGGTTTCGGCCACGGCGTCGGGGATCAGTATGTCGTCGTCGGCGAGATAGATGAGATATTCGCCCTTGCCGAGGCGGAAGGCGCTGGCAAAGTTCGGTCCGCCGCCGGCATTCTCGTCACGGCGGAAGTAGCGGATCGGCAGACCGCGGGCGATGAATTCCTCGACCACCTGCTGTGTGCCGTCGGTGGAGGCGTTGTCGCAGATGACGATCTCGAAGGGGAAATCGAACTTGTAGTCGTTTTCGCAATAGGTCAGGCAATGGCGAAGGAAAGGTTCGCGATTATAGGTCGGAATGCAGATGCTGAGTTTGATGCCGCTCAAGTGAGTGTCCCCCTGACATAGCTTTCGAGCGCGGCGTCGCGCTCACTGATGATGACTGGCGCGAATGGCCAGGCGATGCCGAATTCAGGGTCGTCGTACCGCACACCCCTCGCGAGTTCGGCAACGTAGACTTCGGACATCTGGTAAAAGAGTTCGCAATTGTCCTCGAGAGTGAGGAACCCGTGGGCGCAGCCCGCCGGAATGTAGAAGGCGTTGCGCTTTTCGCCGTCGAGTTCGACCGCGGCCCATTTGAGGTAGGTCTCGGATGCCGGACGAAGGTCGAGCGCCACGTCGAAGACCCGACCGCGTATTGCCCTGACGAGCTTTGACTCCGGTTTCGGATCGGCCTGGTAGTGCATACCGCGCAGCGTTCCGCGCTTGTGATTCTGCGAGACGTTGCACTGCGGATAGACCGAGGCGAGCCGGTGGGCGGCAAAGCTTTCCGCACAGAAGGTTCGCGCAAACACCCCGCGGTTGTCGGCGCGTTCCTCGACGTCGACGACGAAGGCTCCTGCAACCGCGGTTGGCGAAAACCTCATCCGAGCACCGTCAATTCAGGCACGGCGACGGCAAAACGTCCGCCCCAGGCGGCGACCTTTCTGTTGCCGGAAACCACCTCATTCTTGATGTTCCAGGGCAGGATCAGCACGTAGTCGGGCCGGGTTTCTTCCATCTTCTCCGGCGCATAGATCGGCAGCTTGCTGCCCGGCAGGTAGTGGCCCTGCTTGTGCGGATTGCGATCGACGACATAGTCGATGAGGTCGGTGCCGACGCCACAGAAGTTCAAAAGCGTATTGCCCTTGGCGGCCGCGCCATAGGCGGCCACACTCTTGCCGTTCCGCTTGGCTTCGTTGAGGAAGGCGAGCAGGCCTTGCTTGATCGGTGCGACACGGCTCTGGAAGGCTTCGTAGGTTTCGGTCCTGTTGAAGCCGGCGGCCTTTTCGTCGGCCCGTACCTTGGTAAGGGCAGGACCGGTGGCGTGGGCCGTCGAGGTCGTGCGGCAGGCGAGGATGCGCAGGCTGCCGCCATGAGTCGGCAGTTCCTCGACGTCGAAGACCTTCAGGCCATGGGCGGCAAAGACCTTTTCGACGGCGAGCAGAGAAAGATAATAGAAATGCTCGTGGTACACGGTGTCGAACTGGATGCTCTCCATCAGCCGCAGCAGATGCGGAAATTCGACGCTGACGACGCCGTCGGGCTTCAGCACGGCCGAAAGCCCGCCGACGAAGTCGTTGATGTCAGGCACATGGGCAAGCACATTATTGCCGATGACGATATCAGCGGCATGCCCGCGCGAAACGAGATCGGCGGCCGTCGCCTTGCCGAAGAAGCGCGCCTCCGTCGGCACGCCGATGGCGCGGGCGACTTCGGCTACGTTTTCGGCCGGTTCGATGCCGAGCACCGGCACGGCGGCCTCGACAAAATGCTTCAGGAGATAACCGTCATTGCTTGCCACCTCGATGACCTGCGAGGTCGGACCGAGGCCGAAGCGCTCCCGCACCATGATGGTGAACCGGCGCGCATGCTCCACCCAGCTGTCGCTGTAGGAGGAAAAATAGGCGTAGTGGCTGAAGATATCTTCCGGCGGAACAAAGGCATCGGCCTGCACCAGCCAGCATTCGGAGCAGACGAAGGCGCGCAGCGGATAGGACGGTTCCGGCTGGTTGAGCTGCTCTTCCGTCAGGTAGGCATTGGCGAGCGGCGTCGAGCCGAGATCGACGAAACGATGCTTCAACGGAGCGTCGCAAAACCGGCAATTATGCGCTGTCATGATACTGCTTCCTCATATGCCGCGATCTGGCCGAGCGAGAAGGCGCGCATGTCTTCGCCTTCGCGGTTGGCCTTGTACCAGGCGGCAGTCCAGTCGATGGTCTGTTGCAGGCTGAGGCGCGGGCGCCAGCCGATGGTGTCGAACGCAAGGGCCGAACTCAGCGTCAGCGCCGGCGCTTCAGGCAGATGTTCGCCCGGCGCAAGCCGCCATACATTTTCGACGTCATGCGCGCGCCCGAGCGCTTCTGCGAGTTCGGAAACCGTGGCGAAGCTTTCCGGATTCGGACCGAAATTCAGCGCGTCCGGCAGATTCTTGCCGCGCTCCTCCGTTAGCACCTCGGCAAAGCCGAGATAGCCGCCGAGCGGCTCCAGCACATGCTGCCAGGGGCGGATCGCCTCGGGATAACGCAGCATGATCGGCTCGCCGCCCTCGAAGGCCCGGATGAAGTCCGGGATCAACCGGTCCCGGGACCAGTCGCCGCCGCCGATGACATTGCCGGCGCGCACGGTCGCGAGTCTGAGATCGCGTCCCTTGAAGAAACTATCGCGATAGCTCTGGCAGACGAGTTCTGTGCAGGCCTTGGAATTGCTATAGGGATCCTTGCCGCCGAGCGTATCTGTTTCGACGAAAGGTATGCCGCTGCCGTTATTGGCGTAGACCTTGTCCGAAGTGATGACCAGCACCGTCTTGACGGATGGCGTATGCCGGATCGCGTCAAGGATATTTGCCGTTCCCATCACGTTGGTCGAGAAGGTTTCGGCCGGGTTCTCATAGGAGCGCCGCACCAGCGCCTGCGCAGCCATATGAATGACGATCTCTGGCTCGAAACCTTTGAAGATGGCGAGAAGTGCCGCGGCATCGCGGATATCGACGATATGGTGGCGGCGATCGTCCCAGGGGGCGAGCTTCCGATAGAGCGACGGTCCGGTCTCGGGCGCCAGAGACACCGCAGTCATCGCGGCGCCGAGCCGTTCCAGCCACAGGGAGAGCCAGGATCCCTTGAAGCCAGTATGTCCGGTCAGAAAGACCCGCCGTCCTTTCCAGAAGTTGGTCAGGCCCATAGCTTCCACGGCGCCTTTCCGGTGTTCCAGAGTTCTTCCAGATGGTTGCGCTCTCGAAGCGTATCCATCGGCTGCCAGAAGCCGTCATGTTTGAAGGCGGCGAGTTGGTTGTTGGCGGCGAGCCATTCCAGCGGCCCTGCTTCCCAAATCGTGTCATCACTCGGAATGAGATCGACCACCGAGGGGTCGAGCACGAAAAATCCGCCATTGATACGCTGGCCGTCGCCTTTCGGTTTCTCCACGAAGGAGGTGATGAACTTTCCTTCGATGTTTGTGGCGCCGTAGCGGCCGGGAGGGGAGACTGCGCACATCGTCGCCTTTAAGCCATGACTGCGATGGAAGGCGACTTCAGAGGCGATGTCGATGTCGCCGACGCCGTCGCCATAGGTCATGCAGAAGGGTTCGCCGGGGTTGAGATAGTCGCGTACGCGGCCGATACGGCCACCGGTCATCGAATGCACGCCGGTATCGACGACGGTGACGCGCCAGTTCGGACGCTTGCCGCCGTGATAATCGATGCTGTTGGAGGCGAGATCGACGGTGACGTCGCTGTGATGGAGAACAAGGTTTACGAAGTATTCCTTGATCATGTAGCCCTTGTAGCCGGCGCAGATGATGAAATCATTGAGCCCGTGATGGGCATAGATGTTCATGATGTGCCAGAGGATCGGCATGCCGCCGACTTCGACCAGAGGCTTGGGGCGGATACTGGTTTCCTCGGCAAGACGAGAGCCAAGGCCACCGGCGAGAATTACGACTTTCATCCCAAGCGAACTCCAGAGTATCTAATCAAGTCCGCCCGCCCGTCCTGCGACGCGCCGGGCTTTCAACAGGCGGAAAAGCCCGCATTTCATCCTGTTCCGGTATCCGATTTCGTTCTTGTGCGAGGCTTACCGTAGTGCCTGGGGATCGCATCAGGCGCCGCTTCGGACGACCTCGACGCGATAGCAGTATGAATTGTCGTCGCTGTTTCCGCCTTTTGGTCCCATGTCCCAGCGAGCCTCGCCATTCGTCACGGACTTGTTGAGCGGATATTTGTCCCAGAGGCCAAAGCCCATCGCCCGGTTAAGCATGATCGCTGCCGCATTTGTCGTCAGCACATATCCATAGACCGTTTTGACATTGGTCTTTTCGAACAGCCAGTCGATCAGCGCGCGGCCGGCGGCCTGGAGCAATTTCGGATGGCCGCCGCGCTCGCCGCGCATGGCGTTGTCGAGCAGCACGTCCTTTTCCGTCAGGTCCTTGAAGCCGAAATGGCCGATCAGCTGGTCGGACGAATAGATCAGGAACATCAGCTGCGTCGGGTTCTTGAAAACGACGTTGGCAAGCCAGCTTCTCGTCCGCTCGATGGTCGCGGTGAAATGCGTCAGGAAGAAATTCATATTGGCGTTACGCCAGTCGGTCAGCTTACCGAGGATGACTTCGTCGTCGAGATGGCTGACAGTCAATGGAACGAGTCTTCCGATCGGAGTGCCGCTCTCGTCGACGAGATCGATGACCGCCGAAATTTTCTCCTGCACGATATCGTGGATATATTGCTGTATCGGGGTCATTGGCTGACTATCCAGTTACTCGAAATGTTCCGGAAGGATGATCTCGTCGGCATCGATGTCGACTTTCAGCCGCTTGCCGACGACGGTACCGATTTCGGTCGGCGCAATGCCCGTCCCCGGCCGCTTCGCATCGAGATCGTCTGCTCCGATGACGCTGCCCGCCTTCAAGGCGCGTGCAGTGGTGATGCTCCGCCGCATCTTCGGTATCTGGTCTCGCTCGGAAGGATCGAGGATCCGTCCCGTGCCGCCGAGCGCCGTATGCACCTTATGGCAGGCTGAGATCATCGCCTTCATTTCCTCGGGCTCCGTCGCCATCTGGTTGTCCATGCCGATGCGCGAACTGTCGAGCGTGAAGTGTTTTTCGATGACGCATGCGCCGAGCGCGATCGACGCGGCCGGGATCTCGATACCCGTGCTGTGGTCGGAATATCCGATCGGATAGGCCGGGAATTCGCTGCGCAGGCCGAGGATATTCTGAAGGCGGATGGTCTCCGGCGGCGCCGGATAGACCGAGGTGCAGTGCAGGATGATGATCTGCCGATTGCCGGTCTCTTCGATGGCCTCGACTGCGCGGATGATTTCCTCCAGCGAACCCATGCCGGTCGAGAGCACCAGCGGAGCACCGAGACTGCCGAGATGGCGGAGATAAGGCAGATTGTTCAGCTCCATCGAGGCGATTTTGATGAAGGGAACCTCGCAGACCTTCACCAGGAACTCGGCTTCGTAACGCGAATAGGGCGTTGAGGCGAAGTCGATGCCAATCTCCCGGCAGTAGGCCGCGAGCTCTTCAAGCTTCGCATCCGCAAGTGAGAACTTGTTGACGATGCGCTTCGCGATTGCGTTCTCGCGGTAATAACCGGCGGAATAAAGAGACTCCGTGCTCCACGATTGAAATTTCACGCAATCGCAGCCGGCCTCTTTCGCCTGAGCGATCATGGTTCGCGCCGTGGCCACCTCGCCGAAATGGCTCGTATTCAGCTCGGCGATAACGTAGGGCGCGAGATAATCACCGATCAGCCGGCCGTTGCGAAGTGTGACAGTTGCCATGATGAGTTTGCCTATTGGTCGATGGGTTCGATGACCATTTCCGAAAGGAATAGATCGCGGTCGAGGAAGGGGGCCTGATCTTCGAGTGGACGGCGTACGAAACGCCGGTCGATCGCGCTCCGTGTCTGCCCCAGCTCGATATATTCCTGATCTTCGCGGCCCATGATCTCGCAGAGAACCGGTCCATCCCGGCTGAGAAGATCCTCAAGACCGCTCCGCAGCTGATCCGGGGCGTCGATCCTGATGTAATCGAGCTCGAAGCAGGCGGCGACTTTGGAGAAATCGGGCGCGCTCACGCCGTTGGCGGGATCGACACCGATCACGCGCTTCCGGAACAGCTCCTGCTGGCGTCTGCGGATGATCGAATAGACGTTGTTGTTGATGACGATGACCTTGACCGGCAGGTTGCGGTAGCGGATCGTCTCGAATTCCTGCAGGTTCATCATGATCGAACCGTCACCGATGACGGCGATGACAGGCTGCGGCTTTGCATAATAGGCGCCGATCGCCGCCGGCAGGGCAAAGCCCATCGCCCCTTGCATGGCCGGATGAACAGCGGTCATGCCGTCGGAAAACTGGATGTTGGTCGGCAGGATCACCTCGTTCAATCCGGAATCGGTGACCAGTGTCGAGGACGGCGGCATCAGCTCGGTCAGGCATTCGGCCAATTCATAGAGGTCGACGCGCTCCGCGTGCCTGAAGTCGGGCTCGGGGCCTGAGAAGATTGCCTTCCAGTGCTGACACTTGGCCATCCAGGCGGCATTCGCCGGCTCGCAGTCGGCTGCATTGATCCGTTCGAGGAAGTTGGCGAGCTCCGCATGCACGAATCGGTCGATTTGCACGGTTTCCTTGCTGTGCTCGACCTGATCGATGTCGACGACGACGATCTTTGCCGCCCGGGCGAATTTGCAGAAGTCCGGTCCCGTCGTCAGCGAGGTCAGCCGGCAGCCGAGGACGAGCAGCAGATCGGCATTCTGCACCGCGAAATTTCCGGCGCGCGAACATCCCATCGAACCGACGGAGCCGATTGACCTGGCATTGGCGCTGCCATAGGCGTCCGGAGCCGAGGCGGCGAAGGTCACCGGGACGTTCCAGCGCTCCACGAACTGCCGAAAAGCGTCCGCCGCACCGCTGGAACGCAGGCCATTGCCGATCAGCACGACGGGGCGTTTGGCCGCCGACAACGCCGCGACGACAGCATCCATATCTTGCTGCGTTGCTATGGGCAGCACCGGCGCCTGACTTGCCCGCGCGATCGTTTCGGGATCGATCTGGGCGCTCTGCAAGTCCAGCGGCACATCGATCCAGACAGGGCCTTTCCGGCCGGTATTAGCGAGCGTCAGCGCCGTGTCCATGGCTTCGACGATCTCTTCGGCCGAGGTGATCATTTTCGCATATTTGGTAATCGGTTGAACGATCGAGATGATGTCGGCTTCCTGCTGGCCGTAGGTGCGCAGCGGAATGCCGGTATAGCGGCTGGTTTCTTTCAGCGTATTCTGGCCGGAGATGAAAATGCAGGGAATGCCGTCCTGCCAGGCCGACAGCACGCCCGTGATCGCGTTGGTCGAGGCGCAGCCGGTGGAGACGAGGCACGCGCCCAGCCCGCCGGTCTGATGGGCGTAGGCGGCAGCCGCGAAAGAAGCAGACTGTTCGTGATGGACCGATATGCCCTGCAGCTCAGCATGTTTGGCCAGCGCGTCGGTCAGGAACAAGGCGCCACGTCCGGTGACCAGGAATACGTGTCCGATCCCGGCCTCAGCGAGACGCTGCATTATATAGTCGGCAACTCTCATCGATCGTCTATCTCATGGGGTTTTCGGCTTGAAGCGATCCAGGATGTCGGGCACGGCCACGATGAAATCGCCGCTGCAGGCAGGTTCGCCTCTCACCGCGCTGCTGACCGAGCCGATTGCAATTCCGCGCTTGAAGGAGGCGAGGACTGCATCGATCTCCAAGACGTCGCCCGGAACGATCTTGCGCTTGAACTTCACATTGTTGAGCGAAACGAAATTGGTCTTCATGCCCTTGTATTCCTCCATACAGAGGAAGGTCATGATGAAGGTCTGCGTCAGCGATTCGATCTGGATGAAACCCGGCACATTCGGCTCATCATCGAAATGGCCGGGGAAGAACCATTCATTATAGGTAAAGCACTTCACCGCCGAGGCGCTCCTGCCGGGATCGACCGCTGTGACGCGATCGATCAGCAGAACAGGATAGCGATTTCTCTGATGGCTGATAATGCCGTTGATATCGAAAGCGACGGCGTTCGTTGCGTCGCTCATGCGGCCTTCTCGATGCTCACATTGTACTTTGCCAGGATCTCCTGTCCGGCTTCGTAGCTGGAGAATTCGATGATGTCGTCGATGTCCATTTCGATACCGAACGCTTCCTCCAGCGCGGCCATGAGCGCCATATGCCCGACGCTGTCCCAGGCCGCGGCTTCCTGATATTTCAGGTTAGGCAGGTCCTTGGCGTCCAGCATGAAGGTTTCCGCAAAAGCGGCCTGATATTTCTCACGGTTGCTCATAATCTGATGTCCTCACTCGATGTCAAAAGCGGTCCGAATCGCAGCAGCTGCGCCTGAACATGAACACCGACAATGCGCCGCCGTCCTTGCGCTAGGCTGTACTGACGATCCGCGAAAGCTCCTGGACGAGATTGTAGCCGTCCCAGATGGCGCCCATATCGAGCGCTCTGCCGACCGGCACCACCCGGTCGATGCCCGTCAGCCCTTCATCGATGATGAAACGGACCAGTGCGTCCCGGTCGATGCCGAAGCTGGTCAGCGTCTGGTAACGTTCGCCGACGATCCCGGCGAGGCAGCCGAGATCTGCGGTCACATATTCGTAGAAGAAGCCGTATTGGCCGCGATGCCGCTCGATATCGGAGGGCAGGGCATCCAGGCTGACGCGGTAGATCAGATTGTCGTGCCGCGTGCTCCCGCTTGCCTGCGGCAGCCTGTCTGCTGTCCGGCAAAGATTGACGAACTTGTCGACGGCATGGATCGGCGCGATCTCGTAACGCTGCTGGAGATACGACGCCATTGTCGGCCAGAACCGGTCCTGCGCCTTTGCGGCCTGCTCTTCATCGCCTTGCCAAATCACCAGATGCGGAGACGAGCAGGCATTCTGGTCAAGAAGGAAGACATCGTTGAAGAAACCCCTCGCGAGTTCCGCGATCGCCCGCTCGTCGGCCCTGAGCACGGCCTCGGCCTGCATCAGGCAGAAGGAATAACGGTCGGCGAAGGCGATATCGACGCTGCGCGGATGGGCGGGAAGCTTGCGCAGATGAGCGATCGTCGAATCGCCCCCCCAGAGCATCCGCGCCTGGCAATGAACCGACAAAGCGCCGGTGATCTCGTCATCGCGCGGATATTTTATCAGCCGGTTCATTGCGGCCAGCCGGCTGTGCACTGGCAGGGCGAACAGCCTGGCGATCTCGTCGCAGATGATCTCGACCTGCGGAAAATCCCGTTCAGGAATACGAACGATGTTGGCATTGCCGGCCAGCAGCCCGAAGGCGAAGGAAAAGGCGAAGTTGACCGGGACGTTGGCCGGCGCGATGTGAAGCACGAGGCCTCGGCCGATACGGGGATATTGCGTGCCGAATTCGCGCGCGAGTTTGGCAAGGTTCGCGGCTCGGCACCAATAGCCGAAGGCGGCGATATCGGGATACTGTCGCGCTGCCGGCAGCGCGAGCAACGCCTTCGAAAGGGCCGCCATAAATTCCATCGCCTGAGTGGAGTAGGGCGCCAGCGGCTTGCATTCCAGCGTGTTGAGCGCGCCGCCGACGCGAAGGGTGACGGGCAGTTCAGGAATTTGCTTCATAGGTGTCGCTGCAGCCTCTGACCTCGGCCTTGGCGACGCGTCCGGCCACCGAGAAATACTTGCCATGCCGCCCGCAGGGGCAGTCGTCTTCGCCGTCGATCCGGCCGATATCCTCGGTCAGCAGCGCGTGCCCGGGATAACTGCGCGGTATCAGCGACATGACTTCGATCAGCCCGGTCTTTCCGACTTCGAGCGTCCGAAAATCCTTCGGATCGCGGATAATGACATCGGCATAAATCGGCGCATGCAGATGCCCCTCTTCGCATTCCAGGAAGATTGATCCCGTCTGCTCGACCATGCCGTAATAATTGACGACGCGCCTGATCCCGGCGCATTCGGTCATCGCCGCCCGGAATTCAACATTGCCGACCGCCTGATCCTGCAGCTTTTTCCAGCCCCCGCCATGCAGCAGGATGCCCCCGTCGATCGGCAGACGTCTACCCATCGCCTTCAGCGGCGCATAGAAATGCTGCCAGATCATGAAGGTGAAGCCGAACAGGAAGATCGGCTGGTCCGGGTGCCGCTCAAGAAAGGCCTCGATGGCCGGTATGTCCAGGTTCATTTCGTCGTCGAGGGCATAGGTGACGTCCTGCCCGAAGAAGGAAAAGCCGAGAATGCCGGCACCCCGCGCCGAGAAGGCGTTGCGGTTGCGCAGCACGCTCGGTGAATCGATGACCAGCATCGGCAGCCGCTTCTTGCCGAGTACTTCCGCCATCAGCCGGGCGAGGATCTTGCTTTGCAGCGCCGCGGTTTCCTTGTCGAGGTAGATGCGCGACACCTGCTGGCCGCTGGTGCCGGATGAGGTCATCGTCTTGAACACCTGACCTCTCTCGATGCTCAACAGATCCAATTCCTTGAACAGCCGAACCGGAATAAACGGCACGTCCTCCAATCCGTCCACCGCTGCCGCCCTATCGCTGACGAGGTCGAGAATGCCGCTATATTCGGCGCAATGGTCGCGATGCCATTCGGTCAGATTGCGCATGACTTCAGTCAGCGCCCCCGATTTTTCCGCGGCTTTCATCGAATAGGGCTCGCGATCGAGCCATTGGGAGGGATCAAAAACGCTCATGCGAGGCTATCCCCGGCAGATGATTTCAGTTGATTATATTGGATCTTGCCGGAATCATTCCGCGGCAGCTCGGCAATCGCATAGACGCTGATCGCTTTCGGGCTGATCTTCAGATCCGAAATGAGTTTGGCCTTGATGAGCTTACCGGCCTCGCCGGAGCCTTGAGGGAGGTAAATTTCCAGCTGATCGTCCTGGCCAGCACAGACGACGGTGTGACCGGCCGCCAGCAATTGCGCCTCGACATCCTGCAGATTAATGCGATGGCCGAACATTTTGAGGAAACGCTTCAGGCGCCCGACGATGTAATAATCGCCTTCGGCGTCCCGGCGGGCGATATCGCCTGTGCGCAGAACGCCGCCTCGCTCGTCGCCGAGCGCCAGATCCCGATAGCCCTCCGCATAGCCCATCGAGACGTTCCGGCCGTAATATACGAGCTCGCCCGCTGCGTCGTTGCCCTCGATCTTCTGCCCGTGCTCGTCCTCGAGCCAAAAAGCGCCGCCCGGGATCGGCCGGCCGATGCTGCCGGCCTTCTCGATCGCCCTGTCGGGAGAGAGATAGGACATCCGCGCGGTGGCTTCGGTCTGCCCGTACATGCTGAAATAGCGGATACCCTTGTTGGCGCAAAGCTCGGCGAAGTCGCGCGTCAGTTCGGGCTCCATCCGCGCGCCCGCCTGCGTCAGGCTCCTGAGGCTCGGAAGATCCATGGATGGAAAGCGCAGTTTCTTCAGCATTTCGTAATGATAGGGCACGCCGCCGAAACTCGTCGCCTTCGACGATTTCAGAAAGTCCCAAAATGCCCGATCGAAGAAGGTCTTGTTGGTCAGCGCGATCGTGGCTCCCGCCAGAAGATGGCTGTGGATGATTGAAAGGCCGTAGGAATAGCTCGGCGGCAGCGTCGTGATCGGCCGCTCCTCGCCGGTCAAGCCCAGATAGGTGCTGATGGCCTCGGCATTGGCGAGGATATTGTCGTGCGAAAGCCGCACGAACTTCGGCGTTCCCGTGCTTCCCGAGGTGCTGAGCAGCAGCGCCAACGAATCGTCGATCGGATAAGCTTCATCTGCCGCGGCGGCGACGAGACTATATCCCATGTGAGAGAGCAGCACATGCCCGTCGCCGAATTCACCGGCTCGGTGGTCCGGCAGCCATGCAAAACCCGGACGATAGGCCGACACCAGCTTCTCAAATTGCGCCGCCGCCAGGCTAGCGCTCAGCATCAGCGGAACGGCATCGAGTTTGAGTAGGCTGAGATAGCCCAGCAAACCGCCCGGGTCGTTCTCGCACATGCAGAAGACCAGCCGCCGGGGCGTCTGTCGAAATGCGCGCTGCGCGCTGAATTCCAGCAGGCTCGAACTTGAAATGCTGGTTCCGTCGTCACATTCGAACAGAATGTGATCGATTTGAGAGGAGACGGCGTCCATCAGCCGGGTGGAATTTGCAATGGGTGCTACCATCGAGACTTGGCCTGGAATTGCTATTAGCGTGTTTCACACATTTGCAATGCGCTGACATCCATCGCCAGGCCTCCTCATGAAGACCGCTGATCTCGGCGGTCATAGAAGAGATGGGGTCAACGATTCTGGAACGGTCGAATCAGTTGATGTCCTTTCAGCTTAATATGTCCCGGCCGCGATGCCAAAGGCGGTGAGTGCGAGACCCGCCGGCGATCTCGCGAAAATGGCTCAGAACTTCCAGGAGCGCCTTCCGCTCCCCGGCATGCTTCTTGCATCATTACTAATATTCTAACCTTTGGGAGAAAGTGTCATGCAATGGAACGCATCACCGAATTTTGCACCTCTTGTCCTCTTTCTTGGCGGTCGGCGAAGGATCGTCAAGACGCTCCGAGACGCAGCCGAAGTTCTGATAATTGATTGGCCGTTCGACGATGGAGAGGAATATGTCGCGGCTGTGAAGGCTTGCGACGATGCGGTCGCGGGAGAGGCCGGGATGGAGGAATTGAGGGAATTGCTTCTTCGCGCCGCCAGAGAAGCCGGCATTACAGCTTTGTCGGTCGTATCGGAAAGCGGGAAGACGACATCCCACATGGCGGCGTGACCGGCTTCAACCTGCGCCGTTCACGGAGCGGTATCCAGGCAAGCACGTCAACGGCCTCTGTCAACAGAGCCAAGTGCGTAATTTTTGGAAAGGTTCGAATATTTGATCTTGGCAGCGATCAAAAGGAAATGGTGCCCAGAAGAGGACTCGAACCTCCACGCCTCGCGGCACAGGTACCTGAAACCTGCGCGTCTACCAATTCCGCCATCTGGGCGACGGAGAGCGATGTAAGGGGGTGGCTCGTGACTGTCAACTGGGTTTTTGAAGTTTTCCTGACAGTCTGCAAAAAACAGCCGATCACATGCGAGGGAGCGGCTGGAGGGGAGACATAGCGGTTCGCTCCGGGCGCCCTATATAGAGGGGGTCTCGAAAGGAACGCCTCATGCCCGCTGCCCGCACGCTTCTGCTCGCCGGCCTTTTTGCCGTTTTCGCGCCTGTCGTGGCCGGCGCTGATTCGCCGAAGCCGGGTCTCGGGCCGGTCAACACGGGATCGACGCTCTGCGATTTTCGCGGCTGCTTCGGTTTTGGGCCGCAGCAATGGCATCGCCCGGTCTATGTCCAGCCGAATTACCGTCCGCGCGGCGCGGGGCCGACCTATTATCTGCCGGGCGCGGCGGGGCGGCCGCAGCTGACCTATGACCCGCCGCCGGTGCGCCAGGTGCAGCCGGCACGGGATATGAACAAGCACATCGCCTGGTGCACCAATGAATACCGTTCCTATAATCCGCGGACGGATCACTTCCTCACCTATGAAGGCGTCTACAGAGTCTGCCGCTCGCCCTATCGCTGAGCGGGTTTGGTCAGCTTTCGTGCGAGACGCGGTCGACATGGCCGAGATCGCGGCCGGGCTCGATGATGTCGCGGACGCGTTGCTTCAGCTCCTTCGGCCCGGGAAAGCCGCCGTCGCGCTTACGCTCCCAGATGAGATCTCCATTGACGCGGATTTCGAAATTGCCGCCGGTGCCGGGGATCAGCGCCACCTCGCCGAGACTGTCGGAAAAGGTGCTCAGCAGCTCCTGCGCCATCCAGGCGGCGCGCAGCAGCCAGTTGCACTGGGTGCAGTAGAGGATCGAGACGCGGGCTTTTTCGGTCATGGCGTTTTCCCTTCATTTGGCGTGATTTAAGCCCTTGCAGCCTGCGGGCGCAATCGCGCATGCGCAAGCATCTTGCATGCCGTTCTTTGGCATGGTCTCTTCCTGCCGACCATCGGGGAGAACCTATGCGAGTCGCAGTCGTCGAAAATATGCGCAACACCGGCCTCGGCGCGCTTGCGACGGCGCTCGACGAGGCGGGTGCTGAGATCGAGTGGTTCCGGGTCTGGCGGAATGGCATCCTGCCGCCAGACATAGCCAGTCATGACGCGCTGGTCGTTCTCGGCGGCGAGCAGGGCGCGCTGGATGACGAGACGCATCCCTATCTGCCGGAGCTCGCCCGGCTCGCGCGCCGCTTCGGCGATGCAGGCAAGGCCGTGCTCGGCATCTGCCTCGGTAGCCAGATCCTTGCCCGCGCCTATGGCGCCGACAACTATCTCGGAACCGCCCGCGAATTCGGCTGGCACAGCATCGGCGTCACCGATGAAGGCCGCGCCGATCCGCTGCTCTCGGCGCTTGGCGGCGAATTCACCATGTTCGAGTGGCATGCCGACACCTTTTCCCTGCCTGCAGGCGCCGTTCGTCTCGCGAGCAGCCCTGTCGCTGAAAACCAAGCTTTCCGCATCGGCCGCGCCGTCTACGGCACGCAGTTTCATTTCGAGGCTGATAGAACGGTGATCGAGCAGTGGAAGGCGGAATTCCCCGATACGATCGAGCGAATCGCGCCCGGCTGGCTGGAAAGCTATGCCGAGCTGACTGCGCAGCATGCTGGTGGCGCCGATGCCGCCGGCCTTGCCATCGCCCGCGCCTGGGTCGGGCAGATCGAACGGCAAGAGGTCGAGATGCTGTCGCAGGTCCCGGCTTGAAGGGCGATGCGCTGATGGCAAGCGAACGCGAGAAGATGGTGGCGGGTGAGTGGTATTGCTGCCTTGACGACGAGCTCGATCACCTGCGCCGGCAGGCGCGGCTCGCCGTCCACGCCCACAATACGCTGCCGCCGGACGAGCGCGGCCCCGCAGCCCCCGCCCTCAGGGCGCTTTTTGCACAGGCCGCCTCCGATATCTTTATCGAAGCGCCGTTTCACTGTTCCTACGGCATCAATATCGTTCTCGGCGAGCGCGTCTATGTTAATGCCGGCTGCACCATCCTTGATTCCGGCAGCGTGACGATCGGCGATCGCACCATGTTCGGCCCGGGCGTGCAGATCTATTGCGCCGAGCATCACAAGGATCCGGCGCTTCGCAGTAGGGGGATCGAGATCGCCCGGCCGGTCGCAATCGGCAGCGACGTCTGGATCGGCGGCGGCGCCATCATCCTCGGCGGCGTGACGATCGGCGATGGCGCGATCGTGGGTGCGGGCGCCGTCGTCACGAAGGATGTGCCGGCGGGCGCAACGGTGGTCGGCAATCCCGCGCGTCCGATAAACCGCTTTTGAGATTTGCACCGGTGCGCTCCCTCGACAATGACGCCGCCTCCTCTAGATCAGAGGACGGAAGGGGAGAGATATCATGACATCACCGAATTTGCCCATGGAAGGCGGCTGCCGCTGCGGCCGGGTGCGCTTGAAGATCAGCGCTCCGCCGCTGCTGGCCATGGCCTGCCATTGCACAGGCTGCCAGAAGATGACGGCGAGCGCCTATTCGCTGAGTGCCGCCATCCCCAGCGAAGGCTTCGAGGTTGCCAAGGGCGAGCCTGTTGTCGGCGGCCTGCACGGCGCCACCAAGCATTATTTCTGCCCGCACTGCATGAGCTGGATGTTCACCCGGCCGGAAGGCATGGACTGGTTCGTCAACCTACGCGTCACCATGCTCGACGACCCCAGCTGGTTCAAGCCCTTCATCGAGACATGGACGAGCGAGAAGCTGTCGTTTGCCGAGACCGGCGCGGTGTATAGTTACGAAGCGCTACCCGAGATGGACGCCTACGAGGGGTTGGTGAAGGAGTATATGGGCAGGAGGTGAGGGCTTAGAAGCCTTGGAAAAGAAAATCGACGGCAGCGACGATGCGATCGCTATCGGAGGTGAGATCCGCGGCAACGACGCCGATCTCCTTAGTGGAAACCGCACCGATAAACTGGGTCGCCATCACGTATGGCACGTCATTGATGACGAATTGCGGATTGAGCTGACGCATGATTTTGGGAAGAGCTTCCAGCGGAAGCATCGGCGCCATGATTCGCGTCGTCAGCTCGCCGTGTAGGTCTGACTGCAGATCGAGGGCGAACGCATCGCTATGCATCAGATTGTAAACATGAAACCGAGCCATCAGAACTGTCGATATTTCTGAAAAGGCAGGCCGTGCTTCTCGACATAAGCATTGGAAGCGGCGATAGCCTCGGCGTTCTCGATCCGCCACAGCCGCTCGCGTTCGGCCTTTATCGCTTTCGCGATACCTTCTTCCGCCGCCCTGGATATGTTGATCTTGAGCTCGCGGGCCTGGAAAACGAGGCTTTCATCAAGTGAAAGATTCGCTGCTTTTCTCGCCTGATGACCCATAAGGATCTCCTCGTGTTATGCGCAGATCATATGCGCATAAGACGTCATTGAGAAGCGTTATTCATCGCCCATCTTGAGCGCGGCGATGAAGGCTTCCTGCGGAATCTCCACCTTGCCGAACTGGCGCATGCGCTTCTTGCCTTCCTTCTGCTTGTCGAGCAGCTTGCGCTTGCGGGTGGCGTCGCCGCCGTAGCACTTGGCCGTGACGTCCTTGCGCAGCGCCGAGATGGTTTCGCGGGCAATCACGTTGCCGCCGATCGCCGCCTGGATCGGGATCTTGAACATGTGCTTCGGAATCAGCTCCTTCAGCCGCTCGCACATGTCGCGGCCGCGCTTTTCAGCTGCCATGCGATGCACGAGCATCGAGAGTGCATCGACCGGCTCGCCATTGACGAGGATCGACATCTTCACGAGGTTGCCGGCGCGGTAGCCTTCGAGGTGATAGTCGAAGGATGCGTAGCCCTTGGAGATCGATTTCAGCCGGTCGTAGAAGTCGAAGACGACTTCGTTGAGCGGCAGTTCATAGGTCACCATCGCCCGGGTGCCGACATAGGTCAGCTCGGTCTGGATGCCGCGGCGGTCCTGGCAGAGTTTCAGAATGCCCCCGAGATAATCGTCCGGCGTCATGATCGTCGCCTTGATCCACGGCTCGCGGATTTCGGCAATCTTGACGACATCGGGCATGTCGGCCGGATTGTGCAGTTCGCGCTCGCTGCCGTCGGTCATCGTCAGCTGATAGACGACGGAAGGAGCCGTGGCGATGAGGTCGAGGTCGAACTCGCGCTCCAGGCGCTCCTGGATGATTTCGAGATGCAAGAGGCCGAGGAAGCCGCAGCGGAAGCCGAAGCCGAGAGCGGCAGATGATTCCATTTCGAAGGAGAAGGACGCGTCATTGAGGCGAAGCTTGCCCATCGCGGCGCGCAGATCCTCGAAATCGGCGGCATCGACCGGGAACAGGCCGCAGAACACCACCGGCTGCGCCGGCTTGAAGCCCGGCAAGGCTTCTGCGGTCGGGCGCTTGTCTTCGGTAATCGTATCGCCGACGCGCGTATCGGCTACTTCCTTGATCGAGGCGGTGATAAAGCCGATCTCGCCGGGGCCGAGGCTGTCGACATTGACCATCTTCGGCGTCAGCACGCCGACGCGCTCAACCTGGTATTTCGCATCCGTGCCCATCATGCGGATCGTCTGGCCCTTGGTCAGCACGCCGTCGATGACGCGCACGAGAACCATGACGCCGAGATAGGTGTCGTACCAGCTGTCGACGAGCAGCGCCTTCAGTGGCGCCTTGTCGCCGCCCGGGCTCTTCGGCGCCGGCAGCTTGTGGACGATCGCTTCCAGCACGTCGGGAATGCCGAGGCCGGTCTTGGCGGAAATCAGCACGGCCTCCGAAGCGTCGATGCCGATCACTTCCTCGATCTGTTCCTTGATGCGGTCGGGTTCGGCGGCCGGCAGGTCGATCTTGTTGAGCACGGTGACGAGCTCGTGGTTGTTGTCGATCGCCTGGTAGACATTGGCGAGCGTCTGCGCTTCCACGCCCTGGCTGGCGTCGACGACCAGCAGCGAGCCCTCGCAGGCCGACAGCGACCGCGAGACTTCATAGGCGAAGTCGACGTGGCCGGGCGTGTCGATCAGGTTGAGAATATATTTCTCGCCATTGTTCGCCTGATAGTGCAGGCGCACGGTCTGGGCCTTGATGGTGATGCCGCGTTCGCGCTCGATCTCCATATTGTCGAGCACTTGCTCGGACATTTCGCGCTCGGCAAGTCCGCCCGTCGTCTGGATCAGGCGGTCGGCCAGCGTCGATTTGCCGTGGTCGATATGGGCCACGATCGAGAAGTTGCGGATATGGGACAGCGGAGTGGTCGAATTGGTGCTCATGCGCGCCATATAGCAGCGCCGCCCCCTGCCGCAAAGCGGTAATTATCCCGGATTTTACGCTATTGCGGGTCTGCCCAGCGTGCGTCAGACCGGCCAGGTCTCCAGCCGCCAGGCCGAATCCCAGAACATCCATTCATACTGCGAGGCGCGCGCGAAAACGTCCATCATCGCGGCACGCTCCGTCTCCGATGCCGCGCGGGCGGCGATATCGGTCAGTGCGATCACCTCGCGGGCGCCGGCTGCAAATTGCGGATCGCCATAGGTGTTGATCCAGGCCTGAAAAACATTGCCGTCGATCGCCGGCCTGCCTTTGATGCCTTCGCCGACATGCATGTAGATCCAGAAGCAGGGCAGGATGGCCGAAAGCGCGACGGCATAGGAGCTGTGATAGGCGGTCGCCAGAAGGAAATTCGTATAGGCGAAACAGGAAGGCGAGGGCTCGGCGGCCGTCACATCCGCGCTCGAAATGCCGAATTGCGAGAGGAAGCCCGCATGCAGGCCCTGCTCGACGGTGATGGCCTTCTGCGCCGAACCGAGGAAGCGCAGCACCTGTGCATTGTCGGGCGCCTTGGCCGCGACGATGGCGAGGCACCGGGCATAATGCTTCAGATAGATTGCGTCTTGCAGGATATAGTGACGGAAAACCTCCGGCGGCAGCGTGCCGTCCGAAAGCCGTTCCAAGAGCGGCAATCGCTCGATCTCGGCCATAAGAGGTTTGATCTGCTCCCAGGCGGCGGCCGTGAAGCTTCCCGTGATTTCGGAGTTCTGCATGCTGCCGTCCATGATGTCCTCCGCTCTGCAAGCGCCGCTGCCATATATCGGCGGGGCGGGGGTGAAGGCAAGCGAGATGAAGCATCGAGGGAGGCTTGATTCTATCATGAGATAATGTAGTTCTCATATAGTAGAATCATGGATCGGCGATGGAACAGGAACTCGAACAGGCGATCGGCAGCCGCATTCGCACCTTGCGGTTGGAAAAGGGCCTGACGCTGGATGAGCTTGCCGAGGCGTCGGGCGTCAGCCGCGCAATGATTTCGCGCATCGAGCGGGCGGAGGCGAGCCCGACCGCCTCGCTGCTGGCGAGGGTCTGCGCCGCGCTCGGCCTGTCGCTCTCAGCCTTCTTTGCAGAGGAGGGGCAGCAGGCCTCGCCGCTGGCGCGGCGGCAGGAGCAGCAGGTCTGGCGCGATCCGGAGACCGGTTATCTCAGGCGCGCGGTATCGGCGCCCGGCACCGGCTCCGCCGTCGATATCGTCGAAGTCGAATTTCCACCCGGCGCCCGCGTCAGCTTCCCACCGCATGCGGCATCCCATGACATGACGCAGCATGTCTGGCTCTTCGACGGCGAGTTGGAGATGACGGCGGGTGAGGCGGTCTACCGGCTGCGTCCAGGCGATTGCCTTTTCATGCCGGTCGGCGAGGGCCATTCCTTTTATAATCCCGGCGATGCGCCGGCGCGCTATTGCGTCGTGCTCGATCGCGGCGGCCGATGATGACCTTCATTTCAGGAGCAGAACATGCCTGACATTCGCATCCTTTCTGCCGAGGAGGCGCGCGCTGCCATTCCGGCCCTCTCGGAGGTGCTGGCCGATTGCGTCACGGGCGGCGCCTCCGTCGGCTTCATGCAGCCCTATGGACCTGAAGATGCCGAGCCCTATTGGCTGGACGTTGCCGATGCGGTTGCCGGCGGCGGCAGCCTGCTTGTTGTCGCCGAACTCGATGGCCGGATCGTCGGCACGGTGCAGGTGGGCGCCGCGCAGATGCCGAACCAGCCGCATCGCGGCGATCTGAAGAAGCTCCTGGTGCATCGTTCCGCCCGCGGGCGCGGCCTTGCCCGGCTGCTGATGGAAGCCGCCGAACGCGAGGCGGCCGCCCGCGGCAAGACCCTGCTCGTGCTCGATACGGCAACCGGCAGCGATGCCGAGGCGATCTATCCCCGCCTGGGCTGGCAGCGCGTCGGCGTCATTCCCGATTATGCTCTGTGGCCGGAAGGCGGCTTTTGCGACACCACCTTGTTCTACAAGCGGCTCGCCTGATTGCGCCAGATCGACTCAAGCCAACCGGCCGAATACCGGAAACGCACCCGCAACTGTAGCGCCCGCTGTCCACACGGCCGCATTCCAGCCGAACTGTCGCGCCGCTTCGACATTTTCCGCCATATCATCGATGAAGGCGATGTCACCGGGCGGGACGCCCGCGCGCTCGGTTGCAAGCCTGAAGAAGTCCAGAGAAGGTTTCCGGTGCCCGAGGGCTGCGGAATAGAGGATGTCGTCGAAATGCACGCCAAGGCCGGCCTGTTCCATCAGATAGCGCGCTCGCCTATGCTCCTGGTTGGTCGCCAGGAAGAGCGTGACACCGCTATGTCGAAGCGCGACGAGCTCTTCCAAGAGATAGCGGTCGATGCGGGAATCGTTTTCAAACAAGTAATCGATCAGCGTCGCGGCGCTGAGATGAGGCGCGATTTTTGCCAACACCTGGGCGAGCTTCGGTTCCAGCTCCTCGCGGCCAACGATGATCTCGCCCCAGTGAGTCTGGAAGAATTCCCGCTGCAGCAGCTCGAGACTAAGTCCCAGATCGCGTTCCAGAAATGTGAAGAGAGGGAGGCCGTCGGCCGGACGCCCATGAATCAGCACGCCATCGACATCGACCATCAACACTTTCATGCGGCAGATTCCCTCGCTCCGGAACGGCGGCCGAAGGTGGCTTCGTTTGCTTGGGCAATCAAGAGCGCCATGCCGCTTTTTTGTTGGTCCCGCTCCATGTAAGTGTCGATCTCGCCGATCGATTTTTGTTCAAGGACAGGATCTGAAATGCGCGTCATCTATTCCGAAGACCACAAGCTGCGTGATGCCAGGACCGAGCTCTATGCCGGCCAGCTGGTGACGCCCTTCGAGGCGCCGTTTCGGGCCGAGTGGATCCTGACGGCGGTCACTGAAGCGGGTTTCCGGGATGTCGTGGCGCCGGATGCGCATGGGCTGGATACGGCCCGAAAGGTGCATGATCCCGCCTATCTCGATTTTCTCGCCACCGTCTGGGATCGCTGGGTCGCGGCCGGCTTCGAGGGTGAGGCGATCGCCAATTCCTTCCCGGTCCGCCGCACCAGCCAGCGCGTGCCCGACAATATCGTCGGCGCGATCGGCCATTACGCCAATGCCGCCGACACCTCCATCACCAAAGGCTCCTACGAAGCGGCGATCGCCTCGATGCGTTGCGCCGTCACAGCCGCGGATTGGCTGAACGCCGGCAACCGTTTCGCCTTTGCGCTTTGCCGTCCGCCCGGCCATCATGCCGGCATCGATCTCTTCGGCGGCTATTGTTTCATCAACAATGCGGGCGTCGCGGCCCAGCGGCTCATCGATCACGGTGCGAAGAAGGTCGCCGTGCTCGATGTCGATTTCCACCATGGCAACGGCACGCAGGATCTCTTCTATCACAGAGGCGATGTCTTCACCGCCTCGCTGCATGGCGATCCCCTGTTCGCCTTTCCCTATTTCCTCGGCCATGCCGATGAGGAAGGGGAGGGGGAGGGCGCCGGTGCCAACCGCAACTATCCGATGGCGCCGCACACGCCCTGGCAGGTCTGGTCTTCGGCCCTTGCCGATGCTCTCGCTCGCATCAAGGCCTTCGGCGCCGAGGCGATCGTCGTGGCCCTCGGCGTCGATACCTTCGAGTGCGACCCGATTTCCTTCTTCCAGCTGAAATCCGAAGACTTCATTCGCATGGGAGAGATGATCTCCGCCGCCGGCCTGCCCGTCGTCACCTGCATGGAGGGCGGTTACGGCGTGCCGGAAATCGGCCTCAACGTCGCCAATGTCCTCAAGGGCCTGGAAGCCTGATCGCTTGATATGACCGACGAGACTGTTTCCTCCGATACACCGACACCACGCATGCTGAGCTGGGCGCGCAACTCCGCCATTTATCGCTTGGAGCGGCGGATGATGACCGAAAAGCAGCTGTTTGATGCCATCACTCGCAAGGCGAAAGAGAAGTTCGAGAATATCGGCGCGGCGCAACTCAAAGCCCTTGCCGATTTCGCCGTCAGGTTCGCCTATGACAACAAGGCGCTCGATGATGGCGCCTATGCCGAGATCAGCACGCGTTCCCAGCTGCGCGGCGGCAAATCGAAGCGCGCCATCGCCCGGAAACTTGCGGCCAAGGGCGTCTCCGGCGACAAGGTCGAGGCCGCCCTCGAGCAGGCTGACGATCTCTATGCCGCGACGATCTTCGCCCGCAAACGCGCCTTCGGCCCCTTCCGCCGCGTCGAGCTTGATGAAAAGCGAAAGGCCAAAGAGCTTTCGGCCTTCGCCCGCAACGGCTTCAGCTTCGACATCGGCAGGAAGGTGTTCGACATGAGTTTGGAGGATGCCGAAGACGTCATCCTGGTCGGCCATCTTTGATATCGCATAAGGCCTTTTGCTGGCCGGATCAGAAGTTTGAATTTGTCGCTCGCAAGCCGTCTTCGTAAGAAGAGCGCACAATCGGGGACGAGCATGGAAGAAAGAGCAAATGCCGGCGCGGGCACGCTGACCGCAGAGGCGTCAACAGCATTTGGCGGAGTAGCGACCGGTGGCCTGATGTGCCTCCTGTCCATGTCGTCGATCCAGTTCGGCGCCGCACTCTCATCCTCAGCCATCTCAACCTATGGACCGGCCGGCGCGAGCTGGCTGCGCCTGGCTTTTGCGGCCATCATTCTTGCCCTTGTCGTGCGGCCGCGCATCGTCAGCTACAACAGGGCGCAATGGACGAGCGCACTGGTTCTCGGCGCGACGACAGCGCTGATGACCATGAGCTTCTTCGCGGCGATCGAGCGCATTCCGCTCGGTCTTGCCGTGGCGATCGATTTTCTCGGTCCGCTGTCCGTTGCGACCATTGGCTATGGCCTCAGCCGGCGCCTCATCTGGCCGCTCATTGCGGCACTTGGCGTTCTGGCCCTCGCCCATGACGGTGACGGCTGGGTCGGCGATATCGGGGGCATTCTCTTTGCGCTCGGCGCGGGAACCGGATGGGCGATCTATATCGTCCTAACAAAAAAGATCGGCGCGAGCTTCAAGGGGCTGGAGGGGCTGTCCATATCGCTAATGGTCGCCGCCCTTGTCGCGACACCCTTCGGCTTTGCCGGCGCCGTGCCGCAGCTCGATGCTTACGGTCTGGTTGAAATGGCCGGCCTTGCCATTCTTGTGCCGCTGCTGCCCTACACGCTGGAACTGGTTGCCCTGCGGCGCATGCCGACAGCCTCCTTCGGCATTCTCATGAGCCTCGAGCCGGCCATCGCGGCACTCGCAGGTTTCGTCATTCTGGCCCAGCCGATGACGCTGCTGCAGATGGCCGGAACTGCCTTGGTGGTCGCCGCAAGCGCCGGGGCGACCTTTGCCGCAAGATAGTGATCAGCCCACCTTTTTCGCGGGATCGTTGAGAGCGGGATTGTAGAACAGCGACAGCGTCAGGCTTTTGGCGATCCGCTCGGCGGTTGCCATGAACCAGGCCTTGGCTTCCGGCGAGGGGGCGACATCATCGAGCGTTGCGGCAAACAGCGACAGCCACTTCGGAAAAAGATCGGGCGTTACGTTCTGAACGCCCGTATGCGCCTGCACCGGCTTGCCGCCATAGGCGCCGGTGCGGAAGGCGACGGCCGACCAGAAGCTCTTCATCTTCTCCATATGCTCCGGCCAGCGGCCGGAAAGCCGCGCATCGAACACCGGCCCGAGATCGGGATGCTCCAGCACGCGCCCGTAAAACGTTTCGACCAGTCTGCCGATAAAGGCCTCGTCGACCCCCATCGCCCGCATCTCGGCCTCCGCCTTTTCGCGGATCGCCGCGACATGGGCAGGGCGGCCCTGAATGTCATTGTTCATCATAAACCCCGGCGCCGCATGATGCGGCAGCCTCCATATAGGTCTTTACCTCAGCGAACCAAAGCCGCTCGTGCGGATTGCGGCAATCTGTCAGCCGGTCCGCCCCCCCACTTGACCACCATCGCTTCCTTGCTTAGGTTTAGAATTATTCTAAATTGTTGGAGAAGTTTATGCTGGCGCGTTTTTTCAGGTCGCCGAAACGATCCTTTGACTCGCTCTCCGAGCAGGAGATTCTCGCCCTTGCGATTGCCTCCGAGGAAGACGACGCCCGCATCTATCTCGCCTATGCCGATAGGCTGCGCCCTGAATTTCCGGCTTCGGCCAAGGTCTTTGAAGATATGGCCGAGGTCGAGGACACGCACCGCAAATCGCTGTTCGAAATCCATCGCCAGCGTTTCGGCGAGCGTATTCCGCTGATCCGGCGCGAGCATGTGCAAGGTTTTTACGAGCGCAAGCCGGACTGGCTGAGAGCCAACCTGTCACTCGACGCGATGCGGCAGGAAACCGAGGCAATGGAGGAGCAGGCCTATCGTTTTTATGTCGAAGCGGCAAAGCGCACCACCGACGCCTCGACGCGTGAACTGCTCGGCGACCTTGCACTCGCCGAACAAGGGCACGAAGACATCGCCCGCATGCTTGGCGACAAACATACGCCCGAGGATATCAGGCGCGACGAGGACGAGACGGCGCACAGGCAATTCGTGCTGACCTATGTGCAGCCGGGTCTGGCCGGCTTGATGGACGGCTCGGTCTCGACGCTGGCGCCGATCTTTGCCGCCGCCTTCGCCACCCAGGATACATGGCAGACCTTCCTGGTCGGCCTTTCCGCCTCCGTCGGCGCCGGCATCTCGATGGGCTTCACCGAAGCCGCCCATGACGACGGCAAGATCTCGGGCCGGGGCTCGCCGGTCAAACGTGGCCTTGCCTGCGGCATCATGACGGCGCTCGGCGGCCTCGGCCACGCGCTGCCCTATCTGATCCCGCATTTCTGGACGGCGACGATCACCGCCGCCATCATCGTCTTCTTCGAACTCTGGGCAATCGCCTTCATCCAGAACCGCTACATGGAAACGCCGTTCCTGCGCGCCGCCTTCCAGGTGGTGCTCGGCGGCGGCCTCGTGCTCGCCGCCGGTATTTTGATTGGGAATGGGTGAGCTGCGGTCAGGCGGAGCCCAAGCAATCGATCCGGCGAATCGATTACAGCAGCGAACGCCCGGAGTCATGCGAAGGCCGGGAGACGGTGCGGCATGCCAGAGAAATCACTCAAACAAAAAGGCCGGCTTTCGCCGGCCTCAGACTGCTGACAAACCCCTGGCGAGAGCTGGGGGTTTGTGATTCACTGGGACATGTTGAAGAAACCCAGCCCTGAACAGACAGCTCTCGAGATGGTGACGCTCGATAGTCTGGTGCCAAAGGATCACCTGCTTCGCAAGATCGAGGCGGTGATTGACTTCTCCTTCATCCACGACCGCGTTGCGGGATTGTATTGCGCCGACAACGGCCGACCACCGCTCGATCCAACCTTGATGTTCAAGGCGTTGTTCATCGGCTACCTGTTCGGCATCCGCTCCGAGCGGCAGTTGGTGCGCGAGATCGAGGTCAATGTCGCCTATCGCTGGTTCTTGCGGATGAAACTGACGGATGGGGTGTTCGACGCCTCGACCTTGTCGCAGAACCGGCGCCGGCGCTTCAACGATACGGATGTGGCGCAGGACATCTTCGACCATATCGTCGAGCAGGCGATCGGCCATGGGCTGGTCGATGGCACGGTGCTCTATACGGATTCGACCCACCTGAAGGCGAATGCCAACAAGGGCAAATATGATCTTGCGATGATCGAAAAGTCGCGGTCCGACTATTGGGCCGATCTCGACCGGGCGATCGATGCGGAACGCCTGGTGCGCGGCCAGAAGCCGTTGAAGGAAAAGGCGCGCGCGCCTGAGGTCAGGGAAACCAAGGTGTCGCGCACCGATCCCGACAGCGGCTACATGGTGCGCGACGGCAAGCCGAAAGGCTTCTTCTATCTCGACCACCGCACGGTGGACGGCCGGCACGCCATCATCACCGACACCCATGTCACCCCAGCCAATGTGCATGACAGCATCGTCTATCTCGATCGGCTGGACCGTCAGCGCCAACGCTTCTCCTTCGATGTCAAAGCGGTCGGGCTCGATGCGGGCTATGCCACATCCGGCATTGCCAGAGGGCTCGAACAACGCGACATCCTCGGCGTCACCGGCTATCGCAATCCGACGCCGCCCAAGCCTGGCATGATGCGCAAGTCGAAGTTCGTCTACGATGGGCAAGAAGACGGCTACCGCTGCCCGCAAGGCCAACTGCTCGCCTACGCCACCACCGACCGCAACGGCTATCGCCACTATCGCTCCGACCCGGTGATCTGCTGCGACTGCCCCTTGCTTGCATCCTGCACCTCGAACGCCGCCTCGACCCGCACCATCACCCGACACGTCTGGGCCGAAGCCCGCGAGCGGACCGATGCCAACCGACTGAAGCCTTGGGGCAAAGCAATCTACAAGCGGCGAAAGGAGACGGTCGAACGCTCCTTCGCGGATGCCAAACAGCTTCACGGACATCGCTATGCCCGCTTCCGAAGTCAAATCCGCGTCGCATGCCAGTGCCTGCTGGCAGCCGCAGCGCAGAACATCAAGAAGATCGCAATGGCCCTCACAACGGCACCAAAACCAACGCCCGCATGAGGCGATGACGCCTCCGAAAGCCCGCCATCGCAAGTCGTTCAAGCCACCAATATCAATACAAAACAAAACCCCGCCAAAAAATGACGGGGTTTGTCAGCAGCCTGAGGCCGGCTTTCGCCGGCCTTTTCCCCCGCATCCCCTCGGAAATTCTTAGCGAAGAGCGCCGACCAGAAGGTCGCGGCCGTTCTCGATGGTGACCCAGCGGCCTGCATTGTAGCTCGACTGGCGCTTGACGAAAGTATAGGCCGTCGCAAACCAGGGCTTCACGTCGGCAGCGAGATTGTCGAGTACGAAATCGCCCCCGGCGGTGCGCAGCGTCAGCACGGCATGGCCTTCACCGTCGGGCTTGCGCACGACGGTCATCAGCAGGTCGGCGGCCGAAAAGCCGCGCTGGATCAGCATGCGGCGCTTCAAGAGGGCGAAATCCTCGCAGTCGCCGGCAGTCGTCGGATAGGCCCAGACCTCGTCCTTGCCGTAGATTTCCTTGTCGGTCATCGGCTTGATCGTGCTGTTGACCATGGCGTTGACCGAACGGACCAGCGACCACTTCGCCGGCGTCATTTCGACCGGCCCCGCGTTGCGGTTGGCGCCGCATTCACTGCTGTGGATCTGACAGAAATCGTAATGGCCGATCGGTTGCGAGGTGGCATTGCCTGTTACCATGGAAGCATTTCTGCTTGGAGCTGGGATGGCGGCAGGCGCCATCGCAAACACGGCCATCATGGCCACAAAGATACCTTTGAATCGCACGCCCGCTCTTTCCTCGATCGCCCCTTAATTATTAACAAATTGTTAATGGAGAGGGCCGAGAAGAGTCAATCGTTACTTCTTGGGAGAGCCTTGCGACTCGCCGACATGGTTAAAATGCAACAGGATTCGCAGCCGGCTTCGGGAGATTATTGCCCGTTTGCGGATGCGCGGATGATGCCTTTGACGGCGCCGAGCAGAAGGGCGATATCGCCGGGGCGGGAAAGCCGGTGGTCGCCGTCGCGGATGAAGGTCAGCACCACGTCGTCGGCGGGAAGGTGCTCCAGAAGCTTCATCGCGTGCGCATGCGGCACGTCGGGATCCTTCATGCCCTGGAGGATATGCACCGGGCAACCCGTCTCGATCATGCCGTCGAGCACCCGGTTCCTGCGCCCGTCCTCGATCAGTGCCCGCGTATAAATGTTCGGTTCCGGGCTGTATTGCGAGCGCTCTTCGAAATAACCGCGCTCCGCCAGCGACTTGCGCTCCCTGGCCTTAAGGTTCGGCTCGATCAGTTCGGAGGTGAAATCGGGCGCCGGGGCAATCAGCACCATGCCGGCGAGCTTCGGACCACCTTGCCCTGCGAGTTCCTGCGCCAGCCGGAGCGCAATCCAGCCTCCCATCGACGAGCCGACGAGAATGATGCGCTCGGGCGCAACATGGCGGATGACGGCAAGCGCTTCCTCCAGCCAGCGCGAGATCGTGCCGTCGCGAAAACTGCCGCCGGAAAGCCCGTGGCCGGAATAGTCGAGGCGGATGCAGGCGACACCGAGTTCGGCCGCCAGCCCATCGATCTCTGCCGCCTTGGTGCCGCTCATGTCGGAACGGTAGCCGGATAGCCAAACGAGCGATGGGGCAGCATTGCCGGCCTGCGCCGGACGCAGGAGCATGGCGATCTCCCGTGCCGCCTCGCCTTCGCCGACAGTCAGGAACTGCGGTAGGGCATTGCTGATCTGATCGGACATCGGCGAAACCTCCTGTTGTTTCGGCCTATAAAACAGATTCTTGGCAGGCTGACAGCTGGTGATTTTTCCGCTAAAGGATGATATTGACTCCGTTGCAGCGATAACGAGATAGGTTTGTGCACCCTGATTGAGCGTGCGCCGCTGCAACGTTCCGAAACAACGCGAGGAGAATACGACCATTCGCAGACCTTTTAAGACCGATGCGCCCGTGAAGGACGGACCGCGCTCGAATCGTGAAATCCGCATTCCCAAAATTCAGCTGATCGCGGCTGACGGACAGAATATGGGCGTCGTGCCTACCGACCAGGCCTTGAGAATGGCGGAAGAAGCCGGCCTCGATCTTGTCGAAATTTCCCCCAATGCCGAACCGCCGGTGTGCAAGATCCTCGATCTGGGCAAGCTGAAATATGCCAACCAGAAGAAGGCTGCCGAGGCGCGCAAGAAGCAGAAGATCGTCGAAGTCAAAGAAATCAAGATGCGCCCGAACATCGACACCCATGATTATGAGGTGAAGATGAAGGCGATGGGCCGCTTCTTCGACGAGGGCGACAAGGTCAAGGTGACGCTGAAATTCCGCGGCCGTGAGATGGCCCACCAGGAACTCGGCATGAAGCTTCTGCAGCAGGTCAAGGCCGATACGACCGAGATCGCCAAGGTGGAAGCCGAGCCCAAGCTCGAAGGCCGCCAGATGATGATGGTGCTGGCGCCGAAGTAAGCGCCAGACACTTTTTGCCCAAGGCCGTCCGCAAGGGCGGCTTTCGTGCTTTCGGCCACCGTATCTTCGGCCTTTGTTTTATGCATGTCGTTATCCCGGAACCGCCGCACACTTCCGGGCGACATGCATAGCCGAAGATTCCTCCGCGGCCCCGTTGCACTTTCGTGAGGCTGCGGTTATAAGCGCGCGTCCGAACTGACCGGCAGGGCATGCCGTGGCAGTTTCGAATGCTTGCGGAACGGTTCGTCGCCGACGCCGCAGATCAACAACAAACGCTCCCGCACCTTGTTGCGACGACCGGAGAACCGGACTTCGCAAGGAGGGCTTTTTGATGAAGCGCGCAGGGAGGACAGAAGGAGTAGCAAAATGCCCAAGATGAAGACGAAGTCCGCTGCCAAGAAGCGGTTCAAGATCACCGCATCCGGCAAGGTCAAGGCGGCTGCTGCTGGCAAGCGCCATGGCATGATCAAGCGCACGAACAAGTTCATTCGCGATGCACGCGGCACGATGGTTCTCGCAGAACCCGATGGCCGCAAGGTCGTGAAGAACTATCTGCCGAACGGTCTCTGAGACTATTCCGGTAACGCGTTAGATTAAGGAGATCATGATATGGCACGTGTAAAAAGAGGCGTCACCGCCCACGCCAAGCATAAGAAGGTTCTGAAGGCCGCGAAGGGCTTTTACGGCCGCCGCAAGAACACCATCCGGACCGCCAAGGCTGCTGTCGATCGTTCGAAGCAGTACGCCTACCGCGACCGCAAGGTCAACAAGCGCAACTTCCGTGCGCTCTGGATCCAGCGCATCAACGCTGCCGTCCGCGAATTCGGCCTGACCTATGGCCGCTTCATCGACGGCCTGAACAAGGCCGGCATCGAAGTCGACCGCAAGGTTCTCTCCGACATGGCGATCCACGAGCCGGAAGCATTCGGCGCCCTGGTGGCTGCCGCCAAGAAGGCCCTTGAATATCTCAAGGAAACCGGCACGGCTAACGAGTTTGAAGGCGCGGTTCGGTAACCAGCGCTTCCCAAGCTTGACGCTTTTTTGAATTTTGGGAAACCCGCGCTGGTTTGGGCTAGCGCGGGTTTTTCTTTCTTTATATTCCTTGCGCCCGTCGGCGCCGCCTGCCTCCCGATCCCCGCCTGATACTGGACGGAAAGAAGTGACAATGTCAGATATCGACCAGCTCAACTCATCGCTGCTCGCGGAAATCGCCGCCGCCAATGACGAGGCAGCCCTGGAAGCCGTGCGCGTGTCCGCGCTTGGCAAGAAGGGCTCTGTCTCCGAACTCCTGAAGACGCTCGGCGCCATGACGCCGGAGGAACGCCAGACCCGGGGGGCTGCGATCAACGCCCTGAAGAATGCGGTGACGGACGCCATTGCCGAGCGCAAGTCGGTCCTGAAGGTTGCGGCGGTCAATGCGCGGCTGAAGGCCGAGACGGTCGATGTCAGCCTGCCGGTGCGATCCTCGCCTGCCGAGCGCGGCCGCATCCATCCGATCAGCCAGATCGTCGACGAGATCACCGCGATCTTCGCCGACATGGGCTTCTCGATCGCCGAAGGTCCCGATATCGAGACCGACTACTACAATTTCACCGCGCTGAATTTCCCCGAAGGCCATCCGGCCCGCGAGATGCACGACACCTTCTTCTTCAATCCGGATGAGAATGGTGAGCGCAAGGTCCTGCGCACCCATACCTCGCCGGTGCAGGTGCGCACCATGGAAGCGCAGCAGCCGCCGATCCGCATCATCATTCCCGGCAAGACCTACCGCCAGGATAGCGACGCCACGCATTCGCCGATGTTCCATCAGGTCGAGGGATTGGTCATCGACAAGAAGGCCAATGTCGCCAACATCCGCTGGGTGCTGGAAGAATTCTGCAAGACCTTCTTCGAGGTCGACAGCGTGACGATGCGCTTCCGCCCGTCCTTCTTCCCCTTCACCGAGCCCTCCTTCGAGGTCGATATCCAGTGCGACCGCTCCGGCCCGATCGTAAAATTCGGCGAAGGCACCGACTGGATGGAAATCCTCGGCTGCGGCATGGTCCACCCGAACGTGCTGCGCTATGGCGGGCTCGATCCGGACGAATATCAGGGTTTTGCCTGGGGCATGGGCCTCGATCGCATCGCCATGCTGAAATACGGCATGCCCGACCTGCGCGACTTCTTCAATGCCGACGTCCGCTGGATGACGCATTACGGCTTCCGCCCGCTCGACATGCCGACGCTGTTCGGCGGTCTGAGCGCTTGAACGGAGATTTGGGACGATGAAATTCACGCTCTCCTGGCTGAAAGAGCATCTCGAAACGGATGCCACGCTGGATGAAATCTGCGCCCGCCTCACCGAGATCGGGTTGGAAGTCGAAGATGTCGACGACAAGGCGGCGTTCAAGCCCTTCGTCATCGCGAGGGTTGTCTCGGCGGAAAAACATCCCCAGGCCGATCGCCTGAAGGTTCTGATGGTCGATACCGGATCCGGCGCGCCGGTCCAGGTCGTCTGTGGCGCCCCGAATGCGCGCGCCGGCCTCGTCGGTGCTTTCGCCGCTCCCGGAACCTATGTTCCCGGCATCGAGGTGACGCTGGCCGTCGGCAACATCCGCGGCGTCGAAAGCCGCGGAATGATGTGCTCCGAAAAGGAGCTTGAGATATCCGACAATCATGACGGCATCATCGATCTGCCCGCGGATGCACCGGTCGGCCAGAGCTATGCGGCCTACGCCCATCTCGACGATCCCGTCATCGAGATCAACCTGACGCCGAACCGGCCGGACTGCACCTCGATCCACGGCATCGCCCGTGATCTCGCCGCCTCCGGTCTCGGCACGCTGAAGACGCGGCCCGCGCCGTCCTACGCCGTCGAAGGCGAAACGCCGGTGAAGCTGACGCTCGATCTCGATGATCCCAGCCTCTGCCCCGGCTTTGCCCTGCGTCTCGTGCGCGGCGTCAGGAACGGCGCGAGCCCGCGCTGGATGCAGCAGCGGCTCACTGCCATTGGCCTGCGTCCGATCAATGCGCTCGTTGATATCACCAATTACATGACCTTCGATCAGGGGCGGCCGATCCACGTCTTCGACGCCGCCAAGATCAAGGGCAATCTCACCGTCCGCCGGGCGAGGGAAGGGGAGACCGTGCTGGCGCTCGACCAGCGCGAATACAAGCTCGGCCCGAACAATGTCGTCATAGCAGATGAACAAGGCATCGAATCGATCGGCGGCATCATGGGCGGCGAACATTCCGGTTGCGACGACGACACCGTCGACGTCCTGGTCGAATCCGCTCTGTGGGATCCGATGAACATCGCCAAATCCGGCCGCAGTCTCGGCATCATTACCGATGCCCGCTATCGCTTCGAACGCGGCGTGGATCCGGAATATATGGTTCCCGGTCTCGAACGCACGACGGAACTGGTGCTGGAACTCTGCGGCGGCACCGCCGCCAGGGCAGAGATTGTCGGCTATCACGGCTACGAACCGAAGGTCGTCGATTTCCCCTATTCGGAGGTCAAGCGCCTGACCGGCCTCGACGTCTCGAATGAGGAAAGCAACACGATCCTGACGCGTCTCGGCTTCACGGTCTCCGGCTCCGGCGAGCGCGTCTCCGTTGCTGTTCCGTCCTGGCGCCCGGATGTCGACGGCAAGGCCGATCTTGTCGAGGAGGTCATGCGTATCCATGGCGTCGACAATATCAAGCCGGCGCCGCTCGAAAGCCATTCCGCCGTCAACGGCAAGATTCTGACGACTCTGCAGATCCGCACCCGTGCGGCCAAGCGGGCGCTAGCCACGCGCGGCATGCTGGAAGCTGTCACCTGGTCCTTCATTCCGGAGGAACATGCCAAGCTGTTCGGCGGCGGTTCGCCAGCCCTCAAGCTTGCCAATCCGATCGCTGCCGAAATGTCCGACATGCGCCCGTCGTTGCTGCCGGGTCTGCTGACCGCAGCTCAGCGCAATGCCGACAAGGGTTATGCCGACGTCGCCATCTTCGAGGTCTCGGGCACCTATGAAAACGACCGGCCGGAAGGCCAGCGCCGCGTCGCCGGCGGCATCCGCCGCGGCACGGCCTCGCTCGCCGGCGCCGGCCGCATGTGGTCCAATACAGCCAAGGGCGGCGGCAAGCCGGTCGACGTCTTCGACGCCAAGGCCGATGCGCTCGCCGTCATCGAAGCCTGCGGCCTGCCGATGGGCAATATCCAGATCGAGCAGGGCGGCCCCGAGTGGTATCACCCCGGCCGCTCCGGTACGATCAAGATGGGGCCGAAGATCGTGCTCGGCTATTTCGGCGAATTCCATCCGTTGACGCTGGAAGCCCTTGACGTCTCCGGCGCTCTCTGCGGCTTTGAAGTCTATCTCGATGCCATGGCGGAGCCGAAGAAGAAGGCGACCCGCACCAAGCCGGCGCTCGATCTGTCGCCCTTCCAGGCGGTCAAGCGCGACTTCGCCTTCGTCGTCGACAAGACGGTGGAATCAGGCGCGATCGTCAAGGCTGCGACCGGCGCCGACCGCAAGCTCATCACCGGCGTTACCGTCTTCGACATCTTCGAGGCCGCATCGGTCGGAGAGGGCAAGAAGTCTGTAGCGATCGAGGTTCAAATCCAGCCGGTCGATCGTACGCTGACGGACGAGGATTTCGAGGCGCTGACGCAGAGGATCGTGGCGAGCGTCACGAAATTCACCGGCGGCGTCCTCAGAAGCTGAGCCTCATCTGCCGAAGATAGATGGGACCGGTCGCGCAAGCGGCCGGTCTTTTCATGTGTGCAGATGATAGAGTTTGCTGACGATCACCCATCGGCCTTCGATCTTCAGCAGCGAAAGGTAGTCGGTGAAGCGCATTCCGGCGAAATCGTCGGTGACCTTCACGCTTGCTGCGTCGCCCTCGACATCGACGTTCTGGATGTCCATGAAAGGCTGCGTGCCGGGAGGGGCCGGCTCCTCGGCCAGGATTGCGGCGATGAATTCGTCCCGCGTCAACCATTCGACGGCATTCTGGTAATAGCCGATGATCGAGCTTTTCGGGTGAAAGGCCTTCTTCAAGGCTGCCGCATTCGCGAAGGCCATACCTTCCACATAGAGATGAACCGTCTGTTCGACTGCCTGCCTGTCCGACATGTTTCCATCCCGTTCTCCGAGATGGCGTTAGATAGTTTCGCCGGCCGCGAAGGCAAGCCCGACCTGTGCGACCGGCCGGGCTTGTCCGTTTTCAAATGTTCGTCATGGCAAGCGAGGCATCGGAATAGCGCTTGCCGGCGACCTGTGCCGCTGGGATCGCTTCGCCGAGCTGATCGATCTCCTCCGTGCTGAGCGCAATATCGGCAGCGGCGACGTTTTGTTCGAGGTGGTGAAGCTTGCGCGCGCCGGGGATTGGCACAATGTCGTCGCCCTGGTTCAGCACCCAGGCCAGCGCCAGCTGCGCCGCCGTCACGCCTTTTGCAGCCGCAAGTTTTTCGAGCGTTGCGACAAGCGCCGCATTGGCATCGAAATTCTCGGCCTGGAAACGCGGCACCTGCCGGCGGAAATCGTCGGTGGCAAGGTCGTCGGCCTTGCGGATCGCTCCTGTCAGGAAACCGCGGCCGAGCGGGCTGTAGGGCACGAAGCCGATGCCGAGTTCCCGGCAGGTGGCAAGCACATCCTCTTCGGGATCACGCGTCCACAGTGAATATTCGCTCTGAAGCGCTGCGATTGGATGGACCGCATGCGCGCGGCGGATGGTGGCGCTGCCGGCTTCCGAGAGGCCGAGGGCGCGGACTTTCCCTTCCTTCACAAGCTTGGCCATGGCGCCGACCGTCTCCTCGATCGGCACGTTGGGGTCGACCCGGTGCTGGTAGAGCAGATCGATCGTCTCGATGCCCAAACGCTTGAGTGAGGCTTCGGCAACCGCACGCACATGTTCAGGACGGCTGTCGACGCCGGCGATGGCGGCAGCGCCGGCCTGGCTGGTATCGATCTTGAATCCGAATTTGGTGGCGATCACCACGCGGTCGCGGAAGGGCTTCAGCGCTCTTCCGAGAAGAACCTCATTGGTGAAGGGGCCATAGACCTCGGCCGTGTCGAAAAAAGTGACGCCGAGATCGACGGCGCGGTGCAGTGTTCTCACCGATTCCGCTTCGTCGCTGGCGCCATAGGCAAAGCTCATGCCCATGCAGCCGAGGCCGACGGCAGAGACCGACAGATCGTTTCCGAGTTTTCTGGTTTTCATGATGCGCTCCTTTTCTGAGCTGGCGTCGAACCGCCTGGGAGATCATTGCGGTACGGGCAGACTATATCGGCACCATATCAATCAAAAAATGCATGCAGTTTCTAACAGCCTGTTCTATAATTTCGATCAATGAACAGAAGGCAACTCTCTCAACTCGCCGTTTTCGCTGCCGTCTCGGAACATCGCAGCTTCCGGGCCGCGGCCAAGGAACTGCTCATCGCGCCGTCGGCGGTCAGCCATGCCATATCGAGCCTGGAGGACAGTCTCGGCGTCAGGCTTCTGGCGCGCACGACCCGCAGTGTCGCGCCAACGGAGGAAGGCTCGCTGCTTCTCGAAAGGTTGCGTCCGGCGCTCGAAGAGATCGGCATCGCGCTGGAGGCGGTCAATGATACGCGCGGCAAACCGGCCGGAAACCTGCGCGTCACTGCGCCGCGCTTCGCCTCCGATATCCTGCTCGCACCGCGCCTTGGCGATTTTCTCAATCTCTATCCCGATATTACGCTGGAGATCGCCAATGAGGACGGCTTCACCGATATCGTCAAGGAGGGTTTCGACGCGGGCATCCGGCTGGAGGAGAGCCTGGAGGCCGATATGATCGCCGTCAGAATCTCGCCCAATCTGACGACGGTGATTGCGGCCTCGCCCGAATATTTCGAGCGCTATCCGAAGCCGCAGCACCCGCGCGATCTCGTCCATCATCGCTGCATCAAGCGACGCTTCACCAACGGCTCCATCTATCGCTGGGAATTCGGAAAGGACGGGCAGGAACTAATCGTCGCGGTCGACGGGCCGCTTGTTGTCAGCGAGGACCGGCTGGCCCTTCTTGCCGCGCTGAACGGCGCCGGTCTTGCCTATCTCTTCGACATGCGGGTGCACACCGAGCTGTCGGCCGGCAGGCTCGTGCGGGTGCTGGAGGATTGGTGCGCGCCCTATCCCGGGCCGTTTGTCTATTATCCGAGCCGGCGGCAAATGCGGCCGGCGCTACGCGCTTTCATCGATTTCTTCAGATATGTGGAGAGGGATGCGGGCGGCCGGTGAGGGCCGCCGCTCGTTTCCCTCGTTTTCGTCAGGCGGCTTTTGCCTTCTGGTTTGCCGCCGTCATGGCGAGCTTGGTAAGGATCTTGTCGGTGGCCGTTTCCTCCTGCAGCGTCTGGTCGAGCAGGGCGACGACATCCTTCAGGCCGAGCGTTGCGGCCCAGGTCTTCAGCGTGCCGTAACGGGCGATTTCATAGTGCTCGACCGCCTGGGCAGCGGAGATCAGCCCGGCATCCAGCGCCGGTGTGCCCTTGAATTCTTCCATGATCTCTTCGCCCTCGGCGATAATACCCTGGATCGCCTCGCAGGTCTTGCCCTGAGCGCGCTTGCCGATCTTTTCGAAAACCTGCTGCAGGCGCTCGACCTGGCCTTCGGTTTCCTCGAGATGCTTCTGGAAACCGGCCTTCAGTTCGGAGGACTGGGCGGCGCGCGCCATCTTCGGCAGGGCACGCAATATCTGCCGCTCGGCAAAATAGATGTCCTTGAGCGTGTCGTAGAAGAGATCTTCCAACGTCTTTTCCTTGGCCATTTTCTCGATCCTTGTTTTGGGAAAGGCCGCGAATGCGGCGACACACTAAGAAGCGAAGATCGCGCAATTTGTTCCCGACCGATTTCGGGTGGACTGGAAAACCGTGCCGGGCAATCATCCTGCCACCGATGGGGAGGACGAAAAGATCATGCGAAAGCCGGGTTCGATGAAAGGTCTGGAGGATCTCGGCCGCGTGCGGCTGTCGCAAAACTTCTTCTTCCGCGATTTCCTGCATTCGGAAATCGCCGATTTCTACCGCATTCCCAATATCCCCGAGGATCCCGATCTGGCGATCGAAGCCGGCAAAAGACTTTGCGAGGAACTGCTGGAGCCGCTGGAAGCGACGTTCGGGCGTCTGCACATCCGCTCCGGCTACCGCTCGCCCGAAGTCAACCGCTTCGGCAACGCGAACAATCTGAACTGTTCCACCAATGCCGCCACGGCTGCGCATCACATCTGGGATCTCAGGGACTTCGACGACTGCATGGGCGCCGCCGTCTGCATTGCCGTGCCGTGGGTGATCGACCGCTATCGCGATGAAAGCGACTGGCAGCGGCTCGCCTGGTGGATCCACGACCACCTGCCCTACGCCTCGCTCTGCTTCTTTCCGAAGCTCTGGGCCTTCAATATCCAATGGCACGAAAGGCCGAAGCGGGTGATCCAGAGCTATGTCAGGCCGCGCGGCATCCTGACGAAGCCGGGCATGGCGAACTGGGAGGGTGACCACGCTGCTTCCTATGAGGGATTTCCCCCACTCAGAAACTGATGCGATAACGGATGTGGCCGTCGCTTTCGACATAGCTGTCGTAGAGCGCGCGGGCCGTCTTGTTCTGCTCGCTCGTATGCCAATAGAGCCGCGACCAACCCTTCGCCTTGCAGAGCGCGACGAGATCGTCCAGCAGCGCCCGGCCGACGCCCTTGCCGCGCGCATCGGGATCGACGAAGAGGTCTTCGAGATAGCAGTCCCTGCCGCGGATCCAGGTGCCCTCATGCGTCAGGAAAAGAGCAAAGCCCATAATCCTGCCATCGATCTCGGCGACGCGCATCGCGATCGCCGAGGCCGGATCGAAGACCCGGCGCCATGTCTGGTCGGTGATATCGGCATCGACGGTCACCTCGTAAAAGGCGAGATAGGCGGCCCAGAGTTCGCGCCAGCGGGCTTCATCCTCGGAGCGGGCATCACGTATCGTTGCGGTCATTGCTCTGTTCTTTCAGCGCCGGCTTCGTCGAGCAGCGCCATTGCGTCGTTGGAAAGGGAAAGTGTCGCAGACTTCACCAGGCTTTCGAGCTGTGACAGGCTGGTCGCGCTGGCGATCGGCGCCGTCACGCCTTTCTTGCGCAAGAGCCAGGCAAGCGAGATTTCCGCCGGCTTGGCGCCGGTCTCGGCAGACACCTTGTCGAGCGCGGCGAGAATGCGCAGTCCCTTGGCGTCAAGATATTGCGAAACACGGCCTTCGCGCGCCCGTCCCTGCGTGTCGGCCTTGCTGCGGTATTTGCCGGTGAGAAAGCCGGCGGCAAGGCCGAAATAGGTGATGACGCCGATATCCTGACGGATGCAGAGATCGGCAAGCGGCCCTCCGAAACTGGCGCGTTGGTAAAGATTATACTCCGGTTGCAGCGCGTCGTATCGCGGCAGGCCGGCTTTCTCGGCTGCGTCGAAGGACGCCTGGAGCAGATCGGCATCATAGTTCGAGCAGCCGATGGCGCGGATCTTGCCCTGCTGCTTCAGCTTCGCAAAGGCGCCGAGTGTCTCCTCATGCGGCGTGTCGGCATCCGGCCAATGGGTGAGATAGAGATCGATATAGTCTGTCTGCAGCCGGCGCAGCGACGCCTCGACTGCCGCCAGAATGTAGCTCGCCTTGAGCGTCTTTCCCTGGCCCATGTCCGAGCCGACCTTGGTGACGATGACGGCCTTGTCGCGGGAGATCCGCGCCTGTTTCAGCCAGCGTCCGATGATCTCCTCGGAATCGCCGCCCTTGTTGCCGGGAACCCATGCGGAATAGACGTCCGCCGTATCGATCGTGTTGAGCCCGGCATCGAAAAAGGCATCGAGGATGGCGAAGGATGTTTTCTCGTCGGCCGTCCAGCCGAAGACATTGCCGCCGATCACGATCGGCGCGACCGAAAGGCCTGTTTTCCCAAGCCGGCGCATTTCCATAGGCTCTCCAAAATGGGTGAAATATAAAAGGCTGTATTGAATCGCGGATACGGCAGAACGCCGTCTGGCCAAGTTAGCGCGATCCCGGCGGCAGGCAAACCCGGCTTCCGCAATTTCATGTCGCGCCATTGCGTCGCGGCGGAGGCCTGAATATGGTGCGCGACATTGGTTTTGGGAGGCTCGCACATGCTGCGTTTCGGTATCATTTCAACGGCGAAGATCGGCCGCGACAATGTCGTTCCCGCCATCCAGGACGCGGAAAATTGCGTCGTCACGGCGATTGCCAGCCGCGATCTGGCGCGAGCAAGGGAGATGGCCGATCGCTTCTCCGTGCCGCATGCCTTCGGCTCTTACGAGGAGATGCTGGCCTCCGACGTCATCGACGCCGTCTATATCCCGCTGCCGACCTCGCAGCACATCGAGTGGTCGATCAAATCAGCCGATGCCGGCAAGCATGTGCTCTGCGAAAAGCCGCTGGCCCTGAAGGCCGGCGATATCGACGCGGTGATCGCCGCGCGCGACCGCAATAAGGTGGTGGTCACGGAAGCCTATATGATCACCTATTCGCCGGTCTGGCAGAAGGTGCGCTCGCTGATCGATGAGGGCGCGATCGGCTCGCTCCGGCATGTGCAGGGCGCCTTCACCTATTTCAATCGCGATGCCTCCAACATGCGCAACATTCCCGAGCTCGGCGGTGGCGGCCTTCCCGATATCGGCGTCTACCCCGTCATGAGCACGCGCTTTTCCACCGGCAAGGAGCCGCTTCGGATTCAGGCGATTACCGAGCGCGATCCGGATTTCGGCACCGATATCTATTCGAGCGTCAAAGCCGACTTCGATGATTTCGAGCTGAGCTTCTATATCTCGACGCAGATGGCCAACCGCCAGATCATGGTTTTTCACGGTACCAACGGTTACATCGAGGTCAAGTCGCCGTTCAACGCCAATCGTTGGGGGCCGGAAGAGATCGAACTGGCTGATCGCAGCCACAATGAATCGCGCATCTTCCGCTTCCAGGACAGCCGCCAGTACAGGCGCGAGGTCGAGGCTTTCGCTCGGGCCGTAGAGAACGGCAAGGAAGAGATCGTTACGCTGGAAAATTCGAAGCTGAACCAGAAGGTCATCGATGCGATCTATCGCGCCAGCGAGAAGGATGGCTGGGAGGCGGTCTGATAATCACGCGCGGAAGACGAAGCGCGAATAGCCGAAGAAGCTGAAGACCATTGCGGCGATACTGGCGACCACCATCGCCGCAAGCGGCTGAAGCCCCGGCAGCGAAAGCAGCAGTGCCGAATAAAGCCCGTAATTGACGAGCGCCGCCGTGACTCCGACCGAGCCGTAGCGGAAGCCTTCCACGGCGAGCGAGCGGCCCGAGCGATCGAATGTGAAGTTCCGGTTGAAGACCCAGGTTGACGCCATTGCGAGGGCGATCGCGATGAGCCGCGCCACGAAGGGGCCGAGCGGCGTCAGATCGAGTACCGCCGACAGCACACCGGCATCGACGAGAAAGCCGATGCCGCCGGCAATCGCAAAACGGATGAGCTTCTTCACGCGGCATCCGCCTTGCCACGGCCCCGGCGCAACGCCGGCGCTGGCTCGCGATCAGGCAGTTTGGCCGCACTTGGGGTCTCCAGGTTCATATAATGGATGCGAAGCTGCTCGGCCCGGGCCCGGGCCACGGAATCCAGGATGACGCCGGCGGTAAAAAGCATGAAGGAGATCATCATCAGCGCCATCGACAGCACCCAGGTCGGCATGCGGCTGACGAGGCCCGTGTCGAAATACTCCGCCAGCACCGGCGTCATGAAGCCGAGGCTCGTCAGCATGAAGACGGCGCTGATCGCGCTGAAGAAGGCGAAGGGCCGGGTTTCCTTCATCAGCATTGCGAACATCCAGAGGATTTTTCCGCCGTCGCGGAACGTCGAAAGCTTGGAGTGCGAGCCTTCCGGGCGGCGGCCATAATCGAGTTCCAGTTCGCTCACCGGCAGTTTCAGTCGGGAGGCATGCACCGACATCTCGGTTTCGATCTCGAAGCCGCCGGATACCGCCGGGAAGCTCTTGACGAAGCGGCGCGAAAAAGCGCGATAGCCGGAAAAGATATCGGTGAAGTCAGGGCCGAAGATCATCCGGTAGAGCAGATTGAAAAGCCGGTTGCCAAGCGCATGGCCCTGACGGCCGGCATCGGCGTGCACGCCGCGCCGGGTTCCCACAACCATGTCGGCACGCTCGGTGAGAAGCGTCCGCACCAGTTCCTCGGCATCGCCGGGTGCATAGGTTCCGTCGCCGTCGGCGATGATGTAGATGTCTGCCTCGATGTCGGCGAACATGCGGCGCACCACGTGTCCCTTGCCCTGGCGCCGCTCGCGCACGACATGCGCTCCGGCCAGCATCGCCTGCAGCGCGGTGCCGTCGGTGGAATTATTGTCGTAGACGTGGATCGCCGCATCCGGCAGCGTCGCCCGGAACCCCTGCACCACAGCGCCGATCGTCGCAGCTTCATTATAGCAGGGAAGCAGGACGGCAATGTCCGGGTGATCGGTAAGCGTTCGGGCCATGACTCTACTCGTTACACTGAAAAGCCGTTACCAGCCTAAATCACGCAGCGTTAATAAGACGCTATGACGCAGGCGAAATCGGCTGCGGTCGAAGACGGCTTTACACTTTCTTGATCGGCGCCCGCTAAGGTTCGGCCATCTGGAAACGAAGCGCTAACCACGATGAACGCCGTGCAGCCGATCGCTGATGCATCCGCCGTGACCGCCGCCCGCAGGAGTCGGCTCGGGGGCCTCATGACGCGTCTCTGGCCGGCTGTCATTGCCTATAGTGTTATCCTCGCCGCCGTTATCCTTGTTACCAAATTCTCCGGCGCCACCGATTATGTTGGTCCCGACAATGACGACGGCATGCGTCTCGTCGAGGTTCGCGATTTTCTTGCCGGCCAAGGCTGGTTCGATCTGATGCAATATCGTCTCGGCCTTGCCGGCGGTACGCTGATGCATTGGTCGAGGCTGATCGACCTGCCGATCGCTTCGCTGATCCGGTTTTTCGGGCTGTTTGCGCCGCGTGAAACCGCCGAGGCGCTGGCGCTCGCCGTCTGGCCCGTATCGCTCATCGTTCCTGCCATGCTCGCCATGGGCGTGGCGGGCCGGCGGATCGGCGGGGTTGCCGGCATGCATATCGCTCTCGGTCTCACCGCTCCGGCGATCTACACCGGAAACCGCTTCGCTCCGGGCGCCATCGATCATCACAATGCGCAGCTGGCGCTGGTCGCGACGATGGTGGCGATGCTCGTGGATCGCGAGCGTCGCGGTTGGAGTTACGCAGTCGCCGGCGTTGCGGCGGCTGTCGCCATCGCCATCGGCGCCGAGACCACCCCTTTCGTCGCTGTCGTCTGCCTCACGGTCGCCCTGCTCTGGGCATGGGAAGGCGAGAATTTCGCCATCCCCGCCCGGGCCTTCGGGCTGTCGCTGACGATTGCGATCAACATTCTTTTCTTCGCAACGGTGCCGCCTCGGCTCTATTCGATGGTCACCTGCGACAATCTCTCGCTCGGCTATTACAGTCTGGCGGCGATCGGCAGCGGCCTCCTGTTGTTTTCGGCCGTTTTCGCGAGCGGCTTGCGTCGGCCCTTGCGCTTTGCCGCACTCGCCTTTGTCGGCGCCGGCGTTCTCGGTGCGGCGATCGTCATCGCACCGCAATGCCTGAGCGATCCGTTGGGCAGTCTCGATCCGATGCTGGTCGAACTCTGGCTGCGGCATATTTCGGAAGCCCAATCGCTCCTGGCGCTGGCGCGCACCGATCCCACCTCGGTCGGCGCCTTCTACGCGGCAGGTCTCTTCGGCATTGCTGTCTGCATCTTTCGCCTCATTCGGCGCGACCGCGTGCAGATCCACCTGGTCCTGCTCTTTCTGCTCGCCACGAGCTGGGCGATCGCGCTGGTCCAGGTGCGTGGCGCTACTTTCTCGAACCTGCTTTCGATCCTGCCGCTCGCCCTGCTGATCATCGATGTCAGGCGCATCTCCAACAGCGACAGCGAGAATGTCGCCGTCGCCTTCGTCTATGTGATGACCGTACTCGCAAGCGTTCCGGCCGTCTGGGCCGTCGGCGGCGGGCTTGTTTCAATGCAGATGGAGAACGATGCGCAGAAGGCGGCGGAGCCGACAAAGGCGCTTTCCTGCACATCGAAAGAGGCGCTGGCATCGCTTGCCGAACTCCCGCTGGGCCTGGTCTCCGCGCCATCGGAAATGGGTGTGCCGATCCTCCGCTTTACGCAGAATCGGGTTCTCTCCGCCCCCTATCATCGCGATCAGGGTGGCATGCTGACGGAAATGCATATCGGCCTGGCAAAGCCGCAGGAGGCGGAAGCCTTCCTGAAGGGGGCCGGTGTCACGACGCTTGCCTTCTGCCCGAAGGACCTGCAGACGCGCGAACTCGCTAAACTGAAGCCGGATGGGCTCTATGCCGAACTCGGCAAGGGGAATATTCCGCCCTATCTGGAACCGCTGGCGAAGGTGCCGGATACGGGCGTCCAGTTCTTCCGTTACCGGCCGACGGCGAATTGACGCCGACAGCCTGATGTTGCGCTGACGTCAGTGAGACGTGCGGACGGCCCGCAGACGGTCGCTGGCATAAAGCCCGAGCACGAAGAGGATAAGACCACCATTGTAGCCGAGAATGGCGTAAACAAGCGCCAGAAGTGAAACCGGCCCCGGCGAGGTTATCGCCGCCAGCGTGAAGCTCATTCCGATCAGCGCGGCCACCAACGCGATGCTGGCGGCCGAGCGCATTAACCCGGCGCTGATGCCCAATGCTGCTGCTGTGAGAATAATCATTTCAGCACCTTCCCAGAGAGAACGAGGGGAAGCATAGGAAGCGCCAACTAACAAAGATTTACCGGCTCTCTGGGCTGAAAATCCTTTGTATTGCGGTGGTTAGCAATCCCTTTCGGGTAAAACGCGCTTTTTATCTATGCGTTCCCCGGCGAAGCGAATTTTCCCGTTTTTCTTGTCATTCTTGCTGCTGCAACGATCGCATGCACGCAACGCCTAGGGCATGAATCTTGATGGAACGGCGATGACTTTGCCACGCCAACGGTTCAGCAGTCGGGAAAACGGGTCTCTCCTGCGGTCGCGACCTTCCCGTTTCCCGCCAATGGAAATAGAAAGGAGGGATGAGCAACCTCTTCGACAGCGATTCGCCGACCAACCTTGCCGAATATTCGGTTTCGGAGCTTTCCGGCTCGATCAAGCGCACCGTCGAAACCGCTTTCGACCAGGTTCGCGTGCGCGGCGAAATATCCGGTTATCGCGGTCCGCACTCCTCCGGCCACGCTTATTTCGCGCTGAAGGACGATCGCGCCCGTATCGACGCCGTTATCTGGAAGGGCACTTTCTCGCGGCTGAAGTTCCGCCCCGAGGAAGGCATGGAGGTGATCGCCACCGGCAAGGTCACCACCTTTCCCGGCTCCTCGAAATATCAGATCGTCATCGAGATGCTGGAGCCGGCAGGGGCCGGCGCGCTGATGGCGCTGATCGAGGAGCGTAAACGCAGGCTCGGCGCCGAGGGCTTGTTCGATGCCGCTCGCAAGAAGCGGCTGCCCTTCATGCCGCATGTGATCGGCGTCGTCACCTCGCCGACCGGCGCCGTCATCCGCGACATCCTTCACCGCATCTCCGACCGGTTTCCCGTGAATGTTCTCGTCTGGCCGGTGAAGGTCCAGGGGGAGGGATCCGGCGAGGAGGTGGCGAACGCTATTCGCGGCTTCAATGCGCTGGAGCCCGCCGGCGCCATCCCCCGCCCGGATGTGCTGATTGTCGCGCGCGGCGGCGGCAGCCTGGAAGATCTCTGGAGTTTCAACGACGAAATCGTCGTGCGCGCAGCGGCCGAAAGCCGCATACCGCTGATCTCGGCCGTCGGCCACGAGACCGACTGGACGCTGATCGACTATGCCGCCGATGTCCGCGCTCCGACGCCGACCGGGGCGGCGGAAATGGCCGTGCCCGTCAAGGCGGAGCTCGAGGCGCAGGCTGCGGCGCTTGCCGCGCGCCTGCAGGGCTGTATGAACCGGCAGATGGATCAGCGCCGCCAGTCCGTCCGTAGTCTGATGCGGGCATTGCCCTCGCTCGATCAGCTTCTCGCCTTGCCGCGCCGCCGCTTCGACGAGGCGGCGGCCAGCCTCGGCCGCGGACTGGAGCTCAATACGATCAACAAGCGCCGCGGCTTCGAGCGCGTCGCCACACATCTGCGCCCGGACCTTCTTTCCGGTCGCCTTGCCGAGCGCCGCCAGATGTTGAACGAGCGGATGGTGCGGGCCGAGCGCATGGTCGAGCGGCTGATCGACCGCTCGACATCGCGTGTCGAGCGTGCCGAGGCGATCCTTGCTTCGCTGCCGGCACGGTTGAAAGCGCAAACCGGCCGCTCCCGCGAACGTCTCGGCAATCTTTCCCGCCATGCCGATACGGCGATCCGCCACCAGCTGACGCGCGCCCGCGCCGAGCTCTCGGCGCAGGATCGCGTGCTGCAGTCGCTCTCCTACAAGAACGTGCTGAAGCGCGGCTACGCCGTCATTCGCGATGAGGACAACAGGCCGGTCTCGCAAGCGGCCGCACTCTCCGCCGGCATGGGCATCGCCATCGAATTTGCCGACGGCCGTATTGGGGCTATGACCACGGAAGGCGGCACTCCGCCTGGCGGCACCAAGAAGCGCAGCACAAAACCGGCGGAGCCGACGAAGCAGGGAAGCCTGTTCTAACGATGCGGATCCTGCTGGTGCTTGCCCATCCGCTGCCGGAAAGTTTTGCCGCCTCGGTGGCACGCACGGCTCGCGAAGCCCTGGAAGCCTCCGGCCATGCCGTCGACCTCGTCGATCTCTACGCTCAGAATTTCGATCCACGCCTCTCCGAAGCCGAGCGCCGTGCTTACTTCGATATGCCCTACGGCACCTCTGATGTGGCCGACATGGTGGCCCGGCTGAAGGCGGCCGATGGTCTCGTCCTCGTCTTTCCGCAGTGGTGGTTCAATTTCCCAGCCATCCTGAAAGGCTTCTTCGACCGCGTCTTCGCGCCGGGTGTGGCCTTCACGCATGATGCCGCCGGCGGCCGGATCGTGCCGGAGCTCACCAATATCAGGCTGCTCTATGCGCTGACGACGACGGGCTCGCCATGGTGGCTGGTGCATTTCTATATGGGCAATCCCGTCCGCCGCCTGCTGAAGCGCGGTATCGCCAGCTTCTGTTCGAAAAAGCTCGTCTTCCGCATGCTGAGCCTGCATGACATGGACCGCGCCACGGAAGCCAGGCGCAAGGCGCATCTGGAGCGTGTCCGCAAGGCGCTCGCCGCCATTTGACTATTCGAAATCCGCGAGGAACTTCTTCAGCAGCCGGTCAAATTCGGCCCTGTCCCCGGCCGTCAGGTTGCGCGTCAGCCGCTGCTGATTGGCGACATGGGCGCCGACCGCCTCTTCGACGGTCGCAAGCCCCTTTTCGGTCAGCGCGATCAGCACGCTGCGCCGATCCTGCGGATTGACGATGCGCTCGACCAGGCCCGCCTTCTCCAACTGGTCGATCCGGTTCGTCATTGTGCCGGAGCTGACCATCGTCATCTCAAGGAGCTCGCCCGGCGAAAGCCGATGAGGTGTGCCGGAGCGGCGAAGTGTGGCCAGCACGTCGAAAGCAGAGGTGGAAAGCCCGTGCTGCATGAGAACGGCCTCGATTTCGCGGCCGAGATGGGTGCCGAGGCGCTTCAGCCGTCCGAGAATGCCCATCGGTTCGACGTCGAGGTCCGGCCGCTCGCGCCGCCACTGCGCCAGAATCCGGTCGACATGATCTTGCTTCGCTTCACCCATGGGGGATGGATACCATCGCATACCTTGACGTCAAGATAAATTGCGCTATGTTCGAATTTATCTTGAAGTAGAGATTCTTTGGATGAAGACAAATTCGCGCTATCTCACCGACGTGCTGACGACCGCTATCGCCCCCGCCATCTGGGGCAGCACCTATTTCGTCACCACATCCTTCCTGCCCCAGGGCTATCCGTTGACGGTTGCTCTGCTGCGCGCCCTGCCGGCGGGCCTGCTTCTGCTGCTGATTGTTCGGAAGCTGCCGACGGGCGTCTGGTGGGGCCGCGCCTTCCTTCTCGGTGCGTTGAACTTCTCGTTCTTCTGGGCGATGCTGTTCGTCTCCGCCTACCGGCTGCCGGGCGGCGTTGCCGCAACCGTCGGTGCCGTTCAGCCGCTGATCGTCGTTGCCCTGTCGCGGCTTTTCCTCGGCAAGCCGGTCCGGCCGCTTGCCGTCCTGGCCGGTCTCGCCGGTATGGTCGGCGTCGGACTGCTGGTGTTGACGCCCAAGGCGAGCCTCGATCTCGTGGGTGTCGCAGCCGGTCTCGCCGGCGCCGTCTCGATGGCGTTCGGCACCGTGCTGTCACGGCGCTGGGCGCCGCCGGTTTCGAACCTCACCTTCACCGCTTGGCAACTGACGGCAGGCGGCATTCTCTTGGTGCCCTTTGCGCTCTTCCTCGAACCAGCGCTGCCGGCGCCGAGCATCGCAAACATCGTCGGCATTGCCTATCTGGGTCTGATCGGCGCAGCCTTCACCTATCTGCTCTGGTTCCGCGGTCTGTCGCGCATCGAGCCTTCGGCGGTCTCCTCGCTAGGCTTTCTGAGCCCTGTGGTCGCGACCCTGCTCGGCTGGCTGGCGCTCGGCCAGAGCCTGACGCCGGTGCAGATCGCCGGTTTCGCCCTGGTGCTTGCCGGCGTCTGGCTCAGTCAGCGCACGATGATGCCGCTCAGGCCCATTCGCCCTGCCGCATCACCGGAACCCGCGAGCCGTCCGGTGTGATGCCGTCGATATCGACCTTGTTGGAGCCGATCATCCAGTCGATGTGGATCAGGCTGGAATTGCCGCCCTGCGCCTTGATCTGCTCCTGGCTCAGGGTCGCGCCGTTGAGGAAGCACTTGGAATAGCACTGGCCGAGCGCGATGTGGCACGAGGCGTTTTCGTCGAACAGCGTGTTGTAGAACAGGATGCCGCTCGCCGAGATCGGCGAGGAATGCGGCACGAGCGCCACTTCGCCGAGCCGGCGCGCGCCGTCATCGGTATCGAGCACCTTGTTCAAGACCTCTTCGCCGCGTGACGCCTTGGCTTCGACGATCCGCCCGCCTTCGAAGCGCACCTGGATATTGTCGATCAGCGTGCCCTGGTGCGACAGCGGTTTGGTGCTCGAGACATGACCTTCGACCCGCAATGCATGCGGCGTGGTGAACACCTCTTCGGTCGGAATATTCGGATTGCAGGTAATGCCGTTCTTCGCGGTGGAGGCGCCGCCGTGCCATTCATGTCCGTCGGCGAGGCCGACCGTCAGATCGGTGCCCGGCCCCTTGAAATGCAGCGAGGCGAAGCGCTCGCCGTTCAGCCAGGCGGAGCGCTTGGCGAGATTGGCATTGTGCTCCGCCCAGGCGGCGACGGGGTCGCTGACATCGACACGCGAGGCGGCAAAGATCGCCTTGGCGAGCTTGGCGATCGCGATCGGCTCCGGGTCGTCGGGGAAGACCACCTTGGCCCAGGAGGGGTTGGGATAGGAGACGATGTTCCAGTTGATGTCGAAATTCGAGATCTTTTCCAGCGCCGGCTTATAGGCGGTTGATGTGGCGCGATTGGCGCGGCCGACCTTGCCGGCATCCTGTTCGGAAAGCAGCATCGGATTGTCGCCGGCGACCGCCAGACGGGCCGCTCCGTTGGCATAGGCCTTGGCCATGCCCTCGTAGAGCCAGTCGGAGGCGCGGTCGAAGCTCTCGTCGCTGCCATATTGGAAGCGCGCCAGCGTCGTTTCCTCGTCGGAGTAGAAGGCGCTCACCAGCCCGGCGCCGGCCTGATAAGCGTGTTTGGTGATGAGGCGCACAAGCGGCAGCGCCACAACAGGCGCGGTGATCACCAGGTCCTGGCCCTTCTGCAGTTGCAAACCGACCTTGACGGCGACTTCCGCGAGCTTCTCCAGCTTGACGGGATCAACGGTGTTTTGGCTATGGGGCATGAAAGTCATGGTTCAACCTGCCTTCTGTCATCGACGCTAGAGGTTGAAAGGCTTAGACCCGTTTGCGGCGAAAATGAAGCACAGAGCTGCCGATTTGAAAGCGGCCGGGCGAGATGCCCGACCAGTTTCAGCCTGATGTCTCAGGCGGCGACAGGCAGCCTGAGCAGGATCGAATTGTGCTTGTCGAGGAACTCCATCAGCCGCTGCGGATAATCTTCGCCGACGGCGACCTGCACGCTCCGGCGTTCGCGGAGTGCGCTCCGCCAGCGCGTCACCCGCTCGAGCCCCTCGAAGATGCCGCTATCTCCCAGCCTGTCGAAAACATCGAAATACCGAAAGATCGGCGCGAAGACGGCATCGACGAGGCTGAAGCTGCTACCGGAAAAATAAGGTCCATCCGCGAGTGCTCCTTCTAGCGTCGTGAACTTCGCGATGAGCGCCTTGCGCTTGGCCTCCAGCTGTTCTACCTCCGTGGCCGTTTCATAGCCCCAGAGATCGGAAAGCACGGACGAGCCGAATTCCATCCAGCCGCGATGGCGGGCGCGGGCAAGCGGATCGGCAGGATGCAGGGCAGATCCCGCCTGCGTCTCCTCCAGATATTCGCAGATGACGCTGCTTTCGAAGAGGATGGCCTCGCCGCCATCCTGTTCCTCGATTCTGAGCAGCGGCACCTTGCCGAGCGGCGAGATCTCAAGGAACCAGTCCGGCTTGTTCGCAAGGTCGATGTTGATGCGCTCGAAGGGAACACCCTTTTCGCGAAGTGCGATCGCGGCGCGTTGCACATAGGGGCAGAGATGATGGCTGATGAGGGTAAGCTTGCTCATGAACGTCTCCTCGCTGTTTAATAGATGCATTTGCATATAATGGCGCTTGCGGCTTTGCGCAAGATAAATGTATCTGCATCTATGATGGAAAAGACACCGAAGCCGAGCGAAGCCGCCACCTCTGCCTGGACCAGCATCATCCGCGCTCGCGAACGGCTGCTCGCCGCAATCGAAGCCGATCTGAAAGCGGCCGGCATGCCGCCGCTTGCCTGGTATGACGTGCTATGGGAACTGGCGCGCTCGAAGGACGGCAAGCTGCGGCCCTACGAGATCGAGGAGCGGACCCTGCTGGCGCAGTATAATCTTTCGCGGCTGATCGACCGGCTGGAAAGAGAGGGCTTGGTCCGGCGCGAAGTCTTCGCTGGGGATGGCCGCGGGCGCTGGGTTCTGATTACCGATGCCGGCCGAACCCTTCGCGCGCAGATGTGGACTGTCTATGCCGCAGCGATCGAGACCCATGTCGGCAGCAAGCTTGCCGAAGACGAGGCGAAGGCGATTTCCGGTCTGCTCGCCCGTTTCCTCTGATCAGGCGATCAATGACGCACCGACCGCTTTCAATGCCTTCAGGGCATCCTTTGGATCAAGCCGCACCTGCAGCCCGCGCTGTCCGCCATTGATATAGACGAGCGCTTCGGCGAGAGCAGTCTCCTCGATCGCCGTCGGCACGGCCTTCCTCTGGCCGAAGGGGCTGATGCCGCCGACATGGTAGCCGGTCAGCCGCTCGGCATCGGCCGGCTTCATCATATTGGCCGACTTGCCGTGAAAGGCGCTGGCGAGCTTCTTCATGCTGACTTCGCGATCCGACGGCACGACAACGCAGACCGGCTTGCCGTCCACCTCGGCCATCAGCGTCTTCAGCACCCGCTGCGGCGCCTCACCCAGGGCTTCCGCCGCCTGCAGCCCGACGCGCTCCGCGCCCGGGTCATAATCATAGGTGTGGATGGTGAAGGCGACGCCTGCCTGGGAAAGAACCTGTGTCGCGCGCGTGGTCTTGGACATTGCTCAGCGCCCGAACATATCCGCGTAATTCTCCGGCTTGAAGCCGATCGCCAGCTTGCCTTCCGTCTCCAGCACCGGCCGCTTGATCATCGACGGCTGGTCGAGCATCAGCGAGATCGCCTTTTCCCGGCTCAGATTCTCGCGCTCGGCATCGGGCAGTTTGCGAAAGGTGGTGCCGGCGCGGTTGAGCACCGTATCGAGGCCGGCCTCGTCGATCCAGGCTTCGAGATGGGCGCGGTCGATGCCGAACGCCTTATAATCGTGAAACTCATAGGCGACGCCGTGTTCTTCCAGCCAGCTGCGGGCTTTTTTCATCGTGTCGCAATTCTTGATCCCATAAATGGTGACGGCCATGCCCGATCGGTCTCCCTGTGATGGCAGCGGGATAGCATGCGCCAGAGCCGGCGCAAATGCCGCCCGGCATTTATCCCGGGCAGTGCTTGCTCAACTCTCCAGCGTGCCGGCCTTGCGTGCGGACTTGCTCGGCCTGGCGCAGACGATCTTCATCAGGTCGCCGCGCCGGCGCACCAGCCGATCCGAGGTTCGGGTCAGGATCAGCCCGTCTTGCGGCGCATGCAGGTCGATGCTGCCGTCAGGCTGACCGGGCCGGGTGACGATCGTTGCCAGAAGTTCGCCCTCCGCGACCCTGTCGCCGATCGTGCGATGGAAGAGCACGGCGCCGCCCTCGGGAGCGCGAATGATCTCGACATTGTCGAGCGGCACGGCGGGACCGGCAAACACGGCCGGCGCCATTCTGTCGTCGCTGACGATCACCCGTGCGGCGAGGAAACGCCAGAGCCCCTCAGCATCCCGCTTCGCCGTCAGCGGATCGACGTCGCGCTTGCCGCGCAGCTCGACCGTGACCGAAAGCTTGCCCGGCAGCCGGGATTGTCGTTCACCGGGAATTGCATATTTCCATGCGAATCCGACGGCCTCCTCGAAGGCCGAGCTTTCGCCATCCGAAAGCAGCACCGCCTCCATGTCGAGCGCGGCGGCAAGATCGGCTGCCTCCGGCCAGAAGGCCTCATCGATATAGGCATATTGCAGCGATTCGTCGTCGCAGTGCAGATCGAGGACGAGATCGGCGCCGAGCGCCATGTCCAGGAGTTGCCGCTTCAGTTGGTCGGTAGCCGGATAATGATTGAGATCTTCCGCCAGCATTGCGCGATCGGTGGCGCTGATCAGCGGAAAATCCCGGTTGAAATTGGTGCGGGAACCGAGATCGAAACGGCCCTGCAATTCGCCGAAATGCGATTGCGCCGCGCCGATCGGGTTGGCCTGCGGCACGATGGTGATGTCGCCGGCGACCGCGCCTTCGCTTTCCGCTCGCCGCAGACGTTCGCAAAGGAAATGCAGAAGCGCCGTTCCCGGCAGCTCGCCGGCGTGAAGCGCCGCCTGGATATAGGCCTTCGGAGCCTTCGGATCACGGCCCACAAAACGCAGCACCGGCAGCCGCCACTCCGTTCCCGGCGTATCGCCCGGGATAATGATCTCCGAAACGTCCATGTTTTTGTCTCGCTTGCAATCGAACAGCTTTTCCGAGTTTTATGCGCGGAAATCCGGCTCGCGCAAGCCACGGTCGGTGGACATCGTTGCGATCAGTCCGCCCCAGCGGACTTTTGGCCATAGCCGAAATCGAAGGAAAACAGGTTCATGAGCTGTCAGGTCGTCATGACCACCTCATCGTTTCAAGAGCAATGAACGATATTCCGGCAAAATGGAAAATCAAGAACGAAAAAAGAACATACGCGCAAGAAACGGGTTGAAACAGCGGTCGCTCCGTACGATTTTGGTGTTAATCGAAAACGCGGAGGCCGTGTCATGGCCGAGACGATACATCACTATCTCATCTTCGAAACCGCCGGCGGCTTCTGCGGCATCGCCTGGAGCGACGCCGGCATCGCCCGTTTCCAATTGCCGACGAAAACCGCGGAAGCGACCGAACGGCTGCTGCTGCGCCGCCTGCCGGATGCCCAACCCGGCGCCCCGACGCCTGAGGTGCTGGAGACGGTCGCGGCCGTAAAGCGCTATTTCCAAGGCGAGGAAACAGATTTTTCCGGAGTCGAACTCGATCTTGCCGGTCAGGATGCCTTCTTCCGGGATATCTACGCGGCGGCAAGGCGTGTCGGCTGGGGCAGCACGACCACATACGGCGCGCTGGCGAAGGAGCTTGGGGTCGGGCCGGAAGCGGCCCGCGATGTCGGGCAGGCGATGGCGAAAAACCCGGTTGCGCTGATCATTCCCTGCCACAGGGTGCTGGCCGCCGGCGGCAAGATCGGCGGCTTCTCCGCTCCCGGCGGTTCGTCATCGAAGGCCCGCATGTTGGAGCTCGAAGGCGTCAGCCTCGCCCCGCCGCCGCCCGCCCAGCAATCGCTGGGTTTTTAGGCGAGATGCCGGCAGCTCAATGCGGGCTGGCCGTCGGCCGGATGATGATCTCGCTGACATCGACGTCATCGGGCTGGCTGATGGCGTAGAGGATCGCATTGGCGACGGCTTCCGGGCTGATGGTGATGGCCCTGAAAGCCTTCATCGCATCCCGCGCGGTCGGATCGGTGATCGTCTCGGCCAGTTCCGAGGTCGTCGTGCCGGGAGAAATGACGGTGACGCGGATGCGATTTGTCTCCTGTCGCAGTCCATCCGAGATTGCCCGTACCGCGTATTTCGTCGCGCAATAGACGGCGGCCGTCGGCGAGACGCTGTGGCCGCCGATCGAGGACAGGTTGATGATCTGCCCCGATCCCTGTGCCTTCATGATCGGAAGAGCGGCCGCGATGCCGTAGAGGACGCCCTTGATGTTGACGTCGACCATCCGGTCCCACTCCTCGACCTTGAGCGCGTCGAGCGGCGAAAGCGGCATCACACCGGCATTGTTGACGATGACATCAAGCCGACCGAACTCGGATCTGGCAAAACCGGCAAATGCTTCGACTTGGGAACGGTCGGTGACGTCAAGCTTTCGCAGGCGCACCGTCCCGCCCTTGATTTCGATTTCGCCGGCGAGCGCCTCCAGGCGGTCGCTGCGGCGTGCGCCGATCACGATCTGCGCGCCGGCAGCGGCCAGCACTTTTGCCGTGGCCTCTCCGATGCCGCTGCTGGCTCCGGTGATGGCAATGACTTTTCCGTCGATATCAGACATTTGAAGCTCCATGAGCAGGTTGAGGATATTCGAGGCGATCAGTTCGGAAAATCGGCGCTGAGCGTTGTCTCCGCCCAGGCATCGAAATTGGAGCGCAGCGTATCGAGCCGATCGCGGGCGATCTTCAGGGAAGCTGCCCCGAGCAGCAGGCGCAGCGGCGGTTCGCCCGCCTCGAAGGCCGATATGATTGCGCTTGCCGCGCGCGCGGGATCGCCCGGCTGCTTGCCGGAGATTGAGCGGGTGGCCTGGCGCCGCTTGCCGGCGGTCTCGGCATAGTCTTCGATGATTGTTCTGGATTCGACCATCGAGCGGCCGGCCCAATCCGTGCGGAAGCCGCCGGGCTCCAGGATCGTCACGCGGATGCCAAGCGGCCCGACCTCATGAGCCAGCGATTCCGACAGGGCTTCGACCGCAAACTTGGTGGCGTGGTAGTAGCCGGTAGCGGCGAAGGCCACGAGCCCGCCAAGCGAGGAGACGTTGAAGATATGCCCCTGCCGGCGTGAGCGCATGCCGGGCAGAACCTCTTTGGTAACGGCGATCAAGCCGAAGACATTGGTCTCGAACTGAGCGCGGATCTCGGCATCCTCGCCCTCCTCGATTGCCGAGAGATATCCGTAGCCGGCGTTGTTGACGAGGACATCGATGGCGCCGAAATGCGCCTCGGCGTCGCGGACCGCAGCAGCGACGGAGCGGCCATCCGTCACGTCGAGGGCGAGGGCCAGCGCCCGCTCCCCATGCGCTGCCGAGAGATCGCCGAGCGTATCGGGCCTGCGCGCCGTAATGGCAGCGCGCCAACCGCGTGCCAGGACCGCTTCGGCGAGTGCCCGGCCGAGGCCGGATGATGCACCGGTGATAAACCAGATGGGTGTGGTGGAAGACATGGTCGTCATCCTTTCCGGCCGTCCTATGCGGCCTTTTCGGTGTGCGGGCGGGTCATTTGCGGCGAAGCACCATGCCGCCATGATGGAGCGTGTTGTCGTCGACGAAATCGCCGTCGGCAGTGAAGCCCGTATCGTCCCAGTATTCGATATGTGTTCCGGTGACTTCGTAGCGTCCGCGATAGGCGCTCTCCCGGCTTCCGCGGGCCTCGTCGTAACGATTGTCGGGCAGGAGTTCGTGTCGGACGCCGCCGTCGTCGGTGACCCACATTCCGACATAGGGATGCTGCTGCATGGTGTTCTCGCTTGGCTGTTGGAACTTGGATTTTCGCTCGTTCGAGGCGTCGGCCGACCACGCCGGCATCGCCGTGCCGGTCAGAATGATGGCGGTGAAGAGATGCAGACTGGGCTGCTGGAAAACTTTTGCATCGCTCTTCCTTTCGAAGCGGGGCAGCACTTGGGGCTAGGCCATGCCTCGACCTCGACTGGAAGATAATCTTGGCGAGCCGCGCGATTAAGTTGCCAATGCCGGATGACTTGGTTAGCATTGCTAACCAATGGCCGATGATCTCGAAGGCATTTCAGTCTTTCTCGCCGTAGCGGAGGCGCGGAATTTCCGGCTCGCCGGCGAGCGTCTCGGCGTGACCCGCTCCGCCGTCAGCCAGGCCCTGCAGCGTCTTGAGGACCGGCTTGGCGCACCGCTGGTTCAGCGCACGACGCGCAGCGTCAGCCTGACCGAGGCCGGCGAAGTCTTCCTTGAGGCGGTTCGCCCCTCGATGCGCCAGGTCAGGGATGCGATGCAGACGGTGCGCGACATGCAGGCGCGTCCGAGCGGGCTGCTGCGGATCACCGTTTCCTCCATTGCCGAGCGCTTCCTGTCCGGGACTTTGCTGACAGGATTCCTGCAGGCCTGCCCCGGCATCAAGCTCGATATCACCATCACCGACGACGAATTCGACATCGTCGAAGCCGGCTTCGACGCTGGTGTGAGACTGGGCGAGGTGATCGAGCAGGACATGATCGCGATTTCGGTTTCGTCTCCACAGAGACAATGCGCCGCCGCATCGGCAGGCTATCTCGAGCGTCACGGTTCGCCTCGCCATCCCCGCGACCTGCAGAACCACGCCTGCATCGGATGGCGGCCGCGCCCGGATACCGCGCCCTATCGCTGGGAGTTCACGGAGAACGACCGCGACTTCGACGTCGCCGTCGATCCCGTGGTGACGACCAATGACATGGGAGTGATGATCCGCATGGCCCGCGCCGGGGCCGGAATTACGTTTGGGATGATGGAAACCTTTGCGCCCTATGTCGATCGCGGCGAGCTCATGCCGCTGTTGGAGGATTTCTGCCCGCCCTTTCCGGGTTTCTATCTCTACTATCCCAGGCGCGAGCGGCAACCGCTGAAGCTGCGGGCGCTGGTTGAGCATATCAAGAGGTCCGGCAAGCGGTAGGCGATCCATCGCCACGGCGGATCTTCACCAAGCAAATTCGGCGGTTGCCAACTGGTCGCTGCGCCCCGCTAAGATTGCCCCTGTCACGCGCTTTTGCTAATTCCGGTTCCTGAGCGAGCGGAAGCGGCCAGCGGCGTCCCGTATTGAGGTGCGCGTAATCCCTTCCGCTCCCAATGGCTTATGCTGCCGGAGACCATATGCTGGACGACGTCTTTCACATTCCAACCAGGGCCCTGATCCGCCAGGGTGGGCGGGCCTGCTTTTTTCGTCTCGTCAATACGAGCCCCCTGTTGATCCAGGTGCAGTCGGGAACGAAGATCGTCATGGCGGATGACAAGGCTTTGCGTCTTGAGGCGGGCGCTTATGCCCTGCTGCCCGACTATCGGCCGTTGACGATGGAGAACATTCCAAAGGCGCCGCAGAAGTATCAGACCCTGGCGCTGCCTGTTCCAAGACAGCTCTTCGAGGATGCCTATATCGCCATGGGTTCGATCGCCGTCCCCTCGCGGCCGCTCCCGGCAAGTACCTCGAACCTGCCGGAGGAAGCGGCGGCATTGTTTGCCTATTGCTGTCAGCCCGGCAACCTGACGAGGCTTCCCGGCGCCATTGCCAAGGCGCGTTTGATGGAGCTGATCACCTGGTTCGCGCTCTGCGGCGCGGTGCTCGGCCGATGCGAAAGTCCTCGGCTCGAGGATCGACTGAGGCAGATGATTGAAAGTGATACGGCGTTCGATTGGACGCTGGGGCACGCGGCGCGCGCCTTAAACATGAGCGAAGCGACGCTCCGGCGTAAGCTCGCCGCCGAAAAGACAAGTTTCAGCGAGATATTGAGCGACACAAGGATGAATCGCGCCCTCGCCCTCATCCAAACCACAACCCTGCCGATGGCACAGGTGGCGCTCGAAGTCGGTTACGATTCGCCGTCGCAATTTTCGGCACGGTTCAAAGAGCGGTTCGGCGTCAATCCGCGCCATGTGCGGGGCGGAGCTGAGCGTTTTGAGCGGATCGGGGCAGAAGTTGAGCATAGCGGGGCAGATGCGCTGCCGTGACAACGGTAGTTTTCCCGCATCATCAACCGCAGGAAAACAACATGCGTCTTATAACAGCAGCACTTCTGGCCGCGTCCGTCTGTGGCGCCACGGCCGCCCGAGCCGAAATGAAGCTCACTTCGAAAGATCTGACATCAGGCAAGACCATGGCCGATGCGCAGGTCTTCAACAGCTTCGGCTGCACGGGCAAGAACATCTCGCCGGAACTCACCTGGTCGGGCGCTCCAAAGGGAACCAAGAGCTTCGCCGTGATGGTCTACGATCCGGATGCTCCGACCGGATCGGGCTGGTGGCATTGGTCGGTGTTCAACATTCCGGCAAACGCCTCGAAGATTGCCACCGGCGCCAGCGGAGACAAGAAGCTTCCCCCAGGCGCGGTCGAGGGCCATACGGATTTCGGTACGCCAGGATATGGCGGCGCATGCCCGCCAGTCGGCGATGCGCCACACCACTACCAGTTCACCGTCTACGCGCTGTCGGTGGACAAGCTGCCGCTTCCCGAGACGGCACCGGGCGCGATGGTTGGCTATTATGTCCGGGCAAATACGCTCGACAAGGCCTCGATCGAGGTCACCTACGGCCGCTGATGCCGTCGGACAGCCATTGTCGCTGCAGAACGCGGCCGGCCAAGGAAACCTTGGCCGGCCATGCCTGCTCGTCCTCCAGGCAAATTAACCCGTCACGGCTTCCCAGCAAATCAACGGACCGTCTTCGGCATCGATGCGCTCGCCGGTGCGGGTGAACCCGTTGCGCTCGAGAACACGTTGCGACGCGATGTTCCCGATCCCTGTCTCCGCAGAGAGCAGCGCCACACGAGGATCGCTCCGTCCCCAGGCCAGCAACTGCCCTATGGCCCGCGTCGTGCATCCACGGCCCTGGCGGGAAGGCGCAATGCCATAGCCGATACGGATGTTTCCATCTCGTGGCATTCTGACGATGGAGCAGAGACCGACAACCTCATCCTCCTCCACGATCATCCAGGCCGACGGCGAGAATGCCGCGCCGATGTCGGCCGCAAGGCGGCTCAGCATCTCCAATACCTCAGGAGGCGCAATCGCGCTGTCGGGGACAAGGCGCAGGTTAAGAGGCGCGCTGCCCTTCAGCAGCGCGTCAAAATCAATAGGCGTTAGTTCGATGATCATGTTCTTCTCGACATTAGACATGCACCCGTATGGGCGCGCTAAGGCCGGGCAATAATGGGGATCAGTTCTCAGCCGATATGCCGAGCACCTCTATCCCTACCGCCGCAGCCGGTGAGTTCTGGATCGTTGCGACGGCAAACAAAGGCCTTCTCCTACAAACGAAAGTGCGAATGAGAAGTCCGCGAGCATCCTAGCACGCGTCTTTCCCCCTTCGGGAAATTAAGCTGGAACGTAGACCAACCGGATCACATTCTCGTCAATACGGTCATTAGCAATAAGGCGCAGCGGCGGTCGGGGTCCGGCAAAATAGGGCTTGCCGTGACCGAGCACAACGGGATGCAGATAGATAATATACTCGTCGATCAGGCCAAGATCGGTGAGGCTTCGCGCCAGGTCCGGGCCGGCCACTTCGATCTCTCCGTCGCCTTCGGCTTTCAGCTTGCGGATCGCACTCTCAAGATCGCCCTCGACCAGCCTGGCGTTGGGACCGACCGATTTCAACGAACGCGAGACGACCCATTTCGGCTGGTTTCGCCAGGCGGCCGCGAAGTCGCGTTCGTCTGCGTTCCATTCAGGATGATCGTCATCCCAGTAACGCATGATCTCATACATTTGCCGACCGTAGACACTGCCCGCTTGCCTCCGCGTCGACTCGACGAAGTGACGGAAGAGCGTGGGGCTTGGCCCGAACGCCATGTGATCGACATAGCCGTCCAGGGACTGGTTCATTCCGAACACGAGCTTGGCCATGCTCACTTCCTTTCGAGGGTCCATCCGCCTGGGGTCGGATTGCGTTGCGCGATCGTCAAAGCTTAGATCGACTGATTGTGAATTGCAATCAGTTTTTCGGAGGTGAACCCACTTGCGGGAACGACAAATCGGGCGCGCAGCGGACGTGCCCATATCGCGTTGGGGCTACGAGCCTATCGTGATGCAAAGCGCTTCTTTGCCGGATCGGTGAACGGCATGAACAGGGCGACAAGTGTGCCTTCCGGATCGCGGAACTGCACCGAACGATTGCCCCACGGCATCAGTTTAGGCGCATGAACAAGGTCGACTTTATCCTTCAGCCTGATATATTCGGCGTCGACATCGTCCACCATGAACTCGATGATCGCCGTTCGGTTGGAGCCGGCCTCGGCGCTGCCTTCCCTAAAGAGCGAAACGGTTTCCACGCTGCCGATGGCGAGTGTCGCCGAAGGGGTGACGATTTCGGCGAAGACCGGTGCCAACCACTCGGCAGATTGCAGGGTGACCATTTCGTAGAAGCCGACCATAGCCTTGATATCAGCGGCGATCAGCCGGATTGAGGCAAATTTCATGAGCTTTTCCTTTCGACAAGGCCGAAGAGCTGCGCGCGGCGTCGCTGCGGGCCTTGTCGCACAGGCCTGTTGCCAGCATTGTGGCAACAGGAGTCAACAGCAATGCGCAAAGCCGATCGCCTGTTTCAGATCATTCAGATCCTGCGCCGTACGAGCCGGCCGGTGACTGCCGCGGCTATCGCCGAGGAGATCGAAGTGTCCAGGCGCTCGGTGTATCGCGATATCACCGATCTGATCGGCCAAGGCGTCCCGATCGTCGGAGAAGCCGGCTTCGGCTATGTGCTCGATCCCGGCTATGACATGCCGCCCTTGATGCTGACGCCCGACGAGATCGAGGCGATCGTGCTGGGTACGCAATGGGTCGCAACACGCGGCGACAAGGCGTTAACCGCAGCGGCGCAGGACGTACTGAGTAAGATCGCTGCCGTTATTCCCGAAAGGCTGCGTCCATACATCGCCGAGCCAAGCGTTGGAGCAAAGCCTGGCAGGATCGTTCCGACGGACATGGTTGACTCGAACGAACTGCGCCGGGCGATCCGTGAAGATCGAAAGCTTCGCCTGCGCTATCGATCCGATACCGGGGAGGAGACCGAGCGGATCGTGTGGCCGATCATCCTCGGTTACGGTGAAGCAACGCGCTTGATTGTAGCCTGGTGCGAGCTGAGGCAGGACTTCCGTCACTTCCGAACCGATCGCATGATCGAGATCGAGGTGCTGGAGGCAGCCAGCGGCCTACGAAAGGGCGACCTGCGTCGCCGCTGGGAGCGATGGCGCGAGGCGCAGCGCTCCCGGTCCGGCCACTAATCGCCGGCGTGCGGCAATAACCGCGAAGACGTCGCTATTGCCGCCGTGTATTCCTCACTCCCACTCGATCGTGCCGGGCGGCTTCGAGGTGACGTCATAGACCACGCGGTTGATGCCGCGCACTTCGTTGATGATGCGCGTTGCGGCGCGGCCGAGGAATTCCATGTCGTAGTGGTAGAAATCCGCGGTCATGCCGTCGACGGAGGTGACGGCGCGCAGCGCGCAGACGAATTCATAGGTGCGCCCGTCGCCCATGACGCCGACCGTCTGGACGGGAAGCAGCACGGCGAAGGCCTGCCAGATGGCGTCGTAGAGGCCGGCCTTGCGGATTTCGTCGAGATAGATCGCATCGGCTTCGCGCAGGATCTGGAGCTTCTCGCGGGTGATGCCGCCGGGGCAACGGATCGCAAGGCCCGGACCAGGGAAGGGATGGCGGCCGATGAAGCTGTCGGGCAGACCGAGCTCGCGGCCGAGCGCGCGCACCTCGTCCTTGAAGAGTTCGCGCAGCGGCTCGACGAGCTGCATGTTCATGCGCTCCGGCAGGCCGCCGACATTGTGGTGCGACTTGATCGTCACCGACGGGCCGCCGGTGAAGGAAACGCTCTCGATCACGTCGGGATAGAGCGTGCCCTGGCCGAGGAAATCGGCGCCGCCGAGTTTCTTTGCCTCTTCCTCGAAGGTTTCGATGAAGAGCCGGCCGATGATCTTGCGCTTCGTTTCAGGGTCGCTGACGCCCTCGAGTTCGCCGATGAAACGGTCCGAAGCGTCGACATGCAGCAGATGCAGATTGTAATGCTCGCGGAACATGGCGACGACGTTGGCCGCCTCGTCCTTGCGCATCAAGCCGTGGTCTACGAGGATGCAGGTCAGTTGGTCGCCGACGGCCTCGTGGATCAGGAGCGCTGCGACGGAGCTGTCGACGCCGCCCGAAAGCGCGCAGATGACGCGTTTGTCGCCCACCTGCTTGCGGATATCTTCGACCGCCTTTTGGCGGTAGGCCGACATCGACCAGTCGCCCTTGATGCCGGCGACATTGTGAATGAAGTTGCCGATCAGCTTGGCGCCGTCAGGCGTATGCACAACCTCGGGGTGGAATTGCACGCCGTAATATTTGCGCTTCTCGTCGGCGATGAAGGCGAAGGGCGCATTGGAAGAGGTGGCGACCACCTTGAAACCATCGGGCAGCGCCGTGACGCGGTCGCCATGGCTCATCCACACCTGATGGCGCGAGCCGGAGGACCAGAGGCCTTCGAACAGCTGGCAATCCTTGTCGACATCCAGAAAGGCGCGGCCGAATTCGCGGTGATGGCCGCTTTCGACCTTGCCGCCGAGCTGCATGCACATCGTCTGCTGGCCATAACAGATGCCGAAGACCGGCAGACCGCTGTCGAAGATGATCTGCGGCGCCCGCGGCGATCCCTCGTCGACCGTCGAAGCAGGGCTGCCGGACAGGATCACGGCTTTCGGCTGCAGGCGCTTGAAGCCCTCTTCGGCCGATTGGAAGGGAACGATTTCGCAATAGACGCCGGCCTCGCGCACGCGTCGTGCGATGAGCTGGGTCACCTGGCTGCCGAAATCGACGATGAGAACGGAGTCGGGATGTGCTGTGTGGGTCATGGCGAGGCTTTAAAGAAAAGCGCTTCGCCTTGCAATCCGGGAAATCGGCGACGTCGGGTTTTTATTGTTCCGATTGTCCCAGATTTTAGCTAGGGTCTAGAACCAGAAAACCCCGTCTTCCAGCGCGGTGAACAGGCTGTCGACGCCGTAGGAGAGCTTGCGGTCGACGATGTGCAGATACTCGGTCCAGCCGGAAATATGCTGCAGCTCGACCGCACCGTCGGAAATGCCGCGAAGGCCGATCAGCGGCAGCTTGTAGCCCTGGCAGGCGCGCAGCACCGCATAGGTCTCCATATCGACCATGTCGGCGTCGATGTCGCTATAGGCGGCACCCGAGATGACGTTGCCGCCCGTGGAAAGACTTGCCTCGGCAATACCAGGAATGCGCAGCGGCAGCTCGAGCGTCGCCGGCAGGTCGAGGAAGGGCGTCCGGCCCTTTTCGAAGCCGAGCGGCGAAGCGTCCATGTCGCGGTAGGAAACCGAGGTTACCTGATAGATTTCCGTCTGTTCCAGTTTTGCCGAACCGGCCGAGCCGAGCGAAACGACGAGATCCGGCAGATCATCGGCAGCGTCGAGCCGCGCCAGCGTCTTGGTCAGCGCCACCGCTGCCTCGACCGGACCGACGCCGGTCATCAAGGGTTCGATGCGCGACCGCAGAAACGGGCCGTATTCGGCCTCCGCCGCCATGACGAACAGCATGGATTTTCCGGCGACCGATTTCAGTTCGAACTTCATCCTGTAATTCCTTCTCTGCCGCGGATGACCATCATCGTTCCGGTCATGGAGGCGATGAGTTTCGCCGGCCCGTCGCTGATCGCGTAGCCTCGCCCGTCGGCGACGATGATGGTGGAGCCCGGCTTGGTGATTTCGCCGCGAAAGAGGAAGCGCTCGCCACGCCCCGGCGACATGAGATTGACCTTGAACTCGATCGTCAGGATCGAGGCTTCCGGGTCGATGACGCTGTAGGCGGCAAAGCCGCAGGCTGAATCGAGCGCGGCGGAAATGATGCCCGCATGCAGAATGCCGTGCTGCTGCGTCAGTTTGATGTCGAAGGGAAGCTCGATCTCGACGACGCCGTGCTCGACGCGCGTCAGCTCCGCGCCGATCGTCTGCATCGCCGCCTGGCGCGCAAAGTTGCGGCGGATTCGCGCGCGGAAATCGCCCCTGTCAGTCTCACTCATGGCTACCCCTCTCGAAGCCGGGAAAGTGGCATGGCGGGCCGGATTCGACAAGCTGGACATTGCTGAAATCGAACCGGTGGGCGATGGAAACCTCAAGCCGTGTCGCCAGCGCAACCTTTCGCCGTGCCGTCGTTGCGCAAACCGGTTGCCGGCCTCCTGCGAAGGCGATTGCAGCTTCGCGCGCAGCGGGTATTCTCCGGCATCCTGTCTCGAAATAGGGGAGCGCCGGCGCTATGACGACGATATCGCAATCGGTTCGGAATTTCGAGACTTGGCTGGCCGGGGAGCTCGGCGGCGATCTCGTCAAGGACGATCTCCTGGAAAAGCACGAGAAGATGCGCAGCGACGATTTCGTCTTCCTGCGTGCCACCTATTGGCGCTGGTGCGAGATCATCCTCGATATCTGCCCGGAGCTCGGCCGCGCGCCCGAAGTGCTGGCGATCGGCGATACGCATCTGGAGAATTTCGGCACCTGGCGCGATAGCGAGGGCCGGCTCGTCTGGGGCGTCAATGATTTCGACGATGCGGCGGTGATGCCCTATGCGCTGGATCTCGTTCGCCTTGCGGCAAGCGCCATCCTGGCGCGCGGGGAGGACGGTCCCTCGGTTCGCATGATCGGTGAACTGATCCTCGGCGGTTACCGCAGAGGCCTTGAAAATCCGCTGCCGGTCATCCTCGAACGCGACCACAAATGGCTGCGCAAGGCGCTGATGCTGCCGAATTCGGAACGGCGGGAATTCTGGGAAAAATACGAGATGTTGGCTCCGGGCAAGACGAAGGCGCCGGCTGCCTATATCGAGGCCCTTTCCGAAGCATTGCCATCGGGATCGGGACCTTTCACGGCCAAGCCGCGCAGCGCCGGCACCGGCAGCCTCGCCCGCCCGCGCTTCGTCGCCTATGCCGAATGGCAGGGTGGGCCGGTCTTGCGCGAGGCGAAGGCGCTGGTGTCCTCGGTCTGGTCGCTTCACCACAGGCCGCTTGATGGGACGATCCGTGCGGGTGAAATCGCCGCCGGCCGGGCGCGCTCGGCCGATCCTCATTATCGCGTCTGCGACCGCATCCTCGTGCGCCGGCTCTCGCCGAACAGCCGCAAGATCGAAATCGACAAGCATCCGGAGATCCTGCTTTCGCCGACAATGCTCGAACTGATGGGCTTCGAGGTCGCCAATTGCCATTCCAACGATGCGGCCGCCGCAGCAGCGATTCTGAAGGATTTACAGGCCCGGGGATCCGAATGGCTGCATGAGGCGGCGAGGGCCGCGGCGTCGAGCGTCAGCGCCGAGCAGAAGGCCTATGCGCGCGCCCGCTGAGAGATCCGGACAATGTGCTGATCCCAGGCGACATCGCTGCGGATCGCCAGGAAATCGCCGTCATAGGAGGAGACGGCAAAGCCATCTCTTGCCGGCGCGATGCCGGCGGCCTCCGGAACGGCGCTCTCGGCCAGCACCTTGCCCGTTTTTGCGTCGATGGTCACCGAGGCGCCACCCTTCGGCGAGGTGATGCCGACGAGACCTTCGCTGCGGTTGACGGCGATCGCCCCGACATAGTTGGCAAGCCTGCGCGTCGTCTCCTCCGGCAGCGCGACGAAGGAAAGATCCTCTCCTTTGGCGAAACGGCCGACCAGCGGCGGCAGGTCCTTGCGGTGGCCTTCGTACTGGCAGGCGAACCAGATGCGGCCCTCGCCGTCGAGGTCGACGTGGCGGGTCGACAACTGCGACCATTCGGCCGGCAGCACGTGTTTTTCGATCAAGGCGCCCGTTGCCGCATCGATCAGCGCCAGCGACGGCTGCATCGCCCCGAGATTGAGTTTGGTGCGGCCGAAATCCGGATGCGTCTCGATGCCGCCATTGGCGACGATGAGCAGGCGTCCGTCATCGGAAACCGTCATGTCATGCGGACCGATGCCATAGGTCTCGTATTCGCCGATGCGAGCAAAGCGGTTGGTGGCGTCGTAGAGACCGATCATGCCGCGATTGCCGTCGAAATCATTCTCGCTGGCGTAGAGAATCCGGCCATCGGGCGAGAAGACGCCATGCCCGTAAAAATGGCGGTCTTCCCTGGAACTGATGACGATCGGCTCGCCCTTATCTCGTGGATCGAAGATCATCGCATAGGTGCCCGGCCGGCGCGCGAAGGCGACGGTCTTGCCGGTGGCGGCGCTGAAGGCCATGCCGTGGGCACGGGCGGGAAGCGCCACCTGATCAATGATCTCGCCGTGCTCGGTCACGGTCGCAATCGCAAAGGAACCGTTTGCCGTGCGAATGCCCGAGGCGTAGACCGCATCGGCCCGTTCAAGCGCCAACAGCGACCTCGGCGCCAGGCTTGCAAGGAAGCCGATTCCTGCCGCCTTGACAAAACTGCGTCGATTGATCAGGGCGCTCCGCATCATCGCTTCAATCTCCGTCCGAAAAGGAAAAGCCGGCCGAAAGTCCGATGGCCGCGCCATAGTCGTCGCTGATCCGGGTGATCAGAGCACGGCTTTCGGCCAAAAGCGTGTCGAGCTTGGCCTTTTCCGCATCGCTGGTGGCGGCGTCTATATCGGGGTTGAGTTTCGGCACGCTGTCGAGCAGCGATTTGAAGTCTTCGTCGATCGAAGCGACAATCGACCGTTTGTCCGGCGGCAGAAGCTCGGCCATGCCGGCCTTCTGCCAGAGCGTGCGCAGGCCCTCCAGATTGGCGGCCATCGACTTCCAGGTATTTTTCGAACGCCAGTAGATCGCCATGCGCGGCCGCGGCGCGTTATCCTTGCCCTTGTAAAACTGTTCCAGCCGCTGATCGCGGACATTCTCGGCGCCGTGGACGAGAATGCCGAGCAGCGCGGTCACGGCCTCCTTGTTGTCCATGAAATCATTGCTCTGCGGGCCGGGATGTTTCCAGCTCGCCTGTACCCCGTCCGGCTTTTCCCAGGCGGCGACGACTTCGCCGGCCTCACGCTGGATATTGCCGGCGACGGCGGCGCCGTAAAGGCAGCGGAAGCCGCCCTTCTGCCCGACGAGATTTTCCGAGCCGTTGCCGTAAAGCACGTATTCCAGTGCCGTCAGGCCCTGCAGCCCCACGCTCTTGCCGGCGATCGCATCGACCGTCGCATCCTTCGGGTCGGCCTTGGCGATCAGCGCCTGCACCTGCTTCAGGCCGACACCCTTGCGATCGGGATAAAACAGGATGTGCTCGAAGAGATTGTCCTGGATGACGGGGCCGGTCTGGACGATCTCGATGATCGACCAGTAGCGGATCGTATCGTCGAAGGCCGATTTCGCCTTGTCGAGAGTCTGCTGCGTGCCGGCGTCGCAGAGATCCTTCATCGCCGTCGTCAACCGGGCGGCCGATTGCTGCATGTTGCGATAGCCGGGACGGATCACCTCGTCGACGGCGCGCTGCATGACGGCGGGAACGGCATCCTCGTTCAGCCCTGCCGGAGGAGCGGCGGTCTCAGCGGCCGCCGATGTGGCGAGGCTGATCAGAGTGAGGCAGAGCAGGGGGTGCCAAAGGCGCATCAAAGTGACTCCAGGAATGTAATCAGGGCCTCCCTGTCGTCTTTGGACAGGGAGGAGAACGCGTTACGGGCTTTTTCAGCTTCGCCGCCATGCCACAGAATCGCCTCGGTGACGTTTCGCGCACGGCCGTCATGCAGAAAAAAGCTGTGTCCGCTGACCGTCCGGGTCAGTCCTATACCCCATAGCGGTGGTGTGCGCCATTCACGTCCGCTTGCAAGTCCGACCGGCTGCCCGTCGGCAAGTCCTTCGCCCATGTCGTGCAAGAGAAAGTCGGAATAGGGCCAGATCAGCTGGAAGGATTGCGCCTTCTCAAGCGAATCCTTGCGGGTGACGAATTTCGGCACATGGCAGGAAATGCAGCCGGTTTCGTAGAAAATCCGCTTGCCCTTCAGCGTCTCGGGGAAGCTCGCCTTGCGGCGCGCCGGAACGGCAAGATTTTCGGAATAGAAGGTCACGAGATCGAGAATGGGACCCGGCGCTTCTTCCTCGCCGAGCCGTTTCTGCACGCCGGTCGGCATAACGAGGCATTTTTTCTCCGCCTCGGTGCAATCGCCATGCGCATCGGGGTGATCGGGGGTCGAGATGCCGATATCATTGGCGAAGGCGTCCGCATTCTGGTCGCGCACCGTAGCATTCTGCGCCTTCCAGCCGAACCGGCCGAGCGAAATCTTGCCGCTGCGGTGGTCGCGCACGATCGCCACCTTGCCTGATATGCCATCGCCATCGGCATCGTCGGGATCGGCATGGGCAAGGATATCGGCCTCGGGGATCGCCTCGATCAGACCGAGGCCGACCATCGCAGGCGCAACACGCGCCGAAATCGTCGTCGCCGGATCGAGCGGTCCGTAGGCAAGGTCGGCCGCCATATAATGCGGGCGGCGCAGCGGCACGGTCTCGCCGTCGCCAAGGGTCGCCGTCTCCTCGTCATAGCGGATCGCCATCCGGCCTTCGGCGGCAAGACCGGGAACGGCAAGATCCTGCAGCTGATGGCCATAGACCGGATCGGGAAAATTGAGGATATCCGCCCCCGCGATCGCCTTTTCTTCCTCGAGTGTTTTGGCTGCGCGGGAAAGCCGCAGGAACATCGAGACGGCGCTCGGACCGCCTTCCGGCGGCTTACCGCGGCCGTCATTGACATGACAACTCATGCAGGAGCGGGCGTTGAACAGCGGCCCGAGCCCGTCGGAGGCCTGCGTCGAGGAGGGCGAGGAAACCCAGAGCTTGCGGAACAGCGCATTGCCGAGCTTGAAATTCTGCTCTTCCTCGAAGGGGACGTTGGCCGAAATATGCGAGAAACTGTCTTCGCTGACCGGATCGATCGAGGTCGTAGCCCCGGCCTGCATCGCTTCATATTGTTCCGCCTTGGAAAAATCCGCGGTCGGCCGGGTCACATCGGTGACGCGCTTCAGATCGGCCTCGGAAAGATCGGAGCGTTTCGTCGGCAGATCGAAACCGGCGGCAATCGTTGCGGAAAATCCGGCAAGCAGGGCGCAGAGCGCTACGCTGGCGATCAATCGGCGGGCCGAGGCATGCGACATTTCAGGGTCCGGGCCGCTCCACTGAGAGCGGCCCGCCTTTTTGCTTATTTGAAGACGGCGTTAGGATTATCCAAGCTGTCGGAACCTTCAAGCTGAACCGTGCCGAGGTCGAGTGCGGCAATAACGCGCTGGATCGATTTCGTCTGGTCGATCAGCCCGTCGATGGCGGCCTGGACGACGGCGTTGCCGTCCTTGTTGCCTTCGGCGATCATCTGGTCGTACTTCTCGACCGTCTCGCCGCGCTTGGCCATGGCGTTCATCGCATCGAGCGTCTTGTTGAGCTTGCCTTCCAGCTCGGCATCGAGCGCCTTGTCCTTGGCGGCCACGAGGTCGTGCAGCGACGGGCCGCTGAGCTTGGTGCCGTCGACGCGCGTATAGTTGCCCGTATAGGCGGCGGCGATGCCGACGGCGTCGTTGAGATGCGAATTGTAGGTGTTGTCGGAGAAGCAATCATGCTCTTCCTCGGGATCGTGCAGCAGCAGGCCGAGCTTCATGCGCTCGCCGGCAAGCTCGCCGTAGGAGAGCGAACCCATGCCCGTCAGGATCGCGACGAGGCCGGCCTTCGGATCGGCTTCGATATTCTTGGTCGCAGCCCCGTCCGGTTTCCAGTTGTCGGTCATTTCCTGCAGGTCGGAAACCAGCAGCGTCGAGGCGGACTTCAGATATTCGGCGCGGCGGTCACAATTGCCGTGCGTGCAGTTCTTGAGGTCGTAATCGGTGGCCGGGCGGTTGCCGGCGCCGGGTCCCGTGCCGTTCAGATCCTGGCCCCAGAGCAGGAATTCGATGGCGTGGTAGCCGGTCGCGACATTGGCTTCGATGCCGCCGGCCTCGGCGAGCGTGCCGGAGAGGAATTCCGGCGTCAGCTTGGAGGCGTCGACATCCTTGCCGTCGATCTTGATCGTCTTGTTGGCGATGACGTTCGCGACGTAAAGCGAGTTTTCGTCGCTCTCGCTGCCGTAGGCAGGATCGACATAATCGATCAGGCCTTCATCGAGCGGCCAGGCGTTGACCTTGCCTTCCCAGTCGTCGACAACAGGATTGCCGAAGCGGTAGACTTCGGTCTGCTGGTAGGGGACGCGCGCTTTGATCCAGGCGTCCCGGGCGGCCTTCAGCGTTTCGTCGGTGGGCGCCTTCAGAAAGGCGTCGATCGCGGCGTCGAGCGCCTTTGCCGTCGTCAGCGAGTCTTCGTATTTCGCATGCGCCACGTCGGCATAATGTTTCACCACGGCGGCAGCATCGGTGGCGGCCTGCGCGGGAAGGGCGAGCAGGGCTGCGGGGGCGATCGCCAGCACGGCTGCGCGGAGTTTGTTGAGCTTCATGATCCTCTCCTGTGACGGATCTTCCGTCTAATCGGGCCCCGTCTCTTCGCGCAAAAGTAAACTGGTGTCAAACGCTCTAGTTTGGAATGATTTTAAGGACCGAGACGGGTATACGCGGCCTCTTTCAGACGCTTGTGCCTGAAAGATCAGCGCGCTGTCCTGCTGCCGCGCGGCAGGCTGGTGTCCATGCCTGACCGGCCGCGTCAGCCTTTGCGCTGCAGGCGGCAGAAGAAGAAGCCGTCCGTGTCGGTGGAAGCCGGCGTCAGCGTGACCGTCAGGCCGTCGGAAGAGTGCGGCCGCGGGGCATCCTTGCCGAACAGCGCGTCCCAGGCGGGCAGGGCGCTGACGATCTGGAAATCGGGATTGTCGGCCGCGAAGCGTCGCACCTGTTCCTCGTTTTCCTGAGGCAGAACCGAGCAGGTGACATAGATCAGTTCGCCGCCCGGTTTGACGAAGCCGCTCGCCTGCGCCAGCGCGTCCTGCTGCTGGGCGGTGCGCTCGTCGAGGTTCTTCGCCGTCAGGCGCCATTTGGTATCGGGGCGGCGGCGCCATGTGCCGGTGCCGGTGCAGGGCGCATCGACCAGCACCTTGTCGCAGCGCCCGGCAAGGGCCGAAAGCCCTCTGGGATCGTCATGCACCTGGACATTGCGCGTGCCCGCCCGCTTCAGCCGTTCGATGATCGGCGCCAGCCGTTTGCGGTCGGCGTCGTAGGCGTGAACCTGGCCTTTGTTCTGCATTGCCGCCGCCATGGCGAGCGTCTTGCCGCCGCCGCCGGCACAATAATCGAGAATCTGTTCGCCATCCTTGGCGAGCACCAGGTCGGCGACGATCTGCGAACCTTCGTCCTGAACTTCGAACCAGCCTTTCTGGAACGAAAGCTCGGCGGTCACGTTGGGAAGGCGCGAGGCGCCTTCGCCGGCGGCAATCCGGATGCCGTAGCGGGCGATCTTCGCCGCATGTGCGCCAGCGCGTTCGAGCGCCTTGACCGCCTTGTCGCGCGAAGCCTTCAGGATGTTGGCGCGCAGATCGAGTGTCGGCCGCGCCGCAAGTGCCTGTGCCTCGGCCAGCCATCCGGCGCCGAAGGCCTGTTCGAAGGAGGGTTGGACCCATTCGGGAATATCACCGCGGATATGCGGCGGCGCATCGTCGAGCGAGCGGCTTGCAAAGGCGGCGAGGGCATCAGCTGCAAGCGGCGGCGGTGCAAACTTGTCGTCCGCCAGTTCGGCGGCGAGGCGATCGGGCGTGAAGCCCCATTGGCGGAACATGACGGCGTGGGCGATGGCCGCGGCGCTGTCATCATCCATCAGCCAGGCATGGGAGAGCCGCATGCGCAAGGCGTCGTAGACGATATTGCCGATCGCCGCACGATCGCCGGAACCGGCGAAGCGGTGCGCAAGGCCCCAGTCCTTGAGCGCGTCGGCGACGGGCCGCTTGCGGGCATCGATATCCGCGAGCACAGAAATCGCCCCTTCGAGGCGGCCGCCCAGACGCATTCACATATCTCCTGTTGCCATGACGTGTGAACGATCCGCACACAGGCCGGGCGGATTGTTGACAAGTTTCAACCGCGTGGTAACCGCGATTGGCGGCAAGAGCAAGCGCCGGTCAGGGCGCAGCCGGTTGTACGGCGCTGTCAGAAGCTGATCACTTTGGCTGTCAGCCTTAGCTGATCACCTCGAGTGTCAGCCTTAGCTGATCACCTCGAGTGTCAGCCTTAGCTGATCACCTGGTAGCAGACTTTCGCCGTGCCCGAGCTCACCATGCCAATATTCTGTGCGGCGGCGCGTGACAGATCGAGGACGCGTCCACGAATGAACGGACCGCGATCATTGATGCGGACGACGACGGTGCGGCCATTGTTGCGGTTGGTGACCTTCACCTTGGTGCCGAATGCGAGCGAACGATGCGCGGCAGTCAAGACGGCGGGGTTCATACGTTCTCCGGAAGCAGTTTTGGAGTGAAGAGCGTACCATGAAGCACCGCCGCAGCCATTTGCAGCAAAACCTTCCGCCGGAAGCATGGAAGAGAAGGCTGCAATAGTTGCGGCAGCGATAATAGAACGGCTGATTTTCTTCAAAACGGAGTATCCCTCAACTATTGAACGCGCGCCCTTGCAGGCGGCGGGGCTTAAATCCGTCGAAAAATGGCAAAAAAGTGCCGCGTGTAATCACGGAATGTTACAGTGAGTAATATTTGTGATGATATTGATAAAATTTCGGAATTTGCCTCGTGCGGCAGAACGTAGAAAAAACCCAATGGAATCAGCTAAAATTCAAATGAATTTTCCGACGAAGTTCTAGGTCGCGCGGTTCTCACGGAAATCACGAAATTTTTTTTCTGCTTTCGCCATATTTGCTGCCACATTTGAGCAAATTCAAAGGCTGTTAACAATAAGATGCGGCGAGAATTGTGCGTAGAGTTGCGGAAAGTAGGAATTTCCTACTCATTTTGGGTGATGACTCTGACCGCCCGCATCTAACCGCGCCAGCGTCCGTCCTGCCACAATTGTGCAAGCGACATCGGGTAGTTCGGGAAGGAGAATCCGAAACCGGCCGCCTTCAGTTTCGCATTGGAAACCCGCTTGTTCTCGCCGTAGAAGGAGCGCGCCATCGGGGTCAGTTCGGCGGTTTCGAAAGCCTGTTCCGGCGGCGGTTCGACGCCCATCAGCCGTGCCGCCTCGACGATCACGTCCTGCGGCGGCCCCGGCCGGTCGTCGGTGACATTGTAGATGCCGCCGAGGCCGCGCTCCGACAGGAAGTGCGCCGCCGCGCCGATGTCCTCGACGCGGATGCGGTTGAAGACCTGGTCCTTCTTGATCAGCCGCCGCGCCGTGCCCTTTTCGAGATTGCAGAAGGCGTTGCGCCCCGGCCCGTAGATGCCGGAAAGACGCAGCACCGCCGCCGGAATGCCACGCTCGCGGCCCATTGCCAGCCAGCCTTCTTCCGCCTCGAGCCGCTCCTTCGAGCGTCCGGAGACAGGCACGCAAGGTGTTTCCTCGTTGATCCATGCGCCCTGGTGATCGCCATAGACGCCGACGGTGGAGAGATAGCCGATCCATTCGAGCCTCGGCAGTAGGCCGGCGCCGTCCTTATCGAGCAGTCGCAACAGCGGATCGGCCTTTCCCGGCGAGATCGACTGCACCAGATGAGTAACATCGGCCAAAGCCCGGACAAGTTCCTCTTCCATGGTCTCACCATCGAACAGGAATGCCTCGATGCCGGCGCGGCGGAGCGCTTTCATCTTCTCTGCCGAACGGGTCGTTCCGGAGACGCGCACGCCGTCGCCGGCGAAGGCCTTGGCAATCGCCGTGCCGGAAAAACCGCAGCCAAAGATCATCACATGCATCAGCCCACTCCCGCCAGTCGCCATTCGTTCAGTACGTCGTTGTCGCTCTCATCAGCCCTTTGTGCGGCAAAGGCCGAGAATTCGCCAGCCGCCATCAGCCTTGAAAGCGCCCAGACCGCCATCCCCCGCACCACCGGCGAGGCATCGTCGGCGAGCAGGCGGCATTGCGGGATGAGCGACCTCTCGCCGGAATTGCCGGCAGCGATCAGCACGTTGCGGACGAAACGGTCACGGCCGATCCGCTTCACAGGCGAGCCGCTGAAAAAGGCACGGAAGGCGGTGTCGTCGAGTGTCAGCAGAAAGGCGATCGACGGCTCCTTCAGCTCTTCCCGCGCCTGCAGCTTCATTTCGGAGGCGGAGCTTGCGAACTTGTTCCAGGGGCAGGCGGCGAGACAGTCGTCGCAGCCGTAAATGCGGTTGCCGATCAGCACCCGCAGATCGGGGTTGATCGGACCCTTGTGTTCGATGGTGAGATAGGAGATGCAGCGCCGCGCGTCGATCTGGTAAGGCGCCGGAAAGGCGGCGGTCGGACAGACGTCGAGACAGGCGCGGCAGGAGCCGCAATGATCGATCTCCGGCGCATCGACGGCAAGATCGGCGGTGGTGAACATCGTGCCGAGAAACAGCCACGAACCATGTGTGCGGCTGACGAGATTGGTGTGTTTGCCCTGCCAGCCGAGACCGGCCGCCGCCGCCAGCGGCTTTTCCATGACCGGCGCGGTATCGACGAACACTTTCACGTCGGCACCGGCCCGCGCCGCAAAGCGCGTGGCGATCTCCTTCAACCGGCCCTTGATGAGGTCGTGATAGTCGCGGTTGCGGGCATAGACGGAGATCGCCGCTTTGTCCGGCTTGTCGAGGATGCCGCGCGGATCTTCTTCCGGGGCGTAGTTGAGGCCGAAGACGACGACGGATCGCACGTCGCTCCAGAGGGTCAGCGGATCGCCGCGCCGCTCGCGCGTTTCCGCCATCCACTCCATCGTGCCGTGCCGCCCGGCATCGATGAACTCACCGAGACGCTGTTTGGCTTCGGGGATCGCGTCAGGGCGCGTGATGCGGCAGAGATCGAAGCCCTTGGCCGCAGATTCCGCCCGAACGAAGTCGGTCAAATTGTCGCGGCGCCGCCGCTCTTTGTCGTCTCTATAAGCTTCGGGCATGAAGAGCCCTCGTCAGAAATCCAGATCGGCATAGTGTGAAACGGGGGTCAGGCCGCGCACGCGCTCGGTCAGCATCGGCCGGAAAGACGGGCGGGACTTCAGCCGCTGATACCACTCCTTCACGACGGGGGCTTCGGCCCACTCGATCTCGCCGAGATAATCGAGGATCGACACCGAGGCGGCGGCGGCAAGATCCGCATAGCTCATTCGCTCCCCCGCCAGCCATTGGCGCGAGCCGGCAAGCCAGGTGAGATAACGCATATGCTGGCGGATATTCGCGCGGGCCGTGCGCAAAATCTTCGAATCCGGCGCTCCGCCACCCTGATCTGATGTCATCTGCAACTTGTAGACACGCTCACGTGCGAGCGGCTTCGTCACGTCGTTTTCCATTTTCTGCATGAACCATTCGGTCAGCCGACGGATTTCCGCCCGCTGGAAAGGATCCTCGGCGAGCAGCCGCCGGTCGCGCTTCAAGACCCCGTGCGTCTCGTCGAGATATTCGGAAATGACGCTCGCGCCACAAAGCGCACGCATGCTGTCGTCGACATAGACCGGCAACGTACCGGCCGGATTGAGCGCCAGGAAATCCCGGCGCTTCTCCCATGTCTGCTCTTCGATCAGATCCGTCTGATAGCCGTATTCCGCCAGGATCAGCCGGACGAAGCGAGATGCGGAGGACATGGGATGATGATAAAGCGTGGGCATCGATACTCGGGCTTTATGATTGCTGTTACAGGACTGTGTGGCAGCTCGTTTATAGCGCCTTAGTCATGACTCATTGGTTGAAGCTATAGGAGCTTGGCCCGGCCAATACAAGCGAATCGGCTTTCACGCCATCTGACAAGGGACAAAACACACGTCTTGCCTATGAGGATAACGGCTGCCTGATCGGCTCAGACGCAGCTCTGAGCATTTCCTGCAGGAGATGCTCGGTCCGAACGACCTTTAAACCGGAGACAATTTATGGACTATATCAATGCCGCCATTCTCGGTGTCATCGAGGGGATCACCGAGTTTCTGCCGATCTCCAGCACCGGCCATCTCATCATTGCAGAGCAATGGCTCGGCCACCGGTCGGACATGTTCAACATCGTCATTCAGGCGGGCGCCATCCTTGCCGTCACCATCATCTACTGGCGCCGCCTGCTGGATCTGGTGCTCGGCTGGCGCGAACCTGAGAATAGGGACTATGCCGCCAAACTGATCGTCGCATTTCTCATCACCGCAGTCCTCGGGCTCGTCGTCAAGAAGCTCGGCTTTGAACTTCCCGAGACCGCGACGCCGATCGCCTGGGCGCTCATCATCGGCGGCATCTGGATGATCTTTGCCGAATGGGCGGCCGCGCGCCGGCCGCCGCATAAGCAGATCACCTGGCTTGTCGCCATCCTGGTCGGCATCGCCCAGATCGTTGCCGGCGTCTTTCCGGGTACGTCACGCTCCGGCGCCACGATTTTCGTCGCCCTGTTGGCCGGCACCGGCAATCGCGCCGCGGCGACCGAATTTGCCTTTCTCGTCGGCATCCCCACAATGTACGCCGCGAGTGGCTATGAATTGCTGAAGACCTTCAAGGACGGCGGCGCGGCAGGTGAAGACTGGACGGCGCTCGCCATCGCCTTCGTGGTCTCCACGATCGTCGCTTTCATCGCCGTCAAATGGCTGCTCGCCTATATCAGAAGCAACCGCTTCACGCTGTTTGCCATCTACCGCATCATTCTCGGCGTCTTGCTGCTCGGCATGGCCGCGACTGGCCTGATCGCCTGAGGCATCCCCACCCGCAACGCATTCGCGCAACTCCCGGCGCGGATGCGATGCACCTATCGCGGCTGCTGATCCTGCGAAGCTGCCGGTGCCGTTTGATCACGGGGCGACATCCATGCGATCAATGCCATGGTTCGATGTCCGTATGGGCGAAGTCGTCGCCCTTGAAGAGGAGGGGCAGAGATAGGCTCTTCGCCAGCGCGTAGGCGGCACAATCGGCTTCTTTCTCGAAGATGGCGATCAGCGCAGACGTGTCGATGACGATCATACTGCGTTCAAGTCGTCGATGATCTCTTGCGGGCTGCGCGGATCGAGCACGGGCATGGCTGCAATCCTCTCCCCGAAGGCGAGCATCTCTTCCACTGTGATCCGGTGCTTCGGCTTGTCGAGCACTCCGAAGGTGATGGCTTCACGCTTGATCGCGATGCGAACGACGTCTTCGGCGCTTCGCCCCGTACGGTCGGCGACTAGCCGCGCAAGGCGTTCGGTCTCTTGTGGCACCTGCAACATCTTTTCAACCTCTCAAAAGCCTTCCGACCACAGCTATTGAAAGCGTATTACAAGAGACGGTTTTGCAATGACCTACCACATCGGCTCGAAAACCGGCTTCGATTTTCGCAGGTCGATGCGCAATTTTCGGAGTGTTGGAGCGTCTTTTGCGCGTCTGGCAAGACGCCCGGTCGTCAGTGGCTGATCGAAGCCGTCGAGCAAGGATCGACGCCGTAGGCCGGCGAGCAGTCGCCCTTGACCGCCGCGACCGAACCGGGCGCAACGAAGGAACCTGCCATGATAATCAGCGCCGCACACGCAAAAAGGAGCGCGATTGACTTGCCCATCGAGAAATGCCTTTCACAGTGATTGCCGCACGCCTTCGCAGACATTGAGTCCGTTGGAAGACGCGGGGTTTGGTAGTCAGTGGAATGACAAATAGCAATAAACGTTCCTGCTAAATTTGGTGTTAATTCCACAAAATTTCCGCTGCGCCTTTTATGCAACGCTGCTCGCTATAGCCGGCAGGAAATAGGCCGAGCTTGCGCCGGCATGGCGGCGTCGCACACCGTTCAGGACGCCGCAACGGTTAAGGTGCTGCGGCAAAGCAAAACGCCGCCCGCAGGACCGGCGGACGGCGTTATCGTTCCTCGGGAAAGATGGTCAGGCGGCCTTGCCGGAGCCGGTATACTGGCCGTGCGGACGGTACTGCACGAGGTAGGAGCCGAGCACCGATGCCGGCATGGTCGGCGTAATGCCGAGGCCCTTCAATGTGCGGCCTTCCGCCTCGGCTTCTGGGGATACGACGTTGTCGCGCTTGAGCAGGCGCACCTGGTCCGGCGTGATCGGCGGTGTCACGAAGGGGATCAGCGAGGCGATGCTGCCGATCAGCGAAGCCAGACCGAAGGGCAGGGACACCAGCGGGTTCTTGCGGCTCGTCACCTTCAGCATCATCTCGAGACATTCGCGGAAGCTCAACACCTCGGGTCCGCCGAGTTCATAGATCTTGCCGCCGGCAACCTTGCCGTCGACGGCGCGGGCGACCGCCTCGGCGACGTCCTCGACATAAACGGGCTGGAATTTCGTCTTGCCGCCGCCGACCAGCGGCAGGACAGGCGACATACGGGCCATGTCGGCAAACTTGTTGAAAAAGCTGTCCTCCGGTCCGAAGACGATCGACGGACGAAAGATCACCGCATCGGGCTTGATGGAGAGAATGGCCGCTTCCGCGCGGCCTTTGGTGCGGCCATAACCCGAATCGGAATCGGCGTGGGCGCCGATCGCCGAAATATGGGTGAGGGTCGCGCCGGCATTGCGCGCCGCTTCGGCAACGGCACGTCCGCCGAATTCCTGCACCGCGTCGAAAGTGTTGCGGCCGGTCTGGTGCAGGATGCCGACGCAGTTGATGACGTGGCTGGCGCCCTCGACGGCACGGTCGATCGAATTGCGATAGCGCAGGTTCGCCTGCACGAAGGAAATCTGGCCGACATTGCCGAGCGGCTGCAGGAAGCCGGCGAGATCGGGCCGGCGCACGGCGACGCGGATGCGGTAGCCGCGCTTGGCGAGCGCCCGCACCACGTGCCTGCCCACGAAGCCGGAGCCTCCGAACACGGTGACGAGCGGCGGCAGGTTGGCAAGGGTCATGGCAGGCTCCTCGAAAGGCTGTGCGGGATGCTGTATCGGCTCCTCTTAGCCGAATCCCGGCGCGACGGGAAGGCCTATCGCGCTGCGAGTTTTGCGGATGCGAAGGGACTCAGACGCCTTCGACGACCACCATTTCCGCATCCGCCACTTCCTGGCGGATTTTCGCGGCGATCTGGTATTCCGGCGAGTTGTAGCAGTCGACCGCATGCTGCATCGACGGGAATTCGATCACGACGTTGCGGGCGCGCGCCTTGCCCTCGAGCTCGGTGATGGCGCCGCCGCGCGCCAGGAAATTCGCGCCGTATTTTTCGAAGGCCGGTTTGGCCGCAGCCACGTAATCCTTGTAGCGCTCGGCGTCACGAACGTCGACGCGGGCGATCCAATATGCCTTGGCCATGATCTTCTCCCTTTTTGCTCTTTTGAAGTCAGCGGTTTGCCGGCCAGAGCGCGCTCACCATCTCGTTAAGGAGGGCGCGGGCCGCTTCTTTCGGATCGGGCGCCTTGACGATCGGCCGGCCGACGACGAGATGGGTTGATCCTGCTTTGAGCGCGTCGAAAGGCGTCATCACCCGCTTCTGGTCGCCCTTGTCGCTGCCGGTCGGGCGAATGCCGGGTGTGACGATCGCCATGTCGGGACCGACGATCTCCCGCACTTCGGCCGCCTCCGCCGCCGAGCAGACGATACCGCCCATGCCGGCGGCGCGGGCCTGCCCGGCGCGGCTGAGCACCAGGCTGTGCGGGTCCTGGCTATAGCCGGCCTCGGCAAGGTCCTCGGCATCCATCGAGGTCAGCACGGTGACGCCGAGCAGGCAGAGGCCGGAGCCGGCCGCCGCCGCCACTGCCGCTCTCATCGCCTTCGGATAGGCATGCAGCGTCAGCATCGACATGCCCATCTTGGCGATATTCTCGACGCCTGACGCGACTGTGTTGTCGATGTCGAGCAGCTTCATGTCGAGAAAGATCTTCTTGCCGCTGGCGGCAAGGTCGCGGGCGAATTCGAGACCGCCGGCAAAGACCAGCTGATAGCCGATCTTATAAAAGAGAATATCGTCGCCGAGCGTGGAAACCAATCTTTCCGCCTCGCCGATCGTTGGAACATCCAGGCCGACGATCAGCCGCTCGCGTGCGTCCATGTGAAGTCACCCCCGCCAGTCTTCGATGGGCGTCCAGTCGCATGTTAGGCCGAGATCCGCAAGGCCGAAAGCATAGAGATTGCCGCCGCCGGCCGGTTGGTCGCGGTCGCGGGCGATCGGCCGGCCCGCCAGATGGCATTTGAGCAGCGTGCCGACGCCGCCATGGCCGACGAAGGCGATCGGTGCGGCCGGATCATGCGTGGCGAGAACGGCCTTGACTGCCGCGACAATGCGGGCCTGCGCGTCGACGGCGCGCTCCCAACCTTTGAAGCTTTGTTCCGGATTGGCAAAGAACCAGTTGGCCGCCTCTTCGAATTGCGGCGGCGGCAGGAAACCGGTGGCCGAACGGTCGTTCTCGTGCATGCCATGGACGAGCTCGACGCTGATGCCGGAGGCTGCCGCCAGGATTTCGGCTGTTTCGATCGCCTTCGTCTCGTCGCTGGAGACGATGCGCGTCAGCCGTTTGGTCCAGTCGCTCTCGGCAGCCCTGCGGGCGCGCGCGGCGCCGACATCGGAAAGGCCCCATTTCGGCACGGGAACATTCGCATCGATCTTGACTTGCGGGTGGGTGATATAAAGTCCGAACATCTCAACCGCGCCGGTAGATCCACAGCTGCGCCGGCGGGATGTTGCGCATGACGAAGTCGAAGTGCTGTATGTGATAACGATCGGGATTGGCGGCGATCGGCGAAATCGCGCCGTAGGAAATCTGCACCACAGGCCGGCCGGCAGGCAGGCGGTCGAGCAGGCTTTCGAGCAGCGAGACGCGCATCGCCATTGGAAAATTCAAGAGCGGAATGCAGGAGATGACGCAATCGAACGTCCGGTCGCCGTAGTCGCCGAGCGTGGTCTTGAGATCGAAGGCATCGCCGTTGATGAAGTGCACGCCGGGATAGGTTCGCAGCAGATGCTGGTGGAAATCCGTCGAATATTCGATTGCCACGAGATTTTCCGGTTTCACGCCGCGGCCGAGGATGGCCTTGGTGATGGCCCCCGTGCCCGGGCCGAGTTCCAGCACCGGCAGCCCCGAATGCATATCGATGACGCTGGCCATGCGCTTGGCCGTAATCGAAGAGGTCGGCACGATCGAGCCCACCGTCTTCGGCCCCTGCATCATGCCCCGGAAGAAGCGGATTTCCTCATCAAATCTCTTCCCGAGGTGTTCCTTCACCTTGACCCGTAAGCGCATTCTCCACCCATCCGCACGTTGATCGACTGCCTTAATATGCTGCTTGTCGCTCCCGGGACAAGGATTTTCGCAACGAGGACATCGGCATCAACAGCTCATGCGGCCTTTCGCTGGGAATGAGGCATGAGGTCTGCAAGTCTTTCGCTCAAATGGCCGGCGTCGACAGGGGCGCGAAGTTTCTTATCGGTGTTGTCGAAATAAAGATAGACGTCGCGACCCTTGGCTCTCGCCGGCAGCGGTGCAACTATCCGCGTCGCATTCTCTGGTTCTCCGCCCTGTGCCCAGGCGCGGATGCGCTCGGCCCACAGATCGAGCGCTTCGTCTTCATAGCCGCTGACATAGAGCTGTTCGGATCCATGCAGGCGGCAATAGATGAAGTCGGCAGTGATATCCATCAGCAGCGGCCATTTCACCGTATCGGCGCAGACCAGCGCCGCCTTGTGCCGCCGGAGCATCTCGATGAACTCGGCTGAGCGGAAGCTGTCGTTACGGATTTCGAACGCATGGCGGATCGGCTGGTGTCCGTCGCTTTTGAGCCAGGCCTGTTTGAGGCGATTGTCATGCCGCTTGGCAAGCGTGATCGCCGCATCGTGATCATGCGGCAGCAACGACAGGAAATTTTCGAAACGATCCGGATCGAAGACCATGTTGGCCGGAAATTGCCAGAGGATCGGCCCGAGCTTGGGGCCGAGCCTGAGCAGGCCCGAGGCGAAGAAATTGGCAAGCGGCGCCTCGATCTCCTTCAGTCGCCGCACATGGGTGAGGAAGCGCGGTCCCTTGACCGCAAAGACGAAATCATCAGGCGTTTCGTCCCGCCAGCGGCCGAAGCTTTCGGGCTTCTGCAATCCGTAGAAGGTGCCGTTGATCTCGATCGAACGGAAGTGACGGGCGGCGTAGGAAAGCTCCTGCTTCTGCGGCAGGCCTTCCGGATAGAATTGCCCGCGCCAGGGCGCATAGGTCCAGCCGGAAATGCCGATGCGCACCGCTCCCGTCTTTTTCATCCTGGAATCCTCCTGTTTGACAGGAGGAAAACCGGAAGCGGCCGCCTTCGTTCCGTCAGACGCGCATCGGCATCAAGACGTAGAGCGCGTCATCACCGGCGGTGTCGCGGATCAGCGTCGGCGAGCCGGCATCGGCCAGCAGGAAGATCGCTTCCTCGCCGGAAAGCTGCGCGGTGATGTCGAGCAGATATTTGGCATTGAAGCCGATTTCCATCGCATCCGTGTCGTAGCCGACGGCGACTTCTTCCGTAGCGCTGCCGGAATCCGGATTGTTGACGGTCAGCATCAGCTGCCCTTCGGAAAGCGCCAGCTTCACGGCGCGTCCGCGCTCGGAGGAGATCGTCGAGACGCGGTCGACGGCCTGGGCGAAGGTCGTGCAATCGACGCGCATTTCCTTGTCGTTGCCGGTGGGGATGACACGCTGGTAATCGGGGAAGGTGCCGTCGATCAATTTCGAAGTCATGACGATCGAGCCGATCGTCATGCGGATCTTGGCGTCTGAAACTTCGACGGTGACGATCGCTTCCGGATTGTCGACCAGCTTCTGCAGTTCCCCGACCGTCTTGCGTGGAATGATGATGCCGGGCATGCCCTCGGAGCCCGACGGCGCGTCGACATCGGCGCGGGCCAGCCGGTGGCCGTCGGTCGCGACCGCCCTGAGCTTCAGCTCACCATTGCTCTCGATCGTGTGGAAGAAGATGCCGTTCAGATAATAACGCGTCTCTTCCGTCGAGATCGCGAACTGGGTGCGGTCGATCAGCATCTTCAGATCGGTCGCCTTCAGTTTGAAGGAATGCGTGAAGGTGCCGGCGGTCAGATCCGGGAAATCGGATTCCGGCAGGCACTGCAGCGAGAATTTCGAGCGGCCGGACTGGACGGTCATCGAGCCGCCGTCGGTGCTGGTCGCCAGCAGCACTTCGGCGCCATCGGAAAGCTTGCGCACGATATCGTAGAGAAGGTGGGCGGGAACGGTGGTGGCGCCTGCTTGTTCGACGCTTGCCGGCGTCGCCTCGGTGATTTCGAGGTCGAGGTCGGTCGCCTTCATGTCGAGGTTCTGGCCATCGGCCTTGAGCAGTACGTTGGACAGGATCGGGATCGTGTTGCGACGTTCGACCACACGGTGGACGTGGTTCAGCGATTTCAGAAGGTTTGACCGCTCAATAGTAATACGCATGGGATGCTACCGCTTTCGACCGTGACTGCCCGGGCGCATCGAAGGCCCGAAGAATGCTTTCCCGATTTAGGTCGGGGGAGTGGACGGGCAAAATGGCAGACTTCAGCATTGGATGGCAAGAGGCATGGACGGCTGAGCCCCCGCATTTCAGGTTTTCCGGAGCAATCCTCACAGAAATCCCAACCCTTGCCGAAGCGGCGCCGCTCGCCCATAAAGGCCCGATGAGGGGCGAAGGGCCGTCGGGACGAAGGCAAATGGCATGAACGAGCAAACCACAGCGGAGGACGCCGGCCGGCGAAGCTTCCGCCTGCACAACATGGCGGTGCCGGCGCGGCCGCTGGAACCGGCGCTCTATCTGGTCGCGACCCCCATCGGCAATCTCGGCGACATCACGCTGCGCGCACTGGAGACGCTGGCCGGCGCCGACGTGCTCGCCTGCGAGGATACGCGTGTCACCCGCGTTCTGCTCGACCGCTACGGCATCCAGAACCGTCCCTTCGCCTACCACGAGCACAATGCCGACGAAGCCGGTCCGCGGCTCATCCAGGCGCTGGAAGCCGGCCGCTCGGTGGCGCTGGTGTCCGATGCCGGCACGCCGCTCGTCTCCGATCCCGGCTACCGGCTGGCCCGGCAGGCAATTGCCGCCGGTTACCGCGTCATTCCCATTCCAGGCGCCTCGGCGCCACTCGCTGCCCTGGTCGGTTCCGGCCTGCCGAACGACGCCTTCCTCTTTGCCGGCTTTCTGCCGGCCAAGGACAAGGCCCGCCGCGATCGTCTCGGCGAACTGGCTGCAGCCCCGGCGACGCTGATCTTTTTTGAATCGCCCCATCGCATCGGTGCGACGCTTCTTGCCGCCGCCGATGTGCTCGGCCCGGCTCGGACGGCTTGCGTCTGCCGCGAATTGACCAAGACCTATGAAGAATTCCGCCGCGGCACGCTGGCCGAACTTGCCGCCCACTACCAGCAGGTGGAAAATGTCAGGGGCGAGATCGTCCTCGTCGTCGGTCCGCCGCAGCCGGCCGAAACGTCCGAGGCCGATGTCGACGCCGTGCTTGCGGACCTGTCGATGTCGATGCCGACGGCAAAGGCAGCGACCGAGGCCGCCCGTCTCACCGGCCTGCCGCGCAAGGCGCTCTACCAGCGCCTGCTGGAGATGAAGAGCGGCAATGGGCGATAAAGACCTCACCGCCACCAAACGGAAAGCGCTGCGCCGCGGCCGCATGTCGGAATATATCGCCGCCGCCTTCTTGATGCTGAAGGGCTACCGCATCCTGGCGCTGCGCCACCGCACCAGGCTCGGCGAGATCGATATCGTCGCCCGCAAGGGCGATCTCGCCGTCTTCGTCGAGGTCAAGGCCCGCCATGGCGAGGCTGCGGCCATCGACGCCGTCTCCATCGGCGCTCAGAAGCGGATCCGGGCGGCAAGCGATCTCTGGCTTGCCCGTCAGGCGGATCAAGCTCGCCTTTCCCAGCGCTACGACATCGTCGCGGTCATGCCCGGTCGGCTGCCGCGGCACTTTCCCGACGCCTTCTGAGGACTTGCGGCGCTGTCGAGTTGCCGGATTGTTAAAATTTTAGTCCCGCGTTGAACGAGCTCCTTACCTCTCTCTGCTACCCACCACCGCGGTAGGGATTAAGAATCGGGGGTTGTTGCATGGCCTGGAAGATGATGCTTGCAAGTGCGGTCGGCATGGCTGCGCGCTCGGTGCCTTATATCGCGCTGAAGCCGGCCGGGAAATCCTTCGTCGCGCATGCGAGCGACCACCTGCCGCTGAAATCGACGCCGATCAATCCCGACTGGATCATCAGCGGCAATCCTGAAGCCCGCACCGCCGAACATTCGCGCGGCCAGGACGAGGCGTCGCTGACGGCGATCTGGGACTGCACGGCGGGCGAATTCCGCTGGTATTTCGGCTGGGACGAGACCGTGATGATCCTCGAAGGCGAGGTCCACATCACCGCCGAGGATGGCACGGAACGGACCCTGTGCACCGGCGACGTCGCCTTTTTCGCAGGTGGAACCTGGGCGAGCTGGCGGGTCGACACTTACGTCCGCAAGGTCGCCTTCCTGCGCAAGCCTTTCCCGAAGCCTTTGGCAATCGCCTACCGGCTGCGCAACATGCTGCGCAACGGCGGCAGCCAGGGCATCGCCGCTTAAAATTGCGACCGCCGCATACCTTCGATGACCGTTGCGTTTGATGCCGGGCCGACCTACATCTGTCCGGCATTCAGCGAGGGACGGAAATGGCCAAGATCACCAATGTAGCGGTCCAGATGGATCATGTCGCCGGCATCAATATCGCAGGTGACTCCACCTTCGCCATGAGCCTGGAAGCGCAATCGCGCGGCTACAGGCTCTTCCATTACACCCCCGAGCGCCTGAGCTTCCGCGATGGCAAGCTCTTTGCCAGCGTCGAGCCGATGGTGCTGCGCGACGTCAAGGGTGATCACTTCGAGCTTGGCGCGCCCGAGCGCGTCGATCTCTCGACCATGGATGTGGTGCTGCTGCGCCAGGATCCGCCCTTCGACATGGCCTATATCACCTCGACGCATCTGCTCGAGCGCATCCACCCGAAGACGCTCGTCGTCAACGATCCGGCCTGGGTGCGCAATTCGCCGGAGAAGATCTTCGTCACCGAATTCTCCGACCTGATGCCGAAGACGCTGATCACCAAGGATCCCGCCGAAATCCGCCGCTTCCGCGACGAGATGGGCGACATCATCCTGAAGCCGCTCTACGGCAATGGCGGCGCCGGCGTCTTCCATTCCACCCGCGACGACCGCAATCTCTCTTCGCTCTTGGAAATGTTCGGCCAGCTTTTCCGCGAGCCCTTCATCGCCCAGCAATATCTGCCCGACGTGCGCAAGGGCGACAAGCGCATCATCCTCGTCGACGGCGAGTTTGCCGGCGCCATCAATCGCGTGCCGGCCGAGCATGACAGCCGCTCCAACATGCATGTCGGCGGCCGTGCTGAGGCGACCGAACTGACGCCGCGCGAAAAGGAAATCTGCGAGCGCATCGGCCCGGCGCTCAGGGAACGTGGCTTCCTGCTCGTCGGCATCGACGTGATCGGCGATTACATGACCGAGATCAACGTCACTTCGCCCACAGGCATCCGCGAGGTCCGGAAGTTCGGTGGCGCCGATATTGCGGCCCTGCTCTGGGACGCGATCGAGCGCAAGCGCGGCTGAGGCTGCGATCGGGTACAACCGCGTCCACCGCTGATTATCTGCCTGCGTTCTTTTATTGTTCTTGTTTTAGTCCTGCGTCCGTGCCAGATTGCAACCGCTGGCTTTCAACGGCCACGGGGCGGTCTCTAAGAGTTTGCGGGACAAGGGTGGGCATATGGTCGCGCGTGTCAGTACGGTAGCATTCCAGGGCATCGAAGGCGTGCCGGTCGAGGTTCAGGTCATGATCGCGCCTGGTAAGGTCGGCATGCAGATCGTCGGCCTGCCCGACAAGGCCGTGGCCGAAAGCCGCGAGCGCGTGCAGGCCGCCCTTCATGCTTCCGGCCTGGCGCTGCCGGGCAAACGGGTGACCGTCAACCTGGCGCCGGCCGATCTGCCGAAGGAAGGCTCGCATTTCGATCTGCCGATCGCGCTGGCCCTGATGGCTGCCCTCGGCGCCATTCCTGCCGATGCGCTCTCGGATTATGTCGTCGTCGGCGAACTCAATCTCGACGGCACGATCGCCGCAATCGCAGGCGCGCTGCCGGCCGCCATCGGCGCCAATGCGCTCGGCAAGGGGCTGATCTGCCCGGCCGAAAGCGGCGCCGAAGCCGCCTGGGCCGGCGCCGAGGTCGATATTCTCGCACCCCGCAGCCTGATTGCCCTTGCCAATCATTTCCGCGGCACGCAGGTGCTCTCCCGGCCGGAGCCGTCGATCCGCGCCAATGCGGCCAACCTGCCGGATCTCGCCGAGATCAAGGGCCAGGAAAGCGCCAAGCGCGCCCTCGAAGTGGCGGCAGCCGGCGGTCACAACCTCTTGATGGTCGGGCCTCCCGGTTCCGGCAAGTCGATGTTGGCGGCAAGGCTGCCCTCGATCTTGCCGCCGCTTTCGCCCGCCGAACTGCTTGAAGTGTCGATGGTTCACTCGATCGCCGGCCAGCTCACCGGCGGCAAGCTTTCCGATCGCCGGCCCTTCCGCACTCCGCATCATTCCGCCACCATGGCCGCGCTTGTCGGCGGCGGTATACGCGCCCGGCCGGGCGAAGCCTCGCTTGCCCATCACGGCGTGCTGTTCCTCGACGAGTTTCCCGAATTCACGCCGCAGGCGCTCGATGCGCTGCGCCAGCCGCTCGAAGGCGGTGAATGCGTCATTGCCCGCGCCAATCACCGCGTCTCCTATCCGGCGAAATTCCAGCTGATCGCGGCGATGAACCCCTGCCGCTGCGGCATGGCCGGTGAGCCCGGCCACACCTGCGCCCGCGGCCCGCGCTGCATGAGCGATTACCAGACCCGCATCTCCGGGCCGCTGATGGACCGCATCGATATCCGCATCGACGTGCCCGCCGTCTCAGCCGCCGACCTCATCCGGCCGATGGCGGCCGAGGCCAGCGCCGACGTCGCCCGCCGCGTCGCCCGCGCCCGCGAACTCCAGCAAGAGCGCTTCGAAGCCGCCGGCGCCAAGGGCATCGGCACCAATGCCCGCTGCTCCACCGCGATGATCGAAAAACTCGCCGAACCCGACGCCGCCGGCTTGCAGCTCTTGCGCGACGCCGCCGAAAAAATGAAATTCTCCGCCCGCGGCTACCACCGCGTCCTCAAGGTCGCCCGCACCCTCGCCGACCTCGACGACAAACCGACAGTCGGCCGTTTGCATCTCGCCGAAGCGATTTCCTACAGGATTGCCGGGGAGAGGTTGACGGCGGCGGCATAGCGAGATGAGGACCGCGGGCGCGCTGACGTCCTGCTCTTCTCGTTGGTCAGGTGGGCACGGCCGGTGCTCGGCGATAAAGCCTATGACAGCAATGCCCTGCTCGCGCGACATCGGGAACAAGCCATGCTTTCAATCAACGACAAATTTCGGTCTAGACCGAATTCGATGGGACGAACGTCTGCAACTAGCTCTGCGTAATGCAGGGCGGGTCACCTTCGTCAGCGGGGGCCGACGTCTAATTCGGGGAATTTGTGATAGATGCAGTCATTGATCCTGAACCACCCTATACCATGGTCCATGTCGGCCTGCGAAAGTTCCCACTCGAATGTGTCATGGCCCTCGTACCCGTAGATTAGTGCCATGGTAGTCAACTCAGTGAACGGCCCGGGAGGAAATGGGATGCCGTACACTATCGCCTCCTTTGCAGCGAACTTTCCTTTGACGACCTTCTTGATCTCCAACTCTGCTCTTACCAGCTGCCCTGGGAAATCTTTGTCGGTCGTTATCAAACCAGAAGGGCTGATGGAGAGTGATCTGACCCTCGCCTCCACGACGATCTCTGCCTTCGCAAGCAGTTCTTTCTGGCTAGGACACGGCGCCATTGCCGCAGTCTGCCGCAGACCAATAGCCGATAGAACCAAAACCGCTGTACATAATAATCGCGCCTGCGCGTTCAGCATTCTTTCCTTCTCACACCAGTGCACTTAGCTTTCATCGATCCGATAAGGATGAACGCAAATCCCCGCTTAACAGTATAGACCGTGACTTTGCCCCAAGTTTTATCCAATTTTAAGTTCATCCCAGCGGATCACATCAGCAAGAGCTAGGGGCGCCGCAGCGCCCCCAATATTCCCGCGGGGATTAAGAATGGGAAACCGGGAGATAAAGCCTTACCTCAGCTCCCCAACCCCTCAAACAGCGCCGTCGACAAATAACGCTCCGCAAACGACGGGATGATGATGACGATGTTCTTGCCCGCATTCTCCGGCCGGCTGCCGACCTTGATGGCGGCCGTCAGCGCCGCACCCGAGGAGATGCCGACCGGCACGCCTTCCAGCCTGGCGACCAGGCGCGCCTGTTCGAAGGCTTCGTCGTTGGTCACGGTGACGACCTCGTCGTAGATGCCGGTGTCGAGGATCTTCGGCGCGAAGCCCGCGCCGATGCCCTGGATCTTGTGCGGACCGGGATTGCCGCCGGAGAGAATGGGGGAATCGGCGGGCTCGACGGCGATGATCTGGATTTCGGGCTTATGGCTTTTCAGCACCTGACCGACGCCGGTGATCGTGCCGCCGGTGCCGATGCCCGAGACGACGATGTCGACCGTGCCGTTGGTGTCGTTCCAGATTTCCTCGGCCGTCGTCTTGCGGTGGATTTCAGGATTGGCCGGATTTTCGAACTGTTGCGGAATGATGGCGTCGGGCAGCGACTCCGCCAGTTCCTCCGCTTTGGCGATCGCGCCCTTCATGCCCTTGGCCCCTTCGGTCAGCACCAGCTCGGCGCCGAGCAGCGCCAGCATCTTACGGCGCTCGACCGACATGGTTTCGGGCATCGTGAGGATCAACCGATAGCCCTTGGCAGCGGCGGCAAAGGCGAGCGCGATGCCGGTATTGCCGGAGGTCGGTTCGATCAGCACGGACTTGCCGGGGGTGATCCTGCCCTGCGCTTCGAGGCTTTCGATCATCGCCACGCCGATGCGGTCCTTGACCGAGGCGATTGGGTTGAAGAATTCGAGCTTGCCGATCAGGTTGGCCACGACGCCTTTTTCCCGCGCCAGCTTGTCGAAGCGCACGAGCGGCGTGTCGCCGATGGTCTCGGTGATCGAGGAATAGATGCGGCCGCGGCCGGGCTTGTGCGACATGGTGTGCTCTCCCTTTGAAATTTCGTTCCTGAAATCGAGGAGGAGAATAGGGTCAAAGGCCGCAGGAGGCCAGAGCGCGTTCGCTTCCGGCGCGCGGACGGGAGAGAAAATAAGCTTTGAAAACCGTTTCCTTGCGGATGTTTATTTCAGGCCGCCCGCGTGGCGATGAAGGCGGCCGTGCCGGCCAGAATGCCGGCCGCAACCCGGTTCAGCGCCTGCAGGGCGCGCGGCTGTTTCAGCATCGTGCGTGCCCGCGAGGCCAGCAGCATATAGGGCACCAGCACTGATATGAGCACGACGAAGGTGACGGCGAGGAGAAGCGCATAGTCGCGCAAACCGATATTGCCGATATCGATCAGCGTCGGCGCCAGCGCGACATAAAACAGCATCGTCTTCGGATTGCCGAGCGTCACCAGCAGACCGGAAAGGAAGGACAGGCCGATATTGCTGGATTTCTTCGCCGCGATGTCCTGCGGCAGCAGCCCCGCCGTCCAGAGTTTCCAGGCGATGTAGCCGAGATAGAGGGCGCCGGCGATCTTGATGATGAGGAAGACTTCCGTGAAAGTCTGTGCCACGAAGGCAAGGCCGAGAATGACTGCGGTGAGATAAGTCATGTCGCCGAGCACTAGGCCGAGCCCCATGAAGAAGGTCTCGCGGAAATTCGAGCCGAGCGCGCGGGCGACGATTGCGGTAATCCCCGGCCCGGGAATGGCGGCTGCAATGAACAGCGCTCCGGCATAGGCAAGCAAGGCGGCAAGGCTCATGTGTGGGCTCCCTCTTGCCAGCTGTTTTATATCCGCCAAGCCGTACCAATCAATCCGCCGGCGTTGATGGGTCCATCACCAGAAGAAATGCCTGCCGGCCTTGTGCCTGCCCGCCGTCGTCAGCCTTGAAGTGCCCGCGGCCGCAGCCAGCGCGGTGTCCAGCCGAGGTTCATGCCGGCGGCAGCCAAAAGAATGATGGCGGCGCCTGCGATCTGCATCGGCTGCAGCGCGTGGCCGAAGGCCAGCCGGTCGACGAGGATTGCGGCGATCGGATAGAGGAAGGACAAGGCCCCGGTCAGATGGGTCGGTAGTCGCTGGATGGCGCCGTAGAGCAGCACATACATCAGTCCGGTATGAACGACGCCGATGGAAACGAGGATTGCCCAGCTTTCGGCATCCTGAGGGGACTGCGAAAAATCCGTCATCGGCGCCAGCATCAGCATGCCGGTTGCGACCTGGATCAGCGCGATCAGATGCGGCGGCGTGCCCTTCAGCCACTTCGCGGCAAGCGCTGCCAGCGCGTAGAAGAAAGCCGCGCCCAGCGCCATCAGGATGCCGAGGCCGTAGCTCTCGAACGTATCGCCGCTTCCGCCCGGTTTTGCCTGGACGATCGCTATCATGCCGGCAAAAGCGAGCGTCAGCCAGAACAGCTTGGCGGCGGTGATCTTTTCGCCGAGAAACAGCGCGCCGAGCACCAGGAGCATGAACGGCTGGGTGTTGTAGACGGTGGTGGCGATCGAGATCGTCGCATGCGAATAGGAGGCAAACAGCAGCAGCCAGTTGATGACGATGGCGATGCCGCCGAGCACGGCGATGGCGAAGGTGCGCAGCGTGAGGATGCCTGGCCGCAGCAGCCCGAGAGCGCCGCAGATGACAAGCAGGGTGAGCGCGCCGAACAGGCAGCGCCAGAAAACCACGCCGCTGACCGGCTGGCCCGACATGACGACGAACCAGCCGATCGTCCCCGAGATCAGCATCGCTGCCGTCATTTCCGCCGTGCCTCTTTTGATGTCGCCGCTCATGATCGCCTCCGTTTTGCTGAGGTGATAATATTGCGGTGATGGGTAAAATTATATAAAGATAAAAACGAACTTCGCTGCTGTGGCCTAATAATAATAGGGGAAATCACGCTAATGCCTAACGACGTCCCGCCGCTCGACGAAATCGATCAGGCCATTCTCGAAGCGCTGGCCGGCAATGCCCGGATCTCGCTGAAGGAGCTGGCGCAGCAGGTGGGGCTTTCCTCGCCGAGCGCTGCCGAGCGTCTGCGCCGGCTGGAGGAGCGCGGCGTTATCAAGGCCTTCACCATCGATCTCGATCCTGCCGCCGTCGGCTATCCCCTGCAGGCCATCGTCCGCGTGCGTCCGCTGCCGGGGCAACTGCATGTCGTCGAGCGGCTCATTCAGGAAATTCCCGAAATCGTCGAATGCGACAAGGTGACCGGCGAGGATTGTTTTATCGCCCGCCTGGTCATCCGCTCGATGGCGGAACTTGACGGTCTCCTGGACAGGGTTGCCGAACGCGCGGAGACCAACACCGCGATGATTAAAGCCTCTCCCGTTAAGCGACGCCTGCCGCCGCTTTCGCGCAAAGGGTAAGGTCAGCCGGGAAGCTCTAAAAATCGCGACCGGTGACGATCCCGAGCTAGAATATGTGGAGGAGTTGCTTGATGCGATCCTTACTTGTCGGCATCAAGAACCTCTCTTAGGCATTTTTCATATTGATCTTTCTTATCGATGAGCGATCGGCATTCATGAATGGCATATGCCGCCGCCATTTCAGCGTTGATCCGGAAGCCGGGGATTCTGCCCGGAGTGAAAGTCGCGGCAGCACCGCCAAAAAGATCTCTAAGTCCGACCGATTGCACTACCACTGCGTAAAGGCAACCTACTGGGTTGATATCACGGTCGACGACGACGTTGATAGCCGCGTATCCTTTTCGGCGCTCATGGTAGCATTCTAACGTGTCCGGCTTGCTTCGAAGCGTATCCACATCATGAACTGCTATTTGGCCCAACTTCGCCAGCTTGAGCGCATCACGATCAACAAATACATCGACGGTTTGGGTATTTGAGAGTCGGTTCTGATCGCCGAAAGGGACATATGGCGTTCCGACTGAATAATCTATCGACTGACTGGCGTTAAAGTTGATACGAATGTCCGCATACGCCATGACCGCAGAAAACGCGCGCAAAAACTCGAGCTGCAGCGCTTGAATATCGCTCTTCTGCATGCCTTTCGCATTGAGGACGATGTTCATCTCGATGGTTTTGTCGATGTCGAGAATCGGCACCGTCGATTTCGCCATGGCAAATGCGACGATCTGTTCCGCAGATAAAGATGAGCGAATCGACTGGAGCTTTGTTGAATCGATCGCAAGCGCCGGCGCCCCAATCAGCGCTGCCGCTAGACCCATAACCACGCCCCATGGCGCCCTCTTGAATAGCATGAGCGCCCCCACAAACGCTGCTCATCAATCGTTCGGTTGCTTCACTGTTCGAGCCGTCATCACACACCGGTGGAGCCGAAGCCGCCGGCGCCCCGCGCGGTTTCGCTTGCCGCTGTGATTTCGGCCACCCGTGCCTGGGTGACCGGCGCAATTACCATCTGGGCGATGCGCATGCCGCGTTCGATGACGAAGGCTTCTTCGCCGAGATTGGCGAGCAGCACCTTCACTTCGCCGCGATAGTCGCTGTCGACGGTGCCGGGTGAGTTGAGGCAGGTGATGCCGTGCTTGAAGGCAAGGCCGGAGCGCGGTCGCACCTGGCCTTCGAAACCCTCGGGGATCTCGAAAATGAAGCCGGTCGGCACCAGCGCCCGCTTGCCGGGCAGCAGCTTCAGCGGCGCATCCGCATCGACGGCGGCGCGCAGGTCCATGCCGGCCGCTCCCTTGCTTTCATAGGCGGGCAGGTCGAGGCCTTCGCCATTGGCCAGGCAGATGAGGTTCAGCGTCGGGCTGAGGTCGGGATGAATGGTCATGGCTCATTACTTTGCGCCGCGAGCGCCGAGGTCAATTGCAAAGCCGGGCTTTAATCGTTAGATACGCCGCAATTCCACAGGATTCATAGTATGGCCGAAAGTCTCGCCGAGGCGGTCTCCCGCCGCCGCACATTCGCTATTATCGCCCACCCGGACGCGGGCAAGACGACGCTCACCGAAAAGCTGCTGCTGTTCGGCGGCGCCATTCAGCTGGCCGGCGAAGTCAAGGCGAAGAAGGACCGCATGCAGACGCGCTCCGACTGGATGAAGATCGAGCGCGAGCGCGGCATCTCCGTCGTCACCTCAGTGATGACCTTCGAATATAACGACAATGTCTTCAACATCCTCGACACGCCCGGTCACGAGGACTTTGCCGACGACACCTATCGCACGCTGACCGCCGTCGACGCCGCCGTCATGGTCATCGACGCCGCCAAGGGCATCGAGCCGCGCACGCTGAAGCTTTTCGAAGTCTGCCGCATGCGCGATATCCCGATCATCACCTTCATCAACAAGATGGACCGCGAAAGCCGCGATCCCTTCGAGATCCTCGACGAGGTCGAAGAGAAGCTGGCGCTGGATACGGCGCCGATCACCTGGCCGATCGGCCGCTCGAAGACCTTCTGCGGCTCCTACCATCTCGCCAACAGCACCGCCCGCGGTTCCGACACCGAAGTCGAGACGACGCCGGTTAACGGCCCGCAGGCCGTTGCCGGCCGGCTGCCGGAAAACGAACGCCAGGCCTTCATCGACGAGACCGAGCTCGCCATCGAGGCCTGTCGCCCCTTCGATCGCGACTCCTTCCTCGAAGGCCATATGACGCCGGTCTTCTTCGGCTCGGCGCTGCGCAATTTCGGCGTTCGCGATCTGATCAACGCGCTCGGCGAATTCGCCCCGCCGCCGCGTGACCAGGTCGCCGATACCAGGACGGTTCATGCGACCGATGACAAGATGACGGCCTTCGTCTTCAAGATCCAGGCCAACATGGATCCTAACCACCGCGACCGCATCGCCTTTGCGCGCATCTGCTCCGGCAAGCTCGAACGTGGCATGAAGGCGAGGCTCGCCCGCACCGGCAAGCAGCTCGGCCTGACGGCACCGCAATTCTTCTTCGCCTCGCAGCGCCAGCTGGCCGACACCGCCTATGCCGGTGATGTCGTCGGCATTCCCAATCACGGGACGCTGCGCATCGGCGATACGCTGACCGAAGGTGAATCGCTGGTCTTCCAGGGCGTGCCGAATTTCTCGCCCGAGATCCTGCGCCGCGTGCGCCTCGAAGATGCGATGAAGGCGAAGAAGCTCAAGGAAGCCCTGCAGCAGATGGCTGAAGAAGGCGTCGTCCAGCTGTTTTCGCCGGAAGACGGCTCGCCGGCAATCGTCGGCGTCGTCGGCGCCCTGCAGCTCGACGTCCTGAAGGAACGGCTGATGGCCGAATACGGCCTGCCGGTCTCCTTCGAAATGTCGCGTTTCTCCGTGTGCCGCTGGATTTCGGCCGATCAGCCGGCCGATCTCGACAAATTCCTCACCGTCAAACGCGGCGATATCGCCCGCGATCTCGACGGCGATCCCGTCTTCCTCGCCCAGGACGCATTCTCGCTGCGTTACGAGGCCGAGCGTTACCCGGCAATCAAGATGGTCGCCATCAAGGAATATCACGCCGCCAAGGCGGCGTGATCTAGCTCGCGGCTATTTTTCCCGCATTGCGCGGCGGAAGTTCTGGGTGATCGGCTCGGCCAGATAGGACAGCACGGTGCGGGCGCCCGTCCGGATCATCGCCTCGCTCGACATGCCGGGCATGAGCTTGCGGCCTTCCAGCTTGGCGAGTTCGCTCTTGTCGATCAGCACGGTTGCGGCGAAATAGGGTGCCCCGCTGCGTTCTTCCAACATCCTGTCGGCCGAGACGATCCCGACGACGCCCTCGAGCGGCGGCAGGTTGTAGCGGGCAAAGGCCGGGAAGCTGACGCGTGCGCGCTGCCCGGGCGCGATCGTCTCGACATCCTCCGGCCGGACCATGGCCTCGACCACGAGCTGCTGTCCGAGCGGCACGACCGTCATCAACGTCTCGCCGGGTTTGACGACGCCGCCTGTTGTGTGGACCTTCAGGTCCATGACGATGCCGTCAACCGGTGCGACGACATCGGTGCGGGCAAGCACGTCCTTGGCGGACCGCTCCTCCTGCCTGAGATCGACCAGTTCCGCCTCGACCTTGCTCAGCTCTTCGACCGCCTCGTTCAGCCGCAACGTGCTGAGATTGAGGATCTGCATGTCGATCTCGGCCATGGCGCTCTTGGCGCGGGCAATGGCCGCGACATTGGTCGCGCGATCGCCCTCGACCTCCCGCTGTTGCCGGGTGAGCAGCAGGCCGCGCTCGCGGGTGACCAGGCCACGCTTGAGCAGGCTTTCAAGATCCTTGGTTTCACCCTCGAAGACCTCGATCTGCTTGTCCTCGGTAACGATCAGCTCCTGCAGTCCGGTGATCTCTTCCTGGGTCTGGTGCCGGCGCTGGCTGAGAATTTCCCGCTCGTCCTGCAGATTGTGGTGCTTCGCCGCAAAGACATCACGCTGAGCGGCCACCGCGTCCTTAGCCGACGTTGTGGGGTTTGCCAGCAAGGCCGGATCGAATTCGATCTCGGCCTTGTCGTCGCGCTCGGCGCGCAGCCGCGCGGCCAGCGCCTCGCGCGTTGCGATCCGGTTCTGGACCAGATCGAGCTTCGACCTCGCCTGCGTGCTGTCGAGCTGGATGAGCACCTTGCCCGCCTTGACGATATCGCCATCGGCGGCGTTCAGATCGGCGATGATGCCGCCCTCCAGGTGCTGGATAAGCTTGCGGTCGCCGACCACTTTGATGACACCCGGCGCCACTGCGGCGCTGTCCAGCGGCGCAAGTGTCGCCCAGCCCCCGGCCATGCCGAAGAACAGGAATATGATCGCGAAGCCCGTGACCGTTACGCCTGTAAGACGCAGGGGGATTGGCGCAGCGGGCGGCGAAACCGGTAACGGGACGACTTTCATATCCGTCATGGCTGTTTCGGTCCTTGCTGCTTTGCCACGATCGTCGGCATCTGGGCGACCTTGCGGACACGTGCGGCGAGTTCATTGAAGACATGGTCGCGCGGACCGAACAGGTCCTGCTGGCCTCGGTTGAGAACCAGTATCTTGTCGACGGTTTCCATGATGTTCGGCCGGTGTGCGATCAGGATAACGGTCGTGCCCGCCGCCTTGACCGTGCCGAGCGCCGCGATCAAGGCCTCCTCGCCCTCCCGGTCGAGATTCGAATTGGGCTCGTCCAGGATGATGAGCGCCGGATCGCCGTAGAGCGCCCGCGCCAGGCCGATGCGCTGGCGCTGTCCGCCCGACAGCACCGCGCCGGATTCACCGATCTCGGTCAAGTAACCCTTCGGCAGCCCTTTGATCAGTTCGTGGACGCCGGCGAGCTGCGCTGCCTTGACCGCCTTGTCGAACACCACGGGACTGACCGTGGCGAAGCGGCAGATATTTTCGCAGACATTGCCTGCGAAAAGCTCGATGTCCTGCGGCAGGTAGCCGACATGATGACCGCGGTCCTCCGCCGCCCATTGGGCGACATCCATGCCATCGAGCAAAGCCCGCCCGCCGGAAGGGCGCCAGGCCCCGGCCAGGATGCGTGCCAGGCTCGTCTTGCCGGCCCCGCTCTGGCCGATCAACGCCATGGATTCACCCGGCTCGAGACGGAAGTTGATCCCTTTCAGAATATGTTCGCCGCCCTGTCGGGCAAGCACGATATTGTCTGCCTCGAACCGGCCTGTCGGCCGCGGCATTGCCGGAACCGGCGTGGACTCTGGGTGCTCGCCGGCGACGGCGGTGAGGCGCCGGTAGGCGGCGCGCGCGCCGACCGTCGCCTTCCACGTGCCGATCGCCTGCTCGACCGGCGATAGCGCGCGGCCCATCAGGATGGAGGCGGAGACCATGATGCCCGGGGAAGCCTCGTTGCGCAGGACGAGATAGGCTCCGAGGCCCAATATTCCCATTTGCAGAGCCAGCCGGTGGCAACGCGCAATGGCCGAGATGATGCCGCCGCGGTTGGCGGCGAGAACCTGGCCCCTGTTTGCCTCGTCCTGCTGCACCTTCCAGCCTTCCAGCAGCGGCTTCAGCATGCCCATCGCCTGGACGACCTCGGCGTTGCGGATTGCCGCCTCGGCCTGGTTGTAGGCCCGCGACTGTGCGCTGGTGGCCTCGGTCAACGGCTTGCGCGTCAGCCATTCGTTGAGCAAGGCCAGTGCAAACAGCACCCCGCCGCCCGACAGCGCCAGCCAGCCCAGCCAGGGATGCATGAAGAAGATGGCGGCGAAAAACAGCGGCGCCCAAGGCGCATCGAGAATCGGGAAGATGCTCGGACTGGTGAAGAAATTCCGGACCTGATCGAGGTCGCGCAGTGGGCGGGCATTGGCCTGGCCGGGTTTTGAGGCGGCATATTCCACCGATGCCGTCAGCAGAACGGGCGCCAGCCGCGCGTTCATCCACGACCCCACGGTTGCCAGAAGGCGCCCGCGCACCACCTCCAGCCCCGCCATTGCCGCAAGTGCGCCTGCGGCCATCAGCGATAACATCGCCAAGGTCTCGAGACTGTGGCTGGACAGCACGCGGTGATAGACCTGCAGCATGTAAAGCGCCCCGGTCAGCATCAGGACGTTGATGCCGCCGCTGAACCAGATAAGCGGCCGAATGGCCCGTCTGGCCTCTTTCATCACCACCTGAAGCGCCGGGGGCGGCTGTTTGGTTTTCATCTTTTCTAGCTCTGTTACTCGAGATCACATGTCATGCGGAAGGAAGTACGGGGGCAGCTTTCGCTGCCCCCGCTGGTCAAGTGTCAGGTGACGTCGACGAGGATGTGCTGTATCTCCGTCTGGTCCCCGTCCGCGTCGGCCACACGGAAGGCGAAGTCGAGGTTGGCATCCGGCGTCTGTGTGACGGTCGAGGTGAAGCCGATATCGGTGATCTTCAGCACGTCATTGTCGGTGGGGTCGAAGTTCACCAGATTGGTGGTCGCATTGCTGCCGCCGGTGGCGCCGGTCAACCTGTTGAGGTCGATCGCCGCATTGATGCCGGTGATCCCGTTGGCCGACTGCATGATCTGTACACCCTGCAGCACGTAATTCTCGCCAGCCGCGTTGTAATCGTTCTGCTCAACGATCACGAGGCCGTCATTATTGTCGAGCGTGAACTCGCTGCTGTAGGGAGCCGGGACTTGGCCGGTCTTGTAGATGTCCTCGTTCGACACATACATGGCCCGCGTGATCTCGTGGCCGTTCCCATCGGTGAGGTTCAGGATCAGCATCAGATCCTCGCTGTTGCCGATGCCGTCGAACTTGATGGCCATCGCGCCGGCGGTGGCCGTCGGGTCGGTGGCTTCGGTGGTGATGCCGACATTGGTGTTGAAGAACCGCAAGGTTAGCAGTTCGTCCTTCTGGATCGTGTCGCCGGCAACGCCGTTGGTGCTCCGTGTTGCAGACACCCACGTTTCATTGTTGTTGCTCACCATGTCGTGACCGCCGACAGTGAAGGTGGTGTCAAGGGGGGAGGTGGTGCCCTCGCCATCACTCGTCAGGCCGAACGGGTTGGCCTTGTTGACCAGGTTGCCGGTGAACTGCACATAGAAGCCTTCATTGGGATCTGTCTTCGGGTCATCGACCTGCAGCGTTTCCAGCACGATCGGGGGGTGGCCGGTATTGCTCGTCGGGTTCTTGGCCAGGAGCTCGCTGGTATGGAGCACGTCGAAGCTGAAGCCTTCGAGCGGGTCGGTCAGGTTGATGGCATAGGTGTCGGCGACCTTGTCGAAGACGAGGGTGCCGCCTGCCGTGCCCGTCTGGGTGCCGGCCGCCGGATCCTTGTCGTAGGTGAAGGTGAAGTTGAACGTCGCCGAGGTGAGGCTCTCCGACGCCAGCGTCACACTCGAGCTGAGGAGATTGCCGCCGCCGCCGCCGGTAATCGCGCCGGTCAGTCCGATCTGGACACCGGCAGTCCCGCCATCCTGGTCGACAAAGTCGGATCCGCCACCAGTGTAGAATGCGGCTGGGTGGACATCCGCGCCGATATTATAGCCGAAGACGCCGCTGGCCGAGGCGTTGAGCGCGTTGGCCAGAATCTCGTGCTGGATATTTGCGGCAATGGGGTCGCCGTCAAACGGAACCGTGATCGTCGGCCCGTCATCCTCGAAGTTGAGGTTCTGGCCGATATTGCGGATAGCCGAGGCGGTATCGCCGTCACCGTCCGTAATGGTTGCGGTCAGGGTGACAAGGTCGGCGGCTGCCAAGGTTCGGCTGTCGTCCGGATTGCTGGTATTGGCATGGACGACTGCCCGTGCTTGGTCGAGGGTGACGACGCCGAGAGCGCTGACGCTAACGGTGAAGACAACAGGCCCGCCGACTCCGGCGCGCCCGACCACATTGCTGCCCTCCTTGAAGAGCAGCACGGACGCGCCGGTTTCGGTATCCGTAAGGCCGCTAACATTGGTGTTCAGATTGACGCCGAGCGCATAGGTGGTATTGGCGCCGTCGGCCCCCGGAGTCGAGTTGAAGGCGGCGACGAAGTTGCCGGTCGCATTGGTCGCCAGGTCGGTCTCGTCGACTGTCACTTGCGGTGCGGTGCCGTTTGCGTTGATCGTCGGTCCGTCATCTTCGAAGTTGAGGTTCTGGCCGATATTACGGATAGCCGAGGCGGGATCGCCGTCACGATCGGTGATGGTTGCGGTCAGGGTGACAAGGTCGGCGGCTGCCAAGGTTCGGCTGTCGTCCGGATTGCTGGTGTTGGCATGGACGATTGCCCTTTGCTGGTCGAGGGTGACGACGCCGTTAGCATCGACGCTGACGGTGAAGACAATCGGACCACCGGCTCCGGCGCGGCCGACGACGCTGGTGCCTTCCTTGAAGAGCAGCACGGATTGGCCGGTTGCCGTGTCGGTCAGACCGCTGACATTGTTGAGCGCGTTGATGCCGAGCGCATAGGCGATGGTGGCGCCGTCAGCGCCGGGGGTTGGGGCGAAGGCGGTCGCGAAGTTACCGGTCGCATTGGTCGCCAGGTCGCTCTCGTCGACTATCACCTGCGGTGCAGTGCCGACTGCCGTGATCGCTGGCCCGTCATCATCGAAGTTGATGAAGGATCCGACTTCTTTATTGAAGGCGTTGGTTGTCTGCTGCGCGTAATGGATCTCGGTGATGTCGAGCCCTTCGGTCGCATCGATCGCCTCCACATGCAGCCGATCCATCTGGCTGCTTGTGGTGAAATCGACGGTGGTGATGTTGTCGAGCCCGGTGATGGTCACGACATTTCCGGTCCCGCTGAGCCCGGTTACGGTGACGTTGCCACTTGCTGTGGCGTAGGTGCCATCGGCGGTGATGGTGGCCAAGGCTGACGCACCCGTCAATGTGAGGCTGGTGATGTCCACGGGATTGGTCGGACTGCCATCAAAAAAGTTTGAACCCTGCTCGTTTCCCTGAACATCAAAAGCGCTGATCTTGATGTCGACCCGGTCAGTCGGAGTAGACGGCGTGATCTGGTTGATGATGAAGCCGGCCTGCAGGATGTTGTCGAGGTGGCTGCCATATGCGATGTCCGCGCCATCACCGGCGCTAGGCGTGCCGCCGGTCACAAAATCGACTTGCAGCACTTCATGTCCTTTAGGTTGATTCTGCCCATCTGTATCCGGGTTAATGCTCTGGTTATCGACGCCAAAACCTTGCTCACTCACGTTGCACTCGCTGTTGACCAGCGCACTGTTGGGGTCGGCTTGGCTCGATCTTACGAGCCCCGTCACCAGCAACTGTTTGGAAGCGTCATCGGGCGAACTGAGGAGGTTGAATTGGTTGCTGCCGGAATGGGCATTGTCGCCGGTAAAGCTGATGTCGCTGGTCCCAGTGACCGACGCAAACACCTTGTTGGTCAGATCGATGCGGTCGTCGGCATCGGTCGCAATGGGATGGAACAACGGCACGTATTGGACGGTGTAGAGGTCGGCATTAGTGGTGCTCGTGCCGACCAGCCCCAGTGAAAAGGCAAGAGGCCCGGTCGCGGCGGGTGCGGTGAGCGGGTTAGAGGTGCCGATGACGCCGATCACGACGTTTGTATGCGTCGGGTCCTGGAACAGCCAGACATAATTGCCATCGACGGTGCGGATGTTGCTGTTGACGCCGACCGTAGTGGAAAACGGGGTGCCGGAGGCGCTTTGCGTGAGAATCACCGTCGTGATGGTTTCCCCTGCACTGGCTGAGGCCACGACGAAATTGGACTGGTAGGCGACTTCAGGTGAGGATAGCCCACCCGCGCCATCGCGGGTTAACATATATTGCAGCGTGGTGTTGACGTCGTGTGGTGAAGTGGACGGATTGATATCATCGTCCTGCAAGCCGGGGGTTTCATCGATGATGAGGTCCTGGGTTGTGATGTCGAGTGCCATGGAGATTCTCCCTCCGTTAAGTCGCAGGGAGCCATGCCCCGGACGCGGAATGCACCCGGTGGGTCTACCCCCTTGCGTATCGGACTTGCCGCTCCCCATCGATCGCGATTGTCTCGCTGATGGAGAGCGCCGGTCCTTCCCAGTTGGAGGGTATTAAGACTGAAGTCCGGTGTTGGATTAAGACCAAAGCCTATACATGGAGGCTCGCCATAAAGACACGCATAAGTTTACATTCTCATAAATGCAAGACAAAGCTTGTGAACTCGCAAATACAGCATTTATGGCTAAAAGCTTCCATCAAACGCGGCACGAGAATTCCCCTCCATTTAGATGTATACTACAAGTTGGGCGAAATTTCACTTAGCCAATTCGAGCTAAGGCAGATATATATTACAATATCACCCAATTATCCTGTTATTCGTCAACGAATACATCGCATTGCATATGGCGCGAGTTCAACTGGAGACCTGCGGCCCGGTGAACAGTCGGACATCCGACGCCGCGTCTGGATGCGACAAGAGAACATTAAGCGGCGCCGCAAGACTATACGCCGGTGTCATGGATAGCGGGTCGGAAATGGCACTCCTGATTGCAGCGCGACACGTCTTTTCAGATGGGCGTGGAAGATCTCTCAGTCTTCGCGATCAAACCGCGGCAGCGGCTCGATATTTTCCGACCAGGACAGGGCCGACCGGCACCATATCTGTTTTTTTGGCGTCATCTCTCGCCGCTGGTCGATGCCGCCGAGACGGATGCCGATCGCACCGCCTTCGCCATCCGTACGATAGAGCGGCGATCCGCAATTCGGAAAGAAGAATTGCCGGCTGAGGGCGCCGCTGTCGCCATGTTTCGCATAGCTGCGCGGTTCGCCCGAAATAAGCGTGAAGCTTTGCGGTTGCGCCGGCGCGGTGACGCGGTAGGCCGAGCCCGTCAATCGCTGGCAATCGGTGCAGTGGCAGATCGTGACCCGCTCCGGATCGATTTCCGCCTGATAGCGGATCGCCCCGCAATGACATCCTCCCGTTATATGCATCGGCAACTCCTCAATCCGCCGGTTGTGCGGCCGGGCGTGCGGCATAGAAGGCCTTGGCATCCGCCGTGAAGGCGGCCCGTTGATCGGCTTGCGTGTAGAACATATGGCCGCCATGATAGAGCTTCAGCCCAACGCGGCCATCGGCGAGCGACGGCGGCAGGTGGTCGACGACATAGCGGCTGACGCTGTAAGGCGTCACCAGATCGCTGTAGCCATGCGCGATCAGCAGATGGAAGGCCGTGTTCGAGGCGAGCAGCTGCCTGATGTCGTCGGTCGCGCTCGCCTGGAAGCGTGATCCGCCGCCGCGGCCGCCGCCCCATTCCCAGCGCCGGCTGATATCGCTGTCGAGCAGCGAATAGGTCATTTCGGTTTTGAAGCCGAGCTCGTTGCGGGCATAGTCGGCAAAGGCGCCGCCATAGGCGCGGGCGAAGCCGTCGAGGATGGCGTCGTCGCCGCGGTCGTAATCCGACTCCGGATAGGGGTCGGGCGCTGCAAAGGACGCGTCGTAGGGGCTCATCAGCTCGCCGCTGCCGCCGTTCGAGTGCTTGACGAAGGAATTGCCTGGGAAACCGCGGTTGCGGGCGATGATATCCTGCGGGATGCCGGTTAGCCCGGCGATCCTGCCATAGAAGGCTGCAGCATCGGCGCCCGTCGGCGGCGGGCCGGCGAGCGTCGTCAAATAATCGCCGAGCGCGAAACGCTCCGCTTGCCTCTGCTTCTCCTCGGTAAAGCCATTTTGCCGGTCGAGCTCGGCCGCAGCCAGCGACGGCAGCTCGAGCGCCGCGCCGAGCGCGAACTGGTCGGCATCGAACATCAGCTGCCCTTCGAGCAGCGGCGAGAGCATGACGGCGCCGGCGACGACAATGCCCTGGCTTTCCTGCAGGGTGGAAGCGACTTTGGCGGCGCGGAAACCGCCGTAGCTTTCGCCGAGCAGATATTTCGGCGAGTTGGAACGGTTGTTATGCGCGACATAGAGCGCGATCGCCTTGGCGATGCTCTGGGCATCCGAGTTGACATTGTAATAGTTGGAGGCGTCGTCGGCCTTCGCCGTCCGGCTCCAGCCGGTGCCGATCGGATCGATCAGCACGAGATCGGTAAAGTCGAGCCAGCTATGCTCGTTATCGACGAGTTTCGCATGGGCGCCGTCGCGTGCCTGCGGCCCGAAATCGAGCACTTTGGGCCCAACCAGTCCGAGATGCAGAAAGGCGGAAGCGGCGCCCGGCCCGCCATTGAAGACAAAGGTCAGCGGCCGATCCGCCCCGCCACCCTTGGCGACATAGGCGGTGTAGAAGATCGCGCCGGTCTGCGCTCCGTCCTGGCCGAAGAGATCAAGAGTACCGGCGGTCGCGGTATAGGCGATCTTCCGGCCGTCGACCGTCAGCTCGTGCTCCGTGGCGGAGTCGGCCGGCAGCAGCTTCAGCACGCCGTCGCGCGCACTGCGCTCGACATTTGCCTGGCGCCCGCCGCGTTCCTGCGCCGGGGAAAAGGCAGGCCCCAGCGATGCCATCAACGCGGTGAGCAGAAACAGGGTTCGTATGCGCACGACTTGTCCTCCGGCGGATGCAGGCTGAGATAGCGTAGCATCCGCGCCTGGCGACCGGCATCAAGAGATGGTGATGGGCCGGTGAGCCTAGACTTTCTCGACCGCATGCACATTCACCTCCAGCGCCCGGCCGGCCCTCCAGCCGTTGATCGCGGCCCCGAGCCCGAGCGCGATGAAGAGAACCGCACACAAGGAAAAGCTTCCGGTCCAGCCGCGGATGAGGCCGACGATCAGCGGGCCGATTGCGGCGAGCAGATAGCCGACGCATTGCGCCATGCCGGAGAGATGGGCGGCAACATCGGGGTCGCGCGAGCGCAGCACGATCGTCGTCATGGCGGCCGCGATCAGTCCGCCCTGGCCGATGCCTTGCAGCACCGCCCACAGCCAGACGCTCGAAAGCGGCGCAAAGAGCAGTCCAAGCAGAGCCATGACGGCGACGCCGCAGAGGCCGGCATTGATCAATCGCTGATCCCGGCCGCGCACGGCGATATGCGGCACGACGAGGCAGGAGGCCGCCTGCACCATCACCGAGAGCGATACGATCGCCCCGGCCGTGACGCCGTCGAGCCCGCGTTCGCGCAGGATCGGAACCAGCCAGCCGAAGACGCAGTAGGCAAGCGCCGATTGCAGCCCCATGAACAGCGTAACCTGCCAGGCCAGCCGGTCCCGCCAGAGTCCGTCGACGCGAAAGCCGTTTCGCCTTGCTCCGGCGCCGCTGCGAAGGACCTGCGGCAGCCAGATCAGGCCGACGGCGAGCGCCGGCAGCGCCCAGACGGCGAGCGCGCCGCCGAGAGAGCCGCCGAGCGCGTGTTCGATCGGCAGGGTCAGCCCGGCCGCGCCGGCAGCGCCTGCGCAGAGCGCCATCGTATAAAAGCCGGTCATCAGCGCGGCGCGCGTGGGGAAGTCCCGTTTCACCAGTCCCGGCAGCAGCACGTTGCCGACGGCGATGCAGGCACCGGCAAGCGCCGTGCCGATAAAGAGCAGCGGCACGGAGAAAAGCCCGCGCAAGGCTGTGCCGAGCGCAAGCAGCAGGAGAACGCCGAGCAGTGTGCGTTCGGTTCCGATGCGTTGGGCAAGACGCGGCGCAAGCGGCGGGAAGACGCCGAGGCAGACGACCGGAAGCGTCGTCAGCAGGCTGGCGCCGAGCGCGCTCAGCCCGAGTTCGGAGCGGATCTCCGGCAGGAGCGCCGAGGCGCTCGAAAACACCGGGCGCAGGTTGAAAGCGATCAGCACCAGGCTCGCGCCGAGCAGCAAACTGGCCGCACCATTCCGCACCGGCGTTGCCTGCTGGGCGGGAAGGCTGCCGGCCTCGGCATCGATCAGCAATTCGTCGGCCACATCAAGCGTGATGGCGGCAGCGTTGGAAGGTGTATTCATGACAGGATCATCCGGTCGAGTGCCGCAAGAACCGGCGCCATGAAGCGGCGCACCGCGGCATCCGCCTGGTCGGGATCGCCGGTGTCGATCGCATCGACGATATCGACATGCGCCTGCATGTCGGGCTCGGGAATATCCCTGCCGAGCGTCGCCGCAATGGTGTCGGCGATCGAGGCCGAAAAGAAAGCGTAGATTTCGATCATCGCCCGATTGCCGGAAGCAGCGATGACCGCCTTGTGGAAGGCGAGGTCCCGTTCGATGAAGGCGGCTTCATCGCCGCCGGCGTAACTGCCGCGTTCGTTCAGCAGCCGGCGCAGCTCGGCAATCGTCTCCGCCGTCTTGCGCATCGCCGTCAGTCGTGCCGCCTCGACATCGAGTGCTAAGCGCGCTTCGAACTGATCGCGCAGGCTCGCGCGCCGCGCCATGGTCAGCGGCCGGCCGGCGTCGCTGGTCGAACGCACATAGGTGCCCGACCCCTGCCGGGTTTCAAGATAACCCTGGGAGACAAGCACCCGCACCGCCTCGCGCACCGTGCCGCGGCTGACGGAGAGCATGGCCGACAGCGAGGCCTCGTTCGGCAGCTTGTCGCCGACCGCCCAGCGCTTGCCGACAATGTCGCTGCGAATTGCCTCGATCGCCTCATCGGCGAGATTGGTCTTGCTGAGCGCCTGCATCTTCTACTCATAAAGTCATCAGATGACTTTATGAGTAGAAGAATTGTCGTCTTCTGTCAATCTTGGGGACTCAGGCAATAAAAAAGGGCCGCCTCGGCGACCCTTTCCATGAGTTTGGCCTCGAACTGGCCTGGACTGTCAAAGCAGCCCCAGGAAGGGGGGTCTTAGAGCGAGGGCTGCCTCGCTTTCATCACCACTTCCATGCCCGATACGAGGTCCGAAATCTCATTAGACATTGGATCACCTTCCTTTCGTTCTGTTGCCGATAGGGAAAAGGTAGGACGATTCGCGCCGGATGCAAGAAGAAATTGCACTCGAGGCATCCCTCTGGGTCGGAGCCGCGTTCACAAAAGAACACAGGCTTTCGCCGAATTTGAAGTTCCACCCTGTCACCAAACCGTCATGATCGGTCTACAAATCGGTCGCGCGTTAAGCTGTTATTAGCCGTGACGTTCGACAATTTAGAGCATGCCCGCCGATGCCGCGGGTTCCGGAGCAAAGAGCCATGTGTCGCTGGGCAGCCTATCGCGGAGACCCTCTCTACCTCGAGGAACTGGTATCTTCGCCGGCCCATTCGCTGATCGAGCAGTCCCATTGCGCCACCCGCGCCAAGACCGCGACCAATGGCGACGGCTTCGGCATCGCCTGGTATGGCGACCGGCCCGAGCCCGGCCGCTACCGCGACATCCTGCCGGCCTGGTCGGATTGCAATCTGAAGAGCTTGGCGCGGCAGATCCGCTCGCCCCTCTTCCTCGCCCATGTCCGTGCCGCCACCGGTGGCGGCACGCGCCGGGACAATTGCCATCCCTTCACCCACGATATCTGGTCGTTCATGCACAACGGCCAGATATCGGGCTTCGAGCGCTTGCGCCGGCCGATGGAGGCGATGCTTGACGACGAGCTGTTCAATGCCCGCAGCGGCACGACCGATTCCGAGCTGATGTTTCTGCTGGCGCTGCAGTTCGGCCTGCGCGAGGCGCCGATCGCTGCGATGGCTGATATGGTCGGCTTCGTCGAAGATCTCGCCGAACGCACCATCGGCTCGATCTTGCTGCGCTTCACCGCCGCCTTCTCCGACGGCAAGTCGCTCTATGCGATCCGCTATGCCACGGATCGCAAGGCGCCGACGCTCTACGCCTCGCCCGTCGGTGCCGGCTACTGCCTCGTCTCCGAACCCTTGAACGACGATGTCGACGCCTGGGCGGAGATTCCGGATGGCAGCGCCGTCATCGTCGGCAAAAACGGTATCGATGTCGCGGAATTCCGGCCGGAAAAGCCGAGCGCCGCCAAATCACAGCGCCTGGCGATCTCGGCATAATCCTTTCCGGAAAACGGGATCGATTTTCGAGGCGGCTATGCGCGGAAGCGTTTGGCGATCAGCGCCGCTAGCCTTTCGGCGACCTGTTCCTTCGTCAGGTCTGGCCATTGCTCGACGCCGTCGTGGCGAATGAGTTTGACGCTGTTGCGGCTGCCGCCCATGATGCCGGTCGCAGGAGAAACGTCATTGGCGACGATCAGGTCGGCGCCCTTCCGCTCGAGCTTCGCCCTGGCATTGCTTTCCACGTCCTGGGTCTCGGCGGCAAAGCCGATCACCAGCCTCGGCCGCATCGTGTGATGTCCCAGGGTCTTCAATATGTCGGGGTTCTCGGTCAGCGCCAGCGTCGGAATGGATTCACCCGGATGTTTCTTCAGTTTCTGGTCGGCGGCCGAGGCGACGCGCCAGTCCGCCACCGCCGCCACCATCACGGCGATATCGGCCGGCAGCGCCGCCAGCACGGCATCGCGCATTTCCTCGGCCCGCTCGACGTGGATGACGTTGACGCCAACCGGATCAGCGATCGTCACCGGCCCGGAGACGAGCGTCACGTCGGCCCCGAGCTTCGCCAGAGCTGCGGCGATCGCGTGCCCCTGCCGGCCGGAGGAGCGGTTGGCGATGTAGCGCACCGGATCGATCGGCTCATGGGTCGGCCCTGACGTGACGATCGCCTTGCGTCCCTTCAGCGGCTTTTCCCCCTCGTCGAGCATGGTTTCGGCGGCCGCGACGATATCCAGGGGCTCCGCCATCCGACCGATCCCCGCCTCCCGGCTTTCGGCCATCTCACCGGCCATCGGCCCGACGAAGCGCACGCCGTCTTCCCTGAGCCTCGCCGCATTGCGCCGTGTTGCCGGATGCGCCCACATTCTGGGGTTCATCGCCGGTGCGGCCAGCACAGGCCTGTCCGTCGCCAGAAGCACGGTCGAGGCGAGGTCATCGGCAAGGCCGTTCGCCATCTTCGCCATCAGATCGGCGCTGGCGGGGGCAATCAGCACAAGATCGCAGTCGCGCGCCAGCCTGATATGGCCGACATCCTGTTCGTCCTGCCGCGAAAACAGATCGACAAAGACATGGTCTGCCGCCAGCGCGCCGACCGCAAGCGGCGTGACGAATTCCTGCGCCCCCTTGGTCATGACCGGGCGCACGCTGGCACCGCGCTCCCGCAGCCGGCGGATCAGATCCAGGCTCTTATAGGCGGCAATGCCGCCCGAGATGATGAGGAGGATGCGTTTGCCGCTGAGAGCCATGGCCTTCTACCCGTTGCCTTTTCTGACCTGCCCCGACCCTAAGCCTTTGGCGGAGAACATGCAATCGCGCGGACGACAGGTATCGGATCTGCTCGAGACGGGCGACCGGTGCGTCGGTGAACGACCCCTCCCCAACCGTCCCCACAAGGGGGAGGGGTTGGGGAGGAGTCTTTCAACCTTGGCTGACCCCCCGTGGATGGCGGCAGCCCCCGCCGTCTCAACTGCGGCTGATCGAAATGCCGCCGTCGACCAGCGAAGCCGTGCCGGTGACGAAGCTTGCATCGTCGGAGGCGAGGTAGAGAACCGAGCGGGCGATTTCATCAGGTGTCGCGACGCGTTTCAGCGCGTGCATATTGGTGATGGCAGCCTGTTTCTCCGCCGTATCGTTCACATCGCGGTACATATCGGTATCGACGGCGCCCGGCAGGATGGCGTTGACGCGCACGCCCTGCGGTCCGAATTCGGCGGCCAGCGCCTGCGTCAGGCCGATCAGGCCGGATTTGCTGGCGGCATAGGCGGCAACGCCGGGAAAGGCAAAGCTGTAGCCGACGAAGGTCGAGGTGAAGATCACCGAACCGCCGCCACTGTCGGTCATCGCGCCGATCTGGTGCTTGGCAGCGAGAAAGGAAGCAGTCAGATTGACGGCCAGTGCGTCGCTGAATCCCGCTTCGGAGACACCGGTGCTCGGACCGGCTTCGCCGATGATGCCGGCATTGTTGAAGGCGATATCGAGCTTGCCGTAGTGGGTCATGGCAGCCGCGACAAGCGCCTTTTGATAATCTTCCGAGCGGACATCGCCGGCAACGTCGATGGCGTCGCCGCCTTCTGCCTTGATCTCCGCAACAAGGCTGTCGAGTTCGCGCTCGCGGCGGGCGCCGACGACGACCTTCGCGCCTTCGGCGGCAAAGAGCTTTGCCGTGACGCGGCCAATGCCGGAGCTTGCGCCGGTAACGATTGCGACCTTGTTGTTCAAGCGGTTCATGCTTCCATCTCCTGTTTGAGCGGGCGGCCCCTGCCGTCCCTTTCATTGATCAGAAGATGGCACTTTCTTTTCGTTCGGATTAGTCTCCAAGTTAAGGAACTCGAATTCGGAAATGCCGAACGATGATCAGAATAGAAGGCATTGCGGCTTTCGTCGCCGTGGCGGAGGCAGGCTCGGTCAGCGAGGCGGCCAGGCGGCTGCGGCTCTCCAAATCCGTCGTCAGCGAAAGGTTGGCGGAATTGGAGAAGTCCTTGGGCGGCGTACTGCTGCACCGAACGACACGCAAGCTCACCTTGACGGAGGACGGAGCTGCATTTCTGCAGCGCGCCGCGCGCATCGTGCGTGAGATTGACGAGGCTGCCGCCGATATGGCCGAGCGGCGCGGCACGCTGTCCGGCCCGATCCGCATCGCCGCCCCGGTCACGTTCGGCCGCATGCATCTCGGCCCGGCGCTCTACCCCTTTCTTGCCGATCATCCCGATATCGAGTTGACGCTCGACATCGATGACCGCCGCGTCGATGCGGCCTCGGACGGCTACGACGCCATCATCCGCAACGGCCCGATCGCCGACAGCCGGCTGGTCGCCTGGAAGCTCACCCGCAGCCGCCGTCTTCTCTGCGCTTCGCCGGATTATCTCGCCCGCGAGGGAACGCCATCGTCGCTTGCCGACCTGAACCGCCATCGCGGCGTCTTCTACACCAACCGCGGCGTTGCCGACTGGCGCTTCCAGACGCCGGAGGGAGCGGTCGTCGTCCGCGCCAAACCGGCGCTCGGCATCAACAATGGCGACATGCTGCGCGATGCGGCGATTGCCGGCCTCGGCATCGCCCTGCTGCCGGCCTTCATCGCCGGCCCGGCCATCCGCGAGGGCCGGCTTGCCGAAATCGATGTCGGTCACAGGCCGGAGGCCGAATTCATCTATATGGCCCATCCCGAGGGCCGAAATCCCTCGACCAAGCTTCGCGCTATCGCCGATCACTTGAGGAAGAGCTTCGGGGACCCGCCCTATTGGGATCCGGCGGGTTAACGCATGAGTTCGAAGGCTCACGGGAATGAAGATATGCCGCCGCCAGCGCAAACCGCGAAGACCGCGATCGCAGCAGAAAAGCATTATTTGACGCGCGGTACAGGCGCTTACCGCCGCGCCAGCCTGGCGCTTTTTCTCTCCGGTTTTTCCACCTTCTCGCTGCTCTATTGCGTGCAGCCGCTATTGCCGGTCTTCTCGCAGGAATTTTCCGTCAGTCCGGCCGAAAGCTCGCTGTCGCTGTCGCTTTCCACCGGCTTTCTCGCCGTCGCCATCGTCTGCGCCGCCGCCGTTTCGGAAGGAATCGGCCGCCGCAGCCTGATGTCGATATCGCTGCTTGGAGCGGCTCTATTGACGATCGCTACCGCCTTTGCGCCGGACTGGCACCTGCTGCTCGTCATCCGCGCCCTGCAGGGCTTCGTTCTCGGCGGCGTGCCGGCCGTCGCCATGGCCTATCTTGCCGAAGAAATCGATCCGCGCGGCCTTGGCGCCACCATGGGCCTCTACGTCGGCGGCACGGCCTTCGGTGGCATGTCCGGTCGCGTGCTCACCGGCATCTTTGCCGAATATTTTGGCTGGCGCCCGGCGCTCTTCCTCGTCGGCGCCATCGGACTTGCCGCGGCGATTGGCTTCATCGCCCTTCTGCCGCCATCACGGAATTTCGTTCGCCGGCCTGGCTTTGATCCGCGTTTTCACGCGAAAGCCTGGCTCGGCCATCTCAGAAATCCGGCGCTGCCCTTCCTCTTCGCCATCGCCTTCCTGGCGATGGGCTCCTTCGTGACGATCTATAATTATGCCGGTTTCCGCCTGGTAGCGCCGCCCTACGGCCTCAATCAGACCGAACTCGGCCTGATCTTCACCGTCTATCTCTTCGGCATCGGCGCCGCCTCGACCGGCGGGCTGCTGGGAGACCGGATCGGTCACTTTCCGGTGCTTTTCTTCGGCCTCGCCCTGACGGCTGCCGGCAGCGCATTGACGCTCTTCGCCTCGCTGCCGCCGATCATCCTCGGTATCATCGTGCTGACGACCGGCTTCTTCATGAGCCATTCCATCGCCAGCGGCCTTGTCGGCAAACTTGCCTTTGGCAATAAGGGGCACGCTTCATCGATCTACATGCTGGCCTATTACGTCGGCTCCAGCCTGATAGGCTCGGCCGGCGGCTGGTTCTTCGCGGTCGAAGGCTGGGCAGCTGTCGTCGTCTTCACCCTTGCCATGCTGGCGCTGGCCTTTATCGCGGCCTGTGTCGCCCAGCGCCTTGCAAGGGAAAACGCATGATCCGCATCGACCGTCTCGATCATCTGGTGTTGACCGTCGCCGATATGGCAGCCACTTGCGATTTCTACTCCCGCATCCTCGGCATGTCGGTCGAAACCTTCGCGGAAGGCCGCAAGGCGCTGAAATTCGGCCGCCAGAAGATCAACCTGCATCAGGCCGGCCACGAATTCGAACCCAAGGCCAAACATCCTATCCCCGGCTCCGGCGATCTCTGTTTCATCGCCGAAACGTCGATTGGCGGGGTCATCGCCCATCTGCAGGCGTCCGGCATTGTGATTGAGGAAGGTCCGGTCGAACGCACCGGCGCGACCGGACGGTTGCGTTCGGTTTATTTCCGAGACCCAGACGGCAATCTCATCGAAGTTTCGAACCTCATCGACTGACGCTTAGGCCGATATCCGCCTCCGGGCTCAATCCAGCCTGATATAGGGCACGTCCTTCTTCGCCACCTCATCCAGCGCCTCCTCGTAACCCGCATCGGCGTAGCGCATGACGCCGAGCGCCGTGTCGTTGGTCAGCGCGTGGTCGAGGCGTTCGTCTCCGGCATCGGTGCCGTCGGCGATCACGGTGACGCCACAGCTCGTCATGTAGCCGGCATAGCCGCCGCCGCCGGAATGGACGACGACGAGATCGGCCATGGAGGAGCAGAGCATCATCGCATCGATCAGCGGCCAGTCGGCGATCGCATCGGAGCCATCCTTCATCCGCTCGGTCATGATATTCGGATGCGCCATGGCGCCGGCATCGAGATGGTCGCGCGAGAAGGCGACCGGCCCTTTGAGTTCGCCACTCGCAACCAGGGCATTGACACGCCGCGCCAGCATCGTGCGTTCGCCGTGGCCGAGCCAGGCGATGCGCGCCGGCAGCCCTTCGAAGGGGACGTGCTCGCGCGCCAGCCGGATCCAGTTGGTAATGATCTTGTTGTCGGAGAACATCTCGATGAGCAGGTCGTCAATCCGCGCGATATCGCTTTCCTCGCCTGACAGAGCCATCCAGCGGAACGGTCCGATCGCCCGGGCAAAGAGTGGCCTCAGATAGGCTTCGGTGAAGATCGGAATATCGAAGGCGTTGGTCACACCGCCCTCGCGGGCTTGCGTGCGGATGAGATTGCCGTTGTCGAAGACTTCGGAGCCCTTCTTCTGGAACTCCAGCATCGCCGTCACATGCTCGACGATCGAGGCGCGGCTTGCCGCCATCAATTGCCCCTGGCCATCGTCGCGCAAGCCTTTGACCTGATCGAGGCTCATGCCCTTCGGCACGTAGCCATAGACGAGGTCATGCGCCGAGGTCTGATCGGTGACGATATCGGGCACGATGCCGCGCCGGGCAATCTCGGGATAAACCTCCGCCGCATTGCCGACGAGCCCGACGGAGAGCGCCCGCTTGTCCTTCACCGCCCTATCGATCATTTGAAGGGCGGTATCGAGATCCGGCGCGATCTCCTGGAGATAGCCGATCTGCTGGCGTTTGCGCGCCCGCTCCGGATCGATGTCGACGCAGAGGATCGCCGCGCCCGCCATGCGGCCGGCGAGCGGCTGTGCCCCGCCCATGCCGCCGAGGCCGGCCGTCAGCACGAAGCGGCCTTGGAGATCGCCGCCGAAGCGACGTTCGGCAATGCGCATGAAGATCTCGTAGGTTCCCTGGATAACGCCCTGGCTGCCGATATATTGCCAGGCCCCTGCCGTCAGCCCGCCCCAGCAGATCAGTCCCTTGCGCTGCAGCTCATAGAACACCTCGGCCTTTGCCCATTGCCCGACGATATTGCAGTTCGCCATGATGACCAGCGGCGCCTTGGCATGCGTCTTCACCAGCCCGATCGGCTTGCCGGACTGGATGAGCAGCGTCTGGTCCTCATCCATCTCCGTCAGCGCCTTGACAATGCCCTTGTGCGCCGCCCAGTTGCGGGCGGCCTTGCCGAGCGCGGCATAGACGATCAGATTGTCGGGATCCTCGCCGACGGCGAGCACGTTTTCGAGCAGCCGCAGTAGCGCCTCCTGCCGCCAGCCCTTGGCGCGCAACTCCGGCCCGCCGGGAATCGGAAATTTCGGATGACGTGGATTGGCCTTCGGCATCGTGGGTTCCTCGCTTGGTTTCTGCTTTTCCCTTCTCCCCAGCGGGGGTCCGAAGGACGGGTCGAGACCTGTGGCTCGACCCCGGTCGGTGGCCCGAAGGGTCGGATGAGGGGGCCGCACGGCACGCCCTCCATTGCTCTTCGCTTGCGCTCAGCGCATTCGCTCCTGGCGTCGCTCACCTCCTCATCTGTCCTTCGGACATCTGACCGGGGTCTAGCCGCAGGTCTCGACCCGTCCTTCGGACCCCACTGGGGAGAAGGGAAATGGCGTCACTTGCCCGGCAGCGATTCCACATAGGCAAGCGCCGCATCGAGCAGACGCCGTCTCAGGGCATCGTCGCCGTAAGCCTCGGCGGAGGCGCGCAGCCAGCCGTGCATGACACGCTCGCCCATCAGCATCCGGATTACGCCCGGCAGCGCCAGCGCCCAATCATCGTTGCCCTTGCCGAGACGGATCAGCATGCCGTCACTGCGGGCGCCGCAGAGAAGATTGCCGTTCAGCAGGAAGGCGCGGCCGCCGAACATGGATTTTTCGCTGAGCCCAGGACGATCGCCGAGTTCCTCACGCAGCAGTTCTTCAAGGCCGGAATCGCGTGCCATGGCTCAGGCCTTCGCCGCCAGTGCATAACGCGCGATCTCGATTCCCATCGCCTTTTCGACGACGGGATAAACTGTCGGATCGAGTACGCTAGCCGACAGCGGAATGATATCCATCGGCACATGCAGGATGAAGATTTGCATGCCTTCCTGTAACTGCCCGACGCTCAGCGGCTCGCCCTCAGGCGACAGCGTGGTGATCACGGCAGGGAAGGTGGCAAGCCGCCCGCCACCCGCATCGTCCACGGCCATATATTCGTTCATCACATGCAGCGTCACCGATTTATTGCCCGAGCCGACGGTGATGGTGCCGATGTCGAAGGCCTCCCTGGTGTAGACGACGTCCTTCCGGCTGATGACTCCTTCGGCGAGGATATGCCCGCCCGTCGTCTTGCAGATCGCATCGATGACCGCTGGCCCGCCACGCTTCTCCGCCGCAATGATCGCTTCGCCGAGCGCAAGCGCCATCGAGATGCCGCCAGGTGCGGCATGGCTGCGCACGTAAGAAGCCCGGAGCGGATTGCGGCAGCTGGCGATGAAGCCGCCGGACTGATCGGCCGCGGCGCGCAGCACCGGCGAGATCTTGGCCGTCGCACCCTTCACCACCAGCTCGATGTAGCGGTTCTCGGCCCTGTTGCCGCCGACGGCGGTCTGGATCATCGGCTCGGGTGAGGCGGCCATGCCGATCGAGCCCATGTCGCCGGTCGGGTGGGCGCGGATATCGCCGACGGCATCGACCACTTTGGTGCCGAGAATCGCCGATGGCAGCCAGCCGTTCAGCGTCGACGATTTGCCGTTCTGGCCGATGATCAGCCCGGAAAGCCTTTCGCCGAGCGCCTCCTGAAGCAATTGCACCGCCTTCACATAATCGACGCCCTGCATTTCCCAGGGCGTGGTGGAGGCCGGCGCGCCGATCGCCGCCGCCGTGGCAATCCAGTCGTCATCCTTCAATTCGTCGACCGATACCAGCTCCGGCTTGCCGATGGTGACGGCCGCAAGCCCGAGCATGCGGCCGTGATCGGCCCAGCCGCCGCCGCCGGCGGCATAGACGGAGCCGCCTTTGACAGCCGCCTCGACGTCCTTCTCAACCAGTATGCGTCCCATCGGCCTTCTCCCGCTTCAAATCCTTGTCCATCTCGCGCACCGCCTCGAAAAGCACGGCTGCGCCGAGCGCAATATCCTCATTGTCGGCCCATTCGTCGGAGCAATGGCTGCGACCTCCCCGGCAGGGCACGAAGATCATTGCCGCCGGCGCCACCTTGGCGATCCAGGCCGTATCGTGCCCGGCGCCGGAGGCCATGCGCCGGTATTTTGCGCCGACGCGTTCGCAGGCGGTCTCCAGCGTCGAAAGGAGCGCGACATCACTGGGCGTTGGCAGATTGTCGGAAACCCGGTTCGGCGCCTCGATCGTCACGCCGTAAGCGGTCGCCAGCTTTTCGACATGGCCGTCGAGCCAGCGGCAGAAGGCTTCCACGTCGGGGCGGATTTCCGCGCGCCCGTCGATCAGCAGCACGACCTTCGAGGGGACGACATTGGCTGCGTTCGGCTCGATCCTGAACTCACCGACCGTCGCCGCGAAATGCCCCGGCGTCCTGGCAAGCTCGGCGGCGGCATTGCGGATGTCGAGCACCAGCTGCGAGGCCGCGACCAGCGCATCCGCCCGCCTGTCCATCGGCGTCGTGCCGGCATGGTCAGCCCGTCCTTCGACGGTGATCTCGATGCGGGTGATGCCCGATATTGCCGTGACGATGCCGATATCCTCCCTTTCGGCTTCGAGCACCGGCCCCTGCTCGATATGGAGCTCCAGGAAGCCTGCCAGATCGGGCCGCTTCTGCTGTCCCAGCACGCCGGGCTCGCCGCCCACCCGGGCGATGCCGCCGGCAAGATCAAGGCCGCCGCTTGCCCGCGACAGCCAGGCTTCCGGCAACTGCCCGGTCATGCCGCGGCTGCCGATGCAGGAGACGCCGAAGATGCTGACCTCCTCGGCAAGGAAATCGACGATCTCCAGATCGTGGTCCAGTTCCAGGCCTTGGTCATGCAGCGCCCGCGCCACCTCGAGCGCCGCAATCACGCCGGCAACGCCGTCGAAGCGGCCGCCGTCGGGCACCGTGTCGGAATGCGAACCGAGCATGATCGTGCCGAGCCACGGTTTGCGACCCGTGCGCCGGCCGATCAGATTGCCGGCCGCGTCGATCCGCGTTTCCAGTCCGGCCGCCTTCATCCGCGCTTCGAGGTAGGCCCGGCCTTCGAGAAAGAGCGGCGAGAAGGCCCGCCGCGTCCAGGGGTGCCCCGGCTCGGTGATTTCGGCCAGCGCCACGATATCCTCAGCGATCCGGCTGGCATTGACGGGAAGATTGCGATTCATGCACTGGCCCCCGCAATGAGGTGGCGCGGCGGCGGCCGGACGAACCGGCCGGTGCCGGGCTTGGCCAGCACCTTGCCACCTTCGGCGATCTTTTCGCCGCGCAGATAGGTAGCCGTAACCGTCCACGGCAGGCGGATGCCGTTATAGGGGCTCCAGCCGACGACGTTGTTGCCGCTCGCAGCCGCATCGTAGATGCTTTCGCGCGGCTCCAGCACGGTAATGTCGGCGTCCTTGCCTGGTGTCAGCGCCCCCTTGATATGGTCGAGCCGGAAATGCTTGGCCGGATTCTCGGCCATCAGCCGGGCCGCCCAAGTCAGCGGAATGCCGCGGTCGATGGCGCCTTTGACGAAAAGCGGTACCATGACCTCGAGACCCGGCACGCCGGATGCGTTGGCGAGCATGTCGGGATTGGTCTTGCGGTTCTCCGACCAGCTGACGTGATCGGTCGAAACCAGCCAGACATCGCCCTCGGCCACCTTCCGCCAGAGCTTCTCCACCTCGGCGCGCGGCCGCAGCGGCGGATTGATCTTCGCCTTGCCGCCGAGGCGCTTCACGTCATTCTCTTCGTCGAGCGTCAGATAATGGATGCAGCATTCGGCGGTCGCCGCAAAACCGTCACGCCGATAGGCGCGGGCGATATCGTAGCCGCGCCCGAGCGAGCAATGCACCACATGCGCCGGGCAGCCGGTGGCCGCACCCGTCTCGAAGATCGTGTGCATCGCCAGAAGTTCGGTGATCGGTGGCCGCGACAGGCCGTGCGCCCGCCAGTCGGCGATGCCACTCGCCTTTACCTGCTCCATGTAGCTGCGCACCGCCTCGTCGTCCTCGTTGTGCACGCCTGATGTCAGTCCTGTCGGCGCGATCGCCGCAAAGCAGGCGTCGAGCAGGGCCGGCGGAATGCGCGGAAAGCGCTTGGGGTCGGTGCCGAAAGTGGAAAACTTGAAGGCGGCGACGCCCGCCTCGACCATCTCGCCGATCCGCGCCGGGCCTTCTTCCGGATCGACGGTGCCGTAAAGCGCGAAGTCGACACGCGCCTGCTGCCCGGCATGGTCGATCTTGCGTTTGACCGCCGCCGCCGAGCAAACGAGATCACCCTCGTCATAGGGCATGTCGACGATCGTCGTGACGCCGCCGGCCGCCGCCGAACGCGTCGACCAGATGAAGTCTTCCTGGTCTTTCTGCGAAAGCGAGTGCACCTGGGCGTCGATCGCACCGGGCAGGATCAGTGCTTTGCCGAGCAGATGCCTTTCACGCGCTGAAGGTGGTACGCCAAGGCCGACCTCGGCGATCCTGCCGTCGCGGGCGGCGACATAGCCTTCGTCGAGAATGCGATGCGGCAGCACCACCGTGCCCTGCAGAACGAGATCGAAGTCCATGCCGCTTCCTCCTAGACTGAAGTCACCGTTGCCGGCCGGGGCAGAACGCCAAAAGCGCGAGCGTCTTTCGCACGGCCCGGACCGGTTAATGTAGAACAGGATCCAGATTTTCAGTCCCTGGCCGGACATCATCCTGTTCAGCTGGCCAGCCGCTCCTCGATGGGCTCCGGCGAACCGAGTGCGAAAAAATCGTCGAAGGAGGCGATCGGAACCTGTTCGGTCAGCTTCGCGAGAAAGGTGTCCGATCCGAGTTCTTCCTCGATCGCCTCCACCTCAGCCGAAAGCGGCCGGTCGACGGTATAAAAGGCCGCATGTTTGCGCACGACGTCGTAGAGCATGCCGGCCACGCCCTTCGGTTCATCGCCGAGAATGTCGATCGCCTGGGCAGACAAGAGCGCCTCGAGTGCCGCGAGGCGCTTCAGCGCCTGCATCTGCCGCTCGAAGCGCTCGATGACCAGCGGCAGGAAGGCGGCCTCGTCCTCCAGCCCGGCCGCAACGACAAGCGACTGCGCCGAAACGGGACCTGACATCGACAGGACGCGCGAGAAGATTTCGCCGGCAAGCTTGATGATCGGCCCGAAGCCGGTGGCAATCCGGCCTGGCGGCACGAGGTTGACCGGCAGGTCGCGCCGTTGACCGTTGCCGAGAATGACGCAGCGGTTGAAGGCATTGCGCGCCGCATGCGCCATGCAGAGTGCGGCCGATTCGAGCAGGATCGTCACATCGAGCGGAAGCGAACCGCCTGATGTCATCACCCGGCCCTCGACAACAACCGGATTGTCGTCCGAGCGTCCGGTGGCGGCAAGGATCTTGTGGCCGGTCGAAAGCAGATTTTCGATGACGGCGCCGAACACCTGGGCGATCATGCGCAGGCTGAGCGGATCCTGCACATGCGTTGCAACCGGCCAGTCCCATTCGTCCGAGGCGTTGCAGAGCCAGGCGCCGATCAGCGCCTCGCGCGCCGTGCCGACGTGGCGGACTGCCTTCCACGGATCGCGGGAGGCGCCGAGCGCACCTGATGCCATCATCCCGGTGGCGAGCAGAATACGGATCGAGGCCGCGGCATTGCGCGTCGTTTCCGCCGCCGCCGCAAAGCTCACCGCGTTGACACTCAGCGAAGCGAGGCTGTCGCGCGGCGCCATCCGCACCGGTTCCAGTCCCGCCGCCCGGAAAGCGTCGGCCGCCTGCATCCGGTTGCCGCGATAGACCGCTTCACCGACACCGGTCAGTACCGCGCCGATCTGCCCCATCAGGCCGATATCGGCGCAGCCGATCGAGCCGGTGCGGCGCACGACCGGGATGAGATCGGCCTCCAGCATCCTGATATAGGCCTCGATCAGCTCCGGCGTGCAGCCGACCTGGCCGGTCAGCGCCGTGTTGACGCGGATCGCCATGGCATTGCGCACGACATTGCAGGAAAACGGCGTGCCGGTGCCGAAGTGATGGGCACGCACCAAGCCGAGATTGAAAGTGTCGAGTTCGTCGGCCGACCACTCCACGTCCTTCATGGCGCCGACGCCAGTCGTCGAGCCGTAGACGGGCGTGCCGGCGGCAATCGCGTCCTCTACGATCTCGCGGGCAATCGCGATGCGGGCCATGCCGGTCGGTGAAGCCGAAATCCTCGCCTTGCCGGCACCAATCGTCACCATCTCGGCAAAACCGAGCGGTCGTCCGGAAAGTTCGATGCCGGGGCGTTCGTGCTGCATGTGCCGTATCTCCTAAACTGCGAGACTAAGCGAGCCCTCCGTCACATGGGATATCCTAAATGCCGAACACAGCATGTTATCGGAGCGGTCAGCTCAGCATCCAGGCAATATAGAGAAGCGTCAATGCGATCACCCAGAGCGCGATCCTGGCCGAGCGGTTGTGACGCGCTTCGGCCTTGCCGATCGCCTCGGCCGTCTGGTCGTCGAAACGCAGGCCGTGTTCGCTCATATGCAGCAGCTGATGGTGGAATTTCTCGGTTTTCGCCGCGATCTCGGGCGCGGCTTCGGCGAGCTTGACCGCCGCCTTCAGCCCGTCCTTGAGGTCGGTGACGATCCGCTTCGGGCCGAGATTGGTGCGGATCCAGTCGCCGACGACGGGCTCGGAAGCCTTCCACATATTGAAACGCGGGTTGAGCATGCGCGACACGCCTTCGACCACGACCATGGTCTTCTGCAGCATCACAAGCTCCGGCCGTGTCGCCATGTCGAAGAGTTCGGTCACTTCGAACAGCAGCGTCAGGAGCTTGCCCATTGAGATGGTTTCGGCCGGCTGCCCGTGGATCGGCTCGCCGATTGCCCGGATCGCCTGGGCGAAGCTTTCGACATTGTGGTGGCCGGGCACGTAGCCGGCCTCGAAATGCACCTCTGCGACACGGATGTAATCGCGCGTGATGAAGCCGTAGAGGATTTCGGCGAGGAACCGTCGCTCCTTTTTGCCGAGCCGCCCGACAATACCCATGTCGACTGCGACGATCATGCCGCCGGCATCGACGAAGAGATTGCCCGGATGCATGTCGGCATGAAAGAAACCGTCGCGCAGCGTGTGGCGGAGAAACGACTGGATCAGCGTGTCGGCGAGCAGGTTGAGGTCGTGGCCGGCAGCGCGTAAGCCCTCGACGTCCGACATTCTCGTGCCGTCGATCCATTCCATGGTGATGACGTCGCGGCCCGTGCGCTCCCAGTCGACCTTCGGCACGCGAAAACCGGGATCGCTGTCGGTGTTTTCGGCAATCTCCGAAAGCGCTGCCGCCTCCAGGCGAAGATCCATCTCCACCTTCGTCGTCTGTTCCAGCGTCTTCGTCACCTCGATCGGCCGCAGCCGCCGGCTGGACGGCATGAACCGCTCCTGCATGTGGGCGACCAGATACATTGCCTCGATGTCATGGACAAAACGCTGGCGCACGCCCGGTCGGACGACCTTGACGGCGACCTTCGTTCGGCCTTCTGCCGTTTCGACTTCGGCCGGATGCACTTGCGCGATCGAGGCGGCGGCGATGGGCTCGCCGAAGCTCACATAGAGTTCCTCGATCGGCCGGCCGAGCGATCCTTCGATATTCGCCTTTGCGGCAGCCGAGGGGAAGAAGGCCATCCGGTCCTGAAGCTGCGACAGGTCGTTGGCGAATTCGACGCCGACGACGTCGGGCCGTGTCGCCAGGAACTGGCCGATCTTGACATAGGACGGGCCGAGCCGCTCGACCGCCTGCGCCAGCCGATCGCTGCGCTTCTGATGCCGCGCCCTGCTGCGCTCGAAAATCGTGACGAAGGATTTGGCTAGCGCGACCGAAGGCGGCAAACCTTCGGACGGCAGGGCCGATACGACACCCTCACGCACGAGCACCCAACCGACACGCCAAAGGCGGAAATAGGCTCCGAAAGTGCTCATGCAGAAGTGCCCCATCGAGGGAGGTTCGTCTTTTTTTCGTTCATTCCCTCAGAGCTTCCAGCCGGAATGCAGCGCGGCGATGCCGCCGGTATAATTCGTATAAGTGACGCGCGAAAATCCGGCTTGGCGGATCATCGCCGCGAAATTCTCCTGGTTCGGGAACTTGCGGATCGATTCCACCAGATACTGGTAGGGTTCGGCATCGCCGGTGATCGCCTTGCCGAATTGCGGAATGGCGTTGAAAGACCAGGCGTCATAGATCTTGTCGAGAAGCGGCATATCGACTTCCGAAAACTCCAGGACCAGCAGCCGTCCGCCGCGTTTCAACACGCGATAGGCCTCGGACAGCGCCTTGTCGATCCTCGGCACGTTGCGAATGCCGAAGGCGATCGTATAGGCATCGAAGCTCGCGGCCTCGAAGGGCAGTTCCTCGGCATTCGCCTCGACGAAGGTGAGATTGTCGGAAAGCTTCTTCTTTGCCGCCCGCTCGGCGCCGACGCCGAGCATCGAGCCGTTGATGTCGAGCACGGTCGCGTGCGCCTGCCGGCCCGAAGCCTCGATGATGCGGAAGGCGATGTCGCCGGTGCCGCCGGCAACGTCGAGCACCTTGTAGCCCGGCTCCTTGCGCGGGTTGAGCGCCGAGATCATCGCATCTTTCCAGGCCCGGTGCATGCCCATCGACATCACATCGTTCATGATGTCGTAGCGCTTGGCGACCTTGTGGAACACCTGATTGACCAGACCCTGTTTCTCGCCGCCCGGCACCTCGCGGAAGCCGTAGGAGGTCTCCATGCCGCCATCGGCGGAAGTGCGGCTTTCTGACATCAGGCTGCTCCGTTCCTTGAAGATCGGCGCGGCGACCGTAGCGAAAGACCGCGCGCGACGTTATCACTGGACCGCGCTCTCCGCGGCACATGGCGCTATAGCGCACATCGTCCTCGGTTGAAACACGTTCGATAGAGATGGGTTAAGATGCCGGAATTGCCAGAAGTCGAAACGGTCAAGCGCGGCCTGGCGCCGGCGATGGAAGGCGCTCGCATTGCCAGGCTGGAACTGCGGCGCAAGGATTTGCGCTTCCCCTTTCCCGATGCCTTGGCCGACAAGGTTTCCGGCCGCACCATCATCGGCCTTGGTCGCCGCGCCAAATATCTGCTGGTCGATCTCGATGACGGCAACACGCTGATTTCCCATCTCGGCATGTCCGGTTCCTTTCGCATCGAGGAGAACTCCGCCTCCGCAATGCCGGGCGAGTTCCACCACGCCCGCTCGAAGGATGAGAAACACGATCACGTCGTCTTTCATCTGCAGGGTCCGGACGGCGCACGCCGCGTCATCTACAACGACCCGCGCCGTTTCGGCTTCATGGATATGGTCGGACGCGCCGATCTCGCCGCCCACCCCTTCTTCCGCGATCTCGGCCCGGAGCCGACAGGAAACGAACTCGGCGCCGCTTATCTGGCCGAACGTTTTCGCGACAAGGCGCAGCCGCTGAAGAGCGCGCTGCTCGACCAGAAGAACATTGCCGGTCTCGGCAATATATATGTATGCGAGGCGCTGTGGCGCGCGCATTTGTCGCCGCTGCGTGCTGCCGGCACGCTGGTGACGCCGGGCGGCCGGCCGAAGCATGAGCTCGACCTGCTGGTCGCCTCGATCCGCGACGTCATCGCCGATGCAATCGCCGCCGGCGGATCGTCGCTGCGAGACCATATCCAGGCCGACGGATCGCTCGGTTATTTCCAGCACTCCTTCTCCGTCTATGATCGCGAAGGTGAGGCTTGCGGCACGCCCGGCTGCGGCGCTACGGTCGCCCGTGTCGTGCAGGCGGGCCGCTCCACCTTCTATTGCGCCGCCTGCCAGAAATAACAGAGAACCGGGAGACCAGCATGGCCTACGAGACCCTGATCGTCGAAACCCGAGGCAATGTCGGCCTCGTCACGCTGAATCGCCCGCAGGCGCTGAACGCATTGAATTCCACCGTCCTGAAGGAGTTGAAGGCGGCCTACGCCGCGTTCCACGCCGACGAGGCGATCGGCGCGATCGTCATCACCGGCTCCGAACGCGCCTTTGCCGCCGGCGCCGATATCAAGGAGATGCAGTCGCTCCAGTTCGCCGACATCTATAAGAGTGACTTCATCAGCGGCTGGGATGACGTCGCCAAGGCGCGCAAGCCGGTGATCGCTGCCGTCAGCGGTTTTGCCCTCGGCGGTGGCTGCGAGCTCGCCATGATGTGCGATTTCATTATCGCCTCGGAGACCGCGAAGTTCGGCCAGCCGGAGATCACCCTTGGCGTCATTCCCGGCATGGGCGGCTCGCAGCGGCTGACGCGCGCCGTCGGCAAGGCGAAGGCGATGGATCTTGTCCTGACCGGCCGGATGATGGATGCGGCGGAAGCCGAACGATCGGGACTCGTTTCGCGTGTGGTGGCGCCCGAGCGTCTTCTCGACGAGGCGCTTGCCGCGGCCGAAAAGATCGCCTCGCTTTCGCAGCCCTCGGTCATGATGGCCAAGGAGGCGGTCAACCGCGCCTTTGAGACGACGCTGGAGGAAGGGTTGCGGTTCGAACGCCGCCTGTTTCATAGTCTCTTTGCCACGGACGATCAGAAAGAAGGCATGACCGCCTTCATCGAGAAGCGCAAACCTGCCTTTAAGCACCGTTGAATGCTTTTCGGCGCTTGCCGCCGGAAAGCTTGAAAATCCGCGTTGACGTGGGCCGGCTTTAGGGTTATATGCCCGCCCACGGTTCGGAAAGCCGCTCTGGTTTTCCGCGATTGCTCCCGTATTGCTGGATTTGGTGGCCGCAGGGCCCGCGGTAATGGCGGAGTTTGTTCGAATTCTTGAGAGAGGCATCCATGGCCAATACAACTTCGGCGAAAAAAGCGACCCGCAAGATCGCCCGCCGTACCGACGTCAATAAGGCTCGTCGCTCGCGCGTTCGTACTTTCGTTCGCCAGGTCGAAGAGGCCATCGCATCCGGTGACGCCGACAAGGCGAAGGCAGCTTTCCTGGCCGCTCAGCCGGAACTCGCCCGCGCCGCCAGCAAGGGCGTGCTGCACTCCAACACGGCATCGCGCAAGGTCTCTCGCCTGGCCGCTCGTGTGAAGGCTCTGTCGGTCTCCACGACCGCGTAATAATCCATTAACGACCTCCTCGTTATGATTAGCCCGGTAATTTTACCGGGCTTTTTCGATTCTGCCGAACGACCTCTGCATGGTGAATCTCACGACTGTTTCGTGTCAGCGCCATGACAGGAAAAATCGTTTTAAAACAATAGCTTGCGCAAGGATGCTTTCCCATTGCGCGACTCTGGCCAAACCTTTGCGGATCACGGGCGAGTCAAGCAGATTTTTATTTTTTTTCTTTCTTTGCGTGTCAAAATAGCCCGAACGGGGAATCTCTTTGATTCAACTGCGATTCTTTTTTGACGCTGGTGTGACGCCCGAAAAGGGCGGCCGGAGTCAATGGTCGCATCTTAATTTTGCGTAAAATTCATCGTTGATCTTGCCATTTGATCCTGCCTAAATGGCGTCCAACAGAGGGCGCGGACATCACCTGCAGAGTTCGGTCTTAACTGCCACGTCGGCAGGGCGATACGTTTGTGCCATCTGTTACGGAGCCTTGCGCTTCCGTTTTTTCAAGCACTTGACGGATTTGGGCCGTAACGTGGCTGTTACGGGCAGGGATGTTTTGTGCCTATGGCAACCACACGTTTAACGTGAGGATGCCGGATAGGGATAGTAATATTGCGTTCGGGCTGGTCGGCCGAAAACGAGGATTGACCGACAAGCCTGGCACCGAAAGCCGATGAAGGCGCCGCATGAATGCGGTACCTGCAAAGAGCTTCCGTGCCGTGTTTGAGTGAACCGGCAGGCGAGTGGCTTCATGAGGATGCCGCCAGCCCGTCAAAGCGGGGAATGATCGGGCGGCTGTTTAGCGGAGGCCGCCCGGTGGAATTGAAAGGCGGCATTATGCAGATGAATACGATGATGGCGGGCGGGCTCGACAATGGGGATGCGGCACCGCAGGCGTTCGGCTCCATTCGCCAGGAAGTGGGGGAAGCAAAGGCGGAAATGAAGCAGAGCATTTTGTTTGAGCGCGTCAGCGCGCGCTTGAAGGCCCAGGTCGGTCCTGACGTCTATGCCAGCTGGTTTGCCAGGCTGAAGCTGCATTCGGTATCGAAGAGCGTTGTTCGCCTGTCAGTTCCCACGACCTTCCTGAAGTCGTGGATCAACAATCGTTATCTCGACCTTATCACCGGTCTGTTCCAGGCCGAAGATCCGGAAATCATGAAGATCGAAATCCTCGTGCGCACGGCAACGCGCAGCGGCATGAAGGCCGCCGACGAGGTGGTCCAGCCTGAGCCCGCTGCTCACGCGCAGATGCGCCGTCCGCCGAGCGCCCAGCCGGCTGGCCAGGCCGTCCAGCAGGCGGTTTCGGCCGTTGCCGCCGCAAGGCCCGCAAGCCTCGGCACGCCGCTCTTCGGCTCGCCGCTCGACAGCCGCTTCACCTTCGATACCTTCGTGGAAGGCAGCTCGAACCGCGTCGCGCTTGCGGCTGCCAAGACAATCGCGGAAGTCGGCTCCGGCGCCGTGCGCTTCAATCCGCTCTTCGTCCATTCGACGGTCGGCCTCGGCAAGACCCATCTTCTGCAGGCGATCGCCAATGCGGCGGTGCAGAACCCGCGGGCTCTGCGCGTCGTCTATCTGACGGCGGAATATTTCATGTGGCGCTTCGCCACGGCGATCCGCGACAACGACGCGCTGACGCTGAAGGATTCATTGCGCAACATCGATCTCTTGATCATCGACGACATGCAGTTCCTGCAGGGCAAGATGATCCAGCACGAATTCTGCCATCTCCTGAATATGCTGCTCGACAGCGCCAAGCAGGTCGTCGTCGCCGCCGACCGGGCGCCATGGGAGCTGGAGTCTCTCGATCCGCGCGTCCGCTCGCGCCTGCAGGGCGGCGTTGCCATCGAACTCGACGCGCCGGATTACGAAATGCGCCTCGAAATCCTCAAGCGGCGTCTGGCCGCGGCCCGTCTCGAGGATCCGTCGCTCGAAATTCCGGCAGATCTGCTGCAGCATGTCGCCCGCAACATCACGGCCAGCGGACGCGAACTCGAAGGCGCCTTTAACCAGCTGATCTTCCGCCGCTCCTTCGAGCCGAACCTGTCGATCGAGCGCGTCGACGAATTGCTCGCCCATCTCGTCGGTTCGGGCGAGCCGCGCCGCGTGCGCATCGAAGACATCCAGCGCATCGTCGCCAGGCACTACAACGTCTCGCGCCAGGAACTGGTCTCCAACCGCCGCACCCGCGTCATCGTCAAGCCGCGCCAGATCGCCATGTATCTGTCGAAGACGCTGACGCCGCGCTCCTTCCCCGAGATCGGCCGCCGTTTCGGCGGGCGTGATCACACGACCGTGCTGCACGCCGTGCGCAAGATCGAAGAGCTGATATCGGGAGACACCAAGCTTTCGCACGAAATCGAGCTGCTGAAGCGGCTGATCAACGAATAATTGGTGGATTTTCGAGGGAATTCGACGGCCGGGAGCGATTCCGGCCGTTTTCCTTTATAAGCTTTTTATTCTATACCTCCAGCCATCCCGTGCACGTCCGATTTGGAGCGACGCGCATCGGATAAAAACGAAAGCGCCGAAGCGGGCGCGTGGGAGGATATGCATGAGTTTTAAAAAGGTTGCCGTTCTCGGCCTGGGCAAGGTCGGCCGGCTGGCGGCGACGCTGTTGCATGAAGGCGGCTTCGAGGTCATCGGTGTCGACGCGCAATTGCCGCTGGGTGAGGTCCCGTTCAAGTGCCGCACCGGCGATATTTCCGACGCTCAGGTGATCGGCGAGCTGCTCTCCACCGTCGAGGCGGTGCTTTCCTGCCTTCCCTATCACCTCAACATCGAACTGGCCCGCGCCGCCCATCTTGCCGGCATCCATTATTTCGATCTGACCGAAGACGTTCCGACCACCAACTTCATCATCGAACTGTCGAAGACCGCCCGCGGCCTGATGGCGCCGCAATGCGGACTGGCGCCGGGTTTCGTCGGCATCGTCGGCGCAAGCCTTGCCGACGGCTTCGAGCGCTGCCGCTCGATCCGCATGCGCGTCGGCGCACTGCCGCAGCATCCCACAGGCCTTCTCGGTTATGCCTTCAACTGGTCGCCGGAGGGAGTCGTCAACGAATATCTGAACGATTGCGAGGTCATCGAGGGCGGTGTGCGCAAGCTGGTCTCGCCGATGGAATGGCATGAGACCATCTATGTCGGCGGCGTCAAGCTCGAAGCCTTCACGACCTCGGGCGGCCTCGGCACCATGTGCGACACCATGCTCGGCAAGGTCGACAATCTCGACTACAAGACCATGCGTTATCCCGGCCATATGGAGCTGATGAACTTCTTCTTCCATGAGCTCCTGATGCGCGACAAGCGCAAGCTCGCCGGCGAGATCCTGACCAATGCCAAGCCGCCTGTCGAAGACGATGTCGTCTACGTCCATGTCGCGGCCGAGGGAACGGAGAATGGCAGCCTGCGCCGCAAGGAATTCGTGCGCGCCTATTATCCGATCGAGATTGCCGGCGCGCGCCGCACGGCAATTGCCTGGACGACCTCGGCCTCCGTCGTTGCCGTCATCGAGATGGTCCGCGACGGCCTCCTGCCGGCGACGGGCTTCCTGCACCAGGAGCACATTCCACTGGAGACGTTCCTGAAGACGCCGACCGGCAGCCTGTTCAAGGCGGGCGCGACCAGCCACGGCTGAGACATGTTTTCCGGCGCGGACGGCGATGTCGCTGTCGCGCCCGGATCAACCTCGTTGGATGTCAGCAGGCGAGATCGGCGACGACGGAATCGAGGATCAGCATGCCCGATGGCGTGCAGCGCAGGCGCGAATTGCCGATCCGCTCGACGAATTTGTGTTCGAGCAGGAATTCCTCGCGCTTCGGGTCGAGCTCACGGCCCGAAAGCTGCTGCCAGCGGGCGAGATCGACGCCTTCCCTCAGCCGCAGTCCCATCAGCAGTAGTTCGTCCGACTGTTCCTCGAAACCGAGCCGCTCCTGGTCGAGAATACCGTGGCCGTCGCGCTCGACCATCTCGAGCCAAGCTTCCGGCTTGCGCTCGGTCGCCGTCGCAAGCTTCTCATGCCCATGCGTCAGCCGGCCGTGCGCGCCCGGACCGATGCCGGCATAATCGCCGTAACGCCAATAGGTCAGATTATGTCGGCTTTCGGCACCCGGCCGGGCATGATTGGAGACCTCGTAGGCGGGCATGCCCTCACGCGCCGTGATCTCCTGCGTCGCCTCGTAGAGCAGAGCCGATTGCTCGCCGTCCGGCACGATCAGCTTGCCTGATTTGTGCAGACCGAAGAAGGGCGTGCCTTCCTCGATGGTCAGCTGATAGAGCGACAGATGGTCGACGGCATAGGAGATCGCTTCCTTAAGTTCCTTCTCCCATTCCTCGACCGTCTGGTCCGGCCGGGCATAGATGAGGTCGAAGGACATGCGCGGGAAGATCTCGCGCGCCAGCCGGATCGCCTTCAGGGCGTCGGCGACGTCATGCAGCCGGCCGAGGAATTTCAGATCCCGATCATCAAGCGCCTGCACGCCGAGCGAGACGCGGTTGACGCCGGCCGCCCGGTAGCCGCGAAACCGTTCAGCCTCGACGCTCGACGGGTTGGCCTCCATGGTGATTTCAATGCCGGCGGGCACATGCCAGTGCCGCGCGATGCCGTCGAGAATGGCATCGACCGTCTCCGGCTTCATCAGCGACGGCGTGCCGCCGCCGAGGAAGATGCTTGTCACCGTCTTCGGACCGCTCATCGCCCGGACTGCCGCCATCTCCTTCAGAAAGGCTGATGCAAAGCGCTCCTGATCCACCGGCTGATGGCGCACATGACTGTTGAAGTCGCAGTAGGGGCACTTCGCCGCGCAGAAGGGCCAATGCACATAGACGCCGAAGCCGGGCTCGCCGGTATCGGGCAGCAGCGCGGCGTCGCGCGAGAGGCTTGGCGTATCGAAATTGCCCACGAACAGATCTTATGCCTCCAGGCAGGTTTCGACGAAAAGTTTGAAGGCACGGGCCCGATGCGACAGCGCCTGCGGCTTGCCGACATTCCAGCCGTGTTTCTCCTCGCCGCTCATTTCTCCGAAGGTGACGGCATAACCCTCGGGCTGGAAAACCGGATCATAGCCGAAGCCTTGGGTGCCGCGCGGCGGCCAGACGACATGGCCTTCCACCTCGCCGCGGAAAAGCTCGGTATGCCCGTCCGGCCAGGCAAGGCAGAGCACGCTGACGAAACGCGCCCCGCGCTGTTCCGGCGTCGTAGCGCCGGCGTCCTGCAGCGCCTTTTCCACCTTGGCCATCGCCATGTCGAAGTCGCGCGTGCCGTCTGCCCTTTCCGCCCAGTTGGCGGTGTAGACGCCGGGATCGCCGCCGAGCGCGTCGACCACCAGGCCGGAATCATCCGAAAGCGCCGGCATGCCGGCGGCATTGGCCGAGGCGACCGCCTTGATCGTCGCATTCTCCTCGAAGCTCGTGCCGGTTTCGTCAGGTTCGACGAAATTCAGTTCGGCGGCGGATTTGGCGGTGAAGCCGAGCGGTCCGATCAATTCCTGGATCTCGCGGATCTTGCCGGCATTGTGGCTGGCGACGACGATGGTTTTGGTTTCGAGCTTGCGCATTCAAATATCCTGTTCGATGCCCCAGATTTTAGCCTCCGCGCATTCCAGGCTGTTGCCGGCAGGGTCGCGGAAATAGATCGAGCGGCCGCCATTTGGCCAGTGCACCTCGGATTCGATCGCAACGCCAGCTGCTTTCAGCTGTTCGGCCATCGCATCTATGTTGCGGCCAGATACCCGGAAACAGGCATGGCCTTGCCCGGTCGTGCCGTGTGGCGGCACCTGCAGCGCGTCGGGTGCTGGCGGCTTTATCGTTTCCTCGGGGTTGAAGATGAGGAGAACGCCTGGCCCACAGCGGAAGAAGACATGCCGGTTGCCGGCGCGGGTGATCTTTTCAAGCCCGAGAACGCCCTCGTAGAACGTCTCGGCCTGATCGAGATCGCGCGCATAGAGCGCGGTTTCCAACATGCCTTCCAGCATGGCGTTCATCCCGCAATCGCCTCTTTCTGCAGGGCGACGAGTTCGCCGATGCCATTCTTGGCAAGCCGCATCAGCGAACTGAATTCCTCTTCGCTGAACGGCGTGCCTTCGGCAGTTCCCTGGATCTCGACGATGCCGCCGGCGCCGGTCATGACGAAGTTCGCATCGGTCTCGGCCGAGGAATCCTCGAGATAATCGAGGTCGATGACCGGCTGGCTGGCGAAAACGCCGCAGGAGATGGCTGCGACGTGATCCTTCAGGACCCGGTCGACCTTGATCATGTTGCGGCTTTCCATCCATTTCAGGCAGTCGTAAAGCGCGATCCAGCCGCCGGTGATGGAGGCCGTCCGTGTGCCGCCATCGGCCTGGATGACGTCGCAATCGAGCGTGATCTGCTTTTCGCCGAGCGCCTGCAGGTCGACGACGGCGCGCAGCGACCGGCCGATCAGCCGTTGGATTTCCTGGGTGCGGCCGCCCTGCTTGCCGGCGGCGGCCTCGCGCTTCATTCGCTCGCCGGTCGCCCGCGGCAGCATGCCGTATTCGGCCGTGACCCAGCCCTTGCCGGTGTTGCGCAGCCACGGCGGCGTCTTTTCCTCGAGGCTTGCGGTGCAAAGCACGTGCGTATCGCCGAATTTCACCAGGCAGGAGCCTTCCGCATGCTTGGAAAAATTGCGCTCGAACGAGACCTTGCGCATCTGGTCGGTTTTTCTGCCTGAAGGCCGCATTCTCATCTCCTGGAGTTGTTGACCGCTTCTACGATTGGCGGCGCCCATTTGCAAATTCCCTTTTGCCACGGGTGCGAGTTTGACTATATTTTCGGGAGCATCATCAGCGCGGGTTTGAAAAGGTTCATGGGCATCAGGTCGACGTCGGTTTCGGATGCCGTTGCTGCACTGGACGAGCGCTCCAGGGAAATTTTTCGCCGCATCGTCGAAGGTTATCTCGAAAGCGGCGAGCCGCTCGGCTCGCGCAATCTGTCGCGCCTGCTGCCGATGTCGCTGTCGCCGGCCTCGGTGCGCAACGTCATGAGCGATCTCGAAGAGCTCGGTCTCATCTATTCCCCGCATGTCAGCGCCGGCCGGTTGCCGACCCAGATCGGGCTGCGCTTCTTCGTCGATGCATTCATGCAGATCGGCGATCTCTCCGCCGAGGAGCGCGCCAATATCGATCGCCAGGTGCGGGCCGAAAGCGGCGGCAATCCGGTGGAATCGATGATGAACGAAGCCAGCCGCATGCTTTCGGGCATCTCGCGCGGGGCCGGCCTCGTCATCACCTCGAAAAGCGATCCGGTGCTGAAACATGTCGAGTTCATCCGGCTTGAACCGACAAAGGCGCTCGCTGTGCTCGTCGGCGATCATGACCAGGTGGAAAACCGCATCATCGAACTGCCGGCGGGCGTCACCTCCTCGCAGCTGACGGAGGCGGCGAATTTCCTCAATGCGCACATGTCCGGCCAGACGCTGCCGGAGCTGCGCAAACAGTTAAGCCGGCTGAAGGATGATGTCCGTCACGAACTCGATGCGCTCTCGCGCGATCTTGTCGAGCGCGGCATCGCCGTCTGGGCCGGCAGCCCGGACGAGGGAAAGCCTGCTCAGCTGATCATCCGCGGCCGCGCCAACCTGCTCGAAGGCCTCGCCGGCGCCGAAGATCTCGACCGGCTGCGCATGCTGTTCGACGATCTCGAAAAGAAGGACAGCCTGATCGAGCTTCTCAACCTCGCCGAAAGCGGTTCGGGCGTGCGCATCTTCATCGGCTCGGAAAACAAGCTCTTCTCGCTGTCCGGCTCGTCGCTCATCGTCGCGCCCTATCGCGACGACGACGACCGGATCGTCGGCGCCGTTGGCGTCATCGGCCCGACGCGGCTCAATTATTCCCGTATCGTGCCGATGGTGGATTATACCGCCCAGCTCGTCTCCCGCCTGTCGCGCAATCCGCTTTGATGTCATCACTGACGAAGCCGCGGAATTTTCGCTTCTTCGTCACGCAGACTTGATTTTTTCCGGTCAAACCTCGATATCGGGCGCATCTGAAAATACCAACCGGAGACCGTCATGACCGATGAAACGACGAAAAACGGACCTGACGCAACTGCGGCCAACGCCGCAGCCGACGCTGCCGTCAACGTCGAGACTGCCACTGTCGGGCAGGAGGAGGCAAACCAGCCGGATCCGCTCGACCTCCTGAAGGCCGAGAATGCCGAGCTGCGTGACCGCTATCTGCGCCTTGCCGCCGAGATGGATAATCTGCGCCGCCGCACCGAGCGCGAGGTCAAGGATGCGAAATCCTATTCCGTCGCCGGTTTCGCCCGGGACATGCTCGCCGTCTCGGACAATTTGCGCCGGGCGCTGGACGCCATCTCTCCGGAGACCAAGGCCACGGCCGATGCCGGCCTCACCACGCTGATCGAAGGTGTGGAGATGACCGAGCGCTCGATGCTCTCGGCGCTGGAGCGCCACGGCGTTCGCAAGCTGGAGCCGGTTGGCCAGAAATTCGATCCGAATTTCCATCAGGCGATGTTCGAGGTGCCGAACTCCGAAGTGCCGAACAATACCGTCGTCCAGGTCGTGCAGGCCGGCTTCACCATCGGCGAACGCGTCCTGCGCCCGGCCATGGTCGGCGTTGCCAAGGGCGGCCCGAAGCCGGTCGAGGCCGAAATCAATTCCGTCTTCGACGAGAAGGACGCCTGAGGTCGTTTTCCTTCTCCGCCTCGGAGAAGGAAGAAAATTCAGATGCGGGCGAAGCGTTCGATCAGCAGATCGAAGAAGCCGTCCGCATCGACGGTGCGCATGACCTTGGCATTGCGCTTGCGCTCGGTCACATGCCACCAGTCGACGACGGTCATCCCGACGGTGAGTTCGGACTGGACCTCGATTTCGACATTGCAGTCGCGGCCCTGAAAAAGCTCTGGTTTCAGCAGATAGGCGACAACCGTCGGGTCGTGCAGCGGCCCGCCGTCGGAACCGTATTTTTCGATGTCGAAGCGCTCGAAGAATTCCAACATTTCGACCATGGCCTTTGCCGGCGCCGTGCCGATCACGGCCATGCGCTTGACCCGGTCCTTGCGGGTCAGCAGCTGGTGCGTCACGTCGAGCGGCATCATCACGATCGGAACGCCCGAGCGGAAAACGATGTCGGCCGCCTCGGGATCGACATAGACGTTGAATTCGGCGGCCGGCGTAATATTGCCGCCCTCGAAGAAGCCGCCGCCCATCATCACCAGCTCGCGAATGCGCGGAATGATGTCGGGCGCCTTCTGGAAGGCCATGCCGATATTGGTGAGCGGCCCGAGCGTGCAGAGCGTCACCGTGCCTTCCGGCTCGCGGCGCAGCGTCTCGATGATGAAATCGACGGAATGGCCGGGTTGCAGCGCCATCGTCGGTTCGGGCAGAACAGGGCCGTCGAGGCCGGTCTTGCCGTGGACATGTTCTGCCGTCACCAGCTTGCGGGCGATCGGCTTGTCGGCGCCGGCGAAAACCTTCACATCCGTGCGGCCGCAGAGCTCGCAGACGATGCGCGCGTTGCGGCTGGTGAATGACAGCGGCACGTTGCCGGCGACCGTCGTGATCCCCAGCACCTCGAGCTCATCGGGGCTGCCGAAAGCCAGCATGATGGCGGCCGCGTCATCCTGGCCGGGATCGGTGTCGATGATGATCTTTCTCGCGCTTGCCATTTCAATCGTCCCGTTCTCGGCATGCCGCTTATCCCGGCAGACACCATCTCTTCATTTCCCGTCACAAATCGGCACATTCCGCGCGGGCATGTTTTGATGCGAGGCAGCAGGTCCTTTGTCAAGCAAGGAGGCAGGCGCCGCCGTTCGAAATTGACAGATGTTTAAATCGCGGAGGATCGCGCGCGCCTTGCAGCGCCGTGATCATGCCCCCATATTAGCGGCATCCGGATGCTGCACTTTTAGGTCCGGGATGGTCGCTTGCATCAAGGACTTGAAAAGAGATGAGCCGCATTACCCCTTTCGCCAGCCCTTTGCTTCTGGGCTTCGACGCTATGGAAAAGACGCTGGAGCGCATTTCCAAGGCGAGCGACGGATACCCGCCTTACAATATCGAACGTATCGCCGCCGACAGCGGCGCGCCCGAGCGTCTGCGCATCACCCTTGCCGTTGCCGGTTTCAGCGAGGAGGAGCTTGATGTCTCCACCGAGGAGAATCAGCTTGTCATCCGCGGCCGCCAGGTGGAGCAGGGCGAGCGGGATTATCTTTATCGCGGCATCGCCGCTCGCCAGTTCCAGCGCACCTTCGTGCTGGCCGACGGCATGCAGGTCCTTGGCGCCGGCCTGAAAAACGGTCTGCTCTCCGTCGATCTAATTCGACCCGAACCCGCCCGCATGGTCAAGAAAATTAACATTTCGGTCTCACAGTAGCACAACGGTTTCCAAAACCGTTGGTCCCTTCTTCCGGAGGAACAGGAATGTTGATGAAAGAAGCCACGTCTCACTTGACCAAATCCGAGCTTGCCCACATCGGCAACGGCGAGGTCGCCTACATCAGAAAGATGCGCACCGAAGAGGTCGCCAAGTGCTTTCCAGAGGCGCCGGATATCGATCCGAACGTCGATCTCTGGGCACTCTTCGGCGCCGACGGCACGCCGATTCTGCTGACGGACAACCGTTCCAGCACCTTCTTCAAAGCGGCCGAGGACGAATTGAAGACGGTCAGCCTGCACTGACCGTCAAGACCGTCTGCTACGTTTCACTGCTTGCGGTGCACGGTCGCTCTATTCGTTTTCGCTGCGGTCGGGACGGATGTCGCGACATTATCGCCAATCAAACCACGGCGTCAGCAAGCCCGTCTTGCGCCGATAGGCTTCATATTCGGATGCCAGCGGTGATAGGGCGAATTTCCTCTCCTCGTTGCGGGCTGCAATCACGTAGACAACCGTAAAAAATAAGACCGGCAGGATCGACCATATCGACCAAGATGCCAGCGCCCACCCCGACCAGAAGAGCAGGTAGGACGTGTAAAAAGGGTGCCGCAGGTAGCGATAGGGACCGTCGGTGACAAGACTATCTGGGTGATCGAGGGTGAACACAAAGCGCAACCTGGCCTCTCGCGACGCCGACACCGCCCACCAGAACAAGCCCGCCGACCCGATTTCAAATCCCAGTCCGACTACCTGTACCCATAGCATCTGCGTCCCGGACCAAACCAGGTACAGGAAAAACGCCGTCGTCGCGATGACGACGACGGTGATCAGCTTTGCTCCGGCTTCCATCTTCGGCGAGTTGAAGTGGCCTCGCAACGACCACGCGTAGAACCCGACGACACTCAGGCTGGTGATCGAAATAACAAAGTCCAGAAGAAATTGCATCGTGATGTCCACCTTGAAAGGTTGGTTGCAATTGCTGCTGCGACAGACCTAACCCGTATACAACGCCAAGGCAAATGATTGTGTATTGATGCGTAACCGCACCGAAACGTGTCGTGATTGCACGACCTGGTTCAGATCTGGTTTACGATGATCATGCACCTGCCATAGATATTTTCGTGCAAGACTTTGGCTGCGCGTTAGGGGTCGCAGTTTATGGACATATTTCACTGTACAATCGACACCAGCCACGGCGCTGTGCGCATCAGTGACACTATTGATGGCGCTGCACCACTGGTTATGATACACGGTTCGGGCAGCTCACGGACGGTCTTTTCACAGCAACTACACAGCCATTTGTCTCGGAATTGGCGTCTGATTGCGCTCGATCTTCCGGGACATGGCGAATCGAGCGACGCTCGAGATCCGCAGTCAACTTACACCGTCACCGGTCTTGCCGACTGCATAGGAGAGGTGGCAGCCCGCCTGGGACTTCATCGCTTTCCCGTGCTGGGATGGTCGCTTGGCGGTCACGTCGCGATTCAGATGGCGGGCAGCAGCAACGGCATTTCGGGCCTGATGTTGTGCGGCACGCCACCGATCCAAAGCGGTCTCCTCGGAATGCTGCGGGGATTCCATCCATCATTTGATATTCTTCTGGCATCAAAAGAGAACTTTACATCGCGTGATGTGGAGCGGTTTCAGTCTCTTTGCTTTGGAGACACGAGTAACCCCTCCTTTCGCGATGCCATAGCGCGCGCGGACGGGAGACTAAGGAGCGTTTTTTCTCGCGCAATGTTGCGGGGGCAGGGGGTGGATCAGCGCCGCACCGTCGAACAGGCTGATATACCCATTGCTTTTGTGAATGGATTTTATGACCCCTTTGTCAAACTCAGCTATTTTTCGGGCCTGAACATCCAGTTGCTCTTCGAAGGCAAAGCGCATGTAATAGAAGGGGCTGGACACGCGCCCTTCTGGGAGAAGCCGGAGAGCTTCAACTCGATGCTCGACCGGTTCCTGAACACAGTCGCCGCTCATGAAGCCAATACCGATCTGAAAAATCAACACTGTCGCCGCAGTGGAAGCCAGATATAGGATCATCAACGATGAAACCAAGGCTTTGGCCATCACCTATTGGCGGCGACTCTCTCCGCCGGATTGTCGTGTCGGAAACGTGACCCTCTCGCGCTTGATAGGCTTCTGATGCATAGCAGCCTGGTTCAGATTGCGGATTTGGCAAACGGTGTCGATCGGCGGGCCGCCCATGTCCGCTTGTGGGCGCATAGCGGTCGTCCACCTGAAATGAACTGATAGTCCGCTTCGGACCGAAAGCCGTCAGGTAGGCCACTTGAGGCTTGATTGAGATCTCCCGTGCATGACGGAGCTCTCTTACGCGAACCGGACCGCTGATCGCGCGCGCCTTTGCCGCAACCTCTTCGCGATCACGAGGAGGTTGAGACGTTTCCAGCGAATCGAGCAGCTCGCGGGCACAGGCCGTGATCGAACTGACCGCGTGCTCGAATGCGAGCTCATTGCGCTTCGACGGTTTGGTCGTTCCGCTCACCTTGCGCACGAACTGGAGCGCGGCATCGTGGACCTCGTCGTCCGTCGCTGGCGGATCGAAATTGAACAGGGGTTTATATTTCGGCAAATGACATGCTCCCGGTCATTTTCTCCCTTCCATTTGAGCGGAGGGTGGCCAGCACGGAAATAGTCGCGTCAGCGGCAATTGCAACCGTTCCACGGCGGAACTCTACGCGCCACAAGTGAGAGCGTAGCGCGTTCAGTTCGGTTTGTTGTCGTCGTCGGTTTTGGAGCCGGATGCCGGAAATTGCCGACAGCCTCAGATCTTCCTGAAGGTCAGATACGCCGAAGAGCGGCCCTCGCGGCGTGCCTTCGCCTCGTAGCGGGTGCTCGGCCAGCCCTCATAGGGGGTCAGCCAATCCGCCGCATTGTCGGCCAGCCAGTCGAAGCCGCCATGGTCGCGGCATTTGATCAGCGTCCAGTTCACATAGGTGTCGATGTCGGAGGCGAAGCAGAACAGGCCGCCGGGCTTCAGCACCCGGTGAAAGCGGTCGAGATTGGTCTTCGAGACGAAGCGGCGTTTCCAGTGCTTCCGCTTCGGCCAGGGATCGGGATAGAGCAGATCGATCTGGTCGAGCGACGCATCCGGCAGCCAGTCAAGCAGTTGCGTCGCGTCGTCGTTATAGACGCGGATATTGGAGGCACCCGTCTCGCCGATACGCGACAACAGCTTCTGCATGGAGTTGACGAAGGGCTCGACGCCGATGAAGCCGGTCGAAGGCCTTTCCAGGGCACGGTGCATCAGATGCTCGCCGCCGCCGAAACCGATTTCCAGCCGCAACGTTTCGACAGGAACCGGAAAGAGAGAGGTCAGCGGCTCCGGAGGAGCCGCCGACAGGTCGATGAGGAATGCCGGGAGCAGGCTGTTCAGCGTTTCGGCCTGCTGTTCGCGCAGGGCCTTTCCCTTGCGGCGACCGAAAAAGGCTTCGGTCGCCCGTCCCCGGCGTTCCATATCCGTCATGCAGCGACCTTGGTCTTGACGGCTTCCTTGAGTGCCTTGACGAGGTCGGTGCGCTCCCAGGAGAACGAGCCGTCACGGCCGGCCTTGCGGCCGAAATGACCGTAGGCCGAGGTCTTTGCGTAGATTGGCTTGTTGAGGTCGAGGTGACGGCGGATGCCCGACGGCGACAGGTCCATATTCTGGCGGATCGCCGCTTCGACCTGGTCTTCCGACACACCCCTGCCGGTGCCGTGCAGGTCGACGTAGATCGACAGCGGCTGCGCGACGCCGATGGCGTAGGAGAGCTGGATCGTGCAGCGGTCGGCGAGGCCGGCGGCCACGACGTTCTTGGCGAGGTAGCGGGCGGCATAGGCGGCCGAACGGTCGACTTTGGTCGTGTCCTTGCCGGAGAATGCGCCGCCGCCATGCGGAGCCGCACCGCCATAGGTGTCGACGATGATCTTGCGGCCGGTCAGGCCCGCATCGCCGTCCGGTCCGCCGATGACGAACTTGCCGGTCGGATTGATGTACCACTTGCAATCCTCGGCGATCTTCAGTTCGCCGAGCGCTTCGCGGATATAGGGTTCGACGACGGCGCGGACCTTCTTGGAATCCCAGCTCTCGTCGAGATGCTGGGTCGAAAGCACGATCGAGGTTGCTTCCGACGGCTTGCCGTCGACGTAACGCACGGTTACCTGGCTCTTGGCGTCGGGGCCGAGCTTGGCGACTTCACCGTCGCCCTTCTTGCGGGCGGCCGCCAGCAGCTGCAGGATCCTGTGGGAATAATAGATCGGCGCCGGCATCAGGTCCGGCGTTTCCTTGCAGGCGTAACCGAACATGATGCCCTGGTCGCCGGCGCCTTCGTCGCCCTGCTGGTCGGCGGCGCTGTCGACGCCCTGGGCAATATCGGCCGACTGCGAGTGCAGGAGCACGTCGATCTTTGCCTTCTTCCAGTGGAAGCCGTCCTGTTCGTAGCCGATATCCTTGATGGCGCGGCGAGCAGCGGCCTTGAACTTCGAGGGATTGATGACGTCCTTGCCGTCCTTGTCCTTCTTCATCAGGCTCGGCGGAAGGCGGACTTCGCCGGCGATGACGACACGGTTGGTCGTTGCCAGCGTTTCGCAGGCAATGCGCACACCCCACGGATTGACGCCGGTCTTGGCCGCTTCGCGGTACACCAGATCGACGATCTCGTCGGAGATGCGGTCACACACTTTGTCCGGATGACCTTCGGCAACAGATTCGCTGGTAAAGAGATAATTCGCGCGCATTCCGGGATTCCCCTCAAAGAATAAAAGCCAGCTAGTAGGTACTCAGTTCGAGCGCCGATGACAAGCGCACAAGGACATAAATATATCTTTATATCTGCGGCGAAGTGACAAATTTTGCCGCAAAAACACAAAAAAAGCGGTCTTTCGACCGCTCAGACTGCTGACAAACCCCTGGCGAGAGCTGGGGGTTTGTGATTCACTGGGACATGTTGAAGAAACCCAGCCCTGAACAGACAGCTCTCGAGATGGTGACGCTCGATAGTCTGGTGCCAAAGGATCACCTGCTTCGCAAGATCGAGGCGGTGATTGACTTCTCCTTCATCCACGACCGCGTTGCGGGATTGTATTGCGCCGACAACGGCCGACCACCGCTCGATCCAACCTTGATGTTCAAGGCGTTGTTCATCGGCTACCTGTTCGGCATCCGCTCCGAGCGGCAGTTGGTGCGCGAGATCGAGGTCAATGTCGCCTATCGCTGGTTCTTGCGGATGAAACTGACGGATGGGGTGTTCGACGCCTCGACCTTGTCGCAGAACCGGCGCCGGCGCTTCAACGATACGGATGTGGCGCAGGACATCTTCGACCATATCGTCGAGCAGGCGATCGGCCATGGGCTGGTCGATGGCACGGTGCTCTATACGGATTCGACCCACCTGAAGGCGAATGCCAACAAGGGCAAATATGATCTTGCGATGATCGAAAAGTCGCGGTCCGACTATTGGGCCGATCTCGACCGGGCGATCGATGCGGAACGCCTGGTGCGCGGCCAGAAGCCGTTGAAGGAAAAGGCGCGCGCGCCTGAGGTCAGGGAAACCAAGGTGTCGCGCACCGATCCCGACAGCGGCTACATGGTGCGCGACGGCAAGCCGAAAGGCTTCTTCTATCTCGACCACCGCACGGTGGACGGCCGGCACGCCATCATCACCGACACCCATGTCACCCCAGCCAATGTGCATGACAGCATCGTCTATCTCGATCGGCTGGACCGTCAGCGCCAACGCTTCTCCTTCGATGTCAAAGCGGTCGGGCTCGATGCGGGCTATGCCACATCCGGCATTGCCAGAGGGCTCGAACAACGCGACATCCTCGGCGTCACCGGCTATCGCAATCCGACGCCGCCCAAGCCTGGCATGATGCGCAAGTCGAAGTTCGTCTACGATGGGCAAGAAGACGGCTACCGCTGCCCGCAAGGCCAACTGCTCGCCTACGCCACCACCGACCGCAACGGCTATCGCCACTATCGCTCCGACCCGGTGATCTGCTGCGACTGCCCCTTGCTTGCATCCTGCACCTCGAACGCCGCCTCGACCCGCACCATCACCCGACACGTCTGGGCCGAAGCCCGCGAGCGGACCGATGCCAACCGACTGAAGCCTTGGGGCAAAGCAATCTACAAGCGGCGAAAGGAGACGGTCGAACGCTCCTTCGCGGATGCCAAACAGCTTCACGGACATCGCTATGCCCGCTTCCGAAGTCAAATCCGCGTCGCATGCCAGTGCCTGCTGGCAGCCGCAGCGCAGAACATCAAGAAGATCGCAATGGCCCTCACAACGGCACCAAAACCAACGCCCGCATGAGGCGATGACGCCTCCGAAAGCCCGCCATCGCAAGTCGTTCAAGCCACCAATATCAATACAAAACAAAACCCCGCCAAAAAATGACGGGGTTTGTCAGCAGCCTGAGCGGTCTTTCGACCGCCTTTCTGTTTCGCAATAAGAGCTGGATCAGTCAGCGTCGGCTTCGGCAGCGAGCGCCTTGACCAGTTCCACGACCTTGCGGCGAACCTTGGGATCGGAAATCTTGACGAAGGCGCGGTTGAGCTGCAGGCCCTCCGAGGAGGAGAGGAAGTCTACGACGTAATTCGAGCTGGAGGCTTCGGCCATGCCGCCGGCGGCGCCGGCATGTTCGCCGGGCGCATCCTCGAAGAAGAAGGAGACCGGAACATTGAGGATGCTCGAGATGTTCTGCAGACGGCTTGCGCCGACACGGTTGGTGCCCTTCTCATATTTCTGGATCTGCTGGAAGGTGATGCCGAGGCTTTCGCCAAGCTTTTCCTGACTCATGCCCAACATCGTTCGGCGAAGGCGAATGCGGCTGCCAACATGGATGTCGATCGGATTCGGTTTCTTCTTATTTTCAATCATGGTCGTGCCCTAGCTACGAATTTCTGTTTCCAACCGGCATGCCCCTGATCCATCCCAAAACGCCACGTTGTAAGCGGCGGGAACCCGCCGATAAACATACGTTAAGAACGCCGATTGACACCACTATGCAATTTTAGGGGTTTTTGGTCAATTCAACCCTAAAATAAAACCTCCGCGTGAAATTAGCGCAATCAATATCAACAGTGCTTCGGTCAACCAGAAGTATGTCTGAAGGGGGTATGAGGTTCCGAACGCATTGCCGAACCCATCAACAGTTGCATCAATAAAGCCGGTCTCACCAAGATCGAGGCCTGCGATGATTTCCCCGTGTGCGTTCACGAGTGCCGATATGCCGTTGTTGGCGTCGCGAATCAGCGGCAGGCCGGTCTCGACTGCCCGCACCCGCGCCTGCTGAAAATGCTGGTAGGGTCCGGGCGTGATGCCGAACCAGGCATCATTGGTGAGGTTGAGGAGCGCGTTGGCATCCACGATGTCGCCGGTCATTTCGCCCGGAAAGATGATCTCGTAGCAGATCAGCGGATAAAGATTGAGGCCGCCCGGCAGCGCCAGCAGGTGCCGACTTGCGGCGGCCGAAAAGCCGCCCGGTATCTCGACGACATTCTGGATGCCGAGTTCGGTGAGGATGTCCTCGAAGGGCAGATATTCGCCGAAAGGCACCAGATGCACCTTGTCGGAGGCGGCGATGATCTGGCCGCGGCCGTCGATCACATAGATGGAATTATAGTAGCGCACCGGGGTGCCGGGCCCCATCTCCTCGGCGCGCACCGCGCCGGCGATCAGGATCTGGTCGTCGTCGAGCGTATCGGCGATGCGCGTCAGCGCATCCTGGTTGTCGGTGAGGATGAAGGGGATCGAGGTTTCCGGCCAGACGATGATATTGGGTTTGCGGCCGCCATTCCTCGGCGCCTCGGCGGAAAGCTTCAGATGCGTCTCGAAGATCGCATTGCGATCGGCGTCGTTGTCCATCTTCGCCGCCTGGTCGATATCCGGCTGCACCAGCCGCACCACGGGCCGCTTGTCCTCAGGCAACGGCGCGGGCCGCGGCGCCAGATAGAGAGCGTAGGCTCCGTAGCCGATATGGGCGGCAAACAGCAGGGTGGCGAGCGCAATTCCAGGCTTCGCGCCCTGTCGCGTCCCGATCAGCGCCGGGACGGAAAAGACGAAGACGGCAAGTGTCGTCACCCCCATCGCGCCGATCACATGCGCTGACTGCATCATCAGCGGAACGGGCATCAGGCCATAACCGATGGCATTCCAGGGAAAGCCGGTGAGGATCGTGCTTCGAAGCCATTCCATCAGGCCGAAGCCGGCCGCAAGTGCGGCGATCCGTCCCATGCCGTCGGACCAGACGATCCGGGCAAGTGCAGTCGCCAGCCCGTAGAAGACCGCGAGGCCGGCCGGCAGTCCGAGGACTGCCAGGGGCAGTGCCCAGGCAAATTCCTCCGAATCGACCAGCAAGGCGTGACCGATCCACCAGAGGCCGGCGACGAAATAACCGAAGCCGAACAGCCAGCCGATGGCAAAGGCTGGCCATAGCCTGCCGATCAGGCCGCTTTCAGGAGAAGCCGCCGCCCCGTCGATCAGCCAGACGAGCAGCGTGAAGGAGAGAAACATCGCCGCGAAAAAGCCGAAAGGCGGCAGCGCCAGCGCGGCGAATGCTCCAGCGGCGACGGCCAGCAACGACCGTTTTACCCCCCAGACGAGGATAACCCTGTCCGCAAGCCGCTCCATGCGCACTCCCATCACACCGCGAATCAACCCATTCGCAGTCTTTCAAAAAAGCGGCTCTTTGTCCTGTTCCGCATCGGCCCGAAAGGCGATTCCGATTTTCGTACCGATGCCTAGTTGGTGGTCGATTCGGCCGGCCGGTCGTCGCCGGTCTCGGATCCGGGCGTGATGTCGCCAGCCTCCTTGGCGCGGCGGCGGATCGCGTGGCGCTTACGGGTGATGCGCAGCCGCTTGATGCGGCGCGGATCGGCGTCGAGGATGTGGAATTCGAAGTTCGGCAGGGCCTGAACGACTTCGCCGCGGACTGGGATGCGGCCGAGCGCGGAGAAGATCAACCCGCCCAGCGTGTCGACCTCGTCGACCTGTTCGCTGATGTCGAAATCCGGTCCGATCGCTTCGGCGATCTCTTCCAGCTCGACACGGGCGTCGGCGACGAAGACGTCTTCGGCGACGCGCTTGAACATCACCTCTTCGTCGTCATGTTCGTCGTCGATGTCGCCGACCACCATCTCGACGATGTCCTCATGCGAGGCGAGCCCGTCGGTGCCGCCATATTCGTCGATGACGAGCGCCATCTGCGTACGGTTCACCTGCATCCGGCGCAAGAGGTCGGAGGCCAGCATCGACGGCGGCACGAACAGGATCTTGCGGATGATGCCGGCTTCGGCCAGCGTCTTCTGCAGATCGACCCGGGCAAGATCGAAATTCGGCTTGGTCGAGCGCGGCGGCTTCTGAATGTTCTCCGGCGCGACCTCGATCGCCGGCGCTGCAGCGGCCGGCTTTGCCGGACCGCGGCGCTTGTTGCGCGCCTGCTTGGCGACATAGGAGAGCAGGTCGCGGATATGGACCATGCCGCGCGGGTCGTCGAGCGTATCGGCATAAACAGGCATGCGCGAGCGGCCGGATTCCTCGAAAAGGATCATCAGCTCGCCGATGGTGATGTTCTGGTCCACCGCCTCGATATCGGCGCGCGGTACCATCACGTCGGCGACGCGCACCTCGCGAAAGCGCAGGATATTGTGCAGCATCGCCCGTTCGTCGGGCGAAAAAGCGTCGTCGCCGGCCGCATCGGTCATCAGCGCATCGGCAAGATCCTCACGCAGTCGCGAGCCCTGCTGCGGGCGGAGAATGCGGGCGGCGCGCGACCAGAAGGATTGGGATCGGCCGGATGGCCGACTACTACTGCCGACCTCATCCGAAGATGAGGATGGCTCGGAGTCCTTGGCGTCTGCCGCCGGCTTCGTCGTAAAGTCGCTCATGGTTCCATTTTAAGGTCTTGACCCTCGTAGGGATCAGATAGGCCGAGCTGCGCCAAAATGCGAGTCTCCAGCGCCTCCATAATTTCGGCTTCGGCATTATTCATATGGTCGTAGCCGAGAAGATGCAAGAAACCGTGCACCAGCAGATGGGTCAGGTGGTCGTCGAAGCTCTTTTCGAGTTCCTGGGCTTCCCGCTCCACCGTCTCCCGGGCGATGATGATGTCGCCGAGCATCGGCCCGGGCAGCTTGCCCCGCTGAACCGGAAAGGCCGGGAAGGAGAGCACATTGGTCGGCTTGTCCTTGCCGCGCCATTCGGCATTGATGTCCTGGATCGAGGCATCGTCGGTAAAGACCAGCGAAACCTCGGGCGGCATCGTCGGAAAGGGCTGCTTCTCATTGTCGCGCAGATAGACCGCGGCGGCTCCGAGCACGCGCTCGCAAAAAACCAGCAGCGTTTCCTCGCCGGGCCAGCCGATGTCCTCGATGCTGATCTGGATATCGAGTTCGGCCATCAGCCCTGCCGACCGACGTCTTCGGCTTCGACAAGATAGGTGGCATCATAGGCTCTGACGATGCGGCCGACCAGCGGATGACGCACGACGTCGGTGTCCTTGAAGCGCACGATCGAGATGCCCTCGACGCCGTTCAGCAGCTCCAGGGCCTCGACGAGGCCGGATTTGACGCCGCGCGGCAGGTCGATCTGGCTCGGGTCGCCGGTGACGATCATGCGGGCATTTTCGCCGAGGCGCGTCAGGAACATCTTCATCTGCATCGACGTCGTGTTCTGCGCTTCGTCGAGGATGATGGCGGCGTTGGCGAGCGTGCGGCCGCGCATGAAGGCGAGCGGGGCGATTTCAATGACGCCGGCGGTGATCGCCCGATCGACCTTGTCGGCCGGGATCATATCGTAGAGCGCGTCATAGAGCGGGCGAAGATAGGGGTCGACCTTTTCCTTCATATCGCCGGGCAGGAAGCCGAGGCGCTCGCCGGCCTCGACGGCCGGGCGCGACAGGATGATCTTTTCGACCGCGCCGCGCTCCAGCATCTGGGCGGCATGGGCGACGGCGAGATAGGTCTTGCCGGTGCCGGCCGGGCCGACGCCGAAGACGAGCTCGGCGCGCTCCAGCGCCCTGATATAGGCGTCCTGCGTCGGCGTGCGAGCGATGATCGTCTTCTTGCGCGTCGAAATCTGCGCCATTGTCAGCTTGGCCTTGCGCTCCATGGTGGGAAGGCTGAGCTGATCGTCGGCGGCGACCGCCATGCGGATTGCGCCCTCGACGTCTGATCGTTCCACGCTGCCGCCTTTCTGAAGCTTTTCATAGAGATAATCGAGCGTGCGCCGCGCCTGATTGGTGGTCACGACATCGCCCGATATGACGACGGAATTGCCGCGCGCCCGCGCATCGATGTTCAGCCGCTCCTCGAGCAGCTTGAGGTTCTGGTCGAACTGGCCGAAGAGTTCGCTGGCGAACCGATTGTTCTCGAACGTCAGGACGAAGTGATTGGTGTCGCTCGGCGTGCGGGGGTGGCGCGGTGAAGAAGAAACCAATTCTTGTCCGTTCAAGCGGTCGGGCTCCTTGGGTTAAACCGCAGCCTCTGCGCGTTCGGCAAACAGGCTGTTCGTTCCGGTTCCGGTGATTCGCACTTTGATAATGTCACCGATTTGCGATGCTTTTGCATCAACATTCACGGATTGAAGCCAGGGAGAACGTCCGATCAGCTGGCCCGGCATGCGGCCCGGCTTTTCGAGCAGCAGATCGATCTCCTTGCCGATGCAGGATTCGGCAAATTCCTGCTGCTGCTTCAAAAGAAGCGCTTGCAGGCGTTCCAGCCGTTCTGCCTTGATCTCTTCCGGCACCTGGTCCTTCAGTTCCGCGCCGGGGGTGCCCGGCCGTGTCGAGTATTTGAACGAGAAGGCCTGCGCGTAGCGCACCTCCTCCACAAGCCTCAGTGTATCCTCAAAATCCGCGTCTGTCTCCCCCGGAAAGCCGGTGATGAAATCGCCCGACAGCGCGATGTCGGGCCGCACGGTGCGGATGCGGTCGATCAGACTGAGATATTCGGCGGCCGTGTGGCGCCGGTTCATCGCTTTCAGAATGCGGTCGGAGCCCGACTGCACCGGCAGGTGCAGATAGGGCATCAGCGCCCTCAGGTCGCGATGCGCCTCGATCAGCCGGTCGTCCATGTCGCGCGGATGGCTGGTGGTGTAGCGCAGTCGGGCAAGGCCGGGGATTTCGGCAAGACGGTACAGCAGGTCGCCGAGGCTCCATGCCTCGCCCCGCGGTCCGGCGCCGTGCCAGGCATTGACATTCTGGCCGAGCAGGGTGATTTCGCGCACCCCGGCTTCGACCAGCTTTTCGGCTTCCTCGACGATCTGGGAAACCGGCCGCGACACTTCCGAGCCGCGTGTGTAGGGCACGACGCAGAAGGTGCAGAACTTGTCACAGCCCTCCTGCACCGTCAGGAAAGCGGTAACGCCGCGGGCGCGGATCTTCCGGCTCTCGGCAATCGGCAGATGTTCGAACTTGTCCTCGATCGCATATTCGGTGTCGACGACGCGCTGGCCCTGTTGGACCCGGCGCAGTGCTTCCGGCAGGCGATGATAGGTCTGCGGGCCGATGACGACGTCGACGGCGGGCGCCCGGCGCAGGATCTCCTCGCCTTCGGCCTGGGCGACGCAACCGGTGACGCCGATCATCATCTCCTGGCCCTCGGCTGCCTTCTTCTTTTTCATCTCGCGCAGCCGTCCGAGCGCCGAATAGACCTTCTCGGCCGCCTTCTCTCTGATATGACAGGTGTTGAGCAGAACGAGATCCGCCTGTTCCATGTCTTCGGTCGGTTCGTAGCCGTCGCGAGCAAGCGCATCGCTCATGCGCATGGAATCGTAGACGTTCATCTGGCAGCCATAGGTCTTGATGAAGACCTTGCGGCTGTTGCTGCCGTCACGGAGAGAAACCTCTGGGGCCTGAAGGAGGGCGTTATCCTGTGTCATGGCGCGCTATTTAGTGGTTTTTGCCGTCCGAGAAAAGAGACTCTCGGCTCACCCGACACTGCGTCCGCGCAGGCTTGTGTTGAGAAGGCTGCGGATGCGCGAGGCGATCGTCGCGCTCACCTCCTTGCGATTGCTGTCGGCGCGGTATTCCACCGCCTCACCGAAGGAAACTTCCGCGTCGATGGCGCCGCATCTGAGGATGTCGATCAGATGCGGTAGGAGCTCGATATCCCCAGGCCAGGCGGCGAGCGGCCGGTGGTAGCGTCCCATCGGAATGCCGTGCACCCTGGTATAGGCAACGGCCACCGGCTGCACCACGACGGTTCCCGTCGGCGAATAAGGCACCGCCATCGCGGCAGCGCCGAACAGCGACGACTTGACCTCCAGCAACCGGTTGCCGTCCGATGTCGTGCCCTCCGGAAAAAGCACGACGATTTCCCCGTCGGCCATGCGTCCGGCGATTTCATTTGCCTGATGGCCGGTCTTGCGCCTCTCCTCGCGCACGACGAACACGCTTTTCTGCAGCTTGGCGAGGGTGCCAAAGATCGGCCAGTCGCTGACTTCGATCTTGGCGATGAAGGCGACGTCGGCGACCGCCGACAGGACCATGATGTCAAGCCAGGACGAATGGTTGGAGCAGAGCATCAGCGGCCGACGGTCTTCCAGCCTGCCGGTCACCCGGACGCTGATGCCGAGACAATAACAGATGATACGGTGCCAGACGCGCGGAAGTCTGCGGCGCAGCCGCCAGTCGAAACGCAGGGCCAACACCTGCAGCGGCATGAGCACGATGCTGACGGCAAGGATCACGACCGCAGCGAAGGCAATGCGCAGCCAGGCGATCAAATGCGGCACTCCCGGGCTGCCATCGCTTCAGAGATCGTCCTTCTTCAACGGAATGCCGTAGAGCTCCAGGCGATGGTCGACCAGCTGGAAGCCGTGCTCGCGGGCGATGCGCTCCTGCAGCGCCTCGATCTCCGGCGAGCGAAATTCGATGACCGTGCCGGTTTTCAGGTCGATGAGGTGGTCGTGGTGCTCTTCCGGCACTGTTTCGTAGCGCGAGCGCCCGTCGCGGAAGTCGTGGCGGGCGATGATGCCGGCGTCCTCGAACAGTTTGACGGTGCGATAGACTGTGGAGATCGAGATCTTCGCATCGACCTTCACCGAACGGCGGTAAAGCTCTTCGACGTCAGGATGATCTTCCGACTCTTCGAGGATGCGTGCGATCACGCGGCGCTGCTCGGTCATGCGCATGCCGCGTTCGGCGCAAAGCTCCTCAAGGGTCTTGGCTACATCGGTCATGGCCGCCTCTAGAGATATTCGTGTTTCGACATGCCTGCACGGCGTTCGTGCCGGTGCGGATGTCATCTTTCTGCCACGGAACTATCGAAGAACGCGCTTCATGACAAGCGCCGTGGAGCGGGCGCCGTTTTCCTGCTTGTAGTAGCCTTGGCGCTCGCCGACCTTTTCAAAGCCGAGCTTGCGGTAGAGGCCGAGTGCGGCCGTATTGCCGCTGTCGACCTCGAGAAACATGCTCTCGCCGCCACGCGCCCGCGCCTCGCGCATTGCTGCCTGCATCAGCCGCCAGCCCAGCCCGGCGCGGGCGACCTTCGCCTGCACGGCAATCGTCAGGATCTCGGCCTCGCCGGCGACCTCACGCGCAAGGATAAAGCCGGGAAGCGACTTTTTCAGGATGGCGTTGGTCTGGCGCGCGACGAAGCCGAAAACAGTCTCCTGCGACAGCAGGCTGTGGAATTCGCCGTCGCCCCAGGGCCGGGCGAAACGCTCGCCATGCAGGACGGCGACGTCGCGGCAATCCTCGCGCTCCATGGCGATGATTTCGAATTCCGGCTTCAGCGTCAGATAGGCTTCCAGCATCGTCACACTCGTCGCGCAATCGCATATCCGGCCTGCGGCTTGGCATCCGGTCCGCGCAGATAAAGGGGTTTGGGCTTTCCGACATCGGCAGGGGCGGCAGCCCCCAGACGCGCGACAATCGAAATCGGAAAGACGTTGGGGTGATCGCCACGGGTGCCGGCCTTCAGGAGCGGCGTTGCCGAACCGGTGATTTCACCATCGAAGCCGGCGGCGAAAGCCTGGGCCTCGGCGAGACTTGCCGCCCGCGGCTGATCGAGCGGGGAACCATCGGCTGCGAAGGACTGGAGATAGATTTCGTCCCGCTTGGCGTCCATCGCCGCCAGCACGGCGCGGCCGGGCGTCTTCTCACGCTGCGCGGCGGCCATCACCTCGAGCGTGGTGACGCCGACGACGGGCACATTGAGGGAAAGCGCAAAACCGCGGGCTGCAGCAACGCCGACGCGGATACCGGTAAAGGAGCCAGGGCCGATGGTGACGGCAAGGCGGTCGATCTGAGAAAGTGTCACTCCCCCCTGATCCAGCGCGCGATCGACGATACCGATCAGATGTTCAGCATGCCCCTTGCCGATCATGTCCGATGCCTCCCCCAGCACCGTATTCCTGCCGCTGTCATAAACGGCGGCAGCGCAATCCACACCTGCCGTGTCGAGCGCCAGAACGATCATGCCATCAATTTCCGAATAAACTGTTTGTCGCCTAACCATAAACCGTCCAACCGAACCTGAGATGAACGGCCGGAGCGAATTCCAAATTCTTAAGCGGCAATGACTTCCTGCACTTCTGGAACAAAATGGCGCAGCAGGTTCTGGACGCCGTGCTTCAGCGTCGCCGTCGAGGACGGGCAGCCGGAGCAGGAGCCTTTCATGTTCAGATAGACCTTGCCGTCCTTGAAGCCACGGAAGGTGATGTCGCCGCCGTCCTGGGCGACGGCCGGGCGCACGCGGGTCTCCAGAAGCTCCTTGATGGTCAGCACGATCGATTCGTCGCCTTCGTCAAAGAACTCGTCGCCGGCATCGGCATCCTCGGAAAGGATGGAAGCATCCCCCATGACCGGCTTGCCGGACATGAAATGCTCCATGATTGAGCCAAGGATAGCCGGCTTAAGATGCTGCCATTCGGCGTTGTCCTTGGAGACGGAAATGAAATCATAGCCGAAATAGACGCCGGTAACGCCAGGGATTTCGAACAGCCGAGCGGCGAGCGGCGAGGCTTCAGCCTCTTCGGCGCTGCGGAATTCGGCGGTGCCGTTTTCCATGACGACCTTACCCGGCAGGAACTTCTGTGTGGCGGGGTTCGGCGTGGCTTCGGTCTGAATGAACATCTGGCTCTCCATGTGACAGGCTCGAGACCTCGGCCGTCTTTAGAATTCTTCAAAAGAAGATAAGCCCATTGCCTGGCCTAATCAAGAGACTTGTACTCAAGAAATAGGCTCAGCAGAGGGCGTCGATTTCCTCGTTGGTCAGCGTATCCGGCAGGACGGTGACGGGGATCGGAAACGCCGCCGCGCGTCCGGCGACCGACGAAACCAGTGGTCCCGGGCCTTCTTTCGCCGAGCCGGCGGCAAGAACGAGGATCGCCACATCGCGGTCTTCCTCGATGACGGCGTTGATCTGCTCGGCCGCACTGCCTTCACGGATGACGACCTCAGGCTCGATGCCGATCGTCTCGCGCACGATCTGGGCGATCTTTGCGACGGTTGCCTCGGCTTCCTCGCGCGCCTCGGCCCGCATGATCTCTTCGACGCCGAGCCACTGCTGGAAATCGCCGTTGGGGATCACATAGAGCAGCACCAGGCCGCCATTGGAGTTCTTCGCGCGCCGGCCGGCATAATGAACGGCGCGCTGGCATTCGGGTGTCCCGTCGATCACCGCCATGAATTTGCGCCGGTGACCTTCGAGCCGTGAGAGTCGCTTCGATACCATGGCGCGGACTCTGACACCCGAAGCGGAAAAATTGCAAGTGCAGTTTTTTGGCGCCTCGCGCTCGGAAGGAGATCCCCTTCTCCCCCAGAAGGGCAGAAGAGGAGATCTGCCTCAGTAGAGGAAGCCGATGACGTCGCGCACTTGGCTCATCGTCACTTCAGCGCGGGCTCTCGCCCGTTCGCTGCCCTTGCGCAGGATCGCGTCGATATGGCTGGTATCGTCCATCAGCCGCCGCATCTCGCCGGTGATCGGCGCCAGCACATGGATGGCGAGATCGACCAGCGCCGGCTTGAAGACGGAGAATTGCTGGCCGCCGAACTCGGCCAGCACCTCGGTCTTCGATTTGTCGGCGAGCGCGGCATAGATCGCCACCAGATTGTCGGCTTCCGGCCGGCCCTGCAGCCCGTCGACCTCGCTCGGCAAACCGTCTGGATCGGTCTTGGCCTTGCGGATCTTCTTGGAGATTGCCTCCTCGTCGTCCATCAGATTGATGCGCGAAAGATCGGAGGGATCGGATTTCGACATTTTCTTGGTGCCGTCGCGCAGCGACATGACGCGCGGCGCCGGCCCGCCGATCAGCGGCTCGACCATCGGGAAATAAGCATGCACCGGCTCGTCGCCGACGGTGATGTCGATGCCGTAGCCGCTCTTGCGAATATGCTCGGCATAATCGAGGTTGAACTTCATCGCAATGTCGCGGGCAAGCTCCAGATGCTGCTTCTGGTCCTCGCCAACGGGCACATGGGTGGCGCGGTAGACGAGAATGTCGGCGGCCATCAGGCTCGGATAGGCATAGAGGCCGAGCGAAGCCTGCTCGCGGTCCTTGCCGGCCTTGTCCTTGAACTGCGTCATGCGGTTCATCCAGCCGATCCGGGCGACGCAGTTGAAGATCCAGGCGAGTTCCGCATGTTGCGGCACGGCCGATTGATTGAAGACGATGTGCTTTTCCGGATCGATGCCTGCGGCGATGAAGGCGGCGGCGATCGAGCGCGTCTGGCTCGGCATATCCTCGTGCACCAGCTGGGCGGTGAGCGCATGCATGTCGACGACGCAGTAGATGCAGTCATTGCCTTCCTGCAGCGCCACGAAGCGGCGGATCGCGCCGAGATAATTGCCGAGATGTAGATTGCCGGTTGGCTGTACGCCGGAGAATACGAGTTTCTTGAATTCGCTCATGTCGTCCTCAATAGGCTGGTGGAGGGCCCCAAGGCTTCTCGCCTGTGTTGCTAACGCCGCGGCTTATGCACGGGCGGCCGGTCGCAATCAAGAGGTTCGGGCTGCGGCATGCTGGATCAGGTCGAAGGTGTTGCCGTAAGGATCCGCAAAGACGGCAACCGTGCCGTAAACCTCATGTCTGGGCTCCTCCAGGAAGCACACGCCGGCGCCGATCATCGCGGCATAATCGCGGGCGAAATCGTCGGTCTTCAGGAAGAAGCCCACGCGGCCGCCCGTCTGGTTGCCGATCGCCGCGCGCTGCGTCTCGCTTGCCGCCTGCGCCAGCAGAAAGGCGGCGCCATCTCCGCCTTTCGGCTTCACCACCACCCAGCGTTTGCCCTCAGGCTGCTTTTCGTCTTGAAGGCAATCGAAACCGAGGGTGCCGCAATAAAAGCGCTTGGCGCGGTCGTAATCGTCGACGACCAGAGTGACGAGAAAAAGAGACTGGACGGTCATGTGATCTCCTGCATTTGGATGTTTATTCCACCTAGAACGCGAAGGATGCTCATTTTTAAGCCGAATTGATCAGCCTTCTTAGTTCAAATTGAGTATAAAATTTCACAGAAAAGCTTTTATTGAACTGAAAATCCTCGGCCGTGCTGGCCAGTCCATTGATCGCCAGCCTAACCGCCCGGAGGGACCATGCAGAACGTCAGTTTGCTCGCCATGGCAGGCCTTTTCGCTCTACAATCCGCAACCGACGCCGCCGGTCAAGACAGCAAGAGACCGGTCATTCATCTTCCCAAGCATGAGGCGCGTCTCGCCTATGCGGTCCAGACCGTCAGCGTGCGCGCCGACTGTTTTCCAGAGCGCCTGCGAGCGATCCTCTCGCATATCGCCGCAAAGACCGGACGCCGCCCGATCGTCACCTCCGGCCTCCGGCCTCATCCCCGCCGTCATGGCTCCCTGCATGGAAAATGCCTGGCGGCCGATATCAGGGTGCCGGGTCTCTCGGAACGAACAATCATTGCTGCCGCCAGGACAGCTCCTGGCATCGGCGGCATCGGCAGCTATTGCAACGGCATCATTCATGTCGATGTCGGGCCGCAACGGCGATGGGTCGATTGTTAAGCGACCGAGGAAAATGTGCAGGGGTTTGTGCATTTGCGATGGTGGCTTTTGCCCCTCACCCTAACCCTCTCGCGTAAACGGGGCGAGGGGACATGCCCTACGAGAGTCTTGAGAGAGGCATGACGGTGCGGCAAGTCCCTTCTCCCCGTCAGAACGCGAGAAGGTGGCGGCAGCCGGATGAGGGGCCGGTATTGGCAATTACCCTGGTTTCACGCATCCTTCGCCGGCACCGGCTTGCGGTTCAGATTGCGCCGGATCATGCCGAGGTCCGCCCCGCCGATCAGGAAAGCGGCGGCGAAATAGATGAGCATGGCGATTGCGATCAGCAGCCCCAGCGTACCAACCTTGCTCAGAAGCGGCGCGCCGGAGGCGAGCCATGGCGCCCAATATTGCTTGAGGAAGACGATCGCCGCGCCCATGACGGCCGAGGCGACGATCAGCAGGGCGGCGCGTTTTGCCAATGCCCATTCCCATGTCAGATGGCCGCGGCGCAGAAGCGTGGTGAACAGCAGAAACGTGCTGATCCAGCCGGCGGTGGCTTCGGCGACGGCGATGCCAGGCGCGCCCATAAAAGGAAAGAGGGTCAGCGCCGTCGCGCAGTTGGTCCCCACTGCGATCGCCGAGAAGCGCATCGGCGTCTTGGTGTCCTCGCGGGCATAAAAGCCCGGCTGCAGCGCCTTGATCAGCACGAAAGCCGGCAGGCCGATGCCGTAGATCGCCAGGATCGAGCCGACCACCGCGGTGTTTTCCTGATGGAAGGCGCCGCGCTCATAGAGCACGCGGATGATCTCGTCGGAGAGGATCCAGAGCGCGAAAGCGGCAGGGATGGTCAGGAACAGCACGAATTCGATCGAGCGGTTCTGCAGGTTTGCCGCTTCGCGCAGCGCCCCGCCCTTCAGTGCCCGGGCAAGCTCCGGCAGCAGCACGACGCCGACGGCGACGCCGACGACGCCGAGCGGAAGCTGATAGATACGGTCGGCATATTGCAAGGCGGCGATCGCGCCGTCGCGGGAGGAGGCGATCGCCTGGCCGATCAGCTGGTTGATCTGGGTGATGCCGCCGGTGACGGCGGCCGGCACGGCCAGAATTAGCAGCCGCTTGACGTTGGGCGTCATTTTCGGGAAGCGCAAGCCGATGCTCATGCCGGCCGCCAGCACGCCGATATAGACGACCGCGAGCTGCAGCACCCCGGCGGCAAGAACGCCCCAGGAGAGATACCAGGCTGTCGCGAGCGGATCGGCCCCGGTATAGAGCGAATAAAACAGCGCCCCGATCATCACCACGTTGAGGAAGACGGGGGCGATGGCGGCGGCGAAGAAATGATGCAGCGAATTCAGCATGCCGCTCATCATCGCCGTCAGCGACATGCACATCAGATAGGGAAACATCACGGCCGCCATGCGGATCGTGATCGAGAACTTGTCGGGATCGTCGGCAAAACCCGGCGCGATGATGAAGCGCACCAAGAGCGGCATGGCAAGCTCCATCACGATGGTGATGAGGAGCAGCACCGAAAACAAGACGCCGAAGACTTCTTCCGAAAAGCGCTTGGCGCCGTCCGTGCCGCTCGCCTCGATTTCCTTGGCAAAGAGCGGCACGAAGGCGGCATTGAAGGCCCCTTCGGCAAACAGCCGGCGGAAGAGGTTCGGAAAACGGAAGGCGGCGTAGAAGACGTCGGCCATCGGCCCGGTGCCGAGCGCCGCCGCCATCAGCGTTTCACGGGCGAAACCGAAAATCCGGCTGCCGAGAGTGGCGCCGCCGACGGTCGCGAATTTCTTGACGAGGCTCATGCTTTGGGGCTCATGCGGGGGAATCGGCTTTCTTTTCGGCTGCGGGGGATGTTCGGGTGGCGGCGGGCGCGATGATGCCGGAGGGCATGCGCTCGCGCAGTTCGTCCTGCTCCTCCGCCATCACGGCCTTCATCCGGGCGGTGATATTGGCGCGCTTGCTGTCGCCGGATATCTTCTGTCCCACGAGATCAGTGACGTAGAAGGTGTCGATCACCTTCTCGCCGAAGGTGGTGATGCGCGCCGACTGGATGTCGAGCGACAGATCGGAGAGCACGGCGGTGATCTCCGACAGCAGGCCCGGCCGGTCGAGGCATTCGACCTCGATGACCGTGAACTTGTTCGACAGGCTGTTGGTGATATTGACCGAGGGCGGAATGTCGAAAGCCTTGCTTTTCTTGCGGTTGCGCGTGCGCGTGGCGATGACCTCGGGCAGGCGCTTGCGGCCGGCCAGTACATTCTCGATCATCCGCCCGATCGTGCCGGCGCGGCGCAGTTCGTCGGCATCGTCGGCAAATTCGCGGCTGACATGGATCGTATCGAGCGCCCGTCCGTCCGAGGTCGTGAAGATCTGCGCATCGACGATATTGGCGCCCGCCGCAGCACAGGCGCCGGCAATGACGGCAAGCAGCCTGGGATGGTCGGGCGACAGCACGGTGATTTCAGTGATGGCGTGGAAACTGTCGGTGCGCACCATGGTGGCGAGCGCCTGGCCCGCCTTGTCGGCCTGGCGGATGAAATCGGCGTGGCGGAGCTGGTCTTCCAACGGCACGGAGAGCAGGTAGGGCTGGTAATGCAGCTTCGTATAGGTGTTGCGGTCCTTCTGGCTCCAGTCGGAAAGGGCGCCGCGCAGCGCCTCGGCGGCGGCATTGGCCCGCTCCTTGCGGGAGACCTCCGAAAAGCCGCCGGCCAGCAGCAGCTCGGTTTCGTAATAGAGCGTGCGCAGCAGCTGGCCCTTCCAGCCGTTCCAGACGCCGGGGCCGACGGCGCGAATATCGCAGATTGTCAGGATCAGAAGCATCTTCAGCCGGTCGAGCGACTGCACGCGGTCGGCAAAGTCGATAATGGTCTTGCGATCGGTGAGGTCGCGGGTCTGCGCCACCATCGACATCGTCAGATGTTCCTCGATCAGCCAGACGACGAGTTCCGTCTGCTTCTGGGACAGTCCGAAGCGGGCGCAGAGCTTGCGGGCGACGCGGGCGCCGGCGATCGAATGATCCTCCTGGCGGCCCTTGGCGATGTCATGGAGGAGAACGGCGAGATAGAGCGCTTCGCGATCCTCGATTCCCGAGATCAGCTTGTTGGCGAGCGGATGCAGATCCTCCGAGCGCGACTTGTCGATCTCCGAGAGAACCTCGACGGTGCGGATCAGATGCTCGTCGACCGTATAATGGTGATACATGTTGAACTGCATCATCGCGACGATCTTGCCGAAATCGGGGATGAAGCGGCCGAGCACGCCGGCCTCGTTCATGCGGCGCAGGATCAGCGCCGGGTCGCGCTTCGACGTCAGGATCGACATGAAGAGGCGGTTGGCCTCGTCGTTTTCCCGTAAGCTGTTGTCGATCAGCGCGAGTGAACGGGTGACGCGTTTCAGCGCGTCGGGATGGAATTCCAGCCCGTTGATGTCGGCGACGTGAAAGAGCCGCAGGATGCTGACCGGGTCGCGCTTGAAGACATCGGCGTCGGCGAGAGCGATGCGGCCGCGGTCTTCGACGAATTCGACGCTGCCGGCGATTTTGCGGGTGCGATGGGTAAAGCGGCTGATAACGCCGGTGAGACCCGGGATCGATTTCGCCTGCTGGTCTTCGAGTGCGGCGCAGAGGATGCGTGTGAGATCGCCGACATCCTTGGCCACGAGGAAATAATGCTTCATGAAGCGCTCGACCGCCGAGAGGCCGGGGCGGGTGTGATAACCGAAGGCCTCGGCGATCTCGCGCTGGATGTCGAAGGACAGCCGCTCCTCGGCCTTGCCTGTCAGGAAGTGCATATGGCAGCGCACCGCCCAGAGAAAATCGTCGGCTTTCTGTAGCAGGCGATATTCGTGTTTCGACAAGACGCCGAGCTTGATCAGCTCCGCCTGGTCGCGCACGTGGTAGTAATATTTCGAGATCCAGAACAGCGTGTGCAGGTCTCGCAGCCCGCCCTTGCCTTCCTTGACGTTCGGCTCGACCAGGTAACGCGTGTCGCCTGCCTTGCGGTGGCGCTCGTCGCGCTCCGCCAGCTTGGCGGCGATGAATTCGGGGCCGGTTCCGGTGACGATCTCCTTGTCGAAGCGGGCCTCGAGCTCGGTTTCCAGCCGCTGCAGGCCGCAGATATAGCGCATCTCGAGGATCGCGGTACGGATCGTCATGTCGGACTTGGACAGCGCGATGCATTCCTCCACCGTGCGGGTGGCGTGGCCGACCTTGAAGCCCATGTCCCAGAGCACGTAAAGCATGAATTCGACCGCCTTGTGCGTCTCCTCCGCCGGCCTCGGCGGGAAGAGGAAGAGCAGGTCGATATCGGAGCCCGGCGCCAACGTGTCGCGGCCGTAGCCGCCGACGGCGGTCACCGCGAATTTGTCCTTCTGCAGCGGAAAGATATGGGCAGTGGCGAAATTATAGAGGACGGTGATGATCTGGTCCTGCAGCCAGGAAATCCGATAGGCGCAATTGAGACCGCTGCCGTCGGCGGCAAGGGCCGCGCGCGCCTTCTGCCGGCCGTCCGTGCTCGCCTTTTTCAGCGCCGCGAGAAGATCGGCGCGCATGATGTCGGGCCGGTTCCGATTGGCCTCGGCAACGGCGTCGCACTGCTTCTGCAAGAGCTCGGCGTCGAGGATCTCCGAGAAATCGAGGTTGCGCGTCGCGCTCACAGGGCTGGTTTCCTGTTCATGCCGGGCTGCCTGATCGAGGCTCGCCTCACGTTTCGTCTGCATGCGCTATAACCTCTTTGCCCGGCGATTGACACGGGCCTTCGTACTGCAAGAACCTTTAAATTTGGCGAAATGGTGTTGCCATGCTGCGATGCGGGACGCTTTGCCGCAAGCGGCGGCCTTTCCGTAAAGCCTCAGTCTGCGACCTGCGCATGCAGCGAATACAGCACCTGCCGGGTCTCGCGCTGGATCTCCTCGAGCGTCGCCCTGTCGCACTCGCGGTAGCCCGCCTTGGCGATCGACGTTCCGAGTTCAGAGATCATAGCGCAAGAGCGGGTGATTTTCAGCAGGCCGATCGGCGATGTCCAGCCGCGCGCGTTGCGGTCTTTGTCGGCGCGCCGCATTGTGTCGAGCATGGAGCAGATGAGCGACAGACGCTCGGTTTCGCGAACCAGCTTCTCCATGAACATCGGCTGCGCTCCTATTTCAGCTTTTTCTTGAGATCGTAAAGCGCGTCGATCGCCTCGCGCGGCGTCATGTCGTCAAGGCTCATCGCCTTCAGCGTCTCCTCGACCTTCGATGGGCCGCGGGTCGTGTCCTCGCGGCGCACCGCCACCTGGAAGAGCGGCAGGTCGTCGATCAGCTGGCTCGCCGGGTTCTTGCGGTCGGCATCTTCGAGGCGGGTGAGCACGTCGCGGGCCCGCGACACGACCGAGGCCGGAAGCCCGGCAAGACGGGCGACCTGGATGCCGTAGGAGCGGTCGGCGGCACCCGGGCCGACCTCGTGCAGGAAGATCACGTCGCCGTCCCATTCCTTGACGCGCATCGTGGCGTTCGATAGCCGGCCAAGCTTTTCCGACAGCACGGTCAGCTCGTGGAAATGCGTGGCGAACAGACCGCGGCAGCGATTGGCCTCATGCAGGTGCTCGACGGCGGCCCAGGCGATCGACAGGCCGTCGAAGGTGGCGGTGCCGCGGCCGATCTCGTCGAGGATGACGAGCGAGCGGTCGCTCGCCTGGTTGAGGATCGCAGCCGTCTCCACCATCTCGACCATGAAGGTCGAGCGCCCGCGCGCCAGGTCGTCGGAGGCGCCGACGCGCGAGAACAGCCGGTCGACGATGCCGATATGGGCGGACGTCGCCGGCACGAAAGAGCCCATCTGCGCCAGGATCGCGATCAGCGCGTTCTGGCGCAGAAAGGTCGATTTACCGCCCATGTTCGGGCCGGTCAGCAGCCAGATGGCGCCGTCCTTGGCGCCGTCCTTCGGCGAAAGATCGCAATGGTTGGCGACAAAGGGGCCACCCGCCTGCCGCCGCAGTGCCTGCTCGACAACAGGATGACGGCCGCCCTCGATGGCAAACATCTTCGAGCCGTCGACCTGCGGCCGGCAATAGGCCTGCTCTTCGGCGAGCAGCGCGAGACCCGCGGCGACGTCGATGACGGCCAGCGCCCGGGCGCCTGATTTGATCGCCTCGGCTTCCGCCACGACGGCCGCCGTCATCTTGTCGAAGGCTTCGAGTTCGATCGAAAGCGCCCGGTCGGCGGCATTGGCGATGCGGCTTTCGAGATCGGCAAGTTCCGTCGTGGTGAAGCGCATCGCGCTCGCCATCGTCTGGCGGTGGATGAAGCGGGCCTTGGCTTCCGCCGTATCGGTCATCGGGCCGGCATTGCCGGCGGTGACCTCGATGAAATAGCCAAGAATATTGTTGTGCTTGATCTTCAGCGAGCGGATGCCGGTTTCCTCGGCATATTGCAGCTGCAGCCCGGCGATGACGCGGCGCGACTGGTCGCGCAGCGCCCGGACCTCGTCGAGTTCGCCGCTGGCGCCGTCGCGCAGGAAACCGCCGTCGCGCTTGAGCAGCGGCAGTTCGTCGGCGAGCGTCTCGGCAAGCAGCGTTTCCAGGCTCGCGGGAAGCGCTTTCAGTCCGGACAGCGCCTCGCCGAGTTCTTCCGGCAGCATGGCGGTGGCGAGCAGATCCGCGAGGCCGCTTGCGGCCTGCAGGCCCTGGCGGATGGCCGCGAGATCACGCGGGCCGCCGCGGTCGAGCGCCAGGCGCGAGAGCGCCCGCGGCATGTCGGGCACATGTTTCAGCGTATCGCGCAGCCTGCCGCAGAGCGAGGGCTCGTCGATCAGGAAGCCGATCGAATCGAGCCGGGCATTGATGCGGGCGGGGTCGGTGAGCGGCGACATCAGCCGCTCGGCGAGAAGCCTGGCGCCGCCGCCGGTGACGGTGCGGTCGATCGCCTTCAGCAGCGAACCGTTGCGATCGCCCGACAGCGTGCGGGCAAGCTCGAGATTGGCGCGGGTGGCCGGGTCGATGAACAGCGTCGAAGCGGCACTTTCCCGCTCGGGCTGCCCGAGCGGCGGACGCTCGGCGATCTGCGTTTTCTCGACATAGGCGACGGCGGCTGCGGCTGCCGCAAGCTCGGCGCGCGAGAAGCTGCCGAAGCCGTCCAGCGTCGAAACGCCGAAATAGCGGGCGATCCGGCCTTCGGCGCTGGCGCTGTCGAAGAGCACCGCCGGCTGCGGCACCGCCGTGCGGCCGAGCACGTCAAAGACGGGTTTCAGCTCGGGATCGTGGAAAATCGTATCGGGCAGGATCAGCTCGCGCGGATCGATGCGCAGGATGTCGGCGAGCAGGCGCGAACTTTCCGTCTCCGCCAGCCGGAAGACGCCGGTGGAAATATCGATCCAGGCAAGTGCCAGCGCCGGTTCGGCCCCGCCGCGAATGCGGGTGAGCGCCATCAGATAGTTGGATTCCGAAGGCGATAGCAGCTTTTCCTCGGTGATCGTGCCCGGCGTGACCAGCCGCACGACATCACGCTTGACGACGGATTTGCCGCCGCGTTTCTTTGCTTCGGCCGGATCCTCGACCTGCTCGCAGACGGCGACGCGGAAACCGAGCGAAATCAGCTTCTGCAGATAATCGTCGGCGGCATGCACCGGCACGCCGCACATCGGGATATCCTGGCCCATATGCTGGCCGCGCTTCGTCAGCGTGATGCCCAGCGCGCGCGAAGCCTCCAGCGCATCCTCGAAGAACAGCTCGTAGAAGTCGCCCATGCGATAGAACAGCAGCGAACCCGGATTGTTCGCCTTGATCTCGATATATTGCTCCATCATCGGCGTCGCCGAGGCACGGCTTTCCGCCGTGGCAAGCTCGGCAGCCGAAAAGGCTTCATTTCCTGTGTCTATTCGTGCGTTCACGGAGGTGCAGTTTTTCCCAAAAAAACAGGTGCCAACCCTATCCGTGCGCCGCTATAGATGACAACAGCATTTGAGGAAGAGCAAAGCGTCGCCCACAGGACGTTGGAGGATTTATGCCCGATATCGATAAGAAGGACCGGCCGACGACATCAGTGACCGACCAGGAGGCGCTCGATTTTCATGCGATGGGCCGGCCCGGCAAGCTGGAGATCAATCCGACCAAGCCGATGGCAACGCAGCGCGACCTGTCGCTCGCCTATTCGCCCGGTGTCGCCGTCCCCGTCAAGGCGATCGCCGCCGATCCGCAGACGGCCTACGACTACACGGCGCGCGGCAACATGGTCGCGGTTATCTCCAACGGCACCGCCATTCTCGGCCTCGGCAATCTCGGCGCGCTCGCCTCCAAGCCGGTCATGGAAGGCAAGTCGGTGCTGTTCAAGCGCTTCGCCGACGTTGATTCCATCGACCTCGAGATCGATACCGAAAATGTCGACGAGTTCATCAATTGCGTGCGCTTCCTCGGCCCCTCCTTCGGCGGCATCAACCTTGAGGACATCAAGGCGCCGGATTGCTTCGTGATCGAAAGCCGGCTGCGCGAGCTGATGGATATTCCGGTGTTTCACGACGATCAGCATGGTACGGCGATCATCGCCGCCGCCGGCCTGATCAACGCGCTGGAGCTGACCGGCCGCGACCTGAAGACGACGAAGCTCGTCTGCAACGGCGCGGGCGCGGCGGCGATCGCCTGCGTCGAACTGGTCAAGGCGATGGGTTTTGCCCCTGAAAACATCATCCTCTGCGATACCAAGGGCGTCATCTACCAGGGCCGCACCGAGGGCATGAACCAGTGGAAATCGGCGCATGCGGCCAAGACCGACGCCCGCACGCTGGAAGAGGCGATGAAGGGTGCCGACGTCATTTTCGGCCTGTCGCAGAAGGGCGCCTTCTCGGCCAAGATGATCCGCTCGATGGCGGATCGGCCGATCATCTTCGCCATGGCCAATCCCGATCCCGAAATCACCCCGGAGGAGGTGGCCCGCATCCGCGACGACGCCATCATGGCGACCGGCCGCTCGGACTATCCGAACCAGGTCAACAACGTCCTCGGCTTCCCCTATATCTTCCGCGGCGCCCTCGACGTGCGCGCCTCGACGATCAACGACGCAATGAAGATCGCCGCCGTCAACGCGCTGGCCAATCTGGCCCGCGAGGACGTGCCCGATGACGTGGTCGCCGCCTATCAGGGCAACCGGCCGCGTTTCGGCGCGCAATACATCATCCCGGTTCCATTCGATCCGCGGCTGATCTCGGCCATTCCGGTCGCGGTCGCCCAAGCCGCGATCGAGACCGGCGTTGCCCGCAAGGTCATTACCGATATGGCCGGTTACGCCCGCGAGCTTTCGGCCCGCCGCGATCCGATCGCCTCGACGCTCGCCAGCCTCTACGAGCGGGTGCGCCGCCGGCCGAAGCGGATCGTCTTTGCCGAAGCCGAGGAAGAGCAGGTCCTGCGTGCAGCATTGTCCTATGCCAATCAGCAGCTCGGCACCGCGCTGCTGCTCGGCCGCGAAGACCTGATCCGGGCGACGGCGGAGCGCGCCGGCATCGATCTCAACCGCCCCGGCCTGGAGATCGTCAACGCCCGTATCTCCACCCGCGTCGAGGCCTATATCGATTATCTCTATGCCAGGCTGCAGCGGAAGGGTTACCTTCACCGCGATGCCCAGCGGCTGATCCACAATGACCGCAACCATTTCGCCGCCACCATGGTAGCGCTTGGCGACGCCGACGGCATGGTGACGGGCATCACCCGCAACTATTCGACCGCGCTCGAGGATATACGCCGCTGCATCGACGAGAAGCCCGGCCACCGCGTTATCGGTGTGTCGCTGGCGCTCTGCCGCGGCCGCACTGTCTTCGTCGCCGATACGGCCGTGCATGATATGCCGACGTCCGAAGAGCTTGCCGACATCGCCGAAGAGGCTGCCGGTCTCGCACGGCGCATGGGTTATCAGCCGCGCGTCGCCTTGCTTGCCTATTCCACCTTCGGCCATCCCTCCGGCGAACGCTCCGAGCGGGTGCGCGAAGCGGTGAAGATCCTCGACAAGCGCCGCGTCGATTTCGAATATGACGGCGAGATGGCCGCCGATGTGGCGCTGAACCGCAAGGTGATGGAGCAATATCCCTTCTGCCGGCTCTCCGGCCCCGCCAACGTGCTCGTCATGCCGGCCTTCCACTCGGCCTCGATCTCGACGAAGATGCTGCAGGAACTCGGTGGCTCCACCGTCATTGGCCCGATCCTCGTCGGCCTCGACAAACCGGTGCAGATCACCTCGATGGGCGCCAAGGACAGCGACATCGTCAACATGGCGGCGATCGCCGCCTATGGCGGTTCGTAAGGCCACCTGCCCGCATAGCGAGCTATTTAGTGACAGGGGAGATCGGCGAGATCAGCCCCTCATCCGCCTGCCCGCAGCTTCTCCCCGCTTGCGGGGCGAAGGGAGCGTGCCGCGACCTCTCAGTTCCTCGCAGATCTCTCATAAGGCACGTCCTCTCTCCCCGTCATTACGGGGAGAGAGTTAGGATGAGGGGCAGCCATTGATCCTATCGGACGGCAGCGCGACGAAGCGATCAGCTGGCGAAACGGCCGGCGTCGGCGCCGTAGTAGTTCAGGTAGCGGTCGGAAATGCTGGAGATCGGCAGCACGATCAGCACGTCGGTCGTGTTGAAGGCGTGGTCGATGACCGCGCTGGAGCCGACCATCGCGCCGAGTCTGAGATAGCCCTTGATCAGCGGCGGCAGGGCCATCAGCGCCCGCTTCGGGTTGACGGCCTCGGCCGGCATCAGGTCCATGTTGCGAGCGAGATGCGGCAGTGCGCCGACGGTCCATTCGTCCTTCGCCAGCACATTGTGGTAGAGGAAGGACAGCGCCAATGCGTGGCTTTCGAGGTAGACGCCTGGGAACGAGGCGCAGCCGAACATCGCGCTCATGCCGTGCTTCAGCGCATAAGCCCAGTTGCCCTGCCAGAGAAGCTCGACGGTGCGTTTGGTGCGGTATTCCGGCAGCACGCAGGAGCGTCCGAGTTCCATGAAACGCTTGTCCGGATGCCTGGCGAGCAGGCTCTCGATTTCGAATTCGGAAGCCGAGTAAAAACCGCCATTGGCGATCGCGACATCCTGGCGCAGCAGCCGGTAGGTGCCGACGATCTGGTCTTCCGGATCACCTTCGAGCGAGCGGTCGAGAACGAGAAGATGGTCGCAGAAAGCGTCATAAGCATCGAAATCCCGTTCGCGCCGCATGGCTTCCGGCGGCAGCTGCGCCTTCATTTCGTCGACGAAGACGCGGTAGCGCACGGCCTGGGCCGCATCGATCTCACGTGCCGTGCGGGCAAGGCGGGTTTCGAGATTGCCGATCCGGCCGAGGATGTCGCCGTCTTGCTGCGCAGCCGTCGACGGCCGTGCAGCCTCCGTGGTAACGTCACGATTCAGGATGTCGATGGAGGACATGGCGATTCTCCCGTTGCCGGCTTATCGACGCCATAAAACACTTCTGTGCGACAGGAAAGTGACATATTGAATTTCCCGGCGCAAGCAGCCTGCGCAGTCAATTCAGCGACCTACCGCGCCTCTGCCCGGCGGGCGGAAAGCGCGGCGACCGCCTGAACTTCCGTCAGCAGCCGCACCGGGTCGACCGGTTTCACCATGACGCGGTTGGCGCCATTGAGCAAGACCTGGCGGCGCGACTCGTCGCTCTTGTCGGCGGTGAGCACGATCACCGGCACCGGGTCGAGATCGAGCCGCCTTTCGTGGCCGCGCAGCCGCCCCAGCATGTCGATGCCGTTGCCGCCGGGCATCGACAGATCGCTGATGATGATGTCGGGCCGAGCGTTCGCCTCGCCGAGGGCGCAATCGAGGAGCGTCTCGAAATCCTCGACATGGTGCACCTTGTGTCCGCCCTTTTCGAGCATGACGCGCACCAGCATCGCATTGATCGGATCGTCCTCTCCGAGCAGGATGCGCAGCCCGTGTGCGGCAACCACGGTGTCGGTCATTGGCAGGCCGAAGCCCGGTTGGTTGTCGTTCAGCGCGTCGCGCTTCTCCATGCCGCGCATGCGCCCGCGCAGCACATCGATCAGCGACTGTTCGCGCAGCGGCCGGATGAGCCAGGCATCGAACAGGTCGAGCGGATGGGCGCTGCGCTCTTCCGGGTTGACGAGCAGGACCTTGCGCAGGCCAAGTGCAGCGATTTCGGCGCGATCGGCGAGGTGCGCTGAAAATTCCGCCGACATGCGATGATCGACGATGATATCGGTCGGCCGGCGGCCGCCGCTCGCCATTCCGAGCAGCCTCGCGCGCGCAGCCTCGCCGGTGTCGACGAGATGGCAAATGCCGCCGAGCGCGGTGATCGTTTCGGCAATGGCGGAGCGGGCAGCCCCCGCCGGCGCCAGCAGCACGACGCTGTTGCCGGAAAGCAGCGTGTTTCGCCGCTCGGAACGCTCGCTATCGAGTTCAATCGGGAAGCGGATGGTGAACGTGCTGCCTTTGCCCTTTTCGCTGGTGACCGTCAGGGCGCCGTCGAATTCGCGCATGATGCGGGCGGAGATGGCAAGGCCGAGCCCGGTGCCGCCGCTCTTGTCGGCAACGTTTCCACCCTGCTCGAACTCGCCGAAGACACGCGCCTGCTCCTCCGCCGTCATGCCCGGACCGGTGTCGGTGACGGTGATCAGGAGGTTGCCGGCATCAAGCGATACGCGGATGAAAACGCCGCCGGCCTGGGTGAATTTGACGGCATTGCCGATGACGTTGAACAGAACCTGGCGCAGGCGCGCCGCATCGAAGCTCATTTTCTCCGGAACGTCTGATGACACGGTGGCGCCGATCTCGATGCCCTTTTCATGCGCCCGGTGGGCGAGCATTTCGACAACGCTTTCCAGGAGCTTCCGCAGCGATTCCGAGCGCGGGTGAAGCTCGAATCGGCCGACCTCGATGGTGGAAAAATCGAGCAGATCCTCGACAAGCTGCGTCAAGGCGTGGCCGGACTGGCGGATGTTGGCCAGATAATTCTGCTGCTCCTGCGTCAGCCTCGTTTCCGCGAGCAGGTGCGTCATGCCGAGAATGCCGGAAAGCGGCGTGCGCACCTCGTGGCTGACGGTTGCAAGCAGTCGGGATTTCGCGGCGCTGTTATACTCGGCCTTCTGGCGGGCGGACTCGCGGCCCTGCGCGACGAGCCGTTCCTCCGTCACATCACGGGCAACACTCTGCAGCAGCAGGTGACCGCTGCCCGGATCGCGGGTGACGACGTCGCGCCACAGGAAAATACGCTGGCCTTCCGGCGTCGATATCTCGACGTCGTAGCAGTGCGGGATCGGGCCGGGGCGGAAGGCAAGCCCGATCTCTTCGCAGGTCCGCCCTTCCGGGCGCAGCCGGCCGGTCAGCCGGCGAAACGTGTCGTTGGCCGAGATGATGCGCCGGTCCATGGCGCGGGTGAGGGTGATGTCGCCGAGCACATCATGCACCTCGGCGAAGAGCTTCGCGCCATCATCGCCGTTCGGAGTGGATCGACCGGCCGGCTGCCCGCTTCTCTGCCGGCGAACCACCAGCACGGCATAGCCGGCGATGACGGCAAGGCCGAGAGCGACGAGACCGCCCGAAAGGAGCAGCGGCTCGCCGGCATGGGCGAGCAGCGTCAGGATCATCGCGGCCAGAAAACCGGCGCCGCTCAGCCAGTAGAACAGCAGGCGCCGCGTCGCTGCAGGCCCCGACAGGGGAGTAGTACCCGTGCGCGCTGGCGATGCGCCGGGACGCGGAGAGGGTTCCTCCGTCCGCTCCTGATGCGGCTTGACGGCGGCTCCGCCGAAGGCGGCGGACAATCTTTCCTGCAACTGTCCCAGACTCTGCATGGTATCTGGATAACATGAGGCTTGTTCCGAATGCCTTCAGGAATTCGATACAATTTTAGCGGCCGGCCTTTTTCGGCAGCAGCAGTTCCTCGAGAATGACGCAGCCGGCGCCGATGGTGATGAAACTGTCGGCGAGATTGAACACCGCAAACGACCAGCTTTCGGTGTAGAAGAGGATGTAGTCGATCACATGCCCATAGGCGAAGCGGTCGACAAGATTGCCGATCGCCCCGGCAATGATCAGCGCATAGCCGAGATGGGCGAGCCAGCGGTCTTTTGCCGTGCGGTACCACAGCCAGATGACGAAGGCGACGATGACGAGCCGCATGCCGACGATAAACCAGCCGTCCATACCCTCCAGCATCGAAAAGGCGACGCCGAGATTATAAGTGCGGTAGAGCGCCAGCATCGGAATGACGGGCACGGCTTCCTGCAGCGGCAGGTAATGATCGACGGCGACCTTGACGACCTGGTCGATCAGAACGGCGAAGAGGATGAAGAAGAGGATCGGCGCCGGGCGCGAAAACAGTGCGGGGCGTGCATGCGTCGGTTCGGTCATTTGCCCTCGGCAAGTGAGAGGAGATGGCGGCGCGCTTCGAAAAGCATGACGGCGGTGGCGACGGCGAGGTTGAGGGAATCGGCGCGGCCCTGCTGCGGGATGCGGGCAAGCGCATCGGCTTCCCGGGCGAGCTGGTCCGGCAGGCCGGATTGTTCGTTGCCCATCAGCAGTACGGTGGGCTTCCTCCGGTAGTCGATCGTGCGATAATCGACCGCGCCGGCCAGATGGGTGGCGACTATGGAAACGCCGGCCGACTTCCGCCAGGCCAAGAACTCCTCCGGCGTCGCCCGCGCGACCGGAACGGCAAAGACCGAGCCCATGGTTGCCCGCACAGTCTCCAGCGAGAAGGGATCGGTCGTCTCGCCGATCAGAATAATGCCGGACGCGCCGGCGGCATCGGCCGTCCGGATGATGGTGCCGAGATTGCCCGGATCGCGCACCCGGTCGAGCGCCACCCACGTCTCACCCTCCTGGGGTCGGATGCCCTTAAGCGGCGTCCAGCGCTGCTCGAAGATGCCGACGACCATTTGCGGGTTGTCGCGCCGGGTGATTGCGGCAATCACCTTTTCACTGACTTCGAGCACCAGCCCGCCCGCGGCGACGGTCCTTGCCGCCATCTGCTCGACCAGCGGCTTGCCTTTGGCGGCCTTGGCATAGACCAGCGTGCGGATCGTCCAGCCGAGCTCGATCGCATCGATGACGAGCTTCAGACCTTCGGCGAGGAAAGTCCCGCTTTCCTCCCGCGACTTCTTGTTGGTCAGCGCCTTGATGTCCTTGATGATCGGATTGGCGAGCGAGGTGACTTCCTTCACCTGCCCGACCCTGCGCGGTCCCTGATCGTGGAAGTCCTTGCTCATTGCGGCACCCAGCGGGAAAAGAGGGAGGTGGAAAGCGCGCGGCCCGGCGTTTTGCCGTCGAGGCCTGCCTCGCGAATCACCAGCTCGCCGGATTCGACCGCGCCGCCGGCGCCGCGCATCGTTTCGCGCATCAGCTCGTGGATCGAATAGAAGCTGGCGCGGATCGAATAGGCCGTCAGCACCAGGCCGACCGCCTTCGGCGACAGGATTTCGCGGCAGACATCGAGCATCAATGGCAGATGCTCGAAAAGATGCCAGACTTCGCCATTGGGGCCGCGGCCGAATTTAGGCGGATCGGTCAGGATGATGTCGTACTGGCTGCCGCGGCGTTCCTCGCGCAGGATGAACTTCATCGCATCCTCGCAGATCCAGCGGATCGGCAGCTTCTCCATGCGCCCGAGCGCCTGGTTCTCGCGCGCCCAGCCAATCGCCTTCTTCGACGCGTCGACATGGGTGACCTCGGCGCCGGCAGCGGCGGCGACCAGCGAGGCGACGCCGGTATAACCGAAGAGGTTCAGCACCTTCAGCGGCCGGCCGGCCTTTTCAACCTGCTCTTTCATCCAGCTCCAGTGCACGATCTGCTCGGGAAAGACGCCGACGTGACGGAACGAGGTGAAGCGGCCGAGAAAATCGACGCCGAGCAGGTTGAGCGGCCAGGTCTCGCCGAGTGCGGCCTTCGGAAAGCGCCAGCGGCCGGTGCCTTCCTCGTCGGTATCGCCGGTGAAGACGGCATCGACCTTTTCCCAGATTTGCGGCGCCAGCGAAGGCCGCCACAGCGCCTGGGCCTCCGGGCGGATGATGCGGTAGGGGCCATATTGCTCGAGCTTCTGGCCGTCGCCGCTGTCGATCAGGTGGAAATCGCCGGCGCCGAGCGATTCGAGAATGACAGGCACGCGCTCCGCCGGCCGACCGCCGCTGCGTACCATGAGCGGGCGCGAAACCGCGGCCGCCGCAGTCTCGCGAACTGTATCGCGTGTGGCCGCGGGGCGCACCACGGGCTTCAGTGATCGGCCGGCCCGATCGTCCCTGCGGCTTTCACCGGCGGGACCTGATGTCTTCTTCTGGCCCGGCCGGCGTTCTCTTTGTTTCAACGTGCTCTTCCGCGTCTCTGTCGGGGTGTCTTGCAGGCTATGCAGTAGCCCAGAAGACCGTGCCGGATCAACTGCGCGCTGGTCGGCCCCGGCGAGAGGGCAGCTTCTGCGGGCACAGCGCCTATTTCAAGCCCTCGGACGCGCCCCTCTCCGAAGCCAGCTTTCTGCCGCATAAAGTGCAGCGACATGCATCGACTGCATGATGACGGCGCCGGATTGCAGGTCGCCGAGGATGGCGGCAAGATCGGTAAACAGCAGCTCGACCTTCTCGCCGGGGTCGAAACGCGGTTCGCCGGCCCGGCTCAGACCGAGCGCCAGCCAGCTCGTCACCGTGTTGCTATGGCTGGCCGCATTCGGATAGGAGGTGAGCAGCTTGACGAAGGTCGAGGCTTCATAGCCGGTCTCTTCCCGCAGTTCGCGCTGTGCCGCCGCCAACGCCGCATCGCCGCTCTTGCCGTCGCCAGTCTTGCCATCGTCTGCTTCGACACCGCCGGCGACGAGGCCGAGCACGATCTCGCCGCGGCCGTGCCGGTATTCCCGCGTCAGCAGCACCCGCCCGTCGGGCATGACTGGGATGACGTTGATCCAGTCGGGATAATCGAGCACATGGAATGGCGCGATGACGATTCCGTCGGCGGTGACGCAATCGTCGCTCCGCACCCTGATCCAGCGGTCTTCATAGGTGATGCGGCTTGCCGTCACGCTCCAGGGCTTCAGTTCGTTCATCGGCCAATTCCTCACTCGGGATCGTAGCGCAGATAACATTCCCCTCCGCCTTGGCAAAGCGCTTTCCCGCTGGATAAGTTGAGCGAATCGAAGATGGGGCTGCCGAATGGATTTCACCGGCGAAGAACGTATCGCCGCGCCGCGGGACATGGTCTGGGCAGCGCTCAACGATCCGGAGATCATGCGTGGCTGCATTCCCGGCTGCCAGGGCATCGAGCGGCTATCGCCAAGCGCGTTCGAGGCGACGATCAAGGTGAAGTTCAGCCTGTTCTCCGCCACCTTCCATGGGTTACTGACGCTTTCCAATATCGATGCGCCGGAAAGCTATACGCTGTCGGCGGAAGGCAAGGGCGGCCTGGCTGGCTTCGCCAGGGGCAGCGCCGATGTCGTACTCGAGGCGAGCGGCGAGGAGACGATCCTGCACTATCGGGCCAAGGCCGAACTCGGCGGCAGGCTCGCTCAGCTCGGCGCACGCCTGCTCGATTCGACCTCGCAGCGGCTGGCCGAGGGCTTCTTCTCGGATTTCAATACTGCGGTCGTTGCAAAAATGGCTGCGGATTGAGCATCGAAGGCTTTCGCTGCGGGCTTGGCGCGGACCCGTGCCTGAGCTATTCCGACATGATGACATGGACCATCAGGCCGCCGCGGGCGGAAGACCAGGAAATGCTCGCGGACATCTATCTTTCCGTGCGCCGCCAGACATTCGTCTGGGTCGATCCCGGCAAGTTTCACCGCGAGGATTTCTCCGCTCATACCAATGGTGAGACGATCTTCGTCTGCGAGCATGTCGATGGCAGCCTTGCCGGCTTCCTGTCGCTCTGGCCGGAGGACGATTTCATTCACATGCTTTATATAAGGCCCGAGTTTCAGGGTCTTGGCGCCGGCACGGCGCTGCTCCGGGCGCTGCCGGAGTGGCCGCAACATAAGTACCGTCTGAAATGCCTGGTGAACAACCGACGGGCGAAGGCCTTCTACCTTTCCCACGGTTTTGCCGTGACCGGCAATGGCGCGTCGCCGGAAGGCGATTATGAGGAGCTGAGCTTTTCTCCGGTTTGACTCGGGCGGTGAGCCGATCTCACCGCGACGGCAGCTGGCCGGCGATGTCCTCCGCGCGGGTCCTGTGGCGGTCGGCCTCGCCCTGCCAGCGAATGGCTTCCTTGGCCTCGGTGCGGGCGCGCTTGCGGTGTTTGCCCTGGCTGAACCAGGTGGCGGCCGAGCCGATCAGCATGCCTGCTATCAGCGCGATGAACAGGAAGACGAAGAAGGGCGCGGAAACAGCAAGCACCGGATCGTCGGGCCTGAAGGGATTGAAGGCGAGCGTGACGCTCTGCCGGTTGGCGACGCAGAAGACGATGAGGATGACGCCGAGCGGCAGCAAAATCAACAGGTTGACAATCTTCTTGGCCATTTGAACTCTCCATGCGCCTTATATATGCATCGGCCCGAAAATCGATTCCGACTTTCGGGCCGATGCGCTAGCAGAATAGGAAAACGGTGTTCAAGTTCAAGTGCGGTTTCGCCGCAGGCGGCTCGCGCCGCTCAATCCTCTTCGTCGGCCTGGCCGGGATTGAGCCGCTCGCGCAGTTCCTTGCCTGTTTTGAAGAAGGGAACCCACTTTTCCTCGACGAAGACGGTATCGCCGGTGCGCGGGTTGCGGCCGGAGCGGGAAGGGCGGTTCTTGACCGAAAACGCGCCGAAGCCGCGCAATTCGACGCGGTTGCCCGCAGCCAGTGCATCGGTGATCTCGTCGAGAACCGCGTTGACGATATTTTCGACGTCGCGATGATAGAGATGCGGGTTGCGTGCCGCAACAATCTGCACCAATTCGGACTTGATCACAGTCGCCCCCTTAAATTATTGATTTCTTATCAATCGCGGCCAACCTGCCAAACTGAAAGCAGCCCGTCAAGAAGCAACTTTGGGGGTAGGATTCCATTGATATCCTGACCCCTGACAAGATCATCATAACCCAGGATAGTAACCAGCCGCGAAACAGCTCCAGCGAGCAGAAAAGGCGTGTTGCTCTTCTTGTCCCAATCCACCATCGGCAGATCAACGTCGACGCCACGCGATTTGAGATAGGCGCGGATTTCCGCCTCGCCGCCGATCGTATCGACGAGTTTCGCCTGGAGCGCCTGCCGGCCGGTATAGATCGTCCCGTCGGCGAGTTTCAGCACCTCCTCGCGGGGCAGCTTGCGCCGGTCGGCCACTAGGTCGACGAACCAGTTGTAGCTGTCAATCACCATGTTGCGGATCATCGCCTTGGCTTCCTCGCTCGCCTCGTGGAAGGGCGAAGGCTCGGCCTTCAGCGGCGAGGACTTGATCTCCTGCAGCGACACGCCGATCTTGTCGAGCAGCGGCTGGATCTGCGGGTACTGGAAGATGACGCCGATCGAGCCGGTGATCGAGCTGTCGCCGGCAATGATCGTGTCGCCGGCGGTGGCGACCATATAGCCGGCGGAAGCGGCCAGCGTGCGCACGTCGGAGACGACGGGCTTCTTCGCTGATATCGCCCGGATCGCCTTGAAGATTTTTTCGCCGCCATAGGTCGTGCCGCCGGGCGAGGAGATCGAAATCACCGCGGCCTTCACCTGATCGCTGGTCTCGACCTTCTTTAGCCGCTCCAGCAGCTCGTCATCATCGACGATCAGCCCCGATATCGTCACATGGGCGATTTGCGGACTTGCCGTGCCGGCCTCGCCGACGGCGAAGCGGTAAAAGGCAAAACCGAGCGCCACGATGAGGGCGACCGCGACGATGCGCCAGAAGCCGAGCTTGCGGCGCAGCCGCCGGCGATCCGCGATGATCGAACTGTCCATGAGATACCTCCAGCGCTGGCCCGGGTCGGCATGGCGCCGATGAGCCCGGTGAAATGGGTGGCAGCGGCGCGTATGAATGCCACTTTTGTATGTTTTTCCATTTTGTTGCTTGTTGCAGAAAAAATTCCATATTGGCAAGCCAATGTAATAATGCGAAACGAACTGTGATTGCCGGCCGGCTTTGTTACGCAGGCGAGGCAATCACCGCACATGGAACGAGACCTATGCTCGATACCCTGAAGAACAACGGACATGCCGCTTATGCGGGCTCCGGCAGGAGCCCCTATCGCGATGCGTTGTTCCATTCCGCCCGCGTGCGGCGGCTGAAGATCTTGCTGCCGTTGGCCGCCCTTATCGTCGCCGGCGCGCTTGCGACGGTGGCCTTGGTGAGCCTCTACCTGCCCGAAAACGTCAAGTTCGAAGGCGCCAAGATCGAGAACGGCAAGGTCGTGATGGAAAAGCCGGCAATTGCCGGACGCAACTCCGACGGCGTCAATTATTCCATGCTTGCCGAAAGGGCGCTGCAGGATATCCGCAATCCCGATCTCATCACCCTCGAGACCATCAAGGCCGCCGTGCCGATGAATGACGGGCTGATTGCCCGCGTCATCGCTTCGACTGCCGATTATAATCGCGCCACCGATAACCTGCATATGACGGCTCCCTTCACCCTGGTGCTGAGCAGCGGCCTCAACGCGCAATTCCAGTCCGCCCGGCTCGACATCAAGGGCGGCAACATGCGCAGCGACGACCCCGTCACCATCACAAAGGACAATGCTTCCATTGTTGCGAAGACGCTGGAGATAACCGATAAGGGGCGCGTGATCACATTCGAGGGGAATGTTCGCATGAATGTCGATCCATCCACCATTCATAAACAGGGCACTTAACCAGCCGGGTCACCCATGACAAAAGATTGTCGCATTTCAGCTTGCAAGACGGGCATCGCATTCGTTGCCGGCGCATTTGCCCTTATTCTGACGGTCTCGGGCGCTGGGGCGCAGTCGACCACCATGTCGGGCATGAAGCTTTCCAACGACCAGCCGATCCAGATCGAAAGCGACAAGCTGGAGATCCATGACCAGGAGCACACGGCGCTCTTCACCGGCAACGTCAAGGTCGTCCAGGGCACGACGACGATGCAGTCCGGCAAGATGACCGTCTATTACAAGGACAAGGCGGCAAAGTCGGGCGCCGGCGCGCCGGCTCAACCCGAGGCGAAGCCCGCGCAGTCGGCCTCGCTGGCGTCGGGAAGTGCGGATATCGACAAGATCCTGGTGACGGACAAGGTCTACCTGGTCTCGGGCACGCAGACGGCGACTGCCGACGACGGCAATTTCGACATGGCCTCGCAGACATTCATCCTGACCGCGGATCAGGGAAACAAGGTCATTCTGTCGGACGGTCCGAACGTCTTCACCGGCTGCAAGCTGACCGTTCACATGCAAACCGGCCAGGCGGAGCTTGAAAGCTGCGGCGGTCGTGTCCAGATTCAGCTCGATCCGAAATCGCAGCCGAACGCGCAGAAGCAGAACTGAACCGGCCTCCCACGTGAAATTATCATCGCTATCAACCATGTTCGGCAGGCCTGAGCCGCACGCTGCGGGTGCCGCCGACAAGAGCCGCTATCAGGGAACGCTGATCGCCCGTGGTCTGACCAAGACCTATGCGACGCGCCGTGTCGTCAACGGCGTCTCCCTGGTGGTGCGTCGCGGCGAAGCCGTCGGCCTGCTCGGCCCGAACGGCGCCGGCAAGACGACCTGCTTTTACATGATCACCGGCCTGGTGCCGGTGGATGAAGGCACGATCGAGATCGACGGAAACGATGTCACGACCATGCCGATGTACCGCCGCTCGCGCCTCGGCGTCGGTTACCTGCCGCAGGAGGCCTCGATCTTTCGCGGACTGACGGTGGAAGAAAATATCCGCGCCGTCCTCGAAGTGCATGTGAAGGACAAGGCCGAGCGCGAGCAGAAGCTGAACGAGCTGCTTGAGGAATTTCATATCCAGAAGCTGCGCAAGAGCGCGGCCGTCGCCCTTTCCGGCGGCGAACGCCGCCGTCTTGAAATCGCACGAGCGCTTGCAACCGACCCGACTTTCATGTTGCTCGACGAGCCCTTCGCCGGTGTCGACCCGATTTCGGTCGCCGATATCCAGAACCTCGTCCACCACCTGACGGCCCGCGGCATCGGCGTTCTCATTACCGACCACAATGTGCGTGAGACGCTTGGCCTCATCGACCGCGCCTATATCATCCATGCCGGTGAAGTGCTGACCCACGGCCGGGCCAACGACATCGTCAACAATCCGGAAGTGCGCCGGCTCTATCTCGGCGATAATTTCAGCCTCTGATCCCGCGCCGATTCACCTTGCCGCGTAGTTCCGCTTGACCAAATGAGATAAAAAAGCAATTTTTGGGCCAACTCGGATTTCCGTGGCCTGAAGCGTGGATCGGGCGCGGTTTCCTGGAGTCGAGGGAGTTTCGCGTCCGTCATGGCACTGTCCGCCAATCTATTTCTGCGCCAGAGCCAGTCCCTGGTCATGACGCCGCAACTGATGCAATCCATCCAGTTGCTGCAGATGACCCATTTCGAGCTCACTCAGTTCATCGCTCAGGAAGTGGAGAAGAACCCGCTGCTCGAATTTCCGTCGAATGACGGGGAGGCGGGCGACGAACGGCCGGCAGGCGAGGACGAGCAGTTCGGTCATTCGCCGGAGGACGCCGGCTCGGACGACGGCGCCGACAATCGCGCCGAGGCGCTGTCGAGTGACTGGTACGACAATGGCGGCAGCGAAAGCAGCAGCCGGCTGAACGACGAGCTCGACGCCAATTACACCAATGTCTTTCCCGATGACGGTGGTCCGCAGCGCCTCGACGCACCGGAACTCGTCGGTCAGTGGAAGTCGATGCCGGGCAGCGCCGACGGCGCCGATTACGATCTCGACGATTTTGTCGCCGGCCAGGTGTCGCTGCGCGATCATCTCGCTCAGCAGATCCCCTTCGTGCTGCCCGATATGAGCGACCGGCTGATCGCGCAGAATTTTATCGATCAGCTCGACGATGCCGGTTACATCCAGGTCGATCTGGTCGAGACCGGCGAGCGGCTCGGCACCAGTCTCACGCAGGTCGAACACGTGCTCGCCGCCCTCCAGACGCTTGATCCGCCGGGTGTTTTTGCCCGCAGCCTCGCCGAATGCCTGGCGATCCAGCTCAGGCAGAAGGACCGTTACGACCCTGCCATGCAGGCGCTGGTCGAAAATCTCGAGCTCCTGGCCCGGCGCGACTTCGCCACGCTGAAGCGGCTCTGTGGCGTTGACGAGGAAGATCTTCTCGACATGCTCGGCGAGATCCGCCAGCTCAATCCGAAGCCCGGCAGCGGTTTCGAGACGGGTGTTTCCGAAGCGATCATGCCCGATGTCGTCGTCAGGCCCTCCGCGGAGGGTGGCTGGCTGGTCGAGCTCAATCCGGATACGCTGCCGCGCGTGCTTGTTAATCAGTCCTATTTTTCCCGCGTGACCCGGAACGGCGAGGATCATGCCTTCCTTTCCGAGTGCCTGCAGAGCGCCAACTGGCTGACCCGCAGCCTCGACCAGCGGGCAAAGACCATCATGAAGGTGGCAAGCGAGATCGTCCGCCAGCAGGACGTCTTCCTGCTGCACGGTGTCGACCATTTGCGGCCGCTGAACCTGAAAACGGTGGCCGAGGCGATCAAGATGCATGAATCCACCGTCAGCCGCGTCACCTCGAACAAATATATGCTGACGCCGCGCGGCCTCTTCGAACTCAAATATTTCTTCACCGTGTCGATCGGCGCGGTCGAGGGCGGCGACAGCCATTCGGCCGAGGCCGTGCGCCACAAGATCCGCGCGCTGATCATGCAGGAGAGCCCCGACGCGGTGCTCTCCGATGACGATATCGTCGACATGCTGAAGAAGGGCGGCATCGATCTCGCCCGCCGCACGGTCGCGAAATACCGGGAAGCGATGAACATCGCTTCCTCGGTCCAGCGCCGCCGCGAGAAACGGGCGCTCGCCAAGGTCGCGGGCTTCTGAGGCAGCAGGACGCTTCGACCGTGATCGAAGCATCCACTTCGCAAATTGGCCTATTTCTCCCGTGTCTTAAACGAATATCGATGTGCCTATGACGCCGCAAAATCCGAAGCTTGCCAGAGAACTTGTCCTGCTTTTGGTGCTGGCGACCCTCTGGGGTTCTTCCTACACCTTTATCAAGATCGGGGTCGAAACGATCCCGCCGGTGACCTTGATCGCGGTGCGCACACTGATCGCCGGCGCCATTCTGCTGGCCGTGCTTCGCCATCGGCATGTCCGCCTGCCGCGCGACCGCGCGACATGGCGCCTGTTCGTCGTCCAGGCCTGCCTGAACAGCGTCATTCCTTTCACGCTGATCGCCTGGGCGGAGCAGTCCGTCGATGCCGGACTGGCGGTGATCCTGAATTCGGCGACGCCGATCTTCACCTTCCTGCTGACCGTGTCGATAACCCGCCATGAGCAGGCGACGGCGCGGAAGCTTTTCGGCGTCGTCTCCGGGCTTGCCGGCATCTGCCTCGTCATCGGCGTCGAAGCGCTCGGCGGTCTTGGCGAAAGCCTGATGGCGCAGCTTGCCATCATCCTGGCGACCATCTGTTATGCCGGGGCTGCGATTTTCAGCAAGAACTTCAGAGGCCTTGATCCCGCCGTGCCGGCGGCCGGTTCGCTGATCTCAGGCGCGGTCATTCTGATGCCCGTGAGCCTGATCGTCGATCGGCCGTGGGGGCTCGATCCCTCGGCCGCATCGGTGCTGGCGCTGCTTGCCCTTTCCGCCTTTTCGACGGCGCTTGCCTTTACGATCTATTTCCGCCTCGTTCAGACGCTGGGTTCGGTCGGAACCACGTCGCAAGCCTATCTCCGCGTGCCGATCGGTGTCGCGATCGGTATCGTCTTCCTCGGTGAAAGCCTGAGCCCGACGGCCTGGATCGGGCTCACCTGCGTCATTCTCGGTGTCATCGCCATGACGATGCCGCGCACAACGCAGGCGCGAAGCGCGTGAGCTCATGAAAGGAAGTTGCTGGAAGGCTCCTTCCGCAGGAGATTTGCTACAGCTTCTGCGAGCGCGCCCGGGGCTGATTCGGCGTCCTATTGACTTTCTGGTAACCTCTGGCTAGAAGCCCGCCGCAATTGGCGCCGTGAACGGCGTTTTGAAGTTATCCCCATCATCCCAAGGGCACCGAGGGCCCACAGGCCTGCGCCGATCTTGCTTGAGATTGCGCGAAGTGCTTGGATGAACCCGAGGCTTGGCGTAAACTGATACCCGCAAACGACCATAAGAAGGGAAACTCCATGAGTGTGCGTGTATCCGGGAAACATATGGAAATTGGTGAATCCTTCCGTCAAAAGATCGAGGACCAAATTGCTACGGCCATCACGAAATACTTCGATGGGGGGTATTCCGGCCAGGTGACCGTCGAAAAGGCGAGTTCTCGTTTCTCGGCAGACTGCAAGCTTCATCTCGACAGCGGGGTGGTGCTTCATGCCGCCGGCGAAGCCACGGATCCGCAGCTTGCTTTCGACGCCGCTTCCGAGCGCATCGAGAAACGCCTGCGCCGTTACAAGCGCAAGCTGAAGGACCATCATGCCGGAAACCACCTGAATGGCTTTGCAGAAGTCTCCTACACGGTCATGGACTCCGTTCCTGATCACGAGGATGAAATTCCCGACGATTTCGCCCCGGCAATCGTCGCTGAAAGCACGAAGCAGTTGAAGACCATGTCCGTCGCCACCGCCGTGATGGCGCTCGACATGACCGATGAGCCGCTTCTCCTGTTCCGCAGTCCCGGCAAGGAACATCTGAATATCGTTTATCGTCGGCACGACGGAAATATTGGCTGGATCGATTCGGCCAATATCAAAGGCTGAGATCAGGGCGGTGAGCGGCGGTATCGCCGCCGCTCCTCGCATCATCTGATCCCGGCGACAGAAGGAAAAAGAAATGGCATTGGCAGATTTGCTCCATCAGGATGCGATCATTCCCGCCCTCAGAGTAAATTCCAAGAAACAGTTGCTTCAGGAATTGGCGGCAAGAGCCGCGAGGATCACCGGGCTCTCCGAACGGGAGATTTTCGACGTCATCCTGCAGCGCGAACGCCTCGGCTCGACCGGCGTCGGCAACGGTATCGCCATTCCCCACGGCAAGCTGGTGAACATTCATTCCATCGTCGGCATCTTCGCCCGGCTGGAGCAGCCTGTCGATTTCGAAGCGCTGGACGACCAGCCGGTCGATCTCGTCTTCCTGCTGCTGGCACCGGAGGGCGCCGGCGCCGATCATCTCAAAGCCCTGTCGCGCATCGCCCGCGTCCTGCGCGATCAAGACCTGGTTGCAAAGCTGCGGGCCACCGATTCCGCCTCGGCGATCTACGCCTTCCTCAACGAGGAGCAGACGTCGAACGCTGCTTGAGCTGCATAATTTCTAAATGAAAAAAGGCGCCTGATTTCGCAGGCGCCTTTTTTCTTATGCAGGGCTGAACGGTCAGAACTCTTCCCAGTTATCCCGAGCCACGGCAGCCGAGCCATGCGATTGAGGCGTGGTGCGGCGGGTCGCCGGGGCGTGGCGGACCGCGGGAGCAGCCGCGAAATGTGAGGGGGCTGCAGCCGGCGCACGCATCTGCCTTGCCACGGAGGCGAGTGCAGTCGCGTTGGCGGAGCCGGAGACGCTGAAGCGCGTGGCGAGCGCCTTCAGCGTCTGCGCCTCGTCGTTGAGCGCCACGCTGGCGGCGGTCGCTTCCTCCACCATCGCCGCATTCTGCTGCGTCACCTGATCCATCTGGTTCATGGCCTGGTTGATTTCCTTCAGCCCGACCGCCTGTTCGCTCGCCGATGCCGAGATCTGCCGGATGAGGCTGTTGATGCCCATCACCTGTTCGGCGATCTTGTGCAGCGTGCCGCCGGCGCGCCCGACGAGATCGACGCCTTCCTTGACCTGGACGGCCGACGTGTTGATCAGCGTCTTGATCTCCTTGGCAGCATTGGCCGAACGCTGCGCGAGTTCACGCACTTCCTGGGCGACGACGGCAAAACCCTTGCCGGCTTCGCCGGCGCGGGCCGCTTCGACGCCGGCATTCAGCGCCAGCAGGTTCGTCTGGAAGGCGATTTCGTCGATGACGCCGATAATCCGCGAAACCTCCGTCGAAGACTGCTCGATCCCATGCATAGAGGCGATGGCTTTCTGCACCACTTCGCCTGATTTCTCGGCATCCTGGCAGGCGAGGTTGACGTTGTCGGCAGCCGTGCGGGCATTCTCGGCACTGGAATCGACCTGGGCGGTAAGCTCATTGAGCGCTGCCGCCGTCTCTTCCAGGCTTGCCGCCTGCTGCTCGGTGCGTTTGGCGAGGTCGGAAGCGCTGTTGCTGATCTCGCCGGTGCCGGCGCCGATATTGACGACGCTGAGATTCATCGTGTTGATGGTCTCTTCGAGGCTCGCAAGCGCGGCGTTGAAGTCCTGCTTCAGTTTGCCGTATTCGCCGGGGAATTCCTCGGTGATGCGGTGACCCAGATTGCCCTGGGACAGTTCGGAAAGGCCGGCGCCGACGATCGAGACGATATGACGCTGCAGCGACACCGATTGTTGCCGTTCCGATTCCGAACGGCTGCGCTCGGTCTCGGCGGCCTGTCGCTGGTGGGTGGCCTCGTCTTCGAGGCGCCTGGAGTCGGCGAGTTTGAAGCGGAAGCCTTCGAGCGCCTTGGCGACCGAACCGACTTCGTCGGTACGGTCCTGGGCAGCGATGGGTTCGGCATATTCGCCGTCGCTGAGCGTTTTGACGCTAGCGACAAGGCTGCCGAGCGGCCGCTGTACGAGCGAGCGGACGGCGAAATAGAGCGCGAGCATCACCGCACCGAGCACGATCAGGCCGGTGGCGATCATCATGTAGGTCTGGTCCTGCACCGGCGCGTTGATCGCCGTGTGCGGGACATCGACAAGCACGACCCAGGTGGCGTTGACGCCGGGGACTTCGAACGGATAGACGACGCGGTCGAAGGGGTCGAGGCCGTCATAAGTGAGATTCCTGACAAGGCCGGGCTGCTTGTTCGACAGCGCCGCCTTGACGACGTCGGCGCCTTCGCCGTCATATTGTTTCGTCATCAGGTCGGGGATCGGCGCGACGATCCAGTTGCCGGCCTGCGACAGCAGCGTCACGCGCCCCGAGCCGAAGGGATGCAGCGCCTGCAGCTTGTCGGTCAGCGACTTCAGCGAGATGTCGACACCGCCGACACCGATCATCTTGCCGCCCGCTATGACGGGATAGGCAATTGATGTCAGCAGCGTCGGTACATCTGTTCCCTGGGCGAGATAGGGGGTTGTGATCGCGCCCTTGCGGCTGTCGGCAGCAAGCTTCCACCATTCGGCGGTATAGTCATTGTCGAAGGTGGAGTATTGAATGCCACCGTCCTTGGTCTTCGACCAATAGGGCGTGAAGGCGCCGTTCTTGTTCGTGCCTTCGTCATTATTGTTGGCGATCTCGGTGGTCTTGCCGTCGAGCGCGCCGAGCTGCTCGCAGAACCAGCTGCCGAAGGCAAAGGCGTTCTGTTCGAGATTGGCCTTCAGCACGTTGATCATGCCCTTGCGATCGAGCGACTTGCCGTCGTGGGCGCGGCCGAGGACGCCCATCATGCTGCGCGCGGCACTGGCGAGCTCGCCGACATTGGCGGCGATTTCATTGGCGATCGATTTTGCTTCGAGGTTGGCCTGATCCATCGTCAGCGTCTGGACGCGATCCCGGGTCTGGCCGATGAGGAAGAAATTCGAAACGATGAGAACAAGCGCGATGGCGATGCCGGTGATGACGATAAGCTTCGCCGCAAGCGATTTCATGCGAAAGATGAACATGGGGTCCTCGGGCAAGGATGCGCCGAAGGGGCATTCTTCGGCACAGGAGCGAAGGCATGGCTCCGTCATGGAGCAGCCGCATGAGCCGCGGATCCGCAAGCGCGAAGACCCGGCGATCACTGGGAAGATCGCCGGAGACCTCTTAAATTTGAGTGAAACTTTAGGGGTTTATATGAGGAAAGCCGCAGAAATCCCCTCAAAATCGAAGGGAGGTCCGGCCACCTTTCGCAAGGAGGCCAGCCTATATTCTGTCTGCGACTTCCTCGCTCAAAGGAATCGACGGTTGCGCGCCTGATTTGAGGCATGCGAGTGAACCGGCGACCGCCGCGCGGCGCAGCGCCGTCGGAAAATCCACGCCGTCATCGAGGCTGGCGGCGAAATAGCCGCAGAAGGTGTCTCCCGCTCCGACCGTGTCGACAGGATCGATCGCCAACCCTTGCGCCCGTGAAATGACCCCGTCGCGGATGGCGATGACGCCGTCACCGCCGAGCGTCACGATCAGCGTCTGGCCGGTCTCCTGATGCAGGCGGACAAGCGCTGCCTCGCGCTCTTGCGTGTCCATGCCGTTCTGTCCGGCGAGCCGCTCGAACTCGGTCTCATTGGCAATGACGATATCGGCCAGGCGACCGAGACGCGGTGCATCGGGGATCAAGGGGGCGAGGTTGAGGATGCTGGTGATGCCCTTGGCGCGCGCGGCCGAGAGCGCGCGTTCGACGGCCGCGACAGGCACCTCGAGCTGCAACATCAGCATGTCGCCTTCGTTCATGCGGCCGATCGCGATTTCCGCATCCGCAGGCGTGACCAAGCCGTTGGCGCCCGGAACCACGGCGATCATGTTCTCGCCGTCGCCGCCGACGAGGATCAGCGCCGTGCCTGTGGGGCCGTCGACATGCTTGACGAGGGAGAGGTCGGTTCCGGCCTCATCGAGCAGGGCGAGAGCATCGGCGGCAAAAGCATCCTTGCCGACGGCGCCGGCCATGTGCACATAGCGGCCGGCGCGACGGGCTGCCAGCGCCTGGTTGGCGCCCTTGCCGCCGGCGGCCGTGGCAAAACCGTTGCCGGCCACCGTCTCGCCGGGCTTTGGCAGTCGCTCGGTCGTGGCGATGAGATCCATGTTGATGGATCCGAAAACTGTGATCATCAGGCTGTCCCGTCTTTTGGAGCATGCGAATGACATCATGCTCCTGCTATTTCATGGGGCGAGACACTGCCCGAAGCGATCACTCCTCGTCAACCACCCGAAGCTTGAGAAGGCCGGTACGGCTTTCCACGGATTTGGCCGGAGTCTCGTCGTGGCGGGCGGGCTTGGCGTCGCCGCCTGCCTCGAATTCCAGCGCTTCGATCTTGGCGCCGCGCCTGGTGAGCTTGTCGGCCGACGTGACCACCATGTCGATATCTTTCTGCGCCAGGGCGAAATGGCCCTGCAGCTTGCGCACCCGCTCGTCGAGGCGGCTGAGATCGTCCATCAGCAGCGCCACCTCGCCCTGGATCAGATGCGCCTGCGCCCGCATGCGCTGGTCTTTCAGCACCGCCTGGATGACCTGGATCGACAGCATCAGCAGGGATGGCGAGACGATGACGATGCGCGCCCGGTGCGCCTTCTGCACCAGGGCCTCGAAGTTCTCGTGGATCTCCGCGAAAATCGACTCTGACGGCACGAAGAGAAAGGCCGTCTCCTGGGTTTCCCCCTGAATCAGATATTTCTCCGAAATATCCCGGATATGGATCTCCATGTCGCGGCGGAACTGCTGGCCGGCGATCTTGGTGGCCTCGGGGCTGCCGGCGTCGCGGATGGCGTTCCAGGCTTCGAGCGGGAACTTCGCATCGATGACGAGCGGCGGCGCGCCGTTCGGCATGTGGATCGTGCAATCCGGCCGCGAGCCGTTCGAAAGCGTCTGCTGGAAGGCATAAGCGCCCATCGGCAGGCCGTCCGCGACGATCGTCTCCATCCGCGACTGGCCGAAGGCGCCGCGCGTCTGCTTGTTCGAGAGAATCGCCTGCAGTCCGACGACGTCCTTGGCGAGCGTCTGGATATTGTTCTGCGCCGCATCGATGACCGCCAGCCGCTCCTGCAGCCGCTGCAGATTCTCATGCGTCGATTTGGTCTGCTCGGTGATCGTCGAGCTCATGCGCTGCGACATGCCGTCGAGGCGTTGATTGATCGACTGATTGAGTTCGCTTTGCCGCGCGCCGAAAACCTCGGCCATGGCCGTGATGCGGCCCTGCATCTCGGCCTGGATCTTCAAAAGCTCGGCCATGCGCATCGCACTTTCCCTGGCGCGCAGATCTGCCTCCTCCGCCTGTTCGCGGCGAAGGCCGGCGGAGCGCAGAGAAAGGACGATCACCAGCAGGATGATGGCGGCAAGAACGCCGCCGGCCAGCGCCGGCATGGCCGGGCTGATAGAGGCGACGGAAGCTGCGAGCGATTCGGAAGTGACGGTCATGGCGCAACCATAACAGAAGATGCGGCAAGATATAGATCAAAACGTGAACGAAATCGGCGATCCTCAATATCTCAAGAGGCCGCCGCGCCTTGCCGGCCAACGCGGAAAATCGCGGCCGGATTTAACGATTGCTCAACCATATTCGCCAAAAGCTGTGGCGCAGAATTCCCTCCCGCGCCGTCGCGCCAAATACAGAGATACCCATGACATCCCAGCAGACCGACAGCGCGCTCAAGCAGCGTCTCGATTTCATCGAACTGGACGAGGCGGCGCGCAAGTCGATGCGGGAGCTGCGCCCTCTGATTGCCGAGCTGATCGGCGGCGCCCTCGATAAATTCTACGCCAAGATCGCCAGGACTCCCGCTGTCTCGAGCTTCTTCACGGACAAGAGCCATGTCGGCCATGCCAAGAAGCGGCAGCAGGATCATTGGGCCAATCTTGCAAGCGGTACGTTTGACGAGCGCTACGTCGAGGGCGTGACTGGCGTCGGCCGCACGCATGCCCGCATCGGGCTGGAGCCGCGCTGGTATATCGGCGGCTATGCCATCGTCATGTCCGAGCTCGTCAAGGGCATCATGGAGAAGCAGTGGCCGTCGGTCTTCGCGCGCCAGCAGGGTAAACTGCTCGCCGAGAAGCTGTCGGCGGTCATCAAGGCGGGCATGCTCGACATGGATTATTCCATCTCGGTCTATCTCGAGACGCTTGAAGCCAAGCGTCAGGCTCTGGAAGAGCAGCGCGCCCAAGCCGAGGCTGATCAGACGATGGCGCTGGAGCAGCTGCGCCGCGGTCTGGAGGCGCTGTCGAGCGGGGATCTCGAGGCCACCCTGCCATCCGACCTGCCGGGCAATTTCCGGCAGATGGCCGAGGATTACAATCGTGCCGTCAAGGCTCTTCGCCAGTCCTTCGCATCGGTGCGCGACACGTCGGGCCATATCATGAACGGCGCCGACGTCATCTCCAATGCGACCAATGACCTGGCGTTGCGCACTGCCCAGCAGGCGGCGGGTGTCGAGGAGAGTTCGGCTGCCCTGCAGCAGCTTTCCGTCAGCGTCGGCCAGACCGCCGCCAATGCCGAGAAGGCTTCGGATGCCGTACGCGAGACGCAGCAGAAGGCGAAGAATTCGGGTGAACTCGTCACCAGCGCCGTCTCGGCGATGGCCGGCATCGAAAAATCCTCGACGGAGATTTCCAAGATCATCGGCGTCATCGACGAGATCGCCTTCCAGACCAATCTGCTGGCGCTGAACGCCGGCGTCGAGGCAGCGCGCGCTGGTGATGCCGGCAAGGGCTTTGCCGTCGTCGCCCAGGAAGTGCGCCAGCTGGCCCAGCGCACGGCCGAAGCCGCCAAGGAGATCAAGAACCTGATCTCGCAGAGCTCGACCCAGGTTAATGAGGGTGTCGGCATCGTCTCCAGCACCGGCGAGGCGCTGAACGACATGATCGGCCGCATCGACATCATCAACCGCTTCGTCGCCGATATCGCCGCTGCCGCCCGCGATCAGGCGACCGGCGTCAACGAGGTCAGTGTGGCGATCCGCAGCATGGGCGAGATCACCCAGCAGAATTCCGGCATGGTCGAGCGCACGTCGGCGGAAACCGGCCGCCTCAAGGACGAGGTGGACCAGCTGATCGAGCTGCTGCGCCGCTTCCGCGCCCGGCCGGAAGGCCGTTCCGTCGCCGCCACCCGCCGGGCGGCATGAGGCGAATATGGCGAAATTCCGGGCGGGGATGGAAAAAAGCGTCTTCCCCGCCCGCCGGATAATTCCATAGTGGGAAAAGATGGGTTATGGGAACGCCCATGACCATCAAGCCACTCATCATTCTTCCCGATCCCCTTCTCCGCCAGCTGTCCAAGCCGATCGAGCGGGTCGACGCCGAGCTGCAGCGTCTGGCCGACGACATGCTGGAAACCATGTATGACGCGCCGGGCATCGGCCTTGCCGCCATCCAGATCGGCATACCGCGACGCATGCTTGTCATCGACGTGTCGCGCGAAGGCGAAGAAAAGCAGCCGCAGGTCTTCATCAATCCGGAGATCGTCAAATCTTCCGACGAACGCTCGGTCTATGAGGAAGGCTGCCTGTCGATTCCGGATTATTATGCCGAGGTCGAGCGCCCGGCGGTCGTCTCGGTCAAATATCTCGACCGCAACGGCAAGGAACAGACGGTGGAAGCCGACGGCCTGCTCGCCACCTGCCTGCAGCACGAGATCGACCACCTGAACGGCGTGCTGTTCATCGATCACATCTCACGGCTGAAGCGCGAGATGGTGATCAAGAAGTTCACCAAGGCGGCGAAGTCCAAGGCACTCTGACGAGCGTTGAAAATGCGCCGGCGAGGCACTATGATATCACCGATATCATGATGGAGGTGCCGAATGGGTGACCTGCTTATTCGCGATGTTCCTGACGCAATGAAGCGGCAACTTCAGGAAAGCGCGCAGCGCAATGGCCGCAGCCTTTCGGAAGAGGCGATCGAAATCATCCGCCGGCAGATTGCGGTCGGGCGTTCGGGGGCTTCCGCCGGACAGCGCCTGCGCTCGCTGATGAGCGATGAAAAGTTAAGCGATGAGGAAGTGGAAGCTATCGCCGCATCTCGTCACGAACACGACCGCGAACCGCCGCGCTTCGACAAATGATCGTCCTCGATACGAATGTGATTTCCGAGTTGCAGGGGAGGACCCATAGCGAGCGGATATTGAGCTGGCTTGATGGTTACGACGTCGAGATGCTTTTCCTGACGACGATCGCCGTCGCTGAAATGCGCTATGGTCTTGAACTTCTTGATGACGGCAGGCGGAAGGCAACATTGATATCCGACTTCAACAGGATCGAGTCGGAATTTGCCGGCCGCGTGCTCGGTTTTTCCCTGAGCGCGGCCAATCGTTACGGCCTCCTGGCGGCGCAGCGCAGAAAGATGGGGCGGCCGATGGAAACGAAGGATGGGATGATTGCCGCCATCTGCCTGGCAAACGGCGCGACGCTCGCCACCCGCAACACCCGAGATTTCGAGGGGCTTGATCTCAAGCTCGTAAACCCGTTTGAAGACGGCTGATCCTCAATTGGCGAGATAGAATGTCTCTTAGCATCATTTTCATGGGAACCCCGGAGTTCTCGGTCCCGACGCTGCGCCTGCTCGTCGACGCCGGCCACAGGATCGTCGCCGTCTATACGCAGCCGCCGCGGCCGGGCGGCCGGCGCGGGCTCGATCTGCAGAAATCGCCGGTGCATCAGGCGGCCGAACTGCTTGGTCTGCCGGTGTTCACGCCGATTAATTTCAGGGATGCGGAGGAGCGCGAGAGGTTTGCCGCGTTCAAGGCCGATGTCGCCGTCGTCGTCGCCTACGGGCTGCTGCTGCCGGAGGCTGTTTTGAACGGCACCCGCGACGGCTGCTACAACGGCCACGCCTCGCTGCTGCCGCGCTGGCGCGGTGCTGCGCCCATCCAGCGGGCGATCATGGCGGGTGACGAAAAGACCGGCATGATGGTGATGAAGATGGACAAGGGGCTCGACACCGGCGCTGTCGCGCTGACCCGCGAAGTCGAGATCGGCCCGAACATGACGGCGGGCGAATTGCACGACCGGATTATGCTCGTCGGCGCCAAGGCGATGGCGGAAGCCATGGTGAAGCTCGAGATGAACGACCTGCCGCTGACGCCGCAGCGGGAGGAGGGCGTGCTGTACGCCGCCAAGATCGACAAGGCCGAGACGCGCATCGATTTTGCAAGAAATGCCAGTGATGTGCACAACCATATCCGCGGCCTGGCGCCATTTCCCGGCGCCTGGTTCGAGCTTGAGATCGGCGGCAGGCCGGAGCGGGTCAAGGTACTGGGATCCGAACTGGCCGAGGGGCAGGGCGCTGCCGGGCAGCTGCTGACCGACGATCTCGTCGTCGCCTGTGCTTCCGGCGCCGTGCGGCTGACACGGCTGCAGAAGGCCGGCGGTAAGCCGCTGACCGCAGCGGATTTCCTCCGCGGTACGCCGCTTGCCGCCGGCACGAGGCTTTCCTGATGCCGCGTTTCCGCATGACCGTCGAATATGACGGCGGCCCCTATGTCGGCTGGCAGCGGCAGGAGAACGGCCCCTCGGTGCAGGGGGCGATCGAGGCGGCGGTGTTGTCGCTGACCGGCGAGACCGTGTCGATCCGCGGCGCCGGTCGCACCGATTCCGGCGTTCACGCCATGGGACAGGTGATCCATGCCGACCTTTCCAAGGACTGGTCGCCCTACAAGCTGCAAAATGCCCTGAACGCGCATCTGAGGCTTGCCGGCGAGCGTGTCTCCATTCTCGACGTCGAGGCGGTTCCCGATTTTTTCGATGCCCGCTTTTCGGCACTGCGGCGCCATTACCTCTATCGCATCGTCAGCCGCCGGGCGCCGCTGGCGCTCGAAGCCGGCAAGGCGTGGTGGGTGCCGAAGACGCTCGATCACGAGGTCATGCACGCCGCCGCCCAGAGGCTGGTCGGCCGGCACGATTTCTCCACTTTCCGCTCCGCCCATTGCCAGGCGAACAGCCCGGTGCGCACGCTCGACCGGCTTGACGTGACGCGAAATGGCGAATTGATCGAGATCCGCGCCACGGCGCAGAGCTTTCTCCACAACCAGATCCGTTCCTTCGCCGGCACGCTGAAGCTTGCCGGCGAAGGCAAATGGACCCCTGGGGATGTGCAGGCGGCGCTCGAGGCGCAGGACCGCAAGGCCTGCGGCCCGGTGGCGCCGCCCGAAGGGCTCTATTTCCTGCAGGTGGATTATCCCGAGGTGATCACTGACCGCCGCAGGCCCGCCGAGGAAAACGACGACGATCTCTGATGCTCATGCGATAGCGCGGGTCAGGCGGGGTAGATGCCGAGGAAGTGCTGCAGATATTCCGAAAGGATCATCGATGGCACGAGTAGCACCAGCGTCAGCGCCCCGACCATCAGCGCGTGATCGTGGCAGATCATCCTGAGAATGCGGGCCAGGGCGAAGATCTGCGCCAGCATGAAGGCGAGCAGCAGCAGCGAGACGAGGCCGACGGTGCCGGGCAGGAAGAACACCAGCGCCAATAGCAGACCGTTGATATAGGAGAGCGGCACGCCGAGCCAGTTGACGCTGACGACGACGGGGGCGAAGCGCTCGCCCATGCGGAAGGCAAGCAGCAGCAGCCCGGCAAAGACCAGCGGCACGAACCAGTTGGCGACCTCGACGAGGCCGAGCCTGATGTAGAAGGCAAGATCGACATCGGCCTCGGGCGGCATCGACCGCAGGAAGGCCTGTCGCCACCAGAGCCAGGAAATGCCCATCGGCGGCAGGCACCAGGCCATCGCCCAAAACGACCGGTTGACGCCGCGCTCCGATAGATCGAGGAAGCGGAAGCCGCGCGGATCCATCCGGATCAGCAGCCAGAGGCCGGCCAGATAATACTGGACTTCCCTAAGACCCGGCATGAGCGAACCAGCGGTCGATGAAGGTTTCGTAGATCGCCGTCAGCGTCTCCAGATCGGCAACGGCGACACGCTCGTCGACCATGTGCATCGTCTGACCGACCAGGCCGAACTCGACGACCGGACAATAATCCTTGATGAAGCGGGCGTCCGACGTGCCGCCGGTGGTCGAAAGCTTCGGCGAGCAGCCGATCGCGCTCTCGATGGCCGAAGACAGCGAGGCGATCAGGGCGTTGTTGCGTGTCAGGAAGACATGGCTCGGCCGGTCGGCCCAGACGATATCGTATTTCACCGGCTCCCGGCCCGGCCGCAGCTGGCCGTTGCCGGCAGCGGCCTCGAGCCGGCGCAGGATTTCCGCACGCAGCGTTTCGACGGTCCAGCTGTCGTTGAAGCGGATGTTGAAGCTGGCCGATGCCTTGGCCGGAATGACGTTGGTGGCCGGATTGCCGACATCGACCGTCGTCACTTCGAGGTTCGACGGCTGGAAATCGTCGGTGCCAGCGTCGAAAGGCGGATCCATCAGCGCCTGGGTCAGCTGCAGCATGCCGCGCACCGGATTGTCGGCGAGGTGCGGGTAGGCGGCATGGCCCTGAACGCCATGCACGGTGATCTTCCCCGACAGCGAGCCGCGCCGACCGATCTTGATCATGTCGCCGAGCCGGTCCGGATTGGTCGGTTCTCCCACAAGGCAGGCGTCCCAGCGTTCGCCTCGCTCCGCCGCCCATTGCAGCAGTTTGATCGTGCCGTTGATCGCCGGGCCTTCTTCGTCGCCGGTGATGAGGAAAGAGATCGAGCCGGCCGGCGGCCCGTTCTTTTCGATATGACGGGCGACGGCGGCGACGAAACAGGCGATGCCTCCCTTCATGTCGACGGCGCCGCGTCCGAAGAGCTCGCCCTTTGCTATCTCGGCGGCAAAAGGCGGATGCGTCCAGGCGGCTTCGTCGCCGACCGGCACCACATCCGTGTGGCCGGCAAACATCAGGTGCGGGCCGTCGCGGCCGAGGCGGGCATAGAGGTTCTCGATATCGGCTGTGCCCTCTTCGCGTGCCGTCACCTTGTCGACCGTAAAGCCGAGCGGCGTGAGCATGGCGTCGAGCGCCGTGAGCGCGCCGCCTTCGGCGGGCGTCACGGACGGGCAGCGAATCAATGTCTGGAGATTGGCGACGGGGTCGGAAGCGGTCATGGCGGTCGAACTATCCGGCGGGAATGGCAAAGACATGGCGAGGCGGGGCCGCCTCGCCGAAAGACGCCGTCTGTTTACCGGATCAATGTCCCGGTGTCATCAATCTCTGAGCAGCTCGTTGATGCCGGTCTTGGAGCGGGTCTGTTCGTCGACCCGCTTGACGATGACGGCGCAGTAGAGATGCGGCGCCGGCTGGCCGTTTGCCATCGTCGCATTGGCCGATGCCATCGAGCCGGCAACGACGACGGAATAGGGCGGCACTTCGCCGTACATGACCTCGCCGGTGGCGCGGTCGACGATCTTGGTCGACTTGCCGATATAGACGCCCATGCCGAGCACCGAGCCTTCGCGGATGATGCAGCCTTCGACCACTTCGGAACGGGCGCCGATGAAGCAATTGTCCTCGATGATCGTCGGGCCGGCCTGCATCGGCTCCAGCACGCCGCCGATGCCGACGCCGCCGGACAGATGCACATGTTTGCCGATCTGCGCGCAGGAGCCGACCGTCGCCCAGGTGTCGACCATCGTGCCTTCGCCGACATAGGCGCCGAGATTGACGAAGGAGGGCATCAGGATGGCGTTCGGGGCGATATAGGCCGAGCGGCGCACGACGCAGTTGGGCACGGCGCGGAAGCCCGCCGCCCGGAACTGGTTTTCGCCCCAATTCTCGAATTTCGAGGGAACCTTATCCCACCAGGTGGAATTGCCGGAGCCGCCCTTGACCACCTCCATGTCGTTGAGGCGGAAAGACAAGAGCACCGCCTTCTTCAGCCACTGATTGACCGTCCAGGCGCCGTCGGCGCCGCGGGTCGCGACGCGGGCCTTGCCGGAATCGAGCAGATCGAGCGCCGCTTCGACCGCATCACGGACCTCGCCCTTCGTCGACATGTTCACATTATCGCGATTGTCGAAGGCGGCTTCGATGGTCTTTTCCAGGGATGCGAGGTCGGTGGCGCTCATGAGAATTCCTTAAACTTCGATCTTTATCGTGGAGACGGCGGAGTCTCCGGACATGCGATCGGCGTGGGTTTGTCCTGCTCTACAGCATGCACCCGTAGAACGGAATGATTTTTCGAACAAGATCATACCTGGATTCAAGGCGTTATAGCGACATATCCGGTTTCACGGCCGGCAATACTGAAAGGCATTTCGACATGGCGAAGGGACGAAACGGCGGTTCGCGGCGCAAGGATGGCGTATGGGACCCGTTGAAGAGCAGCTCGACCGACAGGCAGCGCGCCGAAGCCGTGCCGAAGACGCCGCAGACGTTGTCGCCGGCCTATCGCCTAGCCTATGTCGACGAGGATTTCCTCTGCCGCGAGGAATTGCGGCCGATCCGGCTGCAGCTGGAACTCTTGAAGACCGAGATGATGCTGACCGAACGCGGCATCCGCTCGACCGTCGTCATGTTCGGCGGCGCCCGCATTCCCGCCCCCGGCCAGAGCGCCTGGGCGGCGCGCAACGAGATCCAGCGCGCCAATCTGGAGGCGGCCTCCGTCTATTATGACGAGGCGCGCAAATTTGCCCGTCTCTGCTCGAAATATTCGGCGGGCTTCGACTTTCAGGAATATGTCATCGTCACCGGCGGCGGCCCCGGCGTCATGGAAGCGGGCAATCGCGGCGCAGCCGATGAGGGCGCGCCGTCGATCGGTCTCAACATCGTGCTGCCGCACGAACAGGCTCCGAACACCTATGTGACGCCGGAGCTCAGCTTCAACTTCCACTATTTCGCCATTCGCAAGATGCATTTCATGGTGCGCGCCAAGGCGATCGCGGTCTTTCCCGGCGGCTTCGGAACGCTCGACGAATTCTTCGAATGCCTGACGCTGATCCAGACCGGCCGCATGGAACGTCTGCCGCTGATCCTTTTCGGCGAGGCCTTCTGGCGGCGCATCATCGATTTCGAGGCCTTGGCCGAATTCGGCACGATCGCGCCCGACGACGTCAAGCTGATCAGCTTCGTTGATACGGCCGACGCCGCGTGGAAGATCGTCCAGGATTTCTACGAACATCGCGAGTAGGGGGCCGAGCGCAGCGTCTCGATTGCAACGCGTATCTCCTTCCCCACCGGGGCGGGGAAGGAGTATGCAATGGTTCACCGCCCTTACAGTAGCGGCCGGTCCGGCATGTCGTCGATCGAGATGACCCCATCCTTGTTGCTGTCCATCCGCGCAAACAGCTTGTCGAGGGCGGCGGAGGCTTCCTGTTTGGAGATCTGGCCGTTCTCGTCGGTATCGACGCGGCGCATCATCATCGAGGCGCGCATGAAATTGCCGCCATGGCGCATCCAGTGACGTCCGTCGCGGCCTTCATGATCTTCCCGCGGCGGCCGTCCCTGATCGTCATTGTCCAGCAGGTCGGGCACGGCATTGACGTCGTCATTCTCGCCGACCTCCTGTTTGCGCTCATCCTTCATCGCCTTCATCTGCGTTTCCCGGTACTGGCGGATTTCGCCGGGTGTCAACGAGCCGTCATTATTGGTGTCGATCGCAGCAAAGATCTTGTCGAGACCGGCGGTTGCCTCTTCCTTGGAGATCTGACCGTCCTTGTTGGTGTCGAACTGCTTGAGCATTCTGACATAGGTGACTTCGCGGAAGCCAGCCGGACCCGGGCGGTCCATGCCGGCATGATGCGGGCGCGGCCCGTCGCCCGGTGCGGCAAAGCTTGCCCCGGCTGCGGCGCCGAAGATAAGGACGGAGGAGAGCGCTGCCAGTATCAGCTTGTTGCGGTACATCGTGTTTCCCTTTCGTAAGGTGTCCCCTCACGAAAGAAGCTACGGCAGCAGGCCTCAATGACCCAGTTAAACATCGGTAAGCTGGGTGAAACTTTCGTAACCTGGCGGTCAGCCGCCGGATCTGGTCACCTTGCCGAGAAATGCAACGAGGTCATCGGTGACGAAATCGATGTGATCCTCGTCGCCGCTGGTCTTTTCCCACCATTCGACGACGGTCTCTTCCAGATTGCGCGGCACCAGCAGCACGGTCTGCATGCCGAGCGCCTTCGGCACCGTCAGATTGCGCGGCAGATCCTCGAACATCGCCGCCTTGTTCGTTTCGACCCGCTTCAGCACCGCAAACTTGTCGTAGGTCGCCTGCGCCGGCTTCGGCACGTAATCGGCGGCGACGATGTCGAAGATATCGTCGAAATGCTCGAGAATGCCGAGCGCTCCGGCGGTCATTTCGGCATGTTTGACGCTGCCGTTGGTGAAGATGAATTTGCGCCCCGGCAGCTTCTTGATCGCTTCGCCGAGTTCCGGCTGCGGCGTCAGCGCCGAATAGTCGATCGCATGCGCCTTTTCGAGGAAATCGTTCGGGTCGATGCCGTGATGGATCATCAGGCCCTGCAGCGTCGTGCCGTGGTCGAGATAATACTGCTTCTGCAGCTTGCGCGCTTCTTCCCGCTCCATCTGTAACAGCGCCGCGACATAGGCGGTCATGTTCTTGTCGATCTGCGCGAAAAGATTGATGTGATGCGGGTAGAGGGTGTTGTCGAGGTCGAACACCCAGTCTGTCACGTGTTCGAAATCGGCTTTTTCAGGCGTACGGTCGATCTTGGTCATGGCCGCCCTTATGGCACGGCTGCTCGCCCAAGGAAATCGACAAGAAAAAATAGACGCCCGATTTTCGGCGGACGCGGCAGGCGTTGGATGTTAGAAAGCGCACATGCTTTTCGAACGCCCCGACGATGATACGCTCTATGACGCCCTGGTCGCGCGCAGCGCCGATTACGAGGGCCAGGCCTATGTTTGCGTGAAGACGACGGGCATCTTCTGCCGTCTGACCTGCCCGGCGCGCAAACCGAAGCGGGAAAATACGCTCTTCTTCGAGACGATCGCCGCCTGCATGCATTCCGGCTTTCGCCCCTGCCAGCGCTGCAGGCCGCTGGAACAGCAGCCAGGCCGGGAGCCAGTCGTCGACGAGCTGCTGGCGCGGCTGGACAGCGAGCCGGAGGTTCGCTGGACCGAGGAGGAGCTTGTGCGCCGCGGCCATGATCCCTCGACCGTGCGCCGCGCCTTCAAGCGGGCGCTCGGCATGACCTTCCATGACATCGTCCGTTACCGCAGGCTCGGAGAAGCGGCCCGGCAGCTGGCGGATGGGGCGCGTGTCATCGATGCCCAGATCGACGCCGGATACGAATCTCCGAGCGGCTTCCGGTCGGCGTTCCAGCGGATGGTCGGCAAGGCGCCGGCGCTCTCGCAGAACCGCGAGCTGCTCTTTGCCGATTGGTTCGACACGCCGCTCGGACCGATGATCGCGGTCGCCGACAAGACACATCTGCATCTGCTAGAATTTCACGATCGCAAGGCGCTACCGAGCGAACTCGAAGCGCTGCAGAAGCGCGTCCGCTCCTCCGTCGCGATCGGCCGCACCCCCGCGATCGATCAGATCGAGGCGGAGATCCGCGATTATTTCGAAGGCCGGCTGACCACCTTCAGGACGCCCCTGGCGCTTGGCGGCACGCCCTTCGAAAAGCATGTCTGGGCAAGGCTGATGGAGATCCCGATCGGGCAGACGCGCGCCTATGGCGATCTCGCCAGGGAGATGGAAAGACCGGAGGTCGTGCGTGCGGTCGGCCGCGCCAATGGCGCCAACCAGCTTGCCATCGTCGTGCCCTGCCACCGCATCCTCGGCGCCGATGGCTCTCTGACCGGTTACGGCGGCGGGCTCTGGCGCAAGCAGTGGCTGCTGCGCCATGAAGAGAAAATCAGCACAGAGACAAGGATGGAGGAGACAGCATGAACCAGACTGAAAAGGCCAAGGCATTCGGCGCGCTTCACCGGAAGGGCGACCCGATCGTCCTTTACAATATCTGGGATGCGGGGACGGCAAAGGCCGTCGCCGATGCCGGCGCCAAGGCGCTTGCGACGGGAAGCTGGTCGGTCGCCGCCGCCCATGGCTTTGCCGACGGCGAAAAGCTGCCGATGTCGGTGCTGGTGGAGACGGCAAAATCCATCACCGATGCCGTCGACCTGCCGCTTTCGGTCGATTTCGAAGGGGCGTATTCCGCCGATCCTCAGGGGGCGGCCGCCAATGTCGCCAGGCTGATGAATGTGGGGGTCATCGGCATCAATTTCGAGGATCGGGTGGTCGCCGGCGAGGGGCTCTATCCCGTCGAAAGCCAGGCGGCCCGCATCCGCGCCATTCGCGCCATGGCCGACGGCAAGGATATCCCCTTCTTCATCAACGCCCGCACCGACCTCTTCCTGGCCGAGAGCGATCTTGCCAAACATGCGGGCCTGGTGGACGAGGCGATCGAGCGGGGCAGGGCCTATGCGGCCGCCGGCGGCAACGGCTTCTTCGTGCCTGGCCTGATCGACCCCGCCTTGATCGAAAAGATCTGCGCGGCATCGTCGCTGCCGGTCAATGTCATGATGCGGGCAGGCGCTCCCGACGTGAAAACCCTGGCAAAGCTCGGCGTCGGCCGCATCAGCTATGGCCCGGGGCCCTACCGGTCGATGATGGAAAAGCTGAAACAGGAGGCGGCGGCGATTTATAGCCTGCTTTGACGCCGCTGTGGGCGAGGGCCGCATCCGTATGTTGGGCTGCGGCCCTTAAATGACATCCTGCTCGGCTCAGGAGCGGAAGCGCAGGTTGCGCCGCGTCAGCTGGTCGACCGAGGTGCAGCCCATCAGCTTCATGTCGCGTTCGATCTCGGTGCGGATCGTCTCCAGCGCCCGTTCGACGCCGGGCTGTCCGGCGGCGGCCAGCGGGAAGAGATAGTAGCGGCCGAGCCCGACTGCCTTTGCCCCCAGCGACAGCGCTTTCAGAACATGTGTTCCCCGCTGCACGCCGCCATCCATCATCACGTCGATTCGGTCGCCGACGGCATCGACGATCTCGGCCAACTGGTCGAAAGCGCTGCGCGAACCGTCGAGCTGGCGGCCGCCGTGGTTGGACAGCACGATGCCGGTGCAGCCGATCTCGACCGCGCGCTTGGCGTCCTCCACCGACATGATGCCCTTCAGGCAAAATTGCCCGCCCCAGGCCTGCACCATCTCGGCCACGTCGGTCCACGACATCGAGGGGTCGAGCATTTCGGTGAAGTAGCGGCTGATCGACAGCGCACCGCCGTCCATCTTGACGTGGTTTTCGAGCTGCGGCAGCCGGAACGCCTCATGCGTCATCCAGCCGATCGCCCAGGACGGCTTGATCGCGAACTGCATCATGCCGGCGAGATTGAGCTTGAAGGGAATGGCAAAGCCCGTGCGCTTGTCGCGCTCGCGGTTGCCGCCGGTGATGCTGTCGACCGTCAGCATCATCGCCTGCACGCCCGCCGTTTTCGCCCGCGCCATCATTTCGTGGTTCAGCCCGCGGTCCTTATGGAAATAGAACTGATAGACCTGAGGCCCGTCGCTGATCTGCCTGGCCTCCTCCAGGCTGATCGTGCCGAGTGAGGAAACCCCGAACATCGTGCCGTGTTTTGCCGCTGCCGCCGCGACCGCCCGTTCCCCCTGGTGGTGAAACAGCCGCTGCAGCGCCGTCGGCGAGCAATAGACCGGCATGGCGAGCTTCTGCCCCATGACCGTCACCGACATATCGACCTCGGCCACGCCCTTGAGAACGTCTGGCACCAGATCACAATTTTCGAAAGCCGCGGTATTGCGCCGATACGTCACCTCGTCATCGGCGGCACCATCGATATAGTCGAAGATCGGCCCCGGAAGACGCCGTTTGGCCATGCGCCGGAAATCGTGAAAATTATAGCAGTCTGTAAGGCGCATCTTTTTGCTCGACCCAGTTAGTTTTCGGGCCGCAACCTAAAGCACGATTCGAAACCTTGCCAAGGCTAGATTGTGCGATTTGCGACCTGTCGGATGGATATTGCGGCTTGGGTGGGTTTGCAGGCGGATAATGATCTGCTGGGCGCGCTCATGCAGAGGCTGAGCTGTCTCTCCCCGGCCTGTGCCTCGGCGCGGCATTCTCCAACGCCCCTCATCCTGACGCGCGCAGCCCGCAGGGCGAAGCATCGAAGGACATGCCGCAACGCCGCTGCTTGCATCCATCCGCTGCCAGCGCACCCGCCCCGCCCTTCGAGGTCCCTCCGGGGCACCTCAGGGGGAGGCTCTCTTGAACGCCGCGCTATATTCTGTGGTACTCCTCAACGCTGACCAACAGGATGATCCTCACCAGTGTCTCCGGAGACTTCAACGCCTCTCAACCCATCCCTCGGTACGATCGTGTGCGGGAGCTTGATCGCTGAAGCCAGACCGAGCGCTGCCAGCAGCCGGATAAAATGCCAGCCGAGGTCTAGCTGCCCCGGCTCGATGCCGAGCCGCGCCGATTCCGGAAAGGCGTGATGGTTGCCGTGGAAGCTCTCGCCGAAGGTCACCAGCCCGAAATGCGGTAGATTATAGCCTTGCACCGCGACGTCATCGACGCTCCAGCCTTGATGGCCGTGCCGATGGGCGAAATGACCGACCAGCCAGTGCCCGGTCAGCGACACCGAGACCCGCACGGCAATCCCCCAGACCAGCCACGGCAGTCCGCCAAGAATGAGGAGCAGGAGTCCCAAGGGAATTTGCTGCGCCATCCATGTCGCCTCCAGAAAACGATAGAAGCGGTCGCCCCGCTCACGCTCTTCAAGGACGAAACGTGGCGGCCGGTCGAGCGCCACGGCGCAATGCATCTGCCAGAAGGCGTCGACGAAGAACGATCGCCGATGGGCATAGAGGTCATGGCAGTCTCGTTGCCGCTGCGCCCAGTCGCGAATATCGTGGGCGTAGATCATGCCAAAGGGGCCGGCCATGCCGACCAGCGTGCCGAGATAGACGAGCAAGCGCTCGAGCCAGAGCGGAGCGCTGAAGGAACGGTGAATCAGCAGCCGGTGCATGCCCACCGAATGGCCAAGGCAGATCGTGATGGCGGTCGATAGAACAAAGACGGTAACAGCGCTCCAGCTGAAGGTCAGTGGTCCGTCCACTACGGCAACCACGGTCATTGCGGTGATCCAGATCGATTTCGCGGGCATCCAGACCACTCTGCCCTTCACGGGATCGCTGCTATCGTCGATCATGCGTCCGGTGGAAATACTGCTCATAACAACTCCTTCCCATCGGGCGCCACTTGAACACCGGCCGGCAATTCATTAATTAAGCAATTACCTAATTACCTTGCATCAGGAAAAACAGTTAAGCAATGCGCTAATTGCTTAACTGTTTGGCAGATCGACGCGTTGATTGCCGTAGGCATGGAGACGGAACTTGAAAGACGAGACTTTCGACGACATTACTAAAGGCAGTTCGGTCGGTGCCGCCCAGCGGGTGTTCCACGCGCTTTCCAGCGCGCCGCGGCGGAAGATCCTCGCATACCTCTCCGCGTCGGGGCTGACCGCCGGTGAGATCGCCGACCGCTTCAGCATGTCGAAGCCAGCGGTTTCCCAGCATCTTTCCATCCTGGAAGCGGCAGGATTGCTCAGACGGGAAAAACAGGGCCAGTTCGTTCACTATTCCCTGATCGAGAACAATCTCGTCAATACGCTCAACGGGTTCGTGCAGGAGGTCTGCCCGGTTGGCCGGCCGATCAAGAAGGAAAGCCAGTCGCGTGCGCGCCGGAAAGAATTGCCCTGAATTCTGGCATCTCTCCCGATCTTTAGGGAGACCGGGAAATGTTCGAAGTGAGAAGACGCGCCCTTCATGCGTTGAAGAGCGCAGCCTTGATCAGGGAACGATCAGCGTTCCGATGCCGTGCTCGGTGAAGATCTCGAGCAGGACGGAATGGGCGGTCTTGCCGTTCAGGATGACGACACCCTGCACGCCGGCCTTGATCGCATCGATGCAGGTCTCGACCTTGGGGATCATGCCGCCGGAGATCGTGCCGTCGGCGATCAGCGCATGCGCTTCGGCGACGGAAAGCTCCTTGATCAGTTGCCCTTTCTTGTCGAGCACGCCGGGAACGTCGGTCAAAAACAGCAGGCGGGTGGCGTTGAGCGCGCCGGCAATGGCGCCGGCGAAGGTGTCGGCGTTGATATTGTAGGTCGCGCCGTCGCGGCCAGGTGCAACGGGCGCGATGACCGGGATCATCTCGGAGCGGGCGAGCAGATCGAGCAGCGTGCGGTCGACCTCGACCACTTCGCCGACGAAGCCGAGATCAAGCACCCGCTCGATGTTGGAATCCGGATCTTTGATGGTCTTGCGCGCCTTTTCGGCGAAGACCATGTTGCCGTCCTTGCCGCAAAGGCCGATCGCCCATTCGCCGGTCTGGTTGATCAGCGCGACGATCTCCTTGTTGATCGAGCCGGCGAGCACCATCTCGACGATCTCGACCGTCTTCTGGTCGGTGACGCGAAGGCCACCTTCGAACTTCGATTCGATGCCCATCTTGGTCAGCATAGCGCCGATCTGCGGACCGCCGCCGTGAACGACGATCGGGTTGACGCCCGACTGTTTCAAAAGCGCGATGTCGCTGGCAAAGGCCTTGCCGAGCTCGGGATTGCCCATCGCATGGCCGCCGTACTTCACCACGATCGTCTTGTTTTCATAACGCTGCATGAAGGGCAGCGCCTGGGCGAGAAGACGTGCCTGGATTTCGCTTTCGGACTCGTTCATGGGAACCCCGCAGAATTGATCGCGGCCTTTTATCGCAAGTTTCTGACAGAGGGAATAATCCAGAACGCAATAGTTTTTCGTATGTGGCATGAAGCCGGAGGAGTTGGACCCGCTGGCTGAGCGAGGCACGATAGAGGGGAACGGCATGCAGGGGGATGAGATCAAGGACTTGATCGGCCGCGTCGCGCTCGGCGACCGCATGGCCTTCGCTGCCCTCTACAACCAGACCGCACCGAAACTTTTCGCAATCTGCCTGCGTATCTTGAAGGACCGCACGGAGGCCGAGGAGGCCCTGCAGGAAGTCTATATCAGCATCTGGCAACGCGCTCGAAGCTTCCAGGCAGCCTCGGGATCGTCCCCGGCATGGCTGGCCGCAATTGCCCGCAACCGGTCGATCGATCTGCTGCGTGCGCGCAAGCCCGTCGCCGACGAACTCGACAGCGTTTACGATCTTGCCGATTCCGAACCCGACCCGGAAAGACAGACGGTGACGAAGGATGAAGGAAGGCGGATTGACACCTGCATGGAAGAGTTGGAAGCTGATCGTGCGGTCGCCGTGAAACGGGCTTATGTCGAAGGGCTGAGCTATCAGGAACTGGCGGATCAGTTCGGCGTTCCGCTGAACACGATGCGGACCTGGCTCAGGCGCAGCCTCTTGAAACTGAGAGAGTGCATGGAACGATGACATCGCCCGACAAAAGCAAGGGAAACCGCTCCCGCGACGAGGTCCTCGCCGGTGAATATGTTTTGGGCGTCCTGTCGCTGCAGGATCGCCGGGTGGTGGAAGAGCGCATGCGCCACGATCGGATATTTGCGGCGATCGTCAGCCGTTGGGAAACCAACCTCTCCGCCTTCAACGACGAATATGACGGCGTCGCGCCGAGCCGGGAAACCTTCAAGCAGATCGAGTCCCGGCTGTTCGGCGATGCCGGAAAACCCGCATCCTTTTCGCAGGGGCTGTGGAATTCGGCGGTTTTCTGGCGCTCATTGGCGTTCGCCTGCATCGTCGTCGCCGTCAGTGCCGTCATCTTCGCCTCCGGCCTTGTGCCGCAGCCGCAGGGACCGGCACCGCTGGTGGCCGAACTTGCGGGTCAAAACAACGCGATCAATCTCCGCGCCTCCTACGAGATCCAGAGCGGCCGGCTGAAGATCGTGCCGGTCGCCGCCGGCAAGCCGGAGGAGAAATCGCTGGAACTCTGGCTGGTGCCGGGCAGCGGCGCGCCGAAATCGCTCGGCATCTTCCAGCCCGGCGAAAGCGGCGAACTCGTCATTCCGGCGGATTTGCGCAACAATGTCGCCGATGGCGCAACGCTTGCCGTCAGCCTCGAGCCTTTCGGCGGCTCGCCGAGCGGGCAGGTGACCGGTCCGGTGATTGCGAGCGGCACCGTACAGCGGCCATAATCAATTTCTCTCCTCTGAAACTCTTCGGCGCATCACTTCGTAGTTGGCATTGCCCGGACGACGCTCAGGCATGATGCCGGCGAAGAATATCCGGCCAGAGGAGAAGATCATGATCAAGTCCTTACTGCGCGGCTTTGCACTTGCCGCCGCCCTGTCCGCTGTCGCCTTTGCTGCGGCGAAGAACCCGGTCGTCGGCGGCGCTGCGATGTTCGAAAGCAAGAACATCATCGAGAACGCCATGAATTCCAAGGATCACACGACCCTGGTCGCCGCCGTCAAGGCGGCCGGTCTCGTCGGCACGCTTGAGAGCAAAGGGCCTTTTACGGTCTTTGCGCCGACCAACGAGGCCTTCGCCGCCCTGCCCAAGGGCACCGTCGATACGTTGCTGAAGCCGGAAAACAAGGCGACTCTGACCAAGGTTCTGACCTGCCACGTGGTGGCCGCGGACGCTATGGCCAAAACCGTGGCCAAGATGATCAAGGATGATGGCGGCGAGCACGACATCAAGACCGTCGGCGGCTGCGTGATCAAGGCCAGGGAGAGCATGGGCAAGATCACGCTGACCGACGAAAACGGCGAGATTGCCCATGTGACCGTCGCCGACGTCAAGCAGTCGAACGGCGTCATTCATGTGGTCGACAAGGTGCTGCTGCCGAAAATGTAAATCACCGGTATCGGCGGGCAGGGGCGCTCTTCGAGGCGCCCCTCTATTTCCAGGTTGCGATGCCGACGGTTTCGGCGATCGCCTGGCGCAGATCGTCGAGCCCGTCACCTTTTTCGGATGAAGTGGACAGCAGATAGGGATAGGCGGCCGGGCGCTTGCGGATCTTGTCCGCCGTGTCGGCCAGCAGCTTGGGCACGGCCGGCGCCTTGATCTTGTCGGTCTTGGTCAGCACCACCTGGTAGGAGACGGCCGCCTTGTCGAGCAGATCAAGCACCTCCTCGTCGTTCTTCTTGATGCCGTGGCGGCTGTCGATCAGCACGTAGACGCGCTTCAGCGTCGCGCGGCCGCGCAGATAATCGAAAACCAGCTTGGTCCATTTGTCGACCTGCTCCTTCGGCGCCTGCGCATAGCCGTAGCCCGGCATGTCGACGATCGCCATCGGCGGCAGGTCGCCCGCCTCGCCGGAATATCCGTCCGGGACGAAATAGTTGAGCTCCTGCGTGCGCCCCGGCGTGTTCGACGTGCGCGCCAGGCCCTTCTGGCCGACCAGCGCATTGATCAACGACGACTTGCCGACATTCGAGCGTCCGGCGAAGGCGACTTCAGCCGGTCCTTCCGGCGGCAGGAAGTTGAGCGACGGGACGCCGCGGATGAAGATCCATGGGTGGCCGAAGAGCGGCTTTGCGGTTTCAGGCATGCGGGCTCGGCAATCTCCGGATTAGGTCTACTGTCGGCTTCGTGGTTTTACGGGCGGATGTCAAGCTTTCAGGCGGTCCGCGCCGCGCGTCGCGGGCGGGCCGGAAATGAAAAGCCCCGCCGGAGCGGGGCTTGAGAGCATCATTTCGATGGCGCCGTTTTTCGTCGGAACAGGCCCTTGAGATTGTCGAAGAGCTCGATCTTGACGCCATGGCGCTTCATGATCACCGACTGCTGGATCACCGAGAGCGTGTTGTTCCAGGCCCAGTAGATGACGAGGCCGGCCGGGAAGCTTGCCAGCATGAACATGAACACCAGCGGCATCCAGTTGAAGATCATCGCCTGCGTCGGATCGGGCGGCGTCGGGTTCATGCGCATCTGCAGGAACATGGTGACGCCCATGATCAGCGGCCAGACGCCGAGATGCAGGAATGTCGGCGCCGTGAATGGCAGCAGGCCGAACAGGTTGACGATCGTCGTCGGATCGGGCGCCGAAAGGTCCTGGATCCAGCCGAAGAACGGCGCGTGGCGCATTTCGATGGTGATGTAGATCACCTTGTAGAGCGAGAAGAAGATCGGGATTTGCAGCGCCACCGGCCAGCAGCCCGCGATCGGATTGATCTTCTCTTCCTTGTAGAGCTGCATCGTCGCCTGTTGCAGCCCCATGCGGTCGTCGCCGAATTTCGCCTTCAGTTCCTCCATCTTCGGCTGCATGCGCTTCATGTTCGCCATCGACGCATATTGCTTGCTGGCGAGCGGAAAGAACAGCGCCTTGACGACGATGGTGGTGCACAGGATCGCGACACCGAAATTGCCGAAGAAGCGGAAGAAGAAGTCCATCAGCTTGAACATCGGCTTGGTGATGAAATAGAACCAGCCCCAGTCGATCAGGCGGTCGAATTTCGGGATCGAATAGCTGGCCTCATAGCCGTCGATGACGGGCACTTCCTTGGCGCCGGCGAAGACCAGGTTCTTGAGTTCGATCGACTGGCCGGGCGCAACGGTAAAGGCATCGTCCTTGTAGTCGGCCTGATAGCGCGGCTGACCGTCGGCAAAATGCGAGAAACGCGCCTCGTAGGCTGACGTCTGCGGCGGAACGATCGTTGCAGCCCAGTATTTGTCGGTAATGCCGAGCCAGCCGCCGGTGGATTTTGCCGGCGTTACGGCTTCCTTCTCGGCCGCTGTGTATTTGGTTTCAATCAGGCCGTCGTCGCCGATGACGCCGATGAAACCTTCATGCAGGACGTAGGCCGATGGCGTCGTCGGCTTGTTGTACCGTGTCACGCGGCCGTAGGAGGAGAGCGAGACGGGCGCCTGGCCGGTGTTTGCGACCTTGTCGGCGATCGTGAACATGTAGCGTTCGTCGACGGAAATCGTGCGGGTAAAGGTCAGGCCCTTGTCGTTGGTATAGCTGAGCGTCACCGGCGTCTTCTCGGTGAGCTTGGCGCCCTCCGGCGCCGTCCACAGCGTCGAGGCGCCGGGAACGCTGCCCGTGGCATCGCTGCCGATATAGCCGAGCTCGGTGAAGTAGCCGTCCTTGGTTTCGGCCGGGCTGAACAGGGTGATGATCGGGCTCGAATCGTCGACGGTCTCGTGGTAGCCCTTGAGCTTCAGGTCGTCGAGCCGGGCGCCGGCAAGGTTGATCGAGCCGGAAAGGGCAGGAGTGTCGATGACAACACGCGGGGTCTTTGCGAGCGCCTGCTCAAGGGTCGCCGTTGCGACGGCCTGGCCGGAAGGGGCTGCACCGCTGGTCGGAGCCGGCGTTGCGCCGGCGGTAGGCTGCTGGACCTGCTCGGTCTGCTGCTGCGCCTTCTGGGCTTCCTGCGCCTTGCGCTGGGCCTCGATGCGCGGATTCATATAGAGAAACTGCCAGCCGAGGACGATCAGCACCGAGAGAGCGATCGCAATGAAATAATTGCGGTTGTTTTCCATCATACGTTCCTGGGGCGTCCGTCTCCGGAGCGCCGGTGTTTCGGCCTGGTTTCCACGCGAAGCTTCAGCTCCGCGGCCAATTCCTGGAAGGACGCATCAAGCACGTCCCTGCGCGCGACAACCACATAGTCGTGTCCGGGCTGCATTGCAAATCCCGCATGAAGCCGCACCGCCTCTTTCAGGCGGCGGCGCATGCGGTTCCGTTCGACCGCGTTGCCATGTTTTTTGGTGACTGTGAAACCGACGCGGGCCTGGCTGTCGGGTTCCTTCCGGTCGAGGACTTCGAGAAGGAAGAGTCCTCCCCGGCGTTTTTCGCCCTCGCGCACGGCAAGAAACTGCGGGCGGCTCTTCAGCCGCCCGACAGCATATTTCTTCTCACTGGTCGTCACTTCGCCCGCCATCTCTTACCGGGCAGCCCGGCCTTAAGCCGAAAGACGCTTGCGGCCCTGCGCGCGGCGGGCAGCGATGACCTTGCGGCCACCCTTCGTGGACATGCGCGCACGGAAGCCGTGGCGACGCTTGCGAACAAGCTTGGATGGTTGGTAAGTACGCTTCATTTATTTAAACACCGCGGAGTGCGGCCCTTCTTGAATTTGCATTATGCAAGGAGCGTTGTTTTTCGAACGGGCGGGCCATGAACGGCTTGAGTGACCGGACGTGCGGCGGCTTATACGGATGAAGCCCGGCAAAGTCAATTATATCGGCTCATTTGAACTGCGCGGCCATCGGCGACCACGGTTTTCGCATTGTGGTGTTAATAAATTCGACCAGCGCCAATAAGTTGTACTTTGGCGCCGCATCGGGTCGATCGCCTGAAATTGCAATGGCTTGAATGGAAGGGCGAGGGTCGGATCGGCAATGTTCTGTACTCTTAATCGTAAATATTAGAAATCTAACTTTAATCAATTTCGCTGATATTCAGCGCATCGGCTGGGGGAGTTGTTTCCAGGCTGTGGTGTAGCTAGGAGGCATTGCATTGAAGATCCGCGGGAAAATTAATCTGCTGGTTTGCGTGATGGGCGCGGTGGCGCTTCTGATCGGCGCAACAGCATTATCCGCCATGCGTGAATACAGCCGCAATCTGACGGCTTACGAGCAGGCCGCCGCCCGCGCCTATGCCGGCGAACGCCTCAACCGTTTCGTCACCGCCGTTGTCATGGAATCGCGCGGTATCTATGCCGCAAAATCGATCAAGGATACGCCGAACTTCGCCAAGGGCCTGATGGCCGGCCTCGACGAAATCGATAAGGTCACTGCCGGCTGGGCGCCGCTCGTACCCGAAGGCGAAAAGGACAATTTCGCCAAGCTGGTGGCGCGCGCCGCCGAATTTCGCACTTTCCGCACGGAAACGGCTCGGCTCGGCACCGAAGTCGGTCCCGAGGCTGCCAGCGCCCAGGGCAACAATGAGGCCAACCGCGCCAATCGCAAGGCGTTCCAGGCCGAGATCGACGCGGTGGTCGCCACCGACAAGGCAGCGCTTCAGGCGGTCGATGATGAGATCGAGAGCTTCCGTTCCTGGGTGCTGATGCTCGTCCTCAGCATCACCGGCATCGGCATCGCGGCCGGTGTTGGCATGGGCTTTTATATCGGCACCAGCCATCTTAGCCGCCCGATCAAGCGCGTCACCCATGCAATCAAGGAGGTCGCCGACGGCAATTTCGACGCCGAGGTTCCGTTTGCCGGCCGCAAGGACGAAATCGGCGAGATGGCCGCCGCAGTCGCCGTCTTCAAGGAGAACGGCCTGGCCATCAAGCGTCTGAACGCCCAGGAAGCGGCGATGCGTGCCAAGAGCGACGACCTGCAATCGAGCATGTCCGTCGTCGTCGCCGCGGCTGCGGCCGGCGATTTCAGCCACCGGATCGACAAGGATTATCAGGACGAAAATCTCAACCAGTTCGCCGACAACATCAACACGCTGCTGTCGAGCGTCGACGCCGGCATCGGCGAGACCCGCCGCGTCATCGCAAGCCTTGCCGAAGGCGATCTCACCCAGACGATGAATGGCAGCTTCCAGGGCGCCTTCGCCGAGCTGCAGCAGAACGTCAACAACAGCTTGGTTACGCTGCAGGCGACGATGCGCGAAGTGCGCGAGACGACCGAAGCGATGAACGGCAACACCGCCGAGCTGCGCAATGCCAGCGACGACCTGTCGAAGCGCACCGAACAGCAGGCGGCAGCACTCGAACAGACCTCGGCGGCACTCGACGAGATCACCGCCGTCGTCCAGAACTCCACCGAGCGGGCGCATGAAGCAACCGTCATGGTGTCCGAAGCCAAGGAAAATGCCGGCCGCTCCGGCGTCGTCGTCCGCAACGCCGTCGAGGCCATGGGCCGCATCGAACAGGCCTCGCGCGAAATCAGCCAGATCATCAACGTCATCGATGAGATCGCCTTCCAGACCAACCTCCTGGCGCTGAATGCCGGCGTCGAGGCCGCGCGCGCCGGCGAGGCCGGCAAGGGCTTCGCGGTGGTCGCGCAGGAAGTGCGCGAACTCGCCCAGCGTTCGGCGACGGCCGCCAAGGACATCAAGGCGCTGATCACCAAGTCGGGCGACGAGGTGCAGGTCGGCGTCAAGCTTGTCCAGGCGACCGGCGAGGCGCTGTCCGAAATCGGCACCCGCGTCATCGCCATCAACGATCATATCCATTCGATTGCCACCGCCGCGGTCGAGCAGTCGACCGGCCTCAAGGAGGTCAACACCGCCGTCAACCAGATGGATCAGGTGACCCAGCAGAACGCCGCGATGGTGGAGGAAACCTCCGCCGCCACCCACAGGCTTTCGGCCGAAGCCAACGGGCTCGTGCACCTCATCGCCCGCTTCAAGCTGTCGGACACGGCCACGCCCGTAGCGCTCGTCCGCAACGAGCCGCACCGGCAGCCGGTCGCCTCGCCCGCCCGCCGGGCGATCGCCAAGGTCGCCCGCGCCTTCGGCGGCGGCAATGCGGCCGCAGCCGAGCAGAGCTGGGAAGAGTTCTGATCGCCACTTATCAGGCGCCTTTTAACGCCGCCTCCGGGCGGCGTTGGTTTTTTTTGCCCGGTCCGCGCCGGGCAAAGACCCCGCCCCAAACCCCTCCCCACAAGGGGAGGGGCTCAACCTGTAGCAACGGCACTTCCCACTTCGCCGTTTCATCCGCGGAAAGGCTGCTATTTGCTGTGCGGGTGCCGCAAATTAGTCCCTTGTAGGGAAGGGTTGGGGAGGGGGCTTCCTCCGCACGTTTTGTTGTGGCGAGGCGACGCTGCTCGCAAAGATTTGAAAGCGGAGCGTCTTGGTCTAATATAAGAACCCATCGGTGAGGGCGGCGAGCGCTGCCGATCGGGCGAGATGACCATGCCGGTTCGAGACCAGGGCAAAGATCCTTCGGCTGACATCCCGGCAGCCGGCGAGGCTGCCAAGGGGCGGTGCCCGTCCGGCTTGTTCGGCGGGCTTTCGGGCAAGCTGCTCTGGCTCACCGTCGTCTTCATCATGCTCGCCGAGATCCTGATTTTCTTTCCCTCCGTCGCCAGCATGCGGATGCGCTGGCTGCAGGACAGGCTGAACACGGCCGCCGCCGCCGCCATCGTCATCGACGGGCTGCAGCCGATCGAGCTGCCGCGCGCCCTGCAGAAAGAGACGCTGGAAGCGACCGGCACCAAGGCGATCGTGCTGCGCAAGGAAGGCACTTCGCGGCTGCTGGCAACGACCGACATGCCGACCTCCGTCGACGAATCCTACGACCTCACCGACGTGCCGCCGCTGACGGCGATCCGCGACGCTCTCGACACCTTGATTTTCGGCGGCAGCAGGATGATCCGCGTCTACGGCCCGGTCGGTGAAAACAAGGTCGGCGTCGAGGTTGTCATGAAGGACCGGCCGCTGCGCACGGCGATGTTTGCCTATTCCCGCAACGTGCTGCTGCTTTCGGTGCTGATTTCGCTCTTCACGGCGACGCTGATCTTCTTTGCGATCAACCGCATTCTCATCGGCCCGATTCGCCGGCTGACCGGCAGCATGCAGCAATTCTCCTCCGATCCCGAGAATCCGGCCCATATCTATATCGGTGACGGTGGCCGTGACGAGCTGGCGGTGGCCGGCCGCAACCTCACCTCGATGCAGATGGAGCTGCAGAAGACGCTGAAGCAGCAGAAGAACCTTGCCGCTCTTGGCCTCGCCGTTTCCAAGATCAATCACGATATGCGCAACATATTGGCTTCCGCGCAGCTGATGTCGGACCGGCTCGTCGATGTCGATGATCCGATGGTCAAGAGCTTCGCGCCGAAGCTGCTGCGCACCATCGACCGCGCCGTCGGGTATACAACAGAGGTGCTGTCCTACGGCAAGGCGAGCGAATCGGCGCCGCGCCGCCGCCATGTTCGGCTGCTGGGACTGACTCAGGACGTCAAGGACATGCTGGCGATCGATCCGCAAAGCGGCATCGAGTTTGTCGAACAGTTCGCTGCCGATCTCGAGGTCGATGCCGACGGCGAGCAGCTGTTCCGGGTCATTCACAATCTTTGCCGCAACGCCCTGCAGGCGCTGACTTCACCGGGCGAGGGCGGCCCCGGCACCATCCGGCGCATCACCGTCTCCGCCCAGCGTGTCGGCAGCGTCGTCAGCATCACGGTGGACGATACCGGCCCCGGCATGCCGCTGAAGGCGCGCCAGAACCTCTTTGCCGCCTTCCGCGGCTCGGCCCGTTCCGGCGGCACCGGCCTCGGCCTGACCATCGCCCGCGAACTGGTGCTCGCCCATGGCGGTACGATTGCGCTGGTGGAAAAGCCGACGGTCGGCACCCAGTTCCGCATCGAGATCCCCGATCGGCCGGTTTCGCTGGACGATTACCGCAATCGGACCCAGGGTGAGAAGTGACGGGTTTTCGCCGGAGCGCGGCCCTTACAGGCAAAGACGCGATTTTTTCAGAAATGCTCTTGCAATGTCCGAAAGGACCCTTTAGAGGATCGCCCACGCAAGCGGCACCGCCGCTTCTGCCACGCACCCGTAGCTCAGCTGGATAGAGCACCAGACTACGAATCTGGGGGTCAGGAGTTCGAATCTCTTCGGGTGCGCCATTCTTTTCCCTTCCTTTGATACCTCCTGTTTTGAAAAATCGGCTCCGAATGTCACAGGCGATTGCCGCCTCCGTCCGTCACGTCATCAGCAGATATCCATGACCGATCCTGATCTCGCCAAACTGGCAGTGACCATTCACAATGAGCGGCTGAAATTGCTTGCGACCTTCCTGAACGGCATTGGCATTTCGGTGTTTGCGGTCGGCGGCCTGGCCCCTGTCTTTTCCAGCCTGTATAATTCCGGCGGCCCGACCCTTTTCCTGATGCTGGTCAGCATCGTTTGTTTTTGACCGCATGTACATTACATTACTCGGCAAGCACGGTTCTCAAAAGGATGAAGCCATGACGACGATGGAAATGATTTCGCTGCTGCTGATGCCCGTCGCCGGATTGATCATCGCCGGAACAGCGGTCTATCTCGTCAACCATCACAAACTTTAATCGGCTTCCGCGCATCGACGCAACAGAAACCTCCCGAAAGGGCTTGCGGGCCTGTCCAGTGCGAAAGTGCCTGGCAGGCCTAAACCATTTCCAGCCGCACCCACGTGCTTTTCACGACCCGGCCAAGCCGAGGAATTGCTCTGCTGGCCTGATCCCGTCGCAGTTCATCGGCGCGCTGCAGTAGTGGACACTGACCATCTGTCGCGCGTGCGCTTCGGCGGCCTTTCCGGGAATGCGCTCGAAGCGGCGGGAAGGTTGGCCGCGGGAATGCTAGACCGGGGCGCGTCGCCTCATTCCTTGATAGGGATCCCGGCTTCGATCGCAGCTTCGATGAACGCCTGCCGCGCCTCTTCCCGGCTCCGTTTCCCAGATATGACATCGGCGCAAACCGCACACGCTCTGTCGAGCGCAGGGCCCTCTTCGGTCGGCCAGTCTTCGATCAGCGCCCATGTTGCGGCCTGGGTCGTCTGGATGACCACCCACTGATCCGGGCCTTCAAGGGCCAGCGTCACCGGCTTCTTCCATAGGGTTTGCATGATTGCAGGATCTCCACTGCGTATTCTCCGCCGCCTGCTCACATAAGACAATTCATTCGGCATGGCGAGGTGGCCGCCTGAACACGATGTTTTATCGAGCAGTGAGCTGCTTGTGAAACACCGGCATATTCGGCTCGCCTATTTTCCGGCAGTCGCTTCTTTTCGCCGCTAGATTCTCAATCCCAATGCAGGAAAGCAAAAAGTATCGAAAGATCACCTAGTTGAACTCTTTCTCAAAGTCTTCCCGGTCTTTCTTTCCGGACATGGATGAGTAATAGCCGCTGCAAATCAGATAGGAGCACTCATCCGGGTCGCCCATGTCCCATCCTGGCAGGCAGAGCACGACGCGTTCAAACTTGGCGTTGCAGAGTCCGTGGTTTGCCAGCAGCCGCGGCTCGTTTCCGAAATACGCGCTTATAGCTTTCTGACGAGTCCATGCAGGCACGGCTTTCCAATCAGCCTGACCACCCTCGTCGCTCACATTGGCGATCGCACAGAGCGACCAATTCGATATCATAATTGGCTGATCGCAGGGAAAAGCCTGGACGGCGCTTCCCAGCAAGATTGAAATCAATGCCATCAGCCGCTGGCCGTAGACCATCGCGCCCATCTCCCTCATGCCGCTCTTTCGCATTCTGGCCTCCACCGCAATTACCCGTCGTCAGGTGATATCAAAATCGCCTAAGATTATTTTCCTAGTTCATGAAACGTTCTTACGCTAGATTGCTCATTGTTGCAACCATGGAATGTTGAATGTCGAAGAATTTTGCAGTGATTGGTGATGTGGGTGCTTGGGTGGGGCTTTCCCTCCGCACGCCTGAAAAAACGAGTTCTTCTGCCGTTTCCCGGAAGGAGGTGCCGGCAGCCGAGGTGAGGGTCTGATGGCGGAATTCAACCCTCGTGACAAGAGCCGCACCAGTGCCGGCAAGACGCGGTCGCTCGTGCGCAAACATACCGCGCCGCCGAGCGGAGGCGATGACGGCAGCCTCCGCTGGCAATGGTTGACGATCCAGCTGCTGGAATCGGCGGCGTTCACGTCGCTGAGCGCGAATGCCAGCCGCGCCTTCTTCCGCATCATCATCGAGCACACCGCCCACGCCGCCCTGGCAAATGGCCGGCTTGTCGTCACCCATCCGCAGTTCGTCTCCTACGGCGTCACCGGCGAATATGTCGCCGATGCCCTCGACGAGCTGGCCTATAAGGGCCTCATCAAGGTTCGCCGCGGCCGGGCGGGCAGCGGTGTCGCGCATCCTAACCTCTTCACGCTGACCTTTGTCGGTGACCATGAAGGCGCACCGCCCACGAACGATTGGCGGCGGTGCACGGCGGAGAGGTGCCGGAAGTGGTCGGAGATCGACCGCAAGCTTGCCGCCGACAAACGCGGGCGGGTCGGCAGGAAGAAAAAAACGCCGCTTCGGGATCCCGAAATTCCCCCGCTTCGGGATCCCGAAATTCGCCGCGCCTCGTGAGCGCTCGGGGCGAGGGAAGAGTCAATGATTTCAGTGCCGCAACCAATTTCGGGATTCCGCAGTGCTATATAGATTCTGGTGGGGAATGCCTCATGAACCCGCAAGATCGGATCAGAAGCCAGCAGCGCAGGTGCCTGCTGCCGGCATGCCTAGTTTCGCGCAACCTTGCGGGTGTATCCGCGAGCGTGACGATGTTTGACGCGCTTTCGGCCGGAGGAATGCATGGCGATGGGAATTTTTCGGGCTGTCGGCGCCGTGGCCTTGATGGCGGCTCTTGCCGGCTGCATCGACCATGCCAACGAGCCGGTGCTGCTGGCCGTCGGCGTGCCGGTCAATCCGCCGGCCGTTGCACACAGCCTGTGCATGACCGACGGCAATGCCATGTATGACGAGGCGAAGCGCCAGTACGAGCTGCGCGCCCAGCTGACCGGATATGCGCAGGCCGATGCGCTGGAAGCGGAAACGATTGCTCGCGCCGCCGCCCATCGCCAATATGTCGCCTGCCTCTCCGGCCAGGGCTACCCCACATTATACGCGAATTGAGAACAGAGAATTCATGATTCCTGGCCGGCTCCGTCGGCGCCCTTCGCCTGATTGCGGCTTTTCACATTTTTTCGCGATAAGGTCACGCCGGATCGCCTGCAATCACGAGTTTCGGAAGCCGCGCGTGATCGCGGAACCCCACCCGTCACAAAGGCATTTTCGCAGGGTAAATCCACGAAGGAGGGTTTATCATGAAGAGAGTCAGCCTTGCCCCTTTGACCGCCGCCCTCGGCACCCTTGTCGCCCTCGCGGCGATCGCTCCGGCTGCGGCCGCACCCATTCCGACACTTCGGCCGCCCATCGTCTCGCCAAGCCTTTCAGATGCGAAAACGGTGCAATATAAGGCACATGCCGGCACCTGGCACGGCTATCGGGGCTTTGCCACGGAACGTCCCGGCACCCGCCGCCATTCCGATGGCTATTGGTATCCGCTGGCCGCTTTCGGCGTCGAACCCGGCACGACCGGCTCGATCATCCGCCAGCCCGTGAACAGGCCGGCGGCTCCGCCAATGTGCAACCCTACGTTTTCTGGATCGATCGGTTCCGGCAGCATGCCCTGCGATAACGGCTATTGAGCCGGCAAAGGAAAGAGGCGGCGACGAGCCGCCTCTTTCTCGATCAGGGCGCCCGCTCACATATTCGTGACCCCTGTTGCAGTGCCGTAGTATGTGACAGATCCGCTTCCTAACTCCTCGGCGTAAATTCCCCGAAATCCTCCCAAGGAGACGATCATGATCACGACGTTCAAGAGCGGCCTGGCGGCTGCGGTCATCGGTGCAATGCTCGGCCTTTCCTGGTTCTCGGCCGAAGCGGCTCCCCTCCAGTCGAGTGCGACACAGCAGGGCGCGGTCAAGCAGCCGGTTGCCCAGCAAGAAACCCAGATGCAGCACGACCGGCGCACCACCGGCTCGATCGGCGAGCGCGGCCCCGACACCATGGCTTCACCTTACATGATGAACCCGAAGAAGCCGCTGAACATGGATTGCAAGCTCGGCTTCAACCCGACAAGCAGCTCCGGCTGCAACTATTGAGGCCCTGCGATCGGGAAAGGGGCGGCTTTCGGGCCCCCCTTTTCCATAGGGACGCTGCCCGGAGATAGGCATGGATGCGGAAACAGGCCGGGCGCCGATGGAAAAATCGTCGCAAACGCCGGCATACACAGGCGATTGACGTCTCTGCCTTGGAATTGCCATGCTGGCCGCGATGGTCGCGTTGATACTCAATTGAATTTCAGACAGGTGGAACAGTCATGACCGCAAAGGCTGCATGCTCCGATTTCCTGCATTTTTTCCGCTCCTGGATCAGCAACCCGCTGCGGGTGGCGGCGATCGCGCCGTCGGGGGATTCCCTGGCCAGAATCATGACCAGCGAAATTGCCGCACTGGATGGGCCGATCATCGAGCTCGGCCCGGGCACCGGCGTGTTCACCCGGGCGCTGCTCGCCCGCGGCGTCAGCGAGGCCGATCTCACCCTAATCGAATATGGGCCTGAGTTTATTGACGCGCTGCAGGCGCGGTTCCCGGCGGCGCGTGTATTGCAGATGGATGCCGCCCACCTTGCCCAGGCCGATATTTTCGAGGACGAACCGGTCGGCGCCGTCATCAGCGGCCTGCCGCTTCTGTCCATGTCGCCGCGCAAGATCGCCTCGATCCTTGCCGGCGTCTTCACCTATATGCGGCCGGGCGGGGCGGTCTATCAGTTCACCTATGGCCCGCGCTGCCCGGTGCCGCGGCCGATCCTCGACCGCCTCGGCCTCAAGGCCGTGCGCATCGGCGGCACGGTGCGCAACCTGCCGCCTGCCTCCGTCTACCGCATTTCCCGCCGCAAGCCGCTCGAACTCTCGCGCGAGCGCCTGCGATATCGGGACAGCGACGCCGACATCGACGTCGCCGCCTTTTCCGGCGAAACAGGCGGCTGACCCGCAGGCGAAACGCAAGCGCCGCCGGCATTCCTATCGCCGCTCCGGCGCCATCCCTGTTATCTCCGTGGCGCCGTCCTATATCTCAAGCGTCCCAGCGGCCGCTTGCCGCTGCTGCTGCGGCCAGCCATTGGCCTCGCCAGGGCGGGCAGACATGCGCGTTTGCGGCGACTGGATCCAGGCGGCTTTCGGCCTTCCAGCTGACGTTCAACCATTCCATTGACCAAGAGAGGAAAGATCATGGCCAGTCACAACGCAGCCAAGTCAGGCACTTTCAGGATCGGCGGCGAGATCGAGGTCAATCGTCTCGGTTTCGGCGCCATGCGCGTCACCGGCAAGGGCATCTGGGGCGAGCCCGAAGATCACGCCGAATCCATCCGCACACTGAAGCGCCTGCCGGAGCTCGGCGTCAATTTCATCGATACGGCCGATTCCTACGGTCCCGATGTCTCCGAATGGCTGATCAAGGAGGCGCTGCATCCCTATGGCGGCAAGTCCGTGGTCGCCACCAAGGGCGGCCTGACCCGCCACGGCCCCGACATCTGGCTGCCGGTCGGCCGTCCGGAATATCTGATCCAGCAGGCGCATAAGAGCCTGCGCAATCTCGGGGTCGAGCAGATCGATCTCTGGCAGTTGCACCGCATCGATGCGAAAGTGCCGGCCAGGGAGCAGTTCGACGCGATCAAGTCGCTGCTCGATGCCGGTCTCATCCGTCATGCCGGCTTGAGCGAAGTCTCCGTCGCCGAAATCGAGGCGGCCTCGAAGCACTTCAAGGTCGCCACCGTCCAGAACCGCTACAATCTCGTCGATCGCACCAGCGAGGACGTGCTCGATTATTGCGCCAAGCACAATATCGGCTTCATCCCCTGGTACCCGCTGGCCGCCGGCGACCTCGCCAAATCAGGCTCGCTGCTCGACACGATCGCCAAAAAGCACAATGCCGCGCCGAGCCAGATCGCGCTCGCCTGGGTGCTGAAGCGCAGCCCTGTCATGCTGCCGATCCCCGGCACCTCCAAGGTCAAGCACCTGGAAGAAAACGTCGCGGCCGTCGACATCGCGCTGTCGGATGATGAGTTCTCGGCGCTGGATGCCGAAGGCCGGAAGCTGTTCAAGGCGGCTTAAGGGGCGACGGCAGCCGATGGCTGGCCCAGTCCAAGACCCGTCCCCACAAGGGGGAGGGGCTGCGATGCCGCGCCGCTTCACACAACGTCCATCATACCAAACTGTAGAACGGGAGCAGCCGGTAGAACTGTTCTTTTGGTCACGCCGGGTGCTGCGGCTTAGTCCCTCCCCCTTGTGGGGAGGGTTGGGAGGGGTCTCGGGCTGGTGTCAGCCATCGGCGATCAGCGCGGCCTTATTTTTCAGCAGAATTTGACCATCCGGTCAAAGATGCCGCAAAATGAGGCGGCGATCTGGTGTTTTGAGGGCAAGCATTGCGCTGGGTGCATTGCTGCATTGCGGTATTTTCGCTATTCCCGATCAAATGAATGGGCTATCTATATCTCCGTAAGCAGCGCACTCCTCCTCCCAGCGCTCTTACATCGGACTGACAACACTCCTCCTCCCAGTTGTCAGTCAGGATCAAGAGCTTGGCGCACCTCCTCCCGCGCCAGGCTCTTTTCTTTTTCCCAGCAGGTTCTTCGCCACGCGCGGTTTGACTCGGCAAGCATCGTCGGACTAATTGAACGGGCGCCCCTCTGTCCGGTGCGCGCACCGGTTGGAGTTTGGTCATGATCGGCAAATGGCGCGCCCCGCATGCGGCCCTGACAGGTCTTCTGGTTGCAACGCTTGTGCTCGCCGGCTGCGGCGGCAGGCCGGTCGGCGTCATGCAGGCGGCCGGCACGGTGCCGCCCGGCACCCCGAAGGTCGATCTCTTGGTGGCGACGACGCGGGCTGCCGACGACAATCCCGCCGTGCTTTTCTCCGGCGAACGCGGCACCGGGCTCACCGTCAATGCCGTCGATGTCTCCATTCCGCCGGATGCCAATCGCAAGGTCGGCCAGGTGCAATGGCCAAAGCGCTTGCCGGCCGACCCGTTGCGCGATTTCGTCACCGTGTCCGTCGATCCGCTCGAAGGCGAGCGGGCGGGCGAGAGCTGGCTGAAGGGCCATATGCCAAAAAGCCGCCGCGTGCTGGTCTTCGTGCACGGTTTCAACAATCGTTACGAGGATGCCGTCTACCGCTTCGCCCAGATCGTCCATGATTCGCATGCCGACGTCGCCCCTGTCGTCTTCACCTGGCCGTCGCGCGCCAGCATCTTCGATTACAATTACGACAAGGAAAGCACCAACTATTCCCGCGACGCGCTGGAGGAACTGCTGACCCGCACCGCCGCCAATCCCGCCGTCAGCGACATCACCATCATGGCGCATTCGATGGGCACCTGGCTTACCGTCGAAGCGCTGAGACAAATGGCGATCCGCAACGGCCAGGTGGCCGGCAAGATCAACAATGTCATCCTCGCCTCGCCGGATCTCGATGTCGACGTCTTCGGCCGCCAGTTCGCAAGCCTCGGCAAGGACAAGCCGCATTTCACCATCTTCGTCTCACAGGACGATCGCGCCTTGGCGCTGTCGCGGCGCATCTCCGGCAATATCGACCGCCTCGGCCAGATCGACCCCTCGGCCGAGCCCTATCGCAGCAAGCTCGAAGCGGCCGGCATCACCGTGCTCGATCTCACCAAGCTCAAGGGCGGCGACCGGCTGAACCACGGCAAATTCGCCGAAAGCCCGGAAGTGGTGAAGCTGATCGGCGACCGGCTGATCGCCGGCCAGACGATCACCGATTCCAATGTCGGCCTCGGCGAGGCCGTCGGCGCCGTGGCGATGGGCGCTGCCCAGACCGCCGGAAGTGCCGTCGGCGTCGCCGTCAGCACGCCGATCGCCATCTTCGATCCGCGCACAAGGCGCAATTACGACGCCCAGCTGAAGCGTCTCGGCCAGTCGGTCGATAATACCGTCGGTTCGGTCGGCGACAGTGTTGGCGCCGGCCTGCCTGAAACCCAGTGAAAATTCCACAGAGCAATTTCAGCAAAAGTGTACAGCGGTTTTGCCGGGGAAGGCGCAAAGCGACTTCCCATGAAATTGCGAGGAAACAAAGAGATAGAGAATTTCCATCAATCGGAGAAAACAGAAATTCTCTAGGCAATCACCGCTGATCTGATATATCAGGTTGACGAAGCGGCGCTCTTGTCTGCCGTGCGGTTGGGTTGATGGCATGGCTGAAGAAACGAAGAAGAGGGTTGTTGTCGTCGGCGCGGGGGTGATCGGCGCCTCCATTGCTTTCGACTTGCAGCGGCGTGGCTATCAGGTGACGCTGGTCGACAAGGGCGAGCCGGGACGCGGCACCTCCTTCGGCAATATGGCGAGCATCGCGCTCGATTTTGCCGCCGGGTCCGGTCCTTCGACCTGGAAGAAAATGCCCGGCTGGCTGCTCGATCCCGAAGGTCCGGTCTGGCTGCGGCCCTCCTATGCAGCAAAAATGCTGCCCTGGTTCCTGCGCTTCCTCGCCGCCGGCCGCCCGTCGCGCCTCCGACAAATCGAAGATGCCGGCATGAGCCTGTCTGAGCGTGCGCTCGGCGATTTCAGGCAGATGCTGCAGGCGATCGGCGCCTCCGAGCTGATGACGGAGGAGGGGTGTCTGGCGATTTACGAGACGGAAGCGGAATTTGCCGCCGACCGCGGCCACCTCGCCATGATGCAGCGCTACGGCCTCGAATTCGAAGTCTTGAGCAACGGCGCCATCCAATATTATGAGCCGGCCCTTTCGCCTGCCATCGCCAAGGCGGTGCTGCTGCCCGACAACAAGTCGATCCGCGATCCCTATCGGCTGGTGGTCAAGCTGGCCGAGGCGGCCAAGGTCGCGGGCGCGGCCTTTGTCTCCGGCGCCGTCAGGAACATCGAGCGCAAGGGCGATGGCGCCGTCGTCGTCCTCCTGGAAGATGGCGGCCGCCTCGAGGCCGATTCCGTGGTGCTCGCCGCCGGCGTCCACACCCGTTTTCTGGCCGAAAAGCTCGGCGAGCCGATCCCGCTCGAAACCGAGCGCGGCTATCATACCCAGATCATGAAGCCGGGCATCTCCATGCGCTATTCGATGATCTGGCCGGCGCGCGCCTTCATGGTGACGCCGACGGCGGGCGGCATTCGTGTCGGTGGCAATGTCGAACTCGCCGGTCTCGATGCCGCGCCGGACTTCCGCCGCCCGCGGGTGCTGGTGCGCCACGCCCAGCGGGCGCTGCCCGGGCTGAAGCTCGAGGAGGCGACGGACTGGATGGGCCACCGCCCGGCGCTGCCCGATACGATCCCGATCATTTCGCCGTCGTCGAAAATGCCGGGTGTTTTTTATGCGACCGGCCACGGCCATCTCGGCCTGACCTATGCCCCGACGACAGCGCGGCTGATCGGCGATATGGTGAGCGGCACAGAGCCGCCGATCGACATGCGCCCGTTCCGCATCGACCGATACTGAATGAGAGCCGTTGCTTCAGAACCGGAGGTTTCGACATGAGATGGAAACGCACGATCCAGCTGCTGGATGTCCATGCCGAGGGCGAGATCGGCCGCGTCGCGATCGGCGGCGTACCGAAAATCCCGGGCGATACCATCGCCGCCCAGCTGCATTGGCTGAACACCGATCCGAAGGGCGACGAGCTGCGCCGCTTCCTCTGCCTCGAGCCGCGCGGCGCTCCGATCGGCTCGGTCAATCTGCTGCTGCCGGCGCGTCATCCGGAAGCGGACGCCGCCTTCATCATCCTGCAGCCCGACCAGGCGCATGCGAGCTCCGGCTCGAACTCGATCTGCGTGACGACGGCGCTGCTCGAAGCCGGCATTGTCGAGATGCAGGAGCCGGAAACGATCGTCACGCTGGAAACCGCAGCCGGCCTCGTCAAGGCGACCGCGACCTGCCGCGACGGCCGCTGCGAAAAGGTCCGGCTCACCATGGTGCCGTCCTTCGTGCATGAGCTCGATGTCACGATCGACACGCCGCATTGGGGCAAGATCAAAGCCGATCTCTGCTACGGCGGCATCTTCTATGCCCTCGTCGATGTCGGCCAGATCGGTCTCACGATCGAGAAGGCCAATGCCGCCGGCCTCGTCCAGGCCGGCATGATCCTGAAAGAGCTGATCAACCGCGACATCAAGGTCGTCCATCCCGAAATCCCGGCAATTTCGGGCGTCGCCTATGTGATGTTCCGCGATACCGAAGCCGACGGCACGGTGCGCACCTGCACCACCATGTGGCCGGGCCGGGCCGACCGCTCGCCCTGCGGTACCGGCAATTCCGCCAATCTCGCCGCGCTCCATGCCCGCGGCAGGGCGAAAATCGGCGACATCTTCACCTCGAAATCGATCATCGGCTCGCAGTTCGAGGTCGGGCTGCAGGCGGTGACCGAGGTTGCCGGCCGCCCGGCGGTCATCCCCACCATCACCGGCCGCGGCTTCACCTTCGGCCTGACCCAGGTGGCGCTCGACCCCTTCGACCCACATCCCGGCGGCTTCGCACTGACGGATGTCTGGGGGCCGTCGGCCGGGGAAATTTGAGCCTTCCTCCTGGCCCTGCGTGGAAATAATATATGGTTGAACCGGTAGGTCTGGTGAACTGGTGGAAGCGTTTGGCGGCATCTTTGGTCGTTATCCCGCTGTGCGGCTGCGATACCGTAGTCCAGCATTTTGCCGATGTTGAAGTGAGCGGCGACTATAAAGCCATAGCCAGCTGTGCAGCTAAGTATCTGTCTGGCCAGTATTGGCTTCGCGAAGACCACGGCGATACCAAACAAGTGAGGTTCCTTCAGGGTTCGCAGGATAAATTCCAGACCATCATCGAGGTTGTCGGATCCGGAGCCGGCCGAACCCACGTCAGCGTATCGGAGTGGTCGATAGGAGGCGGTTCGGCTGATTTGTATGAGAGTTATTTCACCTACTGTGCGTCGGTGACCGCTAAATGACTTGCCCCTAAATCGGCCAAGTCTTTAGACATCCGCCCCTCTTCGACTTACGCGCGCCTGCCGCATGCTGATGCGCACGCACTATCGATCATCAGCCATTTCAAGCCTCTTTCTCGGGGTGACAGCGAGGATCGTGTTTGAGCGTTTGCGGCCGGGCAGGGGTCGCGTCAAATGCGCGCTGCGAGCACCCGCGCAACAGCGATGGATCGTCGATCACATGCGCCGGCACTGCGTAGTAGCGGCGAACCGTCACATCCCTTCCAGCAGCGCGGTAGCTGAACGGTTCCGAGCCATCTGCCTCGAATTCCGCGCGCATTGCGGCGTCGACGCGCAGATACAATATGCCTTTCATGACGAACCCGAACTGGGCGCCGTTTCGGACGAGGGCGGATCCGCCGAAGAACCGCCGGACATCGATGGCGCCCGGTGGGGCGATCTGGCTCGCAAATTCGAGCGCCAGGCTGCGTGTCGCCTCGCTACCCATGGTGCTGCCCTGCCAGAGGATCGAAGAAGCCGGTGATCGCGCTGAGCCGGCCATTGGACATCGCCGCGAAGCTTGTCCCCGTTTGCAGGACGGTCTCGTCCTCGTGGCGCAGTTCCCAGCGTGCCAGCGAACGTTCATTGTGATGGAGGACACTCAATATTATGAACCGGCCTGCCGGTACGCTCTCCTTGAAGCCGGCCATGTAAGCCGAGAGGCCGGCTCGCCCCGCGATCGCTCCATTCGGATCGCAATAGGTCACATCGTCGGCGAGGCATGCCAACATTTCCGGCTCGCGTGCGTCAGCGTCCAGCGACCAGATGGCCGCATATCGATTCCATAGCGCCTCAGGCGTCATAACAGTGTCTCCAGTTGATTGAATTCGTCTTCGATCGCCTGCCGCAGGCTCGCCTTGTCTTCGCCGCCGCGAATGAGCACGAGCAGGCCTTGATAGAAGGCAAGGAGGCGGACAGCTGTCCTGTCGGCCTTGGTTCTGTCCGTGTCTCGGGCCAAGCTCGGCGGCTCGCCGAGCCTCGAGCGGAACGTGCTGCGAAGAAGACCGAGCGCTGCCTCGACACGGGGATGCGTTTTGACGTCACCGCCGAACTCCACAGCCATGTTGGTGATCAGGCAGCCCAGGGAGCCATTGTCGGGCTCATGCAGCAGTGAAAGGAACAGTTCGCGCAAGCCTTTAAGGCCGCTCCCCGGCGGCGCAAATCGCTCGAGCCGCCCCTCCAGGACCGCCCGATTGTAATGTCTGAACGCCGCGTCGAAGAGCCCGGCCTTGTCGCCGAAGGCGTGATAGATGCTTCCGCCTTTGAGGCCTGTCGCCTCTTCGAGGTCTCGGATCGACGCACCTTGATATCCGTGTTTGCGAAAGACGTGCATCGCTCCCTTCAGCACCGCCTCCTCATCGAATTCCCGCGGTCTGCCCACACTCGCCTCGATTCTTTATTGATCGTTCTAGAATGACTGATAAAGAATGCGAGTGCAACCGCCTTTCGCCGGTTCTCCGAAAATTCTCATCCGGTCGCATTTGCTCATGCCGGGTGCGCTGCATCGCGCTTTCGGAATGGGTCAGGATGACGTTGGCAGAGCAGAAGTCCTGGCCGGACGACGTCGCCCGTAGCCCGCCGGCAGAGGCGGTGTTAAAGTTCGGCCTCACGCAGCAACTGCTCAAGACGGGCCGCCCATTCCGTGTTGCCCTCTCTGAACGGCCCAAGCGCATCGCCAGCGGCTTCCGGCAGGCCGCTGGCAGCAGCGGCAAATCGGCGAGCCTGCTCAATATGTCCCAGCGCCATATGGCAGCACGCGTGTATGCGCAGCAGCGCCGGCCAGTCGGGCCGCGCCTTTAACGCCGCACGCCCCGCGTCGAGCGCCCCTTCGACGTCTCCCGAAAAGTACTGTGCAAGCATCAGCAGACTGAACCAGACCCCATTCTGCGGATCATGCGGATTGAGTTCCAGGCCGCGCGACAAAGGCTTGCGTGCGCCGGCCGCATCACCGGTAAAGAGCCGGGCCATGCCAAGGACGAGATGCCCGAGGGCGAAGCTCGAGCCGAGCTCGATCGACCGTTCCGCGGCGAGGATCGCCTGGTCGGCTCGGCCCGTATAGGCCGACACGATCGCCAGCGCATAGTGCGAATAGGGGTTTCGCGCGTCGAGATAGATCGCCCGCAGGGCGGCGGTTAGCCCTTCCTGACCATCCGCGGCAGGATCGTCCGTCCAGCCATAGGCGATGAGGCCCGCATTGACCCGCGCCCGCCAGATCTGCGCCTCCGGAAGCATGGGGTCGAGCTCGGCGGCCTCGCGGAAAAATCGTCTTGCCAGAAGGTGGGTCGGCCGTGAGACCTTGTGGAAATTGAACGTGCCTTGCCGGACAAGGTCCCAGGCCGTGATGTTGCCGGTGTGGGGAGCGACCGCAAGCCCGTGGCGCAACAGCAGCTCCGGTTCGACCGCCGCGGCGATCCGCTCGGCGATCGCGTCTTGCACCGCGAATATCTCGGCCAGCTGAAGATCGTAATGTTCGGACCAGACGGTCGCGCCCTTGCCCGCCTCGGCGAGGTGCACCGATATCCGGATCCGGTCGCCGGTATACCGGATAGCTCCATCCACCAGAAAATTGACACCGAGTTCGAGCCCGACGGCGCGCGGATCCCTGGAGCCGGACCTGTCTTTGAAACTCGCCCCGCGTGAGGCGACGCGCAGCCATCTGAACCGGGTGAGCGCTGTGATCAGGTCGTCGGCGATACCGTCGGCCAGATATTGCTTCTCGGCATCGCCGCACAGATTGTCGAACGGCAGCACTGCGATCCCCAGCTTCGATCCGGCTTGCGCATGCCACCCGCTGTCGGTCCCCTCGCTTGCGCTCTCCACCCGGCCGGAAAACCTGTAGCCGACCCGTGGGACGGTGATGATCCATTCGCCGCCGTCCGGTGCCGGGCCGAGCAGCTTGCGAAGGGCAGCAATCTGAACGGAAAGATTACTTTCCTCGACGGCCAATCCCGGCCAAACGGCATCCATCAGCGCCGATTTGGCGACGACGCCCCCTTGTGCCGCCAGCAGAACGGCAAGCAGTGAAGCGCCGCGGGCGCCAACGGCGACAGGCCGATCGTCACGAAGCAGGCATCCATTCTCGGCGCTGAACTCGAAGTGGCCGAATGCGAGGTGGGGGGTGTTCATGGCCGGCTATGATACGCCGATTTCGCCGTTTTTCGGAATTTTTCGGCCGCTCTTCAGGACTTGCGGCGGCCGAGCACGCAGAGTCTGCTCCCATGCAACGGTCGAAATGGTGAGCGCGATGACGAACCAGGCAACGCAACCGAAAAATCCTTATGCAGGAACCGCTAAAGTCGTGAGCGGCAGCGGCAGCCATGTCGCGCAGCAGGGATCCGTCTACCGATCGGGCGTCTCGGCACAGAGCGTCGGATCGACGATGCTGTGGCTCGGGACGATTTCGCTGCCCGCAGGCAGGCGTACCAGCGCCCATCGCCACGAGGGACACGAAACCGCCCTTCTCATGACCGGCGGCCAGGAGATCGAAATCTGGTCAGGGGCGAAGCTCGAACGCTGCGAAATGGTCCGCCCCGGTGACTACCTGTTCATTCCGGCCGGCGTTCCGCACGTGGCTGTCAATCGCAGCCCGGAAGACGCCGAATTCCTCGGCGCCCGCAACGATCCGGCGGCGAACGAGAGCGTCGTTCTGATGCCGGAGCTTGACGAGATCGTGCCGTAAGGTGCGCGTCGCTATCGCAAAACCGCTGTCCGCTTTGCGCGATCTAACCGCATGGGAGGTACATTATGGCCATCATCGAACAACGTCTGGCCGAAATGGGTCTGCAATTGCCCGAACCTTTGAAGGTTCGCGACGGCCTGAAACTGCCCTTTGCCTGGGTACGGGTGCGCGGCACCCGCGCGTATATCTCGGGTCACGTCGCCTCCAATCCGGATGGGACATTGGCAAAACCGCTGGGCAAGGTCGGGGCCGAGGTTTCTCCGGAGCAGGGTTACGCATCGGCGCGCCTCGTTGCCCTGGCCCATCTCGCCAGTCTCAAGCGGGCTCTCGGAGATCTCGACCGGGTCACGGCGTGGCTGCGCGTTTTCGCCATGGTGAATGTTGCGCCAGGGTTCAATGAGACGCCGCTGGTCACAAACGGCTATTCCGACCTGATCCTGGCGCTCTATGGTCCAGATGTCGGCGCGCACGCCCGCTCGTCTATCGGCATGGCCATCCCGCTGAATGCGCCGGTGAATTGCGAAGCGGAAGTCGAAATCGACGGTAAATCTCCGGGTGCGGGTTAGGTCGGAGCCCTCACGATCAACGTGGAGAAAAGGCGGCGTTGCCGGGCGCAAGGGGCTGTTGCACGATCTGCACCGCGCTTGATCGAGCCTCTTTCGGCCCGATCCAAGATCGCATCATCCCATCAACGCCGCTGCAGAATCCTGCCGCCGGCTTGATCTGCGGCGATCTCCTCGATGGGCGCAGGCCTGCCCAGCAGGTATCCCTGGCCGATGTCGCAGCCGAGGTCCTGAAGCCGCTGGAGTTGGCTCTCTTCTTCGATTCCTTCGGCGGTAATCGCCACGCCCAGTCCGGCGCCGAGCGCGATGATGGCCTTGATCACCTTGTCCTGCTTGTCATTGGTCTCGAACGAGGCGACGAAACTCCTGTCGATCTTGATCTTGTCGAACCGGTAGCTGGACAGCTGGGAGAGGCTGGAAAAGCCCGTTCCGAAATCATCGAGAGCAATCTTGACCCCGGCATTCACCAGATCGTCGAGAACAATCCGTGCGGTAACCGCGTCCTGGATAATGGCGCTCTCCGTCACCTCAAGCTCGACCCTGTGCGCGGGCAGGCCGACATCGCCCAAAATCTTCAGAATTCGTAAGCCGAGCAACCGGTCGCTCAGTTGGATCGGAGAAAGATTGAAGGACAGGACAAGCTCGCTTGGCCAGGAAAGCGCATCGGTGCAGGCCCTGCGAAGCAGCTGGTCCGTCAATTCGACGATCAGCCCGGCTTCCTCCGCGACCGGAATGAATTCGCTCGGCGGGATGAATTCGCCGGAGGCCGTTTTCCAGCGCGCCAGCGCCTCGAAGCCGATGATCTTGTTCGCCTTGAGGTCCACGAGCGGTTGGTAATAGGGAACGATCTGGGCTTTCCGGATGGCCGCCCGCAGATCGCCTTCTGTCCTGATCCGCTTCGCCAGCTCGTCCTGCATCGAAGGCACGAAAGACTTCACCAGATTGCGGCCCTGCTTTTTTGCGACATACATCGCGCAATCCGAATGCCGGATGACTTGACCGAGCTCATCGCCATTCTCGGGATAAAGTGCAAAGCCGACACTGGCGCCGAGATCGACGGCAGCACCATTGAAGGTGAACGGCTTTCCGATCGCACTGACGATGCGGTTTCCCAAGGCGACAAGATCGGCATTTCCGACCCGCCGCGCCAGAATCACAAACTCATCTCCCCCGAGGCGAAAAACGTGATCGCGAGGGAAGAGCGACGAGAGCCGCTGGGCGACGGTCTTGAGCACAGCGTCACCGTGATCGTGCCCCAGGAGATCGTTGACCTTCTTGAAGCCGTCGAGATCGATGCTGAACACGGCATAGGTTTCTTCTGCCGTTCGTTCGTTCATCGCCTGCGCGCATACGGATTCCAGAAATCTGCGGTTCGGCAGCTCGGTCAGCGTGTCGTGGCAGGCAATCCAGTCAACATTCTTCTCGGCCTGCAGCCTGCGAGCGACTTCTCTCGAAAGATCCCGGATCCTGAGTGCGGAATAGATGAGTCCCAAAAACCCGGAGATATTCAGGGCAAGCAGCGCATGGTCCAGCGGATAGCGGTGATGCCGCTCGATAAACTCATCCAGCTCTTCATGCCATTGGAAGCGCCAGGAGAGGCAGAAGAGAAGCAGGAAGATCGCGAGCCAACCCAATATCTCCATCTGGGGTCTGGTCGGTCGGATGCGGGGCATAGAACGGCTCCTGTTGGGTGAAGAGCCCTCATGGCCGGCTCGCAGAACCGCATCGTCCCCGGCGGTGGTCGAAACCGCCACAATTCATTCGGGCGGAGTTGAGAGGTCGGCTCGCCGGCATCGACCAAGCGCACCGGCACCTCCAAACATATCTTTGAACCTCGAAGGTTAATGGTGGGTTGCCTGGCCGAAGGTGCATGCGTTTCGCTGCGCGCATCGGACAGGTTGCCGCAATTCGCATGAGGCGCCGGTTCAGAAATATCTGCTTGACAACTTTGATGACGGATATCATTAAACATTTATGATGATAAACGTCATTAAAGATTGGCGGAACGAGGGTCGTCTTCTGCCACTTGAGGTCCACGCCGATTAGTGCCGATGGCTTTATCGTTTCCTCGATACCTGACGCCGCAACAGGAGAAGGCCCCGTGAAGGCATTCGTCGTTGACAAGTACAAGAAGAAGGGCGCTCTGCGCCTCGCCAGCCTGCCGGAACCGGAACTGCACGACAATGACGTGCTCGTGCGGATAAAGGCCACCGCCGTGAACCAGCTGGACTCCAAGGTCAGGGACGGGGAGTTCAAGCTTATTCTTCCCTATCGTCCGCCCTTCGTCCTCGGGCATGACCTTGCCGGGACGGTTGTCAAAGTCGGATCCAGGGTAAGGCGGTTCAAGATGGGTGACGAGGTCTATGCACGACCGCGTGATCATCGCGTCGGGACATTCGCCGAATTCATTGCCATCGATGAAGCCGATGCGGCGCTGAAGCCAAGCAACCTCAGCATGAGCGAAGCGGCGTCCGTCCCGCTTGTCGGGTTGACCGCCTGGCAGGCGCTGGTCGAGGTGGGCAAGATAAAGCCCGGCCAGAAAGTCTTCATTCAGGCCGGTTCCGGCGGTGTCGGGACGTTCGCCATTCAGCTCGCCAAACACCTCGGCGCGGCGGTTGCGACGACGACGAGTGCTGAAAATGCCGAGCTGGCGAGAAGTCTCGGGGCGGACGTGGTCATCGACTACAAGACGCAGGATTTCGAAAAGATCTTGTCGGGCTACGATCTGGTGCTGAACAGCCAGGATCCGAAGACGCTCGAAAAGTCGCTGGGCGTGCTGAAGCCGGGTGGCCGGCTCATTTCTATTTCCGGTCCGCCCGATCCGGCATTCGCCAGGGAGCTCGGCCTCAATCTGTTCCTGAAGCTGGTACTGTGGCTGCTCAGCCGAGGAGTTCGCAGAAAGGCCAAGCGTCTCGGCGTCGCTTATTCATTCCTGTTCATGCGCGCCGAGGGGCGGCAGCTGGGTGAGATTGCCCGCCTGATCGAACAAGGCGTGATCCGGCCGGTCGTCGACAAGGTGTTCCCGTTTGAGAAGACGGAGGATGCGCTGGCCTATGTCGAGACCGGGCGAGCCAAAGGCAAGGTGGTCATCGCCGTCGCGAATTGACGAACATCGCGCCGGCGGATGCGTGGCCCTATCGTTGCCGCATCCGGTTCTCAATGGCGTCGCGGCAATCCGCGCGGCAGGCGTCGAGCAGTTCGTCAGCCAGGGGAGAATCGTTCGGGCAGGCCCTCGAAAGCACGATTGCGCCAACGGCTTGAGCGAGAATAGCGATGGCTTGGGCGCGCCGGCCGGCGCCGGAAGCGTGACGTTGCGCAATGCCACCCTCCACTGCGCGCACCAGCTTGTCTATTCCTGCAGCGAAAACAGCCTTTGTTGTCTCAGGCTGTCGGGCGGCATCGCAACTCAGTGCTGCGGCCGTGCACCCCTGGCCGCGCCCATCCCGGTGATCGCGTGCGAGATAAAGCTCCATGACGTCGAGGACGTCGTAACCGGCATAGCGCTGCAAGGTCTCGTTCAACCCGTTCTCGGTCGATTCGGCGATCAGTTCCTCCTTGGAGCGGAAGTGATTGTAGAAGCCGCCATGGGTGAGCCCCGCGCGCTCCATCAATTCCGCGACGCCCACTCCATCGAATCCACGCTCGCGAAACAGCTCTGACGCGGTGGCGATAATCCGGTCGTAGTTTTCCTGCTTCTGTTCCTTGGTGATCCGCACGTCACGGTCCTTTCCACGTCCATTTCCAGCTATGATGGCAACCGTCATTATAGCTTACTTATTAATGATGCACATCATTAATATGGACGGTGAACAAGGTATCCCCTTGAGATGCTGACGCACTCCATGCAGATGTCACCGCGCGTTTTTTCGCGCGGTGACATCTGCAGCAACTTTGAGTGTAGGAAAAAGCCCTCTCGGCATCGGCTTCAGATGGTTGCCTCGCCGTCGCTGACCAATACGCGTTCCTCGCCGCGCAGGGCTAAACTGTCAGAAGGACGCTACTTGGCATTCTCGCTTCCGACATTAGGGGTTGGGCAACCTGATCCAGCAACTGGCCGGCATTCTGCTCTTCACCCAGCGACAGCATTAGCAATTGCGCGACCGCCGGCTGCCCTAGTTGAAGTGCCATATTGCGAGCGGTGGTGTAGGCGGCAATCTCGTAGTGTTCGACCCGCAACGCCGCTCCGATCAAAGCCAGATCAGCGGGAGCGTCTTCCTTTTTCTTGCCTTCCGCCATCACTTCCTCGCCTTCCTCAACCAGGCCGGCCATGCCCTTGCATGGCTTGGCGCGAGCCGAGGTGCCAAGGATGCGCAGACATTCGTTCAAACGCTCGACCTGCGCCTCCGTCTCCGCAAGATGGTTGCGCAGCAAGGTCTGGAGCTGCTGCGTCCGCGCGGCTTTCTGCATCTTTGGAAGCGCCTTCAACAGCTGCTTCTCCGCATGCAGCAGGTCACGGAGCTCGTCCACAAGGACCTCCTGAATCGCTTCTGCTCCTTCAGGGGGAGCGCTTTGAGCGCGGATTGCCCTTCCGGCGTTTTCAGCGCCCGGGAGATCCTGGAAGGCCGGCGCCTCCACGAATTCCCAGGGTTCTCCTTCATTCCATGGACCGCGGGTGTCAACCTCACCCAAATCCCCTTGACCCGTGGAATCGTTGAAGAACTGATCGACCAGTCCTGCTGTCGGCGCAATCCTGCCGACGCTCAGCGGCGGCTTGCCCATGCTTTCGAGGGCCAGCGCGAAAGCACGCATATGAGTGATCTCTCTCGTCATCAGGAACTGCAGCGCATCCTTGGTTCCCGGATCGCGGCAGAAGTCGATCAGGCGTTCGTAGACGATCTTGGCGCGCGCTTCCGCGGCTATATTGCTTCGCAGATCCACATCCAGCTCGCCTGTTATTTTGAGATAATCGGCCGTCCAGGGGTTTCCCATCGAATTGAAAAGGTTCACGCCACCGCCGCCTGCAATGGCGATCAGCGGATCGGCTTCCGCCTCCTCTCTGACTGACTTCAGCGGCTTGAGGTGCATTCTCGCAAGAGTACCGACGATCTCGAGGTGGCTGAGTTCTTCGGTCCCGATGTCCATCAGGAGGTCCTTCCGACCGGGATCCTCGCAGTTCAAGCCTTGAATGGAGTATTGCATGGCCGCCGCGAGTTCACCGTTTGCGCCGCCGAACTGCTCAAGCAGCATATTGCCGAATTTTGGATCAGGTTCGTCAACCCGAACGGTATACATGAGCTTTTTTACGTGGTGATACATTGGGGTTCCTCCTGGTTGGATGGCGACTAACCGACCTATTGCAGGAATGTTCCCCATCTGTGGCTGCTGCCGGCGCATCGGATTGCGTCCTCATCAGCCCACACCGGTCGGTGCCGCTTCGGAGGCAGGCATTACCTGTGCGGACGTACCCCATGATAAGGAGCCCCATCACATGCTGGCTTCCTCGACGGGATCATCGATACTCGCGCAGCAAATAGGGCGTGGGAATGCGGACAGCCGCGGCTGGCCGGATCGGCAGCTGCGCATCTTCGGCGTGGCTCAGCACGGATTGTGAGCGCCGCGCGTCTAGGCAGACGCGCAGCGAAATCGTGGCTTGAACGGCGGGACCAGACCCTTGGCTAGTAAACGAAAGGATCGACGTCGGCCGCCTGGGTGCCCGGCTCTTTCGGATAGATCACGCCCTTGCGCAGGATGATGTTGGCATAAAGCCGCGGCTCGCTGGTCTGGATCACCGCATGAGCGGCCTTTACCCGGCCGTAAAAATCCTGGCCGACGAGCGGCACCACCTGCCGGTGCGGCTCGTGCACCGCGCAGCAGTCGATCATCTCCTCATGCACCGGATCGAGCTTGTCGCGCTCAGCCTTGACGGTCGAGCGGAAGATCGCCTCGGGCACGAAATCGTCGATCGGCATCACGCTGAGCACGGCGTTGAGCACCGGAATGAGGCGATGGCCGTCGAGCCGGATCAGCCGGCGGGCATGTTCGACGCCGGGATAATTGCCGTCGACAATGGCGATCTCGTCGCCGTGGCCCATGGCCCGCAGCGTGAACAGCAATTCCGGGCTCAGAAGCGGATCAAGTCCCTTCAGCATGGTCTATCTCCTTGAAGAGTACGTTCTGGTCTGTGAGGTAACGCGAAAAGATCGGCAGGCTGGCGCCGCCGATGGCGCGCGCCTGAGCGCCGACCGCGCCCTCGATGATTTCGGGCATGACGACGCCCTGCAGGTCGAGCTTGGCAGCTTCGTCGATCGTCGCCTGGACGACGCGGCTGCGCACCCAATCGGGAAAGCCGCCGTCGATGACGGCGGCGCTGAAATCGACGATCGAGGCGGCCGCGACGATCGCCTGCGCCAGCGCCTTGGCGGTGTCCTGGATCCAGATTTCCATCGGCTCGCCGAAATCCACCCAGTCGTCGGCAGAATACCAGAGCGGCTCGGGATCGATGCCGCGTTCGCGCAGCATGTTTTCCAACACGAAGATCGAGGCGATTTCGAGCAGCTGCTTGGTCTCGCCGTTCCGGTCACGCACGGGCAGCGGCCCGATGGCACCCGCCGTGCCGGTGCGGCCGGAAAAAATCGCCGAATTGAGCACGATGCCGCCGCCGATGAAGGAGCCGATGAAGAAATAGACGAAGTCGGGATAGGAGGGGCCGACGCCGAAGACGAGCTCGGCGCCGCAGGCGCTGGTCGCATCGTTCTGCAGGAAAACCGGATGGGAGACACGGGCGGCGATATCGGCCTGCAGGTCGACATCCCGCCAGACCTCCATGGCGCCCGGCGGCGCGCCGACTTCCTCGGCCCAATTCCAGAGCTCGAACGGAGCTGCGATGCCGAGGCCGGCAATACGGCTGCGCTGCTTGTCGTCGAGCCTGCTCTCGATCTCCTCGATGCCCGAGGTGACGAAGGCGAGAATTTCGTCCGGCAGCGGATAGGCATAGGTCTGGTGCAGCTGCATGCGGATGCGGCCGACGAAATCCATCAGCACCAGATCGGCGCTGCGACGGCCTATCTTGAGCCCGAAGGAATAGACGGCGTCGGGATTGAGATGCATCGGGATCGACGGCTGGCCGACCCGGCCGCGCACCGGCGCCCCGCGCGACAGCAGCCCTTCCTTTTCCAGGACCCGCATGATGACCGAGACGGTCTGCGCCGACAGGCCGCTGCGGCGCGCGATATCGGCCTTCGACAGGGCGCCGTAGAGGCGCACCAGCGACAGCACGAGCCGTTCGTTATAGGCGCGCACCCTGACCTGGTTCGCACCCCCGGCCGGATTGAGAATGGGCGGCGGGACCGGTGTGTGTTCCGGCCCATCCAAAGACGACATGGCCGCTCCTCCCGAGCGTTGGCCTCTTGCACGGTTCCCCGGATCGGAAGCGATCCAAGGGGATTGTGCAGCAGCTGAAAGCGGTAAGGCGGCCATTCTCTGCGTTTGAAAAGGCGCGGTACCGTACATCCTAATGCGATTGAGCATGCCACATCGAATTAATAATTCAATTGGATTTATTTATTGACAAGCCGATTTCTTTCGCTCTTAATTGCCAGCGTCAAGGGCACGGGCGGCTTCGGAAGCGATGAGCGACCGAAGCGAAGTGTCACATCTCGAAAATTCCGGCCCGCGAGAGGCGGCGCCGGCAAACTCTGGGAGGAGTTCATGAAGAAATCAGTTCTCGCTTTCGGCGCGCTCGCGCTCGGCGTCGCTTTTTCCGCACCTGTTATGGCTGCCGACGTTTCCGCCTGCCTGATCACCAAGACCGACACCAATCCCTTCTTCGTCAAGATGAAGGAAGGCGCGACGGCCAAGGCCAAGGAACTCGGCGTTTCGCTGAAGTCCTACGCCGGCAAGGTCGACGGTGACAGCGAAAGCCAGGTTGCGGCAATCGAAAGCTGCATCGCCGACGGCGCCAAGGGCATTCTGCTGACCGCCTCGGACACCAAGGGCATCGTCTCTTCGGTCAAGAAGGCGCGTGATGCCGGCGTACTGGTCATCGCGCTCGACACGCCGCTCGAGCCGGCCGATGCCGCCGACGCCACCTTCGCCACCGACAACCTGCTCGCCGGCAAGCTGATCGGCCAGTGGGCCAAGGAAACGCTCGGCGACAAGGCCAAGGACGCCAAGGTCGGCTTCCTCGACCTGACGCCGTCGCAGCCGACGGTCGACGTCCTGCGCGACCAGGGCTTCATGATGGGCTTCGGCATCGACCCGAAGAACCCGGACAAGATCGGCGACGAAGACGACAAGCGCATCGTCGGCCATGACGTGACCAACGGCAACGAGGAAGGCGGCCGCAAGGCCATGGAAAACCTTCTGCAGAAGGATCCGAGCATCAACGTCATCCACACGATCAACGAGCCGGCCGCTGTCGGTGCCTATCAGGCGCTGAAGGCCGTCGGCATGGAAAAGAACGTGCTGATCGTCTCGGTTGACGGCGGCTGCCCGGGTGTCAAGTCGGTCAAGGAAGGCGTCATCGGCGCCACCTCGCAGCAATATCCGCTGCTGATGGCGTCGCTCGGCATCGAGGCGATCAAGAAGTTCGCCGATAGCGGTGAGAAGCCGAAACCGACCGAAGGCAAGTCCTTCTTCGACACCGGCGTTTCGCTCGTCACCGACAAGCCGGTCTCCGGCGTCAAGTCGATCGACACCAAGGAAGGCACCGACAAGTGCTGGGGCTGAGCCCGATCTATTGAAAGAGCAAGCGGCCGGGGCTTGATCCCCGGCCGTTTTGGACGGACGATGTGCCGTCACCCCACCGGCTAAGCAACGAACGGATGACAATGGGTGGCGGCCTCCGCGCGGGTTCGGCGCGCGGATGCGGAGGAGGAACCATGACCGGAGCACAGGAATTCGAACGCGTCCTCGACGGCAGCGACAAGAACGTCGCCTCCTTCGAGCACCAGGGCGTCCCGCTGATCAAGCGTGCGCAGCATTTTCTGCACTCGACGCCGGCCGCCGTGCCGCTCATCGTGCTGGTGCTGGCGATCATCATCTTCGGGATAGCGCTCGGCGGACGGTTTTTCTCGTCCTACACCCTGACACTGATCCTGCAGCAGATCGCCATTGTCGGCATTCTCGGCGCCGCCCAGACGCTGGTCATCCTGACGGCCGGCATCGATCTTTCGATCGGCGTCATCATGGTGATCTCGGCCGTCATCATGGGCAACGTCGCCATCACCTACGGCATACCGACGCCGATTGCGGTCATCGGAGGCCTGCTGGTCGGCGGTCTCTGCGGCTTGCTGAACGGCTTCCTCGTCGCCTTCATGAAGCTGCCGCCGTTCATCGTCACGCTCGGCACCTGGAACATCGTCATGGCGACGAATTTCATCTATTCAGCCAATGAGACGATCCGCGACGCCGATGTCGACGCACAGGCGCCGCTGCTGCATCTTTTCGCCGCAAGCTTCAGGCTCGGCACCGCTGTGCTCACCCTCGGCGTGATCGCCATGGTGCTGCTCGTCCTGCTGCTCTGGTATGAGCTCAATCACACCGCCTGGGGCCGGCATGTCTATGCAGTCGGCGACGATCCGGAAGCGGCCAAGCTGTCCGGCATCCAGACGAAGCGGGTGTTGCTCACCGTCTATACAATGTCCGGCGTCATCGCCGCCTTCGCCGCCTGGGTCTCGATCGGCCGCAATGGCTCGATCTCGCCGTCCTCGGCCGTCACCGATTATAACCTCCAGGCGATCACCGCGACCGTGATCGGCGGCATCTCGCTCTTCGGCGGCCGCGGCTCCATTCTCGGCACGCTGTTCGGCGCCATGATCGTCGGCGTCGTGTCGATGGGCCTCAACATGCTCGGCGCCGACCCGCAATGGAAAGTTCTTTTGACGGGCGTGCTGATCATCGCCGCCGTCGCCATCGATCAGTGGATCAGAAAGGTTTCGGTGTAATCATGGCTCACGAACCCATTCTCACTGCCCGCGGTCTCGTCAAGCGCTATGGACGCGTGACCGCCCTCGACAATGCCGATTTCGACCTCTACCCGGGTGAAATCCTTGCCGTCATCGGCGATAACGGCGCCGGCAAGTCCTCGCTGATCAAGGCGATTTCAGGCGCCGTCACGCCCGACGAGGGAGTGATCACGCTCGAAGGCCGGCAGGTGCATTTCCGCTCGCCGATGGAAGCGCGTGAGGCCGGCATCGAGACCGTCTATCAGAACCTCGCCCTGTCGCCGGCGCTCTCCATCGCCGACAACATGTTCCTCGGCCGCGAGATCCGCAAGAAAGGCCCGCTCGGCTCGATGTTCCGCATGCTCGACCGGCCGGCGATGGAAAAGCTGGCCCGCAACAAGCTCTCCGAACTCGGCCTGATGACCATCCAGAACATCAATCAGGCGGTGGAGACACTCTCCGGCGGTCAGCGCCAGGGTGTCGCCGTCGCCCGCGCCGCCGCCTTCGGCTCGAAGGTCATCATCATGGATGAGCCGACCGCGGCTCTCGGCGTCAAAGAGAGCCGCAAGGTGCTGGAGCTGATCCTCGATGTGCGCGCCCGCGGCCTGCCGATCGTGCTGATCTCGCACAACATGCCGCATGTCTTCGAAGTGGCCGACCGGATCCATATCCACCGCCTCGGCCGGCGCCTGACGGTGATCAATCCGAAGGAATACACCATGTCGGACGCCGTCGCCTTCATGACCGGCGCCAAGGCGGTGCCGACGGAGCCCGTTGCGGCATGAGTGCACGCATCGACGAAATCGCCGGCGAGGTTCTTGGCCGCGCCGGCGATGCCAGACGTTTCCTGATCGGCATTGCCGGGCCGCCGGGTTCGGGAAAATCGACCATGGCCGACAATCTGGCGGCGGCGCTGAAAGCCAAGGGCGAAAGTGCCGCGGTCCTGCCGATGGACGGCTTTCACATGGACAATGCCATCCTGATCGAACGCGGTCTTCTGGCCCGCAAGGGCATTCCCGAAACTTTCGACGTCCGTGGCTTCCTCGATATCGTCCGCGCCGTCAGGCCGGCTGACCAGGAGGTTCTGGTGCCGGTCTTCGATCGCGCGCGTGAACTCGCCATCGCCTCGGCCCGTCCGATCGATCCCAAGGACCGGTTCATCATCGTCGAAGGCAATTATCTGCTGTTCACACAGGGAAAATGGGCCGAACTCGACGGCATCTTCGATTTCACCATCATGCTGGCGCCGCCGATCGAGGTGCTCGAGGAACGCCTTTGGGACCGCTGGCGCGGCTATAATCTCAGCGAAGAAGCGGCCAGCGCCAAGGTCTACGGCAACGACCTGCCGAACGGCAGGCTGATCCTCGAAAACCGCCGCCCGGCCGATGTGACGCTGGAGATGGCGCTGGCGTAATGCATGTCATCAGGAAGTGTACCGCGGTTCCGGGAGAACGACATGCATCAAAACAAAGAGCGAAAGCGCGGCGCATGAATCGATTTCAATGCGGCCCGCTTTAGTGCTATCGAGGCCGCAGACGCATCGCTTCGGAGGTCTGCCATGCAATCGATCACCATCCGCCGCCCTGACGACTGGCACCTGCATCTGCGCGACGGCGCCATGCTGGAAGGCGTGATCGCCGATACGAGCCGCACCTTCGCCCGCGCCATCATCATGCCCAATCTGGTGCCGCCTGTTGTCACCACATCAGATGCGGCGGCCTATCGCGAGCGCATCCTCAAGGCCCTGCCGGACGGCCATCGTTTCCAGCCGCTGATGACGCTGTATCTCACCGAGCACACCAGCCCCGACGATGTCGAGGCGGGTGCGGAAAGCGGCCTTATCACCGCCGTCAAGCTCTATCCGGCCGGCGCCACCACCAATTCGCATGGCGGCGTGCGCGACATGGAAAAGGCGATGCCGGTACTGGAGCGCATGGCGAAGATCGGCCTGCCGCTCTGCGTCCACGGCGAAGTGACGACGCCTGATGTCGATATTTTCGACCGCGAGGCCGTCTTCATCGACACCGTGCTCGACCCGCTGCGCCGGCGCCTGCCGGAGCTGAAGGTGACGATGGAGCATGTGACGACAGCAGACGGCATCGATTACATCAAGGCCGCCAAGGGCAATCTCGCCGGCTCGATCACCACCCACCATCTGATCATCAACCGCAACGCCATCCTCGTCGGCGGCATCCGGCCGCATTATTACTGCCTGCCGGTCGCCAAGCGCGAGAACCACCGACTGGCGCTGCGCGCCGCCGCCGTGAGCGGTGACCCCCGCTTCTTCCTCGGCACCGATTCCGCCCCGCATGTCGATCCCTTGAAGGAATGCGCCTGCGGCTGCGCCGGCATCTATACCTCGATCAACACGATGAGCTGCCTTGCTCATGTCTTCGAGGAGGAGGGTGCTCTCGACAAGCTCGAAGCCTTCGCCTCGCTGAACGGGCCGGCCTGGTATGGGTTTCAGCCGAACGAGGAACGCATCACCCTGGCAAAGCAGGCCGAGCCCGTCGTCTTTCCCGCTAAGATTGAAACCGGCGCCGGACCAGTTACCGTCTTCGATCCGATGTTTCCCCTGCGCTGGCAAGTGGTGCCGCGGGCGTAATCGTCAGGATTTCAATTTTAAATCGAAAATTCATCTAAAATTTCAGCGCGACGTTAAACGCGTAACATTTGCATTGTGCGGTGCATCATTTGTTAACGGATGCGTAAGACAGTCCTCGTCGCGGACCCATGAGTTGCCGATATTCCGGCGCAGCTGCGGAGACTGAAGAGCATGACGCTTGACTATAACTCCCTGCTGCTGGCGCTCGGTGTCTCCGCCGCATGCCTTGCCGTGACCCTGATGGGCAGCTGGCTGGTGCGCCGGGCCGAAACCGTCCTGCTGACCGCTACGATCGGCCTCGTCCTCGTCGTCAGCGGAATCTTCGTCTACAGCGCCTATGTCAACCGGCCGGAACCAGCCTTCGCCATTGGCAGTTTCGTACTGTTCCATGCCGGTTTTTCCACCATCTGGGGCGCCGGCAAGCAGTTCCTCACCGGTTGTCTGTCGATCCCGGCCATTGCCATCCGCGCGCTGGCCGCGATGATCTCTTCCGTTGCGCCGATGCTGGCGGGTTACGACGGCCTGGCCTTCATCGCAGACAATCTTGCCATCGCCCTGCTGCTCTTTGCCACCGCCCGGCAATATTGGCTCGCTCGCGCCGAAGTCCCGGCGCCGATCCTCGGCATTGCCGCGCTCTATACCGCCACGGCAATCTCCTTCGTGCTCTGCGCCGGCGTGCTGATTGCCGACGGCAAGCTGGTGCTCGGCGCAGCGCCCAGTAATTGGGCCGAGGATCTGAGCCTTGCCGTCTGCATCGCCGGCATGACCGGAATCGGTGCGCTGTCGCTGGCGCTGCATCAGTGGCGTCTTGCCGCCCGCCATCGCCTGGAGGCGATCACCGATCCGCTGACCGGCCTGCTCAACCGCCGTGCCGTCTTCGACCAATATGGCACGCGTCCCATGGGAACGACCACCGCCGTCATCGTCTTCGACATCGACCATTTCAAATCCGTCAACGACCGTTATGGTCATGCCGCCGGCGACCGCGTGATCACCGTCTTCGCCGAGGAACTGCAGGCCCATTGCAGCGCCGGCGACACCGCCGCCCGGCTCGGCGGCGAGGAGTTCGCGCTGGTGCTGAAAGAGATCATGCCCGGCCGGGCCGAACTGGTCGCCGAACGCATCCGCCGGGCCTTCGAGGCGCGCGAGATCGACATCGACGGCCAGATGCTGAGATGCACGGTCAGCGTCGGCGTCGCCCCCGGCCGCTCGCAGATGCCGGATTTCGACACCATGCTGAGTGCCGCCGACAAGGCGCTCTACGCCGCCAAGCGCGGCGGCCGCAACCGCGTCGAGCTGGCCGCCCACCTCAGAGCGGTTCCGGCCGAGGTATCGCGCACCGCGTCTTGATTCCGGACGCATCCCCTCATAACTGCGCCTTCGGCCGGATGCAGTCAGCCGCCCCGCGACGCCGCACGTTTGAAAGTTCGGCGTTAGCTGGCGGCGAGTTTGGCGAGAACGCCGACCAAACTCTCCGTCATCCCAGGCCTTGAGCCTGGGATCCATGCGACGGCTGCTGCTGTTGAATGCGGTGTGGATGCTCGGCTCAAGGCCGAGCATGACGGAGGGTGGGATGGGCAGGGGAGACCCATTCGGACGCCGGAATACCCGCCTCGTCCTTCGCAAAACAAGCCGCGGCACCCTCCGACGTCCCTCTTCCTGAGGCGCGGAAGCCGTAGGGTGGAGCCTCGAAGGACGCGCCGCAACGCTGCTCCTTGCATGTCTCAAACGATCATCAACGCCCTGACGAAAGCGACCGAAGCCAGCAGCGAGGCCACCGTCCTCACATGGTTCCACCAGGTCCAGTCCTTGAGATAGGTGCTCCACAGCGCAACCGCTTCCGGCCCGTTGCCGCTCACCTTTTCCAGCGCATCGTTCATCGGCACGTTGAAGATGATGGTCGAAAGGAAGGAGGCGACGACATAGAGTGCGGCTCCCGCCAGCATCAGCGCCGACGCCCCGCCGCGCCAGTTGATCACCGCCAGCACTGTTATGACGAGACAGAGGATCGCCGTCGGTACGAACAGTGCCATGAAGGGCGAGCGGACGATCGTCACGTTGATCGAGTTCATCGCCGCAATGCCCTGTTCCGCCGGGATGCGCGAAAAGGCGGTCATGATGAAGGTCGAGAAGGCAAAGAAGATACCGGCGACAAGGCCGCTGCCGAGCGCCGCGGCGACGAGGGAAAGGATAAGGACGATCTGCATGTCGAAACTCCTTCCGAGAAAATAAGAGAAACTCTCTCATTTGCGAAATGAGATAAACTCTCTTATTTTGATTGTCAACCGTGAAGGAGAGAGCATTGTCGGAACAGGCCGTCGCGCCGCGCAGGCGTCAGCAGCATACGGGCCAACCGCGCCGGATCCCCAGCCAGCAGCGCGGCCGCGAACGCTTCGAAAAGATCCTTGCCGCCGCCGCCGAGCTGATCGAAAGCAAGGGCAGCGACGGCCTGAAGATGAGCGAGATCGTCGAGACGGCCGGCATCTCTTTCGGGGCGCTCTACCAGTATTTCCCCGATAAGAGCGCGATCATCCGGACCTTGGCCGAACGCTTCAACGAAGAGGGCAGGCGCTGTGTCGCGGCGGAATTGGCAAAGGTCGCCGACGCCGCTGCCCTGCAAGGCGCGCTCGCCAATATCGTCGACGAATATTATGCCTTTTTCCGCCGTGAGCCCGTCATGCGCGATCTCTGGCATGCGACCCATACCGACAAGCTGCTGCAGCAGATCGATGCCGAGGACATGGAATTCCACGCCCAGGCGTTTCTCGCCGTGCTCGTCCGCCTGTGGCCCGATCGCGACCACGGCGAGCTTCTGGCGATTGCCCGGCTGACGATGCAGTTGCTGGCCGCGGCCGTCCGCTACGCCGTATCGCTGGATGCGGAGGAGGGCGCCCGGGCGATCGCCCTGTTCAAGACGATGCAGCTCGTCGATTTCAGCCGGCTGCTGCGCTGATAGAGCCGTGTTGCGTCTGGAAACTCGGGGCTCTTGCTGCTATTGCCGGAGACGCAAAGCTGAAGGAGAGCCGCATGATCCAGACGACATTTCCCGACCGCGCCGTAATGGCCGAACTGGTGGCCAAGATGCTCTGGGAGATCAAGGCGGTGCATTTCAACGCCGCTCAGCCTTACAAGCTCTCCTCCGGCATGGCGAGCCCGGTCTATATCGATTGCCGCAAGCTGCTCTCCTATCCGCGCATCCGCTCGACCGTCATGGATTTCGCCGCCAGCACCCTGATGCGTGACGCCGGTTTCGAGCAGTTCGACTGCATCGCCGGCGGCGAGACCGCCGGCATTCCTTTCGCCGCCCTGCTCGCCGACCGCCTCGGCCTGCCGATGATCTATGTCCGCAAGCAGCCGAAAGGCCATGGCCGCAATGCCCAGATCGAAGGCAATATGCCGGAAGGCTCGCGTGTGCTCGTCATTGAGGACCTGACGACGGCCGGCGGCAGCATGTTCAAGTTCATCGATGCGGTCCGCGCCGCGGGCGGCATCGTCGATCACGGCATCGCGCTGTTCTTCTATGACATCTTCGGCCAACAGCGGTTTACCGACGGCAAGGTCCGGCTGCATCATATCGCCACCTGGCGCAATGTTCTGGCCGTCGCCAGGGCGCAGAAGCTGTTCGACGACAAGACGCTCGAAGAAGTCGAGGCCTTCCTCGATGCGCCGCTCGCCTGGTCGGGAAGGAATGGTGGCGTCAGTGAGCTTTCGCTCTAGCCTTTTGACAAAAGCTCGCTTAAATCGATTGAAGAATGTAGGCCCTGTGGGAGGAATTCGATGATTTTGTGCTGCGGCGAAGCCTTGATCGACATGCTGCCGAGGGACACGACCCTGGGTGAAAAGGGTTTTGCGCCCTATGCCGGCGGCGCGATCTTCAACACCGCGATCGCGCTCGGCCGCCTCGGCATCCCGACCGCCTTCTTCACCGGCATTGCCGACGACATGATGGGCGAAATCCTGCTGGCGACGCTGAAGGCCGCCAATGTCGACTACAGCCCCTGCGCCATCACGCAGCGCCCGTCGACGATCGCCTTCGTCAAGCTCGTCAACGGCCAGGCGACCTATGCCTTTTACGACGAGGGCACGGCCGGCCGGATGATCACCGAGGCCGACCTGCCTACCCTCGGCGATGATTGCGAAGCACTGCATTTCGGCGCGATCAGCCTGATCCCGAGCCCCTGCGGCGAAACCTACGAAGCGCTGCTCGACCGCGAAGCCGAAAAGCGCGTCATCTCGCTCGATCCCAACATCCGCCCCGGCTTCATCAAGGACAAGCCGGCGCATATGGCCCGCATCAAGCGCATGGCGGCCAAAGCCGACATCGTCAAATTCTCCGACGAAGACCTCGACTGGTTCGGCCTTGAAGGCGACCACGACGCACTCGCCGCCCACTGGCTTGCCCACGGCGCCAAGCTTGTCGTGATCACCAAGGGTGCCGAAGGCGCTTCCGGCTATACCAGGGAGCGCAAGGTGACGGTGCCGAGCGAGCGCGTCGCAGTCGTCGACACGGTCGGCGCCGGCGACACCTTCGATGCCGGCGTGCTGGCCTCGCTGAAGCGGGATGGCCTGCTGACCAAGGCGCAGGTCGCCTCGCTCGACGAACAGGCGGTGCGCAACGCCCTGACACTCGGCGCCAAAGCCGCCGCCGTCACCGTCTCCCGCGCCGGCGCCAATCCGCCCTGGGCGCATGAGATCGGGCTTTAAGGCTTAAGCCAGCGTCGGCCCCTCATCCGCCTGCCGGCATCTTCTCCCCGCGGGGGAGAAGGGGATATGCCGCAACGCCTGCGCCCGGTTCCCGTGCCAACCGGCACTGATTTGCCAGAGATTTCATTCTTCGCGCGCGCTGAAGAGACTATCCCTGAGCCCCGCTCCGGTCGGAGCTCGGAGCAGCCACCAAGTCGCGCAGGAAATCTTTGCACCACAGCGACACGTCGTGCGAGAGCAGATGTTCCATCATCATGCTCCAGCGGTCGCGACGCTCCTCAAGCGACATGGCGAGCCCTCGAGCAATCGCATTGGCGGTGCCTTCGACATCATAAGGATTGACCAGCAGCGCCCCCTTCAGCTCGCGTGCGGCGCCGGCGAAGCGTGACAGCACCAGGACACCAGGGCGATCCGGATCCTGGGCGGCGACATATTCCTTGGCGACGAGGTTCATGCCGTCGCGCAAGGGTGTGACGAGCCCGATCGTCGCCAGGCGATAGAGGCCGGCGAGCACGTTGCGGCTGATCGATCGGTTGACATAGCGGATCGGCACCCAGTCGACGGTTCCGATGGCGCCGTTGACGCGGCCGGCCTGTTCGGCGACCATTTTCTGCATATGTTCGTATTCGGGCACTTCCGATCGCGATTTCGGCGTGACCTGCAGATAAGTGACCTTGTTCTGGTAGGCAGGATTGCTGGTGAGGAAGCGTTCGAAGGCTTCCAGCCGCTGAATGATGCCCTTCGAATAATCGAGGCGGTCGACCCCGATGATCATATCCCGGCCTTCGATGCTGCGCCGGGTCTTCTGCACCATGACATTGTCAGCGGCTCTCTCGGCGAATTCGGCGAAGGCCGCGGTCTCGATGCCGATCGGATAGGCGCCGGCCTTGAATATCCGCCCGTGCGAATCGAACAATCCGTTGCCGAGGTCGTCGCCAATGCCCTCTCTTCTCAGATAACCGGCGAAATTCTGGAGATCATAGTCCGTCTGGAAGCCGACGAGATCGTAATGCGAGAGCCCACGCATGATCTCCTCGTGGACCGGCATGGTGACGAGTATGTCGGCCGGCGGCCAGGGAATGTGCAAAAAGAAGCCGATCCGGTTCTTCAGCCCCATCTGGCGCAGTTCGGCGGCGAGCGGAATGAGGTGGTAATCATGAACCCAGATAATGTCGTCCTGCTCGATCAACGGCGCCAGCCGGTGCGCGAAGAAGCGGTTGACGCGGAAATAACCGGCCATTTCCTTCCGGCCATATTCGGCGAGATCCAGGCGGTAGTGGCAGATCGGCCAGAGTACGCGGTTGGCAAAGCCGCGATAATATTCCTCGACGTCGGTGTCGGTGAGGTCGGTCAGGGCATAGGTGATGTTGCCCTTCTGCTGTTGCGACAGCGCGCCGGGTTCCCTGTCGCCGCTCGATTCTCCCGACCACCCCATCCAGATGCCGCCGCGCGCCTGCAGGGCCGCCTGCAGTGCGACGGCGAGGCCGCCGGCAGCCGCACCGCCATCTTTACTCGGCACGGGAACGCGATTGGAAACGACGATAAGACGGCTCATAAGCTTCCTTCAGTTAAGATGAGGCATGAAAACGCGATGTGACGAGCCTCCTGGAGAACCTCCTGAATCTGATGGGGGCGATGCTGCGCGGGCACCGACATCGAACGAGACATCCGGACGAGGGGCCGCCGCAGAGACCGGCGGGAACAATGGAACGGAGCGTCGTCCCGGGCTTGATAGGCCATGTCGTCGGAAATACCCATTGCACAGAATTTGCTTGAATCTAGGGCGATTACAGGGGAATGGAAGAATTCTTTCTACAATTTTCCATTAGAGGAACGTTTCATCCGCTTCCGCACGACAGCCCGTCGCGCGGCAGGGGCGCACCCGGCGCGTCGAAGTCCGTTTTGGCAATGATGATGTTGGCGCCAATCACGGCGTCGGCCGGTCAACGGGCGCGCCTTCTATCCACACAGAGGGCGCGCCCTCGAGCGCCTACTTCGCCAGTTTCGCCAGTGCCGCGACCAGCCCTTGCGTCGAGGAATCATGGCCTTCCGCGCTCTCCTTGCCCTCGACGACTGGCAGCAGGCCCGTCGCCAGTTCCTTGCCGAGCTCGACGCCCCACTGGTCGAAGGAGTTGATGCGGAAGAGCACGCCTTCGACGAAGACGCGGTGTTCGTAGAGCGCGATGAGGCGGCCGAGCGCGTAAGGCGTCAGCTTGTCGTAAACGAAGGTGATCGACGGCCGGTTGCCCTGGAAGACGCGGTGCGGGGCGATGAAATCGGCCTTCTTGTCGTCCATGCCCTTGTCGGTCAGCTGCTTCTTGGCTTCGGCGAAGCTGCGGCCCTTCATCAGCGCTTCCGACTGGGCGAGAACGTTGGAGATCAGCAGCTGGTGCTGATGGCGCAACTCCGGCTCGAAGGCATTGGCGGCGATCATGAATTCGGCCGGGATGATGCTCGTGCCCTGATGGATGAGCTGGTAGAAGGCGTGCTGGCCGTTGGTGCCGGGCTCGCCCCAGACGACCGGGCCGGAGTTGCCTTCGACCGGCGTGCCGTCGATGGTGACGCCCTTGCCGTTCGATTCCATGTCGAGCTGCTGCAGATAGGCGGGGAAACGCGACAGGCGCTGGTCGTAGGGCAGGATGGCGCGGGTGGGATAACCCAGCACATTGCGGTGGTAGAAGCCGATCAGGCCGAGCAGCATCGGCAGGTTTTCGGTAATCGGTGCCTGACGGAAGTGGTTGTCGACGGCATGCGCGCCCTCGAGGAACTTGCCGAAATTCTCCGGGCCGATGGCGATCATCAGCGGCAGGCCGATGGCCGACCAGATCGAATAGCGGCCGCCGACCCAGTCCCAGAAGCCGAAGACGCGGGCGCTGTCGATGCCGAAGGCGGCGACCTTGTCGAGCGCCGTCGAGACGGCGGCGAAATGGTGCTGGACGGCCGCTTCGCCGAGCGCCTTGGCGATGAAATTGCGCGCCGTTTGCGCATTGGTCATCGTCTCGACGGTGGTGAAGGTCTTCGAGGCGACGATGAAGAGCGTCGTCTCCGGCTGAACCAGCTTCAGGATGTCGGCGATATGGGCGCCGTCGATATTGGAGACGAAATGGGCGCGCGGGCCGTCATGGAAGGGGGCAAGCGCCAGCGTCGCCATGACAGGACCGAGATCCGAGCCGCCGATGCCGATATTGATGACGTCGGTGATCGCCTTGCCGGTCGCGCCCTTCAACGCGCCGGAGCGGATCTCGTCGGCGAATCTGCCCATGGCGGCGAGCACCGCGTTGACATCGGGCATGACGTCCTTGCCGTCGACCAGAACCGGCGTGTTGGAGCGGTTGCGCAGCGCGGTGTGCAGAACGGCGCGGTCTTCGGTGAAGTTGATCGCCTTGCCGGAGAACATCTCCTCGCGCTTCTTCTCGACGCCGCCGTCTTCGGCGAGCTTGACCAGCAGCTTCAGGATGTCGTCGTTCACCGCCGTCTTGGAAAAATCCATCAGGAGATCGTCGAGAGCGACGGAGAAGCGCGAAAAGCGCTGCGCATCGGCGGCGAAGGCCGCACGGAGATCGGTCGCCTTGGTGGCGGCGGCAGTGCTTTTCAGCTGTTCGACGATGGCGTTCATGGGGAGGCTCCTTTGGAGGCGGAAAGGGTTGCGGAAACTATTCGCTTTATCGGGACCAAATCAAGTTCGGCCGCCGCTCCAATATGAAAAAAGCCACCCGCGGCAAGCGGATGGCGTTGAATTTCATCAGACCGTCAAAATCAGCCGCGCAGGTCCTTGCGCAGGATCTTGCCGACGGGGGATTTCGGCAGTTCGGTGCGGAATTCGATGAAGCGCGGGCGTTTGTAATTGGTGAGATTGGCGATGCAATGGGCCTTCACCTCCGCCTCCGTCAGGTTCGGATCCTTCCTGACGACGAAGAGTTTGACTGCTTCGCCCGAATGCCCGTCCGGCACGCCGATCGCCGCGGCTTCGAGAATGCCGGCATGCATGGCGGCGACTTCCTCGATCTCGTTCGGATAGACGTTGAAGCCCGAAACCAGGATCATGTCCTTCTTGCGGTCGACGATCTTGGTGTAGCCGCGTTCGTCCATGAAGCCCATGTCGCCGGAGCGGAAATAGCCGTCCGCGGTCATCACCCGCGCCGTTTCCTCCGGCTTCTGCCAATAGCCGGCCATCACCTGCGGTCCGCGGATGCAGATCTCGCCGATTTCGCCGAGCGGCAGCGGCCGGCCCTCCTCGTCGCGGATGTCGAGTTCGGTGGAGGGCAGCGGCAGGCCAATCGAACCGGTGAACTCGATGGAATCGAAGCGGTTGGCGGTGGCGACGGGCGAGGTCTCGGAAAGGCCGTAACCCTCGGTAATTGCCGTGCCGGTCATCTTCAACCAGCGTTCGGCGACCGGGCGCTGGACGGCCATGCCGCCGCCGAGCGACATGATCAGCGAGGAGAAGTCGAGCTTGGCGAATTCGGCATTGTTCATCAGTGCGTTGAACAGCGTGTTGAGGCCCGGGAAGATATGCACATCGGACTTTTCGAATTCCTTGACCAGCCCGGGAATGTCGCGCGGATTGGCGATCAGGATATTGTGGGCGCCGAGCGACATGCCCATCAGCGAATTCACCGTCAGCGCGAAGATGTGGTAGAGCGGCAGCGCGCAGAGGAAATTCAGCACTTCGGGCTGTTTCTTGCGCTCGAAGGCCGATCGCAGCCAGAGTGACAGCTGCAGCTTGTTGGCGAGCAGATTTTGATGCGTCAGCACCGCACCCTTGGCAACGCCTGTTGTGCCGCCGGTATATTGCAGGAAGGCGACGTCGCCGCCGGCTAGCGTCACCGGCTGAAGGCTTTTCTTCGCGCCTTCGCGCAGCACCTGGCTGAAGCTCTTATGCTGCGGGATCGACCAGGAAGGAACGAGCTTCTTCACCTTGCGCACGACCAAATTGACGATCAGCCCCTTCGGCCCCAGCATCTCGCCGAGCGAGGTGACGACGACGTGGCGCAGATCGGTCTTGTTCAGGACCTGCTCGACCGTGCGGGCAAAATTCTCCAACACGAAGATCGCTTTGGCGCCGGAATCGCGCAGCTGGTGTTCGAGCTCACGCGGCGTATAGAGCGGATTGACGTTGACGACGACGAAGCCGGCTCTGAGGATGGCATAGGTCGCGACCGGATTCTGCAGGACGTTCGGCATCATCACCGCGACGCGGTCGCCCTTCTCGAGCCCGATGCTCTGCAGCCAGGCGGCGACCTTGCGCGTCTGGTCCTCCAGCTCGCGGTAGCTCATCGCCTTGCCCATGCTGGAAAAAACCGTCCGGTCGGCGTAACGGGCGCAGGACTTTTCCAGGAGTTCGGCAAGAGAGGCATGTTCCAGCGGCGGGAGTTCGGCCGGAACCATTTCGGGATAGGTGGCAAGCCAGGGCTTGTCGGCTTTTGCTCCGTTCGGATGGACGGAAATGCTGCTCATCGTGTCTCTCTCTCCCTTGCGGCCGCTGCGCCGGCGCCGAGCCGCTATCGGCTGGCCCGCAATTGACCGGAAGCATCCTCCATCTTCCTGTCCGGCAGCTTATGCCATTGCCTGAACGGTTCAAGCCGAATGACGCTATACTAACCTTGACGTAAACGTCAACATTGGCTCGCCGCGTAGCCCTCGAAAGGCAGGGAACTTTGAGTCCGCCATGGCGTTGACCTTCACACCAACCATGAGGAACACCAAAGGAGGTTTCAATGCTGAACCAGGATACTGACGCCAGCCGCCGCGACCCTGACACCAAGGAAACGCATTCGCTGATCGCCAGCGACCGGGTCGAAGGCACCCGGGTCTATGGCTCCGATGGCCGGCATATCGGCTCGATCGAACGCCTGATCATCGGCAAGCGCGATGGCCGCGTCGCCTATGCGGTGTTGAGCTTCGGCGGCTTCCTGGGCATCGGACACGACCATTATCCGCTCCCCTGGGAAAAGCTGAACTACGATACCCAACTGGACGGCTATCGCATCGACCTGACCAAGGAGCAGATCGAAGGCGCCCCGAGCTATTCGGACGATGATGACACCTGGTACAACGATAATGGCCGCCGGGTCTATGACTACTACGGCGTGCCGCCCTACTGGATGTAACGTCGTCCGATGGACCGAGCTGGAAGGGCCCCGTGCGATGCGGGGCCTTTTTGGTGTGGTGACGTGCCTTACAAAAGTTGCCAGGAACTGGGAGGTCGCTGTATCTCTTCTTCGCCCCGAGGGGAGAAGAGGGAGTCGAGACGTTGCGGCGGCCTTTATTGTCGACCCGCGACAAGATCATTGGCCGACCGCAGCACTGTACCGACGACAAGGTCGTTGGCCGAAATCACCTTTGCCGTCTTCACCGCAAACACATGGCTCTCGCCCGGCAGCAGCGTCACCAGCATCGTATCCACCACAGCATCCGGATCGAGCCGATCCGCCATCAGGCAGAGGTCCTTGAGGAAATTCTCAGCCGTCACCTTCACGGCATAACCGCCCTCAGTGCCGGTCACATCGACCGCCAGCCGCGGCACCGGCAGGGCAAGCTCGATATCCTCGACGAAATAATGCAACGCTCGCCGGTCGAGGATCTCGACGACGATGACCTCGTCCTTTGATAAGTCCGGCCTGACGATATTCTCGGGCAGCGGAAATTCCTTGGCTTCGAAGCGGTCGCAGAGCAGGCGCCAGAATTCGAATTCGGCCAGCACGGTGCCGTCGAGCTTCAAACGTCTGCCGCTGATCTTCGCCCGCCAGAACAGCGTGCGTTCGTTGACCGCCACTGCCGCAAGTCCGCGGCCGCGCGGCTGGATGGTCAGCAGGCGTGGATCATAGGCTGCCTGCAGCGCATACCAGAGCGGCTTGCGGCGACCGGCCGAATCGAGCGCCGCCCAGGAGGTCACCGGCCAGCAGTCGTTGAACTGCCAGACCACCGCACCCCTACAGATCTCCCGATGCGAGCGCAGGTGCTCGATGGCGAAGCGGATGGCGCGGGCCTGATTGAGCTGGGTGGCGAAGTGCCAGTCGTCCATCGTCTTCGGCTCCGGCAGATGGCCGGCGAGGCCGCGGATCAGCTTGTCATTGCCGAGCGTCGCCTTCTGATGGTGGAAGACGCCGTTCGATTGCGGCGTCAGCGGCTGATCGTGCACGCTTTCTTCGATCGTCGCCCAGGCGGCCGGCGCCTGCCAGCCGAATTCGGAGCAGAAGCGCGGGATATAGTCGCGGTAGACCTCGTAGCCGACATCGTTCCACACGTCCCATATATGTTTGCAGCCATGTCCGTCGGCATTCGGCTCGATCTCCATCGAGCCGGAATAGGGGCTGCCGGGATAATAGGGCCGGTCGGGATCGAGCTCACTGCAAAGCCTCGGCAGCAGGTCGAGATAATAGCCGAGCCCCCAGCTCTCCCCTTGCTTGATGATCGGCCGCCAGCCCCATTCGTCGAAGCCCCAGATATTCTCATTGTTGCCGTTCCACAGGATCAGCGAAGCATGCGGCATCAGCCGCACGACATTGTCGCGCACCTCGGCCTCGACCTCGCTTCGAAGCGGCTCCTCCTCCGGATAGGCGGCGCAGGCAAAGAGGAAATCCTGCCAGACCAGCATGCCCATGCGGTCGCAGGCCTCGTAGAATTCGTCGCGCTCGAAGATGCCGCCGCCCCAGACGCGCAGCATGTGGATATTGGCGGCCTTCGCCTCCTCGATCCGGGCGACATAGCGCTCGGCCGTCACCCGCGAGGGGAAACAATCGTCGGGGATCCAGTTCGCGCCGGCGATGAACAGCGGCACGTCGTTGATGACGAAGGTGAAGGCCGAGCCGTGCGCGTCGGCCGCGGTGTCGAGCCTGAGCGACCGGAAACCAAGCTCCCGTTCATAGGTGTCGAGCAGATCGCCGCCGGCATCGTCGATGAGCTCGAGCGTCAGGGGATAAAGCGGCTGCGCCCCGAGATGGTGCGGCCACCAAAGTTTTGGCGAGGGAAGGACGAGCTCGAAGGTGACTTCATCTTCTTCAGGCCTAATCACAACCGTTGTCGTCACGCCGCCGATCGCGGCGGCCAGCCGGCACGTCGTCTCGCCATGTCGTGCCACCTTCGCATGGATCTTCACCAGCCCGTCGCCGCCGGCAAGGCTTGCCGAGACTCGTGTCTCGACAAGCCGCGCCCGGTCCCAGCTTTCCAGCCGCACCGGTTTCCAGAGACCTGATGTCACCAGCGTCGGACCCCAGTCCCAGCCGAAATTGCAGGCCATCTTGCGCATCAGATTGCCCGGCCCCGGATAGTTGTTCGGCCGGTAGCCGTAATGTTTCTCCATCTCCGCGCCATAGGCATAGGCCGAGCGGAAGCTGACCGTGAGTTCATTGGCGCCTGTTTTCAGCAGCCCGGAAACATCGAAACGATAGGTGCGATGCATGTTGAAGCTGCGGCCGATCTCTTCGCCGTTCAGCGCGATGACCGCGACCGTATCGAGCCCGTCGAAGACGAATTCCCACACCCTGTCATCATCGGGTGCGGCCTCGAAGCTGCAGCGATAGGTCCAGTCGGTCTTGCCGATCCAGTCATTGGTGATCTCGTTGACGTCGATATAGGGATCGGGGATCAGCCGGCTGGCGAGAAGGTCGAGATGCACGCAGCCCGGCACCGTCGCAGCGATTGTTTCCGGCAGGTCCGGTCTTGCTGTATCGTTGCAGGAGAGCGTCCAGCCAGAATTGAGCACGGTCTTCTCGATCATGGCGGGCTCCTGATTAATGCCGCTCGAAACTGTGGTGGGGGGTGCTTTAGGAGGGGCGCCGCGGCGCGTCAGAGAAACCGGCCGTGGCGCTGCAGCACTTCGATCTTGTAGCCGTCGGGATCGCTGACGAAGAAGAACAGGCCGAAGAGCCTGCCGTCGCGATTGAGCTCCACCAGCTCACCCGGCTTAAGCCCAAGTTTCAGCATGCGCTCGCGCTCGACCGCCACTTCTTCGACCGAAATGGCGAGATGGCCATAGGCATTGCCGAGATTATAGGGCTCGGTCCGGCCCTTGTTGACGGTCAGCTCCAGTTCGAAGCCGGTCTCGGCATTGCTCAGATAAATCAGCGTGAAGGTTTCGAAATCGACGCGATCGGCAACTTCAAGGCCAAAAGCCTTGCGATAGAAGTCGACCGAACGCGCCTCGTCGAGAACGCGGATCATGGAGTGGATCATCTTCGCCAATTCTGCCTCCCATTCTTTCGGTCACGCCTGTGGTAGCGGTCCTTTCACACCGCGCGCAAGCCGATTCTTCGCGTGATCGCGCCTTCGACAAGGCCCATGGCGTCATAGATCAGCACCGCCATCAGCCCGACGATCAGCCCGCCCTGCAGGATGAAGGCGGTATTGTCCGAAATCAGCCCGGCAATGATCACCTCGCCGAGGCCCTTGGCCGCCACCGTCGAGCCGATCGTTGCCGTGCCGATATTGATGACGGTCGCGACCTTCAGCCCTTCGAGGATCAGCGGCAGGGCAAGCGGCAGCTCGACCCGCAACAGCCGCTGGGTGGCACTCATGCCCATGCCGTCGGCGGCATCAAGCACCTGCGGCGACACCTGCTTCAGGCCGGCGACGGTATTCTCGAAGATCGGCAGAAGGCCGTAAAGAAACAGTGCGATCAGCGTCGGCATGGCGCCGAAGCCGGTGGCGGGGACGGCGAGCGCCAGCACCGCGACCGGCGGAAAGGTCTGCCCGGCATTGGCAATCGCCCGCGACAGCGGCAGGAAGTCGGCGCCGCTTTCGCGGGTGACGAAGATGCCGCCGAGCACGGCGAGCACGGCACTGCAGGCGATCGATCCGACGACGAGCTGCAGATGGCCGGCGGCGAGCGACGCAAGGCTGTTCTGCGTATAGACGGCCGGCGCATTGTTGCTGGTCAGCGGCGTCAGCAGGAAGGAAAGCCACTCGGTCCTGAACAGCAGGATGAGCAGCAGGGCGAGCGCCGCCAGGCGGAAGAGATTGGCGACGAGGAGTTTCATGCCTTGCGGCCCAGTTCGAGCAGCCGCGTCATCGAGATTGAGCCGACAGGCGCCTTTTCGCCATCCTGCACGGCCGCTTCATCGACCCCTTGCCAGATCATTTCGGCGAGCGCATCGCGCAGGCTGAGCGACTGCGGCAGGGCATAGGCAAGGCCGCTCTTGGCCGGTTCCATGCTCTCTTTCAGCGGCAGCAGCGACATCAGCTTCAGCGCCCGGTCGGAGGTGCCGGTCAGTTGCTGGACGAAGGGATCGGCCGGTTCGGTGAGGATCTTTTCCGGCGTCGAACATTGCAGCAATCTGCCCTGGCTCATCACCGCGATCTGATTGCCGAGATGGAAAGCCTCGTCCATGTCGTGGGTGACGAGAATGATGGTGGTGCCGAACTGCTTCTGGATCGCCAGCAGGTCGTCCTGCGCCTTGCCGCGGATGACGGGATCGAGGGCGCCGAAGGGTTCGTCCATCAGCAGCAGTTCCGGTTCGGCCGCCAGCGCCCGGGCGACCCCGACGCGCTGCTGCTGGCCGCCGGAAAGCTGGTGCGGATATTTGTCGGCGAAACTTGCCGGATCGAGGTTGAACAGTCCGAGCAGTTCTTCGACGCGGGCGGCGATACGTGCCGAATCCCATTCGAGAAGCTGCGGCACGGTGGCGATGTTCTGCGCGACGGTTCGATGCGGAAACAGGCCGTGCCCCTGGATGGCGTAGCCGATCCTGCGGCGAAGCTCGGTCACTTCGACGTCCATGACATTCTGGCCGCCGACGAAGATCTCGCCTTCGGTGATCGGCACCAGCCGGTTAATCATTCGCATCAGCGTCGATTTGCCGGAGCCCGACGTGCCGACGACGACGGTGATCGAGCCCTTTTCGACCTGCATCGAGACATTGTCGACGACGGTGGCAGCGCCATAGCGCTTGGTGACGTTGCGGATTTCGATCATGCTCATGCGGCAGGCCCCCGGATGCTGTCGATGACCGCATCGAGGATGACGGCCGATGAGAAGGCGAAGAAGACGGTCGGCACGGCGCCGAGCAGCACCAGATCCATCGCGGTCTGGCCGAGCCCCTGGAAGATGAAGATGCCGAAGCCGCCGCCGCCGATCAACGCGGCGATCGTCACCATGCCGATCGCCTGCACCAGCACGATGCGGATGCCGGTAAGAATGACCGGAAAGGCGAGCGGCATGTCGATACCAACAAGGATCTGCCGGCGCGTCAGCCCCATGCCGGCCGCGGCATCGCGCACCGACGGATCGACGCCCTGCAGGCCGACGACGGTATTGGCAACGATCGGCAGCAGCGAATAGAGCACCAGCGCAATCAGCGCCGGCGCCGTGCCGATGCCGCGGATGCCGATCGCTGATGCCAGCGGCACATGGGTGGCGAGATAGCCGAGCGGCAGCATCAGCAAGCCGAAGAGCGCCAGGCTCGGGATCGTCTGGATGAGGCTCAGACCCTGCAGCACGACGGCCCGCAGCCGCGGCACCCAGAAGCAGAGGATGCCGAGCGGCAGGCCGAGAATAATGGCGATGGCAAGCGAGCCGAGCGCCAGCAACAGATGCGAAATCGCTTCCGTCTCGAATTGCGGCGCCCGCGTCGCAAACTCCTTCATGATCGACAGGCTGTCGAGCAGGCCGGAGGCAAGCGAGATGAACAGCAGCGCCGTATAGGCGGCGAGCGCCACCACCCGCATCCACGGCGCCAGCCTTATCTTCACCAGCGCATCGGAGATGATGAGCCCGATCACCGCAAACAGCACCCAGAAACCGCCGCCGGGCGTCATGCGCGCCACGGTGCTGCCGGGCGGCGTCGCCGCGCTCGAGACCAGGCCGATCGCGACGACCAGCGCCACAAGGCAGAGCGTGGCGATGACAAGCCGCGCCACTGCGCTGCGCAGAAACAGCGCCGCCAGGGCGGTGAGAATAAGCAGGGCGGTCAGGACGACGACGGAAGGCTGGGGAAAGAGCTGGGTGAGCAGCATCGGCTTGCCGGCGGCGATCCGGTTCGCCTTGACGTAGATGAAGGGCATCAGTGCGGTGGCCGCAATGCCGCCGGCCACCAGAACCGCGCCGAGCCGGTCCAGCCTGCGGACCGCTGAGGTTTCGTCCATCGATCCAACCTTATGGGGAAAGGACGCTCCGCCCGCTGCCGGGCGGAGCGGGCGATGATTACTTCAGGAAGCCTTTTTCCTTGAGATAGGCCTCGGCGACGGATTTTGCCGGCTCGCCGTCGACCTGGATCTTGGCGTTGAGCTTGCGCAGCTCGTCGGCGCTGAGGCTCTTGAAGATCGGCGAGAGGATTTCCTCGATCTTCGGATTGGCCTTCAGCACCGCTTCGCGGATGATCGGGGTCGGCGCATAGACCTGCTGCACACCCTTGTCGTCTTCGAGAACGGTGAGTTCGGCCGCTTCGATCGCGCCGTCGGTGCCGTAGACCATGGCGGTGTTGACGCCGTTCGTCTGGTCGGCCGCCGCCTTGATCGTCGCCGCCGTGTCGCCGCCGGAGAGAACGACCATCTGGTCGGGTTTCAGCTCGAAGCCGTAGGTCGTCTGGAAGGCGGGAAGCGCGCCGGCCGAATTGACGAATTCGGATGAGGCCGCAAGCTTGGCGGTGCCGCCGCCGGCAACCCACTTGCCGAAATCGGACATGGTCTTCAGCTTGTTCGGGCTGGCGACGTCGTTGCGCACGGCGAGCGCCCAGGTGTTGTTGGCGGGCGAGGGCGTCAGCCAGACGATCTTGTTGGCGTCATAATCGAGCTTCTTTGCCAGCTCATACCCCTGGTCGTTGTTCTTCCAGGCCGCGTCGTCGGCCTTGTTGAAGAAGAAGCCGGCATTGCCGGTATACTCAGGGTAGATATCGATTTCGCCTGCGGTGATCGCCTTGCGCACCACGGGTGTGGCGCCGAGCGCGATGCGGTCCTGCGTCTTGATGCCGTTTGCTTCGAGCGCCAGTGCGATGACGTTGCCGAGCAGCGTGCCTTCCGTATCGATTTTCGACGAGACGACGACGTCTGCGGCCTGAACCGCACCCGCCGCGAAGGCGGAGAGCGAGACGGCAAGTGCGAGTTTCTTCAGCATGGAATATCCCCTGTTTTAACACCGTTAACGTGGCGCAGCCCCCCGGCGGGAGGCGTCTGCGCAGGAAATCCGCCGGCGAAGGCGACAAGGCCGCCATCATGCCGGAATTGCGTGCGTCATGGAAATAGCGTGCACACTCGAAAAATCGATGCAGGCCCCCTCCAGTATTTGCGTTCGCGCCGGTGATTATGGCGGCGAACGCGGCCCGGCGCGCGGAAAGGCATTCCCTTTTCCAGGTCCGGCACGATTTGTTTTTGTTCCCTTGCGTGTTTCCGCGATGGTTCCGGTGCTCTTGCGCGGATAACCGCCGCCCGGATTATTATGACGGCGACGATAGCCCGGCTCTGTCGAGGCAGGGATATCTTTTTTCGCGAACACATCATATCGTCCGGTTTTTAAAGCGCTTTCCGGAGCCAGCCTTTGCATCTCGGCGCCCTGTTCATCATCCGTCACGTCCTGACCTCGGCTTCGGTCCGCGAAACCGCGCGCCGCTTCCAACTGTCGCCCTCCACCGTGTCTGCGGCCATCCGCAATGCCGAGACCGAACTGGCGATGAAGCTGACGGAACGCGCCTCCGGCGAGCTGGTGACGCTGATCGCAAGCGGCGGCGTGCTCGAAGGCCTGGAGCCGATCACGGCCGCGATCGGCGAACTCTGCCTATTCGCCGGCCATGCAGGCGCCGGCGGCATCGATGAGGCCTGGGCCGCCCGCATTCCCGTCAAGATCGGCGCGATCGAGCGGTTCCTCGAGGTCGCCGACCAGGGCAGCATCAACCGCGCCGCCCGCCGCCTGCATCTCGGTCAGCCGCAGCTTTCGCTGCAGCTTGCCAATCTTGAAAAATTTCTTGGTCGCCGGCTGTTCGAACGGCAGGCGCAGGGCTCGGTGCTGACGGAGGAGGGCCGGCGCGCCTACCAGATCTTCATGGCGATCAGCCAGGCGTGGAACGATCTGAAATCGGCGGCCGACGAGCGCTATCGCCGCACCGCCCGGTCGCTGCGCATCGGCTCGATCATCCCGACCGGATCGGAAAGCTGGGTGGCGCGCTGCCTCGGCCTGCTGGTCTCCGAATGGAACGCGCGCCGCAGCAACAATGCGATCTCGCTGGTCTCGATGACCGCCGACGATCTGCGCGAGGCAATGAAGAGCGGCCGCATCGATGTGGCGATCCTGGATTCGGTCTTCGGCCTGGAAAGCTTCCGGCATCGTGAACTGCTGCAGACGGACATGGTGGTGATCGCGCCGCCGCAAAGCACGCAAACCTCGGTCGCCGATCTCGTCGCCGGTCATGCCATCTGCATGCCGAGTCCGCGCACCGGCCTCGGCCATGCGGCCATGGCCTTCAGCGCCGAGCGTGCACCCGACCGGCGCTTGCGCAGCCGCGATATCACCGCGGCGGATTCACTGCCGGTGATCGTCGACCTCGTCGCCAATCACGGTTACGTCTCCTTCCTCGGCCGTGTCAGCGCCATGCCGATCGCCGACAAGGTGCGCATCGTCGATCTCGACGAGGCCCTGCCGATGTCCTATCACGTCGCCTTCAACCATCGCAAAGCCGCCGCCGATGCCTCTGCCGTCATCATCGCGGCGGCGGCAAGAATAACGTCGGAGACCGTCGCGAAAACCGACGCAGTCAGGGAGAGCGCCGCATGACGATCCTGCTGGAAGTCTGTGTCGACAGCGCCGAGGGCCTTGCCGCCGCCATCGAAGGTGGCGCCGGCCGCATCGAGCTCTGCTCGGCGTTGGAGCTCGGCGGCCTGACGCCATTGCCGAGCCTGATGCGGATCGCCGCCCGGGCGCCCATTCCTGTTTACGCGATGATCCGCCCGCATGCCGGCCCCTTCATCTTCGGCAGCGCCGACGAGGAAGCGATGCTGCTCGATATCGACGCCGTGCGCGCCGCCGGCCTCGCCGGCGTCGTCATCGGCGCCAATCGGCCTGATGGTACGCTCGACATGCCGCTGATCCACCGCCTGAAGGCACATACTTCAGGCTTGGGATCAACGCTGCACCGGGCTTTCGATCTGGTGCCGGATGCCAACCAGGCGCTGGAGCAGGCGGTCGAGCTCGGTGTTGAGCGCATCCTCACCTCCGGCTGCGCGTTGAAGGCCGCCGATGGCATCGAAAAGCTGAAACGCCTCTCGGCAAAGGCCGCCGGCCGCATTTCGATCATGCCCGGCAGCGGCATCCGCCCCGCCAATGTCACTGCCATCTTGCAGGCAACCGGCGCCCGCGAAGTGCATGGGTCCTGCAGCTCGCCGGTCGAAAGCGTCGACCCACGTGCGGTTGCCTTCGGCTTCGAGGCGAAGAGCAGCAACAGGACGGATGTCGATGTTGTCAGGGATATGCGCAGGGCGATTGCGGCTGCGGGTTAGCGGCTGCCGCTTGTCCCTGATCCGGCTGCCGCCACCGACGGGGGTCGAGCCACTGGTCTCGACCCGTCCTTCGGACCCCCGCTTGGGGGGGAGAAGGGGATATGCCGCGACCTCTCCGTTCCCCACCAACCTCTCGCAGGGCACGTCCCCTCGCCCCGTTTACGGGGAGAGGGTTAGGTGAGGGGCAGTTATAAGCGCAAACCGCTCCCCACCTTTCTAAAAATACCCTAACCGCCAACCCGGATCACCGCCTTAATGAGCCCGCTCTTCTCACGCGCCCAGCGGGCGAGGTCGCGCGGTGCGTCGGCGAGCGTCGTGCGGTGGGTGATGAGCTTGTCCACCGGCACAAGGCCCTTGGCGATCGAATCCGCCACATGTTCGAAATCGGCGCGGGTGGCGTTGCGGCTGCCGATCAGCATCATTTCGCGCTTGTGGAATTCCGGGTCGGAGAAGCGGATATCGTCCTTGACGACGCTGACCAGCACCAACGCGCCGCCATGGGCGACGAAGGAGAAGGCTTTTTCCATCGACGGGCCGTAGCCGGTCGCATCGAACACCACGTCGAAACCGTCGTTATTGGTCTTTTCCTTGACGGCCTCGGCCGTCGCCTCGTTGGCGACGATGCCGGAGCTAAAGCCGAAGCGCTCCGATGCCATCTGCAGCCGTTCGGCACTGGTATCGAGCAGCGTCACCTCGTGACCGGCAATGCGCGAGAAGATCGCCGCGCCGAGGCCGATTGGGCCGGCGCCGATGACGAGTGCGCGCTGGCCGGCGCCGGCCAGCGAGCGGCGCACCGCATGCGCGCCGATCGCCAGAAATTCCGTGGTCGCCGCCGCCTCCAGGCTGAGGCCCCTGGCGGGGTAGAGATTGCCTGCCGGAACAGAGATCTCTTCGCAGAAGGCACCGTCGGTATGGACGCCGAGCACCTTGATGTCGGTGCAGCAATTCGGCTTGCCCTTGATGCAGGCGACACATTGGCCGCAGGAGAGATAGGGGTTGACGATAACAGGTGTGCCGGTCGCAAGCGTTACGCCCTCACCGGCTTCGACGACCGTCGCCGAGATCTCGTGCCCCATCACCCGGGGATATTCGAGGAAAGGGTGTTTGCCCTCGAAGATATGATAATCCGTGCCGCAGATGCCGACATGGCTGACGGCGAGCCGCACCCAGCCGGGCGCCGGTGCGGCGGGAGATGGCCGCTCGACGATCTCGAGCACGCCGGGCTCACGACAAACAACTGCTTTCATGACAGGTCTCGCATTCCTCGAAATTGAAGAAGCCGGCCTGTCCGACCGGCTTCTCTGTGTTTCTCAATTGCTCTTGCGGCGGCGCAGCTGGTCGAAGAACACGATCACGATGATCAACAGACCGGTGATGATGCGCTGCCAGAAGGAATTGACGTTCAGAAGGTTGGCGCCGTTGTTGATGGTGGCGAGAATGAAGGCGCCGATCAACGGGCCGTGCACGGAGCCGACCGCCCCGAACAGGCTGGTGCCGCCGATAACGGAGGAGGCGATCGCCTGCAGTTCCCAGCCGTCGGCCTGTGTCGCGTTGCCGATGGCGATGCGCGAGGCGAGCAGCACGCCGACGAAGGCGGCAAAGCCGGCCGAGAGGATATAAGCGAGATAGATCATGCCCTTGACGTTGACGCCGGAAAGGCGCGCCGCTTCCGCATTCGAGCCGACCGCGAAGAGATAGCGGCCCCAGCGGCTCAAATGCAGGAAGACGAAGGAAGGCACCGCCACCAGGATGACCATCCAGAACAGGCTCGGAATGCTGAGGAAATCGGCCCGCGCGAAATTGCTGAAACTCTCGTCGGTGATGCTGATCGTCGAGCCGTTGGTGATCAGCAGGCCGATGCCGCGTAGCGACGTCAGCGTTGCCAGCGTGATGATGAAGGGCGGCAGGCCCATATGCACGATGCCGAAGCCGTGGAAGGCGCCGATCGCCACACCGATGGCGAGCGTCAGCACGATAGCGCCCCAGAGCGGCACGCCGGCCTGCAGGAGCCAGGCGATGATGACGGTGCAGAAGCCGACGATGGCGCCGACCGACAGATCGATGCCGGCGGTGATAATGACGAAGGTCTGGCCGAGCGCCAGAATCGCCGTCATCGCCCCCTGACGCAGCAGGTTCGAGATGTTGAGCGGCGTCCAGAAGCTCGGGGTGACCAGCCCAAGCACGACCCAGAGGAAGATCAAGAGCCCGATCAGCGTCAGGCCGAACAGGATGTTCATTTTCCGGCGCGGCGGCGGCGCGACGATTTCGGTGGGGGTGGCAGTCATGAATTTTCTCCCTCTTAGAGCCTTTCCGTTTTTTTCCGAACCGCGGAAATGCTCTATCTCTTTGTTGTCTCGTGCTCAGACGCCGATCGCTTCGCTGAGCACTTCTTCATGCGTCGCCGCGTGATAATCATGGCTGGCGACGATCCTGCCGCCGCGGAAGACGTGCAGCCGGTCGGCCAATTCGTAGACCTCGGGCAGATAGGAGGAGATCAGGATGATGCCGGCGCCCTCCTTCAGAAGCTTGGCGAACAGCCGGTAGATCTCAGCCTTGGTGCCGACGTCGACGCCGACCGTGGGTTCGTCGAAGATGAACAGCCTGGCGCCGTGGCTTAGCCACTTGCCAATGACGATCTTCTGCTGGTTACCGCCCGACATGCTGGAGGCCGGAACACGCCGGCTCGGCGTCTTAATGCTGAGATTGCGGATCTGATTGTCGGCATTCGCCGATTCCCGCGCATGGTTGATGACCGGCCCGTAGCTGAGGCGCCCGAAGACCGGCAGGTTGATATTGAGGCCGATCGACTGATTGAGGCAGAGCCCCTGGTCGCGCCGGCTTTCCGGCGCCAGAGCAATGCCGAGCTCCATCGCGGTGCGTTCGTTCCGGATGTCGACGCGCTTGCCCATCCAGTGGATTTCGCCGGCGCTTGTCGGCTGGCGCCCATAAAGGCCGAGCGCAAATTCGCTACGTCCGGCACCGATCAGGCCATAGAGGCCGACGATCTGTCCTGATTTGACGCTGAGCGACACGTCCTCGAAGCCCGGACCCGAAAGCCCTTTGACCTCGACGATCGTCTCGCCGAAGGCGATCTCTTCCTTATGGTAGATCTGCTCGATCGAGCGGTTGATCATCAAAGCGATCAGCTCGGCATCGTTGGTCTCGCCGATCAGCCGGGTGCCGACATGCGTGCCGTCGCGCAGCACCGAGACACGGTCGGCCAGTTCGAAGACCTCCTCCATGCGATGGCTGATATAGACGATCGTGACGCCTTCGCCCTGCAGGCGGCGGATCAGCTTGAACAGCTGCGCCGATTCCTGGCGGGTGAGATAGGCGGTGGGTTCGTCGAAGATCAGGAACTGCGTGCCGCGCATCGCCGCGCGCGCCGTTGCCACCAGCTGCTGCTGGCCGATCGTCAGCGAACTTAGAAGCGCGCCGGCCGGCAGGCCGAAGCCGAGATCGTCGAGCACGGCCTGGCCCATCTTCTCCATCTGCTTCTTGCGCATCAGGCCGTAGCGGTTGACCTCGTCGCCGAGGAAGAGATTGGCGGCGACTGTCAGGTGTGGGCAGAGCACCACTTCCTGGTGGACGGCGTTGATGCCGCGGGCGATCGCCTCGTTCGGCGTCGACAGCCCCACCGGGTGACCGCACCACAACACCTCGCCGGCCGTGCGGGTGATGACGCCGGTGAGCAATTTGATCAGAGTGGATTTGCCGGCGCCGTTTTCGCCGACGATGGCGTGGATCTCTCCCGCCAGGAAGGTCAGCGTCGCCGGTTTCAGCGCCTGCACATGACCGTAATTCTTCTGCAGGCCTTTGAGTTCGAGGATAGGCGACCCGGTGGGAATGCGATTGGCTTCTTTCAGCGTGGCGCTGTCATCATGGCGATGACTGACCTCTTCCAGTCCGATCATGGACCTCTCCTCCTCTTGTCGTCTCTCGCTCCATCCCGGGTGAATCATACCATGGATGAAAAAAGCCGCGCCGGTTTTTGAGCCGGCGCGGCCATCTTGTTCTATTACTTGATCTTCGGGTTCAGCAGCGCATCGATCTTCGGATCGGCCATATTAGCCTTGGTCACGAGGTTGGCGCCGGTATCGACATTTTCCGGAACCTTCTCGCCCTTGGAGACGGCGAGCGCGGTCTTGATGCCGTCATAACCCATGCGATAGGGGTCCTGAACGACGAGACCGGCAATGGCGCCGTCCTTGAGGAAGCCGACCGTCTTGTCGTCGCTGTCGAAGCCGATGACCTTGATCTTGTCGCCGAGCTTGTTTTCGGCGATCGCCTGGCCAACGCCCTGCGCCAGGATGAGGTTCGAGGCGAAGACGCCGACGAGTTTCGGGTTGGCCGTGATCAGGTCGGTCATCATGTTGAGGCCAGTCGTTGCCTGGCCATCACCATACTTGTCGGCAATGACCTTGAGGCCGGGATGCTTGGTCTTGATCTGATCCAGGAAGCCTTCGCGGCGCTGTTCCAGCGAGCCGACGCCGGGAAGATTGGTGAGGATGACGATGTCGCCTTCTTCCTTGCCCGTCATCTCCTTGATCGCGGCGGCAAGACCGTCGGCGGCGATGCGGCCGCCCTGGACGTTGTCGGTCGTCAGGAACGACTTGAACGCCTTGGAGTCGGCGCCCGAATCGATGCCGATGATCGGAACCGACTTGGCGGCTTCATCGATCGGCTTGCCGAGCGCCTTGAATTCGGTCGGCGAAATGACGATGGCGGCCGGCTTGCCGGCGACGGCGTTCTCGAGAATGCTGATCTGGCCGTTGATGTCGGATTCTGCCTGGGCGCCGAGTTCCGGCACGTTGACGCCGAGATCCTTGCCCGCCTTGCGAGCGCCGGCCAGAACGATCTGCCAGTAGAAGGACGTCGTGTCCTTGACGATGATCGGGATCGTCACATCGGCGGCAAAGGACGTGACCGGCATCGCCGTGGCGATGACGGCGGCACCCGCGAGCGCGGTAAAGGCGCGACGCGACAGAATGGATTTCACGATGCTCATAAGGGTTCTCCTCTCAGGATGCGTTCTCCTCCAATAAACCGGACCGCTGAACGCTGGCGGAGGGTTTTTATCGATAAAAAACATTTGCAGGCAGAAGCTAGCCGAGGAGCAATCAAATTGCAAGAGCGTCAATTGCGCTTTTTTGCTCCGAAAAACTCCTCCCAAGCATCTGATTTCATTTCAATACAACGATAGCCTAAAATAGCTATCAGGTGAAATCGACCTCATGCGGATGCACGACGCCCTTTTTCAAAATCAAGTTGCCGTACAGCCGGAATTCGGTGGTCGCGACGATGTAGGCGGCCTTGCGCGCCATCGCATAGAAGGCGAAGCGCTCGACCGGGACAATCGAAAAATCGCCGGCGCGCTTCGAAACGATCTGCTGGAACTCGGCGCAGACTTCGGGCACGGCCTGCGGGTCGCCGACCACCTCCATCCGCCATGCCGTTTCCGGCACGAAGGTGTCGAGCGGCATATGTGTCAGGATCGCTTCGGCCATCGCGGTGGCGCTGACGCCGTCGGCGCGGATGACCGGCGGGCCCATCGAGCCCGCGGGGAAATTGGCGTCTGCGATAACGATGTCGTCGCCATGCCCCATCGTCTTCAGGGCATGGAGCAGGTCGGGACCGAGCAGCGGATGAATACCCCTCAGCATAGTTGTCTCCTCAGACTCGGACCGCTTCGGCGCCGAGCGGCGGCGCGGTGAGCGTATAGGGCTCGAATTCGGTAAAGATGCCCTCGGCAAGCGGCGGCTCGACGATTTCCATGTTGCGGGTCAGGCTCGACGGCTTGGCGGTGCCGATCAGCACCGAGGCGACGAGGGGATCGCGCAGCGGAAACTGCATGGCGGCGGCCGCGAGCGGCACGCCGTGACGCTTGGCGATCGCCTCCATGGCGCCGACCTTGGCAAGCACGTCCGCATCGGCCGGCATATAGTCGAAATGCGAGCCCGGCACCGGACCGGTGGCGAGAATGCCGGAGTTGAAGACGCCGCCGACGACGAGCGAGGTGCCCTTCTGCCGGCAGAGCGGCAGCAGTTCCTCCACTGCGGAGCGGTCGAGCAGCGTGTAGCGGCCGGCAAGCAGAATGCAGTCGAGATCGGCATGGCGCATGACGTCGAGGCAGACGGGCACTTCGTTGACGCCGAGGCCGAAGGCGGAGATCGCCCCGGAAGACTTCAGCTCTTCCAACGCCTTCACGCCCGAATCGAGCAGCTGCTTCTTATAGACCGCGTTCTTTGCCGCCCCATGCGTATAGACGCCGATATCGTGCACATAGAGAATATCGATGCGGTTGAGGCCGAGACGGGCATAGCTGAACTCGACCGAGCGCATGATGCCGTCATAGGAATAGTCGTAATCGGCATCGAAGGAGAGCGGATCGACATAGCTGTAATCCGGCACCGTCCCCGTCGGCACCGGACGAAGCAGCCGGCCGACCTTGGTGGACAGCACGTAAGCGCCGTCCGGCTGGTCGCGCAGGAAATCGCCGACGCGCCGTTCGGCAAGGCCGAGCCCATACCAGGGCGCGACGTCGAAATAGCGGATGCCGCTGTCCCAGGCGGCCTGTAGCGTTTCCATCGCCTGCTCACGCGGGCATGCGCGGTAGAGACCACCCAGTGGAGCTGCGCCGTAGCTGATCTCGGTCACCTCAAGCCCGGTCTTGCCGATCCGTCTCGTCTTCATCATGCCCCCTCGGGAATTGCATAAAAACAAAAGCTTAGCATCGCAATCTAGAGCGTTGCGCCGAGATGCCAAGGCACGAATTCGTTATCGCCGTAACCGAAGATCTCGCTCTTGGTCTTCTTGCCGGAGGCCGTGTCGACGATCAGATCGAAGATTTCGCGGCCCTTGCCGCTGATCGTCGCATCACCCGTGGCGATCGTGCCGCAATCGATGTCCATATCCTCCTCCATCGAGGCGTAGAGAGCCGAATTGCTCGAAAGCTTCAGCGACGGCGCCGGCCGGCAGCCGAAGCAGCTGCCGCGCCCTGTCGTAAAGGCGATCATGTTGGCCCCGCCGGCCACCTGGCCGGTCGCCGAGACCGGGTCATAGCCGGGGGTATCCATGAAGACCAGGCCGGGGGCTGTCACCCGCTCAGCATAGCCATAGACCGCCGTCAGCGGCGAGCGGCCACCCTTGGCAACCGCGCCGAGCGACTTTTCCAGGATGGTGGTGAGACCGCCGCGCTTGTTGCCGGGCGACGGGTTGTTGTCGAGCGAGGCGCCGTGCAGGGCGACATAGTTTTCCCACCAGGCGATTTTCTCGTCGAGCTTTCTCGCCACCTCGTCGCTGACGGCGCGGCTGCGCAGCAGATGTTCGGCACCATAGATTTCCGAGGTCTCCGACAGGATCGCCGTGCCGCCGGCCGCCGCCAGGAGATCGGCGGCGACGCCGAGCGCCGGATTGGCGGTGATGCCGGAAAAGCCGTCCGAACCGCCGCATTGCAGTCCGATGATGATCTCGCCGATCGAGATCGGCACCCGCTTCTCCTTGCCGACATCGGCGGCGATCTCGCGCAGCACGCCCATGGCGCGCTCGACCGCACGGCGCGAACCGCCGGCGTCCTGGATGTTGAAATGCCGTTTCGAGGCGCCCGCACCGCTCTGGCCGTAAAGCGTCAGCTGGTTGACCTCGCAGCCGAGGCCGATCATCAGCACGCCGCCGAAATTGACATGTCTGGTATAGCCGGCAAGCGTGCGGTGCAGCACATTCATGCCGTCGCCGGTGGAGCTCATGCCGCAGCCTTGGTCATGCACGATCGGCACGAAGCCATCGATGCCGTCATAATGCGGCAGGATCGTCCGGTTCGCCTCGTCGGCGATCGCCCGGCAGACGGTGGTGGAACAGTTCACGCTGGCGATGATGCCGATATAGTTGCGCGTCGCCGCCCGCCCGTCGGCGCGGCGATAGCCCATGAAGGTGCGCGCCTTGTCTTCGGCCGTCGCCGTCTCCGGCGCCGAATTGGCGGTGGCGGCCAGCCGGTCGTTTTCGAAATGCAGATTATGGCTGTGCACATGCTCGCCGGCCTTGACCTCGGCGGTGGTGCGGCCGATCGCCTGTCCGTATTTCACCACGGCGGAGCCGAGCGGAATATCGGCGATCGCCACCTTGTGGCCCGGCTCGATCTTCTGGCGGGCTGCAATGCCGGCAACCGTGGAGCCCTCGGCGATGGCGGACGTTGCGACCGCGACATTGTCGCCGGCCGACAGGATGATCCAAGGCTGTTTGTCCAATCTCTTCTCCCTGAAGGAAACGCTTGCTGCATCGGCGAATGCGATTGATTTTGTTTTTTATCTACAATAAACATTTTCAAGTCAACGGGAATATTGATCCTGTGGACGAGGGAGGCAACGCGCCGCAGACGATCGGAAATACGCTAATGGTTTTTTCAACAAGCTCCGGTCGGGCGCCGTTTCGCTGTTGAAGCGGAACGGAAATCCCGGCACGCGGGCGGAAAGCGGGGGATCTGATGGCAAGGCAGAATACGGTCTTCAAGGAAGCCTACAACAGGTATGCCGCGGCCCTGCGCACGGATACGGCGCTGCCGTCGGAACCGGAGATCGCCGCCCAGCTCGGCGTCAGCCGTTCCACCGCGCGCGCCATCCTCACCCGCCTCAGCGACGAAGGCATCATCCGCTGGAACAAACGTCAGAAGATCGTGCTGCGCGAGCCCACCGACCGCGACCTCTTTCCCTCCGAAGAGACGGATTCGCTGCATGACATCATCGAGCGCAGCTTCATGCGGCGCATCCTTGCCGACGATGCCGCGCCCGGCATGCAGATCAATGAGCTGGAGCTTGCCCGCGAGATCGGCACCGGCACGACGAGCGTGCGCGAATTTCTGATCCGCTTCTCCCGCTTCGGACTGATTGAAAAGCGGCCGAACAGCCATTGGACGCTGAAGGGTTTTACGCGCGAATTCGCGCTCGAGCTTGCCGATGTCCGCGAAATGTTTGAGCTGCATTCGGCTGCCGAGTTCGGCCGGCTTCCCAAGGACAATCAAGCGTGGATCGATCTTGCCGCCATGCGCGAGGAGCATCTTTCCATGCTTGCCGACATCAACCAGCGTTTCAAGGACTTCTCCGTCCTCGACGAGCGCTTCCACCTGCTGATCCACCGCGCTTCGAAGAACCGCTTCATCGCCGATTTCTACGACGCGATCGCCATCATCTTCCACTATCACTACCAGTGGAACAAGACCGCCGCCCGCGAGCGCAACGAGCGCGCCATCCACGAACATCTGGATTATATCGCCGCACTGGAATCCGGCGACCAGGCAGCGATCGGCAAAGCCTGCCGCGTCCACCTGCGCTCCGCTCGCCAGACCCTGCTGCAGTCTCTGCCGCAGACTATGAGCGACAACGCCTGAGCCGCCTATGCCGGCAGACGTCATCTTCATGCGCGCGCCACGTCGGCGCCGGCGCCATGAAACCTTCTGATTTGTAAGCCGTTATCGTGCTTATGACCGACGTTAAAATCAAACCGAAATCGGTCGACGGCACCGAGCAGGGCGGTGCCGAGAAGTCGCGCCAGGAGAAGGCATCGACTGTCGAGGTCGCGCCGCCGCCAGATGTCATCGAACCAAGTCAGAAGCTCACGCCCGAGGAGGCCGAGCAGGCGCGCAAGCGATATTTACTGAGGCGTTTCTGGATCAGCGCCCGCCGTTACTGGGGCCGCAGCGGCGACAGGTTTGCCTGGCCGTGCTCGATCGGTCTGTTGATGATGATCTGCATGAATGTCGGCTTCCAGTATGGGATCAATCGCTGGAACCGCGGTATCTTCGACGCTATAGAGCGACACGACGCCGGCACCGTCTATTATCTCAGCGCCGTCTTCGTGCCGCTTGTGCTCGGAAGCGTCGCGCTTGTCACCGCGCAAGTCTATGTTCGCATGATGATCCAGCGCCGCTGGCGCTCCTGGCTGACGAAGGCGGTGATCACGCGCTGGCTGGCCAACGGTCGTTATTATCAGCTGAACCTCATCGGCGGCGACCACAAGAATCCTGAGGCGCGCCTCTCGGAGGATTTGCGGATCGCCACCGAAGCGCCGGTCGATTTCATCGCCGGCGTCATCGCCGCCTTTCTGTCGGCCTCGACCTTCATCGTCGTGCTGTGGACGATCGGCGGAGCGCTCACGCTGCCGGTCGCCGGGTCGACCATCACCATCCCCGGTTTTCTCGTCGTCACCGCGGTTCTCTATGCCGTGATCACCTCAACCGTGATCGCGGTCATCGGCCGCCATTTCGTCCAGGTCTCGGAGGTCAAGAACCAGGTGGAGGCCGAGCTTCGCTACACGTTGACCCGTGTGCGCGAAAACGGCGAGAGCATCGCCCTGCTCGGCGGCGAGGAAGAGGAGCGTAGCGACCTCGACAAGACATTTTCCAATGTGCTGAAGCAATGGGCGCTGCTTGCGCGCCAGCACATGCGAACGACCTTCGTTTCGCACGGGTCGATGCTGATTGCTCCTGTTGTGCCGCTCCTGCTATGCGCGCCGAAATTTCTCGCCGGCGGCATGACGCTTGGCGAGGTCATGCAGGCTGCCTCCGCCTTCGCCATCGTTCAGACGGCGTTCGGATGGCTGGTCGACAACTACCCGCGTCTTGCCGACTGGAACGCCTGCGCGCGACGCGTCGCCTCGCTGATGATGTCGCTCGACGGGCTCGAGCGCGCCGAACAGAGCGACGTTCTGGGACGCATCAGGCACGGTGAAACCAAGGACGATACGATCCTGAATTTGAACGATCTCGCAGTGTCTCTCGACGACGGCACCGCGGTGGTCAAGGAAACCCAGGTCGAGATCGCGCCGGGCGAGCGGGTGCTGGTGGCAGGCGAATCCGGCTCGGGCAAGAGCACGCTGGTGCGCGCCATCGCCGGTCTTTGGCCCTGGGGTCACGGCAGCGTCGATTTCCACGGTGACCGGCGCTTGTTCATGTTGCCGCAGCGGCCCTATATCCCCTCCGGCACGCTTCGCCGCGCAGTCGCCTACCCCCGCGCCGCCGACAGCTGGACGCCGGAGGAAATCAAGGCCGCCCTTGCCAAGGTGGGGCTGGATTATCTGAGCGAGAAAATCGAGGAAGAGGCGCCATGGGACCAGATCCTGTCGGGCGGCGAAAAGCAGCGGCTCGCCTTCGCACGGCTGCTGCTGCATACCCCCGATATCATCGTGCTCGACGAAGCGACCTCGGCACTCGACGAGAAGAGCCAGGACAGGATGATGGAGATGGTGATCGACGAATTGCCGGCGGCGACCATCATCAGCGTGGCACATCGCGCCGAGCTGGAAGCCTTCCACAGCCGCAAGATCACGTTGGAACGGCGGGAGGGCGGCGCAAAGCTCGTCAGCGATATCGATCTCGTCCCGCGCAAGGGAAGACGAAACTTGATCCTGCGCGTTTTGGACAACCGCCGCTAAGGCGATCCCACGAAAGGCGCGAAGCGGCTTTTCCGTAGGTGCTTGGATACCCGCGACGTCATCCTCGGCCTTGTGCCGAGGATCTGCACGCGTCCAATTAAGTATCTGAAAATAAATGAGTCATGCCAAGCAATTGCGGTGCTCTGATGCTCGGCACAAGGCCGAGCATGACGGAGGAGACGTTGTCAACAAACTGCCAGGCGCTTCCCCTGAGGAGCAACCTTATCAATGCGAGGCCGCCTCGCTTGCCACCGCCGGCTCTTCGCGCGTCTGGCGGTGGCCGACCGGGATCAGCCAGGTGGTGAAGAAGGTCAGCACCGCGACGACGACCACGCCCAAGAAGCTCCAGTGCAGCGCGGCGTCGAAGATGCTGCGGATCGCCGGATCGGCGGCGAGGGCCGAGAGCCCGGTCGGCTGGTTCAGCGCCTTATGAAGGGCTGCCGCCGTTTCGCCGCTCGCATAATGGCCGATGCCGGCATTGAGAATGGCGCCGAGCACGGTCGCGCCGAGCGTATTGCCCAGGCTGCGGGCGAAGATGATCGAGGCCGTCGCGCTGCCGCGCATCGACCATTCGACGCTGTCCTGCACCAGCACGATGCTCGTCAGGCTGATCAGGCCCATGCCGAAGCCCATGAAAAAGGAGCCGGCGCCGGCAAGAACCGGCGAGCTTTCAGGCGTCAGGAACAACAGGAAGCAGGCGCCGAACGGAAACATCAGGCTGCCGACGCGCAGCGTGCGGCGAATGCCGAACGCCCGGTAAAAGCGGCTGGAGAGCATCACCGCCAGGGGCCAGCCGACGATGAGCATGGTCAGCGTGAATCCGGCGACGATCGGGGTGCGACCGAGCACGCCCTGCACATAGATCGGCAGGATGGTGGAAAGCCCGATCAGCGCCATGCCGGCAAGCAGGGTGGCGGCATTGCTGGTCGCGATCAGCCGGCGGCTCCAGAGGGCGATCGAAATGATCGGCTCCGCCGCCCGCCTCTCCTGGGCGAGGAAGAACAACCCCGAGACCACGAAGACGGCGAAAAGCGACAACAGGATCCAGGCGCTCGCATCGGTTTCCGTCAGCATGACCAGCAGGGCGACGATCGAAATCGAAAACAGCACGGATCCGAGATAATCGATCCTCGCCTGCTTGTGCGCGACCTCCTCCTTCAGGAAAATCATGAAGGCGATGATCGAGATGATGCCGATCGGCAGGTTGATCCAGAAGATCCACGCCCAGGAAAAGGCGTCGACGATGATGCCGCCGGCAAGCGGCCCGACGACGGCCGACGTCGCCCAGACCGTCGCCATCGCCCCCTGCACACGGCCGCGTTCCTCAAGCCTGAAGAGGTCGCCGATGATCGTCATCGTCACCGGCTGGATCGCGCCGGCGCCGAGCCCCTGCAGCAGCCGGAACAGCACCAGCGACATCATCGACCAGGCAAAGCCGCAGAGCAAAGAGCCGGCGAGGAAGATCAGGATGCCGCCGATCAACACCGGCTTGCGTCCGAAAATATCCGAAAGCTTGCCGTAGATGACCGTCGTCGTCGACTGCGCCAGCAGGAAGGCCGAAAATACCCAGCTGTAATAGGAAAAGCCGCCGAGCTGCCCGACAATGCGCGGCATTGCGGTCGCCACGATCGTCGCCTCGATGGCGACCATGAATGTCGCCACCATGATGGTCGCGACGACAAGCACACGGTTCGAGCGATGCGCTGCATTCGACATGACGGTCCTCTTCGGGTGCTCCGCGGACGCCGGAGATATCGGCAGGCTGGCTGGGTGTGGCGATTGCCATGTGCGGAGGGATGGCTGTTCTTGTACGACCGGAACGCCGGCCGGTAAAGCAATTCTCATGGGCCGCCGTCATTTTGCGCGACGTCAGCGGCGGAAATGAAGGTTCGGCGCCATCACGGCCGGGCCTTCATTCTGTCGGCAGGCGGGCGGGGCGCCATTTCTCACCGCTGGCATGCCTCGCTCATCGAACTGCTGCCGTCGGTGCAGCCCGGGGTCTGCTGGAGATCCGGATTGACGCCGCCCGGATTGATCGTGCTGCGGCCGCTGTTGAGATCGACGCCGCCATTGCCGGTGGTGCTGCCTGTCGTGCCGGGATCGGTGCCGATGGAACCGCTGCCGGTCGACCCCGTACCGACGGAGCCGGTACCAGCCGAACCCGAGCCTGTATTGCCCGAGCCGCCGATAATGGGCGCCACCGAAAGCCGCCCGCTGGAATTCGCCCCACCGGCCGTCTGGGCCAGGGCCGAGCCGGCAAGACCGAGCGAAAGGAGGGATATCGCGATGAGTTTGCAGGACATGGTCTTCTCCATCCTTGTTGTCTCAAGGGGGAAACCTGCTCGGGAGCGGCATGTTCCGTCCGATATTTCGCGTCGAAAGGACGCAACGGACCGCCTGACGCCACCCGGCCTTCATCGGCTGTCGACCCGCGCAAGTTGTGCCGCAGCGCATTAAAATCCGCTCAACACTATCCGGTTGCCGTCGAAGATGCTAACCCTGCCCGCGGATACGAATGGATAGAGGTATCTCATGGACGCGATGAAAGGCGGCAGACGCATCGAATGTCTGGATGGTTTGCGTGGTTTGGCGGCGCTATGGGTGCTGATCGGCCATGCGCATATCCTGACGGGATTCAAGGTGCCGATTATCGGAGATCCGGAGCTCGGGGTCGACCTGTTCATCATGCTCTCCGGCTTCCTGATGGTGTTTCACTATCAGCGGCGGAAGGGCAGGGAGCCATGGGAGAGCCCGCAAACATGGGCGGTCTTCTGGGCGCGTCGCTTCTTCCGCATCGCACCGCTCTATTACCTCATGCTGGTGATTGCGCTCATCGCCGGGTCCGAGATTTATCAGGCAAGGATGGTCATCGATGCGTTCAACGGCAATCCGCCGCAAGCCGCATCCCGCTATCTGGACGATAGCCTGACCAATTACCTGATGCATCTCTCCTTCCTGTTCGGCTTGTCCCCGGCTCACGCCTTCCGTACGGCGCTGCCCGATTGGAGCATCGGCCTGGAAATGCAGTTCTATGCGGCTTTGCCCTTCATCATGATCGTTCTCGGGCGGCTGGGCTGGCTGAAGGGCATGCTCGTCACCGTCGGCCTGGCGGTCATTGCCGCCTGGGTGGTCCATCATCTGGGCTTTCGCTTCCCGATGCCGTCGTTTCTGCCGATGAAAATGCACATCTTCGCCGCCGGCATGCTGCTGGCGGGCGCATTGTGGATGTCGCAGGGCAGAGCTTACCTCGCTTTCGCGATTTCGGCTCTGCTGGTCCTCATCCCTCTCGGCGGCGACGTGACTGTGCTGCACGAAACTGTGCGCGTGGGGATCGTGGTGCTGTTCTTTGTCCTGGTGCACGCGGATCGTTTCCCGGGTTCCGCCGGCCATTATTCGCGCTCGGTCAATTCGGTGCTCGGCAACACCTTCTTCCGAAACCTCGGGGAACTTTCGTTCGGGGCCTATCTCATTCACCTGCTCATCATGCAGCCGGTGATCGCTTGGCTGATCGGCAATACCGACCTCAGCAATCCCGCTCGCTGGCTGGTGACGTTGATCGTCACCATCCCTGTCGTCTATGTCTTGTCCTTCATGGGCTACAAATTCATCGAGCTGCCCGGTCAGTCGGTCGGCAGGCGTCTGACACAACAGAGGCAGGTGGCGGCCTAGAACCGGCGCGATTCTCACCGTATGGCTTGTCCACGTGCCTCCCGCGGCTGCGCCGCTACATCCGGCCGCGGCTGAGGAAGGGAGCAGCCCGACCGTGTGAGAGTACAAGCCACCATTTGTTGGAACTTGCCCGCAGCGCGGCCAAACGCAGCTAAAGGTGAAGGCGGGATATTAAAAGACGCTTATAATGGAGGTTGTTGGCATGCGATGGAAGAAAAATGGTGCCGCTTACGTGACTCGAACACGTGACCCCATCATTACGAATGATGTGCTCTACCGACTGAGCTAAAGCGGCATTTGGCGGCCGAAGCGTGCGGCCTGCGATTTGCATGGCGCTGATACAGGCATTGTCTGAAGATTTCAAGCACCCTGTCATGCCTTTGGCAAAAAAGAGGGCAGGGTGTGGAAGACCCTCAGAGCGCGAGCCGCGTGCGGGCGGCCTTGTATTCGGCCTCCAGCCGGTCGACGACATTGGCCACCGGCTCCACCGCCTTGACGGCGCCGATGCCCTGGCCGCTGCCCCATATGTCCTTCCAGGCCTTGGCGCCGCCGGTGGCTTGCTCGAAATCCATCTTCGAGGGGTCGGCGACGGGCAGGTTGTCGGGGTCCATGCCGGCGGCGATGATCGAGGGCTTGAGATAGTTGCCGTGCACGCCGGTGAAATAGTTGGAGTAGACGATGTCGCTGGCTGCCCCTTCGACGATCGCCTGCTTGTAGGCGGGCGCGGCGCGCGCTTCCTCTGTTGCGATGAAGGGCGAGCCGATATAGGCCATGTCGGCGCCCATCGCTTGCGCCGCCAGAATGGCGCCGCCGGTCGCGATCGCGCCGGCAAGCAGCAGCGGCCCTTCGAACCATTCGCGGATTTCCTGGACGAGCGCGAAGGGCGACAGCGTGCCGGCATGGCCGCCGGCGCCCGAGGCCACCGCAATCAGCCCGTCCGCGCCCTTGCGGATCGCCGAATGGGCGTGGCGGTTATTGATAATGTCGTGCAGCACGATGCCGCCATAGGAATGCACGGCGGCGTTGACTTCGGGCACCGCACCGAGGGAAGAGATGACGATCGGCACCTTGTATTTGACGCAGAGCGTAAGATCATGCTCCAGCCGCTTGTTCGACATGTGGACGATCTGGTTGACGGCAAATGGTGCTGCCGGCCTTTCCGGATGGCCGGCATCGTGGCGGGCGAGTTCCTCGGTGATCTCGGCCAGCCATTCGTCGAGCTGGCTTTCCGGTCGGGCATTCAGCGCCGGAAAGGCGCCGATGACGCCCGCCTTGCATTGCGCCAGGGTCAGCGCCGGATGCGAGATGATGAAGAGCGGCGAGCCGATCACCGGCAGTCTGAGTTTGTCCTTGAGGATCGGGGGCAGGGCCATAGTTCACCGCTCGCATTGACGTTTACGAAAACGTCAATCTCATAACAGAGAAGAAAAGCCGATAAAAGAGCAGCCGCCATGCCTTCGTCGATTTCGACCCGATATATCAGCTGCGCATGAAGAAAAGGGCAAGGCCCGGAAGCCGTGAAAGCTGGCGATTGTCGCCGCCGATCAACGGCTAACGGGGCTGCAAGGCTTGCGGTTTGCCGCGCTTGCCGCTACCGAATTTTTATAGAGAACGGCAGGGACGGCAGTTCGATGCCGGGTTCGAAGTGAAGGACTTGACGTGAGCGGATTAGAAACGGCCATCAGAACAGCGCTCGAAAATGCCGATCGCGACAATCCGGAGGTTCGAGCGAGGATCTACCAATCGGCCCGCCAGGCGCTGGAAGCCGGCCTGCGCAAGCAGGATATCACCGATGCCGAGGCCGTGGCCCATCATCGCCATCGCCTGGAAACCACCATCCACGCCATCGAAAGCGAGGAGCGAGACCGTCTTCACCCGCGCCAGAGACCGCCGGAAGTGCCGGTGCCGCCTGTTGTCGATATGCCGCCGCCCGCTCACCGAGGGGATGTGGCCGATATCGACAGCCTGATCGACAGCCCGGTGGCGGCCGGCGAAATCCGTGCTCCCGAAGTGATCATGCACCGCAGCGACGAGTCGAGGCTCGACGATGTGCATGCGAGCACTGCCGATCATCTCTCCGCCGCCCCGGTTGGCGACGAGCGGCTGCAGCGCGGCCAGCGCGCCGCCAACATGGATTTCCGTCCGGAGCGGGCGGCCGGCCGCCGCAAGCCGCGCAAGTTCTTTTCGAGGCTTCTCGTCTGGTGCGTGCTGCTCGCCTTCATCGGCATCGGCGCCTGGTGGGCCTATACGTCGGGCCTGCTCCTGACGGCGGTCGAGCGCGACACCAGCGTCGCCAATCCGCCGGCCAGCACCCAGCCGGAGGATTTCACCGGCAACGACGACAGCGCCGGCAATGCCGCCACCCATACCGATCAGCCGGTAACCATCGATCCGCAGAACAGTTTTTCGGCCGATTGGATCCCGGTGTTCAAGCCCGACGAGACCGACAAGATCAAGAGCGGCCCGCAGGCGCGCACCGAAAACATCACCGAGAATGACGGCCCTGCCGTGCGCCTGATTTCCGAAAGCGGTGCGGCTGACGGCAATATTTCGGTCAGTGTTCCCGCCTCTGTGCTGCAGCAGCTTGCCGGCAAATCCTCGACCATCGCGCTGACGCTGCAATCGACCACCGACGAGCCGACGCAGGTGACAGTCGAATGCGATTTCCAGTCGCTGGGCAATTGCGCCCGCCATCGCTTCAGCGTCACGCGCGAGAAGTCGGATGCGCTGCTGCAGGTGAAGTTCGACCGCTCGCTCGCCCCGAATTCGCCGGGCACCCTTGTGATCAACAGCGATCTCGACGGCAAGGCGCGCGGCATCAACCTCTTCGCCATCCGCATCCTGCCGGGGCAGTGACGCGGCAGGCGATCTATTTCAGGAAGCCGGGGCCCGAGCCGATGATCTCCTTATCGATCTCGCCGAGCGCCGCTTTATCCTTGCCGTCATAGTCCATCCTGTTGAGCATGTGACGAATGAGCTGCAGACGCGCACGCCGCTTGTCGTTGGCGCGGATGACAGTCCATGGCGCGAAATCGCTATGGGTTTCCCTCAGCATGCGGTCGCGTTTTTCGCTGTAATCGGCCCATTTCGTCAACGCCGCGACATCCATCGACGACAGCTTCCAGACTTTCAGCGGATCGTGCCTGCGATCGTGGAAACGCTTGAGCTGCATCTCGCGGCCGATATCGAGATAGAATTTGAAGAAGAAGATCCCCTCATGGGCAATGATCTTTTCGAGCTGCGGCGCCTGTTTGAGGAAGCCTTCATATTGCTGCGGCGTGCAGAAACCCATGACCGGCTCGACGCCGGCGCGGTTGTACCAGGAGCGGTCGAACAGCACGAATTCGCCTGCGGTCGGGAACTGTGCGACATAACGCTGGAAATACCATTGCCCCTGCTCGCGCTCGGTCGGCTTGGCGAGCGCGACGACGCGGGCAAGGCGCGGGTTCATATGTGCGGAGGAGGCCGAGATCGCGCCGCCCTTGCCTGCCGCGTCGCGCCCCTCGAACAGCGCCATCACCCGCTTGCCGGTCGCCTGCAGCCAGAACTGCACCTTGACGAGTTCGACCTGCAGTTTTGTGAGCTGCTCCAGATAATCCTCCTCGTTGAGTTTCTTCTTGTAGGGAAATTCGCCGGATTCCAGCGCGTGGTCGTCCACCCAGTCCGGCAGGACCGGATCGTCGACGTCGAAGATGCGCTTCTTGCCGCGGATATCGAGCTCCACGGCCCTGCTTTCGACAGCCTCGCCCATATGCTCCTCCTGCGCTGGTGGTCCTCTGGCCGCAGGCGAACATATTTGCCGTTGAAAATCAAATCTTTCGCTTTTGGCCGGTGATTTTTCTTGAAGCTTGCGCTGCAGTCTTTCGCTTGAGCGGCGCCAGCCGAAAACTTCTGTCATGAATTGCCGCTATCAGGCAGAGTTCAATATAAAGAAAAACGAATCGACGCCGCGAGGCCCAGTTGCAAGACGAAACCCCCTGGAGAAAAAGCCTGCTGGCGCGCATCCGGCGTGAACGGCCGGTACTGCTTGCGGCCATCCTCAGCGCGCTAGCCGCCCTTGCCGCCGGGATGAACAAGTGGGTCGTGCTCGTTCTCCTGCTCGTCATGATCTTGACCGCGCTGTTCAATGAGGCGCCGGTCCTCAAGGCGGAACCCGTCGAGCCGGTGGAGGCGGGGCCGGAAACGCCGCCGAGCCGCCTGCCTGAGATTTCCGCCACGCTCGCCGGCCTCGATATTCCCGTCATGGTGCTGTCGGACGACGCTTCGGTGCTGTTCCAGAACCGCGCCGCCGAAAAGGCCTTCGGCGAGGTGGCGCTCGGCGCCCACATATCGGCCCGGCTGCGCTCGCCCGGCGTGCTCGATATGGTGCGCGAAACCATCGCCACCAATGCGCCGAACCAGATCGAGCATGCCGAGCGGCTGCCGTCCGAGCGCGTCTATATCGTCCGCAGCGCGCCTGTCGAATTCCGGGCCGACGGAGAGCCGGAGCGGTTTTTCATCCTGTCCTTCCGCGATATATCGGAGGTCCGCCGCATCGACCGCATGCGCTCGGATTTCGTCGCCAATGCCAGCCATGAGCTGCGCACGCCGCTTGCCTCGCTGCGCGGCTTCATCGAGACCATCCAGGGGCCGGCGAGGAACGATCAGAAGGCGCAGGCACAGTTCCTGGGCATCATGCTTGATCAGGCCACCCGCATGAGCCGGCTGGTCGACGACCTCTTGTCGCTCTCCCGCCTGGAGCTGAAATCGCACATCGCGCCGGATGAAAAGGTCGATCTGGTGCCGCTGCTCGGCCATGTCCGCGACTCGCTGGTGCCGCTGGCCAGAGATGTCGGCGTCGACATCAACCTGCATCTGCCCGATGGCAAGGTCGAGGTGCTGGGAGACCGCGACGAGCTTGTCCAGGTTTTCGAGAACCTGATGGAGAATGCCTGCAAATACGGCCAGGAAGGCAAGATCGTCGATGTCTGGCTGAAGAACGGCGCCGGCGGGCCGGTGGAGGTCAGCATCGTTGACAAGGGGCCGGGCATTCCGGCCGAGCACGTGCCGCGTCTGACGGAACGCTTCTATCGCGTCAGCATCGAGGACAGCCGCTCGAAAAAAGGCACCGGCCTCGGCCTCGCCATCGTCAAACACATCCTGACCCGCCACCGCGCCCGGCTGATAGTCAAGTCCGAAGTCGGCAAGGGGACCGATTTTACGGTGCGCTTCTGATATTTGTTGTCCCTTCCGGACGAGGATCGAACGGTTGCGGCATGTCCCTTCTCCCCTCGGGGAGAAGGTGGCCCGAAGGGTCGGATGAGGGGGCCACACCGACATCCTTTTTAAGTAATTCACCTATTCAACACGCCGATGGTCGAGACGATGTTGGCGCAGTCTAAACTCGCATGAGGCTCATTGGAAGGATCTGCGTCACTGGCCCCCTCATCCGCCCTACGGGCACCTTCTCCCCGCTGGGGAGAAGAGGGAGTCGAGAGGTCGCGGCGCACCCCTTTCGCCTTTGTTGCGGGCATCCAGCAACCAACGGGCTATCTGTGAAGGTTTTACAACGTTAAGTCGCTCTGCGGTCCGAGCTTTTCCATCCGCCGACGTAATCAGTCGGATCCTGTATAATTTATCATTTAAAGACAACAACTTAACCTGTCACAAATGTTTCACCGATTTGACATAAAAGGACGGTGCTTACAGCGCTAAGAGAGTCCCGCCGATGAAAAATGGCACTGCGGGGGCCTCTTTAGGCCGCACTCACACAAGCCCAATGCGGGAGATTTTAATGAACACCTTCAAGCTCACCGTTGCCGCGCTCGCTGCAACTGCTGCTTTCGCTGGCGCAGCCGTCGCCCGCGACCAGATCCAGATCGCTGGTTCGTCCACCGTCCTGCCTTACGCCAAGATCGTTGCCGAGTCCTTCGGCGAGACCTTCACCAACTTCAAGACGCCGGTCGTCGAATCCGGCGGCACGGGCGCTGGTCTGAAGGAATTCTGCAAGGGCGTTGGTGAAGACACCATCGACATCGCAAACGCTTCGCGTCCGATCAACAAGAACGAAGCCGAAGCCTGCAAGGCTGCCGGCGTGACCGACATCCAGGAAGTCAAGATCGGTTATGACGGCATCGTCTTCGCAACCGACTCGTCCAACCCCGATGTCGCTTACGTTCCGGCCGACATCTACAAGGCTCTTGCAGCCCAGGTCGTCGTCGACGGCAAGCTCGTCGCCAACCCCTACAAGAAGTGGTCGGAAGTCAACCCGAAGCTCCCGGCTGTTGATATCGCTGCCTACATTCCGGGCGAAAAGCACGGCACCCGCGAAGTCTTCGAACAGAACGTTCTCGCCGCCGGCTGCAAGGCTTCCGGCGCCCTCGACGTCATCGCCAAGGAAATCTCCGACAAGGCTGCCCAGGGCAAGGCTTGCGTCGCAGTCCGCAAGGACGGCGCTGCCGTCGACATCGACGGCGACTATCCGGAAACCCTGGCTCGCATCGCCGCCAACAAGACCGGCGTCGGCGTATTCGGCCTTTCCTTCTATGAAAACAACGCCGACAAGCTGAAGGTCGCCAGCGTGAACGGTATCGTTCCGTCCACCGAAACGATCGCCAACGGCACCTATCCGGTTTCCCGCCCGCTGTTCTTCTACGTCAAGAAGGCACATCTCGGCGCCGTTCCGGGCCTGAAGGAATATGTCAACTTCTTCGTATCCGACCAGATGATCGGCCCCGACGGCCCGCTGGCTGAATACGGCCTCGTTGCCGCTCCGGATGCCGAGCGCGATGCGATCCGCAAGGACGTCGAAGCCGGTAAGGCTATGTAATGACTTTGCCGGCGCGGTGCTTCAAACACCGCGCCGGCATCGTTTATGTCCCTGCGTGCCGGTCTTTCCGCTGCAGGGTTGAATTCCTTCTCCATGATTGGAAGCCGAAGGCAGGCTGTTGAAGCCGCCGCGCTTTTTTGGGGGCCACGGGCCTGGGGACGTAACGAATGAGCACATCCGTCATACTTCTGTGCCTTGTGGTGATCGGCGCCGCCGCCTATCTGGTCGCGCGCAGCCGTGCCACGGCCCTTGCCGGAGGCAGGTCCTCCGCACTGCATTCCCGGCCGGCCTATTACGGCGCCTATGCCGCGATCTGGGCCGTTCTTCCGGCCCTCATCGTTCTCTGCGTCTGGCTCTCGGTCAGCCCCGGTATCATTCAGTCCTCGGTGCGCGGCACTTTCCCCGCCGACGTCAAGGCCCAGGCCGCAGTCGAGCAGGATCTGAGCTATTCGATGGTGGCGACGATCGCGCGCGGCCTGACGATGCTGACTTCCGACGAAGCCGCCGCGGTCGCAAACGATCCGGCCGCCCTGCAGGCCAAACTCAGTGAGAAGGGTGTGCCGCTCGCCGGCCAGCCGCAGCCTTACATGGTCGAGGCCGCCAAGAAACTCAACGCCATGAGCCTGACGAGCCGCATGGCCATGACCGCGGTCGTCTTCATTCTGGCCGTTGCCGGCGCCTTCTACGCGCTGCGTGCCATTGCGCCCCGCTTCCGCGCCCGCAATCGCGTCGAGCGCGTCATGCTCTGGGGCTTGCTGCTCGCCTCCTCGATCGCCATCCTGACGACCGTCGGCATCGTGCTGTCGATGCTGTCGGAAGCCACGCGCTTCTTTGCCGTCGTTCCCGCCGGCGAGTTCTTCTTCGGCACGGTCTGGGATCCGCGCTTTGCCGGCGCCGGCAGCTCCTCCTTCGGCCAGTTCGGCCTGATCCCGCTGTTGCTCGGCACGCTCTACATCGGCTTGGTCGCCATGCTGGTCGCAGTGCCGGTTGGGCTCTTTGCCGCCATCTACATGGCCGAGTACGCCTCGCCGAAGCTGCGCGGGGTCGCCAAGCCGCTTCTCGAAGTGCTGGCCGGCATTCCGACGATCGTCTACGGCTTCTTCGCCCTCGTCACCGTCGGTCCGTTCCTGCGCGATTTCTCGGCGCAGATCAGCGGCCTGCTCTCCGGCAACTATTCGAACTTCATCCAGGCGCAGAGTGTTCTGACGGCCGGCATCGTCATGGGCATCATGCTGATCCCCTACGTCTCCTCGCTGTCGGACGACATCATCACCGCCGTGCCGCGGGCCCTGCGTGACGGTTCGCTCGGTCTCGGCGCCACACGCTCCGAAACCATCAAGAAGGTGGTGCTGCCGGCAGCCCTTCCCGGCATCGTCGGCGCGCTGCTGATGACCGCCTCGCGCGCCATCGGCGAAACCATGATCGTCGTGCTGGCCGCCGGTGTCGCCGCCCGCATTCAGATCAACCCCTTCGAGCCGATGACGACGGTGACCGTCAAGATTGTCAACCAGCTGACGGGCGACCTCGAGTTCACCTCGCCGCAGACGCTGGTTGCCTTTGCCCTCGGCATCACCCTGTTCTGCATCACGCTTTGCCTCAATATCTACGCGCTCTACATCGTGCGCAAATACCGGGAGCAGTACGAATGACGGATATTGTTTCTCCCACCCAAGGTGTTACCGTTTCCAAGGCGCCCGCCCGCCGCGATATCGGCATCAAGCGCCGCTACGCCGCCGAGCGCCGCTTCCAGGCCTATGGCATCGCCGCTATCACCTTCGGTCTCGTCTTCCTCTTCATTCTGCTGTGGACGGTGATCGGCAAGGGCTACACCGCTTTCCAGCAGACGGCGATCACCCTGCCGATCGAATTCTCCGAGAAGACGATCGACCCCAGCAACAAGCGTGCGACCGACCCTTCGGTGCTGATCACCGCCAATTACCCGGTTCTGCTGCGCGACGCGATCGTCAAACAGCTGAATATCAATGCCTCAAGCAAGCCTAACGTGCGCGATGCATCCGCCATGCTTTCCAAGAGTGCGCCGATCCAGCTGCGCGACATGGTCGTCGCCGATCCCTCGCTGATCGGCAAGACGGTCAATGTCTCGCTGCTCGCCGACGCCAATATCGACAGCGCCAACAAGGGCCAGATCGATCTCACCGTCGATGAGAAGAACCGCAAGGTCAACGATAAGCAGGTGACCTGGATGAACCAGCTGAAGGCGAGCGGCGCTCTCCAGAAGCAGTTCAATACCGGCTTGTTCGTCAACGGCAACTCCAGCCGTCCGGAGGCTGCCGGCCTCGGCGTCGCCCTGATCGGCTCGCTCTACCTGATGCTGATCGTGCTGGCGCTGTCGCTGCCGATCGGGGTTGCCGCCTCGATCTATCTCGAGGAGTTCGCGCCGAAGAACAGGCTGACGGACCTGATCGAGGTCAACATCAACAACCTCGCCGCCGTCCCGTCGATCGTCTACGGTCTGCTCGGCCTTTCCGTCTTCATCAACTTCATCGGCCTGCCGCGCTCGGCCTCGCTGGTCGGCGGCCTGGTGCTGACGCTGATGACCCTGCCGACGATCATCATCGCCACCCGCGCCGCACTGCGCGCCGTGCCACCGTCGATCCGCGCCGCAGCCCTCGGCCTCGGCGCCTCGAAGATGCAGATGGTGTTCCACCATGTCCTGCCGCTCGCCATGCCCGGCATCCTCACCGGCACGATCATCGGGCTGGCGCATGCGCTCGGCGAAACCGCGCCGCTGCTCCTGATCGGCATGGTCGCCTTCGTCGCCAATGCGCCGACGACGCCGCTCGATCCCTCGACGGCCCTGCCGGTCCAGGTCTATATGTGGGCGAACGAGGCCGAACGTGCCTTCGTGGAACGTACTTCGGGTGCCATCATCGTCCTGCTCCTGTTCCTGATCGTCATGAACATGGGCGCCATCCTCTTGCGTCGTCGCTTCGAGCGCCGCTGGTAAACGGAGTAGATATCATGAACATGCTGACGGAAGCTGCAGTTGAAAAGGCGCTGGATCAGAAGATGAGCAACGTCCCGTATAAAATGATCGGACAGGATGTCTCCGTATACTACGGCGAGAAGCGTGCGCTTTTCGACGTGAACCTGAACATCCGCGAAAACACCGTAACCGCCCTGATCGGCCCCTCGGGCTGCGGCAAGTCGACTTTCCTGCGAAGCCTCAACCGCATGAACGACACGATCGAGGGGTGCCGCGTCACCGGCAAGATCACGCTCGACAGCGACGACATCTATGATCCGGATATCGACGTCGTCGAACTTCGCGCTCGCGTCGGCATGGTTTTCCAGAAGCCGAACCCGTTCCCGAAGTCGATCTACGAAAACGTCTCCTACGGACCGCGCATCCATGGCCTCGCCAAGTCGAAGGCCGATCTCGACCAGATCGTCGAGACCAGCCTGCAGCGCGCCGGCCTCTGGAACGAGGTCAAGGACCGCGTGCACGAGTCCGGCACCGGCCTCTCCGGCGGTCAGCAGCAGCGCCTGTGCATCGCCCGCGCCGTTGCCGTCAGCCCTGAGGTCATCCTGATGGACGAACCCTGCTCGGCGCTCGACCCGATCGCCACCGCCAAGGTCGAGGAACTGATCCACGAGCTGCGCGAGAACTACACGATCGTCATCGTCACCCACTCCATGCAGCAGGCCGCGCGTGTCTCGCAGCGCACCGCCATGTTCCACCTCGGCAACCTCGTCGAGGAGAACGACACCGACAAGATGTTCACCAACCCGGACGATCCGCGCACCCAGGACTACATCATGGGTCGCTTCGGCTGATTGCGGCAATCCGAAGCCTTCCCGTTATTCGAGGACAAAGCCCCATGGCATCGACACATATTTATTCTGCCTATGATGATGATCTGAAGTTCCTCTCCAGGCGGATTTCCGAAATGGGCGGCCTGGCCGAGCAGATGGTCGCCGAATCCGTCCGGGCGCTGGTCAACGGCGATACGGCGCTGGCGCAGAAGGTCATCTCCGACGATGTGATCCTCGATCACACCGAGCGCGAGATCGGCGACAAGGCGATCGTCACCATCGCCCGCCGCCAGCCGATGGCCGCCGACCTGCGCGAAATCATGGGTTCGATCCGCATCGCCGCCGACCTCGAACGCGTCGGCGACCTCGGCAAGAACACCGCCAAGCGCGTCATCGCCGTGCAGAGCACCGGCGTTCCGCGCAAGCTCGCCCGCGGTCTCGAGCACCTGTCCGAGCTGGCGCTCGTCCAGCTCAAGGAAGTGCTCGACGTCTATACGACGCGCGCCGCCGACAAGGCGACCGCCATCCGCGAGCGCGACAACGAGATCGATGCGATGTACACCTCGCTGTTCCGCGAGCTCTTGACCTACATGATGGAAGATCCGCGCAACATCACGAGCTGCACGCATCTGCTCTTCTGCGCCAAGAACATCGAGCGCATCGGCGACCATGCCACCAACATCGCCGAGACGATCTACTACATGGCGACGGGCGCCCAGCCGGAAGGCGATCGTCCGAAGGATGACAGCGCCAACACCGTCGGCGCCGCGACGGAATAATCGTTCCGAACGAGCCGCCCGAGCCCGCCGCCCGGACCAGTCACTTGCGTGCGCGCCCGTTCGGGGCGCGCAAAGAGGTCGCAGCCAATTTCTGAATTTGCGCAGGACGCCTGGTTAAATCGTCCCGGTTTAAGGCTTGTGCGCGAGGAGACGGACACGCATGATCCCGAGAGTCGCAGTTGTTGAAGACGAGGAAGCGCTCAGCGTGCTCCTTCGCTATAATCTCGAAGCGGAAGGCTTTGAAGTCGATACCATCCTGCGCGGCGACGAGGCCGAAATCAGGCTTCAGGAGCGCACGCCCGATCTCCTCATCCTCGACTGGATGTTGCCCGGCGTCTCCGGCATCGAACTCTGCCGGCGCCTGCGCATGCGGCCGGAAACCGAGCGGCTGCCGATCATCATGCTGACGGCGCGCGGCGAGGAGAGCGAGCGGGTGCGCGGACTGTCCACCGGCGCCGACGATTATGTCGTCAAGCCCTTCTCGACCCCCGAACTCGTCGCCCGCGTCAAGGCGATGCTGCGTCGGGCCCGTCCCGAGGTGCTGTCCTCGGTGTTGAAATGCGGCGATATCGAACTCGACCGCGAAACCCATCGCGTTCATCGCAAGAGCCGCGAAGTCCGCCTCGGCCCGACCGAATTCCGCCTGTTGGAATTCCTGATGTCGTCGCCGGGCCGCGTCTTCTCGCGCTCGCAGCTGCTCGACGGCGTCTGGGGCCACGACATCTATGTCGATGAACGCACCGTCGACGTCCATGTCGGCCGCCTGCGCAAGGCGCTGAATTTCTCCAACATGCAGGACGTCATCCGCACCGTCCGCGGCGCCGGCTATTCGATGGAGGCCTGAGGCTGAGGGAGTGTGTGGTCGGCGTTCCCGCCGGTGCAGCCTTTCCCAGGCCCTTCATTGCACCGGCGCGGCGTATGAGCGGGCACCACCTCACCTCTGTCATCCAGGCACCACCTCTCCTCTCCGTCATCCCAGGGCTTGACCCTGGGATCCATGCGGCTGGCGCTGCGGGAGGAGCGATGGCATTCAAATGCAGGGAAATTATCGAAGCCGAGTGCCTGGTCGTGGATCCCAGGGTCAAGCCCTGGGATGACGGAATGCGTGGTCGGCTTTGCTGCCAAACACAAAGGTCGCTTCCCCACTCTAATCACAAAAAACGGGCTGCTCGGCCCGTTTCTCACTCTCGACGATGTCGCCCGCTCAGCTGACGCGCGCTGCCGCCCGGCGGCGTTCGTTGATCGGCTGATAGGCAAGCTTCTGATGATAGCTGCAATAGGGCGAATTGTCAGGGGATTCGCAGCCGCAGAAGTGGAAATCGTCCTTCAGCGGATCGCCGACCGGCCATTTGCAGGTGCGTTCGGTCAGTTCCGTCAGGCCGAGGCGGCGGGAAATCGGCACGACCACGTTGCCCTTCGGCACGTATTCCATTTCCTCGACCGTTTCGATCTCGATCTCTTCCTTCAGCATCGTTGCGCCCTGCTGGCGGGTAACGGTGCGGGTGGTGATCCGGGAGGCGTAGTTCGGCGCGCGCGGCGCCGATGTCTGGCGCTTCGGCGTGCGCGCCGCCGTCGCCGTGCCGCCGGCCTTGGCACGACCCGGCAGGTTCAGCCGGTGCACCTTGCCGATAACGGCGTTTCGGCTCACGCCGCCAAGCTGCGCAGCAATCTGGCTGGCGCTCAGTCCCTCGGCCCAAAGCTTCTTGAGTTTCTCGACCCGCTCGTCTGTCCAGTTCATGCCCTGTCTCCACCGTTTGCGTTGGTGATGGCAGAATCCCTCACCGTTGTCCCGGAAGCCTCCGAAACAAGAAACGCTTGATCAATTTTGGTGACTAGTTCCGCCGCATGCAGTCTAGTAATTGAACTTTAACCTAGTGTGAGGCTGACTCCGTGACAAGAGTCGCGGGAATCCGGATGAATCGAATTTCAAGTTTTCCCCAACTTGCTTCCTCTGCGTGTCATTTCTGCAATAATGCCTGTTGAAGGCCGAAAGTGCCCCTGTACAAGCTTGCTGCATACGCTAAGGCCGCAGTTTTGTTGACATTGCAGCGCGAAAAGGAAATAGTACCGCTCGCCGCCGAAAGGCGGCATTTTTGATTTTTCGGACCTGGTTTCGTTAGCCGGAGTCCGTGCAGGACAACACTGAACGGGAGACCCGCGCCATGGCTGAAGCCGCGCCGCTTTATGACACCTATTCTCGCGCCCCGCTGCGGTTCGAGCGAGGCGAGGGCGTATGGCTGATCACCGAGAGCGGCGAGCGTTATCTCGATTTCGGCGCCGGTGTCGCCGTCACCTCCGTCGGCCACGGCAACCCGCATGTGGTCGCGGCGCTGAAGGAGCAGGCGGATAAGGTCTGGCACCTCTCCAACATCTATGAGATCCCCGGCCAGGAGCGTCTGGCCAAGCGCCTGACGGACGCCACCTTCGCCGATAAGGTGTTCTTCACCAATTCGGGCGCCGAGGCGCTCGAATGCGCCATCAAGACGGCGCGCCGCTATCAGTTTTCCAAGGGCCATCCCGAGCGCTTCCACATCGTCACCTTCGAAGGCGCCTTCCATGGGCGCACGCTTGCGACGATCGCCGCCGGCGGCCAGGAAAAATATCTCGAAGGCTTCGGCCCCAAGACGCCGGGCTTCGATCAGGTGCCGTTCGGCGACATCGAAGCGGTACGCGCCGCGATCACCGATGCGACGGCGGCAATCCTCATCGAGCCGGTGCAGGGCGAGGGCGGCGTGCGTCCCGCCACGACCGAGTTCATGAAGGCGCTGCGCCAGATCTGCGACGACAAAGGCCTGCTGCTGATCCTCGACGAGGTGCAGACCGGCGTCGGCCGCACCGGCAAGCTCTTCGCCCATGAATGGTCCGGCATCACACCCGACATCATGGCCGTCGCCAAGGGCATCGGCGGCGGTTTCCCGCTCGGCGCCTGCCTTGCGACCGCTGAGGCCGCCTCCGGCATGAAGGCCGGCACCCATGGTTCGACCTATGGCGGCAATCCGCTGGCCATGGCCGTCGGCGGCGCCGTGCTCGATGTCATCCTCGCCGACGGCTTCCTCCAGCATGTGCGCGACGTGGCGCTTGTCTTCCGTCAGGGGCTGGCCTCGTTGAAGGACCGTTATCCCGATGTGATCGAGGATATCAGGGGCGAGGGCCTGCTGCTCGGCGTCAAGGCGGCCGTCACCTCGGCCGAGTTGCTGCAGGCGATCCGCGCCGCGCATCTGCTCGGCGTGCCGGCCGGCGACAATGTTATCCGCCTTCTCCCGCCGCTCGTCGTCACCGCCGAGGAAGCCCGCGAGGGTCTCGCCCGCCTCGAACGCGCCGCCGAGAGCATCCGCGCCGCCAAGATCAAGAAGACGGCTTGAAGGGATTGGCGCTTTCGGGCGCACGACAGGTAAGAACATGGCTCCTAAACATTTCCTCGATCTTTCGGCCGTCACATCGGCCGACCTCAGAACCATCATGAACGACGCGCTCGCCCGCAAGCAGGCCTTCAAGGCCGGCCAGGGCGACAAGCCGCTCGCCGGCAAGATGCTGGCGATGATCTTCGAGAAGCCGTCGACGCGTACCCGCGTCTCTTTCGACGTCGGCATGCGCCAGCTCGGCGGCGAAACCCTGTTCCTGTCGGGTACCGAAATGCAGCTCGGCCGCGCCGAGACGATCGGCGACACCGCCAAGGTTCTGTCGCGTTACGTCGACGCGATCATGATCCGCACCACCGAGCATTCGCGCCTGCTGGAGCTTGCCGAACATGCGACCGTGCCTGTGATCAACGCCCTGACGGACGATACCCATCCCTGCCAGATCATGGCCGATATCATGACCTTCGAGGAGCATCGCGGCCCGATCAAAGGCAAGACCATCGCCTGGACCGGCGACGGCAACAATGTGTTGCATTCGCTGGTCGAAGGCGCCGCGCGTTTCGGCTACCGCATGAACATGGCCGTACCCCTTGGTTCGGAGCCTAAGGATCACTATCTGAACTGGGCCCGCAATGAGGGCGCCGAAATCATGCTCTGCCATGATGCCGACCGTGCGGTCGAAGGCGTCGATTGCGTGGTGACCGATACCTGGGTCTCCATGAATCAGGAACATCGGGCCCGGGGTCATAACGTCTTCCAGCCTTATCAGGTCAATGCGGCCTTGATGGCCAAGGCCGGCAGCGATGCATTGTTCATGCATTGCCTGCCTGCTCATCGCGGTGAGGAAGTGACGGACGAGGTGATCGACGGTCCGCAATCCGTGGTCTTCGATGAGGCGGAAAACCGCCTTCACGCGCAGAAGTCGATTCTTGCTTGGTGCCTGGGCGCGATCTGAACCATAATCGGATGTCGCGCGTGAAAAGCGCGCGACCGCGCGAGCGAAGGGCACGCTGACCCTTTGCTTGAAAACTAGGAGTGAAAGCCATGGCAGAAGCTGCAGCCGCCCTCGGCCAGTTCGATTTCGCCGGCGATGATCATGTCGTCCCCTTTCAGGTGGAGGGTCTGGATGTGCGCGGCCGCGCCGTCCAGCTCGGCCCCATGCTCGATGCCATCCTCGAGCGTCATCATTATCCCGCGCCCGTCGCCCGGCTGCTTGCCGAGGTCGTGGTGCTGACGGTGCTGCTCGGCACCTCGCTGAAGTTCGACGGCAAGTTCACCGTGCAGACCAAGGGCGACGGCCCGGTCGATCTGCTCGTCGCCGATTTCTCGACGCCTGAGAACGTGCGCGCCTATGCCCGTTTCGATCGGGCGCTGCTCGACCAGGCCATTGCATCGGGCGAGACCGAGCCGGAGCAACTGCTCGGCAAGGGCGTGCTCGCCTTCACCATCGATCAGGGCAAGTTCGCTCAGCCCTATCAAGGCATTGTTGCGCTCGACGGCACCTCGCTCGAGGAGATCGCCGGCGTCTATTTCCGCCAGTCGGAGCAGATTCCGACGCGTGTGCGCCTGGCTGCGGCCGAACTCTTCGACCGTGACGACGCCGGCAAGCCGCGCCACCGCTGGCGGGCAGGCGGCCTCGTCGCCCAGTTCCTGCCGGAGGCGCCGGAGCGCATGCGCCAGCCCGATCTCCACGGCGGCGACGGCGACACCGGCGACCGCCCGCATGGTGAGGACGATGCCTGGACCGAAGCCCGCTCGCTGGTCGAGACCATCGACGCCGACGAGCTGACCGATCCGCAGGTCGGCACCGAACGGCTGTTGTTCCGCCTGTTCCACGAGCGCGGCGTGCGCGTCTTCGAGCCCCGCGCCGTCTTCGACCGCTGCAGCTGTTCGCGGGAAAAGATCGGCAACGTGCTGAAGGGTTTCACCGCCGAGGAGATCGAGGCCAGCCAGGAAAACGGCGAGATATCCGTCACCTGCGAATTCTGCTCGACCACCTACCGCTTCGAAGCGACCGAGCTTCAGCCGGCGGAATAATTCTCGGCGGCGCCAAAAACCCCTCCCAACCCCTCCCCACAAGGGGGAGGGGCTTGGATGCCGCCCCCACTGTTTTCCATTTCACCGTCTCCGCAGAGAAGCAGATGTCTGCTGCAGTTGGCGCATTGCGTTAGCCCCTCCCCCTTGTGGCGAGGGGACTTTTTCAGATCTCGGCAATCTCCTGAGTGGGAACTTGCCCCTCAATTCAGCACGCGCAACAGCCCCGGCGAATCCAGCGAGAAGGCGGGGATGTCGACGTCGAACAGCTCGCCTTCATCCGTTTCCATCTGATAGTGGCCGAACATCAGGCCTGAGGGCGTGTCGAGCGGGCAGCCGGAGGAATATTCGTAGGTGTCGCCGGGGCTGAGCCGCGGCTGTTCGCCGACGACGCCGGGGCCGGTCACCTCGTCCACCTGTCCGTTCTGATCGGTGATGTTCCAGTAGCGGTTGACGAGGCGAACGGCGACGCCGGAATTGTTGCTGATGACAATCCGGTAACCCCAGACATAGCGATCGTCCTCCGGATCGGATTGCTCCTCCAGATAGAACGGTTCGACCACGACTTCGATATCTCTTGTGAGGGCGCGATACATGCCTTGCACCATAGTCAAGATATGTTACCCGTATCTTATAAAGAGGCCCTGTCCGTCAAGAAACGGAACGTTGATCAGCGGTCAAATGGTGATGATCGAAGGGTTTTCGGTCGTTAAGCCTAACTGTCAGCGTTAATTTTACTTCGCAACGCCGGCGCGGGTGGACTTGTTCCCGCGGATCGGCGGCCGGCTCCGGACGAAGTCCGGCCGCTATTCCAGTCGATCAGGCCGAGATCTTGGTAAGCGCCCGCGCGAAATCCTCGATCAGGTCGTCCGTGTCCTCTATGCCGGCCGAAAGCCGCACCGTGCCCGGAGAAATGCCGAGTTCGGCCCGCGCCTCTTCCGTCAGGTTCTTGTGCGTGGTCGTTGCCGGATGGGTGATCAGGCTCTTGCTGTCGCCGAGGTTGTTGGAAATCTTGATGATCTCAAGCGCGTTCTGCAGCGCGAAGGCCGCCTCCTTGCCGCCCTTCAGCTCGAAGCAGACGAGCGTCGAGCCGCCGGTCATCTGCTTGGCGATGATTTCGGCCTGCGGGTGATCCTTGCGGCCGGGATAGATCACCTTGGCGACCTTGCCTTGCTCCGCCAGGAAATCGGCGATCTTCGCCGCATTCTCGGTCTGCTGGCGCACGCGCAGCGGCAGTGTCTCGATGCCCTTCAGAAGCGTCCAGGCATTGAACGGCGACATGGCCGGGCCGGTATGACGGAAATAGTCGTGCAGGTTCTCGTCGATCCATGCCTTGTCGGCGAGCACCACGCCGCCGAGGCAGCGGCCCTGGCCGTCAATATGCTTGGTGGCGGAATAGACGACGATATGAGCGCCGAGCTCCAAGGGCTTCTGGAAGAGCGGCGTCGCAAAAACATTGTCGACGATCAGCTTGGCGCCGACCTGGTTGGCGAGCTTGGCGACGCCTGATATATCGACCACTTCGAGCGTCGGGTTGGTCGGGCTTTCCAGGAAGAACACCTTGGTATTCGGGCGGATCGCCTTTTCCCAGTTGGCGAGATCCCGGCCGTCGACCAGCGTGCACTCGACGCCGTATTTCGGCGCCAGCGTTTCCACGACCCAGCGGCAGGAGCCGAACAGGGCGCGGGCGGCGACGATATGGTCGCCTGCCTTCACCTGGCAGAGAACGGCGGCGGCGACGGCCGCCATGCCGGAGGCGGTGGCACGGGCATCTTCGGCGCCTTCCAATGCACACATGCGCTTTTCGAACATGTCATTGGTGGGGCTGCCGTAGCGGGCGTAGATGAAGCCGTCCGTTTCGCCCTTGAAGCGGGCTTCGGCCGCTTCCGACGTGTCATAGACGAAACCCTGGGTGAGATAGATTGCCTCCGACGTTTCGCCATATTGCGAACGCAGCGTGCCGCCATGGACGAGTTGGGTTGCCGGGCGCCAGGTCTTGCTCATGCCATCACCTTCACATAACAAAAAAACCGGCCGCAAAAGCAGACCGGTTTCAACCCGGTCTTTTTAGCCACTTGTTTAACGTGGCTGCAAGCCGACCGGCCAAATCACCACGGGATAATTCTGCAATACTGCTGTTAGCTGCTTGCGTCAATTCCCCGTATTTGGTTTTGTCGGCGGCAAAATGATGGATGGGGCATGATGGCTCGCGAAACTGGAATTCTGGCGGACCGCGCGATTGCGGCGCTGTTCGAAACGGGGCGTCTGAACTCCGAGCGGGAGCTCGACCGCGATCAGATCCAGCCGGCAAGTCTCGACCTGCGCTTAGGAAGCAAGGCTTTTCGTGTGCGCGCTTCCTTCATGCCGGGGCCGTCGCATCTGGTCTCGGACAAGCTCGATCGGCTGAGCCTGCACGTGATCGATCTGTCCCAAGGCGCGGTGCTCGAAACCGGCTGTGTCTATATCGTGCCGCTGATGGAGAGCTTGGCGCTGCCGTCCGACATGTCGGCCTCGGCCAATCCGAAGAGTTCGACCGGCAGGCTCGATATCTTCACCCGCGTCATCACCGACTACGCCCAGGAATTCGACAAGATCCCGGCAGGTTATTCCGGCCCGCTCTATCTCGAAATCAGCCCGCGGACCTTCCCGATCGTCGTGCGCCGCGGCTCGCGCCTGTCGCAGATACGCTTCCGCGTCGGCCAATCCGTGCTCGGCGAGCCGGAACTTCTGAAGCTGCATGAAAGCGAGACGCTGGTTGCCAGCAAGCAGCCGAACGTGTCGGGCGGCGGCATCGCGCTGTCGATCGATCTCACCGGTGATAAGGACGGCCTGATCGGCTATCGCGGCAAACACCACACCGCCGTCGTCGATGTCGACGAGAAGGACCAGCACGATATTTTCGATTTCTGGGAGCCGCTCTATAGCCGCGGCCGCAACGAGTTGATCCTCGATCCCGACGAGTTCTATATCCTCGTTTCGCGTGAGGCTGTGCATGTGCCGCCGGATTATGCCGCCGAAATGACCCCCTTCGATCCGCTGGTCGGCGAGTTCCGCGTCCACTATGCCGGCTTTTTCGATCCGGGCTTCGGCCATGCGCCGGCCGGCGGGCGCGGCAGCCGCGCCGTGCTCGAAGTGCGCAGCCATGAAGTGCCCTTCATCCTCGAAGACGGCCAGATCGTCGGCCGCCTGGTCTATGAACACATGCAGGAAAAGCCCGCCAGCCTCTACGGCTCCGGCCTCGGATCCAACTACCAGGCCCAGGGCCTGAAACTCTCGAAACACTTCCGCATCTGACGGGCCGCGCTCAGCCGACTTGACAGCGGCCCCCATCTGTTGGAAATCTCAGCGCATCGCGGGTGTAGCTCAATGGTAGAGCAGCAGCTTCCCAAGCTGAATACGAGGGTTCGATTCCCTTCACCCGCTCCAAGTCCTCATCCGCAACCGAAATCTCAATCTTCGTCCGTGTCGCCCGCGACGCGCTTGACCGCATCGGCCGCGGTTTCCAGCAGTCGCTCCGACATCTCCCGATCGGTCATGATGCGAGAGATGGTGACGGCGCCGACCATCAGGGACAGCACGACCATGGCTTTCTCGTACGGTTTTGTGCCGTCCGATGCCGGGATTAATTCGTCGAGAACCTGAAGGTGAGCTTCGATGCCATTCTGGAATGGAAGGCGTACCTCCTCGCTCTGACGCGCCGCGTCGGAGCCGAGCGCGGCCAGGGGGCAACCATCGCCTCTCTCTTCCTGGTGCCCGGTCGAGAGATACATGCCGACAACCGCGCCGAAGGGATCGGCGCTTCCGGCGGCAACCCTCGACCACCGGCGAATTGCACTCTCCATCGCTCGCCCGGATGCCAGCGCCGCAAGATCGTCTTTCGATCGGAACTGTTTGTAGAATCCGCCTTGGGTGAGGCCGGCACCTTTCATCAGATCTTTCAGCCCGATGCCGTCGAAACCATGCTCCCGGAAGAGCCGGCTTGCGACATTGATCACCGTTTCGCGGTTGGCCTCGGCCTGGGCACGACTGACTCTCATAGCGACCTCCAATTAGATTTCATTTGACATCTATACCAATTTTAGAGTTAGATCGCAATCTAAATGATCCGCCGTGCCGGTCAATAAGGGTTAATGAGATGAATCGCAAAATATTACTCGGCGCTTTCGCACTTGTGGCTGCTGCCGGCGCCACCGCTTTCGTGCTTTTCGAGGAGCCCTCCAAAGCCAGTGCAAAAGCCGCCGATCCCCGCACGGCACCCCCCTTTGTCAAGCTGGTGGAGGCAAAAAACCCGGAGGCCACCGAACGCACCTTCACGGGCACCATTGCCGCCCGGGTGCAGAGCAATCTCGGCTTCCGTGTGCCCGGCAAGATCATGCAGCGCTATGTGGACGTTGGCGTGCAGGTCAAAGCCGGTCAGCCGCTGATGCGCATCGACGAGACCGATCTGCGTCTCGCTTTGACCGCGAAACGAAACGCCGTTGCGGCAGCCCAAGCAGTGCTGATCCAGGCGCAAGCCGACGAGCGGCGTTATGCCGCCTTGGTGAAAAACGGATTGGCCGCGACGCCACAGCGCTATGAACAGGCAAAGGCAGCCCTCGACACCGCGACGGCGCAGCTTGCCGCGGCGGAAGCGGACGCCAAGGTCGCAGAGAACGAGACCGCCTATTCCATCCTCGTTGCCGATACCGATGGGACGGTTGTCGAAACGCTCGGAGAGCCGGGGCAGGTGGTGACGGCCGGACAAACAGTGGTTCGGCTCGCACAGGCCGGCCCGCGTGAAGCATTGGTCTGGCTTCCTGAATTCCTGCGGCCTGAGATCGGTCAGACAGCCGATGCCAGCATCTACGGAAACGAAGGCCGGCGGGACAAGGCGCGGTTGCGGCAGATCTCCGACGCCGCCGACCCTCAAACCCGCACCTATGAAGCACGCTGGGTTCTGGATGGCGCGGCAGCGTCGGCCCCGCTGGGCGCGACGGTGACGATCAGGATCTCCAACAGCAGGGGCCAATCACAGGCCGCGGTGCCTGTCGGCGCGGTTTTGGACGACGGCAGCCGAACCGGCGTGTGGGTCTTCGATGAGAAATCTTCGACCGTCCACTTCAGGCAGGTGAAAATTGAACAAATAGGCGAGGAGGTCGCGGTGGTTTCCAGCGTCAAAGCAGGCGAGCCGGTCGTCGCTCTCGGCGCCCATCTGCTGCAGGACGGCGCCAGCGTGCGCACCAAGGTAGAACAGGCAGAGGCGGCAAAACAATGAACTTCAATCTCTCCGCGCTCGCCGTCCGCGAACGGGCCGTTACGCTGTTCTTCATCATTCTGCTGGCCGCCGCAGGCGCCTATGCCTTCGTCAAGCTTGGGCGCGCGGAGGACCCCTCATTCACCATCAAAACCTTGACCGTGACGACCGTGTGGCCGGGTGCGACGGCGCGCGAGATGCAGGACCTGGTTGCCGAACCGCTGGAGAAGCGCCTCCAGGAACTCACCTGGTACGATCGTGTCGAGACGACAACCCGGCCGGGATACGCCTTTCTGACTGTGACGCTGAAGGACAGTACGCCGTCCACGGCGGTCGAAGAGGAATTCTATCAGGCCCGAAAGAAGCTTGGGGACGAGGCCCGCAATCTGCCCCAGGGCGTCTTCGGTCCTTTCGTCAACGACGAATATTCCGATGTCAGCTTCGGGCTTTATGCACTGAAGGCCAAGGGCATGCCGATGCGCGAGCTGGTGCGCCAGGCCGAGGTCATCCGCCAGGATCTTCTGCATGTGCCTGGAGTCAAGAAGATCAACATCCTCGGTGAGCGGCCCGAACAGATCTTTGTCGAATTTTCCTATGCCAAGCTGGCGACGCTCGGCATTTCTGCGCAAGACGTCGCGGCCGCTTTGCAGCGGCGAAACACCGTGACGCCGGCGGGGTCGATCGACACCCGCGGCCCGCAGGTCTTCATTCGCTTCGATGGCGCCTATGACAGCATTCAGGCGATATCAGACACGCCGATCGTCGCGGCCGGACGCACATTGAAACTATCGGATTTTGCCGAAGTGCGGCGCGGCTATGAAGATCCGGCCACCTATCTCATTCGCCATGACGGCGAGCCCGCCATCATGCTCGGCGCGGTGATGCAGCAGGGCTGGAACGGTCTGGAACTCGGCAAGGCGCTGGAGGAAAGATCCGCCGCGATCGCCAAGACCTTGCCGCTCGGCATGACGCTCGCCAAGGTCAGCGACCAGGCCGTCAATATCAAGGAAGCCGTCGGCGAATTCATGCTGAAATTCGCCATGGCGCTCGGCGTCGTCTTGTTCGTCAGCCTCGTCAGCCTTGGTTGGCGCGTCGGGATCGTCGTGGCTCTGGCCGTTCCGCTGACCCTTGCCGTCGTCTTCCTCATCATGCTGGAGACCGGCCGGTTCTTCGATCGCATCACCCTTGGGGCGCTGATCCTCGCGCTCGGCCTTCTGGTCGACGACGCAATTATCGCCATCGAGGTGATGGTGGTGAAGATGGAAGAGGGGATGGACCGCATCAAGGCGGCCGCCTATGCTTGGAGCCATACCGCGGCCCCGATGCTATCAGGCACGCTCGTGACGATCATCGGCCTGATGCCGGTCGGCTTTGCCCGCTCGACCGCCGGCGAATATGCCGGCAATATCTTCTGGGTCGTGGGCTTTGCCTTGATCGTATCGTGGATTGTCGCGGTGATCTTCACCCCATATCTCGGCGTCAAGATGTTGCCCGCCATCAAACCGGTCGAAGGTGGCCATCACGCCATCTACGACACGCCGAATTACCGGCGTCTGCGGGGGATGATCGAATTTACCGTGCGTCACAAGTTCGTCACTTGTGCGGTGGTCGGCATCGTCATGGCGGTCTCTGTCGTGGGCATGGGAGCGGTGAAACAGCAGTTCTTCCCGACGTCGGATCGTCCGGAGGTTCTGGTTGAAGTCCGCATGCCTGAAGGGACCAGTATCGAAACCACGGCCGCAACGGTGGGGAAGCTCGAAGACTGGCTGCAGCAGCAGCCGGAGGCAAAGACCGTGACGAGCTATACCGGTCAGGGCGCTCCCCGCTTCTTCTTCGCCATGGCCCCTGAGCTGCCGGACCCGTCCTTCGCCAAGATCGTCGTACTGACCCCTGACGCCCACACACGCGAGGCTTTGAAGCTTCGCCTGCGCGCGGCCATCTCGGATGGGCTCGCTCCCGAAGCCTATGTCCGCGTCACCCAGCTCGTATTCGGTCCCTATACGCCGTTTCCGGTCGAATTCCGCATCATGGGTCCTGACACCGACCAATTGTACCGGCTCTCCGAAAAGGCCCTGGAAATCATGAAGAGCGTGCCGGATGTGCGTCAGGCAAACCGTGATTGGGGCAACCGCACACCGGTGCTGCGCTTCGTTCCAGACCAGGAACGGCTGGGCCTGATCGGCCTTTCGCCGGCGGAGGCCGCCCAGCAGATGCAGCTGCTGCTGAGCGGGATCCCGATTACCGAGGTTCGCGAGAATATCCGCAACGTGCCTGTCGTCGCCCGCAGCGCCGGCGACAACCGGCTTGACCCGTCGCGATTGGCGGACTTCTCGCTGATGAGCCGGGATGGCCGCCAGGTTCCGCTCGATCAGATCGGTCATTCCGAAATCCGGTTTGAAGAGCCGATCCTGAAACGTCGCGATCGAACGCCCGTTGTCACGATCCGTTCCGATATCGACGAGGCGACGCAGCCCCCGGAGGTGTCCCAGCAGGTCATGAAGGCGCTGCAGCCGCTGATCGCCACGCTGCCTGTGGGCTATCGCATCGAGATGGGCGGGAACATCGAGGAGTCGCTCAAGGCCAACGCCGCCCTCGTCAAAATCTTCCCGGCGATGATTGCCGCCATGCTGATCGTTATCGTGCTGCAGGTCCGCAGCCTGTCGACGATGACCATGGTCATGCTGACGGGGCCGCTCGGTCTTGCCGGGGCGGTTCCGGTCCTGCTTCTCTTCAATCAGCCCTTCGGCTTCAACGCCATTCTCGGATTGATCGGATTGGCCGGAATCCTCATGCGCAATACCTTGATCCTGACGGAACAGATCAAGGAGAACAAGGCAGCCGGTCTCGACGATTATCACGCCGTCATCGAGGCGACGGTGCAGCGCACGCGTCCCGTTATCCTGACAGCCCTTGCGGCCGTCCTTGCCTTCATTCCTCTCACCCACTCGGTGTTCTGGGGGTCGATGGCCTACACGCTGATCGGCGGAACGGCGGTCGGGACCGTGTTGATCCTGCTCTTCCTTCCCGCTCTCTACGCAACCTGGTTCCGCATCAAGCCGACGAAAAACGAAAGTCACGAGAATTCACCAAAGGACGTGGAACTGCAGGCAGCATTGGCTGCCGAGTGATGCCTGTGTTGCCGAGGCAGCCGCTTCTACTGAAGCCCATAATTGATGACCCGCGCCAATCAAGGAGCATGCATGTCTAAAGATAAGGTTGTAGTGATTACCGGAGCGTCCTCTGGAATAGGCGAAGCTTCGGCGCGCCTTCTTGCACAAAACGGGTTCCAGGTCTTTGGGGGTGCGCGCGACCCGAAGCGCGCTCATCCGATCGCCGGCGTGCGCTTCGGCACTGTCGACGTCACCGATGATGCCTCGGTCTCGAACTTCGTCGAATGGGTTTTGTCCGAGGCAGGCAAGATCGACATCCTGATCAACAACGCTGGCGTTTCACTGGTCGGCCCCGTCGAGAACACGTCGATTTCCGAAGCGCATAAGGTGTTCGATACGAATGTGTTCGGCCCTTTGCGCATGATCCGCGCCGTCTTGCCCTCCATGCGAGCCGCGCGGAGCGGGCTGATCATCAATGTCAGCTCAGTCCTTGGCTTCCTGCCTGCGCCATTTATGGGAGTCTATGCGAGCAGTAAGCATGCGCTGGAAGGACTGTCCGAGTCTCTCGACCATGAGATCCGTGGGTTCAACGTGTGCGTGGTGCTTCTTGAACCTACCTTCACGAACACGAAACTCGATGTGAACGCAGCACAAACGGAGATTCCCCTGGGAGTCTACGCGACGCAGGCTGACGCGACCATCAAAGCTGTACAGGCCCAGATCAGGACCGCGCCGTCGCCGCGGGCAGTAGCAGATAAAATCTTAGCTGCGATCGATGGTCCGTATCGAATGCGTCAACCAGCCGGTGGCCAGGCGACGCTTTTAAGCCGGTTGCGCAGGTTTATGCCGGCCGGCGCTGTCGATCGCAGCCTGCGTAAGACATTCGGTTTCGGAAAGCGAAGCGCGTCCTGAGTTTCATTCTAAATTTTACAACGCCGTCGGTTTCAACAGCATCGAGCACTGGTGAGCCGACGACGTCATACCATCAAGCGAAGCCTAATCCCCGAAGAACCGGATCGGCTTGTATTGCCGATGCGCGATGATCAGGCTTCGGTCCGGCTGGATGATGTAGGTTTCCTCCACCTGCCGGCCATACTGGTCGGTGAAATCATGCGGGAAGCTGGAGCCGGGTGGTGATTTGGTGAGCTTGCTGCGCGGCTGGCCGTTATAGGTGATGCTGCCCGGGATCGGTTCGAGGCCCGGTCCGCCATAGTAGGAAATGCTGTTGCACCCGGCAAGAACCAAGGTGCCGATGAGGCCGAGGAGTGCGGGTTTCATGTCCATCCCTTCCGATGCGCCGAAGCGACGATCTTACTCCTGATTGCATCTTGCTTGCCAGATCAAACGCCATCTCCGCCTTCGCGAAGCATCGCCGGGAGCGCCGTGATCGCTTCAGCCTTTCCATTGCCGAAACCGGCGCAGTCTGCTAGATCGGTATCGTCGAAAAAGGCAGGATCGGTTGAGGTAAGCCCGATCCCTTCCGTCTGAGCGTCAAAGCGCTCTGACGAAGCTCTGCTCCGTGCCCCAGGGCACGAGAACCCGCGACGTGATCCGCATGCAGATGCGGGATCCCGGCGGCGTGCGGAGACGGCAAATGGCAGTCCCGGGATTTGTTTGAACGGAGACTGTCAATGCGCCTGAACCATCTCGATTTTCACGTAGCCGATATTACTGAGACGGCGGATTTCTTCATCCGTCATTTTGGCCTGAAGCTCAAAGATATGCGCGGCAACAACGGCCTGGCGATCCTCAATGACGACACTGGCCTCGAAATCGTCTTCAGCCACGCCATCGCCAAGTTCGGCACCGCCGACCAGGTGGAGATAGGCCGCCAGACCTATCACATCGGCTTCATCCTGTCCGAAAAGGCGGATGTCGATACTGTCCATGCCGGACTTGTTGCCGCTGGTGCCGTGCTCTCCGGTCCGCCGGCCGCCATGCGCGGCGGCTGGCTGTTCTATTGCACGGCGCCGGGGAATATCCTCGTCGAGGTGGGTTGGCGGCCGGGTTAGAGTGGGACGGAGCCGGTAAACGCGGCTAAGAGGGACATGCCGCGACCTCTCGATTCCCTCTTCTCCCTGAGGGGAGAAGAGAATTTGCGGCAACCTCTCTGTTCCTCGCCCCCTCGCAGGGCGCGTCTTCTCGTGCCTTGTGCCGAGGTCTGTTGCTCAGAACTCCGTCCAGTCCGCCTCCTGGCTCTTTGAGGGCGTGATGCCGCCGCCGAAGGCGTTGGCGAGCGTCTGGCCGAGGGCGCGGGCCGGTGAGGCGGTCGGGCGGGCCGTGCCTTCCCCGGCGACGCGGATCGCGGGGGACTTGGCCAGCGGGCGCGCGGCGGCACGGGGGGCTGCTGCCGGCGGCCGGATGGAAGCGATCGGGGCGGCGGCGGCGACGCTGCCGGTACCGGTCAGCCGGAACTGGCCGAGCAGATTGTTGAGTGCCGTCGCCTCCGTGGCGAGGCTATGGCTGGCGGCGGTCGACTGCTCGACCATCGCCGCATTCTGCTGCGTGCCCTGATCCATGGTGTTGACGGCGGTGTTGATCTCCTGCAGCCCGATCGACTGTTCGCGCGAGGCTTCGGCAATCGCGTGGACGTGCTGGTTGATTTCCTGCACTTCGGTGACGATCGCATCGAGCGCCTTGCCGGTCTCGCCGACCAGCGAGACGCCGGTTTGCACATGCGTGCCGGAATTGGTGATCAGGTCCTTGATTTCCTTTGCCGCCTTGGCTGAGCGCTGCGCCAGCTCGCGCACTTCCTGGGCGACGACCGCAAAGCCTTTGCCGGCTTCGCCGGCGCGTGCCGCCTCGACGCCGGCATTCAGCGCCAAGAGGTTGGTCTGGAAGGCGATGTCGTCGATGACGCCGATGATGTTGGAAATTTCGCCCGACGACTTTTCGATCTCCTGCATGGCGGAGACGGCCTTGCGGACGATGTCGCCGGATCTTTCGGCACCGAGGCGCGTGCGGGTGACGAGCTGGCTCGCCTCTTCGGCGCGCTTGGCGGCGTCGCGCACCGTCGTGGTGATCTCTTCCAGCGCTGCGGCGGTTTCTTCGACCGAGGCCGACTGCTGTTCGGTTCGCCGGGAAAGCTCGTCGGCGGAGGAACGAATCTCGTTGGCGCCGGTGCCGATCGCCCGCGCATTGGCCCCGACCGCCTGCATGGTTTCGTTGAGCTTCTCGACCGAGTGGTTGAAATCCTGGCGCAGCGCATCGAGATGGGCGACGAAGGGCTCGTCGATATGAGAGGCGAGATCGCCGGCAGCAAGGCGGCGCAGGCCGTCGCCAAGCGCTGCGACGGCGCGTTCGAGCTCGGCTGCCTCGCGGGCTTTCTGCGCCTCGCGTTCGCGGCGCTCGCCGTCGCTGACGCTGCGGTCGGCCTCGGCGCGCGCCTCGATCTGGCGACGCTCGATCGCGTTGTCGCGGAAGATCGAAACCGCCTTTGCCATCTGGCCGACTTCGTCGCGGCGATCGAGACCGCTGATATCGCTATCGGTGTCGCCCTCGGCAAGCCGCGTCATGCGCAGGCTGAGCTTCGTCATTGGGCCGGCAATGCCTTTCTGCGCCACGGTGACGGCGAAGCCGATCGCGGTGAGGACAGCGATGCCGATCAGGACGAGACAGAAGGTGATCCGGCCATTGACGGACGTCGAAAGCCCGTCGCCGCCGTCGTTGAGCAATGCCATCATCGCATCATTGTTGGCGATCATCTTCGGCGTCAGCGCATCGAGCTTGGCATTGATCAGCGCGACGTTCGCGAGCGCGCCGGCGCTGTCCTTGGTCTTGCTCTGTTCGATGATCTTGTTCGCCAGAGCTTCGATTTCATCGATGCCGGCCTGGATTTCGTCGATTGCCGCCTTGCGGCTCGGAACCAGTGCGAGCGCCTGTTTCATCCGGTCGCGGGCCTGCGGCAGCTTGCTCGGGGTGGCAAGCGCCGTCTGGAAGGCCGGCGTATCGGGTTTCATGTCGGCCAGCAGGGTGACCTGCAGCACCGAGGCCACCACCGATGCGCTGGCGCGCGCGCTCAGCATCGAAGCCTGCGCCTCATGATCGATAAAGGCGCTATAGGCGGCGTCCGCCCGGCGGAATTCGGAGACGACATAGACCAGCCCCGCCATCGCGATCAGCCCGAGCAGCGCCACGACCGATATGATTTTGGTGCGGATTTTCAGATGCTTCAACATGGGAAATGTCACCCGATCTGGCCGGCCGCGCCGGGCGTCCGGTGTTTGGAAATTGGATTTGACAAGAGCGCTGCCTGATTGTCGCGGCGCCGGAAAGGGAGTTGACGCATGCATCATGCAATCGGCTGGCGGGGTCCGTATCGTCGCGACAAATAGAGGCGATATTCTTTAATTCCGCGCTAACGCGCAGGCGCCGTCCTGACCTTAATTTTGAGGGGAGCAGGAGGTTTGCGCCAACCCCCAAGAGAGCCTCATCCTTGTACGTTGCCGTTGCTGTATAGTGGGGTTGCGCGACGGGGATGCGTGTCATCCCTGGGTTTTGAACTCGTGCCTCAGCGAGCATCTCCGTCGCCATGTCTTCGCTCGAACGGTTGATTGGGCCTTGAGCCCGCGTTGCAAGGAGGAGCACCCATGCGTATCCCGCAAGCTTTCATGGTCGGCATCGATGTCTCGAAAGCCCATTTCGACGTGGCCGTCGAGGGCAAAAGCGCCGTTGGCCGCTTTGACAACGACGCGCCGGGCCGGACCGCGCTGGCGACGGCGATAGCCGGCGCCGAGCTGGTCGTCGTCGAGGCCACCGGCGGTTACGAGATGGCGATCGTCAGGGCGCTGATGGCCGCCGGTATTCCCATCGCCGTCGTCAATCCCCGCCAGGTGCGCGATTTCGCCAGGGCCAGCGGGCGGCTGGCCAAGACCGATCAGGTCGACGCCCGCGTCATTCTCCACTTCGCCAGAGCGATGCGGCCGGCACAGATCCCCCATATCGACGACGGCCGCATCGCGCTTGCTGCCCTCGTCGCCCGCCGCCGGCAGCTCATCGACATGGCGGTCGCCGAGAAGAACCGCCTCGAACATGCCCCGCAAGCCGTCGCCGCGCTGATTGGCGAGACCCTCGCCGCCCTCAAGAGCCAGCTCGCCCGCGTCGATGCCGCCATCGCGCTTGCCATCGAGGCCGAGCCCGACATGGCCGCACGCCGCGACCTGCTGCTGACCGTGCCAGGCATCGGCGAGGTCGGCGCCGCCGTGCTCATCGCCGAGCTGCCCGAACTCGGCGCCATCGACGACAAGAAGCTCGCAGCCCTCGTCGGCGTCGCCCCGGTCGCCCACGACAGCGGCACCTGGCGTGGCCAGCGCCACATCGCCGGCGGCCGCGCCACCGTCCGATGCGCTCTCTACATGGCAACGCTCTCGGCCATCCGTTGCAGCCCGGCCATCAAGGCCTTCCACAAAAGACTGCGCGATGCCGGCAAACCACCCAAGGTCGCCCTCGTCGCCGCCATGCGGAAATTCATCGTCATGATCAACACGATTATCAAAAGACGAACCCCATGGAGCGAACCCCAACAACACGGTTGCTGAGGCGCCCGTAAGGGCCTCGAAGGACGAGGCGGGTGCGCTGACGGTGCAGGGATTTAGGAGCGCTGCTGGAGCGTCTCCTTCGAGGCTCCGGCCTTTGGCCTGCGCGCCTCAGGACAAGGGCGTGAGGGGATGCCGCGGCCAGTGAGAAGCTTTGGAGGATGCCGCAGCCGATGAGTTCGTGCGCCTCATCCGCTACTTCACTCCATGGATATTCCCCGCCGGGCATGACTCTGTTACATCTCGGCGACCCCAACCCCGAAACTGGATCACCATGATTGAATCCCGGCAGGCATCCCCGACTCTCAGGGTTTTTCTAGCGGTCGGCCTGTTTCTGGCAGCGCCGTTTTCGAGCTTTGCGGCATTCGCCCAGCAAGCTGCCCCCTCGCTGCCGTTGCTCTTCGATGCCCGCGAGCGTCTCGCCAGACCGGATCTCTCCTCGCTGGTCCGTCTGCGCTTTCTGACGTCGGTTGATTTCCCGCCGTTTAATTTCACCGATCAGAACGGCAAGCTTGCCGGTTTCAACGTCGATCTCGCCCGCGAAATCTGCAGCGAGCTGGAGATTTCGGACAAGTGCCAGATCCAGGCGATCCCTTTCGCCGATCTCAAGGATGCGCTCGCCGCCTCGCAGGGCGATGCCGTCATCGCCGGCCTTGCGGTGACCCCGGAGCTACGCCGGCAATTTCTCTTCTCCCGACCATATCTGATGCTGCCGGCGCGCTTCGTGCGCAATCTTGGCGCCCCGCTCGATGGAAAGACCGCCGCCGCGCTCTCGAACCATCCGGTCGGCGTCGTCAAAGGCACGGTGCACGAGGCGATGCTGGCAGCCTTTTTCCCGGCACTGAAAGCGCAGGCTTTCGACACGAAGGACGCCCTGCTTGCGGCGCTGAAAGAGCGAAAGATCGATGCCGCCTTCGCCGATGCGCTGCAGCTTTCTTTCTGGGTTTCTTCGCCGGCCTCCGACAAATGCTGCGCGCTGCTCGACGGCCCCTACCTATCGGAACAGTTCCTCGGCGAGGGCATGACGATCATGCTGCGGCAGAAGGACAGTGTGCTGACCTCGGCCATCGACCATGCGCTTGCGACGCTCTCGCGCAACGGCCGTCTTCAGGAAATCTATCTGCGCTATTTTCCCTACGGGCTCTATTGAAATGCATGTCGCCCAAAACTGTGCAGCGGTTTTGGGGTAACGACATGCATAAACAAAACATCAGCCCTTGCGGAAGCGGGCGATCGCGCTGCGCTCGATCGCCGCGCAGGTGAGCTTGTCGAGGCTGAGCCGGTCGCGCAGCAGGCTGAGCAGCCGCAGTTCCTCCGCCTTGACCGAGAGATCGGCGGAGGCCACTTCGACCGCAAGCGCATAGGCCGTGTCGTAGAGTTTTGCCGGCAGGGTATCGCGTACGGTTTCGAGAACGACGTCGAGGCCCTCTGGCCCAGCCAGCAGCGCGGCGCAGTCGCGCGCGATCGGAATCAGTTTGTCGTCATCGAAATCCCTGAAAACCGGCAGGAAGCCGATCAGCTGACCGATCCTCTCCATCTCCTTGTCGTTCATGGTGCTGTCGACGGCCGACGCCATCACCATCACGTAGATCAGCGCATCATGGGCGGAAAGCGGCTTGTTCATCTCTGATTCCTTTTTGATCAGCCCAGATTAGGAATTGGCGGCGGCCTTTACAAGAGATCGGCAGCATCTCGCTCCTGCGGGCGGCCTGTCATTTGCGGCGCGGATCGCCGCCGTAAATGCCTTTCTGCGCCTGCTTCGCCTTCTCGGCGACGGCTGCAAGCAGCGAACCAGCCTCTGCTTCCGCCCAGCCGTCCTCGGCAAGCCATGCGCCGAGATCCTGTGTGCCGAGCCGGCAGGAGGCGATCGCCGTTCCCTGCCATTCAGCCGTGTCGAGATCGCAGGTGATGCTGCGGTTGCGCAAGAGCTGGCGCAGCGCCGTCTTCGCCAGCATGCCGCAGGGCCATTGCCGGCCTGCCGGCCCGCATATCCTGTCGGCCGGCGTGGGGACGATACCGGCAAGCTGGAGCCTGCGCTCGCCGAAGGAAAGACTGCCAGCGTTCTCGACCAGTGGCCGCGACAGCTCCATCGCCTTTTTCTCGGCAGGACCTGCAGTTTGGCTGGATGCCGGCGCCGCTTGGGGGATAGTGGCGGGTTTGGGCGCCCTGCCATCAGGCGCCGCCGCTGGGGGCGGGACCGCCGGTTCCACCGAGCGGGCGATTATTTCGGCGCGTTCGTCGGATATCGTCGCCGCCGGTTCGGCGGTCTCGGAGGCAACATTCGGCGCAGCTGCCGCCGTCTCCTCTGCGGTTGCGGTTTCTTCCCCTGCGGTGCCGCCGCGAAGTCTCGCTTCTCCTGCCATCAGAAGGCCGACCACCGCCGCCATCCCCGTGATACCTGTAAAGACGGCGGCAGGGCGCATGGAATATATTCCTACTGGCTGGCCCAGATGATGCGGGCGATCCAATCGACATCGGCAAGATCGAGCGTGCGGTTGGGATGTTCGGGATTGAGCGACATCAGCTCGATCGACCGCGGGCTCCGGCGCAGCAGCACCTTGGCCATCACCTCGCCCGCGCATGTGCGCACGACGACGCGGTCATTGCGGCGCACCTGCGCCCCGGGCTCGACGATCAGCACATCGCCGTCGCGATAAAGCGGCATCATGCTCTCGCCCTGCACCTCCAGCGCATAGACGCCGGATCGTTGCGACGGGTTGGTCGGAAACTCCACCACGTCCCAGCCATGACCGGCCGGAAAGCCGCTATCGTCGAAGAAGCCGCCGGCGCCGGCCTGGGCGAAGCCGAGCAGAGGAATGGCGCTGCCTGGCCGGGGGCTGGTACGCTCGCCGCGCCGTTCTCCGGAAGAATCGTCAGCCGGCTGCATTAAGGCGAGAAACTGCTCCATGCTCGCCCCTGTCGCATCGAGCACCTTGGCGATCGATTCCGTCGACGGCCAGCGTAGCCGCCCATCGGCGGAGAGCCGTTTCGACTTGTTGAATGAGGTGGGGTCGAGTCCGGCGCGGCGCGCAAGACCGGATGGCGTCAGCTCGTGCCGTTCGGCAAGCCTGTCGATCGCCTCCCAGATCTGCTTGTGTGACAGCATACGCGCCCGATTCCGTGCAGCCTGTCTCAGGCCGCGCTTTAGAACAATTCCAGGAAAAGTGCGAAGCGGTTTTCCGTCCGGAATTGCGTAAATCCAAAAGGTTAGAGCGGCTCTGCGCTTCCATGAAAAGCTGAACCACTCCAGAGCGCCGTGCGTTCGTTCGCACGCACAAAGGGCGCTCTAACTCTTTAAATCTACACATCGGCCCGAAAATCGGAATCGATTTTCGGGCCGATGCTGTAGCCGGACGGAATAGTAACCGACCGTGCGGCGCCCGTAAAGGTAAAGGAGGAATAAAATCCTGCTATCGGCAGTTTTGGCGGCCCTCAGGCCACCATCGCCATGTTGATCTTGCCGAGTTGGATGACCGCCTGCGTGCGGCTGTCGACATCGAGCTTCAGCAGGATCGCCGAGACATGCGCCTTGATCGTCGCTTCGGAGACGCCGAGTTCATAGGCGATCTGCTTGTTCAACAGGCCTTCGGCCAGCATGGTCAGCACCCGGCTCTGCTGCGGCGTCAGCGTGTGCAGACGATGGATCAGATCGGCGACGTCGGGATCCTGCTCCTGGCCGTCGCGATAGCTTTCCGGCGTGGCGATATCGCCGGCAAGCACCGTCTGGATGCTGCGACGGATGTCTTCGATGCCCGAGGATTTCGAGATGAAGCCGGAAGCGCCGAGTTCCAGCGCCCGGCGGATCGTCGTGGCGTCGTCGCTCGCCGAGACGATGATGATCGGCAGGCTGGCGAATTCGGCGCGCAGCGCCATCAGGCCGGAAAAGCCGCTGACGCCGGGCATGGCGAGGTCGAGCAGCATCAGATCGGCGTCCGGATGGGCGCCGGCTGCGGTCCGCGCGGCGGCGAAATCGCCGGCTTCGATAATCGACTGGCGGCCTTCCATGCCGATGACGGCCTGGCGCAACGCATCGCGAAACAGCGGATGGTCATCCGCAATGATGATGGTCTGTTCCTGCATCGAAAACTCCCTCCCAAGAGTCCGATCACGCCGCATGCTGGCCGTCCCCTCGGCGTTGCATGCATGTTTTCTGAAATGACTATATCAGATCATGTCTTCTGCGGAAGAGGATTGGTTTTTTCGTCAGCCTGGAACTCCTTCACCATCCCCATGAAACTCTTCATCATCCGCTCCATGATGCTGATCGAGCGGTCGATCTCGGCGTCGCTTGGAAGCGCCCGCTGGATCAAGCCGGCCTGTTCCAGCTTGGTCACCCGCTCTGAAAGCCGGTCGAGCTCATCCTCATAGGCCGCCCGCTCATCGGCCGCCATACGGCAGACAAGGGCGCCGTCTTTGTCCTGGCAGATCGACATGGCACCGGTCTGGCGGTCGAGCCGGACGAAATGGTCGCCGCTCTTCTCCAGCTGGAACCGGCCCGCATCGGCCTCGGCCGCCGCGGCCGCCAGCGGCAGGAGAACAGCGCCAAGTGCGAGAACCAAAATCTTCATCGTCTCATCCTCCGGATTTTGCCTGGCTGGCCGTGCTTTTTAAGTGCCGGGGCGTGGACATCGCCGCCTCTTTCCGGCAAAGCGCTCATGACCCAAGGACCAGCAATCGCGAGGCCATGATGACCGTGACACCGACCCTTTACAAGATCGTGACGGAGACCCTCTGGCAGCAAGCCAGACAAAGCGGTGTTTTTCATGGCGCCGGCATCGATCTCAAGGATGGCTTCATCCATTTCTCGACGGCCGACCAGGTGAAGCAGACCGCGGCTCTGCATTTTTCCGGCCAGCCCGGCCTGATGCTGGTCGCCGTCGACGGCAGCGGTTTCGGTGACAAGCTGATCTTCGAACCCTCCCGCGGCGGCGATCTCTTCCCGCATCTTTATGCCGATCTGCCGCTGGCCGCCGTGCTTTGGGAGGCGCCGCTGCCGCTCGATGACAACGGCGTTCATACATTCCCGGAGCTTACGCCATGATCGATCCCTTCAAGCGCGTCGCCCGCAGGGGTCTCTTCCTGTTCGATCCGGAAACGGCGCACGGCATGTCGATCGCCGCGCTGAAGGCGGGTCTCGTACCCGCCTGCCGGATCACTCCCGATCCGCGCCTTCGCCAGACCGTCGCCGGCCTCACCTTCGAAAACCCGCTCGGCATGGCGGCCGGTTACGACAAGAATGCCGAGGTGCCCGAAGCGCTGCTGAAGCTCGGCTTCGGTTTTACCGAGATCGGCACGGTGACGCCGAAGCCGCAATCCGGCAATCCGCGCCCGCGCATTTTCCGCCTGGTCGAGGATGAGGGCGTCATCAACCGCCTCGGTTTCAACAATGAAGGCCATGAGGCCGCCTTCGGGCGCCTCGTCGCGCTGAAGGGCAACGGCATCGTCGGCGTCAATATCGGCGCCAACAAGGACAGCGACGATCGCATCGCCGACTATGTCGCCGGCATCCGCCGCTTCCATTCCGTCGCGCGTTATTTCACCGCCAACATCTCTTCGCCGAACACGCCTGGCCTGCGCGACCTGCAGGCGCGCGAAAGCCTTGCAGCGCTGCTTTCGGCGGTGCTGGCGGCGCGTGACGAGATGGCGCAGAAATCCGGCCGCAAGATCCCGGTCTTTCTGAAGATCGCCCCTGACCTGACCGAGGAAGGCATGGATGATATCGCCGCGGAAGCGCTCTCACATGCGCTTGACGGGCTGATCGTCTCCAACACGACGCTGTCGCGCGACGGTCTCAAGGACCAGCGACAGGCGAAGGAGGCGGGCGGCCTTTCCGGCGTGCCGCTGTTTGAAAAATCGACGGCGGTGCTTGCCCGGATGCGCAAGCGCGTCGGCCCTGAACTGCCGATCATCGGCGTCGGCGGCGTCTCCTCGGCTGAAACCGCGCTGGAAAAGATCAGGGCCGGCGCCGATCTCGTCCAGCTCTATTCCTGCATGGTTTATGAAGGTCCTGGCCTGCCCGGCGATATCGTCCGCGGTCTTTCGGCGTTGATGGACCGCGAAAAGGCCGGCTCGATCCGCGCGCTGCGCGACAGCAGGCTGGATTACTGGGCGGCGCGGAAGGTCTGATCGGCCCGCGGCCTGACCAGCATGGCGAGGAAGAAGCCGCGGAACAGCAGGAAGGCGTTCATGCCAAGCCACAAACCGTGATTGCCGAAGAGCGGCACGAAGACGGCGAGCATGGCCAGGTAGCCGGCAAAGGACATCAGCATGCGGTTGCGCATGTCGACCGACCATGTCGCGCCGATGAAGACGCCGTCCATCAGGAAGGCGAGCGCCCCCGTCAATCCGGTAATGGCAGCCCAGGGCAGATAGGTCTCGGCCGCCTGCCGCACCTCCGGCGAAGTGGTCAGCACCGAGATCAGCCAAGGGCCGGCGAGGAAGAAGAAGGCGGAAACGAGCGCCGCCAATCCGAACGACCAGAAGGTCGTCAGCTTCAACCCGCGGTCGAAGGCCGGCCGATAGCCCGCGCCGATCGCCCGGCCTGTGATCTGCTCGGCGGCATTGGCAAGCCCGTCGAGATAGTAGCCGGACAGCAGGAAGAAATTCATCAGGACGGCATTGGCGGCCAGTGTCACCGCCCCGAAGCCGGTGCCGATCCGCGTCATGATCGTGAAGGCGCCGATCAGCACGAATGTGCGGATCAGAATATCTCGGTTGAGGGCGAAAAGCTCCGCCAGACGATGCCGGGAAAAGATCTCGGCCCACGCCGGCCGCTCCGCCTTGGCAAAGCCGCTGAGCAGGATGAAGAGTCCGGCGATAGCCCCGACCGTTTCGCCGGCCATGGTTGCCCAGGCGACCCCGGCCACGCCCCAGCCGAGCGACAGGCCGAGATAGATGGAAAGCAGGATATTGATGCCGTTGATCAGTGCCTGCAGCAGCAGGCCGACGGTGGCCTGTCCGCGCCCGAGCACGAAGCCGAGAATGGCGTAATTCGCCAGCGCTGCAGGCGCTGCCAGCATGCGGATCGAGAAATAGGTGCCGGTCGCCCCGGCAATCGCCCCTTCCGCGCCCATCAGCCGCAATCCCGCCGCCTCGAGCAGCGGCGAAAGACAGAGCAGCGCCAGCCCGCAGCCAAGTGCTGATATCAGCGCTCGCCAGAAGACAGCCTGCTGCTCGTGCCGATCGCGCCGGCCATAGGCCTGCGCCGTCAGGCCGGTCGTCGAGGCGCGCAGAAAGTTGAAACTGCCGAGGATCAGATCGAAGAGCATCGCGCCGATCGCCAGCCCCGCCAGTGCTTCCGCATCGCCCATATGGCCAACGACGGCGGTGCTCGTCAGCCCGAGCAGCGGCGTTGTCATGAAGCCGAGCGTCATCGGAACGGCGATCGACAGCACCAGCCGGTGCGTCACGTCGAAAGCGAGGATGTTGTTGCTGCGCGTATCCATGACCTGCCTCATATCGAGGCGGAATCGCCTCGGCTGGAAAGCACCATGGCCCAATAGGGCAGGTTTCTGGAAGACGTATTATGGGCGACTGCGACGCCGAGGCCGTCATAACGACCGAGCATGTTTTCCAGGTGATGCGGCGAATTGATCCAGGCCGTCACCACGGCGTCGACGCTTTGCTGGCCGGAAGCAATGTTCTCGGCCGCCGGCAACCGGACGCCGCTCGCCTTGACGCGGGCGCCGAAACTGTCGGTCATGCCCATCAGATGCGCCATCTTGCCGGCGCTCGCCATGCGCTTGGCCTGGAAAAGGGCGGCCGTCTGCGCCGCCGGATCGACCTCAAGCGGCGGCAGGCCGTTCTTCGCCCGCAACTGGTTGACGAGCGGCAGCACGCTCGTCGTCTCGTCCTCGCCGTTCGAGGGCGTGCCGGCAATTTTCGGCGTCGTGGTGCAGCCGGCGATGCCGGCGGCGAGTGCAAGTCCGGAAAGAGTGAGCAGGCTGCGCCTGGAAAGATCGATTGATGTCATGTTACCGGCGATAGCTGAAAAGGCGAAGGATGACGAAGAGCGGGATGACGATCGTCGCCCCGAGAAGCAGATAGTCGCCGACACGCCCGAGCGCTGCAAAGCCCCGGTGCCAGAGTTCCAGGATGAAGTCGCGGAATCCATAGATGATGTTCCACGGCGTCAGGCCGAACACGGTCATGACGAACCCGACGATCAGCGACACCACGACGAGTTTAATCAATGTGCGGCCGAGCGAATCGCCGAGGAACCTGTTCACTTGATCGGACATGCGCCATCTCCTGTTTGCCCATGGAATAAGGTCGCGGCGCAACGCCCGCAAGCCCTTTCCGGAATTGGCCGCTTCGCCTCTGAAATAGGACTTGAGTTTTTTTGTGGCCGCCGCCAAATGCCAGCGAAACGATAGGTCCGTCATGCAATCCCACCAGCTTTCCTCAGGCGATGTCATCGCCGACCGCCGCGCCGATTATGCCAGGATGCTCGAAGAAGGCGGCGAGGCGGAGGCAGCGGCCGAGTTGATGGAACAGGCGCTCGAACTCGCGCCTGCCTGGGCCGCCGGCTGGTATCGGCTCGCCGCCTATCTGGAAAAGGCGGGCAGGGGGGAAGCCGCCATCGAGGCCTATCGCCGGACGCTCATCCTCGATCCCGAGGACATATTCGGCGCCACCCTCAAGCTTGCCCTTCTCGGCGACACTGCGATCCCCGACCGGCCGCCGAGCCGCTATGTCGAGCGCCTGTTCGACGACTATGCCGATCGATTCGACACCGCCCTCGTCGACCGGCTCGATTACAGCGTTCCGCAAAAGCTTGCGGCCCTCGTCGCTTCCACCGACAGGCGTTACGAATACGCCGTCGATCTCGGCTGCGGCACCGGCCTGCTCGGTCCGGAGATCCGCGCTCTCGCCTGCCGCCTCGAAGGCTTCGACCTGTCGCAGAACATGCTGGCCAAGGCTGCGGAGAAACGGGTCTACGATTACCTCGCCCAGGCCGATCTGTCGCTCGCGCCCCATCGCTCCGGCCTGTTCGATGATGCCGGGCGCCGCCGCGCCGACCTCGTGACCGCAGCCGACGTGCTGATGTATCTCGGCAACCTCGAGAGCGTCTTTGCAATCGTCGATGAACTCGCCGCTGCCGGTGCGGATTTTGCCTTTTCCGTCGAGGATGCCGGAGACGGCGACGGCTTCCATCTCGCCCCGTCGCTGCGTTATGCCCATTCGGAAGCCTATGTGAGGCAGCTGCTTTCCCGCCACGGCTTCGAAATCCTCAGGATCGTCAAGGCGGTCATTCGCAAAGATGGCGGAAAACCGGTTTCCGGCATTCTGTTCCTTACGCGCAAGGCTGCATGAGCGAACATTTCTTGCGATTTTTAGTAGGTCAGCATTGCTTACCTATTTTGCTTGATCTCAATGGCAAAAGGCTGATATTGCATTGATATCCGCCAACAGCGCGGCGATACAGGCCGGACCCGCCGGCTCATTTCACATGGGAAAAGCGTCACCGCCGTCAGGAGTTCCTCCGAGGCGTTCGCGAACTCGTCTGCCGTGGAGACTGAGATATGACACAGCGCATCAATGCCCTTGGCGTCTGGAATACCAGCGCGACGCGCCATACGCCGATCGAAGATGTGCAGGGTATCTTCTCCGGCAGCCTGATTGCCGCGCTCGGCCTCTATGTGCTCGCCAGTGCCGGCTTTCTCACCGGCAGCACCGCCGGTGTCGCCTTCCTGCTGCACTATGCCTTCGGCGTCAATTTCGGCCTCGCCTTCTTCCTGCTCAACCTGCCGTTCTTCTATCTCTCCTGGAAGCGCCTCGGCATGGTCTTCACCCTCAAGACCTTTATCGCCATCGGCCTGACCTCGGTGCTATCAGACGTGCAGTCACGCTTCTTTTCGATTTCGATTATCCACCCGGCCTGGGCCGCACTCCTCGGCGGTCTGCTGCTCGGCTTCGGCCTGCTGGCGCTCTATCGCCACCGCGCCAGCCTCGGCGGCGTCGGCATTCTCGGCATCTATCTGCAGGAGCGCTTCGGCATCCGCGCCGGCCTCGTCCAGCTCGCCATCGACCTATGCGTCCTCGCCGCCGCCTTCTTCGTCACCACGCCGCCCATCGTCTTCTATTCGGTCCTTGGCGCCATCGTCCTCAACCTCTTCGTCGCCATCAATCACCGCGCTGATCGTTATATTGCGCTGTAAGGGCGCTGCCTCATCCTCAAGAAAAATCCCCTCCCCAACCCCGCCCCACAAGAGGGAGGGGCTTATATGCCGCTCTCGTTGCTTTCTATTTCACTCTTGCATCCGCAGAAGGCTGACGTTTGTCTCAGTTGGTGCAACACGTTAGCCCCTCCCCCTTGTGGGGAGGGGTTGGGGAGGGGTCTTTTTCTTGGCACGCCACGACCAAATTCAAACCTTACAAATCGGTAACCCATTCTAAATAAATCGTAACTTGCCTCAGATCAGCCCCGGCGCGACACTCCTGTCGCGCCGGATTTGATGAGGTGAATCATGTCAGATTTGGAAAAACTCGTAAGACGCCGCATGCAGGAAGAATACGCCAAGGGCGCTTCCGCAGAGGAAATTACCAAGGTCGTCCGCGACATATTCAACAGCATCGACCTCTCGGACAATGGGTCTGAAGCCGTTGCCGCCCGGCCCGCTGCGGATCACGATTGACCTGATATCGACCGACCCGAGATCTTCGGGTCGGTTTCGTCAATATCGATTACGCGGCTTTCGTCACCTGATCGACGGGATGCTGAGAGCGGAAGCCGACCGCAAGTCGGTTCCAGATATTGATCGCACCAATCGCCACCGTGATCTCGGTCATCTCCTTCTCGGAGAAATGCGCCTTCAGCGCCTCGTAATCTGCGTCCGGCGCGCCTGTCTTGGCGATCGTAGTCACCGCGTCGACCCAGCCGAGCAGGGCCCTTTCGCGCGCGTCATAGACCGGCGATTCCCGCCAGACGCACATCAGGTTGATCCATTGTTCGCTGAGTCCGTCATGGCGGGCTTCCTTCACATGCATATCGACGCAGTAGGCGCAACCGTTGATCTGCGAGGCGCGCAGCTTGATCAAATGGATGAAGCGGCGCTCCAGCCCGGAAGACTGGACATATTGTTCGAGCGCGACGACGGCTTTGTAGGCATCCGGAGCGGCTTTGGCGAAATTGAAACGCGGTTGCATGTCTTTCTCCTGTGTTGTGGCTCAACGAGCCGTTTTGCGTTCATGGATTTCAAGGAAGGCGCAGCCTCGGGCTGCGATCGATCCGTCGTCGAGGGCGGCGAGTTCGATGCCGAGATCGGCAATGCTGGTCTTGGCGAGTTCGGCCCGGTAGACCCGCTCGGCCCGCAGCATCGCCGCGCTGATGTTGCAGGGCGTAGCGAAGAAGCGGTCGGAGACCGGGTTCGGTCCGCGCTGGCGGATTTCGGCGCAGCGAAAGGCCGGCGCCGGCCCTTCGACGGCGAGCAGAATATCGAGCAGCGAAATCTCCGCCGGCGCCTTCGCCAGTCGATAGCCGCCCTTCGGCCCGGGCACGGTGTCGAGGATGCCGGCGCCCGACAGCGCCTGCAGATGTTTGAGCAGGTAGCTCGTCGAAACGCCGTGGAATTCCGCCAGCGCGGCGGCCGACAGCACGCCGCCTTCGGAGAGGCCGGAGAGCATGGCGACGCTGTGAATGGCCTGCTCGACTCCATCGCTCATTTTCATCGACGCCGTCTCCTCAATTCATGGATAGAATATATCCACGATTATGTGTGCTGTCAACGGCGTCTCGCTGGGCACTTGTCTTTATCCCTGCGCCGGATAGAAAACGGCAAAGCCGACAGGGGAACATCATGGCATCCAACGCCTTCGCAGGCCTTCTGAATTCCAGCGCCGATCGCCACTCGTTGTTCGACGATGCGCAGGGCATCGTCGCCGGCAGCATGCTCGCCGTGCTCGGCGTCACGCTGCTTTCCGGCGCGGGGCTGCTGGCCGGCGGCACCGCGGGGCTTGCGTTCCTCGTTCATTACGCCACGGGGATAAGTTTCGGTCTCTGCTTCTTTGCGGTAAACCTGCCCTTCTATTATGTCGCCTTCCGCCGTCTGGGGCCTGCCTTCACTATCAAGACCTTCGTCGCGATCGGGCTGACCTCGGTCCTGTCCGAATTCGTGCCCGGCTTCATCGGCGTGACGCATGTCCATCCGGTGGCCGGAGCGCTCTTCGGCGGCCTCGTCATTGCGGCCGGCATGCTGGCGCTCTTCCGCCACCGGGCCAGCCTCGGCGGCATCGGCATCCTCGCCCTCTATATTCAGGATCGCTTCGGCTGGCGCGCCGGCCTCGTCCAGCTCGGCTTCGACGGCATCGTGCTGGCGCTTTCCTTCTTCGTCGCCAGCCCCTTCATCATCGCCTGTTCGGTGCTCGGCGCCGTCGTGCTCAACCTGACGCTCGCCATCAATCACCGCAAGGACCGCTATATCGCGATGTGAGCGCGCGGACGCTCTTCTTTTTCCCTATTATTTCACTACCTTCAGGGCGTGGACCAGATCGATTCCGAAGCCAGCGCCCAGCTTCCTGCCGCCTTTACCCGCTGGTTTGCGGAAAAGGGCTGGCGTCCGCGCGCCCATCAGCTGGAGCTGCTTGCCCGCGCCGAAGCCGGCGAAAGCACGCTGCTGATTGCGCCGACCGGCGCCGGCAAGACGCTGGCTGGTTTCCTGCCGTCGCTCACCGATCTCACCCGCCGCGGCCGCATTCCGCCCGGCTCCGCCTTCACCGGCATCCATACGCTCTATGTCTCGCCGCTGAAGGCGCTGGCGATCGACATCGAGCGCAACCTGATGAAGCCGGTGGCGGAAATGGGTCTGCCGGTCACCGTCGAAAACCGCACCGGCGATACGCCGAATGCCAAGCGCCAGCGCCAGAAGCTCAGTCCGCCGGATATTCTGCTGACGACGCCGGAGCAGGTCGCCCTGCTGCTGGCGAACCGCGAGGCCGAACGTTTCTTCAAGGACCTGAAATATGTGGTGCTCGACGAGCTGCACTCGCTCGTCACCTCCAAACGCGGCCATATGCTGTCGCTCGGCCTTGCCCGTCTGCGCCGCCTTGCCCCCGATCTGAAGACGATCGGCCTGTCGGCAACCGTCGCCGAGCCGATGGATCTGCAAAAATGGCTGGTCGCCCAGGAGGAGGGGAAAGAGCATCATGCCGGCCTCGTCGTCGTCGAAGGCGGCGCCAAGCCCGATATCTCGATCCTGTCGACCGACGAGCGCATTCCCTGGGCCGGCCATTCCGCCAAATATGCCATTCCGGATGTCTATAGGCAGCTCCTCGACCACAAGACGACGCTGCTCTTCGTCAATACCCGCAGCCAGGCGGAGATGCTGTTCCAGGAACTCTGGACGATCAACGACGACAATCTGCCGATCGCGCTCCACCACGGCTCGCTCGATGTCGCGCAGCGCCGCAAGGTCGAGGCGGCGATGGCCGAAAACCGGCTGCGCGCCGTTGTTGCCACTTCGACGCTCGATCTCGGCATCGACTGGGGCGATGTCGATCTCGTCATCCATGTCGGCGCGCCGAAGGGCGCCTCGCGTCTTGCCCAGCGCATCGGTCGCGCCAATCACCGCATGGACGAGCCCTCGAAGGCGATCCTCGTGCCGGCCAACCGGTTCGAGGTGATGGAGTGCCAGGCCGCCCTCGACGCCAATTATATCGGCGCCCAGGACACGCCGCCCGTCGGCCGCGGCGCGCTCGATGTGCTCGCCCAGCACGTGCTCGGCATGGCCTGCGCCGAGCCTTTCGACATGCTGGAACTCTACGACGAAGTCACCAGCGCCTCACCCTATGCCGATCTCAGCTGGGAGACCTTCGAGCGCGTCGTCGATTTCGTCGCGACCGGCGGTTATGCGCTGAGGACTTACGAGCGCTACGCCCGCATCCGCAAAACCAAGGAGGGGCGCTGGCGCGTGTCAAATCAGGCCGTCGCCCAGCAATACCGCCTCAACCTCGGCACGATCGTCGAAAGCCCGATGCTGAACATCCGCATGGTCAAGCGCGGCGAGGGCGGCAGGATCGGCCGCGGCGGCGCGACGCTGGGGAAGGTCGAGGAATATTTCCTCGAGCAATTGTCGCCGGGCGACACCTTCATCTTTTCGGGCAAGGTGCTGCGTTTCGAAGGCATCCGCGAAAATGAATGCCTTGCTTCTCAGGCCTTTTCGCTCGATCCGAAGATCCCGGCTTATAATGGTGGCAAGTTTCCGCTGTCGACTTATCTCGCCGAGCAGGTGCGGGGGATGATCGCCGATCCCGACCGCTGGCGCCACCTGCCGGATCAGGTGCGCGACTGGCTGTCGCTGCAGACCGACAAGTCGATGCTGCCGAAGCGCGACGAGTTCCTGATCGAAACCTTCCCGCGCGGCAGCCGCGGCTACATGGTCGCCTATCCCTTCGAAGGCCGTCTCGCCCACCAGACGCTCGGCATGCTGCTTACCCGCCGGCTGGAGCGGGCCGGCGCCAAGCCGCTCGGCTTCGTCGCCACCGATTATTCGCTGGCCGTGTGGGGCCTCGAAGATATGGGGCTGATGATCGCCAATGGCCGCCTCAGCCTCTCCGATCTCTTCGACGCAGATATGCTGGGCGACGATCTCGAGGCCTGGCTCGCCGAATCTTTCCTTTTGAAGCGTACCTTCCGCAATTGCGCCGTGATTGCAGGCTTGATCGAGCGCCGCCATCCGGGCAAGGAAAAGAGCGGCCGCCAGATCACCGTCTCGGCCGACCTGATCTATGACGTGCTGCGCAGCCATGAGCCGGACCACATCCTGCTGCAGGCAACGCGCCAGGATGCGGCGACGGGGCTTTTGGATATCAGCCGTCTTGGCGATATGCTGATGCGAATCAGGGGCCACATCACCCATCGCCCGCTCGACCATATTTCCCCGCTCGCCGTGCCGGTGATGCTGGAGATCGGACGGGAGGCGGTGCCCGGCGAGGCCCACGATGCGCTATTGGCCGAGGCGGCGGACGATCTGATCGCCGAAGCTTTGGCATGATGAAGACTGGGAAGAACACGATTGTGATGAACCGCCTGGCGCTGGCGCGCAACATATCCGGATTGGCTGCGATCCCCGGCATTGAGACATCGGTGAACGGTATTGCCGCCCTCTGCGATCCGCTCGGCGCCCTCTATCTGCCGGATGCCGGTCTGCTCGTCGTCTCCGACCTGCATTTGGAGAAAGGCGCGGCCTTCGCCCGCCGCGGCATGATGCTGCCGCCCTATGACACGCTGGCGACCCTGACCGTGCTGGCCGCCGTCATCTCCCGCTACGATCCGAAGCTTGTCGTCTCTCTCGGCGACAATTTCCACGATCGCATCGGTTCCGCGCATCTGCCGGAAAACTTCCGCGCGCTGATCGTCGGCATGGCGCGCGGCCGCGAATGGATCTGGGTCAATGGCAATCACGATCCCGATGGCGTCGTCGATCTGCCCGGCGCTTCCGTCGACGAGGTGCGTTATGCCGGCCTGACCTTCCGCCACGAGCCGAGAAACGGCTTGCAGAGCGGCGAGATCGCTGGCCATCTTCATCCTTCGGCGACCGTGCGCCGCCGGGAACGATCCATCCGCCGTCCCTGCTTCGCCACCGACGGCGCCCGCCTCCTGATGCCGGCTTTCGGCGTCATGAGCGGCGGTCTCGACCTCGGCCATCAAGCGATGACAGGCCTTTTCGACAAGGAATCGCTGATCGCGCATCTGTTGGGACGCGATCGGATCTATTCGGTCCGGTACGGGAATTTGCGTGGGTAGAGTCTGTCCTCGATGGGGCATGCCACACGGCACCCCTTGAACTCAATCACACCCCTGCAATTGCTGCTGATATGTTCCCGCCATTCGCGCGAACTTCTGCGCCGTCTGCTGCAATTGCCCGTTCGAGCGCCAGTCGCCGCGCTTGTATCCCGTCGGCCCGGAATAATAGGCAAGATAGAGGTTATAGGCATCGTTCAGCGGAATGCCGGTGTCCACGCTGTTCTGGTAATGATACCAGCCGATGAAATCGATGGCGTCGGTAAAATTCGTCCGCCGCGCCGCCCAGTTTCCCGTCTGCGACTGATAGTGATCCCATGTCCCGTCGAGCGCTTGCGAATAGCCGTAGGCCGTCGACGGCCGGGTCCAGGGAATGAAGCCGAAGAGCTTGGTGCGCGGCGGCCGCGCATAGGGCTGGAAGCCGGATTCGGTGTACATCGTCGCCATCAGGATCGGTACGGGCACGCCGTATTTCTTCTCCGTCCGCTCGGCCGCCCTCTGCCAGCTGGAGAAAAGCCCTTCGCGCTGATCGAAGACGGCGCAGATGTTCCTCGTCTGCTTCGGCGCCGTTGCGCAGCCGGCAAGCAGCGCGAGACCCACGGCGGTCAGAACGATACGAGTACGCATAACAGAACCTCTCGTTTCCGAGAGATTACTAACTCGTAAATGTTAAAAACCGGTTTTTAGTCGAATACGAGCTTTTCCGAAGGGCCATCATGAAAACCCCTCCCCACAAGGGGAGGGGCTAATGCGCTGCGCCAACTGGGCAGACGTCAGCCTTTCCGCGGATGCAAGGGTGAAATGAAAAGCAGCGGCGGCGGCATATAAGCCCCTCCCCCTTGTGGGGAGGGGTTTTCACACCCAGGAATTAGACAGTCATGAGCCACAGCCCGTTACGACCTGACGGGCTCGTAGCGCAGGATCACTGCGCCGCTTTGCGTGGTCGCGGATTCAATGAGCTTCAAGGGCACTTGGGCCTGATTTGCTTTGAAAAGCGGTTTGCCGCCGCCGAGAATGACCGGCACCACGCAGACTCTGATCTCATCGATGAGGTTGGCCCTCAGCAGGCTGTCGGCCAGCGCGGCGCTGCCGAAGATGAAGATCGTCTCGCCGTCCTCCTGCTTCAGCCTGGTCAATTCGGGGATCGGATCGCTGACGATACGGGCATTGTTCCAGCCAGGATCGGTCATCGTTCGAGAGACGGCGATCTTGGCGATGCCGTTCATATAGGATTTGATCTTGTCTTCGTCCTCGGCTGTCGGCCAGTAGGCGGCCATGCCCTCATAGGTCTTGCGGCCGAAGACCAGGAGATCGCCTTCCTCGCCGAACCGCTCTGCATAGCGCTTGAGCTCTGGCCCCCAGGCGAGATTGTGGAAGTCGATCTCCCACGGTTTCGTTCCCTCGAAATAGCCATCAAGCGTCATCAGGTTCCAGACGACAAGCTTCCGCATTTCATCCTCCTCGGGTAAAACTGCTTTCAACAAGCAACTGGTTTACGATAGTTCAACTGATTGCGATACGCAAGTGGTTCGAGGGGCGAGACGGGCTGCCGACAAGAAGTTCCGGCGCTTGACTCTTCTAGGTCAATCGTCCTAATTCCTAGGTCAATCGACCTACGAGTCGTGGCTTCGCGGACAAAAGGAAGAATGAAAATGGTTGCTGCGGCCACCCGACAGCAGATTGTCGAAGCAGCCGACAGGCTTTTCTACGAGAGGGGCTTCGAAGCGACATCCTTTGCCGACATTGCGGGAACAGTCGGACTCTCGCGAGGCAATTTTTATTATCACTTCAAGACGAAGGACGAGCTTCTCGATGCGGTGATCACCCATCGCCTCCTCGAAACCAGGTCAATGCTCGATGGGTGGGAAGCGAAAGCCGAGGCACCTGACGAGCGCATTCTCAGCTTCATCAATCTCCTCATCGTGAATCAGACGAAGATCATGGCGCACGGTTGCCCGGTCGGCACGCTTTGCGGCGAACTCGCCAAGCTCGATCATATTGCAAAGAGCCGTGCTGCCGAACTTTTCGATCTGTTTCGCCATTGGCTCTCACGTCAATTCAGTGCGTTTGGCCGCGAGGCTGAAGCCGATGCGCTTGCCATGCACATTCTGATGCGGAGCCAAGGGGTAGCGACGCTTGCGGCCGCCTATCGCGACGAAATCTTTGTTCGAAACGAGGTGGAAAACATGCGCGCGTGGCTGGCGGCGCAGCGTCCAGGAACACCCGTCTTTCCCGAAACCGATTCCCGACAGCATTCCTAAAGGAGCCCTTGGATGTTTTTCGTTACGCTGAAGTTTTCTGATGGCAAGGCCAAAGCGCCCGTTCTGATGGAGGCGCACAATGCCTGGCTCAAACGCGGCTTCGACGATGGGATTTTTCTTCTCGCCGGCGGCCTTCAGCCGAGCGCAGGTGGAGCGGTCGTCGCTCACAACACCTCGCGCGCCGAACTCGAAACCCGGATCCGGCAGGATCCTTTTGTAGCGGAAGGCGTCGTCAGCGCCGATATTCTGGAAATTGCCCCCGCCCGCGTCGATGAGCGGCTCGCCTTCCTGAAGACATAAGATACGGGCGCGATGATTTTGCCGTCGGCGCCTGATCATTCCTTGCGGAAGATCAGGCTGGCCCCCCAGCCGGTGACGACGGCGAGCGCCACGGCCGCAAAGCCGTAGAGGATTGGCTGATCATGGGCCGCATCGGTGATCGTCTGTTCGATGCCCGTCTTGATGACGCGCAGCGGCAGCGATTTATCGGTAATGAGATTGCCGCTCTTGAAGAGATAGGCGCGCACCGTGTGCACCCCGTTCGGAATATTTGCCGGCAGGCGCAGGCTCGCCTTGAAGAGGTTCGATGAAACGAACCGCACGCCGCTCGGGTTGCGGTCATAAAGCGCGCCGCCCTGCTGCAGCCGCAGGAAAGCCTGACGGAACTCGCCGAGATTGCTGCCGTCGCCGACGAAGCCGACCGGCGTCAGCGGAATGTGGTCGATGCCGATCCCCTGATCGGTCAGTTCGAGCGGCGTCGTCAGGTCGTCGATCATGCGCGAGCTCGACATCGAATAGGAATGCGGCACGGCCTCGAAAGTCATCGAGCGCCTGTTGACCCAGATGCCGAAGACGCGTTCCTTCTTGCGCACCGTTGCGTCCTCGCGCGGGCCTTCCAGCACCACCACCACGTCATACTGGCCAATGGCGAGCAGCAGCTGGTCGGTGTTCGAGAGCGCCCCGAAGATCGTCAGATCCGCGCCATGGAAATCCGAAGTGATGGCGATTTCGCTGGTCGACGTGCCGATCTCAAGGCCTTCGCGCACCGCTTCCGTTGCCTGCCCCGGCAGCCACTGCGCCCCGGCAACCGCCGGCAGCAGACACAGGAACAGGAGGATCGAGGCAATCAGGCGCATCAGTTGCCGGTCCCCATCACCACCGAATAGACGTCCGCCGGGGTGACCACCAGTGCGATCGCCAGACGCAGGCCGACAGCCAGCACCAGCAGGCCGAGCAGCGCGCGCAGCTGTTCGCCGCGCAGCTTCTGGCCGACGCGCACGCCGTATTGCGCCCCGACGACACCCGCCACCATCAGGATGAAGGCAAGCACGATGTCGACTGAGAAGTTCGTCGCCGCCTGCACGATCGTCGTATAGGCGGTCACGAAGATGATCTGATAGAGCGAGGTGCCGACCACGACATTGGTCGGGATGCGCAGGAGGTAGATCATTGCCGGCACCATGATGAAGCCGCCGCCGACACCCATGATCGAGGTCAGGATGCCGATCGCAAAGCCGAGCGCGATGATCGGAATGACGCTGAGGAAAATCTTCGATTTCTTGAAGCGCACCTTGAGCGGCAGCTTGTGCACCCAGTGCTGGTGGCCCGGCCTGCGCGGTACGGGCGGCTCATTGCGTGCCGCCCGCCGCATGGCATTGATGCTTTCGAGCAGCATCAGCCCGCCAACCGTGCCGAGGAAGACGACATACATCAGCGAGATGATCAGATCGAGCTGGCCGATGGCCCGCAGCAGCGAGAAGATCCAGATGCCGACGGTCGCCCCTGAAAGACCGCCGAACAGAAGCACCGTGCCGAGCTTGACGTCGAGCGTGCCGCGCCGGAAATGGGTGATCGCACCTGAAATCGACGACGCCACAACCTGGTTGGCACCGGTGGCGACGGCGACGACGGGCGGGATGTTGTAGAAGATCAATAGCGGGGTGATGAGAAAACCGCCGCCGACGCCGAACATTCCGGACAGGAATCCGACGGCCGCCCCCATGCCGAGAATGATGAAGATGTTCACCGACAATTCTGCGATTGGCAGATAGATTGTCACAACCGACCCCGAATGATGACCGCTCCTGCCGGGCGGTTCCTGTGTCCCCGTTCGAATGCACACCATACTGTGAAATCGTTGCCAGAGGCTTTCGATCGGCCCTGATGGATGGAGATCGATGGCAGGAGATTCGGCGATGCGCGGATCGATATGTCCGGCATAATCGGGCTTTTTTCAGGTTTTGTGACGACGGTTGCAAAAATTCGGAAAGCTTGCGGCAAAGCGCCGCGAAGCCGGTGAAGACCCTTGTGGGGAGGGGTCTTCAACGGCGGCTCGACCTCCGTCGACGCGCCTCAGATCGCCTTGGCGACTTGCTTGTTGCGTTCGAGCAGCGCCTTCACGGTCGCGTCGCTCACCTTGCCGTCCGGCTCCTGGCCGATCGACTTCTGGAAGTTCTTGATCGCGGTAACGGTCTTGGCGCCCATTTCGCCGTCCGGCACGCCGGCGTCGAAGCCGTTATTGTTGAGGATCGCCTGGATGTTGCGGATCGCTTTCTTCATGTCGACGGTTGCCGTCTTCATGCCCGTGCCGGCCCATTCGTCGGGGATGTCGATGCCGTTGGCGCGATGGTCGAGCGGTTCCGGCTTCCAGAGATCGGCCTTGGCGCGCGCCCGTTCGAGCTGGTCGGGCTTCATCGCCTTGGCTACCTCGTCGCGCTTCTGTGCTGCATCCTTGTCGCCGGCCTTGGCGGCGATCGCAAACCACTTATAGGATTCTTCGAGATCGGCCGGAACGCCGTTGCCCCTCGCGCAGAGGATCGCCAGGTTGAACTGGCTGTCGGTGATGCCGAGATTGGCGGCCTTGGTAAACCACGAGGCCGCCGTCGCATAATCCTGCTGGCCGAGTGCGCCGGAGGCGTACAGGACGGCGAGATTGTGCATGGCGCTGGCATTGCCCTGGTTCGCCGCCTGCTCGTAGAAGCCCTTCGCCTTGGCGATGTCGCGTTCGACGCCGTTGCCCTTCTCATACATGCTGCCGAGCCGATATTGTGCCGGCGCAAAACCCTTGTCGGCCGCAAGCTGGTACCAGCCGGCGGCCTGTTTCTGATCGACGGTCATGCCGTTGCGGCCGTCCGAATAGCGTGCGCCGATCTCGAACAGCGCCAGGGCGTCGCCGCTCTGCGCCGCATCGGCAAGTGATTTCGGCTGCACGCTCTCGGGAATGGTGATCGCTGCCTGCGGCCCGGGCGCCGCTGCGATCGGGCTGTTCGCAGTGAAGCTCGACGTTTCCTGCGTTGCGACGGACGAACCGGCGGGGGCAAAGGTTGCAGCCCCTTCGCCGTCGAGCGGCATCGCATCGGTCAGATGATCGCCGGCGGCAGGCGGGGTTGTTTCCGGCTGCGCCTGATCGGTGGCCGGCGCGCTCGTCGTTGCAGCGGCGTTCATATCGGCAGCGCCGGTGTCCGGCTGGGCGGGTGTCGCCTCAGGCGGGACCGGCTGCGGGTTGTCCATCGCCCCCGTCAGTACCGAGACCTCCGCCGGCGACTGCGGCGCCGGCTCGCCACTCGTCAGCGTCCGAGCCAGCGGAAAGGCCATGATGGCGAGCAGCACGGCGCCGACGGCGAGAAGGATCGGCCGGCGGTAGCGCGAAAAGGCGCTGGTCTTGCCTGTTTTACCGATCTTGCCGGCCTTGGCGGCATTCGCGGCCTTTTTCTCGGCCTTGGCCGCCTGCTTCGGATTGGCGTCGACTTCCATTGCGGCTGCCTGCGCCGCCCGGCGCGCAGCGGCGATGTAATCGGCCCGATCGGCCTCGACGGTAGGTTTGCCGCGTTGAGCACTCTGGCTGGCGCGCACCCGCTCGAGAATCTTCTTGACGTCGGGCGCGCCCGAACCCGGCTCGAGCAGTTCGTTCGCGGCATCCGTCTGCACTACGTCGGCGGGATCGATTGACGGGGCGGGGTCGATCATCGGTCGTTCGTTCGCCTGCGCCTCGGCTTTCTTGGCGGGCCGCAGCCGCTTGCCAAGGCTGGCGAGCAGGCTGGTTTTTACAGGCGCCGGTGTCGGGGTCTCCGGCGTCCTCGTTGCGGCTTCGATGGCGATTGCGCTCGTCGCGCTCATGGCCGCAGCCTGGACTGGGGCGGCAGGTTCCGCCGCGACCTCTGCCGTGCGGATGACCGGAGAGGCTTTCGTCGCCGGCGCTGCGTCCGGTGCCCGGGCGGCTTCGGCCACCATCAGCGCATAGGGGTCCACATCGAAATCGACGTCGGCCATCGGCATCTGGGCGACCGGCCGTCCGCGCTCTTCCATGCCGTCGAGCCGGTCAGCGATATGGACCAGCGTCTCGTGCAGCGCCTTGAAGGTCTTGTGCGTGCGCTCCTCGCTGTCGCGGCTGATATCCTCGAGATGGCGCAGATCCTCGGCCAGCGCCGCCAGCGCCGACATGTCGGCGGCGGGCACGCCGCCCTGAAGGCCGCCATTGCGCGAATAGGCCTCGACGACGGCTTCCGCCGCCTGCCGTGCCGCCTCGATGATATATTCGTCGCTCGTCGCCATATAGTCTTCGATCGCGCCCATGCGCCGGTCGAAGTCGGCCGGGATCGCGGCACTTTCGCGCGGCTCGCTCATCAGCGCCGAAAGGTTGGCGATCTGGTCTTCAAGGTTTTTCAGCGCCCGCGGATCGGTCGGCGCCGCCGCTGTTGTTTCTTCCAGCCGGGCGGCGATGTCGCTCAGCCGGCCTTCGAGACGCTGGAAGGCCCTGTCGTCGATCGCTGCGGCAGGGGCGGGCTGCTGATAAGCCATCTCGTCGATGCGCCGAGCGAGATAATCGAGCCGCTGCGCCAGCACGTCATTGACCGCGCCATTCTCCAGCGCATCGATCTTGCGGGAGATGTCGGAAAGCGGGCCGGTGAGGTCGGGTTGCGCGGCCGCCTTCTGGGTGCGCTCCAACAGATAGGAAAGATGTTCCAGGCGCTCGTCGAGCCGGGACGTCGCTTCCGCCTTGGTCAACTCCTCGACACGCTCCGTCAGGGCTTCCAGCCGCATCGCCAGCTCGTCGGCCGGATTTGCGCGGCTGGCCGCGTCATGGCTCATCATGTCGATCTGGTCGGCGAGCGACGAGAGCCGGCTTTCCAGCCGCTGCAACAACGTCGGATCGTTGCCGGCGGCCGCGCGTCCGCTGGCCGCGATCGCCCGGCTGATCTCGTCGAGCCGCGTGTCCATGGCGGCGAACTGCTCGGACATGATCCGGTCATGCGGCTGGATCATGTTGCCGAATTGCTCCATCGCCGTGGCGATGGCGATCAGCTTGTCTTCCAGTGCCCGCACCGCCGGGCTTTCGTCCATGCCGCCGAGATGGCGCTTGATGTCGTCGAGCCGGTAAGCGAGCGAAACGAGTTCTTCCTGCAGCCCCTCGGTATCGAGTGCCGCAAGCCGGCTCTCGACGCCGTCCCAGCGATTTTCCATATGGCGCAGCGATTCCTCCCGCGCCAGCCCGTCCATCAGCGAGCGCAGCTCCTCGAAATCCTCACGCAGGCCGGCAGCCTCCGGCCCGCTCGAGCGGCCGGTCAACTGGCTGATGCTCTGAGCTAGGCGGTTCATGTCGGCGCGGATGTCGTCGGCGAAGCGGCTGTCTCCGGCAGTCGCCTTGATCTCGCGCAGTTCGGCGCGCAGCGCGCTCATCTCGCGAGTCACGCCCTCGGAAATGTCGCGCTTCAGGTCCTGCCTGAGGTTGACGAGCGCCTGAGCGATCTCGGTCATCGTGTCGTCGCCGGCGCGCAAGGCAGGGGCGGAGAGTGGCGCGGTGGCGCGCGGTGCGGGGTCGCGCAGCTGGGTGGCCTGCTCGCGCCCATAGGAGCGTTCGCGGCCCGCTTCCAAAGCGCGCTGGCGCTGGCGAATTTCTGCCAGCGGATCCGGCCGCGGCTCGAGCGGCGCTCGTGTGGGGCGGGGTGCATTGGAGCCCGCATAAGGATCGCGCTCGGCCGTTGGCGTGCGCGTCCGCTGATCGCGTCCGCTGCCCATCAGCCCTTCGATGCGCGCCTCCAGCCCTTCGATCGTGCGGTTCAGCGCATCGAGCGAGGTCCTGTCGGACTGTCGGGAAGGATTTGATCGCGATCCGTTCATCTTCTTGCTCGCTTCGACTGCTCGACCTCTCGTCAGAGCTCGATCCGTGGCTTTTCCGTCTGTGGCCCGCGCCTGTCCCGGGACCGGCGCGCCCTCGTCCATGAGAAGATAGTCAATTAGACTTTCCTCGCGCTGAACGATGTAGCGGCATCCTTGGAAAACGCGGGACGGGGAAAAGGAATGCGGATCACTACGGCTCAATCCGCACCTTTCACGAAACGTGGTAAACAAGCCGTTAAGATCGATGGGAATTTTTTAACGTTTGCGTCCAAAGGGCCATTTTAGGCGGCAATTGCTGTGAAATTCGCCGGATCGGATAGCCATCGTCCGACTGGAATTTCAGCGCGGCGCGTCGATCGAATAGGCGCTGATGCGCGACAGATGAATGAAGGAAAGACTGGTCTCCCCGGCCCATTCATTGAAGGCCTGTTGGATCAGCTGCTGATCCTTCTTGGTCGTACCGGAGGAGGAGAGCGGCACGCCGGCCGATCTCAGGCAGGCGAGCACGTCGAGCGTGGCGACGAAGCTGTCGCGGCCGATGCCGCGCAGGAAATACTGGCCGGTCATGCCGCCGAGCCGGCTGCCGCGTTTGTTCAACAGCTCGAGAAGGCCGATCTGGTCCTCCCGCGGCCAGTCGGCGAAGAAGGCGCCGGCGCTGCCATGTTCCCTCACCAGCTCTCTGACGAAGGCGGCATTGGCGCGAACCGACATGATCTTCGCGCCGTTGCGGATGATCCGCTCGTCCGATGTCAGCTCATGCCAGTAATCGTCGGGCGCGATATTCAGCGCCGCCGGATCGAAGCCGGAAAACGCCGCCTCGAAGCCCGGCCATTTCGCATCGATCACCTTCTGCACGAAGCCGCTATAGAAAATGCGGCGGGTCATGTCGGCCAGGATGCGGTGGTCGGGCATGCTGCGCAGCCGGTCGTGATCCGGCCGGTGTTTCTCCAGCAATGCCTGCAGCGCTGCCGCACCGCCTTTTCGCTGCTCCGCACGCTGCCTGATCGCCTCGAAACTGATCATCCCGCCGACCCCCTCTGGCATTCCCGAATTGCGGATTGAACGACGGTTCCGCTTATAGGCCATTCCAGGATGGACAAGGAAGGGGAGATGACGTCTCCTCAGCCGTGGAATTTTTTCATGAAAAGAAGGTAAAGGTGCAGAATTTGACGTTTACGCAAACGTCAATATTTTGTAAGACGATGACCAGGGCCGGCGCGATCCGGTTATTTGAATGGGAGGAATTTGAGAGATGCCAGTCTACAAGGCCCCGGTGAACGATACACTTTTCGTTCTGAACGACGTGCTGGGCCTCGAACGCTACAACAATCTTCCCGGTTTTGCCGATGCGACGCCCGATATGATCGAGGCCATCCTCGGCGAGGCGGCCAAGGTGGCTGAAGAAGTTCTTTTTCCGGTCAATTATTCCGGCGACCAGGAAGGCTGCAGACGGCAGGATGACGCCAGTGTCTCGACGCCGAAGGGCTTCAGGGAAGCCTATAACGCCTATCGTGAAGGCGGCTGGATCGGCCTTGCGGTGCCGGAAGAATTCGGCGGGCAGGGGCTTCCCTATACGCTGCATGCCGCCGTCGGCGAATATACCTCCGCCGCCAACATGTCGCTGATGATGTATCCCGGCCTGACCCAGGGCGCAATCGCCGCGATCCTCGTCCATGGCACGCAGGAACAGAAGGAAACCTATCTGCCGAAGATGGTCGACGGCTCCTGGTCCGGCACAATGAACCTGACCGAGCCGCATTGCGGCACCGATCTCGGCATGTTGCGCACCCGTGCGGTGCCGCAGGCGGACGGCAGCTATAAAATATCCGGCCAGAAGATCTTCATCTCTGCCGGCGAGCATGATCTGACCGACAACATCGTTCATCTGGTTCTGGCCCGCATCGAGGGCGCGCCGGAGGGCACCAAGGGCATCTCGCTCTTCATCGTGCCGAAATACCTGATCGGCAACGACGGCGCCCTTGGCGAGCGCAACGCCGTCACCTGCGGCGCGATCGAGCACAAGATGGGCATTCACGGCAACGCCACCTGCGTCATGAATTACGACGAGGCGACCGGCTTCCTGATCGGCGCCGAAAACCGCGGCCTCAACGCCATGTTCGTAATGATGAACGAGGCCCGCCTGATGGTCGGCCTGCAGGGCATCGCCATTTCCGAAATCGCCTATCAGAATGCCGCCAACTATGCCCGCGACCGCATCCAGGGCCGCTCGCTTTCCGGCGTCAAGGCCCCGGATAAGAAGGCCGATCCGATCATCGTCCATCCCGACATCCGCCGGTCGCTGATGACCATCCGCGCCTTTAACGAGGCCGGCCGCGCCTTCCTGCTCTGGACCGCGCTGAAATCCGATATCGCTCACCGCGCCACCGACGAGAAGGAGCGCCAGACCGCCGACGACATTCTCGGCCTCGTCACCCCGATCCTCAAGGGCGTGATGACCGACCGCGGCTTCGATCACGCCGTCATGGCCCAGCAGGTGTTCGGCGGCCATGGCTATATCGAGGAACACGGCATGAGCCAGTATGTGCGCGATGCCCGCATCGCCATGATCTATGAAGGCGCCAACGGCATCCAGGCGCTCGATCTCGTCGGCCGCAAACTCGCCCTGAACGGCGGCCGCGCCGCCATGGCCCTCTTCAAGGAGATCGGCGATTTCTGCGAGGAAAACCGCAGCGACGAAAAACTCTCCTTCTTCACCAAGCACCTGAAAAAGGGCTTGAACGACGTCCAGGGCGCGACCATGTGGTTCATGCAGAACGCCATGGCCAAGCCCGACAATGCCGGCGCCGGCTCGACTGACTACATGCATCTCTTCGGCCTCGTCGTGCTCGGCTATATGTGGGTGAAAATGGCGAAGGCCGCCGAGGACGGCCTTGCGTCGGGTGACGCGAGCCGCGAGGATTTCCTGAGGAACAAGCTGGTGACCGCCCGCTTCTTCATGGAACGTATCATGCCGGAAACCGCGCTGCGCAAGGCCCGCATCGAAGCCGGCGCCGACACGATGATGGCGCTGGCCGCGGAAGCGTTTTGAATGTGTCCCCCTCTCCCCCGCTGGGGAGAAGGGAAAACACGAAATTCACCGGCGCCGCCGCGCCGTCAGGGAGATGAGGAAATGACCGAGGTTTTCATTTACGACCACGTCCGCACGCCGCGCGGCCGCGGCAAGAAGGACGGCGCCCTGCATGAGGTGCCCTCCGTCCGTCTGGCGGCGAAGACGCTGGAAGCGATCCGCGACCGCAACGGGCTCGACACCAAAACCGTTGACGACATCATCATGGGCTGCGTCGACCCGGTCATGGATGCCGGCGCCGTCATCCCGAAGGCCGCCGCCTTCGAAGCCGGTTATTCCACCCGTGCGCCCGGCATGCAGATCTCTCGCTTCTGCGCCTCCGGCCTCGATGCCGTCAATTTCGCCTCCGGCAAGATCGCCCAAGGCGCCGACGACATCGTCATAGCTGGTGGTGTGGAAAGCATGTCGCGTGTCGGCTTGGGCATGTCGGGAGGCGCCTGGTTCATGGATCCGTCGGTGAATTTCCCGGCCTATTTCATGCCGCAGGGCGTCTCGGCCGATCTCATCGCCACCAAATACGGTTTCAGCCGGACCGATGTCGACGCTTACGCCGTCGAGAGCCAGAAGCGCGCCGCCCATGCCTGGGAGCAGGGCTGGTTCGACAAGTCGGTCGTTCCGGTCAAGGATCAGAACGGCCTGACGATCCTCGATAAGGACGAGCACATGCGTCCCGGCACCGATATGCAGGCGCTCGCCTCCCTCAACCCGTCCTTCCAGATGCCCGGCGAGATGGGCGGCTTCGAGGCCGTCGGCATCCAGGCTCATCCCGAGATCGAACGGATCAACTATGTCCACCACGCCGGCAATTCCTCCGGCATCGTCGATGGCGCCGGCGCCGTGCTGCTCGGCTCCAAAGCCGGCGGTGAAAGCATGGGGTTGAAGCCGCGCGCCCGCATCAAGGCTTTCGCCAATATCGGCTCCGATCCGGCTTTGATGCTGACCGGGCCGGTCGACGTCACCGAGAAGCTGTTGAAACGGACCGGCATGCGCCTGTCGGATATCGACCTCTTCGAGCTGAACGAAGCCTTCGCCGCCGTCGTGCTGCGCTACATGCAGGCCTTCGACATCGACCACGACAGGATCAACGTTAATGGCGGCGCCATCGCCATGGGCCATCCGCTCGGCGCCACCGGCGCCATGATCCTCGGCACCGTGCTCGACGAGCTGGAACGTCGTGACCTCAACACCGCGCTGGTAACGCTCTGCATCGGCGCCGGCATGGGCACGGCAACCGTTATCGAACGCGTTTGATGGATCGGAACCCTCTCCATAAGGGAGGGCTTCACCGCAAGAGACTTCAGGGAGAGGAATTCCCAATGAGCAGCTACACCAATTTCACGATCGAAACCGACGCCGACGGCATCGCGCTCGTCACCTGGGACATGCCCGGCAAATCGATGAACGTCTTCACCGCCGAGGTGATGGAAGAGCTCAACGCCATCATCGACGCGACCACTGCCGACGGCGCCGTCAAGGGTGTCGTCTTCACATCAGGCAAATCCTCCTTCTCCGGCGGCGCCGATCTGTCGATGATCAAGTCGATGTTCAGCTCCTATCAAGAGGAGAAGGCCAGGAGCCCGGAGAAGGCGGTGCAGACGCTCTTCGGTCTCGTCGGCCGGATGAGCGGCCTGTTCCGTAAGCTCGAAACCTCGGGCAAGCCCTGGGTGTCGGCGATCAACGGCACCTGCATGGGCGGCGCCTTTGAACTGTCGCTTGCCTGCCATGGCCGCGTCGCTTCGAATGCCAAGAGCGTCAAGATCGCGCTGCCCGAGGTCAAGGTCGGTATCTTCCCCGGCGCCGGCGGCACCCAGCGCGTGCCGCGGCTGGCGAACGCCCAGGACGCGCTGCAGATGATGACGACGGGTCAGTCGCTGAGCGGCTCGCGCGCCAAGGCGATGAACCTCGTGCATCAGGTGGTCGAGCCGGATCAACTGATCCCCGCCGCCAAGCAGATGATCAAGGATGGCCTGAAGCCGGTTGCCCCCTGGGACGAGAAGGGCTTCAAGCTGCCGGGCGGCGGCATCTGGACGCCGGCCTCCGCCCAGCTCTGGCCGGCCGCGCCGGCGATCCTGCGCCGGGAAACATCGGGCAATTATCCGGCAGCACTCGCTATCCTGAAATGCGTCTATGAAGGCCTGCAGGTGCCATTCGATACCGGGCTGAAGATCGAGCAGCGTTATTTCACCGAGGTGCTGCAGACCCGCGAAGCCTTCTCGATGATCCGCTCGCTGTTCATCTCCATGCAGGAGCTTGGCAAGGGCGCCCGTCGCCCTGCCGGCATTGCCAAGACCGAGCTCAAGCATGTCGGCGTCGTCGGCGCCGGCTTCATGGGCGCCTCGATTGCCTATGTCACGGCTGCTGCCGGCATTCCGGTGACGCTGATCGACCGCGATATGGAAGCGGCGACCAAGGGTAAGGCCGTCTCCGAAGGGCTCGTCAAGGATTCTATCGGTAAGGGACGGCTTACGCAGGACGAGGCGGCAGCCCTCCTCTCCCGCATCAAGCCCTCGGCCGATTATGCCGATCTCGCCAATGCCGGTCTCGTCATCGAGGCGGTGTTCGAAGATCGCGGGGTGAAGAAAGCGGTCATCGGGGCGGTTGAAGCCGTGCTGCCCGAAGGGGCGATCTTCGCCTCCAACACCTCGACGCTGCCGATCACGGGGCTTGCGAAGAATTCCAGACGCCCAGCCGATTTTCTCGGCATTCACTTCTTCTCGCCCGTGGAGAAGATGATGCTGACCGAGGTCATCCTCGGAACCGAGACCGGTGACAAGGCGCTGGCCGTCGCTCTTGATTATGTCGCCGCGATCAAGAAGACGCCGATCGTCGTCAACGACACCCGCGGCTTCTTCGTCAATCGCTGCGTGCTGCGCTACATGTCGGAAAGCTACGACATGCTGATCGAAGGCGTGCCGCCTGCCATGATCGAGAATGCTGCCAAGATGGCCGGCATGCCGGTCGGTCCGCTGGCGCTCAACGACGAGGTCGCCATCGACCTGTCGCTGAAGATCCTCAAGGCGACCGTTGCCGATCTCGGCGAGAAGGCTATCGACCCCAGGCACATGGAGTTGATCTCCCGCATGGTGGAAAAGGAGGGCCGCTTCGGCCGCAAGAACTCCAAGGGCTTCTACGACTATCCGCCGAAACCGGCGAAGAAGTCGCTCTGGCCCGAGCTCAAGGACTTCTATCCGCAGAAGAAGGCGGATGAGGTCGATGTCGCGGTGCTGAAGCAGCGCTTCCTCGTCACCATCGCGCTCGAAGCCGCCCGCACGGTCGAAGAAGGCATCGTCACCGATCCGCGCGAAGCCGACGTCGGCTCGATCCTCGGCTTCGGCTTCGCGCCCTATACCGGCGGGGCGCTGAGCTATATCGACGGGATGGGCGCAAAGGCTTTTGTGGAGCTGGCGGAAAAGTTAGCGGGAGCTTACGGAGATCACTTTAAGCCGACACCGCTGCTGAAGGACATGGCTGCCAGGGGTGAGACGTTTTACGGGCGGTTCGATCCCTATGCGAAGATGGGGGCGGCGGCGTAAGTCGTTTTCGCGGTGTGGGTTTTACGGGACCGTCTTTGCCATTGTGCCGTGGCCGCCCCCCTCTGCCCTGCCGGGCATCTCCCCCACAGGTGGGGAGATCGGCAAGTGGACAAACCTTCCCGCCTCTCTACCGTTTCGCCCGGCTGTGACGCCAGTTGTTTGGGGAGGCCGGTGCGCCCAGCCAATCTCCCCACCTGTGGGGGAGATGCCCGGCAGGGCAGAGGGGGGCGCCGCGGCACGACGGCAAAGACCCTTTCGCCCCAAGAGCACGATTTCGACTTTCCCTTGCCGACGCCTTGCCGCGGACACAATTTGCAATTACATCCTCGCACATCGATCTTGCTAGATGAACTTTGAAACGGCGCTTGCGTCGTTCCTGACGACCTTCCTCCAAAATCGGTTTTCATCGCCGCTTGGGCTTTGCCCGGGCTGCAATCTTCTATGAGCGATTCGAAAAGGATATCGTCATGAACACAGGTACTGTTAAGTGGTTCAACGCAACCAAGGGCTTCGGATTCATTCAGCCGGATGACGGCGCCGCCGACGTTTTCGTCCACATTTCGGCCGTTGAGCGCGCCGGTATGCGTGACCTCAAGGATGGCCAGAAGCTGTCCTACGATCTCGTCCGCGACAACAAGTCCGGCAAGATGTCGGCAGACCGCCTCCAGGCGGCCTGAGCCTTCAAAGGCTTGAATATCATCTCCGGATCGTGACCACGGATGTACTGGCACGGTTCGTTGAGATGGCAGGGAAGGTCGGGTTAGCCCGGCCTTTTTTTGTTTCCGGTCAACGGCGGGCGCATCATCACGGGGGCGAATTGCTCAATTGCCGGGTACCTCGTCGACCTCCATCATCTCCATCACCCGCGCCATGACAGTCCGCGCCGCATCGAGCTCGGCCGAGGTAAACGCGGCGCCGAGCTTGTTCGCCCACCCCGCCTGCGCCACCTCGATCGCCCCGAGCCGCGCCGCCCCTTCCGCCGTCAACCGCACCAGCTTGGCGCGCTGATGCTGCGGGTTGTCGGCATAGGCGATCAGCCCTTCATCCTCCAGCACATCGGCCAGCCGCTGCACGCCCTGTCGGGCGAGGCTGAGCGCGCGGGCGATCTGCGCCACCGAGAGGTCGCCGCGCCTTGCCGCGGCCAGCACCTGCCAGCGCGCGCTGGTTTGTCCTGCAGGCTTCGCCAACCGGTCGCCGGCGGCGGTCAGGTGACCGGCGAGACGCAGAGCTGTGATCGCGAAAGCGGAGAAGGCGTCTCCTTCGACCGTTCGCTCGGGTCGATTTTGTTTGACAACATGTTGTCTATTTTGTATCTCATCCATAGTGACAACATATTGTCATATCGAAGAGCCTGATGCAACGTCGAAGGAGGAGCGCGCCATGAAGAGGACCTATCGGGGAAGCTGCCATTGCGGCAAAGTGCGTTACGAGGTGGACATGGACCTCGAAGCCGGCACCGGCCGCTGCAATTGTTCGATCTGCGCCAAGCGGCGCTATTGGGGCGCCAACGTCAAGCCAGAGGATTTTCGGCTGATGTGCGATCCGGCGGAGACGTCGGATTACCAGTTCAACACGATGAGCGGCCATCACCGCTTCTGCCGCACCTGCGGCGTGCCCGCCTATGGCGACGGTTACGTCGAGGCGATCGGCGGCGCTTACGTCTCGATCAACATCGCCTGCCTGGATAATTTCACGCCCGAGGAACTGGCGGCGCTGCCTGTCCGTTACGCCGATGGCAGGCACGATGCCTGGTGGAACGAGCCTGAAGTGACCAGGTATCTCTGAAGCAATTCCAGCAAAACGCGGAATGCCAAGATTGAAATGCATCATTGTCGGATCGTCCTCCTGCCGCGCGTCCTCTGTCCATAACGGAGAAGGAGAACGGCCGTGAAAGACGAAGCAAATGTCAGGGAGGAAGAAGCGGTCATCGCCATGCTGATGATGCGGGCCAGGGCGCTGGGGGAAAAGAACGCCGAGGAGGCGCTTTCCTACGAGGCCGAAGATTCCGTGGAATTTTCCCTGGCGCCGCCGCTGGTCATCAACGGCAAGGACGAGGCGGGCCTGCAGGCCTGGTTCGACACCTGGGAAGGTCCGATCGGCGGCGAAGTGCGTGATGCCAAACTGACGGTCGGCGAGGGTGTCGCTTTCTGGAGTGGCCTCACGCGGATGACCGGGACCAAGACCGATGGCACCGAAGTCGATCTCTGGTTCCGTCAGACCCTCGGCCTCGTCAAGCAGGATGGCCGCTGGCTGGTCGCCCACCAGCACGCCTCGGTGCCTTTCGCCATGGATGGCAGCGGCCGGGCACTGCTGGATCTCCAGCCGTGAACACTCCCCCCGGAATCAAGCCGCATTCTCCGCCGCCTTTCCCCGGCCGGCGCGAACAGCCGTGATCCCGACGGCCAGCAACAGCAGGATGGCGCTCGCATAAATATCCGTCGTCACCTGGTAACCGGCGGATTTCGCCAAGAAGCCGGCAAGGATCGCCGGCAGACTGAAGGCGAGATAGCTCTGGATGTAAAAGGCCGACAGCAGTCCGGCCCGCTCGTCCGCTTTGGCAAGCGGCATGATGGTGCCGAGCGAGCCGAGGAAATTGGTGCCGAAACCCGCGCCGGTAAAAATCGTGCCGATCAGCAGCAGCGGCACGTTTGCGAGATGCACGCCGGCAACGACCGTCAGGATACCAAGAGTCTTTGCCGATACGCCGAAGCCGAGATTGGCCTGGGCCGTCTTGCCGCGCCTAAGATAGACGGCGATCGCTCCGCTCGCCGTCAGTGCGGCGACGACCGCTCCTCCCGTCAGCGGCGCGGTGCTGCCGGTCGTGCTGGCGACCAGGGACGGGACCAGCGAAAGGTAGAAGCCGCCGAGCGTCCAGTTGGCGATATTGATCGGCGTCACCAGCGAGAGCGGCCGCTTCGCCTGCGGCGGAATGGAAACCCGCGGTACCAGCGAACCGAGCGCACCCGACCGCGTGCCGCCGGTTTCGGGGATCAGCCAGATGGCGGCGGCCTGCAGCGCGAAGGCGACGAAGAGCAGCGCATAGACCAGATGCATCGGGAAGGGGCCATACTGGATCAGGGCGCTGGTGCCGACCGCACCCACCGCCATGCCGCAAAGCGGCGCAATCGAATTGACGATCTGGCCCTTCGCCCGGTCGACATCGACGAGGGCTGCTCCGAGCGAGGCGCCGGCGATGCCGGTGGCAATGCCCTGGACGATCCGCGCCGCGATCAGCCAGACGGGACCGCTGGCGGCGACGAAGAGAACCATGGCGACGATTTCGAGCAGTAGCGCTGAAAAGATCACTGGCCGACGGCCGAGATGATCGGAGATCGAGCCGGCGGTCAGCAGCGCCGCCAGAAGCGCAAAGGCGTAGACGGCGAAGATCACGGTGATCAGCACCGGCGAGATGGAAAAGTTCTCCTGATAGATCCGGTAGAGCGGCGTCGGCACCGAGGAGGCGCCGAAGAAGGTGGCGAGTGTCAGCGCATGAAAACCGATCGAGGGGCGCGGCGCATTCTCTGTGGATTTGACGGCAGCGAACATATATAAGCCCCTTAAAGCTAACCCATTGCGTTAGCTCCATGTAGGGCGAATAAGCCGCAAAGGCAAATTATTTGCGTTTATGCTCCTGTCAAAGATTTTGAACCATCGATGGCAGGACGAAGGTCGGGTTGCAGGCATGGCAGTGAAAGAAAATCTCCGTCCGGGCGGACGAAGCGCTCGCGTGCAGGCGTCGGTGCACAAGGCGACGCGCGATCTGTTGGCCGAGATGAGTCGTGCCGAAGTGACGATCCCGCTGATCGCCGCCAGGGCGGGCGTGACGCCGTCGACCATCTATCGCCGCTGGGGCGACCTGCAGGAGCTCCTCGCCGATGTCGCCGTCGAGCGGCTGCGGCCGGATATGCAGCCGGTCGACGCCGGCAGCGGCAGGGCCGATCTTCAGGCCTGGGCCGAACAATATGCCGAGGAAATGTCCTCCGGGCCGGGCCGCGAGATGATCCGCGACGTGTTGGCGGCGCAGGCCGGAGCCAATGCCTGCAAGTGCTGCGAATATACGCGTCAGCAGATCGTCGTCATTGCCGAGAGGGCGAAGGCGCGCGGCGAGGCCTTTCCGGACATCGATATCGTCATGGATCAGGTGGTGGCGCCGATCATGTACCGCATCCTGTTCGACGACGTGCCGGATGCGGCGCGTGTGCGCGATCTCGTTTCGCGCATCATGAGCACGCCTGGCTGAACTTGCCTTACTCCGCGGCGGCGCGCTTGAGGCCCGATATCTGGGTGATATAGGCGCGTAGCGCCGCCGGCCGCACCGGCTTGTGTTGAACGGCGATGCCGTAGCGCTCGGCCTCGCTGCGCACTTCAGGCGTGCGGTCGGCGGTAACAAGCAAGGCGGGGATGTCGATGCCGAACTGCCGGCGCAGATGCAGGATTGCGGCAAGCCCGGTGCCGTCGTCGAGATGATAATCGGCGATGGCGAGATCCGGCGGCCCATCCCGGCCGTCCATGGCGATCACCTCGGCAAGGCAATCCACCGCCGTCACCTCACAGCCCCAGCCGCTGAGCAGCAACCGCATGCCTTCCAGGATCTTCGGCTCGTTGTCGATGCAGAGGATTTTCAGCCCCTTGAGCGGCTGCCCCGGGCGATCGGCGGGGATGACGGCCGCAGCAGCCTCGGCCGGGCGTGAGACGTCGAGCGGCATGGAGATTCGAAATTCAGTGCCCCTGCCATGCGTCGAGAGCAGCTCGACCGGATGGTTGAGCACGCGGGCGATGCGGTCGACGATCGAAAGGCCGAGCCCGAGGCCGGAAGCAGTCTTGGCGCCTTCGTCCAGCCGCGCGAATTCCTTGAACACGGTGCGGAATTTCGATGGCGGAATCCCGATGCCGGAATCGATCACCTGGATGATCACCTGGTTGCCGCGCCGCCGCGCGCCGACCAGCACCTTGCCGGTAATCGTGTATTTGATGGCGTTGGAAACGAGGTTCTGCACCAGCCGGCGCAGAAGGTTCGGGTCTGAGCGCACGCGCAGCGATGTCGGCATGACCACCAGCTTCAGCTGTTTCTCGCGGGCGATCGGCGCAAAATCGGTCTCGATCCGCTCCAAGAGGTCGGAAAGCGCGACCGAGGCAAGCCGCGGCCGCATGGCGCCGGTATCGAGCCTGGAGATATCGAGCACCGCGCCCAGGATGGTTTCGACCGATTCCAGTGCTGAATCGATGTTGCGCACGATCGGGCTGTTGTCGGATTGCGCCATGCGCTCGACCAGTGCCGAGGAATAGAGCCTGGCGGCGTTGAGCGGCTGCAGGATGTCGTGGCCGGCGGCGGCGAAGAAGCGGGTCTTGCCGATATTCGCCTCGTCGGCGGCGGCCCGCGCTTCGGCGAGTTCGCGGTTGACGCGGGTCAACTCGGCCGTGCGTTCGGCGACGCGCTGCTCCAGCGTCTCGTTCGCCTGTTTCAGCGCCCGATCGGCGCTGACGCGCTGGGTGATATCGGTGAAGGTGGCGACGATGCCTTTGTCGGGCATGGCGTTGGAGCGCACCTCGATGATCCGCTCGCCGCCACCGAGCACCAGTGCGAAGGGTTTGTCGAGCGTCAGGAAATGCCGCACCGTCTGCTGCAGATCGCCGGGCGCGATGTCGCCGCGCTGGCTGAGGATGGTGACGATCTCGGAGAGGGGAAAGCCGACCTGGCCGGCATTCTCGGGCAGCTCAAGCAATTGCCGGAAGCGCCGGTTCCAGATCGTCAGCCGGTTGGAACTGTCGAAGACGGCAATGCCCTGATCCATCTGCGACAGCGCCGTCTGCAGCATGTCCTGGTTATACTGCAGCGCCTCGCTTGCCTGATCGAGCAGCCAGGCGGTGTCGGACGAGGCGTCCTCGATCTTCTGCAGGATCAGCGACAATACGAGGCGGGCAGAGGACGAGCCGATGGCGCTGCCGAGCAGCTGTTCGCTGAAATGGATCAGCGCCATGTCGGCCTGCTGTTCGTCCTCCAGCTTGCGGCCGGAGCTCTGTTCGTAGGTGGTGAACGAGCGCTGCATGCGCTCTTCGCCGAGATAACGCGAGATCGCCGCCTTGAGATCGCCGACGCTGATGCGGGTCTTCCAGCCGCGCGTGGCGAACTGCGAGCGCGAATGCCGTTTGACGAAGATGCCGGCCTGGATGCGCTCCAGCGGCCGGGCATTGCGGGTGAGCGAGCCGATGATGAAGAAGGCGGTGTTGACGAGTAGGCTCATGACGGTCGCATTGACCAGCGGATCCGCCCCGGGCGCGGTAAACAGCGTCGAGCCGGGAAAGATGAAGCCGAGCACGGCGCTCGCCACATAGGAATAATCAGGCCCGCCGAGCGAGGGCAGGAACAAGAGATAGATCCAGATGACGAAGCCGGAGGTCAGTCCGAGAATGGCGCCGCGCGCATTCGCCCGTCGCCAGATCAGCCCGCCGAACAGCGCAGGCGCGATCTGCGCGATCGCCGCAAAGGAGAGCAGGCCGATCGAGGCAAGCCCGGCGGTGCTGTCGGTCGAGCGGTAATAGGCATAGCCGAAGAGCAGCACGGCGAAGATGGCGCTGCGGCGAATGTTGAGCAGCGTCTTGGCGAAATCGTCGCGCTGGCCGGCGCGGCCGGCGAGTTTGCGCCGGAGGAAGATCGGCATGATGATGTCGTTCGATACCATGATTGACAGCGCCACGGAATCGACGATGACCATCGCCGTTGCGGCGGAGAAGCCGCCGATGAAGGTGATCAGCGAAACCACCGGCATCTCGCCGGCAAGCGGCAGCGACAGCATGTAGAAGTCGGCATTGCCGGCGCCGCCGAAGGTCAGGAGCCCGCCGATCGCCACCGGCAGCACGAAGAGATTGATTGATATGAGATAAGCGGGAAACAGAAAGCCTGCGAGTTTCAGCTGCTTCGCCGTCCGGTTTTCGACCACCGTCACATGGAATTGCCGCGGCAGCATGATGATCGCGAAGGCCGACAGAATGATCAGCGTGATCCAGCGGCTGATTGGCGTATGGTAAGCGAGCGCCGACATGACCAGGTCGTTTTCGACGGTCTTCTGCCAGAGATCGGTGGGGCCATCGAAGAGAAACCAGATGACGCAGATGCCGGCCGTGAGGAAGGCGACGAGCTTGACCACCGATTCCATCGAGACGGCGAGGATAAGGCCGTCCTGGTGTTCCGTCGCATCCGTATGCCGCGTGCCGAACATGATAGCGAAACAGGCGAGCACCAGGGTGGCGACGAGCGGCAGGTCGAGGAAATAGAGATTGCCGCTGCCGATGCCGTAATCGGACGGGTTGACCATGGCGCCGACGGTGCTCGAGATCGCCTTCAGTTGCAGCGCGATATAGGGAACGGTGCCGATCAGCGAGATCAGCGCCACGATCGTTGCGACCGTCGGGTTCTTGCCGTAGCGCGCGGCGACGAAATCAGCGACCGAGGTGAGCTTCTCCGCCTTGGCGAGCTCGATGATGCGGCGAAGCAGCGGCATGCCGAGCGTGAAGACCAGGACGGGGCCGATATAGATGCCGGCAAATTCCAGGCCGCGTTGCGCGGCAAGCCCGACACTGCCGAAATAGGTCCAGGAGGTGCAATAGATCGCAAGGCTCAGCGCATAGACGACGGGCCATCCGCCTTCGAGCGCTCCCGGGCCGCGGTTCTTGCGGTCGCCGTAGCTTGCCACGGCGAAAAGCAGGAGCAGATAGCCGAAGGCAGACGCGAATATGACCCAGCCTGGAAGCATTGATCCTCCGCCGGCGAAAAGGTCGCCGGCACCTCCCAACGAGGTCAGCTTAAGGCATTTCAGCTGCCTTGAAAATTCCCGTCCATCTACACCTTAAGTCAAAGGCCGGTGGCGACTTCGCCAGATAATTGCGATTGCCGATTGATTAATTGCAACGAAAATGTAGCTAATCGAAACAACGGCATATCTCTGAAATGGGATCGAAGGGAGACGGATCCGATGCTCAATGAGTTCAAGGCCTTTATCGCCCGCGGCAATGTCATGGATCTTGCAGTCGGCGTCATCATCGGCGGTGCCTTCGGTGGCATCGTCAAATCGCTGGTCGACGACCTTATCATGCCGATCGTCGGCGCCATTTTCGGCGGCTTCGATTTTTCCAATTATTTCCTGCCGCTCTCGTCGGCCGTCAATGCGCCGACACTCGCCGCCGCCCGCGCCCAAGGGGCGGTCTTCGCCTATGGCAGCTTCCTCACCGTCCTCATCAATTTCTTGATCCTTGCCTGGATTATCTTCCTGATGGTCAAGGCGGTGAACTATCTGCGCCAGCAGGTCGAGCGTCAGGAAAAGCAGGAGCCGGAACAATTGCCGCCGCCGCCGGCCGACGTCCAGCTGCTGACCGAGATCCGCGATCTGCTGGCCAAACGCCCCGCCGTCTGATCGGTCGTCGGCCCGCTGTCGGGCGGGCCGCCATTCATCACGAAAATCGATATGCCATCACTTGTTATCATGGGATTTGCCGGCGCAAATCCGCTATGAAGGCGGAAACCGGAGATATGCATGTCGATCGTGGAAAGCCTCAGCCCGCGCGCCATAGCGGCGCCCGAAAGCGGAATCGTCCAAGTCGTCAATTATGCCCGCGGCCGTGAAGGCCTGTTGCCGCTCTGGGTCGGTGAAGGTGACCTGCCGACGCCCGACTTCATCAGCAGGGCGGCGATGGATGCGCTTGCATCAGGTGAGACCTTCTATACCTGGCAGCGCGGCATTCCGGAACTTCGCCGGGCGCTGTCGGATTATTATGTCAGGCATTTTTCCCTCCGCCTTCCGGCCGAGCATTTCTACGTCACCGGCTCCGGCATGCAGGCGATCCAGATCTGCGTGCAGGCGCTGACCTCGCCTGGCGACGAATTCGTTTACCTCACCCCCGCCTGGCCGAATATTGCCGCAGCCCTCGAAATAGCAGGTGCGCGCTCTGTCGGCGTCACACTGCAGTTCGAAGGCGGCAAATGGACGGTCGATCTCGAGCGCGTCGAAGCCGCGATCACGCCAAAGACCCGGGGGCTGTTCATCAATACGCCCTCGAACCCGACCGGCTGGACCGCAACCAGAAAGGACCTCGGCGATATCCTGGCGCTCGCCCGCAAACATGATCTCTGGATCATGGCCGACGAGATCTACGCGCGCTATCACTTCGCCGGCGGCCGCGCGGCCTCGTTCCTCGACGTGATGGAGCCGGACGACAAGATCGTCTTTGTCAATTCCTTCTCGAAAAACTGGTCGATGACGGGCTGGCGCGTCGGCTGGATCGTGGCACCTCCCGAGATGGGCCAGGTGCTCGAAAATCTCATCCAGTATTCGACATCGGGCGTGGCGCAGTTCATGCAGAAGGGCGCCGTCGCAGCCCTTGATCAAGGCGATGATTTCGTCGCCGCCAATATCGCCAAGGCGGCCCGGTCGCGCGATATCCTCTGCGACGCGCTGATTGCCACCAATCGGGTCGAGACGCTGAAGCCGGACGGCGCGATCTATGCGTTCCTCAAGATCGACGGCGTTGCCGATAGCCGCAGCGCCGCGATCGACATCGTCGACAAGACAGGCGTCGGTCTTGCTCCCGGGGCTGCCTTCGGCGCCGGCGGCGAGCGCTTCCTGCGCGCCTGTTTCCTGCGTGATCCCGCCCAGGTGGCGATCGCGGCCGAGCGGCTCTGCGACTATATCCTCAAGCGCTGAGAGGGCGCGGCGCGCGCCCTGCCGGGACGATTTCGTGCCGGAATCGCCAGATCGATAAAACTGTAGCAAAGACCGAAATCGGCCTCTAACCACGACTCCAAACATACCCGTTCAAAAGCCTTCCAACGGCGCCGTGATAAGAAAATCGGAAAGAAAACCGGCGCCTGATGCCCCTGCTCATGAATTGAAGCGGGGTGTGGGACATGGCGGTTTTGGTGACGGGCGGGGCCGGTTATATCGGCAGTCACATGGTTTGGGCGCTCATCGATGCGGGCGAGGATGTGGTCGTGCTCGACCGCCTCTCCACCGGCTTCCGCTGGGCCGTGGCGCCGGCGGCGCGTTTCTACCTTGGCGACATTGCCGATCCCGACATCTTGAAGAAGATCTTCATCGAAAACGACATCGAGGCGATCATCCATTTCGCCGGCTCCGCCGTCGTCCCGGTCTCGGTCGCCGATCCGCTTTCCTATTACGACAACAATTCCGGCAAGACCCGGGCGCTTCTCTCCGCCGCGATCAAGGCCGGCATCCGCAATTTCGTCTTCTCCTCGACGGCCGCCGTTTACGGCCAGCAGCAGACGGACCTGCCGGTAAAGGAGACGGCTCCCCTCAATCCGGAAAACCCTTATGGTCAGTCGAAGCTGATGACCGAATTCATGCTGCGCGATGCTGCCGCGGCCTATGATTTCAACTATGTCGCGCTTCGCTACTTCAACGTCGCCGGCGCGGACCCGCACCACCGCACCGGCCAGTCGACTTCGGGCGCCACGCACCTCATCAAGGTCGCCTGCGAGGCAGCGCTTGGCAAGCGCGACAGCGTCCATGTCTACGGCATCGACTATCCCACCCATGACGGCACCGGCGTGCGCGACTACATCCATGTCACCGACCTCGCTGATGCGCATCTGAAAGGGCTGCAGCACCTGCGCAGGGACAAGGGCCCGCTCGTCGCCAATTGCGGTTATGGCAGCGGCTATTCCGTGCTTGACGTCTTGAACATGGTCGCCCGCCTGCACGGGCATTCCTTCAAGATTCACATGGCGCCGCGGCGCGCCGGCGATTCGGCCAGCGTCGTCGCCGATCCTTCGCTCGCCCGGCAGGTGCTGGACTGGAAGCCCCGCTACGATTCGCTTGAGACCATCGTCCAGAGCTCGCTGGATTGGGAACTCTTCCTGTCGAACAGAAACGTCGATGATCTGCACAGCATCCACCGGGCACTTGCCGCCGCATCCTTCTGAGCGGTGTCCGGCGGCGACTGCCGTTTAACTCCGCGCCCGCGGGCTTCGAATGACATGACGTGAATAAGGAAACATCAAGCTTTCGCTGGCTGGCTCCGGCCGACGGATAAGAGAAGATGAAGAACTTTCTGGCCTCATTGCAGCTGCGAAAAGACAATCCGACGCTTCTGATGGCGCAGTTTCGGGCCCTGTCGTCGCAGATCCCCATTCTCTATATCCTGCTGGTCATCAATGCGCTTGCGGTGGCGATTACCCATCTGAAATCCGCACCGCTGTGGCTGTCGCTCTATATTCCGGTGGCCTTGAGCGCCGTCTGTGTCTTCCGTCTCTGCTGGTGGGAGATCAGAGGCAAGGAAAACATCACCGCCGAGCGGGCCTATAGGCTGATGAAGGTGACCATCTCGGGCGCCGGCATCCTGACTGTCGCTTTCGGCAGCTGGTCGATCGCGCTTTACCAATATGGCGATGCTTCGCAGCAGGGCCAGATCGCCTATTTCCTCGTTGTCACAGGCATTTCCTGCATCTTCTGCCTGATGCACCTGCCGATGGCGGCGGCGATGACCACGGTCATCACCTTCTCGGCCATGATCGCGACCTTCATGTTCTCCGGCAACCCGGTATTCGTCGCCACCGCCGTCAGCGGCCTTTTCCTGATCCTGCCCTTCCTCAGGGTGATCAACAGCTATTTCCAGAATTTCGTCGGCCTGGTGCAACTGACCGAGGAACTGAAGCACAAGCAGGAGGAAGCCGAGGAGCTGAACCTCGTCAACAGCCGCAACGCGCTGCAAGACCAGCTGACCGGCCTTGCCAATCGCCGCAGCTTCTTCCTCTCACTGGAAGAACGGCTGCAGAAAAATCCGTCGACCCCGCCCGTCATCGGCATCATCGATCTCGACGGCTTCAAGCCGGTCAACGACGTCTTCGGTCATGCCGCCGGCGATCTCGTGCTCAAGGAGACGGCGCGGCGCTTCATGGTGCTGGTCGGCGAGGAGGGCATCGTCTCGCGTCTCGGCGGCGATGAATTCGGCATCATCTTTCCCTGTTCGATGACGCGCCAGGCAATCGCCGATCTCGGTCAGGCGCTTTGCGCCACCGTCCGCAACCCGTACGAAATCCCCGACGGCTCGGTCCGCGTTTTCGGCTCCTGCGGCATCGTCTATCCCGAAGCCGGCAGTTACACGGCCGAAGATCTTTACGAGAAGGCGGATTTTGCCCTCTATCAGGTCAAGAGCAAGCGCAGCAGCGGCGTCGAGTTCTTCTCGGCCGATCATGAGAAGATCCTGACCCAGCGCCACCTGATCGAACTCGAGCTGCAGGCAAATGACTTCGCCAGCGAAATGAAGCTCGATTATCAGCCGATCGTCGAATTGCAGAGCGGCCGCGTCGTCGCCTATGAGGCGCTCGCCCGCTGGGACAGCGCCCGCTTCGGCCGCATCAGTCCCTCTGCCTTCATCCCTGCCGCCGAGCGCACCGCCGTGATCGGCCGCGTGACACGCATTCTCTTTGCCCAAGCGCTCGAAGCGCTGGCGATCATGCCGCGCCATCTGCGGCTGTCCTTCAATCTCTCGGCCCGCGATATCTGCGACCACGAGACCTCGATGGCGCTGCTGGCCATGATCACCCGCTCCGGCCTCGATCCCCGGCGCATCGAATTCGAAATCACCGAGACCGCGCTGCTCTCCGATTTCGACACCGCCGACCGGGTGATCACGATGCTGCGCGCCGCCGGCATCTCGATCGCACTCGACGATTTCGGCACCGGATTTTCGAGCCTCAGCCACATTCATCGCCTCGCCTTCGACAAGCTGAAGATCGACAAGGGGTTCGTGATGAATTTCGACCGTGACGCCCGGTGCATGAACATCACCCGTTCGGTCGCCAACCTCTGCCAGAACCTCGGCATCGCCTCCGTCGCTGAAGGCGTCGAAAGCGAGGCGATCGCCGAGGGGCTGAAGGCGATCGGGGTTCGCCTGGCGCAGGGCTATTATTTCTCGCGGCCGCTGCCGCTGGAACTCGCCATGGACTATGCCGCCCGCTGCGAGGCAAAAGCGGCCGCCCGGGATTCGCGGTCGGCTTGACCCATCGATGCCGGCTGGCCTGAAATGCTCTGGAGCGATCTTGCATCGTCGTCTATGCATGGTTCGACAGCGGAGGTGAACCATGCAGGACAGCGAAGTCATCATCGAGCGGCGAGGCACTGCCGGCATCATCCGGCTCAACCGGCCGCGGGCGCTGAACAGCCTGACGCTGGCGATGATCCGGACGATCACCGAGGCGTTGGATGGCTTTGCCCGCGACGCCGAGGTGACGACTGTCGTGGCAACAGGGGAGGGCGAACGCGGTTTCTGCGCCGGCGGCGATATCCGCGCCCTGCATGAGAGCGCCCGAGCCGGCGACGGCCTCGCCGGAACCTTCTGGCGGGAAGAATTCCGTCTCAACCATATGATCGCCGTCTACCCCAAACCCTATGTCGCGCTGATGGACGGCATCACCATGGGCGGCGGTGTCGGCCTGTCCTCACACGGCCGCCACCGCATCGTCACCGAGCGCACGCGTCTTGCCATGCCGGAAACCGGCATCGGCTACGTCCCCGATGTCGGCGCCACCTGGTTGCTGCCGAAGGCACCCGGCGAGGCCGGAACATGGCTCGGCCTGACCGGGCTCGATATCGGCGCCGCGGATGCGATCTATGCCCGCCTTGCCGATCTTCAGATCGCCTCGTCGCGGCTCGGCGAAGTGATCGAGAGGTTATCGGGCCTGCCGCGCGGCAGTTCGTCGGGCGATGTCGACAGCGTCTTGCAGGTGTACGCAGAACCTCCGGGCGAGAGCCGGCTGCGACAGAACGCGACAATGATCGATCGCGCTTTCCGTTTCGACAGCGTCGAGGAGATTCTGGCGGCGCTCGACGTGGAGGACGGCGAATTTGCCGCTGAGACGCGCCGTGTGCTGCTGGCGCGCTCGCCGACCAGCCTGAAGCTTGCTTTGCAGCTCTTGAGGGCCGGCCGGAGCAGCGGCTCGCTCGCCGAATGCCTCGGCCGCGAACTCGGCGCCTGCCTGGAGATGCTGGATAATCCCGACTTCTTCGAGGGCATCCGCGCCGCCGTCATCGATAAGGACCGCAATCCGAAATGGTCGCCGGCCTCTGTCGAGGCCGTGAAGGCGGAAACGATCGCGAAATTCCTGAAACCGGCCGAGCCGCCGCTTTTTCTCTGACGCTCTCATCCTCGGAATGCTGGATGCGCGCGGCACCGTGCGACGGGCGAAAGCCTCTGCGTCCTGATGCCAGCCTCTTCAACACCAAGTCTTCGGCGTGACGCGCCGAAACCGTAGGCCGGCCTGTGCTAAAGCCTAGCTTTCCCTCTCCTTTGAACTGATCGACCGCCAACCACGCTTCGGCATAGGGTCCGCGACGTGACCCTACTCGACATCTCTCGATCACGAACAAACAGGAGCGCATCATGTCGCAGGCAGAAGCAAAACCCCGTACGACTGGTCGGCAGGAGCCTGGCAGGCCGAAGCCCGAAGAATTGGTTCCGTCGCGCTATGCGGTGCGGATCGGCGAAATCGAAGTGCTGATCATCAGCGATGGCGTGCTGCCGCTCCCGACGACGATGCTGGGACACAACGCCGACGCGGCTGACCGGGCAGTCTGGCTGGACGATATGTTCCTGCCGCGAGACGCTTTCGACTGGGCGTTGAACGTGGTCCTCGTGCGCAGCGGCGGGCAGACCATCCTCATCGACGCCGGACTGGGCCTGGATCCGGACTTGAACTTGCCGCGCGCCGGGCAGTTGATCAAGCGACTGGAGGGTGCCGGCATCGATCTGGCATCGGTGACCGACGTGGTGCTCACCCACCTGCACATGGATCACATCGGCGGGCTGCTCGTCGATGGCGTGAAGGACCAGCTGCGTTCCGACCTGAGGATCCATGTGGCGGCCGCCGAGACCAAGTTCTGGGAGGCGCCCGATTTCAGCCACGTGTCCATGCCGCCCGGCTTTCCGGATGCGCTTCGGGCAACGGCAAAGCGGTTCCTCAGCGAGTACGGCAGCCATCTCAAGCTGTTCGACGATCGGTCCGAGGTGGCGCCGGGTGTCGTCGTCCAGCGCACCGGCGGCCATACCCCCGGACATAGCGTGGTCCGCCTGGCATCCGGCGGCGACCGCCTGACATTCGCCGGCGATGCCGTGTTTGCGGTCGGGTTCGAGCACCCCGATTGGTACAATGGTTTCGAACACGATCCCGAGGAGGCCGCTCGCGTGCGCATCGATCTTCTCAGGGAGCTGGCGGCGAACGGCGAACAGCTGGTGGCCACCCACCTGCCGTTCCCGTCGGTCGGCCGGGTGGCGCTCGACGGCGACGTCTTCCGTTGGGTGCCGGTGTTCTGGGACTACTGAGCACCTGCCAGGTCAGGGACGAACCAAAGCGCGCTGCAGGATCGGATTGCCTGCGGCGCGCTTTAGTCTTTGGTTTTATGCATGTCGTTGTCCCGGAACCGCTGCACACTTCCGGGCGACATGCATTACCGCCACATGCCGCGCATACGGGCGCCGACATCGATGCGCACCTGCCGCGCCTGGGCTTGCGCGGCGGCATCCGATTTCACCTGCGGCCAGCTGCAGGCCTCGAAGAATTGCAGCAGGGTCGCCGGAATGAAGCGGCTGCGCGAGGCATAGACGTGCCGGTCGCCCTGCGCATTCTGCCCGTAGGTGAAGAAGCGCTGCGGCACGACGAGGTCGAGACCGTCGCGGGCGCGCGTCATCGCCACATAGAGCAGCCGGCGCTCTTCCTCGATTTCGGCGGTGGCGCCGACGGCAAGATCGCTCGGAATGCAGCCGTCGACGACATTCAGCATGAAGACCCGCGTCCATTCCTGGCCCTTGGCCGAGTGGATGGTCGAGAGGATGAGATAATCCTCGTCGAGCAGCGGCACGCCGGCCTGATCGCTCGTCGCATCCGGCGGATCGAGGGTGAGTTCGGTGAGGAAACGCTCGCGCGAGGCATAACCGCCGGCAATCTGCTCGAGCTGCAACAAATCGGCCTGCCGCGTCGCCGCATCCTCATGCAGCCGTTCCAGATGCGGCGCGTACCATTGCCGCGCCAGCTCGATTTCCGCCGGCCAGCCGGCCTTGCCGGATTTCATCTCCTGCAGCATCGAAACGAAATCAGTCCAGTCTTCGCCGGAGCGCGGCGGCGCCGGCATGGCGGCCAGCGCCGACAGCGGGCTCGCATCCTCGGACATCAGGTCGAGCGCCTTCTGGGCCGTCGAGGGGCCGACGCCCGGCAGGATCTGCATCAGCCGGAAGCCCGCCACTCGGTCGCGCGGATTTTGCGCAAAGCGAAGCGCCGCCAGCATGTCCTTGACATGGGCGCTGTCGAGAAACTTCAGCCCGCCGAACTTGACGAAGGGAATATTGCGCCGGGTCAGCTCGACCTCCAGCGGACCGCTGTGATGCGATGCGCGGAACAGCACCGCCTGCTGCTTGAGCTTGAGGCCCTCCTCGCGATTGTCGAGCACCTTGTCGGCGACGTAACGCGCCTGCTCGGCCTCGTCGCGCACCGTCACGAGGCGCGGCCGCTCGGAGGATTGCCGCTCGGTCCAGAGATTTTTGGTGAAGCGCTCCGAGGCGAGATCGATGACGGCATTGGCGGCTGTCAGAATCGGCTGCGTCGAGCGATAGTTGCGGTCGAGCGTGACTATATTGGCGGGCGGGCTGAAGGCTGCGGGAAAATCGAGGATGTTGCGCACTGTCGCTGCGCGGAAGGAATAGATCGACTGCGCATCGTCGCCGACGACGGTCAGGCCCTGGCCTTGGGGCTTCAGCGCCATCAGGATCGAGGCCTGCAGCCGGTTGGTGTCCTGATATTCGTCGACCAGCACATGGTCGAAGCGGCTGCCGATATCCTCTGCAATCACGCTCTCGCCGACCATCTGCGCCCAGTAGAGCAGAAGGTCGTCGTAATCGAGCACATTCTGGCTCTGTTTGGCCTCGACATAGCAGGCGAAAAGCTCGCGCAGCTGTTTTTCCCACGCCGCGCACCAGGGAAAGGCGTCGCGCAGCACTTGGTCGAGGGCGGTTTCCGAATTCACCGCCCTCGAATAGATGGCAAGGCAGGTGCCCTTGGCCGGAAACCGGCTTTCCGTCTTGGAGAAGCCGAGATCGTGGCGGATCAGGTTGATCAGATCGGCGCTGTCTTCGCGGTCATGGATGGTGAAATCGGCATCGAGGCCGATCTGCTGGGCATAGTCGCGTAAGAGCCGCGCGCCGATGCCGTGGAAGGTGCCGGACCAGGCAAGCGCATCGGCCATTACGCCGGCATTCGAACCGAGCACGTTGCGGCAGATGCGCTCGACGCGGCGCGCCATTTCGGCGGCGGCCCGGCGTGAAAAGGTCATCAGCAGGATGCGGCGCGGATCGGCGCCCTTGACGATCAGATGGGCGACCCGATGCGCCAGCGTATTCGTCTTGCCCGAGCCGGCGCCGGCAATGACCAGCAGCGGCCCGGCAATGTGGCTGCCGTCGGTGAGCGTGCCGTGCTCGACGGCCATGCGCTGCTGGGGATTGAGCTTTTCGAGATACATCCAGCCGTCCGGTCGGGCTCCCGCAGAATCACTGCGGAAAGATTAGATGTTCCTTGAATGTTCGCGATTTCAGCCGCTGTCAAGCCTGGAACGGCGCAAGTCTCAATCGGGGAAATCCGGCCCCACCACGCGCCGCACCAGCTTCAGGCTGCGATCCGGCTGAAGAATATAGGTCTCTTCCACGCGCTGGCCCGTCCCGTTGTAGAACTGGTGGTGGACGGCGCTGCCGACCGGCGATTTGGTGAGCTTCGTGCGCGGCTGGCCGCCATAGGTGATGCTGCCCGGAATGGGATCCAGCGCGGGGCTATCGGCCGAGGAGCAGCCGGCGAGCAATATTCCGGCAAACAAAACGGGCAGAAGCACTTTCATCGTCGTCATCCCTCTTTCGACTGCAGCCAGATATGGAAGCCGCAGCAGCTTCCGCCAAGGGTCGGCCAAGCCTGGCCCGCAGAAATCCTGCGCGACCATCCCGTCGAGATCGGCGGACCGCAACGAAAGCCCTGTTGCGGCGTTAACCCTTATATACCCACCTCAGGAGACGCTTAAGTGATCGGGTTTCCTGTATTCCCCGACCATGACGAACCCGGCCGGCAGGGCCATGGCGAGGCGGCCACACGCGCTTCGGTCGAGAGCGCCCTTCATGCCGCCGGCGATCTCGACGCGCGCGAAATCATCGTCAGCACGCTCGGCGCCGATATCGTCCTCGAAGGTTTCGTGCGTCGGCATGGCGATGTCGAGCGGTCGGCCGAGATCGCCGAAAGCATCGTCGGCCGCGGCCATGTGCATAACCGCCTGTTGCGGCGCTGAGGGAACCAAGTGCGCTGCCGGGTGTTGAAATGCCGGATCTGAAACGCTGGAGAGCCTCATGCAAACGCTTCTTCGCCTCTGGGCGTCCACCCTGATCATCGGCATTTTTGCCGGCTCGGCCTATGCCTCGCTCGAAACCGGCGCGAACTATTCCGCGCTTCCGAAGGATCAGATCGCGCTCAACGACTATACCGCCACCGCCACCGTCGCCTGCCAGCCGGCCGAGCCGCATTATCTGCCGTCCTTCATCCGCGCGGCTGACGGCACGATCATCGGTGTCGGTTATGTCGAGGTGGAGAATGCCGGCGACGCGGGCTGCTGACAAACGGGGTTGTCCGAACGAGGCTCGCCGGCGTTTCCGGTGACGAGCCTCTGACCATCATCATGATGGCTGCGTGTTTTCTATCGAAACAGCTGTCCCGGGCGCAACGCCCTTTGCGCCAAAATCCGGCATCTGCTCGATCCAGGGTTAAGTGAAAATTACACAATGTCTCGTTCCGGCACGCTTTGCCGAACAAATCGAAAAACAGCCGGACGTTCCCTGCCGTGTTAATGCAGCAGCTTCAGCTTCGCCTCTTCGGCCGCCGCCAGGAACTCGGCCCTTGCCTCTTCCACGCTCTTGCGCCCGTCGAGTGCTGCCCGACAGGTACTGCGCGCCTTGATATAATGCAGTCCGCGTGCGCTCGGCCAGAGATCCGCCAGACATTTGAGCGCATCGAACGGCCCGTTGACGGTTTTGAGGTCAGCGCCTTCGAAACCGACCTTGACCGGGTCGTGCCATTTTTCAGTTGCCATCGATGCTCCTCCAGGGTTTCGACAGAACCAAGTGTGCTGCGCCCACCTATCCTCAGGCGAGACGCCGCCCTGATAGCCATTCTAGCGAGATTTTTGCGGTCAACAATGGTGAATCGTTTGTTGCCGATAAGGCGAAATGCCAGCCTGCGTAAGATGGGTCGCGTCGCGCGCAGCCTCAGAGATATTTTGGGTAGTCGCAGATAAGTTGTATGGCGCTTGCGCGCTGCTACCGCTACCATGCCGGGAAAGCTGAGGGCTCGACATGGATTTCGATCGAAAATTGATCCAGGCTGCTTTTCTTTGTGTGGCGGCAATACCGGCCCTTGCTCACAGTGCAGAGATATCCGCTGAAGACGCTTTGCTGGCGCGTATTTCCGCTGAGCTCGTCCCAAAAATACAGCGGGAATATCTGCGGGCTGCCCTGCGTGGCTACGGTGAAGGCGGGGTGATAGATATCGCCTCCTATGTCATATCAGAGAGCCGTGATCGATGGTATGTCGAGGGCATTTTTGATGGGGTTAATGCGCTGCCCCATGCGCCAGTTCCCGGTGAAGAGGTGGTGGTAACCGGTGAACTGATCGAACGGTGGCAGTTATCCCCGTTCCTGCCTTATTATCTCGAAGCATCCGACATTCCCGATTGTACTGACATGCAGTCCGCTTCGTGCGGATGGCTGCCCCTCACCTTAACCCTCTCCCCGTAAACGGGGCGAGGGGACGTGCCCTACACGAGGCTTGCGGGGGACGGAGAGGTTGCGGCATGGTCCCTTCGCCCCGCGCGCGGGGAGAAGGTGCCGGCAGGCGGATGAGGGGCTGGCCAGGCGGATACGCGAGAAATGATGTCGGAAAAGAAAACTGGTGCTGCCGAGTGGGATTGAACCACCGACCTCACCCTTACCAAGGGTGTGCTCTACCACTGAGCTACGGCAGCAGGACCAGATCCGCGTGGAGCCGGGCGGCTCAATTGCGGGAACGGGGCGGCTATTGCCACAGCTTGACGACAAGCGCAAGCCGCAAAATCCAACTTCGCGTGGATAGAGGTGCAAGGGCCTTTTGGATCGGCGCGAATTCGGCTAATTCTATATGCATGAACGACAAGACCGAAACCGGCCAGAAGAGCCGTAAAGAGGCAATCGAGGCACAGGCGAAACTGCGCCGCGAGCGCGCCGCCGAAAAGCTCAGGGAAAATCTTTCGAGACGCAAACAGCAGGTGCGCGCCCGCCGTTCCGGCCAGGCCGACGAAACAAACGGGCTGCCCGCCGCAAAAATGGACGAATCGTAATGTTCCGTCCCGGACGAATTGAAGCCTCTTCATAAATCCCCTAAACACCTCACCTTCTTTCAAGGCAGAACTTTCAGGAAGTAAGCGCACATGGATCGTATCAGAATTGTCGGCGGTAATGAGCTGAATGGCATCATTCCGATTTCCGGCGCCAAGAATGCCGCACTGCCGCTGATGATCGCCTCGCTTCTGACCAGTGACACGCTGACGCTGGAAAACGTGCCGCATCTGGCCGATGTCGAGCTTCTGATGCGCATCCTCGGCAATCATGGCGTCGATGTCGCCGTCAACGGCCGCCGCGAGCGCCAGGAGGACTCCTACGCCCGCACGATCCATTTCACCTGCCGCACCATCGTCGATACCACCGCTTCTTATGAGCTGGTCTCGAAGATGCGCGCCTCCTTCTGGGTCATCGGGCCGCTCTTGGCGCGCGAAGGCCATTGCCGCGTGTCACTGCCGGGCGGCTGCGCCATCGGCACGCGCCCGGTCGATCTCTTCATCGATGGCCTGACGGCGCTTGGCGCGACCATGGAGATCGACGCCGGCTACATCAACGCCAGGGCGCCCGACGGCGGTCTGATCGGCGCGCGCTACACCTTCCCGAAGGTTTCGGTCGGCGCCACCCATGTGTTGATGATGGCGGCGACCCTTGCCCGCGGCACGACGGTTATCGGCAATGCCGCCCGCGAGCCTGAAGTCGTCGACCTCGCCAACTGCCTGAACGCCATGGGCGCCAAGATCTCCGGCGCCGGCACCTCGACGATCACCATCGAGGGCGTCACCTCGCTCTCCGGCGCCCGCCACCGCGTCCTGCCGGATCGCATCGAGACCGGCACCTATGCCATGGCCGTCGCCATGGCCGGCGGCGACGTCGTGCTCGAAAACACCGATGTGGCGCTGCTCGAAACCGCGGTGGAGACGCTCCGCCGCGCCGGCGCCGACATCTCCGCGACCAATAACGGCATGCGCGTCAGGCGCAACGGCGCCGGCATTAAGCCGGTCGATATCGTCACCGATCCTTTCCCGGGGTTCCCCACGGATCTGCAGGCACAGTTTATGGCGCTGATGACCCGCTCCTCCGGCATCTCGCATGTCACCGAGACGATCTTCGAAAACCGCTTCATGCACGTGCAGGAGCTTGCCCGGCTCGGCGCCAGGATCACGCTCTCCGGCCAGACCGCGAAGATCGAAGGTGTCCAGCGCCTGCGCGGCGCGCCCGTCATGGCGACCGATTTGCGCGCCTCCGTCTCGCTCGTCATCGCCGGTCTCGCCGCCGAGGGTGAAACTACGGTCTCCCGCGTCTACCACCTCGACCGCGGCTTCGAGCGGCTCGAAGCGAAGCTGACCCGCTGCGGCGCCGTCGTCGAGCGCATCAGCGAGTAAGAGACACCTTCATTCCAGTTGCGTAATCGGTCGCAGCATCTTATTTCCCTTGTTTGACGCATCGCCATTCCGGCGATGCCTGTTAAATAGCAAGAGCATGATGTCGTCCGAAAACCGCTCGCGCTTTTCGGCATCCTGCTCTAGGGATTGAGCCTGAATGACCGACCTGAAGCTTGTTGCGCTCGATGACGAAGACCTCGCGATCATTTCTGCGCATATGCAGGACAGCGTCTTCAAGGTCGGCGACATCGACTGGTCGCCGCGCGGCGCCCAGTTCGCGCTTGCCGCCAATCGCTTCGTCTGGGAGAGTGCCGCGCGCAAGCGCAGAGGTTTCGAGCGCCGCCGCGCCGCTCTGGTGTTCAAGCGCGTGCTTGCCGTCCGTTCGCTCGGCATCGATCGCGGCAAACGCGATGAGGTTCTGTCGCTGCTGGCGCTGCGTTTCGAGAAAAAGGGCGAGGGGCCGGACGGCACAATCGAGCTGGCGCTGTCGGGCACGGCCTCGATTGCGCTCGACGTCGAATGCATCGAGGTCCAGATGGCCGATATCGGTGGCGCATGGCAGGCGGCTTCCAAACCCCGCCACCCCTGAAGTTTGAACATCGCGGTTCGAGTTGAGAAGGAATATAGCTCTTGGCAATCTGGCTGGATCAGGCATCGGAAGGTTTCGAGCAGCATTTTGCCGCTTTTCTGACGACGAAGCGCGAAGTGTCCGAGGATGTGAATGCCGTCGCCCGCGCCATCATCGATGATGTCAGGGCACGCGGCGATGTGGCGCTGGCCGAATATTCGCTGAAGTTCGACGGCATCGATTTCGCCGCCGTGCCGATGCGCGTGACGCCTGAGGAGATCGACGCCGCGATCGAGGCGGTGCCCGCCGAGGTGCTGGGCGCTCTGAAGCTCGCGGCATTGCGCATCGAGAGCCATCATCGCCGCCAGCTGCCGAAGGATGATATCTACGAGGACGACATGGGCGTCGGTCTCGGCTCGCGCTGGACGGCGATCGAGGCGGTCGGGCTCTATGTTCCGGGCGGCACCGCGAGTTATCCGAGCTCTGTTCTGATGAATGCCGTGCCGGCCAAGGTCGCTGGTGTCGACCGCATCGTCATCGCCGTTCCCGCGACCGGCGGCGCCGTCAATCCGGCGGTGCTTGCCGCCGCCAAGCTTGCCGGCGTGACCGAGATCTATCGTGTCGGCGGCGCCCAGGCGATCGCGGCTCTCGCTTATGGCACCGAGACCATCGCTCCCGTCGCCAAGATCACCGGTCCCGGCAACGCCTATGTCGCCGCCGCCAAGCGCCATGTCTTCGGCACCGTCGGCATCGATATGATCGCCGGCCCCTCCGAAGTGCTGGTGATTGCCGATAAGGACAACAATCCTGATTGGATCGCCGCCGACCTTTTGGCGCAGGCCGAGCACGATGCCAGCGCCCAGGCGATCCTGATCACCGATAATGTCGAATTCGGCAAGGCGGTGGAGCAGGCGGTCGAACGCCAGCTGAAGACGCTGAACCGCGCCGAGACGGCAGGGGCAAGCTGGCGCGATTTCGGTGCAGTCATCCTCGTTGCCGATCTGAAGCAGGCCATTCCGCTCGCCAACCGCATCGCAGCCGAGCATGTCGAGCTCGCCCTTGCCGATCCCGACCGGCTGCTCGACGGCATCCGCAATGCCGGCGCGATCTTCATCGGCGCTCATACGCCCGAGGTCATCGGCGATTATGTCGGCGGTTCGAACCATGTGCTGCCGACGGCGCGTTCGGCGCGCTTCTCCTCCGGCCTGTCGGTGCTCGATTTCGTCAAGCGCACCTCGATCCTGCGCCTGGGGCCGGGTGAGTTGCGCACCCTCGGCCCGGCGGCGATCGCGCTTGCCGTCTCCGAAGGCCTCGATGCCCATGCGCGGTCGGTCGCGATCCGCCTCAACCTCGATTAGGTGAGGGCATGGCGGCGGGCAATTTCCGGCTTTGCGACGTCGTCCTGGACGATACGATCGGCCGTTCGACACCCGATGTCGAGCATGAACGCGCCGTCGCCATCTTCGATCTCATCGAGGAGAACAGGTTCGAGCCGCTCGGCCATTCCGGCGGTCCTTACCGGCTGAACATCTCGCTGATGGATTCGAAGCTGGTGTTCGCCATCAAGACGGAAGAAGGCGGCGATGTCGCCACCCATATCCTGTCGCTCACCCCGTTCCGGCGGATCGTCAAAGATTACTTCATGATCTGCGAAAGCTATTACGAAGCGATCCGATCGGCCACGCCAAGCCGCATCGAGGCGATCGATATGGGCCGGCGCGGCATCCACAATGAAGGCTCGCAGACGCTGAAAGACAGGTTGGCCGGCAAGATCGAGGTCGATTTCGACACCGCCCGGCGCCTTTTCACGCTGGTCTGCGTGCTCTACTGGCGCGGATGACGGCGATGGAGCTCGCCGCCGACGTCGGGGATGCAAAAAGGCCGGGCGCCATCCTCTTCATGTGCGGCCTGAACGCCATCCGCTCGCCGATGGCCGAAGCGATCGCCCGTAGCATTCTGCCTGCCAATACCTATATAAGGTCCGCCGGCGTTCGCGCCGGCGAGCGCGATCCGTTCGTCGATGTCGTGCTTAACGAAATCGGGCTTTCTCTCGGGCGCCGCCAGCCGCAGACGCTGGAAGAACTCGAAGACGATTATTTCGATCTGATCATCACGTTGTCGCCGCAGGCCCATCACGCCGCACTCGAGCTGACGCGGTCGAACGCGATCGACGTCGTCTACTGGCCGACCATGGATCCGACGGTCGTCAGCGGCACGCGCGAGCAGATACTGGACAGCTATCGCGAGGTTCGCGATCACCTGGCCGGCCTCATCGAGAGCCGGCTGCTCAAACGAAATGGCATTGCCGCGCAATCGGCATGAAAACAAATAAAGGAAAGCCTGATCAACAAGGTTCACAAACCTGCGTTGATTGTGTAGTTTCCGCCCAAATTTTAAAGGCGCGCGTTGCGCTGCCTCTGCAACCCACAGGAAGAAAACCACTATATGCCGAAAGAAGAAGTCCTCGAATTCCCGGGAATCGTCACCGAACTTCTGCCGAATGCGACGTTTCGCGTGAAGCTTGAAAACGAACACGAGATCATCGCTCACACCGCCGGCCGCATGCGCAAGAACCGCATCCGCGTTCTCGCGGGCGACAAGGTGCTTGTGGAAATGACGCCCTACGATCTGACCAAGGGCCGCATCACCTATCGTTTCAAGTAAGTCTGCCCGCTCCCGTCCGCCGATGGTCGAGGTTTCATGGCGCTGAAATACAAGCTCATTCTGGCCTCGGGCTCGCCCCGCCGCGTCGACCTGCTCAACCAGGCCGGCATCGAGCCTTCGCGCCTGATGCCGATGGATATCGACGAAACGCCGAAGAAGTCGGAGCATCCGCGTTCGCTCGCCCGAAGGCTGTCGGCCGAGAAGGCCGAGGCAGCACTTGCCGCCATCAAGGGCGATATCACCTGGAAGGGGAGCTATATCCTCTCCGCCGATACGGTGGTCGCCGTCGGCCGGCGCATTCTCGGCAAGGCCGAGTTCGCCGACGAGGCGCTGAGTTCGCTGCATCTCCTGTCGGGACGCAACCATCTCGTCTATACCGGCATCTGCCTGGTGACGCCGGATCGCAAGATTCGCCAGAAGATCGTCGAGACCAAGGTGCGCTTCAAGCGGCTCTCCGGTTTCGAGATCGAGAACTACCTAGCCTCCGGCCAGTGGCGCGGCAAGGCGGGCGCTTACGGCATCCAGGGCCTTGCCGGCACTTTCGTGCAGAAGATGGTGGGCTCCTACACCAATGTCGTCGGCCTGCCGCTATATGAAACCATTCTGCTTCTGACCGGCGAGGGCTTCGATGTGCATAGCCGGTGGCCCGAGGGCTGACCCACGGCGCCATGCTTTAGGACGGACCGATGATGCCCGAAGACAAGAAAGCCGCCGCCAAGGTCGAGCCCCTGCGCAAGACGCGCCCTTGCCCGGAATGCGGCAAACCATCGAACCGAGAACATTACCCCTTCTGCTCCAACCGCTGCCGTGAGGTCGATCTCTCCCGCTGGCTGACCGGCTCATACGCCATTCCGGTGGCCGACGACGAAACGAAGGCCGATTATCCCGACGAGGAAAACTAGCAGATTTCCTCCCCGAAGCTCTTATTTTTCCACATGAATCGGCAAAATTGGCAAGACCGTCAAAAAAGAGTCATTTGACGCTTGCCATGGGCGAACAAGATGCTATAACCCCGCTCGCTTCCGGGGCGAACCAAGGCCCCGCGGTTCTTTTCATCAAGAGCACCGCAGCGAAGCAGGTTGGCCCAGGTAGCTCAGTTGGTAGAGCAGCGGATTGAAAATCCGCGTGTCGGTGGTTCGATTCCGCCCCTGGGCACCACATGGTTCCCAAAACAGTCTCATCGGTTCAGCGTTCCTGCGGGAACGCTATCCCAAGCGCCTACTCGATACTCGCCAAAACCTCGGAGATAACAGAGAATTTCGTGGCCTGCCAGCGTCTGTAGTCGAGCACGAGCTTCGCCGAAATCCAGCAATCCCCACTTTTTTGGGGCGCCTCCCATCCCAGCAATCCTTGATTTTGCGCGGCCGCCAGCAATCTGCTGGCATGACTGCGGGAAATGACATATTCGGCCGCGGTCAGTCGTGCAGAGACATCGCCCACCCAGGTGCGTTCACCTACGACCGGTGCCAGTGGCACACGCGACATGAGGTCGTGCAATATGTTGCTTCCGGATTCGGACCTTACGAACAGCGCAACGCTTTCGGGCGGGCTATACCAATCCGGATGGTTAAACAGCCGACGTGCAATACGCGGCTGAGCGCGATACAGAATTGTCTCATCCGCCTCCGACCACCGACAGCGATCTCCCGCGTCTATGCCGTCCAAGGAACGAAGGTGCCCTTCGAACCATTGCCGGATCAAGGTTTCAGCATAGGCGCTCGCCTGTAACGGTTTGGCGCGCCGATCCGTCGTCTCCACCGGCTCGAATAATTTGTAATACGCCATCTCCTTCATATGTGCGACGACGGTGTTGTGGCTGGCGATGTGGTTCTCGACCAGAAATTTTGCGAGGTTGGAAGCGGTCAACGGGGGGCAGGACGGGTTGAGCTTCCGCTCAAAATGCAATGCCAACGCCGCCTGGCTGAGCAGCCACTTCTGCAGATCGGCAACATAACGCACTATTCTCGGCGCTCTGCGATGGATTGCCAGTAGCTCGGAGGCGGATTCACGCAGAGCAGCGGCAAAAGCGGCGTCCGTCATGAGATCTTCAACACTGTAGCTGCGGCATCTATTCTGCAGTGAGGCTGAACGTAAAGGTATCGACATTTAAAACCGAAGTGTAAGCGATGCTGGTTCGGGATAATAAAAATAGCGAATAGACAAATGTCACTGCTAGGCCAGCGACTGGCCGACTTTATCGAAAATTTGCGTACAATTCGAGCAGGCTTTTGTTGCAGATGTTTGACCCCAAAGCTTTGACTGGAGGTCTCTTTCGGCCGAAACAAAGGGCGCTATCGGCCGGGTTCTTCATGGAGAACTGCAGCCCGCTCTCTCAGGATCGGCGATTGAATGTTGCGAGCATCGCCGCGCCGACCAGACCGGACAGCAGAGACCCCAGCAGGATGCCCATCTTCACGTGGTCCTGGACGCTGGGATCGTTGAATGCAAGCAGCCCGATGAAAAGGCTCATGGTGAAACCTATGCCGCAGAGGGCGGCCACACCGGTCATCTGCCCCCAGCTCGCCTTGGCTGGAAGGTCGGCGAGACCGATTTTGACGAGCAGGAAGACCGTGCTGAGAACGCCGACCAGTTTTCCAAGCAAAAGTCCCGCCGCCACGCCGAGGGTCAATGGCTCCGTCAGCGTGGCTGCCGAGACGCCGGAGAAGGAGACGCCGGCATTGGCAAAGCCGAAGATCGGAACGACGATGAATGCGACGGGCTTCTGTAGGATGTGCTCGAGATGGTGCAACGGCGACTGCTCGTGGCTCGCCTCGCGCGTTCCCGGCGTTGCCTTCAACGGAATCGTCAGTGCGAGAAGAACACCGGCCAATGTCGCGTGGATTCCAGACGCGAAGACGAGCACCCAGAGCACGGCGCCGAGCACCAGATACGGCCACAGCTTCAGAATCCTGGCCCGGTTCATGCCATAGAGCGCGGCGAGCACCACCGCAGCCCCTGCAAGCGCCAGCAAGTTGAGATCGCTCGTGTAGAACAGCGCAATGATCATGACGGCCCCCAGGTCATCGATGATCGCCAGTGCCGCCAGGAAGATCTTCAACGAGGCAGGTACGCGCGGGCCGAACAGGGAGATGACGCCCAGGGCGAATGCGATGTCCGTCGCCGTCGGGATCGCCCAGCCACGCAGGGCGGCCGGGTTTTCCCGGTTGAACAGGATGTAGAAGAGGGCGGGGAAGAGCATGCCTCCCAGTGCCGCCGCACCCGGCAGAATGCGGCGACTCCAGCTGGAGAGCTGGCCGTCCAGCATTTCGCGCTTGATCTCGAGCCCGACGAGGAGGAAGAACAGCGCCATCAGCGCGTCATTGATCCAGTGCAGCAGGCTGAGCGGCCCTAGATAGATGTGAAGAGCGTGGAAGTAACCCTCTGCAAGCGGTGAGTTCGCCGTCACGATTGCAGCCAAGGCGACTGCCATCAGCACGAGACCGCCTGAAGCTTCGCTATCGAGGAACTGGCGAAGGGTGGATCGGATGAGACCTGGAGAGATAGGCTGCGACACCGGTCAGCGCTCCCTGTGTTTTGGAAGGTTGATCTTCAGTCTCCGTCGATTTCGGGAAAGCCCGTGGCGCACGCAGCACACGCCATCCCTGCAAGATAAAGGGGTCGCATCGCCATTTCCAGCGAAATCGGCAAAGAGGCGCAGGTCCGTTGGACCTGCCGCCCCGCTTCGCTTCTCACTGGAATGAATAACCAGCCGGCACCATCTGCGTTTCTATCGCGAAGGTGACGATGTCGCCGAGTTCGGGGATTGCGAAATCCAGTCCCCAATCGCTGCGACGGATGCTGCCGGTCGCCGAGAAACCGATCTTCGGGACGCCCATCATCGGGTGCTCCGCCATTGAGCCGTTGAAGGTGACGTCGAGTTTTGCCGGGTGCGTCTCGCCGCGCAGGGTCAGGAGGCCTTCGACGGTGCCGGTCTTCTTGCCCGTCACATGGATCGTCCTGGAAACGAAGGTGATCGGCTTGGCTGCAAGGAAGCTCTCGTCTCCACCGATCTCCGCATCGAAGTTGACCTTCTCAGGCCATGGATAGTCGGTGCGGACCGAAAGCGGATCGATCGTGACCGAAAGCGTTGAAGTTTCCGGCTTTTCCGGCTTCCAGTCGAGCCGCGCATCGACTCCGGTAAAGCGCGCCGTGTAGTGGGACAGGCCGGAATGGTCGAACGACCAATTGAAACTCGAATGCGAGGGATCGGTCTTGTAGGCTCCGCCCGGCGCAGGATCGGTGGCGGCGGCAAGGGCGAAGGTCGTGCTCAAGGTAAGAGCAAGGGCGAGTGCAGTTATGCGAAACATTGATAATTCCTCGGATGTGAAATGATGAGGTGTCGGGCTCACGCCGCCTTGTCGCGGCGGATCGTCTGGAGGCGCTCCCAGACGCGGTCGGGCAGGGGAATGTCGAGATCGAATACCGTCTCGAACGTGTCGCCGAGATGGCTGGCGCTCGTAATGCGCTCCTCGCTGAGGCTGTTCGCCGTCACACGGCGCAGACGGTCGTCCTGGAGGGCGACGTAGCCGTCCGCCGTGTGCCGCAACACCGCGAGCGCATTGGTGAACGGAGAGCCGGGATCTTGCATCAGCCAGCCTTGTGTTGCGGCCATCGCGGCTTCGTCGCTGTGGTCGAGCCGGAAATCGAAGCTTTTCGCGATGCCGAGCACATGATTATTGAAGCGCAGCCAGCTCCCGTCGGCCGGCATGATGGAGAAATCGAAGCCGCGTTGGCTGATCGGCCCGGCCACAAGCGGCACCGGCTCGATGATGGCGTCCGCTATGCCGACCTCGGCGAGATAGGGACGCTCGAGATCGACACGCAGCGTCAGATGATTGCCGATGGCGATGTCGCCGAGCTTTTCCCGGTCGACGGCGCCGCAAAGGCGGGTCACACGGAAGCCGAGTGCTGCAAGCGCGGCGCCGAAGAGGCCGTTCATCTCATAACACCAGCCGCCACGCCGCCTCTCGACCATTTTGGCGAATGCCGCAGCCGGGGTGATCGCGGAGGGCCATCCCATGAAGGCGTCCAGTGCCTCCCATGTAAAACTCATGAGATGGGCGCGATGCAACTGCGACAAGCTGTCGATGTCGAGGCGCGACGGCCGCCCGACGCCGATCCGGGCCAAATAGGCATCGAGCTGCGCGGCTGTCAGGGTCATTGCGTTTTCGTTCGAAGGTACATGTGTCATCGTTCGGTTTCCTTTCAAATGGACCGTTGCTCAGTTTCGGGACGTGTTTCTGGTGGTTCAGGTGACCTTGCGATCGTCCTCGGGTGGGAAGGTCAGGCCGAAGCCCCTGGCGATCGAGGCGATCTGCTCGGGTGTTTCGGGCTTGCAGAGTTCGACGATCGGAAAGAAGCTCTCGAACCCGCCCGGGGTGACGACGACCATGAGGCGGCCCTCCGTCTGTCCCACATTGCGGAACCGGTGCGGCACACCGCGCGGCAAAGCGATAGAGCCGCCTTCCGTGAGTTCGACATAATCGCCGGCACACCAGAAGCCGAAGCGGCCGGAAAGAACGCGGAACAACTCGTCCTCGCGCTCATGCACATGTAGTGGCGGACCTTCGCCGGGCAGCACGCAGGCTTCGAACATGCCGAGCGAACCGCCAGTATTGCCCGCCATAAAACGGATGACATGCGTGCCGAAAGCCATTGCCGGCAACCCATGCCCCGGCGGCGAAACTGCCGCATGATCAAACTTCTCCATTTCTCTTTCTCCAAATTCGTCCCGCATCGACCGCCGGCGGTTTCGCCTGAGGCAAAACGCAGAGATCCGTGCCCCGCTCCGGCATGCGGGGCGGGCGCGATTGTCTTTCGCCCGGCGGCACGGGGCCGCCGAACACTGGGGTATGGTGATAATCGAGGCCGTTCAGCCGGTACGCTTCTATAGCGCAGCGAAAAAAACGGCGTTCCTAAATGAATGTGCAAGCCGTACCGGGAATCCTAAAAGTTTGCTAAGGAGGATTGGGGCAAGCAATGGGGGACGGCAGTGAGGCTTGACGACAGGCTTCTCGATTTTTTCAACAGGCCGCTGATGTGCATCATCGCGGCGGCCGACGAGACCGGCCGTCCTTCGGCGGGACGCGGCGTCGGCTTCCATCTTCTGGAAGACCGCGAAACGATCGACGTCATCTTTTCAGCCTGGCAGTGGCCGCGGCTCGAAATCGGTATCCGGCAGACCGGGCGGGTTGCCGCCACCTTCGTAACCCCCGCGGATTATGTAAGTTTCCAGCTGAAGGGGAGCGCCGGCATGCAAGAGATCCAGAGTTCTGACCTCGCTCGCGCCGATCATTTCATCACCGCGGCGACGAACGAGCTCGAATCGCTCGGCGTCCCCCGGCGTCTTATCGCGCCATGGCTGACGGCGCGCGAGGCGCGGGTCGCCCGGCTGGTGATCAGTGAGATATATGTCCAGACGCCCGGCCCGCTCGCCGGCATGCTGGCGGGCACCCATGTTGGCGCGCGGTCCCAATGAACCTGCGGCTTTCCGATCTTTCCGCCTGCTTCGAGGGTGTCATTCCCTCCATCATCGCCACGGCCTCGGCCGACGGCATGCCGAACATATCCTATCTCTCCCATGTGGTGCGGGTCGATGAGGAGCATGTCGCGCTCTCCAACCAGTTCTTCGCCAAGACGGCGGCGAATGTGCGCGCCAATCCAAAGGTCACGCTGATCCTGGTGGACGGGTTCACCGGCGATCAGTTCCTGCTCGACGTCGGCTTCGTTCGTTCGGTCGATGCCGGCGCGCTGTTCGACAAGATCGCTCGCCAGCTCAAGGCGAGCAGCGCGCAGATCGGCATGTCGGATGTCATGCGGCTGAGGAGCGCCGATATTTTCCGGGTGTACGGAATTGAGAAGGTTCCCTCGCCGGTGGAAACAGCTTCGCCGCCGAGCAGCCGGGCGCCTGTCAGCCTCCCTGATCTTTCCAAGGCGATCAAGTCGATCGAGCGACAGTCGGAGGCCGATGAGATCATCGACAGCCTGCTCGTCGGCGTCAAGCAAGTCCTCGGATGCGGCAATGCGCTCGTGCTCATCCACGACAGCCATCGCGGCTGCCTGATCACGATGGGCAGCATCGGCTACGAGCGCTCGGGCCTCGGATCCGAAATCGCAGGCGGCGACGGATTGATCGGGGCTGCGGCAGCGGGTGGACAGGCGATCAAGGTCAGTGACATGAGCCGTGTGCGCCGGTTTGGCGAAGCGATCGGTCTGGAGGCGGAAGGGGCTGAAAATACGACGCGCACGATCGCTTTCCCGCATTTGCCGACGGCAATGAGCCAGATTGCCGTTCCCATGATCGCCGGCGGCGCGGTGACGGGCGTGCTCTTCATCGAGAGCACGGAGCGACTCGCCTTCCGAGAAGAGGACGAAGCTGCTCTCGAGATACTGGCGGGACAGGCTGCCGGCGCCCTCAGGGCCAGCGAGCGCGCAGCGGCTGCCGCCGAACAGAGACCTGCGACCAGCACGCCCGAGCCTGTAGCCGCCGGCCGAGAAATCCGCGTTGTTCATCACCGCTTCGATGACAGCGTCTTCATCGATGGCACTTACATCGTGAAGGGCGTTGCCGGCACTCTGCTGCGCCTGATGCTCGACTGGCATCTGAGCGACGGCAGAAGCGAGTTCACCAACCGGGAAATGCGGTTGACGGCCGGCGCACGCATGCCGGAGATCAAGGACAATCTCGAAACCCGGCTCTTGCTGTTGCGCCGCCGGCTCGAAGAAAAGCAGGCGCCCATCCGCCTCGCGCGCGTCGGCAGGGGCCGTGTCAGGCTGGAGGCGGAAGGACCACTGGTCCTTGAAGCCGTCACAGGTGAATACCCATAAGCTGAGTGCCGCGAAATCCTCCGGCGCGCCTGCGCCAAACGAGCGCCGCCACCGTCCCACGAACAAAACCATACCATCGTGCGAAGGCCGATCACCAATTCGTGTTCCTTATGCCTGTAACAAGCGGGATCGTCGTCTCGAAAGAGGGATTACGCGGCCGATGACCGGTGCGCGGATCTTTGCAAGAGGAGACCATCCATGAACCGTTCCACTCTCAGCCTCGCCCTCGCAGGCTCGCTCGCCACTGCGATTTCATCTGCTGCCTTCGCCGCACCGCTGCCGGCGGAGAAAATGGTGGGCAAGGAGAAATGCTATGGCATCGCGCTCAAGGGTCACAATGATTGTGCCGCCGGTGCCGGCACGACCTGCGCAGGTACATCGACGATGGATTATCAGGGCAACGCCTGGAAGGCCGTCCCGGCCGGTACCTGCGTCAGCATGAATGTCAACGGGCACATGGGTAAGCTCGAGCCGACCAAAGGCTGACCGGAAAGCGGAGGCCCGATGCCCGGGCCTCTATCTTTTCTCGTCAAATCGGGAGAATTGCGATGACCGCTTCAACAAACCGACCTGTCCTCCTGCCTGCGCGGGCCGGCCTCGGCCTAAAGCCCGAGCATTATGACACCATTCTGGCCGATCTGCCGGACGTCGGCTTCTTCGAGGTCCATGCCGAGAACTACATGGGCGCAGGCGGGCCGCCGCATCGCTATCTCCAAGCCATCACGGAACACTATCCGCTGTCGCTGCACGGCGTCGGCTTATCGATCGGCGCGGCGCGTGGGCTCGACAAGGCGCATCTGAAGCGGCTTCGCAGCTTGCTCGACCGCTATCGGCCTCAGAGCTTTTCCGAACATCTGGCCTGGTCGACGCATGACACGGGATTTCTCAATGATTTGCTGCCGCTGCCCTACACGGAAGAAACCCTGGCGCGCGTCGTCGACCATGTCGATGAAACGCAACAGGCGCTCGGGCGACAACTGCTGCTGGAAAACCCTTCCACATATATACTGTTCGCCGACAGTACGATCGATGAAGTGGATTTTCTGGCAACGATCGCCGAGCGGACGGGCTGCGGCCTTCTGCTCGACGTCAACAATGTGATGGTCTCGGCGGTAAACCACCGGCTCGATGCCACCGCCTATATAGATCGTTTTCCGGTCGAGTCCGTCGGTGAGATTCACCTTGCCGGTTACGACGAAACCGTCGACCCCGCCGGCGACCGGCTGCTGATCGACGCGCACGCGACGGCGGTGAAGAGCGACGTATTGGCGCTCTACAAACATACCCTCGCGCGCACCGGCGCACTCCCGACGCTGATTGAATGGGACAATAATGTTCCGGATTTCGCCACACTGTATTCAGAGGCAAAACGCGCGGATGCGATGCTCGCCGCCGAAACGTCTTGCCGCGGCGGGCGCCGGATCCGGGCGGCGTGACAATGGATTTCGCAACCCGCCAAACCGCCTTCGCCGATGCCTTGCTGCATGCCGAGCGGCCGGTGCCGGAGGGCATCATCAACGCACGCGGCAAGCCCGACGCGGCGCGGTTTGCCGTATACCGCAACAATGTGTTCGTCGGGCTGACAAAGGCGCTGGCGCAACGTTTTCCGGTGACTGAGAGGCTCGTCGGTTCGGAGTTCTTTTCGGCCGTAGCGCGAGCCTACGCCCAGGATCACAAGCCGGCCTCGCCGCTGATCATGGAATATGGCGACGATTTCCCCGACTTCATTGCAGCTTTTGAGCCTGCAGGCATGCTTGTCTATCTGCCCGATGTTGCCCGGCTCGAGGCCGCCTGGACAGAGGCTTACCACGCCGCCGACAGCACGCCTCTCGATCTTGCGGCACTCAGAGCCGTGGCGCCCGAGATGCTTTCGGATTTGCGGCTCGTCCCACACCCATCCGCGCACCTGATCCCGTCGAATTTTCCGGTTGGTTCGATCTGGAGCGCACATCAAGAGGAGATGGTTTCGCCGGTCTCCGACTGGGACGGGCAAGCGGTCCTGGTCGTGCGACCGGAGATGTCGGTCAATGTTCATGTCCTGCCGCCGCGGGACGCTGTCTTTGCTGCCGCCTTGTTCAACGCCGCCACTCTCGGCGAGGCGGCAGAGGCGGCATGTGCGGCTGCCCCGGAATTCGATTTCGGAACGGCGCTGGTCGGCCTTGCCGGTCTCGGCGCGTTTAGAGCCTTTCAACAGTATAAAGGAAACTCCACATGAAAACTGAAGTGGCCCCTTCGCACGGCTTTGGCGCTGCCGCTGCCTCCCTCGTCACACGCGCGGAAGGCCTGCTCGCCTCAGTTCCCAGGTCGCTGCCGCTGCTGGCATTGCGTTTTGCGCTGGCTATTCCCTTCTTCAAGTCGGGGCTGACGAAATGGGACGACTTCCTGACGCTTTCATCGGGCGCAAGATATCTTTTCGAGCAGGAGTTCAAGCTTCATATCTTCGGCAGCGCAGTCGCCTACCCGTTTCCTCTGACGATGGCGACGGCCGCCGGAATTGGAGAACTGGTTCTGCCAATTCTGCTGATCCTCGGCTTGGCCACACGCTTCGCTGCCCTCGGTCTGCTGCTGATGACGGCGATCATCCAGCTCACCATCCCGGAGGGCTGGGCCAACTTTCACCTGCCCTGGGCGGCAATGGCGCTGGCATTGGTCGTGTTCGGCGGGGGCAAGATTGCAGTTGATCCGTTTGTCTTGCAGCGCCGCAAATGACGCGGCGGCCACACGCCTCCTTTCCCCGAGGAGACGCTCAGCTGGCATGAAAGGCCTGCGCTGGACGGGAAAGACGCTGGCGTAGAACCGTCCGTCGTCAAGGCGTCAGCGGCGACCACGCGCTCGACCATCTCATGGCCTTTGAATTCCTTCCCGGCCCAGCGCTTCGATCTCGGCCCAAAGCGTAGGCGCCTTGCCCCGCTCACCGGATCGGCCGGGCCGAGGCGCTCTGGTTTTCGAAGCGAAGGTGTCTCCGCCGCGCGGCGGAGACGCGCAGCGCGCCAGCTATGCTGCGGACTGGTCCCGCGCTGCGAAGATGCTCGCCTCTCCTGCGATATCGAGCACCGTGCGGCCCTCGATCGTTCCCGCTTTGAGATCGGCAAAAATATCGTTGATGTTATCGAGCGGCGCCTTGGAGATTTCGGCGTGAACCTTGCCTTCGATGGCGAAAGCCAGCGCTTCATCGAGGTCGCGGCGCGTGCCGACGATCGAGCCGCGTACGGTGATGCGCTTCAGCACAACGTCGAAGATTGGCGTCGGGAAGTTGCCCGGCGGCAGGCCGACGAGGCTGACGGTGCCTTTGCGACGCACCATGCCGAGTGCCTGCGAGAAGGCAGGCGGCGAGACGGCGGTGACGAGAACGCCATGCGCACCGCCGCTCGTTGCCTTCAGCACCTTTTCGACGGTGTCTTCGGCGCGTGCGTTGAGCGCGAGATCGGCGCCGACCTGGCGGGCAAGGTCGAGCTTGGCGGCAGCGACATCGAGAGCGACCACCTTGAGACCCATCGCCTTGGCATATTGGATCGCGACATGGCCGAGGCCGCCGACGCCCGATATCGCCACCCATTCGCCGGGCCGCGCTTCGGTTTCCTTCAGCCCTTTATAGGTCGTGACACCGGCGCAGAGGATTGGCGCGATCTTGGCAAAGTCGACGTCTGCAGGAAGGCGGGCGGCGAAAGCGGCCGACGCGATGACATATTCGGCAAAGCCGCCATTGCAGCTGTAGCCGGTATTGTGCTGGTGTTCGCAGAGGGTTTCCCAACCGGTTTCGCAATATTCGCAGCGCAGGCAGGCATCGTGCAGCCAGGCGACGCCGACGGCATCGCCTTCCTTGAATTCGGTGACGCCGGGACCGAGAGCAGCAACGACCCCGGCCGCTTCGTGACCGGGAATGAAGGGCGGCAGCGGCTTGACCGGCCAATCGCCCTCGGCGGCGTGCAGGTCGGTATGGCATACTCCGCAGGCAACGACCTTCACCAGGATCTCCCCCGGGCCCGGAACAGGCACCGGCACGCATTCGATTGCGAGCGGCTTGCCGAACTCCCGAACCACTGCCGCCTTCATCATCTTGCTCGTCATGATCTTCGTCCCTTCACGATGATTGTCCGGCGCGGATAATGCAGGTGATGCACGCCGCGCACGTTGATCCATCGCAAAGAGCAGTCCCGTTGACCCAGAGGGAAGAGGGAGACTGTCCTGACAGCAATCAAAGAGCGGCCGGTGGCGAAACCGGTATGTCTGGAGACGCCACCGGAATGGCAGCTGTCATGAGATGTCTCCTGCACGAAAGTGCCGGCAGCCTGGCGCACTCACCCTGAAAGGCTTTAGCCGGCCTCGTCGAGGGACCTTGCCGCTTCAGGCAGAAGCTGCTTCATTTTCTCGCGAACCGTCTGAGCGCTGATCGCGACGTCTGCATATTGCAGGTCGCTGAGAATCTTTCTGAAGACGTTCTCATCCCCTGACTCCAGCAACCCGGCGGAAATGACTTCGTCGAAATAGATGTCGAAGTCGGTTCGTCCGATGAGCTCGGCCGCCCAGCGTGCCAGCATCCGGTCGCGCCTCGCCTGGATATGGAACGAACGCTCGAGCTTCACGATGTACTCTTTCTCGAGTGCTTCTTCACGCTCGTCGATGATGCCCATCATCGATCCTCCCGCTGAATGACCGTCAGTCGTTTGAATACGTCGCATTCGGTGCGCAGTCATCCATGCTTCGGAAACTGCCCGCACGAAGGCTCTCGCGCCGTTTCACCGGATAATTGCCTAAACTAAAAGGTAGCGGTTCTGCGCATCCGTGAAAAGCTGAACCGCTCTAGGGTACGCCGCAGAGCAGATTTCGCTATCTTCGGGATGACGCTTTCTTTTCCCTCGTTGAGCCATCTTCTAGCGAGCTTGGACTCAAAACAGGAGGAGCGACCCCAGAGATAGAATGAGTGCGGGGAACATGACGACGGTTCCGAGTTTTAGAAACGTCCAGGCGCCGATATGCAGGCCTTCGCGGCGCAGGGCAGACAGCCACAAGATCGTCGCCAGCGACCCCGTCACCGACAGATTGGGTCCGAGATCGACGCCGATCAGCACGGCGCCGGCGATCTTGTCGGAGACACCTGCGGCCTGCACCACGCTGCCGGCAAGCAGGCCGGCAGGAAGATTGTTCACGAGGTTGCAGATCACGCCGACGAGCAGGCCCGCCACGCCGATCGCCTGCGATTGCGAGGCCGAGGCAAGCGCAGCCAGCTGATCGGAGAGAATGTTCGTCAGCCCGGTATGATCGAGCGATTCGACGATGACGAACAGGCCGGCGACCAGCGGCAGAACGCTCCAGCTGATGCCCTTCATCGTCTCGGCCGGGCTTTGCCGCGTCAGCATCAGAACGATCGCGGTGGTGATCGTGCCCGCAACAAAGGTCGGCACGCCGAGGTCGACATGCATGGCCGACGCCGTGATAAGAACGATGGCCGTCAGCAGGATTCCCCATCCCGCGAGGCGGGCGCTGCGGGAGAGGGGCGGTTGCTGCGTGTCGGCGGCAAGAGTGTCTTCTGCAAGGGCGCGGCGTTGCGTCCAGTAGAGGCAGAGGAACGTGGCGACGATCGAAATGATCGACGGCAGCATGAATGTCGACAGCCAGCGGGAGAGCGGCGGCATATCACCGCCGGCAAAGATAACCAGATTGGCCGGGTTGGAAATCGGCAGGACGAAGCTCGCGGCATTGGCAATGAAGGCGCAGATCAGCAGATAAGGCATCGGGTCTTTGACACGCGCCGTCCGGCAGGCGGCATAGACGGCCGGCGTCAGCACCACGGCCGTCGCATCGTTGGAAAGAAAGACGGTGACAATCACGCCGACAAGATAGACGAGCACGAAGAGACGCCGGGGTGATCCTTGGGCGTACGCGATTGCAATGGAGGCGATCCAGTCGAAGAGGCCTTCGCGCCGGGCAAGTTCGGAGAGCAGCATCATGCCGATCAGAAAGAGATAAACGTCGCCGCCCTTGGCGACGCCCGCCAGGGCATCATGGTGTCCAAGCAGGCGGAAGGCGAGCAGCAGCAGGGCGCCGAAGACGGCCCAGATCGCTTCCGGCCACCGGAAGGGACGGACGACGACGCCCATCGCAGTGAGGCCGGCGATCCCCCAGGTCATGGCATGTTCAGTCATTTGCAATCGCGTTCGGTTTGTGCGCGGCAGAACAGCCGCCACGGTCAGGCAAGGATTTTTGAGTTCGAATACATGTTTGCTCAGGCGGTGACAAATCCCTTTAGAGCGGTTCACCTTTTAACGGAAGCCGCTCGAGGGTATGCCGCCCTGCGCGTCGCTGGCGATTTGAGCATGTTACGGAACAATTGAGGCCGGATGCGGTTTAACTCACATCCGTGTCCCCGGCGGAGGCGACGATGTGGGCAGTTCTGATCGGTGCCGCTCTCATAATCGGCGGCCTTCTTTTTCTCCTTCGGCCGGCGCTTCGTCGAAAGCCGAGTGATCCGCACTTGAGGCCGCAGGGCGGCGCCACGCTCGAACCGCGGCGCCAAGGCCTGAGGTTCCTCAGCTTGGCGCGCAACTGGCCGGCGATGGTTGTCATCGCGGTCGGCGCAATTCTTCTGGTTTTCGGGAGCTATTGGTGACAGACGATGGTGTGAGCCAATCCGCACTGCATCTCCCCCAACAAGATTCCAAGTTTGCCGCCAGTATATCGGAAGCTCACGCGGACATCTTGAGAAGGCCGGCAGCCAAGGCGTCGAAGGCCTCGACAGCTCTTGGCAACACATCCTGCGGCCGGTCACTCGCCGCGATCCAGAGAGCGGCATTGAGCGCAGCGCCGTTGAGCAGCCGAGCGGCTGCTTCCGCGTCGACCGGCTTGAGGGCGCCCTGGACGATCAGGCGCTCGATTGTCTGCCTGGTTGCCTGAAGACAACTGCTCTGGCTCGGCCATTGTGAAGGATCACCCAGCACTGCAGGCCCATCGAGCAGGACGATGCGCTGGACCTCCGGATCAAGCGCCATTTCGATATAAGCTGCGCCCTCGGCGAGCAGGCCCTGCCAATCATCACTCGCGCGGGCGCCGATCTCCTTTGCGCGCGACGCCATTTCCGTGTCGATCTGATCGACAACGGCGGCAAGCAGCCCACGCTTGTCTCCGAAGTTGTGGTAGAGCGCTCCCCGCGTCAAGCCGGCTTCGGCAGTCAGTTCGTCCATTGAAGCGGCGGCATATCCCTTCTCGGCAAAGGCCTTTCGGGCAGCCGCGATCAGCTTCACACGATTTTCCTCCATCGTCTCGCTGCGTTTCTTTGCCATCTCATCTCCAATTTCACATACGGGCCGTATAATAATTTTGACATACGGTGCGTATGCGACTATTTCACATACGCACCGTATATCACATGGCGAGGCGATCTGTGAAGCTCTTGCAAAGCCCTGCTGCGCTGGCGGTGTCTTATCAACGATGAGGAAGCGAGATCGACAATGAACCGACGCGAAGCAATCTTTCCGGCGAACAGACATGCCCTTTACGAGGACCATGGTTATTCGGCCGCCATCCGAACCGGCGATCTTCTGTTCGTCTCCGGCCAGGTCGGCAGCCGTTCCGATGGAACACCTGAACCGGACTTCCCGCGTCAGGTCCGGCTGGCTTTCGAAAATCTCAAGGCGACACTGGAAGCTGCAAGCTGTAGCTTTGACGACATAGTGGATGTGACGACGTTCCATACCGATGCCGAGAACCAGTTTGAAACGATCATGGCCGTCAAGCAGGAGATTTTCAGCAAGCCGCCCTATCCGAACTGGACCGCGATCGGCGTGAACTGGCTGGCGGGCTTCGATTTTGAGATCAAGGTCATCGCCCGCATTCCGGCATGATCCGGCAGGGCTCCGTTCGGTCCCCGTCTTGTCACCTACTGAGCGAAGAGCTCCGGGATGATCATGCGCGCATGATCGCGCAGACTTGCCGCTTCTTGCTCGTCGATAAAGCGGTAAGGCCATCTCAGCCTGGTGGTGACCGGACCCCAGTTGCCGATCGCAGCGAGCAGTTTGTCGAGCGCGGCATTTGAATAGCCGCGGTCACGGCGAAACGGGACGATGTGATCGTCCATGAAGGCGCAGATGCGGCTTTCGATATCAAGCGCTGCGTCCAGATTCCGGTGCATCAGCTCTGTCCAGGCCTGGGCGCCGCAGGGATGAAGACAGGCAACATTCGAAAACGCCCCGGCAGCAACGCCCTGCTTTATGCCGGTTGCGAGATGGTGGCCGGGAATGAACAGCGAAAATTCGGAAAGATGCGCTCGTGCCTGCGCATACCAGGCGTCGTCTCCATCGGCGATCTTCATCCCGACCACTGACGGGCAGGGGCCGCAAACGTCACGGAGCTCGGCTGGCGACAGGACACGTTTCGCATGCGGCGGATTGTAAAGGATGAACGGGATTCCTTCCGCCGCCTCCGATGCGCGCTTCAGGAAATCGGTGGCTTCGAGATTGGTGAGCGGCCACCAGTCGGGAAGGATCACCTGGATCGCCAATGGCTTATGAAGAGTTGCGCGGCGCAGCCGATCGAGCATGATGATCGGATCCGGCTGGCAGGCGCCGATGACGAACGGCATTCCGGCCGCGTGGCAACGCGACGCCAGCACGTCCTGAATTCGCTCGTACTCGGCTTCCGTCTGATTGTGGAATTCTCCCGCCGTACCGTTCGAATAGATGCCGTCGACGCCGGCGGCGATCAGTATGTCGATTTCCTCGGCGAGCTTTTCGAAATCGATGCTGTCGTCTTCGGCGATCGGTAGCAGCAGGCTAGCCCAGTTGCCCGCGATCGGGTGGCGGCGGGTTGTGGTGGTCATTGCACGTCCTTCAGTTCAGGTCATCACGGATGCAGGCCTTGAAATGCCCGGGCTGCATTTCGCGCAGCTCCGGCACGGTCTCGCCGCAGGCGGGCAGGGCGTTCGGACAGCGCGTGCGGAAGACGCAACCGCTCGGCGGATCGGCGGGGCTCGGAATATCGCCCTTCAGGATCTGGCGATCGCGCGGCGCATCGGGATCGGGCGAGGGGATCGCCGAGAGAAGCGCCCGCGTATAGGGATGCAGCGGCCTGGCATAAAGCTCGGCACTGGGCGCGATTTCCATGATCCGGCCGAGATAGAGCACGATCACCCGGTCGCAGATATATTCGACCACAGCGAGGTCGTGACTGATGAACAGCATGGTCAGACCAAGGCGCTGCTGCAGGTCGCGCAGAAGATTGATCACCTGTGCCTGGATCGAGACATCGAGTGCGGAGACCGGCTCGTCGGCGACGATAAATTCCGGCGCGAGCGTCAGCGCGCGGGCGATGCCGATCCGCTGCCGCTGGCCGCCCGAGAATTCGTGGGCGTACCGGTTGACGGCCTCCGGCGGAAGATCGACCTGTTCGAGCGCCCGGCGGGCGCGTTCCAATCTCTCTCTTGCCGTCCCCAGGCCCTGGATCTTCAATCCCTCGGTCAGGATTTCCCCGATCGTCATGCGCGGCGACAGGCTCGCGAACGGGTCTTGAAAAATATATTGCATCCGCGGCCGCAGACGCCGCATTTCGGATGAGGACAAGGTGGTGAGTTCGGCGCCATCGAAGCGGACGCTGCCGGCCGACGGCTCGACCAGCCGCAGGACCGATCGGCCGATCGTCGTCTTGCCGCTGCCGGATTCGCCGACCAGCCCGACGACCTCGCCCTTGCCGATATCGAAGGATACGGCCTGCAGAATGGTCAGTCTGGTCCCGCGGGACGTATAATGTTTCCCAAGGCCGCGGACGGAGAGAAGGGGTTCGCTCATCGGATCTCCTGCCAGCGAATGCAGCGGCTCTGGTGGCGCGGATTGACCTCGGCAAGCGGCGGCACAGCCGCGCGACAGGCGTCGACGGCAAATCGGCAGCGCGGCTGGAAAGCGCAGCCGGCCGGCATGTTCATCAGGCTCGGCACGACGCCAGGAATGGCCGCCAGCCTTTCACCCGCCTGCTTCATCCGGCTTGCATCGCCGAGTTTCGGCATCGAGGCCATCAGGCCGATCGTATAGGGATGTCTCGGATTGCGGAAAACCTCGGCCACTGGCCCGGTCTCGACGATCCGCCCGGCATACATCACCGCCACCCGATGCGCGATTTCGGCGACGACGCCGAGATTATGGGTGACGAAGAGCATGGCCATGCCGCGTTCGCGCTGCAGCTTCTGCAGGAGGGCCAGAATCTGCGCCTGAATGGTGACGTCGAGCGCCGTCGTCGGCTCGTCGGCGATCAGCAGCGTCGGGTCGCAGGCGAGGGCCATGGCGATCGTGGCGCGCTGGCGCATGCCGCCGGAGAGCTCGTGCGGATATTGACCGGCGCGGCGCCGGGCATCGGGAATGCCGACGCTATCGAGAAGGGCGACCGCCGCATCCATCGCGGCCTTCCGGTCCGCCCCGCGGTGGATGCGGATCGGCTCGGAAATCTGGTCGCCGATGGTGTAGACCGGGTTGAGGCTCGACATCGGCTCCTGGAAGACCATGCCGATATCATTGCCGCGGATGGCGCGCATCTCCTGTTCGCCGAGTGAGACAAGGTTGCTGACGCTGCCATTCTTGCGCTTCAGATCGATGCGGCCGGCGGCGATCGCGCCGATATTGCGGGTCAGGAGCCGCATGACCGAAAGGCTGGTGACCGATTTGCCCGAACCGGACTCGCCGACCAGCGCCAGCGTCTCGCCCGCAGCCACGCTGAGATCGATGCCGTTGACCGCCGTCACCTCGCCCGAGCGGATGCGGAAGACGGTCCGCAGCCCCTTGATGTCGAGAATGGTGGCGGCGCTCTGTGGCATGGCATCCATCAGGCAAGCAGGCCGGTCGCGCGCAGGATCTCGTCGATCCTTGCGGTTTCGGCCTCGTTGAGCGCCGCCCGCGGGCGCGGCATCAGCGCCGTTTCGATAATGCCGAGGCTCTTCATCGCCGCCTTGAAGGCGCCGATGCCGGCGGCGCCGCCGCTGACACGGCCCGCACCGACCCAAACGATCTCGAAGAGCCGGCAGAGGCGCTCCTGCTCCTCGCGGGCCGCGACCCAGTCCCCTCGCTGGGCAGCATTCCAGAGCCTGACATAGCCATGCGGATCGACATTGGCGATGCCGGGCACGACGCCGTGGGCGCCCATCTGCAGCGCCGTATCGACGACGATTTCGGAGCCGGTCATCAGGAAGACGTCCTTGTGGTCGGCGAGATCGAGCAGCACGTAACGGAAATTGCCGTCGTCGCCGCTCGAATCCTTGATGCCGATGATGGTTCCCTCTTTCGCAAGCGTCACGCTGGTCTGGCGCTGCAGTTTCACATGCACGCAGACCGGAATGTCATAGGCAATCAGCGGTACGTCGACGGCATCGCGGATATAGCGGAAGTGATCGATGATCTCGGCCTGGCTGGTGACCGTATAGAACGGCGCCGTGACGACAACCGCGTCGGCGCCGGCCGATTTCGCGGTCCTGGCATGGTTGATGACCCTGTCGGTGGTCGGGTCGATGACGCCGACGATCAGCGGTACGCGACCGTCGATGACTTTTGCCGAATGCTCGATGATGTCCTGCCGGGTCTTTTCGTCGTGGAAGATCACCTCGCTGGTCGAGCCGAGCACGAACAGGCCATGACATCCGGCTTCGATCAGGTTTTCGAGCACCCGGGTGTAGGACGGGTAATCGACCGTGTAATCCTTGTTCAGCGGGGTTATGACGGGAGGAACGACACCCTTGAATTTGCTCATTTTCGCTTTCTTTCGATCGTCAGTTTAATTCGGCGCGAGGGTCGAAGGCATCGCGAAGACCATCGCCAATGAAGTTGATTGCAAGGACGGCAAGCACCAGGAACCCGCCGGGAAACAGCCACTGCCAGGGGTATTGTTCGAGCACGGCGGTAGAGCGGGCCGCATTCAGCATGTTGCCCCAGCTTGCCGCCGGCGGCGCAATGCCGAGCCCGAGGAAGGAAAGTCCGGCCTCGAGCAGGATGGCATTGGCGATCTGCAGCGTCGCGAAGACGACGAGGATGTCGATCGAATTCGGCAGGCCGTGGCGGAGGAGGAGATGCGGCAGGCCCGCCCCCATGCCTCTTGCCGCCATCACGAAGTCACGTTCGCGAAGTTCCAGCAGCCGCGAGCGCACCATTCGCGCCAGCAGAGGCCAGGAGAGCAGCGAGATCACGAAGACCGTCGGCCAGATGCCGGTGCCGGCGATCGAGGCGAGCACCAGCAGGAAGATGACCGGCGGCAGCGTCATGACGAGATCGACGAAACGCATGGTGACTGCATCCGCCCAGCGGCCGGCAAGCGCCGAGACGGCGCCGATCAGGAAGCCGATAATGGCGGAAATGACGGTCGAGGTGAGGGCCACCAGCAGCGAAATGCGGCCACCGTCCAGGACGCGGGCGAGGATGTCGCGGCCGACTCCATCGGTGCCGAACCAGTGTGTCGGCCCCGGCTGGGCATTCATCGCCAGCAGATCGATGTCGTTGGGTTTGAAGCTCCACCACAGCGGATAGGAAAGGATCGCGACGATCATCAGCGCAATCATGCAGAGGCCAAGCAGGGCGGTCCGGTTGAGCAGGAAGCGATGCAGGGAGCGTACGATCGGGCCCGGGCTGCGGGCAGGGCTTCGCGCCAGCATCGCTCAGCCCACCTTGATCCGCGGATCGACCACCGCATAGGCGAGGTCGGTCAGGAGGTTGACGGCGATGACGCAGGCGCCGATCATGAGCGTCGAACCCATGATGACAGGATAGTCGCGGCCTTCCACCGCATCGACCATCAGCAGGCCCATGCCGGGCCAGTTGAAGACGCTTTCGATGAAGATCGCCCCGCCGATCGCAAGGCCGATGGTCGAGCCGATCAGCGTGATGACGGGCAGCAGCGCATTGCGCAGGGCATGCTTGGTGATGACCCAGAATTCGAACACGCCTTTGGCGCGCGCGGTGCGCACATAGTCCTGGTTCAGGACCTCCAGCATGGAAGCGCGCATATAGCGCATGATCAGCGCTGTCTGCGCGACGGCCAGCAATGTCGCGGGCAGGATCAGGTGATGGAGAAGGTCGGCGACGGAGAATTCCTGGCCTGGTGTCAGCATGCCGCCGGAGGGCATCCAGTTGAAATAGACCGAAAAGAGATAGAGGCCGACAAGAGCGCTGAGGAAGGGCGGGCTGGAAATACCGGTGACTGCAAAGACAGACAATGATAGGTCGGCGACGGAATTGCGGCGAACCGCACCGACGATGCCGGTCGCGATGCCGGCAACGATCGCGATCGCAATCGCCGATCCCATCAGGAGCACTGTCGGGCCGACGCGCGAGAGCACGAGGCCGAGCACCGGCTGGTCGGGCCGCTTGATCGAATAGCCGAGATTGCCCGTCACCGCCTGCCGCAGCCAGCCAAGGTACTGCACCGGCAGCGGCTGATCGAGTCCGAGCGTGGCGCGCAGCTCGGCAAGATCCGACGAGGACATCGGAATATTGGGATCGATATAGGCGTCGATCGGATCGCCGGGCGTGAGGCGCAGCATGGCGAAGATCAGTACGCTCAGTGCAAGCAGCATGCCCACTCCGATCAGCAGGCGCCGGAGACTGTATCTCAGCATGAAATCCATTCCTGTGCGGGCGGCCCACAGCGCCTCGAAAGACGCGCGGCGCTGCAGTGACCCGGCCGCCCTTTGCTTCTCAGGATGCGTTACGCCCTATTCGGCGATCGCCCATTTCTCCGGATGCGCCTGGTAAGGGCCGCCGCCGGGGGCGGGCGTCCAGATGAAGTCCTTGAGCTTGGCGGAGGCGACGCCATACCGTTTCGCCACCCACAGCGGACCCCAGGGCAGTTCCTTGTTCATCACCTTGCAGACGTCCTGATAGCGGGCGTCACGCTTCGCGGCATCCGTCTCGCCAAGCGCTGCGTCGAGAGCGGCCGTCAGCACCTGCATGCGCACGCGCGCGACGTTGGGGCCCGCCGGTGGGATCTGCTTTTCATTGAGGCCGACATTGATGCTGCCCGGATCCGGGCCGTTCTGCAGGCCGGCATAGACCATCTGGAACTGCGCGACGTCGGGTGTGTGGTTGAGCACGATGCTGTTATAGGTCGGGGTGTCGACGGCGCGCGGCGTTACGTTGATGCCGACCTGGGCGAGCATCGCCTGGACCGCCGCCATGACATTGGCGGCAAGCGGCGTGGTGTAATAGGTCAGAAGCGTGATCGGCTTGTTGCCGTTGATCTCATCCCAGCCGGCCTCCTTCAGCAACTGCTTCGCCTTTTCCGGATCGTAGGCATAGGTCTCGATGCCTTTCGGCACCACCTTATCGGCGACATAGGCGCAGTTTGCCGGTTCGGCAGCGCCGCCGTAAAGGCTCTGGATGATCGCATCGCGATTGATCGCGTACATCACCGCCTGGCGGACCCGGATATCCTTCCAGATGGGTGAGTCGTGGTTGAAGCCGAGATAGTTGACGACGAAGGAGTTGCCCTCGATGACGCGGAAATCCTTATTGTCGTTGAAGGCCTTCAGATCGTTGGAATCGACATAGGTGAACTGGATTTCGCCGGCGCGTAATGCGGCGATCGCCGCTGCCGGATTGGCGAAATAGCGGTTGATGATCTTTTCGAGCGCCGGTTTGCCGCCCCGGTAGTCGGTGTTGGCAACAAGTTCGACATATTGATCGGTGACATATTTGCTGAACTTGAACGGCCCGGTGCCGATCGGCGCGGTCGACCACCAGCTGTTCTTGGCGAGCTGGTCTGCGGGGATCTGCGAAAGCGCGTGCTCCGGCAGCATCATCACCTTCGTCAGCGTATCCATCAGGCTGGCCGACGGCGCCGACAGTTTGATGACCAGCGTCTTGTCGTCCTTGGCCTCGACCGAGGAAACGGCATTCAGCCGCGCCGCCAGAACGGAGCCGGTCTTGGCGTTCTTGGCGAGTTCGATGGTGAACTTGGCGTCCTTTGCCGTGAAAGGCTTGCCGTCATGCCATTTCGCGTCGGCGAGCGTGAAGGTGTAGGCCAGTTGGTCGGAGCTGACCTCGTAGGACGAGGCGAGCTGGCCGACGACCTTCTCCAGCTTCTCGTCATAGGTCACCAGCGGCTCGAAATAGACGCTGAGCCACGTGAAGCCGCCCGTCGCGGCGAGCGGATTGAAATTGCCCTGGAAACCGCCGGGCCCGACATCGAAGCCGCCGGACAGCGTGGCTGCCTGCGCGGGGCCGGTGAAGGCCGGGACAACGGTCGTCGCCATCAAAGCAGTCAATGCGATGGCCGATGATAGTCTTTGCAGTCGTTTCATTGTGCTCCTCCCAGATTTGCACTTTTCTTGTTGGCTGCGATCACCCGGGAAATGCCGTCATAATGGCGGTCCAGGCGCTTCTGCGCTTCCGCGACGTTCTTCGCCTCGATGGCGTCGACGATTGCCGCGTGATCCCTCCAGGTCGCGACGGGGTCGACATTGTCGAGGTTGACGAAATCGGACGCCTTGTAGAAGGCGAGCCAGAACACATCGATCAGCCGGGCAAGGGTCACGTTGTTCTGGCAGCGGAAGAGCAGGGTATGAAAAAGCTGGTCTTCGTCGGCAAAGGATTGTCCACGCTCCGCATGCACCCGCATGCGCTCCACCGTGGCGCGCAGTTCGGCGATATCGTCGTCGCCGATCATCTCAAGCGTCTTGCCGATCAGCCCGACTTCGAGGGTGCGGCGGATCTCGATCACTTCTTCGATCTGGCGCAAAGCGCCGCCGAGGCCATAAGCGAGATTGTCGAGCAGCGGCTCGAATGAGAACGCCTTGACGAAGATGCCGACACCACGGCGCGATTCCAGCACACCCAGCGATTCCAGCGCCTTGATGCCTTCACGCAGCGAATTGCGGCTGACGCCGAGCTGGTTCGCCAGGTCGGATTCGGCCGGAAGCAGCGTGCCGGGCTTCAATCCGTTGTCACTGATATAGGCGCGCAGGCTTTCCTGGACGGAGACGTGGAGAAGAGGCGCACGTGTGAGGGGCTTCATAGTTTTCAGCGACATGCGTTTCTCATTTCCGTCTGCAATGGAGACGCCAAAGACATATCCACTTGTAGGATATCCGTCAAATGGATTCGTCTGAGGATGCCGGCGTGAGGTCGGACGCGGACGCTCGGAGCGCCGGCGGTAGTCATGGTGGTGATGGGAGGAATCGCAGCGCGTTGCGACGGATCCGCAGCTCGTGTCCGAGTGAGTGGTAACGGAAAGTTATACGAACGGCCTGCCGCCGACGCTCAATCGGGTTGCGGGGGGGCGGTCGTTTCCCCCTCCGCTAGCTCGCAGGCGAGCAGGATGGGGTGGTCGAGGTCCGGCGTCGGTTGCCTGTTCAACAGGACGGCGACCGCCGCTGCGGCAATCTTCTGAATCGGCTGCTTGACGGTCGTCAGCCGCGGCGTGGTCATGCTCGAGAGCGGGATGCCGTCGAATCCGACGATCGAAAGGGCTGCGGGTATCGGTATTCCCAGATCATGTGCCGCTCTCATGCAGCCGATCGCCTGCTGGTCCGAGCTTGCAAAGATGGCGGTCGGCCGTTCGCTGCGGGCGCGCGCTAGCAGATAGTTTCCCGCCGATCGTCCGCTTTCATAATCGAAAGCCGCCTCGGCGATCAGCGGCGACCCTTGACCTTGTCCGCCGTCGTCGGGCTGCCCCATGGCATCAAGGTAACCCTTGAGACGGTCATTGGCGGGCACGGAATGTCTGGGACCTGAGATGAAACCGATGCGGCGATGGCCGAGCTTCAAAAGATGCTCGACGCCGAGGCGCACGCCGGCGCGGTGATTTGAGGCGATGCCGGAATATCCCGGCATCAGGCGGTCGACGACGACGATCGGCAAGCCCTTCGGCAGCTTGAGCGCATGGAAGTCATTGCTGGGAACGAGGATGATGCCGTCGACTTTCCGGCTTGTCAGCTGCCCGATCCGGTCTGCCTCCTTGGCCGCATCGTCAAACGACGTCATGACGATGATGTTGTAGCCATGGCTTGCCGCCGCCTGTTCGGCGGACTGCACGAGTTCCGAGAAGAACGGATTGGTGAGATCGGGAATGACGATGCCGATCAGCCGGCTGACCTTGCTGCGCATGCTTCTGGCCGACGGGTCGGGCATATAGCCGAGCTCGTCGATGATGCGCCTGACGCGCGCCCTCAGCTCATCCGTCACGGCGGGGTGGTCATTCAGCACCCGCGAGACGGTCCCGGTGGAAACGCCGGCAAGTTTGGCAACGTCTCGAATTCCGACCTTTGGCATAATCGAAGAACATGTCCCTTCATTTCAGTCTCGGGGACGCGGAGGCACCCGACCGGGCTTCAGCTAATGGTCTCCATCGCCTTCGTCAAAGGCCGCGATCAATTTGACGGCGTCTGCATAACACGAGGAATGCCGGCATTCAATGGAAACGGTTCACCATTGAGCTTCGAAAAAGCCAGGGCGGATGCCTCTTCCTTCGGCATATGCCCATTTTTCGCCGTCTTGACAATCTCGCGGACCGTTGTTACCCAAGTGGTGTTGGAAACGGTTCATCAGCGAAGGCACTCAGGTGAGGATAAGCCCGGAACCGTTCGGAGGAGAGAAATGTCCCAATCTACGAAGCATGATTCCGTCCTGATGCGTGCGCCGCGCCGTGCGGCACTGAAGTTCGGACTTGCCGGCACCTTGGTGCTCGCATTGTCTTGTGGCGTGTCGCCCGCTTTTGCAGCCGGCAAGCCGAAGGTCGGCCTGATCATGAAGTCTCTGTCCAATGAGTTCTTCAAGCAGATGAAGGCCGGTGCCGATAAATATGCGGCCGAGAACAAGGACAAGTTCGACTTCAAGGCAGTCGGCATGAAGGACGAGCGCGATTTTGCCGCCCAGGTCGATGCCGTCGAGAACTTCGTGACGCAGAAATACGACATCATCGTCGTCGCTCCGGCCGATTCGAAGGCAATGGCCACGCCGCTTGCAAAGGCCGTCAAATCAGGCGTCAAGGTCATCAATATCGACGTGCCGCTGGACGCCGATGCCAAGAAGGCAGCCGGCATCGACTTGGCATTCTTCGGCCCGGATAACCGCGAAGGCGCCAAGCTCGCCGGCGACGCGCTGGCCAAGGATCTGGGGGCGGGTGCCAAGGTCGTCATTCTCGAGGGCAATCCTGAGGCCGACAACGCCAAGGAGCGCAAGGAAGGCTTCATGGATTCCGTCAAGTCGGGCAAGCTCGAGCTTCTCGACAGCAAGACCGCCCATTGGGAGACCGAAGAAGCCAACACCGTCATGACGAATTTCCTGACGAAGTATAAGGATATTCAAGGTGTCATGGCGGCCAACGACTCCATGGCGCTTGGCGTCGTCAAGGCTCTCGATGCAACCGGCCAGGCCGGCAAGATCAAGGTCGTCGGCTTCGACAACATCCCGCCGGTGCAGCCGCTGATCAAGGACGGCAAGATGCTTGCCACCGTCGAGCAATATGGCGCGCAGATGGCAGTCATGGGCATCGACTATGGCATGCGTGAACTTGCCGGCGAAAAATTCACTGGCTGGGTCAAGACCGACATCAAGCTCGTGACGTCAGGCGACCTCAAATAATCGACATTGCCGACTAGCTTAAGACGAAAGGAAGCGCCGGCTGCCAAGCCGGCGCTGGCCGCTGCCACCCGATTTGCGTCTTGTGCGGAGGGTGGCCATCTCGAATTTCAAACAGATCGTGCACGAGGTGGACGTGTCAGACGCAGCAGATGACTACATCTTGAAGCTGGATGGGATCGGCAAGCGCTTCCCGGGCGTCGTCGCGCTCAAAAATGTTTCCATGCGGATCGGTCGCGGCAAGGGCCACGTCCTGCTCGGCGAGAACGGGGCGGGCAAATCCACCCTGATCAACCTGCTGGGCGGCGTCTTCAAGCCGGATGACGGGCAGATTTCCTTTGACGGCAAGCCCTATCATCCGGGCTCGCCGCTGGAAGCCTTCAAGGCGGGCATTCGCGTCATCCACCAGGAACTCCATCCCCTTTCCAATCTCACCGTCGCCGAAAACCTGCTTTTCGAGCATCTTCCGCGCCGATACGGCCTGGTGGACTACCGGAAAATGAACAGCCGCGCGGCCGAACTGCTGGCGGAAGTCGGCCTCGATGTGGCGCCGACGACGCTTGCCAGCCGCCTCAGCGTCGCGCAGCTGCAACTGCTCGAGATCGCCAAGGCGCTCTGCTATGAAAGCAAGCTGCTCGTTCTCGACGAGCCGACGGCAACCTTGACGTCCAAGGAAGTCGACCGGCTGTTCGAAATTCTGAAGCGGCTGAAGGCGCGTGGGGTGACGACGCTTTACATATCGCACCGGCTCGAGGAGATTTTCGAAGTCGGGGATGATGTCACGGTGCTGCGCGACGGCCAGCATGTCATCACGCGTCCGCTGGCCGGATTGGCCATCCCTGACATCGTCGAGCTGATGGTCGGGCGAACGCTCTCGGATCACGGCGTCTTTCGCAGTGACAGCGCCGTGTTCGGCGAGGCGCTCGGCGTCTCCGGCCTGAAGGTGACGCGCAGCAGCCCGGAACTGTCCTTTTCCGTCGCCAAGGGCGAAATCGTCGGCATTGCCGGCCTTGTCGGCAGCGGCCGGACGGAAGCGGTGCGCGCCATATTCGGCGCCGACGCCAAAGCCGGCGGCGAAATCCGCGTCGACGGAAAGCCGGTTGCGATCAATTCGCCCAAAGACGCGGTTGCCGCCGGCCTGTGCCTGGCGACGGAAGACCGCAAGCTGCAGGGCCTGATGCTCGACATGAGCTGCGCGGAAAACGCCACGGTGACGGATTTCCGCAAGATCTCCCGCAAGGGACTGATCAGCCGAAAGGCGGAGAACGACCACGCCCAGCGTCTCGTGCGCGAGCTGCGCATCAAAACCCCGTCGATCCACCAGATGGTCAGGACGTTTTCGGGCGGCAACCAGCAAAAGGTCGTGATCGCCAAATGGCTGTTCCGCGGTCCCAAGGTGCTGATATTCGATGAGCCGACCCGCGGCATCGACGTCGGCGCCAAGGCGGAAATCTACGAGCTTCTGTGGAAATTTGCCGCCGAAGGAAAGGGCGTTCTGGTCGTATCCTCGGATCTGCCGGAGCTCATCGGCATCTGCCATCGCATCATCGTCCTGTCGGACGGCAAGATCGCCGGCGAAATAGCGCGGGATCAATTCGAAGAGAGCAGGATCCTCTCACTCGCTTACAAGGAGTACAGTCGTGTCCGGCAACATTGAAACCAAGATCGAAGCGAAAGAGACAGGCTTCTGGGACAAGCTCATCCGGATCTCGATGAAGGAGGCAGGTGTTGCCATCGCCCTCGTCCTGATCGTCATATTCTTCTCGGCGACGGCGCCCTATTTCGCCACGCCGGAGAATTTTCTGAAGATCTTCGTGCAGATCGCCATCAACACGGTACTCGCCTCGGGCATGACCTTCGTCATCCTGGTCGGCGGCATCGACCTTTCGGTCGGCTCGCTGCTCGCCCTTTGCACGGTTATCGGCGCGACGATCATGATCGACCCGAGGCTCTCCCCTTGGGCTGCGATCGTGCTGGCGTCGCTCGCCTCGATGGGCACCGGCGCGATCCTTGGCGCCATCAACGGCTGGGTCTGCGAAAAGTGGAAGCTGCCGTCCTTCATCGTCACGCTCGGCATGCTGAATGTCGCCAGCGGTCTCGCCCGCGTCGTCAGTGACAACTCCACCATCACCGGCCTGCCGCAGCCCTTTGTCGATTTCGGAAATCTGATCTTCTGGGGCATCTTCCCATCGATCTTTCTGATTGCGATCGTCGTCGTCCTCGTCGGCTGGTTCGTGCTGCGTTATACCGTGTTCGGGCGTTTTGTCTTCGCGATCGGCACCAATGAAGAGGCTGTGCGGCTGTCGGGACATGAGCCGAAACGCTACAAGATCGCGGTGTTCACCATCTCCGGCCTGACCGCCGGCATCGCGGCCATGGTCTATCTGCTCCGCCTCAATGTCGGCAGTCCGGTTGCGGGCATCGGCTATGAATTGAATGCGATCGCCGCGGTCATCATCGGCGGAACCAGCCTCTCGGGCGGCAAGGGCTCGATCGTCGGAACGCTCGTCGGCGCCTGCATTCTGCAGGTGCTGTCGACGGGATTGCAGCTGCTGGGGGCCGACGACAACATTAAGCCGATCGTCATCGGCGCCGTCATCGTGCTTGCCGTTATCCTGGACAGCTATCGCGGCCGGTTGATGCGGATACTCGAAACGCGGTGACCGATCGCCAGGCGCGGGCCTCTACAGGTCGCATGGCGGCGTGCAAAGTCGAGGCAGGCCGTCAAACTCCTGCCACATGCCCTGCATTAAGTCGACGCGACTGCATATGTCTTATGATCGGAATTGATTTAAGGATAATGCTGCAGCAGCTCAAAGCCCAGCCGCACCCTTGGCGCATCTGAGAAGATGCGCGGCGCTGCGGTAACCGCGTCGATGGAGATCCGATGCCCGCAATCCTGCGAAAAAAAGTTCACGGCGCGTCCACCCGGGCTGAGGTCATCGACGGGGCAGAGGATATCGGCGTCGCCTATCAGGTGTTTTCCGATACGGTGGTCGAAGACGTCATCGTCAAGAACTCGCCTCGTGGCTTCAAGTTTCACAACGGCAACAACCTCGTCGTCAGGCGCTGCGAAACGGAGAATGTCAAGGGCGACGGCATCTACCTAACGAAAACGAAGAACGTCCTTCTGGAAAACAACCGTATGGGGGCGGCTCCCGGCGAGGGCGCGGACTGCTGCCAGTTCGCCTATCAGAACAGCGACGACAATATCAGTTCGGACGTCGTGATCCGCGGCAACCTCTTCCTGCAATCGCCGACGAGCACCTCGAACAAAGGCGCCCTGGTCTGCGATAAAACCCGCAACTATCTCGTCGAGTACAATTTCATCGGCGGCAAGAATTTCTCCTTTTCATCGGTCGGCGACGATGCCGTGGTGCGCAGCAACATCATGCGCGACGGCAGGATGAACGACTATTCCTTCGGCTACGGCATCGGCGACAAGGCAGACCGTACCGGCCATCACGTCTATGACAATTGGATCGAGAACAACAATCGCGGCATCAGCCTGAGCGGCTTTTCCGACCAGGAGCGGGCCTTTCGCAAAGATATCGACATCCACGACAACGTCATCAACGGATGCGACATCGCCTTCTTCGCCAATCGGCCATGGTCGGGGAGCTTCCGGCGCAACATATTCATGCGATGCGGCCAGGACATGGTTCTGTCGGGAAAGGGCAAGGCCACCGCCGGCGAGATCGACGGCAATTACCACAATGACGGCAGCTTCTTGAACCTTGTGGCGCCGCCGCTCCGCTTCAATCCCGACGGCAAGGCCTCCGTCGCCTCGGGTGAATGGACATCCGAGCCCGATGAGATCGTCATCCAGTGGCGCGACAAGGGATTGGATATTCCTGACGCCAACCGCCCTTCCATTGCCGTCGAGCCAGGGATGGAACTGTCCTGTGTGCTGTTGGCCCGCAAGGGCCGCAATTGGATGCTGGCGATCGCCGAGACCGCTTATGACGAGTTCACGCCGCGCGCATGGCAGGAAAAGATGCTGCCGTGGCAGAAGCGGTATCTCTCGATCTGAACCAAGTACTGCCGGTATGCCAGGCCCGGAACCAGAGGCCGGTTTTGCCGTTGATTGCCATATCCCACCGTGTCCGGGAGGGAAGGACCGCCATGGCACGCCAGACATTCTGGAAAGGCTATCTCAAGCTCTCGCTCGTCACCGCCTCCGTCTCGCTGACGCCGGCGACGACCGAAAGCAACAAGGTGCGTTTCCACGTCCTCAATCGCCAGACGAAAAACCGCGTCGAAAGCCGCTATGTCGACAGCGTTACCCATAAACCGGTGACTGACCGGGACCAGGTGAAGGGTTATCCGCGCGGCGAGGACGATTATGTTCTTCTCGAAGACGAGGAGATCGAGGAAGTCGGGCTCGAAAGCACCCGCACCATCGATATCGACAGCTTCGTCCCACGCGGCTCGATCGATTGGATCTGGTACGACAAGCCGCATTTCCTGGCGCCGGAGGACAAGGTCGGCGTGGAAGCCTTCTGCGTCATCCGCGAAGCGATGAAGGCAAACGACGTGGTCGGCATTGCCCGCCTGGTTCTCTATCGCCGCGAGCGCGCCGTGCTCCTGGAGCCGCAAGGCAAAGGCATCGTGCTCTGGACCCTGCGCTATGGCGACGAGGTGCGCGAACCCTCGGCCGAAATCGACGACAAGGCGGAGATCGACAGCAAGCTCCTGACGCTGATGAAGCGGCTGGTGAAGGAAGAGACGAAGGATTGGAGCCCGACCATGGTGCAGGATCCGATCCAGAAGCGCCTGAAATCGATGATCCGCGGCAAACAGAAGAGCCTGAAGAAGGCGGCGCCCGCCAAAAAACCCGCACCGGTAAAATCGACCGGCAACGTCATCAACATCATGGATGCGCTGAAGAAGAGCCTGGCTTCGGAAAGAGGGCGGAAGTCGCGTTAGAGCAATTCCAGGAAAGTGCGAAGCGGTTTTCCCGGCAAAGCGAAGCGCTTTGCCGGGAATTGCGTAAATCCAAAAGGTCAGAGCGGGATGATTTTACGCTCTACCGCTTCTTCTTTTCCAACGGTTTCGCTGCAGCGAAAAATCCGTCCCAAGGATCTCGCGGCAGCGCGTCGAGCCGGGTCGGTGTATTGTCCACTGTGAAATAGGTCGGTCCGACGTCGGCGGTGAGCTCGCTCCATTCCAGCGGCATCGAGACCGCGGCGCCTGGCCGTGCCCGTGCCGAATAGGGCGCGACCGCCGTATTGCCGCGGCCGTTGCGGAGATAGTCGATGAAGATCCTCCCCGTGCGCTTGGCCTTCGTCGCCGTCGCCAGATAGCGGTCGGGATCGTCGGCGGACATGCTGTCGGCAAGCCATTTGGCGAAACCCTTCACCTCGACCCAGCCGGCCTTCGGCGTGAGCGGCGTCACCACATGCAGCCCCTTGCCGCCCGAGGTCTTGACGAAGGCGGCGAGGCCTTCGGCCTCCAGCCGTTCCTTCAATTCGTAAGCGGCGGCGATCACATCCTCCCACTCCACCTCGTCGCCGGGATCGAGGTCCATGGTGATCATATCGGGCTTTTCCCAATTGTCGGTCGTTGCGCCCCAGGGATGGATTTCAAGCACGGCCGATTGCACCAGCGCCACGATACCGTCGAAATCGCTAATTCTGAGCAGCTTTTCCCCCTGCTTGTCCTTGGGATCGGTGATCTCCTCGATATGCGGATTCATGCCCTTCCAGGCATGTTTCTGGAAAAACCGCTGCCGGCCGTTGATCCCGTCCGGCAGGCGCAGGAGCGCCAGCGGCCGATTGACGACATAAGGCGCCATGAAGCGCCAGACCTCGGCGTAATAATTGGCCAGCCCCTCCTTGGTAACGCCCTCGTCCGGCCAGTAGATGCGGTCCGGGTGGGTCAGCGCCACCGCTGATTTCGGCAGGGGAGGGGCCATGATCTTTTCCGTCTCGCGCGTCACGTCTTTCGCAGGCTTGTCTTCGCGCAGGCCGCGGAAGGCTGCATGGCGCAGATTGGCGTCAGCCGACCAGGCGCGGAACTCGACTTCGCCGACCAGCTGCGGCTTGACATAGATCAGCCCGCGCCGCTCCTCTGACGTCAGCTTGTCGTCGAACGAGTTTTCGTTCTGCGTCAGACGCGACAATTTCTCGTAAAGCAGTTGAGCGGTTGCTGCCGTATATCCGGTGCCGACGCGCCCGACATGCTTGAGTTCGCCGCCTTGGTAATAGCCCATCGCCAGTGAGCCGATCGCATTCTTCATCGATGTCGACGGCACGTAGCCGCCGATGACGAATTCCTGCCGGTGCGAGCATTTCGATTTGATCCAATCGCCTTTGCGTCCCGACGTGTATTTGCTGTCGCGCAGTTTGGAAATCACCCCTTCGAGGCTGAGCCGGCAGGCATGGTCGAGCACTAGGCTGCCGCTTTCGTTGAAATGCGCGCTGTAGCGCAGCTTGTCGTTATCGTCGGGCAGCAGGCTTTCGAGCAGCTGCTTGCGATCGATCAGCGCCACATTGACCAGGCTGTGGCCGTCGAGGTGGAGAAGATCGAAGGCATAGAAGACGAAGCGATCGTCGCGGCCCTCGCTCAGATCGCGTTGGAGCGCTGAGAAATCCGAGGCGCCGGTATCGCGCTCGACGACGATTTCGCCGTCGACCACCGCCGATTGCACCGGCAGGGCGGCAAAGGCCTCGACCACCTCGCTGCCGAATTTCTCCGTCCAGTCGAGACCGCTGCGGGTCAACATTCTGACCTTGCCGTTCTCGACCCTGACCTGCAGCCGGTAGCCGTCGAACTTGATTTCGTGGATCCAGCGGTCACCAGCCGGCGGCTTCGGCTTCAGCTTGGCAAGCGCCGGTTCGATAAAATCGGGCATTGCGCCCTTGCGCGCACCCTTCGGCCAGTCGCGTTCTCGTGGTGCCGGGGATCTGGCCTTTGCCGCCGGTCTTTTGGCGGAAACCGCCTTGCCGTCTTTCGATTTGGGAGCGAGTTTGAAATTGCGCTTCGCCTGATAGGTTTCGAGGGTCATCTCAGCCTGCCTTTTTGCTTTGGCTGTCGCTGCGCGCCGGCGTCTTCTTCGCCGCCTTGCCGCTCATCTTGGCGCTCTGGCGCAGCGCCTCCATCAGGTCGATGACCTTGCTTTCGGGCGCCGGTTTCTTCTTCGGCGGCGCCCGGCCCTCGATCTTTGCCTTCACTAGTTCGACGAGGGCCGCTTCGTAACGGTCCTCGTAGGCGCTCGGATCGAAGCTCCCGTGCTTGGTCTCGATGATGTGCCCGGCGAGCTCGAGCATCTCCTTGTCGAACTTGATGTCGGGAATGTCTCTGAAGACCGCCTCGGCTGAGCGCACCTCATAGTCGAAATTCAGCATGGTCGCGACCATGTGGCCGTCATGAGGCCGGATCAGCAGCGTTCGGTTGCGCTGGAAAAGCACGGCTTCGGCGAGCGCCGCGACCTTGCTGTCGCGCATGCCGCGGACGATCAACGACAGCGCTTCTTCATCATGTTCGTCGACGGGCGCGAGGTAATAGGGCCGGTCGAAATAGAGCTTGTCGATATCGTCATAGGCAATGAAAGCCTTGACGTTGAGCACCTTGTCGCTTTCCGGCGTGATCTCGGCGATCTCGTCGCCTTCGATGACGATGTAATCGCCATTCTCCATCCGGTAGCCCTTCACCTGATCGTCCCGCCCGACCGGCTTGCCGGTCTCGCTGTCGACGAATTGCCGTTCCACCCGGTGGCCGGTCCTGCGGTTGATGATGTTGAAGGAAACGCGGTCGGAGGAAGAAATGGCGGTATAGAGCCCGACGGCGCAAGCAAGGTCGCCTACCTTCAGATGACCTTTCCAGCTTGCCCGCGCGGCCATGCCATCCTCCGTTGCAAATCAGAGCCGACTGCTGCTCTTGTCGGTTTCGAGCTCCTGGAACGCCCAGCCGCCGTCAGGTGCAGGATAGGCGAGCAACGCGTCGCCGTCGCCGATTTTCTGACGTGACGCAGCATCCTTGGCGTGGACAATCGCTTCCTCAGCCGTCGCATAGGTCTCCGACAGCGTGTCGCCGAGCTTGTAAGCCCAACCATTGTCATGCGGTACGACCTGATAGGTGATATCGGCCATTTCGGATCTCCTCTTTTCAGTTCGGCGGCGGAGCCGAAAACCGCGCATAGTTTTCGGTATCAAGCCCTAGTTCCGATTTGGTTTGCGCCTTTCGTCGAGCGCGATGATCTTTTCCAGGGAGGCGATATCCTCGCTGGTGACGACGGGAACCGGATCGGCCGCGATCGCCTCCAGCACCTCCTGCGAGATGGCGCCGTTGCGGATCGCCCATTCCAACGTCTCGCGCGTCTCCCGCTCGGCCTTGAGCTGGGCATAGAGCGCGACGATCAGCCGGTCGCGGGCGTCCATCCGCCGGCCCCGACGATCCATGCTGCGGACATGCGGCATCGCTCTGCACCTTTGTCACTGATTTCGTTCAGGTGTAGTCAACTGATGACGGATGGAAAGGTTCCGTTACCAGTCATTACACCGCCGTTGCGGGCCGAGGCGCAACTCGCTATCTCTGCCAGGCTATTCAGAGGATTTTTCATGGCCGATCTTAAGGCACGCCCCCGTCCGACCGGCGCTACCGCCACCCTCGGCCGCACCGGCTTTCCGCATGTCACGTCCACGACCAAGGGTGAGATCGATATCGTCACTGCGCCGTCGCAGCCGGGCTTCAGCCCGCTCGATCTGCTCTATGCCTCGCTCTCGGCCTGTCTCGTGCTCAGCGCCCGCATTGCAGCCAGTCAGATGGGGGTTCTCGACCGGATCAGCGAGATCACTGCCGATGTCACCGGCGAGAAGGCGGCGGAAGGGCTCTCACGTGTTGCGAAATTCAACATCGTCTTCTCGATCAAGGGCGATATCGACGAAGAGACCCGCCGCAAGATCGTCGATGCCGCCGAAGACGAGATCTGCACGGTCAGCAACACCATCCGCGGCACTCCCGAATTCTCGACCGTAATATCGAAACAAGACTGATCTTCATAACTATTATAGACAATTGTGGCCGGAGGATTGCGCGAGCCATGTCCGGCTTCTATGCTCGGGGCATCGAAGCAACGGTATCGGCCATCATGCAGCCCAAGTCTCTGTCGATGTCCGACCAGCCCGTCGTCGCCATCATCGGCGGTGGCCTCTCCGGCGCGGGCGTCGCCTATCATCTCGCCCGTGCAGACTGTGGCGAGCGTCCCGTCATCGTCGTCTTCGAGCCGCGGGCGGAGCTCGGCCGTGGTCTTGCCTATGACACGGGCGACCCGGCCCATCGCATCAATGTTCCCGCCGCCAAGATGAGCCTGCAGCCCGACGACCAGGGCGAGTTCCAGGCCTGGATCGAGGCCCGCGATGCCGTCGCTTGCGACCCGCAGGCAAGACGGCCCGATGGGCTGCTCTTTCCCCGGCGCCGGCTGTTCGGCGATTATGTCGCCTCGCTTCTGAAGCCGCTGCTGGAAGACGGCAGCGTGCGTCATTGCCGCGCCGCCGTGACCGATGTCGAGCGCCGGGCCGGCCGCTGGTCGATCCGCGACGATAAAGGCGGCGTGTTGCTGGCCGATATCGTTGCGATCGCCACCAGCCATCCGCCGCCGGCGGCCCCCGGCCGGCTTGCGGCCCGGCTTGCCGCCCATCCCCGTTTCGTCGCGGACACCACGAAACCAGCTGCGCTTGAGGTGATCCGTCCCCAGGACCGGGTGCTCGTCATAGGCAATGGCTTGACCGCCGCCGATGTCATTGCCTCGCTCGCTGAACGCGGGCATCGCGGTCCGGTGACGGCAATCTCGCGCCGTGGTCTGCGCTCGCGCGGGCATGCGCCGGTGCCGCAGCCGCTGTTCGGCGATTTCCTCGCCGATGCGGCCCATTCCGCCGTTTCGCTGCTGGCAGCAATCCGCGCCGCCATCAGCGTCGCGGAAGCGCAGGACATAAGCTGGCATGGGGTGATCGATCAGGTGCGGGCGCAGGGACGCGATCTCTGGCAGGCGCTGCCGGTTGCCGAACGGCGCCGTCTCGTCCGCCATCTGCGTCCCTATTGGGATGTGCATCGTTTCCGCATCGCGCCGCAGGTGGAAGCCGTGCTCGACGCGGCGATTGGCGCCGGCCGTCTCGAAATCCTTGCCGGCTCGGTCGCCGATGTCCGCATCGAAGGCGATCTTATTCTTTGCACCTTGCAGCCGCGCCACCGGCGCCAGCCGTTGGAGCGGCGCTGCGACGCCGTCGTCGTCACCACAGGGCCGGCGCATGGCGGTATTCTCGAAACTCAGCCCTGGCTCGCGGCGCTTGCTGCAAGCGGCCACCTGTCGCTTGATCCGACAGGCCTCGGCCTTGCCTGCACCGAGCGCTCGGAGGCGATCGGTCCGTCGGGAAAGGCGGATCCTTCGTTATTGATCTCCGGTCCGCTGGCGCGCGGCACCTTCGGCGAACTGATGGGGTTGCCGCAGGTGACCGAGCATGCCTTCTTCGTTGCAGGTGAAATCGCCGCAAAGCTGCGATTGATCATGGAGAGCAGGCATCCGGTCTGAATTCTTGTCCCGATGTCGCTCTTCGACTGTCGCCGGCGGGCGACTTCTGCTATGCACGCGCCAATCAACGGCCCGCCGCCAATGTTCGGGCAATCAAAAATATCGAGACCATGTCGCAGACCGCTTCCACCCTCTCCGAAGCCTCGCCTTCCAATCGTCTGGCCCTTGCGGCGCTCGTCCTCGGCGGGGCGGCGATCGGCGGTTCGCCAATCTTCGTCCGGCTGTCCGAGACCGGGCCGATGGCCACCGCCTTCTGGCGTGTGACGCTGGCGCTGATCCCGATCTTCATCGTCTCGCTCGTGAAGACGGATGCGGGGCCGAAGCCGCAAAGCCTTTCCGATTATGGCTTGCTGGTTCTTCCGGGCCTCATGCTGGCGCTCGACCTCGCCGCCTGGCATCTTTCGCTTACCATGACATCGGTCGCCAATGCGACGCTGCTTGCAAACCTCGCGCCTGTTTTCGTCACGCTGATCGCCGTCCTGTTTTTTAAGGCGCGAACCAGCGGCGTTTTCCTGCTGGGGCTGGTCCTGGCGCTCGCCGGTGTCGTTATCTTGAAAGGCGGACCGGCAGGGCTCGGCAATGGCGATTTGAGTGGCGACGGCACCGCGATGATCGCCGCTTTCTTCTATGCCTGTTATATCCTGGCGATCGGCAGGTTGCGCAGCCGGTTCGATACGATCCGCATCATGCTGTGGAGCACGGCATCGGCTGCCGTCTGCATCTTCCCGATCGCCTTCTTCTTCGAAGGGCAGATGCTGCCGGCGACCCTCTATGGCTGGTCGATCCTCTTCGGCCTCGCCTTTGTCAGCCATGCCGGCGGGCAGGTGGCGATCACCTATGCGCTGGCCTATCTGCCGCCCGCCTTTTCATCGCTGACGCTGCTGTTGCAGCCGGTCGTCGCCGCAATCCTCGCCTGGGCGCTGCTGGACGAGGCGATCGGGACGATGCAGGCGCTGGGCGCCAGCGTGGTGCTCGCCGGCATCATGGTTGCCCGAACGGCTCGCTCGTCGGCTTGACCGCTTGCTGCTCCAGCGGCGGTGGATCATCCCCCATTCTCTGGAGCAGCCACTTCTGGATGATCGGCACATCGGCGTCGCCGAGATCGTGGCCGCCGGGGATGACGTCGGAATCGACGGTGGCGCCCGAACTCTTCAGCCTGTCCTCCAGCTCGCTCGCATATTTGCCGTAGGCATCGGTCTTGCCGCTGATGACCAGCAGATCCGTGCCCTTCAGATCGGCATGCGGATAGTCGCTGAGCACAGGCATGGAGCGCAGCAGCACCGCCTTGTGAACGAGGTTCGGGTGCAGGTAGAGCAGCGAGTTCAACAGGTTGGCGCCGTTGGAATAGCCGACATAGACGATCTTCTTGGGATCGAGGCCGTAGGATTTGACGGCGCCCTCGATGAAGGCCGCAAAGGCTTCGGCCTCCGTTTTGATGTCGTTCTGGTCGAAGGAGAAGGGGGTGATGCGCTTATACCAGCGCGGAAAACCCTCTTCCGTCGCACGGCCACGGACGCCGAGCAGGGTCGCGCGCGGCGCCGCCTTGTTGAGGAGCGGCATCAGCGTCGTCTCATTGCCGCCCGAGCCGTGCAGCAGCACGAAGACACTGCCGTCGGGATTGGGCGGCGTATAGAAGCGATGGACGAACGGCAGCTCGCGGTAATTGATGCGCGGCTGGCCGGGCATCGAAAATTGCGGCAGAACCACCTTCAGGTCGTCGAGATTGGTGATCGCTCCCGGCGGCGCGAAGAGCTTGGTGCCAAGGGCCGCGTGCTCTTCGTCGACAGTCATGCCGGGCTTGTCGGTTGCAAGCTCCACCAGCGTTCCGCCGGGCTCGCGGGCATAGAGCGAGCGGAAATACTTGCGGTCGTGCATGTTGGTCGGCGATGCATCGGTCTTCTCCAGCGCCTCGGAAACCGAACGCAGCGCCTCCTCATCGGCGGCCCGGAATGCGACATGATCGACGGTGCCGGTTCCCGGCGCACCGGACCAGAAGCCGCGCGCATCGCGCACGTCGATGACATCGCCGGATTGCGAAACCAGCCTGTCGATCGTGCCGCGGTTGGCCTGGAAGCGGTAGCCGAAATGGCGCTCGAGGAAGCTGCGGCTCTCGGCCGGCTTTTCCGTCAGCATGGTTGCGCCGCGCACCCGCTGGACGGCATGCTCGACCGGGATCGAGGCGCCGTCCCAGACAGCGGGCGATGTGAGGTCCTTTGCGCCCGCGAGCTTGAGGATGATATTGTCGGGGTCTTTCAGCCTGAGGACAGGCTCGCCGAATTCATCGGCGGGTCCCTCCGAACGCAGGCCGAAGCTCATGGCGCGTGTCAGCCAATAGCCGATGCTCGCCGGATCGATCGCCAGCGAAATTTCGCTGATCTGGCCGTAGCCCGCCCGGCCGGACGCGCCATCTTCCCAGACGAGGAAGCTGACGAGCGAACCCGGCGTGCCTACCGAATCGCCGTAGAAGAGATGGAGTTGGGTCGTATCCTCGTAGCCGGCCGTCTGCTTGACGAGGCGCATGCCGAGAAAGCCGGCGTAAAAATCCACGTTCGCCTGCACCTTTCGGGTGATGGCCGTAACGTGATGTATGCCTGATACCATCGAGAGCAGTCCTGATTGAAGCGTCGTCAGGAGCGCGAGTATGAGAGCTGCGAAAGTCATACCGTTGCCAATGACCACCGCTTAGTTTTGTTCCGCACAAAGCGCAAGCGAATCGCCGCGCTGCAGCAGTTCCAAATGATCGACATCTTCGAGCGCCTCTTCCAGTTGCTGCAGGGTCGGCGGCTTGACCATATAGGCCCTCGCGCCGAGATTTCTGGCTCGCTGCATGTCGGTCTCATCGCTTGAGGTGCTGAGAATGCAGACGGGAATCCGTTTCAGACGGGCATCGGCCGACAGCGCGTTCAGCACCTCGAAACCGTCCATGATCGGCATGTTGATGTCGAGCAGCATCAGGTCGATCTGCGGCACGCCGGCGATGCCGGCGCGCTCTTCGAGCAGCCGCATCGCCTCGCGCCCATTGGTGGCGACATGCAGGTTGAAGGTCACCTTCTCCCGCCGCATCAGCTTGATCTTCAGAATCTGGATGTCGGCGGGGCTGTCTTCAACCAGCAGCACTTCGGCAAGCCTGCCGGAACCTTCGGCTGGCTGCTCTGCCGGCTTCAGGCTGGGCGGAACGGCTGATGCGGCGGGCGGCGCGGGCCGTGCCCCGGCGAGCGGCATCTCGATGATGAAGGTGGCGCCGGGCCCCTTCTCCGGTTCGCACCAGATCGAGCCGCCATGCAACTGCGCGATGCGGCGGCAGATCGCAAGGCCAAGCCCGGTGCCCTCGATGCCGCGGCCGACGAGCCGTTTGAACGGCTGGAAGATCAGCTCGCGGTGCTGGGGGTCGATGCCCGGTCCGTTGTCACGCACCGTCAGGCGGCAGCTATCCCCATGCGCTTCGCCCGAGATCTGGACCTCCGGAGCTTTTTGATCGCAATAGCGGATGGCATTCGACACCAGGTTCTGCAGAAGCTGGGCGAGCAACGTCGCATCGCCCATCACCTCCGGCAGCGGCCCGCGGATGATGACGGCCCCGCGGCTCTCCATCTGCTGGCGCAGATTGTCCTCCACCTGATTGAGCACATCGGCCAGCGAGACCGGCATCAGCTGCGGCCCGCCATAGGCTTCGAGCTTGGTGAAGTTCGAGACCTTGACGATCAGGTCTTCCATATGGTCGGCGGCGCTCAAGACATAATCGAGCAGCTCGCGGTCTTCGGCCGGAAGCACTGCAGAGCCGTGCAGGATACGGCTGAAAGACTTGATCGTCCTCAGCGGCTCCTTCAGATCATGCGCCATGGCGCGTGTGAAGATCTCAAGCGATTGCCGCTTCTGCTCCAGCTGGCCTTCCAGCATGCCATGCATGATGGCGTTCTGGATGCAGCGATGCAGCGTTTCGGGTGAAAGCGAATCCTTGGTGAGATAGTCGCGCGCGCCGCTCTTCATCACCTCGACGGCGACGGTTTCGCTGCCCTGGCCGGTTAGCATGATGACATTGGCGGCGGGATCGTCCTCCAATATATCGGCAAGAACGCCGAGCCCGTCGCGCCCCGGCAGCGAATAGTCGAGCAGGATGCAGTTCGGCCGTTTCCGGCTGTTCAGTGCAAGGCCCTCTTCACCCGTCTCCGCCTCGAGGACGGTATAGGCCGTGCTGGAGACGCGGCCCAGGATGCGGCGATAGACCTCGCGGTCGTCGATGTTGTCGTCGATGATGAGAATGCAGCAGTCTTCCGCCAAACGGTCAGTCCTCGAGCGGCAGGATCGCGATTTCGAACCAGTATTCCTTCAGCCGCTGGATCGCGGCGAAGAGGCCGTCGAGATCGACCGGCTTCTGCACATAGGTGTTGGCGCCGAGCGCGTAGCAGCCTTCGATGTCCCGTTCGTCGTCTGAGGTCGTCAGGATCACCACCGGGATCTTCCGCCAGCCATCGTTCGACTTGATCGCCTCCAGGGTCTTGCGGCCGTCGAGGCCAGGCATGTTGAGATCGAGCAGGATCAGCCCTGGTTTCGGCACCATTACGCCGAGCATGTCGAGCGCTTCCTGACCCGAGGCCGCCCATCGGATCGAGTTGCGCAGATTGGTGCGCTTGAAGGCGCGCATCGTCGCTTCGAAATCGTCTTCACTGTCTTCGACGATCAAAATCGGTTGCGTATCACGCTGCTGCATTCTGCCCCTCGCGTTTTCTTCCCAAGGTGAAATAGAACGTGGTACCGACGCCGACTTCGGACTCCAGCCAGATATCGCCGTTGTGCCGCGCGATGATCTTGCGGACGAAGGTGAGGCCTGCTCCGGTCCCGTCGTCGGAATCCTGCGACTTTTCGAGCCGTTTGAAAATGCGGAAAATATCCTCATGGAATTCCTGGGGTATCCCCTTGCCGTTATCCCTAACGAAAAACACGTTGCGGGCAACCGTGCCGTCCTTGCCGACGAACCGTTCGAGATAGCCGACGGAAATCAGCGGCGTCGGCTTGTCGTTGTATTTGATCGCATTGGTGATGAGATTGCGGAACACTTCGGTCAGCCGCGGCGCGTCGCAGACCACCTCCGGCAGCCTGCCGTCGGTGACGACCCTGGCATGCCGCTCTTCAAGAAGCAGCTCCATCGTCGCGACCACATCCTTGACGATCAGACCGATATCGGTGCGTTTGACTGCCAGCTGCTGCCGCCCGAGCCGGGAGAAGTAAAGCAGGTCGTTGACGAGCTTCTCCATCCGCTGGCTGAGACGCACGAGCCGGTTCAGCCGGCGCACGCCGTCCACGTCGAGCTTGTCCTCATAATCCTCGAGGAGGAAACGCGAGTGGTTGTGCAGGCCGCGCAGCGGCTCCTTCAGATCATGCGAGGCAATATAAGCGAATTCGTCTAGGTCATGGTTGCTGCGCTCGAGCTCCGCCGTATAGGCCTCGAGCTGGGCAAGCGTCGTTTTCATCCGTTCTTCCTGCCGCACGCGCTCGCTGATATCGCGTACGATGCCGACGAAGGTCTTGGTCTCGCCGCTGACGACAACGCTGATGGACACTTCGATCGGGAAGACGATGCCGTTCTTGCGCCGGCCGGAGACCATCCGCGTCGTGCCGATGATACGCTCCTCGCCGGTCTGCCGGTAATGGGAGAGATAGCCGTCGTGCTCGGAATGATAAGGCTCGGGCATCAGCATCTTGATGTTCCGGCCGATCGTTTCCTGCGGCGAATAGCCGAACATGATCTCGGCTGCCGGATTGAAACTCTTGATCGTTCCGCGCCCGTCGATAACGAGGACGGCATCCGGCGTGCTGCGCGCCAGCGCGCCGAAGCGAACGCGTTCGGCTTCCAGATTGTTGTTGTTGCGCAGGAAGTAGAAGATGAGGATGGCGATCAGCCAGAGCGTGGCGGCGGTGATGGTGCGGTTGGCGATCTCCTGCCAAAATGCCGCCTCGTCATGTCTGACGGCGAAGAAGCCGAGCATGAGGAGCATGGTGCAGGCAAAGGCAAAGAAGAGCGGCGCATTCCTGTTACCGAACCAGAGGGCCGTCAGCACTAGCGGCACGTAAAGAATGCCGTTGGCAAGGCCGAGCGGCGTATAGAGATCGACGACAAGGCCGGTGAAGCAGACCGCCGCCGGAATCCAGAGCGGAATCTGCGCCCGGTTTGCCGGCTGCATCCACCAGGAGCGGGCAAGCAGGCCCGCGCCGAAAAACACCATGCCGATCGCCGTGTGCAACGCCATCGCCGCATAGGGACCCCAGCGGTAGCCCTGTTCGGCATCGGTGAGATAGCCGGCGAGCGCGATCATGCCGAGTGTGACGACGACATAGGCGGTCAGCTCCTGCACCACCTGATTTCCAGGCTTGTCCACGTGGAGCGAGAGCAGCAGCGAAAGATTGGCAATCAGAAAGATCAGCGCCGTATTGGGTCCCATGCCGCCGCCGATTTCTGCAATGAAATCGGGCGGAATCACCAAGCGGGTGATCAACTGGTCGACATAATGGACGGTCCGGCCGACCGTTGCGATTTCCGCGAGCCGGGCTGCCGCGATCGCCGCTGCAACCCCTGTCATGATCGTTGCCATTGTAAGAAAGCGACGGGCAGCAAGCGTCGAGGCGGCAAGCCCAAGGCCGGAAAGCATGAAGCAGAGCCCGGTATTGAAGGCCATCGACGGAAAGCCGGGGAAGAGCGAAATGACGACCTTGATCTGCAGCAGCCAGCCGGCAAGGGCGCTCACCCCGAGAAGGAACAGCAGGCAGCCGACCGCAATCGCGAAGGCACGGTAGCGCCATCGCCTCCGCTGGTCCTGCAGGTCCACGTTGCCCTTATCCTGCACCCGTGTATCCTCTCTCGGTTCGCGCGGCCATTTTTTCCGAAATCGAGGAATACTCAATAGCCAGCGAACGCCGCCACTGCGCTTTTTCCGAAATGATTTTTCGATCGAACAGATCGAATTTTGGTGAAATCGCGATATCGTGACGTCGAAGGACAACCAGGTTCATTCGAACAATACCCAAATCACGGTGCCGGATGCCTACGATAGTTTACGTCGACGACAGCAGGGATGATCTCTTTTATCTCGACTATATCCGCAAGAAGCAGCAGATAGACGTCGATCTATTCTGTTTTTCGACGGCCGAGACGGCGCTGGAGGCGCTGAAGCAGCGCGTGGCGGAAGGCTGGGCTCCGCCGGAGCTGCTGGTCGCCGATCTCTACATGCCCCTCGACAGCGGCATTGGCCTGGTAAGCAGCCTGCGCGGGGATGATCGTTTCAGAACGATGCGTCTCGCCATCTGCAGCGGGTCGGATGCCGATGAGGACCGCGCGCGGGCGTTCGAAGCCGGTGCCGATCTTTACCTCGAGAAGCCGCTTGATCTTGGCGCGATCCTTCTCAATCTGGAAGTGTAGGAAACGGCGGAAACCGAATGGTGCGTTTCCTGGCGTTCGTCCGGGCGAAGTGACAAACCGCAATTGACAAGGCCGAGTGTGCATTTCAAGATGCAACCGAAGCGAAAAGAACGGAACGAAAAATAAGCGCTGAGAGAACCGATTGACCCGTGTTCGCCGCCACGAACTTCCAGCCAACCCCTTAGCTGAATGGGCCTATCGGCTCTCTCGCGCTTACGTCTGGCACTGCCTTCTCGCATTCATGGATGTTGAATGCGCGAAGATTTACGATACCCAGGTAAGAACTACTGCCCCTCAGTATATCTGCCCGTGCATCACCTGTAGTTGAGGCATTTGATGATATCCGCCTTGTATACCGAAAGTCCCCGTTTCGATATCTCTCATCAACTGTCTCGCAATTTTTGTAGCTGTTCGCGTTTAAGACGTATATCCCAAGATTTGGGGATCGGGGGCATGGCGGGAGGAGAGGAAGAGTGGGAATGAACAATGCCGCGGCAACTCCTTTTCATGCCGGACCGGAGCTGAGCCGGGCGATCAACCGCACCGATTTTTTCCGTCTGCTGAAAGCGGCGGCGCAGCATTACCACTTCGATAATTTCGCGCTTGCCCGCATTTCCGAGGCTTCGACTCCTTTCGGCGAGCGCGATATCGTCATCACCAATGTCGCCGAGCGACGGATCGGCCTTTTCATTGCGACGTTGAGGGAGGCGCTCGGGACCGTTCGGGCAAAGAGCGCCCAGTTTTTGGCGACGCCCGTCCATGGCAGGAGCACGCAGCCGGACACCTATCCCTCCGATCGGCTTTTCAACGAGTTCCGCAGCGGCGTCTTCCTCTTCATTCCGCTGTTCACACCCGAAGGGCGGCGATATTGCCTCGTGCTGAGCGGTGAGCGTGAAGAGCCGGATCAGGGCGAGATCGCCGACATGCTTCTGGATGCCATGCGCATTTTCGACAAGCTCTACGAGGAAATCCTGACGCCTGAGATGTCCGGGCGGTTGACCCAGCGCGAATCGGAAATCGTCAAATGGACCAGCGAAGGCAAGACCTCGGCCGAAATCGCCATCATTCTCGGTCTATCCGAACATACGGTCAATTCGCACATCACCGCGGCCGCGCGTAAGCTCGACGCCGTGAACCGCGTCCACATGGTGGCAATCGCCCTGAGGAATGGTTTGGTTTCGTGAAAATTGGCTTCGGGACTGAGGAAAATGAAATGATCACCAAAACGGTCCGACAGAATGCCGTCAAGGTTCTCTTCGTCGACGACGAGTTCATCGAATTCCGCGCGCTCAAAAAGAAGATCGCCGATCTTTCCGAGCCGGCGGTCGAAGTCGAATATTCACCGTCGATCGGAGACGCATTGGAAAAAATCCGCGCAGCGCGCTTCGATCTCATCCTGCTCGACAATCGCCTTCTGCCCAATGCCGATTTCCGCGAGACGGTGCCGGAGTTGCGCGGTATCGGCTATACCGGCCCGATCGGCGTCGTCTCGACTGACATATCGGGCGGCTATTTCCAGGAGTTCCCGGATTACGGTGTCGACTTCCGCATCGGCAAGGACGAGATCGACGTCCAGACGCTGCAGCACATCATCCGCGAATATGTGACCTACGATGTGCCGGATTTCTGGAAGGACGATTACAGCATTTGAGCAGCGCAAAAGCGGGCGCGGTTCGCGATAGCGGCATGCGCAAACAAGGATTTGAAGCACGTCCACTGGATCTGAGATCGCGATGCGCTTCAAAGACAGCAAACGAAGCTGAGCGATTGCAATACGTTGCTTAGCCCGCGGGCAGGCGGATGGTGAAGCGGCTGCCGGTTTCGTCCGAATGCTCGAGACTGATATCGCCGCCAAGCGCCTTCAGAAGTTCCTGCGCCGTCGTCAGGCCGAGACCGGCGCCAGGGGTTGCCCCCGCCTTCGGCAATTTCCAGAACGGCTCGAAGATCCGCTCTCGATAGGCGGGATCGATGCCGGTCCCGTTATCGGAAATCCGGATGAACCAGTTCGCCCCCTCTTGCTCAGCCGCGATCGCCACATGCAGCGGCGATGCGCTGCGATAGGTGAGGGCGTTGGAAATGATCTGCCTCAGCACCAGGCCGAACAGCGCGGGATCGGTGCGGATGGAGGGGAGGCTCCGACTGGCGAGCGTCGCGTCGCGCGCGCCCGTCTCCTCGATGAGGTCGCTCCAGATTCTTTCGGCCAGGGCCTTCAGTTCGACCTCTTCGGGAATTACCTGCGGCGCTCCACCGGCAAGGCTCATCAGTGCCTTGGTGAGGCGTTGCGCGGCTTGCGCCTTTTCCAGGATCATCCTGAGGCTCTGAAGCTGTTCGCCGTCGAGTGTCTCCTCGAGGTCGTCGAGCAGCAGCTCGGCATACATGGCGATATGGCGCAGCGGCGATTGCAGGTCGTGCGAGGCGGTTGCGAGAAAGCGCTTGATGCGCTCCTCGTTATCGCCGGCAATATTGCTCTCAAGCGGTTTCGTCGGGTTGGGTGACATCTGGCGGTTTCCCCGATCTCTGCTGCGGCGTCGCGCTCTCTTTCAGCCACGCGACGGACGCTGTAATATCTTGAATTGCTGCATAATTTTATCCTGGCAATAGGCAACAATAAAAAGAGGGCGCCGGCTCTGCAACCGGCGCCCTCTTCAAGGATGCGTTAACAACCCGTTTTCAGCTCGCCGATTTGCGCGAGCGGCCCTCTTCCGGCGGGATGATTTCGGCTGCCGCATCGGTTGCCAGTGCCGCCTTGGCATGGCGGCGGCGCCAGTCGCCTAGGAACAGCAGGATCGGTGCGGCGATGAAGATCGACGACGCGCCGGCCACCAGAATGCCGAAGACCATCGGGATCGCAAAGCTCGAAACGGCGCTGCCGCCCCAGATCGCCATCGGCACCAGGGCGAGGAAGGCCGTCGCATTTGTGTAGAGGCTTCGCGCCAGGGTCTCGTTGATCGACTTGTCGATGATCTCGCGCAGCGGCATCGACTTGTAGAGCCGCATGTTTTCGCGCATGCGGTCGTAGACGACGACCTTGTCGTTCACCGAATAGCCGACGAGCGTCAGGATGGCGGCGATGGCCGTGAGGTTGAAGTCGAGCCCGGTGATGGCGAAGAAGCCGATCGCCTTGGTGACGTCGAGCACCAGCGTGACGATGGCGCCGACGGCAAACGGCCATTCGAACCGCACCCAGATATAGATGAGCATAGCCAAGCTGGCGATTACGACCGACAGGATGCCGGCCGAGGCAAGCTCGCCGCTGACCTTCGGACCGATGACGTCGGTGCCTTCGACAGTGGCGCTCGGATCGATCTTGGCGACTTCTGCCTTCAGCTTGGTCACCGCAGCCGTCTGCGCCTCTTCGCCGCCTTCCTGCCGCTGCGCCCGAACGAGAATGCTGTTGTTGTCGCCGAAGGTCTGCAGCGTGATTTCGCCGAGGCCGAGACTATCGAGACCCTCGCGGAACTTCGCAAGATCGGCCGCCTCTTTCGTCTTGACCGACATCTGGATGCCGCCGCGGAAATCGACGCCGTAGTTGAGGCCGGGATGGATGAAGAGCACGACGGAGGCGATCGAAAGCAGCGCCGAAACGGTGACGCCGAAGAAGCGCGCCTTCATGAACTGGATGTGCTTGTCATAAGGGCTGAAGGGGATCAACGGCCGGATGTTCAGCACCTTGAACCTGCGGCGGCGGGTAATCTCGATCATCGCGACGCGAACGAAGGCGACCGAGGTGAACATCGAGATGATCAGGCCGAGGGCCATGGTCACGGCAAAGCCGCGAACCGGCCCGGATCCGAACCAGAACAGGATGGCCGCAGCGATCAGAGCCGTCATGTTGCCGTCGATAATGGTCGAATAGGCACGATTGAAGCCCGTATCGATGGCGGCAAAGGCGCCCTTGCCCTTGCGGGTCTCTTCACGAATACGCTCGTTGATGAGGACGTTCGCGTCGACCGCGAGGCCGATGCCGAGAACGACGCCGGCGATACCCGGCAGCGTCAGCGTCGCGCCGACCAGCGTCAGGGCCGAGAAGGTCAGGATCGTGTGGATCAGCAGGGCCACGTTGGCCAGAATGCCCCAGGTGCCGTAGAGCACGAAGATGAAGGCCGCGACGAGGACGAAGCCGACGATGCCGGAATAGATGCCCATCTTGATCGCATCGGCGCCGAGGTCGGCGCCGACGGTGCGCTCCTCGATGACGGTCAGCTTGGCGGGCAGGGCGCCGGCGCGCAGCATGGCGGCAAGCGTCGTGGCGCTGTCGGCCGAGAAGTTGCCGGAGATCTGGCCCGAACCGCCGGTGATCGGCTCGCGGATGACGGGGGCGCTCAGCACCTTGTCGTCGAGGACGATGGCGAAGGGATTGCCGACATTCTGGCGGGTGATCTCGGCAAAGCGGGTTGCGCCGGCGCTGTCGAAGCGGAAGCTGACGATGGGTTCGCGCGTGTTGGGATCGAAGCTAACGCGGGCATCCGAAAGGCGGTCGCCCGAGATTTCGACGCGGTCGAGCACCGGATAGGATCGGCCTTCGTCATCCTGCATCATGGTGACGCCGGGGCCGGGCTGGTTGTTAGGCGCCAGCATGTGGAACGACATCTTGGCCGTGGAGCCCAGAAGTTCGCGCAGGCGCGACGGATCCTGCGCGCCCGGAAGCTGGACGAGCACGCGGTTGCCGCCGATACGCTGGATCGTCGGCTCGGAGACGCCGACCTGGTCGACGCGCTGGCGGATGACTTCAAGGCTCTGCTGGACGGCGTTGTCGACATTGGCGGAGATGCCGGCCGGCGAGAAGCCGACGGTGATGGTCGCGCCATTCGCGGTGACATCGAGATCGGCCTTCCCAGCGCTGAGGCCTGTACTGATCGGATTGGCGAGCGTCCTAAGTTCGGTGACAGCGGCATCGCTCTGCCCGGCATCGGCGAGCGTCACGACGATCTGGTTCTGGCTGCGCACGACGGCCTTCGGCTGGATGCCCTTTTCACGCAGCACGCGGCGCGCGTCCTGGAGCAGCGATTGCAGCCGCTCCTTGGTCAGATCAGCCTCGTCGACTTCCAGAACGAGGTGCGAGCCGCCGCGAAGGTCGAGGCCGAGCGACACCTGATCATGCGGCAGCCATGCCGGAATGCGCTGAAGGACGGACTGCGGCAGGACGTTCGGCAGGGCGATGAATAGGCCGATCACGATGATCACCGTATAGGTGAACACCAGCCATGGTGAAGTGCGCATGTTGTATTCCTTAGATAATCGGGGGCCGGCGCGCGAGCGCTGGCGGCATGTCGTCAATGGTCGGAAGCGCCGCGCGGCGCCAGCCTCAGGCGGCGATCGGCGGTGCGCGCGGCTGATGGGTCCTGGAAACTGCCGGATGAAGCGGAGGTTCGAATGCCGCAAGAGGAGCGGTCACGTTCCAGCCGGTAAAATCGACGGCAGGGGTGGCGGCAAGGGCCGGCGGTCCAGCGTCGTAGGCGGTCTGTTTCGGCGCAAGTTTGCGCTCGGCGGCAAGCACCCCACGTACGGCATCGCGCGCGCTCAGTTGCGGCGGCTGCGGATCGCGGCCGGAAGAGGAAAGCGTGTTGACGGCGGTTGCCGGCGCAATGATGAGATTGCCGCCGAAAAGCAGGCCGATATAGGCAAGAATGGCGATGAGAAGGGAGGCAGCGATACGGCTCTGTAGACGGTGCTGATCCAGCTCCATCTCCTCCGTCCCGGCGATGTCACTCCCGTATCGGCTCAAAAGCGCGCCAATCTCTCATTCTCGTTCCGGCGGAGCAGTGCCCGTCGGGATGATTGTAGCAGGCTCCTGCCTGTCTTCATAGGAAACACTCTCATGATGCACTTGAGCCAGCCGGTCAACCATGCCAAGTGCGATTTCGCGTTCGCCCATGATGACGGTGTCGGCGCCGTATTGCTTCAGCTCGTCGACCTCGGCGTCGGAATGGGCGCGGGCGACGATGAGGATCGAGGGATTGACGCTGCGCGCCTGCTCGGCGATGCGGCAGGCCTCGAAGGCGTTCGGGATGGCGATGGCAAGGCTGCGCGCAGCCGAAAGATTGGCGAGATCGAGCGTCTCCTGCGCCACCGCATTGCCCATGAAGGCTTCGATCCCTTGCGCTTTCAATTCGCCGATGCGCTTGTCGGAATCCTCGATGACGAGGAAGGGCGTGCCTGACGATTTGAGATTCTGCCCGACGATCCGGCCGACCCGGCCGTAACCGATGAGGATGGCGTGGCCGGCAAGCGTGGTCGGACGCACGGCGTCGTCCTCAGGCGGCACCTGCTCCTGAGCGGCACCCGCATCCGCGGCGGAAGCGGGGTCGGCTACAGCTTCCTCGCGCCTTGCACCTTCGAGAACAGGCCGCATGCGGTCGCAGAGGAAGAACAGCAGCGGATTGAGGATGATCGAGATGATGGCGCCGGCAAGGATCAGGTCGTGGCCCTCCTCCGGCAACAGCCCGAGTTCGACGCCGAGAGCGGCGAGGATGAAGGAGAATTCGCCGATCTGACCGAGGCTTGCTGAAATCGTCAGCGCCGTGCCGGCCGGCTTCCTGAAGGCGAGCACGATCAGAAAGGCGGCGACGGACTTGCCGATGACGATGATGAAGACGGTGGCGAGGATCGGCAGCGGCCTGTCGAGCAGGATGTTCGGATCGAACAGCATGCCGACGGAGACGAAGAAGAGCACGGCAAAGGCGTCCCGCAGTGGCAGGCTTTCCTGGGCGGCGCGGTGGCTGAGTTCGCTTTCGGCCAGCACCATGCCGGCAAAGAAGGCGCCGAGCGCCAAGGACACGCCGAACAGCTTCGCCGCGCCGAAGGCAACGCCAAGCGCGATGGCGAGCACGCCGAGCCGGAAGAGCTCGCGCGAGCCGGCGTGGGCGATGCGGTGCATCATCCAGGGAATGAGCTTGCGGCCGAAGACCAGCATCAGCGCCACGAACAGCGCCACCTTGACCAGCGTCATGGCGATCATACCGCCGATGCCGAGATCGAGGCCGAGCAGGCTGTTCAGACCCGCCGACAGCGGCTCGACCGGGCCATGGCCGCCGCCGATGCTGGCTGCCGCCGGGATCAGCACCAGCGCCAGCACCATGGCGAGGTCTTCGACGATCAGCCAGCCGACGGCGATCCTGCCGCGCTCCGTCTCCACCAGCCGGCGCTCCTGCAGCGCCTTCAGCAGCACGACAGTAGAAGCGACCGAAAGCGCCAGGCCGAAGACCAGGCCGCCGCCGGTCGGCCAGCCCATCAAGGCGCCGAGGCCCCAGCCGAGCAAAGTCGCAAAGCCGATCTGCGCGACCGCGCCGGGCAGGGCGATGCCGCGTACCGACAGCAGGTCTTTGAGAGAGAAATGCAGCCCGACGCCGAACATCAGCAGGATGACGCCGATTTCGGCAAGCTCCGGCGCAAGGCTTTGATCCGCCACGTAACCCGGCGTGTGCGGCCCCACCAGCACGCCGGCGATGAGATAGCCGACGAGCGGCGGCATGCGCAGCCGATGAGCAAGCGCGCCGAAGATGAAAGCCAGCACGAGGCCGCCGACGATTGTCGAAATCAAGGGCGTATCGTGCGGCATTGCTGTCTCCCGATCTGGAAATCCTGTTTGCAATGTGACATATATGGTCTATCTCGACCAATATGGGTAACATGAAATCATGGGTCAAGGCGCAAGGGAAACAATTCTCACCCCGGCTCTCTGCCGCGCGGCGCGCGGCCTGCTGGATTGGACCCAGGCCGATCTGGCTGAAAGAGCCGCCGTCTCGCGCAGCACCATCCGCGATTACGAGGGGCGCCACCACGACATCCACCGCGCGACGGAGGCGCAGCTGCGTCTCGCTTTCGAAAGGGGTGGTGTCAGGTTCGTCGAGATCGAAGGGGCAGGCACCGGCCTCTGCCTGCCCAATTGAACAGGCCGAAGCCGGCTCAGGGCGCCAGGCAGCCGGCGGAGACTTTGTAGATGTAAAGCGCCTTGCCCTTGTAATAGCCCGCGGTCGGCTGCCAGCTCTTCAGGACCTCCGGCGTTTCCGTGGCACAGGTGAGGGGGGCGTCCGTCAGGAAAAGCACCTTGCCTGTGGCGTCGGCGGGCAGCGCGAACTCCTGCTCGTAATAGCTCTCCGGAAGTCCCGCGGGAGCTCGGGCGTAGATCCGGTAGGGTGCGTCGCGCAGCGTATAGAAGAGATCGGCGACCATGTCGCGATTATTGGTGACGATGATATCGGTGCCGGCCTGAGCTGCAAGGGCTCCCGCCTCGCGGCTGACCTCGGCGCGGCCGAGATAGCGCTTCATCAATTCGTCGCCGTTCGGCAGCAGCAATTGCTGCGGAAAGATGGTCGCCAGCGGAAAGAGCAGGCTTGCGATGCCGTTGATGGTGAGCGACAGCCTAAGCCCCTTCGGCCACATGCGGTAAAGCAGCCAGACGGCAAGAATGGTTCCGGCGACATAGGCGGTTACGGCCCAGTTGGCATAGGCTTTCGCGACCGTCGCCTGCAGCGTGATCAGCACCACCACCGGCATCGACAGCCAGATCAGCATCTTTTCGCGGTCGTCGCTCCGGCCCTTGATCATACGATAGACCGCCCAGAGCATTGCGAAGAAAATGATCGGTCCGACCACGCCGAATTGGGCGGAGAAGAATTCGAGCCCGCGGCGCAGATTGATGCCGAGGTCGCTCCAATGGGCGATATCCTGCGTATGGCGCACCGTCGTATTGTCGTGTTGCAGGTTCCACCAGAGGTTCGGCAAGGCGACGACAGCCGCGACCGCGACAGCGATGATGAAGTCCCGAACCGCGATGCGCGCCGACGGAATGAGCAGGAGGGCGATTGCGCCGCCCGGTACGACGAACAGCACGGCATATTTCGTCAGGAAGGCGAGGCCGACGCCGAGGCCCATGACGAGCGCCAGCCCGACGGAGCGCCGCTGCGTCAGGCCGAAATAGGCGAGCAAGGTGATCGCGATGAAGAACAGCAGGATCACGTCGGTCGAGAAGAACACCGAAGAAAGTGCTACGCCGGGAAGCGTAATGTAGGTGGCGCCCGTCCAGCCTTCGATCTCAGGCCCGACGAAACGCTTTGCCACCTTCATCAGCACCAGTGCCGCCGCCATGTGGATCAGCGGTCCGAGAAGCCTGATGAAATAGATGGCGTTGGAGCCGGAAAGCTCCGTCATCGCCCGGATCACCCAGGCGATCATCGGCGGTTTCGAATAGTAGCCGAGATCGAGATTCTGCGACCAGAACCAGTACTGTGCCTCGTCGACAAACAGGTCTGTGGCATCGAAATGCAGCGTGACGACACGCCAGAGCGTGAAGCCGAAAACGATGAGGAGACCAGATCTGGGGGACATGAACCGAGTGTTCCGCTGACATGAAAGGCGCGAGTGCGATTACACCAAAGGCGCCGGACTGCCAACGGGGAATGGAATGGATCGGCTTGGAGCCAGAGGGGCTTCAGAACACCCGAAGCATGCGGATGTCGCGGTTTGCCGCGAGGAAATCGAGACGGGCGATGGCGGCAAGTACGCCCATTGCGATCAAGCAGGAACCCAATCCGAGAACAATCATTGCTCTGTCCTTGTCGACGTCATGTCTTGGTTGTCGACCGGCCTATAACACGGAGCTTGCGTGTGCCTTGTAGCAGCCGTGCAACTCCGTGGAAGTATTTCCTGCGAACTGCCTTGAATTGCTCCAAAAGCCTGCTCCTGGAAAGGCGTATTAACCTTCGGGCAAGGAATTTACCATAAACATTGGGTTACACGTCGGAATGGGAAGATGTGCTCGTTCCCAGCAGGCATGACGCCGTACCGCCGTACCGGGTCGATCCGGTATCCATCTCTTCAGACAGCTTCGAAACATAGCTGATCAAGGGCTTTTACCTGCCGGTCGTCGCCGGTGGTGAAGACCGGCTCCGCGCTTGCGTTCATCGAATGCTGCAAAAGTTTTTTGCCGGGCATTCGCCTGGAAAGTGGGTCGGGGACAGGCGTTGAGGCAGGACATGCCATCAGATCAGGCTCGTGGAGCGCAGGCAGGCAGCTTGCGCGACCGCCTGCGTTTTGCCGGTCTCGATGCCGATCAGTGCGAACTGGTGCGCCGTAACCGGCCGGCCCTCGAAGCGCGTCTGAAAGCCGGTCTGCGCGATCTCTTCCACAGGTTCCAGTCCTATCCCGACGCTGCGCGCAATTTCGAGAGCGACAGACAGGTCGATCGTCTGCATGATCTGCAGTCCTCGCATTGGGACGTGCTGACGGATGCGCGCTTCGACAGCCTCTATGCCGAGCGCGTCAAGGTTCTCGCCGACACCGAAAGCAAAATGGGCCTCGACCCGCGCTGGCACGTGGCCGGCCACGGCGTCATGCTGGAGCATGTCCTTTCCGGCCTCGTCGAGGAGATCGCCGGTCGGCCCCTGCTGCCCTCGGCCAGGCGCCGCGCCCGCGAAATGTCCGATCTGATGACCGCGATCATCCGCATCGTCATGGTCGACGTGGAAATCGCCGTTTCGCTTCGCTTCAATGCGCTGCGAGCCGCCCAGAGCCGTGCGCTCGCTGATCAGCGCGCCGGAAGTGAAGCGGAAATCGCGCGGATCTTCGGTGAGGTCATCGAGGGCCTCGCCGCCCGCGACCTGACGCGACGCGCGCCTGTCGACCCCGACGGCGCCTATGCCGGGATCGCCGCCGCCCTGAACGGCGCCTTGGACGGCCTCCAGGCAGAATTCGCCGCCGTAACCGGACGCACAGATAAGGCTGAAGCGGCAACGGTTTCGCTTGCCGACCTGTCGCGGCAGTTCGCCGGCACGGCGTCCGGCCAGGCCGACCGGCTGCAGCTTTCCGCCGCCGCCCTTGTCGGCATTGCCGGCAGCGTGCGCGACGGCGCCGCCGACAGCCGCGCCGCCGAACAGGCGGCCGCCTCGACCCGCGCTGCGGTCGAGCAAAGCGGCGAAGTCGTCGGCCGCGCGATCAGCGCCATGGCCGATATCGAGCAGTCGGCCGAGAAGATCGGCCAGATCATCGGCGCGATCGACGAGATCGCCTTCCAGACCAATCTTCTGGCGCTGAATGCCGGCATCGAGGCGGCTCGAGCCGGCGATTCAGGCCGCGGCTTTGCCGTCGTCGCCCAGGAAGTCCGTGCGCTTGCCCAGCGCTCGGCCGACGCCGCCCGCGAGATCAAGACGCTGGTGACAACGACCAAGGCGCAGGTCGACGCCGGCGTGCAGATGGTCGCACGTACACAGGAATCGATCGGCAGCATCGTGCGGCAGGTCACCGACATCAACGCCGCCATATCAGGCGTCGCCACCAGGACCGGCGAGCATGCCGCAAGCCTCGACGGCCTGGCGGCCGACGTCAAGGGTCTCGGCGCAGAGGTGGCGGACAGTGCCGGTTTGGCCGAACGTTCCGCCGAAGGCGCCGACCACCTGCATACTGTCATTCTCGAGCTCGGCCAGACGATTCGCGAATTCCGCATCGCCAGGGAAAATGCGCATTCCGGGCGCCTGGGCTCGGTTCGCGCAACGCCGTCCCGCGCGATCGAAGCGGTTGCCCGTCCTGCGGTCGAAGACGAATACGAAAATGACGATTTTGGCCTTCCGCGGTCGCTCGCAAGCGTCGGAGGTGGGCGGAATGTTTACTAACCTATCGGATGATCGCCGCAGCTCATCTTTTCGAGCCGGGGACAAGGGGACAAGGACAAGCTGATGGTGGCAAAGAAGAGTGGCAAGACGCTGAATTTGACAGCGGTGCTCGATCTCAACGAGGCTTCCGCCTTGCGTGAAAAACTCATTTCTCTGAGGGGCAGCGGTCTTTCGATCGACGCATCGGGCGTTGAGCGGATCGGGGCTCTTTGCGCTCAGGTCCTGATGTCCGCCGAGAAGACCTGGGAGCAAGACAAGCAGCCGTTCACCTTCTCCAAGGTGTCCGACGCATTTCACAAAACCATGCAGCTGGTTGGCGTCAATATTGACCACCTGCTTGCCAAGGAGATTCGGCAATGAAGAAAAAAGTACTGACCGTGGATGATTCCCGCACCATCCGAAACATGCTGCTCGTGACGCTGAACAATGCCGGCTTCGAGACGATCCAGGCGGAAGACGGCGTCGAGGGTCTCGAGGTTCTCGAAGAGTCCAATCCTGACGTCATCGTAACCGACATCAACATGCCGCGCCTCGACGGTTTCGGCTTCATCGAAGGTGTCCGCCGCAACGAAAAATATCGGGCGATCCCGATCCTGGTCCTGACGACCGAGAGCGACGCGGAAAAGAAGAACCGCGCCCGCCAGGCCGGCGCCACCGGCTGGATCGTCAAGCCTTTCGACCCGGCCAAGCTGATCGATGCAATTGAGCGTGTAACCGCTTAAACCCAGGATTTGCTCCTATGGATATGAACGAAATCAAAGAGATCTTTTTCCAGGAGTGCGAGGAACAGCTCGCCGAGCTGGAATCCGGTCTTCTGAAAATGAACGATGGCGATCGCGACCCGGAAACCGTCAATGCGGTATTCCGTGCCGTGCATTCGATCAAGGGGGGCGCCGGCGCCTTCGGCCTTGATGATCTGGTTGCCTTCGCCCATGTGTTCGAGACCACTCTCGATTGCGTTCGTTCCAACAAGCTCGAGCCGAACCAGGACGTCCTGAAGGTGATGCTGAAGTCGGCCGACGTGCTCGCCGACCTGACCAATGCCGCACGCGACGGCGGCAGCGTCGATGAGAGCCGCAGCCGCGGCCTCGTCAAGGAGCTGGAAGCGCTGGCCAATGGTGAGCTGCCGTCTCCTTCGGCTGAAGCGCCTGCGCCCAAGGCCGCCGCAAAGGCGGCTCCGGCCGCTCCGGCGTCGGCCCCCAAGCCGACCGACGACAGCGGCTTCCAGCCAATCCCCTTTTCCTTCGACGATTTCGGTGATGAGGACGGCGCAGAGACCGGCCTGCCGGCCTACGAGATCACCTTCAAGCCGCGCCACGAACTCTATTCGAAGGGTAATGACGCCACCCTGCTGCTGCGCGACCTTTCGCGCCTCGGTGAAATGACCATTTATTGCAATACGGATGAGCTGCCGGGCCTCGAGGAACTCGATCCGGAGGCTGCCTATTTCTTCTGGAACGTCACGCTCAAGACCGACAAGGGCGAGGATGCCATCCGTGCCGTCTTCGAATTCGCCGAGTGGGATTGCGAACTGACGGTGAAGCCGGTCGAGGAGACCGGTGGCGACGTTTCGAGCAACGAGGAACTGCCGATGGTGCCGGTTCCCTTCGACCTGTCGATCCTGGACGAGACCGACGCAACGGAAGGCGTTTCCGCTGCACGGTCCGAAGACACGGCCGCTGCCGTTGCCGCCGCCGAAACTGCTTCCAACGTCACGCAGATGGCGGCCGCCGCCTCCCGCGTCGAGAAGAAGGAATCGGCTGCAGCCGCCGCGGCCAATGCCGCCGCCCAGAACAATGCTGCCGGCGCCGGCCAGACGATCCGCGTCGATCTCGACCGCGTCGACCGGCTGATCAATCTCGTCGGCGAATTGGTCATCAACCAGGCGATGCTGTCGCAGAGCGTCATCGAAAACGATACGACCGGCACCTCCTCGATCAACATGGGCCTGGAAGAGCTGCAGCAGCTCACCCGTGAGATCCAGGACTCGGTCATGGCGATCCGCGCGCAACCGGTGAAGCCGGTCTTCCAGCGCATGTCGCGTATCGTCCGCGAAATCGCCGACATGACCGGCAAGTCGATCCGCCTGATCACCGAAGGTGAGAATACCGAAGTCGACAAGACGGTTATCGACAAGCTGGCCGAGCCGCTGACCCACATGATCCGCAATGCCGTCGACCACGGCATCGAAACACCGGAAAAGCGCGCCGCCGCCGGCAAGAACACCGAAGGCACGGTTCGCCTCACCGCCAAGCACCGTTCGGGCCGCATCCTGATCGAGCTTGCCGACGACGGCGCCGGCATCAACCGCGAGAAGGTCCGCCAGAAAGCGATCGACAACGATCTCATCCCGGCCGACGCCAACCTGTCGGATGAGGAAATCGATAACCTGATCTTCCTTCCGGGCTTCTCGACGGCAGACAAGATCTCCGACATATCGGGCCGCGGCGTCGGCATGGACGTCGTCAAGCGCTCGATCCAGGCGCTCGGCGGCCGCATCAACATCACCTCCAAGCCGGGCCACGGCTCGGTCTTCACCATGAGCCTGCCGCTGACGCTCGCCGTTCTCGACGGCATGGTGGTCACCGTCGCCGGCCAGACGCTGGTCGTGCCGCTGACCGCGATCGTCGAAACCCTGCAGCCGGAAGCCTCCGCGATCCATTCCTTCGGCGCCAACCACCGGCTGATCTCGATCCGCAACTCTTTCTGCCCGCTGGTCGACGTCGGCCGCATCCTGAATTTCCGCGCGACTCAGGCCAATCCGGTCGAGGGTGTGGCGCTTCTGGTCGAATCCGAAGGCGGCGGCCAGCGCGCCCTGATGGTCGATGCCATCCAGGGACAGCGCCAGGTGGTCATCAAGAGCCTGGAAGCCAACTACACCCACGTGCCGGGCATTGCCGCCGCCACCATCCTCGGCGACGGGCGCGTCGCTCTCATCCTGGACGTCGACGCGGTTGTCGGCGCTTCGCGCGGCCAGTCGCTCAAAGCGGAAATGTCATTGGCAGCGGTAGGATAAGGCAATGTCGTATTCCGTGAAAAGTCTGAACGAAGGGAACCGCGAGCTGATCGCGTTCCGCATCGGCGATCAGGAATTTTGCGTGAACATCATGTCGGTTCGCGAAATCCGGGGCTGGACCCCGGCGACCGCGATGCCGCACTCGCCTGCCTATATGCTTGGTGTCATCAACCTGCGCGGCGCGGTGCTGCCGATCATCGATCTCGCCGCCCGCCTCGGCATGAAGCCGGCCGATCCCACAGCTCGTCATGTCATCATCGTCGCCCAGGTCCGTCGCAAGGTCGTCGGCCTCCTGGTCGATGCCGTCTCCGACATTCTGACAGTGACTGACGAGATCATTCAGCCGACGCCGGAAATCTCCTCCGACCTCGAGCGCCAATTTGCCCGAGGCATTCTTGCCATCGACAAGCGCATGATCTGCCTGATCGAACTTGAAGCCCTCTTTTCCGAGACCGAAAGCGAAGCCGCATGAGTGCAATGGGTGCAAAGGATCAGAGGCTGGGAGCCGACGAGGTGCTGGCGAGCGGAGAATATCCGCTGACCCGCCGCGACCTCACGGAAATCGCCGCCATGATCTACTCGGATGCCGGCATCTTCCTCAACGAGACGAAGGCTTCGCTCGTCTATTCGCGTCTGTCGAAACATATCCGCAATCTCGGCCTTTCCGGCTTCCGGGAATATTGCGACCTCGTCGCGTCGCCGGCGGGGGCGGCGCCGCGCCGCGAAATGCTGTCGCATCTGACGACCAATTTCACCCGCTTCTTCCGGGAAAACCATCATTTCGAGCATCTGCGCGATCATGTGCTGCCGGAGCTGCTGCAGCGGGCGAGAGCGGGCGGCAGGGTGCGCATCTGGTCGGCCGCTTCCTCCGACGGGCAGGAACCCTATTCGATCGCGCTCACCGTGCTGTCGCTGATGCCGAATGTCGCCGATTACGACTTTAAGATCCTGGCGACCGACATCGACCCGAAAATCCTCGCCATCGCCCGGGCCGGTGCCTATGACGAGAGCGCGCTCGAAACCGTGTCGCCCGCCATGCGCAAGCAATGGTTCAGCGAAGTCGAGGTGCAGGGCCGGCGCAAGTTCCAGGTCGACGACCGCGTCAAGCGGCTGATCACCTACAATGAGCTGAACCTGATGGCGCAGTGGCCGTTCAAGGGCAAGTTCGACGTCATCTTCTGCCGCAACGTCGTCATCTATTTCGACGAGCCGACGCAGATGAAGATCTGGCAGCGTTTCGCCGGCCTGCTGCCGGAGGGCGGCCATCTCTATATCGGCCATTCCGAGCGCGTCTCCGGTGAGGCGAAGCACGTCTTCGACAATATCGGCATCACGACCTATCGCTACACGACCAAGGGTCTCGGGAGGAAGGCATGAGCGCTCCGGCAAGAGTTCTCGTTGTTGACGACTCGCCGACCATGCGGGGTCTGATTACCGCAGTGCTGAGCTCCGACCCGGAAGTCAGCGTCATCGGCCAGGCCGGCGATGCACTGGAAGCGCGCGAGGCGATCAAGCGGCTGAATCCGGACGTCGTGACGCTCGACATCGAGATGCCGAATATGAACGGCCTCGATTTCCTTGAAAAGATCATGACGCTGCGGCCGATGCCGGTGATCATGGTGTCGACGATGACGCATCGCGGCGCCGAAGCGACGCTTGCGGCGCTTGAGATCGGCGCCTTCGATTGCGTCGGCAAGCCCGGTCCCGGCGAACCCAGGCCGTTCGGCGATCTCGCCGAGAAGGTCAAGGCGGCCGCGCGCACGCAGCGTCAGTTCTCCCAACCGGCCGCCGCTGTCACGCCCCCGCCCTCCGTCGCCGATTTCCGCGTCGGCCGCAAGATCGTCGCGATCGGCTCGTCGACCGGCGGCGTCGAAGCGCTGATCGCCGTGCTGCAGAAATTCCCGGCAAATTGCCCGCCGACCGTCATCACTCAGCATATGCCGCCGACCTTCACCAAGAGTTTCGCCGAACGGCTGAACCGTCTCTGCGCGCCGGTGGTGCAGGAAGCGACCGATGGCGCCCGTCTCGAGATCGGCAAGATCTACCTGGCGCCGGGCGGCGAACGTCATCTCCAGGTCAGCGGCGGCTCCGCGCCGTGCTGCCGTCTCGTCGACCGGGCGCCGGTCAACGGTCACCGCCCGTCCGTGGACGTGCTCTTTGATTCGGTCGCGGAACTCGCAGGCCGCAACGCCGTCGGCGTGATTCTGACCGGAATGGGCCGCGATGGCGCCGCCGGATTGTTGAAAATGCGCCACGCGGGCGCCAGAACACTCGGCCAGAACGAAAAAACCTGCGTCGTTTACGGAATGCCAAGGGTTGCTCACGAACTTGGCGCCGTCGAGCAGCAGCTGCCACTGACTGCCATCGGTGAAGAAATATTGAAATTGACAGCCGCCCGAAAGGAAGGGACCGAATAATGTCGATCGCGGAGAAAATCAAAGTTCTGATCGTCGATGATCAGGTAACGAGCCGGTTGCTGCTCAGCGACGCGCTGACCCAGCTCGGTTTCAAGCAGATCACATCCGCAGGCGACGGCGAGCAGGGCATGAAGATCATGACCGAGCAGCCGCACCACCTGGTGATCTCCGATTTCAACATGCCGAAGATGGATGGCATCGGCTTCCTTCAGGCCGTGCGCACCAATCCAAACACCAAGAAGGCGGCCTTCATTATCCTCACCGCCCAGGGCGATCGCGCGCTGGTGCAGAAGGCGGCTCAGCTCGGCGCCAACAACGTGCTCGCCAAGCCGTTTACGATCGAGAAGATGAAAGCGGCCATTGAAGCCGTGTTTGGAGCTTTGAAATGATCGTTGAGGGGGCAGCCCGCCGCGTGCACATCATTCAAGGCGAGTACAAGGTTCTGAGCGATCCGAATGCGGTCCTCTCGACCATTCTCGGCTCGTGCGTGGCTGCATGCCTCAGAGATCCCGTCGCCGGTGTCGGCGGCATGAACCACTTTCTGCTGCCCGGTTCGGCGACGTCGCCGACATCAGGCGGCGATGCCACACGCTACGGCGTGCATCTGATGGAACTGCTGATCAACGGTCTCCTGAAGCAGGGCGCCCGGCGCGACCGGCTGGAGGCAAAGATCTTCGGCGGCGCAAAGACGATCTCGACTTTCTCCAATGTCGGTGAGCAGAATGCGACCTTCGCCATGCAGTTCCTGAGGGATGAAGGCATTCCGGTGGTCGGCTCCTCCACAGGCGGAGAGCACGGGCGCAAGCTCGAATATTGGCCGGTCTCCGGTCGGGCCCGGCAATACCCGTTGACCGGCGCCGAAACGCAGAGAACCGTCGCTCTCGAGCAGCAGCGTCCCGCCGCTCCGCAGAAGCCCGCCGAAACCAGTATCGAATTTTTTTGATGGCGAGGATTTTCATATGACATTTACTCCGGTGATGGAGCCGCCCGCGCCTGTCGAAGCGCTGAGCGACATCCTGATGCGCATCGTTTCGGAACTCCACGATGTGGCCTACCTGATCGAGCGCATCGAACCGCAGCTTCTCGAACTAGGCGGCGCTGAAATTCTGAATTCGCCTGACGCCATGAAGGTCATGCAGGGCATCGATCTGGCCGTGCAGAAGTCACGCGGCCTTGCCGAATTCATCGACACCATCACCGGCGAAATCCCGCTCGGCTGGACGGTCGACGTCGCGACCGCCCTCAGCCTCGTCAAGCTGGCGGAGATGCAGAAGGCGCTGGGCGGCTCGACGCGCCACGGTCATTCGCAGCCGCTGAGCAAGGCCGCCGGCGACTTCGACTTCTTCTGAAGCGCGCAGTTTTTCAACGCCGCTTCTCGCGCCTCAGGTCCCTTTCACGCACGTCGTTCTCGCAAAATCGCTGCGCGACATGCTTCAGCCTTTCGCTCTCGCGCGCTCCTTACGAAACGCTCGCACAAGTTTCGCCGATTATTCGTCGGATGAGGCAATAAGCCTCCTTTGTCTTTGACGGATCGTGCGAGAACAGAATGAATCTGTTAAATCAATTAGTTCAGATCTTTAAGAACTTTGGCGCCCTGGGCCGGACACGCCTGATGATTCTCGGAGGCGTCGGCGCCGTTTCCATCGCAATCATCCTTGCGGCTGCCCTTTTCGTCAACAAACCGGCCCAAGAAACGCTCTATGTCGGTCTCGACGCTCCCGATCTCAACCAGATCAGCACGGCGCTTGCCGAAGCCAACATCAATTTCCAGGTCGGCACGGACGGCGCCAGCATCACGGTTCCGGCTGGCATGACCGGCAAGGCCCGCCTGATGCTTGCCGAGCGTGGTCTGCCGAACAGCGCCAATGCCGGCTATGAACTCTTCGACAACGTCGGCTCCCTCGGCCTGACCTCCTTCATGCAGGAAGTGACGCGGGTTCGAGCGCTGGAAGGCGAAATCGCACGCACCATCCAGTCGATCTCGGGCATAACGGCCGCGCGCGTCCATATCGTCATGCCGGAGGTCGGAAACTTCCGGAAGGCGGAGCAGAAACCGACCGCCTCCGTGATGATTCGCGCCAGCGCCGCCACCGGGCGCGGCGCGGCGACCTCGATCCGTCACCTCGTCGCCTCGGCCGTGCCGGGGCTTGATGTCGATGACGTCACGATTCTTGATTCTGCCGGCCAGCTGCTCGCGTCCGGCGACGAAGCGAGCAACAGCTCGCTGAACCGTTCGCTCGACATCGTCCAGAATGTTCAGCAGGAAGTCGAATCCAACATCGACAAGGCCTTAGCGCCTTTCCTCGGCATGGACAACTTCCGCTCCAGCGTCACCGCCGACCTCAACACCGATGCTCAACAGATCCAGGAGACGGTTTACGATCCCGAATCCAAGGTCGAACGTTCGGTTCGTTCGACGAAGGAAGCCCAGCAGTCGCAGCAGAGGCAGTCCGACAACGCGACGACTGTCGAACAGAACATTCCCCAGGCGGCCCCTGATGCCGGCGGCTCCGGCGGCCCGGAATCACAGGACAAGTCGGATAAGCGCGAAGAGCAGACCAACTACGAAATCAACAGCAAGACGACGGCGACGACCCGCAACAGCTATCAGGTCGAGAAGCTTTCGATCGCCGTCGTGGTCAACAAGGGCCGCATCGCCAAGATGGTCGGCGAGCCCGCCGACCAGGCCAAGATCGACGCTTATCTCGCCGAAATGCAGAAGATCGTCGCATCGGCGGCCGGCATCGACGCCAAGCGCGGCGACGTCGTCACCGTCACGGCGATGGACTTCCTCGAGAACCAGCTGCTGGAAGACGCCACCGGCGGTGTCCGCGTCATGGATATGCTGAGCCGCAACCTTGCCGGCATCATCAACTCCCTCGCCTTCGTCGCGGTCGCCTTCGTGGTGGTCTGGATGGGGCTGCGGCCGCTGGTACGCAGCGTCAGCGGCAACGGCGCGGTTATCGGCGACGCCACGCCCGAAGCGGCCGGTCTCGAGCTCCCGGACTTCGCACCTGCGGCAGGAGCGCCCGGAGGCGCTCTCATGGACGGCTTCGGATCCGACTTCGGCTTCGACAGCACCGAGGATCTGCTCAGCCTCGGCGACGACGACGGCAACTTCAACCGCCGCGTCAAGGAGGGCCCGGAACGAAAGCTTGCCCGCATGGTCGAGATCAACGAGGAGCGCGCCGCCAAAATCCTCAGGAAATGGGCGATCGACGACGCAGCATGAGAAAGGGCCGGGAAACCGGCCCTTTTCGTGTCGGCGCCAGGCTTTGTCGGGCAACGGAACAGTGTCGATCCCGGCAAGGCGCCGGCTGGGCCTCAAGGGTCACGGCGGGCTTCAGCAGAGGCGAATTAAACTGTGTGGTTCACTCGCGTAAAACGCGAATAACGTTGCGGCACAGCCAGAATCACCTTAGCCTCGCCTATATATGTCGAGGCGCATAATCGGCATTCGAATCAAGGCATGTACGGCGGCGAAAGTAAATCCCTAGAAGTCGGAGATGGTACTTTACATCGGCTGGCTTACCCTTAGGTGATTCGAAATAGGATTCGCGGGACCGAATTGAATCCTTTGCAGAAAAAGTGCAGTTGCACCGAGTGTGATCGCTTCTCAGCCGCAGGACGTTGCCGATGGATATGAACATAGCTCTGGCGAGCAAAGGCGAGAGGCAGATGATGAGTTTCGCAAGCGCAGTGGCGCCGGCTCTGTTGCCGCGTGACGAGCTGATCCAGCGCCTGCACGGGGTCGCCAGCACTGGCAGGTTGCAGTCCGGCCTGCGTGCACTGACGGAATATGTCGGTGCCTCGCACTATCTTCTGGCGCGTTGTGATCTCATCCAGGAAAGCGGCCTGGATTTCATCGTTTCCTCCGACTGGCCCTTCGATCTGGTCAAGGAAGTCGCCAATGATCTCGTCAGCACCTATGCCCGTTCGACCGAGCTGGAAAAATGCATGCAGGTTTTCCAGCCGAATTTCGCGCTTCTGCCCGAAGGCGCCGATGTGCCGGAGGGTGCCAGCCGCCAATATTGCTCATTGACCTTCAATGTCGGCCGCTCGCGGCTCGCCTTGATGTTCCTGTTCGGCGAAGGCTTCATCCTGTCGCCGGAGCGCCTGCGGGATGTGGGACTGCTTGCCGGCTACGTCGCAAGCTTCCTTCGCTGCGGCGGCGCAAAGGTCGACCGCGATTTCGAACTGACTGACCGCGAGCTGGAATGCCTGTTCTGGATCGCCGAGGGCAAGACCAGCGATGAGATCGCGATGATTCTCGGAATATCCCGCAATACCATCAACAATTACATCACCAGCGTGATGCGCAAGACGGCGACCAAGACCCGGTCGGAGGCCATTGCCTTCGCGGTCCGCAACAATCTCGTATAGGGGAATCCATGGCACATCCATCAAGCAGGGCGATGAACGGCGCCGATCCGCTGCGCATGGTTCGGGTGAACAGGATTTCCAGCCGTTCGGATCTTTATCCGCGGCTGATCGCGATGCAGAAGCTCGCTGACGCGCAAGGCTTCGCGATCTACCGTGTCAGCGGCTCGGGACTGCCGGCAAAGCAGCGCCTTGTCTGTGAGCTCGAGAACTGGGGACCTTCGAATGCCGGTTTTGCCAAGGCCTTCACGGATGCCTATGGCGATATTCTTCTTGATCATATCGAAAAGTCGCTGCTGCCGGTTTCATGGGCCGGCGCTCATGACCGGGCGGCTCCCGGTCCGGCGGATTTCTCGCCCTTCATGACGCGCCTGAAGGATGGAATTCTGCCTTTCTCCGGCCTTGCCTTCCCGGTGCGGCTCGGCGCCCTCGGCAATGGCTTCATCCTTTTCACCGGCGATGATATCGATCCTTCAAGCGAAACGATCGTCGAGCTGCATGGTCGCTGCTGCCACGTCATGATGGATCTGCTCTCGCTCGACGAACGCCGCTCGGCCGCCGCCGAAGCGCTGAGCGAACGAGAAATCGCCTGTCTCCAGCTTGCCGGCGATGGCCGCATCAGCGAAGAGATCGCCGAAAAGCTCGGCCTGTCCGTGCACACGGTCAATGCCTATCTCGGCTCGGCGACCATCAAGCTCGATTCCGTCAATCGCATCCAGGCGATCGCCAAGGCGATCCGGCTCGGCTACATTAGCTGAACCGGCGCCTTGCACTCTTCTTGTGTAAGACGGCGAAATTGCCCTGAGGCAAATCAGCTGGCGAGCGCATGCGGCGGTTTCACGCTGTAGCGGGATCGCCGAAGGCTCTTTTCCAGAAAGGCCGTGTTCTCGTCGGGATCGGAGGAGGGGTCCTCGAAGGCGATGTGGTTGATTTCGATGCCGGCATGATTGTCGGCAAGGGTGAGCTGGGCATAGACGGTGACGCCGCGCGGCTTGATTTCCAGGTCGAGAACGACTTCGGGCTTGCCGCCCCATTCCAGCGTATAGTTTCCGCCGAGGCCGAAATTGACCGTGCCCGGATGAAAGAAAAGCTCCGCCGCTGAAGCGACGAGATCGGCCAGATTGCCGTAATACTCGAAGCGCAGCAGTGAAATGAGGTCAGAGGCATCCAGAAGGCGCAGTTCGGTTGCGACCGGGCTGATCGCGTCTGCGAGGATCTTTTCACGCTGGGCAGAGTGAGGGCATTTTTTCATTCGGCTTATCTTACCCGTTTGTTCTTGGCGTCTGCGGCGTAAACCCTGTGTATGAGCTCCGCAACGGCCTTATAGAAGACTGACGGTATGACACTATCGACCGAGACTTGCGCAAACATGGAGCGCGCGAGCGGCGGGTCCTCGAACACCGGGATGCCGTTCTGCTCGGCGATCTCCCTGATTTTGAGCGCAATCAGGTCCTGGCCCTTGGCCAGAACCACCGGCGCGTCGTTCTCTTCACGCGCATAGCGCAACGCCACGGCGTAGTGCGTCGGGTTGGCGATGACAAGCGTGGCGCGGTGCACGTTGGCGATCATGCGCCGGCGGGCGCGGTCGCGCATCAGCGAGCGCTGCCGGCTTTTGACGAAGGGGTCGCCCTGCGCCTGCTTGTTTTCTTCCTTCACCTCGTGGCGCGTCATCTTGAGTTCGGTGAACCAGTGATGGCGCGTCCAGAAAAGATCGGCGATCGCCACGATCGCGGTGGCGATCAGCATGACGATGATGATCTTGCGCATCGCCGTCATCATCCGCACGAGGATGGTCTGCGGATCGGAGAACATGGCGTCGATCGAGCCGAAATATTCGCTCCTGAGCACGAAGAACAGGACGACGCCGACGACGACCACCTTGAACAGTGACTTTCCGAACTCGACGAGGCCGGGCAGGCTGAAGAGCCGTGACCAGCCCTTGACCGGAGAGATGCGAGAGGCCTGCGGCCTGATCCGTTCGAGCACAGGCGTCGGCAGGTTCTGGAATATCGAGGAGGCGATGCCGAAGACCATGAACAGGATGAAGGCGGGTGCCAGCAGCGCCGCGCTCGCCCAGCCGAGCCGGACGAAGAGCGCCAGAATGTCCGGGCCTGTCTCGATTTTCCATTGGTCGGGCTGCTCGAAAATGTCGCGCAGCGTTTCGCCCATGCGGCCGACGCTATCGGGAAGGAAGAACACCAGATAGATGAAAGTGGCGAGGATGGTCGCGAAGATCGACAGCTCGCGCGAAAACGGCACATTGCCTTTTTCCGCGGCATCCGTTTGCTTTTTCGCGGTCGGGGCTTCTGTTTTGCTGTCCTTGTCATCATCTGCCAAGTCGCGGCCCTCCGTCAAAAAACAGGCCGCAGCTCATGCATGCCACCCCGAACCGGGCAGCGATTTTGGGATGACGAGATGCGTCAAAACAAAAACCTGAGGCGCGCCGCAGAAACCGAGTGTTCTGCGACACGCCATAGAGCGCGGCCTATCGATGAAGGGTAGTCGCCTGTGGCGCGGCGATCAACAGCGGGCTGTTTGCCGGCCGGATTTGTCAACAGTCTCAGAAGGTCAGGCGGCGGCCGAAGCTTCGCCTTCTTTCTCCTTGAGCTCGATCTGGCCTGAGTTGGCCAGGCGAATCGCTTCCTGCGCCACGGCACGGCGCGCAATCGCGATCTCACGCGGATTGACGCCGCCCATGCCGCTCTGCAGATCCGATTCGATCATGCGGCGCTGGCGCGGACTGATGGCGGACAGAACCGATTCGCGGATCTCGGCCGGCGAGCCGCGCAACGATACGGTGAGCACGTCGGTCGAAATGTCGTTGAGCAGCAGGACGCGGCTGCGCTGGGGCATATACATAAGGTCCTCGAAGAGGAAGATCTTCGGCCGAACCTTGTTGACCGATTCGCGGCTGATCGATTCGAGCGAGGTGAGCAGCGTGTCGACCTGCGGCTTGTCGAGCTCGTTCATGAGATCGGCGACCTTCGTCGAGCCGGCAGCGTTGCGCTCTGCCTCGATTTCGGCAAGCAGCGTCATCACCTGGTTCTCGATGATCTGCGCCGCCTTCGGGCTGACGGCCTTCATATTGACCGTCCGGTTCATGATGTCGGCGCGGCGGTTGTCGGGAAGCTGCAGCAGCACCTTGGCGCCGAAGGAGGAGGGCATCATCGAAAGGATATAGGCGACGGTCTGCGGATGTTCGCGCAGCAGGAACTGTGCGACGAATGCCGGCTCGGCTTCGCTGAGGCGATCCCAGATCGAGGTCTCGTAGGCCTGGAAGGCCGTGCGGCGGCCGAGCAGGCTGTCCACCTCGTCGGGAGTCAGGCCTTCTTCCAGAATGGCCTCGATCGCTTTGGCATTGTCCATCAGTCCGGCGCCCTCGGTAAAGAGGTCCTCGAACTCGGAGACGAGCGACAGGAGCTCGTCCGGCGGAATGGCGCGCAGCGACTGGGCAGATGCGATAATAGTCTGCAGCTCGGCCTGGGTGAAATATTTCAACAGGCGGCCGGCGACACCCTTTCCCATGGCGAGAAGGACCGCCGCCGCCTTTTCAGCCTGGGTCAACGGTTTCCCGGCTAGCGCGCCGCCGAAATCGTCAAAGTCCATCATGGTCTAACCTCTCCGTCCCCACAGGGATCAGGCTTTTTTCGTACTCAAAACTTCTATCAGCTTCACGCCGAATCGGGTGTCGTCGTTATCAAGAACCGTAATCTCGCCGCGTGCAATTCTGCGGCCGTTCACCATGATCTCGACGGGTTCGCCGATTCTCTTGTCGAGAGCGATCGTCGCTCCTTCGTTGAGGTTCATCAGGCTGGAGACCTGCATCCGGCTGGTGCCGAGCATGATCTGGACATCGATCGGAATGTCCATGATAAGCTCGAAGTTCGAGGTCAGCGCGCTGCCGAGCGGCGCCGATGACGCCTCGAACGAAGAGCTGCCGCCGAAATCCATGCCTGCGGCTGGGCTGGCATTGCCGGCGCCGAAATCGCCGCCGAAATCATCGCCGCCGAAAGGGGAATCCGAAATCTCGCCACCGAAGGCGGCCAGATCCGTTCCTGCCGCGAAGCCGTCATTCTCCAGCTCGCCGCCAAACTGCGACAGGTCGCTATCGGCATTCTTCAGCACGCCGCGCAGATCGTCGATCGCCTGGTCGAGATCGGCTTCGCTGCCCGGCATATCCAGGGAGAGGTCACTGTTCTGCTGTGTTTTCTTCGTTGCCATGAAATCACTATTCCAGTTGAAACTTGCCTCAAACTGCCTTTGCAGCCCAGAAGCCAGAGAACCGATCAATTCATTAAATGACGGATGAGTTCGTCATCCGAGTTCATCGTATCCTTGACGCGAACCATGTAGTTTTCGCCTGAGCGGCCGAACTCGCAGACATACAATTCCTTGCTGTTGGCGCTGACCTCGACGCGCACGTCGCCGCTGTCGCGGAAGGGGATGACGTCGCCGACCATCAGCTTCGATATCGTCCGCAGCGTCAGATCCTGCAGCCTGATCCTGGCCTCGAGCGTGACATGCGAGCGGCGCACCTGGTCGCCGAGCTGTTCGCTCCATTCAGGCGAGGCGCCGGCAGCCTGACGCTTCGGCTTCGGCGGCGTCACCTTGGTCTTCAGCAGCGCCGTCTGTGGAATGATCAGTGAGAATTCCGAAACAATGCCGGCGAGCGTGATCGACATATTGATGGCGGCAGCAAATTCGTCCGACTTGTCCTCCGCCGGCCGGGGGCGGGCGTCATGAGCGTGCGGGGCCGAAAGACTGGGCTCGAAACCACCCGGTGCATTTACCGCCGAGCGCAGCACCTTGGCGATCTTGTCGAAGACCATGACCGCCAGATCGAGTTCGATGACCGAGAGCAGCCGCTCGGCCGGCTCCTCGATCGTATCGGCGGTGGCACCGAGCAGGTGTTCCATCAGCGTAATGATGAAACCGTTGCCGCAGGCAAGCGCGACGTTCTGAGACCAGTTGCGCAGCGTCGCGTCGACGAGCGTGACGTTGTGGCTGAGGTCGTCCACCAGGTGGTTCTTGTAGCCGATTTCGCAGCCGAGATAGCTGACGGTCACGTCGAGGCCGGTCTCGCTTTTGATGACGTCGGGAAAGAACTCGCTGTAGACATCCCCGAAGGCGCTGCAGATCTTGGCGACCCTGCCTCTGTCTCCGAGCCCGCCGGTCAGCTTGGCGAGAAGGGCGGGATCCATTGCCGGTTTGTCATGCGAAGCATCGCTCATGGTCATTTAAGCCGCCTTGTTCTCGCCGCCTGGGTTCATCATTTCCTGTTCGACTGCATCGATGGAAGGACGTTCGTAGGCCGAGATGGTCTTGCGGCCGTATTCGAGAGCGACCTGGGGCACCGAGCCGTTCATATAGGCAAGCAGCGTCTGCTTGACGATGACGTAGAGGCGATGCTGCTTGTTGCGGACGACCTTGATCTGAGAGACCAGCGGCGAGCAGACGCAGTAGGACAGGAGAATGCCGAGGAAGGTGCCGACGAGCGCCGAACCGATCAGATGGCCGAGCACCTCGGGCGAATCGTTGATGTGGGCCATCGCCTTGATGACGCCGAGAACGGCCGCGACGATACCGATCGCCGGGAAGGAATCGCCCATGATCTGGATCGCGTGATAGGGCTTCATCTTGTCGTGCATGATGGTGTTGAGCTCTTCGTCCATCAGCGCCTCGATTTCGTGGCTGCGCGCGTTGCCGATAATGATCAGCCGCACGTAATCGCAGATGAAGGCCGTCAGTTCCTTGTTCTTCAGAACCGTCGGAGCCTGCTGGAAGATCGTCGATTCGGCAGGATTGTCGATATGGGCTTCGATTTCGTTTCGCGACTTGGTGCGCAGGTCGCGCATCAGCGAGTAGAGTACGCCGAGCGTATCGAGATAATTGCGCTCCTTCGGCACGGCGTGCTTGAAGGCCTCTGCAAGCGCCTTGCCGGAATCTTTCACCACCTTCATCGGGTTCGCCATGATGAAGCTGCCGAGGCCGGCGCCGCCGATGATGAGAAATTCGAAGGGCTGGAACAGCGCATCCACTTCGCCGCCCATCGCCATGAAGCTGCCGACGATGCAGCCGCAGACAACAATAAATCCGATAATGATATTCATCGTCAGCCCAATCTGAACGTTGCTTTTCTTCGAGACGGATAGGGTTTCTGCCTTGCGTGAGGCTGATGAAAGGGTCGGTCCTGGGCATTTCCACGTGCCAGCTTCGCGCAAGCATCTGCCGCCAATCTAAAGGAGACGAATGGGCGCTCGCGCCCGTTTCTGAGATGCCGCCTCAGCGAAATTCCGGCCGAACCAGATCAGACGACGCCCGGCTTTTCGTACAGTTCATCGCCAATGCTTGGAGCTTACAGACATGCAATCCGGTCTTTACGTTTCTCTGTCGTCGCAGATGGCGCTTGAAAAGCGCCTGAACACCATCGCCGACAACATGGCGAACGTGAACACCACCGGTTTTCGCGCCACCGAGGTGAAGTTCGACGAGATGGTGGCGGCCACCAAGAACAAGCTGAACACCAAGGTCGCCTTCGTTTCCCAGGGCAATGACTACCTGAACGAGGAGAACGGTGAGTTGCAGCACACCGGCAACATGCTCGATTTCGCCATCAAGGGCGATGCCTGGTTTGCGCTCGATACGCCAGCCGGCCGTGTGCTTACGAGGGACGGCCGTTTCACGATCAAGGAAACCGGCGAACTCGTCTCGATCCGGGGATATCCCGTTCTCGATGCCGGCGGCGCGCCCATTCAGCTGGATACGAAGGCGGGCGAGCCGGCGGTCGGCAGCGATGGCATCATCTATCAGGGCGATCGCCAGGTCGGCTCGCTTGGCCTGTTCGAGGCCGATATCAGCAAGGGTTACCTGCGCTACGAAAACAGCGGCATCATGACTACCGACCAGCCGCGCGCCGTCGTCGACCGCTTCAATGTCGGCGTCGAGCAGGGTTATCTGGAAAATTCCAACGTTAACGCCATGCGCGAGATCACTCAGCTGATCGAAGTCAACCGCGCCTTCGAAAGCATCTCCTCGCTGATGCGCGACAGCGAGGATTCGTTCAAGCAGGCCGTACAGACGCTGGGGGGCAGCCGCTAAGTAATGAGCACCACGCTACTGTCCCAAGACGGTCTTTCCCCGAAGCTGGTGCATCTGGCGGGTCTCGTCGACCGATACGCATCGCCGGAATTCGCCGTCGCTCATGGCGGTCGCGTCCAGACCATCGCTGCCGGCCACTACACGGTCCGCGGTCTCTCCCGTCACGTTCGTCTCGGCGAATTCGTCGCCCATAAATCGGCGACCGGCATCCATCTCGGCGAGGTCGTGCGTGTCGAGCCGGACCTGATCTATGTCTGCCCGATCGAACCGGGTGAGCCGATCGGCATCCATGACACGGTCATTCGCAAGGGCGCCTTCCGCATTTCGCCGTCCGACAGCTGGTGCGGGCGCACGGTCAATTCGCTTTGTGAGCCGATCGACGGGCTGGGTCCGATCGCCGCGGGACTCGATCGTCGCTCGATTTCCAACACCGCGCCACCCTCGATGACGCGCCAGCGCGTGGCGACGGGCTTCAAGACCGGCGTACGCGCGATCGATATCTTCTCTCCGCTTTGCCTCGGCCAGCGTCTCGGCATCTTTGCCGGCTCCGGCGTCGGCAAGTCGACGCTTCTGTCCATGCTTGCCCGCGCCGATGCCTTCGACAAGGTGGTGATCGCGCTCGTCGGCGAACGCGGCCGCGAGGTGCGCGAGTTCATCGAGGATACGCTCGGCAGCAATATGAAGAAGGCGATTGCCGTCGTCGCGACCAGCGACGAAAGCCCGATGCTGCGCAAGATGGCGCCGCTGACGGCGGTCACCATTGCCGAGCATTTCCGCGACAAGGGCGAGAACGTGCTCTTTATCGTCGACAGCGTCACCCGTTTTGCCCATGCGATCCGCGAGGTGGCCACCGCCTCCGGCGAACCGCCGATCGCCCGCGGCTATCCCGCCTCTGTCTTCACCGAGCTGCCGCGCCTGCTCGAACGCGCCGGTCCTGGCCCGGAGGGCGCTGGCACGATCACCGCCATCATCTCGATCCTCGTCGATGGCGACAACCACAACGACCCGATCGCCGATTCGACGCGCGGCATTCTCGACGGCCATATCGTCCTGCAGCGCAGTCTCGCCGAAGAAGGGCGCTATCCTCCGATCGATCCGCTCGCCTCGATCTCGCGTCTTGCCCGCAAGGCCTGGACGCCGGATCAGGAAAAGCTGGTGTCGCGCTTGAAGGTATTGATCCACCGCTTTGAGGAAACGAGGGACCTGCGGCTGATCGGCGGTTATCGCCAGGGCGCCGATCCCGATCTCGACATGGCGGTCAAGCAGGTCCCCATCATTTACGACGTCCTGAAACAGTCCCCAGGCGATCGCGACTCGGTCGATGCTTTTGCCGATCTCGCCGGCGCGCTCAAGGCTGCGGCCGGCATGGGCAATCAGGGCGCACCCATGCAGAGGAGATAGTCGTGGCTGATTTCGACGATGAACGCATCGCTTCCCTGACGCAGCGCAAGAAGACCGCCACTCTGGATCGGTTTCTCACCTTCGCCGGCCTGGCGCTTGCCGGCGCCTCCGCCTTTTTCCCCTGGTACGTTTTCTTCAATGCGGACAAGTTCGGCATCAATGTCGCCACCAGCAGCAATTCGCGCGAACTGCCGGATTGGCCCGCCCGCAACGTCTTCAGCGTCTCACCGCTGGCCATGGTCAACAAGAACGAGGCGACCAAGAAGGCTCCGCCGGTCGATCCGCTGACGACGGCGACGGTCTCCGATCTCGGCAAGCAGCGTGACGGCGGCGCGATGCTGGAAGACCAGCCTTTCCCGGGCAAGTCTTCCTTCCGCCTTCTGCACGTGTCCAACGGCCGGGCGCTGATCGAGGATCCCTCGGGCATGTATGTGGTGCGCATCGGCTCGGTCCTGCCCGACGAAAGCCGCCTGGCGATGATCGAGCAGCGCGAGGGCAAATGGGTGATCATCACCTCCAAGGGCGATATCTACAAGAACGATTGAACCTCTTCGCAAAGGCCGAAGACAAGAGGGGCTCCGCCACAAACCGGCAGGAGCCCTTTTCTATGGCGGCCTTCGGCGAAGCGCCTCGAAGCCCGAATTCCCGTAAGTCCCACGCAAGATTACCGCTCTAGGTTCCGGATAGTAAAAACGGAGAGTTCTCATGCAACCGATCCAACTTTTCGACTTGGCTTCGCGACAGGCGGAATGGCTGACGATCCGTCAGCAGGTTGTTGCCGGCAACATCGCGAATGCCAATACGCCGAAATTCCGCGCCAAGGACGTCACGCCCTTCGATGCCGTGCTGGACAGATCCGACATCACCATGGCGCGCACCAATCCGGCGCACTTCAGCGGCAACGATTTCAGCGACAGCGGCGATATCGACGTCAAGGAAGCGGCCCTCGACCAGGAGATCGGCATTCAAGAATCCGGCAACACCGTCGGTTTGGCCGAGGAGCTTTCCAAGTCGGGTGACATCAAGCGCCAGTACGATCTGAACACCTCGCTGGTCAGCTCCTTCAACCGCATGATGCTGATGACCGTCAGGAAGTAATTGTCATGGATCCGCTTTCCGCAGCTATGAAAATCGCCGGTTCGGGGCTCGAGGCGCAATCGACGCGCCTGCGCATCGTCTCGGAAAACATTGCCAACGCCCGCTCGACCGGTGACACGCCCGGCGCCGACCCCTATCGCCGCAAGACGATCACCTTCGGCCAGCAGATGGATCGCACCAGCGGTGTCGAGACCGTCAACGTCAAGAAGGTCGGCGTCGACGAAGGCGACTTCAGCACCGAGTTCGACCCCAGCAATCCGGCGGCGGACGCCAAGGGCGTCGTCAAATTGCCGAACGTCAACATCCTGGTCGAGATGGCCGACATGCGTGAAGCCAATCGCTCCTATGATGCCAATCTGCAGACCATCAAGCAGACCCGCGACCTCATCTCGTCCACGATCGATCTTCTGAAGAGCCAATAATCAATGATCAGCAGCGTCCAGAATGTCAGCAATCTTTCGATGACCCGCGCACTCGGCGCCGTCGACACCGAAAATTCCGCCTCGTCCGCCGCAACGACCATGCCGGGCACCGCAGGTGCTGCCAATGGCCTGAGCTTCGCCTCGGTCCTGGGCGGCATGGCGTCCGATGCGGTCAGCAGCCTGAAGGGTGCCGAAAGCATGTCCTTCGCCGGCATCAAGGGCACGGCGACGACCCGTGAAGTCGTCGATTCCATGCTCCAGGCCGAGCAGACGCTGCAGACGGCGATTGCCATCCGCGACAAGGTCGTTTCGGCCTTTCTCGAAGTCACCAAGATGCAGATGTAACTGATTTGAGGACGAACACATGAGAGCGCTCGCCATCGCAGCAACGGGCATGGATGCCCAGCAGACCAATCTGGAAGTCATCGCCAACAATATTGCGAACATCAACACGACAGGCTTCAAGCGGGCCCGCGCCGAGTTCACCGACCTTCTCTACCAGACCGAACGCGCCAAGGGCGTCGCCAACCGGGCCAACCAGGCCGTTGTTCCTGAAGGCGCCAATATCGGCCTCGGCGTCCAGACCTCCGCGGTCCGCAATCTGCATCTCCAGGGCGAACTGACGCAGACCGGCAACGACCTCGACGTGGCGCTGATCGGCAAGGGCTTCTTCCAGATCCAGTCGACCGATGGCACCACGCTCTATACCCGGGCCGGCGCTTTCAACAAGAATGACCAGGGCCAGCTCGTCACCATCGACGGCTATGAGGTCCTGCCTGGTATCACCATCCCTCAGGGTTCGACCGAACTGACCATCAGCCGCTCCGGCGAGGTCTCGGCCAAGCTGCCGGGCCAGACCGATCCGACCGTTCTTGGACAGCTGACGCTTGCCGATTTCGTCAATGAAGCCGGTCTTCAGCCGATTGGCGACAATCTCTTCCAGGAAACGCCGGCCTCGGGCGAGGCGGTCGTCGGCAACCCTGACGAGGAAGGCTTTGCCTATATGAAGCAGGGTTATCTGGAATCCTCGAACGTCGACCCGGTGAAGGAAATCACCGAGCTGATATCGGCTCAGCGTGCTTACGAAATGAATTCCAAGGTGATCACGACAGCTGATGAAATGGCCTCCATCGTCAGCAAGAACCTGAAGTAAAGGGAAGGGCCGAAACATGATGTTTTGCCGGGCAGGACACATCTCAGGATGGGTGGCGGCAGCCACGATCGCACTCGCGGGCATCATCTTGCCCGTGAACGCGGATGCCGGCATGGGTTATGCCGTCGTCCCGACGACGATCATCTACCCCGGCGACACATTGTCGGGCAGCCAGCTTCAGGAGGTCGAGGTCACCAACCCCAACCTCGCCGGTGATTATGCCAAATCGATTTCGCAGGTCGAAGGTCTGGTTTCCAAACGCACGCTGTTGCCGGGCCGCACGATCTCGGTTTCAGCTCTGCGCGAGCCCTATACGGTGACGCGCGGCTCTTCGATCCGCCTGGTCTTCTCTCTCGGCGCAATGACGATCTCCGCCGCCGGCACGCCGCTCGAAGACGGTGCGACGGGGCAGGTGGTCCGTGCACGTAATATGGATTCCGGCGTCATCGTCAGCGGCACGGTGCTTGCGGACGGCACGATCCATGTGAGGGCGAAATGAAATTGTTCTTCCGTATCGTCACCTTTGTTGCGGTCGTCGCCATGAGTTTGGCCGAGGTGGCGCCCGCCTGGGCGCTGACGTCCCGCATCAAGGATATCGCTTCGCTTCAGGCCGGCCGCGATAACCAGCTGATCGGGTACGGCCTCATCGTCGGCCTGCAGGGAACCGGCGACGGCTTCCGTTCCTCGCCCTTCACCGAGCAGTCGATGCGGGCAATGCTCCAGAATCTCGGTATCTCGACACAGGGCGGCCAGTCCAACGCGAAGAACACCGCGGCCGTGATGGTCACCGCCAACCTGCCGCCCTTCGCAAGCCCCGGCAGCCGTCTCGATGTTACGGTGAGCTCGCTCGGCGATGCGACCTCGTTGCGTGGCGGCACGCTCGTCATGACCTCGCTTTCCGGCGCCGACGGCCAGATCTACGCTGTCGCCCAGGGCTCCGTTATCGTCTCCGGCTTTCAGGCGCAGGGCCAGGCGGCGACGGTGACCGAAGGCGTCACCACCGCCGGCCGCGTGCCCGGCGGCGCGATCATCGAACGCGAACTGCCATCCCACTTCAAGGATTCGGTCAATCTCGTCCTGCAGCTGCGCAATCCCGACTTCTCGACGGCCATCCGCATTGCCGACATCGTCAATGGCTATGCCTCCGCGCGCTTCGGCGGCCCGGTCGCCGAAGCCAAGGATTCGCAGGAAGTGGTGATCCAGAAACCGCGCACGGCCGATCTCACCCGGCTGATGGCCGACGTCGAAAACCTCATCGTCGAAACCGATACGCCGGCCAAGGTTGTTATCAACGAGCGCACCGGAACGATCGTCATCGGCTCCGATGTCCGCGTCTCGCCGGTTGCCGTCAGCTACGGCACTCTGACGGTTCAGGTCACCGAGACGCCGCAGATCATCCAGCCCGAACCCTTCTCGCGCGGGCGGACCGCCGTCCAGCCGCAGACCGATATCGCGGCTGAGCAAACCGGTGGGCGCGTTGCCATCATCGACGGTCCCGACCTCAGGACCCTTGTCGCCGGCCTCAACAATATCGGCGTGAAACCGGATGGGATCATCGCCATTCTCCAGGGCATCAAGTCGGCGGGCGCCCTGCAGGCGGAGCTTGTGCTGCAATGATGACGATCCTCAATCTTGACATGACCGTGCTGCAGCTGCTGCGCCGCCTGGCGCTGCCGGCAGCCGGCCTCGTCCTTCTGTCGATCCCGGGCGCCTTCGCACAGGAGCATCCGGAGGGAGACATCACGTCTCAGGACGAGATCAAGCAATTCTGCACCAACATCGCCGATCCCGCCCGCGACCAGCGCTACCTGCTGCAGAAACAGGAGCTGGAAAGGCTCCGCGCCGACATCGACGCTCGCATGGAAGAGATGGACAGGCGCAAGGCCGAATATCAGGACTGGCTGAAGCGGCGCGACGATTTCCTGAAGCAGGCGGAAGCCGGCCTCACCGATATCTACAAGAAGATGAAGCCGGATGCGGCAGCACTGCAGCTGCAGGATATGAACATCGAAGTGGCGTCGGCCGTGATCATGCGGCTCGGCCCGCGCCAGTCGAGCCTCATCCTCAACGAGATGGACTCGAAGAAGGCCGCGGCCATCGCCAGCGTCATCGCCAGTGCGTCCGATCCCAATACGTCGAAGGATCCTTCATGAATATGCGTTTCCCGGCCGCGATCGCCGCCCTCGCACTCCTTGCGGGCTGCCAGTCCCCGACGGCAGTCAGCGAGATCGGCCGTGCGCCCGCCATGAGCCCGATCGGCAGCGGCCTCGCCTACGGCCAGACCCCGCAGATGGCGCTCTATCCGAAGCAGCCGCGCGCCGTGGCGCAGGGCTATTCGCTCTGGAGCGATTCGCAGGCCGCGCTCTTCAAGGATGCACGCGCGTTGAACGTCGGCGACATCCTGACCGTCGACATCCAGATCAACGACAAGGCCTCCTTCGACAACGAGACCAACCGCAGCCGCAAAAATTCGAGCGGCATGAACTGGGACGTCAATGCTCAGATCTTCGGCTGGACGCCCGAATCCAAGACCGATCTGACCTATGGCTCCGACACCAGCACCGACGGCAAGGGCAAGATCGAGCGCACCGACAAGCTCACCCTTCTCGTTGCGGCCGTCGTCACCGGCATTCTCGAAAACGGTAACCTCGTCATCTCGGGTTCGCAGGAAGTCCGTCTGAACCAGGAGCTGCGCATCCTGAACGTCGCCGGTATCGTGCGTCCGCAGGACGTCAACGCCGACAACCAGATCTCCTACGACAAGATCGCCGAAGCCCGCATCTCCTATGGCGGCCGCGGTCGCTTGATGGAAGTGCAGCAGCCTCCGCGCGGCCAGCAGGCCGTCGATCTTTTCTCGCCGCTTTGAGGCCGAACGACGATGGCAGACGAAGACGTAAGCGCAGGTCAATCGAAGAAGAAATCCGGCCCGCTGGTGACGATCATCGGCATCGCCGTCCTGACGCTCCTCGGCGCCGGCGGCGGCTGGGCGGTCGGCACGATCGTCGCGCCCGAAATCAAGGGCGCCAAGGAGGTGGAGCAGGCCAAGGAAGCCGATGCCAAGAAGAAGGCCGAGGAAGGTCTGGCGCGCATCTCGACCGAGGCCAACAACGTCGTCCAGCTCGAGCCGATTACATCGAACCTCGCCTACCCTTCGGAAAACTGGGTCCGACTCGAAGTCGCGCTGCTGTTCAACGGGCCGCCCGACGTCAAGGTCGCCGAGGACATTCACCAGGATATCCTCGCCTATATCAGAACGGTTTCCCTGCAGCAGATCGAGGGGCCGCGGGGCTTTCAATATCTCAAGGATGACATCCAGGAACGTGTTGACCTGCGCTCGCAAGGGCGGGTATCGAAGGTCATGTTCAGGACCTTTGTCATCGAATGATTCGTTTCATAGTTTTCCTTGCCGCCATGATGGCGGTACCGGAACTGGCGGTGGCACAGCAGCTGCCGACCGATTTATTGAATGTGCCGGTCGATGGCTCCGTTGCCGCCTGGATCATCCGCACCTTCGGCCTGCTGACCGTTCTTTCGGTCGCGCCGGGCATCCTGATCATGGTGACGAGCTTCCCGCGCTTCGTCATCGCCTTCTCGATCCTGCGTTCAGGGATGGGCCTCTCCTCGACGCCTTCCAACATGATCCTCCTGTCGCTGTCGCTGTTCATGACCTTCTACGTCATGTCGCCGACCTTCGATCAGGCTTGGCAGAACGGCGTGCAGCCGCTGCTTGCCAACCAGATCAACGAGACTGAGGCGGTCCAGCGCATCGCCGAACCCTTCCGCACCTTCATGGCGGCCAATACCCGCGACAAGGATCTGGCGCTCTTCGTCGATCTGGCGCGTGAACGCGGCCAGAATATCCAGACATCAGATCCGATCGACTACCGCGTGCTGATCCCGGCCTTCATGATTTCCGAGATCCGCCGCGGTTTCGAGATCGGCTTTCTCGTCGTGCTGCCGTTCCTCGTCATCGACCTCATCGTCGCAACCATCACCATGGCGATGGGCATGATGATGCTGCCGCCGACTTCGATCTCGCTGCCTTTCAAGATTCTCTTCTTCGTACTGATCGACGGCTGGAACCTGCTCGTCGGCAGCCTGGTACGCTCGTTCAGCTGATCGGCTGCGGCGATGAGGAACCTCGGTTCCTCGATCGAGCGGTGCCTGCTACGCGCGGCTCACGAAATCCATCAGCAATGCCAGACCTTCCGGCCAGTCACCCAGATCGCTTTGGCCATTGATGTGGCCGGCAGCGCCGATGATTTTCAACTCGCTACCCCATTGCTTTGCTCGCGTTTCGGCGTAGGGCAGCGAACCATAGGGATCGCTGGTGCTTGCGACGATCAGCGATCGAAAGCCGAACTGCGCTTGCGGCACATCTGCAAAGCCTGCAGCGTCCGCAGGAAAGCTCGGAGAAAGAGGGTCTGGCACGGCGGCGAGGAACGCTCCCTTGATCGGCAAAGGGGTCCGCTGATGCCAATGTGCTACAAGCAGGCAGGAGAGGCTATGCGCCACGAGAACAGGTGGCGTTTTCGCTCTGCGCACCGCTTGCTCCAAGGCTTCGATCCAGTCGGAAAGATCCGGCTGATCCCAGCTCGTCGGTGCAAAACGGCGTATGGCTGGATTGGCATTCTCCCAAAGGCTCTGCCAGTGTGTGTTTCCGGAATTGCCGATGCCCGGCAAATGAATGAATTCGGTCATATCTCGCCTCTTCTTCGTTTCAGCGGAAGTATGGCGGTTTACACCTGCGAACCAAATTGGCATCTATCGGAAAAGTACCGGATAATCCGATAGATTGAAGGTTGATGGCAAAGCGCATCGATAGTAGTCCAGATCTTGATCCAACCGACATCGCCATCATCGAAGTCTTGCAGGATGATGGACGCATCAGCGTCTCCGAGCTCGGAAGGAAAGTCGGTCTTTCCCAGCCGGCCACGTCGGAGCGTCTCAAACGGCTTGAAGAACGCGGCATCATCGAGGCGTACAGAGCCGTCGTCGACCCCGCCGCAGTTGGGCTTGGTATGATGGCCGTCATTCGCCTGCGCACCACGCACGAGCATATCAAGACATGCTTGAAGCAATTTTCCGAGATGCCGCAGATCATTGAGGTTCTAAGGCTGACAGGAGAGGATTGTTTTCACCTGAAAGTCATTGTTCCCACGCCGGGCGACCTTGAAAGCATCGTCGATGCCATTGCGCGCTATGGCTCGGTCACGACGGCCATCGTTCTGCGCAGAGAGCCGCCGAAACGCATCGGGCGTGAACTGATCGCAAAGAGGTAAATACCCGCTGAGGCGAATAGGATCGCTTCAGCGGGTATTCCGTCTCGGAAAACATCACTCGGCCGCGAACGGTGCCGTGCGCGGCGGCAGCGCCGCAATATCCATGTGGTCGGGTGCGAGACCCTGCTTGGCGCGCTCTGCCATGATTTCATAGGCCTGTTCGAGGTGATGGCAGAAGCGTTCGGCGTCGAAGAGCGGCGCGATATAGCGCCTCTCCTTGAGGTGTGCCTTGTATTCGGCGATCCGTCCCGGGTTCTGCGCCAGTTCGACGGCAAGGTCCTCATAAGCCTGGAGGTCGGCGGCGACGAGATCAGGCAGATCGATCGCCCTGAGCAGGCTTTCGCTGACGCGCGAGGCGAAGTTGGTGCCCTTGACGGTCAAAACCGGCAGGCCGCCCCAGAGCTGCTCCGAAGTGGTGGTGTGGCCGTTGACCGGGAAGGTGTCGATGCCGAGATCGGCCGCTTGCTGGCGGCTGATGTGGTCTTCGTAGGGCGCGCGCGGGCAGAAGATGATGCGCTTGGGCGAAATGCCGGCGGTCTGAAAATGTTTCAGCAGGTTCGCCTGGTTGCGCGGCGAATTGGCCATCAGCCACAGCACGCTGTTCGGCGCCCGTTTGAGGATCCGGCACCAGCTGTTGACCACATCAGGCGTGATCTTGCGGTTGCCGTTGAAGGAGGCGAAGATGAAGGCCTCTTCCGGCAGGCCGAGCTCCTCGCGGGTGACCGGACGCGGCTTCGGACGATGCATCGGATCGTTCGGCTGGTAACTTTCCGGCAGCCGGCAGAATTTCTCGTGGTAGAACGGCTTGGCGATATCCGGGAGCACGGAGTGGTCGCCGATGACATAGTCGAGATCGATGTTGACGGTGCTTCCGGGAAAACCGAGCCATCCGACATGCACCGGTGCGAGCGGCAGGTTGAAAGCCGTCGCGCGGCTGCCTGACGTATGACCCTTCAGATCGACCATGATATCGATATTATGCTCTCGCACCGCTTCCAGCATCGCCTGGTCGGAGAAGCCGTGAACGTCGACGATCCTGCCCCAGCGGCTGCGGTCGGTGTCGTTGTGCTTCAGGTATTCGGGGCCTGTGTGGCAGAAGAGCACCACCTCGAACCGGTCCTTGTCGTGCAGTTCCAGGATGCGCTGCAACAGCTTCATTGTCGCATGGCGGTCCCAGAAGTCCGAGGACATGTAGCCGATCCGGATCTTGTCAGACCACGTGTGCGGCTGGTTGCGGCGGAAGGCCACCCGTTCGGGATTGAGCGGTGTGGTTCCGATCGTGGCATACCGATTGAAATTCTCGTTGCCGCACCAGTGTAGGTGATAGAACGGGTTGTCCTTGCGCAGGATTTCGACGTCGCCCTTTGCGAGGCCATCATCGATCACTGCCTGATGTTTGGCGGCCTCTTCGAAATCATTGAATTCGCGGGCGAAGACGAGATAGAGGAAACGGATTGCCAGATTTCCGGGAAAACGCTTGAAGAGGTTGCGCGACAGGTTCTGGTTGGTTGCGTCGTTCAGGTCGTCGCTCAGGAGCATGGCCGCCAAGCGCAAGTGATCCGGATTGGAGCTCTGCGAGAGCACTGTCTTGAACGGGCGGATAATATCCCGTTGCTGCCGTTTCAGGTAGATCGCGGTGATGATGAAGGCAAGCTCGGCGTCTTCCTGAGCCTTGGTCAGATTTCGCATCGCGATCAGCAGCGCCTCGTCCTCGTTGCCGGTCTCGTAATGCAGCTTGGCCGCCTGCTTGGCGTATTCGTAGGAATTCGGTCCCTCACAGCCGGCAGCAAGCCCATATGCTTTCGCGGCATCGGCCTTGAACCCGAGCTGCACGAGATTCTTGGCCAGCAGAGCATAGGTCTTGCCGTCCTGCTGGATATCCATGAGCTGGTTGAGCGTTGCCAGGGACTGTGTGTAGCGGCCCATCTGGTAATCCCTGGACGCCGCAGAGAACGAAACTTTGCTGTTCAAAACCCAACTCCGTGAGGAAATGTTCTGGCATGACTGTCGGTCGCCGAGACGCGCACGGACAGTCCTCCCCGAATGGAGAATCGATCCGATGATGCGATCCCGGCATCTGCCACACTGGCATTCGAAGCTTGCTTGAAACCGGTGGGTTAATGAAGGTCTGCCCCGGGGAAGTCCGCTTTTCGGAGAGAACCCTTGCCGCCCGCGGCGAATCTGAATGGTGTATTCAGCAGGCATTAACTACGACGCGTGAGGGGGCATTAACTATGCGGTTCGAGGAGCAGGCGCGGGACCCTCATCTTTAAGAAGTTGGCAAGCATTGGCTGCGAGATTGCCCTGGACATGACGGGTTTGGGCCAAACAAGCAGGCGCCGAGTAGCATGAAGCTGGTCCGTCATCGCCGGTATTACAGTCCGGTATGTCCTCCTTTTTGTATCTAGTTTCCAGGGGACAGATTTATGACAAGCATTAACACGAATTCTTCCGCACAGGCCGCTCTTCAGACGCTGCGCAGCGTGAACAAGGGCCTCAACCAGACGCAGAACCACGTTTCATCCGGTTACCGCGTTGAAAAGGCCTCCGACAACGCTGCTTACTGGTCGATCGCAACGACCATGCGTTCGGACAACAAGGCTCTCTCCGCCGTTTCCGACGCACTCGGCATGGGTGCTGCCAAGGTCGATACCGCTTACACCGCAATGGACAGCGCCATCGACGTCGTCGGCGACATCAAGGCCAAACTGGTCGCCGCGACTGAAAACGGCGTCGACAAAGCCAAGGTCCAGGAAGAAATCGGTCAGCTGCAGCAGCAGCTCCTGAGCATCGCTCAGTCGGCTTCCTTCAACGGCGAAAACTGGGTTGCCGGGGCTACGGGTACCGTGAGCGTCGTTTCGTCCTTCGTCCGTGACGGCTCCAACGCTGTTTCGGTTACCACGACCGACTACGCTCTGGATAGCAGCACCACAGGCAACGTCCTGTTCGGCATGAGCGGCGGCATCGTCGAAACCTCCACGGGTATCCTCGGTACTTCGACTGGTACGGTCGGCTCGATCTACTCGATGGACATCACCAACTTCACCTCCGGCCAGATCCAGACGGCTCTGACCAACGTTGAAACGGCTCTGAAGGCGATGACCAGCGCCGGCGCTGCTCTCGGCTCGCTCTCCAAGCGCATCGACAACCAGGACGACTTCGTCAACGCGCTCAGCGACTCGATCGACTCCGGTGTCGGCCGTCTCGTCGACGCCGACATGGAAGAAGAATCCTCCAAGCTCAGCGCCTTGCAGACCCAGCAGCAGCTGGCGATCCAGTCGCTGTCGATCGCGAACTCCTCTTCGCAGAACATCCTGTCGCTGTTCCGCTAAGACCGGTCATTACAGGCTTCCAAGTTTCGCGGCCGGGTCATTCCCGGCCGCGAAATGTTTTAATATAAGGTTAATGAAAATCTTTCTAAGTGTCAGATATTTTTACGTTATTTTCAATTTCGATTTAGCTTTCCTTAACCATCTTGCTGTTTTCTAGGCCCATCGAAACGGCGAGTTAACCCTAACAGAGATGGTTAACAGGCATGATGCTGATCGCTGTGGGCCGGTCGAAAATCCGGAATGTCCCTTCTTAAAATCTGCCAACAAGGGGCAAGCAAACTATGACGAGCATCAATACCAATAACGCTGCAATGGCAGCTCTCCAGACTCTCCGCGGCATCAATCAGGGTCTCCAGACAACGCAGTCGCACGTGTCGTCCGGTTATCGCGTCGGCAAGGCTGCCGACAACGCTGCCTACTGGTCGATCGCTACCACGATGCGTTCGGACAACAAGGCTCTGTCCGCTGTTTCCGACGCCCTCGGCCTCGGCGCCGCCAAGGTCGACACCGCTTATTCCGCCATGGACAGCGCCATCGACGTGGTCGGCGACATCAAGGCCAAGCTCGTTGCCGCGACTGAAAACGGCGTCGACAAGTCAAAGGTCCAGGAAGAAATCGGTCAGCTGCAGCAGCAGCTCCTGAGCATCGCTCAGTCGGCTTCCTTCTCCGGTGAAAACTGGGTTGCCGGCGCCGACGGCACCAAGAACGTCGTCGCCTCCTTCGTCCGCGACGGCTCCAACGCTGTTTCGGTGGTGATGACCGACTACGTTCTCTCGAGCGGTTCGCTGGGCAACGTTCTGTTCGGCATGAGCAACGGCGCGGTTGAAACCTCCACGGGTATCCTCGGCACCTCGAACGGTACGGTCGGTTCCGTCTACGCGATGGACATCACCAACTTCACCCTCGGTGATATCCAGAACGCGCTGACCAACGTCGAATCGGCTCTGAAGGCCATGACCAGCGCCGGCGCCGCGCTCGGCTCGATCTCCAAGCGCATCGAACTGCAGGAAAACTTCGTCTCCGCGCTCAGCGACTCGATCGACTCAGGTGTCGGCCGTCTCGTCGACGCCGACATGGAAGAAGAATCCTCCAAGCTCAGCGCCTTGCAGACCCAGCAGCAGCTGGCCGTCCAGTCGCTGTCGATCGCGAACTCCTCTTCGCAGACCATTCTCACGCTGTTCCGCGGCTAATAGTCAGCCGAAAACATCGGCCCGCCGGCCTCCGGCGGGCATCTCGGAATCGAGCCGCGCTTCGATGGAGCGCGGCTTTTTTGTTTTCGTTAACTGTTGATTAACCATAATGCTGTCTTCTCAGGCCAACGAGACGGCGAGTTAACCAAATTGAAGAAGCGGTTAACAGGCATGAGGCTGATCCCCGTTCCCGGTAACATTCCGGAATGTCCCTTTTTCCCATTTGCCAACGAGGGGCAATCATTTCATGACCAGCATTTTGACGAACGTTGCGGCCATGGCCGCTCTTCAGACTCTCCGCGGAATCAACGATAGTCTGGAAGGCACGCAGAACCGCGTATCATCGGGTTACCGCGTCGAAAAGGCGTCCGACAACGCCGCTTACTGGTCGATCGCAACCACCATGCGCTCGGATAACAAGGCTCTCTCCGCCGTTTCCGACGCTCTCGGCCTCGGCGCCGCAAAGGTCGATACGGCTTACTCCGCCATGGACAGCGCCATCGACGTGATCAGCGAGATCAAGGCGAAGATCGTCGCCGCGACGGAAAAGGGTGTGGACAAGACCAAGGTCCAGGAAGAAATCGGCCAACTGCAGCAGCAGCTCCTGAGCATTGCGCAATCGGCGTCTTTCTCCGGCGAAAACTGGGTGGCCGGCGCTGATGGCACCAAGAGCGTCGTTTCCACTTTCGTCCGCGATGGCAACGGCAATGTTTCGGTCAAGACGACGGACTACGTCCTGGACACGACATCTGTGGGCAACGTTCTCTTTGGCATGAACTCGGTTGGTTCGATCGAGACGACCTCCGGCATCATCGGCACGTCCTACGGCACGATCGGTTCGATCTACTCTATGGACATCAGCACCTTCGGTTCGGCGGAGATCTCCATGGCGCTGACGTCAATTGAGGCCGGCCTTGAAGCAATGACCAAGGCTGCCTCGCAGCTCGGTTCGATTTCCACCCGTATCGAATTGCAGGAAAACTTCGTCGGAGCGCTCAGCGATTCGATCGACTCGGGCGTCGGCCGCCTCGTCGATGCTGACATGGAAGAGGAATCGAGCAAGCTGACGGCGTTGCAAACCCAGCAGCAGCTGGCGATCCAGTCGCTGTCGATCGCCAACTCCAGCGCCCAGAACATCCTGACGCTGTTCCGCAGCTAAATCAGCCGCTGAAGCTGGCCCGAATCTTGCGCCGCCGTTCGGCCGCAAGCAGGAAACCTTCCGGACCGCGCCCGAAACGGCGCGGTTCTTGGTTTCATATCAATAGCTTGACTTGCGAGTCAATCCGCGTGTCGCACTCGAGCCGCCGCTCTTGCCCAACAAGTTGATATCGAGTTAACGTCGTCTTGAGTTGATTTGCTTTTGCGACGCGCCGGTGAAAATTTCGCCGGAGGCATGAGGCCACTTTTGTCGCCGCCGGCAATCCGGCCTGCCCTTTTCATCTTATTCCGAGACCTGTCGATGACCGTTAAGATTACCAGCGCGGCCGCGGTGAATGCACTTGCGGTGCTGCGCAGCATCAACAAAGAAGCCAGTCAGACCCAGCAGCAAGTTTCTTCGGGCTATCGGATCGAGACGGCGGCAGACGATGCCTCCTACTGGTCGGTCGCCACCGTCATGCGCTCGGACAGCACCAATCTCGGCACGATCGGCGATGCGCTCGGTCTCGGCGCTGCCAAGGTGGATGCGACCTACACGGCGATGAATTCGGCGATCGATCTCGTCAGCCAGATCCGCGCCAAGCTGGTTGCGGCAAGAGAGCCCGGCACCGACAAGGACAAGATCAATGCCGAGATCAGCGAATATAAGGAGCAGCTGAAGAGCGTCGTCGAATCGACGTCGTTTGCAGGCGAGAACTGGTTGCTCAACAGTGACAAGGCCGCGCCGCCGACATGGTCGGTCATTTCCGGCTTCGTGCGGGCCTCGACGGGCGAATACCAGGCCCAGACGATCGACTTCCCTTCGTCGCAGACCATCCTCATCGACAAGAACAATGCGAGCGGTGGCCTGTTCACCAAGGCGATTGATGCCCAGGCGATCAACAACAGCGGCACCGGACCGCGGAACTATTACCTGCTGGACGCCGGTTCGACCACGCCGGCGACTGGCAGCGAGATCGCGATCGACGAGAACACTACCGACGCCCAGCTTGTCGATATGCTCGATGTGACCGACGCGCTGTTCTCCTCGCTGACGACGACGGCCGCCTCCATCGGTGTTATGAAGACGCGTATCGACGATCAGATCGACTACGCGGCCGATCTGTCGGATTCGATCGACAAGAGCGTCGGCGCGCTCGTCGATACCGATATGGATGAGGCTTCGATCCGCCAGAAGGCGATTGAAACCCAAAAGCAGATGGCCGTCGAAGCGATCTCGATCCTCAACACGGCTGCAAGCAAGATCCTCATTCTGCTGGAGTAGAGCTGAGCGCGATCACCGATGGCGGCGGCGCCATTCATCCTCGCGCAAGTTTGACTTCCTAGTTTCCGGCATGAAGGCATCGTCCGAAAATCGTGCCGGCGCAAGGTCAAGCCCTTGTTCGCTGCGAAGGACATGTCGCGCGCAAGGTCATTTTGAACGGGGGCGGGCATGTCGCACGTCTCCCGGACGCTGGATGGTTTCTATGAGCATTTCGCTTTCTCGGTATTTGAAGGACTTCGGCGAACCGAAGCCGTCAGCGCCGATCATCGATATCGACGATTTGGCCGGAGATGTTTTTCCGGAGACACCGAGCGAACCACCGGTCGACATCGAGGCGGAGCGGCGCGAGGCCTATGCGCAAGGCCATGCCGCGGCGACCGCTGATTTGACCGAGAGATACGAAAGTGAGGCGCGCGCTCTGGCAGAGGCCCATGCGCGCGCGCTCGAGGAACTGAAGATTCGCTACGAAGTGGAGGCGGCGGCGGTCATTGCATCCCGCGTCCTCGATATCGCCGAAGAAGTCGCTCAGCTGGTCAGCGCCGGCGCAGCCACGGCCATTGCGCCCGTCATGACGGAAGCGCTTGCGGCCAAGGCTGCCGAAAGTCTCGCCGCTTTGCTGCGTGAAGCGATTCTCGAAGGCGCGGCCGGACCGATCGTCGTCAGGGGGCCGATCAGCCTCTTCGGCATATTGAAAGCCGAGCTCGGCGAACATGCCGCGGCGGTTCGGCACATCGAGGCCGACGATGTCGATCTAGCCGTCGAAATCGGTGAATCCGTCATCGTCACCCGTATGTCCGCCTGGGCGGCCAGCTTGAAGAAAGTTCTCGAATGAGCGACGGCGAAAACCATCACCACGGCAGAAACGAGATCATTATCGTCAAGCGGCATGGCGGCGGTGATCACGATGGTGCCCATGGCGGTGCGTGGAAAATTGCCTATGCCGACTTCATGACGGCGATGATGGCATTCTTCCTGGTCATGTGGCTGGTCAACGCCGCCAACGAGGAGACCAAGGCCGCGGTCGCGACCTATTTCAATCCGATCAAGCTCGCCGACGAAAAGCCGACCGAGAAAGGCCTGAAGAAGCCTGTCGACCATGCCGAAGGCGAGGAGAAGAAAGAAAAGTCGAAACAGAAGGAAGATAATCCGACCGAGGGCAAGTCGGCCGCCGATGGTGACGACCAGACATCGACCTCAGGCGACCAGACCAATTATTCCGAGGCCGATTTCTTCGAGAATCCCTATTCGGTTCTCGCCGAGATCGCCCAGGAGGTCGGCCAGCAGGCCAATGTCAGCGCCAAGGGCGATGGCGGCGCCGCCGATTCCGGCCCTGCCACCGGCGCCGATGGCGGGCAAGCCTATCGCGATCCCTTCGATCCGGATTTCTGGACAAAGCAGGTCGAGGTGACAACGGCCGGAAAACCCCTGCCGCCCGGCAAGAGCGAACAGCAGGCGACCGAGAGCGAGACGACGGAGATCGCCAAGGCCGAGGATATGAAGCCGGTGCCTTTGGCGACCGATCAGAAGCCCGCTAAGGAAGCCCCCGCCAAAGAAGCCAAGGAGACCAGGGAAACGACCGGCGCCGCCGAGGCCAACGACGGCAAGGCGACGAATGGCAAAGCGCCCGAGGAGAAGAAGCCGGAAGCGCGGAAGGATGCCGAGCATCAGAAGGAAGCCGACAAGAGCGCAGCTGGGGCCGAGCAGCAGCAGAAGGAAGCTGAACAGCTTCAGGCGCAGATCGCGCAACAGATCGGCGGTGTTGCCGGCAAGCTCGCCGAAGGCCTGACAGTGACGGCAGCCGAAGGTGGCCTGCTGGTCAGCATCTCCGACCAGAACGACGATTCGATGTTCAATATCGGTTCGGCTGTTCCGCGCCAGGGGATGGTGCTCGCCATGGAAAAGATCGGGACGATCCTGAAGGAGAGGGGGGGCGCGGTCGCCATCCGCGGCCACACGGACGGGCGCCAATACAAGGGTGGGCAGAACGAGAACTGGCGGCTTTCGATGGATCGCGCCCAGAGCGCCTATTACATGCTCGTGCGCGGCGGGTTGGACGAGACGCGCGTCTCTCAGGTCTCCGGTTTCGCCGATCGTCGGCTGAAGCTCCCCGCCGACCCGTTCAACGCGGCCAACCGACGGATCGAGATCCTGGTGCAGGCGGAATAGGGATAGTCGGATGGCGCGTCGGCAGCATCGCTACGTCGGATTTATGGCCCTGGGCCTGGCGATGCTTTCGCCTGCCGCGGGCAAAGCGCAGGATCCGGACGATCTTGCGCCGTACAAGATGCTGCGGTCGCTGCAGTTCGTGCAGGATTCCGTCGTCGCCGGCGATCATTCGGCCGGCGAAATGCAGCGCTTCATGCTGGGCACCATCGACGAGCGGCTGCGGACGGCCGACACAAAGATCTTCGATGACGACCGCAATGTCGATGCGGCGCTGATCTATACGATGAGCGGCGGCAATCCACAGACGCTCGAATATCTGATCGCCCATGACGTCAACGGCTATTTCGACAATCGCGTCACCGATGTGCTGCGCAAATATCTGACCGGCAAGGGGCTGCTCGTCGCCAAGACACTGGAGGAAACCGCCAGGGAATATCGCGACAAGAAGATCGGTCCATATCTGGCGCTGATCGGCGGCAACGTGATGATCGCCACGAAACCGACAGATGCGCTTGATCTCTACGACCAGGCACGTCTTGCCGCGCCGGGCACGATCGTCGAGGAGGCGGCCTTGCGCCGTTCCCTCGCCATCTGCGTCGACAAGGGAATGCTCGACAAGGGACTCGCCTATTCGCAGCGTTATGCCAGACGCTTCCTGCATTCGCCCTATGCCAGCCAGTTCGCCGATCTTTTCGTCAAGCTTGTCGTCGCCCATGATCACGACGTGAAACCGCAGGATGTCGTCGATATCCTCTCCTTCATGGATGCCCCGCGCCAGCGCGAGGTCTATCTGCGCATCGCCCGCGCCGCCGCGATAGCGGGCAAGCCGGAGCTGGCGCGCATGGCGGTCGAACATGTGCAGTTGCTTGGCGCGGGCACCGACAATGCCTTCGGCCCGCTCGCGGATTTTTATGGCGGCATGGCCGGCCTTCCCACGGACGATATCGACCAGGCGGCGAAGAATGTCAGCGGCATCGACGGCGAAACGCTTTCGCCGCGGGATCAGGCGCTGCAGGCCGCGGCGCGGTCCGTTGCCGAGCAGATCCTGCGTGCGCCGGATCCGGCAAGCTTGACGCAAGCATCGAATCCTAACACTTCTCATCAAGAAATCACTTCTGAAAAGGCTGCGGCGATAGCCACGCAACCGGGGACGCCAGGCGCGCCTCCCGAGCCTGTTCCGGGAGGTGTGGCATCGACTGGCCAGAGCCAGGATACCGACTCCTCATTCAACGCATTTGTGACGACCAGCCGATCCAAGCTCGACGAGATCGATGGTCTTCTGGCGCAGGAAGGCAACGAACAATGATGGATCTGAGCGTCTCGGGCGGAGCCTCTGGTGCGGAGGCGGCTGCGGCCGCGAAATCCGCTAAGGCTGGAAAGGGCGATCCCGCCGGTCAGCAGGGCGGCTTCTCCGATGTGCTTGCCAAAACAGGCGGCAGCGCCGGCGACGACGCGCCCGACGATGCACAGCCGGATCAGGGTGTCGCCGATGGCGATACAGCGAAAGTGGCGCGGACGATCCGCAGCCGCAGCAGCGCCAAACCGCTGATCGATCTCGGCAACGCCGCGCTGCAGGCACAGGCCGAGGTGCAGCCGGAAACGGTCGCCAATGTCGAAAAGGTCGCCGCAAAGCCTGCGAAGGATGGGCTCAAATTGCCGGCCGGCGTCGGCAAGCCCGATGCCAAGGATCAGTCCGCCGACGAGGCCGCGCAGGCGGCCAAGGGCGTCAAGCGCGTCAAGACGGACATCTCGAAAACAGATGCGGATTCGGATGGTGAGGCCGAGGACGGCGGCGTTTCCGATGTGCTCGGCCTGCTGAAGCAGGAGCCCGCCGATGGCACGGTCGCTTTGCCGGCCGCCGCAGCCGCCCATCAAGCCGTCACCAAGACCGGCGAGGCCGGATCTGCCGAGAAGACTGCCACTGGTATCGACGCCAAAACGAGCGGGCACGCATCCGACGCCCTGGCGGTCGTCAGCGGCAATGTCGAAAGCGTCAAGGCTGATGATATCAAGGTTCCCGGCACCGAGACCACCGAAGCCGCCGACGGCCGGACGTTCCGGATCAGCCGCGCCGATGGCCGCGGCGTGTCGATGGACGTTCACCTCGGCGCGGAACAGGCCGGGTCCAAGGACGGTGCGAAGAAGACCGATCTCGAGAACGTCTCGGTCCTCGAATCGCGCCGCTATATCGGCCTGGCGCAGAATACCAATTCCGCTGTGGTCACCGCCGCTCTCGCCGGTGATTCCGAATGGGCGCGCGCCATGCAGCCGAGTTCGGCGCTCTCCAACGCGGCGGAATGGACGAGCACCGGCAAGGTGGTCAATACGCTGAAGATCCAGATGAACCCGATCGATCTCGGCCTGGTGACGGCGACCATGCGCCTGGCCGGCGACGCTCTGAACGTCGACCTCAAGGTCGAAACCGGCGCCGCCTACCGGCAGCTGAAGGAAGATCACGGCAAGATTCTCGAAGCGCTTCGCAGCCAGGGCTATGCGGTCGACAACGTCACCATCAGCATGGCCCCTGTCGAGCGAGCCGACGCCGGCAACCAGGCCGGCAGCCAGGGGCAGGCCTCCCAGCAGCAGTCGCTCCCTCAGCAAGGGCAGGGCGGCGAGGCGCGCGAGCGCCACAATCAGATGGCGCAGCGGATGGATGGAGGCTTCAATGGCGCAGGCGAGACCGGTATCGAAGACGTCTCTGCTGGCGGTGCTCGCAGCAGCGGCGCTGGCGGCGTTTACCTCTGAGGGGGCCGCTTCCACCGGTGCCTGCGAACGCGAAATCCAGTCGGCTGCGGTCAAATACGGTATCCCGGAAGGCATCCTTTATTCGGTCGGTCTGACGGAGACCGGTCGCAAGGGCTCACTCTATCCGTTTGCCATGAACGTCGAAGGCAGGGCGATTTTTCCGCCTTCGGAAGAGGATGCGATGAGGCAGTTCGATGTCGCCCGCAGAAGCGGGGCGAAGCTCATCGACATCGGCTGCATGCAGATCAATCATTATTATCACGGCGAGAATTTCGCCTCCGCCGAAGATATGTTCGATCCGCATCGCAACGTCGAATATGCGGCGAAGTTTCTTCGCAACCTGCATGACCGTCATGAGACGTGGACGATGGCGGTAGCGAGATACCATGCAGGGCCGAACAACAACCCGGCGCAGAAGCAATATGTCTGCCGCGTCATCGCCAATTTGGTGGCCACCGGTTATGGCAAGTGGACTCCCAATGCGAGTAACTTCTGCCAAAATTAATTCAACCAAAGAGGGAAGTGCCGAATTATGACGAAACTGTGTCATAATGTGGCAGGAATCCGGCGCCAAATCGGTGTGCAAGTCACATTTAACTGCTCGTTAACTTTTCCACGAAACTTTTGTGTGGATATTCAGGCGCAGCCACTACATGTAGATCAAATCGCCACGCAGACCTTAATCAATTATTAATTTCCGCCATTCACTTTAACGAGTTGTCGCCGATTCGTGCGATTCGTACCCATAGATCATCGAAGTGCCACACTGATTCGGAGGCGGACGAATGATCGTAGTGGTTGATGAGCGTGAGCTCGTAAAAGACGGATACACATCCCTGTTTGGCCGGGAGGGCATTCCCTCCACCGGCTTTGATCCATCGGAATTCGGCGAGTGGGTGCAGACCGCCGCGGATTCGGATATTGCGGCGGTCGAGGCCTTCCTGATCGGGCAGGGCCAGCGCAGCTTCGAACTGCCCCGGGCGATCCGGGACCGCTCGATGGCGCCGGTGATCGCGGTCAGCGACCAGCCCTCGCTCGAAAACACCCTTGCGCTGTTCGATTGCGGCGTCGACGACGTAGTGCGCAAACCGGTCCATCCGCGCGAAATTCTCGCCAGAGCGGCCGCGATCCGGCGCCGGCTGAAGGCGATCGCCAACTACACCGATATCGGTGGCATCCGCGTCTTCTCGGATGGCCGTGACCCCGAGATCAACGGCGAGGTCTTTGCGCTTCCCCGGCGCGAGCGCCGCATCCTCGAATATTTGATCGCCAACCGCGGTCGCCGGGTCACCAAGACCCAGATCTTCAACGCCATTTACGGCATCTTCGATGAGGAGGTCGAGGAGAACGTCGTCGAAAGCCACATCTCGAAGCTGCGCAAGAAGCTGCGCAAGAAGCTCGGCGTCGATCCGGTCGATTCCAAGCGCTTCCTCGGCTACTGCATCGACTGGGCCTGATTTTTCCGGCCGGGTGGCAGCGCCCGGCTGAACCTCGATATTGGCCCTGCTGCTCGCCATGACAGACAGCTTCACGCAAGGCCCGACAAATACTCTCGACTTTAACAGGTAAAACGAGGTTTTCAGATGAGCATTTTCGGCAGCATGAAGACGGCAGTGTCGGGCATGAACGCGCAGGCAAACCGCCTCAGCACCGTCTCCGACAACATCGCCAACGTGAACACGACCGGTTACAAGGCCGTATCGACGAGCTTCTCCTCGTTGGTTCTTCCCTCCTCGGGCGGCAACTACAATTCCGGCGGCGTTCAGACCTCCGTGCGCCAGGCCGTCTCCGAACAAGGTGATATTTCCTACACCACGTCGACCACCGATCTTGCGATCTCGGGCGACGGCTTCTTCATCGTCCAAGGTGCCGACGGCACGCCGGTCCTGACCCGCGCCGGCGACTTCCAGAAGGACGATGAAGGCAATCTCGTCAACGCTGCCGGCTTCCAGCTGATGGGCTATTCCTATGACTCCGGCGCTCCTGCCGTCGTCGTCAACGGCTTCGATGGTCTCGTTCCTGTTAACGTCAATCAGAAAGGGTTGACCGCCATCGCTTCGACCTCGGGCGTCTTCGAGGGCAACCTCGATTCCAACGCTAACGTTGCTCCGGTCGCTCCTGCGACGCTTCCGAGCGACAACGGCGCTACCGGCACCCCGACAACCGATACCAAGAAGTTCTCGATGGTTGCCTACGACACTCTCGGCAACAAGGTGATGTACGACTTCTACTTCACCAAGACCTCGGTTATCACGCCGCCGCCGGCGACCGGTACCGCCAGCACCTGGGAGGTTGCGATCTTCCGCAACGCCGATGCGGCGACTGGCGGCACGACCTCCTTCCCCTACACCACGTCCGGCGGCACCGTCGGCTTGACCACGCTCGACTTTGACTCCACCGGCAAGGTCACCAACTCGACGGGTGCCGTTACGATCGCCGATCCGGTGACTGGCCTGTCAATCGACATGGATCTCTCGGGCTTCACCCAGCTCGGCGCCGCCTTTGCCGGCACCGGTACGCCGAACGGTCAGGCAGCAAGCCCGGTCAAGGACGTCACCATCGACGGCGATGGCATCGTCTACGCCAAGTATGAAGACGGCAGCACCAAGCCGCTCTATCGCATTCCGCTCGCCAATGTCGCAAGTCCGGACAAGTTGACGCTGATGAGTGGCAACGTCTACAGCGCCAACGGCCAGTCGGGCGTCACCGTCACCGGCTTCCCGCAGACCAACGGCCTCGGCACGATCAAGTCGGGCGCTCTCGAAGGCTCGAACGTCGATCTTGCCGGCGAACTGACCGAGATGATCGAAGCGCAGCGCAGCTACACCGCCAATTCGAAAGTGTTCCAGACGGGGTCCGACATCATGGACGTCCTCGTCAACCTCAAGAGATAAGTAAGGTAACGGGTAAGCCATGTCGCTCACGTCCGCACTTAATACCGCGCAGAGCATATTCAACAATACCGGCACTCAGAGCAGCGTCGTATCGAACAATATCTCGAACGCCGGCAACAAGGACTACGTGCGCCGGCAGGCAATGCTTACCACGTCCCTGAACGGCGCGCAGGTCGTCAAGATCGATCGGGCTCAGGAAGACGCCCTGCTGCGCCAGTATCTGAAGTCGTCCTCTCAGGACAGCGCTCAGCAGACCCTGCTGAGCGGCCTTGAAGATCTCAAATCGATCATGGGCGGCAACGACTACGAAACGTCGCCCTCCACCTATCTCGGCGTTTTCCAGCAGAAACTGCAGGCTTTCAGAACCTCGCCGGGCAGCACCGTCGCCGCCCAGGGGGCTATCACCGCCGCCCAGGACGTCGCCAACTCGCTAAACAATGCCTCGCAATCCGTCCAGGATGTTCGCGCCAACGCCGACAAGGAAATCGCCACCGCGGTCGATACGCTGAATACGCTTCTCAGCGAGTTCGAAAAGGCCAACAATGCGGTCAAGACCGCGACAGCCACAGGTGCGGATGCATCCGGCGCCCTCGATGAACGCGAGAAAGTCCTGAAGCAGATTTCGCAGATTGTCGGCGTCAGCGCGACGACGCGCGACAATAACGACATGGTGCTGAGCACGTCTGACGGGACGATCCTCTTCGAGACGATCCCGCGCAAGGTGACGTTCAAGTCCCAGGATGTCTATACCGCCACAACGGTCGGCAATTCGGTCTATGTCGACGGCGTCGCGCTTCCGCGTGGCAGCGGATCGACGACGACCGGGCAGGGGAGCCTTCAATCGCTCCTGCAGGTCCGCGACGAGATCGCTCCCAATTTTCAGAAGCAGCTCGACGAAATCGCCCGCGGCCTGGTCTCGCTCTTCAAGGAAGACAACACGTCGGGCACCCCGGCCTATGTGCCCGGCCTCTTCACCTGGAGCGGCGGCACGGTCGATACCGGCACGACCGCGGTTGCCGGCATGGCGTCGACCATCACAGTCAGCACCCGTGTGATCACCTCGCAGGGCGGCGACCCGATGCGCCTGCGCGATGGCGGCATCAACGTCACCGGCGTCGTCAAGAACACGTCAGGTGTCAGCGGTTATACGGACGAACTCGATCGCCTCTATACGGCGCTGACATCCGACATGGATTTCGACCCAACGGGAACCACGGTCGGTTTCGACGCCACAACGGGCATCGATTCCAACGTCAGCATCATGGAATATGCCACGAATTCCCTCGGCTGGCTCGAGCAGTACCGCAGCAACGCAACGACGGCGGCCGAAAACACCTCGGCGGCACTGTCCCGCTCCGACGAAGCCTATTCCAATGAGACCGGCGTCAATCTCGACGAGGAGCTGACGCTGCTCCTCGATATCGAGCAGTCCTACAAAGCGGCGACCAAGATTCTGAACGCCGTAGACGAAATGTTGAAGTCATTGCTGGATATCGCGAGTTAAGCCATGAAGAGCTCATTTATTTCAAGTTCGGCCATTCAGAATGCGATGCGGTTGACGATCCGTCAGGCGCAGAACCAGATGACGAAGGCGACGATGGAAGCGACGACGGGAGTCTATGCGGATATCGGCGTCTCGCTCGGTGGCAATGCGGCCAGAAGCGTGGATTTCACCCGCGAGACCGACAGGATAGACTCGATCAAATCAAGCAATTCGCTTGTCAGCGCACGCATGGAATCCTCGCAGCTCGGCCTTTCCAAGATGAAGGACGTCGGCGACGGCCTCGTTTCGAAGCTGACGGCGCTGCAGGGCAGCCACGACCCGGGCAGTATCACCGTCGCCATTCAGTCGGCGACCAGCGCACTTTCGACCATGATGGACACGGCCAACACCATGGTGAACGGGGAATATCTGTTTTCCGGCATTAATACCGACGTCCAGCCGCTCACCGACAAGACGACCGCTACGAGCGCCGCCATCGTGACTGCGCTGAACACTTATGCGACCGGCCTCGGCAAGGGCGTCAGCGACCTCACCGGCGATGAAATGGAGACCTTCATCACGTCGACGGTCGAGCCGATGTTCAGCGAAGCGAACTGGACCAACACGACGACCGGCTGGTCGCAGGCATCGAGCCAGAACATGACGAGCCGCATCAGCAACTCGGAAGTGATCGAATCCTCGACCAATGCCAATTCCGAAGGCATGCGTTATATGGCGCTTGCCTCGGTCATGACCACCGCGCTGCTCGGGCAGGACCTCAGCACCGATGCAATGACGACGGTGTCCAAGCAGGCCATCAGCTACACGGCCAAGGCCACAAGCGGTCTGGTGACACAGGCAAGCCAGCTCGGCCTCTCCCAGGAGCGCGTCAAGAAGTCCAACGACGCTCTCGATGCCCAGTCGAACATTATCAAGAATAAGCTGGTCGATCTTCAGGGCGTCGACCCGTACGAAGCCTCGACTCTCGTCAAGACTTTGGAAACGCAGCTTGAAACCGCTTACACGATCGTCTCGAAGATCCAGCAGTTGAGTCTCGTGAACTACCTTTGATGAGCAAAGGCGCGCAATATAAAGAAGGATGCATGAATGTATCAGTTCTCGTATGCCGAAGTCATGCAGGACTCGGTGGCCGACGCGAAAGAGCGGGAATGGCAGGTTCTTGACCGGTCCATAGAACTGCTGGCGTTGGCGCGCGACAAGGAAAAATACGGTCGGGAAGCCATCGAAGCCCTGTTTTATACGCGCCGGGTGTGGATCAGCTTTATCGAGGATCTGAAACATCCGGAAAACCAGCTGGACATCCAGCTCAGGGCCAACCTCATCTCGATTGCGATCTGGATATTGAAGGAATGCGACAGGATCAGAAAACGTCTGTCTAATAACTACCAGGGCATCATCGACGTTACCACCATCATCAGGGATGGACTTAAATGAAAAGTACACTTCGAATTTCTCTGAAAGCCGGAGAAAGAATCTTCATCAACGGCGCCGTCCTGCGTGTCGACCGCAAGGTCGCGCTGGAATTCCTGAACGATGTGACGTTCCTTCTCGAGAATCACGTTCTCCAGCCGGAAGGCGCAACGACGCCCCTGCGCCAGCTCTATTTCATCGCGCAGATGATCCTCATCAATCCCGAGGGCAAGGACCACTCGACGGCGATGTTCCGCAAGTCGATCACCATGCTGCTCACCTGCTTCAAGAACGAAGAGATCCTCGCTGAGCTGAAGCGGATCGACGCGCTTGTGTCGACCGGCCGCGCCTTCGATGCCTTGAAGGCGATCCGCGGTCTTTACGCGATCGAAGACAATATCCTCAACAATCACGAACTGCCGCCAACGATGGTCGAGCAGATTCGCAGGGAGATCGCACCATGGCGGTAGACGCAACGTCAAGCGTGACGAGTTCGACCTCGACGAGCTCGAGCTCGTCTCAGAGCAAGGCGACGCTGAACTACGACAATTTCCTTCAGCTGCTCATCGCGCAGATGAAGAACCAGGATCCGACCGATCCGATGGATGCAAGCGAGCAGGTCGCTCAGCTTGCGACCTTCTCGCAGGTCGAGCAGACGATCCAGACCAACACCAAACTGGATACGCTTCTGGCAAGCTCGAGCCTGACCCAGGCCAGCAGCTATGTCGGCAAATATATGGAAAGCGCCGACGGCACCGTCAAAGGCGTCATCGATTCCGTCAAAGTTTATTCCGACGGCATCATTGCGACGACCACGGATGGCGATAAGATACTCGTGCAGGCGGGAATCACTGTTGCCGACGAGGCGCCGAGCAGCAGCTCCTGACGCAAGGGGCTGCCAGCGCGCCCGACAAACCAGATCAATCGCAGCCCTGTTATGGCGGGGCTGCTTCGAGGCGATATGAGGTTGCCTTCAGATGAATGAAGCTGACGCATTGGATCTGTTCCAGGCCGCAATCTGGACGGTCCTGATTGCCTCCGGTCCGGCGGTTCTCGCCGCGATGGTGGTGGGTCTCGTCATTGCCTTGATCCAGGCGCTGACCCAGGTGCAGGAAGCGACACTGACCTTCGTGCCGAAGATCGTCGCGGTGCTCGTCGTGGTCGGAATCACTGCCCCCTTCGTCGGCTCGCAGATCTCCATTTTCACCAATCTCGTCTTTTCGCGCATCCAGTCCGGCTTCTAGAGCATTCCTGCAAAAGTGCGCAGCGGTTCTACGCCTCCACGAAAAGCTGAACCGCTTCTCAGCCACCTTCGCGCAAGCTTCGCCATTTAATTCTCGATCCGAATTGGGCGGACCCATGTCCGCCTCCTCTCATGAAGAGACGGAATCGTCATGGCGCAACCACCTGCACTTCCCCTTCCGAAAGTCGCCCCGAGCCTGCGCGATATCGGTTTTGCCCTCGGCATCATCGGCATCATCTGCATTCTCTTCCTGCCGATCCCGCCGTTCCTGATCGATATGGGGCTGGCCTTCTCGATCGCCTTCTCGGTGCTGATCCTGATGGTCGCGCTGTGGATCCAGAAGCCGCTCGACTTCTCGTCCTTTCCGACCATTCTGCTGATCGCGACGATGACACGGTTGGCGCTCAACATCGCGACGACCCGCGTCATCCTGTCCCACGGCAACGAGGGCCACGATGCGGCCGGCGGCGTCATTGCCGGTTTCGCCAGTCTCGTCATGTCCGGCGACTTCGTTATCGGTCTGATCGTCTTCCTGATCCTCATCACCATCAACTTCATCGTCATCACCAAGGGTGCCACGCGTATCGCCGAAGTCGGCGCGCGTTTCACCCTGGACGCCATCCCTGGCAAGCAGATGTCGATCGATGCGGATCTCTCGGCCGGCATTATCGACGAAAAGGAAGCCCAGCGCCGGCGCAAGGAGCTCGAGGAGGAAAGTTCCTTCTTCGGCGCGATGGACGGTGCGTCGAAATTCGTGCGCGGCGATGCCGTCGCCGGTCTCATCATCACCGCGATCAACGTCTTCGGCGGCATCATCATCGGCTATTTCCGCCACGGTATGCCGATCGGCGAAGCGGCCGACGTTTTCGTCAAGCTCTCCGTCGGCGACGGCCTCGTCTCGCAGATGCCGGCCCTCATCGTTTCGCTCGCGGCCGGCCTTCTGGTGTCGCGCGGCGGCACGACCGGCTCCACCGACCAGGCCGTCGTCAACCAGCTGAGCGGCTATCCCCGCGCGCTCTCCGTCTCGGCCGTCTTGATGTTCGTTCTCGGGCTGATGCCGGGCCTGCCTACCATTCCCTTCACCGTCCTCGGCGGTCTTCTCGCCTTCGGCGCCTGGTTCATTCCGCGGCAGGTCGAGGCTGAAAACAAGCTTCGCCGCGAACAGGAGGAAAAGAAGGTCGTCCAGAGCAAGGAGCTGGAGAAGGATTCGGTCAAGTCAGTGCTGCGCACCTCCGAAATCGAGCTCGCGCTCGGCAAGATGGTCTCGACCCGCCTGCTCGGCGCTCACCAGGAACTGGCGTTCCGCGTCGGCAAGATGCGCAAGAAGTTCGCCACCCAATACGGTTTCGTCGTGCCGGAAATCAAGGTCACGGACGACATCGCCATCGCCGAGAAATCCTATCAGATCCGCATCCACGGCACGACGGTCGCATCCAATCTGCTGCGTGTCGGGGAAGTCCTGGTCGTCACCGGCGCCGGTCGCAAGCCCAGCATTCCGGGTGATGAAATCCGCGAACCCGCTTTCGGCATGCCGGCGGTCTCGATCCTCGAAAACTTCGCCGACGATCTGAAACGTGAGGGTTTCCAGCCGATCGACAACGTCTCGGTGGTGCTGACCCACATGAGCGAGGTCATTCGCAACAACCTGCCTCAGCTTCTGTCCTATAAGGACGTCAAGGTGCTAATCGATCGCCTCGACCCGGAATACAAGAAGCTCGCCGACGAGATCTGCTCGTCGCACATGTCCTATTCCGGCCTGCAGGCGGTGCTCAAGCTCCTGCTTGCCGAGCGCGTGTCGATCCGCAACCTGCATCTCATCCTCGAAGCGGTGGCCGAGCTCGCCCCGCATGTCAGGAAGACCGAGCAGATCGTCGAGCATGTCCGCATCCGCATGGCCCAGCAGCTCTGCGGCGATCTCGCCGACAATGGGGTCCTGCGTGTGCTCAGGCTCGGCAGCAAGTGGGATCTCGCCTTCCACCAGGCGCTGAAGCGCGATGCCAAGGGCGAGGTAATCGAATTCGACATCGATCCGCGCAGCCTGGAGGAGTTCAGCGAGCAGGCCAGCAAAGTTATCCGTGAGTTCATGGACCGCGGCCTGCCATTCGCCCTTGTCACGTCGCCGGAAACACGCTCCTATGTGCGCATGATCATCGAACGGCTGTTCGCCACGCTCCCGGTCCTGTCGCATGTCGAATTGGCCAAGGGCATCGAGATAAAGATTTTGGGCTCGATTTCATGATAACAGACCCGCAAGGGACGGTTCTTGCGCTGTTTCTGGTTTTCTGCCGGATCGGCGGCTGTGTGCTGGTTCTTCCGGGTTTTTCCTCGGCGCGCGTGCCCGAGCAGCTGCGCGTCTTCATTGCTCTCGCGCTGTCGATCGCCGTCATGCCGCTGCTCTGGGACACTGTTTATCCCGCCGTCCACACGGGATCAGGAACCTATATCGGCCTGATCTTCAGCGAATCACTGATCGGCGTGATGTACGGCATGCTGGCCAGGCTCTATACGCTCGGCATGCAATTCGCCGCGACGATCCTCGCCATGATGGTCGGTTATACCCAACCGGGTTCGGCCGATGTCATCGAAGACACGCCCGAGACCAGCCTTTCCGCCTTCATCACCTTTGCCGGCATCATGATTCTCTTCATCATGGATTTCCATCACATCGTCTTCCGCGCGCTGATCGATTCCTACACGACCATGCCCTTCGGCGGATTGACGCAGATGCGAGCGACGCTGATTTCCTTCACCGACACGCTCGAGCAGACGACCTACATCATGCTGCGGCTGTCGAGCCCCTTTCTGATCTACGGCATGATCTTTAACGTCTCGATCGGCTTCATCAACAAGCTGGCGCCGCAGATCCCGGTCTATTTCATTTCCACGCCCTATCTCCTGATGGGCGGGCTCTTCCTGCTTTACATCTCGATTGCGGCGCTGATCAGCCAGTTCGGCCAGGCTTTCAGTTCGATCTACATCGGGCGATGAGGCTGTCATGATCGAGAAGAGCCGTTCCCAGAAGCTCAAGCGCCTCCTGTCGGTGCAGCGGCATATCGAAAGGATGGCGGAAAACGATCTCGCCGAAACCAGCCGTCAACGCATCGAGGTCAATGCGGCGATGGACGACGTCATCGTCGCGCTCGGCTCGATGGATCCCGTCCACCACGCTTTCTCACAGAATTATGCCGATCGATTCGGCAGGCTCACCATCAAGGATCAGCAGCTGACCGGCATGCAGCAGATCCACGAGATGCGGCTGTCGCGCGAACGCGCCAAGGCCGATCGGCTGGAAGAGGGCATGAAAGAGGCCTTGGACGCCGAGCGCCGCGAGGCCGACGACAATGCCGTTTACGATGTAATCGATCAGCAATTCGCAACGCCAGCCTCCAGCAAGCTTCAAAAACCATAATCGTTGCGATCTTAATTCAGAGGATTGTAACGTGGCTATTTCGCCCCCCAGTGATCTGGTCCTGGACGTGGTCAAAGCTGCCGACCCCATGGAGGTTCAAGCAGCCCAGGAAAAATTGAAGGCAAATCGTGCGGCCTTTGCCGCGACGAGCCTCGCCGAGAATGGCAAGGGCTTCTCCAATACGGTCGACGTTCTCGATCATGTCGGCCAGAAGAGCGGCCTCTCCAACATCCAGAACCGCACCAAGACCGAGGAGGTTCCGGAAAGCTACCGGAAGTTCGAGGCCATGGTGCTGCAGAACTTCGTCAAGTCGATGCTGCCGAGCGAGAGCGAGGACGTCTACGGCAAGGGCGCGACCGGCGATATCTGGAAGGGCATGATGGCCGAGCAGCTCGGCAACACCATGGCCAAGGGCGATGGCATCGGCATCGCCAAGCAGATGTACAGCGAGCAGCTGCGCCGCCAGGAAGGCAAGATCGTCAATGCCGCGACCGATGATCGCGACCGCAACACTGCGCTCAGCATGATCGATGACTTCCAGCGCAGGACTTTCGGCACGCCGACCGCCGACTCCAAGACCGATAGAACAGGATGATTTGGGCCTGTTGGCCTAAAATCTGAATCCTGTTCTCAATTATTAGTTAGAGCATGATGTCGTCCGAAAACCACGCACACTTTTCGGCATCATGCTCTAAGCGACACATAACCGAGGGCACAATGGAAATAGTTTCGAACGAATACAGGATCAAATCCGTTCTCGGACGCCTCGAGATGATCATCGACAATGAGAACACCCGGATCGGCAACGATCCGCAGTTCGACCTCAAGGTCTCCAACGCCCATAAGAGCCGTTGCCTCTACGAGCTGTCGATGCTTTTCCGCGATACCGATCCGGCCGAGCTTGCCGCTGCCCATCTCGATCAGCTGCACGGCCTGAAAAAGAAGCTGGTTCTGAACGCCCGGCGTGTCGAGGCGCATCTCGAAGCGGTTCGTGCCGTGGCCGACCTCCTGAAGAATGCGGTTCAGGACGCCGACGCCGACGGCACCTATTCCCAGGAACAATTCGCCGCGCGTGGAAACTGATGGTCAAGCTCGTCCTCACCGGTATCTGGGTTTGCGCCATCACCCTGGCATCGGTCTATTTTTCGGTGTACCTGGCGACGGCGCCGGCACCCGCGGCAACGGATTCCAAGCAGAGCGCGCTCGAACTGGTGAAGGGCGAAACGATCACTGTGCCGGTCATCGGCGACGGTGCGATCACCGGTTATTTTCTCGGCCGCATTTCCTTCATGATGAACAAGGACATGCTGAAGGGCGTGACGTTGCCGCTGACCGAGATGACGACCGACGAACTTTTCAGCCTGCTCGTCGGCAACAAGATGGTCGATCTTGCCCACATCAAATCTTTCGACCCGAAAGCCTTTCGCGAGGAGATCAGGAAGGGCATGAACGAGCGCCTCGGCGGCGAGTATGTCGCCGACGTGATGCTGGAGCAGCTCGATTATCTCTCCAAGGAAGAGGTTAAGGAAAACTCTGCCGGTCAACCGAAGAAGCTCGGCGCACCGGTCAAGATCATCGAAGGCGCACCAGCCGAGGGAGCACCGGCCCCGGCCGCCCATTGAAACAACGGATTATCGATGCAGCAACGGCGCCTTCGGGCGCCGTTTGTCGTTGGGCCGCCTTTGGTTAATAAACTACTTATACGAGCATCAAAATCCAAAGAATTTTCCTAAGGGTTGTTTGAAACCGTCCTGTTATATCAGGTGGCACAGCTTGGCATGCGTCGTTTCCGCGATCGGGGCGAGGTTGTTCCATGCGTGACGCGACCGGTCCTTTCGAGACCTCCGGGGTGCGGAATATGGGCTTATTTTCCGGGATGTCGGGCACATGACGCACCCTCGGCAGGAGGTAGGAATGAATTTGATTGCAAACTTCGCGGTGCTTGCGTCCCGGCGGACGATCTTCGATCTGCCGGTCTGCGACCTCGGCTGGGACGATGCCCTCGTTTTCATCAACGAGCTCGCCTCCATTCCCGTCGGTCAGACCGTGGTTTGCTTCGTCAACGCCCATAACATGCTGACGGCGCTGCGGGACGATGAATATTACCGGATCATGTCGCACAATCTGGTGCTGCCTGATGGCATCGGCCTCAACATCGCTTCAAAGATCGCCCATGGCGCGCCGTTTCCCGCCAACTTGAACGGCACGGATTTCGTACCGGCCTTCCTCACCTTCATGGAGGCCCCACGCCGCATCGGCCTGATCGGCGGCAAGCGCTCGGTCATCGAGGCGGCGGCGGAAAATTTCCGCAAGCACACGCCCTGGCATGAATTTGTCGTTATTTCCGACGGCTTTTTCGACAAGGTCGACTCCACTGATGTCATCTTGGAGGTCGAGCGCCAGAAACTCGACATTCTGATCGTCGGCATGGGAACGCCGCTGCAGGAGAAATGGGTTCACGACAATATCCGTGCCGACCATGCGCGCCTGGTGCTGACGGTGGGCGCTCTCTTCGACTTCATTTCCGGCGCCGTGCCGCGAGCGCCGAAGACCGTGCGGATGATGCGTCTGGAATGGGCCTATCGCCTGATACAGGAGCCCGCACGCCTCTGGCGGCGCTACATCGTCGGCATTCCGGTCTTCCTATTTCATGTCCTGCGCTACCGCTTCCGCCGGCGCGAAAGAATTCTCGGCCAACCGGAAGAGCCCCGCAGCGTCGTGCAGCCGCCGGTCGACCGTAGGAAGGCGAGTTGAGCCTGCAGCGTCCGCGGTTCGACGCGTAAGCAGCCTATCGAGGAACGGACCGCAATTCTTGCCGGCGGCGGTTAACCATTTCTTTGCCATGAAAATTTAGAGTGGCTTAATCATCTGCTTTCCTGCGGATGAGCGAATTTGGCCAACATGTGCATGAGATGTGGCGCAATGTACGATAGCAGGGCCAGAATCAGTTTTCTTGATCGGGTAGCCGCAAGGCCGCGCGCAGATGACGATCCCTATCGGCAGCCCCGATTGAGCGGACCGGATATCGCCCCGCCCGAAGCCGACCTGCTGCGCGCCATCGGCCGTGTGCTGGAAGAGCAGCGCATGAAGGCGGTGCCCGAGGCGCCGCTCGTCGACCGCATCGAAACCATTCTCGGCAACCGCCTCCGGGCTGCCAATGATGTCGGTCACCGTCTTCCGCCGGAACCAGCGCGATATGAGGAGCCGGTGGCTTCCGCCGGCGTCCCGGCGATTTCGGTCGAACCGCTCACCGTAATTCATCAGGAACCGCTCGAGCCCCGGCCGGCAGCGCCGGAACGCCGCGCGGGAAAGGCCGGCTTTGCGGCAACGGTCGCTGCCGCAACGATCCTGGGCGCCGGTCTGCCGATGCTGATGCAGGCTGCGCCTGCCCTCTACCGCGCCGAAACGACGCTTGCCGTGAAAACGGACGCCGCAAGCCGCGCCGCTCTCACGCAGGCTGCGGCGAAGGGACTGGTGTCGGCGCGCGTGGTTGCGTCGACGGTCGCCACCCTGAAGCTTGATCGCGATCCCGAATTCGTCGGCACGGGCGCCAATGCGTTCGCCGTTGTGTTCGATCTTCTCTCGGCGACCGGTACTGCCGCCGATCCGACCTCGCGCGCCGAGGCGGCGCTGAAACATGCAGTCGAGATCGTGCCCGATGCGGCCGCCGGCACGATCCGGGTGCGGGTGACGACCGGCGACGGTGCCAAATCCACCCGCATCGCCGCAAGGCTTGCCGAGGCAGCGGGCGGAGACGCACGAGGCGGCAACCCCGAATCCGACGCGGTTTTGCGCAAGGCCTATGACGAGGCTCAGGCGGAGCTTGCCGCCTTCACGGCAAAGAGCGGCGAAGGCAACGTCAAGGTGGCAATCGAACTTCGCCGCCAGATCGACCGGCTCGATGCCGATCTGAAAGAGGCCGAGGAGAGCATCCTTGCCGCCAAGGCGAAGGCCGACCAGCTCAAGGCCGCAAAACTTGCCGATGTGCTCGATGGTTCGCTCTCCTCCGATATGATTTCGCCCGCGTTGCAGGACTGGCGCGACAAATATGCCCTCGCCAGGACGGCGCTTGCCCAGCTTTCCGCCGAACTCGGGCCCCGCCATCCGCGCCTGCTGCAGCAGCAGGCCGAAACCGACGGCCTCAAGGAGAATATGGGCAAGGAGCTTGCCCGGCTCGCCCAGGCTGCCAATGCCGCCGCCAAGGCCGCGGTCGATGCGCGCAAGGGCCTGAACGATCGCCGCAACACTCTGATCGCCCAAAGCCGGGATACCGGCGTCGATCTGTCGCGGCTGACCGAGCTGCGCGAGAAGGCGAATGCTGCGCGCTCGCGGCTGGAAGAGGCGGCGTCCGCATCGGGGGCAGCCGACGACGGTCATATGACCACGCTGAAGCCGCCGCTGGCGTCGGCGATATCGGCAACGGACGGTCTGACCGGCCGCGCGCTTGCCGGCGCCGCCACAGGCCTGGCAATCGGTCTTGCCCTGGCTTTCCTGCTGTCTTTGCGCAAATCCGTCGCGTCTCCGGCAACGGAATTGCTGGCGTCTCCGCCCGTTGCTTCTCCGCCGCCATCGCCCGTGCCGGCCCCGGCGGCGGTCGACGAGATCGAGCTGCTGCGCTCCGAAATCTCGGGCCTGCGGGATCGGCTTCGTGTTCACGTGATGGAAACGCGGCAACCGCGGCGCTGAACGAACATTTCCTTGCAAATTTGATATTGCCTTGCCGCTTTCCGACAGGATAGGGCGTTAGCGGGCATTTGACGCTCGTCAACTATCCATAGATTGACGCGAAACAGGGCGGAGAGACGCGTGGCGACAGTAATCGACGGCAAGAACGTAGCTGCATCGGTAATTCAGACGGTCAAGAGTGCGACGGCAGCGCTGGAAAAGGCGAGCGGCGTCACGACCGGCCTTGCGGTCATCATCGTCGGCGACGATCCGGCAAGCCACGCCTATGTCGGCTCCAAGAGCCGGATGGCCAAGGAATGCGGTTTCAAATCCGTGCAGCACACGCTGCCGGCCGAAACGACGCAGGAGGAACTGGCAGGCCTCGTCGCCACCCTCAACGCCGATCCGTCGATCCACGGAATCCTGGTGCAATTGCCCTTGCCGAAGCCGCTCGACAGCGAACCGATCATCCAGTCGATCCTGCCGGAAAAGGATGTCGACGGCCTCAGCGTCGTCAATGCCGGCAAGCTCGCCACCGGCGACCTGAAGACCGGTCTGGTCTCGTGCACGCCGGCCGGCGCCATGGTCTTCGTCCGCCGCACCCACGGCGAGGATCTCTCCGGGCTCAATGCTGTCGTCATCGGCCGTTCCAACCTGTTCGGCAAGCCGATGGCGCAATTGCTGCTCAATGCCAATGCGACGGTGACGATGGCTCACTCCAGAACCAAGAACCTCGCCGAGGTCTGCCGCAATGCCGATATTCTGGTCGCCGCCGTCGGCCGGCCGGAGATGGTCAAGGCCGATTGGGTGAAGCCAGGGGCGACGGTCATCGACGTCGGCATCAATCGTGTGCCGGCTCCTGAGAAGGGCGAGGGCAAGACCCGGCTGGTCGGCGACGTCGCCTTCCGCGAAGTCTCCGAGATCGCCAGCACCATTACCCCCGTTCCCGGCGGCGTCGGTCCGATGACCATCGCCATGCTGATGGCCAACACCGTCATCGCCGCTCATCGCGCTGCAGGGCAAACGCCGCCGCAGTTCTGATTATGATTGCTGCGGGGCAGGCCCGGTCGAGGCCCTGACGATCAGTTCGGTTTTCCACAGCTCCTGTTCGGGGAAGGGGCCGGCCTGCTTCACCGTGCCGATCAGCCGCTGGGCGATGCGCACACCCGCCGCCCGCAGCGAGGAGCGTGTCGTCGTCAGCGGCACCGAGAAGTTTTCCGGCTTCAAGAGCGGCAGCACGTCGTCATGGGCGATCAGCGAAATATCCTCGCCGAGCCGCAATCCCGCCTGGTTAACCGCGCGGATCGCCCCGAGCGCCATCACCGTGCTGGAGCAGAGGATCGCCGTCGGCCGTTCCGGCAGGTGCAGGAACCGTTCCATCGCCAGCAGGCCCTGTTCGTCTGTCATCAGCGCGTGGCTCATGCAGTCCTCCTCGAGCGTGAGGCCGCGTTCGGCAAGGGCTGAGATGACGCCGTTCCTTCTGCGGATGGCGAAATCGAGATGCATCGGTCCGTTCATCAAGGCAAAACGCGTATGGCCGAGCTGCAGCAAGAGCCGCGTCGCGTCGTAGAAGGCCCCTTCATTGTCGATGTCAAGATAGGGATAATCCGGCTCCGCGCCGAAGGAGCGGCCGTGCACGACATAGGGCATGGAGAGCGATTTCAGCATGGCGAGCCGCGGGTCGTGACCGCGCATATAGGCAATGAACAGCGCGTCGACATTGCCGCTGATCGCAAGCCGCCGGAGCGCCGCCACCTCGTCATCCGGATCGGAAGGCATGATGACGAAATGGAAATCGTGGCGCACGGCCTCCTCGCCGAGTCCGGCCAGAAATTCGCCGAAATGCACATCGGACTGATGGCCAGGCGCCGTCGGCATGACGAGGCCGATGGAGCCTGCCTTGCCGGTCGCAAGCCGCTGGGCAGCCTTGTTCGGCCGGTACCCGGTTTCTTTGACGGCCTGAAGCACGCGCTCCCGGGTCGCTTCGTTGACCTCGGGATAGCCGTTGAGCGCCCGGCTTACCGTCGTCTGCGAAAGCCCAAGCAATTCCGATAGCTGTTTGAGATTCACCTGCTATGCTTCCTCCCGGCCCGCCGTCAGCCGCTCTAAAAGGCCTCCTGCCTCCAAATGGCGTCCAAAGCGCTTTTAATTATGTATCATCTCGCGCGCTTGACTCAAGAAAAATCGCTCCATATTTCCCCGGTAGGCGCCGCGGCGCCGCGATATTCCCCCAGCTCACAGGGGATTTTCGTGAAATGACTTGACTCCGTTCCACTGAAAGTGAAATGAGTTGGGTGTCAAAGCGCTTTGAAATTTCTTTTTGCGAGGAATTCGGCGCGGTTGGGATTGTGATGGGAGGTTGATCACATGAAAAAGTCATTTTTGATGGGCGTTGCCGTTGCGGCGCTGTTTGCCGGTGCTGCGTCCGCGGCCGATCTGAAATTTGCCCCGGGACAGGATTCCAAGTTCAACTGGAAGAGCTATGACGAATTCAAGGCCGCGCACGCGGATCTGAAGGGTCAGCCGCTGACGATCTTCGGGCCGTGGCGCGGCGAGGACGAGGCGTTCTTCAGGAGCGTTCTCGCCTATTTCACCGAAGCGACCGGCATCGACGCGAAATACTCCTCTTCGGAAAACTACGAACAGCAGATTGTCATCGACACGCAGGCGGGCTCGCCCCCGAATATCGCCGTTCTGCCGCAGCCGGGCCTTCTGGCCGATCTCGCCGGCAAGGGCTTCCTGACGCCGCTCGGCGACGACAATTCCAAGTGGATCAAGGACAATTACGGCGCCGGCGACAGTTGGGTCGGTTACGGCACCTACAAGGGCAAGGACGGCAAGGAAGCCTTCTACGCCTTCCCTTACAAGGCTGACGTCAAGTCGCTTGTCTGGTATGTGCCGGAGAACTTCGAGGAAGCTGGTTACAAGATCCCGACGACCATGGAAGAGTTGCATGCCCTGACCGATCAGATCGTCAAGGACGGCGGCGTTCCCTGGTGCATCGGTCTCGGTTCCGGCGGCGCCACCGGCTGGCCGGCGACCGACTGGGTCGAAGACATCATGCTGCGTACCCAGCCGCCGGAAGCCTACGACAAGTGGACGACCAACGAGCTGAAGTTCACCGATCCGGCCGTCGTTGCCGCGATCGACGAGTTCGGCAAGTTCGCCAAGAACGAGAAATACGTCGATGGCGGCGTCGCGGCCGTGGCTTCGACCGATTTCCGCGACAGCCCGAAGGGCCTCTTCGCCGTTCCGCCGAAGTGCTACATGCACCATCAGGCCTCGTTCATCCCGTCCTTCTTCCCCGAAGGCACGAAGCTCGGCCAGGATGCCGACTTCTTCTATATGCCGACCTACGCCTCGCATGCCGACCTCGGCAAGCCGGTTCTCGGCGCCGGCACGCTCGTCTCGATCACCAAGGATTCGAAGGCGGCCCGTGCCTTCATCGACTTCCTGAAGACCCCGATCGCGCATGAGGTCTGGATGGCGCAGTCGAGCTTCCTGACGCCGTACAAGGGCGTCAGCACCGACGCCTATGCCAATCCGCAGATGAAGAAGGAAGGCGAGATCCTGACGTCCGCCACCACCTTCCGCTTTGACGGTTCCGACCTGATGCCGGGCAAAATCGGCGCCGGCGCCTTCTGGACGGGCATGGTCGATTTCGTCGGCGGCAAGTCCGCAGAAGAAGCTGCCGGCGAAATCCAGAGCGCCTGGGACGGCATCAAGTAATCGTTCAGATATGCCGCCGGTTTGCCGGCGGCATGGCCTGCATGACTGGCCGGGTTCGCAAAGAGCCCGGCCATCGCGGGTATATTGTGACTAAGCATATTGCCGGTGATCGGCCTTGACCCGTCAGAATGAAAACCGGCCGGAATAAGATCAGGGGAAGCAGGGGAGGGACGTAATGCTGTTGCAGATAGTGTCCGCTTTGGGCGTCGTGGTCGCCGCCGTTGTCGCGTGCTCGGCCTATTTCTATTTTTCGAACAAGATCCTGGACTTCGCTCTGCCGGTCAAGGATGGCGACATCCGCGCCGCCTCGCGCAATCTCAACCGGCGCGCGGTCATCCGGCCATGGCTGTTTCTCGGCCCGGCGCTCTTCCTGCTTTTCGTCTATCTCGTCTACCCCGTCGTCGCCACCTTCATTCTCTCCTTCTACGACCGCACCGGCCAGCAATTCGTCGGCGTGGCCAATTACAAATGGGCGATCGGCGACCGCGAATTCCGCCAGTCGATCTTCAACAACATCCTCTGGCTCGCCGTCGTACCGGCCGCCTGCACCTTCTTCGGCCTGGTCATCGCCGTGATGACCGATCGCATCTGGTGGGGCAATATTGCCAAGAGCATCGTCTTCATGCCGATGGCGATCTCTTTCGTCGGCGCCTCGGTCATCTGGAAATTCATCTATGAATATCGCGGCGGTAACGACGTCCAGATCGGCCTGTTGAACGCAATCGTCCAGTTGTTCGGCGGCACGCCCGAAGTCTGGATTTCGGTACCCTTCTGGAACAATTTCTTCTTGATGATCATCCTGATCTGGATCCAGACCGGTTTTGCCATGGTTATCCTGTCGGCGGCGCTACGCGGCATCCCCGAGGAGACGATCGAGGCCGCCGTCATCGACGGCGCCAATGGCTGGCAGATCTTCTGGCGCATCATGGTGCCGCAGGTCTGGGGCACCATCGCCGTCGTCTGGACGACGATCACCATCCTCGTCCTCAAGGTCTTCGACATCGTGCTGACCATGACCAACGGCCAGTGGCAGACGATGGTGCTGGCGAACCTGATGTTCAACTGGCTGTTCCGCGGCGGCGGCGATTCCGGCCGAAGCGCCGTCATCGCCATCATCATCATGCTCGCCGTCACGCCGATCATGATCTGGAACGTGCGCCGCGCCAACCGCGAACTGAAGGGCCATTGAGATGACCGCTGTCGGAAGCTACTTCAAGATCGGCCCCGCCCGTCTCTTCGTTCACCTTGCCGTTCTGCTGATCGTCATCATCTGGCTGATCCCGACGCTCGGCATCTTCGTCAGCGCGCTGCGCGACAAGGACCAGATCGTCGTCTCCGGCTGGTGGACGGCCTTTGCCGGCTCGACCCAGACCATCGCCGTCCGCCTGGGCACGCCGGATCAGCAACAGCAGGAAGGCGCCACTTACGTCATTTCAGGCAATGTACTGGAAGGGCAGACCGGCCGCTCCGTAAAGGCCTTCGGCAACCGCGTACAGCAGCCGGCCGCTTTTGAAGCCGGTGAGACCGCCGATCTCGGCGATGGCGAGAGCCTGCAGATCAACAGCGACGGCAGCTATCGCTACATGAAGAACACGGCCTTTTCGCCTGACGAGCGGCCGCGGCGCATGTACGTGTCCGTCTCCGCGCCACCGGAGTTCACGCTGCAGAACTACAAGACGGTTCTGACCGGCGAAGGCATCGGTCAGTCCTTCATCAATTCGCTGACGGTGACGATCCCGGCAACGATCATCCCGATCCTGATTGCCGCTTTTGCCGCCTATGCCTTGAGCTGGATGGAGTTTCCCGGCCGCGGGCTGCTGATTGCGCTCGTCGTCGGCCTCATCGTCGTGCCGCTGCAGATGTCCCTGATTCCGCTGCTTCGCCTCTACAACGAGATCGGCAATATGCTCGGCCAGCCGTCGAAGACCTATCCCGGTATCTGGTTCGCGCATACCGCCTTCGGCATGCCGCTGGCCATTTTTCTTCTGCGGGCCTATATCGCCGGCCTGCCGAAGGAGATCATCGAATCCGCCCGCGTCGACGGCGCAAGCGACTTCGAGATCTTCGTTCGTATCGTTTTGCCCTTGTCCTTCCCGGCACTCGCCTCCTTCGCCATTTTCCAGTTCCTGTGGGTATGGAACGACCTGCTCGTCGCCATGGTCTTCCTCGGCACCGACCAGGATCACCTCGTGCTGACCGGCAGGCTGAACGCGCTGCTCGGCTCGCGCGGCGGCAATTGGGAGATTTTGACGGCGTCGGCCTTCGTCACTATCGTCGTGCCGCTGCTGGTCTTCTTCGGACTGCAGCGTTATCTGGTGCGTGGTCTGCTGGCGGGTTCGGTCAAGGGCGGCTGACAATCCCCCGAAATGTGACGAACAGGATATCTCATGAACGTGGCTTCCCAATCGATCTTGACCGCCGACAAGGACTGGTGGCGCGGCGCGGTGATCTATCAGATCTATCCGCGTTCCTACCAAGATTCGAACGGCGACGGCATCGGCGACCTCAAGGGCATCACCGCCCGCCTGCCGCATGTGGCAAGCCTCGGCGTTGACGCGATCTGGATCTCGCCGTTTTTCACCTCGCCGATGCGCGATTTCGGTTACGACGTTTCCGATTACGAGAATGTCGATTCGATCTTCGGCACGCTGGTGGATTTCGATACGATGATCTCAGAAGCCCATCGCCTCGGCGTCCGGGTGATGATCGACCTCGTCATCTCCCACAGCTCCGACCAGCACCCCTGGTTCGTGCAGAGCCGTTCCAGCAAGACCAATGCCAAGGCCGACTGGTATGTCTGGGCCGACGCCAAACCCGACGGCTCGCCGCCGAACAACTGGCTGTCGATCTTCGGCGGTTCCGCATGGGCGTGGGATCCGACGCGCATGCAATATTACCTGCACAATTTCCTGACCTCGCAGCCGGATATGAACCTGCATAATCCGGAAGTACAGGACCGTCTGCTCGATGTCGTGCGCTTCTGGCTCAACCGCGGCGTCGACGGCTTCCGCCTCGACACCATCAATTTCTATTTCCACGACCCGCTCTTGCGCGACAATCCGGCGCTCGCACCCGAGCGGCGCAACGCATCGACGGCGCCTGCGGTCAATCCTTATAATTTCCAGGAGCATATCTACGACAAGAACCGGCCGGAGAACCTTGCCTTCCTGAAGCGCTTTCGTGCGGTGCTTGAGGAATTCCCGGCGATCGCCGCCGTCGGCGAGGTGGGCGACAGCCAGCGCGGCCTCGAAATCGTCGGCGAATATACCTCCGGCAACGACAAGATGCACATGTGTTATGCCTTCGAATTCCTGGCGCCCGATCCGCTGACGCCGGAGCGCGTCGAGGAGGTGATGGAGGATTTCGAAGCTGCCGCCCCCGATGGCTGGGCCTGCTGGGCCTTCTCCAATCACGACGTCATGCGTCACGTCAGCCGCTGGGGTGGGCTGGTCGCCGATCACGACGCCTTCGCCAAGCTCTATGCCTCGCTGCTCTTGACGCTACGCGGTTCCGTCTGCCTCTATCAGGGCGAGGAACTGGCTCTGACGGAAGCCGATCTCGCCTATCAGGATCTGCAGGATCCCTATGGCATCCAGTTCTGGCCGGAGTTCAAGGGCCGCGACGGCTGCCGTACGCCGATGGTCTGGGACAGCCACGTCGCCCAGGGCGGTTTTTCAACCGTCAAGCCCTGGCTGCCGGTGCCGGTCGAGCACATCCTGCGCGCCGTCAACGTCCAGCATGGCGACGAGACTTCGGTGCTCGAGCACTATCGCCGCTTCATTGCCTTCCGCAAGCTGCACCCGGCCTTTGCCAAGGGTGAGATCGAATTCGAGGAGGCGCAGGGCGACAGCCTGGTCTTCACCCGCGAATACGCCGATGAGAAGCTGCTCTGCGTCTTCAACATGAGCCCGGCCGAGACCGGCGTCACTCTGCCTGCGGGAGAATGGCAGGCATTGACGGGCCATGGCTTTACCAGCAACAACTATGGCGACAAGATCGATATTCCGGCCTGGGGGGCGTATTTCGCCCGTCTCGCCTAAGGATCAGGAGGGGAGTGACAAATGACTGGACTGACACTGAAGGACATCCGCAAATCCTACGGTTCCGTGGATGTTCTCCATGGTATCGACCTCGATATCAAGCAGGGCGAATTCATCGTCTTCGTCGGTCCGTCCGGCTGCGGCAAGTCCACGCTTCTGCGCATGATCGCCGGTCTCGAGGCGATTACCGGCGGCGAGATGTATATTGACGGCCAGCTCGTCAATGACGTGCCGCCCTCGAAGCGCGGCATCGCCATGGTCTTCCAGTCCTACGCGCTCTATCCTCACATGACCGTCTACGACAACATGGCCTTCGGCATGAAGATCGCCGGCGAAAGCAAGCAGGAGATCGACCGCCGCGTCCGCGCGGCGGCCGAGAGCCTGCAGTTGACCAAATATCTCGACCGCCTCCCGAAGGCGCTCTCCGGCGGCCAGCGCCAGCGCGTGGCGATCGGCCGCGCCATTTGCCGCGATCCCAAGGTCTTCCTGTTCGACGAGCCGCTGTCCAACCTCGATGCCGCGCTGCGCGTCGCCACCCGTATTGAAATTGCCCGTCTCAACGAGCAGATGGCCGATACGACGATGATCTACGTCACCCACGATCAGGTCGAGGCGATGACGCTCGCCGACCGCATCGTCGTCCTGTCGGCCGGCAATATCGAGCAGGTCGGCGCGCCGCTGGAGCTCTACGAACGCCCGGCTAACCTCTTCGTTGCGAAATTCATCGGCTCGCCCGCCATGAACATCATTCCCGCGACGATCGCCGGGACCGGCAGCCAGACGACCGTGACGCTGACCGGCGGCATGTCGGTGACATTAGACGTGGCGACCGATGCCTCCGAGAAGGGCAGGCAGGCGAGCTTCGGCGTCCGTCCCGAAGATCTGAGGATCGCCGACGGCGCCGACTATGTTTTCGAGGGCGAGGTCTCGATCGTCGAAGCGCTCGGCGAGGTGACGCTGCTTTACATCGAAGGCCTGGTCCCCGGCGAGCCGATCGTCGTCAAGCTGCCCGGCATTTATGATGTCCATAAGGGCCAGAGGATGCGCTTTGCCGCCGACCGGCAGAAGCTGCATCTCTTCGATGCGAGCGGCCACACCTACCGGAAATGAGATCGCCATTTTTGGGGTAATCATCCCCAGAATTATACTTGGCGGACCGAATTCTCACGTTCTGTTAAAGATCGGCTGCTACTTTTTCCTCGTCAATTTATGAGGGGGATAAGCAAGTGGCCGCTTCCAATCCGTCACAGCCAAGATCTCATTTCCTGAGCAAGGAAGAATCCTTCATGTATGACCGCGAGGCGCGGTTCAAGATGGAGGACACAATGAACGCCGCGCGCATCGAATATACGGAAAAGGGCGTCATGCACGCGGCTTCGCGCCGCTGCGATATTGTCCGTATCTCGATGAGCAGCGCGACTCTCGCAATCCTGACCCAGTTCAGCCTGCCGAAGCAGTTCTATCTGGATATTCCGGATGCCCGCATTACCAAGGTCGGCTGCCTGCTGATGAAGGTCAACGCCAACAATACGATCGAGGTTCGCTTCCTGCGCCTGCTGACGCAGAAGGAGCTGAACAAGATCTTCGTCTACAGCACGCACCCCGCGCACAAGGATTACGTCCTCGATATCCGCGCCTGACGGTTAGTCTCGGACCGGTCATAGAAAAACCCGCGGGATGCTTCAGGCGCCCCGCGGGTTTTGTTTATTCAAACTGGTTTGCGCTCAGTGGAAGAGCACGCTGGCGCCCTGATCGGAAGCGCCGACGGCGCGGCGGAAAGGTGCAAAGAGTTCACGGCCCATGCCGAATTCATTGTCGGAAAGATCGATGCTCACCGGCTCGCGCTCGGCCATGTCGGCTGCGTCGACCAGCACTTCGAGCGTGCCCTTGATCGCGTCGAGGCGAATGATGTCGCCGTCCCGGATGCGGGCGATCGGGCCGCCATCGACCGCTTCCGGCGTGACGTGGATCGCCGCCGGCACCTTGCCGGATGCGCCGGACATGCGCCCGTCGGTCAGGAGCGCCACGCGGAAGCCGCGGTCCTGCAGCACGCCGAGCGGCGGCGTCAGCTTGTGCAGCTCCGGCATGCCGTTCGCCTTCGGCCCCTGGAAGCGAACGACGGCGACGAAATCGCGGTTGAGCTTGCCTTCCTTGAAGGCGTCCTGCAGTTCCTGCTGGCTGTGAAAGACGATCGCCGGCGCCTCGATGATATGGCGCTCCGGCTTGACGGCCGAGATTTTGATGACCGCCTTGCCGAGATTGCCGCGCAGCATCTTCAGCCCGCCATTCGCCTGGAACGGCGTCTCGATGCTGGAAAGCACCTTCGGATCGTGGCTCTTATCCGGCGACGGTTCGCGCAGCACCGTGCGGTTCTCGCTGAGCCGGGCATCGACCGTATAGGCTTCAAGGCCCTGGCCGAAGACGGTTCTGACGTCGTCATGCACCAGCCCGTGCTTCAGGAGTTCCTTGATGAGGAAACCCATGCCGCCGGCCGCCTGGAAATGATTCACGTCGGCAAGCCCGTTCGGATAGACGCGGGCAAGCAGCGGCACGATTTCCGAGAGTTCGGCGATGTCCTGCCAGGTGAGCTGGATGCCGGCTGCCCGCGCCATGGCGACGAGGTGCAGCGTGTGGTTGGTCGAGCCGCCGGTCGCATGCAGGCCGACGACGCCGTTGACGATCGAGCGCTCGTCGATCATCTCGCCGGCCGGCGTGAATTCGTTGCCGAGCGCGGTGATCGCTAAGGCTCGCTTGGCGGCTTCGCGCGTCAGCGCTTCCCGCAGCGGCGTACCGGGATTGATGAAGGAGGAGCCCGGCATGTGGAAGCCCATGATCTCCATCAGCATCTGGTTCGAGTTGGCCGTGCCGTAGAAGGTGCAGGTGCCAGGCCCGTGATAGGATTTCGATTCCGCCTCCAGGAGTTCGGCGCGCCCGACCTTGCCCTCGGCAAAGAGCTGGCGCACGCGCGACTTCTCGTCGTTCGGCAGGCCTGTCGTCATCGGCCCGGCGGGAACGAAGATCGACGGAAGATGTCCGAACGAAAGTGCGGCGATGACGAGGCCCGGCACGATCTTGTCGCAGACGCCGAGGAAGAGGGCGGCATCGAACATATTGTGCGACAGGCCGACGCCTGCGGCCATGGCGATCAGGTCGCGCGAGAAGAGCGACAGCTCCATGCCCGGCTGCCCCTGGGTGACGCCGTCGCACATGGCGGGCACGCCGCCGGCGACCTGGGCGACGCCGCCGGCCTCGGCGGCCGCCTCACGAATGATCGCCGGATAGGTCTCGAACGGCTGGTGGGCCGAGAGCATGTCGTTATAGGCGGTGATGATGCCGAGATTGGGGATGCGATCGCCGGCGAGCGCGTCTTTATCGGCGGGGGAACAGATCGCGAAGCCGTGGGCGAGGTTGGCACAGCCGAGCACCGAACGCTGCACACCGTTGGAAGCCGCGGCGCGCAGGCGTTCCAGGTAGCGCTCGCGGGTCGGCTTCGAGCGTTCGACGATGCGATCGGTGATCGCAGAAATGCGTGCATGAGCGGACATGGAAAATCCCTGCCTTGTTCGTTGTCTCTATCTCTTTCGGCGGCTCCGGCCTGAAATCCGGATCCGGGTCTGGGGCCGATCAGGGAGCCCAGTAGATCTCGACCGGGGAAGTGGCCCGGCGCAGAACGGCGCGGATCGGCATTTCTGCCTCGTCACCGCTGCCTTCCGCCTTGGCGAGAACGTCTTTTTTGCCTTCGCCCTCGATATGGAGCACCAGGAGTGCGGCATCCTGAAGACTGGAGAAGGTGAAGGTCAGGCGCGGCTCGCCGGCTCCTTCCGCTTCCATGGTGATGACGCTGCGCGGCGTCGACGCGTCGAGCGCCCGGGCAAGATTGCTGCCGCCGGGGAAGAACGAGGCCGTGTGGCCGTCGCCGCCCATGCCGAGGATGACGACGTCGAAGGGGATGCCGATCTCGGCGCTTTTTTCCGTCGCAAGCCGTGCGGCCTCCTCGACCGAGGCTGCCGGCTGGTAAAGCGGCACGAAACGCGCCGCCTTCGCCTTGTTCTGCAAGAGATTGGCATCGACCAGCAGATGGTTCGAGCGGGCATTATCCGCCGGAACAAAACGTTCGTCCACCAGCGTGATCGTCACCTTGTCCCAGGCGATGTCGCGGGTCGAAAGCGCCTGGAAGAAGGCCTTCGGCGTCGAACCGCCGGAAACGGCGATGGACGCCGCACCGCGCGCGGCGATTGCCGCCGAAAGCGTATCGGCGACCTTATCGGCGAGGCTGCCGGCGAGGTCTGCGGCACTGGCGAAGGAATGCAGGGTCGATGCCATCGATGTCGTCCTAGATGTCGTCATGCCAGGTGCGGCCGTCGCGCTCGATCAGCGCGATAGCCTGGCTCGGGCCCCAGGTGCCGGCCGTATAGCCCTGCACCTGCTGGCCGGTCGTTTCCCAACCTTTGAGGATCGGGTCCACCCATTTCCATGCCGCTTCGACTTCGTCGCGGCGCATGAACAGGGTCTGGTTGGAACGGATCACGTCCATCAGCAGGCGCTCGTAGGCGTCCGGATTGCGGACATTGAAAGCCTGGGCGAAGCTCATGTCGAGCGATACGTTGCGCAGCCGCATGCCGCCCGGACCCGGATCCTTGATCATCAGCGACTGCTTGACGCCCTCATCCGGCTGCAGTCGGATGATCAGCTGGTTGGCGACGATGCGTCCGGCCGCCTGGTCGAAGATCGCATGCGGGATCGGCTTGAAGGTGATGACGATCTCCGACATGCGTCCGGTAAGCCGCTTGCCGGTTCTGATATAGAAGGGAACGCCCGCCCAGCGCCAGTTATTGATCTCGGCCTTGATGGCGACGAAAGTCTCGGTGTTCGAGACGCCGCCTTCCAGCTCTTCGAGATAACCCTTGACCGGGCCGCTGCCCGAAGCGCCAGCGCGATACTGGCCGCGCACCGTCGCCTGCTCGACATTGGAGGCATCGAGCGGCTTCAGGGCGCGCAGCACCTTCAGCTTCTCGTCGCGAACGGCTTCCGAATCCATCGACGAGGGTACTTCCATCGCCGTCAGGCAGAGCAGCTGCAGAATGTGGTTCTGCACCATGTCGCGCAGCGCGCCGGCCGTATCGTAATAGCCGGCGCGACCTTCGAGGCCGACCGATTCCGCCACGGTGATCTGCACATGATCGATATAGTTGGCGTTCCACAGCGGCTCGTAAAGCGCATTGGCGAAACGCAGCGCCATCAGGTTCTGCACCGTCTCCTTGCCGAGATAGTGGTCGATGCGGAAGATCTGCTCTTCCTTGAAGGCGCGGCCGATCGTGTCGTTGAGCTGCAGCGCCGAGGCGAGGTCGCGGCCGATCGGCTTTTCGACAACGATGCGGGTCGACCTGGTGATCAGCTTGTGATCGTGGATCTTTTGCGAAATGTCGCCGAAGATACCGGGTGCTACCGCCAGATAGAAGGCGCGCACCCGGTCCTTGCTTTCGTCGAGCAGTTTCTTCAGCTGATCCCAGCCCGTGTCCGTGCGGGCGTCGACCGAAACGTAGTAAAGGCGGGCACAGAACTTCTCGACTTCCGAGTCGTCGTATTCGGCTTTCTTCAGGTGTTCCTTCAACGCGTCCTTGGCGAACTTGCGATATTCCTCATGCGAAAGCGGGCTGCGCGAGGCGCCGATGATACGGGTCGGTTCCGTGAACTGACCCTCGATCTGGCGATGATAGAGCGCAGGCAAAAGCTTCCGCTCGGCAAGGTCGCCGCTGCCGCCGAAGACGACATAATCAAAAGGCTCAACGGGAATGATCTGGCTGCTCATGAGCTTGTCTCTCAATCAGGCTGGTTGGCGGCCCTTTTAATCTAATCGATTTAAAAAAGCCAGTGTGCAGTGCAATGAATCTGTCAGGCACCGGTTTTAGAGCGAATTTCAATGAGAGGAAATCCGCAATCGGACTAAAACTTGTCGCGAAGCGCAAACCACGACAAGGCGAGGAAAAGCAACGGCGCCCGCATCCGGGCTCCACCGGGAAAGGCGGGAATATCGAGCGATTTGAACAGATCGAGATCGCCGGATTTGCCAAGCACCGTTTCCGCATAGAGCTTGCCACAGTAGTTTGACAGCATGACGCCATGGCCGGAATAACCGCCGATCGAAGTGACACCAGGCATCACCTCGCGCACGAAAAGCTGGCGCGGCATGGTGATGCCGACGCTGCCGCCCCAGGCATGGGTGATCTCGATGTCTTTCAGGTTGGGATAGATTTCTCTGATCTGCCGGCGGATATGCTGAGAAATGTCTCGCGGATTGTCGGCGGTATAGGCCTCGCGTCCGCCGAACAGCAGACGGCCTTCGAATTTACGGAAATAACGCACGACGAAGCGCGAATCGGCGACGGCTTCGCCTCCCGGCAGCACATCGGGATAGCCGTCGAGCGGAACGGTGGCGCCGATGAAGGAGCGGATCGGCATGACATGGCTTGCCGTCACCGGCTCCAGATTGCCGATATGGCCGTTGCAGGCGATCAGCGCCCGGTCGGCGGTGATCGTGCCCTTTTCGGTTTCGATCGTCACCTTGCCGCCGCTTTGGCGGATCGCCTTTGCCGGGGTCATCTCGAAGATGGAAGCGCCGGCGTTGGAGGCCACCCGCGCCAGCCCGATGAGCAGCTTCAGCGGATGAATATGGCCGGTGCCGACATCGCGCACGCCGCAGCGGAAACGCTTCGAGCCGAGCCGCTCCTGTGTTTCCTTCTCATCCATGAAGCTCAAATGCGGATAGTCGTAACGCTCAGCGGCGATTTCGGCATTCTCACGATAGTCGCGTTCGTAGCTTGCCTTGTGCGCGACGTTGAGCTGACCGGGCACATAATCGATCTCGATCTGATGTTCCCGGGCAAAATCGAGAAGATGGCGCTTGGCCGCCTCGGCGACATCGAACAGCGCCTTCGAGCGTTCGTAGCCGATCTTTTCCTCAAGCTCTTCCGGCCACCATCGCTGGCCGGTGCCGAGCTGGCCGCCATTGCGCCCCGACGCTCCGTCTCCGAAGCGCCAGGCTTCGATCAGCACGACGGAAACGCCTGATTTGGCGAGATTATAGGCGGCCTGCAGGCCGGTATAGCCACCGCCGACAATGGCGACGTCACATGTCCTCGAGCCGTCGAGAGCGGCGTAGGTCGGCCGCTCCCCGACGCTTGCCTGATACCAGGATAGCCCGGGCGCAATCGGGCTCTGCCACATCTCCTGCGATGCCATGATATCGCTCACACGTTGAGCAGAAGAAACTCCCGCTCCCAGGGACTGATCACCTGCATGAAGGTCTCGAACTCACCGCGCTTGACGCCGGCGTAAAGGCCGATGAACTGCTTGCCGAACACCTCTTCGAAGGCGGGCTCGTCCTCCATCAGCGCCACGGCTTCCAGCAGGCCGCGCGGCAGGTCGATCGAGCCCTCATTGGCCGAATCCTCGGTCGGCGCCGTCGGCTCGATCTGCCTCATGATGCCGAGCAGGCCGGCGGCAAGCGATGCGGCGAGCGCGAGATACGGATTGGCATCCGAGCTCGGCAGCCGGTTTTCCACCCGCCGCGCCTGCGGATCGGAAACCGGGACGCGGAAGGCTGTCGTCCGGTTGTCGTAGCCCCAGGCGTTGTTGACCGGGCAGGACATGTCGGGCTGCAGGCGCCGATAGGAATTCACATAGGGCGCCAGCATCGCCATCGCGCTCGGCACGAATTTCTGCATGCCGCCGATGAAATGGAAGAATTCCTTCGACGCCGATCCGTCCGCATTGGAGAAGACGTTCCTGCCGGTCTCGATATTGACTACCGACTGGTGGATGTGCATCGCCGAGCCCGGCTGTCCCTGCATCGGCTTGGCCATGAAGGTCGCGTAGATGTCGTGTTTCAGCGCCGCTTCCCGGATCGTGCGCTTGAACAGGAACACCTGGTCGGCAAGCTCGATCGGATTGCCGTGACGCAGGTTGATCTCGAGCTGCGCCGGCCCTTCCTCGTGGATCAGCGTATCGATCTCCAGCCCCTGCTTTTCGGAAAAATGGTAGATGTCATCGATCAGTTCGTCGAATTCGTTGATGCCGGCGATCGAATAGCCCTGGCCGCCGAGGATGGAGCGGCCGGACCGGCCTTTCGGCGGATGCAGCGGATAGTCGGGGTCGTCATTCTTAGCGACGAGATAGAACTCGATCTCCGGCGCCACGATCGGCTTCCAGCCGCGGTCGTGATAGAGGCTCATGATCCGCTTCAAGACGTTGCGTGGCGTATAGGGCACTTCACCCCCGTCCGAATCGACAATGTCGCAGATCACCTGCGCCGTCGGATCGCTTTCCCAGGGCACGACCGACAGCGTCGAAAGATCGGGCATCAGCTTCAGGTCGCTGTCGCGCGGCTCGTAACGGAAGCTTTCCGTCTCCTCGGGATATTCGCCCGAAATCGTATGCCGGTAGATCGCCGAAGGCAGGGCCAGCGAGGTGTTCGAGGTGAATTTGGAACTCGGCATCATCTTGCCGCGCGGAACGCCGGCAAGGTCCGGCGTAATGCATTCGATGTCTTCGATGCCCCTGGCCCTCAGCCACTGCGCTGCTTCCTTCCAGTTCGCAACGCCGCGCAGGGATCCGGGGTCCGGAGGTGTTTTGGTCGAGGCGGGTACGTTTCTGGCAGGCTTCAGCGTCGTCTTTTTTGGGGACATGACACACCGGTTTGGTTGATCGTGGCGCCATCATAGCCGGAGTTTGCCAATTGGCGAGAGGTTGAGAATGTTGACTTTCACCCTTCGATGGAAAAGAAGACGCCGGTTGGATCGGGGAAAAGAGTTTGCAGCACAAGAGCGACGTCATCGTCATCGGCGCCGGAGCCGCCGGCATGATGGCGGCCATTCGCGCGGGCAAACGCGGCCGCTCGGTCGTGGTCCTCGACCATGCGAAGGCGCCTGGCGAGAAGATCCGCATATCGGGCGGCGGCCGCTGCAATTTCACCAATATCCATGCCGAACCGAAGAATTTCCTGTCCGCCAATCCGCATTTCTGCAAGTCGGCGCTCGCCCGTTTCACGCCCGCCGATTTCATCGCCATGGTCGACCGACACGGCATTGCCTGGCACGAAAAGACGCTCGGCCAGCTTTTCTGCGACGACAGCGCCAAGGACGTCATCCGCATGCTGCTCGATGAGATGGGCGCGGCCGGCGCGGCGCTGCATCTCGGCACCGAAATATCCGGCGTCGAACGGAGGGAGGCGGACTTCCGCGTCTCCACGGGCGAAGGCGTCTTCGAGGCATCCTCTCTCATCGTGGCAACCGGTGGTAAATCGATCCCGAAGATGGGCGCCACCGGCTTTGCCTATCGCCTTGCCGAGCAGTTCGGCCTGGCCGTGCTCGAAACCCGCCCCGGCCTCGTGCCGCTGACGCTCGATCCCGGCCTGCTCGCAAGCATTGCGCCGCTTGCCGGCATTTCGGCTCTGGCCGAAATCCGCCATGGCCGCACCGCCTTCCGCGAAGCGCTGCTGTTTACCCATCGGGGCTTAAGCGGCCCCGCCATCCTGCAGATCTCCTCCTACTGGCGGGAGGGCGATGAAATCGTCGTTGCGGTCGAGCCGGATATCGACATATCAGCGCATTTGAAGGCGGCAAAGCAGCTGAATGGCCGCCAGTCGGCCCAGACAGCTCTCGGCGATATCCTGCCGAAGCGGCTGGCCCAGTTTCTCGTCGAGCGTGAAAAGATCGCCGGCAACATGGCCGATCTGCCCGACAAGGCGCTGCAGCGGCTGGCCGCCAGCGCCCAGACCTGGATCGTCAAACCGTCCGGCTCAGAAGGTTATCGTACCGCCGAAGTGACGCTCGGCGGCATCGATACGGCAGCGCTCGATTCCCGCAGCATGGAAACAAAGACCGTTCCCGGCCTTTATTTCGTCGGTGAATGCGTCGACGTCACCGGCTGGCTCGGCGGCTATAATTTCCAATGGGCCTGGGCCTCCGGTTTTGCCGCTGGCGAATGCGCATAGAAATATCCGGTATAACGATTCAAGACTTCTTAAGAGAGGTGCGCCATCCTGTCTCAATTGCCGGCTCACAAAGCTTTCCCCAAATTAAGCTTTACCGGCAGGCCTTTTTGTTGGACTGTTGTGTCATAAGAGTGAGGTTTCGAGCATGAATAGAAACGCACGACGCGCCCGCGCCATCGCAATCGCCCAGACAAAACCCGACGCCCGCACGACCACCCTGCGATATCTGATGCTTGCAGCCGGCGCGACTGCCGCCAGCCTGGCGCTGCTGCTCGCCCACCTCATCTGATCCTGCCCGCCCGTCTGAAAGCAAACTTGCCGGCTCCCGATCGCGACACTGCGGCCGCGCGGCGTATAATTTGCAATTATTTCACCATCTTGGCTTAAGTCACCATTGCCGCTTATCTGAAAATTAATATCTAATCTGACACAATCGCCGCGATTATTTGGGCGTTTCCAAGTCTGCTTGGAACATGAACCGGCAATGACTGCCGCCTGGCCTCCAGGTTCCCCGATGGAAATAGAATAGTTCGATGTGCACTCGGCTGGCGCGCCTTATGGCTGCCCGCGGGAGGAGTAGTGTATGAAAGGCCCGGAACGCCATGTTGATTGACAAGATTCTTTCCCGTTTCAGGATCAAGACCAAGGTTTTGATCTTCGTTCTGCCCTTTGTCGTCACCATTTCGGCAGTGGGCTTGACCGGCCTTTACGCATCCGGGCTTCTCCAGGGCCGCATGGAAATATCCAACAGCGTGCTGCAGTCGCTGAGCGGGTTCAAGGATCTCTACGGTTCGATGGACGATTTCCTGCGCATCACGAGCCCGCAGGCGCGCGACCAGCTGCTGTCGGATCTGAAGACCCAGCAGGGCGTGCTCGACCAGACGCTGGATCAGGTCGGAGAAGAGGCCGCCGGCCGTGACAGCCTTGCCGAGGCATCGCGCCGCACCAAGGATATTTCGGGCGTCGTCGACAAGCTCTGGACGCTGCACGAGCAGGAGCAGAAACTGCACGAGCAGATCGACGCAGCGCAGAAGAGCCTGATCAGCACCCGCTTCACGGTCTCCTATCAGGCCGATGAACTGCAGACCGCGCTTCAGCGCGACGAAGGTGCCGCCACCATCACCCTGCGCACGGCCGACCGTCTGCTGAAGGGCGGCGATTTCCTCGGCAGCGTCGCCAGCGGTTACAGCAAGCCGCAGACGCCTGAGGAAAAGATCGCCTACATCAAGGAACAGCTGCCGGAGATCATGAAATCTCAGCGCCTGATCGCCATCTCGGTTCCGACCAACCAGAAGAATGTCATCGACTCGCTGGCTGCGACGATCGACAGCATCAAGACGATCGCTGAGATGCCCAGCCCGACGGAGGAAAACATCACCGAGCTCGGTCGTCTCGTGTCCCGCTTCCGCCAGACCTCGACCTATACGCAGCTGACCGCGACGCAGAAGATGCGTGAGGCGACACAGCGTTTCGCCGAACTTGAAGGCCGCATCGCCCAGACCAATTCCGTCCTTCAGGATACCCGGCGTCTGGAAAACTCCGTCTATGCGCTGCAGATCGTCCTTTCCGATTTCCTCGCCAATTCAAGCAAGGAAAATCTCGTCCGTCTGCAGCAGCAGACCGGCACGCTCGGCAAGGACATGGAGGTGCTGACCACCAGCGCCAAGGGTATGGGCTTTGCCGAAGGCATATCGGACGCGATCAAGCCGGCGCTCGATGCCATCTCCGGCGGCGGTTCGAAGATCGTCGATACGATCGGCGAGCGCGTGACCGCCTATGCCGCGGCGCGACAGGAGCTCGATGGGATCTGGAAGAAGCTCACCGATTTCGCCGAACTGCAGAAGCAGACGGCTGGCACCGAGCGCACCCAGGCAAACAGCATCTCCGTCATGACCACCGGCCTCGGCATCCTTCTGTCGATCCTCGGCGGCATCGCCCTGGTACTGACGCTGCAGCGCCCGATCAGTCAGATCACCGGCGCCATGCGCCGCATCGCCGAAGGCGCGCTGGATACCAGCATAACAGGCGAGCAGCGCCACGACGAAATCGGCGACATGGCCCGGGCGCTTGGCATCTTCAAGGAAAATGCCATCTCGAAGATCCGCATCGAGGAACAGAGCGATGAAGAGCGCGCTGCCGCCGAACACGAGCGCCAGCGCAACGATGCCGAAAAGCGCGAGATGGACCGCCAGATCGAATTCGCGGTCAACGCGCTTGCGGCCGGCCTCGAGCGTATGTCGCAGGGCGATATCTCGACGACGATCGAAACGCCCTTCATTGGGCGTCTCGAACAGCTGCGTCAGGATTTCAACGGTTCGATGCTGCGCCTGCAGGCGACGATGAGCCAGATCCGCGACAACGTCGAATTGATCCAGGGCAACGGCAACCAGATGGCCCGGTCGGCCGAGGATCTTTCCAAGCGCACGGAACAGCAGGCCGCTTCGCTCGAAGAGACCGCGGCTGCCGTCGATCAGATCACCGTCACCGTCCGCTCGTCGGCCGAACGCGCCAAGGATGCCGACCAGATCGTCCGCCAGGCCAAGCGCAGCGCCGACGATTCCGCCGTCGTCGTCAGCAATGCGATCGACGCCATGGGCCGCATCGAGGAAGCCTCGCGTCAGATCGAGCAGATCATCGGCGTCATCGACGAGATTGCCTTCCAGACCAATTTGCTGGCGCTCAACGCCGGCATCGAAGCGGCGCGCGCCGGCGAGGCCGGCAAGGGCTTCGCGGTCGTCGCCATGGAAGTCCGCGAACTTGCCCAGCGCTCCGCCGCCGCCGCGCAGGAGATCAAGGGTCTGATCAACAAGTCGACCAACGAGGTCAGCTCCGGCTCGCAATTCGTCCAGGAAACCGGCACGGTGCTCGCGAAGATCAGCGCCCAGATCGTCACGATCAGCCAGCATGTCGAGATGATCGCCCGCGCCAGCCACGACCAGTCCAACGCGCTGCAGAGCGTCAACTCGACGGTCAATCAGATGGACCAGATGACGCAGAAGAACGCCGCCATGGTCGAGGAGACGACCGCTGCCAGCCGCGAACTGGCCGACGAGGCCGACGCGCTGCGCCACCTCATCCAGCAGTTCAAGATCCACGGCGAGGCGGCCGAAGCCCAGGTCTACCGCGCCGCCTGATTGGCGACGCTTCAAACGGCCCGTTTTTCCGGCGCTCGGACCATTGACAAACCCGTCGATATTCTCGGCGGGTTTTGTTTTGTTGATATTGAAGCAAGGAGAAGGCCTTCAGGCATCAGCGATCAGACCAATCGAGGGCGCTCAGTTTAGCAGGCTGTTGATCGTTCCGGCAGCCAGGCCAAACAGCATTTTTTCGATCTCGTCATGCGGTAGGCTCAAGATCTTGGCTATTTCTGCCTTGGTCATTCGACGCCGCCAGAGGACCAGATTTACGGAAAATTTTCCTTAATGCTTTTCCTTTAATTTAGCCTCGTTGCCGCCGGAGGTTTCGATGCTGCGCCTTTTCTCTACATCTATCGTCCGCCAGATCGTTGCGATCACGCTGTTTCTGCTGGCGATCAGCACGGCCGCCATCGTCGGCGTGACCTATTACAATCTGAGCCGCCATGTGATGGGCGGGGCCGTCTCCGACGCCAGGGACGCGACCCGCGCGATGGCCGTCCTCTACGGTGCTGCCGATCAGGCGGCAAAGATCGAGATGAAGGACAATCAGCTCGCAGCCGTCACCGAAGACGCCATTCCGGCCCTTGCCGACCATTCACTGGTCGACCGCACGGCGCAATCGATTGCAGGCGTAGCGACGATCTTCCAGAAGCAGGGCGGCGACTATGTCCGCATCTCGACCAATCTCAAGAAGGAAAACGGTGAGCGCGCGGTCGGCACCAAGCTCGCCGCCGATCATCCCGCCCAGCCGGTTCTCGCCAAGGGCGAGGCCTATTATGGTCCGGCGCAACTTTTCGGCCGCAACTTCATGACCGGTTATTTCCCGATCAAGAGCGCATCGAACGCCAATGTCGGCCTTCTCTTCATCGGCATCCCGATGGAAGTCTACTACGAACGCCTGAATGAGCTGCAGATGCTGGTTCTCGGCGTCGGCCTCATTGTCATGCTGCTCGTCGGCGTTCTCGCCTATTATACGATCCGCCTGTCGGTGCGGCCTCTGCAGGCGCTGACCGCGAGCGTCCACTCGATCTCCTCGGGTAATCTCGAGGGAGATATTCCATGCGCCGAGAAGCAGAATGAGTTCGGTGAAATCGGCCGGGCCCTGGCGCTCTTCCGCGACAGCGCCCGCGCCAGGCGCGATCTGGAGACGCAGGCGGCCGAACAGCGTGCCTTGAGTGATGCCGAACGCGCCCGCAACGATGCCGACAAGCGCTCGCTCGACAGCCAGATCGATTTTGCCGTCAGCCAGCTTGCAGCCGGTCTCGGGCGCCTGTCCCAGGGTGATGTCTCGCAAACGATCGGCACGCCCTTTATCGGCCGGCTGGAACAACTGCGCGTCGATTTCAACGCATCGCTGCTGCGGCTCCAGGATACGCTCTCCGGCATCCGCGACAGCGCCTCGACGATCCAGCGCAACAGCGGCGCCGTTTCGGCATCGGCCGGTGAGCTGTCGAAGCGCACCGAGGCGCAGGCGGCGAGCCTGGAGGAGACTGCCGCCGCGGTAGAGGAGATTACTGTTACGGTTCGCTCCTCCGCCGAGCGTGCCCGCGAAGCCAACAATGTCGTGGCCGCAACCAAGAAGACGGCCGACAATTCCGGCACCGTCGTCGGCGATGCCGTCGCCGCCATGGAGCGTATCGAAGGAGCCTCGCAGCGGATCGAACAGATCATCGAGGTGATCGACGACATCGCCTTCCAGACCAATCTTCTGGCGCTGAATGCCGGCATCGAGGCGGCGCGGGCCGGCGAGGCCGGCAAGGGCTTTGCCGTCGTCGCCCAGGAAGTCCGCGAGCTCGCCCAACGTTCGGCCGATGCGGCGCGCGAGATCAAGTCACTGATCGAGACGTCGAGCCGTGCGGTGACGGTCGGCTCGGAACTCGTTCAGAAGACCGGCAGCGTTCTTGCCTCGATCAGCCAGGAGATCATCGCGATCAGCGGCCATGTCGAGACCATCGCCACCGCGAGCCGTGATCAGTCGGCCGCGCTGCAAGAAGTCAATGGTTCCGTGAACGCCATGGATCAGATGACCCAGAAGAACGCGTCGATGGTTGCCGAGACGACGCAGGCAAGCCGCCTGCTTGCCGGCGAGGCCGATACGCTGATGGCGCTGATCGAACGCTTCCGCATTGGCGCCGAGCCCGCCGCCGCTCACCGCGGCGCAAGGAAAGTCGCCTGAGGAACCCGGCCGCGACTGCCGCAGGATTGAGCCGCATCTTTGCGGCGCCTTGCTTTTGACACTGCGCGCTTGAGCATGAGGTCGAGCGAGGTCAGCCAGGCGGCGAAGCGAACGATGCCGCTGTCTCCGAACTCGGCATAGAACCGGTCTTCATCTGCCTTGGAGCCGCTTGGCTTGCCGGAGTGCCGGTATCCGTGGACGCCGGCGATGGTGATCATGTCGATCATGGCGATGTCCTTTCTGTGTTAGACATCGCTTCATTTAGGCTTCAAAGTTCTCTTCATAAACGGGAAGAATCCAGCTATGTTTTTCACCGATGAAAAACGCGAACTGGGATTCCTATCAGCTTTTCCTGCAGGTCGCCCGGCTCGGCGGCTTGACGGGAGCCAGTGCCGCAAGCGGGCTCAGCCCCGCGACCATCGGCCGGCGCATGCTCGATCTCGAACAGGAGGTCGGCCGCGCATTGTTTTCGCGCAGCCAGACGGGATATCGCCTGACTGGGGATGGCCAGGCGCTGCTCGATCACCTTCAGGAGATGGAAGCCGCCGCACGCAAGGTGGAAGCCTGGCGGCAATCGGGTGAGGGCGGCACGACGGTCAGGATCACCGCCGGCACCTGGGTCGCCTGGCTGTTGACGGAGAATTTCGCCGCAATCCGCATGCCGGGCGATGCCTTCGCCATTTCACTCACCATCGGCGAGGCGCGGGCAAGCCTTGCCTATCGCGAGAGCGATATCGGCATTCGTGCCTTCGAGCCGGAGGAGGGCAACCTTGCCGCCCGCCAGCTCGGGGAGGTGGCCTATGCGGTTTATAGCAGGCGCAACGCCGCCGAGCCGGACGAGCGCTGGATAGCGGTCGGCGAGGAGGAGGCGATCTCGGCCTATCTGCGCTGGCCGCATAGCTACGCTGCGGCCGGAATTGTCGCCACCGTCAATCGGCCGCGTTCACTGCCGGACCTGGTGCGGGCCGGCGCCGGCAAAACAGTGCTTCCCTGTTTCGTCGGCGATCTTCATCCTGAATTGCAGCGCCAGGGCGGCGAATTGCCGGAACTGCGTCACCGTCAATGGATCGTCATGAATGCCGAAGACCGGCACCGTCCGGAGATCCGCACTGTCGCCGACCGCATGACCAAGCTCATCCGAAGCTATGCCGATCTCTTCGCCGGCAAGCGACCGAGCCGCGGCTGAGGCCGACGGCGGAAGACTGAAAGGCGCCCGCGCATTCTTTCGAGGCGCGGACGCTGTGATCGAGGGCAGACAGAGCGGTGTGCCCGGGCTGCCGCCTATTTTGTCAGTGCCGGTTGGTGACGACGACCGGGATCAACAGGTCGCCCCAGTTGCCGTCGCCGCCGTGGTGACGGGCCGAGCGCACCAGTTCGACCGAAACCCCGGCCTCGACGGCCTTCATGACGGATTGGTTCAGCCGATGCAGGTCGTTGGCGAGCATGCGGATCGTCGTCTGCTGATCCTCGCTCATGCTCGATGCCTGCTCCTCGGCCCGTTCCCGGACGCGTGCGATGGATGCCATGATCTTATCCTCCTCTTCTGCTCATTCCGCAGCCGGTTTGAACTGCGCATGTTCGGTTGAATCGTGCATTGCCGTGGTCGAAGACCGGCCGCCGGTGATGGCGAGCGACACGGCGTCGAAATAGCCGGTGCCGACCTCGCGTTGATGCTTGGTGGCGGTATAGCCGTTCGCCTCTGCGGCGAATTCGGCCTGCTGCAGCTCGGAATAGGCCGACATCTGCCGCTGCTTGTAGCCGCGCGCCAGCTCGTACATGCCGTAATTCAGCTGGTGGAAGCCGGCGAGCGTGATGAACTGGAACTTGTAGCCCATCGCGCCGAGTTCGCGCTGGAACTTCGCGATCGTCGCCTCGTCGAGGTTCTTCTTCCAGTTGAACGACGGCGAGCAATTATAGGCAAGCAGCTTGCCGGGATGGACCTTGTACACACCCTCGGCAAAACGCCGCGCCTGCTCCAGATCCGGCTTGGAGGTCTCGCACCAGATCAGGTCGCAATGCGGTGCATAGGCGACGGCACGGGCGATGCAGGGCTCGATGCCGTTTCTGACCTGGTAGAAGCCTTCGACCGTACGCCCGGCATCATAGTCGACGAAGGGCTGGTCGCGCTCATCGATGTCAGAGGTCAGCAGTTTTGCCGCTTCCGCATCGGTGCGGGCGATGACCAGCGTCGCCACGCCCATGACGTCGGCGGCAAGCCGGGCGGCGTCGAGATTGCGGATATGGGCGGCCGTCGGGATCAGCACCTTGCCGCCGAGATGGCCGCATTTCTTCTCCGAAGCGAGCTGGTCCTCGAAATGGACGCCCGCCGCACCCGCCTCGATGTAGGCCTTCATGATCTCGAAGGCGTTGAGCGGTCCTCCGAAACCGGCTTCCGCATCGGCAACGATCGGGGCAAACCAGGTCTCGATGGAAAGGCCATTGCCCTCTGCGGTCTCGATCTGATCGGCCCGCTGCAGCGTGCGGTTGATGCGCTTGGCAAGTTCCGGCCCGGCATTGGCGGGATAAAGCGACTGGTCGGGATACATCGCCGATGCGGTATTGGCGTCGGCCGCCACCTGCCAGCCGGAGAGATAGATCGCCTTCAGCCCGGCGCGCACCATCTGCATGGCCTGGTTGCCGGAGAGCGCGCCGAGCGCATTGACGAAGTCTTCCTGATGAATGAGCTGCCACAAGCGATCCGCCCCCATTTCGGCGAGCGTATGGCTAAGCGCCACCGAGCCTCTGAGCCGCTGCACGTCAGCGGCCGAATAGGGCCTTTCGATACCGTCGAAGCGGCCTGCTGGTGCGTTTCGGACAAGTTTGTAAAAATCGGTCATGCCGCTCTCCTCGCTGAAAACCGTCACTGTGTTGGTGAATGACAAGATTGACAATTTTCTCTGGTATGGCCAGGAAAACCTTTGATTTTTGGATCGGAAAGAGGTTAAGATGACGAGGATTGACAGAGGGGCGCTGTGAATTTGTAAATGTTTGTAAATTGCGCGCTCCTGTTCTTTGTCAAAGGTGTGACATGGCGGAACGGAAAATTTTCGCAGGCCCTAAACTGCGGCGCATCCGCAATGCGCTGGCGCTGACGCAGACCGCCATGGCCGAGGCGCTGGAGATTTCGCCTTCCTACCTGAACCTCATCGAGCGCAACCAGCGGCCGTTGACGGTGCAGCTGCTGCTGAAGCTCGCGGCCGTTTACCGGATCGATCTGGAGGAGTTGCGGGGACAGACCGGCGGCAGCCTCGGTCAGCTGAAGGAGATCTTCGCCGACCCGCTGCTTTCAGGTGAACTGCCCGGTGACCAGGAATTGGTGGAGGTGGCCGAAGCGGCGCCGAATGCCGCGAGCGGCATGATCAAGCTTTATCGCGCCTATCGGGAACAGGCTGCGCGGCTGTCCGATCTGACGGCGCTGATGGCGGCCGAAGGGCATGCGCCCGTTGCCGCCGGCCGGCTGCCGCTGGACGAGCTGCGTGAGACGCTGGAGCGCCGATCGGGCTATTTCGGACGGATCGAGACCGCGGCGGAAGCCTTTGCTGCGACGTTGCCCGGCGGCCTCGATATGGCGGCGGGGCTGAAGGACTGGCTGCGCGCCGAACGCGGCATTGCGGTGCGCGTCCTGCCGGTGCACGTCATGCCGGATCTGCGCCGCCGTTTCGATCGTCATTCGATGCGGCTTTTCATTTCGGAACGGCTGTCGCCGGCCGATCGTGCGCACGAAATCTCAGTCGAGGTCGCGAGCCTTGCCTTGCTGCCGGCCATCGATGCCGAGCTCGACGATCTCTCGCTTTCTTCCGCCGAGGCGCGCCGCATCGCCCGCTTCGAACTTGCCCGCATTGCGGCCCTGGCGCTGGCAATGCCCTACGAGGCCTTCCTGTCGGCGGCCAAAGCGACGCGTTACGACATCGATATTCTTCGCGCGCGTTTCGGCGTCTCCTTCGGGCATGCGGCAACGCGTCTGACGATGCTGCAGCGACCCGGGGCGGCGACCATCCCCTTCTTCCTCATCGAGATCGACGCGGCCGGCCACCGGCTGCGGCGAGCCGGCGCGCAGGGCTTTCCGCAGGCCCGTTTCGGCGGCGGCTGTCCGAAGCTCAATATCCACGCCGCCTTCCTGCAGCCAGGCCAGATTCTCGCCGAGACGGTGGTCATGCCGGATGGCGCATCCTTCCTGACGGTCGCCCGCACCCTGGAGGGGCCGAGCGTCGAATTCGGCGAAAGGATCAGACGCACCGCGATTCTGGTCGGCTGCGACGCCGCTCTTGCAGACGGCGTGGTCTACGGGCAGGCAGCGGCGCTCGATCCGGTTGCGATCGGACCGGCCTGCCGGCTTTGCGAGCGGCGCGGCTGCCTTTCCCGCGCCGAGCCACCGGTCACGCGGCCGCTGGGGCTCGACGAGATGGTGGCGGGCCTCAGCGCCTTCGATTTCCAGTAATCATGAAATGATTGAAGGCGCATTTTTTTGCGCTTGTGGGGTTAGAAATTCCTTCTTAGTCTGCGGGCAAACCAGAGGGAAGAGATGCCCGCGCATGCGGGCTCTTCGAACAAACAGGAGAAGTCATGAGGTCAACCATCGCAACCGTGACGGCCGCAGCCATCGCCGCGCTCCTTGCCGCCGCGCCGGCCGTTGCGCAGGAGCGCGTCGTCAACGTCTACAACTGGTCGGATTATATCGACGACAGCATTCTTGCCGATTTCACCAAGGAAACCGGCATCAAGGTCGTCTACGACACATTCGATTCGAACGAGACGGTGGAAACCAAGCTGCTTGCCGGTGGCACCGGTTATGACGTCGTCGTTCCCACCGCCGACTTCCTGCAGCGACAGATCCAGGCGGGTGTCTTCCAGAAGCTCGACAAGTCGAAGCTGCCGAACCTTTCCAACATGTGGGACGTGATCCAGCAGCGCACCGCTTCCTATGACCCCGGCAACGAGTATGCCGTCGATTACATGTGGGGGACCGACGGTATCGGCTACAACGTCAAGAAGGTCGCTGAAATCCTCGGGCCTGATGCCAAGCCCGGTCTCGAAGTGATTTTCGACCCGAAGGTCGCCGAAAAGTTCAAGGACTGCGGCATCTACGTGCTCGACACGCCGAAGGACGTGATGACCACGGCGTTGCGTTATCTCGGCCTCGATCCGAACTCCACCAAGGCCGAGGATTTCAAGAAGGTCGAGGCATTGCTGGCGGCGGTGCGCCCCTATATCCGCAAGTTCCACTCCTCCGAGTATATCAACGCCCTTGCCAATGGCGATATCTGCATCGCCTTCGGCTATTCCGGCGACATGCTGCAGGCCCGCGACCGCGCGGCCGAAGCCAAGAACGGCGTCGAGGTCAATTATTCGATCCCCGTGCAGGGCGCACAGATGTGGTTCGACATGATGGCGATCCCCGCCGATGCCAAGCATGTGGCCGAAGCGCATGAATTCCTGAATTACCTGATGAAGCCCGAGGTGATCGCCAAGGCGAGCGACCACACCTTCTATGCCAACGGCAACAAGGCCTCGCAGCAGTTCGTCAGCAAGGAAGTGCTGGAAGATCCGGCCGTCTATCCGACGGACGAGGTGATGAAGAACCTCTTCACCGTCAAGCCGTGGGACCCGAAGACACAGCGCACGGCGACGCGGATCTGGACGAAGGTCGTGACCGGCCAGTAAGTCGGTACCAGGCCCGGACGGAAACGTCCGGGCCTTTCAATTGCCGGCCTAGAACAGAATGATTTTAGGCCCGGTCGGCCTAAAACCTGAATCCTGTTCTAAATTGAAGAGTTAGAGCATGATGTCGCCCGAAAACCGCTCACACTTTTCGGCATCATGCTCTAGGCGGAGGCCGGCTGAAACTTATATTCTCGGGGAATATTATGAAATCTTTGGGCAATATCCGCCGCGCCTTCGCACCCTGGACCGATCCGTCTGCAAAACCATTCATAGCCTTCAAGAATGTCACCAAGCGCTTCGGCAATTTCACCGCCGTCGATGATTTGTCGCTGAACATTTATCATCGCGAATTCTTCGCGCTGCTCGGCGCATCCGGCTGCGGAAAATCGACGCTTCTGCGCATGCTCGCCGGCTTCGAGCAGCCGACCTCGGGCGAAATCGTCCTCGATGGCACCGATCTCGCCGGCACGCCGCCCTACAAGCGGCCGGTCAATATGATGTTTCAGTCTTACGCGCTTTTCCCGCATATGACCGTCGAGAAGAATATCGCCTTTGGCCTTAGGCAGGACGGCATGCCGAAGGACGAAATGACTGAGCGCGTGACGCAGATGTTGAAGCTCGTAAAGCTCGAGCAGTTTGCCTCACGCAAACCGAACCAGCTCTCCGGCGGTCAGCGCCAGCGCGTTGCGCTCGCCCGCTCGCTCGCCAAACGCCCGAAAGTGCTGCTGCTCGATGAACCGCTCGGCGCGCTCGACAAGAAGCTGCGCGAGGAAACCCAGTTCGAACTGATGGACCTGCAGCAGACGCTCGGCCTCACCTTCGTTGTGGTCACCCACGATCAGGAAGAGGCGATGACCATGGCCGACCGCATCGCGGTCATGAGCCACGGCAAGGTCGTGCAGGTGGCAACGCCGGCCGAAATCTATGAGGCGCCGAATTCCCGCTTCGTGGCCGATTTCATCGGCGACGTGAACATCTTCGACGGCAAGGTGACGACGTCGGCAACCGGCGCGGTCGAGATATCGGTCGAAAGCGGCTTCACCATCCGGACTACCGCCACCGAGGCGCCGGCGATCGGCAGCACGGTCGGTTTTGCCATTCGTCCGGAGAAGATCCGGGTGATGCGCACCGCCCCTGCGAACGCCTCGGTCAACGCCGCAAAGGGCGAGATCTGGGATATCGGCTATCTCGGCGACATGACCATTTTCCACATCAAGCTGCCGAGCGGCAAATTCGTCAGAGCCTCTTCCCTCAACGCGCAGCGTGCCGTCGAAGACCCTTTCACCTATGATCAGGACGTCTGGGTTTCGTTCGATGAGAATGGCGGCGTGCTGCTGAAGGATTGAGGCTATGGAAACCTTCGCATCTCGCCTTTACAACCGCCTCGTCATCATCATCCCCTATGCCTGGCTGCTGCTCTTCTTTCTGGCGCCGTTCTTCATCGTCTTTCGCATTTCCCTGTCGACGACGGCGATCGCCATCCCGCCTTATGAGCCGGTCTTCTCCTTTGCCGACGGCTGGGCTGGTTTCTGGAGCAAGGTTGCGACTTTCTCCTTCGACAATTATAGCTACCTCGTAGACGACCCGCTCTACTTCAACGCTTATCTCTCGAGCGTCATCATAGCGGCGGTCTCGACCTTCCTGATGCTGCTGATCGCCTATCCGATCGCCTATGGCATGGCGCAGGCCCCGCGGCGCATCCGCCCGACGCTTTTGATGCTCGTCATCCTGCCGTTCTGGACGAGCTTCCTGATCCGCGTCTACGCCTGGATCGCCATCCTGAAACCCGAAGGGCTGCTGAACCAGCTTCTCCTGTCGCTGCATGTGATCGACAGCCCATTGATCATTCTTAATACCACCACCGCCGTCTACATCGGCATCGTCTATTCCTATCTGCCCTTCATGGTGCTGCCGCTCTATTCGGCGCTCGAAAAGATGGACGGCACGCTGATCGAGGCAGCGCAGGATCTCGGCTGCACGCCGACTCAAGCCTTCTGGCGCGTCACCTTCCCGCTGTCGATCCCCGGCGTAGTTGCCGGCTGCATGCTGGTCTTCATCCCTGCCGTCGGCGAATTCGTCATTCCCGATCTTCTCGGCGGTTCGCAGACGCTGATGATCGGCAAGACGCTCTGGAACGAATTCAACGCGAACAGAGACTGGCCGGTCTCCTCGGCGGTCGCAACCATCCTGCTCATGATCCTGGTGATCCCGATCGTCTTCTTCCAGAATGCGCAGGCCAAGGCCGAAGAGCGGGGGAAGTAAGCCGTGCTGAGATGGACCCGTTTCAACATCATCTCCGTCGTGCTCGGCTTTGCCTTCCTCTACCTGCCGATCGTGCTGCTGGTGGTCTTTTCCTTCAACGAATCGAAGCTCGTGACCGTCTGGGGCGGCTTCTCCACCAAATGGTATGTCTCGCTGCTCTCGAACCAGGCCCTGCTCGACGCCGCCTGGGTGACGATCCGCGTCGGTCTGCTGTCGGCCACCTTCGCGACTATCCTCGGCACGATGGCGGCGCTGACGCTGGTGCGCTACACGCGCTTCGGCGGCCGCATGCTCTTCTCAGGCATGGTCTATGCCCCCCTCGTCATGCCTGAAGTCATCACCGGTCTGTCGCTGCTGCTGCTCTTCGTGGCGATCGGCCTCGACCGCGGCTTCTGGACGATTACGCTGGCGCATACGACGCTGACCATGTGCTTCGTCGCCGTCGTCGTGCAATCACGGCTCTTGAGCTTCGATCAGTCGATCGAGGAAGCCGCGCAGGATCTGGGCGCGCCGCCGGTGCGGACCTTTTTCGAGATCACGCTGCCGATCATCTCGCCGGCGGTGTTTTCGGGCTGGATCCTGGCTTTCACGCTGTCGCTCGACGACCTCGTGATTGCAAGCTTTACCTCCGGCCCCGGCGCAACCACGCTGCCGATGAAGATCTATAGCCAGGTGCGCCTTGGGGTGACGCCCGAGATCAATGCGATCTGCACGATCCTGATCGCCATCGTCGCGGTCGGCGTTATCTGTGCATCCGTGATCACCAAGCGGCGCGAAGTGCAGCGCGAGCGCGACGAGCGGGCGGCCGCCGCCGGCGCCTGAGCCCCTGTCCTATTGGGCGCAAGGCTCTTTATTGCGCGTGGGGCGTGCCGCCGAAAAGCGGAACCGGCGAGATCACCGGGTTCGGCCATGAGCCGCCGACGAAGAACGGCAGAAGCGGTAGCTCTGCCGCCTTGGCCGGATCGGTTGCCTCCAGCGAACCGGAAAGCGCCAGCCCGTTCGACTGATAGGTGATCACGCCGGAAAGCGCCAGCGTCTGCGTCGGCCCGATGACATGGGCGTCATGGATTTCGGCAGAGCCGTTGGCGAAATCGGCTTGAAGGTCCATTTGGTTGAAGGCGAAGGCGCCGCCTGCTGCGGCACTCAGCGGAAAGAACGGTTTTTCGGCGGCCTGCGTCCTGAGCGCGCCGGTGTCAACGCCGGCAATCGTGCCTTCCCTCGTCCAGAAATGCAGTTTGCCGGTGACGTCGGCAAGACCGGCCGTCCAAATCGCCTTCGACGACTGCAGGTCGAGATCGAGCGATCCCGTCGCAAGCGGCAGCGGTCCTTTGAGCTGCAGACGCTCGGCAAGGCCGGCGAAGTCGGCATCGCGGATCGACAGCTGCAGTTTGCCGCCGCCGTCGAAGTCGCGCCGCGTCGCCTCCAGATGCGCCGTCATTTCGCCGCCTTCGAAGCCGCTGTCACCGATGTCGAACTTCGCCTCGCCGCCGGTGACGATCATGCTGGCGCCGACATCGGAAAGCTCGAAGCGGCCCATCTCAGCGCGCCGCGCCGAAAGCCTGACGTCGACGTCGAGCAACTGCAGCGGTTCGCTGATGCCGGCGGAGATGTCATCCGCCTCACCGGCCGCCAATCTCAGGGCGAAAGCATCAAGGAACGGCTTCAGGTTCATCTGGTCGAAGGCGAGCGTGCCGCCGATCTTCGGCCGTCTGCCGGCCCTGGTCGAAAGGTCCATCACGCCAGTGGCGCTCGCCTCGTTCAGCGACAGGCTGAGATCGTTGAAACGCAGCCCGCTGCCCGACGACATGATGTCGGATTCCAGCGAGGCGCTCTTCAGCGTGCCGACGCCGGGGAGCGATCTGCCCGACCATGTCAGAAACGCCGGCACATCGGGAATGCTGACGGCGATATTGCCGGACAGCGCCGAAAGGCTGGCGATGCTGGCGATCCCTTGAAAACGGGCCGTCAGCAGGTTTGACGTCAGCGATGTCCGCGTCTCGGCGCTCTTGCCGGCAAAGGCGAGCAGCGGCTGGCGCGAGGCGAAATCCACCTTCAGGTCCACGCCGTTGATACGAGCGATCACGACAGCCGAGATCGCGCCGGAGAGCCGTGGCCAGCCAATGTCGGCTGTGACGCTGTCGAAATTGTAAGTCTTGGCGCTCTTGACATCGGTGACGGCAAGCGTGCCGTCCTCGACGGTCACCGCACCGATCTCGGCATCGAGAGCGGGATCGAGCATCTCAGCCCCGTTTTCGTAGCGCACGCCGCTGATCGCGCGCGCAAGCAGGCCGGCGTAACTCCAGTCTATCAGGCCATTCTCGTCACGCGTCAGCGCCAGGTTGGGCCGCAGCAGATGGAATTCGTGGAAACTCGTCCGGCCTCTCAGCGCATCGATGAGGCTGAAATCCGCCGACAGGCTTTCAATGCTGCCGAGCAGCTTGTCGCCGCTTTCGCGCGGCTGGCGGATGGTGACCTGGTTCAGCGTGATGCGCGGCGTCGGCCAGAATTCGAGAACCGGAGTGCCCTTGATCTCAGCATGGTAGCCAGTCCATTTCGACAGCGCATCCTCGATGCCGGAGCGCACGAAACCGGTCGTGATGAGATAGGGCGCTGCGACCCTGAGGGCCACGAACAGTGCAAGCGCGATGAGCAGAAGCAGTGTCGACATGCGGGCAAAGGCCGGAAGCCAGCGCGAAACGGGCCCGATCTTCCTGCGCCACCTGCGATGTCTAGACGTACCCATGATCTCCGCCGGTTACCGGTTATGCGCTGATTTCGCCCGATATATGAAATATCCGGCCTATGCAAATCCAATGCATGTCGCCCGGAAGCGTGCAGCGGTTCCGGGACAATGACATCATAAAACGAAGAGCCGACCGCGTCGCATGAATCCGGTTTATGCCAGCGGTTTAGGTTTGGGATCGGGCAGTTGCGCACTTTATAATGCAATGCAGCATGATATAAAGACGGCATTGGGGAGGAGGAATGAATGCAGGATAATAAGCCACTATGGGTGCCCTCGGCCGAGGCGGTCGCAAGAAGCCCGATCCATGCCTTCATCGAGCGCTGCAATGGCGAGTTCGGGCTTTCGCTTTCGGGCTTCGACGATCTGCATGCCTGGTCGGTTGCCGAGCGGGAGAAGTTCTGGTCGACCGTCTGGGATTTCTGCGGCGTGAAGGGAGAGCGCGGCGCAGAGGTCCTCGTCGACGGCGACAGCATGCTCGGCGCCCGCTTTTTTCCCGACGCGACGCTGAATTTCGCCGAAAACCTGCTGCCCGGCCGCGGTGAGGCCGACGCCATCATCTTCCGCGGCGAGGACAAGGCCGAAGACCGTTGGTCGTGGGATCGGTTGCGCGCGCTGGTCTCGAGGCTGCAGCAGGCCTTCGCGGCACTCGGCATCGGCAAGGGCGACCGCATCGCCGCCATGATGCCGAACATCCCGGAGACCGTCGCCGCCATGCTCGCCGCCGCCTCGATCGGCGCCATCTGGTCATCCTGCTCTCCCGATTTCGGCGAGCAGGGTGTGCTCGATCGCTTCGGCCAGATCGGCCCCCGGCTCTTCATCGCCTGCGACGCCTATTGGTACTCCGGCAAGCTGCAGGATGTCGGCTCCAAGGTTGCGGCAGTGGCGAAAAGCCTCGGTGTCCCCACGATCGTCGTCCACTATGCCGGCGATGCCGAGGCGGTGGCGGGCAAGACATCAGAGGCTTCGACGCTGGAGGCCTTCATTGCGCCCTATGAGGCCAGCGAGATCGTATTCACGCCGCTTGCTTTCGGCCATCCGCTCTACATTCTCTTTTCCTCGGGCACGACGGGTGTACCCAAATGCATCGTGCATTCGGCCGGCGGCACACTGCTGCAGCATCTGAAGGAGCACCGTCTGCATTGCGGCCTGCAGGCGGGCGAGAAGCTCTTTTACTTCACCACCTGCGGCTGGATGATGTGGAACTGGCTGGTCAGCGGCCTCGCCAGCGGCGCCACGCTCTGCCTGTTCGACGGCTCGCCCTTTGCACCTGACGGCAATGTGTTGTTCGACTATGCCGAGGCGGAAAAATTTGCGATTTTCGGCACCTCGGCAAAATATATCGATGCGGTGCGTAAGAGCGGGCTGACGCCGCGCAAAAGCCACGATCTCTCAAGCCTTCGGTTGATGACCTCCACCGGCTCGCCGCTGTCACCGGAGGGTTTCACCTTCGTCTATGAGGGCATCAAGCAGGACGTGCAACTCGCCTCGATCTCCGGCGGCACCGATATCGTTTCCTGTTTCGTGCTCGGCAATCCGCTGCAGCCGGTCTGGCGCGGCGAGATCCAGGGTCCTGGTCTCGGCCTTGCGGTCGACGTCTGGGACGATGACGGCAAGCCGGTGCGCGGCGAGAAGGGCGAACTCGTCTGCACCAAGGCCTTCCCCTCCATGCCTGTCATGTTCTGGAACGACCCAGATGGCGCCAAATATCGCGCCGCCTATTTCGAGCGGTTCGACAATGTCTGGTGCCACGGTGATTTTGCCGAATGGACGGAGCATGGCGGCCTCGTCATCCATGGCCGCTCGGATGCGACGCTCAACCCCGGCGGGGTGCGCATCGGCACGGCCGAGATCTACAATCAGGTGGAACAGATGGACGAGGTGGCCGAGGCGCTGTGCATCGGCCAGGAGTGGGATGACGACGTGCGTGTCATCCTCTTCGTCCGCCTTGCCCCTGGTGTGACGCTGACCGAGGATCTCGTCAAGGCGATCAAGACGCGTATTCGCACCGGCGCGTCGCCGCGCCACGTGCCGGCAAAGATCATCGCGGTAGCCGATATACCCCGCACCAAATCCGGCAAGATCGTCGAGCTTGCAGTGCGTGAGGTGGTTCACGGCAGGCCGGTGAAAAACCAGGAGGCGCTCGCCAACCCCGAAGCGCTGCGGCTCTTCGCTGATTTGAGCGAACTGAGGGACTGATAAACAATCGTAAACCACAAGCTTTCACCATTCAGCAATGCCCTGTCATGGAAACATTTCGTTAAGAAACCTTTGTCAAAGGTGAAACAACTTGGGGGCCGCACATGAACGAGGCGGCCTGAAGCCTCCGGGCTTACGAAACATGACGTTGATCGACTGAGCTCTTGTTGAACAGCACCCATTCAAGGCAGCCTCTGGCTGCCTTTTTTTTGCCTGCCGTCCAGCCTTCAGGCGGCTCCGCTCCGTCGATAGGGATCAGCCTTCAGGCGGCTCCGCTCCGTCGATAGGGATCAGCCTGCCAGCACGCGCTGCGACGGGAATGTGATCTCGACGAGCGTGCCTTCGTTCGGCGCCGAATTGATCGAGAATGTCGCCCGATTGGCATCCACCATCGCCTTGGTCAGCGGCAGGCCGAGCCCGGTGCCATCGCCGCGATGGCGTGACTGGGTCGAGGAGACCTGGCGGAACGGCTTCATCGCATGATCGAGTTCGGCGCGCGTCATGCCGATGCCGGTATCGCGGACCCTCAACACCACGCTGCCATTCACCTCATAGGAGGTGGAAACGACGATCTGTCCGCCAGACGGGGTAAAGCGGATGGCGTTCGACAGGATGTTGAGCGCGATCTGCTTGATCGAGCGCAGATCGGCTACGACCTCGGGCACCGAATGCGACAGCGCCGTGCGGATGATGACGCGCTGGCCGTTCGCCTGCGGCTGGACGAGGGCGACGGCCTCCGAGACCGCCTCGTTGAGGCCGACGGCGGCGAAGTCAAGATCCATCTCGCCCGCCTCGATCTTCGAAATGTCGAGGAGATCGTTGACAATATCGAGGACGTGCCGGCCGGAGCGGCCGATATCGTTGGCATATTCGATGTAACGGGGATGGCCGATCGGACCGAAGCGCTCACCCGCCATCATGTCGGAAAAGCCGATGATTGCGTTGAGCGGCGTGCGGATTTCATGGCTGACGCGCGCGAGGAAATCGGTCTTGTGGGCGTTGGCGGTTTCAGCCGCGCCCTTGGCGTTGCGCAACTCGTCCTCGGTGCGTTTCCACTGGGTGATATCGCGGATGACGGCGCAATAGCCGTTCGAGGAGGTAAGCCGGCCCATCGTCATGAACAGCGGCACGAAGCCGCCGCCGGCCTCGCGGCCGATCACTTCGCGCCCGTCGTTCAGCACGCTTGCCACGCCGTGGCCGGCAAGGCCGTTCAGATAGTCGAGGACCGCTTTTTGGCTCTCATGGGCAAACAGCATGACGAAGGGTTTACCGCGCGTCTCCTGCTCGTCGTAATTGAACAGCGCGCTCGCCGACCGGTTCATCGAACGGATATCACCCTCGGTGCCGATGACGACCACGCCATCGGTCGCCGTTTCCAGGATCGAGCGCAATTCCTCCACTTCGACCTGAAGCTTGGCGACCTTCTCGACCATCCGTTCCGGACGCGCTTCCGACCGGCCGGTTTCGGCGCGGGCGTCTTCCTTGCGTTCCACCGGCATCAGCGCCAGCATCAGGGCGTTGGCATCTTCCCAGCGCACCGATTGCAGCCGCGCAGTCACCGGTATCAGCGTGTCGTCGGCCTTGACGAGCATCATGGTGCCGGAACCGGCTGCCTTTTCCTCAAGTTCGCGGCGCTGCAGCAGGGCTTCGATACCGCCGACCTCACGCAGCGCGTCGAGCGAGTGGTAGCCCGTCAGCCGCATGAATTCGGGATTGGCATGGATCAGCGCATCGCCGACATGGATAAGCACCGCGACGGGCAATTGATCGACCGTTCCGGCCGAAAGCCCGTCAATCATCTTCACGCGCGGCGGGATGAAGCTTGTGAGAACCTCAATCTGGCTGACCGTCTCCTCGAGCCCTTCCGTCGCCTCGTCCTCGGCGATGGCGTCGGGCTCTTCAGCGGCGTCTTCGCGCAGCGGGTCGACCGCGTTCTCGAAGATTGCCTCCTGCGGCGCCGTCTCCTCGACCGAAGCGGCGTCGACCGTAGCGGCGGGCGTTTCGCCGGTGATGGCTTCGGGCGCCGCTCTTTCTTCAAAGGACACCGCTTCCGTGGCGGTAGTGCCCGTCGGCGGGGCGTCGGGCTCTTCCCTGCGGGCGCCGAAGGCTTCCAGGCGCTTGGCGATTTCGCGGAAGTTCGCCTGTTCGGCGGCCGTCAATGCGGCGCCTGTGCTGTGAAGCTGTACGACCTTGTCGGTGGAACGGCGATTGGGCGTTTCCACGATGCGAAGCGGCGGGGGTTCGTCTGCAGCATCGGCCGCCGGCGCTTCACCGGTGCTCTCCTGCATCTCTTCGGCGGCGCTCTCCCGGGCGGGCGGCTCGAAGCCGGCCTCTTCTCCGGTCGCTTCGAAAGGCGTCTCTTCGGTCTGCGGGTGGTCCTCGATCGCGTCCGCCGCGATCGTTTCTGCCGGGACCGCTTCGGGCGCGGCGTCAATGTCGTGTGCCGGTTCGCTGACAGCGTCGGCCGTCGGGCCGAGGCCTGCCGCATCATGGCCAACGCCGTTCGGGCCGAGCGTCAGACCGAGCGCCAGCGGATCTTCCTGCGCGTCGGAAAGCCTGACGACGCCGAAGCCGCGGAAGCCGTCGAAGTCGCGGTTGCGGGTATAGGTCGGCAGTGCGGCGAGATCGACCGGAACGACGAGGCTCGTGCCTTCGACCGGCCAGAGGATCGTCTTGCCCGACCATGTGTCGCGGCGCGCGAGGGCCTCGGAAATCTTGCCGTCGGGGTCGAGATTAAAGAGAGCGGCGATATCGCTGAAGGCGGAGCCGATGATGGCGGATGCATGCGGACCGACGGCCTCGGCAAATTCGTGGCTGACCTCGTTGAACCGGCCTTCCGCATCGATCTTCCAGACGAAGCGGGTGGCGCGGCTATTCGGCCTGAAGACGAACCCGGGCTCGGGCGCAAGCGACGGGGCAGGGGGCGCGTCGGAAGCTGCGATTGCTGCGACGGCCGGCTCTTCGCGCACGGCGTCCGGCGCCTCATCGAACGGCAGTTGGCCGGTCTCGGCAGGTGTCTCCGCCATCGCGGTCGCTTCCGCCGTCTGGTCGGCCTCATCCATGCCGCTCTCGGTCGCGCCGTCGTTCTCCGCCGCTTCGTCTGCGGCCGGATTCTCGTCGGCAACCGCCGCCTCTGCGGATGTGAGAGCCGCCTCTGCCGGATGTTCCCGGTCGTCAGCGATCTCCTCCAGCGTCTCCTCGACCTCTTCGATCCCCGAGACCGCATCGACGATCTCGCCGAAGCCGGTCGCCGTAGCCGCCTCTTGCCGAGGAAGCTCGGATGACGATGTGCCTTCTTCCCCCGCCGGCGCGTCAGCCGTCTGCGGCGGTGCATCGACTTCGTCGACTACGGGCGCATCGATCGGATCGAGATGACCGATCGCGGTTTCCACGGCAAAAAGCAGATTGAGCGCCGGCTCGTCGCTGAGCCTGCCGACCGCGGCCGGAAGATAACCCCTGCCGGTGGCGACCGGGCGCTTTACCAGGCGGTCGGGATGTGCGCCTGCAAGGTTGATCAAGGCCTTTGCGGTCTCGCCTGATATGGCGAGCGAGGCAAAGCCCGGCGAGGCCGCGATCACCTCGCCATTGGCGCCGATGACAGCCATATGCGTGTCGGGATCATCGAGTCCCTGCAGCATCTGGGCCGCCGCAGCGCCTGCCGTCAGCGGCCTTGCCGACACCGGCACGGAAAACAGAATGGCGTTCTCGCCCGATGAAAGCCGGATCAGTTCGGCGGCCGCCTGCACCTGCGCGCGCTGAAAGCCCTTGGCGACGCGGATCATCAGGCTTCTGTTGTCGCCGATATCGGCGAGCTGACGCGCCGCCGTTTCCAGCTGCCGAAAGGTGATGTCGGTGCGATCGACGCCCTGATCGAGCAGGTCATAGACCGCTGAATGGCTGAAAAGCTCCGCACCTGCGCCGTTTGCCCAGAGCAGGCGGGCAAGATCGGCTGAAAAAAGCACCATGGCTTCGCCGCGCGAAAAGCGTTCCCGCACCCGCGCATGCACGGCGATATCGATGAACGGATATTGGACTGCGGGCATGATCGAACCTTGTCGCTGTCGGCCTTCTAAATTAACGGCTTATTAATAACTGCAGGTCGCATGCCGGTCCAGAACAGCGGGGTGCTTTCAGCCGAAAGGGTTAACGACTTGTGCGCCGCACAATTTATGTTGCAATGCACAATAGAATGCCCTATATAGATGTCATTCGATGATCCCAGGCAGCAACTGCCTTAGCCCAAAGGAATGCGACCCATGGCTACCATAAAGACCGATGACGTTTTTTCAATCGCTTCTTTCGATCCCTCCAAGCTGGCTGAATCCTTCCGCGAATTCGCTGAAAAGGGCGCCCAGCAGTCGAAAGACGCCTATGCCAAGCTGAAGACCGCTGGCGAAGAAGCCGGCAAGACGCTCGAGGCCACCGTTCAGACGGCGCAGGCCGGCACCGTCGAGATCGGCCTGAAGGCGATCGACGTCCTTCGCGTCAACGCCGAAACCTCGCTCTCGCACATGGAAGCACTGCTCGGCGTCAAGTCCGTCGCCGAATTCATCGAGCTGCAGACCTCGTTCCTGCGCAAGCAGGCCGAGCTTGCCGTCGATCAGGCGAAGTCGATGCAGGAAACCACCAAGCAGGTTGCCGAAAAGCTCGCAAAGCCCTCCAAGGAAGCCGCCGAAAAGGCCATGGCGTCCTTCAAGGTCGCCTGATCGGTCGATGCCGATCGGAAACAAAAGGCTGGACCTCGCGTCCAGCCTTTTTGTATATTGACGAGGAATGGGACTTGAATTCATCCTCAAGTCCTCGTATGTGACCCCCGTCGCGTCAAACGTGATTCATGCGGTTGTAGCTCAGTTGGTTAGAGCGCAGGTTTGTGGCACCTGAGGTCGGAGGTTCGAGACCCCCCAACCGTACCATTTCTCCACGCGAACTCCCTGTCAGGCAAATCATTTCAGCTAACCTCATTTAGCCGAACATCATCGGTACGACGTTTAACCGTATCTGGAAATGATTTCCGCACCGAGGCCAGAGCGTCTTGCTGAAAAGCGCGGGCTTTACGTGTGGAATGGCAGACAAAGCCGCGCCTCCTGACAACAAGCAACATCCCGAAGGCAAAATGAGCGGCGCCTAAAGAGAGCCTAAGCTTCCGACGGCGAATTTGCTGCTTATTTACCACATCAACTCGAACATTTGAGAAGCACAACCAGTCCGTATGGTGCCATACCGCTGGGTGAGCTACGTATGCGGCACGCAGCAGCAGCGAGGTTCGCATTGCGACAATCCGCCACTCGATCCAGAACGATCCACCAACGCAAACAAAATTGCGAAAGATGCGAACCGCGAAGCCGACCCGCGGCAAGAGAGACGGAGACAACGTTCGGGGACGCCGAAACAATCCGGACCTCGATTTCCCGATAGCCTGGAGCCTTATTAAATTTCAGCAGATGACCGTAACTTCAATTTAAGTGCCGTCATGCGAGCAATTGCGAAGGTTCGGACGGGCAGAGCACAGGATCCTCGAATATGTCTTCTAGCCTTTGTTAGAGGTTGCGGAGGAAGCGCTTCATAAGCGCTAGTCGCCAAGATCAAAAACCTTCTCGAACAGAAATAAAGCTTTTAGTTGAATTTCCTCTTCAAATGGAGCAGAGGGAAATCGGCGTTAAGCGCGGCCGAAATGGAATAGGCAGACGGGGATTTTATGACGGACCTCATTACTTCGACGAAGAATGTCATTTCGACTGGGGATCAGAAAGTTGACGGGCTCTTCAGCGGCGCCGCCTGGGACGGAACGATAACCTATGCGTTTCCCACGACCCCGTCATCGTATGACTATAGTGGCGAGAAAAACTATTCTTTCTCGTCAATTTCGTCGCAGCAGAAGTCTCTCGCTTTGTTCTTTATGGAGCAGTCCTATGGGAGCGCGGCAAACGACGGCTTCTCCGTAGAGGGATTTACGAACGCCAACTTTGAGGCCGGAAGTGCGGATACCGCAACGGTGCGGTTCGCTCAATCGTGGCTGCCTCCGACGGCATGGGCCTATACTCCGGATGCCGGCGAGCCGGCAGGCGATGTCTGGTTCGGGACGGAATATGCCGGCACCGAAGATGATCTTCGCTTTCCGAGGTTCGGCAATTATGCAGGCCATACGTTAGCGCACGAGCTGGGTCACGCTCTCGGATTGAAACATGCTCATGAATCGGAAGTTACCAATCCGACGGTCGTTCCGAACGCCTACGACTCGCTCGAATATACGATCATGACCTACCACACGTATGTGGGGGACAGTTTGAGTGGGTACAAGTATGAGCATGATGGCGCGCCGCAAACCTTCATGATGCTCGACATCGCCGCCCTGCAGGAAATGTATGGTGCGGACTACACCACAAACAGTGGCGATACCGTCTACAAATGGAATCCGAACCAGGGCATCACCTATGTCAACGGCGTTGCGGCCATCACGCCCGCTGCCAACCGCATCTTCGCGACAATCTGGGACGGCGGCGGCATCGATACCTATGATTTGAGCGCTTATACCACCGCCCTCAAAATCGACTTGCGAGCAGGGGGGTACTCGGTCTTTTCCCAGGGCCAGTTGGCCGATCTGGGAGGAGGTCCGAATAATGGTTATGCCCGCGGCAACATTTTCAACGCCCTGCTTTATCAGGACAATGTTGCATCATTGATCGAGAATGTTAAGGCCGGCTCCGGCAACGATACGGTTACGGGGAACGAGGCGGACAATACGCTCTGGGGCAATGCCGGAAATGATTCCCTGACCGGCGATTCCGGTAATGATACGCTCAACGGCGGGACCGGAATCGACAAGCTGTCGGGCGGGGTCGGCGACGACATCTACATCGTCGACAATGCCAGCGACTCCGTGATTGAGAATGCCAATGAGGGGACGGATACGGTCCGGACGACGCTTTCTTATACACTCAGCACCAACGTCGAAAACCTGACCTACACCGGCACCACCACGTTCATCGGTGAAGGCAATGCGGCGGCCAATGTGATCACCGGCGGGACGGGATCTGATTGGCTTGATGGGGAGGCCGGCGACGACACGCTGATCGGTGGCGCGGGCGACGATACCTATGAGGTCGATAGTCTCGGCGATATCGTGGTCGAGGCGGTCGACGGCGGCACTGACAAGATCCGGACCGATCTTGCTACTTATTCGCTTGCAGACATCGCCAATGTCGAGAACCTATCCTTCGTAGCTAACGGCAATTTTACTGGTACCGGTAATAGCCTCGACAATATAATCACTAGTGGGTTAGGCGACGATACGCTCTCTGGTGGGGCAGGCAACGATACTCTGGACGGTGGCTGGGGAGCTGACACGCTTATCGGTGGGACCGGCAACGATATTTATGTCGCTTACTATGCCGGCGACACTATCATCGAGAACGTCGACGAGGGCATTGACACGGTTCAGACGTATCTTGCGAGCTACACACTGAGCGCCAACGTCGAGAACCTCACGAAAATCGGCTCGGGTTCTTTTGCCGGCACTGGCAACAACCTCAACAACACCATCACCGGCGGCGCGGCCATCGATATTTTGTCGGGCGGTGCCGGTGATGACACCCTGAATGGCGGGGCTGGCGCCGACACGCTGATCGGGGGGACGGGCAACGACACTTACATTGTTGACAACGCGTCCGACGTCGTCACCGAAAACGCCGATGAGGGCATCGATACGGTGCAAACGGCGCTGGCAAGCTACACTCTGGCCGCCAATGTCGACAATCTCACCTATAGCGGCACGGCAGCCTTTACCGGGACGGGCAATAGCCTCGCCAATACGATCCGGGGTGCGGCAGGTGCCGACACCCTGGACGGGAAGGCCGGAGCAGACATACTGCTCGGCGGAGCGGGCAACGACACCTATCTTGTCGATAACGTTGGCGACGTCGTCACTGAAAGGCCGAATGAAGGAGCCGATCTGGTCAAGACGACGTTTTCTTCCTATGCTTTGACCAATAATGTCGAAAACTTGATCTTCATCGGCACCGGTGATTTCGCTGGGACTGGGAATGGTCTCGCGAATACGATCACCGGCGGCGCCGGCAACGATCTTCTGGACGGTGGCGCCGGCAACGACACGCTTGACGGTGGTGCTGGCAACGACATCTATGTGGTCGACAGTGCGAGCGACGTGATCAAGGAGGCGGTCGGCGCCGGCACCGACGAAATCCGCACGGCGCTTGAAGCCTATTCGATCGCCGCATTGGTCAATGTCGAGAACCTGACCTACACGGGATCCGCCAGCTTCACCGGCACCGGCAATGCGCTTGCCAACACGATCACCGGCGACGCCGGCAATGACACGCTGAATGGCGGGGCCGGTACGGACAGCTTGATCGGCGGTGAGGGTGACGACACCTACATCGTCGACAATGCCGGCGACATCGTCACTGAAAGCGCCGATGAGGGAGCCGACACGGTTCGCACGACACTGACGAGCTATACGCTTGGCAGCGACGTCGAGAACCTGAGCTTTATCGGCACGGCAGCCTTTGCCGGGACAGGCAATAGCCTCGCCAATACGATCACCGGCGGCGCCGGCAATGACACGCTTGATGGCGCGGCTGGTGCGGACATCTTGATCGGTGGTGCGGGCAACGACACCTATATCATCGACAATGCCGGCGACATCGTCACCGAAGCGGCCGTCGTCGGTATCGACACGGTTCGCACGACGCTGGCCGCCTACACACTGGGTGCGAATGTCGAGAACCTGCTCTTTACGGGATCCGGCAGCTTCACCGGCACCGGCAATGCGCTCGCCAACACGATCACCAGCGGCGCCGGCAACGACACGCTGGACGGCGGCGCCGGCAACGACACGCTTGACGGTGGTGCCGGCAACGACATCTATGTGGTCGACAGTGCCAGCGACGTGATCAAGGAGGCGGTCGGCGCCGGCACCGACGAAATCCGCACGGCGCTTGCAGCCTATTCGATCGCCGCATTGGTCAATGTCGAGAACCTGACCTATACGGGATCCGCCAACTTCACCGGCACCGGCAATGCGTTCGCCAACACGATCACCGGCGGCGCCGGCAACGATCTGCTGAATGGCGGCGCAGATGCGGATACCTTGATCGGCGGTGCGGGCAACGACACCTACATCGTCGACGATGCCGGCGACATCGTCACCGAAGCGGCCGATGAGGGGATCGACACGGTTCGCACGACGCTGGCGAACTACACACTTGGCAGCGACGTCGAGAACCTCACCAATATCGGCACGGCAGCCTTCGTCGGAACAGGCAATGATCTCGACAACACGATCACGGGTGGCGCTGCCGCCGATACGCTTTCCGGCGGCGTCGGCAACGATACGCTGAATGGTGGGGGCGGTGCCGATCGCTTGATCGGCGGGGCGGGCGACGACACCTATATCGTCGATCATGCCGGCGACATCGTCACCGAAGCCGCCAGCGCCGGGACCGACACGGTTCGCACGACCCTGGCAAGCTATACGCTTGGCAGCGATGTCGAACATCTCACCTACATCGGCACGGCAGCCTTTGTCGGGATAGGCAATAGCCTCGACAACACGATCACGGGTGGCGCTGCCGCCGATACGCTTGCCGGCGGCGACGGCAACGATACGCTGAATGGTGGAGCCGGGGCCGATCGTTTGATCGGCGGGACAGGCGACGACACCTATATCGTCGACAATGCCGGCGACATGGTCACCGAAGCGGCCGACGCAGGGACCGACACGGTTCGCACGACACTGGCAGGCTATACGCTCGGCAACAATGTCGAGAACCTGACCTATACCGGATCGGCCAACTTCAGCGGCGCCGGCAATGGTCTCGCCAACACGATCACCGGCGGCGCCGGCAATGACACGCTGAATGGCGCGGCAGGTGCGGACACCTTGATCGGTGGTGCGGGCCACGACACCTACATCGTCGATAATGCCGGCGACATCGTCACCGAAGCCGCCGACGCAGGGACCGATACGGTTCGCACGATACTGGCCGCCTACACGTTGGAGACCAATGTCGAGAACCTCACATTTATCGGAACGGGGCCCTTTGCCGGAACAGGGAATGCGCTAGACAACGTTATCGTCGGCGGCAGTGGTTCAAATACACTGACGGGTGGCGCCGGCAACGATACCCTCACTGGGGGGGCGGCAGCCGATGTCTTCGTTTATTCGTCGAACTGGGGCCACGATACGATCACCAACTTCGTGGCAACCGGCTCCGCACATGACGCAATCTCGATCGACCACAACATTTTCGTCGATTGGGAATCGCTTTTTGCGGCAAGCGAGCAGTCCGGGAATGATACAGTTATCATGGCCGATCCCGACAACACCATAACGTTAAGGAATGTCGCTCTTTCAAGTCTGCAGTCGTGGGACTTCTTGTTCGCTTGATCTATGCTCGGACCGCGCGGCACATTTTTGCCGGGGAGAGGATGAACACGTAACGGCGTGAGTCAATTCCGGCGGATATTGACGGACGTCGTTGCGGGCGTAGCTCGTTCGATCAACGGTGGGCACGGCAGCGGGATCAGCGCATGTCGCGCAAAAGTGCAGCGCGCAATCTGCAGGTGAGGGCACGAAAACCAGGATCCTGTCGATTAGATGGAACCCGTGCCATCTCGGACCGTTCTCCAAGCTGACGGGAGAATACGCATGTCGAAAACCCTGCTCTACGGCGCGACCAAGATCGACGAGACGAACGGCGCTATTCGCCAATCGAAAGCCTGGCCGCATTCCAGTGGAAGAATCGCGTCTTCATTCTTTTCGCCGACAGGGACAATGCCCGCGCGGCGCACCAGGAAAACCAGCTGCTGGCCGACCGCAGCGCGCTCGATGAACGCGATATGGTGGTGCTGAAGGTTTCGGGCGGCAAGGTCCGGGCGCTTTTCGGCGCTGCCGATGGCCTCGACGGCGAAGCGATCCGCTGCGATCTCGATGCGCCGGAGACGGGTGAATTCGCCGCCTTCCTTGTCGGCAAGGACGGCACCGTCAAGCTCAAGGTCAGCGAGCCGATCAACAGTGGCGAGCTCTTCATCATTATCGACAGTATGCCGCTGCGCGCGGAGATGCTGAAGTCGGACAAATAGCCCCGACAAACATCGCAAACATAAAAGGGAGGCGGTCATGTCCGTGCCCAACGAACCCATTCCCGATCAGCCGCCGATGCCGGCACCCGGCTGGAAACCGGTGCCGCCGATCACCGAGCCGGAGCCGGACCGGCTTCCGGACGAGGCGCCTGTTCCAAATCCGGATGAAAACGACGAGCCGGCCAAGCACGTTTCGGAGACTTAAAGGAAGATGTGGCGCTCGGCGCCGACGAGTTCCTGCAGGAAATCGACGACGCTTCTGACGCGAACGAGATCGCGCGCCGTTTCGTGATAGGTCGTCCAATAGGCGCGCCGGATCGAAATGTCAGGCAGGATGCGCTCGAGCTCCGTATACTGCCGGGCGATATAATCGTGCAGGATGCCGATGCCGGCGCCTGATCGCACCGCCTCCGTCTGGCCGATCGCCGTCGAGATTTCGAAGCCGGCGTCCCAGCTGCGCATTACCTCGCCGGAGAAATTCAACGAGGCGGTGAAGATCAGATCCTCGACATAGCCGATGCGCGGATGCGCCTTCAGCGCCTCGACATCGCCCGGTCTGCCGTGTGAGGCGAGGTAGTCGCGCGAGGCATAGAGGCCGAGCGTATAGTCCGTCAGCTTGGAGGAGACGAGCCGGCCCTGTTCGGGACGTTCCAGCGTGATGGCGATATCGGCCTCACGCTGCGACAGCGAGAAGGAGCGCGGCACCGGCACGAGCTGGATCTTCAGCTCCGGGTGGCGTTCGATCAGCCTGCCCATGCGGGGTGCCAGAAAGGAGACGCCGAAACCATCGGGCGCGCCGACGCGCACCGTCCCGGCGATCGCCGTGTCGGTGTGGCCGAGATTGGCCTGCGCCGCGAGCATTTCGGTTTCCATCCGCTCGGCGGCATTAAGGAAGATGCCACCTTCGGCCGTCAGCTCGCAGCCGTTCGTGCGGCGGACGAAGAGCCGCGTCTTCAGTGCCGCTTCGAGCGACGTCAGCCGGCGCGAAAGCGTGGCGTGGTTAAGCCCCAGGCGTTTCGAAGCGGCAAGGATCTGTCCGGTTCGGGCGACGGCCAGGAAAATGCGAACGTCATCCCAGTTCATCACTTGGTCCGCATTGCAATCGGGTCGACATCGATCAGCGTCAGCGACGTCACCATGCCGGCCGTCTCGCTTTTATATTTGAGGAAATGCGGTGTCCGCAGGTGCGCCTCATAGGCCTCCCGGTCGGCGTAGACTTCGAGAATACGAACGCGGCTTGGAGCTTCGCGGATGGAAACAGCGCTCAGCGAAAGGACGCCGTCTTCCAGAGCGACCGAAGCCTCGATTTCCTCCGCAAGCAATGCGCGATAGGCTTCAAGCCTCTCGGCGGCGATCTCCAGCTCAGCCATTCGCACGACCGGATTTTGGCTCATCGATGGGCCCTCCCTGAGTTTGACTTGTCCGCATGCCGCGCCAAGTTTGGAAGCAGCAGCACCTGCATAGAAACTATAAAACGTGCACAACGGTTGCTTATATCAACGCATTGATTTGTGCAAATTGAAGTGCGATTGTAGGTCATCCAAACAGGAGGAACATCCATGCGTGAGATCGGACATTTCATCGGCGGCAAGCAGGTCGCCGGCACCAGCGGCCGCGTGAGCAACGTCTACAATCCGGCGACCGGCGAAGTGCAGGCGACCGTCGCCCTCGCCAGCGTCGAGGAGCTTCGCGCCGCCGTCGAGAACGCCAAGGCCGCGCAGCCGAAATGGGCTGCCACCAACCCGCAGCGCCGCGCTCGCGTCTTCTTCAAGTTCGTCGAGCTCCTGAACAAGCATATGGACGAACTTGCCGAATTGATTTCGAAGGAACACGGCAAGACGATCGAGGACGCCAAGGGCGACGTCGTTCGCGGCCTCGAAGTCTGCGAATTCGTCTGCGGCATCCCGCATCTCGCCAAGGGCGAATTCACCGAGGGCGCGGGTCCGGCGATCGACATGTATTCGATCCGCCAGCCGGTCGGCATCGGCGCCGGCATCACGCCTTTCAATTTCCCCGGCATGATCCCGATGTGGATGTTCGCGCCGGCGATCGCCTGCGGCAATGCCTTCATCCTGAAGCCCTCCGAGCGTGATCCGTCCCTGCCAATCCGTCTTGCCGAACTGATGATCGAAGCCGGTCTTCCCGCCGGCATCCTCAATGTCGTCAACGGCGACAAGGGCGCCGTCGACGCCATCCTCACCGATCCGGATATCGGCGCCGTCTCCTTCGTCGGCTCGACGCCGATCGCCCGCTACGTCTACGGCACGGCGGCGATGAACGGCAAACGCGCCCAGTGCTTCGGCGGCGCGAAGAACCACATGATCATCATGCCGGATGCCGACATGGACCAAGCCGTCAACGCGCTGATGGGCGCCGGCTACGGTTCGGCCGGCGAGCGCTGCATGGCGATCTCGGTTGCCGTTCCGGTCGGCGAGGAGACCGCCAACCGCCTGGTCGAGAAGCTGACGCCGAAGATCGAATCGCTGCGCATCGGCCCTTACACAGACGAGAAGGCCGACATGGGCCCGCTCGTCACCAAGGAAGCCTATAACCGTGTTCGCGGCTTGATCGACCGCGGCATCGAGGAAGGCGCCAAGCTCGTCGTCGACGGCCGCGACTTCAAGCTCCAAGGCTATGAAGACGGCTATTTCGTCGGCGGTTGCCTGTTCGATCACGTCACGCCGGACATGGATATCTACAAGACCGAGATCTTCGGGCCTGTCCTTTCCGTCGTTCGCGCCCAGAACTATGAAGAAGCACTGTCGCTGCCGATGAAGCACGAATACGGCAACGGCGTCGCGATCTACACCCGCGACGGCGATGCTGCCCGCGATTTTGCCTCGCGCATCAATATCGGCATGATCGGCGTCAACGTTCCGATCCCGGTTCCGCTCGCCTACCACTCTTTCGGTGGCTGGAAGGCATCGAGCTTCGGCGACCTCAACCAGCACGGCACGGATTCGATCAAGTTCTGGACGAAGACCAAGACCGTCACCGCCCGCTGGCCTTCCGGCATCAAGAGCGGCGCAGAATTCGTCATGCCGACGATGAAGTAATCTGGACGATCACTCGACCTGCAATTCGGGGGCCCTTTGGCCCCCGTTTCATTTGAGCGTTGGCAGCCATTTTGGACTACAACCGGAAGACCACGGAGCAGGATTGACGTTGTGGCAAATGGCCTCATAAGCTGAATGCAAATTTCATATTTTGGAATTGTTCAAAACTGTCAAACCGCCTATATACGTCTGAACAGGCACGAGTCAGGAGATCGGCATGCGGTTGACGAAGCAGACCAACTATGCGGTTCGCATGTTGATGTATTGTGCTGCCAACGAAGGGCAGCTGAGCCGGATTCCGGAAATTGCCAAGGCCTACGGGGTTTCCGAACTCTTTCTTTTCAAGATCCTCCAGCCGCTGAACAAGGCCGGCCTGGTGGAGACGGTCCGCGGCCGCAACGGCGGTGTGCGCCTGGGCAAGCCGGCGGCCGAAATCACGCTCTTCGACGTTGTCCGGGTCACGGAAGACAGTTTTGCCATGGCCGAATGCTTCGAGGATGATGGCATGGTCGAATGCCCGCTGGTCGACAGCTGTGGCTTGAACTCGGCGCTGCGCAAGGCGCTCAACGCCTTCTTCGGCGTGCTCTCCGAATATTCGATCGATGACCTCGTCAAGGCCCGCCCCCAGATCAATTTCCTCCTCGGTATCACCGGCGAGCACCACTACCGCAAGCCGGCGGCCGTTGCCCCCGCCGCCTGATTGCAAGAAACAGGTCTGACTTATGAAACCGCGGTTGCCTCGGCAATCGCGGTTTTTGTTTGCGGCCTCTGGTTGCGCTTAGGGATGCTGAAATGTCCAGCATGCGCTGCTGAGAGGGCGCAATTATCCAAAATGCGACGAAATGCCGGACATTTTTATCCGAAAATTTCCGAATGAGGCTGATTTTTGACGAAAAATTTCTAAAATTGTCCAGCTGGAAAAATTTTCTCCGTAGCCCGTTGCTTTCAGTAGATAAATGTCGTTCCATCGACCGTCGATCGGGATGCCTTTGTGGTCTCCAGACATCAAAAAAGAACAACCGGGAAACAATATTATGAAAAAGATCTCTGTCATGCTGGCAGCGACGGCCCTGATTTCGGTCATGGCGACGTCGGCCTGGTCCAAGACCCTTGTTTATTGCTCCGAGGGTTCGCCGGAAGGCTTCGACCCGAGCCTCTATACGGCAGGCACGACCTTCGATGCGTCCTCGCGCACCGTCTACAGCCGCCTCGTCGAATTCAAGCATGGCGGCACCGAGATCGAACCCGGTTTGGCCGACAGCTGGAGCGTTTCGGACGACGGCAAGGAATACACTTTCAAACTTCATCCCGGCGTCAAGTTCCAGACCACCGACTTCTTCACGCCGACGCGCGATTTCAACGCCGACGACGTCGTCTTCTCCTTCGAGCGTCAGCTGAAGTCCGACAATCCGTGGAACAAGTATGTCGAGGGCGGTTCTTACGAATACGCCGCCGGCATGGGCTTCCCGGAACTGATCAAGTCGGTCGAGAAGGTCGATGACCTCACGGTGAAGTTCACGCTCAACCATCCCGAAGCACCGTTCCTGGCCGACCTCGCCATGGACTTTGCTTCCATCATGTCCAAGGAATATGCCGACAAGCTGGCCGCCGACGGCAAGATGGCGCAGCTGAACCAGCAGCCGCTCGGTACCGGCCCCTACACCTTCGTCGCCTATCAGCCGGATGCCGTCATCCGCTACAAGGCGAACGAAACCTATTTTAAGGGCAAGGAAAAGATCGACGATCTGGTTTTCGCCATCACCTCTGACGCCGCCGTCCGCGCTCAGAAGCTGAAGGCCGGCGAGTGCCACCTGATTCCTTATCCGAATGCCGCCGACGTTCCTGAACTGAAGAAGGACAAGAACCTCGTTGTCGAGGAGCAGGCTGGCCTCAATGTCAGCTACCTCGCCTACAACACGCAGATGGCGCCCTTCGACAAGCCGGAGGTTCGCCGGGCGCTCAACATGGCGATCAACAAGCAGGCGATCGTCGACGCCGTCTTCCAGGGCGCGGCCACCGTTGCCAAGAACCCGATCCCGCCGACCATGTGGTCCTATAACGACGCCGTTCAGGACGACAAGTACGATCCGGATGCGGCCAAGAAGGCTCTCGCCGATGCCGGCGTCAAGGATCTCAGCATGAAGGTCTGGGCGATGCCGGTGTCGCGCCCCTACATGCTGAACGCACGCCGCGCCGCCGAACTGATCCAGGCCGATTTCGCCAAGGTCGGGGTCAAGGTCGAGATCGTCACGCATGAGTGGGCCGAGTACCTGAAGCTTTCCTCCGACGTGAAGCGCGATGGCGCCGTCATCCTCGGCTGGACCGGCGACAACGGCGATCCCGACAACTTCATGGATACGCTGCTCGGCTGCGATGCCGTCGGCGGCAACAACCGCGCCCAGTGGTGCAACAAGGAATACGACGACCTCATGACGAAGGCCAAGATGACGGCCGATGTCGGCGAGCGCACCAAGGCCTATGAGCAGGCGCAGCTGATCTTCAAGAAGGAAGGCCCTTGGGCGACCCTCGACCATTCGCTCGTCTTCGTTCCGATGAGCAAGAAAGTCTCGGGCTTCAAGATGGACCCGCTCGGCATTCACCGTTTCGACGGCGTCGACGTATCCGAATAACAAGAATAATGTAAAAATGCCCGGTAGTACTGGGCACAGCCGGCGGTCAGGACCCTCCTGACCGCCGGAAACTATTGGACATCTGCCATGTTGCGTTTTTTCATCGGCCGCCTTGCGGTGCTGATCCCGACATTCCTCGGCGTTTCCCTGATTGCCTTCTCTTTCATCCGCCTGCTGCCCGGAGATCCCGTGATGCTGCTCTCGGGTGAACGCGTCATGGCGCCGGAGCGGCACGCCCAGATCATGCACGATCTCGGTTTCGACCGGCCCATGTATATGCAGTATTTCGATTATCTCGGAAAAGTGCTGCAGGGCGATCTCGGCACCTCGATCGTCACCAAGCGGCCGGTCCTCGGCGAATTCCTGACATTGTTTCCGGCAACGCTGGAACTGTCCTTCTGCGCCATCATCCTTGCCGTCTGTCTCGGCGTGCCCGCCGGCGTCTTTGCCGCCGTCAAGCGAGGCACGTGGTTCGATCAGAGCGTGATGGGTGTCGCCCTCGTCGGTTATTCCATGCCGATTTTCTGGTGGGGTCTGCTGCTCATCATCTTCTTCTCCGGCTATCTCGGCTGGACGCCGGTTTCCGGCCGTATCTCCCTGATGTATTTCTTCAAGCCGGTGACCGGCTTCATGCTGATCGACAGCCTGCTGTCAGGTCAGAAAGGGGCCTTTGCCTCGGCCGTCAGCTATCTCATTCTGCCGACCATCGTGCTGGCGACCATCCCGCTCGCCGTCATCGCCCGCCAGACGCGCTCGGCCATGCTTGAGGTTCTCGGCGAGGACTATGTCCGCACCGCACGCTCGAAAGGTTTGAAGCCGCTGCGCGTCGTCGGCGTGCATGCGCTGCGCAATGCAATGATCCCCGTCATCACCACGATCGGCCTGCAGATCGGTGTCCTTCTTGCCGGCGCCATCCTCACCGAGACGATCTTCTCCTGGCCGGGCATCGGCAAATGGATGGTCGATTCGGTGTTCAAGCGCGATTACGCGGTGGTGCAGGGCGGCCTTCTCCTGATCGCCGGGGTCATCATGCTGGTCAATCTGATTGTTGACGTCCTCTACGGCTTCATCAATCCGCGCATTCGTCACTAGGAGCGGTCCATGAGCACGGTCACCGTCAAAACCGGCCAGCCATCCGCTCTTGCGGAATTCTGGCATTATTTCTCCCGTAACAAGGGTGCCGTCATCGGCCTCGTTGTTTTCGTCATCATTCTCGCCGTTGCGATCTTTGCACCGGTTTTTGCGCCGCATGCGCCGAACGAGCAGAATCGTGAAGTGCTCTTGGCAGTGCCGGCCTGGATGGAAGGAGGCCACGCTTCCTTTCCGCTCGGGACGGATGCCGTCGGCCGCGATATCCTCTCGCGGCTGATCTATGGAGCGCGGTTCTCGCTCTTCATCGGCGTCGTGGTCGTCACGCTTTCAGTCATATGCGGCGTGCTGATCGGCCTCGTCGCCGGTTATTTCCGCGGCCGAATCGATACCGCCATCATGCGCCTGATGGACATCATCCTGGCCTTCCCGTCGCTGCTGCTCGCGCTCGTGCTGGTGGCGGTCCTGGGTCCCGGCCTTACCAATGCGATGATCGCGATTTCGCTGGTTAACCAACCGCATTTCGTGCGGTTGACCCGCGCCTCGGTCATTTCCGAGCGTGAGAAGGAATATGTGATCGCCTCGCGCGTCGCCGGCGCGGGAACGCTCCGCTTGATGTTCAAGACGATCCTGCCGAACTGTCTCGGCCCCCTGATCGTTCAGGCGACGCTTGCCTTTTCGGCGGCGATCCTCGATGCCGCCGCCCTCGGCTTTCTCGGTATGGGCGCTCAGCCCCCGACACCCGAATGGGGCACCATGCTTGCCGAGTCCCGCGAATTCATCTCGCGCGCCTGGTGGGTCGTGACATTTCCGGGTCTTGCCATCCTCATCACCGTTCTTGCCATCAACCTGATGGGCGATGGCCTGCGCGATGCGCTTGACCCCAAACTGAAGAGGTCGTGATGCCGCTCCTCGAAATCGAAAATCTGACTGTCGAATTCCAGACGTCATCCGGTCTTTTCCGCGCCGTCGACGGCGTATCGCTGACTTGCGACAAGGGTGAAATCCTGTCGGTCGTCGGTGAATCCGGCTCGGGCAAATCCGTTGCCATGCTGGCCCTGATGGGTCTTCTGCCCTGGACCGCCAGGATCACCGCCGACCGCCTGCAGTTCGACGGCCAGGATCTGCGCGGCATCTCCGCCCGCCGGCGCCGCCGGATCGTCGGCAAGGAGATGGCGATGATTTTCCAGGAGCCGATGTCGAGCCTGAACCCGTGCTTCACGGTCGGCTTCCAGCTCGGCGAGACGCTACGCGTCCATATGGGCCTCAACCGGAAGGAGCGCCGTGAACGTTCGATCGAACTCTTGAGCCTCGTCGGCATTCCGGCGCCGGAGGACCGCCTGTCGAACTTCCCGCACCAGATGTCGGGCGGCATGAGCCAGCGCGTCATGATCGCCATGGCGCTCGCCTGCAATCCGAAGCTCCTCATCGCCGACGAGCCGACGACGGCGCTCGACGTGACGATCCAGGCGCAGATCCTCGATCTGCTCGTGCGCCTGCAGAAGGAGCAGGGCATGGCGCTGGTGCTGATCACCCATGACATGGGCGTCGTTGCCGAAACCGCCGAGCGCGTGCAGGTGCAATATGCCGGCCAGAAGGTCGAGGAGCAACCGGTGAAAGCGCTGTTCCGCGATCCGCATCACCCCTATACGGCAGCCCTGCTCGCCGCCCTGCCGGAACGCGCCCAGGTCGGCCAGCGTCTTCCCTCGATCGCCGGTGTCGTTCCCGGCCAGCACGGCCGTCCGACGGGCTGTCTTTTCGCCCCGCGCTGCGGCTATGCAACGGTCGAATGCGAGCGCGGTGTGGTGCGCCAGGGACCGGAACTTGGGCTGGCGTTGTGCAACTATCCTTTGAAGGACGGCAAGCCGCTCGGGCACCCCGGCGTCATGGCCAATGAAACTGCAGGAGACCTGGTATGACAGGCGCTGTTCTCGAGGGCAGGGATCTCGCCCGTTTCTACACCGTCAACCGCGGTCTCTTCAAAGCCGACGCCACGGTCAGGGCGCTGAACGGCGTCAGCTTCAGCCTCCATTCCGGCAAGACCCTTGCCGTCGTCGGCGAATCCGGCTGCGGCAAGTCGACGCTTGCCCGTCTGGTCACGATGATCGAGGATCCGACGGCCGGCGAATTGCTGATCGACGGCAAGCCGGCGCGGGTCGGCGACCGCAGCCTGCGCAGCCAGGTGCAGATCGTTTTCCAGAATCCCTATGGCTCGCTCAACCCGCGCCAGAAGGTCGGTGCAATTCTGGACGAGCCGCTGAAGATCAATACCGATCTCGATGCCAGCGCCCGCCGCCGCAAGGTGGAGGAGATGATGGCCCGCGTCGGGCTGCGCCCGGAACACCATGGCCGTTATCCCCATATGTTCTCCGGCGGCCAGCGCCAGCGCATCGCCATTGCCCGCGCGCTGATGCTGCGGCCGAAGGTGCTGGTGCTCGACGAACCGGTTTCGGCCCTCGACCTGTCGATCCAGGCGCAGGTGCTGAACTTGCTTATGGACCTGCAGAAGGAGATGGGCCTTGCCTATCTCTTCATCTCGCACGGCCTCTCGGTCGTCCATCACATCGCCGACGAGGTGATGGTGATGTATCTCGGCCGCCCGATCGAAACCGGTCCTGCCGCCGAAGTCTTCGCCCGTCCGCGCCATCCCTACACGGCCGCCTTGCTGTCGGCGACCCCGATCGCCGATCCCGAGCGCGAGAAGAACCGCATCCGCCTGCAGGGTGAACTGCCGTCGCCGCTGAAGCCGCCGTCCGGCTGCCACTTCAATCCGCGCTGCTGGAAGGCGCAGGACTATTGTCGGCAGGTTTCTCCCGAATTAAGTGGAGAAGGCGCACAACAATATGCCTGTCATTTCCCGCTCGACTGAGCGGGAAGCCGCCGTTGAGAGGAAACATGCAGGACGATCGGATCAACAGACCTCATGCGATCATTGTCATGGGGGTCAGCGGTTGTGGCAAATCCTCGGTCGGCGAGAAACTTGCTGAGGCCTTGCATCTGGCCTTCGTCGAAGGTGATGCGCTTCATCCGGCCGCCAATGTCGAGAAGATGTCGAAGGGCATTCCGCTGACCGATGAGGATCGGATGCCCTGGCTCGACCTGATCGGCAAACGGATGCAGGCCTCGCTGGAAAAAGGCGAGGGCATCATCGTCTCCTGTTCGGCGCTGAAACGTACCTATCGCGGCAGGCTGAGGGCTGCTGCCGGCGGCAATCTGTTCTTCGTCTATCTCGAAGGATCCAAGGCTCTGCTGACGAAGCGCATGGGCGAGCGCAAGGGGCATTTCATGCCGATCTCGCTGCTCGAAAGTCAGCTGGCGACACTCGAGGTGCCGACAGGCGAACCCGGTGTCGTCACCGTCGATATCGACGATACGATCGACGGCATTGCGGCAACGGCGCTCAGCGGGCTCTCCACCCTCGGTGTCATGGCTTGAAGCGCTGCGGCGAGTAGGCCGAGATATCGATGAACGGCGTTTCGCCGCTGATGAGTTCCGCAAGCACGCGGCCGGTCACCGGTCCGAGCGTCAGTCCGTGATGGGCGTGGCCGAAGGCGAACCACAGGCCCTGATGGCGCGGCGCCTTGCCGATGATAGGCATCATGTCCGGCGTGCAGGGGCGCGCGCCCATCCATGGTTCGGGATCGAGCCTGCCTCCGAGAGGGAAGATCGTACGCGCCACGGCTTCGGCCCGGTCGAGCTGCACCGGCGTCTTCGGCGCGTCGAGCGTCGCGAACTCCGCCCCTGTCGTCAGGCGGATGCCGCGGCTCATCGGCGCCAGCAAATAACCGCGCTCGGCATCGAGAATCCAATTGTTGAGCACGGCATCGCCCTCGGCGGCATAATGCATGTGATAGCCGCGCTTGACGCCGAGGGGAAAGGAATAACCGAGCCGGCGCGTCGAGACGGCTGCCCAGGGGCCGAGCGCGATCACCGCATCATCGGCTTCGAGCGAGCCTTCCCCGGTCATGATCTTCCAGCCGGAACCGAACTGGCCGAGCGAGGCGGCGTCGCCGGTGACGAAGCGGCCACCGAGGCTTTCGAAATAGCGGCGATAGGCCGATGTCAGCGCATGCGGATCGAGCACCGACCAGGGATCGCGCCAGCGGATGCCGCCGGCGAAACGGACTGTCATATCAGGTTCCATTCGGACGATATCGGCCGAGGTAAGGCTGTCATAGTCTATTCCGAATTCATTCTGCCAAAGGACGGCCTCCGCAAGGGCCTCGTCGCGTTTGGCCTCCGTCCGGAAGATCTTCATCCAGCCGTCCTTGCGGATCAGCGCCTGCGCCTGGGAGGCCTCGATCAGGTCCTTGTGCTCGGCAATCGAATTTTCGATCAGCGGCGCATAGGCACGGGTGATTGCCGCGTGTCGCCGGGCATTCGAATTCCACCAGTAACGGGCGAGAAAGGCGAGCTGACTCGGCAGCGTTCTAAGATGATAATGCGCATCGATGCGGTTGTTGAGCGCATAACGCATGAGCAGGCCGAGCTGCTGGGGAAAGCCGTAAGGTGCCACCCCTTCGCGCTGGATCAGGCCGGCATTGCCGAAGGAGGTTTCGTTGCCCGGATCCTTGCGGTCGATCAGCATCACCTGGCGGCCGCGTCGCTGCAGATGGATGGCGGTGGACACCCCGACGATGCCGGCGCCGAGTACGATTGCGTTTTTCGTCATTCCCCTGCATTCCGCTCTGTTATCGCAGTGAAAATGCCCCTGCCGATAGCGGCGTGCAAACGAAAATTAGCATTCATTTCAAAATCATTGCGCTTTTTAGTGCGGCATTCTCGGCCTTTACGCGCACATGCAGGATCGCAGCGTTGAAAAGCGAAAAGACGGTCGCATAGCCGGGCAGACCGAAGGTCAGCGGAAGGATGGCGATCTCGCCGACGACGACCACATAGTTCGGATGCCGCAGGAAACGGTAGGGGCCGGAGCTGACGAGCGGCACACCCGGCAAGATCACGATGCGTGTCGTCCAGCGATCCTTCAGCGTCGCCAGCACCCAGAGGCGCAGCGCCTGCAGCCCCATAAATATCGCCAACCAGAAGGGCTCGACCGGCCTGCCGGGCGCCAGCAGCCAGAGGCCAATGATCCAGGCCGCGTGCAGTGCCACCATCATGGGATAGTGCTCGGGCGCGACCTCTCTTGCACCTCTGGCACGAAGGGCGGCAGTGTTGCGCTGGGCAAGCACGAGCTCGCCCAGCCGCTGCAGCGTCACGAATGTCAGGAGCGCGATCGACGGCCACATCATGCCGCCCTCCGCAGCGTCACGCAGCTGGCCGAAAAACCCGGTCCCATGGCGATCATCGCCGCTCGCTCCGGCAGTCCGGCGCGGATTACCCGCTCCAGCACGAACAGCACCGTCGGCGAAGACATGTTGCCATATTCGGCAAGCACGCCTCGTTCGTGATCGAGCGTGCCGGGTGTCAGTGAAAGCGCGCTCTCCATTGCGGCCAGCACCTTCATGCCGCCGGGGTGGCAGATGAAACGGTCGATGTCTGCCAGTTCCAGCCCGTTTCGCGCCAGAATGGCCGTGACCGCCGGGGCGAGTTCCCGTTCGGCGAAGGGCGGCAAGGATTGCGCCAGCACGATGCCGAAGCCGCCATCGTCGATCTTCCAGCCCATGATGTCGAGAGTGTCCGGGAAGAGATGCTCGCCGGTTGATTCCACTTCGGCCAGCCCGCCTTCGCCGGCGCGGAGCACGCAGGCGGCCGCGCCGTCGCCGAACAGCGCCGTCGCGATGATGTTCGGCCGCGTCAGCTCGTCCAGCCGGAAGGCGAGCGTGCAAAGCTCGATCGAGACGAAAAGCACGACGGCGCCCGGCCGGCTGCTTGCCAGCCGCGCCGCGACGGCAAAGCCCGAGACGCCGGCGGCGCAGCCGAGCCCGAAGACCGGCACCCGCTCGATATCGGTTCTGAAGCCCATGCGGCGGGCAAGCTGCGCATCGAGGCTCGGCGTCGTAAAACCGGTGGAAGAGACGGTGACGATACAGTCGACATCACAGGCGCTGAGGTCCGCCCGGCGAATTGCCGAGGTGGCGGCCTCCACGAAAAGGGCGCCCGCCACCTCTCCATAGGCCTGCATGCGGTCCTGCCAGCCATGCGTTTCGTCGAACCAGGCAAGCGGCCGCGCCGCATGGCGCTTGTTGATGCCGGCGCTGTCGAAGACGCGAGCTAGATGATGGAAATCCTCGAAACGGCCGGCAAACAGCCGGGCCGAGGCTTCGGCCGCCTGGTTTTGGAAGATGACATGTTCGGGCGTGGCGGTGGCGAGGCTGACGAGTCTGACGGTATCGGTCACGGAATTCTCCTTGTCGTTCCCGGCACAACGCTGAGAACACCCGGTCCCGATGATTTATTCGGCCTCGGGGACTTCACGAAGCAGTGATGGAGAAAATAGAGAGGCAGGCGAATAAAGCCCAGGGCAGCGGTGTTCTCTCCTCGCAACGTCACTTTCCAGGAGTTTTCCGATGACGATCACGACAGTCCGCATTGCTTCCGTCCTTCTCGGCGGCTGCCTTGCCGCTTCGCTCTTCTCCGGCCCGGTCTTTGCTGTCGGCAATGACAACAGCACGATGCCGACCTGCAAGAAGGGTGAGATCTACGACAAGAAGACCAAGAAATGCGTCAAGCAGCAGAGCGCCAATGTTTCGGACGAGAACCGTACCGACTATGCCTATTCGCTAGCCAAGGCCGGCCGTTATGAAGAGGCGCTTGCCATGCTCGATACGGTCAGGAACCAGAACAGCGCCGAGGTGTTGAACTATCGCGGTTACGCCAGCCGCAAGCTCGGCCGCACCGACGAAGGCATCTCCTATTACCTGAAGTCGGTGAAGATGGATCCGCAATACGCCAAGGTCCGCGAATATCTCGGCGAAGCCTATGTCATCAAGGGCCGGCTCGATCTTGCCAGAGAACAGCTGAACACGATCAAGACGATCTGCGGCACGGCTTGCGAGGAATATCAGGATCTGAACGCGGCGATCGTCGACCCGTCGAAGATCTGAGCTTAGGCCACTGGCGGGAAATGGAGCCGGAAAAGGATATCCGAATGTCGGTCGCGGACGCTACATTTCCTGCCTATAGTCGCGCGAGAATGGAATCGCCGGTTTGTCAGGCGGTTCCAAGGGATGCAGGATCGGCGGAGGCGGCCATCGCGAGCGAAGCGGATATCAGGAGCGGTCTGACGGAAAACCTGGCCAGGCTCTGGCGTTATGGTCTCGTTCTCTCGCATCAGCGCGATGTCGCCGACGACCTGGTGCAGGCGACCTGCCTTCGCGCGCTCGAGCGCGCCGGCCAGTTCGTTCCCGGCACCCGGCTCGACCGCTGGCTGTTTTCGATCCTGCATTCGATCTGGCTGAACGAGATCCGATCGCGCCGGGTGCGACAGGGCCAGGGTTTTGTCGATGCCGGCGAGGCGCTGACCTTCGACGGCGCGCACGATACTGAAACGCATGTGATGGCGGGGCAGGTGCTGAAGCAGGTAAATGCGTTGCCCGAGGCGCAGCGGACGGCGGTTTTCCTCGCCTATGTGGAAGGACTTTCCTATCGCGAGGTTGCAGGCATATTGGATATTCCGATCGGGACCGTGATGAGCCGGCTGGCGGCCGCCCGCGCCAGGCTCTCCGGCGCCGGACCGGCAGGGGGACGGCCATGAGCACGAAACACACCATTCCTTCCGACGAGGACCTCACAGCCTTCATCGACGGCGAGCTGACGGCGGAAGAGAGAGCCCGCATCGAGGCCATCGTCAAGGAAGATGAGAGCGTCGCCGAACGATTGGATTTCCTGGCGCGCGCCAGCCTGCCGTTCGAGCAGGCTTTCGCTCCGCTGCTCTCCGAAGCCCCGCGCGAAGAACTGCAGGCGATGCTCTCCGCCATTCCTGCGCATGAGAACGCAAGATCGGTCGCTGCACCCGCGCCCACGCGCCGTCGCTTCCTCGGTGCGCTCGCCGCCTCGCTTGTGGCCGGCATCGCCATCGACCGCGCCGTCATCGGCATCGGTAAAGGTTTGTCGGCAAAGGACGAAAACAGCGAATGGCGCGCCGTGGTCGCGGACTATATCTCGCTCTATACCGCCGAAACGCTCGCCGGCCCCGTTCCCGGCAGGCAGGACCAGGCCGCCCAGCTCGCCAGTCTTGACGAGAAGCTCGGCCTGTCGCTCTCACCGGAAGCCGTTTCGCTCCCGGGGGTCGATTTCAAACGCGCCCTGCTGCTACAATATGACGGCAAGGCGCTCGCCCAGATCGCCTATCTCGATCCCGAGACCGGCCCGATGGCGCTCTGCATCGTGAAATCCGACGCTGGGCCGAAGGCGCCGGACCTTGAAAACCGCAAGGGAATGAATGTCGTCTACTGGTCGAATGCGACGCATGCGTTCATGCTGATCGGGCATGCTGCGGCGGACAGGATGACGGCGATTGCGAATGGGGTGCGGGGGAGGGTGGCGGTGTGACCCGCCATTGGCGGCGGCTTTGAGCTGATCAGTCCTGCGATCGATTGCGCCTCAGGAACTGGCCTAGCCGGTTCACGATCTTAAAGGCCCAGAACATCGATGTTGAGACCTTGAGGCCGTGGTCGGCAAGGGCGCGCAGCACCTCCTTGTTCTGGCGCGATATATTTTGAACGTTTTTGTTCGTGGCGCCCCCTAAGCGCATTCTGACCAAGACTTGCGGGATATAGATTGTTCTGATCCGCGCGACTTCCAAGAATCGCATCATCAGCTCGACGTCGGCTGCAAGCCGATAACGCAGATCAAACCGCCCGAACCGTTCATAGATGTTGCGCCGAACATAGAATGTTGGGTGCGGCGGGCACCACCCGCGCGCGAAGAAACCGGGTTTGAACGCGCGGGATTTCCAGTAACGGACCTTGCGATCGATGTGCCGGTTGGAAACATAGACGAGATCACCATAGCAGCCGTCATATGCTTCATCATCCAGCGCGGCCGCCACGGTTCCGAGGGAGTCATTGCTCTCGAAAGTGTCGTCCGCATTCAAGAAGCCGATGATGTCGCCGCTCGCAAGACCAATCCCCTTGTTCATGGCCTCATAGATACCTCCGTCCCGTTCCGAGACTACGCAGCGGTTGTCCGCCGGCGCCGAAGCGATGATGGCGAGGGTGGAATCGCTCGAGCCGCCATCAATGATGATGTGTTCGAAATTGCGGTAGGTTTGAGCGTCGATGGACCGCAAGGTATCAGCAATTGTCTGCTCGACATTCCAGCAAACGGTGATGAGGCTTATCCGGGGGGAGCTTGGATTGGCAGTATCTGCAGCCATCTAAGGGTATCTTGCTCACATTTCAAAAGGCGATAGCACCAACCCGTATCAGACGGAAAGGCACTACCGCAATCGAGTACCGCAAGTTATCCTCGATCAACGCCTGATTGGTGAGCGGCGGCGGCTGCTCCTCTTGCTAAGTGCATTGCATGCGGCCCCATCTATCTGTAGTGAGCACTGTCGAATAGCGATATCACCACGATAAGCTCGTGAGTGCGCGTGGATTTACCGGTTGCAGGAGGTCTCTTGTCTTCGAATAAAAAACTGCGCAAGGGCATCTTGCTCGCCGGTGGCTCGGGCACCCGACTTCATCCGGCGACTCTCGCCATTTCGAAGCAACTTCTTCCGGTTTTCGACAAGCCGATGATCTACTATCCCCTGTCAACGCTGATGCTTGCAGGCATCCGGGATATCCTGATTATCTCCACGCCACAGGACACCCCACGTTTTGAACAGCTGCTGGGTGACGGCGCCCAATGGGGACTAAACCTCCAATATGCCGTGCAGGCCGCACCGGACGGAATTCCCCAGGCATTCTCGATCGGCAGGGAATTCATCGCGCGGGAGGCAACCGCTCTCGTACTGGGAGACAATATCTTCTACGGCAATCTCCTGACTCATGATTTATCCGGGGCTTCCGCGAGATCGGACGAAGCGACGATCTTCGCGTACAAAGTCCACGATCCCGAACGGTATGGGGTGGTGGAGTTTGACGGTGAGGGCAAAGTCCTCAGCCTGGAGGAAAAGCCGTCCAGGCCCCGCTCTTCTTACGCTGTGACGGGCTTATATTTCTACGACAATGACGTGGTTGACATTGCAGCCGGTTTGAAACCCTCGCCGCGCGGTGAAACCGAAATTACCGATATCAATCGGCATTATCTGTCGGCCGGCAGGCTGAATGTTGCCGTCTTGGGCAGAGGACATGCCTGGCTTGATACGGGCACGCACGATTCACTCCTTGAAGCCAGTCAGTTCATTGCCACCATCGAGCGGCGCCAGGGGCTGAAGATTGCCTGCCCCGAAGAAATCGCCTTTCATTTGGGATACATAGATGCCGAGCAGTTGCTAAGACTTGCGGCTCCACTTGAAAAGAGCTCTTACGGTCGATACCTCATCAGCCTGGTGAGGGAACCAGCTCCGCATTTCCCGCCCGGCTGACCCGCAAAACTGGAAACCAATCTTGTCTGCTTTTACTCTGCTTACGTTAAAGACGATGTCCGACGCACGAGGCGCGTTGACCGTCATGGACGGAATACTGCCATTTCCGGTCGTCCGGAGCTTCTGGATCTATGGTGCCGACGGATATAAACGCGGCGGCCATCGTCATCACAAGACTCGGCAGGCATTGGTGGCGATATCGGGAAGCGTGATGGTTTTGATGGACGATGGAAAAGCCAGGGAAGAGATCACCTTGTCGTCACCGGACCAGTGCCTGCTGGTGGAGCCAAGGGATTGGCATGAAATGACCTTCGGTCCCGGTTCTATCCTGCTGGTTTTTGCCTCTCACGGGTACGATAAGGACGACTACATCGACACTCCCTACGAACGGCTCTGAGATGATTGAGTATGAAAGTCTTGCGCAAGCCAACCGCGCGCTGATGGAAGAGTTGGAGGCGGTTGCATCCCGTGTCATTCGTTCCGGATGGTACATACTTGGCAATGAGGTCTCCTCATTCGAAGCCGAATTCGCCGCCTTCGCGGAAAGCAAACATTGCATCAGCGTGGCCAATGGTCTGGATGCATTGATCCTGTCGATCGAAGCGCTCGACCTGCCGAAAGGCAGCGAGATCATGGTTGCCTCCAACACCTATATAGCCACTATTCTGGCAATTCTTCGCGCGGGCCACAAACCCGTTCTGGTGGAGCCCGAGCGCGAAACCTTCAATATCGATCCGGAGCGCCTTCCGGCGGCGCTCACACGCAAGACGCAGGCAATCTGCGTGACGCATCTTTTCGGCAAAGCCTGCCGGATGACCGAGATCGCCGCGTTTGCAAGCGAGCATGGTCTCAAGGTGATCGAGGATTGCGCGCAGTCGCACGGCGCGCGCTATGACGGCAAGCTGACCGGCACCTTTGGAATTGCCGGCTGTTTCAGCTTCTATCCGACCAAGAATCTTGGAGCTCTCGGAGATGCGGGCGCGATCGTCACCGATGATGACGAATTTGCAGATCGTTTGCGACACATGCGCAACTACGGCTCGAAGAAAAAATATGAGAACGTCTATATCGGTGTAAATTCGAGGCTTGATGAGATGCAGGCGGCATTCCTGCGGGTCAAGCTGCGTCACCTCGATCAGGTGACTGAACATAAGCGGGCACTGGCCGATATCTATTTTGCCAATCTGCCTGAATGGCTGGCGCAGCCGCTTCGTCGACCTGCCGAGTATGATGTGTTCCATATCTTCGCGATACGGCACCCGGCCCGCGACGAGTTGCGCCAGTGGCTGCTCGATAACGGGGTCAAGACCGAGGTGCATTATCCGATACCGCCGCATCGGCAGAAGGCAATGCAAGGCATTCTTTCCGGCGATTATCCCATTGCCGATGAACTGCATGCTACCGAGCTGAGCCTACCTATTTCGGCCGGGCACAGAAAGGATGAGATCGAGCGCGTCTGCAGCCTTCTTGCGGCGCTCCCGGAAAAGCTGAAGTTGGCGGCATGACAGAGCACTTGAAGGGATCGGCCTCCGCGCCCGAGGAGGTTTGGGACATCGTGATCAAGCCTTCGAAGGGCAATTCACCGGATCTTGCGCTTGTCTGGCGGTATCGCGACCTCATCTGGATGTTCTTCAAGCGGGATTTCACGACATTCTACAAGCAGACTGTTTTGGGGCCGGCCTGGTACATCATTCAACCATCGCTGACGGCGTTGACCTATTATGTCGTGTTCGGAAAAATAGCCAATCTTTCCACGGATGGCCTTCCGCCCTTCCTGTTCTACATGTCGGGCACGATCATCTGGAGCTATTTTTCCGTCTGTTTGGCCAATAACTCCGACGTTTTCTCGAAGAATTCCAATCTGTTTGGAAAGGTTTACTTTCCGAGACTGGTGGTGCCGGTATCCGTTGCAATGAGCGGCCTTGTCGCCTTTGCGATCCAGTTCCTGCTCTTGCTGACGGTTTCCATCGGGTTGAAAATTGCCAACCCCGATTTGGTCCTGAGCTATTGGTTCCTGCTTCTGACGCCATTGGTGCTGCTCTATATCGCAGTGCTGGGCATCGGTGCCGGGCTTGTCGTTTCGGCGCTAACGGTCCGTTTCCGCGATCTCGTCTACGCCGTCGGGTTCATGACGCAGTTGTGGATGTATGCTACGCCGATCGTGTACCCTTTCAGCCAGATTCCGGAACGGTATCATTGGTTTTATTATATCAATCCAATGACGACCCCGGTTCAAACCTTCCGCTGGGCGCTGTTTGATGCCCCCGCCTTGCCCGTCGGTCTTTGTCTTGCCAATCTCGCGGTGACTGTCGCAATCACCCTATGCGGGCTGGCGCTTTTTTCACGGGCGGAAGCCAACGCGATGGACACCGTCTGATGAACGATATCGTTATTCGAGCGGAGCACGTCAGCAAACTCTATCGTCTCGGCGTGATCAATCACGGCACCCTTTATCGCGACCTTCAGAGCTGGTGGGCGAAGTGGCGCAATCTTCCGGATCCGAATGTTTCCGTGTCAGATTACGCGTCCGAGCGCGGCAAGCAATCCCGACTCAAAGGAGATCTCTTCCATGCGTTGGATGATGTCTCCTTCGAAGTTGGGCACGGCGAAATCGTTGGGATTATCGGCAGGAACGGGGCCGGAAAATCCACGCTGCTGAAGGTGATGTCGCGGATCACCATGCCCAATTCGGGTTTCATAGGAATACGGGGCAGAATTGCCAGCCTGCTTGAGGTCGGCACCGGATTTCATCCAGAGCTCACCGGCCGGGAGAACGTCTATCTCAACGGCGCCATCCTCGGCATGAGCCGTGCCGAGGTCAGATCGAAATTCGATGAAATCGTCGAGTTTGCCGAGATTGGCGAATTCATCGACACGCCGGTGAAGCGGTATTCATCTGGAATGTATGTGCGTCTCGCTTTCTCCGTCGCGGCGCATCTCGAGCCGGAGATCCTCTTGGTCGATGAAGTGCTGGCCGTCGGCGACGTCAACTTCCAGAACAAATGCATGGGGCGGATGCAGGAAGTGACAAAGACCGGCCGAACGATCATCTTCGTCAGCCACAACATGACGGCGATCAGCAGCATCTGCCCGAAATCGATTTTGATGGCTGACGGCAAGGTCGCTGCAATGGGCGATACCGCAGATGTGATAAAGGCCTATCTCGATCGCCCTGAGTTCGGCGGCACGGCAAGTTACTCGGTCAATCCCGAGGATATCGACGGAAAGGCCGTCATATGTCGCGTTGCGGTATTGAACGAGAAGGACGAGATTTCCGAAACCGTGGAACTGTCGAAGGGTTTCTCCATCGAGGTCGAATACGAGTTGAGGGAACCTCTTTCCGGCCTCTCGGTCGGGATGCAGATCAAGATGGAGGACGGCTACACCACGCTCGTCAGCCTCTCCGATCCCGAGCTCGACGTCAGCCGCCTGGACGCCCGGCCTGCCGGTTATTATCGAGCCCGCGTGAAATTTCCCGGATATCTCCTCAACACCGGCACTTTTTACGTGCGATTGGGCATATCGAGTCGATTCTCGATATATTCCGTCGCCGAGGGTATTCGGTTTGACGTGGAGGATAATGTCGGAATTATCCAGATGCTCGGTCAACAGCGGAAGCCGTCGATTTCGGCGATACAGTTGCCTTGGGAGGTTGAGAAGGTCTTCCAGCGCGATTCTGAAGGTGTTTTGAAATGAAGAAGGCGCTTGTCACCGGAGCAGATGGGTTCATCGGCTCTCATCTTGTCGAGACGCTGGTGAGATCGGGTGTCGAAGTCCGCGCACTCTGCCAGTATAATTCGTTTTCCAGCTGGGGCTGGCTCGATCAGTCCGAATACCGCGGCAAGTTCGAGGTGATCCTCGGAGACGTCCGCGATCCCGCCCAAATGCGCTCCGTCGCCAAAGGTGTCGACACGATCTTTCACCTCGCCGCTCTGATCGCGATTCCCTATTCCTACCAGGCTCCGTCAAGCTATATCGACACCAATGTGCACGGGACCTTGAACGTTCTTCAAGGCGCGCTTGACGCCGGCGTCGGAAGAGTGATCCAGACCTCGACGAGCGAAGTCTACGGTACGGCGCGTTTTGTGCCGATCAGCGAAAGCCATCCGCTGCAAGCGCAGTCGCCCTATTCGGCGTCCAAGATCGGCGCTGATGCGATCGCCTACAGCTATCATTCGAGCTTCGATCTGCCGGTGACGATCGCACGGCCTTTCAACACCTATGGCCCGAGACAATCTGCCAGGGCGGTTATTCCGACAGTCATTTCACAGCTTCTGAGCGGGCGGACGACGCTGAAGCTCGGCGCGCTTTCACCCACGCGGGATTTCAATTTCGTGCAGGATACGTGCGACGGTTTTCTGGCGCTTGCAGCCTGCGACGAAGCGGTCGGTCAGACGGTCAATATCGGCTCCGGCAGCGAGATCTCGATCGGCGATACCGTTCGGCTGATCGCCGACATCATCGGTGTCAGCGTCGAGATCGAATGCGACGAACAGCGTTTGCGTCCTGTAAACAGCGAGGTGGAGCGTTTGTGCTGCGACAACAGCCTGATCAAGTCTCTAACGGGATTTTCGCCCCGTTATAGCTTGGAAGAAGGTCTGAAGGCGACTGTCGAATGGCTGCGTCAGCCGCAGAATCTGGCGAGATACAAGGCGGATATCTTCAATGTCTAGACGCGCGGTCATTCTGGCGGGCGGAATGGGAACGCGGCTGCGGCCTTACACCGTCGTGCTTCCAAAGCCGCTGATGCCGATCGGCGATTATCCCATTCTCGAGGTCATCATCCGTCAGCTGATAGCAGGTGGCTTTCAGCACATAACGCTTGCCGTCAACCATCAGGCCGAACTGATCAAGGCGTTTTTCCAGGATGGCGACAAATGGGGCGTGCGCATCGATTATTCGCTCGAGGACGAACCGCTTGGCACCATGGGACCGCTGCGGCTGATCACGGATCTGCCGGAGAATTTCCTTGTCATGAACGGGGATATTCTGACGGATCTGAACTATGCCGATTTTCATGACGCGCATGTCCGCGACGGCAATATATTCACGATTTCGTCCAAGACACGCCAGCATCGCATCGATTACGGCGTTCTCGACACCGGCGAGAGCGGGCTGCTGACCGGCTTTCGAGAGAAGCCGACGGCTGAATACAAGGTCAGCATGGGCGTCTACATGGTGTCGTCGCGGGCCGTCGAACACATACCGCAACGCGGCGCCTACGGCTTTGACCAGTTGATGCTCGATCTTCTGGCGGCCGGAAAGCCAGCCACTGTTCGCGATTTTGCGGGCTATTGGCTCGATATCGGACGCCCTGACGATTATGCCTTGGCGATCGAGCAGTTCGAAACCATGCAGTCCAGGTTCTTGAATGGTTGATGCCATCGTCACCGGTGCTGGCGGCTTTCTCGGGAAGCGTCTGGTTGAGCGGCTTAAACAGGCCGGCGTCGATGTGCTTGCAGCTGACCGAACGCTTGGTGACATAAGCGAGGAGGGGATGTGGCAGGAGCTCCCCGCGGCGCGTACGCTGTTTCATCTGGCAGGCAGGACATTCGTTCCCGACAGTTGGACGCAAGGCCCGAGCTTCATGGCCGCCAATGTTCTCGGTACGCAGCATGCTCTGAACTGGTGCAAGCGGCACAAGGCCAAGCTCGTATTCGCAAGCGCCTATGTGTATGGAGTGCCGGAGCAACTGCCGATCCAGGAAAACGATCCGGTCAGGCCGAATAACCCTTATGCGCTCTCCAAGCATCTTGCCGAACAACTCTGTGAGTTCGCTGCCACACATGAGCAAATACCGGTGGTGGTATTGCGGCTTTTCAATATATATGGGGCTGGGCAGCGCCCGGAGTTCCTGATACCGACGCTTCTGAACCGGATACGGGCGAGGCAGGAAATACAGGTTATGGACCTCAGTCCGCGGCGGGATTATGTCTTCGTTGACGATGTCTTGAGCGCCTTTGCCAAGGCCATGGATGTGTCGGAAGGTTACCACTGCATCAATATCGGCTCCGGAACGTCGTATTCGGTGCAGGAAATCATCGATATCTTGCAGCAAGCGGCCGGCACTGATCTACCAGTAGTGTCGTCTTGCGCCGTTCGGCGGAATGAAATACCTGACGTGCGGGCGGATATTACGCGAGCTCGCGCCGTTCTTGGATGGCGGCCGGAGTGGGATCTGCCGGCCGGCATCGGCGTGATGATGAAGGAGTCGTAAATTGAACGAGCGTTACGTTCCGATCAATAAGGGCAACTACTCGATGGACACGGACGAGCGCGAAGCCACGTTCGACAGATTCCGTGGCGAGGGATGGGAAGCCGAATACGCGGATTACCGTCGCAAGTGGTCGGAATATGCCTTGAACCAGCAGGTTTCGGATTACCCGCTGCTCGTCGATCTCGAGCTGGCATCGATCTGCAATCTGCGTTGCCCGATGTGCTATACGATCAGCGACGAGTTCAAGAAAAACGTCAACACGACCCGGATGGACTGGGACCTCTATTGCCGCATCATCGATGAGATCGGCGGCAAGGTTCCTGCCATCCGTCTGTCGCTGCGCGGCGAAGCGACGCTGCACAAGCGTTTTGCCGACTGTGTGCGCTATGCCAAGGACCACGGGATCAAGGAAGTCTCGACCCTGACGCATGGCTTCAAGCTCAACAGAGACTATTTCGCCCAGCTCGTCGATGCCGGCATCGACTGGATCACCGTTTCGATCGACGGTACCGGCGAGACTTATGAGAAGATCCGCAAGCCGATCAAGTTCGAGGCGCTGCTCGACAAGATCAAGGACATAAAGAAGTACAAGGAGGAGCGCGGTCTCAACCGTCCTGTCATCAAGGTGCAGGGTATCTGGCCGGCAATCCGGGAAAATCCGGATCTCTATTACGAGACCTTCGCGCCTCACGTGGATCTCGTCGCCTTCAATCCGCTGATCGATTACCTCGGCAACGATTCCGATATCGCCTATCTCGATAACTTCACATGCCCGCAGCAGTACCAACGCCTGGTGATTGGTGCCGACGGATTGGTCATGAAGTGCTCGAACGACGAGGAGAACCGCGAGGTTATCGGGAATGCGAACACCGAAACCGTGCACCAGATCTGGCATGGGGAAAAAATGAACGCGGTGCGCGCTCTGCACAAGGAACCCCAAGGTTTCCTGAAGAGCGAGGTGTGCCGCAGGTGTTATCTGCCGAGACAGACCAATGACGAGACGGCTGAGATTTGCGGCCGGCAGGTCATTGTGCGGAATTACGTCGACCGGAACCAGGAAATCGGACAGTAATCGGCGGAATTCCACGCGCTACGGCCAGACGTCGCCAAGCCTATAGTTTAGGGGCTGCGATCGCCGCGAGAGCGGGGCGGCTTTGCCGGTCGTGAATTACAGGGAGTAACAGGATGTTCCGGAATTACCGGCCTGATCGGTGCTACATCATCGCTGAGATCGGCGGAAACTTCACGACGTTTGATCAGGCAAGGCGCCTGATTGACGAGGCAAAAGCGGCGGGGGTGGATGCCGTCAAGCTCCAGACCTATCGCGCGGAGACCCTGTCGAGCCGCAACGCCATGTTCGACATGGAGAACACCGGCGTTACCTCGCAGTTCGAACTATTCCGCAAATACGAAATCGGTCACGAGCTTCACGAAGCGGTGTTTCGCTATGCCGAAGAGCACGGGCTGGACTGGTTCTCCTCGCCCTCGCATGAAACGGATGTCGACCTACTGGAGAAGTGTGGAGTCGGCGCCCACAAGGTGGGTTCGGACGACGCGGTCAACATCCCCTTTCTCCGTTATCTGGCAAGAACCGGCAAGCCGATAATCCTGTCGACGGGGATGTCGACGCTCGACGAAGTTCGGGGGTCCGTCGCCGCAATCAAGGAGGCCGGCAACGACAAGCTCATTCTGCTGCATGCCATCACGAGTTATCCGACGCATCCGGAAAATGTGAACCTGCGCGCGATGCAAACGATGATGGAAGCGTTTCCGGATCTTGACGTCGGTTATTCCGACCATACGCTGACCCCGGTCGCAAGCCTGTGCGCTGTCGCAATGGGCGCCCGGGTCATTGAACGTCATTTCACCTATGACAAGGCCGCAGACGGCCCGGACCATATGCTTTCGGCCGATCCGGCGGAAATGAAATGGCTCGTCGACGCGATACGCGCCTTCGAGATCATGAAAGGCAGTGGCCGCAAGGAGCCGGCTGCGAGTGAAGCGACGACGAGGTTGAACAATCGCAAGAGCGTTGTCGTCAACCGACCGCTCAAGGCCGGCCATGTCATCTCCGTCGGCGACATTTCCGTCAAGCGGCCTGGAACAGGAATTGAACCGAAGCATTTCGACGCTCTCGCAGGACGGCGGGTCGCAAACGACCTCGATGCGGACGCGGTCCTCCAGTGGAGCGATCTGGCGTGACGCTTGGAATTATTATCCAGGCGCGGATGGGATCGACGCGGCTGCCGGGAAAAGTGCTTCGCGACATTTCCGGAAAGCCCCTGCTCGGACATGTCCTTGGTCGGCTTCAGATGTTGAAGCGCCCGGCCAAGGTTGTCGTTGCGACATCGTCCGCCAGCGAGAACGATGTTATCGAAGCCTGGTGCCTTGAGCACGGCGTCAGCTGCTTTCGCGGCGACGAAACCGATGTTCTCGATCGTTATTTTCAGTGCGCGAGATCGCTCGGGATGTCGGATATCGTGCGGTTGACCGCAGATAATCCTTTCACCGACATCGAGGAACTCGAGAGGCTGATCGACCTGCACCAAAAGCAGAGATTCGATTACACGCATGCCTTTGGCCAGTTGCCTATTGGCGTCGGCGCCGAGATATTTACCTTCGAAGCCCTGGCGCGCAGCCACCGCGAGGGGAAGCTGCCGCACCATCGCGAACACGTGAATGAATACTTCACCGATCGGCCCGAACTGTTCAAGATCGGTCAGCTCGATGTGCCCTCGGCCAAAATCTCTCCGGAGCTGCGCCTGACGGTGGATACCGAGGAAGATTGGAGCCGCGCCCGTGCACTCGCAGCGCAGGCGGGTGGGAATTGGCTCGGGACGGAAGAAGCGATCCGGCTATGTTCGTCTTCTGCATAGAAAGTTCACATGCACGCGGCATGGGTCATCTCTTTCGGTCGCTGACGCTCGCAGCGGAATTGCGCACCCGCGGTCACTCGGTCCGTTTTTTGGTGAACGATCATCCGAATTCCTTGAGAATCATCCGCGAGCGCGGTTTTGACGTGGCGCTTTATGATCTCGCCGCCGTGACGGGATGGGAAAAGGCTTTCCTCGAAGCCGCTGCTTCGTCTCCGATCTGGATCAACGATCGCCTTAACACCCAGCGGCTCCATAGCGAGACGATCAAGCGCTTGGACGCCAAGCTTGTCACCTTTGATGATCGTGGTGATGGCGCGGAACTTGCCGACCTGAATATCTGCGCTCTCCTGTTCGAAAACACGGAGGGCCTGAAAGGCAGGGACGTTCGGCTGGGCGTAGGGTACATGATACTCAATCCTGAAATCGCCAGCTATCGCAGAGTTCGGGAAAAGCTTGCATCAATACTTGTCACGCTCGGCGGCGCCGATACTTACGGAGTGACGGTTCGCGTCGCCAAATGGCTGAGCAGCAAGGCTTTTCCTGTCACCATTGTCACGGGCCCGAGCTTCCAGCACATGGCGGAGCTTGAAGAGGTGGTCGCGACCGCCGCGCCGGATCGGTTCAGATTGCTGAACCAGGTGCCGTCGCTTGCGGCGGAGATGTACGGGCACGATCTGGCGATTACCGGTGGCGGCCTTACGCCCTTCGAAGCTTGTGCGGCCGGCCTGCCCTGTGTCGTGGTCGCCAACGAACCTTTTGAAGTCCCGGTCGGGCGTGCGCTCGAGGAGCTTGGAGCAGCGTTCTTCGCCGGGCATCACTCGGCTTTCGATCTCGGCATCCTGGAGAAGGCGATCCCCATCCGGAGCATGAGCGAGACCGCCATGACCAAGGTCGACCTTGGCGGGCTGGGCCGCGTTGCCGATTTGCTGGAAAGATTGGCTGCATGACCCTGACAGCGGTGATCCATCAGCCGGACTTTGCCTCCTATCTCGGTTTTTTTCAGCGTTTTCTGAACGCCGACCTCTACATCGTTCTGGATCATGTCCAGTTTGTCCACGGCACGAGCAAGAGCTGGACCCATCGTGACAGGATCAAGACGGCGCAAGGGGATCGCTGGCTCACCGTCGGAATCAGAAAGCCAAGCTTCGGCACCCCAATCAACGAGGTGGAGCTGGCGCCCGGCACCGGTTGGATAGATCAGAACCTTTCCTTGCTTCGCGAAAACTATCGCAAGTCGGCCGGCTGGAGCGAAGTCTTTCCCCGAATCGAAGCCCTCTACGGCAAGCGGTTCGACCTTTTGGCCGATTTCAACATGCATTTCCTGGACGGTATTCTGGATATGCTTGAAATCACAATGCCGACGGTGCGATCGAGCACTCTAAGCCCTGAGGGTCATAGGAACGAGTTGCTTGTCGAATTGCTGGGCAAAGTGGGAGCAACACGCTATCTCTCGGGTCTCGGCGCGCGCGACTATATGCGACCGGAACTATTCGAGGCAGCCGGAATTGAAATCGAGTGGCAGCATTTCGTCCATCCGGTTTATCCACAGCCCTTCGGCGAGTTCATTCCCTATCTCAGTATTCTCGACACACTGCTGAATTGTGGTATTGCAGGCACGCGTGACCTGCTCTGGAGTTGCAAATGAATATTCTCGCGATCGGTGCCCATTTTGACGACGTGGAGCTGGGCTGCGGTGGTGCACTGGCACGCCATACAGCAAACGGCGATACGGTTTACGTCTATGTCGCGACCGTCTCCGGCTTTTCCAACCAATATGACCAGTCCGTGCGGAGCAGCCAGGTCGCCAGAGCGGAAGCGGATGCTGCGATGGAAATTCTCGGCGTCCACAAGATGTTTTGCGGCGAGTTCAAAACGCTCCAGATCGAATTCGTCGACCCGCTGAATATCGAGATCCTCAAGCTCGTGCAGGATCTGAAGATCGATATGGTCTATACCCATTGGGTGGGCGACATCCATCATGATCACTTGGCCTTGTCGCGCGCATCGCTGCACAGCTGCCGTCATGTGCCCCGCCTCCTGATGTATCGCAGCAACTGGTATCATTCGACCGTCGATTTCAGGGGAAATTTCTACGTCGACATCACCACCCATTGGGACCAGAAGGAAAAAGCGATCCTTGCCCATGAATCCGAGATGGAGCGCACCGGGCGGAAATGGGTGAGCTTCTTCCGCAATGAAGCCGAGAACGCCGGCCAGCGCATCGGTGTAAAATACGCCGAAGTCTTCGAGGTGGTGAAGTGGCTGCAGCCTTGAGGAAGATTTTGACCTTTGGCTCCATGCTGCTTCCCTACGGTGTGCATGAGCTGAAGCGCAGGCTCAAAAATCGTCACAAGTTATCTGCTGATGTCGCGAGATCGCTGGCAGAAAATAGGCAGCTTGCCGGGCTGCGTGCGGACCAACGCTGTTTCATTTTAGGAAATGGACCGAGTGTCAAGGGCTTGGATCTGTCGCGGCTTCAAGGCGAAAATGTCATAACCGTTTCCAACGGCTATTTGCATTCCGATTTCGACAAGTTCCAGTCTCGCTATCATTGTGTTCCGCAAATCACCTACGGATTAATGACACCCGAGGACGTGGTCCGCTGGTTCGAGGAGATGCATTCCCACCTGGGCGGCGCGGAACTGTTCCTCAGCTCCACGGAAGCGGAGCTGGTTCGAAAACACAATCTGTTTTCGGGACGAACGGTCCGGTATCTCATGCTCGGCGAAAGCTTCGACGAAAGACCATCTGTGGAAATCGTCGATATCTCCAAACCAGTGCCGCGCGTCGATTCAGTCCCGGTGATGGCCCTCATGATAGCGATGTATCTTGGTTTCAAAGAAATCATCCTGCTGGGCGTCGACCACGATCGCTTCCTGTCGGCAACCTATGAATACGCTTTCGACCTTAAGGTGCAAAAAGGAAAAGATTTCACCGTAAATGCGGACGGCACCCCGACAACGAACCGTCACGACGACTTTCAGCAGGCGGCGCGGCTGTGGCGACAATATAGAGCCATCGCAAATATCGCGCGAGCAAATGATATCCGCATCTTCAATTCCACACCCGGTGGGGCACTGGACGAATTTGAGCGACGGCCGTTCCAAGCCTGGTTTGAAGAATGAGACGGCTTAAATTTGCGCTCCCGGGAATCCACTGTCTGCTTGAGGTGACGCGAGAATCGCCACAAGCGCGCGAACAGGAGATCTGGGCCGAATTCCGACGGCACAACATCACTTTCGACGGACCTTACGATGATTGGCGTTCGGCAATGGCTGATTCAACCGGCTATGATGCGCCGGCCATTCTTGCAAAAGCCGTCGAAGCCACACGCGCAGTTGTTCAGGGCCGTGCCTCATATGAGCGCGACACTGTAATCTTCAAGGAAAGAAGCTACTCGCATCCGCTGCTTGCCTGGCTGCTCTATGTTGCATCCAGATCCGATGGTCGTTTGAGAGTGGTCGACTTTGGAGGCGCGCTCGGAAGCTCCTATTTCCAACACCGGTCAAAACTCGCTCATCTCGCGGAATTGAAATGGTGCGTCGTCGAGCAGCCTCATTTTGCAGAAGCAGGCCGAGCAGAATTTGAAGACGGGCTTCTGAGCTTTTCTCATTGCCTCGAAGAAGCAATCGATCTTGTGAACCCTCACGTCGTTCTGCTCTCGGGCGTGCTCCAGTATCTCGAATATCCTCATCAGCATCTTGAGAGCCTACTTTCGAAAGACATCAAGTTCATCCTTGTTGATAGAACAAGCGCGCAGTTCGATGTCGCCGACGTCCCTTTTGTGCAGCATGTGCCGGAGCGCATCTATCGCGCGAGCTACCCCGTGTGGTTCTTGAACGCGCATGAATTGCAAGATCGCTTCGCGAGGCATGGCTACGAAGTGCTGGACAGTTTCCAGCCAGCTGGGACATTTGGAATAGCAACACCGCCGCCCTTGCAAGAATTGACGCGTTGGGGCATTGGCCTTACGCCAGCTCAGGGACAATACGAATGGTCGTATACTGGCTGGTTTCTTGAGAAGCCGGAAATCTAGCGATGCGCGTTAACGTCATTATCCCTGTCTTCAATCGTCTGGAGCACACCCGGAAGGTGTTGGACGCGCTCAGGAGACAAACTCTCGCCGACGCGCTGACGATCGTCGTTGTCAACGACGGTTCGACCGATGGAACGGCAGAATACCTGCAGTCGCAGGGCGATGTGGTCGAAATCCGAGGCGACGGCAATCTTTGGTGGGGGGGTGCCATCGAGGAGGGGCTGAAACACGTCCTTCCGTCTTGCAAGGCGGAAGATTATATCCTGTTTCTGAATAATGATACCTGGTTCGGCGAAGATTATGTTGAAACCCTGGTGCAAACATCCAAGGCGAATGGCGAAGCCGCCGTCGGAAGCGTTATCCATGAAGAGGGGAAAGATCCGCCTCTTGTGAGTATAGGACCTCGGATCAACATCAACAGGTTCGCGATTTGGGATCTTCTTTCGGAATTGAGCGAAGCGCAACAACGGTCGCCTGAGAGCCAATACCGCGTGGATGCATTGAGCGGTCGAGGTACTCTATATCCAGCCCTCTTGTTTCGGAAATATGGCGGTATGCGGCCACGCCTTTTGCCGCACTACATGGCCGATTATGAAATCGCGATGCGCTTTTCGCGCGCCGGAGTGCCTCTGATCGTCAGCACAAAAGCAATCGTCTATTCGCCGCCAGTATATGGAAACGACGTCTCCAGGCATTCATGGAAAAAACGATTGTTTGGCAGGCGCTCTCCTCACAACGTTTTTCAACGCCTGATCTTCTATTCGCTTGTCGGTTCACCGGTGCAGAGATTGACCGCACCTTTCCGCATGGCCTATTTCTTTTACGCTCGTGTCCTTTTGGGAAGGATGACGACCAGCCTTAAAAAATTTGCCGTTTCCGTTGTGCGTGCAAGGCGGCTTAGCGAACTGAAACGTCACGGAGTAAGCGTTGGCCGCGATGTTGTGCTCTATGGCGCCCCCCTGTTGCAACGGCATCCTGACAGTGACATTCACATCGGTGATCGCGTCGTCCTGTGTTCTGATTCCCGATTTACAGCGCTGGCTCTCAATCATCCGGTGAAGATAGCGACCATTCGCGCCGGATCGAAGATCAGCATTGGCGCAGACAGTGGGATCAGTGGTGCAACCATCGTCTCGGCTGCACGGATTTCAATCGGCGCCGAAGTGCTGATGGGAGCCAACGTCACGATTTTCGACACGGACTTTCATCCGATACGTCCGGAAGGGCGCCGTCATTCGGATGTCGAGGCGGATATAAAGACTGCACCGGTGCACATTGGCGATAATGTGTTCATTGGCACCAACGCCCTGATCTTGCGTGGCACGGAAATAGGACGTGATAGCATTATCGCTGCGGGTGCGGTCGTCCGCGGAAATTTCCCCGAGGGGGCGATAATTGCCGGGAACCCGGCAAAAGTTGTCGGTAGCGTCTATAGAACGTCCCAGGAACGTCCCGGTAGTCAACCAGACGGTGAACATGAAAATAGCAATATTTGACACCTATTACGCGCGGTTTCTGAAGCAATTCTATGCGCGGCGGCCACAGCTCCGAAAATCGACTTCGCCAGAACAGACGAAAGCTCTTTTGGCTGCCGCATTCGGCACGTCCGATTTCTACTCGCGCCACCTGAAGGACCAGGGTTGCGACGTCATTGACATCATCGGCAATTGTGTCCCGCTTCAGTCCGCCTGGGCGCAAGAAAACAACGAGCCATTCAGCGCTTGGGCGATGAAACTGCCGCATCGGTTTTTCAGGCTGCCTTATGTTGGCGCACGCCTGGCGGCGCTCCCTGGCTTGCTGGAGGTCGCGATGGCCCGTGTTCGAGCATTCAAGCCGGATGTACTCTACTGTCAGGATCTCAGCTTCTTTCCGCCGCATGCCCTGACGGAGCTGAAGAAGACGGTGCCGTTGATTGTCGGCCAGATCGCTTGTCCGCTGCCACCGGGTGAGTTTCTGCGACCCTATGACCTTATTCTGACGTCTTTCCCCCATTTCGTATCCCGTTTTCATGAGATGGGGATAAAATCCGAATATTTCAGGATTGGCTTCGATACTCGAGTGCTCGATCTCCTTGGCGATATCAGGCGCGATGTGCCGGTGAGCTTCGTCGGCGGCATAAGCCGTCATCACGGCAAGGCCGTTCCCTTGCTCGAACATCTTGCCGATACCACGCCGATACAGTTTTTCGGCTACGGCGCGAAGACGCTCCCGCGCTCTTCTCCGATTCGCAAGCGTCACAATGGCGAAGTCTGGGGCCCGGATATGTATCGCGCGCTGGCGCGCAGCCGGATCACCGTCAACCGACACATCAATGTGGCCGAAAACAACGCCAATAACATGCGGCTCTATGAGGCGACCGGTGTCGGATCGCTGCTGATAACCGATAGGAAGGATAATCTCGGGGAGATTTTCGAGGTCGGCAAGGAAGTGGTTGCCTATTCCAGTGCTGAGGAAGCGACAGAACTCGTCCGCTACTATATAGACCACCCCGACGAGGCCGATGCGATCGCGAAGGCTGGTCAGGCAAGGACGCTGAAGGACCACACCTACAAATCGAGAATGGAAGAATTGGTGCCGATCCTCGAACGATATCTGGAGAAACAGGGCTGATGTCGTTTCTGCGTACGAGTCTCAATCGCTTTCCGGGGGTGAAGAGCCAATTGAAGCGATTGCGTGAACGGCTGTTGCCGGCGACGTCGGTATCGTCCCGCTATGTCGAGATAGAGGCGGCTCGTCGAGACAGCGAGAGTTCGCGCCTTGCCGCATCTTGGAAAGCGAGTGATCTGCCCGCCCGTCAGAGAGCCCTCGTCGAGCGCCAGCTGAGGGAATACCGCAGCGGCGCTACCATTGACGTATTCGATGTTTTTACCGCGGCTTTGCGCAGCATCGACAATCTTCCGGCCAATGCTTCGCTGCTCGAAATCGGTTGTTCCAGCGGCTATTATTCCGAAGTGCTTGATGTGAGTGGCTTGCCGCTGCGTTATCGCGGCTGCGATTACTCGGACGCTTTCATCGATATGGCGCGCAGCATCTATCCCGGGCTGTCGTTCGACGTGGAGGATGCGACGCGGCTCAGCTATCAGAATGACGCTTTCGACGTCGTCGTCTCAGGATGTTGTCTGCTGCATATCCCCAATTATGACGCGGCGATCGCAGAGAGCGCCCGAGTTGCCAAGGAATACGTGATTTTTCACCGTACGCCTGTTGTCTATGGCGAGCCGACCAAGTATTTCCGCAAACAGGCCTATGGCGTCGAGACCATAGAAATCCATTTTTCCGAGCCGCAGCTATTGGACATGTTTCGGGTTCACGGCCTGCACGTCCTGGCGACGTTCACGCTTACCGAGAACGTGGATCCACACGACAGTCGCAAGGGCAATGCAATGCGCACCTATTTGTGCAGGAAACAAACCCAATCATGACGAACTATTTCTGTACCCTTTTCGACAACGGCTATCTCATCAAGGGAATGACCATGATGGAGAGCCTCGTCCAATGGTGCCCCGAGGCGCATGTTTTTGTGCTTTGCATGGACCAGCAGACGCAGGAGATATTAACCGCTCTCAACAGGTCCTACATCACCTGCATTCCACTCGCCGATATCGAGACGCCGGAACTCCTGGAAGTCAAGAAATCGCGCGGCGTCGCCGAATATTGCTGGACCCTGTCTCCGTGTCTGCCGAGTTTCGTCCTGGCGCACCATCCGGAAATCGATTTCATCACCTATCTCGATTCCGATCTGCTGTTTTATTCACCGCTCAGGCCGATTTTCGACGAAATCGGCAATAGTTCCATCGCCATTATCGAACACCGTTTTGCTCCGCGGCTGCAGAATCGGGAAATTAATGGCCGTTTCTGTGTCGAATGGGTGAGTTTCCGGCGCGACGAAGAGGGAATGCGCTGCCTCACTCGCTGGCGCGAGCAGTGCATCGAATGGTGCTACTATCGCCTGGAAGACGGCAAGATGGGTGATCAGAAGTATTTGGACGAATGGCCGGATCTGTATCCGAATTGCCATATCATCGCGCATCCCGGAGCTGGGATCGCGCCCTGGAACTACGAAAAGCTGCATTTTTCGCAGGATGCATCAGGCAGGATCGAGGTCGATGGTTCGCCTCTGATCTTCTATCACTTCCACCAGTTTCAGTTGCTGACCAATGGCATGTTCGATCGGTTGTCGGCTTTCTACACCGCCGTCTGCGAGGAACCTGACGCTGCTTACAGGGTCTACGAACGCGCTCTGATGCAAGCCCTGAAGGCGATCAGAACGGTTTCTCCCGGCTTTTCCGGCGGCATTCGTCCCTTTTTCCGGGTTAAGGCGCGCAGATGGGTGCAACGCCATGTACCCCGGCCGGTCATAAGCTTCCTGCACCATTTCATCAGGTATTGACGTCCCGCCAGCGGGCGGAGCCTGCCTCTAACCAAGCTGTTATTGGTACTGCCGGTTGATCCACTGTCGATAGCTGCCGCTTGTGACGTTCTCTACCCAAGCATCGTTGGCGAGATACCATTCGACGGTCTTGCGAATGCCTGTCTCGAAGGTCTCACTAGGGCGCCAGTCCAGGTCCCTTTCTATCTTGGCCGCATCGATGGCGTAACGGCGATCATGACCTGGCCGATCACGCACAAAGGAAATCTGGGCCTTGTAGCTCGCCCCGTTTGGCAGGGGCCTCAATTCGTCGAGAATTTCGCAGAGCGTATTGACGACCGACAGGTTCGTCAGCTCATTCCTGCCGCCGACATTGTAGGTTTCCCCGACTTTTCCTCTTTCCAGAACACGTCGAATGGCGCTGCAATGATCTTTGACGAACAGCCAGTCGCGCACCTGCATCCCGTCTCCGTAGATCGGAATCTGTTTCCCCGAGAGGGCATTGTGAATAACGAGCGGAATAAGCTTCTCGGGAAAATGATAGGGACCGTAATTGTTCGAACAGTTCGTCGTCAGAACGGGTAGGCCATAGGTGTGATGATAGGCGCGAACCAGATGGTCGCTTGCTGCCTTGCTCGCGGAATAAGGACTATTGGGTTCGTATTTGCGATGTTCGCTGAAAGCGGCCTCGTCGGGAGCAAGCGAACCATAGACTTCGTCCGTCGATACGTGAAGGAAGCGAAAGCTTTCCCGGAAGTCTTCATTCTGTGAGGCAAGAAATCCCCGGATTGCCTCCAGCAGACGAAACGTGCCGACAATATTGGTCTGGATAAATTCTTCTGGCCCATGGATCGATCGATCGACATGACTTTCGGCAGCGAAATTCAGAATGGCGCGAGGCTGATGGGCACGGAGCAGTGCGTCGACAAGGTCGTAATCCGCAATGCTGCCCTTGACGAAGACATGACGCGGATCACTCCAGATGGAGTTGAGGTTCTCAAGATTGCCGGCATAGGTGAGGGCATCGAGGTTGACGACCGGCTCATCGTGAAGCGCAAGCCAGTCGAGCACGAAATTCGCACCGATAAAGCCGGCGCCTCCCGTCACCAAGATCATGTTTTTCCCTTTGGACATCTGATAAATGGAAAGCTCTAGTCTCATTGCGCCAAGCCGCCGTCAACCGAAGAGATCGACAATGCTGAATTTCGTTTGTCCCGGGTGTCGGTCACATTGGGGTTGCGCTGGTTCGGTCGTTTCCATAAACACCTCCCGAAGATTGCATCGAAAGACGACGTGAAAAATGACGAAAACCGCGCTTATTACTGGGGTAACTGGTCAGGACGGTGCCTATTTGGCCGAATTGCTTTTGAGCAAAGGCTATACAGTGCACGGCATCAAGCGGCGATCGTCGTCTTTCAACACCGGCCGCATCGAGCACATCTATCAGGATCCGCACGAAACTCATCCGCGCTTCATCCTCCACTATGGCGATATGATCGACTCGACCAACCTCCTGCGGATCGTGCAGCAGACACAGCCCGATGAAATCTACAACCTTGCCGCACAAAGCCATGTCGGCGTCAGTTTCGAAACGCCGGAATATACGGCGGATGCCGATGGTATCGGAACCTTGAGGTTGCTCGAAGCGATCCGCATCCTGGGTCTTGAGAAAAAAAGCCGATTCTACCAGGCATCGACATCGGAACTCTACGGCCTCGTGCAGCAAGTGCCGCAGAACGAGAAGACGCCTTTTTATCCGCGCTCTCCCTATGCTGCAGCCAAGCTCTATGCCTACTGGATCGTCGTGAATTATCGCGAGGCCTACGGCATGCACGCGTCGAACGGCATTCTGTTCAACCATGAAAGCCCGCTTCGCGGCGAGACCTTCGTCACGCGCAAGATCACGATGGCCGTGGCCGCCATCAGCCTCGGACTTCAAGACAAGCTCTTTTTGGGAAATCTTGACGCCCAGCGTGACTGGGGTCATGCGCGCGAATATGTTGAGGGCATGTGGCTCATGCTGCAGCAGGATAAGCCGGATGACTACGTCTTGGCGACGGGTGAGACGACGCATGTCCGCCAGTTTGTCGAGTGGGCCTTCGCCGACGTCGGCATCACCTTGGAATGGAAGGGGTCCGGCGTCGACGAAAAGGGTTATGACTCTGCGTCCGGCGCTTGCCTTGTGGAAATCGATCCTCGATATTTTCGCCCGACGGAGGTCGATCTGTTGCTTGGCGACCCGGCCAAGGCACGTCAGAATCTGGGCTGGCACCATAAGACGCCGGTTCGTGAGCTCGCCGCCGAGATGGTGCGCGAGGATATCAAGCACTGGAAGGCTCAAGGCGGCCGGAAAGAGGTCTGAGTGTACGATCTATCCAACAAGAAGATCTGGGTTGCCGGTCATCGTGGTATGGTCGGCAGTGCGCTTGTGCGCAGGCTTCAATCCGAAGATTGCACGGTCATCACGGCAACCCGCGCCGAGGTCGATTTGAAGCGGCAGGACCAGGTCGAGAAATTTGTTGAAGCAACCCGGCCTGACGCGATCATTCTCGCCGCTGCCAAGGTTGGCGGTATCCTTGCGAATGACAGCTATCCCGCAGAATTCATCTATGACAATCTGATTATCGAAACCAACCTCTTCGAAGCCGCCCATCGTGGTGGCGTGGACCGGCTTCTCTTCCTGGGCTCAAGCTGCATTTATCCGAAGCTCGCTCCACAGCCGATTCCCGAAGAGGCTCTGTTGACCGGGCCGCTCGAGCCGACCAACGAATGGTACGCGATCGCCAAGATCGCCGGTATTAAGCTCGCGGAAGCCTATCGCAAACAATATGGTCGGGACTACATTTCGGCCATGCCGACCAATCTATATGGCCCCGGCGATAATTTCGACCTGAACTCCAGCCATGTGCTGCCCGCGCTGATCCGCAAGGCGCATGCCGCGAAACTGCGCAAAGACCCGCAAATCGTCGTCTGGGGCACGGGAACCCCGCGCCGCGAGTTTCTTCACGTCGACGACTGCGCCGACGCCCTGGTGTTTCTGCTCAAAACCTATTCGGGCTCGCAGCACGTCAATGTCGGCTCGGGCACGGATCTCGAAATTATCGAGTTGACGCGTCTGGTCTGCCGCGTTGTCGGTTACGAGGGTGAGATCATCCACGATCTTTCCAAGCCCGACGGCACGCCGCGAAAGCTGATGAGCAACAAGAAGCTGCAGGACATGGGCTGGAAACCGCGCATCTCGCTCGAGGATGGTATCCGAGCCACTTACGCCTGGTTTCTGCAGTTCGAAAATGGAGCCGATCCCGCGGCCTGATACTGATACTGGGCCGGTGAGGACCGGCATTTCTCCATTCCTGCAGCGGTCTTCGCGATTTCGCGGTGTCGCCAGCCTCCGATTGCCTCATGGGCACCCGGAGCATGTACCGCAACAAGTGTGCGGCGGCCGGCAGAATAGCCCGGTCATTGAGGCGGGGAACCCGATAGGGTTAGCGCGGGGAGTATTGTGGAATATGCGGATATACGCATAATTTCTGCGGCTGGCGCGCTGCCAGACACGATCGGGCGAGGCTCCGGGGGATTCCATGGAAACAATTGTCGAGGACGCCCATGCTGGCGTCGTGTCGCCCGAACTCGTGGTCGATGCACTGTTTGCATGCCGAAAGACGGCGGCGATCAGGGCGGCGATCGAGCTTGATCTCTTTACTCATATCGGCGACGGCAAGACGGCGGCAGGGCTGGCGTCGGCAACAAGCGCCTCGGAGCGAGGGGTGCGCATCCTCTGCGACTATCTCGTGGTCCACGGCTTCCTGACCAAGGACGGCGAACAGTACCGAATGACGCCCTCGACCAGAATGTTCCTTGATCGCAATTCGCCGGCCTTTATGGGCTCTGCCGTCGAGTTTACCGCTGCACCCGAAGTGCTGAATAATTTTCTGCGCGATCCGGCCGCCGTCGTGCGAAACGGCGGTTCGGCCGGTCTTGCGAACATGTCGGCGGACAATCCCGTCTGGTTGAAGTTTGCGCGCGGCATGGGCTCCTTCACCGGTCTCAGCGCTAAAATATTGGCTGATGAAATCTCCGGCTGGCCGAGCCCTCCAAAAAAGGTGTTGGATATCGCGGCAGGTCCGGGCCTCTTCGGCATCGAAATTGCCAAGGCCTTTCCATCGACGGAGATCGTCGCCGTCGACTGGGGCGCCGTCTTGGAGCTGTCGAGGCAGAATGCGGAAAAATCAGGCGTGGCGGACCGTTACCGGACGATCGCCGGCAGCGCCTTCGACGTCGACTGGGGCGCCGGTTATGATCTCGTCCTGCTTCCGAATTTCCTGCACCATTTCAATTTGCCGACATGTGCTGAGCTGTTGCGAAAGATCACCGCGAGCCTTGCAGCGGATGGCCGGATCGTCGCGGTCGATTTCGTGCCGAATGAAGACGGCGTCTCGCCGCCTTTTCCCGCGGCGTTCTCCTGGGAGATGCTCGCCAGCACACCGGCGGGCCAGGCTTATAGGCAAAGCGAGCTGACTGAGATGGCAAAACTGGCCGGCCTCGCCGGCGTCACGGTCAAACCGATGCCGCCAACTCCGGCAAGCATCATCCTCTTTGAATAGGACCCAGCAAAAAAGCCGTCTGTCCTGTTTTGTCGACAGAACAGAGCTATCTGAGATTGAAGAAGAAGATTGGCTGGGGAACCTGGATTCGAACCAAGATCGACGGAGTCAGAGTCCGCTGTTCTACCATTGAACTATTCCCCAGCAAGGGCGAACCGGCGGGCGGTTCGGCTGGTGTGCGGCGCTTATAAACAAAAGCCTGGCGATTGCAAATACCTGTTTTGAAAAAAATCGGCCTTCTCAGGTCGGGGGCGAAACTCTTCCGCAAAGCCCTCTGTCAAAAAAGAATTTGGTGATTTTGGCGGGCGCTGATATTCTTGCGGCAACGCAAAAATCGAATAAGCGCCTGCTGCATACCTCCGGGACTTGCGCGGCGCGGTGGAAAACAACGTGGAAGACCCCGAAGGCGGCGCGAAGCCGCAATTTGACGGGGCGTCGGCGGCAGGGCGCAGGGACGGCAAGAAGTCCAGGCGTCGCAAGGGCAAGCGTGGCGGGCAGACCCGCAGCGCCGCTCATCCCGCTTCGCATGAGTTCCCCGGCGGTGCCGGGCAGCCTGCGCGCCCCATGGAAGATGCGGCCGGACATCCGGCTCGCAAGCGAAAGCGCCGCCGTCGCGGCGGTCAAAGCGCTTCACAGGATAGTTCAGTTCAAAGCCAGAAGGTGGAACAGGACGCGGCAGTCAATGCCGCCCGTCCCGGCAGTGAACAGGCATCGAGCCGGCGCAACCGCCGGAAGCATCGCGGCAAGCGCGGGCTGCAGGGCCGGCCGCTGTCGTCGGCAAAGCCCTCCCATCTCCCGCTGCAGGAAAACCGCGTCGAAGAGACGGCGCGCAGTGCTGTTCCGCGCGAGATGCAGAACGGCGCGCCCGCTGGCCGCAAAGGACGCCAGGAGAGCAACGGTCACCAGGGGGATCGTCAGGCCGGCGAGCATGCATGGCCGGAAGAGCTTTATGCCGCGCTCGATCTCGGTACCAACAATTGCCGTCTGCTCATAGCCCAGCCGACCCGGCCGGGTCAGTTCCGCGTCGTCGATGCCTTTTCCCGCATCGTGCGCCTCGGCGAGGGTCTTGCCGCCAGCGGCCGTCTGTCCGACGAGGCGATGGAAAGGGCGATCGAGGCGCTCAGGATCTGCGCCGGCAAACTCAGAAACCGGGAGATCCGCCGCATGCGGCTGATCGCCACCGAAGCCTGCCGCCAGGCGGTCAACGGCGAGGAATTCCTCGGCCGCGTCGTCGCCGAAACCGGCCTGGAGCTTGAGATCATCGACCGGGAGACCGAGGCGCGGCTTGCCGTTTCCGGTTGCTCCTCCCTCGTCGGCCGCGAGACCCGTTCCGTTGTCCTCTTCGATATTGGCGGCGGCTCGTCGGAGATCGCCGTCATCCGCATCGGCGATAATCGCTTCAGCCGGCTTGCCAACCACATCACCCACTGGACCTCGCTGCCGGTCGGAGTCGTGACGCTGTCGGAGCGTCACGGGGGGCGCGACGTCACACCGGAACTTTTCGAGGGCATGGTGCGCGAGGTCGAAGCCATGCTCGGACGCTTCGATTGCCCAGAGATCGAGATCGCTGGGACCGGCGATTTCCACCTGATCGGCACCTCGGGCACGGTGACGACGCTTGCCGGCGTCCATCTCGACCTGCCGCGTTATGACCGACGCAAGGTCGATGGCATCTGGCTCTCGGATGACGAGGTCTCCGCCATGCAGGCGAAGCTTCTCTCCTGGGATTTCGAAAGCCGTGCGGCCAATCCCTGCATCGGGCCGGACCGGGCCGATCTGGTGCTTGCCGGCTGCGCCATTCTCGAGGCGATCCGCCGTCGCTGGCCGAGCCCGCGCATGCGCGTTGCCGATCGCGGCTTGAGGGAAGGTCTGCTCACCGACATGATGGCCGATGACGGCGTGTGGCGGCGCCATCGCAACCGCCGCGGCCAGCGGGCGAAATAAGGGGAAGGGCATGACAAAGGCACCGATCGCGGGAAACCGCACCGGCCGCAAGCTCGGCCAGCGCGTCAAGAACAAGAAGATGAAGGCATCCTCCCGCCAATGGCTGCAGCGCCACATCAACGATCCCTATGTGCAGCGCGCCCAGCTCGAAGGCTATCGTGCCCGCGCTGCCTTCAAGCTGTTGGAGATCGATGAGAAATACCACATCCTGCGCGGCGCCAGGCGCATCATCGATCTGGGCGCGGCTCCCGGCAGCTGGTCGCAGATCGCCGCCAAGGTTACCGGCTCGACCGATGAGGACGTGCGTGTGGCCGCGATCGATTTCCTCGAAATGGCCCAGCTTCCCGGCGTCAAAATCCTGCAGCTCGATTTCCTCGATCCCAGTGCACCGGAAAAGCTGATGGAGGCTGTCGGCGGCACGCCCGATCTTGTCATCTCCGATATGGCGGCGCCGACCACCGGCCATCACCGCACCGATCATCTGCGCACCATGCATCTGTGCGAGGTCGCGGCCCATTTCGCCATCGAGGTGCTGGGCGAGGGCGGGCATTTCCTCACCAAGACCTTCCAGGGCGGCACCGAGCGTGATCTGCTTGCCATGCTGAAGCAGAACTTCCGGCAGGTCGTCCACGTGAAGCCGAACTCCTCGCGTGCCGAATCGGTCGAGATGTTCCTGCTCGCCAAGGGATTCAAAGGCCGCAAGGCGGAAGCTGACGCAGAGCAGGCTTGATCTCGGGCAGATCCCGGCAGATGATGACGTCCCATGCTTCTTTACGTCACGCTCGGAACCAACGACCTTGACCGCGCAGGGCATTTTTATGATGCCGTTCTGCCCGTGCTCGGCTATCGCCGCCAACATTATTCGCAGGACGAGATCGGCTATTCGGCCGAGGGCGATACGCGCTGCCGCTTTTGGGTGGTGACGCCCTTCAACCGCCGCCGGGCGACTGCGGGCAATGGCGCCATGGTCGCGTTTGCGGCCGGAACGCGGGCGGCCGTCGATGCTTTCCATGCGGCGGCAATCGCGGCAGGCGCCGCCGATGAAGGCGGGCCGGGTCTGCGTCCCTATCATGCCCATTTCTATGCCGCCTATATTAGAGATCTCGACGGCAACAAACTCTCTGCCGTCTGCGAGAGCCCTGGATAGGAGCTCATTTGACTGCTTGCTGCTCGGCCTCGATCGCAGATGCCGCCACGCGTCTCGAGCGGTGGCCGGAAACGAGCGCGCCGGCGTTACGGTCCATGCGGATGAAGGGAATGGTCGCAATCACCGTCAGCCCGGCGATGATGTAGAAAGCCAGGTGGAAATCGGCCACATCAAGCGCCTCACCTCTGATATAGATCGAGGTCTCCAATATTGCGGCCGCCACCGCGACGCCGAGCGCCAGGCTGATCTGCTGCATCACCGAGCTCATCGATGTCGCTTGGCTCGCCTGCGCATCTTCGATGTCGGCGAAGGCAAGTGCATTGACGCCGGTGAACATGAAGGAGCGGGAGAAGCCGCCGAGCAGCAGCACGCTGATGATCACGAGATGCGGCGTTGCCGGCGTGAAGAAGCCGGTGATGACGGTCACAAGCGTCGTCACCATGGCGGCGCCGACCAATGTCGTGCGAAAGCCGGTGGCCGCGAAAACGCGCTTGGCCATGAATTTCGTGGTGATCGCCCCGATCGCCCCGGCAAAGGTAATGAGGCCGGATTGGAACGGCGTCAGCCCGAAGCCGAGCTGCAGCATCAGCGGTGTCAGGAACGGCATGGCGCCGACGCAGATTCGAAAGAGATTGCCGCCCATGGTCGAAGCCCGGAACGTCGGATTTTTGAACAGGTTGAGGTTGAGGATCGGCGCTGGGTGGCGCTTCGCATGGCTGATATAGAGGACGCCGCAGGCAAGGCCGATCAAGGTCGCGGTGATGCCGATGATCGGCGGCAGGGCCGGCAGGCTGACCACCGACAGGCCGAAGACGACACCCGCGGCTGAAAGCGAGGTGAGCACGAAGCCGGTGAAGTCGAGCTTCGGCGGCGCCATCGCCTCCACCTCCGGCAGGAAGATCGTCGCAAGCCAGATGCCGATGATGCCGACCGGCACGTTGATCAGGAAGATCCAATGCCAGCTGAAATAGGTGGTGATGAAGCCTCCGAGCGGCGGACCGGTGAGCGGGCCGACAAGGGCGGGAATGGTGAGCAGCGCCATGGCCGAGACGAGGTCGCTGCGCTGCGTGGTGCGCACCAGGACGAGACGGCCGACCGGCGTCATCATCGCGCCGCCCATGCCTTGCAAGAAGCGAGCGAAGACGAATTCGACGAGATTGGAGGAGACGGCGCAGAAGATGGAACCGATGACGAAAACCGAGATGGCAAGGCGGAAGATCTTCTTGGCGCCGAACCTGTCGGCCATCCAGCCGCTGACCGGGATGAACACCGCCAGCGCCACCATGTAGGAGGTCAGCGCCAGCTTCAGCGTGATCGGCCCGACATCGAGATCCCTGGCAATTGCCGGCAGCGCCGTCGAAATCACGGTGGAGTCCATCTGCTCCATGAAGAGAGCGACGGCAAGGATCAGCGGGACGATTCGGTTCATAGGCGGGAGCCTTGATAGGCTGCGGATCGGAGCAGGAAAGGCATTTGCTGTGTAGACCCACTTCCCGGACCTGCCAATCCTTCAATCTGCTTCGATGGCACGTTTGGTTCACGTCTGCGTGAGATGGCTTGCCCGACATCCTTCCCTATCAAGATTGACCTATGTTCACCTCGCCCGACGCAGGAAATCCGGGCGGGCATATCGTCGGGGGCAGCGCAATGACACCGCGCATCGGGAGTGGATATGGCAATTTCAACGCCAATAAAGCGGCGCACGTTTTTTGCCGCAGGCCTCGGGCTGATGGCGGCGCCGGTGATTTTAAGAGAGAAGGCCGTGGCGGCCGCGACTGGAGAAAGCAATATGAATGCAGTGCCTTTGCCCGAGATCGATCAATTCAAGCTCGGTTCCTATAAATTCACCGTGGTGCGCGATGGCATCAACATCTCCGAAAAACCCTATGAAACCTATGGCACCAATCAGGATCCCGAAACGGTCAAGGCATTGCTGACCGCAAACTTCCTGCCGGCCGACAAGTTCCTGAGCGGCTATACGCCTGCCCTCATCGATACCGGCTCGGATGTCATTCTTGTCGATACCGGTTTCGGTGCAGCGGGGCGGGCGCGCGGCGCCGGCCGGCTTGCCGAAAGCCTGAAAACTGCAGGATACTCGGCGGACGACGTCACCCTCGTGGCGCTCACCCATCTGCACGGCGATCATATCGGCGGTCTGATGGAAAATGGCGCAGCCGCCTTCAAGAATGCCCGCTATGTCATCGGCCAGGCCGAATATGATTTCTGGTCGAACAAATCACGCGAAGGCACGCCCGCCGAAGGCGGCCACAAGGCCGTGCTCGCCAACGTGACGCCGCTCGTCGAAAAAGCCACCTTTATCAAGGACGGGGACAGCGTTGCACCCGGCATGACAGCGATGCTGGCCGCCGGCCACAGCCCGGGCCATATGGTGTTCCATGTGGAATCCGAGGGCAAGCGCCTGGTGCTGACCGGCGATACGGCCAACCACTATATTCTGTCGCTGCTGCGCCCGGATTGGGAAGTGCGCTTCGATATGGACAAGGCGCAGGCGGCAGCCAGCCGCCGCAAGGTTTTCGACATGATCGCGACCGACAAGATCGCCTTCCTCGGCTATCACATGCCGTTCCCCGCGGTCGGTTTCGCCGAGAAGCAGGATGGCGGTTACCGCTTCGTGCCGAAGACCTATCAGTTCGACATTTGATCTACGCATGTCGCCCGGAAGTGTGCAGCGGTTCCGGGATAACGACATGCGTAAAAACAAAGAGCTAAAGCGCATCGCATGAATGAAGTTTGACGCGATGCGCTTTTGATGCATGGCTCCCATGACGAGCCTGGCGGCCACGCCGGGCTTTTTGCTATTTCCTTCCTGTCATAGACGTGTTACCAGCCCTCGCCAACTTCCAAGCAACTCATGCACACCGCCGGGGCGGACGATTCGTTTCCGGGCCGGGTTGCATTTTCTTAACTGAAGGAATTTGGCCATGGCCCGCATCATTGAAACGGCAACCGGCGCGGACGCGCTTACCTTCGACGACGTGCTGCTGCAGCCCGGCCATTCCGAGGTCATGCCCGGCCAGACGAATATCGCCACCCGCATCGCCCGCGACTTTGACCTCAACATCCCGATCCTCTCTTCGGCCATGGATACGGTCACCGAGAGCCGGCTGGCGATCGCCATGGCCCAGGCCGGCGGCCTCGGCGTCATCCATCGCAACCTGACGCCGATCGAGCAGGCCGAAGAGGTCCGCCAGGTGAAGAAGTTCGAAAGCGGCATGGTCGTCAATCCGGTCACCATCGGCCCGGAAGCGAAGCTTGCCGAAGCGCTCTCCCTGATGAAGTCGCATGGCATTTCCGGCATCCCGGTCGTCGAGAAGTCGGGCCGCCTCGTCGGCATCCTCACCAACCGCGACGTCCGCTTCGCCTCCGATCCGGAGCAGAAAATCCATGAGTTGATGACCAAGGACAACCTGGTCACCGTCAAGGAAAACGTCGATCAGCAGGAGGCCAAGCGCCTGCTGCACTCGCACCGCATCGAGAAGCTGCTGGTCGTCGATGCCGAAGGCCGCTGTGTCGGTCTCATCACCGTCAAGGATATCGAGAAGTCGCAGCTGAACCCGAACGCCTCCAAGGATGCCCAGGGCAGGCTTCGCGCCGCCGCCGCCATCAGCGTCGGCGATGACGGCTTCGAGCGCGCCGAGCGCCTGATCGAGGCAGGCGTCGACCTCCTGGTCGTCGATACCGCCCACGGCCATTCGCAGCGCGTTCTCGATGCCGTCGCCCGCGTCAAGAAGCTTTCCAACTCGGTGCGCATCATGGCCGGCAACGTGGCCACCTATGACGGCACCCGAGCGCTGATCGATGCCGGCGCCGATGCCGTCAAGGTCGGTATCGGCCCGGGCTCGATCTGCACCACGCGCATTGTCGCCGGCGTCGGCGTTCCCCAGCTCGCCGCCATTATGTCGGCCGTCCAGGCCGCCCAGGATCAGGATGTGCCCGTGATCGCCGACGGCGGCATCAAATTCTCCGGCGACCTTGCCAAGGCGATCGCCGCCGGTGCCTCCGCCGTCATGATCGGCTCGCTGCTCGCCGGCACTGATGAGAGCCCGGGCGAGGTCTATCTCTACCAGGGCCGTTCCTTCAAGGCCTATCGTGGCATGGGCTCCGTGGGCGCCATGGCCCGTGGCTCGGCCGATCGCTATTTCCAGGCCGAGGTGCGCGACACGCTGAAGCTCGTCCCGGAGGGCATCGAGGGCCAGGTGCCCTACAAGGGACCGGTCTCGGCCGTCGTCCACCAGCTCGCCGGCGGTCTCAAGGCGGCCATGGGTTATGTCGGCGGCAAGGACCTGAAGGATTTCCAGGAGCGCGCCACCTTCGTGCGCATCTCCGGCGCCGGCCTTCGCGAAAGCCACGCTCATGACGTAACGATCACCCGCGAGAGCCCGAACTATCCGGGCGCCGGCCTCTGATCATGAAGGCGGGCAGCGCAATTCCCCTCTGGACCGTCGCGCTGCTCGCCGCCCTCTGCCTTGCCGTGCTCGCCTGGACGACCTTCGGCTTCGTCGTGCCCTTCAAGCACGAAACCGGGCAGGCGGTGCTCGACACCTATTTCGCCGGCTACGACGAATCGGCCGTCTTCCACATGCAGAAGCTGCTCGATGAGAACGAGACGGCAGCCAAGTTGCTCAACGCCATGTATTTCGGGCCGGAGCTGATCTTTCCGGCATTGCTGACGGCACTGCTGTTCCTTGTTTTCCTCAGGCTTGGCCCCATCGGCTCGTGGTTCGGCCGGCCGCTTCATCCGCTCATAGCCAAGGCAATCTATCTGCTGCCTTTCATCTACGGCATCTCCGACTACGGCGAGAACATTTCCAGCTTGATCGCCTTCGGCAACGGCGCGTCCGCAGACCTTGCAATGCACCTGCTGCCATGGATGACGCGGTTGAAATTCGCAAGTCTCGCTATCTGCTTCATCGTCGCCACCCGGCTTGTCATCGCCCGTTGGCTCTCTCCGGGCGAAGACTGAGGGGCTTGCGCCCTCTGTCTCTGCGATTTAAGGCCGCGTGGTATCCAGTTCCGCTTTCGGCTATTGCTCGAAAGATTGCAAATGCGGAAAGGACTTAACGAGGCATATGACCGGCTATCAAATCTTCTGGCCACTCCTCGCCCATGTGGCCCTGGTCTATGGTCTTTATGCGCTTCTGGGCATGCGGCGCGCGAAAATGGTCCGCGCCGGCAAGATAGAGCAATTGGATTATCGCGAAAATCGTGACGAACCCGCCGAAAGCCTTGTGGTCAAGAACTGCCTCGCCAACCAGTTCGAATTGCCTGTGCTCTTCTATGCCTGCTGTGTTCTTCTCTATGTCACCGAGGCCGATAATCTTGTCTCCGTCGGCCTCGCCTGGGTCTTCGTCGCCCTGCGTTATGCCCACGCCGCCGTTCACGTCACCAGCAATGATCTCCGCTATCGCAGCCCGATCTTCGCTGCCGGTTATCTGGTGCTTGCAGCCATGTGGGGTTGGCTCGCCATCTGGATGGCGGTGGGCTGACGCTGATGTGCGCAGGCAGCAGCTCGCTGGATTTTACAACCAATTGACGTTTTTCGCGTGCCAGTCAATCAGGGTAATGTGGTCCAGAAGCCCGATTTTCCAGACGTTTGCCGATCGTTAAAATGCGAGCTTTTCCATTTACCGCTGATGAAGGCCTGCATGTCATATCCGCTCGACGCGGTGGTGGCAGATAGCCTCCGCCGCGAAACAATAAGAATGGGAACGACATGGGCGCGGAAAGCATGGATCGCATCGGCTTGCGCAGGAAGCCGAAGCAGGAGCGTAGCATCCAGAGGCTGGATCTTATCCTCGCTGCCGCCGCCAAAATAATCGCCCAAAAGGGCGTCAGCGCCATGCGGATGACGGAGCTCGCGGTCGCCGCCAAGGTGCCGATCGGCTCGGTTTACCAGTATTTCCCGGAGAAGGCGGCGATCGTCAAAGCCCTGTTCGACCAGCACGCTTCGACGATCCAGGCGAAGACGGCGGCGATGTTCAGCGACGTGCAGTCACTCGACCAGGCCCTCGATGTCGTCTGCGCCACCATCGACTGGTATTACGAATCCTATCGCGGCGATCCCGTCTATCTCGGCGTCTGGATGGGAACCGAGACCGATCAGGATCTGCTTCGGCTGAATATCGAGCACAGCGGTCGCGTCGCCGGTATCTTTGATGACGCTGTACGCAGGTTGGCTCCCGACCTTTGCGACGAGAAAATGTTCGCGCGCACTTACCTTTTCAGCCACCTGATCGGCGCCGTCATCCGGCTCGCCGCCGTCAGCGAGGAGACCATAGCGCGGAGCATGCTCGGCGAGTGGAAACGCGTCATCCGCGCTTCCCTTTTTGCCGCGAGCGCGTCGAGCGCCGCGTAGAGCCTTTCCTACCAGCTCGGCACCATATTCGCAGCCTTCAGCCGCGGATAAAGGCGCGCCTGGGCGGATTTGACATCCGCGTCCAGGCCGTCGTCGACGACAGCCGGCGTGATGTTGTCGAGGCAGGCAGTGATATGGGCCGTGATTGCGTTCATCAGCGACAGCGAGACGCCCGGCCGCTTCATGATGCCGATCTGCACCGGCGGCAGCGCCGGGAAACCGTCGGCCTGGCTCAGCACCTTCATGCCCGTGCGCAGCGCCGATTCCGGCATCACCGACACCGCCATGCCGGCAAGCACGGCCGCAGCGACGACGGTGCAGGACCAGCTGGTGAAGAGGATCTGGTGCTCGCGGCCGACGGCATCGAGCGCCGAGCAGGCGAGCTGGCGCCACTGGCAGTCGCGGCGGCCGACGGCAAGCGGCACCGGTGCGTCGTCGCGGATCTGATGGTTGGCCGAGCCGACCCAGCAGAGCGGCTCGGTTCTCACCACATCGGACATGCGCTCGCGCGGATTGTGGGTGACAAGGGCGATATCGAGCTCGCCCTTGTGCATGCGCTCGGCAAGGTCCATCGACGGTTCGCAGACGATGTAAAGCTCGACATTCGGATGCGTCTTGGCAAAACGGCCGATGATTTCAGGCATATAGCGGTCGGCGTAATCGTCCGGCGTGCCGATGCGCAGCGTCCCCTCCAGCCTGTTGTCGTCAAAGGCGGCGATCGCCTCATTGTTGAGGCGGATAATGCGCCGGGCGTAATTGAGCAGTTTTTCACCCTCGACCGTCAGCCGGTTGCCGCGGCCGTCCTTGATGAACAGCTGCTTGCCGATGCGCTCTTCGAGACGGCGCATCTGCATGGAGACGGCGGATTGGGTCTTGTAGACCCTGTCGGCGGCCTTGGTGAAGCTGCCGGAATCGACGATGGCGATGAAAGTCTGCAACTGGTCGAGATCAAGAGGCGCGGACATGGATTCACCTATAAAGATAGCTGATGATAATCATTAGAAACATTCGTTGGACTGATCAATAGGTCTTTGGCATCTTCGGGGTGCAAATCAAGCAAAGTGAAGGGCAGACACCCTGCCTGCCCAAGCAGAATTCAGCCTTATCCCCTCTCGCACGACCTCGCGGGAGGGGTGGGTTGTTGCGTGCCCGAGAAAGGAGAGTTCGATGCACACGACAGACCGAACACTAGAACTCGACTGCAGCAAGCTGACCCCGACGCTTTTCCAGCGTCTGGTGGCAGGCCTCGCTCCGCTGGTCTCCCTCTTTCGCGGGTTTCGCAATCGAATGGAGGTCAACGGGCTGCATGATCTGAACGACAGTCAGCTGAGGGATATCGGCCTCACCAGGGCCGACCTGACCTCGGCGTTCCTGGCCTCGACCTTTTTCGAGGATCCGTCGGAACATCTGACGCGCTCGGCGCGCAATCGCTGGCGCCTGCAGCTCTTCCGCTCCCACGAGGAGTAGGAGTCGCGTTTCCCCGCAGGGTGATAGCCAATAGCCCTGCCGCTTGACCCGGTGATCGGCTTTCCCAGCCATCGCCGGGTCTTTTTATGTCTTGGTGTCAGGGGAGGGCTTCGGCCGGTAGGTTTCGAAAATCGCCTCCAGGTTCCTCTGGTAGCTCTTCTGCACCTCAAGTCCGCTGTCGAACATGACGTTCAGCATGCCGGTATAGCTCTCGGCAGCGGCTTTCGCCTCTTCCTCTGGCGCTTCCGGCGTCTTGGCCGCCGATTGCTTGGCCACTGGTTGTTTGGCCGCCGGCTGCTGGAGCCCGGTCATCATCTCCTGGAAAGCCTTGGCGAAGGGATTGTCGAGGAAGGGATTCGGCTGCGGCGCCGGTTCCTGTTTCGGCACCGAGAACATCAGCTGCATCGCCTGTGTGAAGGGATTGTCAAAGATGTTCGGTTCCGGTGCCGCCTTCGGCTTCGGCGCAAAGCCGGTGCTCTCGAGCCATTTCTGAATGGTCTCGCCCATTGCTGTGTTGACAAAGGGATTGAGCGGCGAAGCCATCTGGCCGGTCGTCTGTTTGAACAGGCCGCCCATCAGTGTGTCGGCCAGCACCGGCAGCATCTGCTTGTAAATATCCTGGCCGATGCCGGTCATCTGCGCCGCCTGGGCGGCAACCGCACGCGAAACCTCTTTCGAGCCGAACAGCTGGGCAAGAATGTTGTTGCCGTCGGAAATGCCCTCCGGCGTGAAGGCTCGGCTCATATCCTCGAAATATCGCGCATAATTGCCGGAGGCGACGGCCTGCATCAGCCCGACGAAATCGTAAGGATTGCCGGTGCTGCGCTTCAGGCCGGCGGAAAAGGCCGGCATCAGCGCCGCCATCGCCTTGGTCGCCTGTTCCTGCGCCAGGTTGAATTGCCGGGCGACCGCCTCCATCGCCGCGCCGTTCTGCGCCTGCATCATCATGTCGAAGAGTGGCAGCATGGAGGTCCCTTTCCCCGAGTCGTGACGCGTTTTGACGTCACTATATCCGGAAATGGTAATGCGCAAACGGCTTTTTGCTAGAGGCGTTTAGGACGATCTCAGTACTGATAGTCCTCGAAGACCGGTTCGACGGAACCCTGCCAGCGGCCGTGATAGAGCGAAAGCAGATCCTCGGCGAGCGTCGCCTTCTTGGCAAGCACCTCGTCGAGCGGCGCAAGGAAGATGCTTTCGTCCTGGCCTTCGCCGTTGAGCTTGCCGCGCGCTTTGAGGCCGGCCTTCGATATGCCGACCACCTCGCGGGCCATCTCGAGCAGCGCGTGCCCGCGGAATTCAGCCTGCAACCCTTCGGCCGGAACGGCGTTGCGCAGGGCGCTGACCTCGGCAAAGCTCCAATCCTTCGTCAGCTCGTCGGCGGCCTCGAGCGCCGCATCTTCATAGAGCAGGCCGACCCAGAAGGCCGGCAAGGCGCAGATGCGCCGCCACGGGCCGCCGTCGGCGCCGCGCATTTCGAGGAAGCGTTTCAGCCGCACATCAGGGAAGAGTGTCGAAAGATGATTGGTCCAGTCGCCCATCGTCGGCGAGGGATCGGCGACCTCGCCCTTCAAGGCGCCGTTCATGAACTGGCGGAAGGTGACGTGCGTACAGTCGTGATAGCGCCCGTCACGGACGATGAAATACATCGGCACGTCGAGCGCCCATTCGGCATAGTCGCGGAAGCCGAAATCGTCGCGGAAGGTGAAGTCGAGCAGGCCGGAGCGCTGGTTGTCGACATCGCGCCAGATATCGCCGCGCCAGGAGAGCAAACCGTTCGGCTTGCCCTCGGTGAAGGGCGAGGAGGCAAAGAGCGCGGTCGCCAAGGATTGCAGCTTCATCGAGACACGCATCTTCTGGCGCATGTCGGCTTCCGAGGAGAAATCGAGATTCACCTGGATCGTGCAGGTGCGGTACATCATGTCGAGGCCCTTGGTGCCGACCTTCGGCATATAGCGGGTCATGATCTCGTAGCGCGATTTCGGCATTTGCGGCGTTTGCGCATAGGTCCATTTCGGACTGCCGCCGATCCCGAGGAAACGGATCCCCATCGGTTCGGCGATCTCGCGCAACGTCGCCAGGTGCTGGTTCGATTCCCGGCAGGTCTGGTGGATCGTCTCCAGCGGCGCGCCGGAGAGTTCGAACTGGCCGCCGGGTTCGATCGAGATCGCGCCCATGCCGTTCTGTTCGGCAAGGCCGATGATGTTGCCGCCGTCCAGGATCGGCTCCCAGCCGCTCTTTTTCTGCAGGCCGGTAAGCAGGGCGGAGATGCTGGCATCGCCGAAATAGGGAACCGGGCTGTTGTCGGCGCGGAAGAAGGCGAACTTCTCATGTTCGGTGCCGATCCGGAAGCGCTCCCGCGGCTTGTTGCCCGCGGCGATGTAATCGGTCAATTCCTGGACCGAAGAGAGCGGCGTCTGGTCGGTGGTGTCGCGGGCCATGCGGGGTACCTGTATTCGAAAGGCGCCCAGGGGGCCGGGCAATTGGAAGGTGATTAGGACCCAAGCCACGTATGTTGCAAGTGAAATTCTTTCAACGACGCATCAAAAAAACAGCAGTGATTTCCGCGTCAACCCGTTTTCGCAGTCACGTCCAGTCGCCGATCGTCGCCTGGACCACCGCCAGCGCCGCAACGGCCGCCGTATCGGCCCTGAGGATGCGCGGCCCGAGCGGAATGGCGGTAACGAAATCGAGGCTTCGAAGCCGCGCCCGCTCGTCTTCCGAAAAGCCGCCTTCCGGCCCGACGAGCAGAGCGAGATGCCTTTCCTGAATGGTTGCCAGCACCGGCAGCGGGTTTTGCCCGGCATCGCCCTCGTCGCAATAGATGATGCGCCGCTCGCTCGGCCAATGGTCGAGCAGATCGGAAAGTCTCACCGGTTCGGCCACGGCAGGGATGCCGAGAACGCCGCATTGCTCCGCCGCCTCGACGACATTGGCGCGCAGCTTGTCGAGATTGGTGATTTTGCCCTGCACGTGCTGGGTCATGACTGGCTGCAGCAGGCCTGCTCCCATTTCGACCGCCTTCTGCACGAGATAATCCATGCGCCCGATTTTGAGCGGCGCGAAGAGATAATGCAGGTCGCAAGGCGCCGGCTGTGGCCGCGTCTGCTCGGTTACCGTCAGCTGGATGCGTTTGCGTGTGGGGAAGGCGAGGGAGGCCTTCCACTCGCCGTCACGGCCGTTGAAGAGCAGGATCTCCGCAGCTTTCTCCATCCTCAGCACATTGGCGAGATAGTTGAACTGATCGGCATTCGCCTCCACGACGGCGCCGCTGGAAAGCGGCGCTTCGACGAAAAGCCGTTGCATGCGGAAATTGGCGCGCATTCGAAAAACCTGAGGTTTCAGACAAAGAGCGCGAACATAACCCAATAAATCATCGCCGCAAGCGCTCCCGAAACCGGTACAGTGATGATCCAGGCCGCGATGATTGTCATGAAATGCGAACGGCGCACGAGATAGCGCCGCCGCCTTTCATGAATGTTCGGCTCCTCCGGTTCATCCAGTTCCCAGCTGTCGGCCTTGCGCCTGATATAGGCGATGCGGCGCTTCGAACGGCGGGTGTACCATTCGCGGAAGAAGCCGACGCCGAACACGGCGCCGACGGCGATATGCGTGGTGCTGACCGGCAGGCCGAGCCAGGAGGCGACGATGACGGTGAAAGCGGTCGACAGTGCGACGCAGTAGGCGCGCATCGGGTTGAGCTTGGTGATCTCCTCGCCGACGAGGCGGATGAGGCGCGGCCCGAACAGCAGCAGGCCGACGGAGATGCCGAGGGCGCCGATCAGCATTACCCAGAGGGGCGGATGGCCCACGCCGCCGTCGCCGCCGATGCCGGCCGAATGGACGATCGCCGACAGCGGCCCGACCGCGTTCGAAACGTCGTTTGCGCCATGCGCGAAGGACAGCAGCGCCGCAGAGCCGATCAGCGGCAGCCGGAATAGCGCCCGCAGTGAGCTGTTGCGGTTTTCAAGATCCCGCGCTTGCGCGAGAACGAGTGGCCGAGCCGCAAGCCAGCTGACCAGCCCGATCCCGATACCGATCAGAATGACGGTGAAGGGCGGGAACCGGCCCGGAGGCGAGAGCTGCAGCACCATATAGGCCATGAAGGCGCCGGCCATCGCCGCGACCAGCACCGGCACCCAGAGTCGTGCCGCCGCGATCTTGTCGTCGCGATAGATGATGAGCGTCTTGACGAGGTAGAGCAGGCCGGCGGCAATCAATCCACCGATCAACGGCGAAGTGATCCAGCTCGAGGTGATCTCCAGCATGACCCGCCAGTTCACCGGCTCCGTCCCGACGGCCGAGATGCCGGCGCCGATCACTGCACCCACGATCGCATGGGTGGTGGAAACCGGCGCATTCATCCAGGTGGCGAGGTTGATCCAGAGGGCGGCGGCCATCAGCGCCGCCATCATGATCCAGCCGAGTATTGCCTCCGGCACCTCTACGGCATCGACGATGTTGGAGGAGATCGTCTTGACCACCTCGCCGCCGGCGATCGTGGCGCCGAGGACTTCGAAAATCGCGGCGATGACGAGCGCTTGGCCCATCGTCATGGCGCGCGCACCGACGGCCGCGCCGACATTGTTGGTGACGTCATTGGCGCCGATATTCATCGCCATGTAGCCGGCAAGGGCCGCCGCCGCCACGACGAGCATGGCTCCTGGGCGGTCGAACACATAGACACCGGCAAAGAGCATGGTCAGGCCGACGAAGATCAGCCCAAGCCCGGGCGCCACCAGTCGTCGCAACACATGCTTGGCCACGTCCTCGACATGAGTGATCCTGTCGAGGTCCTTGTCGAGTGTGCGTTTCGTGAGGACGGCAGGGCGTGGTGGCATTCTTTTTCCCAAGGATGAATCTGCTTCTACGCTGCCTTTCTAGCAGTGCAAGATGGCAGGATTCATTCCGCCGGGATTTGCTTCGCCGCTTTGGCAGAAAGCCTGTCGGTCAGCTTTCGCTTGAAGGCGAGGAACAGGTGGCGCAGCTCCGGTTCGCGCACGCGGGCGGCCGCTTCGTCGAACGAAACCCATTCGATGGTGCGTTCACCCTTTTCCTTGAAATTTTTCGCGATGCCGGTGACTTCAAGCGGATAGACTTGCACCTTGCAAGATACACGCACCCCATCCCGGAGCACCTTGGGATAGCTGTAGGCGCCAAGCGTCTCCATTTCGACTGAACCCTTGACCCCGGCTTCTTCCATGGCCTCCTGTGCGGCGACTTCGTGCGCACATTTGCCGTTCATCGGCCAGCCCTTGGGAATGACCCAGCGGCCGGTATCGCGGCTCGTCATCAGGAGAACCTCGAGCTTATCACCGTCCCCCACTCGATAGCAGAGCGCACCATATTGCTGTCGCGGCGGGCGCCGGAACATCAGTTGCACATCGGATGCCAGTCGGGCGAGAAGGGTCAATTGTCGGCTCACCTTTGTCGTTGATGTTAGGAATCGCTCATATATCTTGTATCACGGAAAGCTTGCGCAAGCCAAAATTTGCGGCATGATCCGAACGCGATTTGTTTCTCCCTGTTTCATAAGGAAATCGAGCTGGGGCAGGCTCGAAAAACCGTCACCTCCTGTCTCGAACGCGTCGCGTTGCACAGGTGTACAATATGATCCCGGCGTGCCTCCAAATCAATGGCGGGGCCGTTTGTTCCACCGGGATTTCAGATTTGGAGAACCGTGCGTCCCCTCGCCGGTGGCGTGGCCGACATCGGCCCAACGTGCAAACGCCCGTCTCGGTCCTTCGCGTTGACGTGAGGTGCTGTCAGCGCTCCCAATAGGGAACCGGCCCGTACAGCTCGGTGAGATAGTCGATGAACAGCCGCACCTTGGCCGGCAGGAACTGTCGGCTGGGATAGACGGCCGAAAGCGTGACATTGTGCGAGCCCTCATAGGCGGGCAGCACCTGCACCAAGCGGCCGGCCTTGAGTTCCTCGCCGATATCCCAGGTGGAGCGCAGCGCGATCCCGAGGCCTGATATGACAGCCTCGCGGATCACCTCGCTGGAATTGGTGATCAGCATGCCGTCGGGCCGCAGGCTGAGGGCGCCATCCGGCCCGGTCAGCCGCCAGGTATCGTTGTTGTGCGCCGGCAGGCAGCGATGGTGTTTCAGGTCGTCGATATGCCTGGGCTCGCCATGCGCGGCCAGGTAATCCGGCGAAGCGCAGAGCAGCCGGCGCACCGGCGCCAGCCGCCGGGCGACGAGGCTGGAATCGGTCAGTTCGGCAATCCGGATCGCCAGATCGAAACCGCCGCCGATGATGTCGCTGAATTCGTCGGTCAGCACAAGGTTGATCGCAAGCGCCGGGTGCGCCTGCATGAACGCCGTCAGATGCGGCGCGATATGCATGCGGCCGAACGAGGTCGGCGCCGAGATCTTCAGCGTGCCGTGCATCTGCGCCGAGCGGCCGGAAATGTAGAATTCGGCCTCCTCCAACCCGGCGAGAATGCCGAGAACGCGGTCGTAAAAACCCTGTCCGGCTTCCGTCAGCGAGATCTGCCGCGTCGTGCGCTGCAGAAGCCGGGTGCCGAGCCGGTCCTCCAGCCGCTTGATCCGCTTGGAGACGACCGCAGGCGAGAAGCCGAGCGCCCGCCCGGCCAGCGACATGCTTCCCGTCGAAACGACCTTGGCAAAGATTTCGAGATCGCCCAGATTGGTCATAAGGTTTTCAACTTTTTCCCCTTTTGGCATAAGTGCTTAGCATTTGCGCCAGTTTCGGGAAAGTGCTAAGCCGGTTCACCGGCGGCAGAGGCTGGCGGCCCGTCCCGCTGTCATCTTGCCGCTGTGATTTCCGGTCGTCAGGGTCAGGGAGGACACCATGTCCGACGCCATTCCGTTTCTCGCCCCGCGCGCCGATGTGCTGGCGCGCCGCGCCCGGATCGTTGCCGATCTCACCGATCTTCTGCCGCCGGAATGCCTGGTTCATGAGGCGCGCGAGCTGGTGCCATTCGAAACCGACGCCTTCGTGTCCTACCGCCGCCTGCCGCTCGCCGTTGCCCTGCCGCGCACCACGGCCGAGGTGGCAGCCGTCATGCGTTATTGCCATCGTTACGGTATTCCCGTGGTGCCGCGCGGCGCCGGCACCTCGCTGTCCGGCGGCGCCATTCCGCAGGAGGATGCCGTTGTGCTCGGCCTGTCGAAGATGAACAGTATTCTCGAAATCGATCTGCCGAACCGTGTCGCAGTGGTTCAGGCCGGTGTCACCAATCTCAACATCTCCGAATCCGTCTCGGCCGACGGCTTTTTCTATGCGCCTGATCCGAGTTCGCAGCTCGCCTGCACGATCGGCGGCAATATCGGCATGAATTCCGGCGGCGCCCACTGCCTGAAATATGGCGTCACCACCAACAATCTGCTCGGCGTCAGAATGGTGCTGGTCGACGGCACGGTGATCGAGCTCGGCGGCAAGGCGCTGGATGCGGCGGGTTACGATCTGCTCGGCCTCGTCTGCGGCCATGAAGGCCAGCTCGGCATCGTCACCGAAGCGACCGTGCGGCTGATCGCCAAGCCCGAAGGTGCGCGCCCGGTGCTCTTCGGCTTCGAGAGTTCGGAAGAGGCGGGCGCCTGCGTCGCCGATGTCATCGCCGCCGGCATCATCCCGGTTGCCATCGAATTCATGGACAAGCCGGCAATCGAGATCTGCGAGGCCTTCGCCCATGCCGGCTACCCCCTCGATGTCGGGGCGCTGCTGATCGTAGAGGTCGAGGGTTCGGAAGCCGAAATGGACGCCACCCTAAAAGACATCGTCGAGATCGCCCGCCGCCATGCTGTAAAGACCGTGCGTGAATGCCAGTCGGCTATTGAAGCGGCGCTGATCTGGAAGGGGCGCAAATCCGCCTTCGGCGCCACCGGCCGCATCGCCGACTATATCTGCATGGACGGCACCGTGCCGCTCAGCCAGCTTTCTTATGTGCTGAAGAAGACCACTGAGATCGTCGATCACTATGGCCTGAGGGTCGCGAACGTCTTTCATGCCGGCGACGGCAACATGCATCCGCTCATCCTCTTCAATGCCAATGACCCCGAGGATGCCGCCCGCGCAGAAGCCGCCGGCAACGATATCCTCAAGCTCTGCGTCGACGCCGGCGGCTGCCTCACCGGCGAACACGGCGTCGGCATCGAAAAGCGCGACCTGATGCGCCATCAGTATTCCAAGGCCGATCTCGCCCAGCAGATGGCGGTGCGCGCCGCCTTTGATCCCGGCTGGCTCCTCAACCCGTCGAAGGTCTTCCCGCTCGAAGGGCGCCCTGCCGCATGATCGACCTGATGCCGACAAGAGAGGAACAGGCGGCGGCGATCGTCCTAGCACATGCGGAGACGAACCGGCCGCTCGCTGTCTGTGGCGGTGATACGCGCTCGGGTTTCGGCAATGCCGTTGCATCAGAAGACCGGCTGCGATCGACCAGGCTTTCCGGCATCGTCGCCTACAATCCCGGCGAGATGGTCATGACAGCTCGCTCGGGTACGCCGCTTGCGGAAGTCGAGGCGGCCCTGTCCGAAGGTGGCCAGATGCTTGCCTTCGAGCCGATGGATCATCGCCCAGTCATGCGCAGGTCGGGCGAGCCGACGATCGGCGGCGTCTTTGCCGCCAATGTTTCCGGCCCGCGCCGCCTCATTGCGGGGGCCGCCCGCGACAGCCTGCTCGGCGTGCGCTTCGTCAACGGCAGGGGCGAGATCATCAAGGCCGGCGGCCGGGTGATGAAGAACGTCACCGGCCTCGATCTCGTCAAGCTGATCGCCGGCTCGCACGGCACGCTGGGTTTTCTCACCGAAGTCACCTTCCGCGTGCCGCCGCGCCCGAAGACCGAACAGACGCTGGTTCTGTCCGGCCTCAACGATGCCGAAGCGGCCAATGCCATGGCGGCGGCGATGGCGCTGCCGGTCGAGGTCTCCAGTGCCGCGCATCTGCCGCTGACGGTGACCTGGAAATTCCTTGCCGGCAAATTGCCCGAGGGCGAGGCGACGGTTCTGCGCGTCGAAGGCCTGCCCGGTTCGGTCGACGTGCGCATCGAAAAACTTGCGGCGGCGATGTCGGCCTTTGCCACGGTGACACGGCTGGATGAGCCGGAAAGCCGCAGGCTCTGGCAGGAGATTCGCGACGTGCTGCCCTATGCCGACGGCACGACGCGGCCGGTCTGGCGCGTCTCGGTCGCCCCAGGAACCGGCCATCAGCTGGTCGCGGCACTTCGCCTCGAAGCCGGCGTCGATGCCTTCTACGACTGGCAGGGCGGTCTCGTCTGGATGAGGATGGAGGCAGACCCCGAAGCGGAGCTGGTCCGCCGCTTCATCAAGGCGCTCGGCGGTGGCCATGCGACGCTGATCCGCGCGTCGGCGGTGGCGAGGGCGGCAACGGCTGCCTTTCATCCGGAGCCGGAGGCGGTGGCGATGCTGTCGCGGCGGGTGAAGGAAAAGTTCGATCCGGCGGGGATTTTTAATCCGGGGAAGATGGGGTGAGCGATAAGATGGCTCTGCGCGCGAGTTACCCCCCTCTGTCCTGCCGGACATCTCCCCCACAATGGGGGAGATCGGATCGCGGCAGCGGCTTCCCCAAACAACTGGGGCACTGCAGTTGGAATACGGCAGAGAATGGACGATGGTCCCACCTCTTGTTGATCTCCCCCCTTGTGGGGGAGATGTCCGGCAGGACAGAGGGGGGTGCCCCAGGCACAGCGCCCCCCAAGCGGAGGCCCCGCTAGATGCAAACCAACTTCACCCCGTCGCAACTGCTCGATCCCCATGTCGCCGAATCCGAGCAGATCCTGCGCAAATGCGTCCACTGCGGCTTCTGCACCGCCACCTGTCCCACCTATGTGACGCTCGGCAACGAGCTCGACAGCCCGCGCGGCCGCATCTACCTGATCAAGGACATGCTGGAAAACGGCCGTCCCGCCGATGCCGAGGTCGTCACCCATATCGACCGCTGTCTCTCCTGCCTTGCCTGCGTCACCACCTGTCCCTCGGGCGTCGACTATATGCATCTGGTCGATCACGCCCGCGCCCATATCGAAAAGACTTACAGGCGGCCGTTCATGAACCGGCTGACGCGCGCCATTCTCGCGGCCGTACTGCCCTATCCCGGCCGTTTCCGCCTGGCGCTCCATCTCGCCCGTCTCGGCCGCCCCTTTGCCGGCCTGATGCGGGGAGCGGCACTCAAACCCTTTGCCGCTATGCTGGCGCTCGCGCCACGCCGCATCCCCGCGCCTTCAGACTTTTCAAAACCCGGCACCCATCGGCCCGAGACGGCGCGGCGCGGCCGGGTGGCGATTCTCACCGGCTGCGCCCAGCCGGTGCTCGATCCCGGCATCAACGCCGCAGCGATCCGACTGCTGACGCGGCTCGGCATCGAGGTTGTGGCGCCGGAAGGTGAGGTCTGCTGCGGATCGCTGGTCCATCATATGGGCCGGTCCGAACAGGCGCTCGCAAGCGCCCGCACCAATGTCGATATCTGGACGCGCGAGATCGAGAGCCATGGCCTCGATGCGATCATCATCACCGCATCGGGCTGCGGCACGACGATCAAGGATTACGGTCACATGCTGCGCCTCGACCCCGCCTATGCCGCAAAGGCGGCGAGGGTCTCGGCGCTGGCAAAGGACATCGCCGAATATCTGGCGACCCTCGACCTGCCGGCTCATATGCCGAGGGGCATCACGGTCGCCTATCATTCGGCTTGTTCGATGCAGCACGGCCAGCGCATCACCCTTGCGCCAAAGCAACTGCTGAAGGCGGCGGGCTTCACTGTCCGCGATCCGGCCGAAGGCCATCTCTGCTGCGGCTCGGCCGGCACCTACAACATCATGCAGCCGGAGATTTCGGCGGAGCTGAAGGCGCGCAAGGTCAAAAACATCCAAGCCACCAAGGCCGATATCATCGCCACCGGCAATATCGGCTGCATCACTCAGATCGCCACCGGCACCGAGATCCCGATCCTGCATACGGTCGAGCTTCTCGATTGGGCCTATGGCGGCGCTGTGCCGGAAAAATTAACCGGTTTGCCGTTAGGCTGAAGGGAATGCAGGCCCATTCGGGCTGCTCCCGGGAGGTTGGGCGATGTGGCGGGGAATGATTGTATTTGCGGGACTGCTCGGTGCGGCAGGCGCGGCCCATGCCGACAGCCGCCTATTCTGTTCCGCCGATGACGCGCAGGCGCGGTTCACCCTCGAAAGCGGTTTTGCAAACGAAGGCGGCCATAGGCTCAACCATTTCCGCGGCGCGCTTATTGTCAAGGATCCCGCGCAAGCGGCTTTTGCAAAACGTCTGTTCGAATCGCAGCATCTGAGCAATCACTGGTCGCGCGATGGCGAACTGCTCCTGGAAGTCTTCGACGGCGGCGGTGACGATACCAGCGGCGCAACGCTGGATCTGGTGGTGGTTGCCGGCGCCCGCGGCAAGCCGGCGGCGAATTTCAGCGGCACCTATTCCCTGACAATCGAGGGCGGCAGCAAACCTTACGCCGCCGAGGGCAAGGTCAGCTGCGGCACGAAATAGAGCAATTTCAGGAAAAGTGTGAGCGGTTTTCCGTCCAAAATTGCGCCCAGACAAAAAGTTAGAGCGGTCCTGCTTTCATGAAAAGCAGGACCGCTCTAACGCCGCAGCTGAATTTCAATCATTACCAGTGGAACGATACGCCGACATTGACGGCGTTGGTGAAGATATTGGTCTTCAGCCGGTCGCCGCTGTCGATCGGAACGTCGACGCGCGAATAGGTGCCTTTGTATTCGACGAAGGTCGACCAGCGGTCGGTCACCTTGAAGTCGACGCCGGCTTGGGCCTGCAGCGTCACGCCGCCGAATTCGTAAGCCCAGGTCTTGCCCTCGGGGCGAATCACTTCGACATGCGGAATGTTCACGCCGATGCCGGCGCCGAGATAGGGCGTCCAGCGGCGGGTCGGATCCTGGAAGCGATAGAGACCGTTCACGGTGAGCAGGTTCAGGCCGTCGGTGAACTCGAAATGCGACCAGCCGGCCTTGGCGAGCGTGTCGTCGTCGGCATAGACCTTGTCATGGGTATAATCGAGCGAGATACCCCAGTTCGGCTTGTTGAAATTCTCGAGCCACCAGGTGACGCGGCCGCCATAATAGGGCGGGGCGCCGAAGGATTTGCCTTCCCAGCCGGCCGTAAAATGCGTGCCGTCCGAGACGTCGACGCCACTGTGCGGCGCGGTCTGATAGCCGCCGTAAATGGAGAATTCCAGGTCTTCCGCCGAGGCGGAGGCTGCTGAACAGATGGTGAAAAGCGCGATGCCCGCAAGCAGGGAGGCGGAGGAACGCAGCGCATATGTCATTGAATAGCCCCGATATTGCAAATATGTCGACTCTTAGGCACCAGTGCCAGCTTTCCGCCGTAAAGTCTAAGGAAAAGAAAAGGCGCGTCAGAATGCGCCTTTCGTTTTTTCGCAAGTGTTGCTCAGCCGCCGAACATCGTGCGCAACACGTCGATGCCCCGGTCCTCGAATGCCACCTTGCCCTGCTTGTTGCCGGGACCGATGACGATCACCTTGGTGCCGACGGGGGCACGATCATAAAGATGCATCACGTCCTCGTTCATCATGCGGATGCAGCCGGAAGACATGTTCAGGCCGATCGTCCAGGGCTGGTTGGTGCCATGGATGCGGAAGATGGTGTCGCGGCCGCCCTGATAGAGATACATGGCGCGCGCACCGAGCGGATTGTCCTCGCCCCCTTCCTGGAAGGCGGGGATGATGTGGCCCTTGGCGGCTTCGCGGCGGCGCATTTCGGCCGGCGGCGTCCAGGCCGGCCATTCGGCCTTGCGGCCGATCTTGACGATACCAGACCAGCCGAAGCCGTCGCGGCCGACGCCGATGCCGTAGCGGGTGGCGCGGTTGTTCCCTTCGACAAGGTAGAGATACTTGTTGTTGGTATCGATGATGACGGTGCCGGCCACTTCCGTCGTCACCAGGCGCACTTTCTTGCGCTTGAACTGCGGCTTCACATATTTCGGCATCTGCGCGACGCGCACGATCTGCGCCGGAGCCCGTGTATTGTCGGGCGTGGAGCCTGCCGGTGCTGCAAAGGCGGATGTAGACATCAAGGACAAGACAAGTCCGGCGGCAGCCAGACCCGGCATTAGTTTGATCATGATCGATTCCCCTCAAGCAAATTCGCCCGAAGCTACATGAACTCCTGCTCGATTCAAGATCGACCCGGCCGGATAAAGCAATTTCGCTGAAGGAAACCGCCTGTTCTTGCGGCTTCCAAGATATCGCCTGTGTCTTTACATGACGATGACGCGGGTTCCGACGTTGACGCGGTCGTAGAGATCGACGACGTCCTCGTTGCGCAGGCGGATGCAGCCGGACGAAACAGCGCTGCCGATCGACCAGGGCGCATTGGTGCCATGGATGCGATAGAGCGTCGAGCCGAGATACATGGCGCGGGCGCCGAGCGGGTTTTCCGGGCCGCCGTCCATGCGCGCCGGCAGATAGTGGCCTTTGGCGGCCTCGCGGCTGATCATCTCGGAAGGCGGCGTCCAGTCCGGCCATTCCGTCTTGCGGGTGATCTTGTGGGCGCCGGCCCATTCGAAGCCGGGCTTGCCGACGCCGACCCCGTAACGCCGCGCTTTGCCGCCGTCCATGATGAGATAGAGAAAGCGGTTATTGGTATCGATGACGATGGTGCCGGGTTTTTCCGTGGTGTCGTAATCGACCATCTGCGGCAGATACTGCGGCTCGATCGGATGGCGGATCGCCGGGATGCCGGGATTGATCGCTGAGACGGTCTGCGGTGCCGGCTGCGGCGCCTGACGGATGACGCGGCGCTGGAAAAGGCCGCGCTGCTGCGGCTGGACGACGGGGCGCTGATAGACGACGGGGCGGACCGTGCCGCCGCCGAGCTGGTTGATCCATGGCGCGGTGAGGTCGGGGCTGAGGACGACGGGCGGTCGGGTGGCGTAGCGGTCGTCTGCAATGGCGGCCGTGGAGAAGATGCCGCAGAAGGCTGCGGCAAGAAAAAGGTGTTTCATCATCGGACGAACTCTCTACAAATGACCGAAAATAGACTGGCGGGACGGGTCCGCCTGGGCGGAGATGGTCCGCCCGGGAAAGACGCTGCCATCCCATCCGCCAGCGAATGGTAAAGATCGATCCATGAAAGACCGACCGGCCGAATAAACTTTTCGTCAGGGTTACCGATCGGTTTGGAAAGACGGTTTGCAAATGGTAAAGCCGGAATCATGACCGGAGAACGAAGCGGACATGAGCACGACTGGCATCATCATCGGCGAGGACGGCAGGGGCCGCTGCCACTGGCACGCCAACTTGCCGGACTATCTCAAGTATCACGACGAGGAATGGGGCCGCCCTGTCACCGACGATATCCGCCTCTTCGAGAAGATCTGCCTCGAAGGTTTCCAATCCGGGCTTTCCTGGCTGACCATCCTGCGCAAGCGGGAGAATTTCCGCGCCGCCTTCGCCGGCTTCGATTTCGAGAAGGTTGCCCTCTTCGGTGAGAAGGATGTGGCCCGCTGCCTGGCCGATGCCGGCATTATCCGTCATCGCGGCAAAATCGTTTCGACGATCAACAATGCCAGGCGCGCCCTCGAGCTCCGCGACGAATTCGGCTCGCTCGCCCGTTATTTCTGGCGCTACGAACCCGGCCACAATGAGCGGCCTGTTGTGGTCGACCGTGAACACATCGTCGCCAATCCGACGACGCCGACATCGGTCACCATTTCGAAGGATCTGAAGAAACGCGGCTGGACCTTTGTCGGCCCGACCACAGTTTATGCCTTCATGCAGGCGATGGGCCTCGTCAACGATCATCTCGAGGGCTGTTTCTGCCGGCCCGAGGTGGAGGCGATGCGCGCCGTCCTGGTTCGACCATGAAAGATCTGTCCGTGAGAATAGTGTTCGCCGCCCTTGCCCTGTTGTTCTTGCCGGCCTTTGCCATGGCGCAGACGCCGCAGCTCGATCCCGGCGAGAAGCTGGAGAAGCTGCAGTTTCCGGCCGTCACCATGCAGCTCAAGGGATGGACGAAATTCGGCAGCGGCCACGTCTACACGCTGCCGGTGCGCGCCGGTCAGCACGTGAAGATCGATTTTTCCACCAGGAGCAAGTTCGCCTTCCTGGCGATCTTCGACCTGTCGAAACCCGACGACGAAGCTTTCTTCGGCACCGATGAGGACGGTTTGAGCTTCCAGACGACGGTGAAGGAAAACACCACCTGGCTGCTGCGTCCCTACTACTCCAAGGTCTCGCCGCGCCGCGGCCTCGGCGCTCCCTTCAGCATTTTGATCGAGCCGTTGGCCGCCGCCCCGCAGCAGCCGCCGGAGCCGGAATCGCCCTCACTGTTTCCGAAGGCGCCTCCCAAGGCGAAATGACGCACGCCCCCGCTATGCCAGCCGTTCGATCAACTCGCGCAATTCGCCGAGATGGCCGATCTTGCGAAAACGCGGCGCCTCCGTCGGTTCGTCCACATGTTCCAGCACCCAGGTGAGTTCGTGCGGCACGAAGACGCCGTAACTGCCAGCGGCGATCGCCGGCACGATATCCGATTTCAGCGAATTGCCGACCATCATCGCCCGCTCCGGCCCGTCCCCGACCTTGGCGAAGATGCGGCGATAGGTGACGGCCGTCTTGTCGGATACGATCTCGACCGCATCGAAGAAGTCGCCGAGCCCGGATTGGGCAAGCTTGCGCTCCTGGTCGAAGAGATCGCCCTTGGTGATCACGACCAGCAGATATTTGCCGGCAAGCGCCTCCAGCGTGTCGCGCGCATGCGGCATGGTCTCGACCGGATGGCTGAGGAGGTCGCGGCCGGTATCGAGGATCTTGGCGATGACGCTGGCCGGCACTTTGCCCTCGGTGATCTCGATCGCCGTCTCGATCATCGACAGCGTGAAGCCCTTGATGCCGAAGCCGTAATGGCGAAGATTGCGTTTCTCCGCTTCCAGCAGCCGCTCGGAAATCTTCGGGCCTTCGGCGAAATCGGCAAGAAGCTCGGTAAAATGGGCTTCCGTCAGTCGGTAATATTGTTCGTTCTGCCAAAGCGTGTCGTCGGCATCGAAGCCGATCGTCGTCAGTGCTCGGGTCGTCACATGCGCACCTCTTGAACTATGGCCGCAATCTATCGGCCGCCTGTGTCGAGACAAGGGCTATGTCGAGACAAGGGCGTCCGCCTTCGATGCGACAAGGCTTGGCGTTGAAAAGCGTCGCCGTCGCACTACATCGAATGGGCCTCACCCAGCAGCCAGCCACGGCTGTGCCTGTCGCGCGCAGGCCAATAATCAAAAGATGAAGTTCTTCCGTTCGCAAGTCCCTCTTGCGGCAGACACAAAGGATTTTTTCGACCATGCGTTACAATCAACTCGGAAATACGGGACTTTTCGTCTCGGAAATCTGCCTGGGCACGATGACCTTCGGCGAAGCCAAAGAAGGCAGCATGTGGGGCGCCATCGCCGATGTCGACCAGAATGCCGCCGATCGGATCGTCGAGCGCTCGCTTGCAGCAGGCGTCAATTTCATCGATACGGCCGACGTCTATTCAGCCGGCGAGTCCGAAAGGCTGCTCGGTCAGGCGCTGAAGAACCTCGACATCCCCCGCAAGGACGTCGTCATCGCCACCAAGGTCTATGGCGTCATGGGCGACCAGCCGAACGACCGCGGCGCCTCGCGCGGCCACATCATGGATTCGGTCGAGGCGAGCCTCAAGCGCCTGCAGACAGATCATATCGATCTCTACCAGATCCACGCGACCGATACGGTGACGCCGATCGAGGAGACGCTGCGCGCCTTCGACGATCTCATTTCGCGCGGCCTCGTGCGTTATATCGGCGTTTCCAACTGGCAGGCGTGGCGTATTTCAAAGGCGCTCGGTCTCTCCGAACGCCGCGGCTTTGCCCGCTTCGAAACCGTGCAGGCCTATTATTCCATCGCCGGCCGCGATCTCGAACGGGACATCGTGCCGATGATGCAGGAGGAAAAGCTCGGCCTGATGGTCTGGTCGCCGCTCGCCGGCGGCCTGCTCTCCGGCAAGTATGGTCCGGGCGCCCCCGGCAACGGCGAGGGCCGCCGCGCTAGTTTCGACTTCCCGCCCGTCGACAGGGACCGGGCCTGGGCCTGCGTCGCCGTCATGCGCGAGATCGCCGAAAAGCACGGCGTCAGCGTCGCGACCGTGGCGCTCGCCTATATTCTCGCCAAGCCTTTCGTCACGACGGTGATCATCGGCGCCAAGCGCGTCGACCAGCTCGACCAGAACCTCGCTGCCGTCAAGCTGAAGCTCGATGAAGACGATTTGAAAAAGCTCGACGAGGTGAGTGCCCTTGCTCCGGAGTATCCTGGCTGGATGCTGTCGCGGCAGGGCGCGGGCCGCCGGCCGGCGGATTTCGAGGCGAAGGACTGAGGTCGCTCGAACCAGTAGGGAACGCCTGATATAAGGCGTTCCCTAGTTTGTTGACTACTTCTCCTCCGTCATGCCCGGCCTTGTGCCGAGCATCTGAGCACAGCAATTATTTGACGGGAAAACAAATATTTTTCAATCGCTTAATTCGATCGCAGCAGATCCTCGGCACAAGGCCGAGGATGACGTCGTGGGTGTTGCAGTGGTTGTTAGCAGCCTCTGGCAGCGATCGTTTACTTGCCGTGGGCCTTGAGCCAGGCGTTCATCTCCGCGATCTCGGCTTCCTGCGCCTTGATGACCGTTTCGGCGAGCTTGCGGATTTTAGGATCCTTGCCGTATTGGAGCTCGACCTTGGCCATGTCGATCGCGCCCTGATGGTGCGGGATCATGCCGCGCACGAAATCGACGTCGGCATCGCCGCTATACTCGATCATCATATTCTTGTGCATTTTGTCGTTCGCCTCGCTGAAGGCGTGGCTCGCCGCGTCGTGGCTGCCCATTGGCTTGCTCATATCCATGGGCTTGTCTTCGGCAAAAACGGGGGCGGCAAAAGCGGCAATTGCGGTAAGCGTGATGATTTTCAAAGACATGAGAGTTCCTTCCTCTGTCTGACAATAGAGTTTTCCGGGCAGCCGAAGCCGCCCATTCTGCATGGAAAATCCGGGATCAGACCAGTCGGGGAGGGGGCGCCTGTGGAGCAGGCCTGTTGTCATCGAGGGCGCGGGCAAGCGGCGGCGCGGGATAGCCGAAATCGGCTTTTCCGCCGGCGACGGCCATTGCTCCCGGCGGCAGCAGAAGACAGGCGGCGCAAAGCGGCATATGTGCGGAGTTTCCGCTGGCGCAGGGATCTTTCAAGGGAGCGGCCTGGCCCGCTTCTTTCGGCTTATGCATGCCAGCCATTTCGTGGTGCATGCTGCCGCTGTCGACGGCAACCGGCGCATTCATCGACGCGCATGTCGGACAGCCCGCCCATGCCGACATGGCGCCGTAGACCAGCCAGCCGAGAAACATCGTGATGAGGGCGAGCATGCGCATGGCGTCTGATATAGGTGAATGCCGGCTGCAAGCCAAGTACCGCCGGGGGCACATCCCGATCACCAGCCGGCAATGACCTTGTGTTCGATCCGGTAATCCCTGCTCTCCTCGCCGAGCGGAGCGACCGGCCATGTCCAGACCGCTTTCGCCGGCGGCGGGGCGACGCCGTGCAGCAGGTCGGCCTCCTCATGTGTTTTACCGTTGCGATCGATGACGGCATAGGCGATGTCGGTCACGAGGCAGTGCCGGCAGGAAAGTCCGGAAAGGCCGCTGAGATGCGCCGCGATCAGCCTCTCCACCGTGTCTTCAGGCATTCGACCGGTCGCCTCGGCTTCATGGCGCCGCTTCACGCCGCGGCCGATCTGGGACAGGAGATTGGCGGAAACCACGAAATCGAGATAGGGCACGTTGCGCAGAAAGCCGAGCGGCTCCGGCTCCTGACCGGCGGCGAGATCGTCGTAGCCGGAGAGATCGCGCTCGATCAGCCGGACGTTGCGATAGCCCTTGGCCGCAAGCCAGAGCCGCACCGAGGCGAGATGAACGAGATCGACAAGCACGACGGTGTCGAAGCTTTTCGCCAGTTCCTCGATCGGCACGTCCCGCAACAGGCCGGAGCCGAGCACGACGGCGGTCCGCTTCTGCCTGAGGCCGGCCGCCGCTGCACGGATAGCGTTGCGGCTCTTCTCCTCGTGGTCGGCCCAATCCCCGGCGCAACGCCCGGCCCGCGACCAGAGATTGACGGAATAGCGGATGAACTTCCGGTGGGGCTTGCCGGTCAGCGGCAATGTCGCGGCATAGAGGAGCGCCTCGGTGATCATGAGCATATCCGCATTCTGAACAAGGCCGCATTGTTCAATCGATTCTGGTAGCGCCATCAAGGCCCTTCGCCCTTGCCGCTCCCCGCCCAATCCGCTAGGACACCGCCACTGTCACAGTCAGCGGAATTCCCGGAAATGAACGACAAGCAGAAGAAACCGCAAAAGCTCAAGGCCCGCCTGCCGCGCGGCTTCGTCGACCGCTCGGCCGACGATATCCGCGCCGTCAACGAGATGACGGCAAAGATCCGGGAAGTCTATGAGCATTATGGTTTCGATCCTGTGGAAACGCCGCTGTTCGAATATACCGATGCGCTCGGCAAGTTTCTGCCCGACAGCGATCGGCCGAACGAGGGCGTCTTCTCGCTGCAGGATGATGACGAGCAGTGGATGTCGCTGCGTTACGACCTGACGGCGCCGCTCGCCCGCCATGTCGCCGAGAACTTCAACGAGATCCAGCTTCCCTACCGCACCTATCGCGCCGGTTACGTCTTCCGCAACGAGAAGCCGGGCCCGGGCCGTTTCCGTCAGTTCATGCAGTTCGATGCCGATACGGTCGGCGCGCCGGGCGTCCAGGCAGATGCCGAAATGTGCATGATGATGGCCGATACGCTGGAAGCTCTCGGCATCAAGCGCGGCGACTACGTCATCCGCGTCAACAACCGCAAAGTTCTGGACGGCGTGCTGGAGGCGATTGGCCTCGGTGGCGACGACAAGGCTGGCCAGCGGTTAGCGGTGCTGCGCGCCATCGACAAGCTCGACAAGTTCGGCCCGGAAGGCGTGGCCCTGCTGCTCGGTCCCGGCCGCAAGGACGAATCCGGCGATTTCACCAAGGGCGCCGGGCTCAACCAGGAGCAGATCGACAAGGTTCTCTTCTTCGTAGGCATCAAGGATTACACCGAAAGCGCCGGCCGCCTCGCCGAACTCGTCGCGGGAACCTCGAAGGGCGGCGAAGGCGTCGAGGAGCTGAATTTCATCGGTGCGCTCGTTTCAAGCGACGGCTATGGCGCCGATCGCATCAAGATCGATCCCTCCGTCGTGCGCGGCCTCGAATATTATACCGGCCCGGTCTATGAGGCGGAGCTTCTTTTCGACGTCACCAATGAGAAGGGCGAGAAGGTCGTCTTCGGTTCCGTCGCCGGCGGCGGCCGTTATGACGGCCTGGTTTCCCGTTTCATGGGTCAGCCGGTGCCGGCGACCGGCTTTTCGATCGGCGTCTCCCGCCTGATGACGGCGCTGAAGAACCTTGGCAAGCTCGGAGCCAGCGCGGTGATCGAGCCGGTGCTGGTGACCGTCATGGACGGTGATGTCGAGGCGATGGGCCGTTATCAGAAGATGACGCAGCAACTGCGCGCCGCCGGCATCCGCGCCGAGATGTTCCAGGGCAACTGGAAGAAATTCGGCAATCAGCTGAAATATGCCGATCGCCGCGGTTGCCCCATCGCCATCATCCAGGGCGGCGACGAACGCGCCGACGGTGTCGTGCAGATCAAGGATCTGATCGAGGGCAAACGGCTCTCCGGCGAGATCGAGGATAATGCCAGCTGGCGCGAAGCCCGCGTGGCCCAGGAGACTGTGCCGGAAGCCGACTTGGTCGCCAAGGTGAGGGAGATCCTTGCGGCGCAAGCGGAGGATCGGAAGAGGGCTGCCCTGGGCCTCGAAATTCCCTATGATCCCACCCAGGCCGGTGACACCGATGACGACATTTGAGAAGGATCTCCCCTTCTCCCTTCGGGGAGAAGGTGGCCCGAAGGGTCGGATGAGGGGGCGACATAGCAGAAGCTGTCCTTCGCTCGCCGCTCAGGACATTCGTCGTTTCCACTCCTCATCCCCCTCATCTGCCCTGTCGGGCATCTTCTCCCCGCTGGGGAGAAGAGGGAAGTTCAGCCTATGCCCCTGATCAATCTCCCCGAATTCTCCAGGGACCTGCTCTCCGAATTTGCCGCCCGCAACGCCGAGCGCATCGATACGCCTGTCATTCAGCCGGCCGAGCCGTTCCTCGACATCGCCGGCGAGGATCTGCGCCGCCGCATCTTCATGACCGAGAGCGAAACCGGCGCCAGCCTCTGCCTGCGTCCGGAATTCACCATCCCTGTCTGCCTGCGCCACATCGAGACGGCAACCGGCACGCCGAAGCGTTACGCCTATCTCGGCGAGGTCTTCCGCCAGCGGCGCGATGGCGCCAATGAATTCTACCAGGCCGGCATCGAGGATCTCGGCGACATCAACATACCGGGCGCCGATGCGCGCGCCATCGGTGACGCCACAGGCATTCTCGCCCGCCTTCTGCCGGGCCGGCGCTTAGCCGTGACGTTGGGCGATCAGGCGGTGTTCGAGGCAGTCGTCCAGGCGCTCGGCCTGCCGCTCGGGTGGCAGAAGCGGCTGATCCACGCTTTCGGCAACATGACGCAGCTGGAGGCGCTGCTGGCCGGCCTCGTCAGCCCGCAATTCGTCACCGGCCTCGACGACGATATCGCCAGGCTTGTTGCCTCAGGCAACGAGCCGGCGCTGGTCGCCCATATCGAGCACGAGATGCAGGCGACTGGTTATTCGACGAATGCCAGCCGCTCGCCGCTGGAAATCGCCCGACGCCTCAAGGAAAAGCTCGTCCTGTCCGAGACGCGTCTCGACGATGCCGCCTTCCATGTGCTGGAAGAGTTCCTGTCGCTGCATGTGCCGCTCGTCAATGCGTCCGCAGCCCTTGCCGGCTTTGCCGACGCTGCCGGCCTGAAGCTCGGTAATGCGCTGTCGCGCTTCAACGGCCGCGTCGCCGCCCTTGCCGATACCGGCGTCGATCTGTCCTGCCTGGACTACCGCGCCGCTTTCGGACGTCCGCTCGACTATTACACCGGCCTTGTCTTCGAGGTGACGGTGGAAGGCTCGAGCGCGGTTCTGGCCGGCGGCGGCCGCTTCGACCGGCTGTTGACCTTCCTCGGTGCGACGGACCGCATTCCGGCCGTCGGCTTCTCCTTCTGGCTCGACCGCATCGAAACCGAAAGGGCAGCCGCATGACCATCACCATCGCGCTTCCCTCCAAGGGCCGGATGAAGGACGACGCTTCGGCAATCTTCGAACGGGCCGGCATGCCGATATCGGCTGTCGGCAACGACCGCTCCTATCGCGGCCGCGTCGAAGGCTGGGACGATGTCGAGGTTGCCTTCCTGTCGGCGTCGGAAATCTCCCGCGAGCTCGGCAACGGCACCGTCGATTTCGGCGTCACCGGCGAGGATCTGATGCGGGAAGGTTTTGCCGAAGTCGACAAGCGTGTCGAATTCTGCGCCCGGCTCGGCTTCGGCCATGCCGATGTCGTCGTCGCGGTGCCCGAGATCTGGCTCGATGTCGAGACCATGGCCGATCTCGGCGATGTCGCCGTCGATTTCCGCGCCCGCCACTCCAGGCGCCTTGCCATCGCCACCAAATACTGGCGCCTGACCCAGCAGTTCTTTTCGAGCCAGCACGGCATTCAGCTTTATCGCATCGTTGAAAGCCTGGGCGCAACCGAGGGCGCTCCGGCGTCCGGTTCGGCCGATATCATCGTCGATATCACCTCCACCGGTTCGACCCTGCGCGCCAATCATCTGAAGGTGCTCCAGGACGGCGTCATCCTGCATTCAGAGGCTTGCCTCGTGCGTGCCCGCAAGGAGAGCCATGCAGATCAACCCGTGGTGCAGGCGATCGTCGACGCGGTACGCGCGGCCCTCTGATCTCCACTGTCAACGCGTAAGAAAACCCGCCGTCAGTTCAATGACGGCGGGTTTTGCATGCTTGGGAGGAGATGGAATTAGCGGGCAGCGACGGCCTGCAGACCACGCCGCGCGTCAATCGAATAGGCACCGGCACCGGCGGTGGCGAGCAGGATGTACGCGCCGGCCAGCGTGATGTTCTTCATGACCATGATCTGGTTGAGAATGTTCACGAGTTCCGTGCCACTTGCGTAGGGCAGATGGAAGGCAACGCCCGTAAAGACGCAGAAGGCGGCGAGCAGCCAGCCGGCAATGCGGACCTGGAAGCCGGTGAGAACCGCAAGGCCGGCGAGCAGTTCGAAAAGGCCTGCGACATAGGCCAACAGGGTTGCTGCCGGCAGGCCGGCACCGGCGATCATGCCCGCAGTACCGGCAGGATCGGTTAGCTTCATGAAGCCGGAAAGGATGAACATGAAAGACAGAAGGATGCGGGCAATCAGGATGATGGCGTTCGACATGGATGTTGTCTCCGTTTGAAGGGCTCTGGAGATCTTGGTGCCCCCGGCACGCTGTGGATCTCTGATACCCCTATCTCGCCTATTTCTTACGTCATGGAAAGATAAACAGAAGGGGACGCTTCGTTCAATAATCTGGAACGATACCCTCGCTTGCTTTTCCGGAGCCTCGTCTCCTATGGTCGGCTGTTAATATGGAGTCTCTTATGGCAGATCTTTCCGCATTTCCGATCACCACGCGCTGGCCGGCGAAAAACCCCGACATCATCCAGCTCTATTCCCTTCAGACGCCGAACGGGGTGAAGGTATCGGTCGCCCTCGAAGAGTTCGGGCTCCCCTATGAGCCGCACTATATTTCCTTTGCCGCCAACGAGCAGAAGTCGCCGGAATTCGAATCTCTCAATCCGAACGGCCGCATTCCGGCGATCATCGATCCGAACGGGCCCGGGGGAAAGCCGATCGGCCTGTTCGAATCCGGCGCCATCCTGCTCTATCTCGCCGAAAAGACCGGCAAGCTCATCCCCGAGGATGCCGCCGGCCGCTACGAATGCATTCAATGGGTTTTTTTCCAGATGGCTGGCATCGGCCCGATGTTCGGCCAGTTCGGCCATTTCCACAAATTCGCCGCCGACAAGGTCGCCAACAATTCCTATCCGGTGGAGCGCTACCGCGATGAATCCAAACGCCTGCTCGGCGTGCTCGAAGGCCGGCTGCAGGGTCGTCAATGGATCATGGGCGATCAATATACGATCGCCGATATCACCACTTTCACCTGGGTTCGCGGCGCCGACATCTTCTATGGCGGCCGCGAGGTGCTCGAATATGCGAAATTCCCCGCGGTTTCCGATTGGCTGGAGCGCTGCATCGCCCGTCCGGCCAGCGAAAGGGGTCTGAATATTCCGGTCAAGCCGGAGTAACGGAAAGCACAAAGCCACCCTTGCCGCAGGCGGCTGCCGTGAGGCTGCCCCTCACCTTAGCCTCGTAAACCGGGCGAGGGGACGTGCCCAGCACGAGGTTGGTGGGAAACGGAGAGGTCGCGGCATGGTCCCGCAAGCGGGGAGAAGATGGCGGCAGCCGGATGAGGGGCTGATCCGCCCTCGGGAGCGGCCTTTTCATCTTGTACTGGCGGTCTTATTGCCGGCGTGTGATCTGCCTTGCGCCTTCCAGCTTGAAGCGGGGAAAGATGAAGATGCCGGTCATGCTGCCGCTGTATTTCTCCTCGAGTCCGTTCGACTCGCCCATGCAGAACAGCGGCTGGCGCAAGCCGTTCGGCATGATGATCGTCGTCGAAAAGCAGAAGGAGGAGCAGTGCGTCGCCGCCTGCTCGAACAATTCCAGCACGCGGGAGCGATCCTTGCTATCGTAGCAGCGGATCAGGTTCAGCAGCCCGCATTCCTCGGCGGTGAGGCCGTGCAGCATCGCGCTCCATTTGCCGAGACGGATCAGGCCGCTCGAAAAATCTCCGGTCCAGCTTTCGGAAACCGACAACTGCGCCAGCATCTGGTGATTTTGATGGTTGTCGTTCAGCGAGCCAGTCATCAAGGGCACGGCTGCATTGGCTTTGGCGATCTTAAACAAGGCGTTCCCCAGTTCGGATGCGGCTCCTCCGCCGCACGCACGTCAAACACAAGAAACAGGATCATGTAGCAGCGGACATTATGTCCGCGCCGGCATTCGCCGCTCATCGCCACAGCCATCGGGCTTCCGAAACGGAACCTTCAAACCGAACGTTCTGGCGTCGCTTTTTCGCGCTCCGGCCTCGTTTGAGGCGAAAATTATCGCCGGGGCGCACGTCAATTGCTGCGCGGATTTATAGGAGCTTTTAAACAAACGGCAACGCCTTTTTCAGAGACGGTGCGGCGGCTATTTTCTAGAGGCTCCCGCATTCCCCCGGCCGGTTTCGTCAGAAAAGTAGCAAAAATTGCTGTTTTTGGCACTTTAAAGCGTTTTCACCCGATGGCGCACAGCAGACGACGGCAAGATACCGACCTCCTCCTCCCGTTTCGTGGGATCGAAAATAAGCGGTGACGCAAGCCTGACGAAAGCTTCGAGGTCGGCTGACGCGCTGCACGGCATAAAATAATGCGCAACGGATCGAATCGCCGCGGCCAAAAGAAAAGGGCGACCCGAGGGCCGCCCTTCCTGTCCAGTTTCATGGATGATGTGCGAAAGGCCTTTGGCCTATCACATCATGTCCATTCCACCCATGCCGCCCATGCCGCCCGGCATAGCCGGAGCGTCCTTCTTCGGCAGCTCGGCGATCATGGCTTCGGTGGTGATCAGCAGCGATGCGACGGAAGCCGCGTCCTGCAGGGCGGTGCGAACGACCTTGACCGGGTCGATGATGCCCATGCCGATCATGTCGCCATATTCGCCGGTCTGGGCGTTGTAGCCGTAGTTGTCCTGATCCTTGTCGAGGATCTTGCCGACGACGATCGAAGCTTCGTCACCAGCATTCTCGGCGATCTGGCGGGCCGGAGCCTGCAGAGCGCGGCGAACGATGTTGATGCCGGCTTCCTGGTCGTCGTTGACACCCTTGGAGGTGATCTTGACGGAAGAACGCAGCAGGGCAACGCCGCCGCCCGGTACGATGCCTTCCTGAACGGCAGCGCGCGTCGCGTTGAGGGCGTCGTCGATGCGGTCCTTCTTTTCCTTCACTTCGACTTCGGTCGAACCGCCGACGCGGATGACGGCAACGCCGCCGGCGAGCTTGGCAAGGCGTTCCTGCAGCTTTTCGCGGTCGTAGTCGGAGGTGGTTTCTTCGATCTGGGCCTTGATCTGGGCAACACGGCCTTCGATGTCGGACTTGGCGCCCGAACCGTCGACGATCGTGGTGTTTTCCTTGGAGATCGAAACCTTCTTGGCACGGCCGAGCATGTCGAGCGTGACGCTCTCGAGCTTGATGCCGAGGTCTTCGGAGATCACGGTGCCGCCGGTCAGGATGGCGATGTCTTCGAGCATGGCCTTGCGGCGATCGCCGAAGCCAGGGGCCTTGACGGCAGCGATCTTCAGGCCGCCGCGCAGCTTGTTGACGACGAGCGTTGCAAGGGCTTCGCCTTCGACGTCTTCAGCGATGATGAGGAGCGGCTTGCCGGTCTGGACGACGGCTTCGAGAACCGGGAGCATCGACTGCAGGTTCGAGAGCTTCTTTTCGTGGAGGAGAATGAAGACGTCTTCGAGGTCGGCGACCATCTTTTCCGGGTTGGTGACGAAGTAGGGGCTGAGGTAGCCGCGGTCGAACTGCATGCCTTCGACGACTTCGAGTTCGGTCTCGGCGGTCTTGGCTTCTTCAACCGTGATGACGCCTTCGTTGCCGACCTTCTGCATGGCTTCAGCAATGTCGAGGCCAACCTGGCGCTCGCCGTTTGCGGAGATCGTGCCGACCTGAGCGACTTCTTCCGAGGTGTTGATCTTCTTGGCCTTGGCCTGGAGATCCTTGACGACTTCGGCGACGGCGAGATCGATGCCGCGCTTCAGGTCCATCGGGTTCATGCCGGCGGCAACGGCCTTCGCGCCTTCGCGAACGATCGCCTGGGCAAGAACGGTTGCAGTGGTCGTGCCGTCGCCGGCGATGTCGTTGGTCTTCGAAGCAACTTCGCGGACCATCTGGGCGCCCATGTTTTCGAACTTGTCTTCGAGTTCGATTTCCTTGGCGACCGAAACGCCGTCCTTAGTGATGCGCGGCGCGCCGAAGGACTTGTCGATAATGACGTTACGACCCTTCGGGCCGAGCGTGACCTTGACTGCGTCGGCGAGAATGTCGACGCCGCGCAGCATCTTTTCGCGCGCGGTGCGGCCAAACTTGATTTCTTTAGCTGCCATGTTTGTGACTCCTGAATTCGATTTGTTCGGGCAAAAGCCCGTCAGTCATTTCGGGAAAGCGGATCGGCAATCAGCCGATGATGCCCATGATGTCGGCTTCCTTCATGATCAGAAGGTCTTCGCCGTTGATCTTGACTTCGGTGCCGGACCACTTGCCGAACAGCACGCGGTCGCCAGCCTTGACGTCGAGAGCGACGACCTTGCCGGACTCGTCACGAGCGCCGGAACCGACGGCGACGATTTCGCCTTCCTGCGGCTTTTCCTTGGCGGTGTCGGGAATGATAATCCCGCCCTTGGTCTTCTCTTCGGACTCGACGCGACGAACGACGACGCGGTCGTGAAGCGGACGGAAATTGGTGCTTGCCATTGTCTAATCCCTCGATCGAATGACATTCGCGGACCGGAGCGGTCCACATGGATAAGTGTTAGCACTCCTCTAAGGTGAGTGCTAGCGCTCGAGCATTTAGGGATGGCTCCGAGAGGAGTCAATGAGAGCAATCACGAATTTTTGTGCCGGAATTGTGAAGAGGCGGCGAATTATCGGAGATTGCCGTTGAAATGTTCTCTAACCGTTGCGTTTGGCAACGTCGCCGGACCTTGCCGTCCGCTCTCACGGGATTGCCGGCGATCTTGTGTGTGAAGAAAATGCCTTGCCATCGCCTTGCGCCTTTGCAATGTCACCGGTGACTGAAGCAAATCGGGAAATCGGAATGGCCAGGCGGATAGAAAACTTCTCGCAGATATCAGCTCACTATGATGTGGTGCTCTGCGACGTCTGGGGCGTGGTTCACAACGGCGTCGATCCGTTTCCAAAGGCTGCAGCCGCCCTTCAAGCCGCGCGTGAGAGCGGCCTTGCCGTCGTCCTCATTACCAATTCGCCGCGTCTTTCCTGGCAGGTGGTCGAGCAGTTGCGCCATATCGGCGTTCCCGACGGCGCCTATGATCGAATTGTCACCTCGGGCGATGTCACCCGCGGGCTGATTTCTGAGGGGCCGAAGACGGTTTTTCTGCTTGGCCCCGAGCGCGACAAGGCGCTTCTCGAAGGCATTGGCGTCGAGCGTCGGCCGGCGGGCGAAGCGCAATCGCTCGTCTGCACCGGCTTTTTCGACGACGAGACTGAGAAGCCCGAGGATTACACCGACATGCTTCTGGATTTCCAGGCGCGCGACGTGCCGATGATCTGCGCCAATCCCGACCTCGTCGTCGAGCGCGGCCATCGCATCATCCCGTGCGCCGGCGCCATGGCCGCCTATTACGAGCAGCTCGGCGGCAAGACCCGCATCGCCGGCAAGCCGCACCGGCCGATCTACGAGGCGACGCTTGCGGCTGCCCGGGAGCTTCGCGGCGATTTCCCCACCGAGCGGGTGCTCGCGATCGGCGACGGCATTCCGACCGATGTACGCGGCGCCTTGAATTTTGGCCTCGATCTTCTCTACATCAGCGGCGGTATCCACGCCAAGGAATACACCTTGAACGGCGAGACCGACGAGGCGATCCTCAATGCCTATCTCGAACGGGAGAAGGCTGCGCCGAAGTGGTGGATGCCGCGCCTTGCATGAAGAGAAGCCAGCCGATGACCGTCTTCCACCGCAATGAAACCCGGGAACCCTTGCCCGCCCATCTGAAGGGCGGGGTGATTGCCATCGGCAATTTCGACGGCGTCCATCGCGGCCATCAGTCGGTGCTGAACCGCGCGCTCGAAATCGCCAAGGCGCGCGGCATTCCTGCCCTGGTGCTGACCTTCGAGCCGCATCCGCGCACGGTGTTCCGGCCGCAGGCGCCGGTCTTCCGCCTGACGCCCGCGCCGCTCAAGGCCCGCATCCTGGAAACGCTTGGTTTCAATGCGGTCATCGAATATCCCTTCGACTACGAATTTTCACAGCGCTCGGCCGACGATTTCATCCATTCGATCCTGAAGGATTGGCTCGGCGCCTCCGAAGTCGTCACGGGCTTCGATTTCCATTTCGGCCGCGGCCGCGAAGGCGGTCCTGCCTTCTTGATGAATGCCGGCCAGACCTATGGTTTCGGCGTCACCCTGATCGATGCCTTCCGCGACGAGAACGCCGACGTCGTCTCTTCGAGCCACATCCGGGCGCTGCTGAAGGACGGCAATGTCAGCGAAGCCGCGGGCATGCTGGGCTACCGCTATACGGCGGAGGCCGAGGTGATCGACGGCGAAAAACTCGGCCGCCAGCTCGGTTTCCCCACCGCCAACATGCGCCTGCCGCCCGAGGCCGAACTTGCCGCCGGCATCTACGCCGTCCGCTTCCGCCGCCAGGACGGAACGCTCCACGATGCGGTGGCCAGCTATGGCCGCCGGCCGACGGTGACGGAAAACGGCGCGCCGCTGCTTGAAACCTATCTCTTCGATTTCAGCGGCGATCTCTACGGCCAGCTCTGCGCCGTCTCCTTCTTCGGCTATATCAGACCCGAGCTGAAATTCGACGGCCTCGATGCGCTCGTCGCCCAAATCAAGCGCGACGAGGAAGAGGCGAGGGCGCTGCTGGCGGGTGTCGTGCCGCTCAGCCCGCTCGATGCGAAACTGTGCTTTTCCTGATGCCGTGGTAAGCGCGGCGTCTTTCAAGCGTAAAAACCTCGGCGCCCGGGGATCGCATTGCAGAATTCTTCTCTTCCTTTTCCGCCGAAAAACGCCTATGAACCGGCCCGATGAGAAAATTTCGGCTGGCGATCAAGATACGAATTATCGGCCCGGCCTTCCGCGCGCGCTAAGCGGCCGGGAGGTCCGGGTTTTCGGCGCTTGGATACAAGCGCTTCCGTCACCAGCTTTTTCACGCCGTTGCGCCCCTTTCTGGGCCGCCAGAAACGATTGTCCCGATATGACCGACACAGCCGAAAAGATCGATTACTCGAAGACCCTCTATTTGCCCGAAACCGATTTCCCGATGCGCGCCGGCCTGCCGCAGAAGGAGCCGGAGCTCGTCAAGCGCTGGCAGCAGATGGATCTCTACAAGAAGCTGCGCGCCTCCGCCGCCGGCCGCGAAAAATTCGTCCTGCATGACGGCCCGCCCTATGCCAACGGCAACATCCATATCGGCCACGCGCTGAACAAGATCCTCAAGGACGTCATCAATCGTTCGTTCCAGATGCGCGGCTACGACGCCAACTACGTGCCCGGCTGGGATTGCCACGGCCTGCCGATCGAATGGAAGATCGAGGAGGAGAACTATCGCGCCAAGGGCAAGGCCAAGCCGGATCTGAAAGAGCCGGCGGCGATGATCGAGTTCCGCCGCGAGTGCCGCGCCTATGCCGAAAAATGGATCAAGGTCCAGGGCGACGAGTTCCAGCGCCTCGGCATCGTCGGCGACTTCGAAAACCCCTACCTGACGATGAACTTTCATGCGGAAAGCCGCATCGCCGGCGAGCTCCTGAAGATCGCCGCAAGCGGCCAGCTCTACCGCGGCTCCAAGCCGATCATGTGGTCGGTGGTCGAGCGCACCGCGCTGGCCGAAGCCGAAGTCGAGTATCACGACTACGAGAGCGACACGATCTGGGTGAAATTTCCCGTCGGGAAAGGCCCCGATGGCGTGAAGGATGCCTTCGTCGTCATCTGGACGACCACGCCCTGGACGATCCCCGGTAACCGGGCGATCGCCTATTCCTCGCGGGTTGCCTACGGCCTCTACGAAGTCACGGCTGCCGAAAATGATTTTGGCCCGCGCCCGGGCGAGAAGCTGATCTTCGCTGACAAGCTGGCTGAGGAATCCTTTGCCAAGGCGAAGCTGCAGTACAAGCGTCTTGCCGATGTTACGCCTGCCGATCTCGCTGCCATCACCTGCGCGCATCCGCTCAAGGGTCTGGGAGACGGCTACGAATTTGCCGTGCCGCTGCTCGAGGGCGACCATGTCACCGACGATGCCGGCACGGGCTTCGTGCACACGGCGCCCAGCCACGGCCGCGAAGACTTCGACGTCTGGATGGCGCATGCCCGTGAGATCGAGGCGCGCGGCATCGAGACCAAGATCCCGTTCCCGGTCGACGACGGCGGCTTCTACACAGCCGATGCGCCGGGCCTCGAAGGCGCCCGCGTCATCGACGACAACGGCAAGAAGGGCGATGCCAACGACCGCGTCATTAAGGCGCTGATCGAATGCGGCGCGCTCTTTGCCCGCGGCCGCCTGAAGCACCAGTATCCGCATTCCTGGCGCTCGAAGAAGCCGGTCATCTTCCGCAACACGCCGCAGTGGTTCGTCTATATGGACAAGACGCTGCCGGATGGAACGACGCTGCGCACCCGTGCGCTCACCGCAATCGACGACACCCGTTTCGTGCCGGCTGCCGGCCAGAACCGCCTGCGCGCCATGATCGAGCAGCGCCCGGACTGGGTGCTTTCTCGTCAGCGCGCCTGGGGCGTGCCGATCTGCGTCTTCGTCGATGAGCATGGCGCCGTGCTGCAGGATGAGGCCGTCAACGCCCGCATCCTCGAGGCATTCGACGCCGAGGGCGCTGACGCCTGGTTTGCCGAAGGCGCCAAGGAACGCTTCCTCGGCAATGAGCATGACCCGGCCAAGTGGTCGCAGGTCATGGATATCCTCGACGTCTGGTTCGACTCGGGCTCGACGCACACCTTCACGCTGGAAGACCGCCCAGACCTGAAATGGCCGGCCGACCTTTATCTCGAGGGCTCCGACCAGCATCGCGGCTGGTTCCATTCCTCGCTGTTGGAATCTGCTGCCACCCGCGGCCGCGCGCCTTATGATGCCGTCCTCACCCATGGTTTCACCATGGACGAGAAGGGCGAGAAGATGTCGAAGTCGAAGGGCAACGTCACCGCCCCGCAGGAGGTGATGAAGGACGCCGGCGCCGATATCCTGCGTCTCTGGGTTATGACCTCGGACTATGCCGACGACCTGCGCGTCGGCAAGACGATCATCCAGACCAATGTCGATGCCTATCGCAAGCTGCGCAACACCATCCGCTGGATGCTCGGCACGCTCGCCCACGACAAGGGCGAGGTGATTGCGCTTGCCGATCTGCCGGAGCTGGAGCAGATGATGCTGCACCGGCTTGCCGAGCTCGATCAGCTGGTGCGCGAAAACTACGACGCGTTCGACTTCAAGAAGATTGCCCGCGCATTGATCGACTTTGCCAATGTCGAGCTCTCGGCCTTCTACTTCGACGTTCGCAAGGATGCGCTCTATTGCGACGCGCCCTCCAGCCTTCGGCGTCGCTCGGCGCTCTATGTCATCCGCATGATCTTCGATTGCGTCGTGACCTGGCTTGCGCCGATGCTGCCCTTTACGACGGAAGAGGCATGGCTCTCGCGCAATCCCTCGGCCGTCTCGGTGCATCTGGAGCAGTTCGCTCCGGTCGCAAAGGAATGGCGCAACGATGCGCTGGCCGAAAAATGGAGGAAGATCCGCGCGATCCGCAGCGTCGTGACCGGCGCGCTTGAAATCGAGCGCAAGGACAAGCGCATCGGTTCCTCGCTCGAGGCGGCTCCGGTCGTGCATGTCGCCGACGCGGCGCTTCGCAAGGCGCTCGAGGGCCAGGATTTCAGCGAAGTCTGCATCACCTCTGGCATCACGATCAAGACGGACGCAGGCCCGGTCGACGCCTTCCGCCTGGCCGAGGTGCCTGATGTCGCCGTCGTGCCAAGGCTTGCCGAAGGCGTCAAATGCGCCCGTTCCTGGCGCATCACCACCGATGTCGGTTCCGATCCGGATTATCCCGACGTCTCGGCGCGCGACGCTGCCGCCTTGCGCGAACTCGGCATCCGCGGCTGAAGATATTTGCCGGGTGAATTGCCTTTGCGGCGTTCATCCGGTAAAAGCTGCCTGAAAATGGCCGGATTTTTGCGTCAGGGGGACGGTTGTCCGGTAGGGCGACGATTGCACCGGTGGCTGGAAGGGTTTTCATGTTCGCAACGCATTGGTTCCGTGTAGGCGCCTGCCTGTCTGTTGTCATGGCGGGATGCTCCCTTGTGTCCGGCTGCGCCAGCAGCCCGACCTACGGCACCGACAAGACCGCCATGGAGCAGCTGACCGACGATCTCGGCCAGTCCGTGTCGCTGACCGGACCGGAACCGAAGAACAAGGGCGTCAAATATACGCCGCGTCCGACACTGGTGCTGCCGGCTGAGGGCCAGCGCGAAACCCTCATCGCGCCGCAGCCGACGGTGGCCAACAAGGACAATCCGCAATGGCTTGAATCGCCGGAGGAGACGCGCGCCCGCCTCGTTTCCGAGGCTGACGCCAATTCGGACAATCCGAATTACCGCTCTCCGCTGGCGAGCTCCGCCATCGAAGGCGGCCGGCGCACGACCGAAGCCCAGACCCAGGCCTATCGCGAGGCCCGCGCCCTGCAGAAGGGCTCCTATGTCGATCAGCGCCGCTATATTTCCGATCCGCCGCCCGGCTACCGCACCGTCGACGACCCGGCAAAGCTCGACGACGTCGGCGAGCCCGAGCTCAAAAAGCAGAAAAAGCGCAAGAAGGATGCGGCGATCGCCAATTCCGGCAAGCAGTGGTGGAACTTCCTGCAGTAGCGGTCGTTCTCGCCACGCGGATTTGCCGCTCACCCTAACCCTCTCCCCGCTCGTGGGGCGAGGGGACGAGGCAAACGGAGCGTCAGGATTGAGGACGCCGGTGCGGCATATCCCCTTCGCCCCGTTTACGGGCAGAAGGTGGCGGCAGCCGGATGAGGGGCTTGTATCGGTGATCTCCTGCCGGGATATCTCAAGATTACATTTGAATCTGTTGCTCATCAGCCGGACAGTGCCAGCGCGCGACCAATGATAACGGCATGCACGCCGCGGGGACTACGGCGCCTCTCTCCGTTCCGCAAAAAATCTCCGCAATATCTCGGCCGACTGGACCTCGTTGATGCCGGAATAGACCTCGGGTACGTGGTGGCAGGTCGGTTGCGCATAGAATCGCACGCCATTGTCGACGCCGCCGCCCTTCGGGTCCTCGGCGCCGTAATAGAGCCTGCGGACACGCGCAAACGAGATGGCTGCCGCGCACATGGTGCAAGGCTCGAGCGTCACATAGAGATCGGCGCCGACAAGGCGTTCCTGCCCAAGCGCCTCGCAGGCGAGCCGGATTGCGGCGATTTCGGCGTGCGCGGTGACGTCTTTGAGCTCGCGCGTGCGATTTCCCGAGCGTGAAACGGCAATATCGTCGACAACGACGACCGCGCCGATCGGCACTTCGCCGCGTTCTCCGGCGGCGCGCGCTTCTTCAAGCGCCATCTCCATGAAACGATTTGTCTTCACGATCGCACGAATTTCCACTTAACCGCAGATGCGTGACCTGATAGACAGGCCCAAAAGGCAGGCAAACAGCAAATGACACCCAAAGACAAGCCAAAACGCCCGGGCGCAAAGCCCCTTTCACGGGATATCAGGCCGAAGGCCGGTCCGAAGGCGGGCGGCGCGAAGCCGGCGAAGGCCGCAGCCGCGCGTCCGGCGGCGGCCGAAGCCGACAGCGACACCAAGGCCGAACGCATTTCCAAGGTGATGGCGCGCGCAGGCGTCGCCTCCCGCCGCGACATCGAACGCATGATCATGGAAGGCCGTGTGACGCTGAACGGCACGGTTCTCGAAACCCCCGTCGTCAACGTCACGCTTGCCGACCGCATCGAGGTCGATGGCGTGCCGATCCGCGGCATAGAGCGCACCAGGCTCTGGCTCTATCACAAGCCGGCGGGTCTGGTGACCACCAATGCCGACCCGGAAGGCCGGCCGACCGTTTTCGACAATCTGCCGGAAGAACTGCCGCGCGTCATGTCGATCGGCCGGCTCGACATCAACACCGAAGGCCTGCTGCTGCTCACCAATGACGGCGGCCTCGCCCGCGCCCTCGAACTGCCGGCGACCGGTTGGCTGAGGCGCTACCGCGTCCGCGCCCATGGCGAGATCGATCAGGAAGCGCTCGACAAGCTCAAGGACGGCATCGCCGTCGACGGCGTGCTCTATGGATCGATCGAGGCGACGCTCGACCGCACCCAGGGCTCGAACGTCTGGATAACCATGGGCCTGCGCGAAGGCAAGAACCGCGAAATCAAGAACGTGCTCGGCGCTCTCGGCCTCGACGTCAACCGTCTGATCCGCATATCCTACGGCCCGTTCCAGCTCGGCGACTTGCCGGAAGGCCATGTCGTCGAGGTGCGCGGCCGCACGCTTCGCGACCAGCTCGGACCGCGCCTGATTGAGGAAGCCAAGGCGAATTTCGAGGCGCCGATATACAATGCGCCCGCCGTTGCGGCCGAGGAAGAAGCTGAACCCGCAGCCCCGGAAAAGCGCGAACAGCGTCCACGCCGCGAGGAGGACAAGCGCGAACGGGCGCTGAGCCGCCTTGACACCAAGCGCGACGACCGTCGCGGTGGCGGGCGTCGAGATGACGACCGCCGCGATGGCGGCCGCTTCGACGACGACAAGCCGAAGCGTCCCCAGCCGCTCGGCCAGCGCCGCAGCGCCAATGTCTGGATGGCGCCGGGCGCCCGACCGCTCGGCGAAAAGGCTGCGGCGAAAGCCGCCAAGAATGAGCAGACCGCGCGCCGGCGCGGCGAGCAGACGCCGGCAAAGGGCACCGGTTTCCACCATATCGAGGATCGCCCGCGCACGCAGATCAATCGCGTGCGCGAGGAGGACGGCGAATGGATCCGCTCGAGCGAGCAGCCCCACCGCAAGGATGAGGGCGAAGGCCGCGGCCGCAAGCGCTCGTTCGGGGATCGCCCGGCCCGCGAAGACCGCGGTTATGGCGACCGCCCGGCGCGTGGCGAAGGCCGTGCGGAGCGTTCGCGCGGCGACCGGCCTTTCGGTGATCGTCCCTCGCGTGGTGACCGGCCTTTCGGCGACAAGCCGCGCGGTGACCGCAGGCCGCGTGCCGATGGTGATGAGCGTCCTCGCGCCGCCAGAGCCTCCACCGGCGAGGGCCGTTCTGAGCGTCCGCGCAGCGACCGCCCCTTCGGCGATCGTCCTTCGCGTGGCGACCGACCTTTCGCCGGCAAGCCGCGTGGCGATCGAAAGCCGCGCGAGGAGGGTGACGAGCGCCCGCGGACAGCCAGAAGCTTTGCCGGCGAGGGGCGCTCCGAGCGTCCACGCGGCGAACGGTCGTTCGGGGACAAGGCCCCGGGCGAGAAGCCGCGCGGCAAGAGCTTCGGCGCCAAGCCCGGTGGGGCCAAGAATTTTTCCGGCAAGCCGAAGAGTGGCAAGCCGGGCGGTGACAGGCCGGGCGGTGACAGGCCCGCGGGCGGTCCGTCCAGAGGTGGTGCGAGAGGGAAGGGAATGACGCGCGGTGCGGATCGTCGGCGGTGAGTTTCGCGGACGGCCTCTCGCCGTGCCAAAATCCAACGACATCCGGCCGACTGCCGACCGGACGCGCGAGAGCCTGTTCAATATATTGAGCCACGCCTATCCGGAATGCGTCGACGGCACCCGGATCCTCGATCTTTTTGCCGGAACCGGCGCTGTCGGCCTCGAAGCCGTATCGCGCGGCTGTCGCCACGCGCTCTTCGTCGAAAACAGCGTCGAGGGCAGGGCGCTGCTCTGGGAAAATATCGATGCGCTCGGCCTGCACGGCCGCACCCGCATCCTGCGCCGCGATGCGACCGATCTCGGCAGCGTCGGCAATCTCGAGCCTTTCGACGTGCTCTTTGCCGACCCGCCATATGGCAAGGGCCTCGGCGAAAAGGCGATGGCTGCGGCCGCCGTTGGCGGCTGGCTGCGGTCGGGTGCGATCGCGGTGCTCGAAGAACGCGCCGACATTGTCGTTTCGGTGCATCCTTCCTATGTTTTCCTCGAAAGCCGTATCTTTGGCGATACGAGGGTGCATTTCTTCCGATATCAGCCGCAATAGGCGCAGGGGCGGGGCGTGCAGCAGGCAGAGATCATCAGTCCGAAACTGCCTGCGATCAGCGATATGCCGACCGTCGCTGTCGCCTTCGGCGGTGGCGGCGCGCGCGGCCTTTCCCATATCCATATCATCGAAACCCTCGACGAGCTCGGCATCCGCCCGGTAGCGATTGCGGGTTCGTCGATCGGCGCCATCATGGGGGCCGGCATGGCCGCCGGCATGTCCGGCGCCGAAATCCGCGAACATGCGCTGGCAACCGTCGGCAACAAGACGGCTGTCGTCGCCCGCATTTGGGGCATGCGGCCGGCAACGGTGCGCGATGCGGTGGCGAAAGGCATCCGCATCGGCCAGTTCAATCTCGAGCGGATCCTGAAAGCCTTCCTGCCGTCCGAGCTGCCGGCCCGGTTCGAGGATCTGCTGGTGCCGATGAAGGTCATCACCACAGATTATTACGGACAGAACGAGGTCATCATCGAAGAGGGCGAGCTGTTTCCGGCACTCGCCGCCTCGTCCTCCATCCCCGCCGTGTTCATGCCGGTGCGCCTGCGCGGCCGCGTGATGATCGATGGCGGCATCAGCAATCCGGTGCCCTATGAACCCCTGATGGATCTTGCCGACATCGTCATCGGCATCGATGTGGTCGGCGCCCCGGAAGGCGACGGCACCCATATCCCGAACCGCATGGAAAGCATCTTCGGTTCCGGTCAGCTGATGATGCAGACGGCGATCTCGCTGAAGCTGAAGCTTTGCCAGCCGCACATCTTCCTGCGCCCGACGGTCGGCCGCACCGGCGTCATGGATTTCCTCAAGGCCCGCGAAGTGCTGGCCATGTCCGTCGGCGTCAAGGACGATCTGAAATTCGCTCTCGACCGCGAGATCGAAGCGCGGCTAAAACGCTAAAGAACCTTGCATGGGCACCGTTGTCTGCGTCCGCGCGGCATGCACGAGCGGTTCAGCGAACATCGCTTCGGCTATGAGCTCGGCATCCTCATTGTCGATTTCGAAGAGCCCAAAGCGCAACCGATAGCCCCAGCCGGTCCGATCGCTCGTGAAAGATAATCGACCGAGCAGTGGTCGGATCGGCGTTTCCATGGCCCGCCACCACGCGACATCCCGTCGCCAGGGGCGGAAGCCGAGGTGAGCCTCCACTTGATATGCCGCCGTTTCTTCGATCACGCCAATGGCCGTGAACGCCTGCAGGCGATCCTTGCCGCCAAACGTTTCAGTCGGCGAATAGTAAATCACGCGGTCGCCTGGCGCACTCCGCTTAAGCGGAGCGGCCTTGCCGTGACAGACTTGCATGAACCCGGCTGCGCGCCCGATGCGCACGTGGTTTGCTGATGCGACGGCAATCCAGCTGCGGGACATGGTTCAGTCCTCCGCCACGTTGTAGACGCGCAAGCGATGCCCGTCGGGATCGGCAGCAACAAAGCTACGGCCGAAATCGAGGTCGGTCGGCGGCAGAAGGATCGCCGCGCTCTTGCCCTGCCATTCGGTGTGGAGCCTATCGACCATGTCTGCTGTCGCGACCTTGAAACCGACCTCGCAGCCGCCGCCCTCAGCCGCCGGCGCCGGCTCGACGCCCGCCTTGCCCCACAGTCCGAGCGCCAGGCCCGAAGGCAGAATGAACATTGCGAAGGTCGGGCTGGCCTCCACGGGATCCTGCCCGAGCAGCCGCGCATAAAAGCTGGCGCTCTTCGACGCGTCGGTTACGAAAAGTAGAATGCTGTTGCTGTCGATCACGATAAGCCTCCTGTGTGTTAGGCAGGAGAATATCTAGAGAGACATGCTGACAGATTCTGGCAGCAGCCTCCGTCCCTTCCGCTTGTCGATCCGCTCGGGCGTCGCGCTTGCCGGATCTGATTTATGCGTCCGCCGTCGCATCCGCGATTCCCGCCAGCGGATCGTCCTCGAAGGGATCAGCGGCGCGCTTCGGCTTGACCAGCGGTTCGGGACGCACCGGATGGGAAAACAGCATGTCGCGCCCCGCCTGCAGCCCTTCGGAGACCTGCAGGGCGAGCCGCGCCTCGTCGCGCTTGCGGATGTCCTCGCCGATTTCATAAGCGTCGGTTTCGGAGACACCGAGCGCCTCCAGCGTCCGTCTTCCGAACAGCAGGCCCGATTCCAGCGTCTCGCGCAGCTCGTAATCGATCCCCTTGTTGCGCAGTTCGATCGAATGGATGCGGTCGTAGGAGCGGACGTAGAGGCGGGTGTGCGGATAGTCGGCCTGCACCAGCTCCACCACTTTGTCGGTGATTTCCTTCTTCTGCGTGCAGACGAGCACGATCTTTGCCCGATCGATCCCGGCCGAGCGCAGCACGTCCTTGCGGGTGCCGTCGCCGAAATAGATCCGGAAACCGAATGAGGAGGCCTGGCGGATGCGGTCGGCGGAAAAATCGATGACGGTGACGCTGCGCCCGCCGGCCAGCAGGATCTGCGCGGCGATCTGGCCGAAACGGGAGAAGCCGACCATCAGCACGTCGGCGCCGGCGCCTTCGAAATCCTCGTCCAGTTCCTCCTGTTCATCGCCGTTGAGCAGCCGCTTCGACAGCGCCGCGCCGATCGGCGTCAGCGCCATCGACAGCGTGACGATTGCGACCAGCAACGATGCCGTGCTCGTCGACATCAACCCGACGACGCCCGCCGTGGTGAACAGCACGAAGCCGAATTCGCCGCCCTGCGGCAGCAGGAAGGCGATGCGGATCGCATCGTTGTGCGGAGATCCTGATATCCGGCAGAGGCCGTAGATGATGATCGCCTTGACGGCCATGATGATCGGCACCGTGACGATGACGAAGAGCGCATTGTCGAGGAGGACGCCGAGCTCTAGCGACAGGCCGACGGCGATGAAAAAGATGGCGAGCAGCACGCCGCGGAAAGGCTCGATATCGGCCTCAAGCTCGTGCCGATAGGAGGATTCGGCGAGCATCACCCCGGACAGGAAGGCGCCCATCGCCATCGACAGTCCGGCAAGCTGCATCAGGCTGGCCGATCCCATGACGACGAAGAGCGCCGCCGCGATCATCGCCTCGCGCGCGCCGGTGCGGGCGATGATCTGGAAGAGCGGCGTCAGCAGATAGCGCCCCATGACGATCATCGCCGCCACGGCGCCGACGGCCACGGCAAAATCGGAAAGCGGCGCATTGCTGCCCTTGCCGCTGCCGTCGAGAACGGTGATCAGCGCCAGGAGCGGCACGATCGCCAGATCCTGGAACAGCAGCATCGAGAATGAACGCTGGCCATATCGCGTGTTGACGTCGCCGTCGCCCTCGAGGATCTGCATGGCGAAGGCGGTAGAGGACAGCGCCAGGCCGAAGCCGGCGACGATGCTGCCGCGCCAATCGAGGACGTGGGAAAACCAGGCGAGTCCGGTCAGCGCCAACCCGGTCACCACCACCTGCGCCGTGCCGAGTCCGAAAATGTCGCGCCGCATCTGCCAGAGGCGGCTGGGTTTCAGCTCCAGTCCGATGATGAAGAGCAGGAAGACGACGCCGAGCTCGGCGACGGCAAGGATCTGTTCGCCATCGGTGATGCCGTGGAAGACCGGGCCGATGACGATGCCGGCGGCGAGGTAACCGAGCACCGTGCCGAGCCCGAGCTTCTTGAAGATCGGTGCCGCCACAACCGCGCCGCCGAGCAGCAGGATCGTTTCGGAAAAAAGGTCGTTGGGCGCTGACATGCTGACAATTTCTTTCGACGGCGGGAAACATCCTGGCAGCCCTGACAAAGAATCGGCGGCGGCGGCCTTGATGCCAGGGAGAGTGCACAATAAATGGAAGCCGAAGGAAAGGCCAAATCATGTCCTCTGAAATCGATTCCTCGACACTTCTTTCCCGCGCAAGTCAATTGATCGATCTGGCAAGGAAGGCAGGAGCCGACGCTGCCGACGCCGTCGTTGTCCGCTCTCGCTCGCAATCGGTCAGCGTCCGGCTTGGCAAGGTCGAGGGAACGGAATCGTTGGAAAGCGACGATTTTTCGCTCCGCGTCTTCATCGGCAAGCGTGTCGCCAGCGTTTCGGCCAATCCGGGCTTCGATCTCCAGGCGCTGGCCGAACGTGCCGTCGCCATGGCCAAGGTTTCCCCTGAAGACCCCTTCGCGTGCCTGGCGGACGAGCCGAACCTTGCCAGGTCCTATCCCGACCTGCAATTGCTCGATACCACGGAAGTGTCCTCCGAGATGCTGCGCGAGGCCGCTCTTGCCGCCGAGACGGCCGCCCTTGCGGTCACGGGCGTCACAAATTCCTCCGGCGCCGGCGCGTCGGCCGGCATGGGCGGCCTCGTTCTCGCCACGTCGCACGGTTTCCAAGGCAGCTACATGGCCTCCCGTTTCGGCAACTCCGTCAGCGTCATCGCAGGCGAAGGCACCGGCATGGAGCGCGACTATGATTTCGACAGCCGGCTTTATTACGCCGAGCTCGACGATCCTTCCGAAATCGGCCGCCGCGCCGGCGAACGGGTGGTCAAGCGCGTCAATCCGCGCCAGGTGCCGACCGCCAAGAACGTCACCGTCGTCTTCGATCCGCGCGTCGCCCGCGGTTTCGTCGGCCATATTGCCGGTGCGATCAACGGTGCCGCCGTCGCTAGAAAGACCAGCTTCCTGCGTGACAGGATGGGTCAGCAGGTGCTGAAGTCAGGCCTGTCGATCACCGACGATCCGCTGATCGTGCGCGGGCCTTCCTCGCGTCCCTTCGACGGTGAGGGCGTGTCCGGCGAGCGGCTTGTCATGATCGAAGACGGTGTCCTGAAGCACTGGTTCCTCTCGACCTCGACGGCCCGCGAACTCGGCCTTGAGACCAATGGCCGCGGCGTGCGCGGTGGCAGCGCCGTCACGCCGTCTTCCACCAATCTTGCGCTGGAGCCGGGCGACATCTCGCCGGAGGAACTGATCCGCAGCATCGGCAACGGTTTTTACATCACCGAACTGATCGGCCACGGGGTCAATATGATCACTGGCGAATACAGCCGCGGCGCCACCGGCTTCTGGATCGAGAACGGCGAACTCACTTTCCCGGTGTCCGAGGTGACGATCGCCTCGAACCTCAAGGACATGTTCATGCGCCTGACGCCGGCAAATGACATCGACCGCAAGTTCGGCGTCGCGGCTCCGACCTTCGCGATCGAAGGCATGACGCTTGCCGGACAGTGAGAAACGGGCGGCAGGAAATGGATTAACGGATGAGCGATAGGGAAAAGCTCCGCTGGCAGAGCGATCTCGCCTTGATCGCCGATGCTGCGAAGGAGGCCGGGGCGGTTGCCTACGGCTTCTTCAACCAGTCTCCAGAGGTCTGGTGGAAGAACGGCGACCGCTCTCCCGTCAGCGCCGCCGACTTCGCCGCTAACAAGACGCTTGAAACGATCCTGCGCAAGGCGCGGCCGGACTATGGCTGGCTGTCGGAGGAAACCGAGGACGATGAAGACCGCCTCTCGCGCGAGACGCTGTTCATCGTCGATCCGATCGACGGCACCCGCGCCTTCCTCGGCGGACAGAAGGTCTGGTGCGTCAGCGTCGCCGTCGTGCATCGCGGCCGCCCCGTCGCCGGCGTGCTCTATGCGCCGGCGCTCGAGGAGTTCTATGAGGCCGTCGATGGCGGCGTGGCGTTGAAGAACGGCATGCCCTTCACCGTTTCGGCCGCCGGGCCGGACGAGATGAGCCGGCTTGCGATCGGCGAAGACCTGTTGAAGACCTTTCCACCGACCTTCCGTGACCGGGTGAGACGCGAGAAATATGTCCCGTCGCTTGCCTATCGTATCGCCATGGTGGCGGACGGCCGTCTTGAAGGCACCTTCGTCAAGGGCAATTCGCATGACTGGGACCTTGCCGCCGCCGATCTCGTTCTGGCCTGCGCCGGCGGCGGCCTCGTCGACCTCGACGGCAAGCCGATCGTCTATAACAGGGCGGACGTCACCCATAAGGTCCTCTGTGCGGCCCCGGTGCCCCGCATCGATGAATTCCTCGCGGCCTTTGCCGGGCGAGGAGACAGTTGACGTTTCCGTCAAAATCCCGCAGATGAGGTGGCGGAGGAACTAGGCAGAAAGAGAACAAGAAAATGACTGACTCCGGTGACAAGAAGCAGCTTTTGCACCTCGTTTTTGGCGGCGAACTGAAAAGCCTCGAAGATGTCCAGTTCCGTGATCTGAACGGTCTCGATATCGTCGGCATCTTTCCCGACTATGCCACGGCGCTGACGGCCTGGAAGGCGAAGGCGCAGCAGACGGTCGACAACGCGCATATGCGCTATTTCATCGTCCACATGCACCGTCTGCTCGATCCGCAGCAAAAGGCTGGGGGCAACTGACCTCGGCAGCCGCCGCCAGCCGAGCGGGCCTTTGTGCATCGGGCGCCCGTCGATCCGGATCGTTTGACGCATTCTGAACAAATTGATCGGCCATTCCGGCCGCAACGATAATAAGGGAATGGGTTTGATGTCGATCGTCTTGGGTCGGAGGCTGGCGCGATGAGCTCCCGCATGGCGCGGCTCGGTCTGAGCACATACCGTCTGGCGGGAACCATCGCTTCTCCGGTCGTCGGCCTCTATCTGACCTACCGCACGGCCAAGGGCAAGGAAGACCGGGCGCGCCGCCTGGAGCGCTTCGGCTATCCAAGCGCCAATCGGCCGCAGGGCCCGCTCGTCTGGTTCCATGCCGCAAGTGTGGGCGAAACCAATGCCGTCATTCCGCTGATCCGCGAAATCCGCCGCCGCGATATCCATGTCATCCTAACCACCGGCACCATCACCTCCGCCAGGCTCGCCGCCGAGCGCCTCGGCCAGGAGGCGATCCATCAATATGTGCCGCTGGATCTGAAACCCTCCGTCAGCCGCTTCCTCGATTATTGGCAGCCCGATTGCGCCATCATCGCCGAATCCGAGATCTGGCCGGCGACCGTGCTGGAGCTCGGCCGTCGCCGCATCCCGCAGATCCTGGTCAATGCCCGCATGTCGGACCGCTCCTTTGCCCGCTGGCGCCGCCGCCCGTCGATTGCGGAGGCCTTGTTCGAGAACCTCGCCCTCGTCATCGCCCAATCCGATGTCGATGCCGAGCGATTCCGCGATCTCGGTGCCGTTCCCGTCATCACCTCGGGCAATCTGAAGGTCGATACCGACGCGCCGCCTTATGACAGCGCTGTCTTCGCCCGCTACAAGAAGCAGATCGGCGATCGCAAAACCTGGGCGGCGATCTCCACCTTCGACGGCGAGGAGAATGCTGCCGGTATCGTCCATCGCGCCCTGAAGGAGCGCGATCGTCAATTGACCATCATCGTGCCCCGCCATCCCGAGCGCAGCGACGAGATCGAGGCGGCGCTCGTCAAGCAGGGGTTGAAAGTCGCCCGCCGCACCCGCGACGATGTCCTCTCCGCCGATGTCGATATCTTTCTCGGCGATACGATCGGCGAAATGGGGCTTTATCTCCGTCTGACTGAAATTGCTTTCGTCGGCCGTTCGCTCTTTGCCGAAGGCGGTCAGAACCCGTTGGAGCCTGCCATGCTCGGCTGCGCCATCCTCTCCGGCGGCAGTGTGCAGAATTTCCGCGAGGCCTATCAGAAGCTCGCCCGCAGCGGCAGCGCCCGCATGGTGCGCGATACCGAAATGCTGGCCAAGGGCGTGCATTACCTGCTGACCAACGATGGCGCCCGCCGTAACATGATTGAGGCCGGCGTCGCCACCGTGCACGAGATGCGCGGCGCGCTGTCGGCGACGGTGAAGGGGCTCGAACCCTATATCAATCCGCTGACGGTCAAGGCGCGTTTGTTGCCCAAGGCCGCGGCCCAGGTCTGAGGAGACGCGATGTCGGGCCCGGCGCACATCAAAGGCATCCTCTTCGACAAGGACGGCACGCTGCTCGACTATGATGAGAGCTGGCTGCCGGTCAATCGCGAGCTTGCCCGCATCGCCGCTGAGGGCGACCCGCTTCTGGCCGACCGGCTGCTGTCCGCCTGCGGCATGGATCCGGTCAGCGGCCATATCGTTCCCGACAGCCTGCTCGCCGCCGGCAATACAAGGCAGATCGCCGAGGGTCTCGTCGCCGCCGGATCGATGGTCGATATCGGGGAGTTGACGATCCGTCTCGACGACCTCTTTTCCGGCGCCGCTGAATTTTCCGTGCCGGTGACCGACCTTGCCGGCTTTTTTGCAAGGCTGCATCGGCGCGGTTTCAAGCTCGGCGTTGCCTCCAGCGACAATGAGCGCTCCATCCGCCAGACGGCGGAGCGCTTCGGTTTTGCCGGCTATATCGATTATATCGCCGGCTACGACAGCGGCTTCGGCGTCAAGCCGGAGCCGGGCATGGTGCTCGGCTTCTGCGCTGCGACCGGGCTTTTGCCTGAAGAGGTCGCCATGGTCGGCGACAACAATCACGATCTGCACATGGGCCTGAATGCCGGCACGGGACTTAGGATCGCCGTGTTGACGGGAACCGGCTCGCGCGATTCACTTGCTGCGGCGGCCGATCATGTGCTCGACGACATCACCGCCCTTGAGACGCTGCTGCCCGATCTGCAGCCGGCCTGATCGGTAAAGGCTTGCATTTTCATCGATTTTAACCTCTCAATCCGGCCGGAAAACGAAATTCTCTGGCCGGGCGGGGAGCGGGACGGCAAAATGATTTCAGAAGCGCCGCCGTTCTGGTGGAGGAAAGCCGATTGGCGGGCTTGGCTGCTGGCGCCGCTGTCCTTTCTTTACGGCCGTATTGCCGGCCATCGCATGGCCCATGCGCGCCGTGCCTCGGTTTCCGTTCCCGTCATCTGCGTCGGCAATTTCACCGTCGGCGGCGCCGGCAAGACGCCCACGGCGCTGACGCTCGCCCGCGCCGCCAAGGCGAAAGGCCTGAAGCCCGGCTTTCTCAGCAGAGGTTACGGCGGCTCGCTCGACGTGACGACGGTGGTCGATCCCCATCATCACCGGGCGGTCGCCGTCGGCGATGAACCACTGTTGCTCGCCCAGGAGGCGCTGACGGTGATTTCCCGCCGGCGCGTCGACGGTGCTCGGCGTCTGGTCGCGGAAGGCGCCGATCTCATCATCATGGATGATGGGTTTCAGAGCGCCCGGCTGGCGATCGACTATGCGCTGCTCGTCATCGATGCGACCCGCGGCCTTGGCAACGGCCATATCGTGCCGGCCGGCCCGGTCCGCGCGCCGATCCGCCAGCAGCTGCGGTCGGCGACGGCGCTGCTGAAGGTCGGCGGCGGCAATGCCGCCGACGGCATCGTCCGCATGGCGGCACGCGCCGCAAAGCCCTATTTCACCGCTTCGCTCAAGGTGCGCGGCGACGACCGGCTTTCCGGCATCAAGGTGCTTGCTTTCGCCGGTATCGCCGATCCCGCCAAATTCTTCCGCACCGTCGAATCGCGCGGCGCCGAAATCGTGGTCGCCAAGACCTTCGGCGACCACGAGCACCTGACCGAGGAGGAGATCGACGATATCCTGAAGACCGCCGAGCGCCAGGACCTCCTGATCGTCACCACGTCGAAGGATTTCGTTCGCCTCTCCGGCCATCACGGCAAGGCGGAGCAACTGGCGCAAAAATGCCGGGTGATCGAAGTCGACATGATCTTCGAAGATCACCTCGCCCCGAGCCTGATCATCGATCGGGCGATCGTCGCCTGTCGCGAGCGGCGTTTAAGGGAATTGAAAGGTAAGAGCTAACGCCGCTGGTTCGGCAGCACGCCGGCGCGTTTGTCGGCTTCGATCGCCGAGATTACGTCCGCATAGGGCTCCTGCCGGGCGACGCTCCAGTAGCGCAGCTCGTCGAGCGGGATGTTTTTTCCGGTCATCGCGCAGACGACGTAGGAGCCGGGCGAGAGAATCTGGAAATCGCCGTCGAGATAGCGGATCTTCGCCTCGCGGTTTCCGTGCCCTTCGAACAAATTCATGCGCTCCGTTCCCTGCAACTTGTCATCCGTCTGCCATACTCCCGCATGAAGGGCTTTGCCAGCTTTTTCAGCTTCTGCCGAAAAGCCGCTCGATATCGCTGAGCTTCAATTCGATATAGGTCGGCCGGCCGTGATTGCACTGGCCGGAGCCGGGTGTTACTTCCATTTCCCTCAGCAGCGCGTTCATTTCCTCCGGCCGCAGCCGCCGGCCGGAGCGAACCGATCCATGGCAGGCCATGGTCGCCGCCACATATTCGAGCTTGGCCGACAGGCCCGACGCCGTATCCCATTCGGCGATCTCGTCGGCAAGCTGGCGGATCAGGCCATGGGCGTCGACCTCGCCGAGCATGGCCGGCGTTTCGCGCACCGCGATCGCCCCGGGACCGAAGCGCTCGATCGCCAGACCGAGTTCGGCAAACTCTGCCGCGTGCAGCATCAGCCGGTCGCAATCTTCTTCCGGAATGTCGACGATCTCTGGGATGAGCAGCACCTGCGAGGCCAGCCGCTTCGAATGCAGCGCCTTGCGCATCGCCTCGAAAACCAGCCGCTCATGCGCCGCATGCTGGTCGACGATGACGAGCCCGTCCTCGGTCTGGGCGACGATATAATTGGCGTGGATCTGCGCCCGTGCCGCGCCGAGCGGATAACGCCCGACGGGTTCCGGCGCGGCCGGGCGAGGAGAGGCCAGGCCGGGAGACACGGGGTCGGGAGAAAATTGCGGCTCGGCCCGTGCGGTCGGCATCGACAGACCGTCGAAGGATGCCTGCGGCCGTTCGGAAAAAGCCGGTGCCGGCTGGTAGGGGCGGGAAGGGGAGGTCTCTGCCGACCATGGCGCCTGTGGCCGCTGCCCATAGGGCGGGAAACCGGGGCGGAAAGCGCGCAGCATATCGCTCGCGCCGGTCGTTGCCGCCCGGCTGCCGTCGCGCGCGAGCGCCTCGCGGATGGCGCCGACGATCAGGCCGCGCACCAGCCCGGGATCGCGGAAGCGCACGTCGGACTTGGCCGGATGCACGTTGACGTCGACGAGGGCCGGATCGAGAGTGATCGACAGCACTGCCACCGGATAGCGCCCGGACGGGATCGTCTCGGCATAGGCGCCGCGGATCGCCGAGAGGATCAGCTTGTCCTGCACTGGGCGGCCGTTGACGAAGGCATATTGATGGGCGGAGTTGCCGCGATTGAAGGTCGGCACGCCGGCAAAGCCGGTCAGCGCGATGTCCTCGCGTACGGCGTCGAGCGCAATGGCATTGTCGCTGAAGTCCTTGCCGAGAACCTGCGCCATGCGCGCCAGATGATCGTCGCCCGTCGCCGGAAATTCCAGCGTTGCGCGGTCAGAGCCGGACAGCACGAAGCGCACGGCGGGAAAGGCGATCGCCATGCGTTTGACGATCTCGGTAATGGCGCCGGCTTCGGCCTTCTCCGTCTTCAGGAATTTGAGCCGCGCCGGCGTGGCGAAGAACAGGTCGCGGACTTCGACGATCGTGCCGGGATTGGCGGCGGCCGGCCTCAGATGCAGGACCTTGCCGCCGGCGACGGCAATCTCGTGGCCGCCGGCGCTGTCGCGCTTGCGGCTTGCGATGCTGAGCCTGGCCACGGACCCGATCGAAGGCAGCGCCTCGCCGCGAAAGCCGAGCGTTCTGATATCCTCGAGCGTCTCGGAGATCTTCGAGGTGCAGTGGCGCCTGATTGCCAGCTCCAGATCGCCGGCGTCCATGCCGGAGCCGTTGTCGCTGACCCGCAGCAGCGCCTTGCCGCCGCCTGCCGTGGCGATCTCGATGCGCGTCGCCCCCGCATCGAGCGCGTTTTCGATCAATTCCTTGGCAGCGCTCGCCGGCCGTTCAATGACTTCGCCGGCGGCGATCTGGTTGATGAGCGTTTCGGAAAGCTGTCTGATGGCCATGGGCTATTTTCGGGGATTCGCGGCCTGGAGGGAAGGGCTTTCCGATCGCTTGGCAAAACTGTGATCCGCGGCTGCCCCGAATTCGGGGATTGGCAGTGTTAAGCCGGTTTTAACAGAAAAATGGCATTTCTAATCAATACCCTCCGGAAGCCGCGAAATCAAACAGATGTGGGACGAAATGGAATGAGTGCCGGCTTCGAAAAGGCGGACACATCATCAGAGACCGACGGGACTCTCGCCGGGGCCGATCTGCAGACGGCGCTCTTCGATGCGGTGTGCGACAGCCTTTCGGCAGCGTTCATCATCTACGACAAGAACGATCATCTGATCTTCGCAAGCCGCCAGATTCTCGAATTCTTCCCCTTGCCGTCCGAGATGCTGAAGCCAGGCATCCGGCTGCGCGATTTCCTGGGCGCGATCTACGATACCGGCGTTCGCCAGCAATATATCAGGCAGAGCGGCTCGCTCAGCCGCGAGGACTGGCTGTCGCAGAAAATCGCCTCGCATTGGCGCGAACGCTTCGAATCCGTCGAGCGACATGGCGCCGACAGCTGGGTCCGCTTCGTCAAGCGCAGGCTGCCGGGCGGTTACGGCGTCACCGTCGTCTCCGACATTTCCGAGGACAAGAAGCGCGAGGAGCAGTGGCGCTCGGACATGGAGCGGGTGCAGCTCACCGAAGACATTCTCGATAACCTGCCGTTCCCGCTTTTCGTCAAGGATCGCAACCTCACCTATGTCGCGGTAAACCTCGCCTTTTGTGAGAAATACCAGAGGAGCGCCGACGAGGTGCTCGGGCGCAAGAGCGGCGATCTCTTCTCACCCGAGATCGCCAAGCGCTTCGAAGAAAGCGATCGTCACGTGCTGGAAACCGGCGAGATGTCGATCTCCCGCCAGCGGCAGATCTCCCGCGACGGCATCGAGCGCGACATCGTCAGCCGCAAGCATCGCATCGGCAAGCCCGGCCGCTATTTCCTGGTGTCGACCATGCAGGACCTGCCGCGCGACGGCGCCGATCTCGAGGAGTTCGACCGCGCCTCGGCGATCACCGCCTCCACCAACCAGAGTTATCGCCGCGCCTATGTGCCGGTGCCGAGCGCGGTGGAGCGCCGCGAGCCGGCGGCGATGGAGGCGATCGTTCCGGAGAATTTCTCCGGCCGCAAGATTCTCGTCGTCACCGCCGACCTCGCCGCCGAGACCGCCGCTCTGCGGACGCTGACGAAATACGGTTTCGAATCCTGCTCGGTGCGCGGCGAGGATGAAGAGGAGCGGTTCCTGGAAATCGCCACCTCCTCCGGCATTTCGCTCGATCTGCTGATCATCGACAATCAGATGGGCATGCGCTGCCTCGAGCTTGCCGAGCAATACGGAATTCCGGCGCTCGTCATGGACGGCTTCCAGATCGCCAACGAGCTCACCTTCCAGATCGCCCGCCATTTCAATCGCAACAGCCGCAACAACGGCAGCGGGGCGGACGCGGATTGGGAAATCAGCACTTCCGACGATACTGCCGGCTTGCAGGTTCTCGTCGCCGAAGACAACGATATCAATCAGATCGTGTTTTCACAGATCCTCGAGGGCCTCGGCTATCGTCATATGATCGCTGTGACCGGCGACGAGGTCGTGCGCCTCTGGGCCGAACACCGGCCCGGCGTGGTGCTGATGGACATTTCGCTGCCGGGCTTCAACGGCTTCGAGGCGGCGCGCCTGATCCGACAGATGGAGGAAGCCGGCCGCGCAGCCCGCACGCCGATCATCGGCGTGCTGACCCAGGCCTTCGAGCGCGATCGCGCCGAATGCGCCAAATCGGGCATGGACGACGTCATCATGAAGCCCGTCAGTCCCGACATGCTGGAGACGATATTTCAGAAATACCTGACGGAAGGGGCTGCGCCGGTTCGAGCGAGCGGATGAGACGGAAGTCCGGTCGCCGTCTCCCGTATACAGCAATCTCCCCAAATCTGGGGTAGATCAGCCCGTCAAAGGCAGCTGATTTACTAGCGAATTGTTAAGAAATGCCGGTCATTCTCTCCTCGGCTGCGGAGGGAAGCTCGGGTTTGGATGATGAAATCGGCGGAAACAGCTTCCTTGACCGTGAGTCATAATGAGCTTCAGGCGATGGCTTATACCGATCCGCTGACCGGGTTGGGAAACCGCAATCGCATGCGCGACAAGGTGCTGCAGATCTCTGCCGAGCGCGCCAGCGATCCCGCTCCCTTCACCATCGGCATCGCCAATCTCGACAGCTTCAAGCCGATCAACGATCTTTTTGGCTCCTCGGCCGGCGATGAGATCCTTTGCCAGGTCGCCCATCGGCTCAGGGCCTGCATTCCGGACGGGGCGCTGGTCACCCGTCACGATGGTGACGAATTCGCCTTCGTGCTGCCGTTGATCTTCGAGCGGGCGAGCGCCGAAAAATTCGGCCAGATGATCCGCGAGGTGCTGTCGGCGCCCTATGACCTCGGCGACCGCAATGTCCGTCTCTCCGCCTCCTTCGGCTTCGCCATCTTCCCGTTCGCCGGAGAGGATTGCGAGGAACTGTTGAAGAGCGCCGAAACCGCCCTCTATCGTTCCAAGCGTCGCGGCCGCGGCCAGATCACCGTCTATTCGCGTGAAATCGCCCAGGAGATGAAGCGTGCGACACAGCTGGAGCAGGCGCTCAGAAATGCGATCATCTCCGACGCGATCGACGTTCATTTCCAGCCGATCGTCTCGCTCGGCAACAATCAGGTCGTCGGCTTCGAGGCGCTCGCCCGCTGGAACGATCCCGATCTCGGCTTCGTGTCCCCCGGCGTCTTCGTGCCGCTCGCCGAAGAGCGCGGTTTCATCGATGCGCTGTCGGAGGCCCTGCTTCGCAAGGCCGCCGAAGCAGCCTTGTCTTGGCCGCGCGAACTCTTCCTGTCCTTCAACCTCTCTTCGGCGCAGCTGATGGATCCCGGCACGAGCGGTAGCATCCTGTCGATCCTCGGCCGCGTCGGCTTCGACCCGCACCGCCTGGAACTGGAAATCACCGAGACGGCGGTGATGGGTTCGGCCGATACCGCCCATCGCATCATCGCCGATCTGCGCGCCGCCGGCGTTCGCATCTCCCTCGACGATTTCGGCACGGGCCAGTCGAGCCTCGGGCGTCTGCGCGACTTCATTTTCGACAAGATCAAGATCGACCGCGCCTTCGTCTCGCGCATCAATTCCGACCGCGCCTCCGAACACATCATCAAGGCGATCCTTTCCATGTGCGAAGGCTTGGAGCTGGAAGTCGTGGCCGAAGGCATCGAGGATTATGCCGAGGCGGTGAAGCTGCGCACACTCGGCTGCGGCATGGGCCAGGGCTACCATTTCGGCCGCCCGGCCGATGGCATCGCCACGCTGCGCTTCCTGCACGAGAACTATTACGATATGGCGCCCGCCGAACGCGTCAGCGCATAAGCTATCCCAGCAAAAGTGCGCAGCGGTTTTGCGTTCGGGATTGCGTCAAGCGATCACCAAACAGCGATGGCGCCCCTAGGAGCGCCATCACCTACGCTATACTACCGCGCGCGCGGTTTACTTAGGCGTGGTCGAGCCGGTTGCCGTCGTATCGGTGCCGGTTGCGGCCGGGGCCTTCTCTGCAGACTGCATTGCCAGCGTCTTGAACTCGGGCGCAGCCTTCAGCGATTCAGCGGTCTCGCTGGTTGTCAGCTTGAGACTGCCATCCTGGGTATTCTGGGCGATGGCGATTTTCTCCATCGGAACGGCGACATCCTTTTCGCCAATGCCGAGGAAGCCGCCGACGCCGACGATCGCAGCAACGATGCCGCCATCCTTTTTCATGATCAGGTCGTTGATGCTACCGATGCTTTCATTGTTGGCGTTATAGACCGACTGACCGATATAGGTGTTGGCACTGACCTGGTCCGGAGCCTGCTCCGTCAGATAGGTACCTTGAGCGACATCCGTGCTCGGTTTTACAGCCGGAGCCTGTGCAGCGTCGCCTGCGGGCTTGGTGACATCAGGGGTGACCGGCTTGGGGGCAGCCGGATCGGCCGGCGCTGCCTGATTGGTCGCGGCGGGATCGGCAGGCTGCGGCGCCGTCTGCGAGAATGCCGCCGGTGCGAAAGCCGTGGCAAACAGCGCGCCAGCGGCAACGGTCGTCAAAAGTTTGCTTGTCATTTCGAACCTACTTTCATTTCCCTAGAGTGATCGCTGACTCGGCAATGCATCATCCTTTGCCGCGCCGGTTCGAAGGGAAAATGAGCGGTGCGCCGATTGGTTCCGGTTGAAAACACGGAAAATTTCTCGATTATCACGGAACTTTTATTGGCGAACGGCCCGAAACGAAAAAGGCGCCCCACTCGGGAGCGCCTTGAATGGTGGCTGGCCGATACGGCAGTCACAGCACATAGACGGGATCGAACACGCCCTTGACCTCGATGCCGAGTTCCAGAAGCGCGCCGGCACTCGGTTGAGCCGAACGGGCATCCTCGTCAAGCCCTTCCCAGGCCGTCGTCACCGCCAGCCGGTCTGCATTGGCGCCGATGAAGGCCGGGCAGGAGGGCTGGACGGCGGGAACCTTGTAGCGCGAGATACGCAAGCCATCGGGATTGTAGCGATCGACGACGCCGGCGCCCCAGCGGGCATTCCAGATATAGCCGTCGGCATCGACCACCGAACCGTCGATGCCGCCGGGCTCGTTCATGCTGTCGACGAGCACGATCGGCTCGCCCGAGGGCAGGCCGGTCTGCGGATCGACCATGACGCGCATCAGCCGGTTGATGCGGGAATCCGTGTAGTATCCGACCGTGCCGTCCGGGGAAAAGCAGATTGAATTCGGGATGCTGATGCCGCTGAAGATCTTTGTCACCTTGCCGCCGGCAACATGATAGATGGCGCCGGCCTGGTTCTCCGCCCGCTTGCTCATCGTGCCGATCCAGAGTGAGCCCGACGGATGGGTGCGGCCGTCATTCGAGCGGTTCTCCGGTCTGTCGTTTTCGAGCGCCGCATAGAAGGTGAGGTTGCCGCTGGCCAAGTCGCGCACGAAAAGCCCTTCTTCGGTCGCGATCAGCTGCCGTCCGGCGTCGATGCGGGCCAGCACGCTTGCCATGACCGGCAGCGAATGGACCTTTTTGGCGCGCGTCGAAAGGTTGAGCTCGTGCAGCTCCTTGCCGAGGATGTTGAACCACCAGACGGTATCGCTGTCCGGATCATAGGTCGGACCTTCGCCGAGAACGGAATTGGTGTTGCAAAGGGTCTTGCCTTCGAACTCGTAAATGTCGGTCATACGTTCACGCTCCCATGGCTGCATCATAGGCGTAAATGGTCGTCTTGGCGCGCTCGGCAACCTCTGCCGCGGTCATTCCGGGCTTGTAGAGGCTGGTGCCGAGGCCGAAGGCTGAGATGCCGGCCTTGGTGTAATCGGCGAAGTTCTTCTCCGACACGCCGCCGACGGCGGCAATCGTCAGTTCCGGCGGCAGGATCGCCCGGATCGCCGTGATGCCGGAGGGGCCAAGAACGCTCGCCGGGAAGAATTTGAGACCGGTGGCGCCGGCCCGCGCTGCGGCGAGCGCCTCGGTCGGCGTAAAGACGCCGGGCATCGTCACCATACCATGTTCGCCCGCCCGGATGATCACCTCCGGTTCGACATTCGGGGTCACCAGCAGCTTGCCGCCGGCCGCATTCAGACTGTCGACAGCCTCCACCGTCAGCACCGTGCCGGCGCCGATCAGCACCTCGGCCGGCGCCATCTTCGCGGCAATCTCGATGGATTTGAACGGCTCCGGCGAATTGAGTGGGATCTCGATCGCCGTCAGGCCGTTTTCGATCAAGGCGCCGACGACGCTCTCGGTCTCGTCGGGCCGGATGCCGCGCAGGATGGCGATCAGCGGGCGCTTCATGTCGGGGAAGGGGATACGGTTCATCGTGTCAGCTTTCTCAATTCGGCCAGATGGCTTCGGCGGCTGCCGATAGGCCGCGGCGCACGGCCGCGTCGGCGTCGATGGCGGTGAAGGCAAGGGAGAGGGTGTTGAAAGCCTGCTCGTAGAGCGCCTGCAGGCGTCCGGAGGCGACGAGGGTGATGCCTGAGTTGGCGGCATCCTGCAGCGCGCCGGCAATTTCGAGGCCGATCAGTGTGCCGGAAAGCCGGGCCTGCGCTGATGCGGCGGAGATCCCGTGCAGCAGCTGGCCCGAACGGGCGGTAAACAGCAGATTGGAGGCAAGTGCCGGATGCGCAAAGGCCGCCGATACCGCCGCCTCGAAGGCAGCCGTATCCGCCGGCTGTTGTTCGGCACCCGACACGGCATGCGACAGGATCGTACTTTTACTGATCGCGTCGAAAAGTTCGCCGGTCATGAAGGTCGAAAAGCCGGTGACCTTGCCGTCCACGACATGCACCCATTTCGAATGCGTGCCGGGCATGCAGACTGCCTGCGCCGCGGAATTCGCGCGGCCGAGCGCGCCGAGAAGCTGGGTTTCCTCGCCGCGCATGACATCGGGCCTCGCCACATCCCGCTGGGCAAGGCCCGGCAGGATGCGGATGTCACGGCTTTCACCCGGCACGCGGACCGCCGCAGTGAGGATCGAGGCGAGCGGCGCGGGCACGTCGATATAACCGGCCTCGACCCAGCCCTGCCTTGCGCCGGCCATGCCGCAGACGATGACAGGCAGGCCTTCCGGCGCTTCGACAGCTGTAAGATGGCCCGACAGCACGGCGGAAAAGCCGGTCTTTGCCGCGCTGGTCATGCCTTCGCCGCTGCGGCGTTCGGCAAGGATGCTGCCGTCCCTGCCGATCAGCCAGAGCCGGAAACTGCTGGTGCCCCAGTCCACCGCGACATAAGCGGGATTAGCCATTACAAAACGCCTCCATCGACGATCAGGGACTGGGCGGTCATCGCCGCCGCGCAGTCGGATGCAAGAAACAGGCAGGGACCGACGATCGCATCGGCCTTGAGCGCGACTTTCAGGCATTGCTGCTCGACCGAGCGCGCGATGCTTTCCTCGGTGAGCCACAGCTGCATCTGCCGTTCGGTCACCACCATGCCGGGCAGGATGCAGTTGACCCGGATATTCTCCGGCCCGAGCCGGCCCGCCATGCTCTTCGTCAGTCCGACGACCGCCGCCTTCGCTGCCGCATAGGCGGGAAATCCGCCCATGTTCAGCTTGAAGGCGATCGACGACATATTGACGATCGCGCCGCCGCCGGCCGACCGCATCGACGGCGCCACCGCCTGCGAGGTGAAGAACACGTGCCGCAGATTGACCGCCTGATTGTTGTCCCAATAGGCCTCGGTCACATCATCAAATTCATGGCGGTCGTCCCAGGCGGCGTTGTTGACAAGCACGCGGATCGGCCCGGATGTCTGAACGACGGCATCGACCGTGCGCCGGATCGCCTCGATGTCGCGCAGATCGGCATGGTAGAAGAGCACCGGATGCGCCGTTTCCCGCGACAGTCTTTCGGCGAGTTCCCTGCCGGCCGTCTCGGCAATGTCGATGAAGGAGACCTTGGCGCCCTGGCGTGCGAAACCTTCGACGATCGCCGCGCCGATGCCGGATCCGCCGCCGGTCACGAGCACGGCGCGATCCTTGAACTCGGGAAATTGTGCTGCCACTGCGCTCACCGTCTCCTCCGGCCGCTGATGTTCCATTATTTGGAACTTAATTTGACTATGTGGAATTATCGGATTATGCTGGGCTTTCTGTCAAGGGCGCAGGCTTGCAAGCGCGAACCGATTGAATGGCACATAGACAATGACTTCAAGCGACGGCATGGCTCAGGCACGCGAGACCGGCACCCTCGGCAAATTGATGGTTCTCCTCGATCTCGTCACCCATGCGGATACGCCATTGCGCTTCACCGATATTCTGGCGCGGGCCGGCCAGCCGCGCGGCACGCTGCATCGCCAGCTCAGCCACCTGGTGGAGGAGGGGTTGCTCGAGCTTGATGGCGACGGCCGTTATGCGCCGGGCCTGCGCCTGCTCGATTTTGCCGCGCGCAGCTGGGCGCGCAACGAATTCCGCCTGGTTGCCGAACCGCACCTGAGCGAACTCCAGCAGGCGACCGGCGAGACGGTGCATCTCGGCGTTCTCCGGGGACAGTCGATCATTTATCTCGACAAGGTTGAAGGCCGTCAGCCGGTGCGCATGTATTCGCAGATCGGTAACGCGTCGCCCTGCTACTGCACTGGGGTCGGCAAGGCCGCTCTTTCGCTGCTTTCGCGAGAAACTCTTGTCGACCTCCTCGCCGGTCTGAGCTTCACCAGCTTTACCGCCTCGACCCATGCTTCGGCCGAGACGCTTACCGCCGAAATCCGCGAGATTGCCGAACAGGGCTATGCTTTCGACCGCGAGGAGCACGAGGCCGGCATCCGCTGCGTCGCCGCGCCCGTCTGGTCGGAGGATCGCACCTTCATCGGCGGCATTTCGGTCACCGGCCCGGCCTATCGGCTGTCGATGGAACTTCTGCGTCAGTGGGCCGTTCCCGTGCAGCTGGCGGCTGCAAGGATTATGGAGGGCATGCGCGTTCGCCTCGGCCCGCGCCGTTGACGGTCATCCCTTGCTCGACCCCCTTGCTGAGCATGCTTATGATGAGCGCGATATTGAGATTTACGGTCGAATCACGCCAAGTGGAATGGCCCGCGAAATCTGCAACCACGCATTGGCCGAAGCCTGTCCGCCGAGGCCGGCTCCACGTGATCCAACTCACGCTCCTCACGCCTCGATGCAACCAAACCGGCCGCGGCGCCGAAGATGAAAACTGTGATGGTACCCTTGTCGCAAACATCCACGGAAGAAGACGATTACATCAATGAAATCGCCGGCCTGAAGACGCAGTTCGATATTTTCCGTTTCTTGAAACGCGTCACGGAAGCTTATCGCAGCCGCGCCTTCATGGTTCTCAATCTGCCGCCGATCACCTCTCTCGACCTGCAGGGCAGCACCGTCATCACCAGTTGGCCGGCCGAGCTTCTGGCGCTCTACGACCAGGAAGCGCTGATGGTGAACAGCCCGGTTCTGAGGCGGCTGAGAACATCGACGCGGCCGTTCTTTTACGACATGTCGCGTGAGACCTGGTCGCGGGACGACGGCAAGTCCGCGCTGGTCACCGGGTTGTTCGAGCGTTTCAGGATGATGCGCGGCGCCTATTTCCCAACCCATGAGGCCTCCGGCCTGCGCGGCGCCGTCTCCTTCTCGGGCGATCGTGAACCGTTCAGCGCCGCCGAGATGCGCGAGCTTTGCTATATCGCCATCCATGTCTTCGACAGGCTTGCCGAAATCCGCAACCTTGACACGCGCATGACGGACTCGCTGACCGACCGCGAAATCGACTGCCTCAACTGGACGGCGGCCGGCAAGACCAGCGCCGAAATCGCGGAAATCCTGGCGCTGTCCGAGCATACGGTCAATCATTACCTCAACCGCGCCACCAAGAAGCTGGACACGGTCAACCGCACCCAGGCGGTCGCCAAGGCGCTGCGGATCGGCCTGATCAAATAAGTCGCAAAGATGGCGGCGCGCTGCGGGCGGCCGCTCAGTGCTTAGGCAGAAACGGGACGCGCCGCCGGCACTTCTGCGCGCTTTTCCCGATTTTTTCATCTGGCACGCTTTCTGCATCTCCTTTGCCAGAGGTCCAGAGGGGACTTTGATGACCAGCGCCAGGAAATGGCGCGGCCGACACACCGCTGCCCGACGCCGACGCCGCTTCTCTCCCGGCCCTCGGCGTCGGTGGCGGTTGTTGCCTTTTGGCACCGCTTCTTTCGCAGCTGTTGACGAATTCCTCTTCCCGATCACTTTTCTCTGGCCTTTTTTTCGGCTTGCGCTAGTTCGCCCCGCATTGCGCCGGTTCTCGGGGAGAGAGACCGTTGCGGCCATCAGGGCGAAAAGCCCGGCGGACTTGATGGCCGCAACGGCTTCGCGGGGTCCCCGCCGGCGTTTTCGACGCCGGCAAATCGAATTTTCCTCCCGATGATTTTGTTTGGCGAAGGCGTGCGGCTCCACTATCTCTACCGCATGATTTCATGTCTTGGTCGGAATCGGCCGAGACTAAAATCATGCGCGCGTCTTGAAAGGCGCGCGGCGCCGTAGTCTGCGAGAAGAAGCAATGAGGGTGGAATGACTGACGTCACGAAGGAACAGGTTCTCGAAACGCTGAAGACCGTGCGCGGACCGGATCTTGAACACGACATCGTCGCGCTCGGCATGGTCTCCGATATCTTCATTTCCGACGGCAAGGTCTATTTCTCCATCACCGTTCCGGCCGAGCGCGCCAAGGAACTGGAGCCGATGCGGCTCGCCGCCGAGCGCGTCATCAAGGAGATCCCGGGTGTCAAGGGTGCTCTCGTCACGCTGACTGCGGACAAGAAGGCGGCCGCCGCGCCCGCTGCCCGCCCGGCGTCGAATCCGCCCCACGGTCATCCCGGTCATGATCATGGGCAACACGCGCATGCGCCGCAGCAACAGCCGCCCCGAACCGGCAAGATCGGCGTCCCCGGTGTCGGCGCCATCATTGCCGTCGCCTCCGGCAAGGGCGGGGTCGGCAAGTCCACCACCGCCGTCAACCTGGCGCTCGGTCTGCTCGCCAACGGTCTTCGCGTCGGCATTCTCGATGCCGATATCTACGGCCCCTCGATGCCGCGGCTCTTGAAAATCTCCGGCCGCCCGACGCAGATCGATGGCCGCATCATCAATCCGATGGAGAATTACGGCCTCAAGGTGATGTCGATGGGTTTCCTCGTCGACGAGGAGACGGCGATGATCTGGCGCGGGCCGATGGTCCAGTCGGCGCTGTTGCAGATGCTGCGCGAAGTGGCATGGGGCGAGCTCGACGTCCTGGTCGTCGACATGCCGCCCGGCACCGGCGATGCGCAATTGACGATGGCCCAGCAAGTGCCGCTTGCCGGCGCCGTCATCGTTTCCACGCCGCAGGACCTTGCCCTGATCGATGCCCGCAAGGGCCTCAACATGTTCCGCAAAGTCGAGGTGCCGGTTCTCGGCATCGTCGAAAACATGAGCTATTTCATAGCGCCCGACACCGGTACCCGCTACGACATCTTCGGTCATGGCGGCGCCCGCAAGGAGGCCGAGCGCATCGGCGTGCCCTTCCTCGGCGAAGTGCCGCTGACGATGAACATCCGCGAAACGTCAGATGCCGGCACGCCGCTCGTCGCCTCCGATCCGAACGGCGTCGTCGCCGGCATCTATCGCGGCATCGCCGCCAAGGTGTGGCAGCAGCTCGGCGGCCAGCCCCAGCGCCCGGCGCCGGCGATCGTTTTTGAATGACGTCTCCGTTTATGGGCAGACTTCCAGGCCAGGGCGCGCGCATGACAGCAGAGCGCTGAGCCGCCGAATCACCGTTGCGATCACCCCGAATTGTGCAGGAAATGTGGTGAAAAGCCGCGCTTCACGGAAGATGTCTTGATTATTTCACGGCTTTGCTTCATATGCCGCGGCGCCATGATGGCATTGCTGCAGATGCTCAACGACGGCCGTCTTCGTTTCGAAGGTCCGGCCCGCCTGCAAGGTCGAAGGATGGGTACTGCGATGCGGTGGAGCACAATGGGCATGCTGGCTTTTGCGGCCGGATGCAGCCGGAGTTGTATGAACTTTCTTGATCTGCTTCCGTTTGGACCTGGGACGTGCCAGCCTCGCATTGCCGCGATGGCGGACGGATGGAAAGGCTTGCGATGAAGATGGCGATGACCACGAAGTGTCGTGAGCATCGGAGACGCTGCCGGTGATCACCGCTTACCGTTCCAATTGCAAATCGGTCGAGATCCGCGATCTCGGGCAGCCGGCATCCTTTCCCGAGGATGTCGTCTGGATCGACATGATCGAGCCGAGCCGCGAGGAGGAGCTTTATGTCGAGAAGGTTCTCGGCATCGAGGTTCCGACCCGTGACGATCTCAAGGACATCGAACCTTCGGCTCGCCTTTATATCGAAAACGACGCCGTCTTCATGACCGCTTCGCTGGTCTGGAAGGCCGATACCGACGCGCCGACGCTGACTGATGTCGCCTTCATCCTGGCCAAAAACCGCCTGGTCACCATCCGCTACGCCCAACCGAAATCCTTTGCGCTGTTTATCGCCGCCCTGCACCGGCTGCCGGAAAACTGGCGCAGCGGCGCGGCCCTTCTTGCCAAGCTGCTGGAGACGATCGTCGACCGGACTGCCGAAATCCTCGAAATCTCCGTCTCGCGCATCGACATCTTGTCGACGCATGTCTTCGGCAGGGCGAAAAAGGTCCGCAAGCCTTCAAACTACCTCGAGCAGAAATTGCGCGATATCGCCGGTCATCACCGCATGATCAGCAAGCTGCGAGACAGTCTCGGCTCGCTTTCCCGGCTTCTGACGTTCTTCTACACGATCCCGGCGATCCAGCAGGATCACGAGGCGAAGGAGCTCTGCCGCACCGTCTCACGCGATATTCAGTCGCTGTCGGAGCATGCCTCCTTCGTTGCCGCCAACATCACCTTCCTGCTCGATGCCTCGCTCGGCCTCATCAACATCGAACAGAACTCGATCATCAAGATTTTCTCGATCGCCTCGGTCGTGTTCCTGCCGCCGACATTGGTCGCCTCCATCTATGGCATGAATTTTCAGGTCATGCCGGAACTGGCCTGGACGGGGGGTTATCCCTATTCGCTGGCCTTGATGGTAATATCGGCCGTCATTCCTTTTTTCTTTTTTCGCTGGAAAGGCTGGCTCTGAGGAGCTTGTTGAAATTTCATGTCCGAAGAGAGCCATCCTCCGCACGAACGCCATATGACGCCACGCAAGCTGTTCTATCTCGCGCTCGGTTCCGTCGGTGTCGTCTATGGCGATATCGGCACGAGCCCGCTCTACGCTTTTCGCGAAGCGCTGAAGCCCGTCGCCCATGACGGCGTCACCCGTTTCGAGGTCATCAGTCTGATTTCGCTGATGATCTGGGCGCTGACCATCATCGTCACCATCAAATACGTTCTGTTCCTGCTGCGCGCCGACAACGACGGGGAGGGCGGCACGCTGTCGCTGCTCGCCCTTCTGATGAAGACCGCCAACGGTCATACCGCACTGCTGATGCTGCTCGGACTGATGGGCGCTGCCCTGTTCCTCGGCGATGCGATGATCACGCCGGCGCTTTCGGTGCTGTCGGCCGTCGAGGGTCTGAAGCTCGTCACGCCCAGCCTGGCGGAATACATCGTGCCGATCTCGGTGGCGATCCTGGTGCTGCTCTTCGTCGTGCAGTCGCGCGGCACCGGGGCCGTCGCCAAATTCTTCGGCCCGATCACCGCCGTCTGGTTCCTCGTCATCGCCGCCGCCGGCATTTCCCACATCTCCGACGATTTCGGCATTCTGGCCGCCTTCAACCCCTATTATGCGGTCAGCTTCCTGCTGCATGAGGGTTTTTACGGTGTCGTCGTGCTTGGTGCCGTCTTCCTGACGGTGACAGGCGCCGAGGCGCTTTATGCCGATCTCGGCCATTTCGGCCGTCGCCCGATCCAATGGGCCTGGTTCGCGCTGGTGTTTCCGGCGTTGACGCTGAACTATCTCGGGCAGGGCGCGCTCGTGCTCGGCAGACCGGAGACGATGTCCGACCCCTTCTATCTGATGTTTCCGCAATGGGCGCTGCTGCCGGTCGTCATCCTCGCCACCGCCGCAACAATCATCGCCAGCCAGGCCGTCATAACGGGGGCCTTTTCGCTGGTGCGCCAGGGCATCAACCTCGGCTTCCTGCCGCGCATGGAAATCCTCTTCACCTCGGAAACCAACACGGGACAGATCTTCTTGCCGTCGGTCAACGCCGTGCTGTTCTTTGGCGTCATTTTCCTGGTGCTGAGCTTCAAGACGTCGGACGCATTGGCGACCGCCTACGGCATCTCCGTCACGGGCGCCATGGTCGTCACCTCTATCATGGCCTTCGAATTCGTCCGCGCCCGCTGGAATTGGTCGCTGCCGGTCGCGGTGATCGCGCTCGCGCCGCTCGTCGTGCTCGAAATGATCTTCCTCGGCGCCAACCTTCTGAAGATCCACGATGGCGGCTATATCCCGATCCTGATCGCTACTGCCTTTACCGTCGTCATGTGGACCTGGCGCCGCGGCACCGCGATCCTGATGGAGAAGACCCGGCACACCGATATTCCGCTCGCCTCCTTCGTCAGTTCCATCGAGCGTAAGAGCGAGCATTCGCCGGCCCAGGTTCCGGGCACGGCGATCTTCCTGACCAGTGATCCGGAATCGGCCCCCGCCGCCCTGCTGCACAATCTCAAGCACAACCACGTGCTTCACGATCGCAACGTCATCCTGACGATCCGCACGGTCAACAAGCCGCGTGTACCGAGCCACGACCGCTACAAGGTCGAGCCGATTTCCGAACGCTTCTCGCGCGTCGAGCTGCTCTTCGGCTTCATGGAATCGCAGAACGTCTCGCAGGCGCTGGCAACGTTGCGCAAGACCGGTCTGAAGTTCGACATCATGTCGACCTCCTTCTATCTCGGCCGCCGCAAGCTGGTGCCGGATGCCAAGTCGGGCATGCCCTACTGGCAGGACCGGCTGTACATCGCGCTGGCCAACGCCGCCGCCAACCCCTCGGACTACTTCCGCCTGCCGGCCAACCGCGTCGTGGAGCTGGGCTCGCACGTTATTATTTGATGCGTGGGCAAAGACCCGCCCCAACCCCTGCCCACAAGGGGGAGGGGCTTAACTTGCCGCGACGACTTAACATATTTTCAACGTGTCGGAGGACCCGAGGCGGAACCCCCGGGTTAGTCCCTCCCCCTTGTGTGCAGGGGTTGGGGAGGGGTCTTTCACAAGGCTGCGACACACACCTCGTCCTATGAACTTATCAGCCATATTAGAACATCCAAAAACTCCCACTGCTACTTTCCGGCACGCCTCGTTAACCGGACGTCAAGGTTAATGAGAGATTTTCGATGGCATGTTCCCGCGTTCCATGCCCGGAGTTCGTGTTGCGTCGAAAGAGCCCTTCCCGTAGCAAGCTGCGTCTTCTTCCCGAGAACTGGGTGTCGCCCGCCATCTTCGGGCTTGCCGGCTGGCTGATCTTCCCGAGCGTTGCCTCCCACGCCGATCTCGCCACGATGCTCGCCGGTCTCGATCGTGAGGGGGAGAGCTGGCGCATGGTGCTGACCAATTCGCCGGCCGGCTCCATCCACCAGGCCGAGCTCGCCTTCGCCGATCCGGCAGCGACCGGCTCGATCGCCTCAGACGCCGGCATGGTGCTGCCCGATGGCCGCAAGGTGGCTTTTACGGCCAAGGACAAGGGTCACGAGGACACGCCGGACGAGGACCGCGTCATTCGCGGCACGAAGAAAGGCCGCGTTGTCGCCGTCGAGAAGATGCAGCCGCCGAAGGATTTTTCCGCCGGCTCGATTCTCGAGCGCACCAAGATGCTGTTCACCCCGAATTTCGATCTCAAGGACCGGTCGGCTTTCGTCAAGCCGAAGATCCAGGGCAGGGAAATCGAGATCGCCACCTCTTTCTATAAGAAGCAGCCGGTGATGCCCGAGGTCGGCGTGCCGGCGATGCTCGCAAGCCTCGTCACCAGCAACAAGGCCGACGTGCTTGCCACCGCCTATGCGCCGGCCGCACCGGATTATGCCCGCCAGTCGCCCTTCGATTCGATCCTGACCGAACCGGACAGCGGCCGCTTCGTGCCCCAGATCGGTCCGGGCGACCACGCCTGGGCCGCAAGCGTGCTGCCGCCGAGCGTCTTCTCCGCCCGCGAGCAGCAATGCCTTGCCTCCGGCATCTATTTCGAGGCGCGCGGGGAATCGGTGAAGGGCCAGGCGGCCGTCGCCCAGGTCATCCTCAACCGTGTCCGCAACCCCGCCTATCCCAAGAGCATTTGCGGCGTCGTCTATCAGAACGAGGATTGGCGCAACCGCTGCCAGTTTTCCTTCGCCTGCGACAGCATCAAGGACCGGGTGAATTCACAATATCACTGGCGGGTGGCCCGCGACGTGGCCATGGCGGTGACATCAGGCAAGATCTGGCTGCCGCAGGTAGGTTCGGCAACACACTACCATGCCGTCTATGTCCGCCCGAAATGGGCAAAGACCATGGAAAAGGTGGGGCGCATCGGTCTCCACGTCTTCTACCGCACCTATGGCGGCGGCTGGAGCTAAGAGAATCCGCCAGGGCGGCAGTGATTTCCGGCCCGCAAAAGCGGATTCTTTCCGTTGAATTTGCCCACACGGCTGAATATCGATATATCTCCTTGATTTTACACCATTATTTTCTGGCTGGACAGAAGCCGTCTACGCCTTGACTATACCAATCCCTAAAACTATGTTGCGCGCGACTTCAGAACGGGCCGGAAGGGTCTCAACCTTCGCGTCCGGGGTCCGAATGACCGGGGTAGCGGGAGTGCGGGCGACGGGCAGGCGAGGAGAGATCCATGGCGGACGACCGCGAGGAAAGTCTTGAGAAGCGCCGTGCGCAACTGGGAGCGGAACTCGCGACCAAGCGCGCTGAGGCGGGAGTGGAAAAAGCAAGCGAGGCCCAAGCCGAGGTAAGCCGCAAAGGTTATGCCCAGGCGATGAAGCTTTCCAGCGAGTTCATTGCCGCAATCGTCGTCGGTGCCGTCCTTGGCTATCTTCTCGACCGTTTTGTTGGCACGGCGCCTTGGGGGTTGATTGTTCTTCTGCTTCTCGGATTCTGTGCCGGCGTTCTGAACGTATTGCGTTCTGCGGGGGTGGTTGCTCATCCGCTGGACGACCAGGACGACAAGAAATAGGGGCCGGTCCCGGTCCAGTGCAATGACCCCGCGTCCTGCGGGCCAAAGAGAGAGAACAAGCGGTGTCTAACGATCCGACTCATCAGTTCCTGATCCAGAAGATTGTCCCGATCGAAATCGGCGGAATTGATTTTTCGTTCACCAACGCATCGCTCTTCATGGTCGCTTCGGCAGCCGTTGCCGCCGGCTTCCTGTATTTCTCGACCTCGAACCGCGCCATCGTGCCCGGCCGTTCGCAGTCGGTCGCCGAAATGTCCTATGAATTCATCGCCAACATGCTGAAGGAAGGCGCGGGCAAGCAGGGGCTGAAGTTCTTCCCGCTGGTCTTCTCGCTCTTCATGTTCGTGCTGACGGCGAACCTGCTCGGCATGTTCCCCTATTTCTTCACGATCACCAGCCAGATCATCGTCACCTTCGCGCTGGCGATCCTCGTTATCAGCACGGTTCTGATCTACGGCTTCTATAAGCACGGTTTCCACTTCCTGAATGTCTTCGTGCCCTCGGGCGTGCCGGGCATATTGCTGCCGCTGGTCGTCGCGATCGAAATCATTTCCTTCCTGTCCCGTCCGATTTCGCTCTCCGTTCGTCTTTTCGCCAACATGCTCGCCGGTCACATCACGCTGAAGGTGTTCGCAGGCTTCGTCGCCTCGCTTGGAACCCTCGGTGCCGTTGGTATCGGCGGCGCCGTTCTTCCCCTCATCATGACCGTCGCCCTGACCGGTCTCGAGTTCCTCGTCGCCTTCCTTCAGGCTTACGTCTTCGCGGTGCTGACTTGCATGTACCTCAACGACGCAATCCATCCGGGCGGGCACTAAGGATAACGACAACGACGTCTCCAGGGCGTCAGTCATTCGCCGCAACAACCATTTCAAAGGAGTTCAACATGGAAGCGGAAGCAGCAAAGTTCATCGGTGCAGGCCTGGCTTGCTTTGGTATGGCCGGTACGGCTCTCGGCCTCGGCAATATCTTCGGCAGCTACCTCTCCGGCGCTCTGCGCAATCCGTCTGCCGCTGACAGCCAGTTCGGCCGTCTGGTATTCGGCTTCGCCGTTACGGAAGCTCTGGGCATCTTCTCGCTGCTCGTCGCTCTCCTCCTCCTCTTCGCTGTCTGATATCGGCGAATAGATGGATCACGGCCTGCGACCGCAAGCCGTGATCCTTTGCATTTGCAGTCCACCTGGAGGTGAGCATGTTTTTTGTGACCCCGGCTTACGCTGAAGAAGCACCGGCGGCAGCGACCGGCACGGATGCGCATGCCGCTCCGGCCGCAGGCGAGGTCCATACCGAGACCGGCGTTGCCGAAGGCGAACACGCCCGCGGCCCGTTCCCGCCTTTCGATTCGACGACCTACGCATCCCAGCTGCTCTGGCTGGTGATTACGTTCGGCGTCTTCTACCTCCTTATGCAAAAGGTCATCGCGCCGCGCATCGGGGCCATCCTCGATCAGCGCCACACGCGCATCTCCCAGGACCTGGAAGAAGCAGGCCGCCTGAAGGCGGAGGCCGACGCCGCCGTCCAGACCTATGAAGGCGAACTGGCCGCTGCCCGCGCCAAGTCCCACGCGATCGGCTCCGCCGCCCGTGACGCCGCCAAGGTCAAGGCCGAAGAGGATCGCCGCACCGTCGAGGCCAGCCTGTCGGAAAAGATCAAGGCTGCCGAAGCCCGCATCGCTGACATCAAGGCCAAGGCTTTCGCCGACGTCGGCACCATTGCCGAGGAAACGGCAGCCGCGGTCGTCGAACAGCTGATCGGCAGCACCGCTGCGCAGGCAGACGTCGCCGCCGCCGTCGCGGCCGCCAAGAAGGAGGCTTGATCGATGGAATTTCATTTCGACGCGACTTTCTTCGCTTTTGTCGGTCTCATCCTCTTCCTGGCGCTGGTCGTTTACCTCAAGGTTCCGGGCATGATGGCGCGCTCGCTCGACGACCGCGCCGACCAGATCCGCAACGAACTGGCTGAAGCCAAGCGCCTGCGCGAGGAAGCCCAGCATCTGCTCGCCGAATACCAGCGTAAGCGCAAGGAAGCGGAAGCAGAGGCCGCCCATATTGTTGCCGCCGCTGAGCGCGAAGCCGAGATGCTGACCGCCGAGGCGAAGAAGAAGACGGAAGAATTCGTCGCTAACCGCACGGCGCTCTCCGAGCAGAAGATCAAGCAGGCCGAGGCCGATGCGATGAAGGCGGTGCGTTCCGCCGCCGTCGATCTGGCGATCGCAGCCGCCGAAACGGTGCTCGCCAAGAAGGCCGACGGCAAAGTCCAGTCCGAGCTCTTCGGCAACGCCGTTGGCCAGGTCAAGACACGGCTCAACTGAGCGGTAGCGTATAGAATGAGGAAAAGGCCGGGCATGTCCCGGCCTTTTTTGTTGTTGAATACTCGATCTCGGGTCGAGGGCATACCGCTCCCTCTCGATTCCCTCTTCTCCCCTCGGGGGTCCGAAGGACGGGTCGAGACACGTGGCTCGACCCAGGTCGGTGCCCGTAGGGCGGATGAGGGAGCCGGGGAAGCCGTCTTTCCGAATGAAACCGATGCGGGTTTCGACCGTTCAAGCCTGTGTCGACGGTGTTCAGGGCGGTGGCGCGCGGCGTTACCGCTGGCGTGGCGGATAGGTTTTCCGTGAGGGTGTGCCGGCGGCCCCTCATCCGCCTGCCGGCACCTTCTCCCCGCCGGGGAGAAGAGGACATGCCGTGGCCTCTCTTTTCCTCGCGCGCCTCTTACGGTGCTAGTCCGGCTTCTCATTGCCAGGTTTTCTTTGGGTGAGCTATTCGGAAATCAGCTCGTCCATTTCAGGACCGTCCTCGCCCTTGCGCAGCGGTCTAAAGCTCATCCGGTGCAGCGAACACGGCCCATGTTTCTCGATGCCGGCGCGGTGCTGCGCCGTGCCGTAGCCGACATGGGCGGCAAACCCGTAATCCGGAAAAACATTATGCGCCCTTGCCATCATCCGGTCGCGCGTCACCTTGGCGACGATCGAGGCGGCGGCGATCGAGACGGATCGGGCATCGCCCTTGACCACCGCCTGTCCGGGGCAATCGAGGCCAGGCGGCACATCAAGCCCATCCGTCAGCACGTAGCTTGCGGGAACGGCGAGGCTGCAGATGGCGCGGCGCATCGCGTCCAGGCTCGCCTTGCGAATGTCGGTCTCGTCGATGCGGGTCGAGCTGGAAGAGGCGATGGAAACCGTCGCAGTCGCCAGGATTTGCACGAAGAGTTCCTCGCGTCGCTGCGCCGAGAGCTGCTTGGAATCGTTGAGGCCTTCAGGGATGCGCTTCGGATCGAGGATGACCGCAGCGGCCACCACAGGCCCCGCCAGCGGCCCGCGGCCTGCCTCGTCGGCGCCGGCGACCGGCCAGTGGCCGGCCTTGCGGGCTTTGAGCTCGAGCTTGAAATCCGGCACGAGAGGGACCGTGTCGAAAAGCAGGGGAGAATCGGGTGGCGTGCGACGTTTCATGCGGCTGAACCTCGCACGCCAACCCGATTTCCCGCAAGTCCCCGGATCAGGGCGGCGGCCGGGGACGGTCCGGCGGATGGTGGCGGTCAAAGCCATCCGCGGGAATTGCGCTCGGGGCTCGAAAACAGGGCGGTTTTTCTGAGCAGCCGATGCGCAAGCTTAAAAAATCAGAGCAGCGACAGCTGTACGCCGCTGCCATCCGGCGGCACGAACAGATCGTCGCGCAGCGGCACACTGCGCCGCGTCAGCTCGAAGCGTTTCGCCGCCATTTCGAAACGCCGGGCGATCTGCCAGGCATAGGGGCCGGCGCCCTTCATGCGCTTGCCGAATTCGGCGTCGTAATCCTTGCCGCCGCGCATCGAGCGCACCAGAGACATCACGTGCCGGTAACGATCGGGATAGTGCTGCAGCAGCCAGTCGCGAAAGAGCGGGCTGACTTCGAGCGGCAGCCTGAGAATGACATAACTCGCCTCGGCCGCGCCGGCAGCCTTGGCCGATTCGAGGATGCGCTCCAATTCGTGATCGTTCAGCGCCGGGATCAGCGGAGCGGCCATGACGGCAGTCTGGATGCCTGCCTCCGAGAGCGCATGAATGGTCTCCAGCCGTCGCGGCGGTGTGGCGGCGCGCGGCTCCATCGCTCGGGCGAGCTTGCGGTCGAGCGTGGTGACCGAGATGCCGACGCGCACCAGGTTCTTGCCGGCCATCTCCTGGAGAATATCGAGATCGCGCAGGATCATTGCCGATTTGGTGACGATCGACACCGGATGGTTCGCCTTGTTCAGCACCTCGAGGATGCCGCGCATGATGCGCCATTCCTTCTCGATCGGCTGATAGGGGTCGGTATTGGTGCCGATCGCGATCACCCGTACCTTGTAGCCTGGCTTGGCGAGCTCCCGCTCCAAGAGCTTCGCCGCATCGGGCTTGGCGAAGAGCTTCGTTTCGAAATCGAGCCCTGCCGAAAGCCCCATATAGGCGTGGGTCGGCCGGGCAAAACAATAGATGCAGCCGTGCTCGCAGCCGCGATAGGGATTGATCGAGCGGTCGAAGGAAAGATCCGGCGATTCGTTGCGGGTAATCGCGGTGCGCGGCTTTTCGATCTGCACCTCGGTCTTGAACGGCGGCAGCTCTTCCAGCGTCTGCCAACCGTCGTCGAAGGTCTCCCGCTGCAGCGCTTCGAACCGTCCTGTTGGATTCAATCCGGCTCCGCGCCCGCGCCGGCGGTCGCCTTCGACCCTGAGACCGGAGGACACGATCATCGCATCGGCAATATCTGCCGTATTGGCAGGCGCGAATGCGGCCTGCCCTGCCAGGGACTGCTCTCTCATCGGATTCTCCCGCGGCGGAAAGCCGTTGCCTCCACCCGTTTTGATGATTAAATTCCTATCGACAAAATGAGAACAATGCAAGAACAAAATGCGCAAAAGGGTGCTGGCAAAAAATTGTGCGGCGCATTATGAATAATCGATGTTGACGGTTGTTCTCGAATGCCAGGATCAGGAATCCGAACTGGCGCAGACCTTATCGGTATTGGTGGCAGGCGCGGTGGAAGGGCTCGTCAGCGATGTGATCGTGCTTGATCACGGCTCGCGCGACGGCACCTCGCGGGTCGCCGACGCCGCCGGCTGCCGTTTCCATTCACAGTGGGATATCAAAGACATCGTTCGCTCCGCCCGCGGCGAATGGCTGCTCTTCGTCGAGCCGGGCGCCAGGCCGCAGGCCGGCTGGATCGATGAGATCGCCGAATACGTGGCGCTGAACAAGACGCCGGCGCGCTTTACCGCGTCGCGCGGCTATCGGCGCCCCTTCTTCCAGCGCGTCGCCCGCGCCCGGCCGCCGCTGGAGCTCGGGCTGTTGATGCCGAAGAACCTGGCGCTCGCCGCCGCCAGAAGCGGTATGCCTGTTTCCGACTTCGCCAAGGGGCAGAAGCCGCGCAAGCTCTCAAGTGAATTGATTCCCTCCTGGGTGGCGCGCGCTGCGCGGTAGAATGCCCATCCCTGCATCGACGCTGTCCGAGATGCCCATCACTCTAACCCTCTCCCGTTAAAAACGGGGCGAGGGGGCGTGCCCAACGCAACGTCGAGATGGAGGAAGCCGGCGCGGCAAATCCCCGTCGCCCTGCAAGCGGGGGTCCGAAGGACGGGTCGAGACCCGTGGCTCGACCCCGGTCGGTGGCGGCAGCCGGATTAGGGGCTAGTCTCGCCGTAAGTGCGCTTTGTGATTACGTCCCGCCATCGCGCAAAGATGGCGCCCAATCGGATTTCGCGCTATAATTTGCGCATGGCGCCGCCGAAGCGCCGCGCTTCGCAACGGATGCCGTGAAATGCCGGTGAACGGCAGAACAGGTCGGCAAATCTCCTCTTCTGCCGGGTTTCCGGCGAAAGGAGGTGCGTCATGACACGCGGTAAGATCGACGGCGTACGCAGTATGATCTGCGGGCTGCTGGCGGTCATATTGCCGACATTGGTGATCGCGCATCCGCATTCGGCAGCATCGCAGACGATGCTCAGTTGCGCAGGCCGATCCGACGTCGTCAGTTTCCTCGACAGGAATTTCGGTGAGAAGCTCACCGCGGTCGGGCTGGTCAACCAGAACGCCGTTCTCGAGGTCTATGCCGCCAAAAGCGGCACCTGGACGCTCGTGGTCACGGATGTTCACGGCATAAGCTGCATCTTGCTGTCGGGTGATAGCTGGGATTCGATGCCGGCTCTGCCGGGCATTGCCACATGACAAACGCCGGCGCGTCGGCCCCGAAAAGTCTGAATCGGATTTTCGACGGCGCGATCGCGGCGGCTGTAACGGCAGCGCCGGTCTATTTCTGTGCGCCGCGTTTCAAGTGCTCGTCCAGGCGCGGCATGATCTCCACGAAGTTGCACGGTACGCTGCGATAATCGAGCTGTGCTTTCAGTATGCCGTCCCAGGCGTCCCGGCAGGCGCCGGGCGAGCCGGGCAGGGCGAAGATGAAGGTCGAGTTGGCAACGCCCGCAGTGGCGCGCGACTGGATCGTCGCCGTGCCGATCTTATCATAGGAAATACGGTGGAAGACGGCGGAAAAGCCGTCCATGCGCTTTTCGAACAGCGGTTCCAGCGCCTCGGGCGTCACGTCTCGGCCGGTAAAGCCAGTGCCGCCTGTGGTGATGACGACGTCGATCTCATCCCGCTCGGTCCAGGTCTTGACCTGGGCGGCGATTTTCTCCCGGTCGTCGGGCACGATCGCCCGCTCGACCAACCTGTGGCCAGCCTCGGCAATCCGCGCCGCCAGCGTATCGCCCGACTTGTCCGTCTCCGGGGTGCGCGTATCCGAAACGGTAAGAACCGCAATGCCGACGGCGATGAAGGGCCGTTTTTCGTCCAAGCCTGCCATCACATGCCTCCCGAAACCGTTTCCGTCGCCTGGAAATACCAGTCGGGCCGCGCCTCGTGAAGAGCCGCTGCCGCCTCTCGCGCGGCGGCCATGTCGGCAAAGATCCCGAAGCAGGTGGCGCCGGAGCCGGACATGCGGGTCAGCAAGGCGCCCTCAGCCTGCAGCATCGCCGAGATCGCCGTAATTTCGGGCACGGCTTGGCGCGCCGGCGGCTCCAGGTCGTTGCGGGCCGCGCCGATTGCCGCAAGCCAGCCGGCCGGCCGGGAGAGGTTCAGGGGTGAATTGTTCTTTGCCTCGAGCCGGCGGAAAACCTCCGGCGTCGAAACTCCCTTCAATGGGTTGGCAAGCACCATGGCGAAGGACGGCAGATCGGGCACGGCTTCGATCTCCTCGCCGATGCCGCGGGCAATCAGCGGCCGGCTCTCGAGGCACATGGGCACGTCGGCGCCAAGCTTCAGCGCCAGCGCAGCCAGCGTCTCTATCGGCAATCCAGTGCCCCAGAGGCGCATCAGCCCCCGCAGTGTCGCCGCCGCGTCGGCCGAGCCGCCGCCGATGCCGGAGGCAACAGGCAGGTTCTTCTGGAGGTGGATGTGAACGGGGAACGCAAGGGCGCCCACGACCTCGCGCAGGAGGTCGCGCGCTCTGATCGCCAGGTTGATGCCGCCGTCGTCGGCAAGCGTCTCGCCGAAGCGGCCAGACAGGGTGAAGGTGTCGGCCTGCGCCGGCAGGAAGCCCAGCCGGTCGCCGCAATCTGCGAAGGTCACCAGCATATCGAGCAGATGATAGCCGTCCGGCCGCTGGCCCGTTACATGCAGGGCGAGATTGATCTTCGCGCGCGCCTCTTCGGTGACGCCGAAAGCGTTGGCCAAGCCCTGCTCAGGCATCGGTGGCGCCCGTCAGGACTTCTTGTCGATCGGCGGCGGCGTGACAGGCGCCGGATCCGGCTGCTTCTTGTCGGCCGCCTTGGCATCGTCGTTGGCGGGCAGGCCGTTTGCGACCTTTTCCTTGATCTTCGGAATTTCGGCTGCTTCAGGCTCGGAGGCGAGCGCCCGGTTCCACTGGTAGACGGCTTCGAGCTTGCGCCCGACGCGCCAGTAGGCATCGCCGAGATGGTCGTTGATCGTCGCGTCACCGGCCTTGATCTGCGCCGCCCGCTCCAACTCGTCGACGGCGTCGTCGAAGCGGTTGAGGCGGAAATAGGCCCAGCCAAGCGAATCGATGATGTAACCGTCGTCAGGGCGAAGATCGACGGCCTTCTTGATCATGGCAAGGCCTTCGTCGAGGTTCCGGTTCATGTCGATCCAGGAATAGCCGAGATAGTTCAGTACCTGCGGCTGATCGGGATTGAGTTCCAGGGCCTTGCGGAAATTCGGTTCGGCCTGGTCCCACTTCTTCAGCCGCTCATAGGCGATGCCGCGCTGGAAGAAGACGCTCCAGTTGGCGCGGCCGGGGATCGGCCCGATCGCTTCGACCGCCTTGTCGTAATTGGCGGCCATCGCCTCGTAGTCTTTGGCGTCGGAGAGCACGCTGCCATAGGCGAGGTAGCTGCGGATGTCCTTCGGGTCGGAGGCGATCAGCGCCTGCAGGTGCTTGCGCGCCTCGTCGACCTTGCCGCCCTGGGCAAGGGCAAGGCCGAGCTGCAGCTCGGAAATGCGCCGCATCGGCGAATCTTCCGGCACCTTCTTATAGAGGGAGATGGCGCGATCCATCTGGTTCTGCTTTTCGGCGATGCCGCCGAGCAGCACCAGCGTATCGGCGCTGTTGGGGTCGAGCGCGTTGGCGGTCTGCAGGTAGAGCGAGACGATGTCTTCGGCACCGTCGCGGTTCAGCGCGCCGCCGACGGAGAAGAGCACGCCGGCGGCGCCTTCTTCGGCGGTCTTGACCTGCTGCTCCTGCTTCTCGCCCTTTTCGATGCTGTCGCGCAGCGCATTCAGCGGCGCATAGTTCGGCAGCAGGTTATCGCCGACCGAAACGGCGTCGAGCGCCTTCTGCTTGTTGCCCTGCATCGCCTCGAGGCGGGCAAGCGCCATCACAGCGCGCATGAAGGTGTCGGGCGCCGTCGCCCCGCCTTCCTTGTCGAGCACGGCGTCGTTGAGATGCTGGCGGGCCGACTTCACGTCGCCGGTAACGACGGCAATGGCGCCGGCATTGTAGTTCTGGAAGATGCGGAACCAGTCCGGCCCCTTCATCTTCTCGACCATGGCGAGCGCTTCCTTGCCGCGGCCGGCGCCCACCCGGGCCCAGGCGAGCAGCAGGTCGTTCATCATCCGGTCGAGATCGTTCGGCCCCTTATATTTCAGGATCGACTCGGCGGTCTTGTAGTCGTCGCGGCGCACGGCATCCATGCCGCGCACGATCGTGGTGATGCGCTCGACCGAGGGATCGCCCTTCAGATCATTGGCGTATTTGACGCCTTCCTTGATGTCGCCGTTGAGCAGCAGCGAGATCATCAGCCGCTGGCGAATCTCGGGATTGCCGGGCTCGATCTGCAGCGCCTTCTTGTAGAGCGCGATTGCGGTCTCGTAATCGTGATCGACATCGGCAGTGCGCGCGGCGAGGAAGGCGCCGGAGAAAGTGGTGACGCTATCGGCATCGAAGAAGCTCTCGGCCTTGCCGGCATCGCCCGCCTTGGCCACATCTTCGGCACTCGCGCCGGCGATGCCGCCGAGCGAAAGGACAGCCGTCAGCGCTGCGCTCGTAAGAAGACGGATGGCAATTCTCTGCCGCATTAGAAAACCTTTCTTCGAGAGCGTCCGGCCGCTGCCGGTCGCAAATCAGTCGTCATCACTGATTCATAACAGGATGGCTTTTTTGGAGCGGCGCTGCAAGAAAATCAGCCTCGATCGCGGCGTTCGATCAATTGACGCGTTCGATGCAGAAGTCGATCACTTCCATCAGGGCGGATTTCCATACCGTATCGGGAAGCGGCGCCAGCGCGTCCCGCGCGATCGTGCCGTAATGGACCGCCCGGCCGATCGTGTCGCTGAGTGTGCCGTATTTGGTGATCAGCCCGAGCGCTTTTTCCAGGTTGGCGTCGCTGCTGTTGCCGGCCTCGATCGCATCACGCCAGAAGGCGCGCTCCTCCGTGGTGCCGCGGCGATAGGCGAGGATGACGGGAAGGGTGATCTTGCCTTCGCGGAAATCGTCGCCGACATTCTTGCCGAGATCGGCGGCCTTGCCGCCGTAGTCAAGCGCATCGTCGACGAGCTGGAAGGCGAGCCCGAGATTCATACCGTAGGATTTCAGCGCGTTGCGGCCGGAGCGGCCGGCGTCGGCGACGATCGGCCCGACTTCGGCGGCAGCCGCAAAGAGGGCGGCCGTCTTGGCGCGGATGACGGAGAGGTAATCATCCTCCGTCGTCTCCATGTTCTTGGCGACGGAAAGCTGCAGCACTTCGCCTTCGGCGATCACGCAGGCGGCGGAAGACAGCACGTCGAGCGCGTCGAGCGAGCCGACATCGACCATCATGCGGAAGGCCTGGCCGAGCAGGAAGTCGCCAACCAGCACGCTTGCCTGGTTGCCCCAGATCATCCGCGCCGTCGACTTGCCGCGGCGCAGGTCGCTTTCGTCGACGACGTCGTCATGCAGCAGTGTCGCCGTATGCATGAATTCGACCGAAGTGGCGAGCTTGACGTGGTTTTCGCCGCGGTAGTCGAACAGCGAGGCCGCCGCCAGCGTCAGCATCGGGCGCAGCCGCTTGCCGCCGGACGAGATCAGATGGTTGGCCACTTCGGGGATCATCTGCACGTCGGAGCCGGCCTTGGACAGAATAAGCTGGTTCACCCGCTCCATATCGGCCCTGGTGAGATCGACCAGCGGCTTGATGGATGCCAGTTTGTTTTTGCTTTCTTCAAGCGGTATGACCACGCCCAACGACCCGGACTCCTGTTCATTCATTAGAGCTGACAATAGAAAGGGGCGATGGACGCGGCAAGAGGTGAATTGTCGCGCAAGGCGAAATTGGAAGGAAAATGACGGCAAATGCATGAACTTATCCGCGCCAACGATCCCGTTCTGCTCTCCTTTGCCGAGAGCCTGATGAAGGACGCCGGAATTCACTGCTTCATCGCCGATCAGGGCATGAGCGTGCTGGAAGGCTCGCTCGGCATGTTGCCGCGCCGCCTGCTGGTGGATGAGGACATGGCCGACCAGGCCCGCCGCATCCTGATCGACGCCGGCCTCGGCGGCGAGCTGCGCGACAGGACGTGAGCGGGCGATGACCGGCGGACCCGCTGAAACCATCGATGCCTTCCATCGCGGCGCCTTTCATGTGGTGCAGCCGAAGGGCAGGGGTCATCGCGCCGGCATGGATGCGATGCTGCTGGCCGCCCTCGTCGCCGACGATCGCCCGGTCAGGGTTGCCGATCTCGGCGCCGGCGCCGGTGCTGCCGGCCTTGCCGTCGCCTCGCGCCTTGCCAAGGCGCAAGTGGTGCTCTTCGAGCGTTCGGCCGAGATGGCCGATTATGCCCGCCGCAGCATTCTCCTGCCGGAAAACGCCCATCTTGCCGCCCGCGTCAGCGTCGTCGAGGCGGATGTGACGCTGACCGCCAAGGCGCGCAACGATGCCGGGCTTGCCGATGAGAGCTTCCACCACGTGATCATGAACCCACCCTTCAACGATGCCGGCGACCGGCGCACGCCCGATGCGCTGAAGGCCGAAGCCCATGCGATGACCGACGGCCTGTTCGAAAGCTGGATCCGCACGGCCGGCGCGATCATGATCCCCGGCGGGCAATTGTCGCTGATCGCCAGGCCCCAATCGATCGCCGAGATCATCGATGCCTGCGGCCGACGCTTCGGCGGCATTGAAATGACGGCCATCCATCCGCGCCCCGGTGAAAATGCCGTGCGCATTCTGGTGACCGCGATCAAGGGATCGCGGGCGCGGCTGTCGCTGCGCGCGGCCCTCATCATGCACGAAGAGGGGAGCCACAAGTTCTCCCCTCTCGTCGACGATTTCAACAATGGCCGGGCGGCCTATGCCAGGCTTCGCCTCTCAACGTCTAGCCGGTGATGAAGTCGAAGAGCAGCTTGACGTTGAGCCCGGCGATGACGACCGCGATCACATAGGCGATGCCGCTCAGCCAGCGCGGTGCGACGAGTTCGCCCATCTTGGCCTTGCTGGCGGTGAACATCACGAGCGGGAAGACGGCGAAGGAAAGCTGCAGGCTGAGGACCACCTGCGTGAGGATCAAAAGCTGCGCCGTGCCCTGGTCGCCGTACCAGATGGTGACGATTGCCGCCGGCACGATGGCGATCGCCCGGGTGATCAGTCGGCGCACCCATGGCTGCAGCCGGATCTTGAGGAAACCTTCCATGACGATCTGGCCGGCAAGCGTCGCCGTCACCGTCGAGTTGAGGCCGCAGCACAGAAGCGCGATGCCGAACAGCGTCGGCGCGATCGCCAGACCCAGCAGCGGCGACAGCAGCGAATGGGCCTCGCCGAGTTCGACGATGTCGGTCCTGCCATGCGCATTGAAGGCGGCCGCGGCCAGGATCAGGATCGAGGCGTTGATCAGCAGCGCGAAACAGAGAGCGACCGTCGAATCGATCGTCGCATAGGTCAGCGCCTCTTTCTTTTCCGGAACCGTATGGCCGTAGGCCCGCGTCTGCACGATGCCGGAGTGGAGGTAGAGATTGTGCGGCATGACGGTCGCGCCGAGAATGCCGAGCGCCAGATAAAGCATCTCAGGATTGGTGACGATCTCGGTGGTCGGGAAGAAGCCGGTGATGACGGAGCCCCATTGCGGGTCGGCAAGCAGTATCTGCACGCCGAAGCAGAGCGCGATGACGCCGAGCAGTGCGATGATGAAGGCTTCCACCCAGCGGAAGCCGAGCTTCTGCAGGAAAAGGATCACGAAAACGTCGAGCGCGGTGATGAGTACGCCGAGTTCGAGCGGAATGCCCATCAGCAGGTTGAGGCCGATCGCGGTGCCGATCACCTCGGCGATGTCGGTGGCGATGATGGCAATTTCGGCAAAGGCCCAGAGCGGCACCGAAACCCATTTCGGATAGGCGTCGCGGCAGGCCTGCGCAAGGTCGCGGCCCGAGGCGATCGCCAGACGCGCGCAGAGCGATTGCAGGACGATTGCCATCAGGTTGGAAAGCAGTGCGACGGTGAGCAGCGCATAGCCGAATTTCGAGCCGCCGGCGAGCGAGGTCGCCCAGTTGCCGGGGTCCATATAGCCGACGGCGACCATATAGCCCGGCCCGGCAAAGGCCGCCGCTCTGCGCCATCTCGAGCTGTGACGCCCGGTTCCGACCGTGCGGTAGACATCCGACAGCGACGCCTCTCCGCGTTCGTGCCGCCAGCCGCTTGTTGCATTGGGATTGAGGGCGTCCATGCCATTTCCACCTGTTTATCGTCTCTGCACTATGACGAATTAGAATGATAATGCAAGTCATTCGCAACAAGAAAAATCATCCTCGATGTTTTGCAAACGCGGCCATTGCGTTTGTCGTTCCAGCGCATACATGGATGCCGATCGCAGATGACGATCGGGCGAGCCGAAGCGAAGGATAGGAAATGGCCGGATTCTTGAGAAAATTGCTGCCAAAACGGTTCCGCAAGGATGGCGTCACCATCCCGGTCGTCAGATTGCAGGGCGCGATCATCAGCGGCGGCGGCCAGTTCCGGCCGACCCTCAATCTCGCCAATGTCGCCCCCGTTCTGGAAAAGGCCTTCGCCATGAAGGACGCGCCGGCGGTGGCCATTGCGATCAACTCGCCGGGCGGCTCGCCCGTCCAGTCCCGGCTGATCTTCACCCGCATTCGCGAGCTTGCGCGGGAGAAGAAGAAGAAGGTTCTGATCTTCGTCGAGGATGTCGCCGCCTCCGGCGGCTATATGATCGCACTTGCCGGCGACGAGATCATCGCCGACCCCACCTCGATCGTCGGCTCGATCGGCGTCGTCTCCGGCGGTTTCGGCTTTCCCGAACTCCTGAAGAAGATCGGCGTCGAGCGCCGCGTCTATACGGCCGGCGAAAACAAGGTGATCCTCGATCCGTTCCAGCCGGAAAAGGAAAAGGACATCGAGTACCTCAAGAGCCTGCAGCTCGAAATCCACCAGGTCTTCATCGCAATGGTGCGCGAGCGCCGCGCCGGCAAGCTGACGGATGATGCGGCGGTGTTTTCCGGCCTGTTCTGGAGCGGTACCCGCGGCCTCGAGCTTGGCCTCATCGACGGTCTCGGCGACATGCGCCAGGAATTGAAGCGGCGCTACGGGCAAAAGACCCGACTGGAACTCGTCACCGCCGGCCGCGGGCTCTTCGGCCGCCGCATTCCCGGCGTATCGCCTGTTACACTCGAGGGCGCGGGGGCAGGTCTCGCAACAGGACTTGTCGAAGCGGCGGAAGAGAGAGCATTGTGGAGCCGCTTCGGGCTTTGAGAGGAGCAAGAGAGGGGCATGGCACAGCTTATCACGATCCTGATCCTGGTGTTCTCAGCCTGGTGGTTCTACCGCCGCTTCGTCTCCGATGCCCGCAAGCTCGCCGAAAAATCGCGCCGCGCCGAAAAGGAACGCCAGACCGGCGCGATCGGCACCCTGGTCAAGGACCCGGTGACCGGGGAGTATCGGCTGAAGCGAGATGAGGAATAGACTTCAATTCTCCCTTCTCTCCAGCGGGGAGAAGGTGGCCCGAAGGGTCGGATGAGGGGGCCGCACGGCACGCCATTGATTGCCCTTCGCTTGCGCGCCGTGCATTCGCTCCTATCGCAGCTCACCCCCTCATCTGCCTGCCGGCATCTTCTCCCCCGTTGGGGAGAAGGGATATGCGGCACCGCCCAGCGAAATACAGGATGGGTAGGGCGGCGAAACTCCGCTTGCGTCACCACGGAGCGTCGCCGACCGCCGCAAAACCCTTGACCCCTGCCGCCCTCCATGGCACCTGTCGCGCCGATAATTCCCAAGCCAGCGGTGCCATCCCATGTCAGCTATCCCAGACCATATGAACCCGAAGCGCTCCTTCCAGGCGCTGATCCTGACCCTGCATAGCTACTGGGCGGACAAGGGTTGTGCGGTGCTGCAGCCCTACGACATGGAAGTCGGCGCCGGAACCTTCCACCCGGCCACCACCTTGCGCGCCCTCGGCCCCAAGCCCTGGAAGGCCGCTTACGTCCAGCCCTCGCGCCGCCCGTCGGACGGCCGCTATGGCGAGAACCCGAACCGGCTGCAGCATTATTACCAGTATCAGGTCATCCTGAAGCCGAACCCGCCTAACCTGCAGGAACTCTATCTCGGCTCGCTGGCGGCGATCGGTCTCGATCCGCTGCTGCACGACATCCGCTTCGTCGAGGATGATTGGGAAAGCCCGACGCTCGGCGCCTGGGGCCTCGGCTGGGAATGCTGGTGCGACGGCATGGAAGTCTCGCAATTCACCTATTTCCAGCAGGTCTGCGGCATCGAATGCGCGCCGGTCGCCGGCGAACTGACCTATGGTCTCGAGCGCCTCGCCATGTATGTCCAGGGCGTCGACAATGTCTACGATCTGAATTTCAACGGCCGCGAGGGCGACGAGAAGATCAGCTATGGCGACGTCTTCCTGCAGGCCGAGCAGGAATATTCGCGTCACAATTTCGAATTCGCCAATACCGAGATGCTGCATCGCCACTTCGTCGATGCCGAGAAGGAATGCCGGTCGCTGCTCGATGCCGGCGCGCCCGATGACAGCGCCAACCAGCGCCTGCACAAATGCGTCTTCCCGGCCTATGACCAGTGCATCAAGGCCAGCCATGTCTTCAACCTGCTCGACGCCCGCGGCGTCATCTCGGTCACCGAGCGCCAGAGCTACATCCTGCGGGTACGCACGCTCGCCAAGGCCTGCGGTGAAGCCTTTTTGCTGACCGACGCCGGCGGCGTCAACCTGTCGAAAGAGGCGGCATGACGCAAAAGCCTGCCAGCCGTATAGTCCATCTCAACGGCTGGCCAGGCACCGGGAAGCTGACGATCGGCCGATTGCTCGCGACAAGGCTCGGCGCGCGGCTCATCGACAATCACACGCTGCTTAATCCGGCCGAAGCTCTTTTCGCCCGCAGCAACCCTCTGCATGCATCACTGCGTGAGCAGATTCGGCGAGCGGTTTTCGACCACGCCGTGCACGCCGATCCGGCTGAAAGTTTCGTCTTTACCGATGCTCTTGCGGATGACGAGCAGGATAGGGCGATGTTCTCCTGGTATGTCGATCTGGCTGCCGCCAGAGGCGCGGATCTGGTCGCGGTTCTGCTCGATTGCGCGCCGGAGGAGAATGCCAGGCGCCTCATCTCTCCCGGCCGATCCGAGGCGCTCAAGCTGACGGATACGGCGAAGCTGCAACAGCTCCGGGCGACCTACAAACTGTTGTGCGGACTGGCTGAACAGACAGTCGAAATTGATACGACGAACCTTTCGCCGGAGCAGACGGCGGCCCGAATCCTCGCCGATATCGGCGTTTGACGGCAGCCGGCAAACCCGCGTAGTCTCCGCGCGAACATTACTTCGCCGCAGGGGATTCGCGATGTATATTGCACTTGCCGTCGTCGCTGTCATCGCACTCTACATCGTCTTCATCTACAACGGGCTGGTGCGTTCCCGCCAGATGGCGGAGGAAGCCTGGTCGGGCATTGACGTCCAGCTCAAGCGCCGCGCCGATCTGATTCCGAACCTGATCGAGACGGTCAAGGGTTATGCCGCCCATGAGAAGTCGACGCTCGAAGAGGTGGTTGCGCTCCGCAACAAGGCGCAGGCCGTGCCATCGGGCGATGTTGCGGGCAGGGCGCAGGCGGAAGGACTGCTCGGCCAGGCGCTCGGCCGGGTGATCGCGCTTGCCGAGGCCTATCCCGATCTCAAGGCCAACCAGAATTTCACCGAACTGCAGGCGTCGCTCGAAACCCTGGAAGGCGAGCTGCAGATGGCGCGGCGTTATTACAATGGTGCGGCCCGCGACCTGAACGTCAAGGTCGAAAGCTTCCCCTCCAATCTCGTCGCCGGCCAGTTCGGTTTTGCCAAGCGGGAGTATTTTGAGATCACCAATGAGGCCGATCGCGCCGTTCCCAGCGTCAAATTCTGACGATCCGGCATTTTGCCTTTGCAAGAAAGCGGTTAAGAGCAAGGGCAGACGGCGACGCGCTTTAGCCTCGCTCACGGACGGAAGACACAGCATGACACGCACAGCCAAACTCACGATCATCCCGCCGGGCAAGCCGCTTTCGGGCCGCGCCATGCCCCCGGGTTCGAAGTCGATCACCAATCGCGCCCTGCTGCTCGCCGGCCTTGCCAAGGGCACGAGCCGGCTGACCGGGGCGCTGAAGAGCGACGACACGCGTTATATGGCCGATGCGCTGCGCGCCATGGGCGTTGCGATCGACGAACCCGATGACACCACCTTCGTCGTCACCGGCAGCGGCAGGCTCGCGCCGCCGAAGGCGCCGCTCTTCCTCGGCAATGCCGGTACGGCCACACGCTTCCTGACGGCGGCTGCGGCTCTCGTCGACGGCACCGTCATCGTCGACGGCGACGAGCACATGCGCAAGCGACCGATCGGCCCGCTGGTCGAGGCGATGCGCACACTCGGCATCGATGTCAGCGCCGAGACCGGCTGCCCGCCGGTCACTGTCAGGGGCACCGGCCGCTTCGAGGCCGACCGCATCCTGATCGATGGCGGGCTGTCCAGCCAGTATGTCTCGGCCCTGCTGATGATGGCGGCCGGTGGCGACCGTCCTGTTGACATCGAACTCGTCGGCGAGGGTATCGGCGCGCTCGGCTATATCGATCTCACCACGGCGGCGATGCAGGCCTTCGGCGCCAGGGTCGAAAAGACCAGCCCCGTCACTTGGCGCGTCGAGCCGACCGGCTACCACGCCGCCGATTTCGTCATCGAGCCGGATGCATCCGCCGCGACCTATCTCTGGGCGGCCGAAGTGCTGAGCGATGGCAGGATCGATCTCGGCGTGCCGAACGATGCCTTCACCCAGCCGGATGCCAAAGCCTATGAGATGATCGCCAAGTTCCCGCGCCTGCCGGCTGAAATCGACGGCTCGCAGATGCAGGATGCCGTTCCGACGATCGCCGTGCTTGCCGCCTTCAACGAGACGCCGGTCCGCTTCGTCGGCATCGCCAATCTGCGCGTCAAGGAATGCGACCGCATCCGCGCCCTGTCCACGGGGCTCAACAATATCCGCGAAGGTCTCGCCGTCGAGGAGGGCGACGATCTGATCGTCCATTCCGATCCTGCTCTCGCCGGTCAAACGCTGTCGGCGGAGATCGACACCTTTGCCGATCACCGCATCGCCATGAGCTTTGCGCTCGCCGGCCTCAAGATCGATGGCATCACCATTCTCGACCCCGATTGTGTCGGCAAGACCTTCCCCGCCTATTGGCGGACGCTCGCCGCCCTCGGCGTGACCTATCGGGACAAGGATTGAAGCAAGGCGCAGCCGGGGCAGCCGGCGGGGAGACAGGATGGGGCGTCGGTTTTTCGGTTTTTGCTTGGCGCTGCTCCTGATGGTCGCCGCCCCGGCGGCCTTTGCCGCCGAGGTTGTCGATAGTTTCGCCTCCGACATCGCGCTCGAAAAGAGCGGTGAGATGACGGTAGCGGAAACGATCACGGTCAATGCCGAGGGCAACCGGATCAACCACGGCATCTTCCGCGACTTCCCGCTCTATTTCACCGACGGCGCAGGCCGTCGCCGCAGCGTCGATTTCGATATGGTGTCGGTCACGCGCGACGGTGCGGAGGAGCCCTGGCACACGGAATCGATATCGGGCGGCATCCGCATCTATGCCGGCTCCGCCGAGGTGACGGTGACGCCGGGCCGTCACCGCTACGTCTTCACCTACAGGACCAATCGCCAGATCCGCTATTTCGACGATCATGACGAGCTCTACTGGAATGTCACCGGCAATGGCTGGATCTTCCCGATCCGGTCAGTGACCGCAACCGTGAAGCTGCCGCCTGATGTCAGCGCGACTGAGACGACCTTCTTTACCGGCCCGCAGGGCGCCAGGGGAAAGGATGCCCGTGTCAGCGAAAGCGGCGCCGGCCTCGTGTTTTCCACCACCGCGCCTCTTGGGCCCAAGGAAGGCCTGACCTTTGCGATCCGCATGCCGAAGGGCTCGATCGATCCGCCGAGCGCGGACATGGAAAGCACCTGGTGGCTGAAGGATAACCGCAATTATTTCATCGGCTTCGGCGGCCTGATCCTGGTTTTCGCCTATTATCTCAGATCCTGGCTGAAGGTCGGCCGCGATCCCGCCCGTGGCGTCGTCGTGCCGCGCTGGGACGCGCCGGACGGCATCTCGCCGGCGCTGGTCAACTATATCGACAATAAGGGTTTCTCCGGCGGCGGCTGGACGGCGCTAGCTGCAACCGCCCTCAATCTGGCGGTGCGCGGCTATGTCAAGCTCGAAGACCTCAAGGATTCGATCATCATCCGCGGCACCGGCAAGCCGGTCGGCAAAGAGAAATTCCAGGCCGGCGAGGCCGAGCTGCTGAAGGTCGCCGGCGGCGAGGGCAGGACGCTAACGATCGACGAGGCCAATGGCGAGCGGGTGAAGACGGTCGGCCAAGCCTTCCGTTCGGCAATCGAGAGAGAGCATCGCGGCAAATATTACAATTCCAACATCGGCTATACCACAGGCGGCGTTGCGCTCAGTGCCGCCGCCCTGGTGGCGCTGTTCGTCTTCGGCTCGCTGGAGCCCGATACGATCGCGCTGATGCTGATCCCGATTGCCATCTCGGTTTTCATTGCCGTCTTCATCGCCGGTTTGGTCAAGTCGCTGCACCAAGGAAGATCGCTGTTCGCCAAGGTCATGGCCATCATTGCCGCGGCGGTCGGTGTTTTCGTGGGCGTCAGCATCCTGGGGATCTTGATGCTGACGTTTGCCTCGTCTCTGGTGGAACTGCACGAGACGCCGATGCTCTTTGCCATCGGCGGCATCGTGCTGCTCAACATCCTCTATGTCTTCATCATGGGCGCGCCGACTCCGCTCGGCGCCCGGATGATGGACGGCGTGGACGGCCTGCGGCAATACCTGACGCTGGCCGAGAAGGACCGCATGAACATGGCCGGCGCTCCCAAAATGTCGCCGCAGCATTTCGAGACGCTGCTGCCCTACGCGGTGGCTTTGGGTGTCGAAAAGCCCTGGTCGCGCACCTTCGAGACCTGGCTTGCGGCTGCCGCCGCCGGCACGGCCGCAGCCTATGCGCCCTCCTGGTATTCCGGCGATTTCAACAGCGGCAGCTTCTCCGACCGTATCGGCGGTTTCTCCTCGTCGATGGCCTCCACCATCGCGTCGACGATCCCCGCGCCGCCGTCGAGTTCATCCTCCGGTTTTTCCGGCGGCGGCTCCTCCGGCGGTGGCGGCGGAGGCGGGGGAGGCGGGGGCTGGTAAGCTTTCCCGCTTGACCTTTCGGCCCTTGGCCCTTAACCGCCTGACGGAACAGGAAAGGGGTCGCGCATGAAGGTTCTGTTGATCGGATCGGGCGGACGCGAGCACGCGCTCGCCTGGAAGCTGGCGCAATCGCCGTTGATGAGCGAATTCTACGCCGCACCCGGTAATCCCGGCATTGGCGAACATGCCATTGTGGTGCCCTTGAATGTCGAGGATCACGAAGCGGTCGCGGCTTTCTGCAAGGACAAGGCGATCGATTTCGTCGTCGTCGGGCCCGAGGCGCCGCTCGTCGCCGGCCTCGCCGACCGGCTGCGCGCCGACGGCCTGGCAGTCTTCGGGCCCTCCGCGGGTGCCGCCCAGCTCGAGGGCTCCAAGGGCTTCACCAAGGATATCTGCGCCCGCTACGGCATTCCCACCGGCGCCTACCAGCGCTTCAACAACGCGCCGAAAGCCAAAGCCTATATTCGCGCCCAGGGCGCACCGATCGTCGTCAAGGCCGATGGCCTTGCCGCCGGCAAGGGCGTGACCGTCGCGATGACGCTCGACGAGGCGCTTGCCGCGGTCGATGATTGCTTCGAGGGCGCCTATGGCGCCGCCGGCGCCGAAGTCGTCGTCGAAGCCTATCTCGATGGCGAGGAAGCGAGCTTCTTCTGTCTCTGCGATGGAAGACATGCGCTGCCGCTGGCGACCGCCCAGGATCACAAGCGAGTGGGCGAGGGCGATACCGGCGTCAATACCGGCGGCATGGGTGCCTATTCGCCGGCGCCGGTTATGACGGCCGAGATGGTCGAGCGGACGATGAAAGAGATCATCGAGCCGACGATCCGCGGTATGGCCGAGAGCGGTCATCCCTTCTCCGGCGTGTTTTTCGCCGGACTGATGATCACGAAGAAAGGGCCGGAGCTGATCGAATACAATGTCCGCTTCGGCGACCCGGAATGCCAGGTGCTGATGATGCGGCTGAAGAGCGATCTGCTGCCGCTGCTGCTTGCCACCGCCAATGGCACGCTCGATCAGGTAAGCGCCGAATGGAGCGAAGATCCGGCCCTGACAGTGGTCATGGCCTCGAAGGGCTATCCCGGCGCCTATGAGAAAAACACACCGATCCAGTCGCTGCCCGAGGCAGGCGAGGGAGAGAAGGTGTTTCATGCCGGCACGGGCATGAAGGACGGCGTGCTGGTCGCGACCGGCGGCCGCGTGCTCAACGTCACCGCGTCAGGCGGTACGGTTGCCGAAGCGAAGGGCCGCGCCTATGCCCTGTTGGACAGGGTTCGTTGGGAAAACGGCTTCTGCCGGCGCGACATCGGCTGGCGTGCGATCGAGCGCGAAAAAATCTCGGACAAAGCATAAATCGCCGCGTTCCTTAAATTTTTACTCTTTCCCCTGACGGGATGGAAACGAAGCTGCGCTATACCGTTGCCGTAGTGAGACGGAGGTGCGTTGATGCGTCAGATTTTCCTCGGTGCGGCAATCCTGCTGATGGCAGGCTCGGCGATGGCCTCCTCGATTGAGGTGATCGGCAAAACGGCAGCACGTGCCGAGGGCAGCATCGTAGCCGAAAGCTGCGCCGCTTGTCCGCCGCTGCAGGCCGGGCAGAACCGCAAGGACTATACGGTGCCGGAACTGAAGCCCGGCGTCCTCCAGGCAAGCGAAGTCCGCGACGTCGGCGGCGAAACGAAGATCTTCCGCACCGAAGCCTGGATGGGCGGTTCGCCCGTCGTCTTCGTCAGCAAGGCAACACCGGAAGCCTTGGCTGCCGCCGAACCTTCGATGCCGCCCGCCCAAGGCATCGACATGAACGCAACGACCGCAGCCGTCATCGGCGGCGATGCCAGGCCGGTCGCTGCCGGAATGGCTGAGCCGCCGGCGGCTCTCGACGTTTCCGAATTCAAGCTGCGTTTCTAAAAGCCACGGCATCTGAGGGCTGTGTACTAAGCCAATTTGAGCCGCTGCGACAGTTCCCTGCCCCTGCCCGATCAAGGTTTCGATCGCTTGGGGTTCCACCGCGGTGGAGCGAATGCACCCTCGAAGAGAAGCGGGGGTGCATTCCTGCTTTTGAGCGCCGGCAGATCTGCAGCGCGAAAACAAGTGATATTCAGTGAAAATCAGCGGTTGGTCTTGTAACTCCGCCCCCCGATTTTTAGGGAAATTCGCGTCGTTTTGAATAAAATTAAAGCTTTCTTATCGAGTCAGCTTCAATTCTTACTCGCCGGTCGCAGCATGTTGTTCAGCAGCGGTAGACGCGTCCCTCTCAGATGCGCTCGCACAGGCGGTAGAAGACCGCACCGGAATGTATTCCCTCATTCCCCTTTGCGAGGAATCATGAAAAATTTAAAGATATCGAAGCAGCTCATATTGCTGATCGTCGGCTTGATGGCAGCCTTTGCGATCGCCACGTCCCTGCAGATCCGCTCCTCGGTCGATGCGATTTACAAGGAGCGTTACGACATGCTCCGTGCCGAGGTTCAGTCGGCAATCTCGGTTTTCAAGCTCTATCAGGCTAAGGTCACCGCAGGCGAGATGACGCTGGAGGATGCCCAGAAGCAGGCTTACACCACCGTCAACGGCATGAAATACGATCCGGACGGCTATTTCTTCGGCTACAGCTACGATGTCCAGATGATGTTCCACTACGATGCCGCGAAGGTCGGACAGAACCTGAAGGGGCAGCCGGACAGCAAGGGCAAGCTCTATCGTGAAGAGCTGGTCAAGCTCGGTCAGCAGGGCGGCGGTCTCGTCGAATTTTACTCCACCAGCAAGCCGGGGCAGCCGGCCGGCGATTACCGCAAGACGGCGTATGGCCAGGCCTTCGACCCCTGGAAGGTCGTCGTCGTCACCGGCGTCTATATGGATGATCTCGATGCCCAGATTAACGGCACGATCCTGACCGCGCTCTCCGGCAGCATCGTTCTCTTCTTCCTTGCCATGGCGGCCGCCTACGTCGTCATTCGCGGCATTTCGGGGCCTCTCAACAATGTCCATGCGGCCTTGAAGGCCGTTTCCGAGGAGGATGTTTCCATCGCCATCCCGCATACCGGCATGAACAACGAGGTCGGCATGATGGCGAAGGCGACGTTGTCGCTGCAGGAGAAAATCAGGGAGCGCCATCAGATGTCCGATCGCGAGGCGGCACAGCAGCTCGCGCTGGAAAGCGAGCGCGAAAACAACCTGCGCCAGCAGCAGGACGAGACCGCACTCCAGGCCCGCGTCGTGACGACGATCGGCCAGGCGCTGGAGCTGATCGCCCGCGGCGACCTCACCGTCCGCTGCGCCGATCTCGGCCAGAAATACGCCGCCCTTCGCGACAACTTCAACGATGCGCTGTCGCATCTCGAAGCCGCCATGGCCAAGGTCAGCGCCAAGGGCAGTGACATCGGTACGAGCAAGGAAGAAATTCGCCGTGCCTCCAACGAGCTGTCGCAGCGCACCGAGCGCCAGGCCGCAAGCCTGGAGGAAACATCTGCCGCCCTCGATGAGCTGACCGTCGCCGTCCGCCAGACCGCCGATGGCGCCCATGAGGCGAGCAAGCGCGTGCATGCCGTCAGTGCCGAGACCACCCATAGCGATGCGATCGTCAGCGAGGCGATCGAGGCGATGAGCGGCATCGAGAAATCGTCTTCGGAGATCTCGAAGATCATCGGCGTCATCGACGAGATCGCCTTCCAGACCAACCTCCTGGCTTTGAATGCCGGCGTCGAGGCGGCCCGTGCCGGCGAATCCGGCAAGGGCTTTGCCGTCGTCGCCCAGGAAGTGCGCGAACTCGCCCAGCGCTCCGCTGCCGCGGCAAAGGAGATCAAGGATCAGATCGCCCGCTCCTCCAGCCAGGTCGATCACGGCGTCCGATTGGTCGGCGAGGCAGGCGAGGCGCTGAAGCGCATCTCCGACCAGATCAAGGCCGCCAACGAGATCGTCGCCAAGATCGCCCACAGCGCCTCCGAACAGGACACCACGCTGCGCTCGATCTCCTCGTCGGTGAACCAGCTCGACGCCGCCACCCAGCAGAACGCCGCCATGGCCGAAGAGACCACGGCGTCGGCCGAGACGCTGGCTGCCGACACCGACGAACTGATCGATCTCATCCGCGGTTTCCGCGTCAACAGTGCCGCCGCTGCTCCCGTCGCGCATCAAGGTCGCCGCGCCGCCTAGCGCAATTCCAGGAAAAGTGTGAAACGGTTTTCCGTCAGGAACCGCGTAAAAACATAAACGGCGCGGGGACAATCAGAGTTTTCAGCACCAAAATCTTAGCGGCCGTCGGTTCTTCGGCGGCCGTGTCCTTTGGGGCCTATGGTGCCAGACGGTCGATCAATCGGTCGATTTCACCATGGGAAAATACTTCGACGCCGGCCGCTTTCAGCGCCGCCGCCGTGACGCCGTTGCCGGCTTGCCGGCGCCCGGAAAACGTGCCGTCATAGATGAACGCGGAGCCGCAGGACGGACTGCCGTCGATAAGCAGCGCATAGTGGCAGCCGGTCTGCCGTGCGAGCGCCACGGCATTCTCCGCCGCCTGCAGAAACTCTGCCGTCACATCGCCGCCCGTCAGCTCTATAACCCGAGCCGTGCCGGCCAGAACCTCCTCGCCGGTCGCTCCATCCGCGATCTCCGCCGGCGGCCGCGGCACCGCCATGCCCGCCGACATCTCCGGACAGATCGTCACCAGCCGGCCCTCGGCCCGCCACCTCTCGATCGCCGGATGAAGCAACGGCTTCGCCCGCCCGTCATAACGAACGGCATGCCCCATGAGACAGGCGCTGACGAGAATCTTGCTCTGCATCGCTGCTTGAGTCATCCCATGGGGCGGTGATGCTAGGGTTGGGTCATCGATTTATCGTGACCGACCAAAATAAATCACGCAAGCAGAGTGCTTGCATGGATGCTCGGGTCAAGCCCAGGGCTTGACCCGAGGAACCATGCGGCAAGCACAGCGTGGGCGTTAGCACTGGGAAGAGAACCCAGCCCAAGACCGCTCACCCCGAAATTTTCGAGAAATCCGCCACCGTTCCCGTTGCCTCGCGGATCAGTCTGAGCAGGGCGAGGCGGTTGGCGCGGATCGCGGCGTCCTCGTCGTTGACGAGCACGTCTTCGAAGAAGCGGTCGACCGGGCCGCGCAGCTTGGAAAGCGCTTCCATCGCGGAGCGGAAATCTTCGCCGGCAACGGAATTGGCCGCGTCCTTCGAAGCGCTCGATATGGCGGCGAACAGCTCCTTCTCGGCATCGAGCCTGAAGAGCGCCGGCGAAACGCCGTCGGCGATGACGGTGCCCTTCTTCTCCTCGGCGGCGAGCAGCTGCGTCGCGCGCTTGGTGCCGGCGAGCAGGTTCTTGCCGTCTTCCGAGGTGATGAAGGCCGTCAGCGCCTCGACGCGGCGCGCCACCATCAACAGGTCGTCGGCCTCGGGCGTCAGCACGGCGTCGATCAGATCGTGCCGGGCGCCCTGGTCGCGCAGGTAGACCTTGAGACGATCATGGAAGAAGGAGAGCAGATCACCATCCTTGGTCGTCGCCAGCAGCGGCAGGCGGACCCTGCGTTCCAGCAGGATGCGAACGACGCCGAGGGCGGCACGCCGCAGCGCAAACGGGTCTTTCGAACCCGTCGGCTTCTCGTCGATCGCCCAGAAGCCCGTCAGCGTGTCGAGCTTGTCGGCAAGCGCCAGCGTAATCGCCACCTTGTCCTCCGGCACGCGGTCCGACGGACCCTGCGGCTTGTAATGATCCTCGATCGCCGCGGCCATGGAGAGGTTTTCGCCCTGCAGTACCGCATATTTGCGCCCCATCAGACCCTGCAGCTCCGGGAATTCGCCGACGGCCTCTGTGCGCAGATCCGCCTTGGCAAGCACGGCGGCGCGATCGACGAGAGCCGCATCCGCGCCAGTGATAGCGGTGAGCTCCTTTGCCAGCGCACGGATGCGGGCGACCCGGTCCCCCTGCGTGCCGAGCTTGGCATGGAAGGTCACGTCGAGCGCATCGAGCTTGGCCATGCGCTGGTCGAGCGGCTTCGTCAGGTCGAGACCGAATTTTGCTGCAGATGCTTTCAGCGTGTCGAGATCGGGCATGTCGCCCTGGTCGCGCTTCCAGAAATGCAGGGCATCCGAAAGCCGGGCCCGCACCACCTTGCCGTTGCCGTGGACGATCTCCTTGCCGCCGTCATGCGCCTGGATGTTGGAAACCAGGATGAACCTGTTCGACAGCGTCTCTTCGCCCTGCTTGCGCGTCACGAAGCACTTCTGGTTGGTCTTGATCGTCAGCCGGATGATCTCGGAGGGAATGGAAAGATAATCCTCCTCGAAGCTGCCCATCAGCACCTGCGGCCATTCGACGAGGCCGGAGACTTCCTCCAGCAGGCCTTCGTCTTCCACCAGCTCGAGCCCGTTGGCAAAGGCGATGTCGCGGGCATCATGCAGGATGATGTCCTTGCGCCGCTCGGCGTCGAGGATGACCTTCGCCTTTTCCAGGCTCGCCGCGTAATCGTCGAAGCGCCGCACGGTGATCACCTCGGGCGCATGGAAACGATGGCCGTAGGTGACGTTGGAGGCGGTGATGCCGTCGATCTCGAAGGGGATGACGACGGTTTCTTCATGCTCCGGGCCAAAGGTGCAGACAATCGACTGCAGCGGCCGCACCCAACGCAGCGCGCCCGGTTTGGAGGAAGCCTTGCCCCAGCGCATCGATTTCGGCCAGGGAAAATCGCGGATGATGCCGGGCATCACCTCGGCGACGATTTCCTCCGTCGCGCGGCCCGGCTTTGAAATCACCGCGACGTAGAAATCGCCCTTCTTCGGATCGCTCACCACCTGCGCCTCGGAGACCGAGGAAAGGCCGGCGCCGCGCAGGAAGCCCTCGATCGCCTTTTCGTTGGCGTCGGTGCGCGGTCCTTTGCGCTCCTCGCGCACATCGGCCGAGCGCGCCGTCAGGCCGTGGATGTCGAGCGCCAGCCGCCGGGGCGTCCAGTATTCGCGCGCGCCCTCATAGGACAGACCCGCTTCGACGAGCGCATCGGTGACGAGCTTCTTCAGGTCGCCGGCAGCCTTGCGCTGCATGCGGGCCGGAATCTCTTCGGAGCGAAGTTCGAGAAGAAGGTTTGGCATGTCACTCTTTTCCTTGCGCCCGCGGGGCAGGGCGATCCAAAAACGTTGCTTCTGCTATCAAAGAATGCCGCATCTGCACAACCGCAAAAACGGAAGAGAGCGATGGGGTGGCTGGTTGGTAGCGTTGTGCCGTGTGGCCCCCTCATCCGACCCTTCGGGCCACCTTCTCCCCGATGGGTAGAAGGGGAGGTGCGGCAGCGACCCATTCTTGCCGCTGCCGTTGTGATGGAGGAAAGCAGCGCGGCATGTCCCTTCTCCCCTGGGGGAGAAGATGCCGGCAGGCAGATGAGGGGGCCACACGGCAACACGCCTGCCGGATCCCCCAATCCATCAACTTCCGCTGTGGAAACCACGCTCGGGCATTGCCTTGCCGCTTTTCGCCGCTATGGTCCCGCAACTTTCGTCGACATAGGAAATCCCATGGCCGCTGATCTCCGTTTCCTCGCCGCCCGCATCTCGGCCGAAATCAATGCACGGCCCGACCAGGCCAAGGCCGCCATCGAGCTGCTCGACGAAGGCGCCACCGTGCCCTTCATCGCCCGCTACCGCAAGGAAGTGACGGGCGGGCTCGATGACACCCAGCTGCGCAACCTCGCCGAGCGGCTGGTTTATCTGCGCGAACTTGAAGCCCGGCGCGACGCGATCGTCGAATCGATCACCGGCCAGGGCAAGATGACCGACGAGCTGATGGCGAAGGTCGCGGGCGCCGAAACCAAGGCCGAGCTCGAGGATCTCTATCTGCCCTACAAGCCGAAGCGCCGCACCCGCGCCGAGATCGCCCGCGAACGCGGCCTCGGGCCGCTCGCCGAGGCGATCCTGGCCGATCGCGGCCGCGAACCGGCGGCGCTCGCCGAAGGCTTCGTCGCGGCTGATGTGCCCGACGTGAAGACGGCGCTGGAAGGCGCGCGCGATATCATCGCCGAAGCCTTTGCCGAAAATGCCGATCTGCTCGGCAAATTGCGCGCCCATCTGCGCCAGGCTGCGCTGTTGAAGGCCAGGGTCGTCGACGGCAAGCAGGCGGCCGGCGAGAAGTTCTCCGACTATTTCGATCATTCCGAGCGCTGGGCGACGGCGCCTGGCCACCGCGCGCTCGCCATGCTGCGCGGCTGGAACGAGGAGGTGCTGACGCTGACGATCGAGGCCGATGCCGAGATCGCTTCGCCGAACAAGCCGGTCGAACGCATGATCGCGGCGGCCTATGAGATCGGTGCAAGCCGTCCCGGCGACCGCTGGCTGATGGAGGTCGCCAGCTGGACCTGGCGCGTCAAGCTTTCCATGTCGCTATCGCTCGACTTGATGCGCGAGCTGCGCGAAAGGGCCGAAGAGGAGGCGATCCATGTCTTCGCCCGCAACCTCAAGGACCTGCTATTGGCTGCCCCCGCCGGTTCGCGCGCGACGATGGGTCTCGATCCCGGCATCCGCACCGGCGTCAAGGTCGCCGTCGTCGACGGCACCGGCAAGGTGGTTGCGACCTCGACCGTCTATCCCTTCCAGCCGCGCAACGACGTGCGCGGCGCCCAGATCGAACTCGCCTCACTGATCCGCAAGCACAATGTCGAGCTGATCTCGATCGGCAACGGCACCGGCAGCCGCGAAACGGAAAAGCTGGTGGCCGACATGCTGGCCGAACTGCCAGCGCCGAAGCCGACCAAGGTCATCGTCTCGGAAGCGGGCGCCTCGGTCTATTCCGCCTCGGCGACCGGCGCGGCGGAGTTTCCCGATCTCGACGTGTCGCTGCGTGGCGCCGTCTCCATCGCGCGCCGCCTGCAGGATCCGCTCGCCGAGCTCGTCAAGATCGAACCGAAGTCGATCGGCGTCGGCCAGTATCAGCACGATGTCGACCAGCAGAAGCTGTCGCGTTCGCTCGATGCGGTCGTCGAAGACGCGGTGAACGCTGTCGGCGTCGATTTGAACACCGCGTCTGCGCCGCTGCTCTCCCGCGTCTCCGGCCTCGGGCCCTCGATCGCCGAGGCCATCGTCCGCCATCGCGACAGCGAGGGCCGTTTCGAGACGCGGCGCGATCTGCTGAAGGTCGCAAGACTCGGCGGCCGCACCTTCGAGCAATGCGCCGGCTTCTTGCGCATTCCGAACGGCAAGGAGCCGCTCGATGCCTCCTCGGTCCACCCCGAAGCCTACGGCGTCGCCAAGAAGATCGTCGCTGCCTGCGGCCGCGATCTGCGGGCGCTGATGGGCGACAGTGCCGTCTTGAAATCGGTCGATCCGCGTCAGTTCATCGACGAGAAATTCGGTCTGCCGACGGTGAAAGACATCCTCTCGGAACTGGAAAAGCCCGGCCGCGACCCGCGTCCGAGCTTCAAGACTGCGACCTTCGCCGAGGGTGTCAACGAGATTTCCGACCTGACGCCCGGCATGGTGCTCGAAGGCACCGTCACCAATGTCGCCGCCTTCGGCGCCTTCGTCGATATCGGCGTGCATCAGGACGGTCTGGTGCATGTGTCGCAGCTTGCCGATCGTTTCGTCAAAGATCCGCACGAGGTCGTCAAGGCGGGCGATGTCGTCAAGGTGCGGGTCGTGGAAGTCGATGCCAAGCGCAAGCGCATCGGTCTCTCCATGCGACGCGACGACGGTTCTTCGGCGTCTCAGCCGCGGGGTGATTCTCGCGCAAGTCAGGGCAGCCGGCCGCAGACCGAGCGCCGGCCTGCAGCTCCGAAACCGGAGAGTCAGGGGGCTTTCGGCGCGGCACTCGCCGAAGCCATGAAGAGAAAATAAGGGTTTAGCCGGTATTCTGGCAAAAATGCCACAGTTTGGCAGCGTTCTGCGCGGACTGCTAAATCCGGCGCTTGTAAGGCGAGGGAGAGTTATTAAGTTGATGTGACCATCCTGTCACATTTGCGAGGCGTCCATGGCGTCGGCTTTCTTATCGATCGTCCAGCAAATCATCCGCAAGGGTTCGTTGAAACTTACCCTTGCCAATGGCGAGACCCACATGATCGGCGACGGCACCGGCGACATGGTGGCCGCCCGCCTTGCCGATCAGGAGGCCGAGGACGCCATCCGCAGCGATCCGACCCTGAAACTCGGGGAAATGTACATGCAGGGCCGGTTCATTCTCGAACAGGGCAACATCTACGATTTCCTGTCGCTGGTGAAGCAGAACACCACCAACGAGATCTTCGATTTCAAGATGGCGGCGCTGCTCGTCGGCCGCATTGCCTGGCAGCAGCTGAAGAGCCGCGTTCCGGTCAACCGCAACAAACACAATGTCGCCCACCATTACGACCTGTCGGCCAAGCTCTTCGATCTGTTTCTCGACGAGGACTGGCAATATTCCTGCGCCTATTTCGAGCCGCCGGGCATCGGACTCGACGAGGCGCAGCTTGCCAAGAAACGCCACATCGCCGCGAAGCTTCTGCTTCAGCCCAACCAGCGGATCCTGGAGATCGGCTCCGGCTGGGGCGGCATGGGCATGTATCTGACGGAGGCGACGGAAGGCGCCGAGTTCACCGGCATTACGCTGAGCGAAGAGCAGCTGAAGGTCTCCCGCGCCCGCGCCGAAAAACGCGGTCTGTCCGATCGCGTGCGTTTCGAGCTGCAGGACTATCGCAGCATGAACGGCCGGAAATTCGACCGCATCGTCTCGGTCGGCATGTTCGAACATGTCGGCATCGGCAATTACGGCAATTTCTTCCGCAAGGTGGCGGACCTGCTCGACCACAACGGCGTCATGGTGCTGCATTCGATCGGCCGCCCGAAACCGAGCTTCGCCACCAACGCCTTCATCGAGAAATATATCTTCCCCGGCGGCTATATCCCCTCGGTCGGCGAGGTGGTGGCGCCGCTCGAAAAGGCGGGGCTGCTGGTCAGGGATGTCGAAATCCTGCCGATGCACTATGCCTATACGCTGCGTCATTGGCGCGAGCGTTTCGTAGCGCGCAGGGCTGAAGCGGTGGCGCTCTACGACGAGCAGTTCTTCCGCATGTGGGAATTCTATCTCGCCGGTTCCGAAATGGGCTTCCGCTGGGACGAGCTGTTCATCCTGCAGATCCAGATCGCCAAGAACCAGTTCGCCGTTCCCGACAACCGCAACTACATCGCGGAGAATGAAGCCAAGCTGAAGGAATTCGAGGCGCGGCGCCCGCCGCTGGAAAAGGTGACCTTCTGAGCGACAGCGGTCGGACCTATGAGAGGACATGCCGATGAGCAGCGCGTTTCCCGAGATCTACCTCGTCCGCCACGGCGAGACCGAATGGAGCCGGTCGGGGCGCCACACCGGACGCAGCGACATTCCGCTGACGGACGTGGGCGAGGCCGCCGCCCGCAAGCTTGCCGAGCGGCTGTCGGGCCTCTCCTTCGCTGCCGTCTGGTCAAGCCCCTCCGAGCGGGCCCGCAAGACCTGCGCGCTCGCCGGCTTCGGCTCGGGCGCGGTGATCCGTGAGGATCTCGCCGAGTGGGACTACGGCGCCTATGAAGGCATCACGACGAAGGAGATTCTGGGGAAGCGCCCCGGATGGCAGCTCTTTCGCGACGGCTGCCCAAATGGCGAAACGGCCGCCGATGTCGGCGCCCGTGCCGACGCCGTCGTCGAGGCGCTTCGCCAGGCGGGTGCTCCCGTCTTGATCTTCTCCAGTTCGCATTTCCTGCGCGTGCTTGCCGCCCGTTGGCTCGGCCTGCCGCCGCAGGGCGGCGCGCTTTTTTCCCTCGATACGACAAGCATCAGCGTGCTCGGTTACGAACACGATTTGGCCGAACCGGTCATTCGTCAGTGGAACCAGCGGTAGGGGTGCAGCGGGGTGGGTTTGCGGTGATGTCTCTTCAGAACGATGAAATTGTCGTTGGCACGCCTTTCATGGGCGCCCTTTGCGCGCCGTGGTTAACATTGGGGTAACAACATCGGGATAAGTCTAGCCACCGCCGCCCTCCGCGGCTTTGTTTTTGCGTTTTCTGGAGTGCGGACGTGTTTCATCGATCAGTCGTATCGATCTCCCTGGCTATTGCCTTTTCATCCCCGGCCTTGGCGCTCGCGCAGGAAAGCGGCCAGCATTTCTGGTCCGGCGACTGGTATCTGAGCGTCGGTGTCGCCGGCTTCTCCGCGCCGAAATTCGAGGGCTCGCGGCGTTACGAATTCCGGTTCAGCCCGCTGATTTCGGCCGGCCGGCAGGGTTCGGCTCCGCGCTTTTCCTCGCGCAACGACAATCCGTCCTTCGCCCTCATGGATAATGGTGCTTTCCGCGCCGGCATCGTCGGCAAATTCGTGCCTTCGCGCGACGAGGGCGACGGTCATGAGCTGAAGGGCATGAAGAAGGTCAAATGGGGCGCGGAAGCCGGCGGCTTCGTCGAAGTTTATCCGACCGATTTCCTGCGCGCCCGCGCCGAAGTTCGCCAGGGCATCCGCTCCCATGACGGGGTCGTTGCCGATCTCGCCGTCGATGCCTTCACCGATATCGCCCCCGACCTGCAATTGTCAGGCGGTCCACGCGCGACATTCGCCACCAGCGGCTATTACGACGCCTATTACGGCGTCAACGCCAAACAGTCGGCGGCGAGCGGGCTTGATCAATACAAGCCGTCGTCGGGCATCCAGTCCTATGGCGCCGGCGCGGCTCTGACATGGAAGGCGACGGAGAACCTGTCGGCCAGCTCTTTCCTCGAATACAAGCGACTGGCGGGTCCGGCGGCCGACAGCAGTCTCGTGCGGCAGCGCGGCTCGAGGAACCAGGTGCTCATCGGTGTCTCAGCGACTTACAGGTTCAATTTCTCGCTGCAGTGATTTAATGCATGTCGCCCGGAAGTGTACCGCGGTTCCGGGGCAACGACATGCATAAACTTAACGCATGTCGCCCGGAAGTGTACCGCGGTTCCGGGGCAACGACATGCGTAAACTTAACGCATGTCGCCCGGAAGTGTGCCGCGGTTCCGGGTTAACGACATGCATAAACAAAGAGCCAAAGCGCGTCATACGAACCAAATTTAATGCGACTCGCTTTTAGCGCCGTCGCGATCACTTCTTGACCGGATCGCCAGCCCGCCGCTAGATGAATGGCATGCAAGATACCGGCGAGTTCAACGATCGCGTCTCCGACGCACCTTCCGATAACTGGGTCTACCGGATCCTGCCGCCATGGCTCTGGCCTTATGCGCAGCTGGCACGCTGGGATCGCCCGATCGGCTGGGAGCTCTTGATGTGGCCGTGCTTCTGGTCGGCCACGCTCGCCTCCAATGCGGCGATCGGTCAAGGGCTCTATTCCGGCAGCCTGCTGGTGTCCCATCTTTTCCTCTATTTCATCGGCGCCGTCGCCATGCGCGGCGCCGGCTGCACCTATAACGATCTCGTCGATCACGAGATCGATATGGAAGTGGCGCGCACCCGCTCGCGTCCGCTGCCCTCCGGCCGCGTCACCCGCGCCCGCGCGAAGATCTTCATCGGCATTCAGGCGCTGGTCGGCCTTTTCGTGCTCTTGCAGTTCAACTGGTTCACCGTCTTTCTCGGCCTGCTCTCGCTAGGCATCGTGGCGCTTTATCCCTATGCCAAACGCTTCACCGACTGGCCGCAATTCTACCTCGGCCTTGCCTTTTCCTGGGGCGCGCTGATGGGCTGGGCCGGCATTCTGGGCGGCCTCTCCTTTGCCGCCATCCTGCTCTACGCCGCCTCCGTCGCCTGGACGATCGGTTACGACACGATCTATGCGCATCAGGACAAGGAGGATGACGAGCTGATCGGCGTGCGCTCCACCGCCCGCCTTTTCGGTGATCAGACGAGGCAGTGGCTGATCGGCCTTTATGGGCTGACGCTGGTACTGATGTTTGCGGCCTTCGCGCTCGCCGGCGCCAATCTCATCGCCTTTCTGGCCTTGTTCGGCGCGGCCGGCATGTTCGCCTGGCAGATCATCCGGCTTGATATCAACGATCCCGCCCAATGCCTGGCGCTCTTCAAGTCGAACAACCGCGTCGGCCTGACCATCTTCCTAGGCCTGTTCTTTTCGCTGCTCTTCGCCCTTCCCTGAGGGCAACGACGCGTGAAACGAAAAACCCGGCACAAGCGCCGGGTTTCGAAATTTTCCGAGATCCTACCGCCGAAATGGCGCTGTCGCGATTTCGGTCAGTTGCGGGCGATGATTTCCTTGCCTTCGATCTTCATGGCGACGCCCAGCTGCCCGGTGGTGCGGCGCACGAGGAAGCGCGGACGGCGATTGGCGAAGTAGGAATGACGGCGGCGCGGCTTGAGGTCACTGGTGCGCAGCGCCCCGATATGGTCTTCGAGCGGCCGCGCGACGCCATCGGCTTCGACCATCAGCATCGGAATGCGGAAGGCCTCCGACCAGCTGCGCCAGTCGGCGGCGATGTCGCTGAGATCATGGGCGACGAGCAGCGGAATGCAGAGTTCCGGATCCGCATGGTGAAGCTCGAGCGTGACGGTGACCTCGCCGTCGCCATGGTCGATGGCGCGGGCGGCGACACCCTTGAAGACGCGCCTCGGCAGGGCAATCGAGAGCGGCAGGCCGCTGGAGGGAAGGACTTTCCGCAGGACTGCGCCGCGTTCGTCTATCGTGATGCTGACGTCATCCGAACAATCATGGATGGCGTAGCTGACCTGCTGCGGGAAGCGGGACGGATCCAGACGCAGCGTCGTGTCGGCCCAAGCGGGCTTCAAAACGGGATTGTTCATTTCATTCTACCCTTGTCTTACCTGAGAGCCGGTTTGCGGTCTTCTCCTCGGGACTTTTCGTCCTCTATGGCCGACAATAGGCGGCCCCCCTTCCGTACAGCTTAAAAATTGCGGTTAAGAAAACTTTGCCTCCCTTGATGGTTATCAAAACCGAATCCGGCAGGGTTTCCGGAAGGTGAACGGCCCGCTGTCCTGAAATGGCGCAATCCAAAGGTAAGTCTCGGGTAAGTTTTGCGTGGCAAAATGTGCCTACCAGCAGTTCGTCGTTCTTTTAGAGATTTTGCCAAAAAGGGCGCTTTTCATGATCACGGCCTCCCTCGCGTACACGATCCTGTCGAAGGACATGACGTCGAGCCTCAACAAGGTTGCGGCGCAGGCGACGGTCAAGAAGGATGCCCAGTACTACGCCGACAACATCAACAAGGTCAAAGACGTCGACGACTTCCTCGGCGACTACAAGCTCTACAGCTACGCCATGAAGGCTTATGGCCTCGAGGACATGACCTATGCCAAGGCCTTCATGAAGAAGGTGCTCGAGAGCGATCTGACCGACCCGAACAGCTACGCCAACAAGCTCTCCGATACGCGCTACCGTGAATTCGCGGCCGCCTTCAATTTCAACGCGCCTGACAAGGACGTACAGACGGATGCCCAGGAGGACGATCTGATCGGCCTCTACAAGCAGTCCTTCGTCGATGCCGACAAGGCCGCGGCCGCCGAGAGCACCTATTACAGCAATAATATCGACAGCGTGCAGACCGTCGACGACCTGGTCAACAACACAAGGCTGCGGACCTATGTGCTGAAGACCTTCAAGATCGATCCCACCTATGCGTCGAAAGATTTTCTGCGGCAGGTGCTGACGAGCGATCTCAGCGACCCGACAAGCGTCGTCAACACGCAGGGCGGCGACAAGTACAAGGCGCTTGCCGCCCAGTTCAGCTTCAACGCCGACGGCACCGTCACCGGCACGGCCCAGACGGCGGCGCAGAAGGCCTCGGTCATCGAGACCTACACGCTGAATTCCCAATCCGTCATCATCGACAATGCGGTCGGTTCCGACGTTGTCTACGTCAGCAAGACGGCGGCCGACTACAACAAGGCCTATTATACCGCCAAGATCGGCACGATCACCAATGTCGACGATCTCGTCGCCGACGCCCGCCTGACCTCCTACATCAAGACCGCCTACAGCATGGGCGCCGACTTCACCGCGCCGGCGCTGCGCATGGTCCTGACCGATCCAAGCTATGCCCAGCTGATGGGCTTTACCAATGTCTATAACGCCTTCAACTTCAAGTCGGACGGTTCGACCTCGACCACGGCCCGCGCCCAGACGATCGACCAGGCGAACAAGCTGGCGTCGGCCGCCTCGAGCACCGCCAACTATTATAGCGTGACCTCGCAATCGAGCGGCATCACCAATGTCGACGACCTGCTCGGCGACAGCGTCATGGCGCGCTACATCAAGGATGCCTATGGCCTCGGCGTGAATTTCAGCAATGCCGAGCTGAAGAACATCCTGACCGACTCGGCCTATGCCGCCGCCCAGGGGCAGGCCGGCCTCAATGCCGACTTCAACTTCAATGCGGATGGGTCGATCAACGGTTCGGTGATTCAGACCGCCGCGCAACGCAAGTCGACCACCGACAAATCGGCGGCGAACGCGGCCCACTTCAACGCGATGATCGGCAATGTCACCAATGTCGATGACATCATGTCCGATCCCGTCGCGGTCAGCTATCTCAGAACCAGCATGCAGATCGCCGACAGCGTCTCCGACGCGACGCTGCGGACCTTCCTCGTCGATCCCGCGGCAGCCAGCGCCCAGGGCTATAGCGACGTTCACGATCTCTTCAATTTCAAGACGGATGGGTCGGTCGCAACGCTTTATGCCACGCAGACCGCCGCACAAAGCGCCAACACGTCAAGCAAGGCCGACAGTGCGGCCGTCTATTACCAGTCGACCATCGCCGGGATCTCGAACGTCGATCAGTTGCTGGCGGACCAGAAGCTCAACAACTTCGTGCGCAATGCCTACGGCATCCCGTCCACCGTCAGCGACGTCGATCTTCGCGCCATCCTGACCGATCAGAGCGGCACCGGCACCTATGCGGATGTCGCCGCCGCCTTCAATTTCAAGGCCGATGGATCGCTCGAGGATGGCTTGGCGGCGCAGACCTCGAGCCAGACCACGAACACGAAGATTGCCGCCGGAGCGCGCACCGACGATTATTCGTCCCGCATGGCGACGATCGCCAATGTCGACGAGCTCATCGCCGATCCCGCGATCACCAATTTCCTGAAGAGCACCTACGATCTGCCGTTCGACATCTCGGACGCCGAGCTGAAGAGCATCCTGACCGATGCGACGGCTGCCGCAGCCGCCGGCCATGCCGATCTCAACGCCGATTTCAATTTCGCCGCCGACGGATCGCTGCCGGCCGTCAGCTCGGTCCAGACCGCCGATCAGGCGCAGACCACCAATGACAACTACATGGCGCGCTATGACGACGAGCGCGACGAGGCGATCGAAGAGGTCGCCGACAATTACTCGAGCATGATGGCCGACAGCACCAGCCTGCTCGATACGGCCGAGATCAAGACCGTCAACGATTTCCTGCGCACCAATGCTTCGGCCGATTTCAAGAAGAGCAACGACAATCTGCCCGACCCCTATCACGTGGCGCTGCAGGCCTTCGGCCTGACGGACCAGGAAGTCCCGCGCTCGATGATGCGCAAGATCCTGACCAGCGATGCCTACGATCCGAACGGCTATATCGCCTCATTGAAGGACGAGCGCATCACCAACCTTGCCCGCGCCTTCAACTTCGGCCCCGACGGCAAGGCGGCAGCACCTCTGCAGGCGCTGCCCGACGCGACCCTGGCCAAATACGCCACAGATTACAAGGCGCATGTCACCATGCTGCTGAAGGCCGGCCCGGTGAAGGACAAGGCATCGAAGGATGCGACGACCGAGGTGGATTATTTCGCCAAGGGCATGGCCAAGGTACAGTCGCTCGACGATTTCCTCGATGACAGCCGCCTGACCGATCTGGTGCTGAAGGCGAACAACCTCGACCCGAAGGATTATGACAAGGCGACGCTGAAGAAGATCTTCACCTCCGATCCCGACGACAAGAAGAGCTACCTCAACACCAAGGCCGATGCGCGCTTCAAGGATATCGTCGCCGCCTTCAACTTCGACAAGGACGGCAATCTGACCCGCGCCAAGATCGGCGCCATCCAGAACAAGGCGGCCGAGGCGCATACGCAGGACCTCTTCATCAAGCAGACGTTGGAAACCCAGCAAGGCGAAAGCAACGACGGTGTGCGCCTGGCGCTCTATTTCAGCCGCAAGGCCCCGAGCATCACCTCGATCTATTCGATCCTCGGCGACAAGGCGCTCTATCAGGTCATCACCACAGCCTACAGCCTGCCAGCTCAGATATCGAGCATGGACGTCGCCAAGCAGGCCGATCTCATTAATCGTTTCGTCAAGCTCGAGGACCTCCAGGATCCGAAGAAGGTCGACAAGCTGCTGCGGCGCTTTACCGCGATGTACGACGTCCAGAACAGCACCCAGCAGTCACCGGCCCTGCAGATCCTGACCGGCGGCGGCACGCAGCAGGCTTAAGGTGGTTCAGGCAGGAGCGCGCAGAGCGGCGCGGGTGGCGGCCCCTCACCGTAACCTTACCGGGGGGTGAGCCACTCGTCTCGCCCACGGCGGTGAAGCCGGCGCACCCGTTTCGTTTGGCGAAAAGCTAATCCCATACTCCGTCACCCCAGGCCTTGAGCCTGGGATCCATGTCGCCGCTACTGGTGGATGCGGTGTGGATGCTCGGCTCAAGGCCGAGCATGACGGAGTGTGAGGTCGACGGGAGAGCCAATCAGGGCGCTCGACAACGGTCCCTGCCCGCAGGCGGACGAGGGACAATTCCCTGACTGCCGCCGCTCACACCTCGAGACTGACGACCTTTCCTGGGTTCATGATATTGGCGGGATCGAAGGCGCGCTTGATGCGGCGCATCAGCTCGATTTCGATCGCCGGGCGGATTGCCGCCAGTTCGTCGCGCTTCAGCTGGCCGATGCCGTGTTCGGCCGAGATCGAGCCGCCATGGGCGAGCACCAGCCCGTGGACGATATGGTTCATTTCGCGCCAGCGCGCGATGAAGGTGTCCTTGTCGGCGCCGATCGGCTGGGAAATATTGTAATGAATATTGCCGTCACCCATATGGCCGAAGGCGCAGATGCGGGCGCCCGGCATGGCCGCCATCACGGCTTTTTCCGCCTCGGCCATAAAATGCGGGATCTTCGACACCGGCACGGACACATCGTGCTTGATCGAACCGCCTTCCGGCTTCTGCGCATCCGACATGCTCTCGCGCATATGCCAGATCGCCTTCTGCTGGGCGACCGAGGCGGCGATCGCGGCGTCTTGCACCAGCCCGGCCTCGAAGCCCTGTTCCAGCACGCCGTTCATCATCCGCTCCGCCGTCTCGGCCGAATCCGACGTCGAAATGTCGATCAGCACGTACCAGGGGTATGCCGCTTCCAGCGGATCGCGCACGCCGTCGATGTGGCGGGTGGTGATCTCGACGCCGAAGCGTGGCATCAGCTCGAAACCGGTCAGCGAGGTGCCGCACAGACTGGCGGCAAGGTTGAAGAGGGCGAGCGCATCCTCGACCGAATTGAGGCCGGCAAACGCCACCTGATGGCCGAGCGGCTGGGGAAACAGCTTCAGCACCGCCCCGGTGATGACGCCGAGCGTGCCTTCGGCGCCGATGAAGAGATCGCGTAGGTCATAGCCGGTATTGTCCTTCTTCAGCCGGCGCAGGCCATCCCAGATCTCGCCGGTCGGCAGCACCACTTCGAGGCCGAGGCAGAGTTGGCGCATATTGCCATAGGCAAGCACGGCCGTGCCGCCGGCATTGGTGGAGAGATTGCCGCCGATGCGGCAGGAGCCCTCCGAGCCGAGCGACAGCGGAAAGAGCCGACCATGCGCCTCGGCCGCCTTCTGCACATCGGCCAGGATCGCGCCGCCATCGGCGACCAGCACGTTCGCCACCGGGTCGACGTCGCGGATCCTCGTCATGCGTTCGAGCGACAGGATGATATCGGCCTGGCCGGTGCGCGGCGTCTGGCCGCCGACGAGGCCGGTATTGCCGGTCTGCGGCACGATCGCCGTTTTAGTCTCGGTCGCAAGCTTCATGATCTTGGAGACTTCCTCGACCGAACCAGGCTTCAGCAGGAGAGGGGAAGAGCCATGATAGAGACCGCGGTTTTCGATCAGATGCGGCGCCAGATCGGCCTCGCCGCGAAGTGCATATTTCTCGCCGACGATGCCGGCGAAACGGTCGAGAAGATCGGTGGAAATGCCGGCACTGCTCATCAGGTCGATCCTCTATCGCTTCTATCAGGTCAGGCAGTCGCGCGGGGCGCGGCGGCCCTTTGTAGCCGGTCGTTGATGGCTTCGCCGAGTCCCTCGTCCGGGATTGGCGAAAAGGCGATGCTCGACACCCCGCTGGCATCGGCCCGCTTCATATAGTCGAAAAGATTGGCCGCCGCTTCCGCCAGGTCGCCGGCCGGGCTGAGATCGAGAACGATGCGTGCCGCGCGTGCGCCTTCGACCGACGCACCGCCGAAGGCGATCAGCGCTTCGCCGGGTTCCACCGCCGTCGCATTGAGGCGCACGCTGGCGCTCGGCGCATAATGCGAGGCGAGCATGCCAGGCGCCTCGATGGCCGCCGAAGCCTTTTTGGCGCGCAGCAGTGGCCGGCCGGCAATGCGTTCGATTTCGCGCGCCGCCAAGCCTCCGGGCCTAAGCAGCCTCACCCGGTCGCCCTCCACCTTGACGATCGTCGATTCGACGCCGACGGCGCTCGGTCCCGCATCGAGGATCAACGGGATCTTCGCCCCGAGATCGGCTTCGACATGGGCCGCACTGGTCGCGCTGATGGCGCCTGAGGTGTTGGCGCTCGGCGCTGCGAGCGGCCGTCCGAAGGCGCCGATCAAGGTGCCGGCGAAGCCCTTGGGCACGCGCACGCCGACGCTGTCGAGACCGGCGGTCGCCAGCGCGTGGATCGGGCTTGCGGGCCTCAGCGGCAGCACGAGCGTCAGCGGGCCGGGCCAGAAGGCTTCGGCGAGCGCCCGCGATACGGGGTCGAACTCGGCATGGTGTCCGGCCATCTCGAGATCGGCCATATGGCAGATCAGCGGGTTGAAGCGCGGCCGTCCCTTGGTCTCATAGATGCGGGTGATGGCGGCCGGATTGGTGGCGTCGGCCGCAAGGCCGTAGACGGTCTCCGTCGGCATGGCGATGGCAAAGCCATCGGAAAGAGCGGCACAGGCCGCTTCGAGCGCCGCCTGCCTGTCTGCCCTGATGTCAATGATGCGTGCCATATGCTGCCCGTCTCTGGTTCCGGCAGTCATTAGGCTTTCCGCCGCTTACGATCAATCGCCTTGTTCGCTCACAGTTGGCGGATGATTTCGCGCAGCTGTTCGTTGCGGGCGCCGAGCAGCAGGATGTTTCGGATCGCCGCCTGCGGATCGTGGGTGCGAAAGAGCAGCCCATTGCCGCGCACCGACCGGTCGATCGTCATCTTTTCGGCGGATTCCTCGCCAGGCTTAATCGCGACGGCGAAATACATCCGGGAATAGCCGACATCGATCCGTTCGAAGAAGTTGTCGTTGTCGCCGATGTCGGAATAGAAGTTGGCGATGTAGAAGGCCCAGCTGACCTCTTCGTAGCGGGCGAATTTCGTGCGCGCCGCGGTGACGTGGCAATAACCGAGATGTGGGCTGTCTTGCAGCGTCCGATGGAAGATCATCTTCGGAAACTGAATCGAGTGGTGGAAGCCGTTGATGTGCTGATGCGTCTTCTCGCCGGCCGCCTGCAGCTTGCGGCCGGTCTTTTCGGCGACCTCGTCATGGGTGAGGTAGCGCCTTTCCTCGGCCAGCCAGTGGCGCCGGTCGCGGGGGATGCGGCCGGTGCGCAGGAATTCGGAATGCGCGGCAACCAGTTGCCGCTCCTGCGGCCGGATTACTTCTTTCGCGTCGAAATAGCGGAGTCTGGCCATGGTCTACATGCTTCGTCGGTCTGAGGTCGACAGCAGGATAAGATCGTATGCTTAACGCAGCATTAAGAAGCGACCGGGGCATCGGGCGGAAGCCGGCGATGTCGTAAATGCGACAATAGCCGATACCGGAGAGCCGCCCTCTTTGCCGGTCCGGTCTTTACGCAATGTCGCAATTGACGATAATTACCTGCAGAGTCGGACGATCTGGTCGACTGGCAGGGGCTCTTTGAAACCTCGGCGCATCCTGTCGTCAATTTCGAAGCCGATGTCGCATTACAACCAAGCGGCAGGAATGCCAGGTGATTAAATGGCGTCATGAACAATTCTCCCGCAGGAGAAGGAAGCAGGCGCGCTTCCATAGCCTTCCGCTGAAAGCGGCAGCCGGTGCACGAGGACATGAAGATGGATATTCGCAGCAACGTTTTACGTCAGCTCAAGAACCGCCGCGAGGGCTTCAGCCTCGAACAGCCGTTCTACACCGACGAGGATTATTTCAAGCTCGACATGGAGATGATCTACTATCGCGACTGGCTGTTCATGGGCCATGATTGCGAACTGCCGAAGCCGGGCGCCTATTTCACCGTCCAGATCGGCACGTATCCGGTCGTCATCGTCCGCGGCCGTGACAATGTCATCCGCGCCTTCCACAACAGCTGTCGCCATCGCGGCTCGCGCGTCTGCACGAAGGAGCATGGCTCTTCCGTGCGCCTCGTCTGCCCCTATCATCAGTGGACTTACGATCTCGACGGCAAGCTCGCCTTTGCCCGTCACATGGGCGACGATTTCGACAAAACCGGCTTCAACCTGAAGCCCGTCCACTGCGAGAGCGTCGCAGGCTATATTTTCATCTGCCTTGCCGACGTTGCCCCGGATTTCAAGCCGGTGCGCGACAAGATCGAGCCCTATATGGCGCCGCACCGGATCGGCGAGACCAAGGTCGCTTTCCAGAGCACGATCATCGAGAAGGGCAACTGGAAGCTCGTCTGGGAAAACAACCGCGAGTGCTACCACTGCGCCGCCAATCACCCGGAACTCTGCCGCACCTATCCCGAAGCCCCAAGCGTCACCGGCACTGACGGCGGCGCCGACGATCCGGAGATCGCCGGCCATTGGGCGCGCTGCGAGGCCGCCGGCCTGCCGAGCAAGTTCCAGATCTCGCCGGACGGCCAGTTCCGCACCGCCCGCATGCCGCTGATCGAGGACGCCGAAAGCTACACCATGTCGGGCAAGCCGGCGGTGCAGCGCCGGATCTCCGACGACATCTCGATCAATCGTATCGGCACGATGCTGCTCTTCCACTACCCGACGACGTGGAACCACCTGCTCGGCGACCACGCCATCTCCTTCCGGGTGCTGCCGCTCAGCGCCAACGAGACGGCGGTGACGACCAAGTGGCTCGTCCACAAGGACGCCGTCGAGGGCGTGGATTACAATCTCGAGGAACTGACGCACGTCTGGACCGAAACCAACGACCAGGACCGCCGCATTGTCGAGGAAAATGCCTTCGGCATCCACTCGCCCGCCTATGAGCCCGGCCCCTATTCCTCCTTGCACGAGGGCGGCGTCATGCAGTTCCTCGAATGGTATTCGAACTTCATGGTGAACCGCCTGCAGGGCGACCAGGCGAAAATTTCCGCCGTCGCTTGATCTCTGCCGGTTGAGCGGGTCAAGCTCTACTCATCCAGAAGCTGCCGGTTCCGGCGGCTTTTGGAACCATTCTCGCTCGCAAGCGTTGCAGGCCAGCGGTGATCGCTGTTGAATGGGAGAGAGAAATGATCGGGCTGAGAAACAGGATGGCAACCGCGGTGATGGCCGCTGCTATCGTTTTAACGAGTTTCGCGCCGTCGCAGGCAATACAGATGCCGGCCGCGCCGCAGGTTGAAAAATCCTCGGCTGTCGAGAATGTCCAGTACTATTACCGACGCGACTACTACCGGCCCGGCTATCGCCCCGGCGCCTATTATCGTCCCGGCTGGTATGGCGGCTATCGCGGTTATACGTACTACCGTCCCGGCTATCGCCGCTATAATGGCTACTGGTATCCGCTCGCCGCCTTCGGCGCCGGCGCGATGATCGGCGGCGCCATCGTCGCTCCGCCGCGGCGCTACGTGGTGCCCGCGCGGCGCATGGGTTCGGCTCACGTTGCCTGGTGCGAAAACCGCTACCGCTCCTATCGGGCTTACGACAACACCTTCCAGCCTTATAACGGCCCGCGCCAGCAGTGCTATTCGCCTTATTGACAGGCGCAGAATGCTACCCCTGACCCTCTCCCCATAAAAACAGGGGGAGGGGACATGTCGAACTTGGGGAGCAGTAACGAGAGGGCGGTGGCATGAAGAAGCCCGTGAACCCCTTTAATCGTCGGCTGCGATACTCAGTGAACGACGGTGATCACCGAAATGCCTGCCTCCTTGGCAGCACGAATCAGCGCTTCTCTCGCGTCCTCAGCCGGGAGGTCCCCATGGATCGCATCGCGGCATGCCATAACAGCCGTAAGATATTCTTCGCCGTCGTCGAATGGCCAGCAAGCCGTCAGCATCTGGGCCGCCTCCCAAAGGCTCGCGATAAGCTTGTATTTTTCCGGCCCGTTCACAACGAGCATCAGCGGACTGAATTCTCCAGGTGTGTGCCACTTCATGACATCCGGCCTCCCCACGGTGAACATATTAGTAACCGTGCAAGAACCGTTCCGGGCGGGTAGTGGCATAAACCAGCTGATCACCCGGGCATCGAGCGCTTAAATTGCCTGCCACCGCCGAGTCAAAAATCAGATGGATGAAGCGTCGCAATGCTGACAGTGGCCGCGTCCCGCATGATGCGATAGGCGCAACGCCGCGCCATCCGCTACGTCGGCGGCGAATTTGGCAAGAACGTTAACCCACCCTCCGCCATCCTCGGCCTTGAGCCGAGGATCCATGCCCGGTGCTGATGGAGGAGGCCTACGTGGATCCTCGGGGCAAGGATGACGGCGCGTGGGGTGAACTCTGTGGCAAGTGCCGCGACGTTTGATGGTATAGAAGCGACTGCGCCTCCCAACAGTCATCCTCGAACTCTCACCCTCAAAGAATATCCACCCGCCGCAGCAGCCACCAGGCGAAGACGATCGAGGCGATGATCAGGATCACGGCGTATTCCGTGCCGTAATCGCCGACGGCGAAGGGCAGGTTGGCGGTATTCATGCCGAAGAAACCCGTCACCAGCGTCGGCGGCAGCAGGAAGGCCGTCATGATTGACAGCAGGTAGAGATGGCGGTTGGTCTCGGAGGATTGTTTCGAATCGATTTCTTCGTGCAGCAGGCGCGCCCGGTCCTGCAAAGCGTAGACATCGTGGTCGACCGTTTCCAACCGGCTCGTCAGCCGCCGCGCCACATCGTCGAAGCCGAAGGGCATTTCATCGTCATCGGCCGCCGCCGCGCGGCGCATCAGCGCCAGCACCGTGCGCAGATGCCGGTGCAGCCGGACCACGGTTCGCCGGACCGGCGCCAGCCGCCGGCGCTCGTCGCGCGGCGCATTGTCGTAGACGATATCCTCGATCTGGTTCAGCTCTTCGGTGAGTTCGATGACGATCGCAATCAGCGTCCGCTGGAACTCGATCACCAGCAGTTCGAAGAGATCGACCGGCCGCGAGAATTTGCCCGGGTTCTTCTCGATCAGCGTGCGTGCCCGCTCGACGCTGCGCAGCGGCTGCAGCCTTGTGGTGACGATGAAGCGGTCCGACATGGCGAAATGCAGCCAGCCGAGATTGTTGGTATCCTGGTCGAAGTCGCGCTGGCAATCGACCAGCGTGCCGTAGAGCATCTGCTCGTCGACGGTCAGAGCCGCATGCGTGTCATGCGTCGTTAATGCCGATTTCGCGTCCTCCGTCAGTCCGTCGAGCGTTTCGAGCAGGGCCGGCACGCGGGCGTCGACGAGGTTGAGATGCAGCCAGTAGAAACAGTTCTCGGCGGTCAGATCCGCCACCGTCGCGGTGTTGGTCAGCCGCACCGCCGTCTTTTCATCCGGCGAGAAACGATAGGCCCAGACGAAACCGGGTATGTTGACGGGCAATGTATCCATGGGTCGCCGATCCTTTGCGAGGGCGATATATTGTCTACAGTTCTCCATGCCGTCCATGGGCGCAACTGTGCAAGAAGAAAGCGCCATGCCGGGTGGAATTATCGCGTCGTGGCCTATGAATCAAAATTGACGTTTACGTAAAAATCAACTAGCCCTTGCCGGGGAGGGCTTTGCATGAGGTGCAGGCACCCACGGAGGAGGAAGCATGTACAAGGCGCCCGTTGAGGAAATCGCGTTCACATTGAAGCATGTAGCCGGCATGGGCGAGGCGATGTCGAACGGTCTTTTCGGCGATCTCGGCGAGGATCTCGTCGACGCCATCCTGGCCGAGGCGGGACGTTTTGCCACAGAGGAAGTGGCGCCGCTCGCCGACATCGGCGACCGCCAGGGCGCCCGCCTCGTCGACGGCGAGGTCCGGCTGCCGGACGGCTGGCGTGATCTCTACCGCAACTGGATTGCCGGCGGCTGGAACGGCCTGACGGCGCCGGAGGCCTTCGGCGGCCAGGCCCTGCCTGATATGCTGAATGTCGCGGCGCTGGAAATGTGGAATTCCGGCTCCATGGCTTTTGCGCTCGCGCCGACGCTGACGATGGGCGCCATCGAGGCGGTCAGCGCGCATGGCAGCGCCGCGCTGAAAGACAAATATCTGGCAAAGATGGTGTCCGGCGAATGGACCGGCACCATGAACCTGACCGAGCCGCATGCCGGCTCGGATGTCGGCGCGCTGAAGGCCCGCGCCGAACGCCGGCCCGACGGCAGCTACCGCATCTTCGGCCAGAAGATCTTCATCACCTGGGGCGAACACGACGCGGCCGACAACATCGTCCATCTGGTGCTGGCGCGGCTGCCGGATGCGCCGGCCGGCACACGCGGCATCTCGCTCTTTCTCGTGCCGAAATTCCTGGTGAATGACGACGGTTCGCTCGGACCCCGCAACGATCTCTTCTGCCATTCGCTGGAGCATAAACTCGGCATCCACGGTTCGCCGACCTGTACGATGATCTATGGCGACGGCCGGTTCGGCGGCGAAAAGGGCGCGATCGGTTGGCTGGTCGGCGAGGAGAACAAGGGGCTCGCCTGCATGTTCACGATGATGAACAATGCCCGTCTCGCCGTCGGCATGCAGGGTGTGGCGATCTCGGAGGCGGCCACCCAGAAGGCGCTAGCCTTTGCGAGGGAACGCACGCAGGGCAGGGCGCCGGGTGCGACCGGGCCCGGCATGAGCCCGATCGTCGAACATCCCGACGTTGCCCGTATGCTTCTCACCATGAAGGCGTTGACCCAAGGTTCGCGCGCCATATCCTATGCCTGCGCCCATGCGCTCGACATGTCGCGCCGGGCAGGCGATAGCCGCCACTGGCAGGAGCGCGCCGCGCTTTTGACGCCGATCGCCAAGTCGTTTTCAACCGATGCCGGCGTTGATGTCGCCTCGCTCGGCATCCAGGTGCATGGCGGCATGGGCTTCATCGAGGAGACGGGGGCGGCGCGTTATCTGCGTGATGCCCGCATCGCCCCGATCTATGAGGGTACCAACGGTATCCAGGCGATCGACCTCGTCACCCGCAAGCTGCCGCTTTCCGGCGGCGATCAGGTCATGGGCTTCATTGCCGAATTGAAGGCGATCGCCGAGGCTGTCAGCCGCTCCAATCTCGATGGTTTCGGCGAGACTGCCGCCAGACTCGGCGCCGCGATTTCAGATCTCGAAGAGACGACCGGCTGGCTTCTGGCAGCACTTGCCGATGGGAGGGCTAGCGAGGCGCTTGCCGGCGCCACCTCCTATCAGCGCTTGTTCGGCCTCGCGCTCACCGGCTGTTACCTCGCAAAGGGGGCTCTGGCCGAAAGCGGCGACGGCAAGGGTGAGGGCCGTATCGCGCTCTGCCGCTTCGCCGCTGAAAACCTGCTCGCCGAGACCGCGGCCTTGCGCGACCGGGTGGTCAACGGCGCGGCAAGCCTTGCCGCCGCCCGCATTCTGCTTGCCTGACGAGACCCCATAAGTTCCGAGGAGATCCAATGACCGATCACATCATCGTCGAGCAGCCTTCCGCCCATCCCGGCGTTCAGCTGATCCGCTTCAACCGGCCGGAAAAGAAGAACGCCTTCACACGGGCGATGTATCGCACCATGACCGATGCGCTCACCGCCGCTAATACGGACGCGAATGTCAAAGTGACGGTCTTTCTCGGCACCGAAGGCAGCTTTTCGGCCGGCAACGACATCGGCGATTTTCTTGCCACTGCCATGGGCGGCAGCATGGGAGACGAGCTGATCGATTTCCTCTACGCGCTCGCCAGATCCGAAAAGCCGCTGGTGTCAGGGGTCGACGGCCTGGCGATCGGCATCGGCACCACCCTCAACCTGCATTGCGACCTGACGATCGCCTCCGACCGCAGCCAGTTCCGCACGCCTTTCGTCGATCTGGCTTTGGTGCCGGAAGCGGCTTCCAGCCTGATCGCGCCGCGTGTGATGGGCCACCAGCGCGCCTTTGCCATGCTGGCCGCCGGCGAGGCCTTCAGCGCCGAGGAAGCCCGCGAGGCCGGCCTCATCTGGAAGGTAACGACACCGGGCGAGGTGGAGAATGCGACGATTGCCGCGGCTGCGAAACTCGCCGCCAAGCCACCGGAAGCCTTGAAGATCGCCCGCGATCTCATTTGCGGCTCCCGGGAAGAAGTCATCGCCCGCATCGACGTCGAGGCCCGTCATTTCGCCGCGCGCCTGAAAAGCGCCGAAGCCCGGGCGGCCTTCGAAGCCTTCATGCGCCGCTGAACGGCGCCCCGGCAGCAAACGGATACCGATTAGACCATCGGCACATTGAACACCTCACCGGCTCTGAGCGGCCGGAACCGGTCCGAGGCAATATCATGCTCTCGCATCGCCTCTTGCAACGCTCTCACCGGCGCGTCGACCGCTTCATTCGTCAGCTGGAACGTGGCGAAGTGGTGCCCGGCCACATAGGCCGCATTTGCCAGCTTCATCCCCATCACCGCCTCCTCAGGATTCTGGTGCTGCCCTTTCATGAACCATCGCGGCTCATAGGCGCCGAAGGGTAAAATCGCCAGGCGAAAACCGCCGTGTTTCCGCTGCGCCGCTTTGTAATTGATGCCGCGGTGAAAGCCCGTATCGCCGACGTGATAGATCTTGCCGGCTGGTGTCGACAAAACGAACGAGGCCCAGAGCGCCATTCGGCGATCGGCGCCGCCGCGAGCGGACCAGTGATGGGCCGGCTCCGCATCGATGCTTATGCCGGCGTGCGAGATGCGCTCGCCCCAGTCCATCGATGTCGTCTGTATGTCGGGCACGGCGCGGCGCATGATCGTGTCATTGCCGAGCGGCGTCACGATCCGCGGCCGATGCTTCGCATGCAACCGTTTCAGCGTTGCGATATCGAGATGGTCATAATGATTGTGCGAGACCAGCACGAGATCGATCGGCGGCAAATCATCGAAGGCGATGCCCGGTGGAACGACGCGTCTGGGGCCGGCAAAGGTGAAGGGGCTGACCCGCTCCGACCACACCGGATCGGTGAGAATATTGAGCCCGGCGACCTGCACCAGCAACGTTGCATGCCCGACCATGGTCACCCGCAGATCCCCGCCACCGACACGGGGGTCCGGCTTGGCGGCCGGATATGGGCTGGGGACCGACCGCGGCCATCGCTCACGGCCGCCGCCGAATTGCCATCGCAAGAGTTCGCGGAAACCAAGCGGCTCGATGCCTTCGGGATTGAAGAAAAGCGTGCCGTCGAAGTGATCGGACACCGGGCCCGCATAGTAGGGATTGCGTCTTTTGGTCTTGCGCATTGAGAATCGGTTTCCGTGGTCGAGGACAGGAAGTTTAAGCCTGTCGGCTTGAAATCGGAATCCGGTCCTCGATGAACGCGTTAGGCTGAGGCCGGAAACTCGTTGACCTTGCGCAGCAGGCTGTCGACCAGCCGCTCGGGGAGGTAGCGGCGAAGCGAGCGGACCTGGCGCGATTGCTTGCCGGCGGAATAGCGCAGCTTCGGCTTCTTCGCGGTTGCGGCTTTCACGACCATGTCGGCGACGACCTCGGGCGCATCGCCCGTTTCCACCCACTTGCGCATCAGCGCTTCGCTGCGGGCGCGTTCCGAAGCATAGACCGGAAGAGGTTGGTCTGCTCGCGTCAGATTTTCCTCGAAGGATGTTCTGGTGACGCCGGGTTGGACGAGAACAACACGAATGCCGAAGTTGCGCACTTCATGATCGAGCGATTCCGAATAACCCTCGAGCGCATGTTTGGTCGAGGCATAGAAGGCGTTATACGGAGCCGGGATGAGGCCGAGGATCGAGCTCATGTTGATGATCCGGCCGCTCTTTTGCTTCCTCATGACCGGCAGTACCGCATTGGCGACGCGCGCCACGCCGAAGACGTTGACGTCGAAAAGCCGCTGGGCCTGGGCGATCGAGGATTCTTCCGCACCACCGATGAGGCCGATGCCGGCATTATTGACGACGAGGTCGAGCCGGCCGGTTTGCCGGACGACCTCCGCAACAGCCGCCTGCACCGAGGCTTCCTCGGCCACGTCACAGATCAGCATCGTTATCCCGGGCCTGTCGGCGGCCGGTTTGCGGCTGGTCCCGAACACGCGGTAGCCGGCCTTCACCAGAGACTCCGCCGTCGCAAGGCCGATGCCTGAGGACGCACCGGTGACCAGTGCAACGCTTCTGTTTTTGTCGGTCATATCGTCAGCTTCCAAAAGAGTGGATCATCGTTGGCCGATCTGTTACTATCTTTTCGATATCGTGTCACTATCGAAAAGATACTAAATGAAAAATAATCCGATTCCGCAATGCCCGGTCGCCCGCGGCCTTCAATCCGTCGGTGACGCGTGGAGCATTCTGGTCTTGCGCGACGCCCATACGGGCCTCACCCGCTTCGACCAGTTCAGGAAGAGCCTCGGCATCGTGCCGACCATGCTGACCAAGCGTCTCAAGGCGCTGACGGAGGACGGTCTGCTGGAGAAGCGGCTCTATTCCGAACGGCCGCCGCGCGAAGAATATGTCCTCACCGAAGCCGGGCGCGATTTTCTGCCTGTGCTGATGATGATCGGGGCTTGGGCGCACCGCCATTGCGATGGCGAACTCGCCCGCTATATCGACGTCGAGTCAGGATCGGAGATCGAGCCGATCGCAATCGATGCCGTTACCGGCGCAAAGCTCGGAACGCGGCCAATGCGCATGAGTTTGCCGCAGGGAAGCGAACCGGGCGATCGATAAGATGTTGCTGACGCTCCGGATATCGCGATCGCATTGACTGCGAAGCGTCAGGCAGCCGCCTATTTCGCCAGCGTCGCCACCACCTCGACATGCGAGGTCCAGAGGAACTGGTCGATCGGCGTTACCCCGGTAATGCGGTAGCCGCCTTCGACGAGGATCGCGAGATCGCGCGCCAGCGTCAGCGGGTTGCAGCTGACGGCCGCGATCTTCTTCACGGCTGAGCGGGCAAGCTCCCTGCACTGAAACTCCGCGCCAGCGCGCGGCGGATCGAAGACGACGGCGTCATACGGCTTGAACTCCTGCGTCATCAGCGGGCGGCGGAAGAGATCGCGCTTTTCGACGCTCACCGGCTTCAGCCCCTGGGTTTTGCGGGCGGCCTGGTCGAGGGCTGCGAGCGCCGTTGCCTCGGCCTCGACCGCATGCACCCGGCCGATTCGCGCCAGCCTGAGCGAAAACGTGCCGGCGCCGGCAAAAAGATCGGCGATCCGCTTGGCCTTGCCGACATGGGCGAGCACCAGCTCCGCCATCGCCTCTTCCGCCGGCTTGGTCGCCTGGGCGAAGCCGCCTGCCGGCGGTGAAACCTCGACGCCGTCAAAATCGATGATCGGCTTGGCCGGCTCGACGAGGATTTCGCCGTTCAGCGTCACGCGGGCGATGCCGCGCAGGCCGAGCACGGTTTCGATCGCCTTGCGCCGCTGCGGGTCGGAGAGTTTCTTGATCTCGTCGACCGCCAGGTCGAGGCCGGAGAGCGTTTCGAGCACGGCGATCCGGAAGGGTTCGGCGCTGGTCGCCAGCGACGCAGCGATCGCCTTGATCGCCGGCAGCCGGGCGACGATGCCCGGAGACGAGATCGGACATTCCTCAATGGCGACGATATGATGGCTTTCGGCCTGGTTGAAACCGATCAGCATATCCTTCTCGGTCCGGCGCGCCGCAAACACCACACGCCGGCGCTCGCCCGGGTGGGCCGGAACGATTTCGCCGACATCAGGCGTCAACCCCTTGGATTTCAACGCATCGACGACCAGCTGGCGCTTGAAGGCGCGGTAGGGGCCGTCGGCCAGATGCTGCAGCGTGCAGCCGCCGCAGGTGCCGTTGACGCCATCCGGGCCGAAATGCCGGCAGGGCGGTTCCTGCCGGTCGGGCGAGGGCGCTGCGATCGACATGATCGTGCCATGGCTTTTGACGCGGGCGATCGCCACCATTTCCCCCGGCAGGGAAAAGGGCACGTAGACAGGCCCGCCGGCGTTGCTTGCGATGCCGTCGCCCTGGGCGCCGAGTTTCTCGATCGTGACGGTTTCGGTGCTCACGGTTTCAATCCTGCCAGAAGGTATTCCCGATTGCCGTCGCCGCCTGATATCGGGGAGGGGATGAGGCCGAGGCTTTTCCAGCCCATGTCCTCGGTGAACCAACGCTCCAGCTCCGACGCGACGGCCGGAGCAGACGAGAGGTCCTTCAAAAGCCCGCCCTTGCCGATCGCCTCGCGCCCGGCCTCGAACTGCGGCTTGACCAGCAGCACGCCGACGGCACCCGCCACGGCAAGATCGAGCGCCGGAGCCAGCGCCAGCTTCAGCGAGATGAAGGAGACATCGGAGACGATGAAGGTGGCGGGCTCGCCGATATCGTCGGCGGTCAGATGGCGGGCGTTGAGGCCTTCGCGGTTCGTCACCCGCGGGTCGGCCGAGATCCGCGGATGCATCTGCCCATGGCCGACATCGATTGCGGTGACATGCGCAGCACCGCGCTGCAGCAGCACCTCGGTGAAGCCGCCGGTGGAAGCGCCGATATCGAGACAGTGATGGCCGGACGGATCGAGTCGGAAATGGTCGAGAGCGGCGGCAAGCTTCAGGGCGGCGCGCGAGACGTAAGCCTGTGCCGGATCGTCGATCTCGATATCGGCATCGTCGTCGAAGAGCGCGCCGGCCTTGGTTACGACCTGGCCGCCGATCCTGACCGTGCCGCGCTGCACGGCGTCGCGCGCCCGCGAGCGGCTGGCAAAGAGGCCGCGGGAAACGAGAAGCTGGTCGAGGCGTTGGCTGTTCTGATCGGACATCGGCTGTGAATGACCGGCAAATCAGTCGGTTGCAAGCATTTTATTCCCAGCCGATTAAAGGGCAATTCCTGAGATGCGCAATTTAAGCAAATTTAAAGTCTGCCCGCATAGGGTCGGCACGATTGCAGCGGTTGGTCCAAACCGCTTGGTGCCATGAAGGCGCAGGCGTCTTCCGCCGATCATGTTTCCGATTCCAAATCTCTGCGGTTGCGCCTAGCGCGCGACCGTCTCTCGCCGCGTCGATTGTCGTCAGGAGAATTTGACCATGTCTGCTAAAAACATATCCCTGAACGGGAAGCTTGCGGCCACGTTCGCAGCCCTCATTCTGATCTTCATCTCCGTTTCGGCTTTCGTCTATTCCAAGGCGACGGCATCGGCGGCTGCCTCCGCCGAGCAGGAAAAATCGGAGCTGCTCGTCAATCAGATCGATGATGCGCTGCAGGCCATGCTCGAGCAGGCGGTCAACCTGCGCGGCTTCATCCTCTTCCGCAGTGACAGCACCTATGGCGACGTCTTCGCCAATCGCGAGCGCATGCTGAAGGCGATCGCCGCCGCCAGGCAGACGGCATCAGGCGAGCCGCAGCTGGTCGAGATGATCGACAGCATGCAGAAGGCCGCCGACCTCTATTTCCATGAGCTTGCCGAACCGCAGACCAAGGCGCGCAAGGAAACCGACATGCCGATCGAAGAGGTCGTCAAGATCGGCGTCAACGCCACCAAGGGCCAGCTCGACGGTTTCCGCCAGGCGTCCGCCAAGATCAAGGCCACCGCCCGCGAAAAGTCGAATGCGCTTGCCGCGATCCGGGCCGATGCCAACAGCGATCTGGCGACGACACTGCTTGCTGGTGGCATTGTCGCCTCGCTTGCCGCCGCCCTTCTTGCCTGGCTGATGTCGCGTACCATCGTCCGCCCGGTCGTCGGCATGACTGCCGCCATGGATCGCCTCGCCGGCGGTCAGAACGACATCGAGGTCCCGGCTGTCGAGCGCGGCGACGAAATCGGCCGCATGGCGCAGTCGGTGCTGGTCTTCAAGCAGGCGGCGATCGAGAAGTTGCGCCTTGCCGGTGAAACAGACCGCATGCGTGACGATGCCGAGCGCCAGCGCCAGGCAAGCGATGAGCAGAAGGCGCGCGAGGAAGGCGAGCTCCGCCATGCCGTCGACGCCTTGGCCGGCGGCCTTGCCGGCCTTGCTGTCGGCGATGTCGCCGCCCGCATCCAGACGCCGTTCGCGCCGCAATATGACAGCCTGCGCAACGACTTCAACAATGCCGTCGAAAAGCTGCAGGCAGCACTCCAGTCGGTCGGCCACAACGCCTCGGCGATCAATGCCGGCGCCGGCGAGATCCGCTCGGCCGCCGACGATCTTGCCCACCGCACCGAGCAGCAGGCCGCCGCTGTCGAACAGACCGCAGCAGCACTCGAAGAGGTGACGACGACGGTGCGCGACAGCGCCAAGCGCGCCGAGGATGTCGGCAATCTCGTCGAGCGCACCCGCCTCGGCGCCGAAAAGTCGGGCGACGTCGTCCGCCGCGCCGTCTCCGCCATGCAGCAGATCGAAAAATCCTCCGGCGAAATCTCCAACATCATCGGCGTCATCGACGACATCGCCTTCCAGACCAACCTTTTGGCGCTGAACGCCGGCGTCGAGGCCGCCCGCGCCGGTGAGGCCGGCAAGGGCTTTGCCGTCGTCGCCCAGGAAGTGCGCGAGCTCGCCCAGCGCTCCGCCAAGGCGGCCAAGGAGATCAAGGATCTGATCACCACGTCGGGCACGCATGTGCAGACCGGCGTGTCGCTGGTCGGCGAGACCGGCAAGGCGCTGGAAGTCATCGTCGCCGAGGTGCAGGAGATCAACCGCAACGTCAACGCGATCGTCACCGCCACGCGCGAACAGTCGATCGGGCTGCAGGAGATCAACACCGCCGTCAACAACATGGATCAGGGCACGCAGCAGAATGCGGCCATGGTCGAGGAACAGACTGCGGCGAGCCATGCGCTCGCCCAGGAAGCCAGCGCCCTGGACGAATTGCTGCGTCAGTTCAAGCTCGGCACCCAGCTTGCCGCTCCGGCCCAGAAGACTTCAGCCGCAACGCCCGCCTCCCGCCCGGTCGCCTCACCGGCCCGTGCGCTCGCCAGCAAGGTCAGCAAAGCCTTCGGCGGAAGACAGGCAACGGCAGCAGCTGCGGTGCAGGAAGACTGGACGGAGTTCTGAGAGGGCGCTCCTTCTCGGAAAGAGACGTCAAATGAAAAAGGCGGCGCAGCGGATGCACCGCCTTTTTGTTGGGAATAAGCTTCTGTCTCCGTCCGACCTCGCGGCCCCCCCCCCATCCGCCCTACGGGCACCGACCGGGGTTGAGCCACGGGTCTCAACCCGTCCTTCGGACCCCCGAGGGGAGAAGAGGGAGTCGAGACGTCGCCGCAAATCTCTTCTCCCCAGAGGGGAGACGGTGCCCGTAGGGCGGATGAGGGGGCCACACGGCACCCTCACCAATCATTATCCAGCAACCCCAACCGCAATACTGCGCCCCAGCGCCCGGAACACCGTCGAAACAATCCCGGCGCGATCAAGCCCGGCATGGGCGTTCATCGCTTCCGGCTTGGCCTGTTCCATCCACATGTCGGGCATCACGAGCGAACGGATCTTCAACCCGTTGTCGAGCAGGCCTTCGCTTGAGAGATATTGCATCACCTGGCTGCCGAAGCCGCCGACGGAGCCTTCTTCGACGGTGATCAGCATCTCGTGGTGGCGGGCGAGCTGGCGGATCAGGTCGTGGTCGAGCGGCTTGGCGAAGCGCGCATCGGCGACCGTCGTCGACAGGCCGGCGGCCTCGAGATCTTCGGCGGCCAGCAGACAGTCGGCAAGCCGGGTGCCGAAGGAAAGCAGGGCCACTTTGGTGCCTTCCTTGACGATGCGGCCCTTGCCGATCTGCAGGATTTCGCCGCGGGCCGGCATGTCGACGCCGACACCTTCGCCGCGGGGATAGCGGAAGGAGATGGGGCCGGCGTCATAAGCGGCGGCGGTGCGCACCATATGCTTGAGTTCGGCCTCGTCGGCTGCTGCCATCACCACGAAGCCGGGCAGGGTGGCGAGGAAGGCGGTGTCGAAGGAGCCGGCATGGGTCGGGCCGTCGGCGCCGACGAAGCCGGCGCGGTCGATCGGAAAACGCACCGGCAGTCCCTGGATTGCCACGTCGTGCACGACCTGGTCATAGGCGCGCTGCAGGAAGGTGGAATAGAGCGCGGCGAACGGCTTGTAGCCTTCCGCAGCCAGGCCGGCGGCGAAGGTCACGGCATGCTGCTCGGCGATGCCGACATCGAAGCAGCGCGACGGAAAGGCTTCGGCGAGCTTGTCGAGGCCGGTACCATTCGGCATGGCGGCGGTGATGCCGACGATCTTCTCGTCGAGGGCAGCTTCCTGCACCAGCGCCTCGGCAAAGACGCTGGTATAGCTCGGTGCGTTCGGCTTCACCCGCGCCTGGGCGCCGGTGATGACGTCGAACTTGTTGACGCCGTGATATTTGTCGGCGGCGGCTTCGGCCGGCGGATAGCCCTTGCCCTTCTGGGTGACGACGTGGATCAGCACCGGGCCGCGCGCATTGTCGCGCACATTGCGCAGCACCGGCAGCAGGTGATCGAAGGAATGCCCGTCGATCGGCCCGATATGATAGAAGCCCATCTCCTCGAACATCGTGCCGCCGGTGACGTAGCCGCGGGCATGCTCGACGGCGCGGGTGATCGCCCGGTCGATATTCTTGCCGAGATAGGCCGTCAGTTTCTTGCCGAAGTCGCGGAAGCCCATATAGGTGCGGCCGGAGGCGAGGCGGGCGAGATAGGCGCTCATCGCTCCCGTCGGCGGCGCGATCGACATGTCGTTGTCGTTGAGGATGACGATGAGGCGGGCATCGAGGGCACCGGCATTGTTCAGCGCTTCATAGGCCATGCCGGCCGACATCGCGCCGTCGCCGATGACGGCGATGACGCGGCGGTCGGTCTTCTCGAGATCGGCGGCGATCGCCATGCCGAGGCCAGCCGAGATCGAGGTCGAGGAATGCGCCGCCCCGAAGGGATCATATTCGCTTTCCGCCCGGCGGGTGAAGCCGGAAAGCCCGTTTTCCTGGCGCAGTGTGCGGATGCGGTCGCGCCGGCCGGTGAGGATCTTGTGCGGATAGCACTGGTGGCCGACATCGAAGATCAGCCGGTCATTGGGCGTATCGAAGACGCTGTGGATGGCGATTGTCAGCTCGACCACGCCGAGACCGGCGCCGAGATGACCGCCGGTGCGCGACACCGCATCGATCATTTCGTCCCGGACCTCGCGGGCAAGCAGCGGCAGCTCGCGATCCTCGAGCTTGCGCAGGTCGGCGGGATAGACGACCTGGTCGAGCAGGGGGGTCTTCGGCAGTTGTGTCACGGGCGGGCGCTCTTTCTTGCTTTTCCTCGTTTCGCTTTATTCGATTAGATCGGGGCAAAACAAGTGCATTTCAGGAACCGAAGGTTTTCACCTTAGAGCATGGCGGAAAAAAGTGTGAGCGGTTTCGGAAGATATCACTTTCTATTTCTGTGAGTTGCATTCGCCTGATTTGCCCAGCCGAGCGAACGCGCGGCAAACCGGCGAGCAGCTTGAATATGACACGGAATGGTAGCACTGTTGCCGCACTGGCTGGGGGACAGATCATGGGAACGATTGTTGCAGCGCATGCCTATGTCAACAACGAGGTCGCCTATGTGGCCTGGGACATCGATGCCAAGATCGAGGGATGCCTCGGGTTCGAAGTCGTCCGCGTTTATCTCGACGAGCAGGGAAACGTGGCGAAAAAGCTTGATGGCAGCGAGGACCGTGTGACCTGCGCCGCCTGGGTCGCCTTCAAGGGACAGCGCAATCCGCACTGGCTGCCGCAAACCACCTCGCTCTGGCCGGTGCAGAAGTTCTCCTGGCGCGACCTGACGCTGCGCAAGCGGCGCAACGAAATGAAACGGCGGCCGGACGAGGTCCGCGTGCGCTATGAGATCCGCCCGCTCGGCGACCTGAAACCGGGCATGCAGGCCGCGCCCGATCCGACGCCTCAGACGGTCGAGATCAACAAGCGGGACGACAAGGGCAAGCCGATCGAGAAGAACGGCAGCTTTGAGAAAATCGCGGTCAAGGCCTATGAAGGGCCGCCGCGGCCGCTCGGTTATCTCGGGCCGGCCGTCGCCTCCAATCCTGTGCACGTGACGCGCAAGCGCGGCCAGTTCGAATCCAGCTTCACCAACGGCATCCTTGCCGCCCAATGGTTGCGCAACGTTCTGCTGGAAGACGGTGTCAAGCAGCCGAACGAGCTGATCGACATGATCTCCAATCCGGAAAACGGCATCCGCAAATATCTTGCCGGCGATGTCATCCCGATGCTCAGGGACTTCATGAATGCGCCCGGCCGCTTCCTTGTCGCCCTCTATGAGCTGGAGGACCTGGAACTGCTCGACCTGCTGCTTGCCAACAAGGACAAGCTGCGGATCATCCTCGCCAATACCGGAAAAGTCGGAGACGATTGGGATGTGCGCAATGCCCACGCACGCACGGCGCTGATCGAGGCCGGCGTCGAGATTCACCACCGCATGTTCAACAATTCGAGCCAGATCGGCCACAACAAGTTCGTCGTCCATATTCCGCCGGCCGGCGGTGACCGCAGCGTCTTCACCGGCAGCACCAACTGGACGGCCACCGGCCTTGCCGGCCAGTCCAACAATGCGCTGATCGTCAGGAACGATGCCGTCGCCGCGGCCTATGTTTCGTATTGGGAGCGGATGCTGGAAGACAATGCGACGCTGGAAGCGCCGGTCGAATTCGACGACGGCATGCCCGACAACCAGCAGAGCAAGGCGTTCCGGCACTCGAACGAAACGCCTTCGCTCATCCCGACCGTCAATGGCGATTCGATCGAAGCATGGTTTTCGCCAAACATGCAGAGCCGCAAGAAGGGCAAGGCGACGCCGCCGGACCTGCGCGAGGTCTACCGGCTGATGCGCCGTGCCGAGCACGCCGTGCTGTTCCTCGCCTTCTATCCCGGCCAATCGGGCAGGGATTGCATCGTCGGCGAGGCGATCGATATCGGCCTCAAGGATCAGAAGCTGATCGTCACCGGCGCCGTTTCCAGCCCGCAGGCCATGCCCAATTACGTCGCCGGCAAGAAGAACGACCCCGACGATGAGGACGACGATGTCGACGCCGTCTCGCCCCATACGTTCGACGAGGCCAATGTCTCGATCGTCCGCGCCTCGCGCATCGACGACCGCCAGCTTTTGGCGGATTTCGGTGCGGAGGAGCTGACGGCCAAGAAAGTCGGCGCCATCATTCACGACAAGGTGCTGGTGATCGATCCCTTGTCGGAGGACTGCGTCGTCGTCCTCGGCAGCCACAATCTCGGCTTCAAGGCCTCGTACGCCAATGACGAGAACATGTTGATCGTCAAAGGCGACCGGGCGCTTGCCGAAGCCTATGCGGTGCATATCCTCGATGTCTACGATCATTACCGCTTCCGTGCCGTCGAGGCGGAGCTGAAGCGGCAGGGCAAGAAAGGCTGGTCGGGCTTTCTCAACGTCGACGACAGCTGGCAGGACGGCTACATCAATCGCACGAAGGGTGCGCTGACGCGCTATTTCGCGGCGGGCTGATGTTCGCACGTTGCCGGCGGCGCTGCATCGCCGCCGTCACCCTTCCGGCAGAGGCACGAATTCCTCCTCGTCGCCCGGCACGATATCGAAGCGGCCGGTGCGCCATTCCTCCTTGGCCTTCTCGATCCGCTCCTTCGAGGAGGAGACGAAATTCCACCAGATATAGCGTTTCGAGTTCAGCGCCGCGCCCCCGAAGAGCATCAGGTGACAGCCGTCGCCGCCGGCTTCGAGCGTGATCGCATCACCCGGTCGGAAGACCAGCAGCTGGTCGGCGGCGAAACGGTCGCCCGCGATCACCACCTCGCCCGACAGCACATAGACGGCACGTTCCTCATGGCCGGCGCCGAAGGGAAAGCGCACGCCGGGCTGCAGGTTGAGATCGACATAGAGCGTGTCGGAGAGCGTGCCGACCGGCGATGTCATGCCTTCGAACGAGCCGATGACGACACGTCCGCGCACACCGGATGTTTCGATCAGCGGCATGTCGGTCTTTTCCGTGTGGGCGAAGGAGGGATCGATCTCCTCCTTGTCGTCGGGCAGCGCCAGCCATGTCTGCAGCCCCGACATCAGCAGCGGGTGGCCGCGCAGATTGTCGGGCGTGCGCTCGGAATGGACGATGCCGCGGCCGGCCGTCATCAGGTTGATATCGCCGGGACGGATGACCTTTTCGGTGCCGAGGCTGTCGCGATGGCGGATCTCGCCGTCGAAGAGATAGGTGACGGTCGACAGCCCGATATGCGGATGCGGCTTGACGTCGAGCGCCTCGTTGGGCTTCAGGATCGCCGGCCCCATGCGATCGAAGAAGATGAACGGTCCGACCAGCCGCCGCTGCCTTGTCGGCAGGGCGCGCCGCACCTGGAAGCCGCCGATATCGCTGGTGCGCGGAATGATCAGGTTCTCGATCGCGTCACAGGCGAAGGCATCGCCGGGCAGGGGGTCTTTACCGGGAAAGAAGGACATGACGGGTCTCCGCTTGTAAGGACGTCGGCCATAGATAGAGACTCACACCTCGCGCGTCCAATCGAGATGGGCTTGCGCTCAGATGGCGGTGAAGCCGTTGTCGACGAAGAGATGGGCGCCATTGACGAAGCTCGACTCGTCGCTGGCGAGATAAAGGGCGGCCCGTGCCACATCCTCCGGCTCGCCGATCCGCCCCTGCTGCGCGGCGATGGCGGCATCCGAAACATCGACGCCGAGCGCCTGCAGGTCGGCCACCTCGCGCAGACCGTGCGGCGTGCGGATGAAGCCGGGGCAGACGGCGTTGCAGCGGATGTTGCGGTCGCGGAATTCCACTGCAATTGCCCGGGCAAACATATGCACGGCGCCCTTGGTGGTGTCGTAAAGCACTTCCATCGGCGTGGCGGCGACCGCCGAGATCGACGAGGTGCAGACGATCGAGCCGCCGCCGGCGGCAATCATCTTCGGCAGCACAGCCTTGGTCATCAGGAACATCGAGCGCACATTGACGGCATGCAGCCAGTCCCATTCCTGAACGGTCGTTTCCAGGAAGGGTTTGATGACGATCGTGCCGGCATGGTTGAAGAGCACGGTGACCGCGCCGTAGCGTTCCTCGACGCCGGCGACGGCTGTTTTGACAGCGGCTTCATCCGAGACATCGGCCGTCCAGCAGTCGGCCTCGCCGCCGGCATCGCGGATCGCCTTGACGGTCTCGGCCGCCGCCTGGCCATTGCGGTCGATGATCGCGACACGCGCGCCTTCGGCCGCAAACAGCTTCGAGGCAGCGCCACCCATGCCGGTCGCGCCGCCAGAGATGATAGCGACCTTGCCCTTCAATCTATCCGTCATTTGTCTGTCCCCTCATGGTTCTGGAGGGGATCATAGATCGGCCGCAAGCCGATCCCAAGCGCCTTCGAAAGGCTCTTCGATCCGCTCAGGCGCCGTCCAGCGGCTCGACGCCCTGCGGCTTGCCGGCGCGGTCGAGCCGGATCTTCTCGATGCGGTTTTCGGCGGCCGAAAGCAGTGTCTCGCAATGTTTCTTCAGCGCTTCGCCGCGCTCGTAGATCTCGATCGATTCATCCAGCGCCACGTCGCCGCGTTCCAGCCGGGCGACGATGCTTTCGAGTTCGGCGACCGCCTTTTCGAAGGAAAGGCCGGCCACTTCCGGCTTGGCGCTGTCAGTCATTCTCAACCCTTCATCATTCGCAGAATATGCATGCCGGCCGATTCGGCCAGCCCTTCCAGATCATAGCCGCCTTCGAGCAGGCTGACGACCCGGTTCTTGGCGTGCCGGTCGGCCAGTTCCAGAACGCGGCCAGTGGCCCAATCGAAATCCTCGCCGGTCAGGTTGATCTGCGCCAGCGGATCGCGGTGATGGGCGTCGAACCCGGCCGAGATGATGATGAGATCCGGCCGGAAATCGTCGAGCGCCGGCAGCACGCGCGATTTGAACGCCTCGCGGAAATGGTCGCTGCCGACATTCGGCGAAAGCGGCGCGTTGACGATGGTATTGTGCTTGCCCTTCTCCTCCTTGGCGCCGCTGCCGGGATAAAGCGGCATCTGATGCGTCGAGCAGAACAGCACCGAGGGGTCGTCCCAGAAGATATCCTGGGTGCCGTTGCCGTGATGGACGTCCCAATCGACGATGGCGACGCGCTCGGCGCCATGCCGCTTCTGCGCATGGCGGGCGGCGATCGCGGCATTGTTGAAGAAGCAGAAGCCCATCGCCGTCGACTTTTCGGCATGGTGCCCGGGCGGCCGCGCGGCGACGAAGACATTGTCGGCGGCACCGGAAAAGACGTCGTCGACCGCCGCCATCGCCCCGCCGACGCCTGTCAGCGCCGCCTGCAGGCTTTTGACGCTGGCATAAGTATCGGCTTCGAGCTGGTTGATCCGGTCCTCTTCCTCGGGGATCTCCCGCATCACGGCGGTCAGATGCTCCTCCGGATGCGCGAGCAGCACCGCATCCTCGCTCGCCTCAGGCGCCTGCCGACGCTCTAGCCGTTCGAAATTCGGATGTTCCAGCGCGACATTGATGGCCCGGATCCGGTCCGATCGCTCAGGGTGTCCGGCGGGCGTCACATGTTCCAGGAAGATCGGGTGTTCATAAAGACGGGTGCTCATGGAGACACTCTATCGGCCGCTTCTGTCATGATCCACAGCAGATGGGGCATTGCCCGCCGATTTCAACAAGTGCTCCCGCGGCACCATCTCGCCGCCGGTGGCATTATAAATTCCTGTCATCTCAGCCGTTTACTTCGAAAAACCCCGTGCTACTGTCGTTAACGGGGAATTTTGCAGGCAGAGTTGTTGATGAGTCAGTCGAAACGCCCGGGTGTGACGGAAATACATGTACCGTTTCGCGATGTCGATATGAACGGCCGGATGTTCCTGGCTTCCTATATTTCCTATGCCGAATCCGTCATTGCGAGCTTCTGGTCGGCTCGGCCCGAGGTCGAGGACGAACCGGTCTATAACGCCAGCAAGATTACCTGCGTTCTCCACCGCCCGCTGCATTACGACGAGCCGGCCCTTTTTACCGCCGCCGTCGACAAGATCGGCGTGCGTTCCATCGGCTTCCTCGTTTCGATTGACACCGGCGAGGAACGCGCCGCCGAGGTGGAGATCATCTGGCAGGCCCGCAGCGGCGAGGATCAGCAGCCGGCCTCGCTGCCGGAGGAAACGCGCGATTGGCTTTACGGGTTTTTGGATTAGGTCACTCTATCTCGTCGCCATGCTTGCGACCAGATCGCTGAACCTCTCTCCCTGAATGCCGACATGCGTCCGCAGCAGGCGGCGGGCCTCGTCGCCGTCTCCGGCAAAGATCGCATCGACGATGGCGCAATGTTCTAAGAACGAGGTCGACAGGCGGTTGCGCACGCGCAGCTGCAGACGGCGATAGGGCCGCAGGCGCCGATGCAACTGCGCGCATTGCTCCTGCAGGAAATCGCTGCGACTTGCGGCGTAGATGGCCTTATGGAATGCCTCATTGTCGTAATAATAGGCATCGCTGTCACCGGCGGAGGCGGATTGTTCGCAGCGGCTGTGGGTGGCGGTGATCGCTTCGCGGGAGGCCTTGTCCAGCCGGCGGGCGGCGAGCGAGCCCGCCAGGCCCTCGAGCTCGGCCATGACCTCGAACATCTCGTAGATCCGGTGCGGTCCCGGATCGATCACGACCGCACCCCGGCGCGGACGGATTTCGATCAGCCCGATGGCGTCAAGCTGCATCAGCGCTTCGCGCACCGGCGTTCGCGACACGCCGAACCGGTTGGCAAGCACGGTTTCGTCAAGCCGTTCGCCGGGGGCGAATTCGTAGGAAAGTATCGCATTTTCAATCTCATCCCGAAGCCACCGGCCGACATTCTCGGACATTTGTCTCACATCCTTCATACATAAACGTCATTCTTGTATACACAAATGTTGACCTCGTGTACGAAAGATGACAATCTACATACTACCGGCGAAGCCCGGCGATGGGAAGCGATGTCCGATGGCTGCATCGAGCGGCGTCTTCGAAAGAGAGGAGAATGGCATGCCCGAGGCGTCTTTCTTCACCGACATGCTGCAAAGCATCACGGATCACGGTCGCCAGCTTTTGTTTTCCGGCTCACGCAACACGCAGGCCGCCGCCAAAGCCGATCTTCAGACCCTCTGTGAAATGCTCCTGTCGAGCCGGGGTGAAGCATCTGGCATAGCCCTTGCTGCCGAAATACTCGATCGCTGGGGCGCGCTCGAGAGCGAGGATGCGCAGAAATTCTTTCATATGCTTCATGAGAAATTCGGGCCTGATGCAAGCAAGCTCGACCAAGCGATTGAAAATTACCGTACGGACAAGAGCTCCGCCGCGGTCATTGCGCTCCATCAGGCAGCCGAGCCGCGGCGCCAGGAGCTGCTGCGCCGGTTGAACCATGCGCCGAACGGCACCGCCAGGCTGGTGCGGATGCGTCAGCAGCTGCTTGCTTCCGAAAACCGATCCGAAGCCTATCACGCGCTGGACGCCGACTTCACGCACCTGTTCGGCTCCTGGTTCAATCGCGGCTTTCTGACGCTGCGACCCATCGATTGGTCGACGCCGGCGTATATTCTCGAAAAGATCATCGAATACGAGGCCGTGCACGAGATTGCCGGCTGGGAGGAGTTGCGCCGTCGCTTAGCGCCGGCCGACCGTCGATGCTTTGCCTTTTTCCACCCCCGGCTGGCCGATGAGCCGCTCGTCTTCGTTGAAGTGGCGCTCACCCGCTCCGTGCCGAAGGCGATCGCCGATGTTCTCGATGAGGGGCGGGAGCAGATCAACGCCGACGAGGCGACGACCGCTGTCTTCTATTCGATTTCCAACTGCCAGGACGGCCTGCGCGGCATCTCCTTCGGCAATTTCCTGATCAAGCAGGTGGTGGAAGATCTGCGCAAGGACCTGCCGGGCCTCAAGAACTTCGTCACGCTATCGCCCGTCCCGGGTTTTGCACGTTGGCTTGCCAGGATGCGCGCCGCGACCGGCGATGCATCTCTATCCGAAGCGGCGTTGAAAACGCTGACCTTGCTTGACGATCCGGACTGGCCCGACAACGAGAGCAGCGCGGCCGATGTGGAGCGCGTGCTGCTGCCGCTTGCTGCGCGCTACTTCCTGACAGAACGCACGCCGGAGGGCCGCCCGGTCGATCCCGTCGCCCGCTTCCATCTCGGCAATGGCGCCCGGCTTGAAAGAGTGAATTTCCTCGGCGATCGCTCGCCGAAGGCGATGCAGCAGGCGCACGGTCTGATGGTCAACTATCTCTACAAGCTCGACGACATCGTGGCCAACCACGAGGCCTTGGCGCAGCGCGGCGAGGTGATCGCCTCGCCTGCGGTCAAAAGCCTGCTCAACCAGAACGACGAAGGCCGCCGCGGCGGCAATGGCCAACAAGGCTCTCGAGCCTTCGCACAGATCATGAATTCAACGCTTGGAGGGCGAAAGTGAGCAACCATCTTTTCGACGCCATGCGGGCGGCTGCGCCCGCTGACGCACCGTTCATGCGGACCGGCAGCGGGCAGACATGGAGCTATGGCGACGCCTTCGCTCTTTCCGGCCGCATTGCCGGCGCGTTGGACACGCTCGGCATTCGCCCAGGCGACCGGGTTGCGGTGCAGGTCGAGAAAAGCGCCGAGGCATTGATCCTCTATCTCGCCTGTCTGCGCAGCGGCGCCGTCTACCTGCCGCTCAACACCGCCTATACGCTGGCCGAGCTCGATTATTTCATCGGCGATGCGGAGCCGCGTCTGGTCGTCGTTGCCTCGGCTGCTCGCGAAGGCGTCGCGACGATCGTCCAGCGTCACGGCGCGATCGTCGAAACGCTCGATGCCGACGGCAGCGGCTCGTTGCTCGATCTGGCGCGCGACGAGCCGGCCGATTTCGTCGACGCGTCGCGCTCTGCCGACGATCTGGCTGCGATCCTCTACACCTCGGGAACGACGGGACGCTCCAAGGGGGCGATGCTCACCCATGGCAACCTGCTGTCGAACGCCCTGACCTTGCGGGACTATTGGCGCGTCACGTCAGACGACCGGCTGATCCATGCCCTGCCGATCTTCCATACGCATGGACTGTTCGTTGCCACCAACGTCACGCTGCTTGCCGGCGCCTCGATGGTCCTGCTGTCGAAGTTCGACGCCGACGAGGTCGTTTCACTGATGCCTGAGGCAACGATGCTGATGGGCGTTCCGACTTTCTACGTGCGTCTCCTGCAAAGCCCGCGCTTCGGCAAGGAGGCGGCAGCCAACATCCGCCTGTTTATCTCAGGTTCGGCGCCGCTGCTTGCCGAAACGCATACCGAGTTCGAGGCCCGGACCGGCCACGCGATCCTCGAGCGTTACGGCATGACGGAAACCAATATGAACACCTCCAACCCTTACGACGGCAAACGCATTGCCGGAACGGTCGGCCTTCCGCTGCCTGATGTGACGGTGCGCGTCACCGATCCCGCAACCGGGCTCGTGCTGCCGCCGGAACAAACCGGCATGATCGAGATCAAGGGGCCGAACGTCTTCAAAGGTTATTGGCGCATGCCGGAAAAGACCGCGGCCGAATTCACCGGCGACGGCTTCTTCATCAGCGGCGATCTCGGCAAGATCGACAGCGACGGCTATGTGCATATTGTCGGCCGCGGCAAGGACTTGGTGATCTCGGGTGGCTACAACATCTATCCGAAAGAGGTCGAGAGCGAGATCGACCGGATCGAGGGCGTGGTCGAGAGCGCCGTGATCGGCGTGCCGCATCCCGATTTCGGAGAAGGCGTGACGGCCATCGTGGTGCGCAAGCCCGGCGTCGTACTGGACGAAAAGACCATTGTCGGCGCCCTGCAGGATCGTCTCGCCCGCTACAAACAGCCAAAACGCATCATCTTCACCGAGGACCTGCCGCGCAACACGATGGGCAAGGTTCAGAAGAACATCCTGCGGCAGCAATACGCCGATCTTTACACCAGGACGTAAGGCGACTGCCCTCTGGGAGGAGGGCGCGTCGGTATCCGCATCAACATCACAAACAGCAACCACGGCGCTGGAGGCGTCGGAGGGAGGGGAATCATGGGTATTGAAATACTGGCCATAGGCCTGCTCATCGCTATGTTCATCGTTGCGACGATCCAGCCGATCAACATGGGCGCGCTCGCCTTTGCCGGCGCCTTCGTGCTCGGCTCCATGACCATCGGCATGAAAACCACCGATATTTTTGCTGGCTTTCCGAGCGATCTGTTCCTGACGCTCGTCGCCGTCACCTACCTCTTCGCCATCGCGCAGATCAACGGCACCATCGATTGGCTCGTCGAATGCGCCGTCCGTCTGGTGCGCGGACGCATCGGCTTGATCCCCTGGGTGATGTTCCTCGTCGCCGCCGTCATAACAGGTTTCGGGGCGCTTGGGCCTGCCGCCGTCGCCATTCTCGCGCCCGTCGCCTTGAGCTTTGCCATCCAGTACCGCATTCACCCGGTCATGATGGGGCTGATGGTGATCCACGGCGCCCAGGCGGGCGGCTTTTCGCCGATCAGCATCTATGGCGGCATCACCAATCAGATCGTCGCCAAGGCCGGCCTGCCTTTCGCGCCGACCTCGCTGTTTCTCTCGAGCTTCTTCTTCAACCTCGCGATCGCGGTGCTGGTCTTTTTCGCCTTCGGCGGCGCAAAAGTCATGAAGCACGCGCCGACAACATCACCTGGCCCCTTGCCCGAACTGCATCCCGAGGGCGTGTCGGCGTCGATCAGGGGCCACGGCGGCACGCCGGCAAAGCCGATCCGGGAGCATGCCTACGGCACTGCGGCCGATACCGCTGCGACACTGCGTCTGAACAATGAGAGAATTACGACCCTGATCGGCCTGACGGCGCTCGGCATCGGCGCCCTGGTTTTCAAGTTCAATGTCGGCCTCGTCGCCATGACCGTGGCCGTCGCCCTGGCGCTCTTGTCCCCGAAGACGCAGAAGGCGGCAATCGACAAGGTCAGCTGGTCGACCGTGCTGCTGATAGCAGGCATCATCACCTATGTCGGCGTCATGGAGAAGGCGGGTACCGTCGATTACGTGGCGAACGGCATATCCAGCCTCGGCATGCCGCTGCTGGTGGCGCTTCTGCTTTGCTTCACCGGTGCCATCGTTTCGGCCTTTGCGTCCTCGACCGCGCTGCTCGGCGCAATCATCCCGCTGGCCGTCCCGTTCCTCATGCAGGGCCATGTCAGCGCCATCGGCGTCGTCGCCGCCATCGCGATCTCGACGACGATCGTCGATACCAGCCCATTTTCCACCAACGGTGCGCTTGTGGTCGCCAATGCGCCGGATGAAAGGCGCGAGCAGGTCCTCAAGCAGTTGCTGGTCTACAGCGCGCTGATCGCCATCATCGGCCCGATCGTCGCCTGGCTTGTGTTCGTCGTGCCGGGGCTGGTGTGACGAGGAGCCTGTGAACCTCTCCCTTCGGCCGTGGGCCATCGCCCGCGGCCTTTCCTTAAGGGAAGTGGCGATGGCCGACGATATCAGCTACGAGACCCTCAGAACGCACCTGAGAAACATCTATGCCAAGCTCGGGGTCAATTCCCGGGTCCGCCTGGTGTCGCTGCTGATGCGGTGAATACTCGAGGCGCAATCCCGGTCTTCATCGGTGTGCGGGAGCCAGGCTCAATATTCCGAACCGCTGCTGTTGTTCAGATCGTGACGTTCCGTCCCCTTTAGCGGCGGATTGAAGATGCTGACCAGGATGAGATCCTCGTCCTTGCCACCCCGCAAATAATGGCGATCATGTTGGTCGAGAACGTAGATGTCGCCGACGCGGATGGGAAAGACATTGCCGTCCATATCCTCGACCTCGCCTTCTCCCTGAATGCAATAGCAGGCTTCCAGATGGTTGCGGTACCGCAGCAGCGCTTGCGTGTTGGCGCGAACGACAGTGTGGCAGACCGTAAACCCCATCCCGTCATCCCGCGTCAGCAGACGATGGCTCGTGCCATTGCCCCAATCGACGAAACGCTCGGTCTGCTCCACGTCTTTCAGGCTTCTCACAAACATGTTCTTCTCCTCGAAAATGGCGGAGATGGCTCGATCTCCATGATCCATTAGGCCCCGAAATCCACGCTTGCTTCAAATGATCTAAATTGCGAAAACTGTTAGAATAATTTACATGTTTCTCCCGGATTTGAGGTGAGTGAAGGAGCCGATCCCGGCTCTCATGTGAGGAATTCGAACATATGCAGCTGCCGCCGCTCAACGCATTGAGGGCCTTCGAAGCGACAGCCCGGCTGATGAGCCTGTCAAAAGCCGGAGACGAGCTGCATGTGACCCATGCCGCGATCAGCCACCAAATCAAACATCTGGAGACGTGGCTGGGGCGCAAGCTGCTGCAGAAATCCGGACGCGGCGTTGCGCTAACGCCGGCGGGTGCCGAATATTATCTGGCCGTCTCCGGCTCATTGGCAGCCATCGCCCACGCAACGGGCAATATGCGCCGAGACCACAATATGCGCTCGATCACCGTCGGCTGCATTCCTTCAATCGCGTCGCGCTGGCTGGTTCCCGCGCTTCCGTCTTTCCGGGAGAGTGATCCCGACCTTGACGTCAGGATCGTCTATGCAAGAGCGGAAGAACGCTTCGATGACGAAAGCCTGGATGTTCTCATCACCATGGGGGAAGATCTGTCGGGAGGGCGGGAGAGCCGGCTGTTATTCTCCCGGCGCAACCAGCCGGTGGCGAGCGTCCATTATCTGGCAAAGCGCAATTGGGCTATCGAGAACGTTCCCTTTGCCACGGCCGACCTCCTGCATGACGAATCCATGGACGGCTGGAGAGAATGGTTCCGCAAGGCCGAGATAAAGCCAGCCGCGCCGATCCGCGGACCCATCTTTCAGGACTTCAACATTCTTGCCACGGCAGTGATCGCCGGTCATGGGATCGCTCTATGTCCTGTCGAGGTGTTTCGGCGAGAGATCGAACGCGGCGACCTCGTCGTGCTTTCGGATATCTCCACGGCCGAGACCCAGGGATATTACCTGATCACCAGCTCCTCGGCGAAGAAGCCGGTGCGTCGTTTCGCGGAATGGTTCATGAAGGAATGCCAAGCCGTTGGACTGCGGTAGAACCGTGCGGAGATGGACGCTGAAGGGCGAAATGCTCGGGAGGAGCGATCGGCACAAACGCGGATCAAGGTGCGCGCTTGTTCGAAACGGCCGTCGATGTTAGGAAAAGTGCATGGACAATACCGTGATCAGCACTTTCGTGATGATGATGCCGCGCTCATAGCGTGGCGGCTTTCGTGCGTCCATAAAGCACCAGCGACCGCCCTCGAGGCGGTCTTTTCATGGGTCGATCCGTCTCGTCGGCAAAACTCCGGAAGGCCGAACGGCGGCCGCTGCCCGTCTCGGCGCCTGCCTGGCGGAACAGGTCTACGGCCTCGCCATCATTGCCCGTTGCCTCCTGCCGTTCCTGCCGGGCTCGGCCGCAGCGCTGCATGCCAGGCTCGGAATTCCGTCTCCTCGCCTCTGTCGGGATCCGCTGATCGTGGATGGGTCAAAGCCGCCCCGCAAGCCGTCCTCTTTCCCCGAAGAACGGCCGCGTGACGGCCGCAGTCCAGACAAATTACTCTGCGCTGTAACTTCGGCAGCGCAGAGCGAGGGCCTCAAGTGACAAGGAGAGGTTTTCCAGCATGTCATGAAACTTTCATATTGAGGCCATTGCGAAAACCGAAGAATAATCTACAATTTTGGTCAGGAAACAAGAATTCCTGAAGCAAACGAAAGGAAACTGATTGGATTCTTATCTTCTGACGACCATGCTCGTCGCTGGTGTCCTGGCCTTTGCCCTCACGGCGGTAAGAGCGGGGACAACCACCCAAACCACCGCAAACACCAGGCGCAGTCCGGATTCAGGTGGCGATGGTGGAATTGGGATCGAGGTCTCTGATGACGGGGGCTGCGATGGCGGGGACGGAGGTGGCGGGGACGGAGGTGGAGGAGACTAGATCAAACGGAAATCGATAGAATGCCCGACCGCCTCAAGGCGGTTTTTTGTTGCCCGAACAACACTTCGTACAAGCCCGGAATCTCAGACCCGCGCGGAGATTGCAGAACTGATCTGACGGGCTGATAGACGAGCGAATCCGGCACGCAATTCAATTTTGGGGTCGTCGCAGCAAACATGTGCCCTATCTCAGTCGGGTCGGCGCTGGGGCGAAGGTGTTGGAGACAATCAATATGGCAAAGTCTGCGGCTGGAAGCCCGTATATTTACGGGATCGACGCACTGCGATTTGTATGCGCGCTCATGGTGACCGTATTTCATCTTGGATTTGCTTCCTGGGCTTCGCCCCTATATCTCCGACCGTATCCAATGCCCGAGATCGAGAACATCGCCCAACCCGGCTGGGTTGGCGTCGAATTGTTCTTCGTCATATCGGGCTTCGTCATCGTTAACTCCGCCGCTTCCGCCAGCCCCATGTCCTTTCTCAAAGGGCGCATTCTGCGGCTCTATCCGGCGGTATGGATCTGTGCATCGCTGACGCTGATCATCATCGCGACGCAAGACGTCAACAGGCGCGTCCTCTGGAATTATCTGCGCTCGATCACGCTCTATCCCGGCGGGCCATGGATAGATGGCCAATACTGGACGCTGGCATGCGAGATCTGTTTCTATGCCATCGTCTTCATCATGTGCGCGACGCGGCAAAAGACGAGGATGCCTGCCCTGGCGCTCGGCCTGTCGTTGGCCAGCACGGCATTCATTGCGCTGTTATACGCCTTTCCCGATGCAGCCATCCCGGCCATATTCACCGAGACCGCCTGGCGGGCCATTCCCTTCTATTATGGCTGCCAATTCGCTGTCGGCATCTACATATGGCTGCTGTCTCAGGGTCGGATGAACCGAATTTCCTGGCTGGGTTTCCTCTGCGCCCTGGCGACGGGGACTGTTCAGATCTACATGGCAGGCGAGAACACCAGCGACCGTACGCTCGCCGCAGCGGGCCATTTCTTCTCGTCGTTTCCCGCAATCGCAATCTGGGCGGCGGGGCTGGCGTCGATCGTTGCAAGCGTCGGATACAGCAAGCGGATCAGTCACCTGCCGGCCTCCTTCCTTCAATCGGTGAAGACCCTCGGCTCGATGACCTATCCGCTCTATCTCCTGCATTTCGCCATCGGCGTCCAGCTTCTCGACTGGTTGACTGCTCTGGGATTGGCGCCGCTCCTGGCGCTGGTTTTCGCCGTCGCGCTCGTCTGCGCAATGTCGCTTGCGGTGTGCAAATGGGGAGAGCCGCCGATCCGCAGGGTCCTGCGAGGGTTCCTCGACCGGCTTGGGCAGCGCGCTGCCGGATTTCAAGCGAAGGAGTCTCGGGCTTAGGGGGCAATCGAGGAGAAGGTAGGCCGGAGGCGTAATGACGTCCGATTTCCCCGTCTCGGTTCTTGCCTTGAAGTTTACCCCACTCTCCGTCCTGCTCGGGCACCCGAGCATCCATGTGGCCTCTTGCAGCCCGGGGAATGGATTCCAGGCTCAAGGCCTGGAATGACCGAGGTTGAGGAGATCGAGCGGCAGGGGGACCCTCCACTCAAGGCCCCTGCCGCAGAGCTCACTCCACTCTTGCTCGTGCTCGGGCTTGGCACGCGCATCCACGCGACTTCCTTCAACGCAGAATGGCCGCCTTGGCGCGGAAGGCGGCCATTGTCGGTATGCTCAGCAAGTCGGCCGTTACGCGCTCAAGCGCGCGCCGGCAGCAGGGGATAGCCGACCATGACGGCGCGGCCGAGGAGGGCAGCGACGACGGCCTTGATCACATCGCCCGGAATGAAGGCCATCGAGCCGACGAAGGCTTTCGTGAAGCCGAGGCCTGCGACCGTTGCGAGATAGGTGATGCCGAAGGCGTAGAGCACGACGATGCCGCCGATCATGGCGGCGAGGAAGAAGCTCACCGTCTGCACCAGACCGGACTGCCCGTGGTTGACCAGCCGCTCGCTGAGATAGCCGGTGACGAAGGCGCCGAAGATCCAGCCGACGAGGAAGCCTGCCGTCGGCGAGGCGAAGATGGCAAGGCCGCCGCGGCCGCCGGAAAGCACCGGCAGGCCGATCGCGACCAAGAGCAGCACGATCAGCACGGCAATCGCGCCGCGCCGGGCGCCGAGCACGACACCGGCCATCATGACGCCGAGCGATTGGGCGGTGATCGGCACCGGAATGAAGCCGAGCGAGATCGGCGGCAGCAGGCCGAGCGCCACGATGATTGCGGCAAAGAGGGCGGTAAGGACGAGGTCGCGAGTGCTCATCATGAACTCCGTATTAAGAAATTGTTAACTTCCATGCCGCCGAATGCGGCGCGCGTCAATCGCAGCGGCGACATTATCCGCGTCCTTCAGCGTCAGAATGATCAGCGGCGCAAGCAGGCTCGTCGGCCGGACCTTCAGCCCGCGGGCTTTGTGCGCCTCGCGGATCGCCTGATAGCGGTTGACGATCTCTGGAACGAAACGCAGCACCAGGCCGAGCGCGAGGCCGATATCATCGGCCTGAACCCGGCCGGTGCGTTCGAGCGGGCGGGCGAGCGCCGTCACCTCGTCGATGAACTCGGTAATGGTCGTCGTCGCCGTCACGCTGGCGGCGAGAAGCATCAGCGCCGTCAGCCGCAGCACCGGCACGAGTGCCGCCTGCCAAGGGTTGAAGATGAGGTTGAAGAGGGCGACAACCGCAATCGTCAGGAAGATCGGCCGCAGCCGTAGCAACGCCTCGCCGATCGGCAGGCCGACCGTACCGTAGAGAACCGCCGCCACCAGCACGGCACCCGAGAGCAGAAGCAGATTGTGGCTGATGAACAGCAGGATGGCGAAGGCCGTCAGCGACAGGAGCTTTGCCCGCGGCGAGAGCCGGTGCATGCGGCTGTTGCCTTCGACGTAGAGCGATTGCATCAGGCGGCGATCTCCCTGTAGCGGGCGATGGCTTCGGCCGCCGGCTCATCGGCGGCGAGCCGACCCTCGTGAAACACGAGCACCCGCTCGAAACCGGCGATCAGCTCGAGGTCGTGGGTGATGACGATGGCGCTTTCCGGCAGTCCGGCGATGATCCTCTCGACCAGCGCCCGGTTTTTGAGGTCGAGCTGGTTGGTCGGCTCGTCGAGGATGAGAATGCCCGGGCCGGTCGCCAGCACCGAGCAGAGCGCGGCCACCTGCAGTTCCCCGCCGGAAAGCTCGTGCGCCCGGCGATCGGCCAGCGCCTCGGCGCCGAAGCGGGCCAGCACGCCCTCGACCCTTGCCTCGATCTCCGCCTTGCTGAGGCCGCGCCGCTTCAGCCCGAAGGCAATGTCGTCCTTGACGATCGGCAGGATGATCTGATTCTGCGGCGACTGAAAGATGAAGCCGACATCGGTGACAGCAGTCTTCTCGTCGGCCGTATCGCGGCCGTTGACGATGACGCGGCCGGTGGTCGGCTTGGTCAGCCCGTTGATCAGCCGCGCAAAGGTGGTCTTGCCCGAGCCGTTCAGCCCGATGACGCCGATCCGTTTGCCGGTGATGGCGAGCGTCAGCGGCTCCAGCGCCACCCGCGCTCCGAAACTGACACCCGCACTTTCGAATTGAATGTTCAAACCAACTACCTTGCATCCGGTGACGTGACACAGGAGGTCAACATCATGCGACGCTTGAGCGCCTTATAGTGGGGAGATTTGCGAAACAGCCCCTCATCCGGCTGCCGCCACCTTCTCCCCGTAAACGGCGCGAAGGGGATATGCCGCGACCTCTCCGTCCCCAGTTGCCTCTCATGGGCACGTCCCCTTTCCCCGTCAGAACGGGGAGAGGGCTAGGGTGAGGGGCAGAAATCGGCGCCAACCTGACAGCGCTCCTTCTATACGGTCGACCCTCCTCGGTGAAAGAGCAAATCTCCCTGTCGATATCGGGTGGCTAGGAAGATTTTCCGGATTATGATGTGGCCATGACGAATCTGCTGTCCAATTCCGATGCGCGCCGCGTCTTTCTTGCCAAGCAGGGCCTCAGCGCCCCACCGAACCGCGCCTTGACCAGGGCCGGCCTGCTGCAGTTGATCCACGATCTCGGCTTCGTCCAGGTCGACAGTATCCAGACGGTGGAGCGGGCGCATCATCAGATCCTGTTTTCCCGCAACCAGACCTATCGGCGCGAGCATCTGAAGGCACTGCTCGAAAAGGAACGTGCGCTGTTCGAGCACTGGACGCACGACGCCTCGATCCTGCCCAGCGCCTTCTTCGTCTATTGGAAGCACAAGTTCCGCCACCAGGAAAAAGTCCTCGTCGAGCGCTGGCGCAAATGGCGCGGCGAGGGTTTCGAGGCGGCTTTCGAGGAGACCTATGAGCGTGTGCGGCGCGATGGCGCGATGCTGGCGCGCGACGTCAAGGCCGATGGTCATGTTTCCGGCGGCTGGTGGAACTGGCATCCGAACAAGACGGCGCTCGAATATTTTTGGCACACCGGCAAGTTCGCCATCGCCGGCCGCTCGAATTTCCAGAAGATCTATGATCTGACCGAGCGCGTCATCCCGGCCGAATTTCGCGAGCCGGAGGTCAGCCGCGAAGACTTTGTCGATTGGGCCTGCCGCAGCGCGCTTACCCGCCTCGGTTTTGCCACCCACGGCGAGATCGCAGCCTTCTGGAACCTTGTCTCGCCCGACGAGGCCAAGGCCTGGGTATCAGCCCATCGCGACGAGCTGAGCGAAGTGCTGATCGAACCGGCGCTCGACGGCAAGGCACGGCCATCCTGGGCCTTTGCCGACTTTCTCTCGACGCTCGACAGCCATCCCGATGCTCCGCCGCGCATCCGCGTGCTCAGCCCCTTCGACCCGATGATCCGCGACCGCAACCGCACCGAACGCCTGTTCGGCTTCTTCTACCGCATCGAGGTCTTCGTGCCCGAAGCCAAGCGCGAATATGGCTATTACGTCTTCCCGCTGCTCGAAGGCGACCGCCTGATCGGCCGCATCGACATGAAGGCCGACCGGAAGAAATCGACGCTCGACGTCAGGCGGCTGTGGCTGGAACCGGGCGTGAAGCCTTCTGCCGGGCGGCTGGAGCGGCTGGAGGCGGAACTGGAGCGGGTGGCGCGGTTTGCCGGGGTGGAGAAGGTGGTGCTTTTGGGGGGGTGGAGAGGGTAGTCGAATTACTCTCTGCCCGTCTCTGCGCCTTTACAAGGGAGGCCGTAAGTGCCGGCCGAATGAATACGTTTCTGTACGCCGACGGCGATTTTGGCAACAACGCCAACCACACTCTCCGTCATCCCAGGCCTTGAGCCTGGGATCCATGCGACTGCTGCTGATGGATGCGGCGCGGATGCTCGGCTCAAGGCCGAGCATGACGGAGAGGGGGGTGCACAGGAGAAACCCATTCACCGCGCAGAGGCCTGATGTCAACGCCATCCGCTAGCGAAATTAGATAGCCAGTCATGGCCTTGATGACGGAGGGGAGGGCCTCCCCTCAGCAGATCTCCGTCTTGCTGATCTTGATGCCGAAACCTTCCAGGCCGACATAGTGGCGCTCGCGGCTGGTGAGCAGCTTGATCGAGCTGACGCCGAGATCCTTGAGGATCTGGGCGCCGAGGCCGATTTCCAGCCATTCGCTCTCGCGCGTCTGCGCCTCGGTATGGGCTTCACGGCCCTGGTTGCGGGCCTTGCGGCCGTTGTCGTAATGGCCGACGCCGACAGAGCCTTCGCGCAGATAGACAATGACGCCGCGGCCTTCCGCAGCGATCTTCTCCATGTAGAAATCGACCGGGCTCTTCCTGCCGAAAAGGTCCTCGGCAACGTTTTCCGGATGCAGGCGCACCGGAATGTCGACGCCGTCGCGGATGTCGCCGAAGACAACGGCAAGATGCTGCATCGGGTCCCAGGGCAGGGAATAGGTATGGGCCTTGGCCTTGCCGAACGGCGTGTCGAGGTCGAAGCTGGTGCCGTGCTCGACCAGCGTTTCCTTGCGCTGGCGATAGGCGATGAGATCGGCGACGGAGACGAGCTTCAGCCCGTGCTGCTCGGCGAATTCGACCACCTGCGGACCGCGGGTGACGGTGCCGTCGTCATTGACCAGTTCGGAGATGACGCCGATCGGCGGCAGGCCGGCAAGCTTGCAGAGATCGACCGCGGCTTCCGTATGGCCGGAGCGCATCAGCACGCCGCCTTCACGCGATACCAGCGGGAAGATGTGGCCGGGACGGACGAAATCGGCGGCCCCGACATTCGGATTGGCGAGGTTGCGCACCGTCAGCGTCCGGTCGTCGGCCGAGATGCCGGTCGTCGTGCCGTGCTTGAAATCGACCGAGACGGTGAAGGCGGTCGTGTGAGCCGAATCGTTCTCGGCCACCATGGCGTTGAGGTTGAGGCGCTTGGCCTCTTCCTTCGGCATTGGCGCACAGACAATGCCTGAGGTATGGCGCACGATGAAGGCCATCTTCTCCGGCGTGGTGTGCACGGCGGCGACGATCAGGTCGCCCTCGTTCTCGCGGTCATTGTCGTCCATGACGACGACGATTTCGCCGGCCTCGAAGGCCCTGATGGCGTCGACGACGCGTTTCTGATCGTAAGACATGGACGCTCCTATTTCAGACGGCCGGTCTGGCCGCGGTCGCGAAGATAATGATCGGCGATGGCGCAGGCGACCATCGCCTCGCCGATCGGCACGGCGCGGATGCCGACGCAGGGGTCGTGCCGGCCCTTGGTGCGGACGTCGACATTCTTGCCGTCGGCATCGATCGATTGGCGTTCGGTCAGGATCGACGAGGTCGGCTTGACGGCGAAACGCGCGACGATCGGCTGTCCCGTCGAGATCCCGCCCAGAATACCGCCGGCATTGTTGGAAAGGAAGATCGGCGTGCCGTCATTGCCCATGCGCATTTCGTCGGCATTGTCTTCGCCTGAGGTTTCGGCGGCGGCAAAACCATTGCCGATCTCGACGCCCTTGACGGCATTGATCGACATCAGCAGCGAGGCGATATCCTGGTCGAGCTTCGAATAGATCGGTGCGCCGAGACCGGCGGGCACGCCTTCGGCAATCACTTCGACGACCGCGCCGATCGACGAGCCGGCCTTGCGGATACCGTCGAGATACTCCTCCCAGACAGGCACGATCGCCGCATCCGGAGAGAAGAATGGGTTCTGCCCGATCTGCTCCCAATCCCAGTTGCTGCGGTCGATCTTGTGCTTGCCGATCTGCACCAGCGCGCCGCGCACCGTAACACCCGGTACGACGAGGCGGGCGATGCCGCCGGCCGCAACCCGGGCGGCGGTCTCGCGCGCCGAGGAGCGGCCGCCGCCGCGATAGTCGCGAATCCCGTATTTCAGGTCATAGGTATAGTCGGCATGGCCGGGGCGGTATTGCCGGGCGATCTCGCCATAATCCTTGGAACGCTGGTCGGTGTTCTCGATCAGCATCGAGATCGGCGTGCCTGTTGATGTCATCGTCTCGCCGTCGGCATCGAGCATGACGCCGGACAGCACCTTCACCAGATCGTCCTCGCGCCGCTGCGTGACGAAGCGGGATTGTCCGGGCTTGCGCTTGTCGAGCCAGACCTGGAGATCTTCGAGCTTGAAGCGCAGCCCCGGAGGGCAGCCGTCGACGACGCAGCCGAGCGCCGGACCATGGCTTTCGCCCCAGGTGGTTACGCGGAAGAGGTGACCGAATGTATTGTGCGACATGTGTTCCCACGGCGGCGCCAGGGCCGGTCGCCGCCGGCCGCGCCATTGCTTGAAAAGGCGCGACACTCATAGGCCAAAAAACCGCCGAGGCAAAAGCCTTTCTTTGCGTCAAACCGGCAGTGGCGGAAATGCTGTTTCCGTCCTTGCAACGGAAGGGCCGTCACGAAGCCCGAAAGAAAAGGCGTGGTTAACGCAGCGTCTTGATTATGTTTAAAATGCGATTCATCAATTGGGCGGGAAAAGCCATCCTTACGGGCAATTTTCGCCATATTCAGGAGATTATCTGTGGCCAGTGTTCTCGTGCAGCGTTTCAAGAGGATTGTTGCCATGCGTTTCGTCGTCGCCACGCTTTTGGCCACAGCAAGTTTCCTGTCGCCGATGAGCGGTTTCGCCGAGAGCGCCGATGTCGAGGCGACGATCAAGAAGGTCGACACGGCCAATCTGGTGCTGACGCTCGACGACGGTAAGACCTATCAGGCGCCCGAGGAATTCAACTTCGACGGCCTCGAAGCCGGCGTCAAAGTGATCGTCTTCTATACCGAGGTCGACGGCAAGCGCGTCATCAACGATCTCGATATCGTCAAGTAGCTGGCAAATGCCGAGATCGGCGTATAAAATTCACTTTCATTCGGTTACATATGTACACTAGACACGGCGGTGCATGCCAACCGTCTGGGACATCACGGCCGTTATGGAGAATGATCTATGAAGCACGCCTCGATCATAGTGCGCGCGGATTGGGATGAAGAGGCTGGCGTTTGGGTCGCCAGCAGCAACGATATCGAAGGGTTGGCCGTTGAGGCGGATACCCTCGAAGCCCTCGAGCCTAAGGTTATCGCAGCGATCACCGATCTCTTCGAGCTGAACGGCTTTACGTCGAGCCTGCCGGAAATCCCTATTCACATCATGGCCGAACAGCTCGTTCGCATTCCCAATCCGTCCTATTGAGCGCATGGCCGGCTATCTCCGCGAGCTCAAAGAGTTGCTGTTGAAAGCCGGCTGCGAATATGTGCGGTCGGGAAAGGGCGACCATGAAATCTGGTACAGTCCGATTTCCGGCCGTCATTTCACGGTCGATCATGGTGTAAAATCCCGCCATACAGCCAATGAAACGCTGAAACAGGCCGGACTTCCAAAGGCATTCTGATGGGGGATGGCTTGGCAGCCCCCTACAGCCAGACGATCTTCCGCTCGGTAGTATCGATCCTGACGATCTGATCCTGTGGGATGCCGCCTTCAGCAGCGGTGCTCTTCGGCAGGTCGGCGATCATCTGGAAAAGCGTGCGGATGACGCCGCCATGGGTGACGCAGACCGTCGGGCGATCGACGGAGCGCAGCCATGCGCCGGTGCGCCAGGAGAGGATCTCATAGCTTTCGGCGTCGTCACCGGGCGGGATGAAATCCCATTTCGAGGCATTGCGTTCGGCCACCCGCTCGGCCTGCGTCGCCTTCAGCTCCTTGAGCGTCGAGCCTTCCCAGTCGCCGAAGGAAATCTCCACCAGCCGGGGATCGGTGCGATAGGCAAGCGGCGGGAGGCCCATGGCGGCGCGCATGATTTCCATCGTGGCGCGTGTGCGTCCGAGCGGACTTGCGACGAAATCGAATTCGCCGACCGTCTCACCGAGAATCTCGGCCAGCGCAATGCCGTTCTGCCGGGCCTGTTCCAGGCCCGTGGCATTCATCGGCACGTCCTTCTGGCCCTGCAGGCGGCGCTCGGCATTCCAGTCCGTCTGACCGTGTCTGATCACATAGATAAGCACGGTCCAGACTCCGGAGGCATTTAGTCCTTGACGACCGAAATATCCGGCGCGTCGACCGCCTTCATGCCGATGACATGGTAGCCGCTGTCGGCATGATGCACTTCGCCGGTGACCGAGCGCGACAGGTCGGACAGCAGATAGAGGCCGACATCGCCGACTTCTTCGATGGTGACGGTGCGCCGCAGCGGGGCATTATATTCGTTCCACTTCAGAATGTAGCGGAAATCGCCGATGCCGGAGGCGGCGAGCGTCTTGATCGGCCCGGCCGAAACGGCGTTGACGCGGATGTTCTGCGGCCCGAGGTCGACGGCGAGATATTTGACGCTCGCTTCGAGGGCGGCCTTGGCGACGCCCATGACATTATAGTTCGGCATGACCTTTTCGGCGCCGTAATAGGTCAGCGTCAGCATCGAGCCGCCATCCGTCATCAGCTTCTCGGCGCGGCGGGCGACCGACGTGAAGGAATAGACGGAGATCTGCATCGTCTTGGTGAAATTGTCGGGCGAGGTGTCGATGTAGCGGCCGGTCAGCTCGTCCTTGTCGGAAAAGCCGATCGCATGCACGAGGAAGTCGATCTTGCCCCAGAGCTTTTCGACATTTTCGAAAACCGCGTCGATGGTAGATTCGTCGGCGACGTCGCAGTGGCCGACGAGCGTCGCATCGATTTCGGCTGCAAGCGGCTCGACACGCTTCTTCAGCGCATCGCCCTGATAGGTGAGCGCAACTTCTCCGCCCTGCGCATGAATGGCCTTGGCAATACCCCACGCAATCGAACGATTGTTGGCGACACCCATGATGACGCCGCGTTTGCCTGCCATGAGGCCGGATGCTTGAGCCATATTTCGCTCCCTAGGATTCTGATCGATCCTGCCTATGGCATAGGCCGTTAATCGGTTCAAGCTTGGCCTGGATCATCAACTGTTAGGGATCGTAACAAAGGGTGCGAATGTCATAAAAATTTCACAGGAACAGGCCTTCACGCATGCTCCGCATGAGATCGGTGATCTTGTCGTCGGGCTTTTCCCACAGGATGATGCGCAATTCGACGACGAGATCGCCTCTGCTGCCGTCTTCCCGCAGCAATCCCTGGCCGGGAATCGCGATCGTCTTGTCCGAGCCCGACCAGGCGGGAACGGTGATGCTCAAAGGCCCGGCCGGGCCGTCGATGTGTGCCTCGGTGCCGAGCACGGCATTTTCGATACTGATCGGCAGTACGGCATGCAGGTCGAAACCATCGACGGTGAAGCGTGGATCGGGGGCGATGCGGATGTTGACGACGGCATCGCCGCGCTGCATGCCCGGCAGCTTGAAGCCTTGTCCTTTGAGCCTGATCTCGTGACCATCGGTCGTGCCCGCCGGCAGCGCGAAGCCGATTTCGCGGCCCTCCGGCAGCGACGCGGTGATCCAGCCGCTCTTCAGCACGTCGTCGATCGTGACCGTCGCCGTCGTCACCTCGTCGGGCGCTTTCTCCAGGCCGGTATCCTTGGCGCCGGTGAAACGGCGCACTAGCGATGTCAGGATGCTGAGCGGCAGCGACAGGTTGGCGCCGGCATTATTTGACGTCTCGCCGAGTTCCTCGTCGGCTTCGGCGGCCTCGCCATCCATGCGCTTGCCTGCTTCGGCCTGTGTCTGGCCCTGTGTTTGCTGAGAATGCGTCTGCTGATTCTGTGTTTGCTGATTCTGGGCCTGCTGGTTCGGGGCCTGTTGGGCGCGGCCTTGCGCCTGGCCGCCCGCCGCAGCGCGCGCCTGCGCGCCGAAAATGCGTTCCACCATCTCCTCGGCGCCTTCGCCGGCGCCGGTCTGCTGTCTCTGGCCGTCGGCCGCGGCCTTCTGGGCAGCCCGGGCAAGCTCTTCCATCACCCGCTCGGCATTGGCCTGCGCCGCCTTGGCGCGGGCCGCAGCCTCGCGCGCGGCCTGGCGCTGCTGCATGATCGTCTGTTCCTGCTTCTTGGCTTCCGCCATCCGCACGGCATTGTCGAACAGGCTGCGTTTGCGCGGGTCTCTCAGCGTTTCATAGGCGCGGCCGATCTCGGCGAACCGGGCCGTCGCCGTCGGATCACCCTGATTGTGATCGGGATGGGCTGCTTTGGCCATGTTGCGCCAGGCCGCCTTGATCTCGTCTGCCGCCGCGTCGCGCTTGACGCCCAGAATTTTGTAAGGATCGCGCATGTCAAAACCGCCGGTGTTGCGATGCGGGCGCCTGTCCTTGCCCGGCATCCCCGCCCAATATCGAAGTCCAATATCAACATGTGAGGCGCCACCGGCCGCAAAGGCACGGAGAGCCACTCTCGACACCGATCGTGCGGCCGAGTTGCTAATCACTTCTTATTTCTGTGGAGGGATGGGGAGTGTTTTGCCGTAAATGGTTAGCTCTTTGCTAAGCATTCGCCACAAAGCCGGCGGCCGTTAACCTGTCGCGCGCCGAATCGCAGATTGAATCCTGCCGGATCAGCTTTCCCGCCGGAAATTAACTTTCCCGCCGGAAATTAACTTTCCGGCTGGAAGCTCAGCAGCTGCCAATTGCCGCCGCCGACGAGGCAGGTCTTGCCGTAGAATTTGGCGATGCCGACATAGGAATGCCGCGTCGTGCGGAACTGCCTGCAGACCTGGCCCGATTCGTTGTTTTCGACGATCGTGTCGATGACGCCGGCGCTGCCGGTCGATGCATTCGCCCAGGGAAGCGGCTGGCCCTCGAGCTTGTGCACATCGGCCGAGGTCACGGCGTTGCGCACCGTCATTTCGTCCGAGAGCGTGTCGGTGCTCGGCGGCGTCTGCGGCACGGTGCCGGTGGCCACCGACCGATCGACCTTGGCTTCGCTCAAGAAATCCATCCCGCCCGCAAGGCAGCCGGAAAGCGACAGCATTGCGGCGCCGACAACCAGGAAGACGCTGCTGCGTTGCCGCAGGCCCTTTGTATGGCGATATGACTTTGCTATGACTTCCACCCTGCGTCCTGTCCAGTTTTCAAAAGCTGGGCGAGTTTTGAATAATCCGGGGCATTTGAACCAATATGTCGGCAAACGAGTTAACAAGCGGTGACTTTACCGAAAGTGGCGAGCCCTTCAAGCTCTTTGCCGAATGGCTGAAGGAAGCGGAGGCCTCCGAACCGAACGATCCCAATGCCGTGGCGCTGGCAACGGTCGACGAGCATGGTCTTCCCAATGTCCGCATGGTGCTCCTGAAGGGATTCGACGATGACGGATTCGTCTTCTACACCAATTTCGAGAGCCAGAAAGGTCGCGAAATCTTGGGGCAGAAGAAAGCCGCCATGTGCTTCCACTGGAAAAGCCTGCGCCGCCAGGTGCGGTTGCGCGGACCTGTCGAGATCGTGAGCGACGCCGAAGCCGACGCCTATTTCAAGACGCGGGCGCGCGGCAGCCGCATCGGCGCCTGGGCCTCCAAACAATCGCGTCCGCTCGAAAGCCGATTCGCGCTGGAGAAGGCGGTGGCCGAATACACCGCCCGCTACGCGATTGGCGAGATACCCCGGCCTCCCTATTGGTCGGGCTTCCGCATCCGGCCGACCTCGATCGAATTCTGGAAAGATCAGAATTTCCGCCTGCATGACCGCATCGAATTCCGACGACCGTCGCCGGTCGGAGCGTGGGAAAAGGTGCGGATGTATCCCTGACCGCTTACCGACCCATCAGCTTCAGCGGAATGCCGGAGGCAAGCGCCGAGACGTAGCGCCGCTTCTGGTAGAAGCCGTTCAGCGACATGCGCGGGAGATAGTTGTTCGTACCTGCTGCCGGCAGCCCCGGTTGTGTGGTGACGGCGACCGAAAAGCCCAGCCGGCCGGCAATCGCCGCCTCGCGGGCGGTCGCAGCTTCAGGCGTGCCGTAGGGATAGGCGATTGCGGCGGGACGGACGCCGGTCAGCGCCTCGACGTAATCGGCCGAAACCTCCATCTCGATCCGCGCTTCGGCCTCCGAGAGCCGGGCAAGGGCGCGATGGCTGATCGTATGGGCGCCGAGCGCTGCAAGCGGATGTCGGGCGAGCCGCTGCAATTGCGCCGGTCCCATCACCAGATCGCGCACGATATCGGTCGGCTCGATGCCGTTTTCCCTGGCCAGCATATCAAGGGTGGCAACGGCGCGCGCCTCGTCGAAGCGGTGGATATACCGGACGAAACGGTCGAAGGCCTCCCATTGCTGCCGCGGCCCGTCGAGCGCCAGCCGCTCGCTGCCGCGGCCGAAATCGAAGCGGATTTCTTTTGCCTGGCGCAACAGGACGGCGAGCGTTTCCCACCAGATGCTGTGGGAGCCTTCGGCAAAACCCTTGGTGACGAACACCGTGAAAGGCGCCCTATGTCGCTCGAATACCGGCAGCGCATGCTCCACGTTGTTGATGTAGCCGTCGTCCAGCGTAAAGGCCGCAAACGGCCTGCCGCCCTCGGGCTCGGCCAGCAGCGCCGGCAACTGGTCGAGCCGCACGAAACGATAGCCGTCGCGGGTCAGCCGCCGCAGCGCGGCGTCGAGAAAGTGCGGGGTGATTTCGAGATGCGCGTTCGGCTCGAAGGCCTGGGCTACGTGCGGGCGGACATGATGCAGCGTGAAGATGACCCCGCGCCCGCGCGCCTGCCGCATCAGGCCGGCCGCCGCGATCAGCCAGGACGCCTCGAGCCCGGCGCCGATCGCCGCCCTTTTTGCCAGTCGCTTCAACTGCCCCGTCATGCGCCGCCCATTGCTTTTGCGCCAAACTAGCGATCCTAGCTTAAGCCTTGCTGTATACCGATTTCGCACAGCTTCTTTCGTTTTTTGTTAACCAAGACGATGAAAAGGCTAGAAAAATGGTAGGCGTTGCCGCAAAGTCGCGCCAAACTTGCGGCTTCTGTCACATTACGAGACATGGCCGGCCCATCGAGAGCCAGCGCATCAGGGGGGAACTCCATGAGAAAGCTTTTGGCGGCTGTTTTGACCGTAACGCTGGCCGTTTCGGCGCCGCTTGCGGCTCTTGCCGGCAGCGCCTCGCTGATCCTCGATGCCCGGACCGGCAAGGTTCTCGCGTCCGAAAACGCCGATACGCTCAATCATCCGGCCTCACTGACGAAGATGATGACGCTCTATCTCACCTTCGAGGCGCTGAAACGCGGCAAGATCGCCTGGGATACGCCGATCGAAATGTCGAAATACGCTGCCGCGCGGCCGCCGACCAAGCTCGGCGTCAAGGCGGGCGGCACCATCACGGTGCGCGAGGCGGTCTACGGCATGATCGTCAAATCCGCCAATGACGCCGCTGCCGCCATGGGCGAGAAGCTCGGCGGCTCGGAAAGCGGCTTTGCCCGGATGATGACGGCCAAGGCCCGCCAGCTCGGCATGAGCCGCACCGTCTTCGTCAATGCGTCGGGGCTGCCGAACAGCCGCCAGGTGACGACGGCGCGCGACATGTCGACGCTCGCCGTGGCGCTGATGAAGAATTATCCCAATGAATATCGCCTGTTCTCGATGGCAAGCTTCAGTTTCCGCGGCAAGACCGTGCGCGGCCATAACAATCTCATGTACCGCTACCAGGGCATGGACGGCATCAAGACGGGCTATACCAACGCCTCCGGCTTCAACCTCGTCAGTGCCGTCAGGGACGGCAACCGCCGCGTCGTCGGCGTCGTGCTCGGCGGCCGCACCGCCCGCAGCCGCGACGCCAGGATGGAAGCGCTGCTCGACCGCTATCTCGGCCGCGCCTCGTCATCCGGCGGCGCCAGGCTGATGGCGAGCGTCGGCGCCGGGGAGCCGGTCGAAGTCGCGTCCGCCGCCGAGGCTTCCGATGTTCCGGTGCCGGCGAACGCGCCGCGCCCTGACGAAGATCTCGCAGCGAAGAGCCTGGCTTATGCCGATGACGCCGTCGTGCCGCTGGAGCGTCCTGTCGCGATGGACGAGATCCTGAATGCCGGCAAGACCGGCAAGGCTTCGGCCGAGAAAGCCGACGGAACCTGGCAGATCCAGATTTCAGCGGCGCCGAGCGCCGATGCGGCGCGGGCGCTTCTTGCCCAGGCACAGTCGGAAGGCGGCGCGCCGCTGGTCTCCGCCTCACCCTATACCGAGGCTGTCGGGCAGGGGGCGAACAGGATCTATCGCGCCCGCTTCGTCGGTTTCGCCAGCAGGGACGCCGCCGCCTCCGCCTGCGATGCGCTGAAACAGCGTTCCTATGATTGCATGCTGCTGCCCGATCAGAGCTAATCGCGGCCGCCATATTCCACTCTGGACAAGTAGCGGGAATCAGCGTCTCCTCCATAAACAAAAGGAGAACATTGATGCTGCGCCGTCTCGCCGACCAGTTCGAAGCCGCTTCCTCTGCCCATGTCGCCGCCAATGGCATCGAGCGAGATGCCGACTGGTTCCTGTTGAAACTGCAGGAGGAAATGGGAGAGCTCACCCAGGCCTGGAACCGGCTGACCGGTCGGGGCCGCGCGAAGGGCCGCTCTCCTGAGGATATCAGGCGCGAGCTGGCAGACGAGACTGCCGACCTGCTCGGTCACCTCATGCTGTTTGCTCGCCGTAACGACATCGACCTCGCCGCCGCGATCGAGCGGAAGTGGCGGTTTCAGCCGAGCAGGTAAGAAATCGGGAGCGACATCAGAAGATTTTGCTCAAGCCGGTCACCAGCCAAAAGGAAAGCGCCGATATTATCGCCGCGGCCGGCAGGGTGATGATCCATGCGATCACGATGTTGCCGGCAAGTCCCCACCTGACGGCGGACACGCGCCGGGCGGCGCCGACGCCGATGATGGCGCCCGTAATGGTATGGGTGGTCGAAACGGGGATGCCGAGCCAGGTGGCGCCGAACAGCGTCAAGGCACCGCCCGTTTCGGCGCAGAATCCTTGCATCGGGTTCAGCCGGGTGATCTTCGAGCCCATCGTATGGACGATACGCCAGCCGCCGAACAAGGTGCCGAGCGCCATCGCCGCCTGGCATGAAATCACCACCCAGAGCGGCACGTGGAAGCTGCCACCGAGATAGCCCTGCGAGTAAAGAAGCACGGCAATGATGCCCATGGTCTTCTGGGCGTCATTGCCGCCGTGGCCGAGCGAATAGAGCGACGCCGACACGAATTGCAGGAAACGGAAGGACCGATCGACTGCAAAGGGTGTTTGCCGGATGAAGGTCCAGGTCACGGCGAGGATCAGGAACAGTGCCAGGAGAAAGCCGATCATCGGCGACATGACGATGGCGGCGGCAGTCTTGAGAAGCCCGCTCCAGACGATCGAGCTCAAGCCGGTTTTGGCAAGGCCCGCACCGACCAGCCCGCCGACGAGCGCATGGGATGAACTGGAGGGAATGCCGAAGATCCAGGTCACGACATTCCAGACGATGGCGCCGATCAGGGCCGCGAAAATCACCTGCGGTGTGACGATCGCCGGGTCGATGATGCCGGTCCCGAGCGTCTCGGCGACATGCAGGCCGAAGAACAGAAAGGCGATGAAATTGAAGAATGCCGCCCAGAAGACCGCATATTGCGGCCTCAGGACCCGTGTCGAGACGATTGTCGCGATCGAGTTGGCCGCATCATGCAGGCCATTGAGAAAATCGAACAGCAGCGCGACGCCGATCAGGCCGACAAGAAGCGGAAGTGCGAGGGCGGCATCCATCAGACATTCTCGATCACGATGCCGCTGATCTCGTTGGCGACGTCCTCGAAACGGTCGACCACCTTCTCCAGCTCGCCGTAGATCTCGCTGCCGATCATATAGGCCATTGCATTGCCGGCGCCGTGCCGGCGAAACAGATCCTTGAGCCCCTGCTCGTGCAGCTCGTCGGAGCGCCCTTCCACCCGCGTGACCTGCTCGACGATGGCAGAAAGCCGCGGCGCATTGGCGCTTATGCGATCAAGCAAGGGAATGGCCTCGGCAATGAGATTGGCAGCCTCCACAACGGTCTTGCCCATCTCCTGCATCCCCGGGTCGAAGCTGGTCTGCTCGAAGAGCCGGATGGTTTTGACGGTCTTGTGCATCATGTCGATCGCATCATCCATGGATTGGATGAGATCCTTGATATCTCCGCGATCGAAAGGTGTGATGAAGCTCCGCCGGACGGCCTGCATGACTTCGCGCGTTATATCGTCGGCCTGATCTTCCAGCCGCACGATCGTTTCGCATTGACGATCGATCTCTATTCCCGACAGCAACCTGTCCAGAGCCTGTGCGGCGTCGACGATCGTTCTGGAATGTTGTTCGAAAAGGACGAAGAACCGGTCTTCGCGCGGCATCAACTTTCGAAACCAACCCAGCATGAATACCTCGTGATCTTTGGTCTGCGCTATATGCGCAAGCCGTCCTAAACCGTATCCCATTGAAGAGATAGGGGTGAATTTCAGTTTATGACAGATTTGCGACAGCGCCGCCCGTGAAGTAGAGATATAGTTGAGGAACATTGGCGGCGCCCCGAACCTTGTTCAGCGTCTCAAGCTTCTTTTTCACGCTTGATCTATCGCTCAGGAGATTGCCGCGGCTTCCGCCACCAATGATGGCCGGCCCGCGGCGGCTGAAGCCAATGCCGAAGAAAGCTAGATCCTATCTTGGCCGGCTGGCAGGCGCGACCGATCAGCTCTTAAAGGGGGAAGCAATCGAGCAGTTTGCGGCGATCTGCTATCGAAAAGTCGGCGACAACTTGGTTGAGATCCTCCTGATCACGTCGCGCGACAGCGGCCGCTGGATCATTCCCAAGGGCTGGCCTATTGCGAAGCTCGCACCCCACCAGGTTGCCGAGCGCGAGGCTTGGGAGGAGGCCGGGGTGAAGGGTAAGGCCAGGAAGCGCCCCTTTGGCTTCTACACCTATATCAAGACGCTGGCCAACGGGGAGCGCGTTCCTTCCGTCGTTCAGGTCCATCTCTTGCAAGCCGACAAAATCGACGAGAAGTTTCCGGAGGAAAAACAACGAAACAGTCGATGGCTCCCGCCGCTCGAAGCCGCGGCTCTCGTCCACGAGCCCGAACTGAAAAGCTTGCTCGGCAAGGTTGAAAGAGCGGTGGTGAGGCCGCCTAAAGCGTGATGCCGAATGTCGGGATGGCTCCAGCTCTTTCGTCAGCCGACCTTATAGCGATAGAACTTGCTGTCCACCGCCATCAGCGGAAACGAGCGGGGCAGGGCGCCCTTGGCGATCTCGGTAAAGCCGTTCTTCTCGTAGAAGCGATGGGCGGCGACGAATTTGTCCGTCGTGCCGAGGAAGATATCGGTAAGGCCGGCATCTCTGGCGTGATCGAACAGACGCTCGAGAAGCCGCGCCGCCACGCCGTGTTCGCGGCCGCGAACCTCGGCGGCGACGAACATCTTGCGCAGTGCCGCCTGGTTGTTGCCGATGTCCTTCAGCCCAAGCGTGCCGACAATCGCGCCGTCCTTGACGGCGACCCAGAACTCACCTTTGCCGGACTGATAGAAATCCGGGATGACCCTGAGATCCGGCTGGGCATCGGCTGTGATGTCGATGCCGAACTCCTCGCGCTGGATCGGCAGGATCACCGACAGCACGTCATCGGCATCGCCGGCGGCAAAAGGTCTGATTTCGATCTCTGCCATCATGAAATCCTCAGCCTCAGGTCTGCGTGCCGCCGACGGTGATCTGATCCATGCGCAGATGCGGCTGGCCGACGCCGACCGGAACCCATTGGCCGGCCTTGCCGCAATTGCCGATGCCGGTATCGAGCTTCATGTCGTTGCCGATCATCGACACCCGCTTCATCGCATCCGGGCCGTTGCCGATCAGCATGGCGCCCTTGATCGGTGCGCCGACTTTGCCGTTCTCGATGAGATAGGCCTCGGTGCAGCCGAAGACGAATTTGCCCGAGGTGATGTCGACCTGGCCACCGCCGAAGGAGACGGCATAGATGCCCTTCTTCACCGAGGCGATGATTTCATCCGGCGTCTTGTCGCCGCCGAGCATATAGGTATTGGTCATGCGCGGCATCGGCACATGGGCATAGCCCTGGCGGCGGCCGTTGCCGGTGGGCGCCATGCCCATCAACCGGGCATTCTGCCGGTCCTGCATGTAGCCGACGAGCTTGCCGTTTTCGATCAGCACATTGTAGCCGGACGGCGTGCCCTCGTCGTCGATGGTGATCGAGCCGCGGCGGTTGTCGATCGTACCATCGTCGACGACGGTAACGCCGGGAGCGGCGACGATCTGGCCGAGAAGCCCGGCAAAGGCCGACGTCTTCTTGCGGTTGAAATCGCCTTCCAGCCCGTGGCCGACGGCCTCGTGCAGCATAACCCCCGGCCAGCCGGAACCGAGAACGACATCCATGGTGCCGGCCGGCGCATCGATGGCTTCCAGATTGACGAGCGCCTGGCGCAGCGCCTCGTCGGCGCCGTATTGCCAGCTGCCCTCGGCGATGAAATCGCCGAAGCCGATGCGCCCGCCGCTGCCGTAGGAGCCGCTCTCCTGCCGCTCGCCTTCACCGACCACGACGGAAATATTGACGCGCGTCATCGGCCGGATGTCGCGGACACGATGGCCGTCGGCGCGCAGGATGTCGACGACCTGCCAGCTCGCCGCCACCGAGGCAGTGACCTGCCGCACCTTGTCGTCCTTGCCTCTGAGATAGGCGTCGATGTCCTGCAGGACCTTGACCTTCTCCTCGAAGCTCGGCTGGCCGATGGGATTCTGGTCGCCGTAGAATTTCTTGTTGGTGCCCTGGGGAGCGGCGGCATAGGTGCCGGAATAGCCGCGCGTCACCGCGCCGACCGCATCGGCCGCCCGCTTCAGCGCCGCCACCGAGAGGTCGCCGGCATGGGCATAACCCACGGCTTCGCCGGCAACGGCGCGCAGCCCGAAACCCTGTTCCGTATTGAAGCTGCCGCCCTTCAGCCGGCCATTGTCGAAGGTCAGCGCCTCGGCCTGGGCATGCTCGATAAACAGCTCGCCGTCATCGGCGCCGGCGAGCGCCTGGGCGACGAGACCACGCATCGTGGCTTCGTCGGCATCGAAAAGCGTCAGGAGATCGGTGGTCATGGTCTGGCTCCAATGGGCATGCGGTCGGGAATGCGCTCAGTCCCTAGATAGGGCTCTACCCGATAAAGAGTGAAGCCCTGTCGCGGAATATTCTGTGTCGGGCAAGATTTCTAGGAGAAGGTGCCCGACGGGTGGGACGAAGAAGCGCGCGACATATCTCTTCTCCCCTCGGGGAGAAGGTGCCGGCAGGCGGATGAGGGGGCCACACGGCACGCCCTCTCAACTCCTGTCCAACCACGCCGATGGCAGCGACTTCAAGACAGTCGAGACCATGCCGGTGCGGCCGAAGCCCGGATGGACGTTCTTCTTATTGAAGGCTCCGGCTTTGCGACCCCCTCATCCGCCCTACGGGCACCTTCTCCCCAAGGGGAGAAGAGGGAGCCGAAAGGCCGCGGCACACATCACCTGATCTCAAGGCAGCGCGTCAAAACCCTCAGCAAAACCCTTGAGATCGACGGGAATGCCGATGCCTTCCTCAGGCGTCTGGAAGACGATGAAGGTGGCCTGGGCGCCGCTGCGGAAGGTCTTGAGCAGTTCGTCCTCGAGCACGACCTCGGCATAACAGCCGTCGGCGAAGCAGCGGACGAAATAGGCGCGGCCGATATCCTTGCCGTCGACATTGAGGCCGAGGCCGTTCGGCAGGAGCACGCCGAGCGGCGCCAGCACGCGCAGGATCTTCGATTTGCGGTCGGCCGTCTTCAGCACCACGACGGAAAGCCCGACCTCCGGCCGGTCCTCGGCGATGACGTTCTGCATCAGCGCGCATTGTTCCGTCGCCGCGCCGGCCGGCTTGTCGCAGACGACAGACCAGGCGCCGTGGTTGGATTTCACCGTGCCCGGCGCCTGCGGCTGGGTCTGGCCGGGCGCCACCTGGATATTCGGGGCGGCAGCCGGGGGCTGCTGCGCCGGGGCAGGGGCGGCCGGTGCTGGTGTGGTGGGTTGGGCCGGGGAAGGGGCGGGTTGCTGTGCGAAGACGGGCGTCGTCGCTGCGGCCGCGATGCTGGCAGTCACGAGAAGCGACCGCGCGAGGGAACGGAAACCCATGGAAACCTCTGGATATCGAATCATTGCGGCTATTGTTGAAGCTGCCCACCGGAAATGAAAAGCCCCACCCCGTGAAAACCGGGGGACTGCGGCAGAAATTGGACCTTTGTCAAATAATGTACGGGGGGCGGATCGGCCGGAAAGGGCATTTTTCATATGCCGATGAAAAACTTGGGATGTTTTGCCGTTCGGCCTGCCTGTGCTTTAAGCAAAAATGCCGCATAGACAATTGCTCCTGCCTGTTGCGGCAAATGCCAAACTGTGGTTTGAAGCGCTGAAGATGGCAAGGATTCTGCGTTCGATTTTGCAGGTCAAGCGCTCGAGGGAGATAATAAGGTGATGAAGAAGGCTTATGCAGCTCTGACCGCACTGGTCTGTCTGCTTTTTGCTTCCGGCACATATGCCGACCAGCCGACGCCGTGGCAGGCGACGCTGCAGCCGGCAGCGACGCCGATTATGCGGGAAATTCATTGGTTCGAACAATATACCCTGTGGTTTATCGTTCCGATCACGCTCTTCGTTCTGATCCTGCTCATCGTCGTTTGCTTCAAGTTCCGCGCCGGCGCCAATCCGGTTCCGTCGCGCACGAGCCATAATACGCTGATCGAGGTCATCTGGACCGTGGGGCCGGTCCTGGTGCTGCTCTTCCTCGCCATTCCCTCGTTCAACCTTCTGACGGCGCAGCTGACGCTGCCCGAAAATCCTGACGTGACGATCAAGGCGACCGCCACCCAGTGGCAGTGGAACTATGAATATGAAGGGTCGGGCGACAGCCCGCTCGCCTTCGATTCCTACCTCTTGAAGGATCAGGATCGTGCGGCCGCCGGCAAGGAAGACAAGTCGGTCTATCCGAGACTGCTCGCCGTCGACAACGAATTGGTGCTGCCGGTCAACAAGACGGTCCGCGTTCTCGTGACGTCTGCGCCGACCGACGTCATCCATGCTTTCGCCATGCCGTCCTTCGGTATCAAGATCGACGCCGTGCCGGGCCGCCTGAACGAGACCTGGTTCAGGGCCGAGCGCGAGGGCCTGTTCTATGGCCAGTGTTCCGAGCTCTGCGGCAAGGACCATGCGTTCATGCCGATCGCCATCCGCGTCGTCTCCGAGGACAAGTACAAGCAGTGGCTGACCACGGCCGCCAGCGACCTGCCCGGCGCCTACAAGACACTCATGGCCGCAACCGATGGTCCCGCAAAGACCGTCGACGTTGCCGAAGCACAGTAATTAAAGGGGATCGGGACAATGGCTGGACCTTCCGCTCACGACGATCATTCTCACGCCCACCACGACCATGCGCATGATGATCACGATCACCATGATCACGGGCACAAGCCGAGTTTTGTCAATCGCTGGCTGTTCTCGACCAACCACAAGGACATCGGCACGCTCTACCTGATCTTCGCGATCATCGCCGGCATCATCGGCGGCGCGTTGTCGGTGGCCATGCGCATGGAGCTGCAGGAGCCGGGCATCCAGATCTTCCACGGCCTGGCCTCGATGGTCTACGGCTATGAGGGCGATGCCGCCATCGACGGCGCCAAGCAGATGTTCAACATGTTCACGACGGCGCATGCGCTGATTATGATCTTCTTCATGGTCATGCCGGCGATGATCGGCGGTTTCGCCAACTGGATGGTGCCGATCATGATCGGCGCCCCCGACATGGCCTTCCCGCGCCTGAACAACATCTCCTTCTGGCTGATCGTTCCGGCCTTCGCGCTGCTCCTGCTGTCGATGTTCGTCGAAGGTCCGGCAGGCGCTTACGGCACCGGCGGCGGCTGGACGATGTATCCGCCGCTGGCAACGAGCGGCACGCCGGGACCGGCGGTCGACCTGGCGATCTTCGCGCTGCATATTGCCGGCGCCTCTTCGATCCTCGGTGCGATCAACTTCATCACCACGATCCTCAACATGCGCGCCCCCGGCATGACGCTGCACAAGATGCCGCTGTTTGCCTGGTCGGTGCTGATCACCGCCTTCCTGCTCTTGCTGTCGCTGCCGGTTCTGGCAGGCGGCATCACCATGCTGCTGACCGACCGCAACTTCGGCACCTCCTTCTTCTCTCCGGAAGGCGGCGGCGACCCGATCCTCTACCAGCACCTGTTCTGGTTCTTCGGTCACCCCGAGGTCTACATCCTCATCCTGCCGGGCTTCGGCATGATCAGCCACATCATCTCGACCTTCTCGAGGAAGCCGATCTTCGGTTATCTCGGCATGGCCTACGCGATGGTCGCGATCGGCGCCGTCGGCTTCGTCGTCTGGGCCCACCATATGTATACGGTCGGCCTGTCGCTCGATGCGCAGCGCTACTTCGTCTTCGCCACGATGGTCATCGCCGTTCCCACCGGCGTGAAGATCTTCTCCTGGATCGCGACGATGTGGGGCGGCTCGATCTCGTTCCGCACCCCGATGATCTGGGCGATCGGCTTCATCTTCCTGTTCACGGTCGGCGGCGTTACCGGCGTCCAGCTTGCCAATGCCGGTCTCGACCGTTCGCTGCATGACACCTATTACGTCGTGGCTCACTTCCACTACGTTCTGTCGCTCGGCGCCGTCTTCGCGATCTTTGCCGGCTGGTATTACTGGTTCCCGAAGATGACCGGCTACATGTACAACGAGTTCCTCGGCAAGCTGCATTTCTGGGTCATGTTCATCGGCGTCAACCTGGTGTTCTTCCCGCAGCACTTCCTTGGTCTCGCCGGCATGCCGCGCCGCTACATCGATTATCCGGATGCCTTTGCCGGCTGGAACTATGTGTCCTCGATCGGCTCCTACATCTCGGCCTTCGGTGTGCTGATCTTCCTCTTCTCGGTCTTCGAAGCCTTCGCCAGGGAGCGCATCGCCGGCGAGAATCCGTGGGGCGAGGGTGCGACGACGCTGGAATGGCAGCTGCCTTCGCCGCCGCCTTATCACCAGTGGGAACAGCTGCCGCGCATCAAGTAAAGCGCGCGGAAAACCGGACGCCGCACCCGATACGGCGTCCGGCATGAGTAAATTCAGGACGGAATGATGACGGTTATCGACAATCACGAGGCGCTTGCAGAGGACGGCGAAATGTCGGAAGCGAGCGCGCGCGATTATTTCGAGCTCTTGAAGCCGCGGGTCATGTCGCTCGTGGTCTTCACCGCCTTTGCCGGTCTCGTGCTGGCTCCGGGCCACATCAATCCCGTCCTCGGCCTGATCGCCATCCTTTGCATTGCCGTCGGCGCCGGCGCCTCGGGCGCGCTGAACATGTGGTACGACGCCGATATCGACGCCGTCATGAGCCGCACGGCCAAGCGCCCGATCCCGGCCGGCCGCGTCGCCCCATCGGAGGCGCTCGCCTTCGGCCTGGTGCTGTCGGGCTTTTCGGTTGTCATTCTCGGCCTCGCCGTCAACTGGCTCTCGGCCGGCATCCTTGCCTTCACCATCTTCTTCTACGCCGTCATCTACACCATGTGGCTGAAGCGCTCGACGCCGCAGAACATCGTTATCGGCGGTGCCGCCGGCGCCTTCCCGCCGATGATCGGCTGGGCCTGCGTGACGAATTCGGTGACGATCGAGAGCACCGTTCTCTTCCTGATCATCTTCCTGTGGACGCCGGCGCATTTCTGGGCGCTGGCGCTCTTCAAGATGCGCGATTACGAGGCCGTCGGCGTGCCGATGCTGCCGAACGTCGCCGGCGAGCGGGTGACCAAGCATCAGATCGTCGCCTATGCGGTGCTGACCGCCGTCTGCGCGGTGCTGCCGTCTTTCCTCGGTTTTGCGAGCTTCGGCTACGGCCTCATCGCCGCCGCCCTCGGTGCGATCTTCATCTACTGTTCCATCGCCGTCTGGCGCATGCCCGACGGCGATCTGAAGATGATCCCCGCAAAGAAGCTCTTTGCCTTCTCGATCTTCTATCTCTTCGCCGTATTTTCAGCCCTTATGATCGACCGGCTGGCTTCGGTCTTGGTTTCGCACGCTGGAGGTTGGTTCTGATGGATCTGGTCAAGCTCACCGAAAAGCAGATGAAGTCGCGCCGCAATCGCAATATCGCCCTAGGGCTGGTGTTGGCCGGCCTGGTCGTCCTCTTCTACGCGATCACGATCGTCAAGATCGGCGGGGGAATGGCCGGATGAGCGAAAAAGCTGCCGCACCCAGGAAGCAGGGCCGCAACAACGGCGCCGTCGTGTTGATGTGCCTGAGCTTCGTCTTCGGCATGGGCGCGATGAGCTATGCCGCCGTGCCGCTCTACCGCATCTTCTGCCAGGTGACCGGCTATAACGGCACGACACAGCGCGTCGAGCAGATGTCGAGCGTTGTCCTCGACCGCAAGATGCGCGTCACCTTCGACGCCAACGTCGCCCCCGGCCTGCAATGGGATTTCAAACCGGTCGAGCGCGAGGTCAATCCGAAGATCGGCGAAACCATCCAGGTCAATTTCGTCGCTGAGAACCGGTCGAACGAGACCCAACGCGGCCAGGCGGTGTTCAACGTCACGCCGGGCGAAGCGGGCGCCTATTTCAACAAGGTTCAGTGCTTCTGCTTTACGGAAACGGACCTGAAGCCGGGCGAGAAGCTGGAAATGCCGGTCGTATTCTATATCGACCCTGAAATCGTCAAGGCGGTGGAATCGAAGGATATCCACACGGTGACGCTGTCATATACGTTCTACCCGAAAGAGGGTCCGAAGCCTCTCGCTTCGAATGAGGGTGGAGCGGTGAAGATTGAAAAGAAACTTTGATCAAGGCTCGTTTCCGGCTATGCCGGGGGCGAAGTGAGGAAGACATCCGGGGATAGCCACATGGCCGATGCGCATCAGAAGAACCACGACTACCACATCATCGATCCGAGCCCGTGGCCGATTCTCGCCTCGCTCGGCGCCTTCATCATGGCGATCGGCGGCGTCTGCTATATGCGTTATCTGAACGGCGGCTCCTTCAAGCTCGCCGGCGCCGAACTCGCCAATCCCTGGCTCTTCTTTATCGGCCTCGTGCTGGTTCTCTATGTGATGTACGGATGGTGGGCCGATACGGTGAAGGAAGCCCATGAGGGCTCTCACACCCGCGTCGTCTCGCTGCACCTGCGTTACGGCATGATCATGTTCATCGCTTCGGAAGTGATGTTCTTCGTCGCCTGGTTCTGGGCCTATTTCGACGCCAGCCTGTTTCCGAACGAGGCGATTCAGGCCTCGCGCATGGCCTATACCGGCGGCGTCTGGCCGCCGAAGGGCATCGAAGTCCTCGATCCCTGGCACCTGCCGATCTACAACACCGTCATCCTGCTGCTGTCCGGCACGACGGTGACCTGGGCGCACCATGCGCTGCTGCACAATGACCGTAAGGGCCTCGTTCAGGGCCTGACGCTGACCGTGCTGCTCGGCATCCTGTTCTCCAGCGTGCAGGCCTACGAATATGCCCACGCTCCGTTCGACTTCAAGAATTCGATCTACGGCGCGACCTTCTTCATGGCGACCGGCTTCCACGGTTTCCACGTCCTCGTCGGCACGATCTTCCTGCTGGTCTGCCTGCTGCGCGCGCTGCGCGGCGATTTCACCCCGAAGCAGCATTTCGGCTTCGAGGCAGCCGCCTGGTACTGGCACTTCGTCGACGTCGTCTGGCTGTTCCTGTTCTTCTGCATCTACGTCTGGGGCGGCTGGGGCGCTCCGGTCGCCGCAGGCTGATCGGGACGGAATAAATGCAAAAGGCGGGCTCGGTGCCCGCCTTTTTTGTTGACGATTTCGCGCTTTGCCTCGCGAGCTTCCTCATACTCCGTCATTGACCCGAGCATCCACGCCGCGAGCATTTTGTTGGTTGCTGCAGGGACTAGGGCGACGGGCCTCGACGAAAGAACGAAAGACGTACCTCTTGGAGTGCTGCGTATGGATGCTCGGCTCAAGGCCGGGCATGACGGAGGTTGAGGGGCACGCTTGAACTGACCCTGTTCGTCTGGCGCGAATTCTGCGAGCGCGCGGAGCCGCCGCCGGTTCAAGGCCGGTCCGTCTCGGAGACCATTGAATTATTGCGAAGGGCGATGCGATGATACACTGACAGGTCGAGCATCGAGGAGGCTCCATGGTTTTTTGGGCAGCGAGCTTGTTTGGATTGGCGATCGGCTACCTCATCGGTTCCACGCCCACGGGCTATCTTGCCGGGAAACTGCTTATAGGCATCGATATTCGCGACCATGGCTCCGGATCCACCGGCGCAACGAACGTCTTGCGAACCCTGGGGAAATGGCCTGCGTCGGCGGTGCTTCTGGTGGATGTGCTGAAAGGCGCTGGAGCGATCCTGTTTACCCGCTGGTTCTATCCGTGGATCCATAGATCGTTGTACGACATGCCGCCGGCAGCACTTGATCTGCAAGCCTGGCTGCACTGGGCCGTTTGCCTGGCCGGACTTGCCGCATTGCTCGGTCATAGCCGTTCGATCTGGCTGAATTTTAAAGGCGGCAAATCCGTCGCTACGGGGCTCGGCCTGTTGCTCGCAATATCCTGGCCGGTCGGTCTTGGCGCCCTTGCGGTTTTTGGCGTCGTGCTCGCCATCTTCAGGATTGTTTCCCTCGGGTCGATCCTGGCGGCTTTGACTGCAATCGCTCTCATCTGCAGCCTCGAGCAGCCCTTGCCCTATCGGTTGCTGGTGATTTCAGGCGGCGCTTATGTGATCATACGTCATCGCGCCAACATTCAGCGGCTGCTGTCAGGGATGGAGCCGCGCCTGGGGCAAAACAGCGCGGAATCGAAAACGGCGTCGCAAAGTTAGAGCGGCGGCGTGGGCCGTCTGCTGCGTCCGTTGCGCGGCCACAACCGACTGAGTGGAGGGACGGAACGGAAAGGTCGCGGCAAATCTCTTCTCCCCAGCGGGGAGAAGGTGCCGGCAGGCGGATGAGGGGGCTACACGGCACCGCGCCCGTAACCGCCTATCCCACTAAGCGACATGGGCGAGACAATGCTGGCGCGGTCGAACTTCCGCAACGTTTGGTGTTTCTGCGGCCCCCTCATCCGCCCTACGGGCACCTTCTCCCCGCTGGGGAGAAGGGGAGTCGACAAGCCGCGCATGCCTTTGCCCATTTGGGCCGCGCCGCTTCTCTCACCGCCCGCCGGCAATCCGCTCAAAAGCCGAGGGTTCGGGGATGCCGAGATCGAGGCGCTGGCGGATCGCTTCGGCGCATTCGAGTGCAGTCAGCACCGAGGTATCGACCTCCATGTCGTAGATGCCGGGGCGATGAACCTCGTCCTGCCAGCGCTGCACCGGTTCGGGGACCGGCATCTCTTCGGAGGCTCTTGCATAGAGTGTCTCGCGCCCTTCTTGCTTGATCTCGCGCCGCTGCATGATCGTCTCGATCGGACAGCGCACGCCGACGAACAGCACGGAGAAACCCTGCAGGCGCCGGGCGCAATCGGGAAGAATGCCGAGCGGCTGCGAGTAGCTGTCGTGATGGCCGAGATCGGCCACCACATTGAGCCCCAATCCGGCATGGATGGCGATCGATTCGTAAAGGGCTGCGTAGAGGAACGGCACGAGTTCCTCGAGATCCGGGCGCTCGCCGCCCGGCCTCAGGCCGATGCCGGGCAGGTAGCATTTTGGTGTCATATCGTTATAGCCGTCGACGCCGAGGTTGATCCACGGCCCCTCGAATTCGTCCTGGATTGCACGCGCAATGCTGGATTTGCCGCTTCTCGGCGCGCCGTTCAGGATGATGATCTGTCCGGCATGGCTGTCATTGGTCATCAGTCTTCTTCTTCTGTTTGGCGCGAATCGCTCATCAGAACCGCGCAGGCATTTCCATTCGGGATGCGAATACTTTATGGGAGAGTTAAGGCAGCATCGAAAAGGCCGCGGCCGCAAGTGGCCGCGTAAAGGAACATCATGAGCGAGGACAGCGCGCAATTTCCACCCCTCGATCCGGTGAAAACCGGTTTCAAAGGCTGCTGCCCGCGCTGCGGCCAGGGCAAACTGTTCGATGGTCTGCTCGGCCTGAAGCCGCGCTGCGCCTCCTGCGGCCTGGATTATTCCTTCGCCGATTCCGGTGATGGCCCGGCCGTCTTCGTCATCCTCATCGTCGGCTTCATCGTCATCGGCATGGTGCTGTGGCTGCAGGTCAATTACGGGCCGCCGATCTGGGTGCATATCCTCACTTTCGGGCCGCTGACGATCATCCTGTCGCTTCTGACACTGCGCTGGTTCAAGGGCATTCTGATCGCCATGCAGTACCGCCATAATGCCCGCGAAGGACGTCTGAGTGACTGACGTCGATCATGCCGTGGCGCGCCGCCGGCTGCCTGTCATAACCGGCATTCTGGTGCTGATCGCCCTTGCCATCCTGGTTTCGCTCGGCACCTGGCAGCTGCAGCGCCTCCACTGGAAGCAAGGCCTGCTCGCCGATATAGCCGCGCGCCAGGCTGCCGCGCCGGTGCCGCTCGCCGATATCGAGGCAATGGCCGCGTCCGGCGGCGACATCGAATACCGCAAGGTCACCGCCACCGGCCGTTATATCAACAATAAGGAGCGGCATTTCTTCGCCACCTGGCACGGCCAGACCGGCTTTTATATTTACACCCCGCTCGAGCTTGCCGACGGGCGCATCCTCTTCGTCAATCGCGGCTTCGTTCCCTATGAGAACAAGGAGCCGGAAATGCGCATGCAGGGCCAGCTGACCGATCAGCAGACGGTCACCGGGCTCGCGCGCGCCAAACTTGCCGGCAAGCCGTCCTGGCTGGTGCCCGACAATGACGTCGCCAAGAACATCTTCTACTGGAAAGACCTCGACGTCATGGCCGAGAGCGTCGGCTTGGAGAAGGCGCGCGTCATCCCGTTCTTCGTCGATGCCGACTCCACCCCCAACCCGGCCGGCCTGCCGATCGGCGGCGTCACCCAGGTGGATCTGCCGAACGATCATCTGCAATATGCCCTGACCTGGTACGGGCTTGCCGCCGTCCTCGTCGTTGTGGTGGCGATCTCCTGGTTCCGAAAACCCGGCAAGGCGCCTCGGCAATAGTATCGCTTCAATTCCCGGCCATATTGGGCTAGAGGTCCCTTACTCCCACGCTGGACGGAATTTTGACGGAACGGACATGACTATTGCGGCGAAACCTCCCTTGACGATCAGGCTCTGCGGTCCGCGCGGTTTCTGCGCCGGCGTCGACCGCGCCATCCAGATCGTCGTGCTGGCGCTCAAATCCTATGGCGCGCCGGTCTATGTGCGCCACGAGATCGTCCACAATCGTTATGTCGTCGAAGGGCTGGAGGCCAAGGGCGCCGTCTTCGTCGAGGAACTGGACGAGATCCCCGTCGAGCATCGCGCCCAGCCGGTGGTCTTCTCCGCTCACGGCGTGCCGAAATCGGTGCCGGAGGATGCGGCAAGCCGCAACCTCTTCTATCTCGACGCCACCTGTCCGCTCGTGTCCAAGGTCCACAAGCAGGCGATGCGCCACAATCGCCTCGGCCGCCATGTCGTCCTCATCGGCCATGCCGGCCACCCGGAAGTGATCGGCACGATGGGGCAATTGCCGGAAGGTTCGGTTTCGCTGATCGAGACGATCGAGGATGCCGATGCCTACGCCCCCGCCGATCCCGACAATCTCGGTTATGTCACTCAGACGACGCTGTCGGTCGATGATACAGCCGGCGTCATCGCCCGCCTGCAGGAGCGATTTCCGAACCTGACCGCGCCGGCGGCGGATTCGATCTGTTATGCGACGACCAACCGCCAGGAAGTGGTGAAGCAGGCGGCCCCGGGCTGCGATCTCTTCATCATCGTCGGTGCGCCGAATTCGTCCAATTCCAAGCGTCTCGTCGAAGTGGCGCTGAGGGCAGGGGCGAAGAAATCGATCCTGGTGCAGCGCGCCGCCGAGCTCGACTGGGAGGAGATCGGCGCGATTTCGACGCTCGGCCTTTCCGCCGGCGCCTCGGCGCCGGAGGTGATCGTCAACGAGATCATCGAGGCTTTCCGCGCCCGCTTCGATGCCCGCGTCGAGCTGGCCGAGACGGTGCAGGAAACCGAAAACTTCCTGGTCAACCGCGAATTGCGCAGCATCGAGCTGACGACGGCCGACATGGCCTTTGTCAACGGCTAGGCCGCCACCGCGTCCCGGTCATCACCATCCACAATATAGAGACGAGACCTCACTTGGCAGTCTATACCGATATCGCCGAAGACGATCTGAAATGGTTCCTGACGGAATATGATGCAGGCACGTTGCTTTCCTATAAGGGCATCGCCGAAGGCGTCGAAAATTCGAATTTCCTGCTGCATACCTCCAAGGCGCCGCTGATCCTGACGCTTTATGAGAAGCGTGTGGAAAAGAGCGACCTGCCTTTCTTCCTCGGCCTCATGCAGCATCTCTCGGCCCGCGGCCTTTCCTGCCCGCTGCCGCTGCCGCGCCGCGACGGCGCCTTGCTCGGCTCGCTCTCCGGCCGGCCGGCGGCGCTGATTTCCTTCCTCGAAGGCATGTGGCTGAGAAAGCCGGAGGCGAAGCATTGCCGTGAGGTCGGCAAGGCGCTCGCCGAAATGCATGTGGCCGGCGAAGATTTCGAGCTGAAACGTCCGAACGCGCTGTCGCTCGACGGCTGGCGGGGGCTCTGGGAGAAATCCGAGGCGCGTGCCGATGAGGTCGAACCCGGCCTGCAGGGCGAGATCCGCAACGAACTCGATTTTCTCGCCGCCGCCTGGCCGAAGAGCCTGCCGTCCGGCGTCATCCATGCCGACCTTTTCCCCGACAACGTCTTCTTCCTGGGCGATCAGCTCTCCGGCCTGATCGATTTCTATTTCGCCTGCAACGACCTGCTTGCCTATGACGTCTCGATCTGCCTCAACGCCTGGTGCTTCGAGAAGGATGGCGCCTATAACATCACCAAGGGCATGGCGATGCTCGAGGGTTATCAGAGCGTCAGGCCGTTGAGCGAGACGGAGATCGCCGCCCTGCCGGTGCTCGCGCGCGGCTCGGCGCTGCGCTTCTTCCTGACCCGGCTCTATGATTGGCTGACGACGCCGGAAGGCGCGATGGTCACCAAGAAGGACCCGCTCGAATATCTGCGCAAGCTGCGCTTCCACCGCCAGATCGGCTCGGCCGCCGAATACGGGTTGAGCCTATGAAGCACGTCGATATCTTCACCGACGGCGCATGCTCCGGCAATCCCGGTCCGGGCGGCTGGGGCGCGGTGTTGAGGTATGGTGAGGTCGAAAAAGAGCTTTGCGGCGGCGAAGCGGAGACGACCAACAACCGCATGGAGTTGATGGCCGCGATCTCGGCGCTGCAGGCGCTGAAGAGCCCTTGCGAAGTCGACCTCTATACCGACAGCGCCTATGTCAAGGACGGCATTTCCAAGTGGATTTTCGGCTGGAAGAAAAACGGCTGGAAGACATCGGACAAGAAGCCGGTGAAGAACGCCGAGCTCTGGCAGGCGCTGGAAGAAGCCCGCAACCGCCACAAGGTGACGCTGCACTGGGTCAAGGGCCACGCCGGCCACCCGGAAAACGAACGCGCCGATGAACTTGCGCGCCGGGGCATGGAGCCGTTCAAGAAGGGCAAGGCGGTTTTGTTTTAGGGGTATGACGGCTGCCCCTCACCAACTACCGTATATTGTAGGCCGAGACCGTTTTCGTTCGGGAGGCAAGAGTGTCATCTATTCCAACGACAGTCGAATTGAGCTCAACGATCGATCGTATGGAGGACGTCTGTCGTCGTCACGGAGAAGCCGGCGCTCTTTTCGATGCCTATGAGAAGCTGTGTCAGCGTTTCGAACGGGATTTGGCTGACGAGCGCGATGTGTTGCTCAGCAAAGGGGCAGCGCTGATGATGATCAAATATTGGCTCGAAGAGACAGGGTCAGATTCTGTGCGCGGTTGAAGGAGGGACGGTTTACGCGTTCATCCTGCGGCCCGCGATGCGGAAGGCCGATAATAGGCGGATTGCGTCTCCTTGTGCTCCCTCGAACTTGCACGGGTGAAAGATGATGCGGCGTTGCACGAGCCCCCTTCTCCTCAGCGGGGAAAGATGCCGGCAGGCAGATGAGGGGGTGAGCGGCTGAGCCGCGAATGCGCTGAGCGCAAGCGAAGGGCAATGAATGGTGTGCCGTGCGGCCCCCTCATCCGACCCTTCGGGCCACCAACCGGGGTCGAGCCGCGGGTCTCGACCCGTCCTTCAGGCCCCCGCTGGGGAGAAGAGGGAGCAAGCAGCGACGTTCGGTATTCTCACCCACCTATTGCCGCACCGCCGCCCCCTGGATCAGCCGATGCAGATATTCGAGCTTGGCCACGACAGGCGAGGAGAGCACGAAGGGGTAGGAATCCGGCTGGCCCATGCTGCGCTGGATGGCGTTGATCGCGATGCTGAGCGGCACCCAGGCGCTGACGAGCTGCTCGGCGCTCTTCGCCCTGTAGGGAAGGAAATCGACCTCGCCTGCGATTTCCTCATGGCCGCGCGGATCGATGGCGATGCCGAAGGCGCGGGCCGTCTCCAGTGTGTCGACGATATGAAGGTAATGCGCAAAGCATTCGGCGAAATCCTCCCAGGGGTGCGATGCGGCATAGGCGCTGATGAAATGATCCTGCCATCCCAAAGGCGGGCCGTCGGCATAGTGTCTTTGCAGGGCGGCCGCATAATCCTGCCGTTCGTCGCCGAAGACGGCGCGGAATTCAGCAAGGTCGTCGCGGTCGCGCACCAGCTTGTTCCAGATGAAATGGCCGGTCTCGTGGCGGAAATGGCCGAGCAGCGTGCGATAGGGCTCGTTCATCGAGCTGCGCGCCTGTTCGCGCGTCGCGTCGTCGGCTTCGGCGGCGCGGATGGTGATCAGGCCTTCCTCGTGGCCGGTCATAGCAGGCACGACATTGCCGTTGCCCTGCAGGGAATCTTCGAGGAAATCGAAGACGAGGCCGCCTTGCGGGTCCTCGGCCCGGTCGGGATGCGGCAGCTTCCAGCGCAACAGCGAATAGAACAGATGACGCTGCGCCTGGCCGATGCGCCGCCAGCGGTCGATGCCGTCCTGCGTGTCGGTATTCGGAACCAGCCGGTTGTGGCGGCAGGCGGTGCAGAATTCACTGTCGCTCTCGCCCTCCACCAGCCAATTGCAGATGTCGAGGCCTGAATTGGCGCAGAAGCGCACGTGCCGGTCGGGATCGGAAACGAGCTGCCAGACCATCTCGTCGCGCGGCTCCAGTGCGTGCATGGCGAGGTCGCCCGGGAGGAAACCGAGCCGGTGATTGCAACGCACGCAGTGACGATTGTCGAAGTGGACGACCTGGTCGCAATTGTCGCAGGCAAAGAGTTTCATCGTACTGATCTCTGCAAGGCAGGGGCGGATTAAAAATGCCCGCTGCGCGCGTGCGCAGCAGGCATGGTTCGGGAGGGCTGAGCTGGTGGTTCAGAGCCGGTCGACGGCGCCTTTGAGCTTGTCCTTGACCTTGCCTGTTGCGACCTGTCCCTTGCCCTTGGCTTCCTGGACGTCGCCCTCGGCCTGCATGTCGCGATTGCCCGTGGCCTTGCCGGCGGCCTGCTTGGTCTTGCCGGCAATTTCGTTTGCCTTGCCTGAAATCTTGTCGCTGGTGCTACCCATCTGTGATGTCTCCATGCTCGGCGTCGGACCTCTCGTCCGCGCGGGAAGGGAACGTCACTCGCGCCTATTCGTTCCCGCGACCGCCAGGCGAGCCGCGACCGTCAGGCGAGCAGCGGCCCTCAGGCGTGGCCGGCTTCGGCCGAGAGCATGGCGGCGTTGATGCCCATGCCGGCGAGCGCCCGCTCGTATTTGTCGTCGAGGCTGCGATCGAAGATCAGTTCCTCATTGGCCGGGCAGGTGAGCCAGCCATTGTTGGCGACCTCGTTTTCGAGCTGGCCGGCCGCCCAGGAGGAGTAGCCGAGCAGCATGGTCGCACGCTTCGGCCCGGCGCCTTTGGAGATGGCGCGCACGATGTCGAGCGTCGCCGTCAGGCAGATGTCGTCGCTGACCGGGATCGAGGAGTCGCTGGCATAATCGTCCGAATGCAGCACGAAGCCGCGGCCGCTTTCCACCGGGCCGCCGGTCTGGATCGGGAAGTCACGCGCCCCCTGCGGCAGCACGATCGGTTCCTCCTGTTTGATCATGTCGAGATGCAGGAGCACGTCGGTGAAGGTCAGGCTCTGCGGCCGGTTGATGACGAAGCCCATGGCACCGGCATCCGAATGCGCGCAGATGTAAATCACCGTGCGCGCAAAATTGCGGTCTTCCATGCCCGGCATGGCGATGAGGAACTGGCCATCGAAGAAGCCACGTTCCCGTCTGTTCTTCAGCGTAGATAAGGACATCGTTCCTCCTGCTGCCAGACCGCATCAAGGCCCCGACAAGAGAAAGATGGGCCAATGTCACCAATCAATCAACTGAAAATGAGGATTATATGGCCGTCCGCTTCTGGCGGCCAAACCGGACTTTCGATAAACCTTTGTTCCATGATGATTATTTCTTTGGCACCGCGCCGGCTTTTGATGGCGGCCATTTCGCTGGCCGCAGCCTTCGCCCCCTTTTGTTCCGCTAGGGCGGAAATGAGCGCCTGGGCCGAGGCCGAGGGCGGCCGTATGCGCCTCGTGGCGCTGGCGCCCGATGCCGGCGGCAAAATCCGCGCCGCCCTGCAGATCGAACCGAAACCCGGCTGGATCACCTATTGGCGCGAGCCCGGCAACAGCGGCATTCCGCCTCAAGTCACCATCGCGGCCGGGAGCGGCGTCACGCTTGATAGCATCGCCTATCCGGTTCCGAAGCACTTCTTCAACGGCGCCATCGAGGATATCGCCTATGACGCGCCGGTGACGCTGCCGCTGTCGCTGACGGCATCCGGCAAAGCCCCGGTTACGATCGATGCGACGGCCTTCATCGGCATCTGCAGGGATATCTGCGTTCCCTTCCAGGCAAATCTCTCGGTGACGCTCGGCCCTGCCATCCAGTCGCATCCGGAGGAGGAGGCGATCCTTGCCGCCGCCGATGCGGCGCTGCCGAAGCCGCCGTCGGACGATTTCAAGGTCACGGCGCACGCGATCGCGCCGGACAGGAAGACACTGTCGCTGACGCTCACACTGCCGGGCGCGGGAAAGAGCGCGCCCGACATCATCGTCACCGGCCCGGGCGGCTATGCCTTCACCAAGCAGATCGGCGGCAAACGCGACGGCGCCACCTTCAAGACCGACATTGCAATCGGCAAGCTGCCGAAGGATTATGATCCATCGGGCAAGCGCTGGAGCGTGCTGGTGATCGATGGCGACAGGGCGATGGAGACCACGCTTGCCTTTGACTGACCGGCACTTATAGTCGCCTGCGATCTTCTCGCGGCGCCCGCCAAGCCGGCCCCCGGCATCTGCCGCAAAACCTGGACAAAGGAGAAAACCCATGACCATCGCGATCGGCGACAAGCTTCCGGCCGCCACCTTCAAGGAAAAGACCGCCGACGGCCCTGTCGAAATCAGCACCGATCAGCTCTTTGCCGGCAAGCGCGTCGTGCTCTTTGCCGTGCCCGGCGCCTTCACGCCCACCTGCTCGCTGAACCATCTGCCGGGTTATCTCGAAAACCGCGACACCATTCTCGGCAAGGGCGTCGACGACATCGCCGTTCTCGCCGTTAACGACTGGCACGTCATGGGCGCCTGGGCGCAATCCTCCGGCGGTATGGGCAAGATCCACTTCCTCGCCGACTGGGACGCCGGCTTCACCAAGGCCGTCGGCCTCGAAGCCGACCTCTCCGCCGGCGGCCTCGGCCTGCGCTCCAAGCGCTATTCGATGCTGGTGGAAGACGGCGTCGTGAAAGCCTTGAACGTCGAGGAAAGCCCTGGCCAGGCCACGGTCTCGGGTGCGGCCGCGATGCTGGAACTGCTTTGAGTTTTCGATAGGACGGCAGCGCCGGCTGGTCTGGCCAGCAACGTTGCCCCCAACCTCCCTCATCCCAGGCCTTGAGCCTGGGATCCACGGTCGCAGTCGGCGAGGCCGGCATGGGTCCTCGGGTCAAGCCCGAGGACGACGGAGGGTGGGGTAAGCTCTGTGGCAAATCCAGCGATGGTGACGCAATAGCCGCTGCGTTGCGCCTCCTGCCAATGGCCCTCCTCAATCTCCGTCATTACAGGCCTTGAGCCTGGAGTCCATGGCCACCGCCGACGAGGCCCGGGGTGGGATGAAGCTCCGTGGCAAATCCAGCGATGGTGATGCAATAGCAGCGGCGTTGCGCCTCTGGCCAATGCCTCTCCTCAAACTCCGTCATCCCAGGTCTTGAGCCTGGAACCCACCACCGATCATCCTGCGACACGAAAGCCGGTCCTCCCGCCTCAATCTCGCCGCAATCGTTATAACATAACTGTAATGTTATTACATTGTCAGGATGAGCCATGCACCCGAGCCCCGATCGCCCCTCCATCAGCCTGCTGGGACAATCGGCCTTCTCAAGGGTGATGGGCGTCTCGGTGATCATAGCCGGGCTCTGGCTTACCATTCACTGGGCGGTTCTGCTGCCATGACGCCGTTGATCCGTCTCGACGATCTCACCATCGCCTATGACCGCCACCCGGCCGTCCATCATGTCTCCGGCGTCTTTGCGCCGGGCAGCCTGACGGCGATTGCCGGGCCGAACGGGGCGGGCAAGTCGACGCTGCTGAAGGCGATCATGGGCGAGCTTCGCCCGGCCGAGGGCAGGGTCGAGCACCGGCTGGGGCGGGCGGAATTCGGTTATCTCCCGCAGGCGGCCGAGATCGATCGGCGCTTTCCGATCTCGGTCATCGACACCGTCATGCTCGGCGCCTGGAAGAGCAGGGGAGCCTTCGGCCGCGTGGCACCCGCCGATGTCAAAAAGGCGGGCGAGGCGCTGGCCGCCGTTGGTCTCGACGGTTTCGGCAGGCGCCATGTCGGCTCGCTCTCGGCCGGCCAGTTCCAGCGCGTGCTCTTTGCCCGCCTGCTCCTGCAGGATGCCGGCGTCATCCTGCTCGATGAGCCGTTCACGGCAATCGATGCCCGCACGACCAAAGATCTCCTCGATATCGTCGCTCGCTGGCACGGCGAGGGCCGCACCGTCATTGCCGTGCTGCATGATTTCGAGCTCGTCCGGACGCATTTCCCTCAGACGCTGCTGCTCGCCCGCGAGCTGGTGGGCTGGGGGCCGACGGCCGACGTCATGTTGTCCGCCAATCTCCTGAAGGCGCGCGCCATGGCCGAGCGCTGGGACGAGGATGCCGCGGCTTGCACCTCGCAAGAGGCGCCGGCGGCATGACGGCTTACGATCTCTTCCTGGCGCCCTTCGCCGATTTCGGGTTCATGCGCCGCGCCCTTGTCGCCTGCCTCTGCCTCGGGCTCGGTTCGGGACCGATCGGCGTCTTCCTGATGCTGCGGCGCATGAGCCTGATGGGCGATGCCATGAGCCATGCGGTGCTGCCGGGGGCGGCGATCGGTTATCTCGTCGCCGGCTCGCTTTCGTTGACGGCGATGGGCCTCGGCGGCCTGGTCGCCGGCCTGTCGGTGGCGCTGCTGTCCGGCGCCGTCAGCCGCATGACCGTGCTGCGCGAGGATGCAAGCTTTGCCAGCTTCTATCTCGCGTCGCTGGCGCTCGGCGTGCTGATCGTCTCGCTGCGCGGCTCGAACATCGATCTCTTGCACGTGCTCTTCGGCACCATCCTGGCGATCGATGCGCCGGCGCTTTACCAGATCGGCGCGATCACCTCGCTGACGCTTCTCATCCTCGCCGCCATCTACCGGCCGCTGGTGGCCGAATGCTTTGATCCCGGTTTTCTCAGAGCCGTCGGCGGACGCGGGCCGGTCTACCATGTCCTTTTCCTGCTGCTCGTGGTGCTGAACCTTGTCGCCAGCTTCCAGGCGCTCGGCACGCTGATGGCGGTCGGCCTGATGATGCTGCCGGCGGCCGTCGCCCAGCTCTGGTCGCGCAGCTTGGCCGTGATGATGATGATAGCCACCGCCAGTGCAGCCGCCTCCGGCTATCTCGGCCTGATCGCCTCCTACCATCTCGAGCTCGCCTCCGGCCCGACGATCATCATGACGGCGGCGCTGTTTTACGCCTTTTCAATCCTCTTCGCGCCCTCCGGCATCGCCCGGCGCTTCTTTCCCCGCCCGCATCTGAAGGGCTGATTTCAAGGAGACTTCGATGATATCGCGCAGACTGCTTCTCTCCGCCGCCGTACTTCCCGCGCTGATGGCGCTGTCGGCCGCACCCGCTTCGGCCGAAACGCTGAAGGTTGTGGCGTCCTTCACCGTGCTTGCCGATGTGGTCAGGGAGGTCGGCGGCGACCATGTTCATGTCACGAGCCTCGTCGGTCCGAACGGCGACCCCCACGAATTCGAGCCGTCGCCGGCCGACGCGAAGAATTTGAAGGCGGCCGAAGTCACCTTCGTCAGCGGCGAAGGGCTGGAAGGCTGGATGGACCGGCTGATCACCGCCTCGGGCTACAAGGGCAAGCCGGTGACGGTCTCCGAAGGCATTAGCACCCGCACCATGGAAGAGGACGGCAAGACCATCACCGATCCGCACGTCTGGAACAGTCCTGTGAACGTCAAGGTCTGGGTCGCCAATATCGAAAAGGCGCTGTCATCAGCCGATCCCGCCGACGCCGCCGCCTTCAAGGCCAATGCTGAAAAATATACCCAGAAGCTGGATGAGCTGAACGCCTACGCCCATTCGAAATTCGATACGATCGCCGAGGACCGCCGCAAGGTGCTGACCAGCCACGACGCCTTCGGCTATTTCGGCCGCGAATACAAGGTGAGCTTCCTTGCGCCCCTCGGCCTCTCCACCGAGAGCGAAGCCTCGGCCGCCGATGTCGCCAAGCTGATCGAACAGATCAGGAGCGAGCACGTGAAGGCCTATTTCTTCGAAAATTCCAACGATCCGCGCCTGGTCAAGCAGGTCGCCAAGGCAACGGGTGCGGAACCCGGCGGCGAGCTCTATGTCGAATCACTTTCCGACGCCAAGGGACCGGCGCCGACCTATGAGAAGATGTTCCGCTACAATGTCGACCAGCTCGCCGCCGCCATGGCGAAATCGAGCTGAAGATTGAGGGGCGGGTCTATCCCGGCCCGCCTCAAATATTGAGATCGAAGACCAGGATGCCGGCGAGGCCTCCGTCCGTTGAGGAGACGATGCGCTCGCCGACTGCCACATGTTCTGGATGGATGAGATAGGCATCCCGCGCTTCGGGGCTTTCGAAGGTGACGGCAAAGCCGTCGACGAAGCCGCCATGCAGTCCCTCGGGAGAAACATTCGGCCCGTATTTGATATCAACGATGCCGGGAATGACCTGTTTCAGGGCGGCGATCGCGGCAAACAGCGCCTGCTTGTCGTCGGCCGTCAGCGCGGTCTTCAGCCGCAGAAACACGCAGTGCAGGATCATCAGTGTCCTCCCGATTGTCGTTGCCGGCAGAATAGCGGCGAACGCCGGGAGGGCAATCAGATTTATCGCCGGCCTGATCTGGATGGCCGGAGAGCTTATATCTGGTCGCCTGCTACAGGCGCGCGATTGTAGAGCTTGCGGACGAGCTCGCCGGACAAGGCGCGGGCTTCGTCCTTCTGCGCCGGCGTCATCGGCTGGCAGCTGTTTCTGAGATTGGAGCGGTCGAGCACCGTTGCCGCACCCGAATCGGCGATGACGAGGTACCAGCTGCAGGACGCAACCCTGTCGATGGCGACGGCGCCGTGGCAGCCGGAATACAGGCAGAAGGCCACGGTCTGTTGGGCGACGTGATCGCCCTTCTGCGCCAGCGCCAGCGATCTCTTGAACTCAGCCGTCCATCGCTCGCAATGGGGCTTGCCGGGCACGCAGGCCTTGGTGGCGGGATAGAGGTCGGTCGCCTGAACCGGCGAGACGAACAGGGCGCCGACCGAAAGGGCGAGCAGAAATTTGAGCATCGAATTGTCCTTATGCGATAGGAAAGAGGCGCATATCGCCGGTCGTTGGTCAATCACCATTCATGGGGGAGAGGCGCGCCGCGCAGGCGGGAAAACCGGTCAGCTCGGTCGCCCCTCGTTCAGGCCCGTTTCGTCAGCGGAAACCGGTCGCGCAGCAACCGCAGCACCGATTCCGACGGGATCGGCGGCCCGAACAGATAGCTCTGTCCGTAGCTGCAGCCCATCTTGGCAAGCTCGATCGCATCCTCGTTGGATTCGATGCCTTCGGCCACCACCTTCATTTCCAGCTCGCGCGCCATTGCTATCACCGAGCGGAGCACGGTCGCCTTCTTGTCGCTGCCGTCGCGCACCAGCGCCTTGTCGAGCTTGATGGTGTCGAAGGGGAAGCGGGTGAGATAGGCAAGCGACGAATAGCCGGTGCCGAAATCGTCGAGCGCCAGGCCGATGCCGGCTTCCTTGAGCTTCTGCAGCACGAGGCGGGCCTGTTCCGGGTTTTCCATCACCATGGATTCCGTCAGTTCCAGCTTCAGCCGCGAGGGCGTGCAATGGGTCTTGGCGAGAACCGAACGCACGTCGTCATAAAGCTCGTTGTTGAGCAGTTGCACGCTCGACAGGTTGATCGACACGAAGATCGGCAATTCGCCGGTCTGGGTCTGCCAGCTCATCAGATCGTTGGTTGCCTGTTCCAGCGCGAACATGCCGAGCGGGCCGATGAGATCGGAGGCCTCGGCGATCGGAATGAATTCCGACGGCGGGATATTGCCGCGCTTGGGATGCTCCCAGCGTATCAGCGCCTCGAAGCCGGCGATCTCGACATCCTCCAGCCGGGCGATCGGCTGGTAGACCATCGACAATTCGCGGCGCTCGATGGCGCGGCGCAGATCAGTTTCCAGCTGCAGCCGGTCGGTGCCGAAATCGCGGAAGGCCGGCTGGAACGGCTCGACGCGGTTGCCGCCGGCCCGTTTCGCCCGGTACATGGCAAGCTCGGCATCGCTGAGCAGGCCGCTGGCGCTCTCCTGCCGGTCCACCCAGGAAGCGAGCCCGATCGACGCGGTCAGAATGATCTCGCGGTTGGAAAAGTTGATCGGCACCATGATCGCCTTGCTGACCGCATCGGCAAAATCGGCGACCTTGGCCGGATTGTGCTCGGACACCAGGATCAAGCCGAACTGGTCGCCGGCCAGCCGCGCCAGCGTGTCCTGCGGCTTCATCAGCCGGCGCAGGCGCCGGGTGAGCGCGATGAGGATGTTGTCGCCGGCCGCAACGCCGAGCGCATCATTGACCAGCTTGTAGCGGTCGATGTCGATCACCATTACCGTCGGGCGCAGCGTGTCGCCGCCCGGCGCTAAGGCCAGCACTGCCTGCAGCCGGTCGAGGAAGACCTGCCGGTTCGGCAGGCCGGTCAGATTATCGTGCAGCGCATCATGCAGCAGCCGCTCGACGGAATTCTTCTGCTCGGTCACGTCGACGATCGTGCCGACGCAGCGGATGATCTCGCCGTTGGAGCCGAGCACCGGCCGGGCGCGGATCAACAGCCAGTGGAAATGCCCGTCCTCGGCGCGGATGCGGAATTCGTGATTGAGCCGGCCGCGCCGATGTTCGAGCAACACGTCGAGCGTGGCGCGGAAACGGTCGCGGTCATCAGGGTGCAGCCGCGGCAGCCAGTTGCGCGCCGCCCCATGCATGGTGCCGGGGGACAGGCCGAGCTTGACCGAGACGTCGGGGATGGTGACGACGCGGTCGCGCGCCACGTCCCAGTCCCACACCATGTCGCCGGAGCCGGTCAGTGCCAGCGACTGCCGCTCGAGGTCTGAAAACAGTCCCTGCTGGAAGGCGCCGCCGGCAAAGGCGTGCTGCATGACGGTAAAACCGATCAGCAGCACGATCAGCACCAGGCCGCCGCCGAGCGCCGGCTGGATGATATCGTTGTCGAGCCGCCCGGTGACCGTCAGCCACGCCCCGAACAGCCAGACGAGTGTCAGCGCCCAGGCGGGCACCAGCAGGATCGCGCGGTCGTAGCGGTTGAAGCCGAGATAGATGATCAGCAGCAGGCCGGTCGCCGCCGTCAGCGCGAAGGACAGCCTGGCGATGCCGGCGGCAATCGACGGATCGTAGATCGCCACGCCGAAGAGCAGGGCAAGGCCGAGCACCCAGGCGAGTGTGGCGTAACCGAGATGCGCATGCCAGCGGTTGAGGTTCAGATAGGTGAAGAGGAAGATGACGAAACTCGAGGCGAGCGCCACTTCCGCGCAGGCGCGCCATATTCGCTGGTCGGCCGAGGCGACGCTGATCAGCTTGCCGAGGAAGCCGAAGTCGACGCAGATATAGCCGAGCACCGCCCAGGCAAGTGCGGCGGTTGCCGGCAGCATCGAGGTGCCCTTGACGACGAAGAGGATGGTGAGGAACACGGCGAGCAGGCCGGCAATGCCGAGCACGATGCCGCGATAGAGCGTGAAGGCGTTGATCGTATCCTTGTAGGCGTTCGGCTCCCAGAGATAGATCTGCGGCAGCTCTGGCGTCGACAGTTCGGCGACGAAGGTGATGACGGCGCCGGGGTTCAGCGTGATGCGGAAGACATCGGCCTCGTCGCTCGGCTGCCGGTCGAGCGCAAAACCTTCGCTCGGCGTGATCGCGCTGATGCGCTGCGAGCCGAGATCCGGCCAGAACAGCTTGGAATTGACCAGACGGAAATGCGGGGCGACGATAACGCGTTCGAGCTGTTCCTCGGAAACGTTGGCAAGCGCAAACACCGCCCAGTCGCCCTGGTGGTTTTCCGAGCTCGCCCGGACCTCAATGCGGCGGCGGATGCCGTCGGCCCCGGCCGCCGTCGAAACCTGGAAGGCCTCGCCCTGGTTGGCGTAGATCTCGGTCGTCGCGGTGAGATCGAGCGCGGTATCGTCACGGGAAATCTTCACCGGCTCGGCCGCCCGGGCAAGACCCGCCGAAAGGGCGAAGACCGCCAGGAAAAGGGCTGCGATCACCGCGATCACTCGTCCGGACGGTGACTTGGGCAGCATGCTGTTTCTGGTCATCGGCTGTCGGTTTTCCTGCCTTTATCCGTATCGGTGGCGAGCCGTGAGAACATCACGTGGTCGTGCCACTGACCGTTGATCTTCAAATATCCGCGCAAATAGCCTTCCCGTTGAAACCCGGCCTTTTCAAGCAGACGCATGCTGCGCGCGTTATCTGGAATACAGGCTGCTTCAATACGGTGCAACTCAAGCCCGGAGAAGATGTAAGGAATAACCAACTGAAGCGCGGCATACATATGCCCCTGGCCGGCATGGCGTTCGCCCATCCAGTAGCCGATCATGCAGCTTTGTGCCGCACCCCGCCTGATATAGCCGATGGTGATGCCGCCGACGAGGGTACGGTTTTCCTTGAGGAAGATGAACAGCGGGATTGACTGTCCCGAGGCGTATTCCTGCTTGCCGCGGATAACGCGGGCGCGGTAGGCGCCCTCCGTCAGCTCGTCGCGCCGCCAGGTCGGCTCCCAGGGTTCGAGGAAATTGCGGCTTTCGGCGCGCAGCCGGTGCCACTGGTTGAAATCCTGGTAGCGCGGCAGGCGCAGGAGGTATTTCTCATTCTCCAGCTCCACCGCATCGGGCTGCCGCGACAGGAACCGAAACACCGATTTTGGCATCGATCACTCCCGGCAGACGGACGTCGGCTCAGCTGGCCTGCATCGTCTTCGGCGCCGGGACCGAAAGCGAGGCGATGATGTCTTCCATCGGCGCGAGCTGTTCCAGCGGCCCGATCGCCGACAGCGTCGGCACCGTGTCGAAGAACAGCCGGCCGGCGAGGTCGGTCAGCCGCTCGATGGTGATGCCTTCCAGCCGTTCCATCATCTCCGGATTGGAGATCGGCCGGCCGTAGAGCATCATCTGCCGTGCGATCTGGCCGGCGCGGGCGGCCGGGCTCTCCTGGCCCATCAGCAGCTGGGCGCGGATCTGGGCGCGGGCGCGCTCGATTTCCTTCTGGTGGATCTCATTGGCCGACTTGTGCAGCTCGTCGATGATCACGGGCACCAGCTCCGGCAGGTTTTCGCCGCCGGTCGCGGCATGAATGCCGAAGATGCCGGTATCGGAAAAGCCCCAGTGGAAGGCATAGACGGAATAACAGAGACCGCGGAATTCGCGCACTTCCTGGAACAGCCTGGAGGACATGCCGCCGCCGAGGATATTGGCGAGGATCTGCGAGCAGTAGAAATCGCGGGCGTGGTAGGGCTTGCCCTCGAAGCCGAGCAGGATCTGCGCATCCATCAGGTCGCGCGGCTCGCGCACGCTGCCGCCGATATAACGGGCCGCTTCCATGACCGGCGGCGCCGATGGCGAAGTCGGCAGGCTGGCGAAACGATCCTCGACCATGCGCAGGAATTCTTCATGCTCGACGGCGCCGGTCGCCACCACGAACATGCGGTCGGTCGTATAGTTGCGGCCGAGATAGGTGCGGATCTGCTGGGGCGTGAAGGAGACGACGGTCTGTGGCGTGCCGAGGATGGCGCGTCCGAGCGTCTGGTCGCGATAGGCGGCTTCGGAGAAGCGGTCGAACACCACGTCGTCGGGCGTATCGTTGGCGGCGTTGATCTCCTGCAGGATCACCTGCTTCTCACGCTCCAGCTCCTCCTCCTCGAAGGCCGATTCCGTCAGGATGTCGGCGAGGATGTCGACGGCGAGCGGCACGTGATCCTTCAGCACGCGGGCGTAATAGGAGGTCGTCTCGGTCGAGGTGGCGGCGTTGACCTCGCCGCCCACATCCTCGATCTCTTCGGCGATCTGGCGGGCCGTGCGCCGCGCCGTGCCCTTGAAGGCCATGTGTTCGAGCAGGTGGGCGATGCCGTGCTCGTCTTCCGTCTCGTTGCGCGATCCCGATTTGATCCAGACTCCGAGCGCAACGCTTTCCAGGTGCGGCATGGTTTCTGTGACTACTGTCAGCCCGGATTTGAGCCGGGTGCACTCAACTGTCATTGGCTATCTTTCTGCGCCTGCTGTCGTCTCGCTGCGGGCGTGCTGGCCGATAAAGGTTTCAACGGCTTTCAGCTCCGGTTTGATGATCTGGAAGCGCTCCTCCCTGTGCATCAGACCAGCAAGCCACGTCGGAAGCGCCGGGTCAATACCGCTGGCCGATTTTACGGCGACCGGGAATTTCGCCGGATGCGCGGTCGCAAGCGTCACCATCGGCGTATTCGGCTTTTCCTTCTTCTTCGCCACGAAGACGCCGATCGCCGAATGCGGATCGAGGAGATAACCGGTTTCGGCATGGGTCTTGCGGATCGTCTCGGCCACCTGCCGCTCGCTGGCGCGGCCGGCGCGGAAGTCGCGTCGGATCGCCTTCAGCGCTTGCGCGCCGATCTCGAAGCCATTGGATTGCTTGAGGCTTTCCATTGCCGCGCGCACCTTCGAGGCGTCGCGACCACAGGCTTCGAACAGCAGCCGCTCGAAGTTCGACGAGATCTGAATATCCATCGACGGCGAGCTCGTCGCCTTGACCGCCTTCATGTCGTAGCGGCCGGTCTTCAGCGTCCGTGTCAGGATGTCGTTCTCGTTGGTGGCGATGACGAGCCGGTCGATCGGCAGGCCCATGCGCTTGGCGCAGTAGCCGGCGAAGATGTCGCCGAAATTGCCCGTCGGCACCGTGAACGAGACCTTGCGGTCCGGCCCGCCGAGCGCCACGGCGGTAGTGAAATAATAGACGATCTGGGCCATGATGCGCGCCCAGTTGATCGAGTTGACGCCGGAAAGCCGAACCTTGTCGCGGAAGGCCGCGTCGTTGAACATCGCCTTCACCAGGTTCTGGCAGTCGTCGAAATTGCCTTCGACGGCGAGCGCATGCACATTTGACGACGTCGAGGTGGTCATCTGCCGCTGCTGCACCGGCGAGACCTTGCCGTGCGGGAACAGAATGAAGATATCGGTGCGCTCGCGCCCGGCAAAGGCGTCGATCGCCGCCCCGCCGGTGTCGCCCGAGGTGGCGCCGACGATCGTCGCCCGCTCGCCGCGTTTTTCCAGCGCATAATCCATCAGCCGGGCGAGCAGTTGCATCGCCACGTCCTTGAAGGCAAGCGTCGTGCCGTGGAAGAGCTCCATGACGAAGCTGTTCGGGCCGGTCTGGACGAGCGGCGCGATCGCCGGATGGCGGAAGGTGCCGTAGGCCTCGTCGATCATCGCCCGGAAGGTTTCCTCGGGGATCTCGCCATTGGTGAAGGGCGACAGGATGGTGAAGGCGATTTCCTGATAGGTCTTGCCCCTCAGCGCGCGGATTTCTTTCTTCGAAAACTGCGGCCACTCGCGGGGAACATAGAGCCCGCCATCGCGCGCCAGTCCCGTCAAAAGGGCGTCGCAAAAGCCGAGGGAAGGGGCCTCGCCGCGGGTCGAGATATAGTCCACGTTGGTCATCCTTGATCTATCGCTGGAAGAAATTTGGCCGGGCCGGGCCGTGGGCCGCTCCGCCGGAAACCGGCAGGGGCTGCGCTTGCGGCCATACCATCGCCGTTATCTTGTTGAAGTTGCCCGCATCCGGCGGCGAAAAGTGCATCAAAACGGCGCGTACCCAATCGATTTTTGTTTGCGCCGCTGATATAGACCATCGCAAACCGTCGTGAAAGGCCTCGCGGAAAAGACTGGGGCCTCCAAGAAACGCTTGTGCAAAGGGTGGAACATAGTGCTCGGCAAGGTCTCGCGTCTTATCATCTCCGCTTCTTTCGTTGCCCTGCTTGCCGGCTGCAACTCGCTCGGCATCGGCGGCGACAGCAAGCCGGAGGCGGCGCCGGCGCAGCCGAACGGCAATGCCCAGATCATGCCGCTGGCGCCGGCCAACCCCTCCTCGAACAACCCGTCGATCGGCACGGCCAAGACGGCGCAGGGCACCGTCGCCCCGGTCGTGCAGGGCGCCTGCCCGCAGATCTTCATGCGTGACCAGGATGCGATCTTCCGCACTTACGCCAAGGGCAAGAAGGACGATCCGCAGCAGATCGTCGTCCAGGCCTCCTTCGGCGACTATACCCGCCAGTGCACCTTGAACGACACGAACCTGACGATGACCGTCGTCGCCCAGCTGCGCCTGATCACCGGCCCGGCCGGTGCTCCCGGCCCGGTGACGCTGCCGATCCGCGTCAGCATCCTCGACGGCGAGAACGTGCTCTATTCCGAGGTCACCAAGTTCCCGACCGAAATCCCGGCCGGCTCACCGGGCACGCAGGTCATCTTCCGCAAGGAAGGCATCAAGATGCCGGTCGGCGCCGGCGCCCTGGTGCGCGTCAACGTCGGCTTCGACACTCAGCCGGCCAAGGGCAAGAAGAGCAGCTGATTATTTCGGCAACCTGCAGTCTGGCGCGCCGGCGCGATGCCTCCGCAGCCGCGACGGAGCGATGGCAAAAAAGCGGCGGCGCTCAAGCTCTGCCGCCGGTGTTTTGGCGAGAACCCCAACCCCACACTCCGTCATCCCAGGGCTTGACCCTGGGATCCACAGCCAAGCCCGCCTTCCACTTCTCTTGCAGTGCGACGCCATTGCTGTTCAGTGCCAGCCGCATGGATCCCAGGGTCAAGCCCTGGGATGACGGAGGAGAGGTGGGTGTCGGGGTGAGAAGAGATGGCGCGGGGCTGACTGTGGCGAGATGGCGGCGAACACGGGGACCACACTGCGCCACCGGTGCGTTTGCCGAGAACGCCAACCCCACACTCCGTCATCCCAGGGCTTGACCCTGGTATCCACATCCAAGCACTCGGCTTCCACTTCTCTGCAGTGCGACGCCATTGCTGTTCAGTGCCCGCCCGCATGGGTCCTCGGGTCAAGCCCGAGGACGACGGAGGGCGGGGGAGCGGATGCGGCAGGTGCCACAGGCGCAGCGGTTTGTGGGAGTTGGCGACCGCTGTTCGCCCGATTCTCACAGGAAACCGCCCGCGCATGAAGTTTCTGCAGACGTCTCGCCTCTTGCCGGCCACGCGCCCCACCCTCCGTCATACTCGGGCTTGACCCGAGTATCCACGTCGCAAGCACTCCGCTTCAATTTGTTCGGCGGGGGTCGCTTGCCAGTTCGATAGGAACGAAGTGCCCGCCCGCATGGGTCCTCGGGTCAAGCCCGAGGACGACGGAGGGCGGGGGAGCGTGGGCGGCAAATAGCGAAGTGGGCAGAGATTGCCCTAAAGCACGCCTTCCCAAGCCGCCAGCGCGGCAACCACGCCTGGCAGGTCGTTCATGCGCGAGATCACCGTTTCGGCGCCGGCGTCGGTCAGTTTGTCGGCATGGGCGGGGTAGCTGTGCGAGGCGCCGGTAAAGCCGATAACGCGCATGCCGGCGGCGCGCGCCGCGTGCACGCCGTGCACCGAATCCTCGACGACGACCGTCTTCTCGCGAGAGACGCCCATGCGGCTTGCGCCGTGCAGGAAGATATCCGGCTTCGGCTTGACGCGGTCGGGGCCGAGATCCTTGGCGGAGAAGATGTTGGGCGCGAACAGCGGCTTCAGGCCCACTTTGCCCAGCATCATGTCGAGCCGCTTGGTGCTCGAATTCGAGCAGATGCAGCGCTTCATCGGCAGCCTGGAGACGGCGAATTCGACGCCTGGGATCGCCTTGACGTCGTTCGCCAGCCTCATGTCGAGCAGCTTCTCGGACTTTTCGAGCAGTGAGGCCGAAAGCGGGATGCTGGCCTCACGCTCGACCTGCAGCAGGATATTGTGCCAGGTCATGCCGGCGAAACGCTCGCCCATTTCCTCGACGCTGATCGGATATCCGGCGTCCGTCAACAGCGCGGATTCGACCTCCGCGGCGATGATTTCGGAATCGACGAGAACGCCGTCGCAGTCGAAGATGATGAGGTCGAAGCCTTCCATATGTTCACGCCTTGCTGGAAATCTGGTCTTGTCCGGGGATGCTGCGGCTTTACACGATGACCGGGCAAAGCTCAACCTGATCGCAAGCATGGCTGCGATGCGGCAGGCGACCGGCTCGGTGAAACCACTGTCGCCGGACGCCCAAGAAGCGGGCAGTTCAGGCCGCTACAGCCTGCCCCATTTCGTAACGAGCCCGGCTCAGACTGACCAGGCCGGCGATCGCCGTGCAGCCGGCTGCAATGGCGACCGCGACGTTGAGCGCCGCCGACAATGGCAGCGTCGCGAAAATGATCGACATCGAGACCCCGCCCAGGGTTTGGCCGAGAAGCCGCGCAGTCCCTTGCATGGCGCCTGCCGCACCGCTTCTGGCTTTCGGTGCCGAAAGCAGCAGAATTCGGTTGTTGGGAGTCTGGAACAGCCCGAAGCCGAGGCCGGCGATCACTGTGCCGACGAGAAATCCGATACCTCTCGGGTCAGGCGGCGTGAGGCCGGCCACCAGAAGGCCAAGCGCCATGAGCGCCCCGCCGATCGCGCAAAGCCATGACGTCTTGACCCGGTTTGCCAGGCGTCCCGAGACGGGCGCGATGATTGCGGTCGCGGCAGGCCAGGGCATCATGTAGAGACCAGCCACAACCGGCGTCATGTGCAGCCCGTGTTGGAGGTAGAAGGGCAGGGCGATGTAGCTCAGCATCTGTCCGCAGAAGCAGGATACCGAGGCGATCACCGCCATGCGGAATGCCGGCCCCGCCAGCAGATCCGTGGGAAACAGAGGCACGTCACTGTTTCGTTCCAGACGCAGCAGGCCGCAGAGGCAGGCGAGTGAGGCGGCGATGAGCGCGGCACCGCTGACCGGCGCGGTGGCTATCCGGTCGGCTCCTGAGAAGAACAGGATGAACATCAGCGTATTGGCCAGCAACGCCTTTGCCTTCAGCTCCCGCTTTACGCCCTCCACATGGCCGAGCAGGCCGCCGCCGAGGAGAACGATGACGCCGAGCGGTAGATTGACCGCAAACAGCCAAGGCCAGGTCGCGACGGAAAGAATGGCGCCGGCAATGCCTGGGCCCGCGGCGGAGGAAATCGCGATGACCATGGCATTGATGCCGATGATCGGACCCAGCATGCGTTGCGGCAGGGCCTGGCGCAGGTTCATCATCGCCAGCGCCATGATCGCACCTGCGCCAAGGCCCTGGGCGAAACGCGCAAGGATCAGCAAGGGCAGGTCGCCCGCCAAGGCGCAGGCTGCGGAAGCCGCGGTGAACAGCGCAACGCCGATCAGGAAGACCCGCCGGGCGCCGTAGATCTCGCCGAGCGCCCCACATGGAAGAATGGCGACGAGCACGGCCAGCTGGTAGGCCGAGACGACCCACACGGTGTTATCCGCTTCCGCCTGCAGCGAGAGCGCAATCGACGGCAAGGCGACATTGGCGATCGCTCCGTCCAGTACGACGAGAACAACCGCCAGAAGCAGGAGGGCGACCGCCAGATAGCGTCGGGGCGATGCCAGACCTTCTTGAGAAACGGGTGCGGTGTAGGTGAAAGACATGGGAAATCCTCGGTGTGCCTGGGATAGAGACTAGTTAGCCCCGGCCGGGACATTGCGCCAGACGCAACGGAAGCAATGCTCAGTTGCGTGTGGCGCCACGTCTGATAGGATTGCGCCATGTCCGATCTCGATCTGAACCTTCTCGTCGCGCTGGACGCTTTGCTGGCCGAACAAAGCGTATCGGCTGCCGCCCGCCGACTTGGCCTCAGCACATCCGCCATGAGCCGGACACTGTCACGCTTGAGGACTGCGATCGGTGATCCGATCCTGGTGCCGGCCGGCCGCGGCATGGTTGCGACACCCCATGCCCTGGCGATTGCCGAAGACGTGCATCTGTTGAAAGACGCTGTGAAAGCGGTGCTGAGCCCGCCGTCGGGCGTCGACATTCGGGAGGTGCGGCGCCACTTCACGATCCGCGCCAATGAAGCCTTCGTGCTTCTCTACGCGGCGGATCTGAGCGCCGCGGTGACGAATGCCGCGCCGGGAATAAGGCTTCGCTTTGCGCCGAGATCCGACAAGGATGTTCAGGCTTTGCGGGAGGCGGCGATAGATCTGGACATCGGTGTGCTCCCGCGCGACAGCGGCGAGCTGCGTTGCCAGAGCCTCTTCGAGGATCGGTTCGTCGGCGTCGCAAGGGTGGGGCATCCGATCTTCGAGGCAGACCGGATAACGGCCGAGCGCTATGCCGCCTGCGGCCACGTGCTCTTCTCGACGCAGGCGGACTATGCCGGTCCAGTCGACAGGGCGCTCGCCGAACTGGGCTTGCATCGGGATGCCAAACTGATCGTGCCAAGTTTCCCGGCGGTGATCGCAGTTGCAGCCGCATCCGATCTGATCGGTTCGGTTCCGAAGTCTTACTGCAAATCCGCGGCGACGAGAGAGATCAGAACCTTCGAACTGCCAGTCGCGGTGCCGGGTTTCAACATCGTCCAGGCTTGGCACCCGCGCATGGACGCAGATCCCGCTCATCGCTGGCTGAGGGCGCTTATCTTCGAGACGTTCCACGCGATGAACTGAACACGGGCCGGTCAGAGTCCAGCTCTTCACCGAGACGCAGATATCAGCAAGCGCTTCGACGCCGGCTCATCGAGGGCATGGGCTCGCTTCGGTTCACGCGAAGCGAGCCCATCTAACCTCACTGCTCCGGCAGGATGATTTTCTTGGTGGTGGTACTCTTGACCGGCTTCTCGCCGGGGACGTGCGACATGGTGCGGGTCGTGCTCTGCAGCGTGTCGCCGTCGGTGCTGGTCTTGGTGCGGGACTTGCTGAACGTCCCCTTGTCGACGGCCTGGGCCTTGGTCTGCGCCTTGAGCTTGTCGCCATTATTGTCGTTGATATGCGTCTTGCTCTGCGCCTTGCCGTCGGTGGTGGCCGCACTTCCCCCCGATCCTATTGAGGAGGTCGTGCCGCCATCGGTGCGGCAGGCGCCGGCCGTTCCGACCGAGCTGGCCGAGGTGCCTCCGGCCGAAGCGCTGCCGGCGGTTCCGACCGTTCCAGCTGCGTTGCATTCCTCCGCAAGACCGACCGAAGTCGAGGCGAGCAGCGCGACCGAGGCGGCTGCGATGAGGTGGATAGGTTTCATTGCCGTCTCCTATTTCGCAGGTTTCGTTACCGAGCAGGTCCCATCGGAACGCTTGGTGATGACGGTGCCGTCGGGCCGGGTGATGCTTGCGGTGGAATAGCTGTCGACGCTTCCGGATCCGGCCGAGGAGCCGGCAGAGGCGGATGAGGAAGTGGAGCCGGCTGAGCCGCTTCCGGTCGTTGTCGACGAGGAGACGTGGCCGTTGCCAGCCGTCACGGTGGTGGACGTATCCCCCGCCTGCGACTGGACGATCGTGCATGTCGTTCCGTCATCGAGCTTGATTTCCTCCGACATTGCCTCCCCGGCGATTAGGGCGAGCGAAGCGGTCAGTGCAATTGTGGAAAGTTGGGCCATTGTTTTCCTCCAGGGGTTTGGCCGGCGCCGTAAAGGCGCCGGCCGACAGCGTCAGCAGTCCTTGGTGCCGGCGGCATCCTTCTTGACCTGGCCGGGCGCGCAGCCCTTCTTGCCCTTGTTGTCATGCGAGCTTCCTGCAGCGCTGCTACCGGTACCGACGGTGCTGCCCGTCTTGTCTCCGTCAGCGGACGAGGCACCCGTTCCGACACTCGAGGCCGAATTCGCATCGCCCGAGCCTGCGGCGGAGCCGCCTGTGCCGACCGAGCTGCTCGATGTGCCGCCGCCGGCCGAGGAGCCGCCCGTGCCGAGCGTCGAAGCAGAACCGGAGCCCGATCCGGAGCCCGCGGCCGAGCCGCCGGTACCCACCGAACTGCTCGATGTGCCGCCGCCAGCCGACGAGCCGCCTGTGCCAACCGTCGAGGACGAGCCGGGGGTGCAGTTGGTCGCGCCGGCAGGGCAGGTGCCTCCGGCAGAGCTGCCACCAGTACCGACCGTGCTGCTCGCAGTTCCGCCGCCGGCGGACGAACCGCCCGTGCCGACCGTGCTGGACGATTGCGCAAAGCCGGAAACAGCCGTGCCGGCCAGAAAGGCCGCTGCCAATGCCAGATGGGTTACCTTCATCATGGTGTATACCTCCATTTGTCTTTGAGTTGCTGTCGCTTCCCGAGCGGATGGACAGCTGTTTGACAAACTTCGGTTACATCCCACTGTTCCTATTCTGGGCACTCAGTCCGAGAGGCGTCGGACCTTGGTCTGGTCCGTCGCTCCGCGGGTTGCGGAGGAACGCATGACATCCGTTCTATGCCTTACGCCTGTAACGGGAACAACCTGAGAAACTGCCGGTCGCCTTCCGGCGAAAAGATGATCGAGCGGCTCTCGGCGGTGCGCCGGGCCCAGCCCTTGTCGAGGAAGCTGGACAGCAGCGCCTTGCCGAGGCTGCGGGCCAGATGCGCCCGTCTTTCGCTCCAGTCGAGGCAGGAGCGGCAGAGATGATGTCATCTGGCAAGCGACATCAGACCGCGGAACGGACCAGCTGCAAAAAAAGCAGGACGAGAGCAAAGTAAGGAGTTGATGGACCGCCCGAGTCCCCGTCCGTAAGTCGATCAACATCGCGGGCTGCGCTCTGGTTTGAAGGGGAGAGCCAGAAGGTGATAGAGCATAGGAGGAGCGAGGGAGCGCCATCTTGGGTTGGCATGGTTACATCGATGAAAGCTACACGCCAGATGGCGATGCTTACGTGATCGGCGGCTGCATTGCGACAGATCGGGATTGGGCAACGTTCTCCGGCGAATGGCGCTTGTTTGCACAGCGATTTGGCCGCGTTGATGCTCGGGGCCATCGGTATTTTCACATGGCCGAGATGGCGAACCGCTTGGAAGATGTCGGCTTTTTCTATTCTGTCATTAGCGAGCACGTACCCGTCTTTATATCCGCTCGCTTCAACAGGTCAGAATTCAACCGCGCGCTGAAGCGCATTTACGTTCCAGGAGCTGCGATGGAATGGGACCGGCAAAACTACTACTGGATCGCCTTTCGGTGTCTTATGGACAAGTTCCATTTAGAACGGCCGCAGCTCGATCGAGTCATTCCGCAGAATGAGGTAGTTCAATTTCATATGGACGAGACGTCAGACAGAAAATCCGTCGAGCGGATGTGGGCGGAGTACATCGCTCATCGACCGAGCGATATTCGGGACCGTTACGCAGCAATTCCAGTATTCGAAAACGACAAAACCGCTCCACCTTTGCAAGCGGCAGATTTTTGGGTTTGGTGGGTCCGGGAGTGGTGCGATAATGGGCAGCCGGATAAGATCGTGCGTCATGATTTTGAAGGGTTTGCAAAGTCAATCAGAAGGCGGTCACCTCGCGCCACGATCGACATCGCGTTCACAGAAGAACAGTTTTTGCCGACGCTCGCGCGAATGGCAAAAAATCAGACAGGAAGGAATGTGATCGTTCTGCCCGAAGCGCAGGATGCAGACTTTTGATCTGCATTGCAGAAGCGTTATTGCAAGCGGAGATGTTCTCGTAGGTTTCCTCTCTCTGATCGGGCAGGCGTAATAACGGCAACCCCATCCCTCCGATGGATTTGCTCTACGTTTCGACCGGAAACAGCCTCAGGAACTGTCGGTCGCCTTCCGGCGAAAAGATAATCGAGCGGCTCTCGGCGGTGCGCCGGGCCCAGCCCTTGTCGAGGAAGCTTGACAGCAGCGCCTTGCCGAGGCTGCCGGCCAGATGGGCCCGCCTTTCGCTCCAGTCGAGGCAGGAGCGGCAGAGCGGGCGGCGCGAGGATCTGAGATTGCCGACGTCGATGCCGATGCGCTTAAGATCGCTTTCGCCCTTTTCGGTCAGCGACAGGCCGTCTCCGACCGCCTCGATCGCGCCTGAGGCGATCAGGCTGTCGAGCATGCGCACGCCGTAATCGCCGGCCAAGTGATCGTAGCAGATGCGCGCCTTGCGCAGCGCCGGCTCCTTCGGTCCCGGCCGGTGGCGCAGATGCCCGCGCCCGGCGGCAAAGCCCATCATGCTTTCGATCAGCCGGGCGACGGCTTCATCGGCGAGCGTGAAATAGCGGTGACGTCCCTGCTTGCGCTGGGCCAGCAGGCCGCCGGCTTCGAGCTTGGCAAGATGGGTGCTCGCCGTCTGCAGCGTAATGCCGCCGACGCCGGCAAGCTCGGTCGCCGTCAGCGCCCGCCCGCCGGTCAGCGCCGCCAGCATGTTGGCCCGCGCCGGATCGCCGATCAGCGCACCGATCTGCGCAATGTCAGGACCTTCCTTCATAGTTCGATCGTAACCGAAGCATCGCCGTCAGGCAATGTGCGAAAACGGGCAGGCACAAAGGAGAAACCGATGATCACCTGCTTCATCCGTTATGAGGTCGATCCCTTCAAGAAGGAGGCGTTTGCCGAATATGCCCGCAACTGGGGTCAGGCCATCCCGAAAAACGGCGCCGACCTGATCGGCTATTTCGGCCCGCACGAGGGATCGGCGACGACCGCTTACGGCGTCTACAACATCGAAAGCCTCGCCGCCTACGAGGCCTATCGCGCCAGGCTGGCCGCCGATCCGCTCGGCCGCGAGAATTATGAATTTTCCAGACGCGAGCGTTTCATCCTCAAGGAGGACCGCATCTTCCTGAAAAACGTCTCCGCTCCTCACGCCAGGCTGGTGCTGCCATGATCGCCGTCATCTTCGAAGTCGTGCCCTATATGGGCGAACGCCACAAATATCTCGATCTCGCCGGCGAGCTGCGCGCCGAGCTCGAAAAGATCGACGGCTTCGTCTCGATCGAGCGGTTCGAGAGCCTGACCAACCGCGGCAAGCTTTTGTCGCTCTCCTTCTTCCGCGACGAGGAGGCCGTTAGAAAATGGCGGAACCTCGAGGCGCACCGAGCCGCCCAGCAAGCCGGCCGCAGCGGCGTCTTCGCCGATTACCGGCTGCGGATCGCCAATGTGGTGCGCGATTACGGCATGTTCGAACGCGACGAGGCGCCGGCCGACAGCCGCAGGGTTCATGACGCCGCGTGATGAGGGAAGGGGTGGCCGCCACAATAAATTCCCGAAATCAGCCAGCGCTTCAGGCTTTGGTAACTAAGTTGGGTAACCATAACGGAGAGTTAAGCGTACAGCGTATGAGTGAGTATCAGAATGGCGTCAGTTTTTCCGCTTGCCGACCTCAAGGCTTCCGCCAAGGCGGACTCCTGGGTTGACACGATCATCAAGGGCGACTGCGTGAGCGCCCTTGAAGCCTTGCCCAACCACTCCGTCGACGTGATCTTCGCCGACCCGCCGTATAATCTCCAGCTCGGCGGATCGCTGCATCGTCCCGACCAGTCGCTGGTCGATGCGGTCGATGACGAATGGGACCAGTTCGCCTCCTTCGAGGCTTATGACGCCTTCACCCGCGCCTGGCTGCTCGCCTGCCGCCGCGTGCTGAAGCCGACGGGCTCGATCTGGGTGATCGGCTCCTATCACAATATCTTCCGCGTCGGCGCGACGCTGCAGGATCTGAATTTCTGGATCCTCAACGACATCATCTGGCGCAAGACCAATCCGATGCCGAATTTCAAGGGCCGCCGCTTTCAGAACGCCCATGAGACGATGATCTGGGCAAGCCCCAATGCCAAGGCCAAGGGCTATACCTTCAATTACGATGCGATGAAGGCCGCCAATGACGACGTGCAGATGCGCTCGGACTGGCTGTTCCCGATCTGCAACGGCAACGAGCGGCTGAAGGGCGAGGACGGCAAGAAGGTGCATCCGACGCAGAAGCCGGAAGCGCTGCTTGCCCGCGTCATCATGGCCTCGACCAAACCAGGCGATATCGTGCTCGATCCCTTCTTCGGCTCCGGCACGACGGGCGCCGTCGCCAAGCGTCTCGGCCGCCACTTCGTCGGCATCGAGCGCGAGCAGGATTATATCGATGCGGCCTCCGCCCGCATCGCCGCCGTCGAGCCGCTGGGGAAGGCGGAGCTGACCGTCATGACCGGCAAGAAGGCCGAGGTTCGCGTCGCCTTCAACGTGCTGGTCGAAAGCGGCCTGATCAAGCCCGGCCAGGTGCTGACCGACGCCAAACGCCGCTACAGCGCCATCGTTCGCGCCGACGGCACGGTAGCCTCAGGCGGCGAGGCCGGCTCCATTCATCGTCTCGGCGCCAAGGTGCAGGGCCTCGATGCTTGCAACGGATGGACCTTCTGGCATTTCGAAGACGGGCAATCCCTGCGCCCGATCGACGATCTCAGGTCCGTCATCCGCAGTGATCTGGCAAAGGTGGATTGAGCAGCGCCTTCGCGGGATCGAGATACCTTCTTCCGGTTTCCTCCAGTTGCGGAAGAAGGCCAAGGCGCCCGGGGCTCGAGCCTCGGGCGTCTTCTATTTGAGCGGGGAAGCGCGATGATCAGAACTGGTGATAGTCGGTGACTTCGACCCGCGTAATCCGGCCGTCTTCATTGAAGGTGATCGTCTCCTCGCCCTCGCGGATCAGCGGCTTGCCGGTCCGGCTGTGGGTGGCGCGGAGCGACCAGACCGCGCGGCCGGAGAGGGGCGTCAGCCGCTCCACCAACGAATTCCCGGCCGTCTGATCGGGATAATCGTCGAAATAGCGGCGGAACGCGGCCATGATCTCGCTCCGCCCGGAAAGGCTGCCGACGCCGTTCGAGACATAGGTCGCGTCCTCGGCGAAATAGGCCTCGATTGCGGGAAAATCGAGAGCGTTGATGGCGGCGTGGAAGCGCTCGATTTCCTCTGCCGGGTCGAAAGCCATGGTCTCAGACCTTCAATCCGTAAACGGCGAGATCGCTGCGCAGCTTCTCGGCGCCCGAAAACAGCACCGCGTTCCAGCCGAACGTCTTGGCGCCTTCGACATTAACAGGCGCGTCGTCGATGAAGATCGTTGCCTTCGGATCGAGGCCGAAGCTGTTCGTATGCGTCTCGTAAATGGCAATATCCGGCTTGATCAGGCCAACATCGCCGGAAACGGTGACGCCGCGCGGCAGCGTGAGGAAGGGGAAGCGCTGCTGCGCCTCGCGAAAGGTGTCGGAGGCAAAATTGGTCAGCATCGTCACGTCGCGGCCTTCGGCGATCAGCCCTTCCATGATTGCGACGCTCTCGGCATAGGCGTGCGGCACCATCTCGTGCCAGTGTTTGCGGAAAGCGCGGATGTGCTCTTCGCGGGCAGGGTGCTGCTCGATCAGCAGCGCCTCGGCCTCTTCCCAGGTGCGGCCGCGGTCCTGCTCGACGTTCCAGTCGTGGGTGCAGATATTGGCGAAGAACCAGTTGCGTTCGGTCTCATCAGGGATGAGGCGGGCGAAGGGAAGATGCGGATCGTAATGAATAAGGACTTTGCCGATATCGAAAACGATATGTTTTATCTCAGTCGTCATGGTCATGCCTTGGCTGTTTTGAATGCGAGAGGAATAGCCGCTGCAATTGCTTTTTTCATGATGGTCGGCAGCGCCTGGGCTTCAAGATTTGTAACCGGCTCCCACCATTCGTCATTCACGCCATCATTCGGCTTCGGCTTTGCGGGGATTGCCGCCCGCCAGATCGACAGCCGGAGCTCGAAATGGGTGAAGACATGGATCACGGTGCCGCAGGCCTGCCAGGCCGCCTCGAAGGGCGCGGCCGCAGAAGAGGTCTCGCCGTCGAGCCGCGCCGTCCAGGCGGTCGTCGGTACCTCGGTCATTCCGCCGAGCAGCCCGCTTTCGGCGCGCCGCCGCAGCAGGATCTCGCCATCGCCGCTCACCGCGACGAAAGCAGCGCCATGGCGCACCGGCTTTTCCTTCTTCGCCGCCTTGACCGGAAAGAGCTCGGGATCGGAATGCTTCAGTGCCTGACAGGCATTGCGGAACGGACAGAGCGAACAGGCCGGCCGCTTCGGCGTGCAGATCGTCGCTCCGAGATCCATCATTGCCTGGGCGAAATCGCCGGGCCGGCCTGACGGCGTCAGCAGCGCCACCTTCGCCTTCATCGCCGGCTTGGCGGCCGGAAGGGGCGTTTCGATCGCATAAAGCCTTGAAATCACCCGCTCGACATTGCCATCCATCACGGCAGCCTGCCGGTTGAAGGCGATCGCCGCGACGGCTGCTGCCGTATAATCGCCGATGCCGGGAAGCGACTTCAATCCCTCTTCGGTGTCGGGAAAGACGCCGCCATGCTCCTTTGCAACCGCCTCGGCGCATTTCTTCAGATTGCGGGCGCGGGCGTAATAGCCGAGCCCCGCCCAGGCGGCCATGACAGCGTCGTTCTCGGCCGCGGCCAGATCGGTCACTTCGGGCCAACGCTCAAGAAACTTCTCGAAATAGGGTTTGACCGCCTGCACTGTCGTCTGCTGCAGCATCACTTCGGAAAGCCAGACACGATAGGGATCGGGTTTGACGCCGCGCGTCGCCATGCCGGGTGAGATGCGCCAGGGCAGATCGCGGTGGTGGCGGTCGTACCAGTCGAGCAGGGGCTTGGCGGAGGGCGTGTCGAGTGTCGTGATCGTCATGATTTGCCGGGATCGGGGGAAGTGCCTATACTTGGCGAAGCAATGCCGCGCGATCAAGTCGGTCCCGTCACTTCGCGGCAGCGCCCAAGGTTTTCGATGAGTTATCCACGCAAAGGTGCAAAGCAGATTTCCGAGCTGGCGAACGGGCTGATCGATCCCGTCCTGGCGCGCCGCGCCGGCATCAACACGGCTCTGCTTGGCTCCTGGAGCGAAATCGCCGGCGAGGATTTCGCCGATTGCACCCGCCCGGAAAAGATCGCCTGGGCCCGCGGCGGCGGCGATGACGGCAGCTTCCGTCCCGGCGTGCTGACGATCGCCTGCGAAGGCGCCCGCGCGCTTTTCCTCACCCATGCCCAGGGCGAACTGATCCAGCGCATCAACAGCTTCTTCGGCTTCGCCGCCGTCCACCAGATCCGCATCGTCCAAAAGCCGGTCTCAAATCTCGCCCGCCGCTCCCGCACCCCGCAGCCGCTGAAGGGCGAAGCCGCCCGCAAGCTGGAAGGCATGATGGAGGGGATCGAGGGCGACAAGCTGCGCCAGGCGATCCAGCGGCTGGGCACCGCGGTGATGGGCAAGCGGGGACGATGAACTGCGCCAAATGTTAAACTTCACTTGAAGTGCTCCACGGGTGTATTACACTGTAATCATCTGACGGAGGCACAGGATGCGCAGCAGCAAACCCATTACGGTCACGCTCGGCAGCCAGCAGAAAAGCTTGGACGCCCGGCTGCAATCGGGTGCCTATAGCTCTGCAAGCGAGGTTATCCGAGCTGCTTTGCGCGCGCTCGACCGGGAAGAAGATGCGATCGACGAAATCATGCGCCAGAAAATTCGCGAGGCTATCGACGATCCGGGTTCGGATATTGATGCCGATACGGTGTTTGAGCGGCTCGAACATCTCCATGCCGAACGCGTGAAGGCTGGGCGCGGTGGCGTTTAAGGTCGCGTTTCGCCCCAGGGCGGAGAAGGATCCGTTTGATATTTATGAATTCGTTGCTGCCGATAATTTTCCGGCGGCGATCGAATTCATTCGCCGGCTGAGACAATTCTGTCATCAGTTGGAAGACATGCCGGAAAGGGGATCACCGCGCGAGGATTTTGCTCCGGGCGTCCGCATTTTGGTATTCGAACGGCGTGTGACCATTGCTTACCGGATCACCAAGCATCGGGTACAAGTGCTGAGGCTGTTCTACGCTGGCCGGAATACGCCTTCGGCCTTCCACCGAAACTGAGAATCACGCATTTCGGGCTCTCGGTCCCATCACGGTCACAATTCTTTGAAGGAAGTTGGTTCACCGTGGCTTGTGAGCGGCCGTCAGGCGTTATATCGCACAGTCACGCCGTCACTCTCATTACCTATGGGGAACCCATGCAGATGTCCGAAATGCAACTGACGAAACGCCGCCTCCTGGGTGGGATCGCCATCGCCGCAGCTGCCGCAGCGCTTGCCGCCTGCAACGACAGCAAGGACGCTGCCGATGCGTCGTCTTCCGGCAAGACCATGGCCGACGGCACCAATGTCGACACCATGCAGACGGCGGCCACCTCGGGGACCGACATGCCTCAGTCCGACGGCGATGTCGATATGGCCGAGGTGCTGAAACCCGGCGCGCTGCCGGAGATGGCGCTGGGCAAGGCCGATGCCCCGGTCAAGATCGTCGAATATATGTCGATGACCTGCCCGCATTGCGCCCATTTCCACAACACCACCTTCGACGCCATCAAGCAGAAATATGTCGACAGCGGCAAGGTGCAGTTCATCATCCGCGAATTCCCCTTCGATCCGCGCGCCGCGGCCGCCTTCATGCTCGCCCGCTGCAGCGCGTCCAATCCGGAGCAGCTCAGCACGCCGGAACAGTATTTCCCGATGGTTTCCATGCTGTTCAAGCAGCAGCAGGTCTGGGCCGCCGCCGATGACGGCCGCGCCGCACTGCTGCAGATGTCGAAGCTTGCCGGATTTACTGAGGATAGCTTCACGAAATGCTTGACGAACCAGAAGCTTCTGGATGAAGTGAACGCCACGCGGGAAAGGGGATCGAAGGATTTCGGCGTCAACGCCACGCCAACCTTCCTCATCAATGGCAAGCGCTATTCTGGAGACATGCCGGTTGACACCATGTCGAAGCTCATCGACAGCCTCATCTGAACCGGATCGTTCGACCACAACGGGCGACGGCGAAAGCTGTGCGCCCGTTTTTTTGTGGCTGCGTAGTGGCGGGGAACACCCCCCTCTGTCCTGCCGGACCCGGGGTCGAGCCACGGGTCTCGACCCGTCCTTCGGACCCCCACAAGGGGGGAGATCGGCTGGGGGAGACGTCTCATCCATCGTGACCCCTCTCACGACTGCGCCGCGTAAGCGCTCCATTGTTTGGGAAAGGCCTAGCCGCTTGCCGATCTCCCCACCTGTGGGGGAGATGCCCGGCAGGGCAGAGGGGGGGTCCAAGCCCTCTGAGCGCCCCGGAGCTTCTGCATGAAGTTCAACAAGCTGCGCCTGGTCGGCTTCAAATCCTTCGTCGAGCCGACGGAATTCATCATTGAGCGGGGGCTGACCGGTGTCGTCGGCCCGAACGGCTGCGGCAAGTCCAACCTCGTCGAAGCGCTGCGCTGGGTGATGGGCGAGAATTCCTACAAGAACATGCGCGCCTCCGGCATGGACGACGTGATCTTTTCCGGCTCGGGAAACCGCCCGGCCCGCAACACCGCCGAAGTGGCGCTTTATCTCGACAATGGCGAGCGCACCGCGCCTGCCGCCTTCAACGATGCCGACGAGATCCAGGTCACCCGCCGCATCGAGCGTGAGCAGGGCTCGCTCTATCGCATCAACGGCAAGGAAAGCCGCGCCAAGGACGTGCAGCTGCTGTTTGCCGACGCCTCCACCGGCGCCCGCTCGCCGTCGATGGTCGGCCAGGGCCGCATCGGCGAGCTGATCCAAGCAAAGCCGCAGGCCCGCCGCCAGCTCCTTGAAGAGGCGGCCGGCATCTCCGGCCTGCATTCGCGCCGCCACGAGGCCGAACTGCGGCTGCGCGCCGCCGAAACCAATCTCGAACGTCTCGACGACGTCACCTCGCAGCTCGAAAGCCAGATCGAGAGCCTGAAGCGCCAGGCCCGCCAGGCCAACCGCTTCAAGACGCTGTCGGCCGATATCCGCGCCCGCGAGGCGATGCTGCTGCATATTCGCTGGGTGCAGGCCAAGGAAGCCGAGGCCGAGGCCGACAGCGCCCTCAACCAGGCAACCGTCATCGTCGCCGAAAAGGCGCAGATCCAGATGGAGGCCGCGAAAAGCCAGGGCATCGCCAGCCTGAAGCTGCCGGAACTGCGCGAGGGCGAGGCGCGTGCCGCCGCCGCCCTGCAGCGCCTGCAGATCGCCAGGAGCCAGCTGGAGGAGGATGCCGGCCGCATCCTGCGCCGCCGCGACGAACTGACCCGCCGTCTCGCCCAGCTTGCCGAGGATATCCGCCGCGAGGAGCGGCTGGTGGCCGACAATGCCGTCATCCTCGCCAAGCTCGACGCCGAAGAGGTCGAGATTTCAGAGGTGCTGGCCGATTCCGGCCGCCATGCCGAGGAGAGCCGCGAAGCCTTCGAAGGGGCGGCGGCAAAACTTGCCGACAGCGAACGCGTCTTCACCCAACTGACGGCCGAGCGCGCGGAAGCCGCCGCCGGCCGCAACCAGCTGGAGCGCGCCATCCGCGATCTGGCCGACCGCCGCATGCGTTTGGAACGGCAGATGCACGAGGCGAACGGGGAATTGTCGGCCATCGGCGAGAAGATATCGGGCCTGCCCGACCCGGACGAAAAACGCGCGATCGTCGAGGCCGGCGAGATCGCACTTGCCGATGCCGAAGCCGCGGCCCAGACGGTTGAACAGGCGCTCGCCGCCGCCCGCCAGGCCGAGGCATTGTCGCGCGCCCCGGTGGATCAGGCCCGCGCCGGCCTGAACGCGCTGGAAACCGAGGCCCGCACCATTTCCCGCATGCTCGCCGCCGGTGCGGCGGCCGGCAAGTTTCCGCCGGTGGCCGAGGAGCTGAAGGTCGATCGCGGCTTCGAAACGGCGCTGGGTGCAGCACTCGGCGACGATCTGGAATCGCCGCTTGATGCCGAGGCGCCGGCCTATTGGTCTGTCAATGGCGATGGCGCCGCCGATCCCGCGCTTCCCGCGGGCGCCACGCCGCTCATCGTCCATATCAGCGCGCCATCAGCTCTCACCCGCCGCCTGCGCCAGATCGGCCTGGTCGGCGAGGGCGACGCGCGGGCGCTGATGGCGGCGCTGAAACCCGGCCAGCGGCTGGTGACGAAAGAGGGCGCCGTCTATCGCTGGGACGGCCATGTCACCGGCGCCGACGCCCCGAGCGCAGCAGCGCTGCGCCTTGCCCAGAAAAACCGCCTGGCCGAACTCGAAAGCGAAGCGGCAATCGCCCGCGACGTGCTTGCCGAGGCCGAGGAGCGGCAGACAGCGGCGGCCGAAGCGATCCGCATCGAGGAGCGGCGGCTGGCCGAGGCCCGCGACATGAGCCGGCTGTCGGCGCGTCATCTGGCTGAAGCGCGCGAGGCGCTGGCTGCCGCCGAGCGTGCTTCCGGTGATCTGATCCGCCGCCGCGACGTCGTCAGCGAGGCCGCGAGCCAGCTTGGCGCGCAATTGGAAGAGATCGGCATCCAGGAGGAAAATGCCCGCATCGAGCTGGAGGATGCGCCCGATCTGACCGAGATCGATGAGCGGCTGCGCTTCCAGCAGGCGGAGGTCGCGACCGACCGCGGCGCGCTCGCTGAAGCCCGCGCCCGCCATGAAAGCCTGGCAAGGGAAAACGAGGCCCGCCAGCGCCGCATCATCGCGATCGGCCAGGAGCGCGAAACCTGGCGCCAGCGGGCGGAAAGCGGCGAGGATCATGTCGCCACGCTGCGCGAGCGCGAGGAAGAGGCGCGCGAAGAGGCGGCCGATCTGGAAATGGCGCCGGATGAATTCGACGACAAGCGCCGCGCCCTGCTCAGCGAATTGCAGAAGGCCGAGGAGGCGCGCCGCAATGCCGGTGATCTGCTGGCCGAGGCCGAACGCATCCAGCGCGAGGCCGATCATAAGGCGGCGACCGCGCTTTCCGAGCTTGCCGAATACCGCGAACGCCGCGGCCGCGCCGAGGAGCGCCTGGTCTCGGCCCGCGAACGGCGGCACGAAAGCGAGATCCGCATTCGCGAGGCGCTGAACGTGCCGCCGCATGAAGCACTGCGGCTCGCCGGGCTGCAGCCGATGCAGGCGCTGCCCGATCCGCGCGAGGTCGAGCGCGATCTCGAGCGGTTGAAGATGGAGCGCGAGCGGCTCGGCGCCGTCAACCTGCGCGCCGACGAGGAGCAGAAGGAGCTGAGCGAAAAGCTCGAAGCCCTGATCAAGGAGCGCGACGACGTCATCGACGCGATCCGCAAGCTGCGCGGCGCCATCCAGAGTCTGAACCGCGAGGGCCGCGAGCGCCTGGTCGCCGCCTTCGACGTCGTCAACGGCCAGTTCCAGAGGCTGTTCACCCATCTGTTCGGCGGTGGCACGGCCGAGCTCCAACTGATCGAATCCGACGATCCGCTCGAAGCCGGCCTCGAAATCCTGGCGCGGCCGCCCGGCAAGAAGCCGCAGACGATGACGCTGCTCTCGGGCGGCGAGCAGGCGCTGACGGCGATGGCGCTGATCTTTGCCGTCTTCCTCACCAATCCGGCGCCGATCTGTGTGCTCGACGAGGTGGACGCGCCGCTCGACGACCACAATGTCGAGCGCTACTGCAACCTGATGGACGAAATGGCGGCGTCGACCGAAACCCGCTTCGTCATCATCACCCACAATCCGATCACCATGGCCCGCATGAACCGCCTCTTCGGCGTCACCATGGCCGAGCAGGGCGTCTCCACCCTCGTCTCCGTCGACCTGCAGACGGCCGAGCGCCTGCGCGAAATCGCCTGAGGCCTTGCGAGGAGGCTGTGGATCCGTCCGCCGCTGTTTTGCTGCGGCTGTCACCCCACCCTCCGTCCTCCTCGGGCTTGACCCGAGGATCCATGCGGCATCCACCAGCGCCAGCCCGTGGATCCGAGGCTCAAGGCCTGGGATGACGGAGATTGAGGGGACGGAGCGGCAGGAGGCGCGGACCGGTGGGGCGCGTCATTGCATTTCCGTTCGGATCCGTCGCCGTTCTGCTGCCGAGGTCGCCCAGCTGCTCGCACGCCTTGCGCGGATAGGCTCGGCCCTGACACCGGCCCGCCTGGGATCAGCCCGCCGAGGCGGCCTGGAAGACCGCGAGCTGCGCGGCGAATGCGCGTTGATAGGCCGGGCGCGCTTCGCCGCGGGCGACATAGGCGGCGAGGCTCGGATAATCGTCGAGGATATTGGCTGACTTCAGCCGCAGCAGCACCGACACCATCAGCAAGTCACCGGCGCTGAAGGTGCCATCGAGCCAGTCGGCGTCGCCGAGATGAGCGGCAAGACTGTCCAGCCGTTTGCGGATGCTGCCCTCGAGGGCGCGCAGGCGCTGCTCGTACCATGGTTCGTCGCGCTCGAGGATCCTGGCGAGGCTGTGCTCGAAGATCGGCGTCTCCACCGTATTGAGCGCGGCAAACATCCAGGCGATCGCCCGCGCCCGGCCGTCGGCATCCCTAGGTAACAGGCCGCCATGACGCTCGGCGATATGCAGGACGATCGCGCCGGATTCGAACAGGGTAAGATCGCCTTCCTCATAGGTCGGGATCTGCCCGAAAGGCTGGCGCGCCAGATGCGCCGGCTGCTTCATCGTCTCGAATGAGACGAGGCGAACCTCATAGGGCTGGCCCGCTTCCTCGAGCGCCCAGCGAACCCGCATGTCGCGCGCCAGGCCGCGGCCGCGATCGGGCGAACGTTCAAAGGCGGTAATGGTGATCGTCATCGCTTTCTCCATCGCTAGTCTGCATTGAAGACGTGTGGCCCAACGGGATTCCGACACTCACCGCCGTCTCGTTTCGAGAGGGTCGCATCGACGACGAGGCGGTTGTTCACCGGCCCGTCGGGACTCGCGCTCGAGACGGACTCCGCACAAATCGCGCGCAATTTTCCCGCATTCGGCGATAAACACCAAAAAAGGTCGGCTGTCTTGGGGTCCGTACCCCATTTGGATGATGCTCTTTTCTCTGACTTGCATTAGAAGTTGTTTCAACGCAACCTGATGACTTTGCTGAAAAGCGGGCGGTCAGCGTTGTGCATTGTCGAATTTGCGATGCGCTTTCCGGGTAGAGGGCAAGGACCCGGAAGGTGTTTGAGCAATCCCGGGAAATCCTGAGGTATTGCACAAACGAAGATCAGGGCGGTTCCATGAACCGTCCTGGGTTGAGGGACCCCCCGTCCGGTTTTCCTGGCCGGACGGAAACAAGGCTTTGCGGGACATTGTTGCAGTCCCGCAAAGCTTTTTTTATGCCTTGTTCACATCAGGTGCGGTTCAGGCCTTCGACCGCTTGATTGCGAAAATTATTGTGCGCCGCAGCATTTTCGCCGCATTTGTGGATTTTCATTTCAACACCAAGGCATTAAGCTAATTCCTAAGTTTGTTGACGGACGTCGCTTTCTACTCGGCGTCATCCTCGGCCTTGTGCCGAGGATCTGCTGCCCTATCAAGCGGATGCAGATGCTCGGCACAAGGCCGAGCATGACGAAAGAGAAGTTGGCGGCGTTGTCGACAGCTGAGGGATCACGCTGATCCTTCCGTGGTGTTGGGGGGAAGATGACCAAGTGGGTCTACAGGTTCGGCGACGGGCAGGCTGAGGGCGGCGCGCGCGACCATGAGATGCTCGGCGGCAAGGGCGCCAATCTCGCCGAAATGTGTGCGCTCGGCCTTCCCGTTCCGCCGGGACTGACGATCGTCAGCGATGCCTGCGACACCTATTATAAAAATGGCGGCCATATCGACGAGCGGCTGAAGGCCGAGGTGCGCGACGGCATAGCCGCGATCGAGGCGATCACCGGCCGCCATTTCGGCTCCACCAGCCAGCCGCTGCTGCTTTCGGTGCGCTCCGGCGCCCGCGTCTCGATGCCCGGCATGATGGACACGGTGCTCAATCTCGGCCTCAATGACGAGACCGTGCAGGCGCTCGGCCACGATGCCGGCGACGCGCGTTTTGCCTGGGACAGCTACCGCCGCTTCATCCAGATGTATGCCGACGTCGTCATGGGCCTCGGCAACGACGCCTTCGAGGAGATCCTCGAAGACGAAAAGGCCAAGCTCGGCCATGAATTAGATACCGAACTCAGCGCCACCGAATGGCAGCATATCGTCTCCCTATACAAAAGGCTGATCGAGGAGGAACTGGGACAGCACTTCCCGCAGGATCCGGAAGTCCAGCTCTGGGGCGCGGTCGGCGCGGTCTTTTCCAGCTGGAAGAGCGCGCGCGCCGTCACCTATCGCCAGCTGCACAATATTCCGGAAGGCTGGGGCACAGCCGTCAATATTCAGGCGATGGTATTCGGCAATCTCGGCAATTCGTCGGCGACCGGCGTTGCCTTCACCCGCAACCCTTCGACCGGCGAAAAGGCGCTCTACGGCGAATTCCTCGTCAATGCGCAAGGGGAGGATGTCGTTGCCGGCATCCGCACCCCGCACAGCATCACCGAGGAGGGGCGGCTTTCCTCCGGCTCCGACAAGCCCTCGATGGAAAAGCTGATGCCGGAGGCCTTCCACGAGCTCAGCCGCATCTGTTCCGAGCTCGAGATCCATTACCGCGACATGCAGGATATCGAGTTCACCATCGAGCGCGGCAAGCTGTGGATGCTGCAGACCCGCTCCGGCAAGCGCTCGACCCGGGCGGCCATGAAGATTGCCGTCGACATGGTCGATGAGAAAGTGATCACCGAGGAGGAGGCGGTGCTGCGCATCGAACCTTCGAGCCTCGATCAGCTCCTGCATCCGACGATCGATCCGCGCGTCAACCGCCAGGTGATCGGCACCGGCCTGCCGGCCTCACCGGGGGCTGCGACCGGCGCCATCGTCTTCACCGCCGAGGAGGCGGTCGAGGCGGAATCGGAAGGCCGCAAGGTCATCCTGCTGCGGGTCGAAACCAGCCCGGAGGATATTCACGGCATGCATGCCGCCGAAGGCATTTTGACGACGCGCGGCGGCATGACCAGCCATGCGGCGGTCGTCGCCCGCGGCATGGGCATTCCCTGCGTCGTCGGCGCCGGCACCATGCGCATCGATAGCCGCAACGAGCGGCTGCTCGGCATCGGCGTGACGCTGAAGAAGGGCGATATCATCACCATCGACGGCTCCGCCGGCCAGGTGCTGAAGGGCGAGGTGCCGATGATCCAGCCGGAACTGTCGGGCGATTTCGGCCGCATCATGGGCTGGGCCGACCGTGTCCGGCGCATGACGGTCCGCACCAATGCCGATACGCCGGCCGATGCCCGCGCCGCCCGCTCTTTCGGCGCCGAAGGCATCGGCCTTTGCCGCACCGAGCACATGTTCTTCGAGGGCGAGCGCATCCATGTCATGCGCGAGATGATCCTTGCCGAGGATGAGAAGGGCAGGCGGCTGGCGCTCGACAAGCTCCTGCCGATGCAGCGCCTGGATTTCACCGGCCTCTTCACCGTCATGCACGGCCTGCCGGTAACGATCCGACTGCTCGATCCGCCGCTGCACGAATTCCTGCCGAAGACCGACGACGAGGTGGCCGAGGTCGCCTTCGCCATGGGCATGGAGCCCTTAGCGCTGCGCCAGCGCGTCGACGCGCTGCACGAGTTCAACCCGATGCTCGGCCATCGCGGCTGCCGGTTGGCGATCTCCTATCCCGAGATCGTCGAAATGCAGGCCCGTGCCATCTTCGAGGCGGCGGTGGCGGCCGCCCAGGAGACCGGAGCGGCCGTCGTGCCCGAGATCATGGTGCCGCTCGTCGGCCTGCGCTCCGAGCTCGATTACGTCAAGGCCTGCATCGATGCCATCGCCGGCGATGTCATGCGCGAGGCCCGCATGAAGATCGATTATCTCGTCGGCACGATGATCGAGCTGCCGCGTGCGGCCCTTCGCGCCCATGTGATCGCCGAGGCGGCCGAATTCTTCTCCTTCGGCACCAACGACCTGACGCAGACCACTTTCGGCATCTCGCGCGACGATGCGTCGGCCTTCATCCCTACCTACCAGCGCAAGGGCATCATCGAGCACGACCCGTTCATCTCGCTCGATTTCGACGGTGTCGGGGAGCTGATCAGCATCGCTGCCGAACGCGGCCGGCGCACCCGCAACGACATGAAGCTCGGCATCTGCGGCGAACACGGCGGCGACCCGGCCTCGATCCGCTTCTGCGAAACGATCGGCCTCGATTACGTCTCCTGCTCGCCGTTTCGCGTGCCGATCGCCAGATTGGCGGCGGCACAGGCGGTCATTGCCGCGAGCAGGTAAGCCGGGCTCGTCAGTGACGATAGCGCCAGCGGTCGCGGTAGACATAGGGCCCGTTCAGATCCCAGGCCATGCGGTCCATCATCTCCGCGCTCGCAGCCCGCGATTCGGCCCGCCGGTCGAGATCGATGCGCTGCAGGCAGGTGGCAAACCCATCCGTGCCGCGGCGGAAACCATAGCTCAGGCACCGCTGCTCATCCGCCGCCCGCCGCTCCTCCGGCGTCATCGTCTGACAGGCGGAAAGGCCAGTGATGGTGGCGAGGAGGGTGAAGATAAGAGGGATGCGCATCGGGGTATTCCTTGCTTTTCCCGGAGGAAATGCCATTCGGGTGTTGGCGTCAAGTTGCGACTGCCGCCCCAGGAGAAGCGCCCGTTTTTCGCGAGGCGCCGGCCACCTGCCGATCTCCCTCCTTGTGGGGGAGATGCCCGGCAGGGCAGAGGGGGGTTCAAAGCCCTCAGTGCGTCGCAGTCGGACGGCTTTCATACTATCAATTATGGTGATCGTGCCCTTTGTTTTGGTTCGCGTAGCGGCAGGGGCACCCCCCTCTGTCCTGCCGGACATCTCCCCCACAAGGGGGGAGATCGGCCGAGGGCACTCTCCTCATTCTCCCTCATTCCTGTGACATCCCTCGGGTAAAGCCCTGAGGACAGGAAGGAGGAGCGTGAGTATGCGCTCTCATCAGGCTTTCACGCCGCCCCCGCCGGATCCCCGATCGGCAGCAGCGCGGGATCGAGCGGCGGGTCTTGCGGGTTTTTCGTATCGCCGGGGTCCTGCGCCGGTGTCAGCGGTGGTTTTTCCTGGGTTCGGTCGGGAATGCCGGGTGTTGGCGTCGGGCCGCGTGGGGTATCGGCATTCGGTATCGGGTCTCTGTTGGGCATGATCGCCTCCTTTTGAAAAAAGGAACGGCAGCCCAGGCAGATGGTTCCACTTTCGCCGCCGGCGATTCCTCTGTATGAGGGGCTTGCAAATATTGGAACGAGCATGGCCATCCGCGATCGATTTTCGAAGAAACTGAACTGCCCGCAATGCGGCAATGCGGGTTTTGCCGAGGCTTCGGAAATCGATGATCCCAAGCGCAAGCACCCGGATTTCAAGGTCGATCAGCTGCCGCGCGGCTTTGGCGTGCAGCGCGCCGCCAATCACCAGGAAAGCTTCATGATCAAGTGCGAGTGCGGCCGCAAGTTCCCCTTCCGCAGCCTGGCGGAAGCCGCGGCCGAGCGGCGTTGAATCTCAACAATGACACTCAGATCCGCTCCAGCACCTCGATGAAGGCATCGGCGAAACGCACGAGATGCGCGGTGTCCTCGTCGGGCGCCTGCATGCGGATCTCGGTGCCGTTCTGATCGAGCAGCGCCAGCACGACGCGCATGTTCTCGCCATCGGGAATGCGCAGCACTGCGATGCGGCGGCAATCCTCGATCAGGCCGGCGGCCGGCAGGTCGAACAGCAATTCGCCGCCGGAACGGCCGGCTGCTTGGCGCACCGCCTCGCAGAAGCCGGCATCGCCGCCGGCATAACCTTCGAGTGAAAGTTCGAGCTCGACGAGCTCCATCGGCAGCGCCGGTTCGGTGTGGTCGATCCCGCCAAGCGCAGACGCCTGCGGCCTTGCTGTTATCTCGGGTGAAATCATCCCGTCTCTCCTGTACATGACCTCGGAGATGAAACCGCGGCAGAATGGCCTTTTTTTTACATATCAGCAAGGGCTTATGAAAGTGGGCGGCCGATTGCCCGGCGGTCTCCGCTGAATTCCATCTGATATTCCGAGACAACAGTTTCAATTCAGCCGAATCTTGCACTAAACAGGGACATGGCGATTTGCGTGGTTGAGGACGCGGCGCTGACGAGCAACCGGTAAGTTTGATGGCCATCCGCTACGACCGCCCCGTTTCCAGCGCCGCCCGCTTTTCGCGGCTGCTCGGGGCATTTTCGCTGGTTCTGGCGCTGGCCGTGCTGATCGCCCATCGCTTCGGGGGGCTCGCCACGCCCTATCTCGTGCTGCTGCTGTTCACCGCCGCCGGCTTCGCGCTGCTTGCCGCCCTGCTTGCCGCAATCGGCCTGCGCAGCCTCTGGATGACCGGGGCCGAAGGCGGGCTGGCCGCCCTTGCCGCGCTGATCTACGCCGCCTTTCCACTCGGCATCGGCGCCTTTGCCGCCGAGCGTTACCTGACGCTGCCTGACATCTATGACGTCTCCACCGATCCGGTCTCGGAACCGGACTGGCTGTCGCCGCCGAAGGCCGATCAGATCTGGCTGAAGCGCAATCTCGTGACGCCCGAGGATCGCGAAAAGCAGATTTCAGCCTATCCCGAACTGACCGGCCGGCGTTACGAAGGCGCGCTCGACCGCGTGCTGGAGGCGGTGCGCAAGGTCGCGAAGCAGAGCGGCTTTACGATCGTCAAGAGCACCGGCACGAGCGAGCCGGACCGCGATCTCGAGGACAGGCCGGCAAAGCCCGCCCCCGGCGACGATGCCGTGACCGACGCGCCCGGCATCATTCCCGTGCCGACGCCGCGCCCCTATGACGACGACGTCGCCAAGCTGATCCGTGGCGCCAACGGCGTGACGCTGCAGGCGACCACCCGCACGCTGATCCTCGGCCTGCGCTTCGATATGATCATCCGGCTGCGCGAAGAGGCCGAAACCACCTTCGTCGACATCCGCGTCGCCTCCCGCTACGGCCAGCACGACCTCGGCTTCAGCGCCGAAATCGCCGGCGATTATCTGAAGGCGCTGGATGCCGAACTCTTGGGGATTGCGGGTGGGTGAGCCGCGGTGCCGCCAAAGGCGGCAGCAATCGATCCAGTGAATCGATTGCAGCGGCGAACGCACTGAGCCCAAGCGAAGGGCCGGGATACGGCGCGGCGAACGCAACATTTTATACCGCATCAAAGGAGGAGAGGGGCTGCTGTGGGAAGCAATGTCGATTTTCTGAATGTGTCTGACCAGGAGACCCTTGATGAATTCGGTTTCGTCAAAACTCTTTCAGGTGAGACTTATCTTAAATTTGTCGGCGGCTGCCACTTTTTACAGTTCCCTATTGGGAAGATCTTTTCTCTCCATGTTCCGGATGACTTTTTAGAGTTTGATCGGGTTGTGAAATGCGTCCTGAAGATTCAGCCCGATGTTAAAAAATCAGTCATTCATACGTTCGCCATTAGAAAGCAGGGAGGCATAAGCGTAGCTGCCTATACCAGGCCGGATGATATCTACATATACGTTCCGGAGAGCTGTGAGATTGATGTTCAGCTATTGAGCAGTTTGACAATCTCAATTGTCTCAATGGAATACACGACCGAGCCCCATCCCTTGAACAAGTTTTATGTGGCTTGACCAGCAGATGCTTGCCATACCCCTCTCGATCCAACCACCACCTTGCACCCATGAGCCCTCCGCACAAGTGCCGAAGGCGCCGGCAATCATCCGGCCACCAATGCAGATCAGCGTGCAAGATCACCCACGGCGGCGATGATCTCCGCTGCGGTCGGGAAGATGCAAAGGCTGCTGGGTCCGTCCAGCGCCTCGATCTGTGCCCAGGCGATGGTGCCGTTCTGATCGACCAGGAAGTGCCCGACGAGCTGGGTGGCGTGCTTGGCGAAGATCGCCTGATCGGCTTCATCAAGCGCGAAGCGATCCCTGGCGTTGAGCACCGTGTTGGCTTCCATCGGCTGCAGCGGTTCCGGGAACTCGCCGGTGGGGTTGATGCGCGCCGCCTGGAACTGCGCCATCGTCGCGCTATAGGGCCATTCGGGCTGCTCGCTGCTGCCATCGGGCAGGAACTCGGCATGTGGCACACCATAGGCCCGATGCGTGTGGCAGTCGGGATCGCAGAGCAGCGTCACCGGCGTCGGACGGTGGCGGAAATACAGGCGAGCGCGTTCCACCGGCGTGTTGATAACGGCCACGGTCTTCACCCCGGCGGCGTTGAGGGTGGGCTCGATGCCGGCAAGCTGTTCTAGCTGGCGTCGGCAGAAGGGGCAGTGCAGCCCGCGAAAGAATCCGATCAGGAACGGCCGGCCGCTCAAGTCGGCCAAGGAGACCGTTCCGTCGAAATTGGCCGTGGCGAGTTCGAACGCGGGCGCGGTGTTTCCAGGTTGCAGCGGGCGCTTCTGGTCTCCCATGGAGTCATTCCTTTCCGGATCGTCTCGGGTGAAACGACCGGAATTGAATATAGCACTCGTTGCAAGAAGACCCACCGCCCGATGTTGAGATCGCCTGGAGTGGCCGGGCACGCTTGGAGGAAGGAATGACGGAGAGGGCGGTTGACCCCTCAGCCGCATCCACCTGTGGCCAGCCCCGCCCTTCGAGGCTTCGCCCTGTGGGCTACGCACCTCAGCAAGGATGAGGCTGGAGAGAAGACGCGCCACCCCCTCACTCCAACACTAGCCACCCCGAATACCGCACCACCAGCCCCGTCAGCCGCCCGCCGATCTCGACGTGAAAGTGGAAGCGCCCATCGCGCTCCTCCTCGTAAGTATCCCCACCCGGCGCCAGGAACAGCGGCAGCGGAATGCCGCAAAATCGCCAGCCGCGCACCACGAGCCTGAGCTTCTGCCCCTCCGGCACCAGCGCCAGCAGCACCCGGAACGGCCCGAACACCTCGGCGAGCAGGTGGCGCTCGCGGCCCGTGCCGGCGGCCTGCCAGCTGCGGAAGGTCTTGCCCCCGAAAGACCGCGTCCAGATCTCCCGGTCGCCATCCGCGACAAAGCGCACCGCGACCGGCACATCCTCGCCGGCGGCGGGAAAGCCGATGATGCCGGCGATCAGCCGGGCGAGCAGGCCGCGGCCGCGCTCGATCCGCGCCCGGCCGGAGGCAAGCCGGGTACCGCCGCCATGGATCACCGCAAGCGCCGGCGGCAGGCTCTCCCAGGCGTCGCCGAGGACGCGCCGGTAGAGCGGTTCGGCCTCTTCCGCGTGCTCCAGCCGGATGCCGGAGGTGATCGAGAAACGCTGGAAGGCCGCCTCGAAATCGGCCAGCGGCAATTCCCCCGCTGCCGGCCGGGCGCCGCTTTGCGGCCGCTGGCCATCGAGCAGCCGGCGCACCAGCGCCTCGACGCCGAGGACCGGGATGAATGGCCCGTCATCACCTTCGGCAATCAGCGACCAGTCCGCCGTCAGCCGCCGCCCATCGCGATCAAGGCCGCCCAGGCGCACGAACATGCCGCCGCGATGGGCGCCGACGGCGAAGCGATGGCTGGCGGCCTGCAGCAGCCGCGCAAACGGCGTGAGCGAGGGTAAGAGCCCGATCTCCACCAGCCGGGCGGCAAAGCTCAGCAGCCGCTGCAGCGCCTGCGGCTCGGTGCCGACGCCGGTGAAGGTGGATTGCAGGTCGGCAATGTGCCGCGGCAGCAGCGCCAGATCGGGTGCATCGACCAACAGGAAAGTCCGGCTGGCGAGCGGCGCCACACCGGGCGGCGCGATCGCCACCCGCATCTCGTCGATCAGCCCGCGCCCCTCGGCCGGCTGCCCCTCGCGCAGCAGCGCCACTGACCTGCCGGCATAACTTGCGATGGCTCTCACGACATTGAGCCCGATCTTCACATGCGCCGAGGGGGCAATGCCGGCCGCCACGCTTTCGACGCGGGCAAAATGCGGCGCCATCGCCTCCAGCGCCGCAAAGGAGAGCGCCGGCAGGCTGCTGAGCCCCGAGAGCACGAAGGTGTCTTTCGCCTTCGCCTCGGCATCGAGCCCGCCGATGCCGGCGACGAAACCGGTGCTGTCGGCGAGATCGGCATAATCGATGCCGAGCTCGATGCAGGCCCGCACCACCTTATAGCCATCGCCGGTGAAGCTCTGAAACGGCCCGGAGGCATCGACGACGAGATTGGGCCTGAGCCGTGTCAGCTGCTCCCGGAGATCGCCGTCGCGATCGAAGACCACCGCCTGCAGCCAGGCGCCGAGATCGTTGCTGCCGAGCCGCCCGGCGCCGCCTTTCGGTGAGCGGAGATCGAAGACGAAATCATCGGCCTTTTCGAGCGAGCGGCCGGCGATCAGCAGCCTGAGCCTGGGCTCCTCGCCGAGCAGCCGGGCGAGCCGGCCGCCGAAGCTGCCATAGCCGCCGATGATCAGCAGGGAAAAGGTGCCGCCGCTCATGCGATGAAGCGGCTGCGCTGCTCCGGTGTCGGCACCATGCAGCTCTGCCGGCCGGCGATCTTCAGCCGGTTGCGGGCAATGAATTCATAAAGCGCGTCGGCCGCGCGCCGCGGCAGGAGCCGAAAGAGCTTCGCCAGCGAATAGGGAAAGCCGAGGCTCGCCACCATGCGGATCGTGCCGTCGGACTTGAAGAAGGCGCGGCCGCCTTCGATGAGGATATTGGTTTCGTAGTCGCGCGTATCGAGGCCGTAATGCCGGTAAAGCGCCTCGCCGAGCGGCGTCTGCGCCGCGAGGAACCGATATCGCCGGCGCCTGTCATGCTTCAGCACGAATTTCACCCAGCCGGAGCAGAAGACGCATTCGCCATCGAAGACGATGAGCGGCCGGTCATCGGCAAAGGCGGGAACGGCGGGATCGTTGCGATAGCTGTAATCGGCGCGGCCCATGCAGATCTCCCTCCGCCTCTCTTTACGCCGGCCGGTAGCGCGCGGCAAGCGAAGGCGGCCCATCCGCGACAATCGCGCCGCGCTCCATGAGATGCTCGATATGGGCGAGCACGGAAAGGGCAGCCGCCCCATGCAGTTTCGGATCGGTATCACGATAGATCGCCTTCACCATCTCCGCTATCCCTTGGTCGCCGGCCGCAACCCGCGCCAGCACCGCCTGCTCGCGCCCCCGCCGATGCGCCTTCAGCGCCGGCAGGAAGCTCCTCGGCTCGTTGACCGGCCCGCCATGGCCGGGCAGCAGCAGGCTGTCCTCGCGCTCCATCAGCCTGTCGAGCGAAGCCATATAATCCGCCATCGAACCATCCGGGGGTGCGACGATCGAGGTCGACCAGGCCATGACATGATCGCCGGAGAACAGGATCTCCCGGCCTTCGAGCGCGAAGGCGGCATGATTGGCCGTATGCCCCGGCGTCAGCACCGCTGTCAGCGCCCAGCCATCCCCCGTAATCGTCTCGCCGTCGCCGAGTGTCAGATCCGGCACGAACTCCATATCCGAGCTTTCGGCAAAGGGATTGACCTCACCGGCCCTGAGCGGCCGCGCCGGCCGATGCGACCCTTGCCCCACCGTCACTGCCCCCGTTGCCGCCTGCAGCCGGCGGGCAAGCGGCGAGTGGTCGCGATGCGTATGGCTGACGAAGATATGCGTCACCTCCCGCCCGGCAATCGCCGCCATCAGCGCCTGAAAATGCGCCTCGTCCTCCGGCCCGGGATCGATGACCGCCACCGAGGAGCCGCCGACAATATAGCTGTTGGTGCCGTAAAAGGTGAAAGGCCCGGGATTCTCCGCCGTGACCCGCGCGACCCCAGCCGCAACCGGCACGGCGCGCCCATAGGCCGGCTCGAAAGCAAGGTCGAATGCGGGGCTTTCCATGAAGGCGATGATCTCGCGGCCGATGACGTCGCCCATTCCTAGCACGGCCCTTGGCACTCTGCAGCGCATAAATCTGCGCGATGCGCAACTTAGTCATTGTGACAGACGGAGAGCTTTGCTAATCAGGCGTCGATTTGAGCCGGCGCTGAGCGCCGAAAGCTCTGGTGGGGCGTAGCCAAGCGGTAAGGCAGCGGTTTTTGGTACCGCCATCCCCTGGTTCGAATCCAGGCGCCCCAGCCAAATCAAATCGAGTCCGTTCTGGACACATCGGTTACGGCTATTCCTGAGACATACGCAAGTTTTTTGAGCCCGAAAGTTGCGATTCTGCCGTCACTCCTCGCCGAAGAAGTCCTCGTCCAGCCGCTTGAACTCGACTGTGCGATAGCTGCGAACTCCGACGCCATGCTCGATCATCAGATCGGCCAGCTCCTGCCCATCGATGAGGATGACCCGCTGGGCCAGATGCTTAACGTAGTCACGCACCGGCTGGCTGAAGGTGGAGGTGGTGACGAAGACGCCCTTGGTGGCGCCGAGGCCCACGAGACTTCCGACGAAACCATTCACGTCCGGGCGGCCGACCGGATTGGCGGGTGCATAGCGTTTGGCTTGAACGTAGATACGGTCAAGACCAAGGCGATCCTCATTCACGATACCATCGACACCGCCGTCGCCGGAGCGGCCAAGTTGGGTGGCGGCGTCCTTGTGGCTGCCGCCATAGCCCATGGCGACCAGGAGATCGACAATCAGCAACTCGAAGAAGGCGGGACTGTTCGCGAGAACACGCTGCAAAAGTTCGTCGCGGAGTGCGGACTGAAGTGCCGCATGGGCGGCGTCGATTTGCTCCTCTGGCGTCGTCCGGAGAGACGCCGTCTCAAGCGGCTTCGCGATGACGCCGGCCTGTTCGACGGCGCCTTCGTTTCTGTAGAATTCGCGGAACATCGGCTCCTGCAGCAGGAGAGCCACATCGATGCGTTCAGGCGCCGTCGCCAGCAGCGCCTTGCCTCTTTCTGTCGCCACAAAGCGACCCCGCGCTGGCGAGGCGATAAACCCAGCCTTGCTCATGTAGAATTTCGCCCAGTGAATGCGATTGTGTAGCAGGCGCTGGCGTCCACTTGGCAGGAGCTCCTCACGTTCCTCCTGCGCCAAACCCAGCTCGTCAGCAATTCGCTCCGCGACGTCGGCCACGCGGGTCTCTCTCTCGGCGAGGCGCAGGACAGGGAGCATGAGGGTCTGGTAATCGGGTATTGGCATTGCGGGCCCCTAAGCCGGTGGGTCTTGATCTGAAATCTTCGGTGTCCGATCATCATCGGTCCTGCCAGACAAAAACGTAATGGTAGGTCGCCGCAGCCTCGGATTAAAGCGAATAGGAGGACCGTCTTCTATCCTGCGATAACTCTCCCGGTCAGGAAGAAGTGACTCACGCGCAGACAGCCATCGTACCAGGTAATCATGATCGCTTCGTTTCGCCTCATCGACACCCCCCAACCACACACGCTGAAGAGCATTCGCCACGGCATCCGGAGAAGGTACATCGTCGCCCGGCGCTACTGGCGGACAAAGAATTGTGGCTAGATCGAAGAAATGCGTTCGAAGATGAGAAAGCCGTTTGTGATGCAGCCTTTTCGGCTTTGCTGTCAGCTTCGCTTCGAGTTCGAAAGCGATGTCATATGCGAATGCCAAATTTATGCCGCAGACCCTGGGGATCGCGCCCGCAAAATAGGCATCTTGTACTACCGAGGCATGATTATAAAACATGTAGAGCGGCAGACACGGACCCGCGGAATTCAGCAGGGTTTTGAACTGATAGGCGCCGGTGGATGGCACCACATGCAGAAGCTCGTTGTAAGCGCGATTTTTTATCGAAATCGTTTTCTTATTGTTTTCCGTGGCATTGAGGCGTTTCGCCTGGATTCGAAGGCGCAATCGGCGACCGGTGGACACCTGCCAGAAATCGAGATCAAGGTCCCCTCCCGTGGCGGCTTCATCCGGATATTCGATAACCATGCTCGGCCCCGCAAATGTTGCCAGGGCGGCGGTGACTACATCCGTCAAAGTCTCTTCCCGGAACCGGCCCTTTTTCAGCTTCGTCTCGCGGTCTAGTAGAGCCCCAACCAGAACTGGTAGTTTTGCCGCGAGATCACATAGCGTCGTCATCGCTCACTACTCCGCCCGCGCTTCGCCTTCGGCGCCGCCGCGCGTTCAACGCGGATGCGCTCCAGCAGCTTTTCGGCGGGCTCGTCATTTTCGTCCTGATGAATCAGTTCGCCACGGAAGGCCTTGGCGAGGATCGCCTCGTCCAGCTTACCCACCAACTCCAGCGCGCGCTTGGCTTCCGCCGACAACCGGTCGATTTTAGTGAAGGCGGCTTCGATGCGATGGACGATTTCGGTTCGCAATTTTGCATCAGCGTAAGGAATGGAGAGCGAAAGCAAGCTTTTCTGCCCAATGTTCCGCATGGAAAGCTGATTGCCGGACGAGATGTTCATCAATGCTTCGCGGCCCATTGGTGACCGCAAATACCAGAGAAGCCAAGCATCAATGGGCTCGTTGAACTCAAGCCGCAGAATCTTATCGCTTAGATACAAATTGTCGGGTGCTTCAGCGACAATCACTACGGCGCCTACGAGCTCGATCGTGTTCGCTCTTGAGAAGAGAAAGTCACCCGATCTAATGCGGGTGCCCGGGTCGGGCTCAAAATCCGGAGGGAGCGTTTTAGACTGATCCGGTCGGAATTCGCCCCATGTCACAGCGCTCACCTTCACAACGCCATTCTCGTAGGAAAGAGGCGGCCTTTCTTCACACCGGAGATTTTTTCCAGCTTTAATGCAAGCGACCAGGTCACCCAAGTCCTTCCGAGCCAACTCTCCGCTGAACTCCTTGCTGAGCACGGCTTGCTTGTAGCGAGAGACGAGGGTTTTGATGCGGGCGAGTTCTATGCAGGCGCGGGAGGAATTCGCGTTCAGCGCATCCAGCTTGGCCACGATGCGCCTTTGCTCGGCGAGCGGTGGAATATTGATAGGGAACTGCTTGATGAGGGTCTGGCTAATATTGGGCTGAGCTCCTCCTTGCCCAGCAGCGATGAACCGTGGCTTGTTGGCGAGAGCGAACTTCCAAAGGAACGGGACCAGTTCCTTCGAGTGATATGAGGGCACGAATGCTGCGCAAGCCTGATTGGTGGCTGCCGAGATACCCAACAGAGCCGTTTTGCCGATGGTTGCTCCATACATCGCAATCAGAAGCGTACCGGACGGAAAGAGCTTAGCCGAGCTATTCCTCAGGCCAGCTTGAGTAATCTTCTCGGGGGTGTCCAAAAGTACCCGATCTTCCAAGTCGCCGGTCTTCACCCATGGGATGTCGCCTCCATAGTAATCGGGCCGAGCTCGTGATGGTGTGCCGCCACTTGACCACTCACCGATCTCCCCCAAGGTAGTCTCAACCCATCCCCTTGGCAGCCCACTCATTCGGCCGCCTCCGGAACCTCGTCGCCTAGCTCGATCATCAACGCCTCGATCTCCAGCGTGGCGGCCTGCAAGTGGCCGATGATTGCGGCGGCGATGTCATCCGGTTCGGTCAGGCCTTCTTCCGCCTCTTCTTCCGCTTCACGCAGCCAGGCGATATCGAGATTGTCGCCGCGCTTGGCGATGTGCTCGCGTTCAAACTTGCGCCAGCGACCGGTCTCGCCTTCGTCCGGTCCTCGTTGCGCACCATGGGGGCTCGTGCCGAAGGCCTGTTCAAAGCCTTCGAAATGGGCCCCCGTCAGCGGCGTCGTCTTGCCGAATTTCGGCATCTGGGCGCGCAGGATCGTAAATCCAGACGGCCTTTGTGTTGCCGTTCTCGGTCTTGCCACGCGTCAGGAAGATGACATTGGTCTTCACCCCTTGCGCGTAAAAGATGCCGGTCGGCAGGCGCAGGATGGTGTGGAGGTCGCACCAGTCCATCATCATCTGGCGAAGCTGTTTGCCGCGTCCGTCTTCAAACAGCACATTGTCCGGCACGACGATGGCGGCGCGGCCACCGGGCTGAAGCGCTCGAATGCAGTGTTCGACAAAGGGAAGCTGGTAGGAGGAAACCGTTGCGGTGACGGAGAGATCGTCGCGCGTCGGAGCGCCACCCGCCGGGCCGAAGGGCGGATTGGTGAGGATGAGGTTGGCTCGGCCAAGCCCCTTGCCCTTGTCCGAGAGCGTGTCTCCCAGATCGACATGGTCGCTGTCGATGTCGTGCAAATAGAGGTTCATCAGCAGCAGGCGCAGCGTGCCCGGGACGTTTTCCATGCCGTGGAAGGCATGGCGTTTCTGAAATTCCTGCTCCTTCTCACCGAGGTCGAAATAATTGTCGGTGCGGGCGCGCATGTAGCGATCGGCGGCAATGAGGAAGCCGCCGGTGCCGGCGGCAGGGTCTTGGATCACTTCGCCGGGTATGGGCTGCATCAGACGCACCAGAAGCTCGATCAGCACACGGGGAGTGAAATACTGCCCAGCGCCACGCTTGGTCTCTTCCGCGTTCTTTTGCAGCAGGCCTTCGTAGAGATCGCCGAACTGGTCGCGCTCTTCGGAGAACCAGTCCAGTTCGTCGATGGCGGTAACCAGCGTGGTGAGATTCTGCGGTTCGCGGATGAAGGTGGAGGCGTTGTCGAAGATTTCCTGCACCATTTCCGGCAGCGGCCTTGCATCGGCATAACGCTTGCGCTCTTCCGGCGCGGCGTTGTCGCCCGGCGGCAGGACAAGGGCATCCTCCTTGCCAAGGCGGGTGCTGGTGGCGCCGAGCGTGACCAGCACCTTGCGATAATGCTCCAGCTTGCGCAGGCCGTTCTCCGCGACAAGATCCGCCCAGCGCATGGTCTTCGGCAGGCTGCCCGTCTCGCGATTGCGCTCGGCCATCATCTTCAGAAACAGTAAATAGGTCAGCTCTGTCACATATTGCTGATAGGTGATGCCGTCCTTCCTGAGGACAGTGCAGAGGCGCCAGAGTTTCTGGACGATGGCATTGGCATTCATGGCTGAGTCTTTTCTGATCGCGGATCGATGAGGAGCGTTTGTAACGGGCGTGGGGCTTACGTCAACTCAGGCGGCAGGTGGCGCCCAGATTGCTTCGTTGAAGGTGTGGAGGACGTCGTCCAGTTCGCCATCGAATTCCTGAGAGATGCGCTTGAAACCGCCTTTGTCGGCAAAGACGCCATGGTCGAGCAGCGTCGGATCCGCCACCGGCTTGTCCTTCAGTGCGCGACCGATGCGGCGCAGCCATTCCTTCTGCTTCTGCGTCCAGGGGCGTGACTGCTCAATTTTCAGGATCGCGTGTTCCACGCGCTTTGCGTAGGGGATCAGCGGGTCGCCGAGGGCTGCCTGCCGCACGAAGCCAATGATATGGGCAGCGATATCGGCGTTACGGGCTTTGCCATAGGCGGCGCGCAACATCGCTTCGGAATAATTCCTCTCGTCCAGAAGGCCGGCGAGTTCCGACAATTCCTTGCGGGTCAAGTCACGCGGGCGCTGGGTAACGGCAATCAGCGCCGGAACCTGATTCATGTTCTCACGGACGAAGCGCTCAAATCCGGTGATGTAATCCTCTGGCGTGGTGTTCTTGCCAAAGATTTCTTCGATGCGCAGCAGCTCGTCTTCATGGGTGGAGATGATGACGCCGTCATTGCCCCTTGCCGTCTGCACCGGAAGGCGCTCCAGGAGCTCGACGGCGCGGGGATGGGCGGCCAGCCAGTTTTGCAGTTCGGCGCCGGAGCGGGTGGAGAGCCGCTGTACAGTCATCTCCGGGCTTTCGCCGGTGTGGCGCTCAAAGCTTTCGCGCGTCTCGGCATCCATGCGCTTGCTCATCATGCGCATGCGGACGATCACTTGTCCTGCGACCCAGCTCTTGTCCTCTTCCGTTTCGGCGTTCTGCAGATCAGTGACCAACTGGCCGAGCGAGACATCCGGCTTGACGACGACCGGGCGCATGTCCGTCATCTCCTGCAACTCGGCATAGAGGTCGACGGCATCGAAGATGCGGAAATGCTCTTTGCCGATCTCCGGGCAAAGGCGCGTGGCGCGGCCAATCATCTGATCGTAGAGGATGCGGCTCTTCACGCGGCGGACGAAAACGAGGTTGCAGATGGAGGGCACATCGACGCCGGTGGTCAAGAGATCGACGGTGACGACATATTTCGGATAGGGATCGTTCTTGAACTTCAGGATCAGATCGTCGGCCTTGTCGACATTGCCGGTGATTTTCATCACCATGGCATGCGGCACGGCGTCCTTGCCATGTTCCTCCTGCAATTCCTCGACCAGCAGGCGCACGATATCATCGGCATGGGCATCGCGGGCGGCAAAGATCAGCGTCTTGCCGGGTTTGGTGGGAGGAATTTCCGTGGCGATGGCACGGCAGACAATGCGATTGAAGGCTTCCGAATAGACGCGCTTGTTGAAATCGGCGACGTCGTAATCGAGCGACACTTCATCCGGAAGTTCGAACAGGTCGATCTTTCCGGTTGTGCGGTCGATGATCTCAACCTCTTCGCCGCCATCGAAGTGGATGCCGGCTTCCGAAAGTGCCGTGGTGATACGCTTCGGCGGCAGGTGATCGTTCAGATAGCCTTCGACCACGGCCTGGCGGTAGCCATAATGGAACACCGGATGCCCGAAGATCTCGCGGGTGTGCAGAGCGGGCGTTGCCGTCAGCGCCACTTTCACGGCATCGAAATAGTCGAGGATCTGGCGATAGGCTGACTGATAGTCATCAAGATTGCGGAAGCCAATATCGTTTTCTCTCAGCTCCGCATCCAACGTGTAGCCGCGATGGGCTTCGTCGACGATGATGCAATCGAAGGTGCCGGGCGTCGGACGCTTGGCTGGGTCGGGCTCGTTCAAGATGCGGGCAATCAGGGACTGGACGGTGGCGACCTGCACCTGATCCTCGTCTTCGGGAACTTTCTTTTCGAGGCCAGCGACTTTGTAGATCTGCGCGAAGTTCAGCATGCCCTCGATCTCAGTCGTTTCGAGAGCGTCGTTCGTCTGTTTGCCAAGAGCTTTGCGGTCGACAAGGAAGAGGATGCGGCGGAACCGCTTGTGCTTGAGCAGGCGGTACATCAGCGCAATACTGGTGCGTGTCTTGCCAGTGCCGGTCGCCATCGAGACAAGGATGTCGCGCTTGCCGGCGACGATCGCATCCTCGACTGCGGCGATCGCTTCCTCTTGGTAGGGGCGCATCTTGCCCTTGCCGAAGCTTTCCTCGGCTAAGCCCTGGGCGGCTGCGTCGACATCCGTCTCCAGGATGTCGAGCAAATCTTTTGGCGAGAACCATGCCGTGAGCGGTCGCGGATGGTTGTTGTCGCGGCGCAGGTCGCAGAACCAAATACCAGATTTGGTTTGCCACTGGCGGACGAAAGGGCGACCATTGGTGGCGAAGACGAACGGCACGCGGAAAGGATCTGCAAGCCCATGTTTCCAAGGCCCGTCTAGATGTTGGTGCTCCGGCGGAAGCTCGATCGTCCGAGCATAACGTTCCGCCTGATGCAGCGTCGACGGAACATCCACACTCTCGCGCTTTGCCTCGATGACACCGACACAGATAAGCCCAATGAAGAGGGCATAGTCGGCTCGTCCACCCTCTGACGGCCATTCGGCAATCGCCAAGTTTCGTCCTTCCTCCGGCCGCGCTCCCTTCTGATGGACAAGGGTGCTGCTGTCGGCTTCCCAGCCGGCGTCGACAAGCTGCACGTCTATGAGACGTCGGGTTTGTCTTTCATCGAGTTCCAGGCGGCTTGCGGCCTGCAGACCCGCCTGCTTGAACTCCATTTGCAGCTGTTGCGGCTGCGCCTCCGCCTGTTTCTGCAGTTCCGCCAGATTCCGAGCGATATCGGCTTGGTTAGCTTCCAGCTCGAGAGTCGTCTTCTCCGAGGCGGCACTTTCTACGGCTCTTTGACGGGCGAGTTCCTCGGCGGCGGCTCGTGCTTTGGCCAGTTCTTCCGCTGAGGCATGCGCGGCAGCGAGCTTCGCCTCAGCTTCCTGTACTTGGCGTCGGAGGGCATCGAGTTCAGACTGCGTGGCCTGATCCACTGCCTGCGACGACCTAGGCGGCACGAAGGGGCCAGGTTTGAAATTCGGATCGCGGCCATAGGTTCGCCGATACCAGACGCCGAGCGCGCGGCAGAATTTCAGAGCCGACAGCGCTTCAGCGGATGAGCCTCCGAAATCGTGGTTCGCCTTGTTTCCTGCTTTGCGCACCGCATGAAAGATGTCTGCTACTTCGCGGGGCAGCACCTGCTGGGTCGCGAGGCGACGGAGAAGATCATGTGTCGTTTCGCGGTCGGCAGCATTATACACGCCGGACAGAGCCGCGATTTCCTTGACCATGTATTCGCCGAACTGACGGCTTTTGATCAGCGAGGTGTTTGCGTCTTCTGAAAAAAAGCGCTCCGCCAGCACACCGAGACGGTGGAGCTCGGTACTGATCCCCCGCAGATGATCAAAATTCGCCGACAACTGCTTTACCCAATTCCCCGATCCCCGCTGGCATAGACATGCCACACGTTTTGAGTGCGGGCAAATAACTCCTACAAATTGATGAGCGGAATTTATTTCTGATGCATTAAGAATGTCGGAGAGCTTAGAACAAAAAGAAATGCGATAAGAAGCGGGTTTGCCTTACCCGCGTACCTCGAACAATTTGACACCGGTCAACTCTGCAAGCTTCCCCACCGGCATCTCCTGAAACTCGGATCGCCGACCTCCGCCGTCGCCTCCCGTTGCTGCCGAGGGTACCAATAACCGCCGCTGACCTTGGCCGCGCCATCATCACTCGTCGCAAGCCACGTCTGGCTGTCGTCCAGGCCGCGCACGAACAGTAGATAGGTAATCTGCTCGATCACCTCGAGCAGATTTGCAATGCCACCCGCCAAAAAGGCATTCCATACCTGATCGACCTTCGAGCGAATTTCGCCTGTGAGCGTGCGTGGTCCTTATCATCTTCCGAATCGGATTTGACACAACGGCATCACGCCATGCTACTGAAGACGCAGCGGGAAGTTGAATGATCGAGAGATGAAAGCATGCCTCTCAAAAAGGTATTGGCCGGTAGGCCTGCGAGTGTGGCCTAATGTTTCGTGTTGATAGAAGCCAAAATAGAATCGCGCGCCTAGCGCAAAGACGTTTCGGTGAGCTTGCATTGCGCGAGCGGGATCATCTGCAGGAATGGCTGGTGCACCAGCCAGATGCACTTGGCGAAGAACTGCTTATCATCCAGAAAGAGTTTGACGGGTTCGACGAGACGCGTGAGCGGCTAGACCTTCTTGCGCTCGACAAGGCGGGCAATCTCGTCGTCATCGAGAACAAGCTTGATGACTCAGGCCGCGACGTGACTTGGCAGGCGCTTAAGTACACCGCCTATGTCTCGGGGCTGAACAAACTGCAGATTATCGAGATCTACCAGCAGTACCTCGACCGTTATTGCGGGGGAGGTTCGGCAGCTGAACGCGTCTGCGAATTCATGGAGGTGGACGAGCTTCAGGAGACGGTGCTGAATCCCGGTAACGGCCAGCGAATGATGTTCATAGCTGCCAATTTCCGTCGGGAGGTGACCGCGACAGTGCTGTGGCTGCTTAGTCGAGGCATTCGTGCGCAGTGCTTTCGCGTTGTTCCGTACAGCTTCGGTGATGAGCTGTTTATTGACCTGCAGCAGATCATCCCAACTCCGGAGGCTGCAGATTACATGATCGGCATCTCTTCAAAGGAGGTGGAGGAAACAAACGCGCAGGGGGTTCAAGCGCGTCGACACCAGCTCCGGCTGCAGTTCTGGGCTCGCGCTTTGGAGAGATTGCGTGCGGATGGCATCACCCTCTTTGCCAATGTTAATCCTAGTCGTGATCATTGGCTCAATGCAGGCTCTGGCGTTGGAGGTTGTCCTTTTACGATGGTTTTTGCACGCGACGAAGTTCGTGTCGAAGTGAACCTCGCGCGCGCCGACCGTGATCAGAACAAGTGGCTATTCGATCGGCTCGAAGCCGACAAGTCTGCAATCGAGGCTAAATTCGGAGGGGAGATGAGTTGGTCTCGGCTCGACGAGAAGAAACAGAGCCGGATATCCTATTCCCATCCACTCGATGGCTTCGACGTCGACAACTGGCCGGAAATGCTGACCTGGTTGTCGGAGCACATACGCAAGTTGGAAGGGGCTTTCCGACAGCCACTAGCTCAATATGCGCGTTCGATCCCTAGTGTTGAGGAAACAACGGAATAACTGCGAATCCGTTGCTCATCCAAGTAGACGCGACATGAGGGCCACAGCCAAGTGGCGATGCACGCCCGCCGACCTGACCGCCGAGGGTGGCGGCGTGGTAGAGGGTAACGCACTCGAACTGCGGAAACGCCCGCTCAACCGGCCTTGGGCTTTTATCGCTCGCTTTCAAAACAACCGAACCCCAGTCAACTCCGCCAGCCTCCCCACCAACGCCTCCTGAATCCCGACATCACCAACCTCCGCCGCCGCCTCCCGCCGCTGCCGATGATACCAATACCCACCACTCACCTTGGCCGCACCGTCGTCACTCGTCGCGAGCCACGTCTGGGTGAGATGCCCCATTTCAAGATCATCCGGCGCGCCGGCGCCGCCCATTTTGGTCGGCACCCAGCCGGGATCGACGGCGTTGCTCAGAACATCCGGCCAGTGGCGGGCGATGGCGGCGGCGAGGGTGGCGATGTAGAGCTTGCTTTCCGAATAGGCCTGGCTGGCGTTCCATGGCCGCCGCTTCCAGTCGATATCGTCGAGGCTGCTGCCGCCGCTGCGGTGCATGCCGCTCGTGAGATAGATCAGGCGGGCGGGGCGGGTGATCCAGGCTGTGAGGAGATAGGGGGCGAGCACGTTCACCGCCAGCGTCTTGGCGTGGCCATCCGGCGTTTCGCCGCGGCTCCTTTCGAGGTAGATGCCGGCATTGTGGATGACGGCGTCCATCCGGCCGATGGCGTTGACCTGGTCGGCGATGGAGCGCGTTTCGGCGGCGCTGGCGAGATCGCCGATAACGAGGCCGAGGGCGGTGGCTGAGGTCTCCGCGATGGCGGCGGCGCGCTCGCGGGAGCGGGCGTGGAGGACGACCTCGTGGCCTTCCCGGATGAGGGTGCGGGCGGCGGCGAGGCCGAGGCCATCGGTGGAACCGGTGATGAAGATGCGGCTCATGGGGTTTCCTTTTGCGGTGGCGTGGTGCGTTTGCCCATTTCATTGCCAGCTTTGGTGTGAGCTTCGGATAGAGCACGGGGAGGAGCAGCGTAGAGTTTTGCCTCCCGGTCCAAGAGTCAAATCTCGTTGGCTCTCAAAAAAGAGCAATTTCAGATCTCAAGCCGGGTTGACTCTCACGAGGCACACTCAAAATAGTTTGTCTTTCAATATCTGCGGTTTTTGATAGACAAGCCTCGTTGAATTGATAATGATGCAGACAAGGCTGTTTGCCTGGCAAATTTCCTGAAATCTGAAAGTCAAGCATGGTCAAACATCCGAACCTCGACCTATCAGATGCTGTAGAATATCACTACGACCAGTTTCCTCCAGAGAGGATTGACGCCAACCAGCTTATAATGCCCATTGCTTCGGCATCAGCCGCGCTTGCCCGCTACGATCAGATGCTCAAAGGCATGCACAATAGCGAAATCCTGCTTGCGCCACTGCGCAATCAGGAAGCTGTCGTCTCATCCCGAATGGAAGGAACCGTAAGTACTCTCGACGAAGTCCTGCGGTATGAGGCAGATCGGGAGGAAGGCGGTAACGAGCCGGAAGGCCATTATCGAAATGAAGCGATCGAAGTCTTCCTCTATAGCCGAGCCCTGACCGCGGCGCAGCGCAGTATTGAGCAAGCCGCGCCCCTTTCAAGCTTCCTTATCAAGAGCGCTCACAAGGTTCTGCTCGGCTTTGGCCGAGGTGCACATCTTTCTCCCGGTGAATTCAAGGTTGAGCAAAATTACCTGGCCGACCGCATGCGCCGCAAAGTGCATTTTGTCCCGATGCGTCCGGAGCAGCTCAATGATGGTATGGAGAGACTTTTCTCATTCGTCGAAGATAGGAATTGGCAGATACTGATCAAGACGGCCGTCGCCCACCTTGAGTTTGAGGCATTGCATCCGTTCAAGGACGGCAATGGCCGGATCGGGCGAATGCTCATTACCCTGATGCTATGGAAATATGGAGCAATATCCGCTCCTCACTTCTACATTAGTAGCTACTTCGAGGATCGACGCGACGAATATATTGACAGGATGCGCGAGGTTTCGAAGTCCGGTGCGTGGACCGAATGGGTTGTGTTCTTTCTAGAGGCGCTTGAAACCCAGGCTAATAAGAACCTTGCTACCGCAGAACGGATTCGCGACCTTTATGACGAGCTTAAGCGGGAGTTTCCGCAGATCCTCACATCTCAATGGAGCACCTCGGCTCTGGATTTTTTGTTCTCGCGTCCCGTCTTCCGGAACAATGTATTTACAAGCAAGTCGGGGATTCCGGAAGCAACTGCGCACCGGTTCACGCGCATACTAGTCGAGAAGGAGCTCATTAGAACATTGGAGCCCTCCGCAGGCAGGCGTCCGGCTCTGTACAGCTTTGAGCCACTGCTGCGGATTGTGCGCGAGTAGCTGGCGCCGGCCCAGGGAAATTTACCGCTCGGGATATCTTGGCGACATGGAATGGGTTGAGGCCGCGAAATTTCCCGGTCGGTAAAATCGTTGGCGGTTTTGTTGGGCGGGCATGGATCCTCGGCTCAAGGCCGAGGAAGACGGAGTGTGTGGGAGCGTTTCTGCCAAGCTCCAACCTCACCACCCCGCAGCCGCACCAACCTCCACCAATTACCGTCTCCGCTCCGCCCCCGCCGCAATCGTCACCACCAGCTCGTCCACCTCGCGCGCCAGCCGTTCCAGCGGCAATCCGACGAAGCGGCCTTCGAGGCTGATGCTGACGACCCCGTGGACGGCGCTGAAGAGGGTGCGGGCGCGGATGGCGCGGTCTTCGAGGGGCATGTCGGGCTGCAGTTCGGCGAGCGGTTCGGCGATCACGTCCATCAGGAAGAGGTGTTCGTCGAGGTGCCATTGCGGCGTCGGGCTGGTGTCGGGGGGGAAGTGGTCGAACAGCGCCTTCCAGAGGTTGCGGTGCTCGACGGCGAAGGCGAGGTAGCCCTGGGCGAGGTTGCGCAGCCGGTCGGTCGGGCTTTTGTCGCGGGCTTCGGGCAGCGTCAGCTTCGCCTCCAAGGCCTTCAGCGTCGACGAATTGACGTGGATGACGAGCTCGGCGAGGTCGGAGAAGACGGTGTAGAGGCCGCCGAGCGCGCAGCCCGCGTCCTGGGTGATGTCGCGGGCGCGCAGGTTGGTCAGCCCGTCGCGGGCGATGCGTTCGCGCGCCGCCTCGATCAGCCGCGCCTTCAATTCCCAGCGTTTTTCTTCTCGCCTGCCGGCCATTCACCATTCCATTTCGATTTTTTGAACGACGTTCAAAAATTATCTTGAACGTCGTTCATGATTCTGCCATAACAGCACTCGTGAACAACGTTCATAAACCGGAGGCAAGAAATGTTCAAACTGATTTCTATTCTCTTGCGGGGCAGGGCGCATGATGCCGAGCAGGCCTTTGCCGATCGCCACGCCGTGCCGCTGCTTGCCCAGCAGATCCGCGATGCGGCGCAATCGATCCAGTCGGCGCGCCGCAGCGTCGCCGTCGCCATCGCCCAGAACGAGCAGGAGAGGGCGCAGCATCAGACGATCGTCGGCCGCATCGCCGATCTCGAGAGCCGCGCCATCGCGGCGCTCGGCAAGGGCAATGACGGGCTGGCGCGGGAAGCGGCCGAGGCGATCGCCTTTCTCGAAGCCGAGCGCGATGCGTCGGAAAAGGCGCAAGCGCAGTTCACCACCGCAATCGTCAAGCTGAAGGGCATCGTCCGCGCCGCCGAGGCGCGGCTGCAGGAGCTGCAGCGCGGCGAGCGGCTGGCGCGGGCGACTGAAGAGGCGCAGAAGCTCGATGTCGCGGTCGCCGGCTCCGGCCTGGCGACACTCGACGATGCCGAGGAGACGCTTGCCCGCCTTCGTCTGCGCCAGAGCCAGAACGAGCTGACGGCCGCCGCCCTAAAGGACATGGAAAGCGCCACGCGGCCGGCCGGCATCATCGAAAAGCTTGCCAAGGCCGGCTGCGGCGCTCCGCTCACTTCGTCTGCCGATGACGTGCTCGCCCGGCTGAAGAGCCGCATCACGCCGGCCGCCTGAATTCATCCATTCAACCATTCACCCCTAAAAATTGAAGGGCCACTGCAATGAACGACAGTTTCCAGAAACATTCCGCCAGCTGGGTCAGCTTCTCCTACATCTCCTTCGGCGCGGCCGCCTTCATGCTGGCGCTCGGCCTTTACATGATGCCGCTCGATCTCTGGGGGAAAGGCTATCTCGCCATGGGCATATTGATGCTGGTGCAGACGACGGTGAACATCACCAAGACGCTGCGCGACAATGCCGAATCCGAAAAGCTGATCCGCAAGGTCGAGGATGCCCGCACCGAAAAGCTGCTCGTCAAATTCAATCGTAGCGATGAAGATTGATCTTCCTTAACTACAGCGCAGAGTTGTTGCCGCATTCAACCAATGGGTAACAACTCTGTGGCCTTCTCGAGCTGCCTAAAGAAGGACTCCCGCCGTGCAACACAATCTGATGACGTCTAGAAAATTCGCGCCGCTGTTCTGGACCCAGTTCCTCACGGCCTTCAACGACAATTTCCTCAAGAATACGCTCGTCTTCCTCATCCTCTTCAAGATGTCGGCAAGCGAGGGCGCGGCTTTGGTGACGCTTGCCGGCGTCATCCTCATCGTGCCCTTCCTGCTGCTTTCGGCACTGGGCGGCGAAATCGCCGACAAGCACGACAAGGCCAAGGTGGCCGAACTGCTGAAACGCTGCGAGATAGCTATTGCCGCCCTTGCCGTCGTCGGCCTCGGCTTCTCCTCGATTTTTGTTCTGATGGCGGCGCTCTTCGGCTTCGGCATCATCTCGGCGCTGTTCGGGCCGATCAAATACGGCATCCTGCCCGATCATCTCGAACGTCGCGACCTGCCGAAGGCCAATGCCTGGATCGAGGGCGGCACCTTCATCGCCATCCTCGCCGGCACGATCATCGCCGCACTCGCCTTTTCCAGCGGCGACAATGTGCTGCTGTTCGGCTCGATGATGATGGGGCTGTCGCTGCTCTGCTGGCTGGCGAGCCGGTTGATCCCGCCCACCGGCTCCAAGGCGTCGGATCTGGAAATCGACCGCAATGTCATCCGCTCCAGCTACACCCTCGTGCGGGAAATCCGCGAGGACAAGCGGCTGTGGCGCTCGGCGCTGATGAACTGCTGGTTCTGGCTGGTCGGCGCCTTCGTGCTGTCAATCCTGCCGACCATGGTGACCGAGCTGCTCGGCGGCTCCAAGCTCGTCGTTCCAGCCTATCTCACCGTCTTCGCCATCGCCGTCGCTGTCGGCTCCGGCATTGCCGCCTGGATGTCGTCGGGCCGCATCGTGCTCCTGCCGGCCCCGGTCGGCACCGCGCTGCTCGGCCTCTTCAGCCTCGATCTCGCCTGGAACCTCTGGGGCCTGCAATCCACGACCCATGCGACGACGATCCTCGATTTCTTCGCCGGTCAAAACACCATCCGCGTCGCCATCGATCTCGCCGGCATGGCGATCTCGGGCGCCTTCATCGCCGTTCCCACCTTCGCCGCCCTGCAGACCTGGGCGCATGAGGACCGCCGCGCCCGCGTCATCGGTGCGGCCAACGTGCTCTCGGCGCTGTTCATCACCGTCGGCCTCGGCCTCGTCGCCGTCATCCAGGCGCTCGGCGCCTCCATCCCTGAGATCCTGATCGGCCTCGGCATTCTCAATTTTGCCGTCGCCTGGCTGATGCTGAAGACGCTGCCGACCAACCCTTTCCGCGATTTCATCTCGATCCTGTTCCGCGCCTTCATGCGCCTCGAGGTCGAGGGGCTGGAGAATATCAAGAAGGCCGGCCGCGCGCCGATCATTGCGCTGAACCATGTCAGCCTGCTCGACGGTGCCTTGGCGCTCGCCATCACCGAGGAGGAGCCGACCTTCGCCGTCGATTACAAAATCGCCCAGGCGTGGTGGGTGCGGCCCTTCCTGAAAATGTGCAAGTTCCTGCCGCTTGACCCGACAAAGCCGATGGCGACCCGCTCGCTGATCAAGGTGGTGCAGGACGGCAGCCCGATCGGCATCTTCCCCGAGGGCCGCCTGACGGTGACGGGCACGCTGATGAAGGTTTATGATGGCGCCGCCATGGTCGCCGACAAGACGGGCTCGATGGTGGTGCCGGTCAAGATCGACGGGCTGGAGAAGAGCTATCTCTCCTATCTCGATAACGGCAAGATCCGCCGCCGGCTGTTTCCCAAGGTCAAGGTCACCATTCTCGAGCCGGTGAAGCTCGAAGTGCCGGCCGAGCTGAAGGGCCGCAAGCGCCGCACGGCGGCAGGTGCCGCGCTCTATCAGGTGATGTCGAACCTGTTGTTCGAGACCGCCGATACCTCGTCGACCGTGCTCGGCCGCGTCATCCAGGCGGCCCAGGAGTTCGGCATGAAAAAGCTCGCCGTCGAGGATCCGGTCACCGGCAGCCTCACCTATGGCAAGCTCCTGACCGGTGCCGCCGTGCTCGGCGCCAAGTTCCGCGCCCGCTTCCCGGAGGACAACATCGGCGTCATGCTGCCGAATGCCAATGGCGCCGCCGCCACCATTCTCGGCGTCATGAGCGCGGGCAAGGTGCCGGCGATGCTGAATTTCACCGCAGGCGCCGCCAATATCCTCTCCGCCTGCCGGGCGGCCGAGGTGAAACATGTGCTGACCTCGCGCGCCTTCGTCGCCCAGGCCAAGCTCGGCCCCGTTGTCGAGGAGCTGCAAAAGCAGGTGACGATCGTCTGGCTCGATGATTTGAGAGCCGAGATCGGCGCGCTCGACAAGATCCGCGGGCTGCTGCGCAAAGGCCGGCCGCTGGTGAAGCGCCAGCCGGATGATCCGGCCGTCATCCTCTTCACCTCGGGCTCGGAGGGCACGCCGAAGGGCGTGGTGCTGACCCACCGCAACATCCTGTCGAACGCCGCCCAGGCCGCCGCCCGCATCGATTTCCACAGCGGCGACAAGGTGTTCAACATCCTGCCGGTCTTCCATTCCTTCGGGCTGACGGCCGGCACGGTGCTGCCGCTGATCTCGGGCGTGCCGGTCTATTTCTATCCCTCGCCGCTGCATTACCGCATCGTGCCGGAGCTGATCTATGTCTCCAACGCCACGATCATCTTCGGCACCGATACTTTCCTCAACGGTTATGCCCGGACGGCGCATCCTTATGATTTCCGCTCGATCCGCTACATCTTCTCCGGCGCCGAGCCCGTGAAGGCCTCGACCCGCCAGACCTATATGGAAAAATTCGGCCTGCGCATCCTGGAAGGTTACGGCGTCACCGAGACCGCGCCTGTTATTTCCATCAACACGCCGATGTACAACCGCTCCGGCACGGTCGGCAAAATCCTGCCGGGCATGGAGTGGAAGCTCGAAGCGGTGCCGGGCATCGATGAGGGCGGCCGGCTGCACGTGCGCGGCGCCAATGTCATGGCCGGCTATCTCCGCGCCGAAAAGCCCGGCGTGCTTGAGCCGCTCGCCGATGGCTGGCACGACACCGGCGACATCGTCACCATCGACGAGGACGGCTTCGTCAAGATCCGCGGCCGCGCCAAGCGCTTCGCCAAGATCGGCGGCGAAATGATCTCGCTCGCCGCCGTCGAAACGCTCGCCGCCGAGCTCTGGCCCGGCGCGCTCTCGGTCGTCTCGTCGCTCCCCGACCCCAAAAAGGGCGAACGCCTGGTGCTGCTCACCGAAGCCGAAACCGCCACCCGCGCCGAATTCCTCGCCTTCGCCAAATCGAAGGGGGCGATGGACATGATGGTCCCGGCCGAGGTCACCATCGGCAAGGTGCCGGTGCTCGGCTCCGGCAAGGTCGATTTCGTCGCGGCGCGCAAGCTCGCGGAAAGCGTGGCCGAGAAGGGGGAGGCGGCTTAGCTTCGGAGGCGTCGCGTCCTGTGGCCCCCCTCTGCCCTGCCGGGCATCTCCCCCACAAGGGGGGAGATCGGCAAGTGGCCAAGGCTCGGTCCCACTCTGCCGATATTCCAAATGGCAATTGTTTGGGGAAGCCCTAACGTCTATCCGATCTCCCCCCTTGTGGGGGAGATGTCCGGCAGGACAGAGGGGGGTGCCCCCTGCCACGCAGCCAACAGACGCACGCTGCCATTGCCGGCCTCTGGCAGGAGCGTCCCCTCAACCTCCCTCATTCCTGTGCTCGTCACAGGAATGAGGGAGGAGAGATGAGTGCCTGCCCGGCAGGGCAGAGAGGGGCTCCCCGCTACCACGCGCCAACAGAAGCGCACCACGACCGGCTAACTCACCGCCGCCCGCTCCGGCATCTTCAGCCGCAACCCCAGAACCAGCGGCACGGCAAGCGCGTAGACGGCGACGACCGAGAGCCAGATGGCGCCCGGCCATTCCGCCCTGAAGAGGAAATAGAGGCTGGAAAAGCCGAGCGGCGCGACGATCGAGGCGAGGCTGACGGCCGAGGCCAGCACGCCCTGGAACTGGCCCTGGCTGTTCTCGTCGACCTGCCGGGTGGCGAGCGATTGCAGCGCCGGCACGCCGATGCCGCCGAGGGTGAAGATCGGCATGATGGCGAAGATCATCCAGCCCTGGCCGACGAAGGCCATGACGGTGAGCGCGAGTGAGACGCCGGCGACGCCGGTGAGGATGGCGCCGCGTTCGCCGAGCAGCCGGACGGCCGGCCCCGGCAGCAAAGCCTGGGCAAACGTCTGGCAGATGCCGAAGGCGCCGAGTGAGAGGCCGATCGACAGCCCGTTCCAATGGAAGGCATCGCTGCCCCACAGCGCCCAGCAAGTGCCGTAGGCCTCGCCGGTGGCGCTGAAAATGAAGAACAGGGTGACGATCGGCAGCAGGCTTTTGACCTCCAGCACCGCGCGCAGCGGTTTCAGCGGATTGAGCGCCGCAAGATTGATCGTCTCACGGCTGCCCGGCCGCGATTCCGGCAGGACGAAGATGGCAAGCAGCAGGTTGGCGCCGTTCAGCGCGGCGGCTGCGAGGAAGGGAAGCCGCAGCCAGTGATCGCCGAGCACGCCGCCGGCGACCGGGCCGATGATGAAGCCGAGGCCGAACATGGCGTTGAACAGGCCGAAGCGGCGGGCGCGTTTCTCCTCCGGCGAGATATCGGTGATATAGGCGGTGGCCACCGAGATATTGGCGCTGGTCAGCCCGGCGATCGCCCGGCCGATGAACAGCAGGGTCAGATTGGGGGCAAAGGCGAGGAACAGGTAGTTGACGGCGGCGCCCGCCAGCGAAATCAGCAGCACCGGCCGGCGGCCGAGCCGGTCGCTCAGCGCTCCGAGCACGGGGGCGAAGATGAACTGCATCAACGCGTAGAGCGCGGTCATCGCGCCGATCGTGGGCGCGACGTTTGCCGCATGGGTGATGTCCTGCAGCAGCGACGGCAGGATCGGAAAAATCAGCCCGATGCCGACGGCATCGAGGACAATGGCGGTGAAGATGACGATGAGGGATCTGGTCATGGGTGCGTTCCGGGTCGACGCGAGCGCACAAGCGCCGACAGAGTGCGCCGATGGCTCACGATGAGGCCTGATCTGGTCAGGCACTGGTTTCAGGGAGGTGCTGGCCGCACCATGGCCGAGGCGCATGGAGGGCGTGTGCTCGACCGCCTGGACGACCCATTCGTCCACCTGTTTACTCCGCCACTGAGCGGATCAAGGGAGGCAGTCGCTTTTCGCGACGGGCAAGACATACGCCGGAAGGTTGCGCGCGGCAAGCCCGTTTTTGTGTGGGGGGTGGTTGCGGCTGTGACGCTTTGTGACGCCGCACTCGCGGTTCGCTCATCGCGCCCGGCGCGCTTTTGGTCCCGGCACTACCTCTCCTCCTCCATCCCGGGCACCACTTCTCCTCCGTCAAGCCCTGGGATGACGGAGAGTGTGGGTGGCTTTGTTGCCAGACGCACCGGCGATCCAGCTCGCGGCACCACCTCTTCTCCTCAGTCATCCCAGCACCGCCGATCTGCAGACTGGAAAGCGGATCGCATCCCGCCGCCCATCGCGCCATCATCAACGATACGGCCACCAATGACGCGTTTCGCCTGTCGTTCGGCGCATATGAGGTTGTCTCGCCGGAACAGTGGCTTCACCATGAAGGCAACTTCAGCTCCGGACAGAGACAGGCAGGCCATGACAGATATCGCGCAGATGCAGGAACAGCGATTGAACGCCCTTCGACAGACCGCGTCGGGTGCGCCGAAGCTGCCGTCCAACCCGTTCTTCGGCGTCGGGCCGATCACCGATGCGACGACGGACGAGGTCGATAGCCGCCTGCGGCGCATCGCTTTCGACGCCTGGATCGAGCAGACCTATCGCAAGTTCGACGACAGGGGCAACGATATCGGCGGCTTCACCACGGCCGAGATTTCCCGCAGCATGCATCGCGGCTATCCGGCCGATAAGATCCTCACCGACATGATGCGGGCGATCCATCGCTATTTCGGCTTCCCGAAGGAGAACCGCATGGCGGTCGGGCTCGGCGGCGGCCATAGCGGTTTCACCGTCTGCATCCAGCACCTGATGAATGCCAATGACGCCGGCCAGCGCATCTATGTCGATACGCCGCGGCCGGAGAGCGATCCGTCCAAGGCCGCCGGCTTCTTCCGCCAGTCCTGGGCGACGCAGCTGATCGAGATGCAGCGCTTCGCCGAAAAGGGCTGCGAGAGCCGCATTCATTTCGCCGCCTCCGAGGGGGTGATCCCGACGGCGGCCGAGCTTTCGGCCCTCGGCGTGTCGATCTTCGTCGGCGTCGGTCATGAGACGACAGGCGCCAATGCCTATACCAGCGGCGAGATCCGCGAGCTCCTCTCCTGGCTCGACGGCGATCCGGCCAACCGCCATGCGGTGTTCGACGCCACCTCGATGCTCGGCGCCATGCCCTGGGAGCCCGAGCTCGTCAGCGCCGTCATGGCGAAATGCTGCCTGTTCATGCCGTTCCAGAAGGCGATCGGCGGCATCTCCGGCTATTTCGTCGCCTCCTTCACCCCGCATGCGCTGGCGCTGATCGAGAAGAACCAGCAGGATCCCGCCTGGGCGATCCCGCGCCAGCTGAAGATCGCCCCGCCGATCGATCCGCGGCAGCCGTTTTCGGCCAAGCGCTCCGTCGATGCCGGTCCGTTCTACGATCCGGCCGAAGACCGCATGCTCGGCGGCGTCATCAACACCTACAGCGCGCTCGCCTTTGCCGAGACCACCTTCGGCCTGCTGCAGTCCGAAGCCCGGGTCGGCACTATCGTCGAGCTCAACCGCCGCTCGGCCGCCAACCGCGCCGTGATTGACGAATGGGTCAAGTCGCACCCGCTGCTGTCGCTGACCGTCACCGATGCCGAGCGCCGCGGTGCGGCCGTGACGCTTTTGAAGGTCGAGGACGACGGCATCAGCGATGCCGTCATCCACGCCCGCATCATCGCCCGTTCCAAGCAGCTGCTCGGTTATGAGGGCATCACCCATCCGAACGGCGAATACGAGCCCGGCCTCGATGCGGCCCGCTACGTCAATGCCTTCCCCGGCACCCCCGGCGATTACCGCGCCTGGGTCGGCGGCATCCGCGAGCCCGAAGATGTCGTCGCCCTGCTGGAAAACCTGCAATATGCCTATCTCAGAGCCAAGATCGTCGTGCTCGAAGAGGAGCTCGCCAAACACGGCGTCACCTTCGAGGCCCCCGTCAAGGCCGATGGCGCCGTGCGCAAGGACGATCCGAACCGCGCCTATACGGTGCTGATCGCCGATCTCGTCGGCCTGCGCTTCGGCGCCGGTGGCGAGCCCGATTACAGCGAGGTCAAGGCCTATATCGAGGAGAAGGGCGGCAGCTTCCATCTTGGCCCGCTCAGTGATCGTGCAGGCCTGGAAAAGGGCCGCATCCATTTCTTCTACCAGCCGAATCTCAGCACCGAGGCGGAGATCCTGCCGCAGACCGACAAGGGCCAGTACGACGCGCTGATCGCGGCGGCGACCTTCATCCCGAAGTCCTCCGTCTTCCCGCTCGGCGGCGTGCGCATCGGCGCCGGCACCGGCAATATGGGCTCGGCCTCCTGGGGCGGCGGCAATGGCGAGGGCGGCAATGCGCCGCTGATGAACACGCCCGGCATCAACAGCCGCGCGACCGCCCAGATGGCTCTGAAGGCGATCCTGAAGGTCATGCCCGACCTGCCGGTCGACCGGCTGCACCGGATGGTCGCCGGCGGCGATTTCGATACCGGCCGCCAGCTCAAGGATTTCCCGACGGCCAAGCTCGAGGGCCGCAAGCTCGCCGTTCTCGGCTATGGCAATATCGGCCGCGAAGTCGCCAAGCTCGCCAAGGCCTTCGGCATGACGGTGGCGATCTATGCCCGCGAGCATCACAAGCGCTGGATCGAGGCCGAGGGCTTCGACTATGCCGCAAACCCGGTCGAAGCGGCAAGCGGCGCCGACGTGCTCTCCGTCCATATCGGCCTCGGCCGCCTGGATGCCGCGACCGGTACTTATTCCAATGCCGGCACCGTGAATGCGCAGGTGCTCGGAGCCATGAAGGACGGCGCGGTGCTGGTCAATTACGACCGCGGCGAAGTCGTCGATGCCGCCGCGCTTGATGCAGCCCTTGCCTCCGGCAAGATCGCCCATGCGGCGATCGACGCCGATCTCTTCAGCGATGCCGCGACCGGTACGCTCAGCGGCCCGATGCTGCCCTACCTGCCGCTCGAAGCGCGCCACAAGGGCAAGCTGGAACTCCTGCCGCACGCCGCCGCCGACACCGACCACCCCTCGCGGGTGACCGGCGCCAAGCAGGCGGTCGACCAGATCTTCGACGTCATCCGCTTCAAGTCGGTCGTCAATCTGAAGGGCGACCTGCCGGAGGGTTACGTCTCCGCCGGCAGCCGCACGCCGGCCGGCATCGGCAAGGTGACGAAGCAGGTCGTCGCGGAGGCCGGCGGCAAGGCTGAGCTGCTGGAAGAGCTGCGCCGGACCTCGGAAAAGATCGCCGCCATCACCGGCGCGCTGTCGGCCGTTTCCGATCCGGATCACCGCGGCCGGATCGTCGAGCGCTACACCGCCCTCCTGGTCGAAAACGCCGACCGGCAGCGGGCGCTTCTCGACCAGCTCGGCCTGTACGGGCCGGCGGAGGGGTGAGACCATTGACGGCACGGCGAGTGGCGATGGTTTCCTGTCGCTGACGCCGTGCCGTGCCGCCCCCTCATCCGACCCTTCGGGCCACCTTCTCCCCGCTGGGGAGAAGAGGGAGAGTGGCGCTTGCCCATCAATCCCATTGGATGAAGTGCCTATAAGCAGGCGGGTTCGTTTGCCAGTGCCGGAGCAATTTGCTCCCTCTTCTCCCCAGCGGGGGTCCGAAGGACGGGTCGAGACCCGTGGCTCGACCCCGGTGGGTGGCCCGCAGGGCCGGATGAGGGGGCCGCACGGCACAACCTCACATCATCATTCGTTCCGTGATCCGCGTCCGAGGCCGCTAGCCTGTAACGATCCGCAGCAGCCCAAAACAAAACAGGCGGCACATCGGCCGCCTGTTTTCGTCTCTTCCGGTTGCCCGTTACTTCTGTTCAGGCGCCAGGAACTCGGCGCAATAGGACGGGCCGTTGACGCCCGGAATGTCGGCGACGGTGCGGATATCGCGGATCGTGTAATCGGAATTGGTGGTGATTTCGGCTTGGCAGCGCAGATAGGCGGTGCGGGCGGCGGCGATCTGCTTGCCGCGCTTGCCATCGGCGCCTTCGGCATATTTCGCCGGAATGCGCACGGTCTTGTAGCCGCCGCGCCAGGTATAGATGGTGCTCGCACCTTCCTCGCGGTCGCTGATCGGCGGCCCGTAGGCGGCAAAGAAGATGCCCGCCGATTTGCCGACCCAGCGGGCCTCGATCGGATTGCCAGCGGAAGGAATAGTCGTGCATCCGGCAAGCGCAATTGCAAGCCCGGCCGCGGTAATGGTGCGGAGTTTCATCGTGTCGTCCCTGATCTCTAGCGCAATGGCTGCGAAGCCGCCGTCGCGGCGGTTTCGCCTGTCCCGCCGAGCCCTTTAGCGCGGAACCCGGCAAAAGAAAATTGCCCCTTTTGCACTTCCGTTCGATTTGCTTGCGGTGTGTCTTTTTGCTGCAGCGGCCCATTCCGGCCGCTGTCATCAACCCGTCAAAAAATCCCTCGGTTTTTTGAAATTTGGTGCTTGTGCAACCAGATAGGCTGTTCTATAGAAGCGCCGCTGGTCACGGAGTGTAGCGCAGTCTGGTAGCGCACCACGTTCGGGACGTGGGGGTCGAGTGTTCGAATCACTCCACTCCGACCAGCGGAAACCCCCTTTTTTACAGGGGGCTAGTGGTGATCCCGAGCGCCAAAAGATTATCCGACAGATTCAAATCGACAGAAAAACCGACAGATATCGGTTTGAGATCACGCGATCTCGTAGACGTCGGCGGCCGCCTTATTCGCGAAGCCCCTTGTAAGAGGCACGCCGCAGCGAAGGCAATCGGCTCGGAGCCTCAGACCGGGCGAGAACAAAGGATTTCCATTGCTAATTTAGCATGTTGTAATATTGTGGATGGGATTTGTTTCATTGCGGTAAAACCAGGTGCGCAAGCCGAAAACCTCGGCTGCGTGGAGGGATTTCTATGTCTCTACGCTCTCATGGTACAGCAGCTTTTTTCCTTCTTCTCCTCTGTTCAACGATGATCCCGGCGGCCGCCCAGACGGCCAAAAAAGCCTCTGTCGGCGGCAAGGAGTTTGATGCGGCGGCGGCCGCCCAAGCCAGACGGTTCCTGGAGGAGGGTCGCGAGACATTCCGCTTCGACACGTTCGGCAGTGAGGACTTCTGGGGAGGCAAACTCAAGCTTCACGAGGCGATCGCGGGTGAGAAGCTGGGGGGCAAGGGGCCGGGACTGAGCCCCAAGAAGGCTCTGGAGCTCGGTCTGAAGGTCGACCTCAACGCCGTCCCGAAGGACGTCGCCGCAGCGCTCAACAAGGGCAAGGTCGATCTTGACGATCCGGCGAGCACGCTTCTGCTGCTGAAGGCCAATGCCGTTGTTGGGGTAACCGGATTTTTCGGCGACGACGGCAAGACGCTGACGTCGGTCGGCATCCAGTGTGCGGTATGCCATTCGACAGTCGACGACGCCTACGCTCCCGGCATCGGCCGCAGGCTGGATGGCTGGCCCAATCGCGACCTGGACATCGGTGCGATCGTCGGGTTGGCGCCTGACCTCACGGCATTCACCGAGATGCTGCAAATCTCCGAAGCCGACGTGAAGAAGGCGGTGGCGGCCTGGGGGCCTGGCAAGTTCGATGCCGAGCTCAACCTGGACGGAAAGGCCTTCCGCCCGGACGGCAAGACGGCCGCGACGCTCAATCCCCCCGCATTCGGATTGGCGGGCGTAAATAACCATACCTGGACCGGGGCCTGGGGGAACGTCAGCTACTGGAACGCCTATGTCGGCAATCTCGAGATGCACGGCAAAGGCGTGTTCTACGATCCGCGGCTTGATGACGCCGAGAAGTATCCGGTTGCAGCCAGGACAAAGCAGGGTCACAAGCAGGACAAGGAAGACCGGATCACCGCCAAACTTCCGGCGCTGCACTTCTATCAGCTATCCCTACCCACCCCGCAGCCGCCAAATGGCACATTCGACAGTGCGGCGGCGGAGAAGGGAAAGGCCCTCTTCAACGACAAGGCCAAGTGCTCCACTTGCCATGTGCCGCCGCTCTTCACAGAGCCCGGTTGGAACCTTCATACGGCGGACGAGATCGGGATAGACGATTTCCAGGCGGTGCGATCCCCGGATGGTCGCTACAGGACAGCGCCGTTGCGGGCCCTGTGGAACATGGAGAAGGTCCACAAGGGTGGCTTCTACCACGACGGGCGGTTTGCCACGCTCGAGGACGTCGTCGAGCACTACAACGATCATTTGAAGTTGGATCTGAGCACTCAGGAAAAGGACGACCTCATCGAGTATTTGAAGTCGATCTAAGTCTGCACCGAATTCCGTGCGCTTCCTTGGGGGGGCGACGGTGGATTCCGTATCCCGAGCCCGGCCCCAAAGCGGCCGTCGGGAGTAAGCGCTTCTGCACTGACAGCCTCGCCGCACGGTATTTCCATCTCGGGCTTCATACCTCGCGGGTGTCGAAGTCCGCCCGAGCCTTCTCGATCACAGGGCGATAGTCGGTTGCCCAATCGCTGAGTACCCGCAATGGCTCGATCAGCGAACGCCCTGCGTCGGTGAGAGCATATTCCACCTTCGGCGGGATGGTGGCATAGGCCGTGCGCGACACCAATCCATCGCGCTCCAGACTACGGAGTGTGAGGGTCAGCATCCGGTGAGACACGCCGCCGATCTCGCGCATCATCTGGTTGAAGCGCAACGGTCCCCGTGACAGCACTCCGACAACCATAATGGTCCACTTGTCGCCAATGCGATCAAGAATCTGGCCGAGCGCACGGCAGTTGTTGTGATCTTCGCTCGCAGGCAAGTCCACGGCCTGCGTGGCGGCGGTGGTGTTCATTGGCTACTCCATCAAGGCACGCACATCCCTGTGCGTGGCGCACTTTCATGTGCATTCTTGTGCAGATACCCGATATCGATCATATCGTCACGTACATTTTGTTCGTTAGCAGAAGAGGACGACGACATGAAGATCGGCATCAACGGCGCAAGTGGGAAACTGGGTGCGGCCATCATCGAAGAACTCAGCTCACGCGGAGGCGGCCACCAAATCGTCGCCATTTCCCGCTCGCCCGAGAAGGCAGGTAGCGGGGTCGAGGCTCGCAAGGGTGACTATGACCAGCCAGAGACGCTTCTGGACGCCTATGCCGGGCTCGACCGTCTGGTGCTGATCCCCAGCGCAGACCTAGGTCCGGGCGTGCGCGGTGTACAGCTCAAGTCCGCCATCGATGTGGCCGTGAAGTCAGGTGTGCAGCACATCGTCCTGCTGTCGGCGGCAGGCACACGCGAGGCTGCCGTTCCTGCACTCGGCGAGTCCTACTGGACAGCCGAACAGCATCTGATCAGGTCAGCTCCACACTGGACGATCCTGCGCATGAACTACTATGCACAGTCCATGATCGACGAGGTCATGATGTCACAGAGCCAAGGAATGCTCGCTGGACTCGGCGAAGATCGCGTCGCGTATGTCTCGCGCAACGACGTGGCCGCAGCGACAGCAGGAGCCGTATTGGGCGAAGGTCACGCAGGCGCGATCTACAATCTGACGGGACCCGATGCGCTAACAGGGCATGACGTCGCCGCCATTGCTGCGGAGGCACTTGGCAAGCCCATCGTGTTTGCCTCGATTACCGAGGAGCAACTGCATGGCGGCTTAGGCCAGGCCGGGCTGCCCGATTTGGTTGTCAATGCCATCATGGACATCAAGAAGACCTTTGTCGAAGGACACTTCGATGTGCTTACACATGATGTCGAGCGGCTGTCGGGCCGTGCGCCGATCTCGTTCCGCAACGTGTTCGCGGCAACGAAGTCGTGAGGAGAACCGAGTAAACATGGCCCGCAAATACATTTATTGGATCAGCACCGCGCTTCTTTCGGCGTTGTACCTTATGTCCGCCACCTTCTATCTCACCCAAAGCGACACCGTGCGACAACTGTTGGGTCAGCTTGGCTTTCCTGGCTATCTGGTGCCGCTCCTGATTACGGTCAAACTGCTGGGAGTGGCGGCGATCCTTTCCCGCATCAGCGTCGGACTGAGCGATCTCGCCTACTCCGGAATGTTTTTTCACCTGCTGCTGGCGCTATCGGCTCATCTGAACGCGTCCGACTACGCCGGATCAGTTCCGGCATTCCTCGGTCTGGGCGTCCTTGTCGTGTCTTTCACGACCCAAAATGCCGCACGAGCAAAGCCTTCGCCGTATGCGGCCTCCCAGCCGGCCGGAACCTGAGATACCTCCTGGCATCCAAACCTTTGCGATCTGCGTCCCGATCCAGTTTCGGGCGCAGTCGTCATGGCCCGTCGCGCCGTCGACTTCGCTGCCGGTCAAGTCGACGTAGCAATGCGTTATGGTGCCGGTCGCTACCCTCACGCGGCGGCGGAGCGCGTCATGAACGAGACGGTCTCACCGGTATGCTCCTTGGAGTACCGCCAGAAGATGGGCGGGATTGATGCACCGAGCGACCTGGTCAAATGCCAACTCATTCACGAGATCGGGATGATCACGACCTGGGAGCGATGGTTCGCGATGATGGAGCTGCCGTACCCCGGTATGCGTGGGCCCGGATACAGCCATGGAAGCATGTCCATTGAGGCAGCCATTCGAGGAGCGGGTGTAGCTCTTGGGCGGAGTGTCCTTGTTGCAGAAGACCTTGCCGCTGATAGGCTGGTTTCATTATTTCCCGACGTGGCCCTCGAGGTCGAGTGGGGTTACGATCTGCTGTACCGCGTCGGCAATCAAGACCAACCAAAGGTCCGCGCCTTTCGGAACTGGATGCTAAAAGAGGTGCGTGAATTCATACGAATTGTGAAAACCTGAAGCATCCGAAAAAAACTGAGCCAAGGTGTAATCGGAACATCGCTTACTGCACTTTCTGATTGGTTGAGAAAGAACTTGGTGTCGGTGGAACGAGTCCGAACGCCGCTCGTTGAGTCGGATGTCCAGCGTGAGGGGCTGCATCATGAGCAGGCGACGAAGCTTCAAACCGGTGAAGATCACCATCAATGGCAAGACCAGGACCGTTTATAATGTCGTCCAGGCCGGCAATACCTTGCTGAACGATTGGCCCGCGCAGACGCCGGCGGCCAAGGCTGCCGAGTTGCTGGTGCTTGATGTCTTCAACGATCTCGCCGAGCCCGAGCAGGTGCGGCGGGCCTTCATTACTGCGGCGAAGGCGAGCGACATCAAGTTCAGCTCCTGACCGGCGGCGCTTCGAAAGGCATTCGCTCACTTCCATGACACCCGCTCCTGGCGGTCGAGACCGCGACGCTTGAGTTGTGGCTCCATCCAGGCGGCCGAGACGAGCGCCGCCAGCAATCCGAGGGCGATGCAGGTGAGCGCTTGGATCCGCCACGAGACGAAGGTGACCGGCGCCGGGATGCGGGGCTTCTCGGCGCACTGACCCGGCGTGCAGGCGCAGCCGGAAAAGGCTTTGATGACGCAATCGGCGGACATGTCGGTTTCTCCCTCAGGCGTAAAGCTGATCGCGATCGGTGATGCCCATGATCTCGCGGGCGTAGCGGTAATGCGCCTCGACACTGGCGGTGGCGCCGCGCAGCCATGACGGGCCGCGGATCGAATGTTCAGGGCGGCCGAGATAGGCAAAGCCGAGGGCGCCCATGCGCTGGGCCTCGTTGGCCATATAGGCATCGCAGTCATCGAGCCCGCGCACCGCATTCCAGCGGGTGTCCCGCCGGCTCTGATCGGTCTCGATCCTGCGGATATGCTGCATTGCTCTGCCCTCTCGTGCCGGCTGGTCGGCCTGTCGATACAGGTATATAACATACCCTAGACCGTCAATCGAAAAAGGTATAAAAAATACCTGAAAGATTGACGAGGTACGAATCGTAGGCGTATGCCTCGGCCAAGTGATTGGGCGACCGGGTGCAACTCCCGAGCTGACGAAGCCCAGCGGCGCGGGAAGCGAAAGTCCTTAAGTGCGCTGTCAGAAAATCAGGACGAGGGCGAAGCGAATGGCCCCTCTGGCACGTGTCCCATCCCGGCTCCGGCCTTCAGGACATGGCCAATGCTCTCCCGGCTTCATGGGCTTTGCTCATGGGGTAGGGGGAAGCTTTGGCCGGAACCCTCCCTCACCAGCCTTCAGGAACTGGAAAGAGATGGAAGAGAGAAGGAGTGAGAGAGATCAGGATAGCGCAGGCGCGCGGGCGGCGGCGATGACCCGCTCTGCTGCGCGTCGCGGCTTTCAGATTGGACGCCTGTGCTCGAAGCGGTTGTTTGCAGGCGCGTCGGACCGCGAGGTCGCTGCAGGCAGTTTGACCGTGGCGATTGGAGCGCCGGGCAGAGCCGGTTTCGGCCATGCGAGAGGTTCACCTCAAAACAGGATCGCCCGCGCGGCGCCGAAAGCGATGATCAGCACGGCAAGCGTCACGAAATGGAGCCAGATTCCGCCGGCTCATGAGGGCGGGCGGATCATCTTGAATCGTTTTGCGAAGTGGTTGGAATTTTGCTGGAGCGGTAAACGTTACATCGCGGAATTAGTTGAGATTTTCGAAGAGGTCTGGACTCTCACATCTCGATCACCGACCGGCGGACGCGGCCGACGATGGTGACGGCGCCCTGGAATTCCGGCGGCGGCACGTCCTCGTAGGAGGCGGGCTGGAAGGGTGGATTGTCGTTCGGGCGGTAGCGCTTGTAGGTCGCAGCCCCGGTCTCGTCGGCGACGACATAAAGCGCGTTCGGCGCCAGGCGCTTGTCGCGGCGGTTGACGAAAATGATCGAGCCCGGCGGCGAGATCTTGTTCATCGAATTGCCCTCGACCTCGAGCGCGATCCAGTCGCCGTCGGGCAGGTCGAGCGCGGCGACGGTCGGGAATTCCGAAAAATCGGTGATCGGCGCCTGCTCGGTCAGCTGCCCGGCGCTGACCCAGGAGATCTTCGGCACGTCGGCGACGGAGACCGGCCGCTCCTCCGGATCGAGTGCATCGCCGGTTCCGAACTGCAGCCAGTTGAGATTGACCCGGAACGCCTTGGCATATTTCTTCGCGTCGGCGATGCCGAAGCCGTTCCGGCCCGACTCGTGCGCCTTGTAGACATTGGCGTTCCAGCCGAAACGATCGACGATCGCTTTCGGCCCGGCAAAGCCCGCGTTCTTCCTGGCCATGACCAGACGCTTTGCGCGTTCTTCGCGCTCAAATTGTTCCTGATCTTTCAACATGATATAAATTATACCCTAAAAAAAGGTACATGTAATGCCCTAAATCGCTTGACGTGCGAGGTATTTTACGTACCCTATAGCCATGACACAAGCACATATTATCAACAATCGACCCCGGCTTTCGGGCGCTGCCAATGCCCGCTACACCGGCTGTCCGCAATGCGGCAGGGCGCTCTCGATCGCCGAGGTGATCGAGCGCCACTGCGAGAATTGCGGCCGGCAGACCGAGCCGGAAGAGATGCGGCAGACGCCGGTCTTGCCCGGTTCTCAGCCGATCACCAATTCCGTCAGCCTCACTCCTCCCTGAAGGCTCTCGGCAGCTGGCGTCGTCGTCCTCCCTCGGCGACGCCAGCCTCTTCCACAAGTTTGAATATGAACGATCCGGCCGGCGCCCGCTTGGCGGGAAGGGCCGGCTGCGGATCGAAAATGAGAAAGAGAATCAAGCGATGAGCATCGCTCCTGCGCATCAAGGCACGCACATGAACGCCCTCGAGCTCTTCCGCTCCGGCCGGGATTATATCGAAATATCAGCCATCCTCGGGGTGTCGGTGCCCTCGGTGGAAAGTGAGATTCACCGGCTTCGCAGCGCCGAGAAGGGCGACACCGCCCAGCAGGATTATGCCGGCCGCGAGTTCAGGCGGTTTCCCGACCGCGCCGCCAGGCCGGGCGCTCCGGTCAATTTTGCCGGCGGGCGGCCGAGGCTGCTGGCTTGAGGGCGCAGCGACCGCGAGCGGGAAAGGACATCGCATGGAACAGGAAGAGATGAGCAAGGACATTATGGAGATCCTCAGCCCGGTGCTGGGGCAGGAGCTGGCGGCGGCGATCATCGAGCATCGCAGCCGCACACTGAAGAAACCGCTGACGGCCTATGCGGCGAGGATCCAGCTCAAGGAGTATCTCAAGACCGGCAACCCGGTCGAGGCCGCCGAGATGCAGATCCTGCGCGGCTGGCGGGCGATCAAATCCGATTGGTATTTCAATGAGAAGGCGAGGGAAGCCGGGTCGATCGATGCAAGCGTGGGCAGAAGGACAACGGTCGATGCCGCAAGAGATTTCCTCTCCGGTGAAGATCATAGCGGGGATGCTTTCGGGTTTTCCGGCATCCGCCGGCATTGATCCCGACATGCAGATCCGCGCCTATCTCGTCGCCATCGACGGCATTCCGGCAGAGGCGGTCTGGCGCGCCGCCAAGCTGTTCCTGTCAGGCAAGGTCAGGGACCATAACCGCGCCTTCGCCCCGAGCGCGGCGAGCTTCGCCGAAATCGCCCGCCAGCAGCAGGCGGTGATGACGGCGCAAAACCGCCCGCGCGTCGAAGCGCCGCCCGAACAGCCGCAGCCGAAGGTCGCCGCCTACAAGATGCGGCTGCTGAGACAGGCAGCAAACGGCAGCCGCAGCGCCAAGCGGGCGCTGGCTGAGATGTTTCCCGACAACCCGGTCATCGCAAGGGCCGCACGAGACGCACAGGAGGCAGTGGGATGAGAGATCTGTTCTGGACGGAAGACAAGATCGTCAAGGCGCAGAAGCTCTGGCAGGAGGGGTTTTCGGCACGTCAGATCGCCGAACTCTTCGGCTCGAAGAAGAACACCGTCATCAACATGGCGCATCGCAACCGCGACCGGTTTCCGCCCAGGCAGGACCCGCGCAAGCCACTGGCCGTCGCCGGCGCGGTGCCCGCGCCGATCTGCCATCCCGACCGGGTGCGGCGGGTGACGCTGTCGGGCGCCGAGGTGACGATGCCGCGCGTGCCGACGATCGACGGGCCGGCGCCATGAGTGCCGTAACCAGTGCCGTGACCCCGCGCGAGCGCGAGATCATCCGCTGGATGGCCGCAGGCAAGACCGCCGCCGAGATCGGCACCATCCTCGGCATCTCGCCGATCACCGTCAACACCCACATATCAAACGCCAAGGCGAAACTCGGCGTGTTCAAGGAGACCGCCCTGGTCGCCGCCGCACTTCGAAACGGCATCATTCAATAGGAAGGATAATCAGCATGGGCGGCAAGGCCACCAAGGTGAAGATACAGCGGGCCAACAAGGGCGCCGGCCGGCCGCGCAAGGCCAATGTCGAGCGTTTCCCCTGCGGCAAGATCAAGCCCTTCGAAACCGAGAAGGAGAATATCAGCGTGGCGATGGCGGCGCGCCGGCGCATCCACGGCTTCGGCAGGACGGTGGCCGACGAGACGGTCAGAAGCCCCTATGCCGGTTATACCCTCGGCCGCATGTTCCTCGACGGGCTGATCACCGACGAGCAGCGCCAGGCCGGCGACGACTATGCCGAGGTCATGGCCCGCTATCACAAGACGACGGGCATCCCGGCTCCGAGCCCCAGGGCCCAGTCGCTCTTTGCCGTCAAGGGCCATGAAGGCGAGGTCACCGAAAGCCTCGCCGACCGCGCCCGCAAGGCCAGCAACCGCATGATGGAACTGCAGGCCGTTCTCCTGCGCTGCGAAGACGGGCCGCAGGTGCGCAGCACCGTCTATAACGTCGCGGTGATGGATTACGAACATCTGCGCCAGATGCCGCCACAGCAATTGCTGTGGCTGCGGCGGGGGTTGATCGCGCTGCGCAGGGCGAAGGCGGGGTGATGGAGGCGAGCGTGGGCGGGCTTCGAACTGGCGCGATGCACGCCTGGCCTTGGCCAGATCGCCCTATGGAATGGTGTGCCGTGCCGCCCACTCATCCGACCCTTCGGGCCACCTTCTCCCCGAGGGGAGAAGAGGGAGAATGCCGTTTCTCTGTCGACTCTATCAGATGGAGTCCCTTTTAAGAGGCGGGTTCATCCGGGTACTGCAGGCGTGCCTTGCTCCCTCTTCTCCCCAGCGGGGAGAGGGTGGCCCGTAGGGTCGGATTAGGGGGCACACGGCACAGCGCCGTTTATCCGGACGTGCCACGGGGCTGCCGCTCCAATCGCGATGCCGATCAGACGTGGGCAATCGCGTGGGCGCGTCCACATATATGAACGCGCCCTGGCGAGTGGGCCGCACAGAGTATCGAAGTGCATGGCTGTGTTATAAGCACCTCCGCACGGCCCACAAACCTTACGATCGGCGAAGTCCGTTGTTCCCGAGTCGACGGAGTATTTGAATGTGACGGGCGGGCTTCGGAGAGATTTGAACGGCGCACCCGGCACCGCCGGCAAACAGCCTAGCCTTCGTCTTAAGCATACCGATCCGTAAGGATGCATTCCTCGTCTGCCGGTCGCCGCAGCTTACGAAAATGTATAGTCCGGGCGAGGTCCCCGTGAGGTTTGAAGCGCAGGCTTGGCGCCGTCATTGCCAAGTCGAGGCCAAGTCTCATGAACGTGCGCGCCACACCCGCCGCCCTTATGCCGGCCCTTCATCCGGTCAGCCTGCGGGTCAATACCTACCTCATCAATCTCGACCGCGCGCCGTTGCGCCGGTTTCGGATGGAACGGCTGCTGGCAGGCTTCGGCCTTGCCTATGAGCGCGTGGCGGCGGTCGACGGTGCGGCCATCAGCCTGCCGCATCCCGGCTTCGACGAGGCATCCTATCTCCGCCGGCACGGCCGCCGGCCGAACCCTTTCGAGATCGGCTGCTATCTCAGCCATGTCGAATGCGCCCGGCGCTTCCTCGCCAGCAATGGCGAATTCGCCCTCATCCTCGAGGACGATCTCGACTTCGACGATGATCTGCCCGAGCTGCTCGAGGCGGCACTTCGCCACCGCGCGCACTGGGACATTCTGCGGCTGTCGACGGTCAATTCCGGGCGAAAACACCGGGTCGAGCCGCTGACCGCCTCGCGCTCGCTCGCCATTGCGCTGACCCGCGAGAAGGGATCGGGCGCCTATCTGATCAACCGCAAGGCGGCGGGCTGGATTGCCGGGGCGCTGCTGCCCATGCGTCTGCCCTATGATCTCGCCTTCGACCTGGAGTTCGACGACGGGCTGCGCGCCTGCTTCGTCGATCCGCTGCCGGTGAGCCAGAGGGCCGATCCCTGCTCGCAGATCCAGGCGGGGCTTTCGGCCTACCGGCTCGGCCACCGCCGGCCGTGGAGCGTGCTGCCTTTTCGCGCTGCTGCCGAAATCCGCCGTTTTGTCGCCCGCTTCGGTCGGCTCGCGGCATGGCGGCTCAGGATTTCTCCGGCATCAATGGGAAGGCGATCGAAACGCGAAGGCCGGGATGATTGTCTGCCAGCGCAATCTCGGCCGAATGCAGTTCGGCGATTGCCTTGACGAGGCTGAGACCGAGGCCGCTGCCTGGCGTCGTGCGGCTCTTGTCGATCCGGTAGAGGCGCCGGAAGACCTTGTCCCTCTCTGCGGCCGGAATGCCCGGGCCGGTATCGACGACCGAGAGGATGGCGCGGTCGCCCTGGCGGCGGAGCGACAGGGTGATGCCGGTTGCGGCCGGGCAATGATTGATCGCGTTCTCCACCAGATTGGCGATCATCTGCGTCAGGAGATCGCGGTCGCCCCAGATGACGGCGGGAGCGCGCCCGGCGATCGTCAATGACATCTGCGCATCTTCGGCGACATCGCCATAGACCTCAGAGATGACGCTCAGAACGGCGTCGAGATCGGTCGCCTGGAAACGCTCCTTGCGGGCGCCGGCCTCGATCTGGGAAATGCGCAGCAGCGCCTCGAAGGTGGCGTTGATCCGGTCGCTCTCGTTTCGTGCCTCGTCGAGCAGAGCCGAAACATCCGCCCGCCGATCGTTCTCGGCCACCGCCGCATCCAGCGTCAGGCGCAGCCTGTTGAGCGGTGTTTTCAGATCGTGGGCGATATCGGCGCTCACCTGCCGCATGCTCTCGACCAGCCTTTGCAGCCGCTCCAGCGCCGCGTTGATCTGGATCGCCACCGTATCGAGATCGTCGCCGTTGCCGGTGATCGGAATGCGGGCGTCGAGCGCGCCGTGAGAGACGTCATTCATGGTGTTGGTGACCCGGTCCAGCCGCGCCTGAGCACGAACGGCGAGAAAGACACCGCCGCCAATCGCCGTCGACACGACGATTGCGGCCGCCCATTCGAAGCTCACCAGCACGATCCGCAGCATCTCGTCGGCATCGTTGAAGTTCTCGGCCACGACAAGGCTGTAGGGGCCGACCGTCGATACCTGCATGCGATAGCGTTCATGCCCCTTCAGCCCGACATCGCCCGAGGTGACGGTATAGACGCCGTTCGGGATGCGCGGTGCCGCGAAATTGCCGGCCAGCTTGCGCCCGCTGGCATCCGTCAGCGAATAGAGCCCGTCGGAGGTCGACTGGAAACTCGCATAATTGTTCAGCGTGTTGATCAGGTCCGCGGTGTCGCCGGGCTCGTAGGTCGAGACGATGAGCGAATTCATTTCGTTGAGCGACTGGTCGACATCGCGGCCGAGGCCGAGGCTGAGAATGTGATAGATGATCGCGCCGCTGAAGATGAATGCGACGACGAAGAGGACGCCGAAGGTGACGGCCAGGCGGAACGGCGTGCTCCTGCGCAGGCTAGAGCATGATGCCGAAAAGTGTGCGCGGTTTTCGGACGAAATCATGCTCTTACTCTTTAAATTGCGAACAGGATTTGAGATTTTCAGGCCGATGGGCCTGAAATCATCCTGTTCGAGGCGCATGCAGGCTGTATCCGGTGTTGCGGATCGTGTGCAGAAGCTGGGCCTGGAACGGCTTGTCGACTTTGGCCCTGAGGCGGCTGATATGGGTCTCGACGACGCTGGTCTTCGGATCGAAGTGGAAATCCCAGACCCGCTCCAGCAGCATCGTCTTGGTGATGACGCGGCCCTCGCCGCGCATCAGCACCTCGAGCAGGGTGAATTCGCGCGGCTGCAGCTCGATCACCTGGCCGGCGCGCCGCGCCTCCCGCCGGATCAGATCGAGCTCCAGATCGGCGACCTTCAAGACCGTGCGCTGCTCCTGCACCGGCGGGCGCCGGCCGAGCGCATTGACGCGCGCCAGAAGCTCGGAGAAGGCGAAGGGTTTGGTGAGATAATCGTCGCCGCCGGCCTCCAGCCCCTCGACCCGATCGTCGACGCCGCCGATCGAGGTCAGGAACAGCGCCGGCGTGCCGACCTTGGCAGCCCTAAGTGAACGCACGATCGCCAGGCCCTCGAGGCCCGGCAGCATGCGATCGACGACGATGACGTCATAGGCCTCGCGCTGCGCCTGAAACAACCCGTCGCGGCCGTCGCCGATGACGTCACAGACATGCCCGGCCTCGGAGAAGCCCTTGGCGATATAATCGGACGTCTTGGTATCGTCTTCGATCAGCAGGATTCGCATCGGCCGCTCCCGGCATGCCTGGTGCGGCAAGATCTAGCCGAGACGACGGCTTGGCGGCAACTTACGGATTGGTAAGGGGGAGGGCGCATCGCGCTCCACCACGAGGTTCGACCTCGAGCGTGACAAGGCTGCGCGTAGCCGTTGGCCGGCAATGGCAGCGACCCACAAGTGGAGGGCAACATGACTTCCATATTGCATAGGCTGCGAAGTCCTCATTTCATGTCGTTATAATTATAACGCGTCGGCAAGTCTCGATCAGCCGCGGGCATGGATCCCAGACTCAGGGACTAAGGCCCAAGGCCGGGATGACGGAGTTTGAAGGTACGTTATGCCAAATTCGCAGCGGATGGTGCGTCGGCAAGCGGTGAGTGATGAAGTCTGGCGGTGAGATCAGAAAGCGCGATGTCCCGGTTTTGCCAAGGGTCTGCGTTTGCCGCAATCGCCTCCCCACCCTCCGTCGTCCTCGGGCTTGACCCGAGGACCCAGGCTTGCACCGGCAGCACCCATCGAAGGTATTCAAGGTCCGTCAACCCGTCTTCATTTGCTCGGGAAGCTGTCCGTAAGCCGTCAGAATCGCCCTGACCAGCCCTGGAAAGCGCTCGTCGAGCTCGGCGCAGCGGGTCTGGTTGCGCATCTCGACGCCCTGGCGCTCGCTGCGGATCAGCCCGGATTCGCGCAGCACCTTGAAATGGTTCGACAGCGACGATTTCGGAATGACGCGGTCGCCGAGATCGGCGAGCGCGGAACAGGTGCCGCCGCAGGCGGTGCCGGCGAGCTTGGCGAAGATCGCGACGCGCTCCGGATCCGACAGCGCATAGAGGATCGCATCGGGCTTGATATCCTCCAGGGCAGGGTGAAAGAGCGGTCGCATGAATTTTATATAGTGCCCCTTGAAACCGAGATCAACAGTTCCGAATTTCTGAACTACGGAACAAGGCCGCCAATTCCGGCGAGCCGTCCGGATCAGAAGGAACAAGAGATGGCTAAGCTCACAGGGAAGGTCGCAGTGGTCACGGGAGCCTCCAAGGGCATCGGCGCCGCGATTGCCAAGGCGATGGCGGCCGAAGGTGCTGAAGTGGTGGTGAATTACGCCTCGAGCAAGGCCGGAGCCGACGCCGTGGTCCAGGCGATCGGCGCGGCCGGCGGCAAAGCCATCGCGGTGCAGGGCGACGTTTCCAAGGCCGAACAGGCGCAGGGCGTGGTCGATGCCGCGGTCAAGGAATTCGGCAAGCTCGACGTGCTGGTCAACAACTCAGGCGTCTATGAATTCGCCCCGATCGGCGAGGTGACCGAGGAGCACTATCGCCGCATGTTCGACGTCAATGTTCTCGGCGTTCTCCTGACCACCCAGGCGGCGGCCAAGCATCTCGGCGAGGGCGGCAGCGTCATCAACATCTCCTCGGTGGTGACCAGCCTCGGGCTGCCGGCCTCGGCCGTCTACACCGGCACCAAGGGCGCCGTCGAGGGCATCAACAGCGTGCTTGCCAAGGAGCTCGGTCCGCGCAAGATCCGCGTCAACGCCATTCTGCCGGGCATGGTCGAGACCGAAGGCACCCACACGGCCGGCGTCATCGGCTCGGATCTGCAGCAGACCATGGTCGCCCAGACGCCGCTCGGCCGCATCGGCCAGCCGGACGATATCGCCGACATCGCCGTCTTCCTCGCCTCCGACGACGCCCGCTGGCTGACTGGCGAACGACTGGTCGCGAGCGGCGGCTTCCGCTAGGGCCTTTCCGGGTTCGCTTGAAGCATTCTGCCGGAGCGGGTTTTCGCCAGGGCAGAGGCGATCGGCGACGGCGTACGTCAAGGTACGTGTGAGCCGATCGCCTTTGATTGAAGTCTCGCGGATTTGCCGGGCAAATCAGCGGTAGGGTTGGCTGAAACGGGCCGCCTGATCGACCGACCGGCTTGGCCGTAGGGCTCGAACGATGGAGCCAACAAGCGATTCAGCCAGCCCGGAAAGGCTCAAGGCCGGGCTGGCCGGACGCGGTGTCGCAACATTTGCGCTTTGTCGCGCCGGATGCGCTATTTCACATCGTCGGCCGAGATGTGCCTGACTTCGGTAATTCTCACCAGCGGGATTTCGGCACGTTCGTTTGCCTCCTTCACATCCTGCTCCGACGAAGCGTCGAACAGGCAGAATGATCGTTCCTCGGCGGGAATGAATGTCGAGCGCAGATAGCGCACCGGCTTACCCTGCCTGGTCATCTCGGCAGTGACATTTTTCGCGCGCGATGCCGCCGCACTGAGCTGATCGGGAGTGATTCCTGGCAGGTGTCTTTCGACCATGTACTGTGGCATGATGATTGTCCTTGTGTTGAGCGATGACAGCATGCGTTTGGACATGTCGCGCGATCGCTTTAACTTCCGGCCGTTGCGAATGGACATCTATTTTGCCGCCGTATTCACCGACCTCGTCCGACACTCAGCGGTTTGGAACACGGTTTCGCGCGACACGATTACGAGCGCTATTGCAGAATATCGTTACCTGTCTCAGACGCTTGCCAGCCAATACGGGCGACGGCACGAGAATTTTACAGGCGACGGGCATCTTTATCTATTCGAATCTGCTGATGTGGCCGTCCATTTCTCGTTGAAACTCATCGCCTATTGGAAGCAACGGCGGCGTCACCTGACGACCGGCCAGGCGAACGATCTGCCAATCCGGGTGGGCTGCCACTTCGGCGAATGTTCCCGAATGCACGATGACGACGCCTGGATCGGTCGTGCCTTGAACATCGCGAAGCGGGTGGAATCATGTGCCGAGCCGGATACCCTCTTCGTCACGCAGACCATACTGGATCTCATCGATTTGCCCGTCTATCTCTTCCAGGAGGTTGATGTCTTCGAACTCAAGGGCGACTTCCTGCCGAGGCGACATCTCTATCGGGTCGTGTCAGTCGACCACGCAGCGCTTGCGGCACGTTCCGAAGAGCGGATGACAGCCGAGGACTGGTTCCTGAAAGGGGCGGGAATGACCGCTGCGGATGAGAAGGAATTGGCAGAGGAACAGCATTGTTACGAAAAGGCGTTGGAGCTACGCGCGGACTATCCGGAAGCGCACAACAATCTCGGTGTGATCCTGAAGGCCGCCGGCGACAGAACCGCCGCGGAAGCCCGCTACCTCAATGCCGTTCGTCTCTGGCCGCAATACCCGGAAGCTCACTATAATTTCGCGATACTCCTCGAGGAGACCGATCGCCCTGATGAGGCGGCAGCCCATTATCGGCTGGCTCTGAAGTACCGACCGGGTCACGTCGACGCCCTTCTGCGTCTGGCTGGTCTTTTTGACGAATGGGGTGACCGGTTCGAAGCGCACCAGCACTTTCAGGAGGCCCTGCGGCTTCGACCGGGCTTTGCCGAAGCCCACAACAATTTCGCGGTCTTCCTCGAAAAAACCGGTGATGCGGGAGCGGCTGAAGCGCATTATCGACAGGCGCTGCATCTGAGGTCGGACTACGCCGAAGTGCACTATAACTATGCGATGCTTCTTGAAGGCCGAGACGTCGAGGCAGCAGAATCACACTATCGCGCAGCACTGAGCTCGTCGCCGAATTACGCTGAAGCTCATAATAATCTTGGGGTGCTCCTTCACGAGAAAGGCGATTTCATGGAAGCAAGGTCACACTACCTTGCGGTGATAAGGTTGCGTCCCGGTGAGCCCCAGACGTATCGGAATCTAGCCCTTCTGCTGGCAGCAATGGGCGAGCAGGAGCAGGCGGATTGCTATGCCGAGAAAGCGAACGAGCTCTCTTCAGGTTAAGCAGGGTGAGTGCGTCCCGCGCAGGCGGCAATGGCCGGGCTTGCCCCGAGGACCCACGCCGGCATCATCGGCTGTGGCCATGGATTCCAGGCTCAAGGCCTGGAATGACGGAGGCCGGAGGTGCGTTTCCGCCCAACTCGCCGGCGGCGCGGCGCCTCGCAAATCCTGCAATTATCGGCTTTGGCGCAATCGTCGCTAGCGCTGTTTGCTTCGCACCTTGACAAACGCGTCGGGACTGTCCCCGCCCGCTGTCACGTCTCAGGCAGGCCCGCCTTTCGAAAGCCGTCGACAAAGTGGTCTCGTACAGATGCATCCCGCAGCGGCTGGGAGCTGAGCCAATGACCGATCGTAAAATGAGGGTGGGCGATCAGGAACAATTCGGCTTCTCGCCGCGCCTCGTCATGGTGGCCCAACTGCGCAAGCGCAGCAGCCAGGAATTTGCGTGAGTTGGTGCGATAGGTTTCTTTCCTGCGCAGTGTAGCGGTTGCCGCCTCATAGTCGCCCGCGGCGTATTGCGCCTGCCCAAGGTGACAAAGGTACCAGCAGGCTGGATAGGGATTGAGCCGCAGGGCTTTTTCGATCTGCGCCAGTCCGTCGGCAATCCTGCCGTCCAGCACGGACATATCAGACATGGCGGCCCAGGTGTCGGCGTGGTTGGGGTCCAGCTCCAGGGCCTTGGCAAAGGCTGCCTCCGACTCCTCCCATCGCCGCTCATAAGCCAGAATGGTACCCAGGACGTAACGGCAGCCGGCATCGTTGGGATCCAGGTCGACCGCCTTCTGCGCTGATGTCACCGCCATCCGACGGTTAGGATCTTCGGGCTCGCCGAAATGAGTCCAGGCAAGCCAACGGTTATAGGCGAGCAGACCGAGCGCCTCGGCATAGGATGGATCGAGCTTGACCGCGCGTTGGAGCAGCATATAGGCCTCACGCTCGGTTTGCGGCGACTCTTCCGTCAGGAGGCGAGCGCGCACACACAGATCGTAGGCCTCAAAGTTCTTCGGCCGATTGCGCGGCGTCGGGACGGTCAGCCGGCCGACGAGGGCTTCGACAATCTTGGCGTTGACCTCATCCTGCAACTCGAAAACATCTTCCACCGTCCTGTCGAACCGTTCGGCCCACAAGTGCTGGCCGCCAGGCGCGTCGACCAATTGGGCATTGATGCGGACACGGCCCATCGCGCGTCTGGCGCTCCCCTCCAGGACATAGCGGACGCCGAGTTCCTGGGCGACGAGCCGTACGTCGACCGGCTTGCCCTTGTAGCCGTACACGGAATTGCGCGCGATGACGAACAGGCCAGCCGTGCGGGAAAGGTCGGTGATCAGGTCTTCAGTCAAGCCGTCGACGAAAGGCTCGTCCGCTTCATTCCCACTCATATTCGTGAACGGCAATACAGCGATCGAGGGATTTTCCGGCAGCGGCAATATGCTCTGCAGCGCATCCGGCCAATGCCACACGTGGACTGGGCGGGTCAGGTTCTTCAGGTAGCGTTCGCCTGCATCGAAGAACCGGTCGGCGATCTTGCCGACGATCTCGCCGTGAACGCTGGCTGAAATGCAGATACCTCCCGGTGCTGCCTGCGTCTCGAGGCGCGCCGCGACATTGACGCCGTCGCCGAGGACGTCTGAACCGTCGTCAATGACATCTCCCAGATTGACGCCCACACGCAAAAGCAGTCGCCGGTCTCCGGAAGCCTCGACAGCAGTGGTGGCCCGTTGCATTTCCAACGCTGCTGCGACCGCGTCCACCGCGCTGCCGAATTCGATCAGGAAGCCGTCGCCCACGACCTTGAAGATGCGACCGTTGTGACCCATCACAGCCGGCTCGATAGTGCGAGAACGGAGTTCCCTGAGGTTCTCAAGCGTTGCGACTTCATCAGCCTCCATCAGGCGTGAATATCCCACCACATCGGCAACGACGATGGCAGCAAGGCGACGCTGAAGAGAATGGTTCGTCATTTGAGGACAAGCCCAACGACCGACTTCCCAAATTATTGTTCAAGCGCGGGTGAGTCAACAAATGGTAAGAGGTAGTGCTCAGAGCCGTCATCCCTCTTTGTGACCGCCAGCGTCGAAGCGGACCACACGGAAATGAGTATCCGCGGAAAGCGGTCGGTTTTCTTGAACGTCTGGTGACGGGCGGCGGGCGGCGGTTTCCGCTGAGATGGGAGTGAAAAGCGCGCGCCTCTTCAGCGCGCGCATACTCGGATACCGGTGCGCCCGCCCTCCGTCGTCCTCGGGCTCGCCCCGCGGACACACGCCGGCATCATCGGCATGGCCATGGATTCCAGGCTCAAGGCCTGGAATGACGGAGGCCGGAGGTGCGTTTCCGCCCAACTCGCCGGCGGCGTTATCGGCGTTGGCGCAATGTAACCGCGATTTTTGGGTCATCTATGAATTCGGATCGTGCTTAGGCAGGTTGTGTCCACAAGCAACATAGTGGACACAATGCGATGGATGATATGAACGAGGCGCGACTCTTGCAGGTAGTGCACGCTGTCGCGGTGGGAAACGGGCGTTTGACGCGGCGTCAAAAGCCAGACTAGTGGAAGCCTGCCTGACGCCCGTGTTTCGATATCGAAGCTGGCGCTTGAGAATGGTATCAATGCGAACCTGCTACGGAGCTGGATCCGTAAACAGCGCAACTCGAAAAGCCGGGCGTGACTGTGGCTTCAGTGACATAGAAGCGTGTGCGTCGTCGTCCGCACCGGCTGGTAAGTTTGTGCTCACGAGCGTGATGTTGTCATTTTGCAATCTTTTCGTGTTATTCGTCATTGCCAGACGAAGATTAGCGTCATATCCTGCAACATCGCTAATATGGGAGGGGCAAGTGGCGACAGATATCAAGCTGGATCATGGGGCAGATCAGGATACCGTAAAAATTGAGGCTGGAGCCTTAAGAATTCAGGCCGATGTTGTAAAGACGACGGCGTCGGACTTCCTCATTGATTGCCCACCTCGCCGAAGTAATAAAGGCGGCCCATATCGAAGAGCGCTCGTGCACGGCGAAGACGACAGCCTCATAGTCAATTTCCTCGGCGACTACCCAGGCGGGACGAGAATAGCTGACGCTAAGCTTAACCTAAGACTTGAACAACAAAACGGGGGGGAGCCCCTGCTCCCCAAAGATGCTCCTGTGGGCACACTTCATCTCGTTCAGTCAGTCATTAGCGGTTCTGGCTCCGAAAGTGGCTTCACTGATTATGAGCCCGGCCCAGTCCGCCTGTTCATCTGCGTTGGTCGCGATCAAACGGAAGAACAAGCCTACTGGTCTGAGGTTCAATTGGGGGAGCCGATCCTCGGATCGGAATAGGCTCGCTTAAAGTTCCGCACACCTTGGAGGCGCATATGAGGAGCCTACGCACAGTTTTGGAAGCCGCTTGCTCAGGCGAAAAGTCTTTAGCATCGCTCTCTCACAAATATGGCCGAAAGTCTTTGTCATACAGCGTAGCTGAACATTATATTCGCGATCGATATAGGATTCAGGGCGGCAAATTCGGCCAGCTCGGGGAGTCGGGTGAGGTCCAGCACGATCCTGAGCGTGGATATTGGATGGACACCCAGCTTGGCACCTTAACGCTGCATACACTCAGCGGTGAATGCGAGCCTCTTAGATACTACACTTCCACCATTACACTCTCCGGAATCCATTGCTTCGCTGCACAAGACGACGTAACTGACGAGCTGTTTGCGGTAATTTCGCTTATCAATGTCAATCCAACTGCTTCAGGCGTGGATCAGCTTGTGAAGACGTTCCGGACACCAATCGTCGAAATAGAATCTGGTGAGACCGCGTTCCAGAACGTTACCTTGGGAAACGTGCCTCTTGTCGGCACTGGTATCCGCGTTCACATCTCGCTCTGGGATCATGAGTCTGGCGATGCTGATGAAATACGCGACCAGATCGCAGCAGTGATCGAAGATGCTGCGAAGAAGGGGCAGCAGGCAATTGTCGGAGGTGCTCTTGGCAGTGATGCTGCCGTTACCGCGGGCAAGGTTGGAGACGTAACCGAATTCGAAATTGGCGGCGTAAAGCCGTTTCATATCCTGTCGTTAGGGATTGCTGGGTTGATAGCAAATGCCCTGGCTGACGATTTACTAGGGGACAATACTTTTTGGGTGCCCGCTCAAAATCTCAAGAATTTTGCAGATCCAAACCTCTATGCAAACTCAATTAGATATGATCCGGCAATGGGTGGCGACATTCCATTGAACTGGCCGCCTCCCGGGATTGAAAAACCCTTCAACAAGAAGGGAGCGCTATACAAGGCATTCTTCAAGATCACGACGACTGAAAGCGTAACGCCATGTGACCCACCGCTCGGCGGCGGTTGAACTCTTTATGGGATCACTCCATGGTCAGTGAAGTTGCGGTTCATGGCGCGCGAGACTGACGCGGTGGATTGCTGCACCAGCGGTCCAACGAGACAGGAGCGAAGCAAGCGGCGCAATCATCGACAGTGCTGTTTGCTTCGCACCTTGACTAGGCGCGTATTGCCGTTCCGAATAAGAGCGCTGTGACAGAGATGATGCGCCCTCTTATCAGTCGTAATGGCAGACCTTGCCGCAGAGCGGACTTCCGTTCGTTTGACGTTAGTACATCTGGACGCGATTTGCGGTCGTGCAATCGACACGCCAACGCTGCCCCGGCAGTGCTTCGACTTTCGCAGGCCGGCAATCACCACCAGCAGGCGAGGGATCGCCTCAGAGCGTGTCGATCAGTCCTCCGTCCACGCGCATGGAAGCCCCGGTCGTTGCGGATGCCAAAGGCGACGTCAGATAGGTTACGAGGTTGGCGATTTCCTCGACGCTTGCAGCTCGTTGGATGATCGAACTGCCACGATGCTTCTTGACGAAGTCGGCCGCGACCTCCTCGATCGGCTTGCCCGTCTTCGCGCGCTCTTCGGCAAGCATAGTCTCGACGCCCTCGGACAGTGTTGGGCCGGGGAGGACCGAGTTCACGGTAACGCCCGTACCGGCCATGCGCTTGGCGAGTCCGCGCGCAACCGCGATATCGGCGGTCTTGCTGACGCCGTAGTGAATCATCTCCACCGGAATGTTAAAGCCGGATTCCGACGCGATGAAGATGACGCGACCCCAGTCGACCTTCTGCATGCCCGGAAGGTAGGCACGCGAAAGCCTGACGGCCGACATGACGTTTACCTGCCAGTGGCGATCCCACACCTCGTCGTTCGCCTCGAAGAAGTCGAGCGGCTGAAAAATGCCCGCGTTGTTGACGAGGATGTCCACGTGAGGAACCTTGGCGACAAGAGCGTCACACCCTTCAGCGGTTGCCACATCGGCTGCGACGGCTGTGACGGTGCCCCCGGCACCTTCGACTTTCAGGCGTTCGGCGGCATTTGCGGTCTTTCCTTCGGACCGTCCGTTGATCACCACGTCCGCGCCCGCCCTTGCGAGCTGGCGGGCGATCGCGTAGCCGATCCCTTCGGTAGATCCAGTAACAAGAGCGGTCTTGCCTGCGAGGTCGATCTGCATCTGCTGCTCCTTGTGAGGTTGGATAGAGAACGTATGAACTCGCGGTCGGTCTCGCAACAGCCCACGACGTCGATACCCGATCGAATTCCTGCCGCGTGCGCGCTGAAACAGTCAGGCCGACAGAAGCTTTCCGATGTCCCGGCGTGGCGGAGCCCCGAACAGCCGGGCATATTCCCGGCTGAACTGTGAGGGGCTGGCATAGCCCACCTCAAAGGCGACCGTTTCCGCCGACATTTCGCGCGACAGCATCAGCCGGCGCGCCTCCATCAGGCGAATCTGCTTCTGAAACTGCACCGGTGTCATCGCGGTCATTGCCTTGAACTGACGATGGAAGGCTGTCGGGCTGAGGCCGGCGAGTGCGGCAAGATCGTCGACGCGCACCTGCTTGTCGAAATTGCCCCGCAACGCGTGGATCGCTTCGACCAGACGCCGGTTTCGCTCCGCGCCGACAACCATGCGGGCGAAGACAGCGCCATGTGGCCCGGCCAGCAGGCGATAGCAGAGTTCGCGCTTGACGCCGGGATAGAGCAGCGGGATTGCCTGCGGCTCGCCAAGCAGACTGACGGCGCGCGCAGCGCAGCCGAGGATCGCCTCGTTGAGCTCCATAACGAAGGCGGCATGCTCGTCGGAGGCCGGAGTGGGCGGTGCCTCCATGCTTTCATAGACTTCGCGTAGGATTGCCTGGTCGAGTTCGATGACGGCGCTGAGATAGGGCGCATCCGGCGCGCCGTGCACCACCTGGCTTGCACCCGGCATCTCGACGCTGACGACCATGGCCTGGCCGGTGCGATAATGGAGCCTCCGTTCGCCGAACGTCGTCCATTTCGCGCCCTGCACCACGATGCAGAGCGCCGGCCGGTGGATCAGGTGGTTCGGATGCCGCTCGGTGAAGGATCGGAGCAAGGCCAGCCCGTCGATCGCGGTGAAATAGGGGCTCCTGTTTCCATGAGCCGCAAACGCGGCGACGACAGCATCATGCAATATCGAAAGAGTGCTCAATCGGAGTCCCCGCAAACCTGGAATTCCAAACTAACGCCGGAGGCAGGATCAGGCAAGAAAGAAGCCGGTTCCGGCATGTTCGCCCCTGCTTCGCCCTCTTATGTTCAGCGTCATCAATCAAAGGAGAACGGCGATGACACAGAACTTTGAACGCAAAATCGCAATCGTCACCGGCGGCAGCCGCGGGCTGGGCCGCAACACCGTGCTCACCCTCGCCAGACGCGGTGTCGACTCGATCTTCACCTACAATTCCAGCAGGGCGGAAGCCGAAAAGGTCGTGGCCCTGGTTGCTGAAGCCGGCGCCAAAGCCATTGCCCTCAAGCTCGACACCGGTGACACCCACGGTTTCGACCCTTTCGTCGACGCCGTAAAGCAGGCGCTTGCCGATCTCGGCGCCGAGCGCTTCGACTACCTCGTCAACAATGCCGGAACCTCGCACCACAACAGCATCGAGGCGACGACGGAAGACGAACTGGACATGCTTTACAATGTGCACTTCAAGGGCGTTTTCTTCTTGACGCAGAAACTCTTGCCGCTGATCAATGACGGCGGTCGGATCGTCAACCTGTCGAGCGGCCTGACCCGCATCATCGTTCCCGGCAGCGCTGCTTACGGTGCGATGAAGGGAGCGGTCGAGGTGCTGACCCGGTACATGGCAAAAGAGCTAGGACCGCGTCGCATCGCCGTCAATGTCGTCGCGCCCGGTGCCATCCAGACCGACTTTAGCGGCGGTATGGTGCGCGACAATCCGGATCTGAACCAGCGTGTCGCCGAAATGACGGCGCTGGGCCGCGCCGGCCTGCCCGACGATATCGGTCCGATGATTGCCTCGCTGCTCTCCGAGGACAACCGCTGGGTCAATGCCCAACGCATCGAGGTCTCCGGCGGCATGTCAATCTGAGATGCCGGTCCGGACCGAGTTCAAATAATCCTACCGCTTCGCAAACGATGGAGATTCGATCATGATGATGAACAGACGCACATTTTCGAAAACTTTGCTCGTCGGTGCCGCCACGTCACTTGTTGCGACACATGCCGGCCTTGCCGCCACACCCACGCCTCCAAAGGCGCGCAATGTCGTTCTCGTGCATGGACTTTTCGCCGACGGATCATGCTGGACCGAGGTTATCGCCCGGCTGCAGGCGAAGGGCCTGAACTGCACGGCGGTCCAGAACCCGCTCACCACGCTGCCCGATGCCGTGGCGGCCGCCCGGCGCATCCTCGACCGGCAGGACGGTCCGACCGTCTTTGTCGGCCACTCCTTTTCGGGGATGATCCTCACCGAAGCAGGCGTACATCCGAACGTCTCTTCACTGGTTTATGTCGCTGCCCGAGCACCGGATGCAGGCGAGGACTATGCAGCTTTGGCAAAAACCTACCCGACACCACCCGCAACCGCGGGCATTGTCTTCGACGGCGACGAAGGACGGCTGACGGAAGAAGCGTTCCTGCGCGATTTCGGGGGCGACCTTCCCGAGGCCAGGGCGAGGGTTCTCTATGCCGTTCAACAACCATTCCAAAAGGCATTGCTCACCGGCAAAACCTCAAACGCTGCTTGGCGCTCCAAGCCAAGCTACTATGCCGTTTCGACGCAGGATGGGACGATAAATCCAGACCTGCAGCGTTTCATGGCCAGACGCATGGGCGCTAAAGCCATCGAACTCAAATCCAGCCACCTGTCGCTCATTTCGCATCCGGATGAGATCGCCAAGCTCATCCTGGAAGCAGCCGGGCAATCATGACATTGGATCCCCTGACGCCGCGCGAGCCGATAGTCCGAGCCCGATCGCTGATCGGTAATGAGGAATTTCCCGGCTGCGCCGGCGAAACAGACTGGCTCATAGAGGAAACTCTACAGTGCCGCCAGCCATGACCGCTTCGGGCCGACAGCGACCGGAGTGCCTCGGCTTCGCGCCCGCATAATGGTCATCGAGCCAGCGGTCGCTGTTGCTGCAAAGCGGACATGGTGCAGTGACAACATGGGTCGCAGTTGCGCCAACAGCAGTCCTTCGTCCGGATTCGGACCAATGACCGCGCCATTTCATGGGCCTAGCCAGCGTTGCAGGAAGGTCGAATTGCGACGCTGGCCCGAAGGCCGGTCTACGAGGTTGGTGCCTGTAGAGGCGATAACCCGCCCGAACGTGAGCCTACGACCCAGGCTTGTGACAAAGTCGATCGAGCGTGTCTCGAAGTGCGGCGGCGGCCTGATCGCGCTCATCGGTAGACATAAGCTCGGGCTCAGCTTCCAATCTCAGGTGCGGCAGTTCGGTCCGGACAGTATGACAGCTGCGGACCAGATTTTCCTTCAGATCGACCACGCGATAGGTGGCGACCGGATAGGCTATTCCCTTTACGTGGACATGCCCCAGTTCCTCACACTCGATCGTGTCCTTCACTTGCGCAAACGTCTCATAAGAAATGAGCACGGTGCCCGGCGACGCTTCCTGCTCAAGGCGCGAGGCGAGATTCACGGCGCCGCCGATTATCGTGTAATCCATCCGGTCCTCGCTGCCGAAGTTGCCCACAGTGCAGTAGTCTGTGTGAATGCCAATGCGGCAGCGCAGCGGCGTTTCAATTCCGATATCGCGCCAGATTTCCCCAAGCTCGCTCATTCGCTTTTGCATGGCGAGAGCCATCTGCACGCAGGCGAGCGCGTCATCCTTGACGCCGCGGGTTTCCGGGTCACCGAAAAACATCAGGATGGCGTCTCCGACATACTTGTCGATCGTCGCGCCGTGATCTGAAGCAATCTTCGACATTTCCGTCAGGTAGTGATTGAGGAGCTGTGTGAGATCCTCGGATTCCATTTTATCCGTGGTTTCGGTAAAGCCGGCGATGTCCGAGAAGCATATCGTCAGCTTCTTCCGCTGGCTGGCGATCCTGACGTCCTGCCGACCGCTGAATATGGAGTTATAGACCTGCGGCGCCAGGTATTTCGCCAGCTTGCTGGAAAGCGCCTCGAGAGCTGCGGATTTCTCGGCAAGGTTTTCCTCCCGTTGCTTCAGCTCGGTAATGTCCGAGTAGACGGCCACCGTGCCGCCAGCCGTGATCCGCCGCTCGCTAATCATGATCCATCGCCCGTCGCGACGCCGCTGCACCGACGTTTCACCAGGGTTGCGATGGCGCGAAAGCCGCTCGGCAACCCACTCCTCGACTCGCCCCTCAGCATCCTTGATGTAGCCGCCCTCAGCGGACCGGCGAACAATCTGCTCGAATGTCGTGCCGGGTGTCATTTCCTCCAGGCCGGCGTACAACAGCTCGCGGTAGCGGCTATTGCTCAGCACGAGCCTGTCCTCGCCATCGTACAGAGCGAATCCTTCGGAGATGCTCTCGATGGCATCCACAAGCCGCTGGCGCGCTTCCGCAACCTCGCGCAGGCTGTTTTCCTCCACCTCGACCGCAGTATCCCGGAACAGCCTGAGCGCCCCGGCCATGCGGCCGATTTCGTCGCGGCCTCCGGCGGGCATCTGCGCATGCAGATTGCCGCCCGCGATTGCCAGCATGCTTTGGCTTACCTCTCCCAGACGGGCGAGAAGGCTGCGGTCGACATAGAGCCAGACAACCAGAACCGAACTCAGGAGGCTTAGAAGGGCGGAGCCAAGGACAATGCCGGTGCCGTAGCGCCGGACGACCGAGGCTTCGAGGGCGGACGCGGCGATCTCATGGTTTGCCTTTGCGACCAGGCGATCGACGGCCGCGGTAAGGTCGCGCGATAGCCGACTGTTTTCAGCCAGAAGCTTTTCGCCCTGTGCAAGGACGGCAAACTCGTCCTGTCGTACCTTCGGAATCCCGTTCTCACCGTCGGTCAGCGACTTCAACTCGTCCAACCGTTGTTGGAAGCGGGTCCGCAACTTTTCGTCGATCTCAGTGGAGACCGTTTCGAGTACGGCGAGCGACCGGCGCAGCGGAAACAGGATCAGCTTCAGATCTCCCGGCGTAGGCGCGTTGGCAGTTTTGACCAGCGCGTCGTTGACTGCCGAGATCTCCTGTTGCGCCCTCTGCTGGGGGATGTAGGCCGCGATTGCCTTGATCAGGTCGCTCGTCGCCGCAGCACGCGCGTCGGGTGGTGCGGCGGGATCAGCCATTGCTGCGCGCCACTGGGGAACCTTGGAGTTCATGACGACGATACCGGGCGCGACGAGACGCTGACTTGCATTTGTCGTGTCCGACAAGCGGCGCAGCAACTCCTCCTTGCGCTGAACCATGGTAAGGCGAACGGCCACAAGATCGTCGAGAGCATCGAGGTTTCGTCGCAGACCAATCACCGCGTCTTCGATTTCCGTCACCGCCGTCGCGCTGAATGCGGTGCCTTTGAGTGCGGCGAGCAACTCTTCGAGACGCCCCATCTCGACTCCGATCGCAGCCGAAACCTGGTTGTGCTGAACCGTGCTGGTCGCCGCCAGCACGGAGGGCGCGGTGGAGGCGACCCTCTCGGCCTGGCGCGACAATTGGAGAGAGGCGAGCGCCGTCGGCACCCGTTCCTTGGTGATGCGATCGACCACGTCGCCGACCTGAAGGAAGGCATAGAGAGCTGCGGCGGTCGCGAGCACTGCGAAGGTGCTGATGCCGAAGAAGGCGAGCAACAGGCGCCCGCGTATGCCGACGCGTTCAAACATGGCGGCAACCGCAAGGTCTGGCTTGCGCAGCCAGCAAAGTCTGCACAGATTGGTCTAAAGCGATCCACCCGGCCGGCGGTTGACTATTCCAGCGGCACGTATTCGCCACCCTTCCAGACATACCAAATCCAGCTTTGAACGGTGAGGTCGCCCTTGTCGTCGAAATCGACCCGGCCCATTGCCGTTTCGAATTGATTCCCTTGCATTGAGGCGATCACCTCTTGCGGCCGGAGAGAACCGGCCTTCTTCACCGCCTGCGACCAGACCTGGACGGCGGAGTAACTGAGCAGTGTGTAGCCTGTGGCTCGAAATTCTCGGCACGGAAACGCTCGACGACTTGAGCCGCCTGAGGGACGCGCCGTGGGTCCGCGCTAAACGTGAAGAGCGTACCCTCGGCGGCAGATCCGGCGATCAGTGCAAAGTCCTCGCTCGCCATGCCATCGCCTGAGACGAGTTGAAGTGCGTAGGCGCGGTCTCGTGACGCGCGAACCATAAGCGCGACCTCGGGCAAATACCCACCAACATACAACACGGCGATGCCAGCGCCCTGTAACGCCGAGATCTCGGCCGTATAGTCGTTCTTCCCAGGGGTGAAGGCCTCGTAGATCGCTTCGGTGACACCCCGCTTATTCAACTGCTTTCTGGTCTCGTCGGCGAGCCCCTTCCCATAGGTGGTGTTGTCGTGAAGGATCGCTATTTTCTTGTCACCCCAACGATCGGCCAAATAGTTGCCGGCGACCACCCCCTGCGCGTCGTCGCGACCGATGACCCGGAAAACATTGGCACGACCTTGTTCGGTCAGCAGCGGATTGGTCGAACCCGGTGAAATCTGTAGAATTCCCGCGCCCTCGTATACCTTGGATGCCGGGATCGAGGCCTGGGAACAGTAATGCCCGACGACGAGCACCACACCGTCGGCCACCAGTTTCTGGGCGGCCGCCACAGCCTGCTCGGGATCGCAAAAGTCGTCGACCGTGATGAGTTGCACCTGCTGCCCGAGCACGCCGCCAGTCGCATTGATGTCGGCCACTGCCATCTCTGTGCCGCGCTGCATCTGCTCCCCGATCCAGGCGAGCGGTCCTGTGACCGGGCCTGCTGCTCCGATCAGGATCTCCGCCCGCGCCAGACTGCCAAGCGAAACGACGAGCGCGACGATAGCTGCAGTGATGCTGCTGCGCATGGTGTACCCCCTTCACAGCTTACGCCAATTTAGTCCCCGCCGACAGCCCCCGCGCAGGCGCAGATATCTCCGCCATTTCTGCAGCGCACTTGCCGCTTACCTGTATGGGCTGGTCAGGAGTTGACGTTCCTGCGAGGTATCTCGTTGTCTGTAGGGCGCCAAAACCAGCCCGTGGCGGCAAGGACTTTGATGTCCGCTATTCGTGTTGAGCTTCCTAGCAGCGGGGCGATGCGCCCAAAGCCGTGCACCAAGCCTCCGGGCGAGCGAGAGCAAACCGCCGGCTATCTTCGCAGGATTTTCTCCATCGCCCTGCCCTTGGCGAGTTCGTCGATCAGTTTGTCCAGGTAGCGGACTTCCCGCATGGTCGTTTCCTGGATCTCTTCCACGCGGACGCCGCAGATCACGCCTGTGATCTGCGATCGGGAGGGGTTCATCCGAGGTGCCTGCGCAAAGAAATCCTCGAAGTTGGTGTTTCTCGCCAACTGATCGTCCAGGCTCTCTCGGCTATAGCCCGTCAGCCAGCAGATGATTTCGTCGACTTCCGCCTTCGTGCGTCCCTTCTTCTCCGCCTTGGCGACATAGTGGGGATAGACGCTCGCGACGCTGACCGAATAGGTGCGATGCTTCATCATGCGTCCTCCGAGCCGATGGCCGACAATGAGCAACCCTCCTGCGGCGGGGCGCGGGGAAGCTTGGCTCATGGACGCAAACTCTACAGCGCCGCCGGCCATGACCGCAATTGACGCAATCCAGCCGAAGCCACTCGTCTGCTGTCGGCCCAGAGCGGCCATGCTTCGATTACGCGCGGACGTGGACAATGAACTTGGGGCAGCCGGACTGTTCGTACGATCGCTTCGCCCCGGCCTACGGAAGTTCGATCTCGCCGTCCACCACGTGGTTGAGGCCGGTGCCTTCCGCCGTTAGCGTCATGCGGACCTTCAACGTATTGCCGCCGACCTGCCCCTTGCGCACCGTCTCCTCGATCTTGCGCTGCGACGTGACGCCGACTTCCTTCAGGAACTTGCGGATCGACATGTTGAAGGCGTCTTCGCTCATGGCGGAACTCCTCTATGTGCGGAAGGGATTGTAATGGAAGGTAAATCGTCAAGGAAGCAGCAATGACGCCCTATGCCCCAGAATCTGACGCGAAAAATTTCGGCCACTAGCTCTGGGTTAGGGGCCGCTTCGGGTCGAGACGCGACATTTGCGATATCTGTGGCAAGGTGGCAGCGACAGATGACCGCTCCCGGCCCATTGCCGTCGGCAGCATTTGCAGTCGGTCGCTGGTGTCTGCAAGGGGCTGATGGGCCCCTCGTCTTGAAGGAGGAGCGCTGGGATGAGCACCGACCGGGATACTGTGCGGTCCTATGATATGGTCGCGGCGGAGTACGCTGCCGAGGCCGCGGTGATGCCCGAATGGGTCGCGACAGAGATCGATGTGTTCGTGACCGAGCTCTCCGGCTCGGGCAGGGTGCTGGAGATCGGAAGCGGTGGCGGGCGAGATGCACTTGAGCTTGAGAAGCGGGGAATCAGCGTCCGGCGAACCGACATTTCAAAGGGTTTCGTCGAACTGCTGCGCGAAAGTGGCTTCGAGGCCGACCTGTTGGACCCGCTGACCGATGACCTGGCCGACCCGCAGCGTCCCGGCATGCCGTATGACGGGGTATGGGCCTGTGCGTGCCTCATTCATGTCGCGCGCGGGTATTTCGGCACGGTGCTTGGACGGCTTGCCGAGGCGACACGGAGCGGTGGCCGACTGCACGTCTCGGTCAGGGAGGGCGACGGCGAGGATCTTTCCACACACGGCAGTGCTGCAGCGCCTCGGCGCTACGTCGAGACGTATTGGCGCGAGCCTGCCCTGCGGTCAGCACTCACAGACGCCGGCTGGATCGTCAACGATGTAAGTCGGTACGTCGGAAGGCGCCATGATCGGTGGCTGAGCGTTCGGGCAAGCCGGGCGTGACGTTCACAGAACTTGCCGGATGGCTGGCTGTGGCGCGACTGTGAACTCGAGGTGATCGCCCGATTGTCGGCTTCCCGGTGAAGGCAAAGATCGCCTCTGTGGCGACATGGGGACGCATTGCTGACCTTGCGTTGCAGCCGAGAGAATCGCCAGCCCTCGTCGGATCACGGCACCCTCCTCACGTGTTGTTGATCACGATCTCGCAGCGGCTGGTTGCACCGCACACTCTTTGCTGTTCTTTTCGCACTTGCGAACGAATCGCTTCTGTAACCCGCCGGACGAGAGACATTCCTCCCCAATCCGACGTCCGGCCAGAAAGAGGATCCGAACAATGGGTGATCTCCTGAAAGGTATCTCCAGTTTTCGCGGCGCGGTTTTTCCCAACCAGTCGGCGCTTTACCGCAAGCTGGCGAGGGAAGGCCAGCAACCACATGCTCTGATGATATCCTGCGCCGACAGCCGGGTGATGCCCGAAACCATCACGCAGGCCGGTCCCGGCGATCTCTTCGTCTGCCGCAATGCGGGCAATATCGTACCGCCGTTCTCGACGCTGAATGGCGGGGTTTCCTCCGCCATCGAATATGCGATCCTGGCGCTCGGCGTCAGCGACATCGTCGTCTGCGGCCATTCGGATTGCGGCGCAATGAAGGGCCTGTGCCATCCGGAGCTGCTCGAGCCGATGCCCAATGTCGCAGCCTGGCTGCGCCACAGCCACGCCGCCCATTCGATCGTCTGCCGGGCCTATCCGGATGACCTTTCCGAAAGTGACCGCGTGCGCGCCGTGGCGATGGAAAACGTCGTCGTTCAGCTCGATCACCTGAAGACGCATCCTTCGGTGGCCGCGAAACTCGCCACCAGCGAGATCACCCTGCATGGCTGGTTCTTCGACATCGAGACCGGCGAAGTCCAGGTCTATGACGGGGCGAAAGCGACCTTCACGGTGCCGCAGGAGGGAGAGCCGCTGCCTGTGGCGGTGACCGGCCGCGATCGGCCGCATGTCATGCCGCAAATCGCAGCAATGCTTGCCGCGGAGTAGCGCCATGACAGCAATCAGCTCCGCCTTTTCGCGCGACCTCGCCTCGTCGCTGGTCGTCTTTCTCGTCGCCATTCCGCTTTGCCTCGGGATCGCCATCGCCTCCGGCGTGCCGGCGTCGATGGGCCTGATCTCAGGGATCATCGGCGGCATCGTCGTCGGCCTCCTGTCGGGCTCGCCGCTGCAGGTCTCCGGACCGGCAGCCGGACTTGCCGTCATCGTCTTCGGCTTCGTCGAGGAATACGGCGTCGCCATGCTCGCCCCCGTCCTGATCGCCGTCGGTTTCCTGCAGATCGCCGGCGGGTTCCTGCGGGTCGGTTCCTGGTTCCGGGCAATCTCGCCCGCCGTCGTTCACGGCATGCTCGCCGGCATCGGAATCCTGATCATATTGGGGCAGATTCATGTGCTGATGGATGCCAAGCCCGCTGCCGGCGGGATGGAGAACGTCGCGGCGATGGAAGACAGTCTCGCCCGTCTTTGGGGAACTGGCCTGACGAGCCAGGCAACCGCCCTGAAGGTCGGCCTCATCTCCCTGCTTGCAATGGTGTGCTGGGAGAAGTGCCGCCCGAAATCGCTGGCGCTGGTTCCGGGAGCGCTGGTCGGTGTCGCCGCGGCGACGGTTCTCGCCGCTGCGCTCCAATTGCCGATCGCCCGCGTCGAGGTCCCCACCTCGCTCGTCGACAGCATCACACTGCCGACCGCGGAAAATTTCGCCCGCTTGCTGGAGCCCGGCGTCATTCTCATGGCGGTGATGATTGCCGTCATCGCCAGTGCCGAAACCCTTCTCTCGGCCGCCGCCGTCGACCGGATGCATGACGGCGTGCGCACTCGATTCAACAAGGAGCTGTTTGCCCAGGGCGTCGGCAACGGGCTCTGCGGCCTGCTTGGCGGATTGCCGATCACCGGCGTCATCGTCCGTTCCTCGGCCAACATTCAGGCCGGCGCGCGCACGCGGGCCTCCGCCATCTTCCACGGGATCTGGATATTGGGTCTGGTGGCGCTGGCGCCAAGCCTGTTGACCCTCGTTCCCTTGTCGGCCCTCGCCGCGGTTCTGCTCGTCACCGGATGGCGGTTGATCAGCCTGCGCCATGTCAGACACCTGTTCGAGCATCATGGGCTGGTCCCGGTCGGCATCTGGGCGGCGACCGTCGCCATGGTCGTCCTGCAGGACCTGCTGGTCGGCGTCACGCTGGGCCTGGCGCTGTCGATCATCGAGATCGTGCCCTACCTCAGGCGAAAACTTGCGATCGGGCACGCGGAGATCGACGAGGAGATCCATGTCCAGCTCGGCGGCGCAGCGACCTGCAAGGACGTGCCCATTCTGCTCAACACGCTCGAGCAGCTGCCCGAGGGCCGCAAGGTCAAGATTGTCGGCGAGGATCTCCATTACATGGATCACACCAGCGCCGAAACCATCAGCGAATGGCTGCGACGCGAGGCAAGGGCCGGTCGGGCCATTGAAATTCATCCGCCTCCGGCGGCACGCCACCCCCGCCTGAAACCGCTGTTTCAGCGTTTTGCGACCGAAGTCGCCTGATAAATCTGGGGAGGGCAAACGCCCTCCCTAATTCGCTTCTTGTCCATGGCTTTTCAAACCGGCGGTTTATTGCGCCTATCGGCGTGAAGTCGAACATGGTGAAGGATGTTCCTGTCATCTCCTGCCGAAGCTTGTGATACGACGACGTTCGGCGACGTGCCGACCTGCGTCATCAGTCCGCCAAGCAGGGCGGCGAACGACATCGGCATCTATGTCTCCAGGTCAAAGCGTCGTGAAAACTGAACACCTCTGGCGCCTTGCAGCAGTTCAGGGCATCCTATGATGGCTGAAAGTTGTGTCTATGGCAGTTGGAGGAATGCCGATGCGTTGCTTTACCGTTCTTGGACCCTCGCAGACTGGAAAATCAACAGTCGTGGAAAAGCTCGGCTCGTTGGAGGGAACGCCGAGAAAATCCAGTTCCCCTTATGGATTGAACCTCACAGAATTCACCTTTGGAAACGAGGCGTGGTGTGCGCTGGATGCGCCAGGACCCAACGAGGCGTTGGCGCATGCACAGCACGCGCTTCTTGCCAGCGACGCCTGCATCCTGTGCGTTTCATCGGCACCCGAGGAGGCTGTGCTCGCCGCGCCGTATCTCAGGATAATCGAAGCCTCGGGGACGCCGTGCATCCTCTTCGTCAACCGAATGGACGAACCGAGAGGGAGGCTGAGGGACGTGATCGCCGCGCTTCAGGACTATGCCAACCACACGCTTCTGCTTCGCCAGATCCCGATCCGCGAAGGGGACAGGATCATCGGCAGTTGCGATCTGATATCGGAACGGGCGTGGCGCTACCGGGAAGGCCAGACTTCGGCGCTGATCGCAATCCCCGAAAGTGCTGCCGAGCGCGAGCACGAAGCGCGTAGCGAGCTCCTGGAACACCTGTCCGAATTCGATGACTGGCTTCTGGAGGAACTGATCGAAGATCGCGAGCCGCCCAGCGACGCCCTCTATGCCATTTCATCGCGGGTTCTGAGCGAAAACAGGATTATTCCGGTCCTGATCGGTGCCGCGAGCCACGGCAACGGCATGATGAGGCTGATGAAGGCGCTGCGCCACGAGGCGCCGCCGGTCACGGTTCTTCGACAGCGTCTGGCTCGTGCGGGCGATGTCGAGGAAAACAAGCTGACCGCCGTCAGCTTCCATGCCTATCATCGTCAGAATATCGGCAAGACGGTGCTGGTGCGTGCGTTTGCCGAGGGACTGCGGCAAGGCGCATCACTCGGCGGCTCCAGCCTCGGCGCCGTGCAGGATCCCGCAAACGGACGGTCCAGCTCGGCGATTACACCGGCACCGGGGGATGTCTTCGCAACGGTCAAGTCCGACCACTTGCCCGTCCCGTCGCTATTGACGTCAGCCGCGACGGTTGCCCCGCCCGAATGGACCGAGCCACCGACGCCGATGCTTGAAAGGATCTTGGTCCCGGGCAGCGACCGCGATGAAAACAAGCTCTCCGAAACGCTGGTAAAACTTTCCGAGACGGATCGCGGTCTTGTCGTTTTGCAGGAGGAAGGCACGGGCGCCCAGCTCGTCCGCGCCCAGGGCCCTGTACATCTGCGCGATCTCTGCCGAACCCTGTCCGACGTCTTCCACATCGAGGTCACCGATCGAACGCCTAGCCCGATCTACCGCGAGACAATCGCCAAGCCCTCCGAGGTTCACTACCGGCATCGCAAACAGACCGGCGGTGCCGGGCAATTCGCGGATGTGAAGCTGAGCATTCGCCCCAACGAGCGCGGCCGGGGCTTCACCTTCAGCGAAACCGTCAAGGGTGGCGTCGTTCCGCGCAACTACATCCCTGCCGTCGAAGCAGGCGCGCGCGAAGCGATGGAGAAAGGGCCGCTCGGCTTCCAGGTCATCGATGTCGGCGTAACGCTGTTCGACGGTCAGCACCATGCCGTCGACAGTTCGGAACACGCCTTCAGGACTGCGTCGAAAATGGGAGTGCGACAGGCGCTTTCCGAAGGGGCGGCCGTTTTAATGCAACCGGTCTTCCGCAGCGAAATTCACATTCCCTCGATCTATTCCGGCAGCCTCGTCCAGATCGTCTCCGCACTCAAGGGTCAGGTTCTCGGCTTCGACCGGGATGAAACCGCCAAGGGATGGGACATCTTCCGGGCACTTGTTCCGGGAGGCGCACTCGACGATCTGGCGCGGGCGCTGCGCTCGGCGACGCAGGGCATCGGTTACTTTTCCAAGACCTTCGATCACTTCGAGGAGCTATACGGCAAGGAAGCGGACGCCATCGTGAGGGCACACGAGGAAGCGGGCGGCGCACGCTGAAACGTTCGGGCCACTTCCTGCTCGTTCGCAGAATGGGGCTCATTTCGTTGAGTTAACCGAGTTCTCCTCACTTCGTGTGGAGTCTGGCCTTCGGGCTGTCCGTTGCTTCGGGCAGCTCGAGCAAGTCTCTTCCTACGGTTTGCTGACCGCCTCGATGACATCACGCAGCGCGAACGGTTTTTGGAGCCTGGCGACATCGGCCAATTCTTCCGGGATCACATTCAACTCGTATTCAGTCAGGAAAACGAATGGTATGCACTCGCTGGGACTCCATGACCTACGCCGTCACTCTCCTTGAAGACGCCGCCAGCCGGATCGCAGATATTTCGGGAGCTGAATTGCAGATCATGCTCCGCCGCGCCGCGCTGCTGTCGCGCAATTCCGGATCGCTCGCGACCAGGCGATATCGAGAGCCGCTATTCGAATACTTTTATAGAAGGGGGCTGTTTTTTGATGCCGGCCGCGGCGATTAGCCAGAACAATCCACCGGCGGCAATTCCGAATACAGCTATTTCAGTGAGCAATTCGATTGCTTCCAGCAATCCCCACCACGTCATCATCCCGTGCTGGTAGGTCATGTGATTATTCGTGTAGGCCTCGTCCGGGCCGAAAAATATACTTAGGCAAAGCCACGGGAAGGTCGCAATGGAGGCCCCGCCCATCGCACAATTTGCAAGAGATGCCCGTACTCGTCCCCTGAAATGGAGTATCAATGGTATCCCCAATACAACAGTTGGCGGATACGCACCGAAGAACGCGACGACTGCAGTCGTTTCGACAACGCGCTGCATCATATTCGGCAAGCCCTGATACGCTGGGCTGTAAACCGCATATGCGAAGGATGCCACCAAAGGCACTACAATTAGTGCAACTGCAATTCTCCACCAGGGTGGAGATGCGAATGTTGTTGCCGCCATATGCACCTTGCCTGAACAGTCTACGCGACAGAATTGCACGCGCAGGTGCGTATGACAACGGTCCGGCCGACGCAATTGGTCTTAACGGGATGATGACATAAGTATAATATCATAGATCATTCAAACCAAGGAAATTGGCTGGCTTCTCAATGATGAATAGTCTCGACACCTTCGTGATGAAGCTGATGGGTCAGTATTCATCGAAGTCGATTACAGCGAATAAGTTAATTATTCATTTTCTTGACTTGAACACTGTAAAATTTCTGATCTTGTTTATATTATTGTGGTTTCTATGGTTTTCTCGAAATAAGTGGAAGCCGGTTGTTGTCGAATGCATCATCGACATGTTCTTCGGAATTGGCATATCGCGATTTACACAACTGTTTCTGCCAGAGCGTATCAGGCCGCTGCATTCAGGCAATCCCGACTTCGTGCTGCCTTTGGGCGTTGATCCGAAAGCGCTTGAGCATTGGAGTTCCTTCCCCAGTGACCATGCCGCGCTGACCTTCGCGGTATCGACAACGATGTGGCGCGCATCCCGACCGCTTGGTGCGGCCTGCTTCTTCTGGTCGACGTTCGTGATTTGCCTGCCGCGCATCTATGCTGGCTATCATTATGCGACGGACATCCTGGGTGGCGCTTTTGTGGGCGCGTGCACAGCCCTTGTGGTTGCGCGCCCCCTCCAGAAGCTATTGATGCCGTCTGTGCTAACGGTTGAGGAGCGCTTTCCAGGTTTGTTCTTCTCTGGTTTCTTTGTCATATCCTATGAATTTGTGACGCAGTTCGACGAGCTGCGGCTCGTCGGAAGGGCCATTCAACACCTCATCTCGTGATTGTTCGACGTGCTCGGATAAACGGCACATAGAGGAAGCTTGGGCGGCGGGCTGGCGAAAATCGAAATCGTAGCAAGCGGAGATTGGCCTAATTAAGAAGGCCGAAGGTCAGTTCAACTATCTCCAACGCCGTAGCGACTGAGCCAGATCGTATCAAGGTTCACCCGCGGCCTCATGGCGCCGTTTCCGTTTGAGGCGCCATCAAACGGGGACGCGTCCAGCTCGCGAGTTCGACGGGACAACCTCGATCCACAGTGAGTATGACAGCAGACATTTAAGTCGCTGCTAATGCTCCCCATCTAATGCTGCGCCGGTCGGGTTCTTCGTCCGGCGTAGCGGCGTGCTCCTGCGTTCATGGATGGTGCAGTTGAGCCGCCGCACTTCTTTCTCAACGGAAGCCGAAGAAGCTCAGGATAGCGAGCACGATGACGACTGCGCCGACGAGCCAGATCAAGTTATTCACGTGGAATCTCCTTCAATGGAAATGAGCGAGGTTGCAAGCACATAATGTTTGGCGGCGGCTCATGTTCCAATATCCACAATGCCTGGCACTGCCTCCCAAGACTTCCCGTTTCGGGGGCTCAACCTAACCCTCGTGGGAGACACCATTACAGTAACCCGGTGTTCCGCTCCCACGTTGTTGGCTGCCCTGATCTGTGATCGGCTTTCCATGGATGAGCGGGGAGTTTCTCGATGGAGAGTACATTGGAGGTTCTCACGACCAGGAAGCCTGGACGTGAGGCTCACCGGCATTGGCCTTCGTGCATTTCAGCTCCGCAAGCTTCGTTGTTCGCGGAGCCGTCCCATCGCCGTCGATCCTGCTGAACTACTTCCAAACGAGAGCCTCACGCGATTTCGCCATACTGACGTAGCGATAATAGACCGTCGCGGGCACTACCAATTTGGTGCCAGTCGTGCAGCACAGGTAGTTGCCGAAAAGAAAGTAATTTAGCTTATCGCATGAAAAACAGGTAATGCCCTGATAGTCCACGACCTGCTTCCCATCCAGAAACATCAAGAAGCGTCCGTCGCCTTCGCTGGTCCATCGAACAAAGAGTTCGAAACGGTGCCAAGCGCCCGCCAGTTCCCTGATCGGGGCGACGCGCATGTCAAAAAGGTCAATACAGTCACCGCCGAACTGGGTCATCTGCTTCCCGCTTGGCTTTTCCATACTCCATGAAAGGAATTGGTCGTTGCTATGGGGATTGGTGGTCAGGGCCACGAGTTGGCATTGGTCCTGATCCTTGAATTCGACGAATATCTCGTGACCTCTTACCTGCTTCGAACCAATCGGAAAGTCGGGCACGAAATACATGTCCCAACCATACCATGCCTCCTTGGGTTGCTTGGCCTTGCGTCCTTGCTGAACCGTCGCGCGAGCCGACTGTTGCTCGCAGTCGTCCCGCACGCACGGGCCTGGGTTGATCGAAAACTTGAACACCTTGGCCGCGTTGTACTGATCCAGCGGGTCTTTCACCATAGTAAAGCCGCCCGGCTGATTGCGCTCCGTCGTAACTCTAAACGGGTGGGTGAAGCCAGGAACTTTAAATGTCCTTTCCGCACCGAATGAAAGATTTGCTGAAAGAACGGGCAGAAGTACTGCTATTAGGATTTTGCGGAGGAAGTTCAATATCCCAATATCCTTGAACCCTGAGCTTGACCGATTAGCTCTCAGCGGCATCACCAACCTCCCTCATTATCTCGGCATCCTTCAACTAGACGACTTCAGCGGTGCCAGCGGCACACCGCTTACCGACGACCGAATGATCCGTGCCATCAATCCCATCCTGAATGCTATGGCTCAAGTCGGTGTCAACAGGTTCGCGCCGGTCGGCACGTTGGGGTCTGCCCAGCGACGGATGGTGCCGGTGCCCAAATCAGCAGCGTAAAGCCAGCCGTCCGGTCCCTTCTCGATGTCTACCAAATAGGGGACGTTCGTGTCGAAGACCTGTACGTTCGTGATCTGCCGGCTTGCGTTCATTGTTGCGGTGTAGACATTGCCGTTGACAAGATCCGCAAACATCAGGGTGGCGTCGTTGTAGAAGTCCCCGACCGTGATCGCAGTGGCGTTGTCGGGCGCGCCGTGGCTTCTCGATAGCAGAGGAAAAACAGCAGCCTGATCGGAAGGACTGTTTCGGTTCCCATTGTTGTAGAAGCTGATCGCCTGAGGGAGATCCTGGTAGCCGCCCGTTCGGCCAGGACCTTCCAGATACGGCCAACCGAAATTGGATCCTGCGGGGCCGGTATTGATTTCCTCCCAACTGTTCCAGCCGACATCTCCGAGCACGGGCAAGTTGGTCACCGGATCGAAGGTGAAGCGATAGGCGTTGCGCACGCCGGAATAGAATACCTTGGACTGATTGCTGTTCGGATCTGCGGGGTCATAGAAGGGGTTCCCCGGAACGCCCGCGCCGGTCATGGGATCTATCCTCAGGACCTTGCCGGACAGATTGTGATTGTCTTGAGCGCGAACCGTACGAGGGTCCATGAAATTGTATGACGTACCGTCTCCGTTGCTGAAGTACAGCATGCCGTCGGGCCCGAAATGGAGAGCTCCATTGGAATGGGAGTCACTGTCCGTCGCCAGATAGTCCCGAATATTCTGGTTCTGGATTCCGGCGCGATCTGGGTCGTTGTCCTGCGTTCCCACCTCGATCAGGCTTGCAGGGGCGGTAATGGTGGTGCCGTTGACGATGCCGGACGGCGGTATGTTCACAGCGCCGGTACTGTCGAGATCCGGTCGGCTGGTGAATGCCCAGGTGCTATTGGTACCGGCCAGCACGACCATGCTGGCCGGATCGGCGATCATCGTGTTGGGGTTGACCGTAAGCCGAACGAGGCGAGAAGGACGGTTCCCTTTGGTATCCGGTCCCGCCAGGCCAGTTCCATTCGCGGTTTCCGGCGGATCGTAAGTGTAGAGCAGATAGACGTATGGATTTGCCGCGAAGTTCGGATGAATTGCCAGCCCCAGCATCCCCCGATCTCCGGGCGTATAGTTGACCTGGCTGGACAAATCGACAAGCGGCGTCGATCGCAGCGTGCCGTTGTCCACCAACCGCACAATGCCGTTCTGTTGCGCGACAACCATATAGCGGCCATCGGGGGTCCAATCCAAGGCCGTTGGCTCGGTCAAGCCGGTCACGACGGTCTGTCGGACCAGATTGCCGAGGTTGCTGTCGTCGTCCAGGATGTTGACGGTCGCGGTCGCCTGGCTCCCCAGGACAGCACCTGTCGGGTTGCTCAAGTTTACAGTGAAGCTTTCGTTGCTCTCGGCCGTCGTGTTGTTGAGCAGCGGAATAGAAATGGTCTGGATCGCTTGCCCTGCGGCAAAGGTGAGCACGCCCGTTGTTGCCGTATAATCGGAGCCCGCGATCGCGCTGCCATTGCTCGTTGCATATGCAACGCTAGCCGTGGCATCGATGTTTCCGCTGCGCTGAACCGTGATAGTGGCAGCGGCGGCCGCCTCCGACAAGGTGATGACCGGATTGCTGACGGAGATGGTGGGTGCGGAATCGTCGTCGACGATCGAGACGAGAACAGTCCGCGGCGCTGCCAGGGAGCCACCGGGCCCGGGATTCTGGATGCCGACAGAAAATGTCTCGGTCCCTTCGGCATCGGGGTCGTTGACGATCGGGATGGCAAACGTCTTGCTGCTCTCGCCATCCGCGAAAACAACCTGCCCGGTATTCGCGCGGCCATTGAAGGTCGGCGGCGTATAGTCCGCTCCAGCCTGTGCCGCTCCGGCTCCGCCGATCTCGTTGGTCGTGTACTCCAGTGTCAGCTGCCCGCTCGTGCTGCCTGTGCGAACGACGGTGATTGTTGCAGCGCCGGCTGATTCACTGACGAAGATGGTGTTGTTGTCCCGCAACGCAACGCTCGATCCAGCAGAAAACACGACATCGCGGAAGTAGTTTTCGTTCTGATAGACGAGGGCTGGAAACGTGCCGATGGTTTCGTTGTAGACACCGGCGCCGACTGGGGCGGTCAATCCGCCATTGCTGATCGGGTTGGCGAAGCCGTTCGAAGTCAGCGAATAGTAGCTGTTGGCATTGACCGAGACGACATAGGTGGTGCCCGCACTGATGACCAGCGGGCTTGCCAAAGTCTGCTGTTGCCAGCCTGAGGCTGTCTCATTGGTGAAGGTGACGCTTGCCAGCTGCTGCCCGGTAGCCGACCAGATGCGGCCGACATGCGTGCCGGTCTCGCTGGGGGCCTTGTAATAGCGGACCGCCTGGATCGAACCGGTATTGCTGCTGACGAAGCGCATCCCGACTTCCCAGTCCACTCCGGGTCCGTCGGTGAAGTTGGGTTGGGCTGGCGTCTGGGTGGTGAAGAGGCTGACGGGGCTGGAGCTTACGGATGTAATCGGCGCAGTCGCCGCGCTCACGATGTTCTCGCCAGTGCCAAGCAGGTCGGTATAAGTGGCATTGACCCGCACGCGCTTGCCGACGAGACTGCTGCCCAGTGTCAGGCTTTGCCCGCCCGCGACGTCACTCCACGTACTGCCGTTGTCGCTGCTCTGCCACAGATAGCTGACGCCTGTTGCCGGCAGGCCATCGATGTCACTGAGGCTGGCGGTCAAGGTCTGGCCCTGGCTCGCTATGCCATTGATCGAGATCACGCCGGGATCATTGACATTGGCGACTGCCGAGGGCGTCGCCGGGCTGGTGACATTCTCGCTGTTGCCCAGGTTGTCGATGTAACTGGCTGTTGCCCGCACGAAATTGCCGACCTGGGCCTGCTGCAGGGTCAGCGTATTGGCAGTCGCTCCGCCGATATTGCTCCACGTGGTGCCGTTGCTGCTCTGCTGCCACTGATAGGTCACCGATCCCGGCACACCGTCGGCGTCGGTGACAGCGGCCGTCAACACCTGACCTTGCGTCGCCGTCCCGCTGATGCCAAGCACACCCGGATGGTTGTTGGCACTGGCAATCGCTGCGGTCGACGTGCTCACCCGGTTGGTTTCGACACCACCCAGCTGATCGGTGTAAGTGGTCCTCACACGGACTTGCCTGCCCACCTGCGCCGCCTGGAGTGTCCAGTTCGGACCGGTGGCTCCGGCGATGTCGGTCCAGGTCGTCCCGATCAGCTGCTGCCAGCGATAGGTGATCGACACGTTGGCGAGTCCATCGAGGTCGGTAACGGCAGCGGTCAGGGCTTGGCCTTGAACGGGCGCACCGGTGATCGTCGCCACGCCTACGTCGTTCACGTTGGCGACTGCCGCCGTCGGACTGCTGGCGACCGTCTCGTTGTTACCAAGGGCATCGGTGTAGGTGGCGGTCGCTCGAACCTGCTTCCCAACCAGCGCTTGCTGCAGGCTGAGTGTTTTCGCAGTGGCACCGGCAATGTTGCTCCACGTGCCGCCGCCGTTGCTGCTTTGCTGCCATTGGTAAGCGACGATGGTCCCGGAGGGGAGCCCGTCGACATCAGTAACGCCCGCCGCAATCGTCCGATTTTGAGTTGCGGCCCCGATGATGGAGATGACGCCAATGTCGTTGCCGGCAGGATTACTCGCGACGATCGGGGATGTCGCCAGGCTGGTTCGATTGTTTTCGGTTCCTCCCGACTGATCGGTATAGGTTGCCTGGACGCGGACTTGCCTGCCGACCTGCGCTGCCTGAAGCGTCCACGTTGAACCGGTGGCGCCCGCGATGTTGCTCCAGGTGTTTCCGATCAGTTGCTGCCAACGATATGTGATCGACACGTTGGCGAGCCCATCCAGATCCGAGACCGCGGCGGTTAGGGCTTGGCCTTGCACGGGTGTACCGCTGATCGTGACCACGCCGATATCGCTCACGTTGGCGACGGCGGCATTGGTGGTGCTGGCAGCCAGTTCCTGGTTACCCAAAGCATCGGTGTAAGCAGCGGTTACCCGCACCCGCTTTCCGACTTGAGCTTGCTGCAAGGTCAGGGCGGCTGTGGCCGCACCTGTTATGTTGCTCCACGTGGCACCGTTATCGCTGCTCTGCTGCCACTGATAGGTAATGATCGTCCCTGACGGCAATCCATCAACATCCGTGACATTTGCCGCCAATGTCTGATTCTGAGTCAGAGTCCCGCTGAGAGAAACAACGCCCTGCGCCATCACACGCTACCTCCGCATCAACCTGTCAATGTTGTCTGCTAAGTCGTCGAGGCGTGGCGGCGGGAGTCCAGTGTCCCGCATTTTCCCACGCGCGCTGAACTCCACTGGGCGGACTATGCTCCGATCTTTTGAATTTTCCAGTAGCTCTTTGTTGGTAGCACTCTGTCAACCTCACACGCCCCAAGTGCGCTGGAGCTCAGTTGCAGCTGGCAAATGGATGCGGACGACGCGGCTTTTGCTATGCGCCAATAAGGTCGAGGCTTTCGTGGCTCTGCTTCGGCAACAGTGGTTGGCTGGGCCGCTGTCTTGCTTTCTCCACCATGCAAACTACGCTGCCGACAGGGTGATTTGGGGATTGACTGCATGCGTTTCATTTCAGCTTTGGCGATTGCAATTATATCGAGCCACGGGGGAGTGGTTGCGTGCCCTCTTGATGACACCTTGAAGCTGTGCGTGCTGAATGGCAGAAGTCAGGTTGCCCTGCACGATGGCGTCGGTCGCGGTGATTGGAAGGTCGAAGCCATTTCTTCTCCCGTCAATGCAATCTCAGAGCCTCGAACGAGCAGCGAGGTTTACACGATGCCAAATGGGCAGCGGTTCTCGATGTTGTATCGGGACTTCCAAAAATTCTTTTCTGCCACCTGCTCGCTCGATTACTTACAAGGTCTGGCAGAAAACCGATTGAGTTGTTCCAACGCGGAGCTTGAAGCCTTCGAGGCGGGGCTCTCCGCAGCTTCGCTGGGCCGGATAACGAAAGAGCGCAGGCAAAGCGGCACGGCCTATTTGATCGAAGGCCAAAATAACTGGCTGGCGGTGATCGTCGCACAGGACGCCAACCGTAAAGAGATTTTGAATACCTGGGTCGAGATCTCGGTCGTCAAAGAACCTTAGAACTTGCCAGAGGCGGCAATGGTGCACGCGCCTTCATCGGGCGGGCGCATACTGTGTATCGACAGAAGATCCACCCGCCCTCCGTCGTCCTCGGGGCTTGACCCGAGGACTCACGCCGGCCCTTCGAAAGCGCCCGCCGTGCGGACAGCTTCGGCATCATCAACTCTTATTGGAGAGACGAAGAAAGCATCCGGGCATGGAAAGCGGTTGTCGATCACGTCGAAGCGCAACGCCGGGGCCGGGCAGACTGGTACACGCGTTATGAAATTCGTGTGGCGCTATCGTTGGAAGAGCTTATGGATTCGAAGCCGATCCACCGGGATGATCTTCGCCCTCAGACTCCCGTTCATGACGGGATTCAGGGCCGTTTCCTTCCAGCGCTTCCACGAAACGGATCGCGTCACCGACCATGCCATCGTTGAAGATATCGTTGCGGCGTGATGTGCTCGGCGCAGCGGCAATATATGCACAAAGTGTTGCTGCAGAGAAGAGGTCGAGACGACGATCGTCCTCAACAAGACTCGGCGGTAACGCCTCTCACGCTCACAACAATTCCTTCACTCATCCCTCTCAGGCTGGGAAAGGGTTTTGCCACGCATCCAGTTCTTCAAGCCGTGCGTACCACTTCTGGATATGCCGGAATTCGGCGAGTGGTATGTCGGCAGCGGTTGCATAAGGAAGTGCGGCTGCCAGTGCGAAATCGGCAACGGTCAGTGTCTTGCCGACGGCGACGCTGTTGGCGGCCAGATGATCGTCGAGCACCCGCCCATGGAGCCGAAAACTCGTCTTCGCGTCTTCAATCACGGCGAGGTCGGGCTTCCCGCCGAACAACGGCTTGATCAAACTTTCAAACCACAGCGTTGCCCCGTGCCGGGTGAAATGGCTGGCATCCCAGCTCAACCAGCGCAGCACGTCGATCTGCCGGTGATCATGCGGCCAGAAATCCGATGCGACCGTGTCGGACAACCTGCACATGATGGCGTTCGCTTCCCATAAGGTTCCGGCATCCTCATGCAGCACCGGGACTTTGCCGTTCGGGTTCAGCGACAGGAATTCCGCGGTGCGCTGCTCTCCGCTGGCCAGGTCAACCCTGACGAACTCGACGTCGGCTTGAAGAAAACGAGCGGCGGCGCAGGCCTTGCGCGGATTGAGCGTCTCGCAATAGTAGAGCTTCATCGCCGCCTTACGCATGATTTTGCCCTTCGGAGTCGACTCCGAGAAAAAAGTTCAATCGCTCGAAACTTTGCGACCAACCGGATTCGTGACCCTCAAGGGACGATGCGCTGGCAAATCCACTCTGCCGAAAAGTCATTTCCGTGCCTCCTTCGCTTTCCGTGAAGGTGATGGTGACGATCGTTTCGGGGCTGGTTTCGCCGGTTCCGGTCTCCCAGGCATGGGTGAAGACAAGCCTGTGCGGCGGCTCGACCTCCAGATATTTTCCGCCGACCCAATGCTCCTCTCCATCCGGTGCAATCAGACAGGCGCGGTGTCTGCCGCCGGGCCAGGCTTCCAGTTTGTCGCCCACCGCCTTGAAACCGTGAGGACCACACCATTGCGCCAAGGCTTTCGGGTCGGTCCATGCCTTGAAAACGAGATCGCATGGGGCATCGAACCTTCGCACGAGAACCAACTCATGGCTGTTGTCGCTGGCGGTCTCTGCATCAGTCATTTTCGTTTCCTTGTATCTTGGACAGATAGTCATCGAGACGATCGAAGCTTTCATCCCAGAAGCGTCGGTAATCGGCGACCCAATCCGCAATTGTCTTCAAGGCTGCCGGCTCGAGGACGCGGGGACGCGAATTCGCTTCCCGGCCAGAGCGGATCAAGCCGGCCTGTTCCAGGACCTTCAGATGCTTTGAGATGGCGGGCTGAGACAGCTCGAAGGGATCGGCAAGCTCGGCGACAGTCGCCTTGCCGTTGGCGAGCCGCGCGAGAATTGCTCTCCGTGTGGGGTCGGAGAGCGCAGAGAAAATCGCATCAAGCCTGTCGTCCATGCATCACCAATTAGCTATATAGCCAAATGGATATATTCTGTACGGCGAAATGTCAAAGACAATTTTGCGCTGGATCGGCAATGACGGAAGAAACTCGACCCCTGGTGGGCAATCAATAAGGTCGTGAGCGGAACTTTCCCCGCTCGCGACCGAGCACCCGCGAGCACCATTTTGCGTGCGCTGCGCCAGCCTTACATCGGCGGCATCTTTTCGAAGTTCGGCACATCCGGGTCGACCCGATCCCAGGCGAGGCCGTGCACGGTGTAGGTTGCCATTTGCGGCTGATATCGCTCGGGCTCATCGAGACTGGCGGCGTGGATGGTGAAGAAATCGGGCATGTAGGAGAAAGTCAGATAAACCGGCGCGCCGCAGGCCGGGCAGAAGCCGCGGGTTTTGACGTTGCCGTTGTCGGCGATCATCTGCCAGTGGCTGGCCTCGCCTTCGAGCTTCACCGCCTGCCGGCTCGGGAAGGTCAGATAGGATCCGTGGCCGGTGCCGCTCGTTCTCTGGCAGTCGCGGCACTGGCAGTCGTTCATCGCGATCGGCTCGGCGGCGATCTCGTAATGAATGGCGCCGCAGGCGCAGCCGCCGGTATAGGGCTTGCTCATTGCTTTCTCCTGAACAATTGGTGATGTGGCTGGCGCCGGCTCAGTCCTCGCCGCCGGCGAGGGCGCCGATATTCTTCACGACCTTCTTCCAGCCTTCGCCCATCTTCCGGTAGGCCGTTTCATTTTTCGGCAGCACGAAGCCGGAATGGACGAGGCGCAGCCGGGTGCCGTTTTCGGCTCTGGCAAGGATGAAAGTGACGACGGTATCGAGCGGCGAGCCGTAGCCGGTATTGCCCGCATGCCCGCCTTTCCAGGCATAGGTGAGACGCTCGTTCGGTTTTACCTCGAGCACCTCACAGTGAATGGTGCCATCCCAGTCGCCGGCCGGCGTCGTCTGATAGGTGAAGCGCTTGCCCTCGATCGGCTCGAAACCGGCCGGCATCATCAGCCAACGGCCCATCAGTTCGGCCGTGGTCAGCGTTTTCCAGATCGTCTCCGGCGCGTGCGGAAACACTTCCTCGACGACGATTTCCTGCGTGTCGGGCTTCAATGCGGTGTCGGTCATGGATCGATTTCCTTCAGCAAGGTTCTGAGATCGGCAAAACGCTCGCGCCAGAAGGTGCCGTAATGGCTCATCCAGTCGACAAGCGGCGCGAGCCCCTCGGGCTCGGCGCGGTAATAGACATTGCGCCCCTCGGGGCGCTCTGCCACCAGGCCCGCCTGCTTCAGCGCCTTGAGGTGCTGGGAGACAGCGCCTTGTGTGACGGTGCTCGCCCGCGTCAGTTCGACGACGGTGATCTCCTTGGAGAGGACGATCTGCTCGAACACGGTCCGTCGGGTGGGATCGGCAAGGGCGCGCATGATGGTGGTGATGGGGGCGGTCTCGATCATGAAGAAATCAATAGCGCGGACTAATTGATTAGTCAAGACTAATTGGTGTCTGGGCCGGAAGGCGATGCCCGTTGTTTGATCAGCCCTATGACGGCACCTTGCGTCTGCGCTCGCCAGCGTGATCGCACCAGATTTCGAGCCGGGCCGGAACCTCGTCAGACCTGCGAAGTTTGCGAAACGAGGAGAATTCCACGTGCATTTGATACAATTGTTTATTCCGGCAGCGCCGCGAGCGGCGATCGACATCGAAGGCATTATCGCGGCAATTCAGCGCGAGATGACGGAGCGCCATCGCGGGGTGACGGCATATCTCAATTCCCCCGCAAGAGGGCTCTGGTCCAATGATGAGGGCACTGAAGAAGATACCGTCATTGTGATCGAAGTCATGGTGGGCAGTCTCGATCGGGTGTGGTGGCGCCAATACCGGCGCGAACTCGAACAGCTGCTTGGCCAGGATGAACTGCTCGTGCGGGCACTTCCGGTCGAAACGCTCTGACCGCCTGGAAGCCTCCATGGACATGCAATTGCTCCATCTTGAAATCTACCGCAGACAGGATGAGTTCGCGGCCTGGCCGGCAAATTATGGTCTCTGGTCCTGGGGTGACGAAATCGTCGTCGTCTTCGCGCGCGGCAAACTCGGAGCGAAGGGGGAATTGCACGAACTGGACCGTGATTATCCATTCGTACCGTGGCAGGCACGCAGCCTGGACGGCGGACTGACATGGATGGGCGAGCCGTTCTGCGGCCACGTCCCGGGTGGGCTCTCGCTTTCGGCCGACGAGCACCTGAACGCCGATCTCAAGATTCGTCCCCATCTGTCGGTCCGTGATGACCTCGGCGTTCTGGATGAACCCATAGACTTTCTCGATCCCGAGACGATCGTGATGTGCGCCAGAACCGATGTGCAGGGTGATGCTGTCAGCTGGTTCTATGTCAGCCGGGATCGATGCCTGACATGGCAGGGTCCGTATCGTTTCACCGGTTTGCATCTTCCGATCTCGGCGCGCACCGATATCGTTCCTCTTGGCAAAGACCATGCGCTCTTCATGCTCAGCACCTCCAAAGAGGACGGTGCGGAAGGCAGAGTGTTCTGCGCGCGCACCGCAGACGGCGGGCGCAGCTTCGTCCTTCAAGGCTTTGTCGGCCCCGAACCTGAGGGCTATTCGATCATGCCGGCCTCGACGGCACTTTCCGGCGGCGCCATGCTGACCTTGACGCGCTGCATGGGGAGGGGAGGTGGCAAGGGCTGGATAGAAGCCTTCACCTCCCACGACGAAGGGAAGACCTGGACGCGGAAAGGCTGCATCGTCGACGACACGGGCAGCAATGGCAATCCGCCAGCGCTCGGACGGATCGAAGGCATGCTACTCGTCGTCTACGGCTACCGTGATCCGCCATTTGGTATCCGGATGCGCATGAGTTTGGATGACGGCCAGACATGGGGCGCCGAGAAGGTCATCCGGAGCGATGGCGGCACGGCTGATCTCGGTTATCCCAGAATAGTAAAACGCGGTGAGGGATCCCTGCTCGCCGTCTACTACTTCAACGATGGCGACAGGGAGGAGCGTTACGTCGCAGCGTCTATTGTCACGCCCGCCAAAGATCAACAAGGAGCCGAGGACGGCGCTGCTTCATTGCAGTCGCAGTTGTGAGCCCCATCCTGTCATTCATGGGTCGAAGAGGAACGTTTCAAGCGCGTTCGGGGAACAAAGCGGGGAACCTGTGGTTCGGGGCCGCGGCAGTCGCCGCCACGATATGGGAGGTTAGACATGCAAAACGATTTCACAGATCCGGCAGGAGGAAGCGCATCGGCGCAGACACCGTCCTCATCCCCAGGTTTCGGTTCTTCGCCGGGGACGCGCACGTCCATTTCCGATCTGGAAGCGAAGGTGAGCGAAGATGTTTCCGCCGCCAAGGAAACAATCAAGGAAGGCGCCGACACTGCCGTCGAGAAGGCCAAGGAAGTCATTTCCGAACGCACCAGCTTCGCTGCACGCCAGGTCGGCGGCGTTGCAACGGCACTTGAGAAAGCGGGCGCCGAAATGGAAAGCTCCGGTCAGGCAGAGGTCGGACGATACGCCAGGCAAATCGGGCGGAGCGTGCGCACTGTCGCTCGGCGGATGGAAGGCAAGGACATCGGCGAAATCGCCACCATGGCCGAGGATTTCGGGCGCAAGCAACCGCTCGCCTTTCTCGGGTTAGCCGCACTTGCCGGCCTGGCGGCAAGCCGCTTCCTGACAGCCTCCGCGAAAAGGCAAACAGCTGCCGCGCCGCGTGAGCCGTCGATTGGCCTCCGCCCCGGCACCGCAACGACCGGAGGCGAAAACAATGGCTAAATCTTCAGAGAACACACCCCTCTCCGAGCTCGTCAGTGGCCTCGTTGGTGATGTCACCGGCCTGCTTCGCAAGGAAATCGATCTTGCCAAGACGGAGGCTTCGGAAAAACTTTCGCAGGCGCTCAGCGGCGTGGAGATTCTCCTGTTCGGCTTGGTCCTGGCAATCGGGGCGGTCGGCGTGCTGCTGAGTGCCCTTGTCGGCGGTCTCGCGGCCTTCCTCGTGACACAGGGATTTACCGAAACCACTGCCAGTGCGCTCGCCTCGCTGATCGTCGGCATCATCATCGCGGGCATCGCGTGGGCATTGGTCTCCCGGGGCCTCGCCGCACTTCGCGGCAACAACTTGACACTGGATCGAACCGCAACCTCGCTTCGCCGCGACGTTGATGTTGTGAAGGACAAAATCTGATGGAAAACTCAATGGAGAAAACATCGGCCGAGCTTCAGCGGGAGATCGACCAGGACCGCCGCCGGATAGGAGACCGGATTGACGCGATCCAAGAACGAATGTCGCCGGGCCAACTCATCGATGAGGTCATCGCATACGCCAAGGGAAGCGGCGGCGCAGAGTATGTCAGCAATCTTGGCCACGCGCTCAAGGCGAACCCTCTGCCGGTCGCGCTGATGGGCGTGAGCCTCGCCTGGCTCATGGCAAAAGGCAGTCCGTCATCAGGTGACTCGGCGACCTGGAGGGAGGATCCTGAATATCCGCTTTATCCGGCGACCGGCCAAGTCCGCAGGATTGGTCCGCCGGCAATGGAAAACGGAGCGCGTTACAGCCATTTTGCCGACGAATCCGGCAAGAGGTTGAAGGCATTGACAGACGAAACAGGAGGTCGTGCCGGCCATTTCATGGACGAGGCGGGCAAGACCTATCGTGGCTTCGCCGACGCCAGCGGAAAACAGATCAGCCAGATCACCGACGAGACTGGTGCAATGCTCGACGCGGCAACCGGCTGGGCGGCGGAGAAATGGGAGCAGGCGAAAAGCGCCGCGAGCGACCTCAGCGCCCGTGCCTCAGGCGCGGCGAGCTCGCTGTCGAGCCGATCCTCTTCGGCGGCGACCAGTCTTCAGGAGCAAACGAGCAAACTCAACGAGGCGATCCTCACCCATTTCCGCGACCAGCCGCTAGTCGGCGGTGCTCTGGCTTTCGCGGTCGGTGCAGCAATCGGCGCGGCGCTGCCCCATACCGACACCGAGGATGAGTTGGTCGGCGAAGCCGCAGATAGCGCTAGAGATAACCTCAGCCGTGAGACCCAGGATCTCGTCGCGCAGGGTAAAGAGGTCGCGTCGGAAGTGTATCACACGGCCGTGGACGTGGCGTCCGATACTCATGATGCCATCAAGGAACGCGTGGTGGATGAAGCCGACGCTTTCATAGATCGCAAGGATGGCCTCGGCGGAAGCGATCGGCAGTAGAGGATCCATCCCGGTCGGCCAGGAAAGGTTCCACGCGGAAAGAGGCGCTGTCTGACTGATCCGCTTTCCCGTCTCAGATGGCCGTCTGCATGAGGTATGACGATTTTTCGACGGGAAGCCGCGCGACAATTTTCATCACGTGCGTGGGAGCGACATCGGGAACAGAGCTTACTCGTCCGTCTTTGTAGAGCACCCGCAAGAGGCAGGTTTGGCTGTCGTAATCAAGTTCGGCGATCGTCTTTGAATGCACCGGGAATAGCATCTTCAGCTGCCTCCTTATGCAGCATGATCAAGATCAAAACAGGCCGAGCGCCGCCCACCCTGGAGGGGCAACGCTTGATCGGCCCTCACCATTGCGCCGGCCGGCGGTGCTGTCCGAAACGCGTTCCGATTCAGCCAAAATCTTGCTGGCGAAATCTCAGCAGAATCTAACCAGAGCCGCCGTCGAAATCGCGTGAAATCGGCGTGACACACGCTCCGCGGACATAGTGGCGCGAGGACACTAGGACAAGATGTAAGTGGCCGTATGGAACCCGGGCCATCGTGTGAGTGAAATGGTCTGCGGCACGCGCATCGGATGCCGGCCGAAAGTTCCCCGTGCCCTCGAGAAGGTCCGTCGATGCCATCAGCGGTGGAACTTGGCCTGCGGGGTTTGCTGCCCATGTTGAAAAATCAGCCCATCAGGTGCCCAGACCCGGGACGATCAGCGTCATCGATGACCATCAGGTTCATGTCCTTGTTGTTCTGCATGGTGTCCTGAAAGTCCGGACGGGGAGCGTTGACTCCAGGTCACGTCCTGACGATCGTTGGCCGATGACCGCTCCGCACTTTCACACCCGTCTCTCGCTCGCCAAGGATCTGGAGAAGCTCGGACTTCGCCTCGGCGACATGGTTATGGTGCATGCCGCCATGAGCAGGCTGGGGCGGTTGCTCAACGGTCCCGACATGTTCATCGATGCGCTGCGCGACGTCGTCGGCCCTTCAGGCACCATCGTCGCCTATACGGACTGGAACGGCGCCTATGACGAACTGCTCGACGAGAACCGCCGTGTTCCTTTCGAATGGCGCGACCATATCGCGCCTTTCGACCCCATGACCTCCCGGGCGATCCGCGACAATGGCATATTCCCGGAATTCCTTCGAACGACGGCAGGGGCGCGGCGCAGCGGCAATCCGGGCGCCTCGGTCGCGGCGATCGGCGCCAGAGCCGACTGGCTCACCGCCGACCACCCGCTCGATTACGGCTATGGCGAGGGCTCTCCGCTCGCCAAACTCGTGGCAGCCGGCGGCAAGGTCCTCATGGCCGGAGCCCCGCTCGACACGATGACCCTTCTCCACCATGCCGAGCACTTGGCTGAAATCCCGAACAAGCGCCTGCGCCGCTATGAAGTGCCCTTTGCCACGCCGGCCGGCGTGGTGTGGCGCATGCTCGAGGAATTCGACACCGGCGACCCGGTCGTGCCCGGGCTCGAAAGCGATTGCTTCGCCCGGATCGTCAGTGCCTTTCTCGCCGGCGGGCAGGGCGCACAGGGCCTGATTGGAGACGCGCCATCGGTGCTGGTCGATGCGGCTTCGATCTGCAGCTTCGCTGTCGCCTGGCTGGAGCATCACGCCTGAGCACGTTGAGCCGCTCCGCGTTGCGGTGGCAGGCTCCAGCTTTCTCCCCTGCGCCGGCTCCTCCGGCCTCACGGAACAAAATCCCGATGGCGATGTTGGTATGGCGATAAGCAACAAGGCCATGGGAGGAATCCATGCATAAGTCTCTTCAGTTCGTGTTGATCGGCCTGGCCTCCATGAGCGGCCTGACGATCGCACCAACGATTGCGGCCGCGCAGGATATGGAGCTGCGCATCGGCCCCGGAGGCGTCGGCGTCTACGACCGCGATCGCGATTACGACCGCTACGACCGCCGGGGGCCGCGCCGCTGCGATCCCGACGATGCGCTAGACATCGCCCGCAGCGAAGGCCTGCGCCGGGCCCGTATCGTCCGCATGTCGCCGCGCAGCATCGTCGTCGAGGGGATGACGCGCCGCGGGCCGGATCGGATGGTTTTCGCCAACCGGCGCGGTTGCCCGGAAATCTGACCGTGCCTTGAGACAGTCGAACAGTGCCACCGGCACGGGCCGTTCTGCCCGCCGGCGGGGAAGCTTTCCACGTGTGAACATTGCGCCCAATCAGCACTCCGGCCGGCGTGAACCCCCGGAGCACCACAGGAGGATTTCATCATGATGAGCGGTCAAATGAAGGCGCTTCTCGCCGTTCTTGCCGTTGCCGGTTACCAGAACAGGGACAAGATCCGGGAGCTCCTGCGGGGCCTCCAGAACCCGCAGCAGGCAGGCGCCGGAGGCCAGCCGTCAGGCGGGCTCGGCGGCATTCTCGGCGGACTGGCCGGCTCCGGCGGTCTCGGTGGCCTTCTCGGCGGCTTAAGCTCCGGCAGCATCGTCAGCGGCGGTATCGGCGACCTCCTGAAAACCTTTCAGCAGAACGGCCAGGGCGACAAGATGGAGTCCTGGGTGCGCCGCGGGCAGAATGCCGGCATCAATGACGGCGAACTTGCCACAGCCCTCGGCCCGGATGTCCTGGACGAGATCGCCAGGAATACCGGCCTCTCGCATCAGGAGATCCTCGGCCGGCTGAGCCGCGATCTTCCCAAGGCCGTCGACGATCTGACGCCGGAGGGGAAAGTGCCGAGCGCCGAAGAGGCGTTTTCATCGTCCAGCCAGGCGACGCCCTCAGGGGGGCCGAGCAGCGTTTAGTCCTGGTGCAAACGCACCGTCAGTGTTTGCCGGGAGATCACCGAAGCTTTAGTTCGCCAGATACTTTCGAAGAAAGGCGTAAACGCTGCGCATGGACTTCGCCGCAGCGTCGGGGTCGTATTTTTCGATATGACCCAGCACCCTCCTTCCCACCATGAATTCCGGCGCATCGAAATTGTGATAGACGCCCTTGTAGACGTTGAGCTCGACGGGCGGGGCATTGTCGCTGAGGCGGGCAAGCCGCTTCTGGCACCGTTCAGCCCGGCTCCAATTGTCTCGTTCGCCGGTCATGATCAAGGTCGGCACAGTCGGATCGCCCCGATCTGCGTCACAGGCGGGATAATAGGCAATTGCCGCCCTGAACTTGCGCTCCATCAGCTGCTCGTATCCTTCGATTTTCGTCGCATCCAAAGTCGCGGTACCGCCGGCGGCGAAGCCCATCAAGGCGACGCGCTGCGGGTCGACAAAGCCTGATTTCGACAGGAAATCCAAAGCGCCATAGGCATCGAAGGCGCGGACAGGAAGAAGGCTTCGACACGGGTCGGCAAGGTTGCGGGTGGTGAAGCTGTCGACAACGAGCACGACATAGCCCCATCTGACCAGCCGTTTCGGCCAAAGCTCCCTGACGCTCGAACGCAGGTGATCGCATCCATGCATGACGACGATTGCCGGGAAGGGGCCGTCGCCTTCGGGGCGGGACAAATATCCGAGCAATGGCGTGCCTTGCGGCTGAGGCAGAGTTTCCCCCAATTCCCGGGCTTTGCGGATGCGAAACGGGCTGAGTTTTACCGGCACGCTTTCGAAGTGAACCAATTCCTCGGCCGTGGCCGCGGTCTCAGGCACGGTGACAGCGAAGACGACAAGGCACAGAAAAAGTCTCGCGGTTTTCACAGGCTCCTCCACCCGTGTGATCGACAGCCTCCCGCCAAGGCTGCGAGATTTGATCCGGACGCAATTTCGAAGAGGTAGTGCGATTATTTCCCAAGCCCCGAAAGCTTCCGAAGATCGTCGTTGATCCTGCTCTGCCATCCCTTGCCGCCTGACCGGTAATGTTCGATCACATCGGGATCGAGCCGGATGGTGATGGCCTGCTTTGTCTGTTGGAGCGCCGGCCGGCCTCTGCCTCGGCGCACCTCCTCGATATGGTCGAAAAACGCCTTAGGCAGGACTTCTGCCGCCGGTCTGGTGGACGCAAGCTCATCGTCGGTAAGCTCGGGGCTGTCGACGGCATCCCAATCCTCTTTCGAATAGCCGTCGCCGGGCTCAAACCGCTGTTTGACGGGATATTTGGCGGTCATGGGAGCACCTTCCTTTCCTTGTTGCTGGCCGGGCGAAAGCTGATGATCGAAACCGCTTCGCTGCCGAGCAGCGCATAAATTACGACGGCGGTTCCGTCTTCATAATAGCCGATCGCCTTGAAACGGCCGTCACGACTGCTGGTGATGACGGCATTCTTCCAATCAAAGAAAAAGACGTCTTCGAAGTCGAAGCCATGCTTTTGAAGATTGGCGATCCTCTTGGCTTCGTCCCAGGTGATTTTCATGATTGTATGTACAATATTTCGCGACGGTTTGCAAATAAATGTACATACAAGAATTGGTTCCACCATTCTCAGCGAAGCGGTATTGAAGCGAACTTTCATGCTCCCAAGCCGTTGATCACCGCTCGGCAGGTCGGTTATGACTGCCGTAAATCCAAGCTGCGAGATTTGAATCCAGAGGTGAGGTCGGCTAAGCCGGCATCACCCGGCGGTCGACTGCGCCTTTCGCCAACGCCTGCGAGCCGGCCGCGGTTAATGAGCGCAGCCGCGGATTTGCCACGGAGCTACCCCTTGCTCGTCCTCCTCGGGCTTGACCCGAGGATCCACGTCGGCCGCATCAGGAGCGGGGATGGATCCTCAAGGCCGAGGAGGACGGAGGGTGGAGTAGCGTTTCGCCACACTTGCTGGATAGCGGATGGCATTCTGCCGCCAGTTGGTCGGGCAGGTTTGATTTCAAAAGCGATCCACGTCAGTCCTTGATCACCCCCTGGCACATCAGTTATGACTGCCGGAAATCCAGACTGCGGGATTTGTTCATTGCCTGCGCCTCCGGCAGGAATTGCCATACATAGTATGCAGCCTCAACGACTTCGTTCAATGGCAGGACTTCTTGATTTGGATCGCGCAATCGAGGTTTTGACCCCGGCATGGTGCTCCACCAAACTAAAACTGTCGTTGATTTTTGTGTGCTTTCCCTCAGGATTTGTCTCACATTTTCGAACCGGGAAACGAGTGGGACAAATGCTATAATTGCCGAACGATAATCGCAGCGCAGGAGTTGGCGGAAAGTGCGTTAATCAATTTGCATTACCAATATTGCAATGGCGCGGCTCAACCGCTAGGACTTGAGCGGTTCGGGGAGAAATATGGAAGCTGTTTCTAGACTTAGCACATGGGGCGCCGAGAACATTCAGGCGTCACTCTTTATGAATGCGCCTCATAAAGTCACACCCGCAGAGTTATTCCAGATGGCGTTCGGCGCAGAAGCCGAAACGACGAACGAAGCAAGCCACCCGCAATTCGGAAAATTGGGTATCGCGTCTACCGCGAAGGACGGGCGTACCAGATCTGTCCAAGCGCAGCCAGGGCGGGTTGACGTAGTCTTTCATCCTTCCGGTCTCGAAATCGCGAGCGGTGGCTTTCCGGAGCTACAAAACGATATTGATGACGCAGTGGAGAGTGTCCGGGAAGCCGCATCCAAGATCGCCGACTCATTGATTTTGATCAACCGTGCGGCTATCAACGTCCGGCTCGCCAAACATTCGAACGACATGGATGAAGCCGACAATGAGCTTATTAAAGTTCTTCCGGCCAAGGGCCTCAATATAAAAGGGGTTCGCGATTTTCTGCTGCAGATGAACTCAAGGATAACGGACGGTGGGTTTGAGTTAAACAGACTCGTCAAGTGGTCTACTGAGATAGTACAAGTCTATGCGGATGCCGCTTTCGGCCAGTTTACGCCCGGTGGCCCATCACAAATGCTCCTGAGAGAATTCTGGGCTGCGGCTGTGCAGTTTGACTTTAACACCGTAGTTCCAGGACCTATATTGTCACCGAAGGAAGCTCGCGACGGTCTCGCAATTATTGCGAAAACACTGGTAGCCGCCCGCCGGCAAGAGATATTTTGATGTTTCAGCTAGCCCTTGAGCCCGAAGTTGTGAACTCAACCGAAACATGTATGTGGCCAAACACGTATGGCCGCGGACCAGCGTACAATACTCTCGGACTTGACACGACTGATATCGATCAGCCGTACGGGTGGAACGATGGTCAGATTATTCTCGACGACATATCCGATCATTATCAGGTTCGAGGTAGCATCGTTCCCTCTCGGGCGTTCGTAGTTCGGGTTTCTTCTGCCGCCGCTGATCGCTCTGATAGTCCGGGAATAATGTTTGGAAGCGAGAAGCCCGTTTATACCCCTATCGGGATGAGCTGGAGGATACCATCGCGATCTTGCCCACTTGCGAGGTCGGAATCCCAATCCCGTACGCATCCTAGTAAGGTTCTTACGAAACCAGCGGAACTTTGGCCAGGCTTGGTCGAGCGCTTGCAAGACCTTCGAGACGATGCCGCCGATGATGGCATAGCGATCTTGGTGGATTCGTTGACGGACTTTTTAAGGTTTTCGTTGGTCAACAGGGTTTCTGTAAGGCCGTCGCTCTCGATCGTAGATACCGGCGCGATCAGGGCAGTGTGGAAGAATGCGGATAGGGAACAAATAGCGTTGCACTTCAAGGGTAGCGACGTTGTCAACTACGTCCTTTTTCATCTTCAAGAGGGCGCGATGCTGAGAGAATTTGCGCAGGTAAATCTTTCGGAAGTGAAGGATCTTATAAAGCAGAAACAGCTTTGGCGGCTGCTCATAAATGAAGGGTGATCGTCTTCCTGGGGACGCTCACGTACTCCGTTATATTCAGCCCAGATGTATAGAAAACAGAGACGGTGTTCCAGATATACAGGGCACCGCTTTCTGGTCACGACCGCGCGATGATAATATGACTTCGTTCAATTGGATGGAGCGTTTCGGCGGCACCCATGATGAAAAAGTGAACGAGATCAGGTCTCGCGCTCGACTGCAATACAAGGCTAAGGGGCTTCTCGCGAAACTAAACGTCGGATCTGTGATGCAGATCCTTGACGAAAGGTTGAATGGGCAGAGCTTGTCGCATTTTATCGAAGACCCATTAGAGGCGGAGCCACCGCACCACCTGGAAGATCCTTCTCATACTCTCATGACGCACATGCCCGCCGAGGGGGAGCTTCTCGTGGAAGCGATCGGTGACATTCTGGCGGAATGCGTGCTTGATCACTATCCCGCAAAACTCTGACCTCGAACGCCAGCTCGGTGTGATCATCGGCTCAGGTGAGGGCCGCGTCGTTCAATGGCAGGACTCCTGAATTTGGTTTTGAAGTAATATCGAGGCGAATTCCGCGCTTGAAAGCGCTTGATCACCCCCAAGCAGGTCAGTTAACACTACTGTAAATCCAGGCTTCGAGATTTGTCGTCCTCCGGTCGAATGCGCCTCTCGTCAAGGCTTGCGAGGCGTCCAGCCTCATTGAGCCACCACCGTGGATTTGCCACAGAGCTCACCCCTTGCTCCGTCATCCTCGGGCTTGACCCGAGGATCCACGTTGGCGTCCATCAGGACCGAGCATGGATCCCAGGCTCAAGGCCTGGCACGACGGAGGGTGGGGTGGCGTTTCAGCAAAGCCGCAGCCGGAGCAGCGCGTGGATTCTGGCGTCCACCTGGTCGCGCAGGGCTCGATTTCGCATGGGAGCGGGACCGACGATCTGGCCCTTGATCACCCCCCGGCAGATCATTTATCACTACCGTAAATCCAAGCTGCGAATATTGAATCAAGAGGTGATGTCGGCGGTCAAGCCGGTCTCGCCCTTCGATCAAATTGCCACCCGCCAGGGCCCGTGAGGGGCCCAGCGTCATCGCGCCGTCGCCGCGGTTTTGCGACGGAGCTCACCTCTTGCTCCGTTTCCTCGGGCTTGACCCGAGGATCCACGTTGGCCTCCATCAGGACCGGGCATGGATCCCAGGCTCAAGGCCTGGGATGACGGAGGGTGGGGTAGCGGTTTGCCAAACCCGCTTGATTGCGCCGGCTTGATACAAACTCCATTCCCCTCGGGTCAGGCCTGGCGGGGCGGAGGTCGGCGGGCAGGCCCGGCAAAATGCCGAGGCGGCGTGCTGCCGCGTTCCGATCGAAGACCCCTCACAAGGAGAACTGCATGGACCCCTCGATTGCTCCGGCCTCGCGGGCCGCCGCGGTGACGCCGAACGATAGCGCCATTGTCGGGGCCCGTGCGCTCTATATCGGCACGGCCGGCGATGTGGCGATTGCGCCGCGGCGGGACGTGGATCCTGTCATCTTCAAGAGCGTGCCGGCCGGGACAATCCTTCCCGTTCATGCGGCGATCGTGGCGCTGACCGGGACAACGGCCTCCAACATTATTGCCTTGTTCTGAGCGTTAGACCCCGACCGATGGGCAGGCCGACCAAGTTCAGCCAGGCGCTGGCGGAAAAAATCTGCGCGCGCATCGCCGACAGGGAGAGCCTGCGCTCGATCTGTCGGGATGAGGACATGCCGGCGAAATCGACGGTGCTGTCCTGGCTGGCGGACGAGGAGAAGGCGTCGTTCCGGGCGCGATATGCGCTGGCCCGCGAGATCATGGCCGACAGCTTCGTCGACGAGATGGTCGAGATCGCCGACAACAGCAGCGACGACTGGATCGAAAAGAAGAATGCGGCCGGCGAGACCACCGGCTGGCAGGAAAATGGCGAGGCGATCAGGCGTTCGCAGCTGCGCATCGCCACCCGCCAATGGGTCGCCGAAAAGCTCAGGCCGAAGAAATATGGCGCCAAGGTCGAGCCCGAACAGAGCGTGACCGGCGAAGTCTCGCAATTGCTGGAGGCGGTCAATGGCAGGACGCGCGGACTTCCAAGCGGCGGTTGACCAGTTTTCCGACTGGCGCTGGCGGCTGAACAATCTCTACTGGATCACCGACAAGGCGGGCAGGCGCGTCAGGTTCGAGATGAACGTGATGCAGACGAGCCTGTTCGAGGAGATGCATTATCTCAACGTGCTCTTGAAGGCCCGCCAGCTGGGGCTGACCACCTTCATCCAGATCTTCATGCTCGATGCCTGCGTCTTCAACCGCGATATCAGGGCCGGCACCATCGCCCATACGCTCGGCGACGTGCAGACGATCTTCCGGGACAAGATCAAATATCCCTATGACAATCTGCCCGAAGGCATCCGCAACGCCGTGCCTGTCGTCAGGACCAACCAGACCGAATTGCTGCTCGCCAACAATTCGAGCATCCGCGTCGGCACCTCGCTGCGCTCGGGCACGCTGCAATATCTGCATATCTCCGAATATGGAAAGCTCTGCGCCAAATATCCCGAGAAGGCGCGAGAAGTCAGGACCGGCGCCTTGAACACGGTGCAGGCCGGCCAGATGGTCTTCGTCGAAAGCACGGCGGAAGGCCAGGAGGGGCATTTCTACGCGCTCTGCGAGGATGCCCAGGTCAAGCAGCGCCAGGCGCTTGTTCTGAGCGAACTCGATTTCAAGTTCCACTTCTTTCCCTGGTGGAAGGAGCCGCAATATTCGATCGCGCCCGAGGGCGTCATCATCGGGGACGCCTTCGTCAAATATTTCCGAGAGCTTGCCGAACAGGGGATCACGCTCACGGCGGGGCAGAAGGCCTGGTACATCAAGAAGGCCGAAATCCAGCTCGGTGACATGAAGCGCGAATATCCCTCGACGCCCGCCGAAGCCTTCGAGGCAAGTGTTGAGGGCGCCTATTATGCCGACCAGATGGCGATCGCCGACGCCGAGGAGCGCATCGGCGTGTTCCCGCATGTCGAAGGCTACCCCGTCCACACCATCTCCGACATCGGCATGGATGACGCCAATAGCGTCTGGCTGTTCCAGGTGCTGCCCGGCCGGGTCAGGATGATCGGCTATTTCGAGCATACCGGCACCGGCATGGACGGCATGCTCGACGAGCTGGAGCGGCGGGCGGGCGAACATGGCTATATCTACGGCGTCCACAACATGCCGCACGACATCAAGGTGCGGGAATGGACGCGCGGCGGCATGACCCGCATCGAAATCATGCTGAAAGAGGTCAAGGCGCGTGGTCTCGGCACGGTGCGCAAGGTCGAGCGCGCCTATGTCCACGACCGCATCAATGGCACGCGGCGCATCCTGGCAAAAGTCGAGTTCGACCAGGCCGGCTGCGCCCAAGGCATCAAATGCCTGCGCAATTACCGCAAGGACTGGGATGAGGATCTCGGCGTCTTCCGCGACGAGCCACTGCACAACTGGGCTTCGCATGGGGCGGACGCGTTCGGTGCTCTGGCGATCATCTTCACTGGCCTGGCGCCCGAACCGCTGAAGCCCGAGCGTAAGCCGCTGCCGACATTCCAGACGATGACATTCAATGAATTTGCCGAGTCCACCCCGAGACATAGCGAGCGTGTTTGATGGAAGATGAGACGATGGCTTTGGAGGGCGAACAGCGCTGGGATCCGGCCAAGGTCGGCGCCCATTGGCAGCAGGAGCTCGAACGCGCCCAGCGCTATTTCAAATCCTGGCACGACCGCTGCGGCAAGATCGAGAAGATCTATCTCGACCAGCAGTCGGACCAGACCAGCGCGGCCAAGCGCCGCTTTCCGATGCTCTGGGCCAATACGGCGGTGCTGCAGCCGGCCGTCTATGCCCGGGTGCCGCAGCCGGTCGTCGAGCGCCGCTTCAAGGATGCCGAGCCGGTGGCGCGCATCGCCTCGGAAATCGTCGAGCGCAATCTCGCCTATACCGGCGACGAGGCCGACCTCGATTCCATCATGCGGGCGGTGCGCGACGATTTCCTGCTCTGCGCCCGCGGCACGGTGTGGCTGCGCTACGAGGCCGATTTCGAGCCGCTCGACATGGGCGTGGCGCCGTCGGACCCGCCGGCGGATGGCCTTGCCGGCGAGATCGGCGGCCCGTCCATGGAGGCGATTGCCGACGAGCGCGTCTGCATCGATTATGTCCACTGGTCGGATTTCCTGCACTCGCCGGCCCGCCGCTGGAAGGACGTCACCTGGGTGGCGCGGCGCGTGCCGATGACCGACGACGAAATGGAAAAACGCTTCGGCCGTGCGGCGATGGCCTCGGGCGCGGCCGATGCTGCCGGCGCCCGCAAGGGCGAAAGCCAGGCCGAGCGCGCCGAGAATGAGGGCAAGACCCATGTCTGGGAGATCTGGTGCAAGAGCGAGAACTATACCGTCTGGATCGCCGACGGCTCGCCGGTCGCATTGGAGGTCTCCGAGCCGCCATTGGAGCTGACGCATTTCTGGCCATGCCCGCGCCCAGCCTATGGCACCATGTCGACGAGCTCGCTGATCCCGGTTCCCGACTATGTCTATTATCAGCAGCAATGCGATGAGATCGACCTGCTGACCAGGCGCATCAACAAGCTGACCGACCAGCTGCGCCTCAAGGTCTTCTATCCCTCCGGCGACGGCGCCATTTCGCCGGCGATCGAGAAGGCGATGCGGCCGGAAAACGACATGGTGATGGTGCCGATCCCGGAATGGGCCGCCTTCACCGACAAGGGCGGCTCGAAGGCGGTGGTGACGCTGCCGATCGACGAGGTGCAGAAGGTGATCGTCGCCTGCATGGCGGCGCGCAAGCAGCTGATCGAAGATGTCTACCAGATCACCGGCATATCGGACATCGTGCGCGGCGATACCCAGGCGTCGGAGACGGCGACGGCGCAGCGGATCAAGAGCCAGTGGGGCTCGATCCGCATCCGCGACCGCCAGGCTGAGCTCGCCCGCTTTGCCCGCGACATCATCCGCCTTGCCGGCGAAATCATCTGCGACCAGTTCCAGCCGGAAACGCTGATGCTGGTCAGTGGCATCAAGTTGCCGACGATGGCTCAGAAGCAGCAGGTCGAGATGCAGATGCAGCAGATGCAGATGGCGGCGCAGCAGACGGCGATGCGGGCCGAGCAGATGGGCCAGCCGGCCCAGTCGTCCCCCGAAATGGCGCCGCCCGAATTGCCGCCGCAGCTGCAACAGATGATGGGGCAGCCGACGATCGACGAGGTGGTGCAGCTGCTCCGCAATGACAGCATTCGCGGTTTCCAGATCGACATTGAGACGGATTCGACGATCGAGCCCGACGAGGACGCCGAAAAGCAACGCCGCATGGAATTCGTCCAGATGGTCGGCGGCTTCATGCAGCAGGCCGGCGCGATGGCGCAGCAGTCGCCGATGCTGGTGCCTGTTATGGTCGAAACGCTGCTCTTTGCCGCCCGCGGCTTCCGGGCCGGCCGTCAGCTCGAGAGCATGCTGGAGCAGGTCGGAGGCCAGCTTTCCCAGGCCGCCAGTGCGCCAAAACCGGAGCCGCAGCCTGCGCCCGGCGAGATGCTCAAGCTGAAGACGGCCGAGGTGAAGGCCAGCGCCGAACAGCGCAAGGCCGAGCTCGGCGTCGCGCAGGCCGAGATCGAGCACCGCGCCGCAGCCGAACAGGCGCGCGGTGAAATGGCGGCGCAGGCGATCGACCAGATGCGCGCCGCCCAATCCCTCTACCAATAGGTTTGCCGGGAGCAACAGCATGAGAGAACGCTATTGCCGCGTTTGCGGCGGCTGGCACGCACTCGACAGATGGCCGCACAATTGCCTGCCGGCGCAGACCCTGGCGCGGTCGGATCTGCCGGCGCCGCATTTCGTCAGCGACAGCATCGAGATCCAGTCGATGCATGACGGCCGGCATTACACCTCGAAGGCCAAGCTTCGTTCCGCCTATCGGGAAGCCGGCGTGGTCGAGATCGGCAATGAGACGCCGCAGGCGATCGAAAAACCCAAAGCGGACCGGAAGGCGATCCGCAACGAACTGCGGCGGGTCCACGCCGAATACAACGCCTGACGCATGTCGCCCGGAAGTGTGCAGCGGTTCCGGGATAACGACATGCACAAAGGATGAAGCGGGCATCAATCCCCGAAATAGGAACTTTCCCCATGGATATGGAAGACTTCAACGAGGCCGGTAACGGCGGCGACGATTTTGACTCGTCCGGCGATAAGCCGGTCAGCATCCGCGACAGCCTGCAGGCGGCGATCGACACCGTCGACGGCAATGGACCGGGCGATCTTGCGGCCCAGCCGCGCGACGGCGAAAACGGCCGTTTCCTCGCCAAGGGGCAGGAGCAGGCCGGCGTCGACCGGCAGCAGACGCCACAGGCACAGAGCCGGGTGCAGGGCGACGAACAGCCGGCCGCCATGGCCAACCGGGTTCCGCCCGGCTGGTCGGCGGAGGCCAAGGCGCAGTTTTCAAGCCTGCCGAGCGAAGTGCAGGCGGCGATTGCCAAGCGGGAGCAGGAGGTCGATCGCGGCTTCCGCGTCCTGCAGGATTACAAGGGGCTCGAAGAATTCACCCCGATCGTCCGCCAGGCCGGCATGACCCATGCCGATGTCATGCGCCGGGCGATCGACTGGGAAAACGCGCTGATCCGCGATCCCGTCAACACCGTGCTTCATGTCGCCAGGGTGGCCGGGGTTAATCTTCACGCCCTGGTCAACGGCCGGGCAGGGGAGGCCCTTCAGCGACACGAGCAGGCAGCGCCGCAACCTCGGCCCATCAATGTCGAGGCCACGGTCGAACATGTTTTGAGGAAGAGAGACACCGAAACTCAAGTCGATGCCTTTCTTTCCGATCCGGCCAATGCGCATGCCGAAGACGTTCTCGACGACATGGTTGCCCTCATCAATGCGGGGCGGGCATCGACGCTTCAGGACGCCTACGACGCCGCATGCTGGATGCGCCCGGACATTCGCCAGCAGTTGATCAGCCAGACTGCGCCGGCCTTCGTCCGAGAACAGCATGCCCAGAGGGTCGCAGCGGCAGATCAAGCCCGCCGCGCCTCGCGATCCATCTCTGGCTCTTCCGCCCCGGGCCCGACCCGCGATGCGGCAAGAGGCCAGCCCACCTCCATCCGCGACTCGCTGCGCGACGCCATGCGTTTTTCGCGCGGCCAAGTCTGATCACAGGCCAATTCTGATCAAAGGAATGATCGATGCCCATTTCGCCCAACCTCTCTGAAATCGTCACCACGACGCTGCGCAACCGCAGCGGCACGGTCGCCGACGACGTGACGAAGAACAACGGTCTTCTCACCCGTCTCAATAGCCGCGGCCGCAAGAAGCCGGTTTCCGGCGGCCGCACCATCGTCCAGGAACTGCAGTACCAGGAAAACAGCACCTTCAAGCGTTATAGCGGCTACGACATCCTGAACGTGCAGCCCTCCGACGTCATCACCGCCGCCGAATACGATCTGAAGCAGGCCGCGGTCGCCGTCTCCATGTCCGGCCTCGAACAGCTGCAGAATTCCGGCGAGGATGCGATCCTCGACCTGCTCGAGCAGCGCATCGAGAACGCCGAGACGACGCTGAAGAACAACATCGCGCTCGACTGCTATTCCGACGGCACGGCCGATGGCGGACGGCAGATCGGCGGCCTGCAGCTGCTGATCTCGACTTCGCCGACCTCGGGCACCGTCGGCGGCATCTCGCGCGCCACCTGGGGTTTCTGGCGCAACCAGAAATTCTCCGCCTCGGCCGATGGCGGCGCGGCGGCCACCAACGCCAACATCCAGAGCTATATGAACCGGCTCTATATGTCCTGCGTGCGCGGCTCCGACGCGCCCGATCTCGTCGTCGCCGACAACAACTTCTTCCGCCTCTACTGGGAATCGCTGCAGGCGATCCAGCGCATCACCTCGGCCGACAAGGGCATGGCCGGCTTTCAGTCGCTGCAATACATGGGCGCCGACGTGATCTTCGACGGCGGCTTCGGCGGCGGCGCGCCTGTCAATCAGATGTTCTTCTTGAACACAAAATACCTGTTCTACCGCCCGCATCGCGACCGCGACATGGCGCCGATCGGCGATGAACGCATGAACACCAACCAGGATGCCTTCGTGCAGCTGATGGGCTTTGCCGGCAACCTCACCATGAACAACGCCTTCCTGCAGGGCGTGCTGTTCGCCTGATCGAACGAAAGGATCAACTCCATGACCATCGCAACTTCCCAGACCGATCGTCTTGGCGCGAACCCGTTCGTCGTCGAAGGCTCGATCGTTGCCGGCTCCGGGATTCCGGGGCCGAACTTCGCCCTCGGCGCGGTCGCCGGCGGCGACCGTGAATCCGAATGGGTCTACTGCCAGCTGGTGCTGGCCGCGCAGACGACCCTTCAGCCGGGTCAGTGGTTCCAGTGGACCAAGGATTATGTCGCTTCGCTGCTGACCACGGCCGGTGCCGTCGTCGGCCAGCGCTGCGGCGTCTTCTCCGGTGCGGCCCAGCCGCCGACGCTGACCGGCGGTCCGGTTGGCGCCATCACCCTTGCCGCCGGCACCTATTACATCTGGCTGCAGCGCAACGGCCAGGCGCCGGCCCAGGTGGCGAGTGCAACGGCTGCCCTCGTCGTTGCCGAAACCACCACCACGGCCGGCCAGGCAAGTGCGCCTGCCTCAGCGACGGTGGGCACCAAGGCGATCGCTAACGTCAACTTTGCCGCCGCCAACCAGACGTTTGCGGCAACCACCATCAACGGGTCTCCCGTGCTGACGAACCTTTCCGGCCTCAATGCCGGGTCCGGTCCGTTCATCGGCGCGGCCGTCGCCGGCACCGGGATTCCGGGCGGCGCAACGATTGCTGGCATCAGCTACAGCCCGAACGGCGTCATCCAGAGCATCACGCTCTCGGCCAATGCCACGGCCAACGGCACCGGCGTCACCATCACGGCGACCGGCGTGCTCGAGGCGACGCTGATGCGGCCGTTCCTGTCGAAGGTGAACTGAACCTAAAGCAATCGACGGGCGCTTCGGCGCCCGCCATGGCTACTTTCAGCGCTTGCAAACCTCTCTTCCGTCATGCTCGGGCTTGTCCCGAGCATCTGCTGCCGGTCGATGCGTAGCAGATCCTCGGCACAAGGCCGAGGATGACGAGAGGAGATGTTTCCCCCGCCCATTTCCCATCTCCCCGCCATCAACAGCGAGACCAGCACATGCCCGACAACACCGGAATCTACGCCTCCTTCAGCCTCGAACCGGTCGAGCAGACCTTCCTGACCGAGAAGGAAGGCCGGCCGATCTTTGCCGACAAGGAATTCGTCCGCATCTTCATCGCAGGCGACAAGCACACCGAAGTCTACCGCGAGGTGACGGACAACGACAAACAGCGTTTTGCCGACGCCTATAAGCGCTTCAAGGAGGGTGCAGCCGCCCGCGAGCAGCTGACCGGCACGCCGCTTTCGCAATGGCCCTATCTGAAGCCCAGCCAGATCAAGGAGCTGGAGGCGGTCAATATCTATACCGTCGAGCAGCTGGCAGCGCTTTCCGACACCGCCAAGCAGAAGATCGGCATGGGCGCCAACGAGCTGACCGCCGCCGCCCGCGCCTATCTGGCCACCGCCGAAAACTCCAGTGCCGCCTCCGCCTTTGCCGCCGAAAACGAGCGGCTGAAGGACGAGGTGAGCCGCCTGCAGGCGCAGATGAAGGAGATGGCCGTTCGCTTCGAGGCGCTCGAAAGCGAAAGCGGCAGCAAGTCCCGCGGTCGGCAAGTAGCCTGAAGAAGCGCTGACGCAAGCCGCCCCCTCATCCGCCTGCCGGCACCTTCTCCCCGCTGGGGCGAAGGGGTTATGCCGCGAGGTCTCGATTCCCTCTTCTCCCCAGCGGGGGTCCGAAGGACGGGTTGAGACCCGTGGCTCAACCCCGGTCGGTGCCCGTAGGGCGGATGAGGGGGCCACACGGCACACCTTATCCCGCCGCCCCCACGCCAACCGCTCTGAACCGGAGATCCGCATGTCGCTCCTGACCATCATTCAGAATGTCTGCGCGGAGATCGACCTCGATCCGCCGACGGCCGTCATGTCCTCGGCGGATCCGCAGATCATGCAGCTGCGCATCCTCTCCACCCGCGCCGGCCGTGACCTGATGCGGGCCCATGACTGGTCGGCGCTGATGGTGAGGCGGCAATTCGCAGCGACGGGTGCTGCCCCCGAGCCGGCCGAGCCGCCCGGTGACTGGGACCGTTTCGCCGCCAATGCGCGGATCTGGAACGTCTCCCGCCTCTGGTCGCTCAACGGCCCGGTGGAGCCGCAGACCTGGCAGCGCCAGACGATCCTCGCCGCCAACCCGGTGCCGCAGATCTGGCGCATGGCGGCGGGCAGGCTCGACATCTACCCGAACGTTGCGGGCGAGACGATCGAATATGCCTATGTCTCCGGCTTCTGGGTGGCGGTGAACGGCGGCGCTGCGACTGCCGCCAACTGGGCCAACGACACCGACACGGCACTCTTTCCCGAAGAGCTTCTCGAACTCTCGCTGATCTGGCGCTGGAAGCGGGCCAAGGGCCTCGATTATGGCGAGGAGCTTGCCAGCTTCGAGCGAACCAAGGAAGCCGCCATCGGCGCCGATCGCGCCGCAAGCCCGGTCGACCTCTCGCTGCCGGCGCGGGGACAGCCCGAGACCTATTGGCCCGGCACGATCACGGTGACGCCATGACCCGCAGACCTGTCCCCCCGAACGGGCGCACCCGCCGCGTTTCACCAGGCAAAGACTGGATCGCGCCGATCGGCGGCTGGCGGACCGATGTCGAGATGGCCGATATGCCTGAAGATGCGGCCTTCCAGCTCGACAATTTCTTTCCCGAGGCAAACCGGGTGCGCGCCCGCTACGGTTTCCTCGCCTTTTCCACCGGTCTCGGCGCCGACGTGCAGACGGTCATTCCCTATTCCGGCGTGAGCAACCGGCTGTTTGCCGCCGCCGGCGACAAGATCTTCGACGTGACGGTGGGCGGTGCGGCCGGCGCGCCGGTCGTCTCGGGCCTCGCCAGCGCCCATTGGTCGGTGCAGCAATATACCAACCCGGCCGGCCAGGAATTCCTGCGCCTTGTCAACGGCCTCGACACGCCGCTGATCTTCAACGGCACCTCCTGGACGAACAATTTCCTGGTCGGCACCGCGTCCCTCGCCAGTCAGAACGTCGCCGTGCGCAACACGGCCTATACGCTGAGCTTTTTCGGCACCGGCTCGGTGACGCTCTCCGGCGCCTTCGCCGGCACGCTGAACGGCACGGGCGCCGGCAACCGGGTGTCGCTCACCTTCACACCGGCGGCCGGCACGCTCGTCGTCACCGTGACGGGAACGGTCAGCAACGCCCAGCTGGAAAAGGGCGCGACCGCCACGCCCTATGTCGCCTCGACGATGATCACAGGCATACCGGACGCCTCGCTGCTCAGCGCCGTCACCGCCTATCGCTCACGCCTGTGGTTCATCGAGCGGGACTCGACCAATGTCTGGTACCTCGCCACCGACGCCGTCAGCGGCGCGGCGACGGTGCTGCCGGTCGGCGGCAACATGAAATATGGCGGCACGCTGGTGGCGATCAACGTCTGGACCATCCCGGTGTCGACAGGCCTGCAGCAATGCCTGGTGCTGATCTCCTCGGAGGGCGAGGTGATCGTCTTCCAGGGATCCGATCCTTCGAGTGTTTCGAATTGGGGCCTGATCGGCACCTTCAAGCTCGGCCGGCCGCTCGGCAGCGACCGCTGCCTGCTCTCGATCGGCGCCGATCTGGCGATCATGACGACCGACGGTATCGTGCCGATCACCAAGGCGGTGCAGCTCGATCGCGGCGCCACCAGCCTCGGCGCCATTACCGCCAGGATCGGCCCGACATGGCGCGCGACAGTCGCGGCGACCGGGACCACCTCGCAGGAGTGGCAGCTTGCGAGCTTTCCGGCGCGGCAGATGGCGATCGTCAACCTGCCGTCCTCCTTCGGCCCCTATCAATATGTGATGAACACCGAGACCGGCGCCTGGTGCCGCTTCGCCGGCATGCCGGCCTCCTGCTGGGCGACCTGGCAGGACCGGCTGTTCTTCGGCGCGGCCGACGGCACGCTGTACGAGGCGGAAGTCGGGGCAAACGACAATGGCGCGGCGATCGACGCGCTGATGGTCGGCGCCTGGAGCCGTTTCGGCGACGGTCTCTCGACCAAGCTTTCCAAGCTGATCGGAGTGACGGCCGAGATCGGCGTGTCGACGCTGATGTATGGCGGCATCTCGGTCGACTACCAGACCAAGGTGCCGACCGCACTTCTGTCTTCCGTCGAGAACAATGCGGCGGCGAAATGGGGAACAGCGGTCTGGGGTGTTTCGAAATTCCCCGGCATTTCGCTGGTGCGCAAATTCGCCTCCGCCGGCGGCGCGGGTTCGGCTTTGGCGCCGACCATCCGGGCGCTGATCTCGGGCTCGTCGGGCTCGGTCTCGGAAGCCGCTGTCGTCGGCGGCTCGCTGCTTTACGAGAGGGGCGCGCCGATTTGATCGTCTCAGAACCCGGCGCCGAAATCGCCGCCTGGGTGGGCGCCAGGATCGGCGTCACCTTTCACCCGCCCTACACCACGCTTGCCCAGGTCGACCGCGGTCGGATTCTCGCCGGCTTCGTCTTCAACGTTTGGACCGAGCACGATATCGAGATCTCGCTTGCCGCCGACCGGCTGTCGCTGACGCTGATGCGCGCCGTCTCCGACTATGTCTTCAACCAGCTCGGCTGCCGCCGCGTCACCTGCCGCACCCGCGCCGACAACATCAGCGCCCAGAGACTGCTCGCCAGAGTCGGTGCTGAGCCGGAGGGCCGCCAGCGCGGCTATTTCGGCGATTGCGACGCCCTGCTTTACGCCATCATGAAGGAGGATTTTCCCTATGGTCTCCACGCCAAAGGCTCCCAAGGCGCCTGATCCGACCCAGACCGCGGCGGCGCAGACCGCCACCAACGTCGACACCGCCATCGCCAATGCGGGGCTCAGCCACACCAACCAGTATACGCCCGACGGCTCGCTGGAATATAAGGTCAGCGGCTATCAGACGATGACCGACCAGAACGGCAAGACCTATAAGCTGCCGACCTATTCCGCCTATCAGACCTATTCGCCCGAGAACCAGGCGATCTACGACCAGACGCAGCAGACGCAGCTCGGCCTTGCCAGGCTCGCCAACGACCAGACCGCCAAGGTCTCCGGCATCCTCGGCACCAATGTCGACCTCAGCGCCGGCAATGTCGACAAATATGTCAACGATCACTGGCGCTCCGGCTTCGACAATCAATGGCACCGCGATCAGGCGAGCCTCGAACAGAGCCTCGCCGATAAGGGCATCTCGATGGGCTCGGCGGCCTACGACAACGCCATGCGCGATTTTTCCACCCGCAAGCAGGCGGCCTCGGACCAATATCTCGGCGACATGTATTCCAATGCGCAGAATTCGATCCTGACCGAGCGCAACCAACCGCTGAACGAGATTTCGGCACTGATGTCCGGCTCGCAGGTGCACCAGCCGAGCTACGTCAACACGCCGACGACTGAGCTGCCCACCGTCGACCAGGCCGGCCTGATCAACGAGAACTTCAATCAGAAGATGGGCCTCTACAACCAGCAGCTCGCCCAGTCGAACGCCGCCATGGGCGGCCTCTTCGGCCTCGGCGGCTCGCTGCTCGGCGGCTGGGCAATGAAATCCGACCGGCGGCTGAAGCAGGACGTCAGCCGCGTCGGCACGCTGGATAACGGCCTGCCGGTCTACGCATTCCGCTACAAGGACCGCGGCCCGATGCAGATCGGCCTGATGTCCGACGATGTGCGCAAGGTTCACCCGGACGCGGTGTTCGAACATGCCGACGGCTTCGACCGCGTCAACTACGAAAGGGCAGTGGCATGAGGGGTTTCCTCATCGGCGGCGATACCGGCAAGACACAAAATGAGATCAGCGACGAGCGCAAGCGGCTGGCCTATGCCATGCTGCAGCAGGGCATGGAGACGAGCCCGGTGCAATCGCCGTGGCAAGGGGCGGCGCGTCTCGTCCAGGCCCTGATGGGCGGGCTGGCGCTCAGGCAGGAGGATAAGGAGCAGCGTGCGGGTGCGGCTGAAGCTCCCGCACCGATCATCTCCTCCGACGAAGCATTCGATCGCAATGACAAGCTCAACCCGGCCGATGCCACTCCCGTAGCGTCAGGACAAGCGAAAGCGGTAACTCCGCCGGTCGCTGCCTCGGTCGTTCCGAGACAACGGGCTACCCCTGTCGCCCTTGCCGGAACCACGCCTTCGAACATGCGCAAAACACCGAACGGCACCTTGTGGAGCATTGAACAGTAATGGCGACAATCCAGGTTAATGGCCAGAATTTGACCGTCGACGACAGCTTTTTGAGCCTCTCTCCGGACGACCAGAGTCTTCTGGTTGATAAGCTATTGCGGAGCCTCCCTCAGCCCACAGATAGCGCCCCTCCACCTGTAGATAAGAGTCATATCGGCCAACTTTGGCCGATCAGCCGGGACCGCGACGGGAACAGATATTTCGATAGCGACGCCGGCATTCTGGGGATGGCAAAACGCGCCTTCATGCTTCCGGGTGACGTCTACAGCGGCAAGGTACAGATGTTTGGCCCGGATGGCAGGCCGACCATGGAGGGCATTGGCCGCTCGTTGGAATTTGCGTCGATCTTCTCACCGCCAACGCCGGGGCTTCGCTCAGGAGAGGCAATCGTCCCAGGCGTGAGCAAGAACTTGCGAAAGCCAGATAAGCTGGAGCCGCCATCCGGCGACGCTCTCCATGCCGAAGCAAATCGCAACTTCGAGATGATGCGTAACAGTCGTGTTGATTACTCAGCCGATGCCGTAAAAACTATGGCAGAGGCAGCCAAAACGAAGCTCGAAAAAGAGGGTTTCGACGCAGACATCGCCGGGAAGACTCATAAAATTCTCGCCAAGCTCTCCACTCCTCCGGAAGACAGCTTCGCGAGCATCGAGGGATTGGACGCAGCCCGCAAGACGTTCGAAAAAATAGTCCAAAGCGTCAAAGATCCGAACGATCAAGCTGCAGCGTCGCGAGTTATTCGAGAATTGGACGAGTTCATTGAGGCTGCCGATCCGGCGACGGTCGTTGCCGGAAAGGCCACTGACGCGGCCGACGCCCTTAGGGCCGCAAGCGGCAATTCCGCAGCCGCAAAGCGTTCCGATATCCTGAACGGGACTGATAGATCCCCAGATTTGCGCGCTGTACCGCATAATTCGGCCGAGAATGGTGCCGATGCGATTCGTCAACGTGTGGCCTCGACGCTTCTTCAGGACCAGGAGATGTTCGGTTTTTCTCCCGAAGAATTGGCAGCGCTCAAAACCATTGCCGAGGGAAGCGCGGCCCAGAACGTCACGCGTCGGATAGGAAAATTTCTGGAGGGCGGAAGCGGTATGGCCAGGATGCTGGGCGCGGCGGCCGGCGGCGCCGCGGCAGCGGTGGCGAGCAAGACTGGCGGCGCCGGAGCCACCGCCAGCGGCGCGGCTGTGGGTGCTTTGGTCCCGACGGTCCTGGGCCAGGGCAGTAAGGAACTGTCGAATATCCTGACATGGCGGGCGTTGTCTGCCGCTGATCGAATGGTTCGGCAGCGTTCCCCGCTTTACGAGGCCACGCTGAATGCGGCGCCGAAGGAAGTCGTCCGCCAACCGAAGGCGGAGGCACTCGTAAGAGCTTTATTGCTTTCTCAGCAGCCGCAGCAGCAAAATGGCGGGGGTGGGTGGTGATGGGGCTATCCCCGCATATCTTCCCACAAAATGGCAACCCCCAATGCCATCACGCTTATCGGCATGGCCCAAATAATCATTTTGACCGGTTGGCTGGCATACAGGAACATGTAACCGCCGACTGATGCACCGCCAATCGCCATCATCGTCCCCAGTGTCATCGATATGAATTTCCTCATCAAAAATCTTTCCTGAGCGCTTGGGAGCCTGTGGAGTTCATAATGGCAGCCACCCGCAGGCGATCTGCATTGGGATGGCCATCGGCAGCAATGTTGCGGGCGTCACTATCAAACCAAGTGCGCCGCCTAACAGTCAATTCCCGGGGCTCTTTTTGTTTGGAGATTATCAGGGACAGAACAGGATCAACCGGCATCTATTCGAAACGCGCCGAAACGACGCCTGCTGTCCGCCAGGTCATCGACCCCGCGCCCTGGAACGCGCTGACGACTCCCTGCCACGCGACGGCTCGGCGCCGATCGCGCCTGGAAAACAGACCCAGGTGCGACCAGGAATCGGAGAGGCGTGATCGGTGCCAGCGCGGATGTCTATCGCCGCCGCCCCTTGTTCAAGAGAAGATAGCCCGATGTCGTTCAGATAAGCTTGCTCAACAAGAATGCCTCGCAATCCGCGGGGCCTTTTTCTTTGGAGACGATGAATGCCCAGAAACCCATCAACCGGCGTCTATTCGAAACCCGCCGGCACGACACCCTCCGTCGGCCAGGTCATCGATCCCGCGCCATGGAACGCGTTGACCACCGACCTCGGCAACGAAATCACCAACTCGCTGCCGCGCGACGGCTCGGCGCCGATGACCGCGCCACTCAAAGCGGCAAGCGGCACGGTTTCGGCGCCCGGCATCGGTTTCGCCACCAACCCTCAGACAGGCCTGTATCTGAAGGGCGGTGGTCTCCTAGGGTTCACGCAGAACGGCGTCGACGTCAGCTTCGAAAAGGCCTTGGTTTATTCTGCGAAGTCAGGCGATTACACGGCGGCTGCGTCAGACGACAATGCGGTCAATCGCTTCACCCAGGCAGCGACGCTCACCTTGAGCGCTGCCGCAACGCTTGGCGCAAACTGGCATTATTGCGTCATTGCCGATGGTGGCGACGTGACGATTGATCCCACCGGCTCGGAGACGATCGATGGGGCGGCGACACTTGTCCTCAAGAACGGCTATAGCGTCAACATCATATGTTCCGGTGCCGCCTTCTTCACCAACAAGCTCGCGGCCAGAATCGAGAGTAAAGCCGACAGTTCGGCCGTGGGCGATTTCGTCGTCGGCCTCATCCTTTCCAACAACGGCGCGAGCCCGAACACCCATATCGACTTTACCTCCGGCTCGGCCAGGTCGGGGTCGAGTTTCGTTTCCAGCGCAGCGTCGTTCACCAAAAGGGTGACGGGAACATTTGCGGCCGGAACCGGCGCGGGCGGCCTTGACGCCGGCGCCGTCGCAGCAAATGCGACATACTTCGCCTATGCCTTGCGCAAGGACGCCGACCTGTCTTTCGACGTGGTTTTCTCGACCTCGCCAACCATCGGCGGCATCACCACGACACTGCTCACCGGCTACACGATCGTGAAATGCTTCGGCGTGGTGCTGACGGATGGAAGTTCGAACATTCGGCCTTTCGTTATGTATCCGAGGGACGAGTATACCTTCGTGACGCCGGTCAAGGATGCTGTCAGTGCCGCTATCTCTACGACCTCGACCCTTCTGGCGCTAACAGCGCCAAATGGGGTGAAAGTCAAAGCGAAGCTGCGTTTCGAGTTCACATCGTCGGCAACGACCAATGCGGCTCTGTTATCCGACCCTGCACAAGGTGCGCTTATTGCCGGCGCCGGCAATGACGGCGCCAACGTCGGCTCTATCCAGGTAGCGAGCGGTTTCGCAGTGGGATCGCAGGAGATATGGACAAATACAAGTCGGCAAATTCGGATGGCAGTGGGCGGTTCCACCGGCAGCATCTGGATCTGGACTGATGGCTTCCATTTCCCTTGCGGAAGGAGCTCTTGAATAAGCTCCACACCTGTGTTTGACATGCTGCCATCACGCCAGGAGTAGAAATGGCACAGGTCGATAAGGCATCGTATCGTAATCGAGGCGGCGTAATCCAGCGGCTCGTCACTGCTTATAAGCGCTTCCGCTACTTCACCGCGGCCGGCGAAAATCTCGTGGTGAAGCGCAGCGCTGAGTTTCGCCTGGTGGGTCATGCCGTCCTTGAGGTCGGGGATAACGTCACCATCCAGGACCAGTCGTTCTTTCAACTTACAATGCCAGAGCCCAAAGTCTTCATCGGCAACAACACCGTAATCGGCCGGCGAAACATCATCACGGCAAAGAACCGAATATCAATCGGCAATGATGTCCTGATCGGCTCTGATGTCCAGATCATCGATCACGGCCACGGTATCAGGCGAGACGTACCAATCAGACTTCAGAAGGCCGAAATCGGCTTTGTAGAAATTGGTGATGATGTCTGGATTGGCGCGGGTGCCAAGATATTGATGAACGTCACGATAGGGACGGGAGCCGTGATCGGCGCAAATGCCGTTGTTACGGCCGATATTCCCGACTACGCGATCGCGGTGGGTTCCCCGGCGAAAGTTGTCAAATACCGCACTTGAATCAGATCCAGATTGTACGCGGCTATCATCGACGCGATCGTGCCACGTAGTTTTTAGGTTTTGCTCCTTCTTGAGCCCGATCTGGCGACAGCCATTCCTTTGAGAGTCGTAGCCAACGGCATTTAGTGTCCGTCTTCGTCGGACAGGGCTCACGCATCACTGAAACTCCGACTCGCACCGCCTTTTGAAACGGCGCGTCCCGCTAAATCCTCAACAACCGGAGCCCACCCCATGCTCGTCCATAACTGGCGCGCAGTGATCAAGCACGCCTGGAGCGTCCGCCTCATGGCGCTCGCTCTGCTCTTCATCGTCCTCGAGCCCGTCATCAATTTCGTGGCCGCGACCTGGGTGTCGCGCAACCTCTACATCCAGCTCGCCATGTCTACGGCATCGGGGCTCTTCGCCGCTGCGGCGATCGTCGCCCGCATCTTCGTCCAGCAGAAAATCTCAGGAGAACTGAATGGCAAACCGCCTGCAGAAAGGTAGCGCCGCGGCCGCGATGGCCGTTGCATTGGTCGGAAGCTTCGAAGGGCTCCGACAGCATGCCTATCCTGACCCGGCCACTCAAGGTCAGCCGTGGACGATCTGCTATGGCAGCACCAATGGTGTGAAGCCGGGCGACTATAAGACGGTGGGAGAATGCAAGGCGCTGCTTTCGCTCGAGCTGCAGCAGTATGCCAATGGCATAGAGCAGTGTGTCACGGCCCCGCTTCCGGATGCCCGCTTCGTGGCGCTGACCTCCTTTGCCTACCATGTCGGCGTCAGGGCGGCCTGCGGCTCGAGCGCGGTCAAGCTGATCAACCAGGGCAGGGCGGCCGAGGGCTGCGAGGCTCTCCTCAAATGGAACCGCGCCGCCGGCATCACCTTTCCCGGCCTGACGCGCCGCCGGCAGAAGGAGCGCGCCTTCTGCCTGGAGGGCATCTGATGTTCGGCCTTCTCGACGCGCTGAAGATGGGCGCCGGCATGGCCGCAGGCCTCGTACTCTATCACCTCTATGCCGTGTCGATCGGCTATCCCTCGGCGGCGCGTCAGGCGCGCGCCGGTTACGTCCTCATGTCCGAAAAGACCGCGGCCGAAGCCAGGGCGGCCGAGATGGAGCGCCAGCGGAATGCGGCGGCAGGCGCCGGTGAGGAGCACCGGAGGCGCCTGGAGGCCGCCAAGGCCGCCGAGCAGGCCGCCAGAGACACATTGGAAAACGAGATCCGATCCTATGAATTCGAGCTTTCGCAAACGAACCGCGCTTGCGCTATCACTGCTGCTGATCGTGACTGGCTGCTCCGCCACTGAGCGCCTGAACAAGGCGGCGGTCGCGAGCGGGCAGGCGGCGGCCGGCATCGTGCTGCCGCCGCTGCCCGACGATCTCAGAAAGCAGGAAGCGCATGCGCCTGTCCGCGAGGGCGAGCCGCTGATTGCGATCCTCGCCCGCGAGCGCCAGGCGCTCGACCGCGCCAACGCCCGCCAGGGGCGCAGCGTCAAATTCTATGATGACCTCACCAGCCGATATGGAACACGCCGATGATGAATGCCATTTCGCTCGCCCTTGCCAATCCGATGCTGAATGGCGCCGGCGCGAGCGCCGGAGACCCCGACCGCTACATGTTCTTCGCCACCCGCAACCGCATGCCGTCGGGCGCGATCGTCACCGCCGCCTCCGGCACGAATTATGTCTGCACCAAGATCGTCGTCAACACGCCGCAATACAAGACGCGGACCTTCCGCTTCCATCTCTCCGGCTTCGCCTCGACCGAAGGCGGAAATTCGCCGCAGGAAACCGTCGTCACCGGCACGATCGGCACGCCGGGCAATTCCGTGATCGCCGACGCCATGTTCATCCGCGTCGCCGGCGTCTTCTACCAGTGCAGCTTCGCCGGGGCGAACACGGTGACCGTCGCCGACCAGACGAACGGCGCCTGGACCGACGAGCTCACCATTCCCGATGTCGCGCCGGAAAGCGAAATCGAAATCTGGCTGTTTTATCACACCGCCGTCGGCGAGAAGATCTGGCCGGTCTATCGCATCCAGAAGCATCGCGGCGAACGCGTCTGGGGCGCCGGCGATCTCGCCACGCTTCTTGCCTTCAAGGATAGCCCGCTCGCTGACAGCACCGCCGCGCTCGATACCGGCTATGGCACACAGGCGCAGCCGCAATATTGGGGGGCCGATTTCATGGTCGCCAAGGGCGACTGGGATGGAAGGCCGGTCGCGCTGGCGTTCGTCGACAGCATCGGCGAGGCGCGACAGGAATATTCTTCCGCTGCCGATGCGCGCGGCAATCTCGGCTGGCTGCGCCGCTGGCTCGACAGGGACGGCGGCCCTGGCCGCATTCCCCATTGCCTGATCGGCATGCCCGGCGCCGGTTCCGTCCGCGAATACACCGGCAGCGGCTCTTCGATCGCGACCAGGCGCCGCGACATCATCCGCGAAATCATTGCCTTCAACGGCAATAAATGGCCGTTCACGGTCATTACAAATCAGATGGGGCAGAACGACACGGCCTCGACCTATACGCAGTTCTTCACCACCAACTACCGCTCTCTGGTCACCCGCTTGCGCGCCGAATATGCCGGCGTCAAAATCGTCGCCTTCCCGCCGCTGGGGCGCACGACCGTTACCCGCAACATCACGCTGACCTCGGTCGGCACGGTTGCCACGGCGACCATCGCAAGCGGCCTCAACGGACTGGCGACCGGCCAGACCGTCAGCATTTCGGGAGCGACGCCGACCGCTTACAATGGAAGCTATGTGATATCGGTCGTCGACGCCAACACCTTCACCTACAATTTCGCCGGCGGCACCTCGCCGGCGACCGGGACCATCACCTGCAACGATCTCGGCCTGCGGGCGGAATATCAGGTCTATAGCGCCAACAACAGCTGGCCGTCGGACGGAACGGACGCTTCGGGCAAATGGCGGCTTCGCGATGATATCCTTGCGCAGACATCGGCTTGCTGCGACGCGGCAATTGATACTTACGCAGCATGGGTCTCCCCCTCCAGAGGCGGTGTCTGGCCCGGCATGTTGGAGCTCGCGAGCACGACATTGACCGCACAGGCCGGAACGGACGGCATTACCACCTATAACCAGATCGTCGTCGCCGATGCGAGCATCTTCAGGCCCGAGCAGACGCTGCACATCTATTCCGGTCCGGACGGCCTGGCGCGCTTGAGTACGCAGGTCGTCGCCAGCATCGCCGGCAACGTTATCACCTATCAAGGCGTGAGCGCCGTCATTCTGCCTGCCGGCTCTGTGGTGCGTCCGGCGCCGTCCGTCGGGGAGCTTTCGCCGGTCTCCTTCATCCACCCGCAGCCGATCATGATCGACCGGATATCGAACGGCATTGCCCAGTCCGAGAAGCTCAAATTCAATCCCTGAGGTGGCCCCGCCATGACATCCAACGACGATATCCTGCGCGCTCTCGGGCGCGTCGAGGGAAGGCTGACCGGCATCGAGGAAAACGTCGCGCTGCTGCGCCAGGAGATGGGCGACGAAAAGGCCAGTGCCCATGAGAGCCGTACGGTGATTCACAGACGGCTCGACGAACAGGCAAGGCAGATCGCCCATCTCGATACCAGGGTGGCAATCACAGGCGGAGCCGATACGCAGATCCGCGCCGAGATCCTGACGCTCAAGGAAACCGTCGAGAAGAACCAGGAGACGGTCGGCCCGGCGCTCGAAGAGTGGAAACGGATGAAATCGATCGGCTATGGCATCTCCGGGCTGATTGCCTTCGCAGGCCTGACGACCGGCGGAGTCATTGCCTATGCGAGCGACGGGGCTGTGGCGGCGCTCAGGCATTGGCTGAAGATCAGTTGAGCGGGCGCCCAACTTTGCGCTGTCTGGCAAGCAGGCGACTGACGGAGAATGCCGGCAAGTCAAACGCAGCAAAACGGCGTCAGCTCGGTTGATATATTGCCGTATTTCGCCAATTGCTAAAATTAGACTTTACTAACGAACAAAACCGCCGCCTGTTTGTTATCCTCTTCAAGGAGGAAACGGACATGAAGAGCATGAGCAACCGCCAAGTTCGCGTTCCCGGGCCCCGGGAGCATGACGTTGCCGAGCATTGCCGCAAGTTTGGGATTGGCCCGGCGGAGGAGAAGAAGCTGAAAAAGCTGCTCGGGTCTCACGCACCGCTGCATGAGATCCGGGCCAATGCGCCGCCGCCCCAGCCGAAATGGCGATAACGCCGGGGCCGGAACTTCCGGCATGATCCGGCGTTAGGATCGCCGGGCCGCGCGGCCGGTCTCGTCTCCTGTACCCCCTGCTACCCCGGCAGGCGCTGCGCGGTCCACTGATTCCCTTGTTTCCGGCCTGTCGGCGTGCGGATCTGCGCACGCCGCCATCAATGCCGCAGCTCGCGCGACAGCATCAGAATATAGTCGTCGGCGATATCGGCGACCACCATGGCGGCTTCGGCCGGCGGATAGCCCCTGCCGACCGCTTCGGCGACGATCTTCATCACCTGCGGCTCAAGCGCTTCCCGGCAGTCGGCCAGATCTTGGTCATTCGGGCATTTGGCACGAAATTCCACAATGTTATTCATGGCATACCCCTCCGTTTGATGTTGCGGCGCTGCTTGATGCATGAAGCCGGTCCCTCGCGGGAAAGGCGGGTCACCGTTCCGGGGCGCCGTGCCGGAACAAATTAGCGATCATGAAAATACGATGTCACAGGGCGGGATGTATTCAAGTTGATGCTGATATTAAGGTAAGGCAGTAGGGTTAATTCGTCCAGCGCCAGTTGACGGCCCGTCGGCGGGAATGTCAGGCAATAAGGCAACGTCATGGTTTGGTGTTGTTTCCCGGCATACAATGCAGGCGGTTTGTTTGGATTTTCGCGGGAAATGCTGCCTTTATATTGCGAGGTCCGGGCGCAGCTCCGTCCCGGAGCCGGACAGCCACAAGGGGACGTCATCCTCGGCCTTGTGCCACTGCTGTCCGGTTCGCGTCGACGGCTTGTGGTGGGAATGGAGAGCTTGCGGCATCGACCCTTCGCCCCGTTTACCGATCGACCTCGTTCGAGCCTGTAGTCGAAATTCTGTGGCAGATCCTCAGGGGTCGGTTCCATCATCCCCTCGGAAAGAGGTTTGTCACCGTCATGTTGGGTGAGGCATCGGAACGTCTGCAGTTTGGGACAGGCAGCGGCCAAATAGAGCGAGAAGTTATTGTCCCATCTGAAGAGGGGAAACTGAACGCCAGTTTCACACCTGCACCAAGATAGTCTGTGATCGAGAGACCGCGCAAGTCGGGCACGACTTGCACATGCTGTCGCAAATTGAATCCAAGGCATCGTAGTGGCGATCGATATGGATCAAAGAAGGAGGATCTAAGTAAAGATCTAGAGAGTAAGGGTCCGATCCCGGCCGACTTCGCCACCAGTCCGGCTTACTTGCCGTATTTGGCCACTTGGCGGCGATTGGCTTCCGCGGTCGTGCCTTGAGCTTCGTTCGATTCTAAAGTAAGCGTTCGCCTGGACAGAGGTCATGGAAGCAGGAGGCGCTAATCTCCAGGGCGCTGAACAGTACGCCTCTAATGAGACTTAGCGAAGACATCGAAGGCGACGGTTGGGCATGGTTGATGCGACGGATATATCAGCGGGCGTGGAGTCCCTTTCAAACGTGCGTCGCAGCAAAGGGATCCTCGTAACCAGCCTGATATTCATTATTGCTCTTTCCCTGGTCGCTTTTACCGGAACTTGGGACTGGCTCGCGAAGCGCTTTTTCGGCTTTTTTCCGCTGCTGATCGGTTTGTTCGTACTCGGCATCCACCCCGTAGTTAGAGTGAAGGCCGCAGTAGCCCTAAGTGGTCTTGCGGATTGGCTCTCTAGACGCGGGGCCTTCGTATCAAATCCCGAGGAGGAAGCACCGAAATTCGCGCTGATCCGAATAGTATTTGGGCTCCTCATGATCGAGCGCGCCTTCTGGATAATCTCCTATCTTGAGCCTTCGGACTGGGGGCAGCCATCGATTTGGTTGACTGCCATGACGGGATTGCTCTGCGGCGCCTTGGTGGCAGCGGGTCTGCTGACGCAGTACGCTCTCGTGTACCTGATCGTTTTTCAGTGGCAGATAGGAGACATACTGCTCCGCACATCCACGTTGGGAAACTGGATCGCAGCGATGCTTTCAGTGCTTCTGATATTCACAAACGCCGGAGCGAATTTTTCGCTGGACCGGCTGCTTATGAAAAGAAGCACGTTCGCGCGCAAGGTCATCTCAGCCTTCTACTATGACAACGGTTTGCCAAGTGAATCCGGGCTGCAGCTCGCAAAGTTGATGACACTCGCTTGTTATTGGTGCGTATGCCTGTACTCGCTTTCGATCCATTTGGGCGAGCCTGCCTGGATGTCAGGCTCGGCTGGCCCACTGCTGCTCACCAATAACTTCATGTCCAGATATTCGACTGAGTTTAGCTGGCTGCTTTCGCAAGGCCCGATCCCGGTTTTCCTGGCGCGCGTATCACTCTGGGCGATGTTGCCGTGGTATCTTCTGCTGCTTCCGTTTGTGCTGCTCGGCGGTGTGTTTCGCAAATATGTAATCATGTGGGGCTTGCTGTTCTTCGGGCTGAGCCTATTCGTCCTGCAGCTCGGGTGGCTAGCCCAATTCGAGTTCCTGTTCGTGGCCGCCTTGTTTTGGACCAAGACGTTCATCAGTGGCGCAAACAGGCTTCAGGTGGCGTACGATGACCGCTGCAATCTGTGCGATAGAACGGTGACGTTCGTAAAGGCCGTCGATCTCTTCAGGCGAGTCCACCTTAAGCCGTTGTCCAAGAACATTCCTTGGCTTATGGAAGTCGGCATCGATCCGGATGAAGCACGAAAGGACCTTTATGCTGTTGACGTCAGCAGCGGGAATGCCGTCAAAGGTTATGAGTTCTATGTGCTTTTATCGAGGCACGTGTTCCTTTTGCTGCCGCTTCATCCGTTGCTCGTAGTCGGTCGATATTTGGGAGGACCGGCAGTGTATAGGTTCGTTGCCGAGCGTCGGACGAGGATGTTCGGCGTCTGTCAAATCCCTACGCCAAAGCCAGAGTATACGCTGTTGCCAACGGGCCAGATGGTCCACAAGGACATCGTCCCGGGTGATCCGATCTCCACCGTCTTCTGTCATGTAATGATTTTGCTGGCATGCTTTGTTATCTCGCTTCCTCTGCCGTACCTGGTAAAGAACGATCTGACGGTCCTGCGGAAAATCCAAGGATCCGTTGCGGCGCCGACCGACGCAGCTGGTATCTACGGGGTCGGTCCAATCAATGTGTTTAATTCCACCGATCTTCGGATGGCTGAGAACTGGTTTACCCTCAGCAAGAAGACCAAGGACGGCCTCGAACAGCTTCTTCCAATATTCTCCGAGGACGGGAAGCGTCTAGCCTCTCACAGATCGGACCGGGTCTATTTTGGGCACACTGTGGCGTTCAGGCGCGGCGTAATCGGGAAGGAGGGCTGCCAATTTGAAGCGTTTCGCCAGCAGGTCAGCTACCTTGGCGAAAACGAACATTCAAGCGGTGAGACCCTCATTTATCGTCAGTACGTGGAGCCGCTGCCCAGCGTGGATTTGCTACTGCGGGGCCAATATATGGCGAGCGAGAGACGACTGGTTTGCGAAGTGACGTTTTAGCGGAACTGTCGACGTTTGAGGGGTGGCTGTCCATATACAACATCTTTCATCAGGACTGGGGAGGCGAGTTGGCTAATCCTGAACCGTTTTTTTCTGCGATGACCAAAAAGGACTTTTTCTGCTCCGGCTTCTTGTTAAAACCCTCGTGGTCAAGAGGATTATCGACCTTCGTCGGCGGCTCCTGCGAACCGTCGAGCTGCTGCCCTGTGACGTGACTGGTTCAGTTCAACCAAGAGCTCCTTCGGGAGCACGCCGCCGTATCGGCCTCCTATCATCGCGGGCTCATCAAGACTCGAACCATACCATCTGATTATCGACACTCTGGTCAGCCCATGGACGATCAGCAGGCGCTGCCAATCTTCTTGAACTGTCACCAATACTTTGACCAGACAGAACCCACTGAAAGGCGCTGATGACTTCTTTCAGCCTCTCATTCTACATTTCCCAGGATGCCCCGATCAGGCGCGTGACGATCTCTCAACAAACAATGATGTGCAGCCGCAGGCGCACGCGGCTATGATGTCAGCCGTACTCAAGAGCTTTACAAACCGACGGCAGCGAGTGCGGCTTTGAATGCCTGCCGTGCCATTCGAAGAAGGAAATGAAGTGAAGAAGGTGGCTATCGTCCAGTCAAATTATATCCCGTGGAAGGGTTATTTCGATATGATCGCTGCCGTGGATGAGTTTATCCTCTACGACGATATGCAATATACGCGACGTGATTGGCGCAATCGCAATCAGATCAAGACGCCTCAGGGGATTCAATGGCTCACAGTCCCCGTTCAGGTAAAGGGAAAGTACCACCAGAAAATCCGAGAAACTGAGACAGAAGGCACCGAATGGGCGAACGCCCATTGGAAGAGCCTGATCCAGAACTATCGTCGTGCTGCACACTTTGAGGAAATCGCTGTGTGGCTGGAGCCTCTTTACCTGAATGAACCGCCAAGTCACCTTTCGCCGCTCAATCGCCGATTCATTGAAGCAATCTGCAATTATCTCTCAATCCAGACTGTAATTTCCCATTCATGGGACTACACGTTGGTGGAAGGAAAGACAGAGCGTCTGGCTGCGCTTTGTGCTCAAGCGGGTGGCACAGAGTACGTATCTGGCCCCGCGGCAAAAGACTATATAGATGAAGGAGTCTTTGAAGAACGAGGAATTAGGCTTACCTGGTTCGACTATGCCGGCTATCCTAAATACCCTCAGCTCTGGGGTGAATTCGTTCATGGAGTGACGATCCTGGATCTTCTCTTTAATTGTGGAAGGGACACGCGAAATTACATGAGATACCTGAAATGAGACCTTCACGGCGTCAAATTTCTGGTCCGCTGGTGAGTAGCGCTTTTGAGAAGTGGCGGAAATGATTGGGCACCGCTGGAGGTGTTTCGACACTCTTGCCAACTCCCGCCAATAAGGTACCAGGGGTGGATTGATCGACGATCTCTGAATCCTAGAGTTGCAATGAAAATAGCGTGGGCAGTTTTGATCCTTGGAAGAGGCATCATGAGTTGGCTAACACTTGAACCTTTGGCGTGGGAAGAAAGCGTACCGGATGCTGGCGCCAATCCTCCACATTTTTAAGGCTTGCGCGTGGTGACAAAATTGCGTTATTGCGGTCCGCTAGCAAGCACTGCGGGGGACTTCGCGTGACGGAATATATTTCTAGGTGTCCCGCATGTGGATCAGCAGATTGTAGAAATCTACCTATTCCGCATGCAGCCCGCTCGATGGTTAGCGACGGCAAGGTGGTATCGAATCCTCTTAGGCGCTGTTCTTGTAACAACTGCGGCCATGGCTTTCACACCCAGAGTTTTTCAGAAGAGCAAATAAAAGAGATTTATAGCGCCGACTACTCGATCGGCCTGCGAGACGCGGTGGCGGACGCTGCGCGCTCCGCCGAATATAGCCGACAGATAGAAGCTTTCTTGACGCATCATCTGGGGAATGAAGCCAATTTTTCCAAAATCATAGAGTTTGGATGCGGCAGCGGTACGTTGCTCGGTCACCTGACCAATAGACTTGGTGCTCAAATTTCAACCGGAGTGGAGCCCAGTTCCCGGGTGGCCGCGAATGCGCGTTCAAACGTGGGAGGTCGAATTTCCATCCACGAGGGTTTTGCTGAGCAGTTCGAGGCCTCGCCCCCCGCCTACAATCTTTGCCTGTCCGTTAACGTGATAGAGCACACACGTAATCCCCTCGGTTTTCTGCAAGCATGCCGACGCGTCATTGATAAAACGGGGAATATTGTCGTCATTTGTCCGGATGGAGAAATCGTAGGGTCGGAGTTGCTCTTTTACGATCATATATCCAACTTTACGTCCGCTTCCTTGGCAATGATTGTAGCGGGTGCAAACCTGCGGATGGTTGCGAACTCCCCCTTAACGGGCAGGCTGCAGGGATTTAGGATTTACCTGCTGCAGGTCGGAGACGCTGACCTTGACAGTCAGACCCGCGGCTTCGCCTTTCTTTCTCAGGAGCGCGCAGAGTATGTGAACACCTGGAGCAGGATACGAGACGCGACCAACCGGGTGCTTAACGGCCGGAAGTATGGCATCTTCGGCACGGGTGAGTATTCGGATCTTCTTCACGCCTACAGCCCGTCCGTGATCGAAAACGCAGAGTTTTTTGTTAGGGATCAACCGGTAGAGGCGGATTTCTATGGTAAGCTTGTTGTATCGGTCAAAGACTTCTTGAGCTTTCCAAGAATGCCCCTGATCGCGGCTGTGCATGAGCGAAGCTGGTCGCTTATCCGAGATCGTTTTGGATCGGAGGATGTTCCGATCTTTCATTCTCTTGAAATTGCAAGGCAGGACGCCATCCTATGACGGAAATTTCTCGCTACGGCGTTATTGCGGCAACCGAAGCAAACGACATTTACGACATCCTCGCGGAGGAGGTCAGGCTGCTGGGATACACTACGCTAGATTCCGGATTGGCCGGGGCTCAGCTCGATGAACTCTCGCAGTTGTTCAATAGAGCGGAGTTGGAATACGATACCGCGGCAACAGACCGAGGTTATGATCTTAGCAAGATTAATGAGCGTGATACGATTCGTCTCCTTCCGATGGTGTGCCCCAATTTCTGGGAGGTCGTTTTCAATCGGCCACTTCATGCGTTATTGTCTCGGCTCCTCGGCGGTTACTTCATCCTGAACCAGGTGAACGGCCTGATAAATCGCGGCCACCAAAGCAAATACCACCAGGCCCAGTATCACAGAGATCTTCCGTATCAGCATTTCACTAGCTCTCGGCCGCTCGCTATCAATGCACTCTTTGCATTAGACGACTTCACTATCGAAAATGGCTCTACGCGCGTGATCCCTGGAACACATCATCGTGAAGCGTTTCCACCCGACGAGGTTGTCCGACGTTTGGAGACCCACGTCACCGTCAAGCGGGGGACGTTCATTGTCTTGGACTGCATGGTTTATCACGCCGGCAGCACCAATAAGACCGATAAAAATCGTCGCGCCATTAATCACGTCTTCACGATTCCGATGCTGCGTCAGCAGTTCCATATTCCTTCCGTGCTAGGTGAAGCTCCAGATTTTACAGAGCAGCAAAAGAAAATACTGGGCTATGGCCTAGATGAATTTCGTTCAGTTGGCGACTGGTTCAAGTCTCGGTTGCCGAAAGACAAATGAGTTCCGTGACGCGCAAGTTATCCATTGTTACCACTCTATACAGGTCAATGGACACAATCGATGAGTTCATCCAACGTGCCTTGGCCGCGGGAGAGGCGGTGTCGGATGATATTGAAATCGTGATTGTCGATGATGGCAGTCCGGACGCTTCCGCGAACATCGTGCGAAATTGGGTTGAGCGCGACGCTCGGATCTCGCTATTATGCTTGAGCAGAAATTTCGGACATCATAAAGCGATGCTCGTGGGTTTGGAGCATGCTCAAGGCGACCTAATATTCCTGATTGACAGCGATCTCGAGGAGCCTCCCGAGTTGCTTTCGGAAATGGCGCAGGTTTTGCGGGGAAAAGCTGTTGATTGTCTGTACGGGCTGCAGGAACGTCGGAAAGGCGGCCGGATCGAGCGGATATCAGGGCACCTTTTTTATTGGCTTTTCTCTGCGTTAAGCGAGGTAGGCATACCCCAGAACGTATCAACGATGCGATTGATGACCCGTCGCTATGTATCCGCTCTACTTAAATTTCGCGACAAAAACCCAGTCTTCGTTCCCCTAAGCATCCTTGTTGGCTATCCCCAGGCATCGTTCCCTTTTATCAAAGCCAGCACCTCGGATACCACCTACTCGCTAGGAAGGCGGATTGCTCTGACCGCCCTTGCTATCACGACGTTTTCAGCTAAGCCACTGATATTAATGCTGTGCTTCAGCTTAATGATGGCTTTCTTAGGTATCGTCTACGGCGGGTTTGTTGTGGTGCGCGCGCTGATCGGACCAGTCCAAGACGGATGGGCGTCACTCATGGCCGTCGTGGTCTTTTTCTTCAGCTTGAATGCTGTTTTTACGGGGCTCATGGGCCTTTATGTCAAGCAGATCCTGGAGGAGGTGAAGGATAGACCCCGCTCAATCATTCAAGATATCTATTCTAAAAAGAATTCCTCAGAGACCTAGCCGATGTATTCCGAAAAATACTCGCGCGCTTTACAAAAGTTGGAGGGGCGCTTCCAACGTCGTCAGCCGGGCGGTATATCCTGTCGCGGGTGTTGAAGTATCGCTGGAATGGCTACCACGTGGCGTGACCTACCTGGAGTTCATGTTGACGATCGTCCGAGTCAATCGCAGATACCCGTCGCGTGAGTATTCGGACGCGGTAACCGGCTCACGGAAATCACCAAATTGGGATACGAGATGTTGCTGGTCCCTCACAAATGGGAGCGCTGAAAGCGATAATGAAGATCGGAGGAAGAGCTCATATTTCTTTGAATGGCGGGCTGGTAGGGTGTTTACAGGATTTTGAGAACAATTAGCGCCGCTAAACATCAGCGCCCTTACACGTGGTGGGACATTCATGGTTGAATCGAGTGACGACATTCTGAAGGATGTGGCTAACTATTATTCGGGACGGATCGCTGAACATGGCCAAACCGCAGCAGGTGTTGACTGGAACAGCCAAGCCGGCCAAATCATGCGCTTCAATCAACTTCTCAAAGTGGTCAATTCTTCGCAACCATACTCCATCGCCGATATAGGATGCGGATATGGAGCGTTGCTTGACCACCTCTCGCAGTTGGGACACGCCACTCGGTACATAGGTGTCGACATTGCTCTGCCGATGATTGAAGCCGCCCGTTCGCGTATCGCCGCGTCGCCGGACGTGACTTTTAGGCTGGGTAACTCGCCAGGTGAGATCGTCGATTATTCTGTAGCGTCGGGAATTTTCAATGTGCGGCTTGGTCGGACGGACGAGGAGTGGCTTGCGTATCTGGTGGAAACACTGGACATGATGGACATATCCAGTCGGGAGGGTTTTTCTTTCAATTGTCTAACATCCTATTCTGACGGAGACCGGATGCGGGGTGATCTTTTTTACGCCAACCCACTGGACTTATTCGATCTTTGCAAACGGCGCTATTCACGGCAGGTAGCTTTGTTACATGACTATGAGCTATACGAATTTACGATGATCGTGAGGAAGTTGCCATGATGCGGAAGCTCGTCATTTTTGGGACAGGTGACATTGCCCAACTCGCCCATTACTATTTCGAAAATGACAGCGATTATGATGTGGTCGCGTTCACTGTGGACGAAGCTTATTTAACTGATCGAGAGTTTTGTGGCCTTCCGGTCGTTGCCTTCGAAAACGTCGCTGATCGCTATCCTCCGGCCGACCATGCCCTTTTCGTCGCACTCAGCTACTCCAAGCTAAATCAAATCCGCAAGCAGAAGTTCGAGGCCGGGCTGGCTCTCGGTTACGACCTGGCAAGCTATATCAGTTCTAGCGCAACAGTCCTCAACGAGCATTCCGTCGGACGCAATTGTTTTATTCTTGAAGACAATACGATCCAACCATTTTCGCATATTGGTGACAATGTCACGTTGTGGAGCGGTAACCATATCGGTCATCATTCGGATATTGGAAGTCACACGTTTATTTCCTCGCATGTTGTGGTATCCGGTGGGGTCAGGATTGGCGAGCAGTGTTTCATAGGGGTCAATGCTACGCTTCGCGATCACGTTAGTATCGGGGCAAGATGCGTTATCGGTGCCGCAGCACTCATACTGTCGGATGCCGAGGCTGATGGAGTCTACGTATCCAGCACCACTGAACGCTCGCGTGTTCCCAGCTCAAAACTGCGCAAGATATGACCGGCACATGGATCAAAACCGGCCTGCTCTTCAAGCCGTCCGGCGTTCACCCCAAGCTGAGGAGTCACGCTGCGAACCCGCTCGCACTTCACCTCGAACGTGACACATACAGGGTGTTTTTTAGCGGGCGTGACAGCGAGAATCGTTCCTCTGTGGGCGCCGTTGATATCGATCTCTTGACGCGAAAAGTCGTGCACGAACACAAGCAGCCCTTTCTGGTTCACGGTGCTGGCGGCAGTTTCTTTGAAGCGGGTATCAGTATCGGCAACTGTTATTTTGCGGGTCCGCAGCGCTATATGCTATTCATGGGATGGCAGAGGCCTGCGGGAAGGCACTGGCGAGGCGATATAGGCCGCATAAAGGTTCGACCCGATCTAACGCTTGAACTGGACGCCGACGTAGCGTTTATGGCCTCGGATGAGGAGGATTCCGTCAGTCTTTCCTATCCATGGGTTGAAAGGACAGATAGTGAAACCTTCAGGATGTGGTACGGATCTACCGTAACCTGGGACGCTGGCAACGGCGAAATGCTCCATGTTATCAAGTCCGCAACTTCAAGGGATGGCCATATATGGCACAAGGAAGGCACGGCAATTCCCTATGAAATAGGCAAGGCGCAGGCCTTCTCCAGGCCCACGGTTCTCATTGATGCTGTGTGTGGTTACCGGATGTGGTTCTCTTACCGCAGCGGTCAAGGCGAAGCCTATCGGATCGGGTATTCTGAAAGCCGAGACGGGATCGCGTGGATCTTGAAATTGGACCAAGCGGGTATAGACGTTTCCGAAAACAGCTGGGATAGCGCTATGATCGAGTACCCTTACGTGTTTCGGCACGGGGACAATACATATATGCTATACAACGGCGATGGTTTCGGGAAAACGGGTTTTGGCTTGGCCGTTCTGGACGACAATAAGGTGGAGAGATCTGATTCTATCTAAAAATAGTATATTGCAGGTGACCCGTTTTGGATTTATCGGCTTATTGACGAACAGCTTCGGATATATCCTGTACCTCATGGTCACCTTTGCTGGGATTCCGCCAAAGTTGGCAATGACTATACTTTATTTTTTCGGAGTTGTTATGAGCTTTGCTGCCAATCGGCGCTGGGTTTTCATTCAGGCTGCGGAGCAGCAGAGCGCCCTAGTCCGATATGGAATCATCTATGGTGTTGGTTACGCGCTGAACTACAGCATCCTCTACGTGTTTGTTGATAGGCTCCATTACGCTCATTTTTATGTGCAAGCATTTGGTATAGTTGCCGTGGCCGCATTCGTATATGTGGCGTGCAGCATTTATGCCTTCCCTTCCACTAGCAAGAGAAAACAAAATCCGTGAGCTCCCGTTGTTTAGGTTGTGGAACTAAATTCGACAGTGAAGCTGGCAGGCCTCATTGCCCCGCTTGCCGTTGGGAGCCTGAAGAAATAGGCGGAATTGCAGCTTACGCTCCACAGTTTGCTAACCAAGGGGGTGGATTTGAAGCTTCTTATTTCAAAGTTTTGTCGGAATTAGAGGCCACAAATTTCTGGTTCAGGTCCCGAAACGATCTTATCCTGTGGGCTTTACGCAAGTACCATCCCAAATTCCGCTCTTTTCTGGAAATTGGCTGTGGGACGGGTTTTGTTCTTTCCGGCGTTACCGAGAAATATCCTGAAGCTGAGATTTTCGGAAGCGAGATATTTATCGAGGGTCTGCGATTTGCTTCTCAGAGATTGCCTAATGCACGGCTCATGCAAATGGATGCCCGGTCAATTCCATTCGCGGAGGAATTTGATGCCATCGGCGCATTTGACGTTCTTGAGCACATTGAGGAAGATGAAACCGTCCTGCAGCAAATGCACGCCGCGCTGAAGCCTAAAGGTACGCTGCTGGTGACTGTTCCGCAGCATCCATGGCTGTGGAGTCCCCTTGACGATTACGCTCACCATTGCCGTCGGTACACGGCCAGCGAATTGAACAGGAAAGTTACTGCCGCGGGCTTCACCATCCTTCGCAACACCTCCTTCGTCTCGTTCCTGCTGCCGGCGATGCTTGCTTCGCGTTTACTAAGCCGAAATAAATCGCTTGACGAGATCGACGTTCGAACCGAGATGCAACTTCCAAGCCTGCTCAATAACGCTTTCAGATGGATATTGCGTGCGGAAAGCGCTCTCATCGGAACTGGTTTGGATTTCCCTTTGGGTGGTTCGCGACTGCTCGTCGCCAGAAAGATGTGAGGCTGATGTTGTCCCTTTCCATTTTGTCGAGTGGAAGGGCATTCATCTAACGGACACCGATCGCGGCGAGGCTATCGTGTGGGGAGACATGAATGAAAGCGATTGTTCTTACTGGCAGCGCGGGGTCGCGCCTGTATCCTCTGACGCAAGTCTCCAGTAAGCAGCTCCAGGGCTGTTTTCGACAAACCTATGATCTATTTACCCTCTGACCGTTCTGATTGCGTCAGGGGTCCTACATCGAAACAATAGAGCGACGGCAAGGCTTAAAAATCGGTTGTCCGGAAGAGGCGGAGCTGGTTCGAGGGTTCCTCAGCATTGCTCAATTTGAAACCTTGATTGGGCGCATGCCGGCATGCGAGTACAGCGACTATCTGCGCGGCGTCGCCGACGAGTGGCACAGGCTTCAAGAGGATAAGCAGTGAGCGAGAAAATCCCGTTCAATCGGCCGTTCATGACCGGCAAAGAGCTATATTACATCGCGGAAGCGAAGTTCGGCAACATGCTTGCTGGTGACGGGCCTTTCACGAAACGCTGCCACGAGTGGCTGGAAAATAAAAGTGGATGTGCAAAACCGCTGCTGACGCACTCATGCACCGCCGCGCTGGAGATGGCGGCTCTGCTTCTCGACATCGAGCCTGGTGACGAGATCATCATGCCCTCATATACTTTTGTCTCTACCGCCAATGCGTTCGTGCTGCGCGGCGGTGTGCCGGTGTTCGTCGACATCCGGGAAGATACTTTGAACCTGGACGAACGCCTGATCGAGTCGGCTATCACCTCGCGCACTCGCGCTATCGCCCCGGTTCATTATGCGGGTGTCGCCTGCGAGATGGACGCTATCATGAGCATTGCCAAATGCCATGGCCTCAGGGTCGTGGAAGATGCGGCGCAGGGCGTGATGGCAGCCTATAAAGGCCGGGCACTGGGCAGCATTGGTGACCTCGGGGCCTACAGCTTTCACGAAACCAAGAATGTAATTTCAGGGGAAGGCGGGGCCCTGCTGGTAAACGACCCTGCTCTGGCGGTGCGCGCCGAAATCATCCGCGAGAAAGGCACGGACCGTGGTCGTTTTTTCCGGGGAGAGGTCGATAAATACACCTGGCAGGAGGTGGGCTCTTCGTTCTTACCGGGCGAGCTGATCTCGGCCTTCCTATTTGCCCAGCTTGAAGAAGCCGAGCGCATCACCAATCATCGCTTGGCCATCTGGCAACATTATCACACGCTTCTTGAACCGCTCGAGGCTAAAGGATTGCTTCGCCGGCCCATCGTCCCAGACGAATGCCAGCACAATGCCCACATGTACTACGTTTTGCTGGCGCCGGAGATCGATCGTCAGAAAGTACTTAGTGAGCTGAAGAAGAGCGATATCTATTCGGTCTTCCATTATGTGCCCCTGCACTCCTCGCCCGCCGGAAAACGGTATGGCCGCACGCGGGGCGACTTGCAGGTGACCAACGTCCAGTCGGAAAGGCTGGTGCGTCTGCCCTTATGGGTTGAGTTGACTGCTGAGCAGCAGGAACACGTTGTCAGGGTTTTGGAAGCTGCCATCGGGTGACCCATCAAAAGCATCGATGGGAATGGAAATTCTGGTGATGGGCGGGGCCGGCTTTGTCGGGTCGGCTGTTATCCGTCACATCATCCAGAATACCGACCACTCGATCATCAACGTCGACAAGCTGACCTATGCTGGAAACCTTGAAAACTCGGCGAGGGCGATGGCTCAGATCGCTGTGCGTTAGAGCGGCCGATATATGCAACCGTACCGAGTTGGAACGGATATTTGCTCAGCAACCAAGAGGACAAGCTTGGCTGCTGGAGTTTTTGCTGGGGTAGCCGTGCAGCATCATCCAGGCTCGACCGCCGCCACGCCGTCGATGCCAGCAAAAGCGCGAATTGGGCTGGCGCCCGACGGTGACTTTCGAGAGCGGCGTTCGAAAAACCGTACAGTGGTATCTCGACAAACTCGATTGGTGCAAACGCGTACAGGCTGGCAGATATCAGCGCGGACGTTCTGGGGCAGATTCGATAGCCAATAACTTCTGCCGCTGGATTGGAAGGGCGCGCACAGATGGTCCGGATCTGTCAGACCACTTGCCGCCGCATCGCCTTCGACTTTCACCGGGTCGATTGGCAAAAGGGACCGTCAAATCTCAAGAGATCTCTTGCCACGTAGCGTTCAGGATACGTTATTTTGACAATAAAAGCATTGGCCGCATAGGACCATTTGTTTTGCCCGGCGCGTCCTCGGTGAATGATATAGAGGCATCCTGGAACATCAAACGCCGCGTCTTCGACTTTCGTCCAGGCTCCTAAGAACCTTCCGAACTTACTCACAAATCCCGACCAGCCGCCATAGGCGATCATCGAATCATAATTCAGGATCAATGCATCACGCTTCCCGGTCGCGGATTCATGCAGCCCGGCATATTCGCCCAATCCGGCCGTGGTGTCGAAGGCTTGCAGGCCTGATCGGTCGAGGATCACGGAATTGCGGCCTTGCAGGGCAGGGGTGTTCCTGATCGTGTCAGCAAAAGCTTCCTGCCAAAGGTGGTCCAGGTAAAAGGTGCCATAGACGAACCACCAATTCACAATGAACACCGCGATTAAGCCGGCAAAAGAGGCCACTTTCATCCGATGACGTTTATCGGGATTCGTCGCCGGAAAAACGGCACATATAGTCTTGAATAGACCGAGCGTCGAGAAGGCCGCACCGAACGGAAGCAGTACCTGAAAACGGGTCGCGGTCCAAGGTTCATAGGAGGGCTCCTTCCCGACCATCACATAGGCCGACGCGCCAAGCCCCAGTAACACGACACCCATGCCAATCAGTCCTCTTCCACTGTGTTCGACCTGGGGGCTGCTGCACACTTGATGGGAGGTGATGGAATAAACCGCCATCAGGACAGCTGCGAAAACTAGTAAGAGAATCTTCTTGTCAATATAAATTCCATCACTCGGAAATAAGTAGAAAAATATTACCCTAATCTCCGAGATTAACGTCGAGATTTTTATGTCGATTATGTTGTAATCATCAGCAAACATACCGCTTGTTTTCAACATAAAATGCTGAATTGCAGCATAAACGAAAGGAAGCAATATAATAATATATGTATTTCTCAGAATATATTTTATTATGTTCAAATAATTTCGCTGATTGAATTCAGCTTTCAAAGCATTTTCCTTTTTGTAAAGGAGGTAAGCAGCTAAAAATAACACCAGCAAAAACGACGGAACTAGGGAATTTAACGGGAATGAGAGCGCAAACAGTGCATACGAGAGGTATTCCTTATACTTATTATTCTCATTCCTGGATATAATAAAAATATAAACAGCAAAGGCGAAGATTAATATAAAAATAAGCCCGGGATTATTGATTGCTGCAATTCTAGCATGATAGAGAGGTAGGACCGCCACAAGAAACGATAGAGACATTGCGTCAAATTTCGAGAAATTCAAAGCTTTTAGAACAAGATAAAACACATTAACGATAAGATAGCCTAGCAAAAAGGTAGAGAAAGCATAAAACCACCAGCCGACCAGCTGTACAGCATAGTGATAATATCCGATAATCGGAAGTCCAGCCTGAGAAAACACAGAAATAAGCATATCTTTACTGGCGCCAGAAAGGCTCCAATCATCCCAATACTTCGCGTCTGATAGGAAGAAAATGGGAAAATGGGCGGTCGCGTAAATAGAAAACAGCTGTAATTCAACTCTTTTCCAAATAATTTTCATGTCGGGCATACGATGGCTTTCGTTACGAAAAGAGACATCCATTGTTTTATGGAATGTCAGACTGTGCAGCATGCTCTATCAATTTTCGTGCTCTCTGCGATGCCAGATACCTGGGCGGCAAGCGGTACTCGCAAAGAGGGGTTGTCATCTGTCGTCGTGCTGCGAGCTATGGAGTAAGGCTCGAGTTTTCGTAAAATAGTCAGTCTTGGAGAATGTTGCGTCTTCTCAATTCAGCGTGGTTGCGTCAAGCACTTTTAAAGTTCTCCCTTGGCCGGCTTTCGCCCAGCGGATGCAGATGAACATCCAACCACTCTTTACTCACGTCCACACCGGCATAAATTACCGGCATCGCGTCTTCTTGGAACGAAACCTTGCCTTGCATGCGGGACTTGCTCCCCATCATCTGTTCAGGACAAACGCGAGGACGGCCGGACCAATCTCATCCCCGGTTCAAGCCAAGGGGCCTGCGGTCCCGGCCGTCCGCACTCCGGCGGATGGCCATCCGCCGGAGTGCGCACCGATCATCCAACAATCAGCGCAAATTGAACATGCAAGGGGCTGGTTTCGCCGATCTCCGGTGTCGGGATGTCGCCTGGCCTTGAACTCCTGATCGTGTCTCAATTCGCCGGAAGCGTCTGAAAGTAAAAAGAATCAATACCATTCATCCAGTCCACATATTTAAACCGGACAGCTGTGGCCTTGTGCCGAGGATCTGCGCACGTCCAATCGGGCATTTGATAATTAGCGCTTTTACGGCGGAACAATTGCGGTGGTCAGATGCTCGGCACAAGGCCGAGCATGACGGAAGAGATTTTGTCAGCAAAGTGAGCCCGCTTTCGCAAGCTTTTGCTGGATTGCTTCAAGTCGCGGCAAAAGGCACGGCGACGAAGGTTTTATTCCCGTCGCGTTCGACGAGCAGCAGCACGGATTTGCGGCCGGCCTTGCCGGCTTCGGCGATTGCGGCCTTGACGTCGCGGGCATTGTGCACCGGCCGGTCGTTGACCGAGACGATGACGTCGCCCGACTGAATGCCGGCGGCAGCGGCCGATTTGTCCGGATTGACGCTGGCGACCACCGCGCCGCTGACCGAGCGCGGCAGGTTGAGCTGCTGGCGCACATCCGGCGTCAGCTCGGCAAGGCCGATGCCGAGGCTCGGCTGGCCGGAGGCCCGACCCGGCGCTTCCGGGCTTGTCGCTGCGGCCTGCTTCTGGCCGTCCGCATTGGCGCCGACGGTGACGTTGAGATCGATCGCCTTGCCGTCGCGCCAGACGCCGAGCGATTTCTGCGTGCCCGGCGAGAGATCGGCGACGAGACGCGACAGGTCCTTCGGCGTCTTGACGGTCTCGCCGCCGACCGACGTGACGATGTCGCCGGGTTTCAGGCCGGCATGGGCGGCCGGCGTATCGGCGGAGACGGCGGCCACCAGCGCGCCGCCCGTCTTGTCGAGGCCGACGGCATCGGCGACGTCTTTCGTGACCGGCTGGATCTGCACGCCGAGGTAGCCGTGATTGATCGAACCGTCCTTCTCGAGCTTGGCGACGATCTCCTTGGCCTCGTCGGAGGGAATGGCGAAGCCGACACCGACGCTGCCGCCGTTCGGCGAATAGATGGCGGTGTTGATGCCGACGACCTTGCCCTCACGATCGACCAGCGGGCCGCCCGAATTGCCGTGGTTGATCGGCGCATCGATCTGGATGAAATCGTCATATGGCCCGCTGTGCAGGTCGCGGCCGCGCGCCGAAACGATGCCCGCCGTCACCGTGGTGCCGATGCCGAAGGGATTGCCGATCGCCAGGATCTGGTCGCCTAGCTTCAGCTTGTCGGAATCGCCCCAGGCGATGGTCTGCAGCGGCTTGCCCGCCTGGATCTTCAAGACGGCGACATCGGATTTCGGATCGGTGCCGATCAGCTTGGCCGGAAGTTCCGTGCCGTCGTCGAGCGTCACCTTGATGCCGACGGCATTGTCGATGACATGGTTGTTGGTGACGATCACGCCGTCGGGACTGACGATGAAGCCGGAGCCGAGCGCCATCGCATGCTGGGAGCCGCGCTGTTGCGGCGCCGGGCGCGGCAGCGGAATGCCCTGATCCTCGAAGAACTGGCGGAACTGCTCGTCCATCGGCGATTGCTGATCGGCGCTGACATCCGTTGTCTTCATCGTCGTGGTGATGGTGACGACGGCAGGCTTGTCAGCGTCGACGACGGAGGCGAAGGAGCCGCTCGGGGCGAGAATACCGCCCGTGTCCGATGGCGCGGCAAAGGCGCTCGACGAATTGATGGCGTAGGGCAGGCAAGCCGCGCCGGCGATGATGGCGGCCCCGACAAGCGCTGCTGTGCGATGTTTGCTGAGAATATGTGACATGGTGGTGATCCCTTGCGAGAGCGTTGGCTTGTGATGGCGTCGTAGTTCCATGTCTGGGACCTGGCGTCGGATGAGGTGCGCCAATTCCTTCGCTCGCCGGCGCGGATCGTCGGGAAGCGACGATCGGGGAGGGCAAGAAGAATTCGCGCTCGGGATTAATATGATCGCGCCGAATGGCTTTACAAATTAAATATTGATCATGTTTATATTGCCGATTTGTAAGGCATTACTGAAGTTTAACCTTCGTCGCCCGGTGTCGGCGCCAGCCGCCGCGCTCTCTGCCAAACTGCCGGTCGTTTCGCCTGATAAAGGCGATCCCGCTCTCTTCGGCAAGTCGGATCTGGAACCCGTTGCGGCCATAAAAGTTAGTAGACTCTAAAATATTTCTTCGTCAGGAAGTAATGACCGGGGAATCAGCCGCAGGCGCGTCTCGCCCACGGTATATGAGGGGCGATGAAGAACTCGGTTGAGCGGGGGCGGAAAGCCAAACGCGGGATGCAGGTGAAGCTGAGCGATGTGGCGAAGAAGGTGGGCGTCAGCCCGATCACCATTTCGCGTGCGTTGCGCAATCCGGAAATCGTCTCGGAGGATCTGCGCGAGGAGATTCTGCGCACGGTCGAGGAGATGGGCTATATTCCCAATCTTGCCGCCCGGGCGCTGGCCGGCCGCCACAACGGCATTATCGGCGTCATCACGCCCGCCCTGCATCAGTACGGTTTTGCCGGCCTGATGATCGGCATCGAGGATCGCTTCCGCGGCACCGAGTTCACTGTGCAATATTCCAGCACGCTGCACCATGCCGAGGGCGAGGCCGGCCTGCTGAAATCCATCCTGACCCAGAAGCCGGCCGGCGTCATCATCGCCGGCGCCGAATCCTATTGCAATCTTCTGCCGCTGATCGAGAACGCCGCCTGTCCCATCGCCCATGTCACCGATCTCAGCCAGGAACCGCAAAGGCTGGTCGTCGGCCTCGATCATTATGCGGCCGGCGCCGAGCCGACCCGCTTTCTGTTGTCGAGGGGCTATAGTCGGATCGCCTTCATCGGCCGCGGCGCGGATGTCCGCTCGCGCCGGCGCATCGAGGGGTATGAGGCAGTAATGCGGGAAGCCGGCCTTTTCCAAGAGGATCTCATCATCGGCGGCGATGCGCCGAGCCGTATCGGCCTCGGCAGGGAGTTGTTCTCCCGCCTGCTCGAGCGCGTGCCCGATGTCGATGCCGTTTTTGCCCAGAGCGATGAACTGGCCTTCGGCGTGCTGATCGAATGCAAGGCGCGCGGCATCCGCGTGCCGGAGGATGTCGGCATCTGCGGCTTCAACGACCTGGAATTTTCGCCCTTCATCGAGCCGTCGCTGACGACGGTGCACCTACCGCGCCAGGATATCGGCCACCGCGTCGCCGACATGCTGCTGCGCGCCATCCACGACGAGCCGCCCGGGGACGACAGGGTCGATTGCGGCTTTTCAATCGTGGCGCGGGGGTCGACGCGGTGATCTGGCCCGTTCCGGGCCTGGCCACAGTCAGGATTATTCCGTATATGGAGCGGATGGCGACCACTGTGCTGAAAAATGGATAACGCGGGTTTGTCTTTTGACAGGATGCGCACCTTTGTTCGGGTGGCCGAGCGCGGCAACCTGTCGATGGTCGCAAAGGAGCTCGGCTTCGGCCAGTCCACCGTGACGCGGCACCTCAATGAGCTTGAGGAGGCTGTCGGCGTGCCGCTTCTCAGCCGCACCACCCGCCGCGTCACCCTGACGGAGGAAGGCAGTCGCTATTATGCCAACTGCCTGCAGATCCTGCGCCTGGTCGAACAGGCTGCTGAGGAAGCCAGAGATGCCCGTCAGGCGCCGGCGGGCGCTGTCCGGCTTTCCTGTACGGCAGCGCTCGGCGTCATGCATGTCACGCGAATGATCTTTGACTTCCAGGACAGGCATCCCGACATCCGCATCGACCTCAACCTGACGGACGAGCGCATCGACCTGGTTCGCGAAGGCGTTGACGTGGCGCTTCGCCTTGGACCTCTCGCCGACAGCTCGATGAAACTCCACGCGGTCGGAGAGAGCCAGCGGCTGCTGGTCGGTGCTCCGGCCTATTTGTCCGCCCGGGGGCGGCCGGAGCGCCCGGCCGATCTGTCACGCTATGAAACCATCGTGATGTCCAACGTGGTTGGCAGCAATCAGCTCCTTCTTTCCTCTCCTGATGGCGCCAGCCTGGTCATCCCGGTCGGCGGCCGGCTGCGTGTCGATCACGGGCTTGCGGCGCGCGAAGCCCTTGCTGCCGGACGCGGCATCGGTCCAACACATCTCTGGCTGGTTCACGATCTGCTGGACGACGGCCGGCTGGAGGTGGTGCTTGGAGACTATCGGCCTTCGCCCGTTCCGCTGAGCTTGCTGATTGTTCCGGAGCGTGCAGCCATTGCCCGCGTTCGGCTCCTCGTCGACTTTCTTGCCGCCGAGATTGCCAAGCTGCCGGGAATCCGGCCGTCGTAAGACTTTGCTTTCAAGCATGTCGTTGCCACGCAGGCCCTGCGGCACTTGTGCGAGACAGCTTCAATCTCCGAAAGACCTCTTGTCGCCGCGCCATCCCGTCGTCCGCAGAAACTGCTCCCAGTTGAGCGTCTGGGGATTGAGCCGCCGGCTCCATTCGAGATCCTGCTCCTTGCCGAAATAGCCATATTCGACCGCGAACTCGACCATCCCGAGAAGCTCTCGAACGAAAAATTCGTTGGCGGCAAATTCCGGAAAATAGCGCAGCAGGCCATCTCTGGTGAAAGCATTTCGATACTCGGCCTTGCGGCCGGTGACGCGCCGGAAGGTTTCGACCATCTCCCGCGGAGAAATGATATCGCCGACGATCGGCAGCGTTTTGCCGTTGTAGCGCTCGGGGTTCGAGAAAATCTCGAGGACAACAGGCCCGGTCGCCGTCAGCGGATCGACGAAAGGCGCCCGGAAATCTTCCGGAAGATAAATCGGCAAGAGCAGGGTGTCGCCTTCCATGCGCGGCGCATAATACTCGATAAGGTTTGTATAGAAGAATGCCAGCATGACGAAGGAATGAGAGATCGGCAGGCCGCCAATATGATCTGCAACGCGCGCTTTGTCGGTAAAATGCGGCGCATATTTCGTCCCACCGGTGATCTTGTCCACATTCTCCAGTGTGCTGAAGACAATGTGCCCGACGCCGGCCTCCACGGCCGCATCCGCCAGCTGCCGGCCGAGAGGCGCTTCGGTCGTCTCCGGCGGGGCGATCGGCGGCGTCATCAGAAACGCGCCGTCCGCGCCCTTGAATGCCGCAACGAATTCCTTCTGAAGGCCGAGTTCGAGGGGTGCGGCGACGATTTCCGCGCCGAGTTTCTCGAGACGCAAAGCTTCGGGCGAATCCCTTCTTCGAGTGAGAGCGCGGACGCGGAAACGCTGGCTTTCAAGAAGCGTCGCAACGACGCTGCGCCCCTGTTTGCTCGTTGCACCGGTGACCGCGATCAGTGGCTTGTTGTCTGTAGACATGTCTTTCATCCTTTTCCGTCACTTGCCGCCGGCCGGACGGGCCGGCGTCCTTATGAGGTGGCTCGGGCCGGTCCATTGCCGATCGCCCACCTGGCGGCAGTCTACCGAAACACGCTTTGTCGCTGTAGATGGACGGAATGGATAAGATAATGCCATTTTTCGGATAAGTGGGCCGCCGGATCGCCCACCCGGATCAGCCCGTCGAAAGCCGCCGCTCGGATCGGAGCGCAGGCAATCAAGGTATCAGCAGGACACTGCCCGCCGCGCGCCCGGATTCCATCTCGTCGTGCGCCTTGGCAACCTCGGACAAACGGTATTCGGCACCGATTTGCGAAACGATGCCTGTCTCCATCGCCCTGATCGCAGCGACTGCAGCCTCGCGATATTGTTCGACGTCGGCGCACCAGGCAATGATGCTCGGATGGCAGAGCGCCTTGCCCGGGCGAAGTTCCTCGACAGCCACGGGTGGAATGGCGCCGGCCGCCTGACCGATGGTGACAGCCATGCCGAATGGGCGGACAGAGCGTATGCTTTTGAGAAGCGTCTCGCCGCCGATCCCATCATAGGCGACGTCGACGCCGAGCCCGTTCGTCAACCGCTTCACTTCAGCGACGATATCGGCGCCGCGTCCAACGATCAGATGATTGGCTCCACAAGATGCGGCGAGGGCTGCTTTTTCGGAGGAGCCGACCGTCCCGATCACCGTGGCTTGAAGCGATTTGGCCCAGCGAACCAGGATGCTGCCGAGCCCGCCCGCGGCCGCATGGATCAGAACCTGATTTCCTGCACGCACATTATAGGTCTTCTTCAACAGCATGTAGGCGGTCATGCCTTTGAGCAGCGAACTCGCGGCCGTTCTTGCCGAAACGGCGTCGGGCAGCTTGATCGCCCTTTCGGCGGCGATGTTGCGTGCGGAGCGATAGGCGCCAACCGGAGGCCCGGCATAGGCAACGCGATCACCTCTCTCGAACATCGAGACGCCGGGGCCGACGTCCTCGACGATGCCAGCCGCCTCGGCGCCAATCACCGCGGGGTAGGACGGCATCGGGTAGATACCTTGTCGGTGATAAACGTCGAGGAAGTTCGTTCCGATCGCCTCATGACGGATTCGGATCTCGCCATCGCCGGGGCCCTCACACTGGTACTGCTCAATATGGAACTGGGTGCTGTCGCCGGGGGCGTTCAGCCATATGATCTGGTCAGTCATCGCTCGTGCTCTCCTTATTTCGGACAAATTAAGCGATGGCGAAATGGGTGAAAACTCCCTATTAATGCACAATGATTGGGAGAGATTTCACAAAGCTGGATTGGGACGACCTTCGGCATTTCCTGGCCCTCGCGCAATCGGGAACGTTGCTGAGCGCAGCAAAACAACTCGGCGTCGAACATGCGACCGTCAGTCGGCGCGTTTCGTCGCTTGAAGCCAGTCTCGGACGCAGACTCGTCGACCGCCGCGGACGCCGCATCATCTTGACTTCGGACGGAGAGCAGGTCGCCAGGCACGCGGCTCTCGTCGCCGTCCAGACAGCCGCAATCGAGCAGCTTGGTCGCAGCAGCGCCACGGAATTGCGCGGCCATGTCCGGATCAGCGCGCCTCCCGCACTCTCAAGCGTGCTGCTCGCAAAACCGATTGCGACCGTCAGGCGAGACCATCCCGGCGTTGAGATCACGCTTGTCGGAGAAAAGCGCCTCGCCTCGCTGAACAGGCGGGAGGCGGACGTCGCCGTGCGAATGTCGCGTCCGGAGGACGGAGATTACGCTATCGCCAAGCTCGGTGAGACAAGCTTTCATCTCTACGCATCGAAGGCCTATCTCGAAACGGTTCCACCGTCGGACTGGACCTTCATCGGTTACGACGAAACCATGAACGCCTCACCGCAACAATTGCGGCTGGTCGAACTGGCCGCCGGCCGGCCGATCACCGTGAGGTCGTCCGTTCTGGAGTTTCAGGCCGCAACTGCAAGCCTTGGTGCTGGTGTCGTCATGCTTCCCGATTTCGCCGCCCTGGAGTCGAGCGGTCTCCAGCGCATCGAGACCGAACAGCCGTTGACGAGAGAGGTCTGGCTTGTGGTCCATGCCGATATCAAAGACGTCCCCTCCGTCCGTGTCGTCGTCGATGCGCTGAAAAACGCACTGGGCAGGTAGTCCCCGCGGTTGGATATCTGCCGAACCCGATCACTTTTCGCAAAGCCGTCGGCCGCCAGAATAGGGCTGATAGGTACAATCGGACGGGCGGAAGGATCGGTAACTGCGCGAGCAGGCGCTGATGTTGCAGGACTGCGGTGCGCCTTGGCCATCGTCGACTATTTCGGTCGATCGCACGCCGTTCAGGCTTGGTGCGGTCGTCGCCTCGCGGATGAAGTCGCGCCAGATATGGGCCGGCAGGGCGCCGCCCGTCACTCCCTTCATCGGCGCGTCATCATCATTGCCGACCCAGACGCCGACGACGAGGTTGTCCGTGAAGCCGACGAACCAGGCATCACGATTGTTCTGGCTGGTGCCGGTCTTGCCGGCCGCAAAGGTGCCGGGATCTGCTCCACGTCCGGTGCCGCGCTCGACCACCAGCTGCAGCAGCCCGAGAAGATCGGACTGGTAAGGCGAAAGATCGACACTCGGCTTGGATTGCGCGCCAACGCGAAAGGCCTTGGGCTGCCCTGCCGCCTGGAAATCGATGATACCCCAGGGCTTGACGGGGGCCCGGCCGACTTGGACGGACGCATAGGCGCTGGTGAGATTGAGCAGATTGACCTCGGAGGTACCGAGCGCCAAAGACGGCGTGTCGGCCAGTGGCGCATCGATACCAAGTTCGCGCGCCGCGGCAATCACATTGTCCAGACCGACCTCTTGGGCAAGCGCCACCGACGCGGCATTGAGCGATCGCGCAAATGCCTCAGCGAGCGTAACCCACCCACTATAGTTGCCGCCGGAATTTTCCGGCGACCAGCCGTCGATGTCGATTGGCGCGTCCAGCACCTGGTCGGACAAGGTGAGCCCAGCCTTCAATGCTGCGTAGTAGACGAATAGCTTGAAGGTGGAACCCGGCTGGCGCATCGCAGTGACGGCGCGGTTGAACTGGCTCGCCTTGTAGTCGCGCCCGCCAACCATCGCTACGACCGCGCCGTCCGGCGTCATCGCAACCAAAGCGGCCTGCGATGCCCCCACTGTTTTTCCTTCGCCGTCCAGGGACCGTTTCACGACGCGCTCGGCCATCTGTTGCAACTGCGGCACCAGCGTGGTGCGCACCGTCGTCGAACCTGGCGACGAGCCGGCGATTTCGCTCGCCTGCGGCGAAATCCAGTCGGCAAACCAGCTTCCCGAGCGCGGCGTCGGCGTCGTTGGATGCAGCTTGGCAAAGCTCCCCTTGGCCTCCGCCGCCTCCGGCGCGGTGATCTTGCCATTGGCCGTCATCGCGTCGAGAACGACCATGGTGCGCTGCCGGGCGCCTTCGAAATTATCGATGGGGTTCCATTGGCTGGGCGCCCGCAACAACCCCGCCAGCATCGCCGACTCCGGTAGGTTAAGGTCGCCGATATCCTTGTTGAAATAGATGCGCGCGGCCGCAGGCATGCCGGTAGCCCCCGCGCCAAGATAGACGCTGTTGAGATAGCGCGTCAGGATTTCCCGCTTGCCGAGCTTCCATTCCAGCCAGACGGCGATGACAACTTCCTGTATCTTTCGTTTTATCGTTCGATCGCTGTCGAGATATTGCAGCTTGATGAGTTGCTGGGTGATGGTGCTGCCACCCTCCACCACCGAGCCGGCCTCCAGGTTCCGCAGAAACGCCCTGCCGATGCCCCTGGGATCGACGCCGAAATGATCCATGAACCGGCGGTCCTCGATCGACAGCACGGCGTCGATCAGATGGGGCGGAAACTGGTCGTAGCGCGCATATGGCCCTTGATAAGGTCCCTGCCTGACCAGAGGCGCGCCGTCGGCAGTTTCCAGCACCACGACCGGCTTTAACGTTCCATCCCGGATTTCGCTCCAGGGCACGTCTTTCAGCGCCCACACCAGCACGCTTCCGACGAGGAGGCAGACAAGAAGGGTCAGCCCGAGAGCGAATTTCCACCAGCCCGCCAGACGCGACCGGCGCTGGCTGCTTTGTGCCGGATTGATACGCCGAACGCGAGTTCCGCCTCCGGCTCTGGCTAGAGCAGTGGTCATCCACCTGGTTGGAGCTGATGTGGCTGCCAGCCGCATCGACCGCCATAGCTTCCGCCTCAAAACCGAAGCGGCCGTCCTGCTCTTCGCCAAGGCAGAACTTGCCTGCAAATCGTGACGTAGCGCCCGGAATAGATTGCTCGCGGCCCGTCTGGTTTGGCCGAAGGATCCGTGGGGCGGTTGCGGGTCGTTGACTTGGGCAATGTCTGGTGAATCCGAGGCAGCCGCTTGCGCCGCCGGATCTGCTGTCTGATTGCGACCCGAGATCGAGCTGCTAACGCTTTCACCTGAGGAATCGGGAGAATTGGGCATCGGTAACCGCTAAAAAGCCAACGCAGCATGACCTATATATCCGCGTGATGCGGAGTGTTCCACCGCAAAAGGCCGCAGCAGTTCCGCAACTCACTGAGCACCACCTGGCGGTGGGCGTCGAGCCAGTTTTTCTCTCAAGGCGCGACCTGGGAAGCTACCGACATCAATTCCTGGGAATTCGGTGCCTTGAATGTCTGGAGCCCAGCCTCCAGCACCTCGGTGAAGCTCCAGCGCACGATTCCCTGCCGGTCTATGAGGAACTGACCGACAAGCTGCCCGTGGTCGGCGGTCATCATCCGCTCATCGGCTTCCGTCATTTGATATCCTTCTTTCTTGTTAAGAAATTCGCCCATTGCCACCACGCTCATGGGCTCGGGCAACTCGCCCGGAAGATCGATCCGTATCGCCATCACCGTGTCGATCCCGACCTCGCGTAAGCCGAAGGCTTGGTGCGAAGCCCGTACCGGGTCCGAAGCAGCAAGAAGATCGGGTATCGGATGGTAACGGAAATAGAGCCGCGCGCGTTCGACCGGGGTGTTTACAACAGCCAGGGATTGGACACCTTTCTCACGCAGCATCGGGTTGAGATATGCCATGGCGGCGACATGGCGCCGGCAGAACGGACAATGCAGGCCCCGAAACAAACCGATCAACAACGGGCTGCGGCCACGAAAATCGTCAAGTGCGATCTTCCCCTCGCGCGAGATTGCATCGAACACAACGTTCGGGACCGGGTCGCCCGGTTGTAGCGGGTGGTCGACATAGGGCGTGGACATGGACACCTCCTCGCTCGGGATCAGTCAAGCAAAGGCGCCACGTGAAGTACTGCGAGGTCGAGATTGAGCGTTGCAGGCCTGACCTCTCGTCTTACCGCACCGCCAGGATCCAATTTAAGAATGTGCTCATATGAGCCCGCGGGCAAGCGGTAAACAGCGAATCGGAATTGAAAAAGTCCGTTTTCTGCAAACACTGTTTTTTTAGCGGCCAATCTGTGAATTATCGCACACTGACCGGCCGCAAGCCTGTCAACGGCAGCGACCCCACCCGATTTCTCTGTAGAGTTTTAGCAACTCTGCGCATCGCGACCCGTTCGGGGCGGCGAACGGTGCGACGGCCCTTACTTTACGGTGATGGCAATACCGCTGAGATCGGCATTGACTTGCAGGCCTACCTGCTTGCCTGAGAGTTCGAGTTGGGCGCCCTTGTCATTGGTCATGACGATCACCTGGGCCCCCTTGCCGACGGCGCCGCCACCGCCCGCCGCACCGTAGACCCCCGTCACATCTCGAGCGCGGCGAATATGGCGAACGGTACCATGAAAATTGGTCTTAGAAGCCCCGAAGGCGAGGCCGCCCGAGATGCCGCCGACAGTGATGGGATAGCGGCGACCATGGAAGGTCAGCGTACCCTCGCCTCCAGAACCACCCACAAAGAAGGCAGCCTTGTAGACTGAGAAGCTGATGGTACCGCTGTCGGCATGCGCGGAGCCGGCAAAGCTGATTCCCGCTGCAGCGATAACCGCAGCCGCGACTGAACGAATTGTGGACGAATTCTTCATGATGCAAGTCTCCTCACAATCGAGGCTTACCCAGCCAGGAGGGCGTGTCAGCGTCATGCCAAAGTCACAGCTGAAACAGTCTCGCCCGTCATTAGTTCCAAGCACGCCGCCAGAATCCGGCCGGGAGACGGCCGCCACGAAACGAGGCTGATCGCAAACATAATTTCGGCGACAGGGCAGCCGATGGCAGCCCGTCATGCACAAGGAAGGCGCAAGAAAGACAATCGCTGCGCCTTCAAAATCGATCTACCTAAGCCTAATAGCAATTCGCCTGAGTGACCGTCGGCCTCCTCAGCGGGGCTTCACGTTGGCGTGCTCGTTGGCGGCATCCGTGTCGGTGGCCGGCGTCTGGGTGTCGTGCCCGGTGAACGGACTTCCCTGGCCGGGCGCCAATGTACCGCTGTGACCGGCATTGTTGGTGGTAAAGGCGTGCGTCGTGGAAGCCGCCGTGCTGCCGGACTTCAATCCATGCTGTTCCGCCTGGAAAAGATGGTCGTCCGCCTGGGCAACGCCGCAGGTGGAAACCAGCAAGAACGCCGCGGTAATCAAGTGATGGATTTTCATCGCAAGAACTCCTTCGTTTTCTGCCCTGGACGACAACACGCTAGCCACCGCCGATATTCGCCAATTCGTCATCACATCCTCGTGAGCCACCGCCTCCAGAACAGGTGTGACTATTTCTGGGAGTCAACTCTGAGAGCGGGTCTTGCGATTAATCTGGTCCCGCCTAAAGTGGCTTGGAAAATGCCGGACAAGGCAATGCGCTTAAGCCCGAGGGCTTTGGCCGCTTCCGGCCGAAAGCGGGCGTGCAAAACGTCCGAGGATCATATCGATTTCATCACTGAAGTTTGCGACAGCGCCTTTCGCGAGGAATCCGCCAGCTCTTAGCCAGCGGGTTCGGCCTCGCATAAGGGGCCAGTCTTGCTGGCCCCCTATCTCTTATCAGATATCGCTCGCAGCGCTCGACCAGAGGTCGGCCGCTTCGGCTGCCGTCATCCGCCGCACTTCGGCTTCATGGCTGCGGCTGGCGAAGAGTTCGCTCGCCATGATCTGCTCGGCGAGATCGGCCGGCAGCGAGAGGATGACGCGGGCGTCGCCGGTGTGCAGCCCGCCGAGCTCGCTACGCTTGCCGGTCACCATGCCGCCGGCGACCGTGTTGTTGGTCTCCGGATCGATCAGGATGAAGGAGCCGGACTGGCGGTTCTGCTCGTAGGGGTCGAAGATCGCCGCCTCGTCGAAGGAAAGCCGCACCTTGCCGATCGCATTCATGTAGAGCCGCTGGGCGGCGTTCCACGTGCCGGTCTTCAATTCGAGCTGGCTGAGCGGCTGAACCTGGACGCGCTGGCGGCGCGAGCCGCTCTTCAGCCAGTAGCGCTTGCCGGGCTCGATGCCCTCGGGCTGCAGCGCGACGATCTGCGCGTCGAAGGCAAGGCCGACCTGCGGCTGGGCGTCGATCGAGACGATCATGTCGCCGCGTGCCACGTCGACCTGGCGGTCGAGCACCAGCGTGATCGCGTCGCCGGCGACGGCGGCGTTGCGCACGAGATCGAAGGTGACGATCTTGGAGACATTGGCGACCATGCCCGACGGCAGGATCATGACGCTGTCGCCTGGTTTGACCGAGCCGCCGGCGACCGTGCCCTGATAGCCGCGGAAGCTTTCGCCCGGACGCGACACACGCTGGACCGAGAGGCGGAAGCCGACCGTCTGCGACGAGCGCACGGTGGCAAGCTCCAGCGTCTCCACCAGCGTCGGACCGCTGTACCAAGGCATGGCGGTCTGGCCGGAATAGACGACGTTTTCACCCTTCAGCGCCGACATCGGAATAGCGGTGATCTGCTTGACGCCGAGCGACAGCGCGAATTCCCGGAATTCATGGCTGATCTTCTCGAAGCCGGCGCGGTCGTAGCCGGTCAGGTCGATCTTGTTGACGGCAAGCACGAACTGCTTGATCCCGAGCAGCGAAGCGATGGTCGCATGACGGCGCGTCTGTTCCAGAATGCCGAAGCGCGCGTCGACGAGCAGGATGGCGAGATCGGCGGTCGAAGCACCCGTCGCCATGTTGCGAGTATATTGCTCGTGGCCGGGCGTGTCGGCGACGATGAAGGAGCGCTTGTCGGTGGAGAAATAGCGATAGGCGACATCGATGGTGATGCCCTGTTCCCGCTCGGCCTGCAGGCCGTCGAGCAGCAGGGCGAAGTCGGGCAGGCCGAGATCGTTCTGCTTGCCGGTGGAATCGCGCTGCAGCGTGGCGGCCTGATCTTCCTTGACCGCCTTGGTGTCCCAGAGCAGGCGGCCGATCAGCGTCGACTTGCCGTCATCGACGCTGCCGCAGGTGATGAGGCGCAGCGGGCGCGAGTCGCGCTGAGCCTTCTGCGGCTCGGCCGCGGGCAGGCTGACGGCGGTTGCGGCCGAGACGGCGGTGTTGGCTGCGGTCATCTCAGAAATATCCTTCACGCTTCTTCTTTTCCATGGAGCCGGACTGGTCGCGGTCGATGGCGCGGCCCTGGCGTTCGGACACCGTTGCAATTTCGAGTTCGGCGATCACCTCTTCCAGCGTGGTCGCCTGTGAGCGGATGGCGCCGGTCAGCGGGAAGTCACCGAGCGTGCGGAAGCGGATCATGCCTTCCTGGCGCACTTCGCCGGGCAAGAGTTCCAGGCGCGGATCCTCGGCCAGGATCATCATGCCGTCACGCTCCACGAACTTGCGCTTCTTGGCGTAGTAGAGCGGCACGAGCGGAATGTCCTCGGCCTGGATGTAGCGCCAGATATCGACCTCGGTCCAGTTCGACAGCGGGAAGGCGCGCACGCTCTCGCCCTTGCGGATCATGCCATTATAGATGTTCCAGAGTTCCGGACGCTGGTTGCGCGGATCCCAGCGGTGATCGGGCGTGCGGAAGGAATAGATGCGCTCCTTGGCGCGGCTAGCCTCCTCGTCGCGGCGCGCGCCGCCGAAGGCCGCATCGAACTGGCCGGCATCGAGCGCCTGGCGCAGGCTCTCGGTCTTCATGATATCGGTGAAGGCCGCCGATCCATGGGTGAAGGGCGTGATGTTTTCGGCCGCACCGCGCGGATTGATGTGCTCGATCAGGTCGAGGTCGTACTTCCTGGCGGTCTCATCGCGGAAGGCGATCATCTCGCGGAATTTCCAGCCGGTGTTCACATGCAGCAGCGGGAAGGGCACGCGGCCGGGATAGAAGGCCTTGCGCGCCAGGTGCAGTAGCACCGAGGAATCCTTTCCGATCGAATAGAGCATGACGGGACGCTCGAATTCGGCCGCGACCTCGCGGAAAATATGGATGGATTCGTTTTCCAGCGCCTTCAGATGCGGGTCGAGCGGCGCCTTGGCGCTCTGGGGATTGCTGAGTTCCGTATCCGGACGGCTATCGGGCATGTCTTACTCCAGACTGTCGATCTTTGCGGCTGCCCGCAAACAATTCCTTGATGTTGGCTTCCCCAAAGGCTGCAGCGGCCGCCGCGCCCTGATTGGGAAAGCCGTGAGGGTTGATTATTGTGCGGCGACCACCGCGGAGGCCTCTTCGGCGACGTGCAGACCGCATTCGCGCTTCTCGTCCTGCTCCCACCACCAGCGCCCGGCGCGCTCCGGCTCGCCGGGCTTGATCGCCCGGGTGCACGGCTCGCAGCCGATCGACGGATAGCCGCGCGCATGCAGCGGATTGACCGGCACGCCGTTTTCCGAAACGAAGGCCTTGATCGCCTCCAGGTCCCAATCGGCGAGCGGATTGACCTTCAAAAGGTGGCGTTCGGCATCATATTCGGCAAAGGGCGTCTCGGCGCGGTTGGCCGATTGGCCGCGGCGCAGGCCGGTGATCCAGATCGTTGCACCCTCGAGAGCGCGCGCAAGCGGCTTCAGCTTGCGCACGCCGCAACAGGCATGCCGTGCCTCGACGCTTTCGTAGAAGCCGTTGAGGCCGTATTTCGCTGCGTAGGCGTCGATATCGGCCTTTTCGGGAGTGAAGCGCTGGATATGGATGTCGTATTGGGCTTCGGTCTCGTCGATCAGCGCCAGCGTCTCGGCAAACAGCCGGCCGGTCTCAAGCGTCGCGATATCGATCGGCAGGCGGTGCGTGCCGATCTCGGCGGTGATTACCTGATCTTCGATGCCGAGCGAGGTGGTGAACACCACGCGGCCACCAAGGCCCGCCACCAGCGACAGACGTCCGGCGAGGTCGAGACCCGCCAGCTTATCGTTCAGCGCCTCGGCCTGCGCGATTGGATTGGTAACAGTCATCAGAATCCTGTCCTTTGTTGAGCAGGAGTATCGCAGTTCGCGCATGCATCGCACAGAAAAAGGGATTTCGAAAGCTGCGGCAGGAGGAGCAAATATCTCTCCGAAGCTGCCGCAATGCAAAAAAACAGCCGCCCGGCAGAGAAAATCCGCCTCGGCTGCCTGAATGTCTATAAATTTAGTAGAGTTACACGCAGCCTGTCAATCCGAAATCTGAAGTGATGCCGAAAAAGATGCGGGAGGCGCTGATTTGGCGTAGATTGCAAGGGCTTGGCCGAGCGTCAAAAACGAGGCCAAAATGCTTGTCCCTCAAGGCTTTCTGCTGGTGCGTTCAAATTCCGTTCATGCTGGTTGTGCCATAGAGGCAAATGTGCTCGTGAAGCGGCGCGGGAATACGCGCCGCCTGTGTGTGTCGACGGTCTGAGATGATTACGCAAAAGGCGAAATATGCGCTGCGGGCGCTGACGGTTCTGGCTGATGCCGATGCCGACGAACCCGTGATGATTTCCGATATTGCCGCGCAGCAGAAGATCCCGAAGAAGTTCCTCGAACAGATCCTGCTCGACCTGAAACATCACGGCATCGTCGTCAGCCGCCGGGGCAAGCAGGGTGGTTATCTCCTGCTCAAGCCCGCCCACACCATCACCTTCGGCGAAATCCTGCGCATCATCGACGGCCCGATCGCGCCGTTGCCGTGCCTGTCGATCACCGCCTACCGCAAATGCGACGATTGCGATGGTGAACAGACCTGCGAAATCCGCCACGTCTTCGCCAAGGTCGCCGACGCCACCCGCAAGGTGCTGTTCTCGACGACGATCGCCGATGCCGTCGGCCCGAGGCAAGGCGCCGAAGTCACCCGCCTGCTGGCCTGAGCTCCAAGGCTCGGAGAAGGGCGCTGGGCGTCTCACCTTCAATTGGCCGGGCGGTGGATCGGATTTCTCTGACGCCGAGGCTGTTACCGATCGCTCACCGCCGCCCGCGGGTTGATCCACGGCTCCTGGTTGGAGCGCGCCAGCGGCTGCTTGCCGAGAATATGATCCGCCGCCTTCTCGCCGGTCATGATCGACGGGCCATTCAGGTTGCCGTAGGTGACATGCGGAAAGATCGAGCTGTCGGCGACGCGCAGGCCATCGACGCCGATCACCCGGGTCTGCGGGTCGACCACTGCCATCGGATCGTCCTTCGCCCCCATCTTGCAGGTGCCGCAGGGGTGATAGGCGCTTTCCAGATGTTCGCGCAGGAAGGCGTCGATTTGCTCGTCGCTCTGCACGCTTTCGCCCGGCTGGATCTCCGGGCCGCGATAGGCGTCGAACGCCTTCTGCCCGAAGATCTCGCGGGTCAGCCGCACGCAGTGGCGAAACTTCTCCCAGTCTTCCGGATGGCTCATATAATTGAAGCGCAGCACAGGATCGGCCTTCGGGTCGGGCGAGCGCAGCGTCACGCTGCCGCGCGATTTCGACAGGTTGTAGCCGACATGCACCTGGAAGCCGTGGCTCTTGGCCGCCGCCTTGCCGTCATAGCTGATCGCCACGGGGAGGAAATGATACTGGATGTCGGGCTGCTTCAGCCCGGGTGCGGAGCGCAGGAAGGCGCAGGCTTCGAACTGGTTTGAGGCGCCGAGCCCGCCCTTCGATAAGAGCCATTGCGCGCCCGCCACCCCCTGCCAGAACCAGGGCAGCCAGGAATAGAGCGACACCGGCTTGGTGCTGACCTGCTGGAAATAGAATTCCATATGGTCCTGCAGATTGGCGCCGACACCCGGCCGGTCGGCCTTCACCGCGATGCCCATTTCCTTCAGATGCTCGCCCGGGCCGATGCCGGACAGCATCAAGAGCTTCGGCGAATTGAAGGAGGAGGCCGCGACGATCACCTCGCGGTTGGCCTTCACCACCTCTGTCCTGCCGCCGCGTTCGATCTCGACGCCAGTCGCCCGTCCGTTCTCGATGACGATCCGGCGCGCCATACCGTAGACGATCCCGACATTGTCGCGCTTCAGCGCCGGTTTCAGATAGGCATTGGCGGCAGACCAGCGGCGCCCGGCAAAGATGGTCTGCTCCATCAGCCCGAAGCCTTCCTGCTTGCTGCCGTTATAATCCTCGGTCGTCTCGAAGCCTGCCTGCTTGCCGGCCTCGACGAAGGCGCGGAACAGCGGATTAGTGAAGCCGCCGCGTTGTACATGCAGCGGCCCGTCCGTGCCGCGCCAGCCCTCTTCGCCGCCATGCGAATGTTCCATCCGCTTGAAATAGGGAAGAACGTCGGCATAGGCCCAGCCGCTGGCGCCGAGCTCCTCCCAGCGGTTGAAGTCTTCGGCGTGGCCGCGCACATAGACCATGCCGTTGATCGACGAAGAGCCGCCGATCACCTTGCCGCGGGGCGCGGTGATACGCCGGTTGTTGAGGTTCGGCTCCGGCTCTGAGAGATAACCCCAATTGTAGCGCTTCATGCTCATCGGCCAGGCAAGCGCTGCCGGCATCTGGATGAACGGCCCGAAATCGCTGCCGCCCGCCTCGATGACGAGGACGGAATTCTTGCCGTCCTCGGAGAGGCGATAGGCGAGGGCGGACCCGGCGGAGCCGGAGCCGATGATGACGAAATCTGCTTGCATGGTTTTTCTCTCGTTTTTGCTTCAGCCGTCGCGCCGCGTCGCCCCCTCATCCGGCTGCCGCCACCTTCTCCCCGAGGGGAGAAGGGACGTGCCGCGGCCTCTCGACTCCTCTTCTCCCATGGGGAGAAGGTGCCCGGAGGGCGGATGAGGGGGCTGCTTGCGCTGACTTAGTAAGGCGCCGCCACCGGCCCCAGGCCGACGTAAACCGTCTTCAGCTCGGAATAATGCTCGAGCGCCGCCAGCGAATTCTCCCGGCCGAAGCCGGATTGTTTCGAGCCACCGAAAGGGATTTCCACCGGGCAGAGATTATAGGTGTTGATCCAGAGCGTGCCGGCCTCCAGCCGGTCGACGACGCGGTGGGCGCGGGTGAGGTCGGCGGTGAAGACGCCGCCGGAGAGGCCGAATTCGCTGGCATTGGCGCGTCTGATGACCTCGTCCTCATCGTCGAAATCGAGCACCGACATGACAGGCCCGAAGATCTCCTCGCGGGCGATCGTCATCTCGTCGGTAACGTCGGCAAACACGGTCGGCTGCACGTAATAGCCTTCGCCCGAGACATTGTTCGGAATGCCGCCGCCGGCAATGAGCGTCGCGCCTTCGGCCTTGCCCTTCTCGATATAGGCGGTCACCTTTTCCCGCTGCGCCCACGAAACCATCGGCCCGATCTGCGTCGCCTCATCCAGCGGATCGCCGATCAGCATCGCCTCGGTGCGCGCCTTGAGCCGCTTGAGGAACTCGGCCTTAACAGCCTTCTGCACGAAGACGCGGGTGCCGTTCGAGCAGACCTGGCCTGTGGAATAGAAATTGCCGAGCATCGCCCCGCCGACCGCCGAATCGAGATCGGCATCGTCGAAGACGATGAGCGGCGACTTGCCGCCGAGCTCCATCGTCACGTGCTTGAGGTTGCCGGCCGCCGCGGCCGCGACCCTGCGGCCCGTCGGCACCGAGCCGGTCAGCGACACCTTCGCGACATCGGCATGGTTGACGAGCAACGGCCCGGTGTCGCGGTCGCCCTGGATGACGTTGAAGAGCCCCTTCGGCAGCCCCGCATCATGCAGGATCTCGGCGATCTTCAGGGCGCCGAGCGGTGTGTTCTCGGAAGGCTTGAACACCATGGCATTGCCGCAGACAAGCGCCGGGGCAGCTTTCCAGCAGGCGATCTGCTGCGGATAGTTCCAGGCGCCGATACCGACGCAGACGCCGAGTGGTACGCGCTTGGTATAGGCAAAATCCTGGCCGAGCGGGATATGGGCGCCGTTGAGGCCGGCGGGTGCGACGCCGCCGAAGAATTCGAAGGCATCCGCACCCGAGGTCGGGTCGGCCACGATCGTTTCCTGGATCGGCTTGCCGGTGTCGAGCGTCTCCAGTTCGGAAAGCTCGCGGTTGCGTTGGCGCATGATCTCGGCGGCGCGCTTGAGGATGCGCCCGCGCGCCATCGGGCTCATTGCCGCCCATTCCGGCTGGGCGCGCTTGGCCGCAGCAATCGCCTTTTCGACAATTGCGGGCGTTGCCGCATGCAGCCGGGCGATGACCTCGCCGGTGGCGGGATAGAGGCTCTCGATGACGGTGCCGTCGGTATCCTCGACATATTCGCCGTCGATGAAGTGCGAGGCTTTCGGCTGGGCTTTCATATCATTTGTCCTTGGGGTGTTCGATGTGGTCGTCCCTTCTCCCCTCGGGGAGAAGGTGGCCCGCAGGGCCGGATGAGGGGGCGGCAATCTCGGCCTTTCGGCCGTTCGCTCCTGCGTCGCTCACCCCCTCATCTGTCCTTCGGACATCTTCTCCCCGCTGGGGAGAAGGGGAGGTGGCGGCTAGAAGCGCGTTCACATAATCCTCCGTCAGCGCGATCGAGGCTTCGATGCCGATCGGCGCCGATTTCAGACTCTGCCTGATATAGAGCCCGTCGATCATCGCCGCAGCGCCCTCGGCGATGCGTTCTGCGGCGTCGTCCGGCAGCAGCGCCTTGAGGTCGGCAAGCAGGTTCGAACGCAGCCGGCTGGCATAGATCACCAGAAAGCGCCGCGTCTCCTCGGAGCGCTGCGCTTCGGCATAAAAGGCAAGCCAGGCGGCAATCGTCTCCGGTGCGAACTGGTCGGCGTGGAAGCTGACACGGATCACCGCCGAAAGCCGCTCGCGCGGCGTCTTCGCTGCTTTGAGCGCTGCCACCGTATCGCTGCGCAACTGTCTCAGCAGCGAGCGGATCGTCTCGATCAGCAATTGTTCCTTACTGCCGAAATAATGATGGGCGAGGGCAGGCGAGACGCCGGCCTGCCGGGCGATGTCGGACATGGTGACGGCAAGCGAGCCGTGATCGCCGATCACCCGCAGCGCCGCATCGACAAGCGCCTTGCGGCGCACCGGCTCCATTCCGACTTTCGGCAAGGCCGCAACTCCCTGAAAACGGCGCCATGTTACTTCTGGCCATATTATCTCTACCCATATTATTTTTGATTGATTGATCAATCAATAAAAATCTTTCTTGCGTGCCGCCCGCGGCCGCATCTTCCCCCGGGCCATTGCTGCAACATATTCAAAGCTACGGGGAGGTGCGTTTATGGCCGATGTCTTCAACGAAACGCCGGCATCCCAGCTGCAGTCGAAATGGATCTGGTTCGTCGGCCTCGGCGTGCTACTCTTGGTCTGCGGTCTGATCGCGCTCGGCAACCTGATGCTCGCCACTGTCGTTTCAGTCTATTACGTCGGCATGCTCATGCTGTTCGGCGGCGTGACCTATCTCGTCCATGCCTTTCAGGTCCGTGGCTGGGATCATGTGCTCTTCTGGACCCTGAGTGGCCTGCTCTATGTGTTTGCCGGCATCGCAGCCTTCGTCAATCCGATCCTGACATCGGCGGCGCTGACGCTGTTTCTATCGCTCGCCCTCGTCATCGCCGGCGTCTTCCGCACCTGGGTCGGAAGGCGCATGAAGCCGGCCAAAGGCTGGGGCTGGATCGTCGCAAGCGGCGTCATCACCGCGCTTGCCGGTTTCGTCATCGCGCTCGGCTGGCCGGTCAACAGCCTCTGGGTCCTCGGCCTGTTCCTGGCCGTCGATCTCATTGTCCAGGGCTGGACGATGATCGCCTTCGGCCTCGGCATCCGCAGCTGAAACGGTGGAAAGCCGTTTCTTTTTTGACAAGGACATGACGGGGGATTAGACTTTAGGGATTAGGGCCGATCCGGGTTATGCGGACGGTTTCCGTACGAATGCACCACCGCACCGGCCCAATCGCCGAGATGCCGAAAATGGTCATGCGTCCCCCAAAGGCAGGGTACTGCCTGAAGAAAAAAAGGGAGGAAGTTCATGCCGATGGTCACCGTTTCCCTCTCTCCGCAACAGGCAGCGGGCATCCGTGCCGCCGTCGACACGGGTGGTTACGCCTCGAGCAGCGAGGTCGTCCGCGAGGCGCTTCGCCTCTGGGATACCGCCCGCAAGCTCGGCGAAATCAAGGCAGATCTCCTCGAAGACGAGAGCGTCGCCTCCGGCGGCAGATGCGTCGCCGACATGTTTGCCGATCATGAAGCGCAGCGCCGTCGCTCCGCCTGAACAAGCGTCTGATTGTATTGGGCAATTCGAATTCACGCGGAACGCGTGCCGGGATTCGCGTCTTTCACAAAACTTTCATATTGGCGAAAGGGTTCATTGATCCTTCTGCGGCAAGTTCCTGAGCAAGAAGAACAAGTCGCAGTGGAGATCGGCCCACAATGAAGACTGCAATATCTTTGGCTGGCGCCGTCGAGCCGGGCGTGCTCCGCCGTTATGCGAGCGATCAGATGGTAACCCTTGCCAAGCTCGTCGTCGAGAACGCCTTCCAGCCGATCGTCGAAGCCGGCACCGGTACTGTCTTCGGTTACGAGTCCCTGATGCGCGGCCAGGAGCGCATCGGTTACGAAACGCCGGCCGACATACTGGACGAGGCGCATCGGACCGGTCAGCTGCTGCAGCTCGAACAGATGGTTGCCAGCCGCGCGCTTGCCAAGTTCGCGACGCTGTCGAATTTCTCCACCGCGACGCTGTTTCTCAATCTCGATGTCCGGCTGATCCCCGATGGTGAGCGCCTGGTCGAGAGCCTGCTGCAACACCTGCGGACGGCCAATATTCCGCCGTCCTCCATCTGTTTCGAGTTCTCCGAACGTTTCGACAATACCAGCGTGCCGGAGTTTGCCGCCCTGGTTTCCACGCTGCGCAAGGCCGGCTTCAAGCTGGCGATCGACGATTTCGGCGTCGGTCACGGCGAGATGAAGCTGCTTTGCGATCATGCCGTCGACTATCTGAAGATCGACCGGCATTTCGTCGCCGAGATCGACCGCAGCCCGCGCAAGCGTCATCTGCTGAAGAGCATCGTCAACATTGCCCATGTGCTCGGCACCCGCGTCATCGCCGAAGGCATCGAGACCGAGGCCGAATTCATCGCCTGCCGCGAATATGGCGTCGATCTCGTTCAGGGCTGGTTCGTCTCGCGGCCGACGGCGCATATGTCGGAGCTGGCGCCATCCTTCCCGCATCTGCAGGAGCTCGGCAAGAGCAAGCGGGCGAGCCAGTCGCTCGACGAAATCCTCATCCGCAAGCAGATCGAGCTCCTGCCGACGGTCTACGAAAACGACAGCATTGACAGCGTCTTCGAACTCTTCCGCCGCAATCCGCGTCAGGCCTTCTTTCCGGTCCTCAACGCCAATGACGAGCCGCGCGGCATTATCCATGAGCATCACCTCAAGGAATATATCTATCAGCCCTTTGGCCGCGATCTCTTGAAGAACAAGATGTACGAGCGCTCCATTTCGCATTTCGTCGAGATGGCGCCGATCGTCGGCCTCGACAGCGATGCCGAGCAACTGATGGCGATCTTCGCAAATATGGAGGGCAGCAACTGCCTGATCCTGACCGACAATATGCGTTATGCCGGCGTCGTCTCCGCCGCTTCGCTGATCAAGGTCATCAACGAGAAACAGCTGAAGACCGCCCAGGACCAGAACCCTCTGACCGGCCTGCCGGGCAATCGCGCCATCCGTGATTTCATGCGCCAGTCCGGCCGCGACGGCGATGAGGTCCGCCATTTCTGCTATTGCGACTTCGACAACTTCAAGCCGTTCAACGATGCCTACGGCTTCCATCTCGGCGACCACGCGATCTCGCTGTTTGCCGCGCTGATGCGCCGCTATTTCTTCGCCGAGCGGCATTTCCTCGGCCATGTCGGCGGCGATGATTTCTTCATCGGCGTCGTCGGCTGGACGAAGGAGGAGCTGACCGAGATCCTCGATCGGCTGATCAGCGATTTCCACGACGACGTGCTCGATCTTTATTCCGACGAGCACCGCGCCGCCGGCCGCATCCTCGGCCACGACCGCACCGGCACTGAGGCCCTGTTCCCGCTGATGCGCTGCTCGATCGGCGTTCTCGAACTGCCGGAAGGCCTCGTCATCGACGATATCAACCGCGTCAGCGCCGAAATCGCCGTCATCAAGTCGGCCGCCAAGGAGAGCGAGGAGGGCCTCGCCTTCCACTTCCTGGGCGAGGCGAATTGACGCCCTTGCCGCTTCCAGCCTTCCCAAGCCGGCCGGGCTGATCTATTCCGAACCTTCTGGATCAGGAGGGTCGCGCCATGTCATTGCCTCAGGAAATGCGTTTCGTCGATCTCAAGTCCTTCGGCGGGCCTGATGTGATGGTGATCGGCAAGCGTCCGCTGCCGGTGGCCGGCGAAGGCGAGGTCCTCGTGCGCGCCGAGGCGATCGGCGTCAACCGTCCCGATATCGCTCAGCGGCAGGGCAGCTATCCCCCGCCCAAGGATGCGAGCCCGATTCTCGGGCTGGAGCTATCCGGTGAAATCGTCGGCGTCGGGCCTGGCGTCAGCGGCTATGCCGTCGGCGACAAGGTCTGCGGCCTCGCCAATGGCGGCGCCTATGCCGAATATTGCCTGCTGCCGGCCGGTCAGATCCTGCCCTTTCCCAAGGGATACGACGCTGTAAAGGCCGCGGCGCTTCCCGAGACCTTCTTCACCGTCTGGGCAAATCTCTTCCAGATGGCCGGGCTGACCGAAGGCGAGAGCGTGCTGATCCATGGCGGCACGAGCGGTATCGGCACCACCGCCATCCAGCTCGCCCGCGCCTTCGGCGCCGAGGTCTATGCCACGGCCGGCTCGACGGAAAAATGCGAGGCCTGCGAAAAGCTCGGCGCCAAACGAGGGATCAACTATAGGAGCGAGGATTTCGCCGCGGTGATCAAGGCCGAAACCGGCCAGGGTGTCGATGTCATCCTCGACATGATCGGCGCCGCCTATTTCGAGCGCAACATCGCCTCGCTTGCCAAGGACGGCTGCCTGTCGATCATCGCCTTCCTCGGCGGGGCCGTCGCCGAAAAGGTCAATCTCTCGCCGATCATGGTCAAGCGCCTGACGGTCACTGGCTCCACCATGCGCCCGCGCACCGCCGAAGAAAAACGCGCCATCCGCGACGACCTGCTTTCCGAAGTCTGGCCGCTGCTGGAGGCCGGCACGGTCGCCCCCGTGATCCACAAGGTCTTCGCCTTCGAGAATGTCGTCGAGGCGCACCGGCTGCTGGAAGAGGGCAGCCATGTCGGTAAGGTCATGCTGCGCGTCAGCCGAGCATGATGCCGAAAAGTGTGAACGGTTTTCGGGCAACATCATGCTCTAACTTTTTTAATCTAGAACAGGATTCAGGTTTTAGGCCGACTCGGCCTAAAATCATCCTGTTCTGAGGGTCAGCGAGACGCCGACGGCGAGAATGCCCGGCAGCGCCATCAGCAGATAAAGCCAATGCGCCGCCGACAGCGCGCCCGACATGCCGCCCGGATCGACGAGGCCGGCGCCATTGGCGATGACGCCGGCGAAAGCCGCACCGAAGGCGCCGCCAAGCGAGCTCATCGTCGGGATTGCCGCCGAGGCCTTGTCCTGTTCGTTGCTGGCAACAAGCTTCAGCACCATGGCGACGAGATGCGCCCAGCCGAGACCGATACCGAAGCCCATCATCAACATGGCGGCCGCTGCCGGCAGGATGAGCGGCAAATCCCCCTGCGGATTTTCGTTGGCGAGAAATACCGCCAGCGAAGCGGTCGCCGCCGCCTCGATCAACGCGCCGGCGACGATCGCCAGATAGGCCTGTCGGCCACTCAACGAACTGCCGAGGAAGGCGGCGAAGGTCCAGCCGACGGCGACCAGCGCCACGAGATAACCGGAGATCAGCGGCGTTACCCCGTGCAGCACCTGCAGGAAATAGGGAATGAAGACGTCGCTGACGAGCACGACGGTCATGGCGAGCATTGCCAGGTAGACGCGGCAAATCGGCCGGGAAAGGCTGACGGCGCCGGACGGCAGCAGCCGGTTGCGGCTTCGGCCCTCGATGCCGAGCATGGCCGAGACCGCGATGACCGAGGCGATGATCAGCAGGGCTTTGATGGCCGTCACGTCGATCGCGCCGGCCGCACTGACCATCAGCACGGCGGTAAGCAGCAGCCCGATCTGCAGGACCGGTGTTCCCGCCTGGTCGCGCTCATCCCTGACCTCGGGCAAAAGCCGCGGCGCCAGCGCCGCCATCGCAAGACCGAGAGGTACGAGCACGATGAAGGCGTAGCGCCAATTGCTGCCTGACGAAAAGAAGCCGCCGAGCGTCGGCCCGATGACGGTCGCCACACCCCAGATCGCCGCATAGAGCGTCGAGGCTTTCGGCCACAATGGTTCCGGATAGACATAGCGGATGAAGGCATAGCCGAGCGCAGCCAGCGCGCCCGTTCCGAGGCCCTGGACGGCGCGGCCGATCAGCACCACCGGCATCGAAGGGCCGATTGCCGCGACCATGCTGCCGACACCGAAGACCAGCGCCGCGATAACATAGACCACGCGGAGCCCGATTCCCCGCGGGCGCATGGCGACGAAGATCGAACCGAGAATGGCGGCCGCCACGAACAGGCTCGTCATCCAGGAAATCAGGGCAAGGCCGCCGATATCGCGCACGATCGAGGGGGTGATGGTGGCGGTGATATAACTCTCGACAGCATAAAGCGTCACGCCGCCGGCAAGCATGAAGGTCGCCGGCAGGTGTGCGGGCAGGAACAGGCGGAAGACGGAACTGGCGTTCGGAATGGCAATGGTCTGGTCGATATCGGACATGAGATGCTCCCGATGTTTTTGCTGGCCGATTATTATTTTCCAAGTTATAAATTGGAAAATTGCATGTCGCTGCGATTAAAACAAGACTTCACTTGGAGAAATATGCGTCAGTCCCCGGCCAACCGAATTCTGATCCTGCTCAAGACCGAGGGCCCGCAGCTTGGCTCGGCAATCGGCGATGCACTTGGCATTTCCGGCGAGGCCGCCCGCCAGCAGCTGGCGAAGATGGCAGAGGAGGGGCTGGTGGAGCCGGTCACCGTTGCCGCTGCCGGCAGGGGCAGGCCGCGTCAGCTCTGGCACCTGACTGCGGCCGGCAATCGCCGCTTCCCCGATGGCCATGCCGAACTGACGGCCAATCTTCTCGGCACCCTCGTCGATCAGCTTGGGGCGGGAGCGCTTGACACCGTCATCTCCGCCCGCGAGGCCGAGACGCTGAAGCGCTATCGCCACGAGCTCGAAAACGCCGGCGACCTTGCCGCGCGCGTCGAGGGTCTGGCCGCGATCCGCACCCGCGAGGGTTATATGGCCGACAGCTGGCAGGAGGCGGACGGCTCCTTCATACTGGTTGAAAATCACTGCCCGATCTGCGCGGCTGCCACCGCCTGCGCCGGCTTCTGCCGCTCCGAACTCGAAACCTTCCGCGCCGCCCTCGGCGCAGACGTCGAGCGTAGCGAACATATCCTCACCGGCGCCCGCCGCTGCGCCTACCGCATCAGGGCGTTAAGGCATGGCGAGTGAACGTTGATCTTCCTGCGCCGCCTGCAATCAGGCCGGCTGCCGCGCCTGCCGCCTGCTGCTTTCCAGATGGAGCAACGCCCCAATCGCCCCCAAACCCGCGCCGGCGCCGACGAAGGCGGTGCCGGAATAATCGGTGAGCGCTGTGCCGAAGGCGAAGAGCCCGGCGGCGATGCCGGTGCCGATGAAGGTGTTGAGCGAGAGCAGCGAGGTTCCGAGCCCCGGCCGGTCGGCGATCAGATCCTGCAGATAGGTGATCGGCACGCTGAGAATTGCCGCCGCGCCGCAGGCGTTGACGAGCAGCAGCGCATAGATGTGCCATGGCGCGGACGCAAATCCGAGCAGCAGCAGATAGGCGCAATAGATCAGCGCGCCGAAGGCGAGCACATGCGCGGTGCGGAAGCGCCGCTGCGCCATGCCCCACATCATCATGAACGGCATTTCGAGAAGCGCCGTCAGCCCGGCGATGAAACCGACGTCGGCGACGTTTCCGCCCGCCGCACGGGTGATGATCAGCGGCAGAAGCATGCCGTTCAGCCGCTGCAGCGCGAAAAGCAGCGACATGATGACGACGCGGATCAGCACGTTCGGCATGAAGATCCGTTTCAGCGAAGCGAGGAAACCCACCGGATCGGGAGCAGGGCCGGTGCTGCCGTTGCCGGGGGCGAAGAAGAAATAGAGGCAGAAGCAGGTGCAGCTGGCGAGTGCCGCGATCCCGTAGGCCGGCGTCATCGATGGCGAATTGACGAGATAAAGGCCGATCAGCCCCGGCGCCAGCGCCCAGGAGCCGGAAAACAGCGCCCGCACCGTTGCCGTCACCGCCGCGCCCTCGCCACGCTCCATCTGGTTGGTCCTGGCGCGCAGGCTGGCGAAGAGCAGCGAATAGGTCGAGCCGCTCATCGGCACCAGCAGCAGCGTCGAAAAGATGAAGATTGCCGGGCTGTGGATGATCGCGATCGATCCGAAGCCGAGCATGCCGGCGACCGAAAGCGCCAGCACCAACGGCCGGCGCTCCTTCAGCCTGTCCGACCAGATGCCGAGCGTCAGGCTGGTCGTGACGTTGACGATCGCCGAGAAGAACACCAGCGCCGAATAGGCGCCGTTGCTTAAGTCCAGCTCGTTGATGCCGATGATCGACTGGTAGGGCACGGTCGAGGCGTAGGTAAAGGCAAGCGCGACGAGCGTCACGGCGGGAATGCGGATCCTGTTGTCGCGCAGAATCAAGGAAAGAGTGGATGGCATTGGGGCGATTCCTGACGCACCATCTTTAGCCGCGTCCGATGCATCAGAAAAACGATAGTTTTCGATCTGTTCAGTCAATTCCGGTGATGATTGTCTGCGTCAGATCTGCGCTGTCAAACTGGAGAGCCAGAAATCGATTTGCCCCATGGGAAGAACGTTTCCGAGGAAACCGGTCAGAATTGACGCAATCGACATCAAAGCCAACCCCAGAAGCGCTCCGAGGATGATTCCAACGCTTGTCCTTATGGGCCGGCGCGCCAACCAGCACGCCAGACCGAGAGAGGCGAGCGTGAAAAATACCCACAATATGGACGCTGAAATCGATAGACTTGATTGCAAGACGATACCTTCAAATGTGACTCGGTTGCAGGATAGCGTCGCTACGCGTCCGATCTCAAGGCTTGGGTTCACACCGGGCGCGGACATCAATACGGTTGGAGCCAGGCTCAAGATCTGGGATGACGGAGGTCAAGGCCGAATTGGCATGCGCAATTATCCTCCTCCGCCCGGCATTGCGGTTCTGCTCCACAAGCCATCCCACCCTCCGTCATGCTCGGCCTTGAGCCGAGCATCCATCCTTGCCTCCGTTAGCAACGGACATGGATCGCCGGCTCAAGGCCGACGATGACGGAATGCGACGTGACGTCTTCGCCGAACATCCCGCCGCCGCGTCGCGGCGCCGTCAGCAGGAACGCGCGCAGCCACAAACAGGCAGCCCTAACCCCGTTGGCTTTCGCGCCCTGACGCGTTATGCCTGCGGCATCCCACCAGCATCGGATGAGAGCCCATGACCAATCCCGTCGCCGTTGAAGTCACCCGTGGCCTGCTCGTCGAAAGCCGTCATCGCGGCGCGGTGGCGGTCGTCGACGGCGATGGCAGCCTTGTCTTTTCGCTCGGCGATATCGAAGCCGCCGTCTTTCCGCGCTCGGCCTGCAAGGCGATGCAGGCGCTGCCGCTCGTCGAGAGCGGTGCGGCCGATGCCTATGGCTTCGGCGACAAGGAACTGGCGCTCGCCTGCGCCTCGCATAATGGCGAGGAAGAACATGTGGCGCTTGCCGCCTCGATGCTGTCGCGCGCCGGCCGGGATGTCGAAGCGCTGGAATGCGGCGCCCACTGGTCGATGAACCAGAAAGTCCTGATCCATCAGGCCCGCACGCTCGACGCACCGACGGCGCTGCACAACAATTGCTCGGGGAAGCACGCCGGTTTCATCTGCGCCTGCTGCCACCGCGATATCGACCCGAAGGGTTATGTCGGCTACGAGCATCCGCTGCAGGTTGAGATCCGAGCAGTGATGGAAAGTCTGACTGGCGCCGTGCTCGGCGCCGAGAGCTGCGGCACCGACGGCTGCTCAATCCCGACCTATGCCGTACCTTTGCGCAGCCTGGCCCACGGCTTTGCCAAAATGGCGACCGGCATCGGCCTGGAGCCCCTGCGCGCCAAAGCATCCCGCCGCCTGATCGAAGCCTGCATGGCCGAGCCCTTCTATGTCGCCGGCTCCGGCCGCGCCTGCACCAAACTGATGCAGATCGCTCCCGGCCGCATCTTCGTCAAGACTGGCGCCGAGGGTGTCTTCTGCGCCGCGATCCCGGAAAAGGGCATCGCCATCGCGCTGAAATGCGAGGATGGCGCCACCCGCGCCGCCGAAGCCATGGTGGCGGCCACACTCGCCCGCTTCTTCGAGACGGAAGAGACGGTGCATGCCGCTCTGATGGCCTTTGCCGCAATGGCGATGCGCAACTGGAACGGCATCCATGTCGGCGATATCAGAGCGACGTCCGTCTTCTCGGCATGATGCCGAAAACTGTGTGCGTTTTCGCACGATGATTAGGCTGCAGTGATTGTGCTATTGAGATCGCGATAGGGCTTCAGCCGCTCGGCCGGCATCTCGGCCGGCACAATCAGCCCGGCCACCTCGGCAACGCCGAGCACCGGGCAGGGCGAGACGAGGTCGAACTTCTCCTCCGTTAGCAGCACATGCGTTTCGGCCGAGCAGCGGGCGATATGGCGTTTGATCGCCGCTTCCTCGAAATCACCGGTAGAAAGCCCATGCACGGGATGGGCTGCGGTGACGCCGAGGAAGAACAGATCGGGGCGCAGCTGCGAAATCGCCGCCATCGCCGCAGCGCCCGTCGCCACCATCGAATGTTTGTAGAGCCGTCCGCCGGTCAGGATCACCTCGGCCGGATGGTGCTCGAGCTCGGCGGCGATCGTCGGACTGTGGGTCGCGACCGTCAGTCCCATGTCACGCGGCAAATGCCTGGCGATCTCCGCTGTCGTCGTGCCGCCGTCGAGGAAAATCATCTGCCCCGGCTTGATCATCGCCGCCGCCGTGGCTCCGAGCCGCGCCTTGACCTCGGACGAGACGCTACGCCGCGCGGTGAAATCGGGCAAATCGGGCGAAAGCGGCATCGCCCCGCCATGCACGCGTTTCAACAGCCCTTCCGCTGCCATTTCCCTGAGGTCGCGCCGAATCGTGTCTTCCGAAAGCGAAAAATCTTCGGCGACGCGCTTGGCAATCACCTGACCGTCACGGCGCAGAATGTCGAGGATCAGAGTCTTGCGTTGCGTCGTTAGCATTGTCTTTCTGCACGAAAATTCACGAGATGGCATGATATTGCACGAAATGACTCGACATTCAAGAAATATCGTGCATTTTCGGGAAATCCCGTGCATGAGGCCGGGAGAGTGATGGAGTGGATCATGTTGATTTTGATTGCCGGGCCTTATCGGTCCGGAACGGGCGACGACCCGAAAAAAATGGCCGCCAACCTGAAGCGGCTGGAGGAACCCTCCCATAAGCTGTTTGAAGCCGGCCATGTGCCGATGATCGGCGAATGGGTGGCCCTGCCGATCTGGCACGCCGCCGGCGGCAGATCGGTCGGCGATGCGCTCTACGAGCAGATCTTCCACCCGGTCGCCGGCCGGTTGCTGCAGCTCTGCGACGGCGTGCTGCGCTTGGCCGGCGAGTCCAAGGGCGCCGACAACGACGTGCGCATCGCCAGGGAACGCGGCATCCCGGTCTGGCACCGGCTGGAGGATGTGCCGGGTTGCGGCTGAGCGGCGAGCTTGTGCCGGTGATTTGCCCCTCACCCTAGCCCTTGCCGGGGTCGAGCCGCTGGTCTCGACCCGTCCTGCGGACCCCCGTTTTGACGGGGAGAGGGGACGTGCCCTGCGAGAGGCCTGAGGGGACCGAGAGGTCGCGGCATATTCCCTTCTCCCCGTCAGAACGGGGAGAAGGTGGCGGCAGCCGGATGAGGGGCGACTCCGACGCAAGCAAACCCATCTCCCCTGTTCCGGCGCAGCCATCCCTGCGCTATATCTCGTGCCGAACGGGAGACGACAACCATGCTGACATTATATTACGCGTCCGGAACCTGCGCGCTTGCAAGCCTCATTGCCCTGGAAGAATCCGGCCTTGCCTTCGAAACGAAGAAGCTCAGCTTCGCCAATGGCGAGCAGCGTTCGCCGGACTATCTGAAGATCAATCCGAAGGGCCGGGTGCCGGCGCTCGTCACGGATCGCGGCGTGCTGACGGAAACGCCGGCGATCCTCGGCTTCATCGCTGAAAGCGCCCCGACCGCAAAGCTCGCGCCGCTCGGCGATGCCTTCGAAATGGCGCGGCTGCAATCCTTTAACAGCTATCTCTGCTCGACCGTACATGTGAACCATGCCCATCGCCGGCGCGGCTCCCGCTGGGCCGACGAGCCGGCGGCACTCGAGGCGATGAAGGCCAAGGTACCGCAGAATATGGCCGATTGCTTCACGCTGATCGAAAAGACGATGTTCAAAGGCCGGTGGGTGATGGGCGAGACCTATTCGCTCGCCGATCCCTATCTCTTCGTCATGACCGACTGGCTGCCCGCTGACGGCGTCGACCCAGCCCGTTTTGCAAAAGTCAGCGACCACCACGCCCGCATGCTGCAGCGCCCCGCCGTTCAGCGGGCGCTGGCCTTCGACCGGGGCTGAGGCGGGGTCAGCCCCATCAGCCGCCCGCACCCTGGTACTTGCGGGTGGCGTAGCGCCAGTGGGCCATGGCAATGAGCACCCAGACCGGGCCGGCGGCGAGCGTTACGGGCGCGGCCCAATCGCCGAGGATAGGGATGGTTTTGCCGAGCAGGGCGCCGACCGGGACCGAGCTGGTCAGGGCCAGGGGAACAGCGGTGATCAGCGTCAGCTGGATGCTGCCGGGAAAGATGTTGAGCGGATAACGCGTCAGCTCCCAGAAGCCGAAGAAGATCGAAAACAGGTGGTTCGACCGCACCCACATCAGTGCGGTCGCACCGATCATGGTGATCATCGCGCCGGTCAACAGCGTCGCGCTGACGATTGCGGCAAGCAGGAACGCCACGGACGCGGCAGACCAGGCGAAGTCGACCGACAGGACGGCCCAGCAGAGCAGCGGCACCGCCAGGATGATGTGGCCGGCATAGCCGATATTGAGGCCGGAGAAGACGAGATAGGCCCAGGGGCTGAACGGCTTCACCAGGAGCGTATCGTAGGTGCCGAGCCGCACCAGCTCCTCGAGGTCGCGCAATTGCACGAAGCTCATCGCTGCCCCCAGCGAATAGGCGAGCAGCTGGAAGCTGAAGAGCAGCGCCAGCTCCGGCCAGGTCCAGCCGCCGAGCGTCTGAAAGCGGGCAAGCAGGATGCCGATCGTGGCAAAGACGCTACCATAGGAGAGGATCTGCGCAAGCCGGTCGAGCCAGAAGGCGCCGCGATATTCCATTTGTGAGCGCACATGCATGCGCACCAGGAGCGGAATGACGCGGAGGTGATGGATGAACACGATCAGCCTCCCTGCACGGTGATGCGGCGCGACGCCAGGCGCCACAGCCAGAGCACGCCCAAAAGGAACAGTCCGGCCCAGCCGAGGCCGAGGCCGAGGTGTAGCCAGGTGTCGGCCACCGAAAGCCTGCCGAGATAGACGGCATTGGGATAATAGACGACCCAGGCGAAGGGCAGGTGGCGGGCGATGGTCGCTAAGGGCTCGGGGAAGAACCAGAAGGGCACCAGCAGGCCGGAGAACAGATGCAGCAGGGCGCCGAGGATCCAGTCGAGCGAGAAGCTCGTCATCAGCCAGAAGGCGATCAGCCCGAACAGCGCCGACATCAGGAAGATCAGCACGAAGGACAGCGCCCAGAAGACGGCGAACATCAGGCCATGGAACAGGCTTGCCGGCGCCAGCATGCCGTAGAACAGGGCGGTAAAGGGGACGGTCGGGATCACCTGCGTCGCCAGGCGATAGGAAAAGCTGCCGCATTCGTTGGCGAAGAGATAGAGCGGATAGGAAAGCGGCTTCAGCAGCCAGACGGCGATATCGCCTGTTTTGAGCGACCGGCCGATCTCCCCGATGACCCTTTCCGGACGGGTGGCGCCCATCACAGCCCCGCCGAGCAGCGCATAGGTCACCATCTGCTGCAGCGAGACGCCGTCGACCACGGTCGCGCCGGCGCCGCCATAGACGGCGAGCCAGATGGCGACGCGAGCGACGACCTGCACCAGCTTGCCGAAAATATTGGCCCAGACCTCGTTGCGATAGGCGAGCTGCGCGTGGAAGGCGCTGCGTGTAAAGGCAAGATATGCGCTCACAGCGTGGGCGCCCGGGCGTTGCGTGTGAAGGCGAGATAGGCGCTCATGAGGCCCGGGCTCTGGCATTGCGACCCTGGTAGAAGGTGCGGATGACCTCTTCGATGTCGGGCTCGTGCAGCGCCACGTCCTTGAGGTCGCGGTCGCTGCCGACCTCCGAAAGGATTTTGACCAGCGACACGTCCTCGCGCTCGATCAGATATTCCTTGCGCAAGCCCTCGTCGTTGACGAGCGACGCGGTGCTGAGCCGCAAAGGGCCGGGGTCGCTGGCAAATTCCAGCGTCAGCCGCCGGGCCGAGCCGAGGGCGGCGCGCAGGCTGCGCAATTCGCCGTCGAAGATCAGCCTGGCGTGATCGACCATGATCAGCCGCGGGCAGATCGTCTCGATGTCCTGCAGGTCATGGGTGGTGAGGATGATGGTGACGCCGCGTTCGCGGTTGATCTCGGCGAGGAAGCGCCGCACGGCATCCTTGGCGACCACGTCGAGCCCGATCGTCGGTTCGTCGAGAAAGAGGATCTTCGGATCGTGCAGCAGCGACATGACGATCTCGGCGCGCATGCGCTGGCCGAGGCTGAGCTGGCGCACCGCCCGGTCGAGGAAGGGCGAAAGATCGAGCAGCTCGCTGAAGTGACGCAGGTTGTCCGCATAGCGAGAAGCCGGGATATCATAGATGCGCTGGTGCAGGGTGAAACTGTCGATCAGCGGCAGATCCCACCACAGCTGGCTGCGCTGGCCGAAGACGACGCCGATCTCGCGCGCATTGTCCATGCGGGAGAGATGCGGCGTGCGGCCGAGCACCGAAAGCGTGCCGGCGCTCGGCAGCAGAATGCCGGTCATCATCTTGATCATCGTCGATTTGCCGGCGCCGTTCGGGCCGAGATAGCCGACGGCTTCGCCGGCGGTAATATCGAAGCCGATATCGGAAACCGCCTGAACCTCGGTATATTCGCTCGTCACCAGCGTCTTGAAGGCGCCGAGCAAACCCGGAAATCTCTTGTGCTGCCGGAAGCGCTTGCTGACGCCCCGTGCTTCGATCAAAGCCGGCATATCTATTCCCTCGGATGTGAAGCGAGCCGACTCGGGCGGCGATGGGGCTTGCGAACGCAGGCTAGCGCGAAGTGGGATTCGTGCAAGGGCAAGTTGCGTTTCGGCCGTCATTTCGGCCTGATGTCGCCACCACCTTTGACCGATTTCCGCCTGCGCTACATTGAAGGCATGGGCAAAATCTATGCCTTGCTCATCATCGCTGCGGACATCGCGATCATCGCTCTTGCCGGTCGATGGAACACCTCGGATGCCGATCACTATCTGGGCTTCCGCAATCTTCGTTCGCGCGGCAAGCGGCAGGCCTCTTCTCCACAGCTGCGGGTTTCAGCTTGTCGGCCGTGACGGGAACAAACCAGGCCGTCTGGATGTTTGACGCATACTCTGCTGCATCTGACGAGTTGTGCGACATGGCCAAATTTGCTCGGGGAGATCACGTCACCTGGAATTCGGAGGCCGGGCAGGTCTCCGGCCGTATCATCGCGATCCACACCCGGGATTTCGATTACAAGGGCCATCGGCGCCGGGCGACGGAGGCATCGCCCCAGTACGAGATCAAAAGCGACAAGAGCGATCATATCGCTGCCCACAGGCAAGACGCATTGAAAAAGGTCGGAGGACAATAGGATGAACCCGAAAAGCACCTTGAGCATTGCCGGTCATCCGATCCATCCGATGTTGATCCCGTTCCCGGTCGCCGCCTTCGTCGGCACGCTTGTTGTCGACATCGTCTACGCCAGATCGGGCGATCCGGCCTGGGCAGTAGCGACCAATTGGATGCTCGGCGCCGGCCTTGTCATGGCGGCGCTGGCGGCAGTTGCCGGATTGACCGACTTTCTCGGCGACAGCCGCATTCGCGACCTGCGCGCCGCCTGGCTCCATATGATCGGCAATGTCGTCCTCGTCCTGATCGAGGCCGTGAACCTCTGGCGCCGATTGGCCGAAGGTGGCGACTTCATCGTGCCGACCGGATTGGTGCTGTCGTTGATCGCCACCGCCCTTCTTTTGTTCAACGGCTGGAAAGGCTGGGAAATGGTCTATCGCCACCGCGTCGGCGTCAGCGAGGATCCGGCCAATCCGACGAGATAATGAACGGCATGCATCCAACGCCAGCATCCCCACCCCATCCTTCGGGCCCCCGCGGGGGCATCTCAGGATGAGCCTCTCTTGACTACCGGCGCTTGCTGCTTCTGAGAATCATCACTGCGGCCGAGGCGAACGGCGAGACACGGCTCGAAATTGATCGAGGGCTAGTCTCGCTCCATGGCTCGGCTTGACGCGCCAAAACCGGCGCATGCTCAATGTCGAGAAGAACATGATCATCGAATTGACGACTCATGATTTCAACGCGTTGCTGAAAGGTTTCGCGCCTGTAAACACACGCCTGATTTCCGATTGCGCCATCGCGCCCCCTGAGGTCCTGGAGATGCTGGCCAGGATTGCAGCAGAGATCGCCGCCGAATTCATGCCCTCGGCCTGGATGATTGTGGAGGAGAGCGAAATCGTCGGGCTGTGCTCCATCATTCGCGCACCTCAGAACGGCGAAATCAACATCGGCTATGGGATCGCGCCCAGCCGCCAAGGACGTGGATCCGTCACGCGTGCCATAGGAGAATTACTGGAATGGGCGCGGCAGGACCCGCGCGTAACTCTCGTTTCAGCCGATACGGCCGTGGAAAACATCGCCTCGCAGCGTGTCCTCGAACGCAACGGCTTTTTCCGCGCCGGCGAGCGCATCGATCCTGACGACGGTCCGGTGATTTGCTGGCAGGCGTCTGCCGTTTAGTATAACGCAAACCAGCAAAAGCGCGGGAGCGGTGCTCACGCGCATTTCGCCAGCGGCGGCCTGGCCTCGGCATGAAAACCGGTCTCCGCTCCCAGCGGCAGATCGGCGATTTCGCGTAGCGACATGCGCTGGACCTCGGGATGCCGCAGCGGGTCATCCTTCCAGGCCGGATCGATCTGCGTCCCCGCGGCAGACTTCAAGAAAAACTTCAGCCATGACATGGCAAGCCTCGCATTCTCCAGCGGCGCGGAAAGGTGACCAACCGGCGGCTGGCGCCGAACAAGCTCTCCCGCTCATCGTGCCATCGCCGGTCGAGCGGGATCCTGTATGCTTGCAATGTCTGCCTGCGCCGGTGCTTTTTCAATTGAGATTACCACGGCGACATTATAGAAAAACTATATGAAGAACCTGAATAGCGTCCATCTCAACGGCCTCAGGGCGCTGGAGGCCGTCGGTCGTCTCGGCTCATTGCAGGCGGCCGCCGACGAGCTCGGCGTCTCGGTCGGCGCCGTCAGCCAGCAGGTGATCAAGGCCGAAGCCCAACTCGGCCAGGTGATCTTCGAGCGCACCGCCCGGGGCATGATCGCCACCGAAGCCGGTCGGCCGGTCCTCGCAGCCCTCGACGAGGGCTTCGCCCGCCTTTCGGCGGCGGTCTCGATCGCAAGCCGCAAGGACGATACGATCCTGACCATCTCGGTGGCGCCGGTCTTCGCCGCCCGCTGGCTCGTCTGCCGGCTTGACCGCTTCGCCGAGCGTTACCCCGACATCAAGCTGCGGCTGGATGCGACGCACAATCTCGTCAATCCGGCGCTCGGCGACGTCGATATCGGCATCCGCGTCGGAGCCGGCAAATGGCCCGACGTGAAGGCTGAACTGCTGCTGGAACAGGAGGTCTTTCCCGTCTGTTCGCCTGAGATGGCGGCGACACTACATGAACCCGCGGATATCCTGCGATTACCAGCGGTTATCGACGGCCGCGCCATGTTCAGCTGGGAAGTCTGGATGCGCGAGGCCGGACTTTCGGGCGCGACGCCGTCGACGCGCCATGTCTTCAACGACGCCTCGCTGTGCCTCGATGCGGCGATCGCCGGCCAGGGCGTGATGCTCGCCTGGCAGACGCTTGCGCACTTTGCGCTGGCCGAAGGCCGGCTGGCGGCGCCCTTCGGCATTCGCGCAAAGACCGGCTTCGGCCACTATTTCATCACCGCCGAAGGCGCGCGCGAACCGAAGAAGGTCAAGGATTTCAAGGCCTGGATCCGCGAGGAGATGGCCGGAACGCTGGCGCTTTTCGAGTAGGTGTTAAACCTCGACCGGCTCCTTGCTGCGGGCCGCCTGCATCGCTTTGTAAGCCGGGCGGGACTGGCAGCGTTCGATCCAGGCCTTGATGTTCGGATGCGCGTCGAAAAGATCCGTCTCGCTCTGGGCATAGCGCAGCACCTCGGCGATGTTGAGATCGGCGACGGTGAAGCGATCGCCGACGATCCACTGCCGGCCGGAAAGGTGACCTTCGAGCGCCGCAAATGGCCGGCGCAGCCCGTAGCAGGCGGCGGCGATCGTCTGCTTGCCATCGTCGCTGTTCTCAAGCTCGTTATCGTAGGTCAGGACGATCCGCACCGAATGCGGCTCGACCTGCGAGGCCGCCCAGATCGTCCACATCGTCAGCAATCCGTCTTCCTCGACGGTTTGGCCGGAAAGCGGCCCGCCATGCTTGCGCGCGAGGTAGAGATTGATCGCCAGCGACTCGTGCATGACGAGGTCGCCGTCGCGAATGCTGGGGATCTGCGCCATCGGGTTGAGGGCTGTAAAATCGGGCGAATGCGTGTTGAGCGGCGCCTCTTCGGCGAGCGGGTCGGCAAGCCGCCTGGCCTGCAGCACGGGGATCGAGCGGAATTCGAGCCCGAGTTCCTCCGCCATCCAGTAGACGCGCGAAGCGCGCGATCGATAGACCCCATAGATTGTCAGCATGACGATATCCCCTCGCTGTGTCGCAGAAACCGTAAACGCCGGATCACCCTCGGAAAAGTCCTCGCCGCTGATGGGACGATGAAAGCTTTTGATGCGGCCGGGGCCTTCCCGACCGGATCGAGCACAATTGGGAACAATGAGAGGGCCGGCGGGTTGGACCCTGAGATTGGCGCCGTCCAAGCGCCGAAAAGCGATGAGCCGCGTGCGCAACGCGGGCCAGGCAAAGGAGGAACTCATGACGGGCAAGAAGACGCATGAACAACAGCTTCGTGTCATCGAGAAACGCGAGAAAACCGCAAATGCCGGCAAGGATTTCGACGCCAAGGCAGATCTGCAACGCAATGAGCAGGCGAAGGAAGCCTATCGCAAAGGCAATGATCTGAAGGCCGACCCGGACCCCCACAATGACGACCGGGCCATGATGCGCGGCCGCAATCAGGAGAGCGAGCATAAAAAGGGGGGTGGTCGTCCCTGACGATGAAGGAGCCCCGAACATCAAGGAGCCCCCTTAGAAAGGAGCCCCCTTAGACAGGAGAATGTCATGACTTTGACATTGATCAGCAAGGCTTTTGCCCAGGATCAGCCGATCCCGAAGAAATATGCACGCGCCGGCGAGAATCTCTTTCCGCCCCTGAGCTGGAGCGGCGCGCCCGAGGAGACCAGGAGCTTTGCTCTGATGGTTGAGGATCCGGATGCTCCGCATGGCACGTTCCGCCATTGCGGCATTGCCAATATCCCGGCTGAGTGGTGCGCACTTGCCGAAAGCGTCGATACGGCGCCGGAGCAGGCGCCGCGCTTCTACAAGAACGATTTCGGCAATGCCCGTTACGATGGCCCGCAGCCGCCCGCAGGCGATCGCCCGCATCACTACATCTTCCGCCTCGCGGCCCTCGACGTGCCGAAGCTTTCTACGCCGGATGCCGCCGGTATCAGCGCGATGTGGGCGGAGGCAAAGAAACACGCATTGGCGGAAGCGACCGTCACCGGCACCTATCAGACGCACTGAGCAAAGACGGAGCCGCGTGTCAGGACACGCGGTTTCGCTCGACGGTCAGCTGCGCATAGGGCACGTTGCCGCCCGCCATTTCGCCGGAGACTTGTCTGTCCCACTCAAAGCCGAGGACCGCCCCTTCACCAACCTCCTGGAAGATGTTGTCGGTGATGACGGCCGTGCCGGCCCCCTCGGCGACCGAGACCGCGCATCCCACAGGGGCCTTGCGCACCACATTGCCGCTGACGACGACATTTCTGAGATAAGCCCCCCATCCGATCTGCAGGCCCCAGCGTGGCGCGCCCTCGATCACATTGCCGGACACCAGCGTATCGGCTTCCGCCGCAATGCCGATGCCGAAGCCGACCTCGTGCTTGTAGGGGCCTTTCAGCGTCAGGTTGCGCACGACATTGCCGGTGACGCTCGCGAGCCGCCCGCCCTCGTCGAAATTGGCGATCGAGATGCCGTTCGCCGCCCCGTCGATCATATTGGCGGAAACGACCGCTCCTTCGAAGGCGAATTCGACATAGATCGCCGTCTCGCCTGAGCGCCGGCACTGGTTGCTGCTGATCTGGATGTTCGAGGCCGAATTGGCGCGGATGGCGGTAAAGGCGCAGTCGGAAATCTGGTTGTTCACCACCATCACCCCGTCGGCGCGAAAGACATTGATGCCGTTGCCGTTCTGGCCGGTGCCGCCGTCGTTGGCGCGGATGTTGAAAATCCGGTTGCCGGAAACGACCGTGCCGTCCTCGGCCTTCTTCCAGCGATGTACGAGGATGCCGCCATTGCCGCAATCCGAGACGGTATTTGCAACGATCGAAAGATTGGTGGAATCGACGGCGTAGAGGCCGGATTGGGCCGCGCCCGAAATGCGGCTGCGTTCGATCCGCCCGCCGCAGCGCTCCAGCTGCAGGCCGTGCTTGCGGCTGCCGCCGATCTCGCAATTGTCGATCAGCACCTCGTCGATACCGGTAAATTGCAGAAGCCCGCCGGCATAATCGCCGAGCCAGCGGTTGCCGCCGTCGATGACGAGATTGGAAAGCTCGATGCGCCCGATGTTTTCGGCCGCAAACAGATGGCCGTCGCCGGTATAGACGATCCGCGAGGCGCCGGGCACCCCTGATATGCGCGTATTGTCGGGCAGGGTGAGGTTGGAGACCTTATAGGTGCCGGGCGGCAGGAAGACCGGCACGTTCTCGGCCGCCGCCTGTTTTACCATCTGCTCCAGGTTGCGGGTCTTGCGGTCGCCGCCTTCGGGAACGGCGCGATATTCCACCGCGTCGATTGCACCGCGCAGATCGGGCTGGCTGGCAGCCGTCAGCGGCGAGGCAAGCGCACGCGACGTCCCGCCCGCCAGCGCCGAGGCGGCGAGAAAGAGAAGCATGTCGCGGCGAAAGGGCAGTCCGGGCTCTCCTGTCATGACGCGCCCGTAGCAGAAAACGTGCCAGCCCGCCTGTCTTCTTTTGGCACAGCCCCTGCACATCAATCGAAAATTCTTGCTGGGACAGGGGCCGATGGCAGGATCTCGCCGCTTATATTGGTGTGTCGTTCACCCTTTCATTTAAGCAACCCGAAGGGAATGCGGACTACTTTGACGTGAAAATACATTGGGTGTTGCGGAATGGGCCTTCAGCCGCTGGAGGAGAATGGCGTCATGCACGAAGCGAGTGCCAGGCAACGGGAATCGGTCGATTCCCTGACGGCCGAAACGCGGCGTTTCGTTGCTGCGACTGAGGCGATGATGGCGTCGACCGCTCATCACCTCTCGGAAAGCGTTGAGAACCTGCGCCTGAAAGCAATCATCCACGAACTTCCGGACTTCCTCTATGTCAAGGATCGTGACAGCCGCTTCGTTTTCGCCAATGCCGTCACCGCCAGCCACCTTGGCTTTACGCGCGCCGAAGAGATTACCGGCAAGCGCGATTTCGACCTCTTCGATTTCGAGGTGGCGCGCCGGCATTTCGATATTGAGCAGCAGATCATGGCGAGTGGTCAGGCCCGGATCGACATGGAGGAAACTGTCGTTCTTCCAGGCAGCCCCAGGCCGGTCTGCCGGCTGACCTCGAAGATACCGCTACGCAACGATCGCGGCGAGGTCGTCGGCCTGATCGGCGTTTCCCGCGATATCACCGAGCGCAAGCTGCAGGAGGATCTCCATCGCGGCCAGGCGAAACTGCTCGAGATGATCGCCCGCAACGAGCCGCTGCCGATGATCCTCGAGGCGCTGGTGCTGATGATCGAGGCGCAGCTGACCGGCATCGACGGATCGGTGCTGCTGCTCGACAGCGAGGGCACCAGGCTCTATCACGGCGCGGCGCCGAACTTGCCCGGCGGCTACAGCCGCCTGATCGACGGCGTCACGATCGGCCCCAAGGTCGGCTCCTGCGGCACCGCCGCCTGGCGCGGCCAGCCTGTCATCGTCGAGGACGTGATGAGCGACCCGCTCTGGGAGGATTTCCGGGGCCTGGTCGCCCCCTTCGGCTTCCGCTCCTGCTGGTCAACGCCGATCGCTACCTCTGAGAATAATGTGCTCGGCACCTTCGCCCTCTATTCCAGGGAGGTGCGTCATCCGACGGAGCATGAAATGAGACTGGTGGCGCTCGCCACCCACATCGCCGGCATCGCCATCGAACGAAAGCGCGTCGACGATCGCATCCATTTCATGGCTCATCATGATGATCTCACCGGCCTGCCGAACCGCGCCTTTCTGAAGGAAAGGCTGGCCGGCATCCTTGACCAGGCCCGGCGCAACAACCGCAAGGTCACCGTCGCCTATATCGATCTCGACAATTTCAAGGACATCAACGACGGCCGCGGCCATGCCGCCGGCGACGAGGTGCTGAAAGAGATCGCCACCCGCATGGCCAACAGCATCCGTCCCTCGGATATGGTGGTGCGGCTCGGCGGCGATGAATTCCTGGTCGTGCTGGTCCACCAGTCGAGCCACGATGCCGGCATCACCCGCCGCCTTCGCGATCTGCAGAAGGCGATCACTCGGCCGATGCGCGACGAGAGTGGTGACATCACCATCACCTCGAGCATCGGCGTCGCAGCCTTTCCCGTCGACGGCGTCACCTCGGAAGAGCTGCTTGCCAATGCCGACCGCGCCATGTACCGCGCCAAGCAATTCGGCCGCAACACGCTGCAGCATCATGATGGCGACAGCAGCGGGGTCGGCATGCCGCGCGGCGAGCAGGACGAGCTGCACCAGGCGATAACAGGCGATCAGCTGTTCCTGGAATATCAGCCGCAGGTCGATGTCGCCACCGGTCGCATCACCGGCGTCGAGGCCTTGGTCCGCTGGAACCATCCGGCCAAGGGCAGGGTGCCGCCCGTCAATTTCATTCCGCTCGCCGAAGAGACCGGCCTCATCGTTCCGCTCGGCCTCTGGGTCCTGAACGAGGCCTGCCGCCAGGCCCGCAGCTGGCAGGATATGGGCCTGACGCCGCTGACAATCGCCGTCAATGTTTCGGCCAAGCAGTTCGCCGATCCGGATTTTGCCAGCCACGTCGCCGAGGCGCTGGAGCGCAACCGCCTGCAATCCCGCTGGCTGGAGCTCGAGGTCACCGAAAGCGTGGTGATGCAGGATGCCGAGCGTGCGCTCGCCATGATGGAGCAACTGAGGGCGCTCGGCGTGCGCCTGTCGATCGACGATTTCGGCTCCGGCTATTCCAGCCTTGCGGCGCTGAAGACTTTCCCCTTCGACCGGCTGAAGATGGATCGTTCGCTGGTCGAGGCATTGCCGGGCGATGAAACAGCCGTCGCCATCGCCTCGGCCGTCATTTCGCTGGCGCAGAAGCTGAAGCTGTCGGTTCTCGCCGAAGGCGTCGAAACCGATGCCCAGATGGATTTCTTGCGACAGGCCCAATGCAAGGAGGCGCAGGGCTACCGTTTCTCGAAGCCCGTCCCGCCGGAGGAGGTTTCCCGAATGCTGCAGACGCAGCTGCCGTGGAACCACGCTCCCTGACCGGCCTCCGATTGCCGCCTACGCTCATGTGCGAGTTCCACAACATCGCTTTGCCCCTGTGGAAACCGGCTGGTTGTTGTCGATAGATATCCGTTGATAATCACTATAGTCAGCATCAGCGGGCGCAAGGTAGCTCTCTCCCCGATGCAAAAAGACCCGCCTTAACTGCACAGCATATCCAGCGCCGATTGTGCCGCAATCAGGTCCACGATCTGATGCCTGGCGTCAAACAAATCAACCGCCGCTCGCAGACGCGCTGCGGCATCTTCGACGTGACCTTGTCGTGCCAGAACCGGTGCTAGCTGTGTGATGGCGCGAAGCTCAAAGAGTTTTGCATGCTGCCGGCAGGCAATGGCGATGGCTGTTTCGAACAGGCGCGCGGCGCTCGCGAGATCACCCCTTTCCGCAGCAATCTGGCCGCGAAGGCGAGCACATTCTGCAAGGCAGCACGCTTCGTCCGTATCGGAAACCAGTCCGTCGACGTCATCCAGCAATCGCGATGCATCCTCGATGCGCCCGGTGGGCAGGAGAAGATCACAAAGGATGCATGCTCGATAAGGGGTGTGAAATACGACCCCCTGACCTCGCCAAAGAAGCAGACTCTCCAGAACGTCTTCGATACCGGCTTCCAGTTCTCCCAGATGCCAGCGGGCAACACCACGCCACCTGAGGCCGCTGCTTCGACGGGCCGTGTAGCCATGCCGTTCGCAAATCTCGACGATCTTGGCGGCGTTCTCGAGGAGTTCCTCATATTGACCAAATAAGGCGCACAAATCGCAATGGGTGAGAAAGTGCCAGGCGCGATCGAACGGCTTATCGAGTTGATCGACAGCTCCTGCAATCTGCTTTTTCAATTCGACCGCAGCATCAACGAAACCCATGAATATCAGCGAATTGCTAAGATAGAATTGGGCAACAACACGTTGATCGCCACCGCCTAGCAAAATGTGCTGACCGGGATCAATGCGATCAGTCACATCTAACGACCTACTCAGGGCCTCGGCTGCCAGGGGTTGTTCTCCCCGGTTGAAATGAGCAACCCCCTTCCACGCCCAAAGGCCACCCAGATACGCCGGAGGCAGAAGATCGGCGCTTCTTGTTTGTCGCTCATCGGCGATCGTCAGGTAGTCGCGATTGCGCCCGGTGGCAAAATGAAAAGGAGCGAGTGAAATGACAACCTCACATTGCAACTTTACCAGATGAGTAGTTGCGACGGCAAGATATGCGTCTTCGAGTGTTTTCCCAAGGCGCTCAGAGCGATACCCTTGGGCCTGCATCAGAGCATTCGCCATCGAAAGGTGGAGACGTGTCACCCGCTCGGCGCCGCCGGATACATCGCCCAATCTCTTGCTGCACTCGATAGCACTGGCAAAGTGCGACACGGCTTCGCGAGTGGCTGCTCGGGCCACCGCGGCCTCTCCCGCCTGTTGCCAGCGCTCAAGAGCAGCCGCCCAATCTCCGGCTTCTTGCAGATGATGCGCGAGAAGTTCGGGTTGTACTTCCATGATTTCGGTCCATTGTTCCTCTAACGCGATTGCGACACGCCTGTGCAATTCCTGGCGCTTACCCCGTAGAAGCGTGCCATAGGCTACGTCCTGAACGAGCGCATGTTTGAAGAGGTACGTGGCCAGTGGCCGCGTCCCGCGGCAGGATGCGAGACCGGCGGTGACGAGCTGATCCAGCGCTCGATCCAGCTCAGTTGCGTCCCGCCGTGCGATGGCTGCCAACAATTCGTAGGAGAATTCGCGCCCGAGAACAGCGCCGACCTGGGCGACCTCTTTGGTGACAGAGCCAAGACGGTCGAGCCGCGCCATCAATGAAGCCTGCAATGTGGCCGGAACGTTCAACGCAGTCGTGGCCGCATGCGAAAGTACAGTATGGGCATCGCCGCTCTCCAGCACTGCCTTCGTCAGCTCTTCGATGAAGAGCGGCACTCCATCGGTACGCTCGACGATCTCCGCAGCGATTTCGCTAAGCAGTTCTCGGCTGCCGACCACTTGCTCAACGAGTGCTGCGCCGTCACGTGGGCCGAGCCGGTTAAGCAGGAGCATCGTTACGTGGGCCTGATCGGTCCAGGTCGGTTCAAACTCGGGACGGAACGTGACGAGAAGCAGGACCCGCAGGCGAGGCACCGTCTCGATGACGAGGTCGAGCAGCTCGCGCGAACTGGGGTCGAGCCAGTGCACATCCTCGAAGAGCATCAGAACCGGGCCATGTCGCGACAGCGCCTCGAGCTGAGCAATCAACACTTCGAACGTTTTTTCTTTCTTTCTTTGGGGCGTGAGCTGAAGAGGTGGGAAGCGGCCTTCGGTCGGCAGCGACAACAGCTCGGCGAGCAACGTTCCATCCTCTTGCGAGATTGGAGCAAGCAGCGCCACCAGTTTGTCGAGTTTCCTCTCCGGCGTGTCTTCCCGCTCGAAGCCGGCGGCCCGTTCGAGCTGCGCAATGGTCGGATGGAGCGCGCTGTCCTGGCGATGTGGCGAGCAGAAATAGCGAAGGCGGGTATGCGGTTCATTCTGGATACGCCCTTGCAAGGCAACGGCGAGCCGCGACTTGCCTATCCCAGGCTCGCCCGAGAGCAGTACGACGCGGCCTTCACCATTTTTCGCGCAATGCCACTGTCGCAGCAGCACCTCGAGCTCCTCCTCACGACCTATCAGGGACGGAGGTGTCGTCCCGTGCAGCGCCTCGAACCGGCTATCGACGGCGCTCTCGCTCACGACCTGATATGGGCGGATGGGCTCCGGAAACCCTTTCACAGCGACTGCCCCAAGATCGCGGTATTGGAAAAGTTCACCGAGCAACTGCCTCGTTTGCGGTGCGATCAGAACGGCATCTGGCTCGGCAAGAGCTTGCAAACGTGCCGCAAGGTTCGGCGTCTCGCCAACGACGCCGCGCTCCTGCCCTTCGTCCGAGGTGATCAGATCGCCGACGACCACTTGGCCGGTGGCAATGCCGACGCGAACCCGCAAGGGCTCGGACTGCTGCAGCCGCCCGATAGTGTCCACGAGAGCAAGGCCGGCTCGCACCGCCTGCTCCGCGTCGTTCTCGCGCGCCTGCGGGTAACCGAAATAGATCAACACGCCGTCGCCCATGTACTTGGCCACAAAGCCGGAGAAGCCGGCGATCGTATCGGCGACACAGCGATGGAAAGCCCCGATGATCTCACGCAGATCCTCGACATCGAGACGCGACGAAAGCGCTGTGGAGCCGACGAGATCGACGAACATGACGGTGAGCTGCCGGCGCTCGGCGACGGGCTCGGCAGCGGTCGAATCGAAGCGGTTTGCAGTCCGCTCCAATTCCGCGATTGCCTTGAGGAGCCGCTTGCGATGCCCGAGCAGAATACCGAGCTGGCGGAGGTCTGAGTCGGTCAGGTCGGACAGAACGTCTGCATCGATCGCATTCTCGCGGAATGCCTGTTCGTATTGCTCAAGGCCAAGGCCTCGCAACCAGGAGGCAATGTCCACGACGGCTTCCCCCTCGCTAGAATTCGCCCCGCCATACTAGACCAAGAACTGCCGTCGCGCATCATCATTCCGTGACCGCGATCATGTTACTGAAGCGATAAATCGCCCCTTGCGACAGCAGCGTCGGCTCGACGGCGGTCTGTGGTCACAATGACGGTCGCCGCCGGTAGCGACCTGGATATCGGCCTCTTTCATGCGAGGAAATTCTTGCGGAAAACGCGGTTAGAGCTCAAGGATATGCACGGCGTCCATTGTTGTGATGCAGGCATCAATTGGCTCACTCCCACCCAGATAACCTATTGAGGCTCCGCGTCTAGACCCGAATGATATTGAGACGCAGAGCGCTGACCACTGCCTGCGTTCTCGTCGTGCATCCCAGCTTCCTGATCACGCTGCCGATCTGATTGTTGACCGCGTTTTCCGACAGATCGAGCAGCTTCGCAATTTCGCTGCTCTTCCTGCCGCCGGCCGTCAGCCTCAGGCAATCCAGCTCGCTCTCCGTGAAGGCAACCGGCTTGTGTTTCTCGTTTAATGTCAGCTGGGAGAGCCGATCATAGATGTGCGTGGCGATGAACAGGATTTTCGCCATTTCCGGCATGCTGAAATTCCGAGCCCCCGAAATCGACATCGCACCGCGTCCGCCCGCGGCATCATGGACGGGAAAATAGGCCCCCTTTTCCATGCCGTACCGCTTGAACAGATCGATGACGGTGAGCTTCTTGCCTTCTCCGCGATCGATATTGATCGCCTCGACATCATAGTTGAAGGGGCTTGTCGATCTCAACATCCGGCGAATGACCGGACTATCGACCATCAGGTTATGGCTGTCATAATAATCGACCATCTCCGCCGGCCAGTTGGTGATGATCTTTGTTGCGCCGATTTCAACGAGCTCGACCGCGGGCAGCATCATGATCAGGAAAGCGCTCATCCCCAGATCCTGAGTGAGGCCCTTCATATATTTGAAGACTTCGTAATGCGTATTAAAGCCTGCGGCGATTTTCTCAATTCGATTGCACTCGGCCTCGAGCTTCATGTCCTTCTCCGATCCCCGGCAGCATCCGGCGCTTGGCGGCTGATGTGTCCAGCTTGTCCGCTCGTATCGGAAGTTGATTCTACACGCTCGAAGGACAGTGAAATCTGCCTGCAGAGGAAAGACAGTAAAGCCCTCCGGCTGCCGGGCACGCGAGCATAACCAGCAATTGATGCTTAATAAAGAGTAAACCTATTGTGGCGCCTCCCGGGTAGGCTGCGGGAAAAAAAGCTATGCTGACGGCTGGAAGTCTGCGCCGGAAGATATTTTCCCGACGTGGGAGGCTCATTCAAGTGACTGATTCTATTAGGTTATTTGTTTGCTCGGCCCAAATGGGAGGAAGCAAATGCCGCAATGACCCGGTTAAAGGAAGCTTAAAGAATTTATCGGATTTTATTTTCGGGGTGCCCGTCCAGCGCAAGCCCGCGGTGGGTGGCGGCAGTCATGCGCTCGATTTGAGCTAGGGGGAACAGCATGAAGAAGATAGGATTCGGCTTCGGTTCGGATGCCAAGGCCGTAATGGCCGCGATGAGCAGGTCGCAGGCTATTATCGAATTCGACCTTACCGGCAGGATTCTCACGGCCAATGCCAATTTCTGTGCTGCCCTTGGTTACGAATTGTCTGAGATTGTCGGCCAGCATCACCGGATGTTCGTCGAGCCGGCAGAAGCCTCGTCTGGCGATTATCGCGAGTTCTGGGCGAAACTCAATCGAGGCGAGTTCGATCAGCGCCAGTACAAACGCATCGGCAAGGGCGGCAAGGAAATCTGGATCGAAGCCTCCTACAATCCTGTCTTCAGCGGCGGGAAACCGTACAAGGTGGTGAAGTTCGCGACCGATATCACCAAGCAGAAGCTGCAGAGCGCCGAGGATGCCGGCAAGATAAGCGCACTGTCGCGCGCCCAGGCGGTTATCGAATTCACACCGAAGGGCGAGATTCTGACGGCGAACGAGAATTTCCTGTCGGCGCTCGGTTATCAGCTTGCCGAGATCCAGGGGCGCCACCATTCGATGTTTTGCGACAGCGCTTACGTTAACAGTGACGATTACAGGCGGTTCTGGACGCGCCTGTCAGGTGGCGAATTCGTGGCTGATGAGTTTCTGCGCATCGGCAAGGGCGGCAGAAAGGTCTATATCCAGGCCTCCTACAACCCGATCTTCGATATGAACGGCAAGGTGTTCAAAGTCGTCAAGTTCGCGACCGACGTTACTGCCCGCGTCAATAATGTCGATCAGTTGGCGGCATCGTTGATGGGCCTCTCTGGCGGCGATTTGACCCGGGAAGTCGCAACCCCGTTCATTCCGACCCTGGAAAAACTCCGAACCGATTTCAACGCCGCTGTCGGCAAGCTGCGCGCAGCAATGCAGGCCGTGGCCGAAAACGCAACCGGCATCGCGGCCGGAGCTCAGCAAGTTCGCTCCGCCTCGGATGATTTGTCGAAGCGCACGGAACAGCAGGCAGCCTCCGTCGAGGAAACCGCCGCCGCCCTGGAAGAGATCACCACAACGGTCTCCGATTCCAGCAACCGCGCTCAGGAGGCCGGCCAACTGGTGAGAAGGACGCGCGAGAATGCCGAGCGTTCCGGGGCGGTGGTCCGCAGCGCCGTCGAAGCCATGGGAAAGATCCAGACATCGTCGGCCGAGATCGGCAATATCATCGGCGTGATCGACGAAATCGCGTTTCAGACCAATCTGTTGGCGCTGAATGCAGGCGTCGAGGCGGCACGCGCCGGCGACGCCGGCAAGGGTTTTGCAGTGGTCGCGCAGGAAGTTCGCGAGCTTGCTCAGAGATCGGCCAAAGCGGCGAAGGAGATCAAGGAACTCATCAGCGCCTCCAACGAGCACGTGAAGAGCGGAGTGACGCTGGTCGGCGAAACCGGCAAGGCTCTGGAAGAAATCGTCGCCCAGGTTCAGCAGGTCAACGGCAATGTCCTTGCGATCGTCGAAAGCTCCAAGGAGCAGGCGACGGGATTGAAGGAAATCAACACCGCGGTTAACACCATGGACCAAGGCACGCAGCAGAATGCGGCCATGGTGGAGGAATCGACGGCTGCCGCCCACAGCCTTGCCAAGGAGGCCGATGCGCTCTTCCAGCTGCTGGGGCAGTTCAACATCGGAAGCGCGGCCTTGCGCCAATCACGCCCCGCCGCGGCAACCGCTGCTTCCAGACCCGTCCCATCGGCACCGCGGGCAATGGCCGCGAAGGTGAGCGCGGCCTTCCACGGCAATGCGGCAGTCGCCGGCGGCGATTGGGTGGAGTTCTGAGGCGCGCGAAGACTCCGCCTCATTTCATGAGCTTGCCGATCGTCTCGATCTCATTGGTCCATAGCCCTGCCGCATAATCCTGCGGCAGCCGCGCCAGTTGCGCGGCATCGTCGATGCCGGTGGAAAAATCGCCGCCGCGATAGGGGCCGAGCACGAAAACCTCAGTGCCGGCATCCTGCATCCGGTTGAGAAAACGGTCCGGCCAGCCCCAGAGCCAGGGCGCGATATTGATCGGCACCAGCATCATTCGGTGTTTGCAGGCCTCAGGCAGGAGGCCGGTCCAGCCATAGCCGATATAGCTGAACAGGCAGCCTTTCAGGCTCTTGCGCGAGGCGATTTTGATATCGGGTGTCAGCCGGCCGAGCACGTCGATCGGCTCGTCGCCGCCATAGACGATGACGCCGGCCCGCCGTGCGGCCGGAAGCCCGTTCAGCACGGCGGCGAGCTTTTCCCCCTCGGACGGATCGCGGCTCTTGATGTTGATGAGGAAGCGCCGATCCGGAAAGGTCGAAAGCACTTGCGCCAGCGTCGGCATCATGCCGACGCCCCGGCCGCGAAAGGGAAAGGTCTTGCCGCCATCGGCGGTATAGCCGTAGCCGATGTCGAGCCTCCTCATCTCAGCCATCGAATGCTCCCGCGTCACGCCGTGTCCGTCGGTGCGGCAGTCGAGCGTCCAGTCGTGAAAGACGGCGAATTCGCCATCCGTCGTCGGATGCACGTCGATCTCGACGATATCGGCGCCGGCGGCAAAGCCCGCCCGCATCGAGGCAATAGTGTTTTCCAGATAGTCATGTTTCGGCGGCAGTATGCGGCTTGCCGTGCACGTGTCGTTCTTCAGATCGGTCCCGTCGAAGCGCTGGGCGATGCCGCGATGGGCGAGCAGCACCGGCTTTCCCGGCCGATGTTCGGCAATGAGGCTGGTATTGTTGAGATAGATGCCGGCGGCTGCGAGCGCGATCGCCGCCGCGCAATAGAAAAGCTTCCTGCCCATCTCTCTGCTCCTCCTGATTGCATCGAAGGAGGCAACAGCTAGAAAGCGATTCTGGTTGTTCTTGGACTGTTTTCCGGCTTTTCTATGCGCGGGGTTATTCGCCGGAAAGGATTGGCATAGCGATGGAACGACAGGACGACGAACTCATCCATTTCGAAGCGCAGGGGGCCGCGCCGTTGCCGCCGGCTTCTGTCGAAGGCCATGTCGGGCGGGCCGGCGCCCGCATCTGGTATGCGAGCTACGGGACGGGCGGCCCTGCCGTCATTCTGCTGCATGGCGGCCTCGGCCATAGCGGCAACTGGGGCTACCAGGTCCCGGCGCTGCTCGGCCGCGGCCGCCGCGTCGTACTGATCGACAGCCGCGGCCATGGCCGAAGCACTCGCGATGACCGTCCCTACACCTATGAGCTGATGGCTGCCGACGTGCTGGCGGTGATGGACGAACTGCGGCTGGAAACGGCGGCGTTCGTCGGCTGGAGCGACGGCGCCTGCATCGCGCTGATCCTCGCCATGACGGCGCCGTCGCGTGTCGAGGGCGTCTTCTTCTTCGCCTGCAACATGGATCCGAGCGGCACGCTGGAATTCGTTCCGACCCCGATCATCGACCGATGTTTCGCTCGCCACGCCAAGGATTATGCGGCATTGTCCACCACCCCGGACGATTTCAATTCGTTCGTCGAGGCGGTCGGCCTGATGATGCGCACCGAGCCGAATTATGGGGCGGAGGACCTCGGCCGCATCGGCGTTCCGGTCGCGATCGTGCTCGGTCAACACGACGAATTCATCAAAGCCGAACATGCCGAATATCTTGCCGGCAGCATCCCGGACGCTCAGATGATCTACCTGCCCGGCGTCGGCCATTTCGCGCCGCTGCAGCGGCCCGCGCAGTTCAACGCCGCGATCTTATCCTTTCTCGAGGGGATCAGGTGATGACGATCGCTTCCTCTGGCCTCGCGCCCATTTCCCGCTATCTCTCGGTCTATGAGAGCTGATGCGCTGCTTTATCCCGCCCCGGAGGGGCTCTATTGCCCGGAAGGCGGCTTTTATGTCGATCCGGTGCGGCCTGTCGAACGGGCGCTCGTCACCCATGGACATTCCGATCACGCAAGACCGGGTCATGTGAACGTGCTTGCCACCCGCCAGACGCTCGACATCATGCGCCTGCGTTACGGCGAGGGCTTCTGCGCCAGCGAGCAGGTTGCCGATTTCGGCGAGGAGCTGCTCATCAATGGCGTCAAGGTGAGTTTTCACCCCGCCGGCCATGTGCTCGGCTCGGCCCAGATCGCCATCGAGAAGAACGGCACCCGCATCGTTGTCTCCGGCGATTACAAGCGCCGCCCCGACCCGACCTGCGCACCCTATGTGCCGGTCGCCTGTGATGTCTTCATCACCGAGGCGACCTTCGGCCTGCCGGTCTTCCATCATCCAGATCCGATCGACGAGACCGGCAAGCTGCTGGCCTCGCTCCGGCAATTTCCCGAACGCACTCATCTGGTTGGCGCCTATGCGCTCGGCAAGGCTCAGCGCGTCATCCGACTGCTGCGCGATGCCGGTTATGCCGAGCCGATCTATATCCACGGCGCCATGGAAAAGCTCTGCGACTATTATGTCGGCCAAGGCATCGATCTCGGCGAGTTGCTGCCCGCGACGATCGAAAGCCGCGACAAATCCACCTTCCGGGGCGCCGTCGTCATCGGCCCGTCCTCGGCCTTTGCCGACCGCTGGGCCCGGCGCTTCAACGAGCCGCTGCCGGCCTTCGCCTCCGGCTGGATGATGGTGCGCCAGCGCGCCAAACAGCTCGGCGTCGAACTGCCACTCGTCATCTCCGACCATTGCGACTGGCCGGAACTGACCGAAACGATCCGCGAACTGCGCCCGGCCGAGGTCTGGGTGACCCATGGCCGCGAAGAGGCGCTGGTGCGCTGGTGCCAGCTGCAGGGCATCAAGGCGAAACCGTTGCATCTGGTGGGCTATGAGGATGAGGCGGATTGAGATGAGCTGGAGAATGCACCCAAACCCCTGCCCAACCCCTCCCCACAAGGGGGAGGGGCTACCGCGCCGCGCTCGTCGCATTTTACGTCTGACGGCCCCGCATGCAGCGACGACACTTTGGGGCAAGCCGCGGCCACGGGTTAGTCCCTCCCCCTTGTGGGGAGGGGTTGGGGAGGGGTCTTCTTCTCGCCAAGTTGGGGAGGGGTCTTCTTCTCGCCAAGTTGGGGAGGGGTTTTCCCCCGGAATGCGGAGGCCCACATGAAAGCCTTCGCCGAGCTCCTCGACCGCCTGGTCCTGACCCCCAGCCGCAACGGCAAACTCAAGCTGCTGACCGATTATTTCCGCGACACGCCCGACCCGGACCGCGGTTACGGCCTTGCCGCCATCGCCGGCACGCTTGACGTGCGCAATGTCAAGCCCGCCATGCTACGCGACCTGGCGCTGGAGCGTATAGACGAGGTGCTGTTCCATTATTCCTACGATTATGTCGGCGATCTCGCCGAAACCATTTCGCTTGTCTGGGACAATGAGCGGGATATCGACCGCTCGGCCCTGGCTCAGCCGCGCCTGGGGGAGGTCGTCACCCGCATGAACGGGCTCGGCCGTACCGAAGTGCGCGGCTATGTCCGCGATCTGCTCGACCAGCTGGATTCCTCAGGCCGTTTCGCCTTTATCAAGCTTGCGACCGGCGCGCTGCGCATCGGCGTTTCCGCCCGTCTTGCCAAGCAGGCGCTCGCCGATCTCGGCGGCAAGGATGTCACCGAGATCGAGACCCTCTGGCACGGCCTGCAGCCGCCTTACGAGGCGCTGTTCCAGTGGCTGGCGGGCGACGGCGACAAACCGGCGCTGACGACACCGGCGATCTTCCATTCCGTCATGCTCGCCAATGCGGTGGAGGAGGGGGATCTGGCAGGTCTCGACCCGGCCGACTACGCCGCCGAATGGAAATGGGACGGCATCCGCGTCCAGCTGTCGCGCTCCGGCGACAGGCGCAAGATCTATTCGCGCTCCGGCGACGACATATCGGGCGCCTTTCCCGACATTCTCGAGGCGATCAATTTTTCCGGCGTCGTCGACGGTGAGTTGCTGGTCGGCGGCACTGCCCGCTCCAACAGCCCGACCCGCACCTTCTCCGACCTGCAGCAGCGGCTGAACCGCAAGACGGTGACGGCGAAGATGCTCGACGACTACCCCGCCTTCATCCGCGCCTATGACATGCTTTTTGACGGCGAGGAGGATATTCGCGGCCGCACCTATGTCGAGCGCCGCGGGCGTCTTTCCGAGATCATCGACCGCGCCCCCCATGACCGGTTCGACCTCTCGCCGCTCGTGCCTTTCTCCTCATGGGAGGAGCTCGACGCTCTGCGTGCCGCCCCGCCCGATCCGGTCATCGAGGGCGTGATGATCAAGCGGCGCGACAGCATTTACCAGGCCGGCCGGATGAAAGGCCCCTGGTTCAAGTGGAAGCGCAATCCCTATAATGTCGATGCAGTGCTGATGTATGCCCAGCGCGGCCACGGCAAGCGCTCCAGCTATTATTCCGATTTCACCTTCGGCGTCTGGGCCGATGACGAGGACGGCGAACAGCTGGTGCCGGTGGGAAAGGCCTATTTCGGCTTCACCGATGCCGAACTCGAGCTGCTCGACAAGTTCGTGCGCAACAACACCACCGAGCGTTTCGGCCCGGTGCGCGCCGTGCGCGCCGACAGGGATTTCGGCTTCGTCGTCGAGGTGGCCTTCGAGGGCATCAACCGCTCGACGCGGCACAAATCGGGGGTCGCCATGCGCTTCCCCCGCATCGCCCGCCTTCGCCCCGACAAGCCACCTTACGAGGCCGACCGCCTGCGCACGCTGGTCGCCATGATCGATGCAAAACCGGGTTGAGCTTTGCGCTCCTGTGCAACAATGACGCAGGGCAATATTTTCAACATCATGTGTATTGGCGGCGCCGATTTTCCGATGCAAATCTGGCGTGCCGGGGAAATGATTTAGGTGCTGCGTCATGAGCTCGCATGAACAAAATTCTTTTCTCCGCCAACGCCGCGCCGTCCTGGCGGGGCTCGCCGGCGCACTCGTCCTGCCGCGCATGGCGGCCGCCTTCGATGTCCCGGACGAGCCGCGCCTTGCCAAGCACGACTATGCCGCGGTCCGCCGCCGGTTCCGCACGAAACTCCTGCAGAAGGGGCCGGCGCCGGACAAATACGAACCGCTGACCGCGCCTGCCGACGCCGAGAAGATCTTCTACCGCTCCGGCTATGGCGGCGAACTGGAATTGGCGGCCTGGGTCTCCAGATACAAGCGCGAGCGCACCGCCAGGCCGGCCGTGCTCTTCCTGCACGGCGGCAATGCCATGGGTGTCGGCCACTGGCAGCTGATGAAGCCCTATATGGATGCGGGTTATGTCGTGATGATGCCGTCGCTGCGCGGCGAGAACGGCCAGAGGGGCAATTTCTCCGGCTTCTACGATGAGGTCGACGATGTGCTTGCCGCCACCGAGCGCCTGGCGCATCTGCCGGGCGTCGATCCCGGCCGCCTGTTCATCGCCGGCCACAGCATCGGCGGCACTCTGACCATGCTGGCGGCGATGAGCACCCAAAAATTCCGTGCCGCCGCGCCGATATCGGGCAATCCCAACGCCTTCCGCTTCTTCAGCCGCTATCCCCAGGACATCCGTTTCGACGACAGCAATGCGCATGAATTCGAGGTGCGTTCGGCGCTCTGTTACGCCCACAGCTTCAAATGCCCCATCCGGGTGGTTCACGGCACGGAAGAGTCGCATTTCAACGACCGCGCCGATCTGCTCGCCCGCCGCGCCCGCGCCGCGGGCATCCATATTGAAACCGACACCGTCGCCGGCAACCACACTTCGGCGCTGCCGGCCGAGATCGAACAGAGCATCCGCTTCTTCCACGGGGTGGCGGCGTAAGCTCTGCCGATGCCGGCGAGGCTGGCGGAGCATGATGGACGGTTGATTTCGCATGAGCGCGCCGTCCCCGATCCTGGTAGCGGGTTGATCATTTACTCGTCTTGATCTTTTCCGCTCCAACGCCAGCCTCGCGCCAGCCGCGGGTGCCATCCTGGCGGAAGATATCGCTGTCTTGCCGATCGTTGATAGGGTGGTCCCATGAATTTTCTGCGCCGGGTTTTCCCGATTGCCGGGCTTATGATTGCTGTCGCGCCGCTCAGTGGCTGCAACATCCTGATCCCCGATGTCGCTGCCGATTCGCCCGCCCGCTTCGTCCAGGAAACCTCGCCGGTCTTCTACCAGCCGCCGGGCGTCGATCCGCGCCGGGTGCGGCCGATCCCCGATCAGCCGGTGCCGCAGACGCGCGAACTCTACAAGACCCAGTTCCACCAGACCTACGGCCTGCCGGTCACGAACCCGCTGCATATGGCGATGTATGGCGAGCTGCGCGACGAGGATTTTACCCTGCCGGCGATTCCTGTCAGCCGCGTTCAGCCACAATTCTTGCGTCAGGAGGTCGACTACCAGACGACCGAACGCCCCGGCACCGTCGTCGTCGATACCAAGGCGCGTTTCCTCTATTTCGTCGAGGCGAACGGCAAGGCGATGCGCTACGGCGTCGGCCTCGGCCGCGACGGTTACGCCTGGTCGGGCCGCGGCGTCATCCAGTGGAAGCAGAAGTGGCCGCGCTGGACACCGCCGGTCGAAATGGTCTCGCGTCAGCCGGAAGTTCGCGCCTTTTCGGCGGAAAACGGCGGCATGAATCCCGGACTTCAGAACCCGCTCGGTGCGCGCGCCATGTATATCTTCAGGGACGGCCAGGATACGCTCTATCGCATCCACGGCACGCCCGACTGGCAGTCGATCGGCAAGGCGACGTCGTCGGGCTGCGTGCGCATGCTGAACCAGGATGTCGTCGATCTCTACGACCGGCTTCCCCCCAAGGCTGAGATCGTTGTGATGTAGCGCTGCAACAGCGCTCTTCATATCGTCGGCTCCATCAGGAACACGTCTGCGTGAAGCTATGGTTTATTTGGCGCAAGCCGATAGATTTCCTCATGTCGCCACCCCGGCGTCACGCATCAAAGGAAATCAGTCCCGCGTCATGAGCTTCGATAGACATCTTTCCCGCCGCAGCTTTCTTTCCTTTTCGGCACTGACCGCAGCCTCGGCGCTCACCGGCTGCGCCTCCACGGTCAACACGGTCACCTCGGGCGACACGTCGATTATCTACCGTTCGCCGGGCCGCCTGTTCCAGTCGCCGGCAGCCTCGAGCGTGCCGAGCGGGCCCGAGCTTGCCGTCATGTACGGCCCGATCGAGGACGGCGGCTTCCTCATTCCCGCCGTTCCCTATGAACAGATTGATCCGCGCTACTATCGCCAGCGTGTCCTCGACCCCACCGGCCAACCGCCCGGCACCATCGTCGTCGATACGCCGTCGCGCTTCCTCTATCTCGTCCAGGCCGATGGCATGGCGATGCGCTACGGCGTCGGCATCGGTCGCGAGGGCTTCGCCTGGCAAGGATCGGGCGTCATCCAGTGGCGTCAGAAATGGCCGCGCTGGAAGCCGCCGAACGAGATGGTCGCCCGCCAGCCGGAACTGGTCAAATATTCGATCGATAACGGCGGCATGGAGCCGGGCCTGAAAAATCCGCTCGGCGCCCGCGCCCTCTATATCTTCTCGAATGGAGAGGATACGCTCTACCGCCTGCACGGCAATCCCGACTGGCGCTCGATCGGCAAGGCCGTTTCCTCGGGCTGCGTCAGGTTGATGAACCAGGACATCATCGATCTCTACGACCGCGTTCCGACAAAGGCGCCGATCGTCGTCTGGCAGTGATGCTGCCGGGGCGGTCGCCAGCCGGCCGCCTCCGGCAATTTTTCTCGGCAAATGCTTTCCCTTTCGCCGCCTGTAAAGGAATTTATTTTCGAAAATCCATTGCTTAATTCGGTAAACCCCCTACATGGGGCGTATCGAATATTGCTTGTGACCCTTTGTCCATGCGCTCCGTGCGCTTCGTCAGATCTCGTCTCAACATCGATATTGCCCGCGGAATCGGTCCCGGGCGCACTCAAACGGTTGAAAAGGAGATCGTTATGAATTCAGGCGTCGTCAAGTGGTTCAATGGCACCAAGGGTTTTGGCTTCATCCAGCCCGATGATGGTTCCACGGACGTTTTCGTCCATATTTCGGCAGTCGAACGCGCCGGCATGCGCGAACTCACCGAAGGTCAGAAGGTCCGCTACGATCTGGTCCGCGACAAGCGGTCCGGCAAGAATTCGGCCGATAACCTTCAGGCCGCATGATTGTCGTTCGCCTGGGCTGACCAGAGATTGCGGCGAGCTGACCACGGATGTACTGGCAGCGCGCTGACCATCAAAGGCAGCTTTGTGGCTGAATGACTGAAAGAGGTCGGGTTCAAGCCCGGCCTTTTTGTTTTGAAATTGAGCAGCCGAAGAGTTGAGGGACGCTGAATGAGCAGATCAAGCTATAAAGTCGGCGACATGATCGTGCTGAAGTCCGGCCTGACCCGCACGGCAAAGGCAGACAAGCGGTGCCGGATCGCCAGCATCCTGCCCAACGATCATGGGCACGTGCAATATCGCGTTCAGTTCACCGGCGAGAATTTCGAGCGCCGCATCACCGAGGACGATATCGACATCGGGGAATCGCCACGGCGGGCGTCACTCGAGGCGGCTGCCAAAGCCGATGACGCCGAGCCATGGCTGAAATTTTCGGGAATCCGCATGGGCAAGTAGCCCGCCATTTTCATCACATGACAGCGGCCTCGCCGCCAACAGGAAGGATATTCGTTTGCAGGTACTCGTCAGGGATAATAATGTCGATCAGGCGTTGCGCGTGCTTAAGAAAAAGATGCAGCGCGAAGGACTTTTCCGGGAAATGAAAGCGCGCAGCGCCTATGAGAAGCCGTCGGAGAAGCGTGCCCGCGAAAAAGGGGAGGCCGTTCGCCGCCAGCGCAAGCTTGCCCGCAAGAAGCTGCAGCGCGAGGGCCTGCTGCCGGCGCCGAAAAAGGCTGTCCGCGCTCGCTGATCCGGCCGTGGCATGCCGGCCGTGGTGTCACGGGCCGGTCGCCACATCTCGGCTTTGTCGAATCGCGTCCTGGCCGTAAAATGATGTTGGCAGCCGCAATGCAAGGATCAAACGCCGCCATCATCTGAGAAAGGGGGCACATGACCGCCACCAAGGGAGAATTCTTCAACCCCGCCAAGCTGTCGTCCCGCGACAAGGCGGAGGCCACCGATCACACGGCGCGCGCCATTATCGCAGCCGAAGCATCGGCCCGTGACAAGAAGACGGAGAAGCTGAGGGCGCTGCGTCTGCAGCAGGCCGCCGAAGAAGCGGAAGCCTCGCCTCCGCCTGCAAAAAAGCGGCGCTCAACTGAGAAGGTCGCCAAGCGGCGCTCCTGATCCCGCCATAGCCGCCACGGGCTCGGGGCAGGGACTTTCAGCCGTCGCCGACCCGGCTGAGATTGGCCCGCAGCCGATGCAGCATGTCGCGCATCTCGGCCATTTCCTCGATCGTGCAGCCGGCGGCTTTCCCGATCGCCGTCATGATCTTATCGACCTCTCCCTTCATCGCCTCACCTTTCGGCGTCAGCGACACGATCACCTGTCGCTCGTCGCGCAGATCGCGGATGCGCTTGATCAGCCCGCTCTGTTCCAGCCGTTTCAACAGCGGCGACAGCGTGCCGGAATCGAGGTCCAGCTGCTCGCCGATCGTCTTCACCGGCAGCGCACTGCGCTCCCACAGCACCAGCATCACGAGATATTGCGGATAGGTGAGGCCGACCCTGTCGAGGATCGGTTTATAGGCGCGGGTAAAAGCATGCGCTGTCGCATAGACCGCAAAGCACAGCTGCTTTTCCAGCCGCTTCTCCTCCTCAGGTATCTCCATCGTCTTTGCCGTTAGCGCTTTCATATCCGTCATCCCCGAGGCTGCGATTGTCTTCTTTCCATCCGTGAAATGCAATTCGCAAAATTCACTTGTGTGCAATTTAATTGTGCGATAGTAAAACCCCAGCCCGATCGAAGGGCCAACCAAAGGAGATCGTCATGCCTATTCTTTATACGACCAAAGCCTCCGCCACCGGCGGCCGCGCCGGCCGCGCCGTTTCCGAAAACGGCGTTCTGGACGTGACGCTGACCGTTCCCAAGGAACTCGGCGGCGACGGCGCGACCGGCACCAATCCCGAACAGCTCTTCGCTGCCGGCTATTCCGCCTGCTTCCTCGGTGCCTTGAAATTTGTTGCAGGCCAGCAGAAGGTCAAGATTCCGGAAGAGACCACCGTCTCGGCCAAGGTCGGCATCGGCCCGCGCGAAGACGGCACCGGCTTCGGCATCGAAGTGGCCCTGACGGTCAATATTCCCGGCCTCGACCGTGAAACCGCCGAAAAGCTCGCCGCCGCGGCCCACATCGTCTGCCCCTACAGCCACGCCATGCGCACCTCGACCGAAGTTCCGGTCACGGTCGCCTGATCCCGGCGATTCAGCGCCTTGGAATTGCCCCTCACCCTAACCCTCTCCCCGTTCTGACGGGGCGAGGGGACGTGCCCTGCGAAAGGCCGCGTGGGACGGAGAGGGTGTGGCATATCCCCTTCTCCCCGTCAGAACGGGGAGAAGGTGCCGGCAGGCGGATGAGGGGCAGGTCGCCCTAAGCGCCCCTTACCCGCCCGCTATAACGCCGCCGGCGCGACCCCTCAGCCGGTTTCGGCGCATCCACCCCCGACAGCGCCTGCAGATCCTGCCGCAGCCGCGTAACGCCGCCGCCCGGCAATCCGTCGTCGAGGGCCGCATGCGTGCTTTCCCAGATCGGCAGTGCCTTTGCCAGCACCGCCTTGCCTTCCGCCGTAAGGCTGAGCAGGCGGCCACGCCGGTCCCTCGGGTTCTCCACCACCGTCACCCAGCCCTTCCGCTGTAAGGGCTTCAGCGCCGCCGTCAGCGTCGTCTGGTCCATGGCGAGCAGGGCGGCGACCGGCCCCATCGGCGGCGGTTCCGGCCGGTTCAGCGACATCATCAGGGAAAACTGCCCGTTGGTGAGGCCGGCCGGCCGCAGCGCATCGTCGAACAGCCGGGCAAGCGCGCGGGCTGCCCGCTGCACATGCAGGCAGAGGCAGGTGTCGCGCACCAGCAGCGTCGTCGAAAACGGAATCTCGATCGAATTTGACATGCGCAATTTATATTGATATCAATGTAATTAGTCAAGGAGAAGGAGATGAGCCGGCTTCACCGGCAGGCGCCGGAGGAGGGCGCATTCCATGCAGAATGAGGTTGTGTCCCGCGAGGAATGGCTGGAGGCCCGGCGTGCCCTGCTCTTGAAGGAAAAGGAGGCGACGAAGCTGCGCGACGGCATCAATGCCGAGCGCATGGCGCTGCCCTGGGTGAAGGTCGACAAGGATTATGTCTTCGAAACGCCCGAGGGAAAGAAGTCGCTCGCCGATCTCTTCGATGGCCGCAGCCAGCTTTTGATCTATCATTTCATGCTCGGTCCCGACTGGCAGGCCGGCTGCCCCGGCTGCTCCTTCCTGTCGGATCACGTCGATGGCGCCCTGCCGCATCTCAACCATCACGACGTCACCTGGGTCGCTGTTTCGCGTGCCCCGCTCGAGAAGATCGCCGCCTACAAAAAGCGCATGGGCTGGAAATTCCCCTGGGTCTCGTCCTTCGGCAGCGATTTCAATTTCGATTATCACGTCTCTTTCAGTCCGGAGGACCTTGCCAAAGACAAAGTCTTCTACAATTTCACTTCTATCGAGCCGGCTGAGGCCCATGACGAACTGCCGGGCCTCAGTGCCTTCTACCGCAACGATAAGGGCGAGGTCTTCCATACCTATTCGAGCTATGCCCGCGGGCCGGAAGAACTGATCGGAACCCTGATGATCCTCGACCGCGCGCCGAAGGGCCGCAACGAGGAAAGCACCATGAATTTCGTGCGCCGCCATGACGAATATGAGGATGCTCCGAAGACATCGTCCTGCTGTCACTGAGCAATCAAACCTCCTGGATATCGTCATTCGAAGGGAGAAGAGAATGATGAAGGCCGCCGAAGTGCTGAAAGAGCATTCCTTTTTGGAAAGACTGGTCGGCGACTGGAGCGTCAGCGCACCCGAGATGTCCGACGGCAACGACTGGGCGGAGACCGTCCGCTCGCTCCACGGCATCTGGTTTGTCGCCGAAGGGACCGGCCATATGCCCGATGGCAAGCCGGCCACCACGATCCTGACGCTCGGCTACAACGCCGAAAAGAACAAATATGTCGGCAGCTGGATCGGCAGCATGATGGACTATATGTGGGTCTATGAGGGCGAGGTCGACGCCTCCGGCAATGTGCTCGACCTCTATACGACTGGACCCGACTTCAGCGGCGATGGCTTCGCCGACTACCGCGAGTGCATCACCTTCGTCGACGACAATCACCGCACTTTCACCTCCAGCGCCAGGCAGGAGGACGGCTCGTGGAAGCAGTTCATGGAAGCACATTACATCCGCAAAATCTGACAACCACGGCGCCCCTAGCGAAAGGGCGGCGTCAGAAGAGGGAGAGCATGATGTCCAAGATGCATGGAAAGTTCATCTGGTGTGAGCTGATGACCCCCGACACCGCAGCCGCCGCAAAATTCTACAGCTCCGTCGTCGGCTGGACCACCTCCGAAATGAAGGTGGAAGGCATGCCGACCTATACCGTCTTCGAGGCGAACGGTATTGGCGTTGCCGGCCTGATGGAGTTTCCGCCCGAGCTCGCAGGCCAGGGCATACCGCCGAACTGGACGGGCTATGTCGGCGTCGACGATGTCGACCAGACGGCAAAGGATTTCGCCGCCAATGGCGGGGCGGTGCGCCGTCCGCCGCAGGACATCCCGACGATCGGCCGCTTCGCCGTGGTCGCCGATCCGCATGGCGCCGTCATTTGCATCATGACGCCGGCGCCGATGGAGCAGACCCGGCCGGAACTGGCCCCCGACGCGCCCGGCAATATCGGCTGGCGCGAGCTCTACGCCGGCAACGGCAAAGAGGCGCTGGACTTTTATTCCAGGCGGTTCGGCTGGACGAAGGACAGCGAAATGGACATGGGGCCGATGGGCGTCTACTACATCTTCGCCCATGACGGCCGGCAGACCGGCGGCATGATGACGAAGCCGGACAACCTGCCGATGACCTTCTGGTGCTACTATTTCATCGTGCCGGCACTCGATGCCGCGATCGAACGCGTCACCTCAGGCGGCGGCAAGGTCGTCAACGGCCCGATGGAGGTCCCCGGCGGCAGCTGGATCATCCAGGCCACCGACCCCCAGGGCGCCTTCTTCTGCCTGGTGGCGCCGAAGCGGTAGTGATTGGGCTGCTTTTGGGGTCGTGCCGCCGGCCCCCTCATCCGCCCTACGGGCAAGATGCTGCGCCTACGAGACAGCCCGCGGCATAGCAACGAGTCTCTTCTCCCCATGGGGGTCCGAAGGACGGGCCGAGACCCCTGGCTCTACCCAGGCAAAGGTGGCGGCAGCCGGATGAGGGGGCTGCACGGCACGCCGCCGCCATCCATCACCCCGCCACAGAAGCAAAAAACCCCTCCGGGCTCTCCACCTCCACCAGCCGCTTCTTCTCGATCAGCCAGAAGCGGTTTCCCACCGCCCGCACGAAGCTGCGGTCGTGCGAGACCAGCAGGCAGCTCGCCTCGTGCGCCATCAGCTCGTTCTCCAGCGCTTCCTGCCCCTCGATATCGAGATGGTTGGTCGGCTCGTCCAGCAGATAGAAGTTCGGCTCCGTCAGCCTCAGCACCAGCATGCCGAGCCGCGCCTTTTGGCCGCCGGACAGCTGGCCGATCGGTTTTGACTGCATGTCGATCGTTATGCCGGCTCCGGCGAGCAGCGCCCGCGCCCGCTGGTCGCCGACATCGAAGCGGCGGATGATCGTGCCGATCGGCGTGTCCCTGTCGGCAAGATCGGCAAGCGCCTGGTCGCCATAGCCGAGAACCAGCGACGGCGTCGCCTTGATCCCGCCCGGCGCCGCCTCCGGCCTTTCGATCGCCTGCTTCAGCATCGTCACCAGCCGCGACTTGCCGGCGCCGTTGTGGCCAAGGAGTACGATGCAGTCATCCTGGCAGATAAATTGCCGGCCGGTCCTGAAGAGCAGCGTTCCATCCGGCGTCGTCACCGCGGCGTCCTCCAGCGTCAGCAGCACCTTGGCATGCGTGCCGCGGTTGGCAAGCCGGATGGCGCCGGCCGAGCGTTCCAGATGTGCCGGTTTTACCGCATCCTCCAGCTTCTCCGCCCGCTGCTTCAGCTGCTTCGTCTTGACGACGAGCAGGTCGCTGCCGGAATTGATCCCGATGTTCTTGAGCTTGGCCGCCTGCTTGCGCAATTGTTCCGCCGTCTTCATGTCGCGCTCGTAGCGCCGCGCTTCGGCGGCGTCGATCTCGTCAAGAGCGGCGCGTGCGCTGCTATAGGGGAGCGCAAAGACCGGCGATTGCTCCGGCCGCAGGAACAGCGTCCTGTTCGTCGTCGCATCGAGGAAGGCGCGGTCGTGGCTGGAGAGGATGACCGGCACGTCACGCGGCAGCGCATTCAGCCAGCTTTCCAGCTGCGCGATCTTTTTGAGGTCGAGATGGTTGGTCGGCTCGTCGAGCAGCAGCACGTCTGGCTCGGTGACCCAGCTGCGGGCGATCATCGCCAGCCGCTGCCAGCCGCCGCTCAACTGCTTCAGAGGCCGGCCGCGCATCACCTCCGGGACTTCGAGCGATTCCAGCACGACATCGACGCGCCAGCTCTCGCTTTCGGCCTGATCGGCCGGCAGCGCCTGCAGCACCGCATCATAGAATGGCGTGTCGGAAAGTGCGGCCGGCACATTCTGCGCGACATGGCCGATCGTGAGCCCGCGGGCCTTAGTGATCTCGCCCTCGCTCGGCTCCAGCGCGCCGGTGATACAGGCAAGCAGGGTGGATTTCCCGCGGCCGTTGGCGGCGACGAGACCAATGCGGTCGCCTGAATTGACGACGAGATTGAGGTTGGAAAACAGCGGATTGCCCAGCGTCACGCCGAGATTGCGGATAGCGATGAGGGTCATGTTCGTTCTCTGGTCCTGACCGGGGGCAAGCGCAATCGGCGGCATCAAGCCATCACGGATTGCGTCTTTGAGGCCCGGGAATAAAAGGAATGCGCGCTGTCATCTGACGGCGGCGCATCGGCCACGAAGGGCAGACCAGGAAGAGATGTGAAAGCGTCTCTGGTCAGCCCTGCAAACGCATTTGCAGGGCGTCGACGGGACCACGCTGGCGATGATGCCGGAAATAATACTGCATGACGTGATCCTCCTTTCTCGAAAGAGTTGCAGGAGGGAAATACCATTGCCGGCAAAATGAGGCAAGGGAGGCGACGTCGGAGGGATGCAGGAAGCAATGTTGCGGCGTGCTTCGAGGCTACGCCTCTCGGGCTTCGCACCTCAGCATGAGGGACGTTGGAGGATGCCGCGCTCCTGAAAGGCGGGCGGGAATGGGGAAAGGCAGCTCCCCCTAAAATCACCCACCCACATAGCCGCCCGGCAATTCCAGCCGCCGCGTTATGCCGATGTTTTCGAGAAACGTCTCGTCGTGGCTGACGACGATCAGCGCCCCGTCATAGGCGCCGAGACCCGCCTCGACCGCCGATATTGAGTCGATGTCGAGATGGTTGGTGGGCTCGTCGAGGATCAGCAGCGGCGGTGGTGCGGCGCCGAGTGTGCAGGCAAGGCCGGCGCGCAGCAATTGGCCGCCGCTGAGCGTCGAAACCGTCTGTAGCGCCGCATCCGCCCTGAACATGAAGCGGGCCAGCGCGGCCCGGCAGGTGTTTTCATCCGCTTGCGGATTGATCCGGCGGAAATTGTCGCGGATCGAGGCTGACGGATCGAGAAGGCCGACCTTCTGGTCGAGCATCGCAAAACCGGTCATCACCGCGACCGTGCCGGCCCAGGCTTTCAGCTCGCCGGTAATGAGTGCGAGCATCGTCGTCTTGCCCGAGCCGTTCGCCCCGGTAATGGCGATGCGTTCCGGTCCCGTCACGTCGAAAGAGAGATCGCAGATGACGGGTTCATCAGGCCGGTAACCTGCCGTCACGCCGTCGATCTTCAGCACGATCTTGCTGGTCGGCAGTCCCGTCGGCGGCAGGCTCACCGATAGCGGCTGCAGGATCTCGATCTTCTCGCGCGCCGCCTTTGCGTCTTCCTGTGCCGCCGCGCGCCGGCGTTCGGCAAGGCGGGCGTTGTCGCCGCCGGTCGTTTCGCTCCGCTCCTTCATACCGCCGAGCAGGATGCGCGGGATGCCGCCCTTGGCCGCCGTCTTCCGCCCGGCGCTGTCCCGGCGCGCCTGACGCTCCACCGTCGCCTGCGTCTTGCGCGCCACCTCGGCCATGCGCTTTTCGGCATCGGCAAGGTCATGTTCCGCTGCGCCAAGCTCCAGCGCCTTGCGCTCGCGATAATGGCTCCAGTTGCCGCCATGGCGGGTGGCGCCGAGCGACGTCAGTTCGACGATCTGATCGACGCTTTCGAGCAGTTCCCGGTCATGGCTGACGATGATCGCGCCGGCCCGCCAGCCTGACATCAGCGCGATTACCGCCGCGCGGCCGTCGCGATCGAGATTGTTGGTGGGTTCGTCGAGCAGCAGGAAATCCGGCTCGGTGAATACAAGCGCGGCCAGCCCGGCCCGCGTGCGCTGCCCGCCGGAGAGCGCGGCAAGCGGTGTGTGCGGCTCTGCGTCGAGCCCGGTGCGGCCGAGTGCTGCGGCGATGCGCGCCGGCAGCATCCAGTCGGCCGCAGCAAGCTCGTCGGCGGTTGCCCTGCCGGCTTCGGCACGGTGGAGAACGGCAAGCGCAGCGGTGACACCGAAGAGATCGGCGATGGTCTCCTCCGGCGCGACCTGCACGCTCTGGCGCAGAATGCCGAGGCTGCCGCTGACCGAGATCGTCCCGGCATGCGGCCGGATCTCACCGGAGACAAGCTTCAGCAGCGTCGTCTTGCCGACGCCGTTGCGGCCGACGAGACCGGTGCGCTCCGGCCCGAAGCTCAGGTCAAGATTAGAAAAAAGCGGCCGCCCATCAGGCGCGGACCACGAAATCCGGGAGAGGGTGATGGATGCAGGCATGGATCTGGATATCCCCGTTGGCAAGGCGAACTGGCGTTGCGATCGGGTTGAAATCCATTGCGGCACACATCCTGTTGAAATGATCGATGGCTGCGAATTTAGGGAATGAAGATGTCAGGTTCAAGATCCTCGGCCCGCCGGCAGTCCGATCCTACCTCGCTGTGGTTATTCGGGTGCTCTGCGGCTACACGGTCTGCTTGACGTAAATCTCAGGATCAAAATCAACGCGCCTGGCTTTTCCTTCGGGTGTTTTCAAGACAAGCTCGACGCCGCCGCCCAGAGAATGCATGTACCGCACGATTGACGATAGCAGGACATCGTCAGCGCTTTCGATTTTCGACACGGTATTTTGTGTCATGGCGGCGCGCGCAGCAACATTGCACCTTTGTCTCGCTCTCTTCTCAGCGAGGGGGAAGAGAGCGAAGCTATCGCTTCAAGCTCCCCAGGATCCCGCGCACCAGCGCCCGGCCGACCTGGGTCGCCACCGTGCGCGCCACGCTCTTCATCGCCGCTTCCACTACCGTTTCGCGCTGATAGCCGGACCGGCCGCGCGATTGGCCGCGGCCCTGGCGGTTGTCGTCATCGCCGCCAAAGCCCGGCAGGTTCCAGCCGGAGGTCGTGCCCTGCTGTTCGGCCGCTTCCTCCTGCGCCCGCTTGGCGGCCTCGGCTTCCGCCGCTTTTTTGGCGCGCGCCGCCAGCATCTCGAAGGCGGATTCGCGGTCGACGTCTTCGTCATAGATGCCGAGAACCGGGCTTCTGTCCATCACCTGCTGGCGTTCGCCGTCGGTCAGCGGGCCGACGCGGCCCGACGGCGGGCGGATCAGCGTGCGCTCGACGATCGACGGCGCGCCCTTGGCCTCCAGCGTCGAGACCAGCGCCTCGCCGGTGCCGAGATTGGTGATGACGGTGGCGCAGTCGAAGGCCGGGTTGGGGCGGAAGGTATCGGCCGCCGTCTTCACCGCCTTCTGTTCGCGCGGCGAATAGGCGCGCAGCGCATGCTGGGCGCGGTTGCCGAGCTGGGCGAGCACCGTTTCCGGCACGTCGAGCGGGTTCTGCGTGACGAAATAGACGCCGACGCCCTTGGAGCGGATCAGCCGCACCACCTGCTCGACGCGTTCGACCAGAACCTTCGGCGCGTCGTTGAACAGCAGATGCGCTTCGTCGAAGAAGAAGACTAGCTTCGGCTTTTCCGGATCGCCCACCTCAGGCAGTTCCTCGAACAGCTCCGACAGCAACCAGAGCAGGAAGGTGGCGTAAAGGCGCGGATTCATCATCAGCTTGTCGGCGGCAAGCACCGAAATCTGGCCGTAGCCATTATTGCTGGTGCGCATGATGTCGGAGATCTTCAGCGCCGGCTCGCCGAAGAAATGTTCCGCACCCTGCTGTTCGAGAACGAGTAGCGCCCGCTGGATCGAGCCGACCGAGGCCTTGGAGATCAGACCGTACTGGCTGGAAAGCTCGGTGGCATTCTCGCCCATATAGTTCAAAAGCGAGGTGAAATCCTTGAGATCGAGCAGCGGCAGGCCGGCCTGATCGGCGATTTTGAAGGCGATGTTGATGACGCCTTCCTGCGGCTCGGAAGCGTCCATCAGCCGGGCGAGCAACAGCGGCCCCATCTCGGCGACGGTGGTGCGCACCCGGTGGCCCTTCTGCCCGAACAGATCCCAGAAAATCACCGGAAACTGGTCGAATTCATAATCGCTGAAACCGATCTGCTCGGCGCGCTTGGTGAGAAAATCCTTGGCCTCGCCTTTGGCGGCGATGCCGGAAAGATCGCCTTTGATATCGGCGGCAAAGACCGGAACGCCGGCCCGGGAAAAGCCTTCCGCCAGCACCTGCAGCGTCACCGTCTTGCCGGTGCCGGTGGCGCCGGTGACGAGGCCGTGGCGGTTGCCGAATTTCAGGTCGAGATATTCCGGCTTGTTGATGCTGTCGTCGGGATTGCGGCTCGCGCCGATGAAAATCTTGCCGTCCTCGATCATCCCCATGCTCCCTTCGGCTCTGCCGCCGTTTGTTGAGAAGGTCCGGCTTGCGCCGCCTTCATCGAACCATCGTTTCCCTGTTATAAGCAGGCAGGCAGATGCGGACAACTGTTTGCATGGCAAGCGAAACCGCTGGCTTGAGTTGCACTCGAATCTCGAATAACGTTGACGTTAACGTCAAAATATCAGGAGGCTGACAATGAATGAAATTGTGACGGAGATTGCCGATCGCGTGGGTATTTCCCCGGAGCAGGCGGAGAAGGCGCTCGGCATGATGCTCGGCTTCCTGCAGCGCGAGGCCGCCGACGGCCCGGTCGCCCGGATGATCGAGGCGATCCCGGGCGGCGCCGATCTCGTCGCCCAGTTCAATGGTGCAGGTGCCGGCGGCGGCGGTTTGCTCGGTGGGCTGATGAGCTCGCTCGGCGGCGGCGGCATCATGGGTCTCGGCCAGCAGCTGATGGGCGAGGGCCTCGGCATGGGCGAGATCACCTCGCTCGCCAAGGAAACCATCGCGATTGCCAAACAATATGCCGGCGAAGAGGTCGTCGACGAAGTCGTCGCCTCCGTCCCCGGCCTCAGCCAGTTCGTCTGAACGACGGCCGAAAACAGGAGCCTCGCGGTATTCGCTGCGAGGCTCTTCTATTTGTCCGCGCCCAGAAGGAGAGCCGCATGACCGTCTGGCGCCCGCCGCAGCAGATCAGGGTGAAAGTGATCGGGCTTGCCTGGCGAGAGAACCGGTTGCTCGCTGCAGAAGTGGAAGATGACAGCGGCCGCATCAAAGGTGTCCGGCCGCTCGGCGGCTCGATCGAATTCGGCGAGACACGCGAACAGGCCCTGCACCGCGAAATCCGTGAGGAGATCGAGACGGAAATCCGCATCGTCGGCCCCTGGCATCTTCTCGAAAACATCTTCGAACACCACGGCGCAATCGGCCACGAATTCATCTTCGCCGCCGATATCGAGCTGGCCGACAAAACCCTCTACGATCGCGATGAGATCCGCTATTCCGAGCTCGACGAGACGGCGGCAACGGCACGCTGGTTCGGCCGCGACATGCTGCGTGATGCCGGGCTCGATCTTTATCCGACTGGCCTCGAGAGGGTGCTGTCGCGCTGGCTTGATTGAGTCCCGGGGACGTTTTTAATCTGCTCGCCAAACTTTGAACGTCCGGGCCTGCCCGATAGGGAACAAGGGGCGTAGAATGGCTGTTTCTGCCGCATTGCCGACATCAGAAGGAACAGCATCATGCGCAGGTTCATTGCAGCAACGTCGATCGCTCTCCTCAGCCTTTCCGCCCCGGTTCTGGCCCAGTCGAACATGGGCATGGATGCCAGCGGCCGCATCGACGGCACGCCGCCGCTCGGCACCGCGCCGGGCGCCGAGCCGCAGACCGGGCTGGTCATCCCGCTCGACTCGATAGAAACCGGCAGCGTCGTCAACAGTGCTCCGAGCGGCCGTGTCGACTGGGCGCGCTGCCCGCCGCGCAAGGCGCGCGGCGCGCTTGCCACGCAGGGCGGCAATAGCGGCGCCTCTGTCAGCCCGGCATGCCGCGAAGGTCAGTAATTCAGGCAAGCCTCTCTTTGCCGTTCTGGCCATCCTGGTGCAGGACGACGCCGAGTTCGTGCCATTTGCGCCCGTCGCGCTCGATGAGCGCGTCGGCGCAGGCCGGTCCCATGCTGCCCGGCGCGTAAGGTTCGGGTGTGCTCGTATCCCCAGCCCAGATGTCGAGGAAGGGCTGCACCGCCGCCCAGCCGGCCTCGATGCCATCGGCGCGCTGGAACAGCGTCTGGTCGCCGATGAAGAGATCGTAGAGCAGCGATTCGTATCCGGTGGTTTTGCCGATGTCGAATTTGTCGGCATAGCGGAAGTCGAGGGAAACAGGCGTCGTATCGACCGAAAGCCCCGGTGACTTGATCGAGATTTCCATGCTCATGCCCTCGTCCGGCTGCACCTGGATCACCAGCCGGTTCGGCGGCAGGCGGCGATTGACCTCGGTCTCGCGAAACTGAGCGAAAGGCACCGGCTGGAAGGTGATGACGATCTCGGTGTCGCGCGCCGTCAGGGCCTTTCCGGTTCTCAGATAGAAGGGCACGCCGGCCCAGCGCCATGTATCCGCATAGAGCTTCAGCGCCACATAGGTCTCGGTGCGGCTGTCGGGCGAAACATCCTTGGTGTCGGGGTAAGCGGGAAGATCGACGCCGTTGAGCGGGCCGGCCGTGTAGGCGCCGCGCACACCATGCGTCTTTGCCTCCTCGGGCGTATAGATGCGCAGCGCCTTCAGCACCTTGCTCTTCTCGTTGCGGATCGCTTCGGCATCGAAGCTGTTTGGCGGTTCCATCGCGATCATCGCCAAGAGCTGGAAGAGATGGTTCGGCACCATGTCGCGCAGCGCACCGGTGGCATCGTAGAATTTGCCGCGGCTGCCGACATCGACGATCTCGGCGGCGGTGATCTGCACGTGGTCGATATAGCGGCTGTTCCACAAGGACTCGATGATCATGTTGGCGAAACGCGCCGTCATCAGGTTCTGCACCGTCTCCTTGCCGAGGAAATGGTCGAGCCGGTAGACTTGGCTTTCGTCGATGTGCGCGAGGATTTGCGCGTTGAGCGCGCGGGCCGAGGCGAGATCGGTGCCGAACGGCTTCTCGATGGCGACGCGGCGGAAGACGCCCTCGCTTTCGTCGGTCAGCCCATGAGCGGCAAGCTTCTCGACGATGGTCCCGAAGAAGGACGGCGGCACCGCCAGATAGAAGGCCGCATTGGCGCTCGGCCCCAGCCGCTTGCCGATCTCGACGAAAACATCCTCCTTGGTGAAATCTCCGGCCATATAGGAAATGCGTCCGCGCAGGCTTTCCCATGCCTCGTCCTTGACCGTCTGCTCCTCGCCGTTCAGATGCTCGAGGAAGGCATCGAACCGGCCGCGCAGGAACTCGTCGTCACCTGCTTCAATGCCGATGCCGAGGATGTGCAGATCCTCGCCGACCAGGCGCTGGCGCGTCAGGTTGATGATCGCCGGCACCAAGAGCCGGCGCGTCAGGTCGCCCGTGGCGCCGAAGATGACGAGAGTGACCGGCGGGGTAGGGGCAGCGTGCATATTGTCATCTCCTGGTTCCTCCGGCCGACTATAATGCGTGCCGCTTTGGCCGCAACATAGGCGGCGAGGGGTAACAGGCATTTGACAGTATCGGGGGCGGGCGTTCAGGGCTACAAAAGCTCATCCGGCTGACTCAAAACCCCTCCCCACAAGGGGGAGGGGCTTAGACGTTGCACCGACGCAGTTCGTTTCACCGTTTCATCCGTAGAAGGATTGATGCGTGCCACAGTCGGTCGCCACGCGTTAACCCCTCCCCCTTGTGGAGGGGTTGGGGAGGGTCTTTCTTTGGGGGGCGAACCGGAGGATGCCGGCCGCAACGGGTTATCCCTTCACTGCCACGATGAAAATCCGTGGGAACCGCAGCAGCACCCGCCCGTCCGACAGCTTCGGATAGGCTTTTTCCATCCGTTCGAGATAATCGGCCAGGAAAGCCTCGCGATGTCGCTCGCCGGCATGGGCGAGATAGGGCATCAGCCCGGTTCCCTTGACCCATTCGACGATATCAGCCGCGTCCGCCATCGGATGATTGTAGATGGTGTGCCAGATATCGATGCGCGCCGCCTTGGCAATCAGCCTGGAATAATAGGTGGACGGCGGTGCCAGCGGCTGGCGACGCACGCTCTTTGCCTCGAAAGCGGCCTTCCACGGGCCAGCATGGGCAGTCTCTTCCATCGCCAGGTGCGAGGGTTCGCCGAGATTGTCGGGCATCTGCACGGCAAGGACCCCGCCTTCGGAAAGTCCGTCCATCAGCCGCTCGAAAATGTCGAGGTGATCGGGCAGCCATTGGAAGACGGCATTGGCAAAGAGCAGATCGGCGGGCTCCGTCGGCTGCCAGCTGCCAAGATCCGCCTCGACGAAGGCGGTGCCGGGAAGCCGCTTGCGGGCCGCCTCCAGCATGTTGATGTCGCTGTCGAGGCCGGAGACGCCGCCAGCCCCATAACGCGCGATGATGAGCTCGGTCGAGTTGCCTGGGCCGCAGCCGAGGTCGACGGCGCGGCGAAGGCTTTGCAGCGGCACCTGCGCCAGAAGATCGCGCGCCGGCCGCGTGCGCTCGTCCTCGAACTTCACATATTGGCTGGCGGACCATGCCATGGCGATACCTCCTGATGTCGAGCCACGTCTTCCATGTGGCGGATGCGGATCGTGTCGATGTTGCGCCCCGTCGAGCTCAGTCGCGCACTTCAGAGACAAGGATTTTGTCCACGCGCCTGCCGTCGAGATCGACGACCTCGAAGCGCCATCCATCTCTCGTGAAGCTCTCCCCCAGGTCCGGCAGATGTTTCAGCTCCTCCAACACCAGGCCGGCCACGGTCTGATATTCGAGATCGTCCTCGAGCTTGAGATTCAGGAACTCGGCGAATTCGTCGATCGGCGCCCAGCCGGAGACGAGATAGGAACCATCGTCTCGGCGAGCGATGGCCTGCTCGTCGACCGGTCCCTCCTGCAGCGCGCCCATGATCGCTTCCAGAATGTCGCCCGACGAGACAATCCCCTCGAAATGGCCGTATTCGTCAAACACCAGCACCATGTGAACAGGCGATTTCCTGATCGCTTCAATCACACTGGTAGCAGTTGCCAGGTCCGAAACCACGGGGACATCCTGCGTCAGTGCCTTGATGTCGGCGCTGCCGTGTTCGGATATCGAGTCGTAGAAATCCTTGACCGGAAGGATGCCGATCACCTCGTCGGAACTGCCTTTGCGAACCGGCAATCGAGACCGTTTCGTCCGGTGCAACTGCGCCCGGATTTCATCGAGGCTGTCGTCGATATCGATAATTTCGACGTCCCGCCGCGGCGTCATCAGCGCCCGGGCGGTGCGGTCCGCCAGCCGCATGACGCCAGAGATCATCGCGGACTCTTCGCTCTCGATGACGCCCGCCGACTGCGCCTCGGCCAGAACGGTCTTGATCTCTTCGTCAGAGACGTTATCGCCGGCTTTTCCTGTCTGGCCGAGCAGCTTGAGCATCAGATTTCCCGAGGCGTTGAGAAGCCAGACGAGAGGCAGCGCAATCTTTGAAAGCATCGCCATGGCGGGTGCGACCCTCGCCGCAACCGCTTCGGGTTCCCGCAATGCGATCTGCTTTGGAACAAGTTCGCCGACGATCAGGGAGAGATAGGTGATAGCCACGACGACGGAACCGACGCCGATGGCGTCAGCAGCCGTCGATGACATCCCCTGCGCCTCCAGCCATGCTGTCAGGCGGCCGCCGAGCGTGGCCCCGGAGAAAGCGCCGGAGAGAACACCGACCAGCGTGATGCCGATCTGAACCGTGGAGAGAAAGCGACCGGGGTTTTCGGCAAGTTTGATGGCTTGAGCTGCACCCTTGCTCCCATTGTCGGAGAGAACCTTCAGGCGTGCCGTTCGAGAAGACACGACGGCGAGCTCAGACATGGCGAGCACACCATTCAGGATGGTGAGAAACGCCACAATGCCAATTTCCAGAAACACAGGGACCCTATTCGTTGAGGTTTTAATGCCGCATAAGGCAAGGCGGCAGGGCTTTCGCAGAGACGCTATATCTGCGCATCACCCATCGGCAAAGCTTTCTGTGCGAGCCCGGCTGGGTGCGAGGCGGACATCGCCACACCGTCTACAGTCAGCGTCGGCATCTTCTGCCGCGGCTTTCCGGTTTGATCGGACGGGGCTTGTACTGGATGGGTCGCTATCAGGCATGGCGCAATTTTGGCGGTGAAACGGGTCCGGCGCAAGAGGCGCTGGGCGAATTCCCTATAGCGTCTTGATGTGACAGTTTCGAAAACGGCGGCGAACATGGTTTCCGGCTGGAAATTTCGGGGCAATTCACATGTCTGCGTGATGCCGAAGACGCTCGAACGTACCGGCATCACGCGCTCGAACCGTCAGGCCGCCAGAATGGTGATCCCATAAGCATTGGCGGCGGCCGTCATCCGGGCGATGGTCTCGGGCGAGGGGGCTTTCAGCGGCTCGCTCGTGCCTTCCGCTTCGATGAATTCGGCCATGTCGCGATCGACGATCGCCGAAAACACCGCCGGAACGGTTCCCCGGTTGGCGTAGCCATGCACCATAAAGGGCGCGATCGTGACGATGTCGCCAGCACCTGCCTCGATCTCTTCGGGGCCGCTGTCGGTCAGCCGCCAGATCGTCAAACGACCCTCGAGAATGCGGAATACTTCCGGGCTTGCATGCGCATGTTTCGGCGTCCGGCTGCCGGGTGGTACGGTGACGTCGAAAATATTGAGCCAGGTTCCGCGGATACGGACCTGTCGTTCGATGCGGTCGCCGAGGACGAAAAAGCGCTTCGCCTCTTCGCCCGCAGGCTTTGTCACAAATGAGTTGGACATCATGTCTCTTTCTTCTTCTTACAGGCTTTTTCCAGCGGGCGCAGCCGTTAGACCTTTGCGCGGCCTTTGACAACCGCCCCGTTGTGGGGGCAGATCGCCGGATCACGCGACAACATGCGCCTTATGAGGGCGTCGCGGCTGATATCGGTGTGCCCCGCCGCTTCCGCAAGGCCCGGCAACGCCTCGCCGGCTGCGTGGAAATGACCCGGTTCCTGTAATGCGGCCGACACAGAAGCGGCGCATAGACCAAGGCGGCGCTTCCGGCCGCCACCGGCAGGCAGGGGCCCCGTTCGCTCACGAAAACCGCGTGATCACGCTGATCCCCGTCCCCTCCGCCTTGTCGAGCGCCATCAGCGCCGGCACGGCTTCCTCCAGGCTGATCCGCCGTCCGATCAGCTTCTGCGGCGCGATCTTGCCGGCGCCCAGCATCGACAGCATGGCGTCGTAGCGCCAGGCCTGCATGCCGTGGCTGCCGTAGATTTCGAGTTCGTTGCTGATCACCTGCGCCATCGGGATTTGCGGCGTGGCATATTCGCCGAGCATCAGCCCCACCTGCACATGCCGGCCGCGCCGGCGCAGATTCTTGATCGAGTTGAAGCAGGTGGCGGGATGGCCGAGCGCGTCGATCGAGACATGCGCGCCGCCTTTGGTGATCTCGCGCACCGCCTCGGCGACGTCGGCAACGCTTGCGGCATTGACCGTCGCCACCGCGCCGCACTCTCTGGCGAAGGCAAGTTTCTCCTCCGATATGTCGATGCCGATCGCATTGGCGCCCAGCGCAGTGGCGATCATGATCGCCGACAGGCCGACCCCGCCGCAGCCATGCACGGCGATCCATTCACCGGGTCCGGTGCGCGCATGGTCGGCGACGGCGCGAAACGAAGTGGCGAAGCGGCAGCCGAGGCTTGCCGCCGTCGCATCGTCGATCGTATCGGGCAGGTGCACCAGATTGGTGTCGGCATAATCGATCGCCACATATTCGGCGAAGGAGCCCCAATGGGTGAAGCCCGGCTGAAACTGGTTCGGGCAGACCTGCTGGTTGCCGGAGTGGCATTCGCTGCAATGGCCGCAGCCGGAAACGAAGGGCACCGTCACCCGGTCGCCGACCTTGAAGCGCATCACGCCGCGCCCGGTGGCGACGACCCGCCCGGCAAGCTCGTGTCCCGGCACATGCGGCAGCCGGATATCGGGATCGTGCCCCATCCAGCCGTGCCAGTCGCTGCGGCAAAGGCCGCTGGCACCGACGGAGATGACGACGCCATCCTCTGTCGGCGTCGGATCGGGCAGGGTGCGGATTTCGGGCGCCTGCTCGAAGGCTTCATAATACATGGCTTTCATCGGCGTTCTCCCTTGCCGCTGTCCGGCGATTTCTCCTCATGATCGCATGCGCCAGCCCGCTGTTCCAACAAAGATTCGATCATTTTTGCTGATGCACCCATCGCTCACGCCGCAGGTGTCGCGCACGAATATTGCGGCCGGACGCTGTCCCCCGGCATTTTCTTGCTTCCGTATTTCCGGCCGGGATTTGTCCTTGACCCGGCTTGCCGCCGGGGTTTTTGCTTTCCCGGATGAAGGGAGAGCAGCAATGGCCGTCGATACATCACCGCGTTCCACCACCTGGACTCACGTCGACGGGGAATGGCTTCCCGGCAATCCGCCGCTGATCGGGCCGACCTCGCATGCCATGTGGCTCGGCTCGACGGTCTTCGACGGCGCCCGCTGGTTCGACGGCATCGCCCCGGATCTCGATCTGCATTGCCAGCGCGTCAACCGCTCGGCGCTCGCCATGGGGCTGAAGCCGGTAAAATCGGCCGAGGAGATCGCCGCGCTTGCCTGGGAAGGCGTTGGCAGATTCGACGGCGCGACGGCGATCTACATCAAGCCGATGTATTGGGGCGAACATGGTTCGGCCGGTAGCATCGTCTCCGTCGATGCGGAATCGACCCGTTTCGCGCTCTGCCTGTTCGAGGCGCCGATGGGCGGTCATGCCGGCACCAGCCTCACCGTCTCGCCCTATCGCCGTCCGTCGCCGGAAACGGCAATGACCGAGGCGAAGACCGGCTCGCTCTATCCCAATAGCGGCCGCATGATCGCCGAGGCCCGCAGCCGCGGTTTCGACAATGCGCTGGTGCGCGACCTCAACGGCAACGTCGTCGAAACCGCCTCGTCGAACGTCTTCCTGGTGCGCGACGGCGTGGTGATGACGCCGGCTGCCAACCGCACCTTCCTCGCCGGCATCACCCGCGCCCGCGTCATCGGCCTGCTTCGCAAGGCCGGTTTCGACGTCGTCGAAGCAACCCTCTCCGTCGAGGATTTCCTCACCGCCGACGAAATCTTCACCACCGGCAACTACTCCAAAGTCGTCGGCGTCACCCGCCTCGACGACCGCAACCTCCAGGAAGGCCCGGTCACCCGCAAGGCGCTGGAGCTCTACATGAACTGGGCCCACGGCAGAACCGAGAGCGAGGAGTGAGCCACGATCCCGCGCAGCGGGAGCAATCGATCCAGTGAATCGATTGCAGTGGCGAACGCCCGGAGCGCAAGCGCAGGGCCGGGGCGGTTCCGCCGGCAGAATTGAGATCGGGGATACCCCCCTCTGCCCTGCCGGGCATCTCCCCCACAAGGGGGGAGATCGGCAAGAAGCGATACCTCGCCCTAAGTTCACGATTCATGTGACGGCCAGTTGTTTGGGGAAGCCATCGCGCCCAGCCAATCTCCCTCCTTGTGGGGGAGATGCCCGGCAGGGCAGAGGGGGGTGCCATCCCACCCCCTCAGATCATCCACTTCCGATGTTCCGCAAATCTCTCCGCCAAGAGATCGATAAACAGCCGCACCTTCGTCGGCAGATGGCTGCGGTTGGGGTAGACGGCGTTGATGGTGAATTCCACCGGCCGATAATCCGGCATGATCTTTATCAGTCGCCCTTCGGCAATGTCGTCGAACACCACGAAGCTCGGCGCCAGGAAGAGGCCTCGTCCGTTCAACGTCAGGAAGCGCAGCATCTCGGCATTGTTCGAGACAACATTGCCGCTGATCTTGACGCTCTCCTGCCGGCCGTCGCCATCCTCGAAGCGCCACTCATCGCCATAAGGGTAATAGGCGTATTGCAGGCAATTGTGATCGGCGATTTCGGCCGGCTTCAGCGGGAGCGGATGGCTGTCGACATAGGCAGGTGAGCAGACCAGCATATGGCGCCACGGCGTCAGCTTGCGCGCGATGAGCGACGAATCCGGCGGCAGGGTGCGGATGACTAGGTCATAGCCATCCTCAATCATGTCGACCATCCGCTCGCCGACGCTGAAATCGACCGAGATCGACGGATAGAGCTCCATATATTCGGTGAAAACGGGCAGCAGGAAACGCACGATCGAGCCGCTGGTATAGACCTTCAGCGTGCCGCGCGGCGTCGTGCTCAGCGCGCTCGCCGTCCGGTCCGCTTCATCGAGTTCGGCGAGAATCTGCGACGACCGCTCATAATAATATTTGCCGGTTTCCGTGAGGCTGACCTTGCGCGTCGTGCGGTTAAGCAGCCGCACGCCGAGCCTGTCCTCCAGCGATTGCACATGATTGCCGACCATGGTGACGGACATGTTCAGCCGCCGCGCGGCAGCGGAAAAACCGCCGCATTCCACGACGCGGCCAAAAACTGCAAGGCTTGTCAGCCGATCCATATTGCCCTCGGATTATCCGCTGAGAGTTGATGATCCTTCCCGATTTAAGCAGATTATCAAAGTGAATGGCAGGGCGCATTTTCCTTCGCATTGAACAGGCCTCGCCTAAGCAGGGCGACAGACGAAGGAAAAGGACGATGGTCGAGCTACCCCGCAAGCAGGTTTTCGAAAGTGCTGGAGAGGCCGAGCGCATCTTGGCCGAGGAGGCCGCCAGGGCCCCCGCCGCCGAGGCACCCGCAACACCCATGACCGGAACCCCGGTCGCGCAAGCGCCTGAAAAGACCGGCCGCCGGATGCTCAAGCGTGCGGTCATCGCCGCGGCACTGTTTGCCGGCGCCGCATTTGCTAGCGATTTCGGCTATCGCTACTGGACGGTCGGCCGTTTCATCGAATCCACCGACGACGCCTATGTGAAGGCCGATTACACCACCGTCGCCCCGAAGGTTGCCGGCTATATCAAGCAGGTTCTCGTCAACGACAACGACGTGGTCAAATCAGGCCAGGTTCTCGCCCGCATCGACGACCGCGACTTCCAGGCGGCGCTCTCGCAGGCGAGAGCCGACGTCAAGGCAGCCGAGGCCGCCATCACCAACATCGATGCCCAGATCGCGTTGCAACAGTCGGTCATCGCGCAGGCCAAGGCCACGATCGCCGCTTCGCAGGCCTCGCTGGACTTTGCCGTCTCCGATGCCGCTCGCTCCGCCCGCCTGATCACCAACGGCGCCGGCACCCAGTCGCGCGCCGAACAGACCCAGTCGGCTCGCGACCAGGCGGCTGCCGCCGTCGAACGCGATCGGGCAGCGCTCGTCGCGGCAGAGAACAAGGTGCCGGTGCTCCGGACTGAGCGGGAACAGGCGGTGGCCCAGCGCGACCGGGCGGCGGCCGCCGCTCGCCAGGCCGAACTCAACCTGTCCTACACGGATATCGTCGCCGCCGTCGACGGCACGGTCGGCGCCCGCTCGATCCGCGTCGGCCAATATGTCACCTCGGGCACCCAGCTGATGGCGGTCGTGCCGCTGCATGCGGTCTATGTCGTCGCCAATTTCAAGGAAACGCAGCTGACTTATGTCCGTCCCGGCCAGTCGGTCGAGATCAAGGTCGACAGTTTTCCCGATATGTCGGTCAAGGGTCATGTCGACAGCGTTTCGCCGGCAAGCGGTCTGGAATTCTCGCTGCTGCCGCCGGACAATGCCACCGGCAACTTCACCAAGATCGTCCAGCGTATCCCCGTCAAGATCGTCATCGACGACGAGGCTCTGGGCGGGCTGCTGCGCTCGGGCATGTCGGTCGAGCCCGAAGTCGATACCAAGGCTGCCCAGAGCGAGGCTTCCCAGGCCTCTGGAGAAGCCGAGGAGGAATTATCCAGCCACGCTGGGTGATTCATTTCCTCCCGAAATATCGCAGAACCCATCGTCAGAAAGTTTCCGCAACAGCGGAAGGAGATAGGGCATGGCCACGCTTCAGATCGCCGCAATCGGCAATTCGCTTACGCGCCCCGCCGCGGCAGCGCCCGCGACGCCTGCCGTCACGAGCCCGCTTCGCATGTGGTCGGCCGTGGTCGGCTCGACACTCGGCGCCTTCATGGCGGTCCTCAACATCCAGATCGTCAATGCCTCGCTTGCCGATATCCAGGGCGCCATCGGCGCCGGCACCGATGACGGCGGCTGGATCTCGACCTCCTATCTAATCGCCGAAATCGTCGTCATTCCGCTCAGCGGCTGGCTGGCGCGAGTCTTTTCGCTGCGCAACTATCTGTTGGCCAACGCCATCCTCTTCCTGATCTTCTCGGTGGCCTGCGCCTTCGCGGCCAATCTGCAGCAGATGATCATCCTGCGCGCCATTCAGGGTTTTGCCGGTGGCGTGCTGATCCCGATGGCCTTCACCATCATCATCACGCTGCTGCCCAAGGCCAAGCAGCCGGTCGGCCTTGCCCTCTTTGCCTTGTCGGCCACCTTCGCACCAGCGATCGGTCCGACGATCGGCGGGTACCTCACCGAGAGCTGGGGCTGGGAATATATCTTCTACGTCAATCTGGTCCCCGGCGCGCTGATGGTCGGCCTGCTCTGGGCCTCGCTCGATCGGACGCCGATGAACCTGAAACTGCTCGCCAAGGGTGACTGGCCGGGTATCGTCACCATGGCGATCGGCCTGGCCGCCTTGCAGACCGTGCTGGAAGAGGGCAACAAGGAAGACTGGTTCGGCTCCGATTTCATCCTGCGCCTGTCGGTTATATCAGTCGTCTCGCTGACCCTGTTCATCGTCATCGAGCTGAGAGCGGCTCATCCGCTCTTGAACCTCCGTCTGCTGCTGCGCCGTAATTTCGGCTTCGGCATCGTCGCCAATTTCCTGCTCGGCATCGCGCTTTACGGTTCGGTCTTTGTGCTGCCGATCTATCTCGCCCGCATCCAGGGCTATAATTCCGAGCAGATCGGCATGGTTCTCGCCTGGACCGGCATTCCGCAGCTGCTGCTGATCCCCCTGGTGCCGCGCCTGATGAAGCGTTTCGATGTGCGGCTGCTGATTATCATCGGCTTCGCCCTCTTTGCCGCCTCGAATTTCATGAACGTGCACATGACCGGCGATTATGCCAGCGACCAGCTCTTCTGGCCGAACATCGTCCGCGCCATCGGCCAGGCGCTGGTCTTCACGCCGCTCTCGGCGATCGCCACCGCAGGCATCGAGCAGGAGAATGCCGGTTCGGCGTCGGCGCTGTTCAATATGATGCGCAATCTCGGCGGCGCGGTCGGCATCGCCTTGCTGCAGACCTTCCTGTCGAAGCGCGAGCAGTACCATTCGAATATCCTCACCCACTCGGTCTCGGTCTTCGAGGAAGCCACCCGCGATCGTATCGCTCGCCTGACCGCCTACTTCATGAGCCATGGCGTCAGCGACCAGGCGCTCGCCAGCCATAAGGCCATGGTCGCCATCGCGCTCAAGATACGCAAGCAGGCCAATATCATGGCCTTCAGCGACGCTTTCTTCCTGCTCGGCGTTGCGCTCGTCGTCGCATTGCTTGCGATCCTGCTACTGAAGAAACCCGGTCAACTCTCGGGCGGCGGCGCCCATTAGCGCCACCTGGTCAAGGAGAAGAAGCCATGACAACCGCAATCTATGCTCCAGCCGCCGAACGGCAGACCGATGCCGTCGGCACCGGCGCGCTGCTTGCCATCATCGAATGGCTCTCCGGCGATGAATGCCACGCGCTCGACGAAGCAGGCCTCGTTTCCGGCCTCGGCCGCAGGCTTCAGGCGCTCGGCCTGCCGGTCGACCGGCTGACCCTGCATCTGATGACGCTGCATCCCGAGCTCGTCGGCCGCACCATTGCCTGGGCGCCGGGCGAGCCGGTTGAGATCCACGACCGCGAACATGGCGCACGGGTCGCGATATCAAACACGCCGCTGCGCAAGGTCATGGAAAGCCGGGAACCACTGGTGGTTGGCCCCGGCGAAAGCGTGCACGGCCGCTGGCGGCATATCGACGTTTTCGCCGATCGCGGTCTGATGCAGCTTGTCATCGCGCCGCTCTGCAATATCGATGGGCCGGTCGGCGCCGCCGTCTTCGGCACGAGGCGGCCGGCCGGCTTCACAGCCTCCGAACGCCAGGTGATCGAGCGCATTCTGCCGGCGCTGCGCAACACCAGCGAGCTGCGCATTCTTCGCCAGGTCGAGCTCAGCCTGCTCGACACCTATGTTGGCCCGCTGACCGCAAGCCGGATCTTGGCCGGCCGCATCCGCCAGGGCGAAATCGAATCGATGGAGGCCGCCCTGCTGCTCTGCGATCTGCGCGGCTTTACCGAGCTGTCGAATAAACTCCCCGGCGGCACCGTGCTTGGGCTTCTCAACGCCTATTTCGATCGGGTTGTCCCGGCCATTACCCGGGAAGGCGGCGAAGTGCTGAAATTCATGGGCGACGCCGTGCTTGCCTTCTTTCCCGGCTACGCTGCGGCCCATGCCTGCGGCGCGGCCCTGGCATCGGCCCGCGCCATCCTCGATGAGCTCGACCGTTTCCAGTACGACGGCATCGGCGTGAAGGCCGGCATCGCCCTGCATTACGGCGAGGTCAGCTACGGCAATATCGGCTCCGGCCGCCGCCTCGACTTCACCCTGATCGGCCGCGACGTCAACTTGGTCAGCCGCATCCAGACCGCCTGCAGTGAATTGGGCGCGGCCTTGCTGATGTCTGAGCCATTCCGAGAGAAAACCGGGGCAGGGGATGTGATGTCGGTCGGGGCACAGGGGCTGAAGGGGTTTGCCGAGCCAGTGGAGCTGTTTACGATTGTACGGTAGGTGTGCGGCAGCCGGCGAAACCAGTCTGTCCGTCTTTGACCTGTTCGAGCCTCGCCGCCCACTTGCATAAAACGCATGGCAGGTCTGCCCGAAACGGCTTCGTCTTCCCCCATCTTTTCGCCATAGTGGCGCCGGAATTCCGTAAGCCGGGAGGAGGAGCTTAATGACTGTGCTGTTCGACGAACAAGCCGAGATCATCCGCGAACTGGGTGTCGCCACCGAGATCGATCCGGAGCGGGAGATCCAACGGCGAACCGCTTTCCTCAAGGATTATCTCGTCGGCTCGGGCATGCGCGGCTACGTCCTCGGCATCAGCGGCGGCGTCGATTCGCTGACGGCGGCTTTGCTGGCTCAGAAAGCGGTGCGCGAGCTGCGTGACGGCGGCTATGCGGCCGAATTCATCGCCGTACGCCTTCCCTATGGCGTCCAGGCGGATGAGGCCGATGCGGTGAAGGCGCTTGCAACGATCGACCCTGACCGCTCGATGGTGGTCAACATCAAGGCGGCGGCGGATGCGATGCTGGCCGCCGCTCAAGATGGCGGCCTTGCCTTCGCCGATGCCGGCCGACAGGATTTCATTCTCGGCAATATCAAGGCCCGCCAGCGCATGATCGCCCAGTTCGCTTTGGCCGGCGCGCTCGGCGGCCTCGTCATCGGCACTGATCATGCGGCCGAAGCGGTCATGGGTTTCTTCACCAAATTCGGTGATGGCGCCGCCGACATCCTGCCGCTCGCCGGCCTCAACAAACGCCGGGTGCGCCTGCTGGCAAAGCGGCTCGGCGCGCCCGACGAGCTGATCTTCAAGGTGCCGACCGCCGATCTCGAAGACCAGCGGCCGCTGCGCCCCGACGAGGAGGCATATGGTGTCAGCTACGACGAGATCGATGATTTCCTCGAAGGCAAGCCGGTCGGCGAGATCGCCCGCCGCCGGATCCTTGCCGCCTATCGGGCAACCGCCCACAAGCGCGCTTTGCCGGTGGCCGTCAACGCGCTCTGAGGGGCAAGCTCAGGGCTGGACCGGCGAACCCGTCCAACCCGACGAGGCGAGATAGGCATTCGGCGCGAAAAAGACGCCATCGACATCGAAGGCCTGGAGGTCTTCGGCCCGCAGTGCTTCGCGCACCTTCGGGCGGGCCGCCACACGGGCCATGAAACCGTGCAGCGCCGGCCATTGCTTGAGATCGATCTGCGTCCAGGGGGACCAGTTCAGGCAGACGAAGAGATAGGCGTCCGCCACGGTGAAGGCCTCGCCGGTCAGATAAGGTCCGGCAAGACGGCCGCTCAGCCAGGAAAGCCGCTTCGAGACCTGGGCGCGAACCCGGTCATGCACGCTGGCATAAGCCGGCTCGAACAGCAGCACCATCGGCTTGTGCAGCTCGGCGGATATGAAATTCAGATAGGATTGCACCTCGTTGCGTCTGAGGTTGCCGACCTCGGGCAGCATCGCCGCACCTTGCGGCACGCTGTCGGCGAGGAACTGTGCGATCGCCGGTCCCTCGGTCAGCACCTTGCCATCGTCGAGCATCAGAGCCGGCACATAGCCGTTGCCGTTGATGGCGAGATAGTCCTTGCCGTCGCTCGTCCGGTGGGTTTCCCTGTTGACCTCGACAAGCTCGATATCGAGCCCCAGCTCCCGGCAGACGATATGCGGTGAAAGCGAGCAGGCCGCGGCGTTCATATAGAGTTTCATGGCAATTTCCTCTCTCATGCAGGCGGTCGAGGCCGCCCGTTCGATATCATTGAACATCTGTACTGTTTCGCATAAAATAGCCTTCGTCAAGAATTTAATGCGAAACGGTACAAATATGAAGGATGAGAAGAAGCGCGGCCGCCCGAGGGCTTTCGACGCCAAGGCAGCGCTCGGCAAGGCGCGGGACGTCTTCTGGGACCGGGGCTTTGCCGCCGCCTCGCTCGATAATCTGAGTGCTGCGACCAACCTCAACCGCCCGAGCCTCTACGGCGCCTTCGGCGACAAGGAGGATCTCTATCTCGATACTTTGGAGGCTTATCGCCGAGACGGCATGGACGCGCTTGCCCAAGCGCTCGACCCGTCGCTGCCGCTGCGCAACAATCTCGCCCGGGTCTATGAAAGCGCGCTGGCGATCTATCTTCACGGTGCAACGGCCGCCCGCGGTTGTCTGCTGATCGGCACGGCGACGGCCGAGGCGGTCGAGCGTGAACGGGTCCGCGAGGTGCTCGGCCGCAGCCTCAGCGATTTCGACGGCGAGATCGAAAAGCGCATGCGCCTTGCCGTTGAACGCGGCGAGCTTCCCGAGAGCGCCGATCCGCAGATGCTGGCAAGGCTCGCCTCCGCCGTCATGCATTCGCTCGCCGTGCGCGCACGCGCCGGCGACAGCCGCGAGACGCTGGAGGCGATCGCCCGCTCAGGCGTCGAACTGATCTGCGGCAGCGCGCGAAGCTGATCCCGCTCCGGTCTCAGTTGTTTTAGGCCGCACTATCCAGGCATAGGCGCCGCCGGCGAGAAGCAGCACCGCGGTGCCGAGGAAAACCGCCCGCATGCCGACATGGCCGCCGACAAAGCCGCCGAGGATGGGACCGGCCACCTGGCCGACATATTGCGAGGACACGGACAGGCCGAGAATGCTGCCGGCCGCACTGTCCGGAACGCTGTGGCGGATGACGGCGGCGATGCAGGGCAGGAGCCCGCCGAGCGCGGCCCCCATCAGGAAGCGCAGGACGATCAGCTGCCAGGAACTGGTGACGAATGCCTGCGGAATCAGCAGCAGCCCGGCGACGGCGAGCGCGCCCGATATGACCGGCCAGTGGCCGATCCTGTCGGCGAGCCTGCCGAGCCGGGAGGCCGAAAGAATGCTGCCGAGCGCGGCGGCCGACATGACGAGACCCGAGATCTTCGTCACTTCAGTGGCATCAGGCACGATCTGCGCGACATAGACGGTGATGATCGGTTCGATCGACATATTGGCAAACATCAACAGCATGCCGGTCGCCAGCATGGCAACGACAGGGCCTTTATCGGGAATGGATTTCCAGCCGCCGCTTGCCTTGGCCGCCTGTTTGCGGGCCGGCGACTTCTCCTCCTTGATCAGCAGGGCGGTGGCGAGAAAGGCGAGGAAGATCATCGCTCCGGCAGCGAGAAACGTGCCGCGGATGCCGATAACAGGCGGCAGCACCCCGCCGATCAGCGGCCCGACGAGATTGCCGGCCATGATGCCGCAAGAAAGCACGCCGAGCGCCCAGGCCGAACGCTCCTTCGGCGTCTGCGTCGCCACCAGCACCATCGAGCCGGAGGAGTAGCCCCCGGCGAGCCCGACGAAGAGGCGCAGCGCCACCAGCTGCCAGACATTGCCGGCCATGCCCATCAGCGAGATCGCCAGCGTCATGCCGAGGCTGGCGCGCACCAGCATCAGCTTGCGGCCGTAAATGTCGCCGAGCCGCCCCCAGAGCGGCGCGACGAGCGCGGCGGCCAGGAAGGTGGCGCCATAGGCGATGCCCGACCATTGCACGATCGCCGCATGGTCGGCCACGCCGAGCTCCTCGACATAGAGCGGCAGGAAAGGCAGCAGCAGCGTCATCGCCACGATGGTGGTGAAGGAGCCGATCAGCGAGACGGTGAGGTTGCGCTTCCAGTGGATCGAGCCTGCCTTGACGCTCACCGCGTCCAATTGCGTATCGGTCATTCCCTGCCTCGACTTCGATCACGGGGCGCAATTGCGCCGAAACTGGATCATTTGAGGTAAATGTGCTAGAGGTACTGATTGCGTGATGCAATCGGTTAATCGGAGGATATGCCATGAACGATATGCGCACGAGGCAGCAGACCGTCCGTGATCTCTACGCCGCCTATCTCGAAGACCGCAAGGATATTGTCGGCGCCATGCTGACCGAGGATTTCACCTTCTCCAGTCCGCGTGACGACCATATCGACCGGGCTGCGTATTTCGAGCGCTGCTGGCCGAAGGAGCCGTTGTTCCCCCGTATCGACATCGAGTTCCTGGCAATCGACGGGAACGAGGCCGCTGTTCGCTACCGCGCCCAAAAACTGGATGGCGCAAGCTTCGGCAACATGGAGAGCCTTCGCTTCCGCGGCGGCAAGATCGCCTCGGTCGAGGTTTATTTCGGACGGGATCTGTAGTTAGAAAATTCGCAGCGCCGACGTCGTGATGATGACCATCGAGACCGCTACCATCAGCGGCCGCACCGGCAGCCGCTTGACGAGGATGGCGCCGAAAGGAGCGGCGATCACGCCGCCGATGATCAGGCCGATCGCCGAATTGAGTTCCGACCAGCCGAGCGTCAGGATGAAGGTCAGCGAAATCGTCAGCGTTACAGCAAATTCGGTGAAGTTGGTCGAGCCGATCACCCGCTTCAGATCATGGCCGCGCCCGATCAGCGTGCTGGTGACGACGGGTCCCCATCCGCCGCCGCCGATCGCATCGAGCATTCCGCCGCAAAGTCCGACAGGCGCCACCGCCCAGTCGCGCACTTCGCGCCTGGATGGCGGCCGGAACGCCTTGTAGAGGATCAACAGGCCGATCGCGATCAGATAGGCCGACACGAAGGGCGCGATCACCTTGCCGTCGATATTGGCCAGCAGATAGGCGCCGATCGCCCCGCCGATCATGCCGGCAGGCGCCAGCCGCGCCACCAGCCGCCAGTCGACATTGCGATGATAGGCATGTGAAATGCCGGATGCCGCCGTCGTGAACATTTCCGTTACATGCGTCATGGCGCTGGCATTGGCCGCAGGCACTCCGAAGGCCAGCAGGCTCGTGGTCGACAGTACGCCGAAGGCCATGCCAAGCGCGCCGTCGACGATCTGCGCGCAGAAGCCGACGGCGATGAAGAAGAAGATATCCGATGTCATATAGTCCCCTCAGACGAACGATAGCATCAGAATCCGCGATGCGTGAGAAACTTTTGACCTCAGGCCGAAAGTCCGCGCTGCTTCAGCCGGACGATCTTGAAAAACCCGTTCGGAAAGACCGGCAGAATATCGGTCGTGGAAAAATCGCCGCGACGTTCGGCCCAGGCGAGGATGCGGTGGATGCGGAAGGCGGAGGACCAGCCGATGTGACGCACCAGCGGCGCCACCGCCGCCTCGATCGCCCCCTGCAGGCCGGCGCCGTCGCCGAGCTTGCTGGCGAGAATGATCTCGCCGCCCGGCCGCAGCACCCGGGCGCATTCGTCGAGCGCCCGCTCCGGCTCGGGAATCAGCGTAATGACGAAGGGCAGGCAGACCGCGTCGAAAGACTGGTCGGCAAAGTTCAGCGCATGCGCATCCATCACCTCGAGCGCCTGCACATGCTCCAGCTTCTCGCGCTGCACCTTCGCGCGCGCTCGTGCGATCATATGTTGCGAAATGTCGATGCCGGTCACTCGGCAGCGGCCGGGATAATGTCCGAGCGTCAGGCCGGTGCCGACGCCGATTTCCAGAATATCCGTGCCGGCCGCAGCGGCAAGCGCGGCAAGTTTGCGATGGCCGTCGCGCAGGATGCCGCGATAGACCCGATCATAGACGGGTGCCCAGCGCTGATAGATTTTCTGCTGATCTTCCGCCCGGTTGCGAAGCTCCGACATGCCAATATCTCCCCTGCGCCGCCCCGAAAACCGGAAACGATTTTCGGAAAGCATCATGCATTTATCGCAAACATAGAGCGCCTCAGCGCCTCTCACAGGCGCGCGGCGCTCTAAAAAAACCAGAAGTTCAACTCCTAAGGGTGGGCTTGGGTTCCGCCAGCCTATTTCGCCGGCGCGAGTCCGAGCGTCTTCGCGTCCATCTCGCTGCCGATTTCAACGGTTTTTGTCTGCTTGTCGTAAACGCAGATCTGCGCGACGAACTCCTTGGCGCCCTTCGGTTTTCCGGTCACAAGGGCCAGACCATAACGCGAGGTGCCGAAGGGATCGACGGCGGCAGCCGGCTTGTCGAGCGCCACCGCCGCCTGCCTGCATTTGGCGTCCACATCCGCCGCCAGCTGTTTCCAGGCCTCTTCGGAAGAGGCCTGCGCCGCAGCGGCCGGGCAAAGAAACGCCGCTGCGGATAGAAGCTGGATTATATTCCTGTTCATCTCGAATCTCCGTTGATCTCAGTGGCCGGCGGAATGGTTTTCGGCGCCGCTATCCCGCGGAATTTTCTCATGCGATTCCAGCGCGGCAACTGAGGCAAATTTTCCTTCGGCGGATCGTTTTTTGATATTTCGCCGGTTGCCTCTCCCCCGTTCCCCTCCTATGTTCCGCCTCACCTGCCGATGACGCAATCTATTGCCAAGAGGAGATCTGACATGGCTTTCGAATTGCCTGAACTTCCCTATGATTACGAAGCCCTTGCCCCCTTCATGTCGAAGGAAACGCTGGAGTTTCACCACGACAAGCACCACAAGGCCTATGTGGACAACGGCAACAAGCTCGCCGCCGAAGCCGGCCTTTCGGATCTGTCGCTCGAAGACGTCGTGAAGAAGTCCTTCGGAACCAATGCCGGCCTCTTCAACAACGCCGCGCAGCACTACAACCACATCCATTTCTGGAAGTGGATGAAAAAGGGCGGCGGCGGCAACAAGCTGCCTGGCAAGCTGGAAGCGGCTTTCGCCTCCGATCTCGGCGGCTACGACAAGTTCAAGGCCGATTTCGCCAATGCCGGCGCCACCCAGTTCGGCTCCGGCTGGGCCTGGGTTTCCGTCAAGAACGGCAAGCTCGAAATCTCCAAGACCCCGAACGGCGAGAACCCGCTCGTCCACGGCGCCACTCCGATCCTCGGCGTCGACGTCTGGGAACACTCCTATTACATCGACTATCGCAACGCCCGCCCGAAATACCTCGAAGCCTTCATCGACAGCCTGATCAACTGGGACTACGTCCTGGAGCGCTACGAAGAAGCCACGAAGTAAGCGGTGCGAGGCTGCCGCCATCGGCGGCGATCTCTCAGCTTCCTTGATTTGCACCCGGCGTTCCCCGAACGCCGGGTGTTTGTTTTCACATCCCGCCGTCACATTCCTGTCACCGGCCGATCCTAACCACGCCCCATGTCCATGTCCGCTCATCCTGTCTTCCGCTTCGGTATCATTGCCGATCCGCAATATGCGGCCATTCCTCCGCATGCGGCCATGGACCGCTACTATGCCAACAGCCTCGCCAAGGTCGCCGAGGCGATCGAGGCCTTCAACGGCTGGGAGTTGAGCTTCGTCATGACGCTCGGCGATGTCATCGACCGCAGCTTCCAGAGCTTCGACGATATCGTGCCGGTCTATGAGAGGCTCCGGCACGAGGCGCTCTTTCTGCTCGGCAATCACGATTTTTCCGTCTCCGCGGGGCATCTGTCCGAAGTTGCCGCACGTCTCGGCATGCCGTCGCCCTATTACAGCTTTTCCCGTCACGGCTGGCGCTTCATCGTGCTCGACGGCAACGACGTCAGCACCTTTGCGCCACCCGAAGGCCATCCGCACCGCGCCCTTGCCGCGCAAATGCTGACCGCGCTGGAGGCGAAGGGCGCCAGGAATGCGCATCGGTGGAATGCTGCGCTGAGCGACGCGCAGTTCGCCTGGCTTGGCGATCAAATCGCAGGGGCGGCCGCGGCCGGCGAGAAGGTGATCGTCATGAATCACTATCCCGTGCATCCGCCGAGTGAGCACTGCATGTGGGACAGCGAGCGCATCGTCACGCTGCTCGCCTCGCACGACAATGTCGTCGCCTATCTCAACGGCCACGACCACGTCGGCAATTACGGCAGGCTTGGCGGATGCCACTTCGTCAATTTTAAGGGCGTGGTCGACACCGAGAACGAAAACGCCTTCGCTATCGTCGAGGTCCATACAGACCACATCGCTGTCCGCGGCTTCGGCCGGGAAGAGAGTCGGACGCTGGTTTATTAGGCTGGGAGAGACTGCCGATAAAGGTCGGCCAACTCCCCCTTATCTCATGCTCGGGCTTTACCGGCTCTATAACAGAAATTGACCGAGATATGCGGAGTGCCTCCGCGAAGAAGCGCCCAACCCGCCAACGGTGAGTTTGGCGGAACGCACCCTCATTCTCCGTCATCCTCGGCCTTGAGCCGAGGATCCATGCCCGCTGCTAATAGGGGTCGGCGTGGATCCTCGGGTCAAGCCCGAGGATGACGGAGGAGGGGGCAGATGTCGGCGGTCCTTTGGCGGCGTCGAGGATGCGCCAGGCAAGAATGCGCCTTCCCGGGCCGCATAGCGCTGACTTCTTGCTCGTGCCTCAAGCGTTGCCAGACCTGTTTGCACAAACGCCCAATATTACCTCACCGCCGCCTTCTCCGCCCACCCACTCGTCCACAACTCCCGCAGCCGGTCGCCGTCGCCCTTGAAGAATGCCTCGGCGGCCGCGCAGCGCTCCACCCGGTCGCTGCGGAAATTGCGGATCGCCTGGCGCAACTCGCACCAGGCGACGATATTGGCGGTCTGCGAATAGTAGATCAGCGCGATCGGCTGGATCGTCCGCTCGCTGGCGCGGCCGAGTTCGTCGCGATAGCCGAGCGTCAGCTTGCGTTCGTCGCGGATCGCCCGGCGCACGATTGCAAGGTCGAAACCGGCCGGCTGCGCGGTCGAGCCCCAGGCATAAAGCGCCTTGGTGTCCATTGCCTGTCGCAGCGGCGGCGGCACGGCGCCTGATATCTTCCGGTTGACGCGGCGGGCGGCCTGCTTCAGTTCCTCGTCGGCCGTGCGTTCGAGCAGCGCCAGCGACAGCACGATCGCCTCCATCTCCTCGATCGAAAACATCAGCGGCGGCAGGTCGAATCCCGGCCGCATGATATAGCCGATGCCGCGCCCGCCCTCGATCGGCACGCGCATCGCCTGGAGCGCGGCGATATCGCGATAGATCGAGCGCACCGTCACCTCGAGCGTCTCGGCCATCACAGCCGCCGTCATCGGTTTTCTGGCGAGCCGCAGGATCTGAATGATCTCGAAAAGCCGCGAGGCCTTGCGCATTTTGCCTCTCCCATCCCTCACGCTCCTGACAATACACTGTCAGTTGGGTTTGCGTATAGAGCCGCCTATCGGATTGAAATCTATCGGGGTCTTTGAAAACGGCCCTCGGAACGACAAGGCGGTAACTGACATGAATTACCACGAAAACCTCTGGCTTTTCTTTACCCTTCTCTTCGGCATCATCATCGTGCCGGGCCTGGACATGCTTTTCGTGCTCGCCAATGCGCTGACCGGCGGTATCCGCCGGGGACTGGCGGCAACCGGCGGCATCATGGCGGGGGGTGCCGTGCATTCGGCCTATGGCGCGGCCGGAGTCGGTGTGCTCGTCACCATGCTGCCGCAGCTCTTCAATGTGCTGCTCTTTGCCGGCGTCGCCTATATGATCTGGATCGGCATTTCGCTGATGCGCAGTTCGATCACCGTCGAGGCGGTCGGGCCGGCAACAGCGCACTCCGGCTGGCGCGCCTTCCGCCAGGGCGCCGTCACCTGTCTGATCAATCCCAAGGCCTATATCTTCATGTTCGCCGTCTATCCTCAGTTCCTGAGGCCGGAATTTGGCCCGGTCTGGAAGCAGGGCCTGATCATGGGCGCCATGACTGTTGCCACCCAGTTCGCCATCTACGGCACGCTGGCGATGACCGCCGGCCGCAGCCGCGATCTTCTCGTCGCCAATCCCGATGCCACGGCCTTTGTCGGCCGCTGCGCCGGGCTGCTCCTGGTCGCAGTCTCCGCGCTCAGCCTCTGGCAGGGGTGGAAAAGCGCCTGAGCCGGCTGTGCCTGATCGCCGTCACTGATATTAGAAAGCAAACTTCGCTCACGGACGCCTCCACGGCGGCCACGGCCGGAACTCGCGGCTCGGATCATCCGCGAGTCCCGCTGTTGTCACTGCCAGGTCATCTCGCCCTTGGCGACTTTCGCCCCCAATTCCAGCGAAATCGGCATGGCAGCGTCGGGATAGAGTTTTTTCATCGCTGTGATCAGTGCCTTGGAGTCTGGGGCCTTGGCGGCCGCGGCGTCGAATGCGATCAGGTAATCGCGCGTGTAGCTGACGCCGGAAGCATCCATCGGCCAGCTGGGAGTGCCGTGACCCGGTACGACGATCTTGGGCTTGCGGGCGAGGATGGCGTCAAGCGCCGCCACCCAGGCTTTTCGTTCGTCGACGGTCGGGAGATCGGCGACCCAGGGATACATGCCACCGAAGACAGGCACGCCGCCGAACACGGCGCTGAGCGATGGAACCCAGATATAGCGACCGCGATCCTTCAGACCCGGCGCGGTGACGATCTCGAGCTTCTCGCCGTCGACCGTCAGCGTGTCAATGTCGCTTGCTTCCGGGAAAATGAGCTCGGAGACCGCCTTCGGACCGTTGTCGCCCAGAACAGGCGACCAAGCCTTGATCTTGCCTTCGGCCTTCTCTCGCATCAGGTCGACGGTGTCGCGCGCTGCGAGGATGCGGGCATCCGGGAAGGCCTGATGGACGGGTGCGAGACCGAAATAGTAGTCGGGATCGTTGGTGGTGATATAGATCGTGGTGAGGTTTTTGCCGCTGGCCTTGATGGCATCGGCGACGACCTTGCCGTCCGAATAGCTGAAGCTCGAGTCGATGAGGACGGCCTCCGTCTTGCCGGTCACAAGGACCGGGGCGCGCAGGAAGCCCGCTTCGCTCGTCCTGAACGCCGTCCATGACAATGGAGACTTCTCCTGCGCCACGCCGGATGTGGCGAGCGGGATCATGATGGCCGCGGCTGCGGCGATCGTCTTGAGGGTGGTGCGTCTGGTGATCATCATAGGTTTCCGAGGTTTTGGGATCAGTCTAATTCCGCCTTCGAGGCAGAGAGGACCTGCCGCAGCCGGCAGCCGAACGGTGTCGACCACGCTGCGGCAAGGGATTCGGTCTGGGGAGATCGGATTAGTAGCCGACGGTGAACCGCTGCCTGACGTGGGCCGGAGCTTCGATTTCGTCAGCCAGCGCAATGGCGAAGTCCTCGAAGGAAATGCTGCTGCCGTGTTCGTTCGTCAGCAGTTCGTCCTTGCCGAGGCGGAAGGTGCCGGTCCGCTCACCGGGGCCGAATGCGGCCGAAGGCGACAGGAAGGTCCAGTCCAGGTCTTTTTCACCCTTGAGCTTGTTGAGGTAATCGACGCCGCCCTGCGCTTCGGATTTGTAGATTTCCGGAAATTTGGGCGTGTTCACGAGGAGAACACCCGGAGCGACTTCGAGGCTGCCCGCCCCGCCGACCACATAGTAGCGGCGAACGCCGGAGGCCTTGACTGCGCCAAGCAGCTTGCCCGGATCGCTGGCGGAGAAATGCACCGAGCTGATGACGGCGTCATGCCCCTCCAAGAGTTTTGCCAGAGCGTCAGGCGCCTCGATGTCGCCGGCGGCGGCGGTGACATCAGGCAGAGAGGCGACCTTGGCGGGGTCTCGGGCAATCGCGGTGACGCTATGGCCGCGAGCCGACAATTCGGACAGGATGCGGGAGCCGGCCTGACCGGAGGCTCCGATGAGAGCGATTTTCATGATGGTACTCCTGGTTGGGATTGATGTTTCAGGCGACGGCGCAGAGCTCGTCGAGTGCCGCGACGAGATGAGCCGGACCTTGATAGAGCGCCTCGCCGCTCAGCACGTGCGCATCGCCGTTGATGCGGGCGACGAGCTGCGGAACGCCGCGAATGCCGAGGATATTCATCCGACGCTGGGTCTCTTCCATCCGCTCCAGCGTGCGCTCGCTGAGAGCGGGGTCGTTCCGGAGCTTCCCGGCAAAGATCTCAGCGCTTAGTTCGACGCCATGCTCGGCAGCCACCTGAACGGCGACCGTCGCCACTTCCTGAACGTTGGAAGTGTCGCGTCCGTCGACATAACGCGCGATCTGGATCGCATGCAGGAAACGAGGCTCGAGGTGCGTGGCGTGCTCGCCAAGTGCGGTGAGCGCAAGCGTCGCGGGTCCCGAGTCGAAAACGCCATTCGGCGCCAGCAGGACCTTCTGGTGGTACTCCTCGGAGAAGCGCTGTCCGGTGAGAACCTCGATCCTCTGGTCGTTGCGCCAGGCATGATCTGATATCGACGAGATTGGCCTTGCTCCGACGAAAAGGCCGGAGGGGAGCATCCTGAGGCGATCTGGAAATCTGTCGGCAAGACCAGCCAGCGCCGGGGCGCTTGCGTAGCACCAGCCGCAGAAAGGGTCGAAGAAATATTGAAGTTCGATATCGGTGGTCACTGCGATCTCCCTGTGTTTGAGAGAGATATAATGTTGCGCGGATCAAAGATAAACGTCACTATAGTCGACAGAATGTTGCATAAATCGAGCGAATAGATGGATCGGATCATTGCCGCGAAAGTGCTCTTGAAGACTGTCGAGCGCGGCAGCGCTTCGGCTGCGGCCGAAGAACTGGGCATGTCCCGAGCGATGGCCTCGCGCTACATCGGGGCCATGGAAGACTGGTCCGGAACGCGGCTGCTCCACCGCACGACGCGACAGCTCAGCCTGACATCGGCGGGCGAACGCGTTCTCGACATGTGTCGGGACATCACCCGTGTTGCCGACGCGGTGACTGAGGTCGCAAACCATGCGGAGACTCCGCACGGTCTTCTCAGGGTGACGGCGCCCGCCATCCTCGCCGAGGCGCAGCTCATTCCCCTTCTTTCCGATTTTGCCGACCTCTATCCGCGCATCAAGGTCGACTTACAAATTTCCGATCGAGCGATCGATCTCGTGCAGGACCGCATCGATCTGGCGATAAGGATCGCCAACCGCCTGGATCCATCCTTGATCGCAAAGCGGCTCGGACAGTGCTCGTCGCTGCTCTATGCCTCGCCGCAGTATCTCGAGAAATACGGAATTCCGACAGGACCGGAGGATCTCGACCGCCACAGGTGCCTTACTTACACCCATCTTGGAGGCACGGAATGGTCGCTGCGGAGTTTCGATTCTCAGATCGTTATTTCGGTGGAAGGAACCTTCCAGACCAATGACGCTGTCGCCCTGCGCCGCGCCGCTCTGTCCGGTCTCGGCATCGCCATGCTGCCGCGTTTTGCCGCCGATCAGGAGGTTCAGGCCGGCAAGTTGATTGTCGTCCTGCCGGCATGGCAGCCGGCCACGCTGGGCATCCATGCCCTGTATGTTTCCCGTAAGCACCTGCCAATGGCTGCCCGAGTCCTCATCGACTTCCTGGCAACGAGGCTGGCGGATGTATAGGATTTCCCGGTTTGGGATAACGCGTACCGGTGGCGGCCTGTCTCGGACCGCCCGGGTATGTTCGCTGTTTATCACATTGTTTTTATGACGATCCGGCAAAACGTGACTGTCTTGCGCCATGGATTTTGTCATGCTCCCGGTGCAGATTGGCCATCGGCCGCCTTGGCCTTCAGAAAATTGGAGAGGAACACATGAATTGGAAAGCAGTAGCTGCCGCCGCAGCGATGGCAGGAATAGCCTTCGGTTCGGTGACCGCCGCCGATGGCACCCATGATTCGCGCATTGTGCTCATGAAGAAGATCGGCGGTTCGGCGGGTGCCATGGCCGCCATTGCCAAGGGCGAGAAACCCTATGATGCCGAGACGGTAAAGACGGCGCTGACGACGATTGCCGCAACCGCCAAAGTTTTCCCCGATCAGTTCAAGCCGGGCAGCGATATGAACGATCCCGAGGTCAGCCCGAAGGTCTGGGAAAACATGGACGACTTCAAGGCGCGTGCCGCGAAGCTCTCCGCCGATGCCGAGACCGCGCTGGCGCAGCTTCCGGCCGATCCCGCCGCCGTCGGTGCCACGCTGAACACCCTCGGCGCCAATTGCGGCGGCTGTCACAAGGCCTATCGTATCAAAAAGGACTGATAGGCCGTCCACAGCAATTTCAGCAAGGGCGATCCGTGCCGCCTTGCCGCCGGCGCGGATCGCCTTATGTGGGATCGCCCGGCGCGGGTGTCGGCAAGAGGGGAGGCGGCGCATGGTCCGCAGGTTCATCCGGTTACTGCTTTGTCTGATCGGCGTCGCGGTCCTCGGCGGCGGCGCTTTCTATCTCGTCACCGCGCCAGATCCGCTGCCGGAGACCCATTGGGCCGGGCTCGGCGCGCCGGATCCGGCAAATGGTCAGATGGTGTTCTGGGCGGGCGGCTGCGTCAGCTGCCATTCGGCCCCCGGTTCCGAAGGCGATGCCCGGCTGACGCTTTCGGGCGGTCTGGCGCTGAAGAGCCCTTTCGGCACCTTCCACGTGCCGAACATCTCGCCCGATGAAAAGGCCGGCATCGGCGGCTGGACGCTCGCCCAGTTCGGCAACGCCATGAAGCGCGGCGTCGGCCCCGGCGGCGAACATCTCTACCCGTCCTTTCCCTATGGATCCTATAGCAGGATGAGCGACAAGGACGTCAACGATCTCTTCGCCTTCCTGAAGACCCTGCCGAAGAGCGCCAACGTCGCGCCCCCGCACGAACTGCCCTTTCCCTACAACATCCGGCCTGCACTCGGCGGCTGGAAATTCCTCTATTTCAATGATCAGCCGCGGGTCGCGCTCGCCAAGAACGATGACAAGATCAAGCGCGGACAATATCTCGTCGAAGGCCCCGGCCATTGCGGCGAGTGCCACACGCCGCGCAATGCGCTCGGCGGTTTCCAGGCAGATCAGTGGCTTGCCGGCGCGCCCAATCCGGAAGGCAAGGGCCGCATCCCCGATATCACCCCGGCTTCGAAGAGCACAAGCAGCTGGAGCGCGGCGGATATCGCCAACTACCTCGAAACCGGCTTCACGCCCGATTTCGATTCCGTCGGCGGTTCGATGGTCGACGTGCAGCAGAACATCGCCCGCCTGCCGGCTGCCGACCGCGAGGCGATCGCCGCGTATCTCAAGGCCGTGCCGGGGCGTTAGCACCTTTGCAAAACCGGCGCCTCTTTACAGGGAGGTGGGGCCTGGCATCAAATCATAGGGATGGCGCCAGCCGGGCATGTTGCTGATCCGGTCTTTCCAGGCTGCGATGGCCGGATAAGCGCTGTGATCGATCCCGGTTTCCTCCGGCATGAAGACGTAGCCTGCCAAGGAGAGGTCTGCGATTGTCAGCCGGTTGCCGACCATAAAGGCCCGGTGGGCAAGGTGGCCGTCGACAATTGCATAGGCAGCCTTGGCCCGCAGCCTCAAAAACTCGACGACCGGTGTCTCGCCGCTCTTCTGAAGGCCGTAGATGAACCGCAACGTCGCGTAATAGCTCGTGAATTTATGGTTGTCGAAAAGGATCCAGCGCATGATCTCGCGCCGTTCTTCGGCTGTCTGCGCCCCAAACTGCCCCGTTACCTCTGACAAGTAGTCGAGGATGACCCCCGATTGGCTGATCTTCGTTTGCCCATGTTCGAGCACGGGTGCCTCGCCCTGTTCGTTGATGGTTTCTCGCCATTGTTCGGTTCGCGTTTCACCGCCGAGATAATCGACGAAAATGCTCTCCCACTCGATGCCGGCAAGGGCAAAGAAGAGGGCGACCTTGTAGGCGTTCCCCGAGAGAGCAAAGCAATGGAGTTTGAAGTCAGGCATGAAATCTCCTCGTAACAACAAAGACTTAGACCCGCAACGCGGTTAAGCGATCGACTGCATGTAACGCATGCCGGTCACCGGCCTCGGCGTGAAATCCATCTGTTCGTAGAAGCGGTGGGCGAGCACATTGCCGGTCGCGGCGCTGACGGAGAGGTAGCCGCAGCCGGCATTGCGCGCCGTCTCGCGGGCGCGGTCGACGAGCAGCTGGCCGGTGCCGTGGCCGCGATGGCCGTCGCGCACGAAGAGATGGTGCAGGTCCATGCCCCGTTTGCCTTCCTGCGCCCTGTAGAGTGGCACGAGAATCGCGTAGCCGATCAGCCCTTCGCCGGTTTCGGCGACAAGCGCGGTGATCCACGGCAGCGGGCCGAACAAGTCGCGCTCCAATTGCTCCGGCGTCGCGGCGGCCGCATCGCCGTGATGGGCAGCAAGCAGGGCGATCATCTCGTTGAGCTCGGGCAGATCGCGCGGCTTGGCGGCGCGGATCGTCACTACCGATGGGCGCATCAGTGAGATTTCGCTGTCTTCAATTTCGGTCATGGTCTTCGCGTCCTTTGATAATCTGCCGTCAGGACGCTGCCGATACAACAAAGCCGCCTGACGGCGGCTTGTTGACAATATGATCTGTCCGGCCGCCCTTTACAGGTACAGCCAAAAATACGAGCGGCTCTGGTGCACGTTCTTGATCATGCAGCATCCATCGCCGCAAACGTGGCATTTGTCAATGGCGTGAGCGCATGACGCTGAAACATGTCAGACCCTTGAATCCGGCTGAGAACCTCAATAGGATACCCCCCTATGCTACACGAAGGTCTGCGATGTCTCACACCAGCCTGCAGAAGAAGAAGCTTGTTGCCCGCGTCAGCCGCCTGAAGGGGCAGCTCGAAGCAGTCGAGCGGGCGCTCGAGGCTGAACGCCCCTGCGGCGAAATCCTGCAACTGCTCGCCTCCATTCGGGGCGCGCTGACCGGGCTGACTGGCGAGGTTCTGGATGATCACCTGCGCGAGCACGTGCTCAATGCCGAGGACGACAGAGCCCGGGCCGAGGCGGTCGAAGAAATATCTGAAGTGCTGAGAACCTATATCCGCTGATGAGAGAAGGACCCTGGGAATGAATGCCGGGATCGGGAAAGTCGAAGTGAAAACCCTCGAACACGATCATGTGTTCCTCGGCGCCGATCATCTGCGCAACGAGCGCCGCATCTGGCTGGTGATTGCGCTGACGACGGTGATGATGGTGGCGGAAATCGCCGCCGGCACCGTCTACGGCTCCATGGCCCTCGTCGCTGATGGCTGGCATATGTCCACCCATGCCAGCGCTCTTTTGATTTCCGCGCTCGCCTATCTCTTTGCCCGCCGGCAGGCGCGCAATCCGCGCTTCACCTTCGGTACCGGCAAGCTCGGCGATCTCGCCGGCTTCGCCAGCGCCATTGTCCTTGCCCTGATCGCCTTGCTGATGGCCTGGGAGAGCCTGCTGCGCCTGTCCAATCCGGTGCCGATCGGCTTTGCCCAGGCGATCGCCGTCGCCGTCATCGGCCTTGCCGTCAATCTCGCCAGCGCCTGGCTGCTGGCGAGCGGCGGTCATGCCGCGCATGCTCATCATGCGCACGCGAATGGGCACCACGCGCATCACCACGGCCATGGCAGCCACGGCGACCATGCCCACCACGGCGAGACCGGCGACAACAATATCCGGGCCGCCTATCTGCATGTGATGGCCGATGCTCTCACGTCAGTGCTCGCCATCGCGGCACTCACCCTCGGCAGCCTCTATGGCTGGCTCTGGCTCGATCCCATCATGGGCATCGTTGGCGGCCTGGTGATCGCCAACTGGTCCTGGAGCCTGCTGAAATCATCCGGCGGCGTCCTTCTCGACGTCGTGCCCGAAGGCGAGACGCTGCCCAGCGAAATCCGCCGGGCGATCGAGACCGAGGAGGATCGGATCACCGATCTGCATGTCTGGCAGGTCGGCCCCGGCCATCATGCGGCAATCGTCGCCGTCGTCACCTCGCAGCCGCGCGACCCGGCCTTCTACAAGGGCCGGCTTTCAGCGCTGGAAGAATTGTCGCATGTGACGGTCGAGGTCACGCGCGCCGCCTGATCGGCTGCGGTGGAGCACGAAATCGCCGCCACCCAACAAGGCTGCAGCTGCTGACAACAAGTTGCAGCGGCTGACAACAAGTTGCAGCGGGGACGAGATGCCGCCGCAATCGGTCCTTAGCTCTATTCTCCGAATCGTCGGAGGAATTCATGGATCTCAGCCTTACTCGCCGCACGCTGATCGGCACGGCACTCTGCCTGCCTGCTTTGGGCCTGTCCACGCTGGCGCTTGCGGCCAATGCACAGGAAACTGCCGGGGAGGGCGACGACAATATCGAGCATCGCCTGGCCGCGCTGGAAAAACGCACCGGTGGACGTCTCGGCGTCTCGGTGCTCGACACCCAGACGAGCATTTCCTTCGGCTATCGCGCCAGCGAGGCCTTTCCGATGTGCAGCACCTTCAAGGCGCTGGCCGCAGGCTTCGTCCTTGCCCGCGTCGACAAAGGGCAGGAGAGCCTCGAGCGGCGGGTGACCTATGGCAGGGACAAACTCGTCGACTATTCGCCGCTCAGCGAAAAACACGCCGATACCGACGGCATGACGATCGCCGAACTCTGCGAGGCGGCGGTGACGGTCAGCGACAACACCGCCGGCAACCTGCTGCTCGAGAGCTTCGGCGGCCCGCCGGCGCTGACCGACTGGTTGCGCTCGATCGGCGACGGCACGACCCGTCTCGACCGCACCGAACCGACACTGAACGAAGGCCGGAAGGACGATCCGCGCGACACGACGGCACCCGACGCGATGCTCGATACACTTGGCAATCTGACGCTCGGCTCAGTGCTTGCTGAACCCTCCTCGGAGAGACTGATCGCCTGGCTGGTGGCAAGCACAACAGGCAAGGAGCGGCTGCGGGCCGGCCTGCCTCAGGACTGGAAGGTCGGCGACAAGACGGGTACCGGCCAAAACGGCTCCCTCGGCGACATCGCCGTCATCTGGCCGCCCGACCGCGGCCCGATCGTCGCGGCCGTCTATATCGCCGAGGCGACCGCGCCGGTGAAGGATCTCAACCCGATCTTTGCCGAAGTCGGCAAGATGATCACCGAGATGGTGTGACCCAGGAAATCGCTTCAGCAGCAATCGATTACCGCATCGACATCAAGTTCGTGATCAGACCCGCTTTGATGTCGAGCACCGGCCGATTGGCCTCCGGGTGACCGATGTCTCTCAGCTGATAGGGTGTCAGCTCTGCCAATTGTCTCCGGCTCGCGACCGCCCGTTGCCATGTCCTCAGGGCAGCCAACAAAATCGTTATGACGTTCATGAGACCAGCCATCCGCCTTGTCGGCGCGCTGACGATGGTCTGTGTTTCCGTATGGGCCATTTTCCGATCTCCCATCTGTGATGTGTGGGTGGAAATCTGCCATGCGGGCGTTTTCGGCCTGTTCGGCTGAGCGTGAAAGGAGAAGAAAACTTCGATACGCCGCCGCTAAATCGGTGTTAAATCCGTCTTCCCAAATGCTATTCTGCCAGCGGCGGTCCAAAGCTGGAGGCTTTCTGTGCGCATCAGGTTGCTAGGCGGTCTCGAGGTTACCTCCGGAGAAGGCCGGCAAGTCCGCTTCGCCACGCGCAAGGCGTCGCTGCTGTTTGCGGCCCTGGCCCTGGCAGGCCGCCGCGGCTGTCGCAGGGAGGTGCTTTCCGAAGTCTTCTGGCCGGGACGAAGCGATGAGCAGGCCCGCAATAGTTTGCGGCAGGCGCTGGTCGATATCAGGCGGTCGTTCCCGGCAGGCAGTGACGCCACCGCCTACATCGAAGGGGATCAGGAGACCGTGGCGCTGATTGTCGCTCCTGATGAAGTCGACATTTCACTCTTCGACCGGAAGCTGGGGACGGGCTCGAGCGCAGATCTCGCCTCCGCGGCGGATCTCTACCGCGGCGACCTGCTTGAAGGCGAGTCCATTCCGGACGAGTTGGGTGAGTGGTTCGCACCTTACCGGAGCACATATCAGCGCAAGGCGCTGCAGCTCGTGGAACGTTTGAGCCTTGCCCTCTTGGAACCAGGTTCCGCGGAAGAGTTGCCCTGTGAAGGACTTGCCGAGAGACTTCTCGCCTCCGACCGCACGGCGGAGGCTGCCCACAGGGCGCTGATGCGGATCCACACTCTCCGCGGCCACGAGAACATGGCCTTGCGCCAGTTCGAGACCTGCCGAGCTCTCCTGAAGAAGCATCTGGATGTCGAACCCGAAGCGGAGACGTCGTCCCTGGCCGCCTCGCTGCAACCGCGGCAGCGATCCGGTGATCCGCGGGCCACGCCCGCAATCGAGTTGCCGCTGCAGAGCTTCTTCGCTCCGGCGAAACATCATGATCGGCCATCCCTCGCGGTGCTGCCGTTTCAGAATTTGAGCGGCGATGCGGAACAGGAATATTTTGCCGACGGCATCGTGGAGGATATCACCATCGCTCTCGCGCAATTCCGCCACCTCTATGTCATCGCCCGCAATTCGAGCTTCACTTACAAGGGGCAGGCCGTCGACATAAAGCGGGTCGGGCGCGAGCTGGACGTGGATTATGTGGTCGAGGGGAGCGTGCGCCGCGCGGGTGACCGGCTTCGTATCGCCGGACAACTCATCGACACCTCGACCGGCGCGCATCTCTGGGCAGACCGTTTCGACGGGACGCTGGCGAACCTGTTCGATCTGCAGGACCAGGTCGCATCGAGTATTGTCGGCGCAATAACCCCGAAGGTGGAGGAGGCGGAGATCGAGCGCGCCAAACGCAAGCCGACCGAAAGCCTCGACGCCTATGACTATTATCTCCGTGGGCTGGCGGCCTTCGACCGGACGGTGACCAACAGATCGGTCGTCGACGAGGCCTTGCGGCTGTTCATGAAGGCGATCGAGCGCGATCCGGATTTTGCCATCGCCCATGCCCGGGCTGCGCGCTGCTACGCGACCCGCAAGAGCAATGGCTGGATGGTCAATCCCGCCAGCGAGATTGCCGAAGCGACCCGACTGGCGAGAAGAGCCGTTGAACTCGGCTGGGACGATGCAGTCGCGCTCTCCTACGGCGGATATGTGCTCGGTTATGTCGGTGGCGACCTCGATGACAGCGCGGCTTGTATCGATCGCGCTCTCTTCCTCAACCCGAACCTGGGCGCTGCGCTCGGCGTCAGCAGCTGGGTGCGAGCTTGCCTGGGCGAGCCGGACATTGCCATCGAACACGCCGCCCTCGCCATGCGCCTGAGCCCCTTGGATCCGCGCCTGTTTGCCTGGCAATTCAACACCGGGCTGGCTCACTTCTGTGCCGGTCACTACGACGATGCCGCCGCCTGGGCGGCAAAATCCCTGCGTCACCAGCCGAACTACCCGAGCGCGATACGCGTGATGGCGGCCGGCCAAGCCATGGCCGGGCGGAGCGCGGAAGCAGGGGAAACGATTGCGCGCCTGCGCCTGCTGGATCCGGCGCTTCGGCTTTCGAATCTCGCCGACATTCTCCCACCGTTCCGGCGACCGGATGACCGCAACCGCTATATAGAGGCCCTTCGTATGGCGGGGTTGCCGGAGTAGGCATGCGGCGAAGGAGACCTCGCCATCACGGCAGCGTATAGGCGATGACATAGTCGCCGGGCTTGGTGCCGACCGAGCCGTGGCCGCCGGCGACCATGACGACATATTGCTTGTTGTCGTCGGTCGTATAGGTCATCGGCGTTGCCTGGCCGCCGGCCGGAAGGCGTGCCCGCCAGAGTTCCCGCCCGTTGGTCACATCATAGGCGCGCAGGTAGTTGTCGACCGCAGCACCGAGGAAGGCGACGCCGCCCTTGGTCAGCATCGGGCCGCCGATGCCCGGCACGCCGACCTTGAAGGGCAGCGGCAGCGGCGTCATGTCGTGCACGGTGCCGTTCTTGTGCATATAGGCGATCTTGCCGGTGCGCAGGTCGACGCCGGCGACATAGCCCCATGGCGGCGCCTGGCAGGGGATCTGCATCGGCCCGAGGAAGGGGCCCATGAAGACGCCGTAAGGGGCGCCGTCATTGCGGTTCAGCCCCTGTTCGCTGCCCTTCTCGTCCTGGCCTCGCGGCGGAATGTCGGCGGCCGGCACCAGGCGCGAGGTGAAGGCGAGATAGGTCGGCATGCCGAACATTATCTGCCGCTCGGGATCGACCGCCACCGAGCCCCAGTTGAAAGTGCCGAAATTGCCGGGATAGACGATCGTCCCTTTCAGCGACGGCGGCGTGTAGCGGCCCTCATAGCGATAGCGGTGGAAATCGATACGGCAGAGGAGCTGGTCGAACAGCGACACGCCCCACATGTCCTTTTCCTTGAGCGGCTCGGGCGAGAAGGTGAGGTCGGAGATCGGCTGCGTCGGTGACGTATGATCGCCCGTGACCGCGCCGCCGGGCGCCGGAATTTCCTTGACCGGGATGATCGGCTCGCCGCTGCGCCGGTCGAGCACATAGAGATCGCCCTGCTTGGTGGGGCCGACGAGGGCGGGAACCACGCTGCCGTCAGGCTTGGTCAGGTCGATGAGCGCCGGCTGCGCCGGCACGTCCATGTCCCAGAGGTCGTGATGCACCGTCTGGCGCACCCAGCGCAGTTGGCCGCTGGCGATATCGAGCGCGACGATCGAGGAAGAGAATTTCTCGACATTGTCGCTGCGGTTGATGCCGAGCTGATCAGGCACCTGGTTGCCGAGCGGGATGTAGACCATGCCGAGCGCCTCGTCGACGCTGAAAACCGACCAGCTGTTCGGCGAGTTGGTCGTGTAGGTCTGGCCTGCGGCGATCGGCGTCGTCACGTCGGGATTGCCGGAATCCCAATTCCAGATCAGGGCGCCGGTCTTGATGTCGAAGGCGCGGATGACGCCGGATTGCTCCTCGGTGGAATAATTGTCGTTCACCGCCCCGCCGACGATGATCTTGCCGGCCACCGCCACCGGCGGCGAGGTGGAATAATAATAGCCGGCCGGATTGAAGCGCATGCCGGTTTCCATATGCAGCACGCCCTGATCGGCAAAGCCGGTGCAGACCTTGCCGTCGGCCGCATCGAGGGCGATCAGCCGGGCGTCCGAAGTCGGCAGGTAGACGCGTTCGGCGCAGGGCTGGCCGGCGGCGACATCAGGATCGGCATAATAGGTGACGCCGCGGCAGGTCTGGTGCTGCCGGTTGGGGTTCATGCCGGAATTGGCGTCGTATTTCCATTTCTCCTTGCCGGTCTTGGCGTCGAGCGCGATCGCCCAGTTATGCGGCGTGCAGAGATAGAGCGTGTCCTTCACCTTGAGCGGCGTCACCTGATAGGTCGTCTCGCTGATATCCTCCGGCCGCTTGACGTCGCCGGTCTGGTATCGCCACGCTTCCGTCAGCGTCGAGACGTTCCCGACATTGATCTGATCGAGCGGCGAGTAGCGCTGGCCGAAGGGCGTGCGGCCATATTGGTGCCATTCGCCATCCGGCACGCTGCCGCCGAAAGCCGGATTGGCGGCGACCGCATCCTTCGGCAGATCGCCGGCCAGATCATGCGGATCCGTCGTCATCGAATAGACGGCGACGAGGATAGCGAGAATGACAGGCACGACGAGCGGCCAGGGATTGGCGCCGTAGACGATGCCGGTTGGGCTGCGAAACCCGAGCGGCCGGCGGATCCAGGGGGTCAGCAGCCAGAGCCCGAGAAGAATGATCACCCCGCCGCGCGGGCCCAGCTGCCACCAGTCGAATCCCACCTCCCAGATCGCCCAGGCGAGTGCGGCGACGACGAGCACCGCATAGACCCAGAGCGCCACCGCCTTGCGCATCAGCAGCAGCGCTGCGGTGATGAGGAACATCAGGCCGGCAAACAGATAGAAGACGCTGCCGCCGAGCATGACGAGCCAGAGCCCGCCGCCGCCGAGCGCAACCCCGATGATGATGAAGAGAATGGAGGTGATGACGAGCGCCATAAGGCTGTCTCCCGCGTGGGTTAGCCGGGTGGGAACGGCGGGAAAAGGCCCGCCGGTCAGGCAGATAGAGCGAGGGAGATGCCTTTCAACGGCCGCATTTGCCGCAGCCGGGCGTCACGGTACGGTTGTATTGAAGCCGCTTACGTCCCGCAGAAAGTCTGCAGCACCCGTTCCTCCGGCTTCGGCGGCTCCATATAGGCCGCGAAATCCGGCTGGTCTTCGTAGGGCTTCGACAGCACGGTGAGCAGCGCCTCGAACAGCGAGAAATCGCCGTTCTCGACCGCCGCCTCGATCGCCTGTTCAACCCGGTGATTGCGGGGAATGAAAGCTGGGTTGACGCGGCGCATGGCGCCGGCGCGTTCGACCGGCGTCTGCGGATCGCGCGACAGTCTCTCGCGCCACTGCATGAGCCAAGGGCGACAGGCCTCCGGCTCCTGGAAGCTCCCGGCAAAGGCAGGCTCTGCATCGTCGTTGCCGGCAAGATCGGAGAGTCGCCGGAAGGCCAGGGTGAAATCGGCGCCCTGTGCCTGCATCAGTGAGAGCAGCGCTTGAACCAGCTCGAGATCGCCATCCTCTTGCCCGGCAAGGCCGATCTTTGCCCGCATGCCGGCCAGCCAATGCGCCTGGAACCGCTCGCCATAGGCGCGGATCACCGCATTGGCCTTGTCGACCGCCTTGTCCGGTTCGGTATCGATCAGCGGCAATAGCGTTTCGCCGAGCCGCGCAAGGTTCCACTGGCCGATGGCCGGCTGATTGGCATAGGCATAACGGCCGTGCTGGTCGATCGACGAGAAGACGGTTGCCGGATTATAGGCATCCATGAAGGCGCAGGGACCGAAATCGATCGTCTCGCCGGAGATCGTCATATTGTCGGTGTTCATCACGCCATGGATGAAGCCAACATGCAGCCAACGGGCAATCAGCGCAGCCTGGCGCTCCGAAACTGCCTCGAACAGGCGGAGATAGGGTGCCTCGGTCTCCTTCAGCGCGGGATAGTGCCGCTCGATCACGTAATCGGCGAGCGCCCGAACACCGTCCGTGTCGCCCCGTGCCGCGAAATACTGGAAGGTGCCGACCCTGATATGGCTTGCCGCGACCCGGGTGAAGACCGCACCCGGCAGCACTTCTTCGCGGTAGACCGGTTCGCCCGTCGTCACCGCCGCCAGCGCCCGCGTGGCGGGAATGCCGAGCGCGAACATCGCCTCGCTGATGATGTATTCTCTGAGCACCGGCCCGATTGCGGCCCGGCCGTCGCCGCGACGCGAAAAAGGTGTCGGCCCCGCGCCCTTCAGCTGGATGTCGAAGCGCTTGCCGTCGCGGTCGACCACTTCGCCGAGCAGGATCGCCCGCCCGTCGCCGAGCTGCGGCGAGAAGCCGCCGAATTGGTGCCCGGCATAGGCCATCGCCAGCGGCTCGGCCCCTTCGGGAACGAGATTGCCGGAAAAGATCGCCGCGCCGTCGCGGCGCAGTGCCTCGACGTCGAGCCCGAGCTCGGCGGCCAGCGGCTCGTTGAGCTTGATCAGCCATGGCTCGGCCACCGGCGTCGGCGTTTGCGGCGCAAAGAAGCGCTCGGGCAAGCCGACATAGCTGTTGTCGAACGGAAAGGCCGCACCGGACCGGATTTTCTGCGGGGTCGAGGTCATTGTTCATAGGTAGGGTCGGGGTGCCCCGCGCGCAAGCCGGTCTTGCGCGCCGGATCCATCGGCCGTCACGCAGATCGCGCAGATGCAAGGAATCGTGATCCGCTTTTACCTCTCGTCAAAGCTGCTTTGCCATAAAGGACATAGCCCCGCCATGATCTCGGGCGTATAGCAGATGGTCTCCCCTTGGCCTTGCGCCATGTCATCCCCGCGGCCTTGCTGCTTCCTCTGCTCCGCCGCGCCACCGCGAGTGATTCCGCACGATGTCGGATCAGATTTACCAGGCGCCGATGGTTCGGCGCGCCGCGCCCAATTTTCGGGTGATCGCGATGATCGTCGCGAGTGCGATGCTGATGGAAAATATCGACGCGACCGTGCTGGCGACCGCGCTGCCCACCATGGCGCGCGATTTCGCCGTCAGCGCCCCGGCCATGTCGATCTCACTGACCTCCTATCTCCTCAGCCTGGCGATCTTCATTCCGGCCAGTGGCCGGATCGCCGACAGTTTCGGTTCGCGCACCGTCTTCCGCGCCGCCATCGCGGTCTTCGTCATCGGCTCCATCCTCTGCGCGCTCGCACCGACGCTGCCCTTCCTGGTGCTGGCCCGGCTGCTGCAGGGCATGGGCGGCGCGATGATGATGCCGGTCGGCCGGCTGGTGCTGATGCGCAGCGTCGCCCGCAAGGATATGGTCAGCGCCATGTCCTGGCTGCTGGTGCCGGCGCTGATCGGTCCGATCGTCGGTCCGCCGCTCGGCGGCTTCATCGTCACCTATCTCGACTGGCGCTGGATCTTCTACATCAACGTGCCGATCGGCATCATCGGCATGATCTTCGTCTCGATCTACATCGACGAGGTGAAAGGCAAGGCGACCGGCCCCTTCGATACGGTCGGCTTCATCCTCTCGGGCATTTCGCTCGGCTCGCTGCTCTTCGGCTTCGAAATGTCGAGCCATGACGGCGAGGGCGCCTTCTCGATCTTCCTGATCGCTGTCGGCCTGCTCTTCGGCATCGGCTATTTGAGGTATGCCCGCCGGCATCCGTCGCCGATCATGGATTTTTCACTGATGAAGGTGCCGAGTTTCGGCACCTCCGTTATCGCCGGTTCGCTGACGCGCATCACCCAGGGTGCCCAACCTTTCCTGCTGCCGCTGCTGTTCCAGATCGGCTTCGGCCTTTCCGCCGCCGCAGCCGGCCAGATCGTCATTGCCACCGCGCTCGGCGCGCTCGCCATGAAGCCGATGGCGCGGTTCGTCTTCAGCCGGCTCGGCTTCCGCAGAAGCCTCGTTCTCAACGGCATCCTCGGCACGGCTGGTTATGCCCTCTGCGCCGCCTTTCGGCCGGATTGGCCGATGCCGCTGATCTTCGTCGTCCTGGTGCTCAGCGCCTTCTTCCTGTCGTTCCAGTTCACCGCCTACAACACCATCGCCTATGACGAGATCGAAAAGGAGCGGATGAGCTCGGCCACCAGCTTCTACACCACTTTCCAGCAGCTGATGTTGTCGCTCGGAATCTGCATCGGGGCCTTGGCGCTGCACGGTTCCATGGCCTTGTCAGGCACCGAAACGCCTGATCTCGGCGATTTCTCCGCCGCCTTCGTCGTCGTCACCATCATCTCGATCACAGCGACCGTCTGGAACCTGCGTTTCTCGCCGACAGCAGGCGAGGAGATCAGCGGCTATAAGGCCAGACGCACGAAGGTGCCTGGAGAAACAAAGGCTTGACGCGCGTCGCTTGAATCAAATTCTGCGCGTCGCACTCAGTCCTTGTTCTCCATGTCGGCCGCCATGTCCGCGAGCTTGCGCACGGTGTTGAGATTGCGCGAGGTCCCGGGCTTCAGCGCCGGCAGCTTCAGCTTCGAGCGGCCGGATCCATTCGGATAATGCACATAGATCTCCCGGCCGGTGAGCTTCGCCTCCTCGCCATCGGGCGCCGCCATTTCATCAAACGCATCGGCGGGCGGCTTTTCGGGCAGGAAATAGACGAGCAGGAAGTTCGGCTTGGCGTCCGGGAAGGGCGCGTTGGCGGCAATCGCGTCGAGCTCTTTCCGGCTGCGCACCATCACGCCCGGGCGCTTGCCCATCTTCTGTCCGAGCGCCTCGTCGAGCTTTTCCTCAAGGGTTTTCTCGGCTTCATCCGAGCGGAACAGCACATTGCCGCTCTGGATGTAGGTTTTCACGTCGGTAAAGCCGAGACCTTCGCAGATCGCCTTGAGTTCAGCCATCGGCAGCGAGCCGGTGCCGCCGACATTAACGGCGCGGAGGAGGGCGATATAGACGGGCATTTCTGTTTCCCTTGACCTTGTGCCGTGTGGCACCCCCTCTGCCCTGCCGGGCATCTCCCCCACAGGTGGGGAGATTCAGCCCCACCAAATCCACTCCCTCACATCTTTCCCGCCACCTTGATCGCAAACGCATACTCGAACGCAATCTCCTCCAGCCGCTGGAACCGCCCCGACGCCCCGCCATGGCCGGCGTCCATATTGGTCTTCAGCAGGATCGGCGCTTCGCCCGTTGTCTTGTCGCGCAGTTTCGCTACCCATTTGGCCGGCTCCCAATAGGTGACGCGCGGGTCGGTCAGGCCGCCGAGCGCCAGAATCGGCGGGTAGGGTTTTGCGCCGACATTGTCATAGGGCGAATAGGCGGCGATCTGCTCGTATTCTTCGCGGCTTTCGATCGGATTGCCCCATTCCGGCCATTCCGGCGGCGTCAGCGGCAGGGTGTCGTCGAGCATGGTGTTGAGCACGTCGACGAAGGGAACGGCGGCGATGATGCCGGCGAACTTTTCCGGCGCCATGTTGGCGACGGCGCCCATCAGCATGCCGCCCGCCGAGCCGCCCTCGGCGATGATCTTCGCGTAAGAGGTGAACTTCTGTTGATTCAGGTAATCCGCCGCGGCGACGAAGTCCTTGAAGCTGTTGGTCTTCTTGTCCATCTTGCCGTCTTCGTACCAGGCAAAGCCCTTGTCCTTGCCGCCGCGGATGTGAGCGATGGCATAGACGAAGCCGCGATCGGCGAGCGACAGGCAATTGGTGTTGAAACCGGCCGGAATGGTGATGCCGTAGGCGCCGTAGCCGTAAAGCAGGCAGGGGGCGCTGCCGTCGAGCGGCGTATCCCTACGATAGAGCAGCGTGACCGGCACCGTCTCGCCGTCCCAGGCCGGGGCGAAGACGCGGCGGGTGACATAGTCATCGGGATTGTGGCCGGACGGCACTTCCTGCGTCTTCAACAATGTGCGCTCGCGCGTCACCATATTGTAGTCGTAAAGCTGCGACGGTGTCGTCATCGAGGAATAGGAGAAGCGGATGACATCCGTGTCGTATTCCGCCGCGCCCGAAAGCCCCAGCGAATAGGCTTCCTCGGCAAAGGCGATCGCGTGTTCCTCGCCGGTCTTCCGGTCGCGGATTATGATCCGCGGCAGCCCGTCCTTGCGCTCCAGCCACAGGAGATGGCGGGCATAGGCCATGTGGCTGATGATGAGCGTGCCGGGCTTGTGAGCGACGACTTCGCGCCAGTTCTCCTTGACCGGATTGTCGACCGGCGCTTCCATGATCTTGAAATCCTTGGCGCCGCCGTCATTGGTCAGGATGTAGAAGACGTCGCCGCCCTCGGTCAGCGAATATTCGATGCCTTCCTCGCGCGCCGCCACCAGCTTCGGCTCGGCCGTCAGATCCTTGGTCGACAGCAGCCGGTATTCGCTCGTCTCATGATCGTGAATGTCGATATAGATGAAGTCGTCGAGCAGCGAGCCGCCGACGCCCATGAAGAAGCCGGCATCGGCTTCCTCATAAACCAGGCGGTCTTCAGACTGAGGCCGGCCGACAATGTGGTGGAACACCTTCGAGGGCCGGTGGTTCTCGTCGAGCGCCGAATAAAAGAAGCTCTTGCCGTCCGGCGCCCAGACGCCCCCGCCGCCGGTATTCTCGATCCGGTCTTCGAGATCTTCCCCGGTCGCGAGATCGCGCACCTTCAGCGTGAAGAACTCCGAGCCCTTGTCGTCATAGCCCCAGATGCCGCGGCTGTGGTCGCTCGAATGGTCGAGGCCGGCGAGGCGGAAATAGGCCTTGCCTGATGCCTCCTTGTCGCCGTCGAGCAGCACGGTGCGGATCGCCTCGTCGGCAACGTCGCCGTCGCGAGGAATGCGGAAATAGCGCGGCTGTTCGCCGCCGGTCACAAAGAACGTGCCGTAGGCATAGGCGCCGTCCTTCATCGGCACCGAGCTGTCGTCTTCCTTGATGCGGCCGCGCATCTCGGCAAACAGCGCCTTCTGCAAGGGCTTGGTGTCCTCCATCGCCGCGTTCATATAGGCGTTTTCGGCTTCCAGATGCCGGCGGATCTCGGGGTCAAGGATCGACGGGTCCTTGAACATCGCCTGCCAGTTGTCGGCGCGCAGCCAGGCGTAATCGTCCGTGCGGGTAATGCCGTGGCGCGTGTCGGAGAGAGGCTTTTTCGGTGCGGCGGGCGGTGTCGGCAGGCTCTTGAAAACGGACAAAGGAATTGGCTCCGGTGGGAATGTCGGGTTGGCAAGAGATAGAGGCGCACCGCCGCCGGATCAAGCGCCAAGGGACGAGGTGACCGTCCACAGTCGAGGAGACGGCAGCGCCCGGCTTGCCTTGATGTCACCACAATATTTAAGGAGGTCCGCTATCACAGAGCGAATTTTGCACGTGCCCAGCCCCCGGCAAGCCGCCGGCGGCAGGATGAAGACTGTACAACAGTAAGGGATTTCCTCCGCAATGCCGAAACGTCTGCTCCTGTTTGTATCCCTGGCCGGCTTGGCTGCCCCCGCTTTTGCCGTTGACCCGGCCATCAAGAAGCAGCTGGAAAAACTCGATCCCTCCACCCGCCTGGAACAGAGCTGCGACACGGAAGCGATGAGCCGGATCAACAACGACAGCACCGGCTTCAAGCCCGATAAGGTGATCGCCTATACCTTCAAGGACCCGATCGCCGGCGACAATTCGCTGCAGGCGCCGGGCGCGGTCTTCCGCAGCAAGGGCGACTGGTACCATCTTTCCTACAATTGCATCACCGGCCCACAGCATATCAACGTGCGCGAACTCGACTATCAGATCGGCGAGAAGGTGCCGCGCGAGAAGTGGGACAAGTATTATCTCTACGATTGATGCGGTTTCCCGCCGGCGGCGGTGACATCCGGCCACATGGCGTGTGGCAAGGCTAGCGGCTAGAGTCGCGGCGCTCGAATCGTAAAGTTGATGACATGAACCGCATCCTGCTCACATCGGCGTTCCTTCTGGCCGCAATCTCGGCCGCATCGGCGGACGAGTTGTCGTTGGCGCTGCCGGCTGCTCCGCTCTCGAAGGCGTCGGCGATCAAACTTGTCGAGCCGCATCTGCATATCGCCCGTTCCAACATAGCGGGCCATGCCCGCATCGCGCTCACCTTCGACGCCTGCATGGGGCAGGCGGACGAACGCATCGTTTCGACTCTGGTGCGCGAGCGCATTCCGGCAACGATCTTCGTCACCGCCCGCTGGCTGAAGCGCAACCCGCAAGCCCTTGCTGTCTTCCTGCAGAATCCCGATCTCTTCGAGCTCGAAAACCACGGCGAGAACCATATTCCGGCCGTCGATACGCCGACGCTCGTCTATGGCATCGCCTCGGCCGGTTCGCCGCAGGCGGTAAAGCAGGAGGTCGAAGGCGGTGCCGCCGCCATGGTCGCAGCCGGCATTCCCGCACCGCACTGGTTCCGCGGCTCCACGGCCAAGTACGATCTTTCCGCCATCGGCGAGATCCGCACCATGGGCTATCGCATCGCCGGCTACTCGGTGAACGGCGACGGTGGCTCGTTGCTTGGCGCAGCGATCACCGAAAAACGCATCGCCTCCGCCAAGGACGGCGATGTCGTCATCTCCCACATTAATCAGCCCACCCATGCGGCGGGCGAGGGAGTGGCAAAGGCGCTGGTTGATCTCAAGATGAAGGGCACGGCGTTCGTTCGTCTTGGGGATGTCGAGGATACTGGTGACGACAAGACGACGGAATAGGGCTGCGGCTGAAGGTGCGCCGTGTGGCACAATAGCCAAAGCGAAGTCTCTACCGCAACGCATCCCCAGCCCGCAACCTGTCCTCTCCAAACCGCCGCATGCCCGGTCCTTCCCGGTCGAACGCAAAGTCCTCGAACCAGTCGCGGTAGATCCCCGCAATCATCGCCCCGATCATTTGGGCGGCGAGATAGGAGAAGGTGATGCCGTTGCCGCCATAGCCGTGGGCGGCGAAGACATGCGGCATCCCGGGCGTCGGGCCGATCAGCGGCAGGCCGTCGGCCGTCTCTCCGAAGGTTCCGCCCCAGGCATGGGCGACGCGGGTATCGGCTCTCGGCCATAACCGCTTCATCTTCTCCCGGATCGCACTGATCTTGGCCGGCAGCTTGTGATTTCGCCCCGCGGGATCCGTCGTGCCGTCATCCTCGCCGCCGGCGACGATGCGGTTGTCCGCGGTTGTGCGCATGTAGAGATAGGGATGGCTGTTCTCCCAGATCAGCGTCCTGTCGCGCCAGAGCCGCGCCGGGTCCTGAGGCACGGTGGCGAGCGCCCAGCTTGAACTGACGCGGTGCAGCTTCGGCATGTTAAGCCCCGGCATCGAGTAGCCGGTCGCCAGCACCGCATGTCGCGCTTCGATGGCGTGCCCCCCAGCCGTCTCTGCCGTGACGCGATCGCCCTCGCTGTGCAGCGCGGTCACCGAAGCGCTGACGAGCTGCGCTCCGCGTCCCACAGCCATCGCGATCAGCGCCCAGGTGAGCAGCAGCGGATCGGCCTCCGCCGAACCCGGCGAATAGATCGCGCCGTCGCGATCGAGCTCGAACTGGGTGAAGAGATCGGGATGTTCGAGATAGACGCCGGGCAGACCCGCCCGCCGGCGCAGCTGGCGCTCCTCCTGCAGGTCGCGCGCACCTTCCCGATTGGCGGCGAGATAGAGCGTGTTGCGCGCCCTGAAGCCGCAGGCGATTCCATTCGTCGCGATCAGCTTGGAAAGGCCGGCGACGGCAGCGGCGCTGCGGCGATAGATTCCGGCCGCTCGTTCGAAGCCGTAATAGGTCTCGAGTTCGCTGAGCGTGCTGTCGATTTCCCATTGCAACATCGCGGTGCTGGCGCCTGTGCTGCCGAAGCCCGGCTCCTCCCGGTCGATGATAACAACGGAAAAGCCGCGCGCCGTCAGATGATCTGCGATCAGCGCGCCGGTGATGCCGCCGCCGATCACCGCGACATCGGTCGAAAAGCTCTGCGCCATCGGCCGCCATTGCGGACGTATGGCATTCTTCCCCCAGAACGAACGGCCACTGACCATCTGGTCATGATCGGATTCGTCGAGATCGAGATCGGACGCCACTGATGTCTCCTCGCTTGATCACTTCGGCAATTGCGGCTGCGGTTTTTCCTCGATCAGCAGTTCCTCGATGATGGTCATGACGATCAGCGACAGCGGCAGCGCGAGCATTGCGCCGACGGCGCCCCACATCCAGGTCCAGAACAGGATGGCGAGAAAGACGATAAAGGGATTGATTTCCAGCCGCCGCCCCATGACCGCCGGAAAGATCAGGTTCTCCATGACGAGATGCACCGTGAAGAAGGCCGCCGCCGGCACCAGACCGACGATGAAGCCGTCATAGGTGATGATGCCGGCAATGGCGACGGAAAGCGTCATCAGCGTGATGCCGAGATAGGGAATGAAGCTCGACAGGAAGGCGAAGAAGCCCCAGAGCGCGGGTGACGACAACCCGCTCGCATAGGCGATGATCGTCATGACGACGCCAAGCCCGACATAGATCAGCGAGGCTGTGGCGAAATAGAAGCCGAGCACCTGCTCGACCGCATTGATGACCCGGATTGCCGCCAGGCGCTGCGTGCGGGTGCGGAAGGTCATGATGATCGTCTTGCGCAGATTGACCCGGCTGGCGAGGAAGAGCAGCAGCGCAGCGAAGAAGATCAGCCCCTGTACCAGCGCCGGCGTCAGGCTTGTTGTCACCACATGCAGGACGCTACCGGTGTTTTCGAGCAGCGCGCCGATCGACATCGGCCCGCTTTCGAATGTCGCCGGCGTGATGTGCAGCCATTCGATGCGCTCCAGATAGGGCATGATGCGGCTGATCGTCCGCTCGACGAAAGCCGGGGCTTCGTTGGCGAGCGTCGCCAGCGGATCGGCAAGCGAACTGACCAGCAAGACGATGACCAAAGCGACACTGCTTGACAGAAGGAAGGCGTTGGCAAGCCTCGGCACGCCCATCTTGCCGAGATTTTCCGCGGCAAGGCCGAGGATCATGCCGACGACGACGGCCAGGGTGATCGGAATGAGGATCAGTGACATCATGTATACCGCGGCAAGGCCGAGGATGGCGAAGATGCCGATGATCGCCCAGGCCATGCTGATGTCGAGCCCGTCCTTCTCGAGTCGATGCACCGGCGGGGACGGCAGCTCCTCCGCCGTCTCCTGCAACGACTTAGCCCAGGCGCTGGTTTGGCGTTCGCCGATGGCGATCTTCTTTGCGTGTTTGCGGATGCCGTTGGCGATGCCCATGCGGTGAGGTCCCCGAAGCCAGATTGCTTCGCCACAAAAACGCGCTGATGCGGTTCCGGTTCCGCCGGCCCATGGCGCTGCCGTAAAGACATCGGGTCCGCCTGCGGGCAAGGGCGCTGAAGCGCCCGCCCTTTCATCGGCTCGCGCGCCGATTTGATCCTGCCGCCGGAACAAGCTCGCCGTCACTGGCGTTCGACCTCGGAAGGAGAGTGCTCATGATTGCAGATCCCGATCAGATGAAAACCACCGAGACCTATTCGACCGATCCCCCCTATGCGGACGAGGCGAGGCTGAAAGCCGCCGATCAGCGGCGTTGGTGGGTTTGGACCGTTCTTGTGGCGGGCGCGGCAGTTCTCATCATTGCCGGCGTGAGCGTTGCGATCTGGCCCAATCCCAGCAACAATGATCCGGCGGCGACGGCTTCGACCAAGCCGGATCCGATCAATACGCAGCCCTCCGGTCCCGGCGCGTTCAACAACGACCCGGCCTCCGGCCCTGCACGGCCGCCCGAAGCGACAGACCGGTCGCCAACGCCGAGCGGAAACGGCGGCGGACCGACGCAGGTGACGACGCCCTCAGGAACCGAGAAGGTCCAATAGTGCAGGTTCAGGCCGAAAGCGTCAGGCCAATGCCCCAGGGATCCTTGAGGAAAACGCCGCCATCGCGCTTCTCGCTGTTGATCTCCAGCGCGTCGAACCTGGAGACCGCCGCGTCGAGCGTCGCCTTGTCGTTGAAACGGATCCGGTAATCCGACAGCCCGGTCATATTGTCGGCGCGGGCAGTGGCGCCCCGGCTGTTCCAGATGTTGGCTGCGAGATGGTGGTGATAGCCGCCGGTGGCAAAGAAGCTCGCGCCGGGATAACGGGCCATCAGCTCGAGGCCGAGCACGTCCCGATAGAAGGCGTCGGCCTGCGGGATATCGCCCACCTGCAGGTGCAGATGGCCGATCGCTGTTCCCTCAGCCATGCCGTCCCAGCGATCCTCCGATGCGCTGTTATAGAGCGCCTGCAGGTCAAGGCGCTGCGTCGCCATTTCGACCATGCCGTCCTCAAGGAATTTCCATCCCTTGTGCGGCCGGTCGGCATAGATTTCGATGCCGTTGCTCTCGGGGTCGGAAAGATAGATCGCCTCGCTGACGAGATGGTCCGAGGCGCCGTCGAGCACGACGTTGTTGTGGGCGGCATGGCGTAGCCATCGCGCCAGTTCGGCGCGGTCGGGCATCAGGAACGCGGTGTGGAAAAGGCCTGCGGCATTGCGTGGCGCGACTACCGCGTCCTTTGCCGTCGTCAGCGTCAGCAGCGGATGCCCCCCGACACCCAGCACTTCGCCGCTCGTCGTCTTCTCGATGACCTTCAGGCCGAGCATCGATTGATAGAAGCCGGAAACCAGGCCGAGGTCGGTAACGACGAGATGCGACTGGTCGATATAGGCAGGCCGCGTCAGCGCATAAGATGTTTCTGTCGTCATCAATGGGTCTCCTGCCTCTGCAGTTAAAGGCATACCGGCGGTGGCGGCAACGATGCCGCCCTAGCAAATCCGAGGAAGTGTCGCCGGTTCATTCGCCTGATCTCCTCGGCTGCCGTACTTGATCTCTATATGGCCTATCCCGATTGTTCACAGAAGGCTTGTTTTTGAGGATGAAGCGTTGAGCAGATGTTGACGATGACCTGCACTGGCTTGATCGGAGCCATTGCGCCGCCCATATCTTTATTAGAGCAAGCTTATGCATCTCAGTCATGGAGGGAAGCCATGTACCGGAAGATTATCGTGGCGATCGCGCTCGGCCGCCTCGACAGGGGAGAAAACATTCTCCGCAAGGCCGCCTCGCTGCTCGACGCGGGCGGCCAGATCGTCGCGCTCAACGTCGTCGAGGATGTACCGACCTATGTCGCGATCGAATTGCCGGCCAATATGCTCGAGGACGCCATGAAGGACGGCCGCGACAAGCTGGAAGCGCTGGTCGCCGCAACCGGGGTCACGGCAACGATCGACATCCGCAACGGCCCGCCGGCCAAGGCCATCATCTCGGCCGCAGAAAGCCACGGCGCCGACCTCATCATCCTCGCCTCGCACGTCCCGGATTTTTCCAACTACTTTATCGGCGCCACGGCCGACCGCGTCGTGCGGCACGCCAAGTGCTCCGTGCTGGTCGAGCGGCAGAAGATCTGAATCTGTGCCGCCGTCGAGGGGGCGGGGCCTGTGCGGTCTGTCACGAAGATTTACTGCCCGCACGATGCGCCGCAGTTGCGCCCCCGCCGGTTCGGTGCGACCATCGCGATCGGGTACGAAACGGGTTGGCGTGCATGGCCGAGTTCAACGGTATTCGCTGGGCTTACGACAGATATGAGCTGATCGCCGACGGCATCGTCCACGGCGTCGGTCTCGTGCTGGCGCTGATCGGCGCCACTGCTCTGATCTTCTACGCCACCGTCTGGAGCTCCCACGGGGCGCTCGCCGCCGCCTGGATCTATGGCGTCGGACTGGTGCTGACGCTTGCCATCTCCTTTTCTTACAATGTCTGGCCGGTCTCGCGCACCAAATGGTTCCTGCGCCGCTTCGATCATTCGGCGATCTTCATCCTGATCGCCGCCACCTATACGCCATTCCTAGAACGCGGCGCCGACGATCCGCTGATCTCCTTCATGCTGGTGGCGATATGGCTGTTCGCTGCCGTCGGCATCGTCCTGAAATGCGCCTTTCCAGGGCGATACGACCGTCTCGCCATCCTGCTTTACCTCGCCATGGGCTGGAGCGGCGTGCTCGTGGCGGGGCCTGTCGCCGCGCGCATTCCCTCCGCTTCGATGCTGCTGATCGTCATCGGCGGCGTCATCTATTCGCTCGGCGTCATCTTCCATGTCTGGGAGAAACTGCGTTTCCAGAACGCCATCTGGCACGGTTTCGTCGTCATCGCCGCGGCCGTGCATTATTCGGCCGTTTTCACCTGTTTCAGCCTGCCGATGCCAGAGTTCTGAGCTGCCGCCCGCCCGAGGCGTCCCGCAAGCCTTTCTCTGCTGTATCAGCAGTTTACATCTTTTGAACCGCGGCGTATGCCAACCCGCGCAGTCAATCCGAACCGGGCCATCATGACAGACGCCATCCTTCTCCGCGACGCCACCGAAGCCGATCTTCCCGCCATCCGGGATATCTACAATCATGCCGTCGAGCACACGACGGCGATCTGGAACGAAACGCTCGTCGATCTCGAAAACCGACGGGAATGGCTGAGTGCGCGCAAGGGCCGCGGCTTTCCGGTCATTGTCGCCGAGATGTCGGGCAAGGTGGCGGGCTACGCCTCCTATGGCGACTGGCGCGCCTTCGAGGGCTATCGCCACACGGTCGAACATTCCGTCTATGTCGACAAGGATCATCGCGGCGCCGGCATCGGCGAGGCCCTGATGCGCGAATTGATCGCGCGTGCGGCGGCCGCCAATATCCATGTGATGATCGCCGGCATCGAGGCCGACAACGCTGCTTCGATCCGGCTGCACGAAAAGCTCGGCTTCCGCATCGCCGGCAGATTTTCCGAGGTCGGCACCAAGTTCGGCCGCTGGCTGGATCTGACCTGCATGGAACTCCGTCTGCCCGGCGAGGCCGATTGACCTGCCTGCTCGGGCAAGGCCGACGGCCTGCCGGGGCAAGGAGGATGAGCGCTCGCCGGACGGAGTGACCCGGCAAATCATTGCCGGAGCGGTCACTATCTTTTTATTGTATTCTGAGCTGTGTAGAAAAGAGAGGCTGCCTGCTTCGCGAGAGGCGGCGTGATAAGCGTCATGGAGATCAACAGTTCAATGGCAATGCATCGATCGCCGCTCGGCCTCCTTGCCCTCATTCTTCTCGCCTCCGCTCCGATCTCCACACGCGCTGCCGACTGCAGCAGCACGGCCTCGCCGAAGCTCGACTGGCAGGAATGCACGAAGAAAAACCTGATGCTGCAGGGCAGTGATCTCCAAGGCGCCAACCTCTTCAGCACCGATTTCTCGCTCACCGATCTCAGCGGTTCGAATTTCAAATCCGCCAATCTGGAAAAGGCGAGCTTGGTGCGTGCCTCGCTTGAGGGGTCACATGCCGAAGGGGCCAACTTCGCCAAAGTGGAGGCCTATCGCGCCAGCTTCGCCAACATTGCCGCCGAAGGCGCTTCCTTTGCCGGCGCCGAGCTGCAGCGGGCCAATTTTGGCGGCGCCCGGCTCTCCGGCGCGAGCTTCGAGAAGGCCGAACTCGGCCGCGCCGATTTCGACAAGGCGGTGCTGACGGGGGTGAAATTCTCTTTCGCCAATCTCTCCCGCGCCGATCTCTCCAGCGCTGTCTTCGAGGGCCCGGCAACGTTCGAGCGCGCCTTCATGTTCTTGACCCGCATCGAAGGCCTTGACCTCTCGGCTGCCGCCGGGCTCGAACAGGCGCAGATCGAGCTGGCCTGCGGCGATGCCTCGACCAAGCTGCCATCCGGCCTCTCGACGCCGGCAACTTGGCCATGCCCTGCCGAGCACGAGTGATTACCCGGGCGACACCGTATGTGTTGAAAAAACGCTATGGCAACTGCGCCCGGCTGGCTTGGGAATGTCGGGTTCGACCTAGTGCAATTTGAACTCGCCCATGACGCGACGCCATTCGTTCGGTCCGATCAGCCGCTGGTGGGTGTAGCGGACAGAATGCAGCGGCCCGTCGAGCGTGGACTGCCAGAAATCCAGGAACTTGTGCATTTCCGGAAAGTCCGGGGCGAGGTCGTAATCCTGCCAGACATAGGTCTGCAGCACGGATTCAAAATCAGGAATGCGATAGAGGATATGGGCGGTGGTCAGTCCATAGCCGTTCAGCTGACGCTCCAGATCTGATGAAAATTGCATGCTTCATCTCCGTTTCATGACGCTCGAAAGGTGGCGCAAAATTTTGCGGCTATCAACGGATTTCCGAACGCGTCCACCCTGTTTATTGTTCCTTTACAGGATGTTAGCAGCCGCTTCGAGTGAGTGCTAATTTTTTTATGGCGCCCCTCTTGAAATGGAAAAAGCGCAAAACCAGATCATTCCGCGCAGAACGCTCGATCGAGGTTTTGCACCCGCCCGGACTGGTCATCCGGTCCGGCCAGGGGAACAACATCATTATTGTTTGTCCATTGGAGGAAAACATGTCGTTCCGACCGCTTCATGATCGCATTCTCGTCCGCCGCGTCGATTCCGAAGAAAAGACCAAGGGCGGCATCATCATTCCCGACACTGCAAAGGAAAAGCCGCAGGAAGGCGAGGTCATTGCCGTCGGCCCCGGTGCCCGCAACGATGCCGGCCAGATCCAGCCGCTCGACGTCAAGGTCGGCGACCGCATCCTGTTCGGCAAGTGGTCTGGCACCGAGATCAAGATCAATGGCGAAGACCTGCTGATCATGAAGGAAAGCGATGTCATGGGCATTATCGAGGCCCGGGCCGCCGAAAAGATCGCCGCCTGAGGCGATTTCCGCGCATTAGTCAAAAAAGCCGCCTATTGAAGGAGTTACAGAATGGCTGCGAAAGAAGTCAAATTTCATAGCGATGCCCGTGAACGCATGCTGCGTGGGGTCGATGTGCTGGCCAATGCGGTGAAAGTAACGCTCGGCCCGAAGGGCCGCAACGTGGTGATCGACAAGTCCTTCGGCGCGCCGCGCATCACCAAGGACGGCGTTTCCGTCGCCAAGGAAATCGAACTTGAAGACAAGTTTGAAAACATGGGCGCCCAGATGCTGCGTGAAGTTGCATCCAAGACGAATGATCTTGCCGGCGACGGTACAACGACGGCGACCGTTCTTGCCCAAGCGATCGTCAAGGAGGGCGCAAAGGCGGTTGCCTCCGGCATGAACCCGATGGATCTGAAGCGCGGTATCGATCTTGCCGTCGACGCTGTCGTCAAGGAGCTGAAGAACAACGCCCGTAAGATTTCCAACAATTCCGAAATTGCCCAGGTCGGTACGATCTCCGCCAATGGTGATTCCGAGATCGGCCGCTACCTCGCGGAAGCCATGGAGAAGGTCGGCAACGAAGGCGTCATCACGGTTGAAGAAGCCAAGACCGCCGAAACCGAACTCGAAGTCGTCGAAGGCATGCAGTTCGACCGCGGTTATCTCAGCCCCTATTTCGTCACCAATCAGGACAAGATGCGGGTCGAGCTCGAGGATCCCTATATCCTCATCCATGAGAAGAAGCTGTCGAACCTGCAGTCGATGCTGCCGGTTCTCGAAGCCGTCGTTCAATCCGGCAAGCCGCTCCTCATCATCGCTGAAGATGTCGAAGGCGAAGCCCTTGCAACGCTCGTCGTCAACAAGCTGCGTGGCGGCTTGAAGATCGCTGCCGTCAAGGCCCCTGGCTTCGGCGACCGCCGCAAGGCCATGCTCGAAGACATCGCCATCCTGACGGGCGGCACCGTGATCTCCGAAGACCTCGGCATCAAGCTCGAGAATGTGACGCTCAATATGCTCGGCCGCGCCAAGAAGGTGGCGATCGAGAAGGAAAACACCACCATCATCGACGGTGCCGGTTCGAAGGCGGAACTTGACGGTCGCACCGCTCAGATCCGCGCCCAGATCGAAGAGACCACCTCCGACTACGATCGCGAGAAGCTGCAGGAACGTCTTGCTAAGCTCGCCGGCGGCGTTGCCGTCATCCGCGTCGGCGGCTCGACCGAAGTCGAGGTGAAGGAAAAGAAGGATCGCGTTGACGACGCGCTGCATGCAACAAGGGCAGCGGTCGAGGAAGGCATCCTGCCAGGTGGCGGCGTGGCGCTGCTGCGCGCGGTCAAGGCCCTCAACGCGATCAAGACTGCCAATGACGACCAGCGGGTCGGCGTTGACATCGTTCGCCGGGCGATCGAGGCACCGGTTCGCCAGATCGCCGAAAACGCCGGTGCGGAAGGCTCCATCATCGTCGGCAAGCTGCGCGAGAAGAGCGAATTCTCCTATGGCTGGAACGCTCAGACCGGCGAATATGGCGATCTCTACGCGCAGGGCGTCATCGATCCGGCAAAGGTCGTTCGCACCGCACTGCAGGACGCAGCTTCGGTTGCCGGCCTGCTGGTGACGACAGAGGCGATGATCGCCGAGAAGCCGAAGAAGGAAGCTGCTCCGGCCATGCCGGCCGGCGCCGGCATGGACTTCTAAGCGATCGCTCGGCCCGCTCTGCCATCGGGGCGGGCCGTTCTACGCACTATCGAATTAACAAGTTCCATCGGGTCGACATCAATGGAGCCAAGCTATGAGAAAGGAAAACATCAGCAATTCCATACAGCAGAATGCCGTGGCAGCCATAAGCGCGGCGCATCTGCTTCATCCGGCGAAGCATTTCGGTCACCCGCGTGACGTGCTTGCCGCCGCCGGGATCGACAACGACGAGAAGCGGGCAATTCTCGCTTCATGGGCATCCGATATCTTCGCAGTCGAATCCGTACCAGCCCTCCGCCTTCACCCCGGGGCCGAAAGAGCTGTATCCTATGACGAGATCCTTGAAGCGCTGAAGGCTTTGGATAATGGCGATCAACCATCCGCGAGGCAGGATACGTCCGCTTCCCTGAGTTGCCATAGGATCCGCCGTCGAAAACCGCCCGCACGCCGGCTTCCCGGCCTTGGCTTGTGCAGCTACTGGAAAGGAGGACGGCGTCGACCGCTGTTCGAAACCTGACCCTCGTCTGGCCTGCCGTGTGCCTCTCGAGGACGCGGGCATGATTTTTGCCGACGGCTCTTTGCTCAACTGAGGAGGTTTGCCGATGAAGATCGCTCAGATTGCACCGCTCGCCGAAAGCGTTCCGCCGAAGCTCTACGGGGGAACCGAGCGGATCGTTTCCTACCTTGCTGAAGAACTCGTGGCCCAGGGGCATGAGGTCACGCTCTTTGCCAGCGGCGATTCCGTCACCCAGGCGACACTCGTGTCGTGTGCGGACGTCGCCTTACGGCTCAATCCGGCGGTCAGGGACCATCTTCCACATCAGGTCTTGATGTTGGAGGAGATCCGACAGCGGGCGCACGAGTTCGACGTGCTGCATTTCCACATCGACCTGCTGCATTTCCCGCTGATCCGCGATTTCGCCGATCGGACGGTGACAACGCTGCACGGGCGACTCGACTTGCCGGATCTCAAGCCGTTCTACGGGACGTTCCCCGATATTCCGCTGGTGTCGATCTCCAATGATCAGCGCCGTCCGATGCCTCCGGTCGACTGGCGCGGAACGGTCTATCATGGTCTGCCGGCCGATCTTCTTCCCTTCACGGAGAATCCAAGGGGCAATTACCTGGCCTTCCTTGGCCGTATTTCGCCAGAAAAACGCCCGGACCGCGCCATTCAGATCGCGACAAGGGTCGGAATGCCGCTGAAGATCGCCGCCAAGATCGATAATGTCGACAAGGCCTACTGGGAAACGGTCATCGAGCCGATGGTTAAGAGCCATCCGCATGTGGAATTCATCGGCGAGATCGATGAACGTGAGAAAGCTGACTTCCTTGGGAATGCAGGCGCTCTGCTTTTCCCGATCGACTGGCCGGAGCCGTTTGGGCTGGTGATGATCGAAGCCATGGCCTGCGGCACGCCGGTCATCGCTTTCGGCTGTGGCTCGGTTCCCGAGGTCATTGACAACGGCATCTCCGGCATCCTGGTCGACAGCGTCACCGAGGCGGCCGAAAACGTCGAATGGGCACTCCGCCTCGATCGGCAGAAGGTGCGTGCCGCGTTTGAAAAGCGCTTCACCGCACAACGAATGGCGTGCGATTATCTCGACATCTATCGCAACCTGCCTGGCGTTCGCATCAAAGCCGCGCCGACCCGCCGGTCGAATGGTCAAGCGCTCGACCTGCAGGCTGTCGCCTGAGGCAAGGAGGAGACCATGTCGAAACTGTCTGCGGACAGCAACCCCGCCACAGCATCGTCAGACCTGGCAGCGCCGGTCGCTCAGTTCTTCATTCCGGCCGCCGCATCGCTGCAGGAGCGCCGGCCGCGTACCTTGAAGCACGGCGATACTTTCGCCGTCTTCGACCATAATGGCGATGCTCTTTCCGGTCCCGGCAGCCCGGAAGGCCTTTTCCACCAGGACACCCGTCATCTCTCGCATCTTTACCTGACGATCAACGAACAGCGGCCGATGCTTCTGTCGTCGACGCTGCGGGATGACAATGCCACGCTGACCTGCGATCTCACCAATCCTGATCAGTTCGATGAGAAGGGAAGGCTGGTTCTGGGCCATGACGTGATTCATCTGCGCAGATCGCGCTTTCTCTGGAATGCCTGTTGTTATGAACGGCTGGCCGTGAGGAATTATGACGAGCGGCGGCAACATGTTCGCATTCAGATCTCTTTCGGGGCCGATTTCGCCGATCTTTTTGAAGTCCGCGGCACCGCAAGAGCAAGAAGAGGGCGCCATCTTCCCGCCATCGTGGAACAGGATTGGATCCTGCTTTCCTATATTGGCCTGGACGATCGCAAGCGGTCGACGCGCCTTTCCTTCATGCCCGAACCGGCCGAAGTTCGTAGCGATCTTGTTACTTACGACCTCCAGCTGGAGCCGCACGAGACCAAATCGCTCTTCATGCAGATCGGCTGCGACCATACCTCCGCCGATCGACTGAGCCGCCTTTCCTTCTTCCTTACCTTGAGGGATGCCCGCCGTGCGTTGCGCGCCTCCTCCTCGCGCGCGGCGTCGGTCACAACCTCCAACGAGATCTTCAACGAAGTCGCGCGACGCAGCGCCTCCGACCTCTATATGCTGATCACCGACAAGCCGGAAGGCCCCTATCCTTATGCCGGTATTCCCTGGTTCAGCACCGTTTTCGGCCGCGACGCCCTGATCACGGCGCTTCAGACACTTTGGCTCGATCCGGAGATCGCTCGCGGGGTTCTCGGTCATCTTGCCGCCAATCAGGCGACGAACGTCGATCCTGCTTCAGACGCCGAGCCGGGCAAGATCCTGCACGAAGTGCGTTGCGGCGAAATGGCCGAGCTCGGCGAGGTTCCATTCCGGCGTTACTACGGCAGCATCGACTCGACGCCACTCTTCGTGATGCTGGCTGGCGACTATCTTAAACGAACCGGTGATCTTGCGACCATCGACCGTATCCTGCCTCACGTCGAAGCGGCACTGACCTGGATCGACGAACATGGGGATCGCGATGGTGACGGCTTCGTCGAATACGGGCGGCTGACGGAAGAAGGACTTATTAATCAGGCGTGGAAGGATAGCAACGACTCGGTCTTCCATGCCGATGGCACGTTGGCCCGAGGCCCGATCGCGATCGCCGAAGTCCAGGCCTATGTCTACGGCGCTTGGCAAAGTGCTGCCGAAATCTTCCGGTGGAGGGGCAAACCGGAACGCGCGGCGAGCTTTCTCGCGCGCGCGGAGGGACTGCGCCGCGCCTTCGACATGAGCTTCTTCGATGAGGAACTGGGCACCTATGTGTTGGCTCTCGACGGGGATAAACGGCCTTGCCGGGTCCGATCCTCCAATGCCGGCCATGCTCTGTTCACCGGAATTGCTTATCCTGAACGGGTCGCACAGGTGACCCGCACCCTTATGAATGCTTCGTCCTTCTGTGGCTGGGGCATCCGGACCATTCCCTCGACCGAAGCACGTTACAATCCGATGAGCTACCACAATGGCTCGATCTGGCCACATGACAATGCCATGATTGCCAGTGGTCTTGCCCGCTATGGCTATCGCGCCGAAGCCGCACGAATCTTCGAGGGGCTGTTTGCCGCTGCGACCTATATCGACCTGCGGCGGCTTCCCGAACTCCTCTGCGGCCTGCCACGTCAACGCGCACGCGGACCGACCTCTTATCCGGTTGCCTGCTCGCCGCAAGCATGGGCAGCAGCTGCCCCTTTGTCGCTGCTGCAATCCTGCCTCGGCCTCGACTTCGATCCGAATAGTTTGCAGATCAGCTTCAGCGTGCCGCGGCTTCCCTCGTTTCTCGACGAGGTGATCTTGCGGCGTCTGCTGATCGGCAATTGCTCGGCTGACGTGGCTATCCGTCGGTCTCGACACCAGGTCGTGGTCGATGTCATCAATCGACAGGGCAATGTCAGCGTGCTCACCACGGCCTGATGAAGGACGGTGCAGGGAAGGCGGTCAACCGCCTTTTCTAATCCGGTTCCTCTTCGTCCGATCTCAGCAGGTCAACAAGCGCAGCAACCCTGCCAGTCGGTAGATGCCGCCCTTCACCCACCAGGGCCTCGTCGTTGTTGGCCCATGCAAACGCCTCGGCAAGCTCGGCTTGGGTTGCACCTGTCGCGATGATCTCGGCCACAAGCGTTTTGTCGGCGGGCCCAAGGACGGCGACGACATCGTGTAAAGTCAGTGTCATAACCATTGCTCCTCGCTCAAGCTCCAAAACATATGGTGGCGTCTTCGAAAAGATCAATTTTTCTCGTTAAGAAATTCGATCCCCTTGAAACTGTAAGACACTGAATTATATCAGTATTGTCGATCGCCCAAAAGGGATCGACAGAAAGTCCAGGAGACGCCGGTCGCTCTTGGCGTCTCCTTGTGTCCATGTTGCTTGCAAGGAGGATATGGCTATGAGGACAAACCTCGATTTCTCTCCCCTGTTCCGGTCGAGCATCGGCTTCGAGCGGATGTTGAACGCGCTTGAGGCTGCCGGCCGCGCCGAGACAATCGACAACTGGCCGCCCTACGATATCGTCAAGGCTGGTGAGAACGACTACCGCATTGCCATGGCTGTGGCGGGCTTCTCGCAGGACGAGCTGGCAATCACGCAAGAGCAGAACATGCTCATGGTATCGGGGCAGAGGGCAGACAGCGAAGATGTTCAATACCTACATCGCGGAATTGCCGGACGCTCGTTCCAGCGCCGGTTCGAACTGGCCGATCATGTCAAGGTTGTCGACGCCGCTCTGGTCAACGGTCTGCTGACCATCGATCTCAAGCACGAAATTCCTGAAGAGATGAAGCCGCGTCAAATCGAGATCGGAACTGGGCACGCAATGCCGAAGGCCGAGACCAAGCAGATCGAGGGCGGGACACAGGCGGCCTAAGCGTGGCGCCAGGCGCCGTCTAGCGCCCATGAACCATCAGAAAGGAGTAGAGCCATGAGTGTTCGTGATTTGATTCCCTGGGGCCGCAACAACGGCAATCAGATGCCGAGTGTCCTTCGCGACGACGACCGCGATCCTTTCCTGTCGCTCCACCGCGAGGTCAACCGGCTGTTCGACGACGTTTTCCGCGGCTTCGGTTCCAGCTTGCCGTCACTTCGCGGCGCCAGCGGCTTTGGTGCCGGCTGGCCGAGCGTGGAGATCTCAGACACCGACAAGGACATCAAGGTGACGGCCGAAATACCCGGCCTTGAGGAAAAGGACATCGAAGTCTTTCTCAATGACGGCGTACTGACCCTGAAGGGTGAGAAGCGTTCGGAAACGGAAGACAAGGAAAAGCAGTTCTCGGAGCGCTACTACGGCCGCTTCGAACGACGCATCCCGCTCGGCACCGAGGTCAAGGAAGACCAGGTCGACGCCACCTTCAAGAACGGCGTCCTCACCGTCACTTTGCCCAAGACCGAAAAGGCGCAGTCACAGGTCAAGCGCATCGCCATCAGAAGCTGACGAGTGCGGCGGCCGACACTTGGCCGGCCGCCGCTCATCCTTCACCAGTTTGGGAAGGATAAACGATGAAGACTATCGGACGTACACACCGCGAAAAACACAGCACCGATCTTCCGCTTCTGCGCTTCGAACGACGATCGGCGCAGCCGTCTTCCTTTCACAGTTCCGCAGTTCCAAGGGAACGGCGTCGCCCGCATCTCATTTCTGGCGTCCCACTACACGATGACCGAGCTTTGCGGCGATGGTGGTTCGAACCGCTGCCGCCGCAACCGTCTTCTGCCCGCAGGAGGCGGCCATTGATGATGCAACCAACTAAGAAGGAGAAATGATCGATGCTGAAGTCTTTGTCTTCCAACAACCGGACGGCTTTCGATATCGTCAATATCGTTGCCGGTCTTGGCCTTTTCATCTCGCCCTGGCTGTTCGGTTTCGCCGCTGAGACCTATGCCGCCTGGAACGCGTGGATCGTTGGCGCGGCCATCACCCTGATCGCCGTTGCCGCTCTCTACGCTTTCTATGAGGCCGAGGAATGGTGCAACCTGGTCCTCGGGCTATGGGCTGTGATCGCTCCGTGGCTCCTCGGCTTTTCAGCCGTGACAGCGGCCATGTGGGCGCATGTGATTGTCGGCCTGGTCGTCGCTGCCCTCGCAGCGGGCAGCATCTGGTTCAGTCATAACCATCCGTTGTCGACCGCATGACTGAGTGCGAACGGGTTCGGACGTCCGGGCCCGCTCGCCTTATTTCTTCGCCAGCCGCCCCCGAAGGAGAGGCCTGGCGGCCGATCAGACTGGTTGACGACCGCGACGCAATGATCGCCATGAATGGGTGCGCGGTCGCGGCACGACTAACCTCGCAGCATAGCTGACCGTGCGGCCTTCGCGCCGACGCGCACCAGTTATCCTGGTAGGTCCCTCAGTCTATGTTCTCGGTGATGTAGAGGTAAAATTCCGCCAGGCCGCCATCGGGACTTCCCGCCTTGGCGAACCTTTCCCGCCGCCGATGTACCCGCTCCGCCACACGCTGCGACGGAATATTATCGAGCCTGACGATAGACACGATCCGCGCCAGTCCGAGGCTATGAGTTGCATGGTCCCGGCAGGCAGCAGCCGCCTCGACGGCATAGCCCTTGCCCCAATGGTCGCGCCAAAGATGATATCCGATCTCCGGTTCCAGGCCCCGCGAGGTTTCCTGCAGCGTGATGCCGCAATCGCCGAGCAGTGCACCGTTCTGCCGGTCCGTTACCGCCCAGAGGCCGAATCCGTGACTAGCGTAGCTGTCGAAGGCAAGCCATTGAAACCAGCGTGCGGTTTCGTCAAAGCTCTTAACCCTGGGATAGTACTGCATACATTCAGCGTCGCCGAAAATGCGGTGGAGAAACGGCAGGTCGTCAGGCGTGATCTCTCGTAGAGTGAGCCGGTCGGTCTCCAGGACGGCGCGCGCCATTGGTCTCCTCCTGTCTGCAGGTCGGCCGATAGCCGATCATTGCCTCAGCGCCTATTCCCCCGGCTCGAACACCATGGCATGGCCGTTGATGCAATAGCGCAGGCCGGTCGGCGGCGGGCCGTCGGGAAAGACGTGGCCGAGATGGGCATCGCAGGTGCCGCAGCGGATTTCAGTGCGCACCATGCCGTAGCTCGTGTCGCGATGCTCGGTCACAGCATCGGGAGAGACCGCTTCGAAATAGCTCGGCCAGCCGCAGCCGGCGTCGAATTTCGTGTCGGAGCGGAAAAGCGGCGCGTTGCAGCCGACGCAGCGGTAGAGCCCCGTCTCGAAGGAATCCCAGTAGGGGCCGGTGAAGGCGCGTTCGGTGCCGTGCTGGCGGGTGATGCGGTATTGCTCTGGCGTGAGCTGCTCTTTCCATTCGGCGTCTGACTTATGGATCTTGGCGGTGGTTGCAGTTTCGGACATGACGTGCTCCTTTCGCCGAGGGGCGGTTCCGTTTCGCGAGAAATGTGGTGCGCCATCTTTGTTTCATCAAGCCTCCGGCGCCGGGCCGCGGGAATCGCGGCATGCAGCTATCAGGGAGGACGTCTGCTTTTACATCTATTAAGGGTTTTCTGTTAGGGTTAATGTTACGTGCATTGAGGAGCCATTGGTGTTTGAAGCCGCAATCGTCCTGCTCTACGGCCTCGTGGCCGTGACCGCCATGGCGGTCACGCTGCTGGAGGGCTGGGCCAATCATGCCGGTTTGACGTTCCATCGTCTCGCCGGACTTCTCGCCTGCCTGCTCTGGCCGCTGACGCTTCTGCTCTTCGTCCTGCACGGCTCGGTCGTCCGGCTGCTGACGCGTCTCTCCCGATCGCCGGCCTGAGCACGGCAACTCTCTGAGCCCATGCTATTGGCGTCTTAACCTGTTTTACGCCGCACTTATGCACAGGAAGCTGTGAGTAAAGCTTGGCCTAAAGTCCTATAATTCTTCATCAGCCATTTTTTCTCAAGAAAAACGACAAATAATAATTGGCCTTTCGGCCAAACGATGGTATTTGAAAATGCAAGTAGAATTCTGATTGTGAATTACAATCGTACTGCTTCCAAGTCCCTCAGTTTTGATTTTTCAATGTCTAACTGGGGCCATCGCCTGGAGCAAGACGGTAGTGGTTTTCGGTCAGGCAGTATAAGAACAGGTCTCGGACTTCGGAATCTAGGGGTGGATTTCACGTTTTTCGAAACAGAAGATTGCTTCCTGTGCTTTTGCTGTTCGCTTCTACGAGGCGGGTCTTTGGCGTGACAGTCAAAGATCGTTTGAGCATGCTAACAGGAGAAAAAATATGACGGATATGGCGACCGGCAATGGGCCGGAGCTGCTTGTGGAACTGACGGCCGACATCGTCGCGGCTTATGTCAGCAACCATGTTGTCCCGGTCAGCGACCTGGCAAATCTGATTTCCGACGTGCATTCGGCACTGAGCAACACGTCCGTACCGCAGCCCGCTGCTGCTGTCGTCGAAAAGCAGAAGCCTGCAGTCTCTGTCCGCAAGTCCGTACAGGACGAGCAGATTACGTGCCTGGAATGCGGCGGCAACTTCAAATCCCTCAAGCGTCACCTCATGACGCATCACAGTCTCTCGCCGGAAGAGTACCGTGAGAAATGGGACCTGCCGACCGACTACCCGATGGTAGCGCCCGCCTATGCCGAAGCGCGTTCGCGCCTGGCGAAGGAGATGGGCCTGGGTCAGCGCCGCAAGCGCGGCCGCGGCTGAGCTTCTCGGAGCAGTCAACGACAAAAGCCGGGTCTTGTGCCCGGCTTTTCTGTCTGTACCGCAAACATGATGCCGAAAACCGGAAGCGTTTCCCGGCGCTGTCTGTCCCGGCCTGTTAAAAGAAAGCACGATTCAGACTTTGGTCCGAACGGCCCAGAGTTCATCCTGTTCTGAATGAGGATAATACCTCCCTGACTATTCCGCCGCTATCGCAAGTCATGCACTGGGGGAGACGGGATATTATCAGGAAGCCTCTCTTACGCTTGGGAAGGCGGCGTAGAATGTATTCCTATACTATAAGCAAGTGTTAATATAGTCGATTGGCCGTTTCCGCAAATGCGCAATCGGCCGCGCTCGCCGACCGAATCAATCGCGTTCAGGCCGCGGCGCGGACTTTCGCCTCTTCCCGGATTCGCTTCACCATCGAGCGCAGCCCGTTGGAGCGCTGCGAAGACAGGTTCTCCACCAGACCGATCTTCGAGAAGATCTCGAAGGCATCGAGCGCAGCGATCTCGGAAGCCGGCTTTCCGGAATAGGTGGCAAGCACGATGGCGACGAGGCCGCGCACGATATGCGCGTCGGAATCGCCCTCGAAACTCATGATTGGGTTTTCCGGATCGCCCGACGTATGCGTCACCAGCCACACCTGGCTGGCGCAGCCCATCACCTTGTTCTCCGAGGTGCGTTTTTCCTCGGCGAGTTCGGGCAGCGCCTTGCCGAGTTCGATGACATAGCGGTAGCGGTCTTCCCAATCGTCCAGGAAGGCGAAGTCATCGATGATCTGGTCGAGGGATGCCATAAAAAGCCTTTCACGTTTTGGCATGCTGGCAAAACGACACGGCAATTTTGCGTCCGGACATGCTCTAGGACTGCATATAGGTGATAGACCTGCAGATTTGAACCGCTAAAGCGAGCCATCTTAGTGATGCCGCGCTCCGGCTTTTGTTTTTTACGCATGTCGTTATCGAAAACCACTGCACATTCTTGTTCGACATGCTCTCAAAAAGAAACGCCGTGAGGGATGGGCATCCTCACGGCGCAGCAATCTGCTGAATTAAACAGGGCAGGCACGTCAGGCATGGGGCATTTCCGCGTCATGCGGACCACCGATGCAAGCTGTAGAATTCTAGTGAGGCGCGTCCGATCGTTGCTTATGTGCGGCGGGCCGGTTGCCCGCGCAATTTCGTCAGATCGCCGGCTTCGGCGTCGGCAGTGGGATCGCGCCGGTTACCACGGTCCCGGCTTCATCGTCGACCGGCGGACGATAAGGCATCGGCTGGTTGAGCGCAGCCTTTGCCTCGCTGTCCTTCTCCTGGACGGAAGGAGAGGCGAGGGAGGGGGCGGCGGCTGCCACCCGGTTCGCCCGTTCGGCGGGGCTTGCGGTCGTCGTCGGTTCGTCCGTGAATTGGCTGTCGAGAAGTTCGTAAGCGACGCGGGCGCCCTCACGGGCCCGATAGCCGAGCGCCGTCAAGGTCTCGGCGCCTTTGGCGCAGACCTCCGGCTTTTCCGAGCACATGCCGGTGAGATAGTCATAAGCGCCGCTCGCCGCCGTAAAGGCGTCGGAGAGCTGCAATTGCTGGCCGCCGGCGAGCTTGTCGGATCCCTCCGTGCTGAAGACGGAAAGAAGCACGAGCACAAGGCCAAACCAGAAGGATCCTTTGATCAGAAACCACATTGTCGTTGCCCATCCTGTTTTCCCGTCCGGTTCTTATCGCCGAATCAGGCCGGTTGTCCGGTGTGCTTTCACCCTATCGGCAAGTTGCGAATGCCGCTTTTCGAAACTCGTGCGCATTTGCGGCAAATTTAATTCAAATTTTAGCGAAGCGCATTTGAGCGGCATTCAAGTCGAATGCGAGCGATTGTTGTTAAGCATCAGGGCAGCACCTGCCTGCAATTGCAGGGCTTTTGCCGGCTCGCCTTGCCACAGGAGTTAACGCGATGCTGAAATATGAAGGAAATCCGCCGCTTACCTGCCATTAACCACAAAAAGCAAAGGGGCTCTCGGATGCTCCAAAACGGGAATTTCTGCTCTTTCTGGCTGTGAACAGCGCCTTTGCCTTATCCTTTCCTTAAGTCGCGGGGGCCTATTGTCCGGATCGACAGACAGCCTCTTTGGGCGGGTATTGCGTGCGAGTATTGAGTGACATTGGCGGCTGGGTGACGACCCTCGTAGACCGGGCGGCGACAAGCTGGCTTTCCCGGACGGGTGGCGGCGAAGCCGTGCGCCAGCGCGAGCTTGCGATTCTGCGCCGCCTCGTGTTGCTCTCCTCGGCCGCTCTCGTCGCCGCGCCTGTCGGCCTCTCGGCGGTCACCAGCCCGGCCGTCGCGCTGCCGGCCGGCGTCGCCATGGTCTGCGCCGCCTTCCTCTTTTCCGCCGTCGGCAGCATCGCGTTGGCCCGCCAGGGCTCGTCCGCCGGCATTGCCACACAGTCGGCCGAGGATTTCTTCCTCGCCGTCACCCCCGGCCTCGTCTTCTTCCTGGATCCGCACGGCAGCGTCGCCACCATAGGCGGCCGCGACCGGCGCGATTTCCTTGGCTGGATGCGCGATCCGAAGGGCAGGGGCTTCCTGGAGCAGGTGCATGTCTCCGACCGTATCCTGTTCTTGCAGGCGCTCGATGAGCTCAGGCGCGGCGAAGATGCTGCAAGCGTCGATCTGCGCCTCGATCGGCCTTCGGTCTCGCGCGATCAGCGCCAGTTCGCCTATCTGAGAATGGACATGACGGCGCGACGCGATGCCGATGGCGAGCTTGCCGCCGTCATCGCCCAACTGCGCGATGTCTCCGTCGAGCAGCAGCTGCGGGCCGAAGCCCAGAACCGTGCGGCCGACGCCGAATCGGCAAATGATGCCAAGTCGCGCTTCCTCGCCGCGGTCAGCCACGAGCTGCGCACGCCGCTGAACGCCATCCTCGGCTTCTCCGATATTCTGATCGGCGAATATTTCGGCAAGTTCGAAAACGATCGCCAGCGTGAATATGTCGGGCTCGTCCGCGAATCCGGCGCGCATCTGCTCTCCGTCGTCAATACCATGCTCGACATGAGCAAGATCGAAGCGGGGCGCTACGAGCTGATTCTCGATGCCTTCGATATCTCAAGCTCCGTCAGATCCTGCGAATCGATGCTGGCATTGCAAGCCAAGACCAAGGGCGTCACGCTGACGAGCCGGATTCAGCGCGGGCTTGGCGAGATCGTCGCCGATCAGCGCGCCATCCAGCAGATCCTCATCAATCTCGTCGGCAATGCCGTGAAATTCACCGAAGCCGGCGGCGTCGTCTCGGTCGATGCGGCTGTGCGTGACGGCATTCTGAAGCTGACGGTCAGCGATACCGGCATTGGCATTGCCGCCGACAAGCTGGCGATGCTCGGCCAGCCTTTCGTCCAGATCCAGAACGATTACACCCGCCGCTTCGAGGGCAGCGGTCTCGGCCTCTCGCTGGTCAAGGGGCTGGTGGCGCTGCATGGCGGCAATTTTGCCATTGCCAGCCAGCCGGGCGAAGGTACGATCATCACCGTCGAGATCGCGGTGGATGGCTCGGGCGCCCGGCGCGCCGAAAATGCCGGCCATGGCGCAACCGTCGAATTTCCGCCGCGGCTGAAGGACGCGGTCGGTACCGGAGCAGAATTGGAAGAGGGGCTTTTCGATGGCCGCGCGCAAGCGAAAATCGCCTAAGGGAAAGAAGCGGCGGCAGCAGCCGGGCCTTGTCGTGTCGGGTGCGGCCGCTCTCGGCGGCCTCGGTCTGCAGGGTGCATCCGCGCTGGGTGGGCTCGGGCTGCAGGGGGCGTCCGCGCTCGGCGGCGTCATCGGCCGGAATCCGTCGGTCGCCGGCGGCGCGATCGCCTTCTTCGTCATCTTCTCCTTCGTTGCGGCCAACGCCCTCTGGTATCAGCCTGGCTTGCATCCGCACCCGATTTTCCGCACCCGCGACCCGCAGTCTTCAAACGTGCTCGGTGCGCGCCGTCCGGCCGACGAACAGCCGGCTGATGTCACCACCTTCCGGATCGAACGGCCGGAGGATGCCGGCGCCACCACCAGCGGGACGCCGGCGCCGGCCGCACCCGCTCAGCAGCCGAGCGAGCTGGTCATGGACATCCAGCAGCAGCTGGTGCGCCGCGGCCTCTATAACGGCACCGCCGACGGCATCATCGGCCCCCGCACCAGCGCTGCCATCCTGTTCTTCCAGGAGACCGTCGGCATGGCCCAGACTGGGGAAGCGACGCCGGAGGTGCTGGCCGCGCTGAAAACCGAAGCTGCCGGCCCCTCGACCGTGCCCGTGGAAAAACCGCGTGAGGATGTCACCTCGAAGGCGGCGGCGGAAGACCCGGTCGCCGCTGCTATCCGTAGCGCCGAAAAGACCGTCAAGACGGCTCCATCCGCGGCAAAGCAGCTTCCATCAAGCGAGCTCGCCACCGTCGACCTGGTGCTGAAGATCCAGAAGGGCCTTTCCAACATGGCCTATGCCAATGTCGGCGTCGACGGTGTGGCCGGCGAGCAGACCCGCGCTGCCATCCGCCATTTCCAGAAGCACTACAATCTCCCCGAAAACGGCGAGCCGAACGAGGCTGTGCTGAAGAAGTTGAGGGAAATCGGCGCGATTTAAGGCATACGCGCCAAGCGGTGCAGCCGCAGGGTCGGTCTTTGGGTTACAACCTAAGTCTAAGATGCCGGCGCCGTTTGCAACTTGTTAACCATGTTGTCCGAAGCTTTGCCCATTGCAGCGGGGGAATGTCGGTCATGCATGCGCTGAAGGCGATAGACGATCTGGCCGCAGAACCGGCGGTCGAAGCGGAAAGCCCGGATCGCGAGGCATTGCGCCACATCCTGCAGCGCCTTGCCGAAGAAGCCTCCAATCTTGGGATCGATCTCGTCGACATTGCCGGCGCCATTCAGGACATGGCGGCGATGTCGGCGCGCCATGCCTCAGCCTTCGATCATGTCACCAGCACCGCACTTTCCATCGCCGAGACCAATCGCTCGGTCGCCCTGTCGCTGCGAGAGACAGACCGGACGGCCGCCGAAGCTCGCCAGATGCTCAAGGAATCGGCCGACCGCCTGTCCGGCTCCGTTGCCGAGATCGGCCATATGGTTCAGGCTTCAAATGTCATCGGCGCCGAAATCGCCGGCTTCTCGAAATCGCTTGCCGATGTCGACAAGATTGCCGACGAGATCAGCACCATAGCCCGCCAGACCAACCTCCTGGCGCTGAACGCCGCGATCGAGGCGGCGCGTGCCGGCGATGCGGGCAAGGGTTTCGCCGTTGTCGCCGCTGAAGTGCGCGCACTTTCGCTGCAGACGTCAAAGGCGACCGGCTCCATTCAGGACACGCTGGATGAGCTGCGGGTGAAGATCGACCGGCTGTCGGCGGTCGGCGGCGATGCCCGCGACAGTGCCGCCGGCGTGCGTGACAAGTCGGACGCGATGCGCGGCGCCTTTGATAGCATGGAACATGTCATCACCCGCATTCTCGACAGTTCGACGGTCATGGCCAACACCACCGAGGCGGTCGACCAGCAATGCGCCGGTTTCGTCCAGAAGCTCGGCGAGATGTCCGGCGAGGTCGCCGGTTCGAATGTCAGGCTGCAGCAGGCGGCAAACCGCGTCGACAGCGTCGTCGGCCTCTCGGAAACGCTGATCCAGCTGACGGCGAGCGCCGGCGTCAAGACCGCCGACAGCCGTTGGATCGAGGAAGCACAATCGGTGGCAAGGCAGATATCAGGCGCTTTCGAACGCGCCGTCGCCGAGGGTCAGATCGGTTTCGATGCCCTCTTCGACCGACGCTACCGGCCGATGCCTGGCACCGATCCGGTTCAGATGATGGCCGCTTTCACCGAACTCACCGACCGTCTGCTGCCGCCGATCCAGGAGCCCGTCGTTGCCCTTGACGAGCGCGTCGCCTTCTGCGCGGCGATCGACGAAAACGGCTATCTGCCGACCCATAACCGGAAGTTTTCGCAGCCGCAGCGGCCGGGCGATATCGTCTGGAACACTGCCAATTGCCGCAATCGCCGTATCTTCGCCGATCGCGTCGGTCTTGCCGCCGGCCGCAGCACTGCGCCTTTCCTCGTCCAGACCTATCGCCGCGACATGGGCGGCGGCAATTTCGTGATGATGAAGGATATCTCCGCTCCCATCACCGTCAGGGGCCGCCATTGGGGCGGCTTGCGGCTGGCGATCAAGGTCTGACGTATCCGCCAAAACTTGGCTGCCGATTGCCGGCGCCCGCGCGCCGGTTTATATCGCGCCGATGAGATTACGCGCTGACATCTTCGTTTCTTCGCTTCTGCGCCGCGTCTTCGCAAGCGGCGATTTCGCGGCTGTGGAGAAGAAGGGCGCGGAGGAGGCGGGCGCGATCTTCATCCGCCAGCACTTTCGCGACGGCCTGGAGACGCTCTATGCGCCGGCGCCGCAGACCGCCTTCGATGAAGACGAGATCCGCGACCGGCTGTTCGAAGTCCGTCTCGCGCGCAGCGAGCCGGAAGCGGTGCGGGCGATGCTGGATCGCGAACGCCGCTTCGACCCCGACCTCTGGATCGTCGAGCTGGAGGCGGAGGAACTGGGGGACATGATCCCCTTGGCGGGGGATCGCTGAGATCAGGTCTTGTTCAACTCAACGTGACCGCCGCCCTAGCGCGCGCATGTCGCGCCGCGCCGGCGCCTGGCGGGCGAAACGGTGCGTTTCAGTCTCCCGAGATGTGCGCGAATCGGATGCCTCGGCCTTATAGGTGTAGCGATCGGCGCGCCGCCAGGCCTCCACCCTTTCGTGGCATTCTTCCGGATCGAGCGCATCGAGCACCATCCAGCCGCGCGTCACATTGTGCTGTTGTTCGGCAAGATGCGGATAGAATCGTTCCAGCACGAAGACGGCGTCGAGAAAGCCCATGCCGAGGCTCGTCAGCGTCGTGGCGAGTTGCTGGCCGGAGAGGTCGAGCATGATGCGTTCGGCAAGCCAGCGGCTGGCGGAAAGCGCATCGGCGAGTGCGGTGGCGAAATGCGTCGCCTCATGCGAGCGGGCGAAGCGCACCAGCAGCGCCTCCTGAATGTCGGTGAGGGTGCGCAGGCCGAGCCTGTCTTGATCGTCACGGCCGAGATGGCCGGCAAGATCCAGAATGCGCCCGCGCAAGGCTTCCTCATTGGCGATGCGCTGTTCCTCCAGCGCTTCGGCCTCGTTGCTTTCCACCTGGACTGGCGAAAGCGGGACGGCCACCGATTCCGTGATCGGCGCCGAAGCGGTCGCGGAGCGCGGCTGGGTCTGGCGCAACGCCACCAGCGCGTCGATGACCTTCGGCGAGAGCGAGTCGCGGCTGACGATCGCCTTGACATGCGCCGCACCCTGCATGCGCGCGATGGTGATCAGCGTGTCGTCGGCAATGGCCTTCGAGGCGATAAGGAAAGGCGCGGCGATCTCGATCGGCTGATTGCCGATGAACAGCGCCACGGCTGCCGGCATGGTCTGGCATTGGGAAAGGGCGGCGACTGCCTGGCGCTTGGCCCCGTCGGAGGAAGCCTGGAACAGCGGTGTGAAAAGCTCGGCGAATTGGCGCAGCTCGGATCGTGTCGGATGAGACAGGCTCTCGAAACTGCTCACAGTCGCCATTAACACCACGTCCTTTTTCCTGACGGCCAACGGGCCCTCTAGGTCTCGAAACCGGTCACGCACAAGCACACCCTGAAAACGCAGAACCAAGGGAAACCACGGGCCGATAGCGCTGGCGGGGACGCCTCTCGGACCACACGGATATGAACAAATCCTACACCGGTACGGTTAATGGATGCTGAAGATTTTATTAAAATGATACAGAAATATACCTGCAGAACGCGCGGCGAATGGTTAGCCGGCAATGGAAAGGCGATCGGTTTTGAAAAGGCGCTGCGGCAATTTCCACCGCCGGTGCGGCGGCTGAAGCAGCTCGTTGCTTCCTCCGGATCGGTTCCGGCGCTTCGAACATGCCGCATCGAGAAAGATGAAAATCGGGCCGCTGCAGCCGTTTCAAGTGTGGCGGGAACTGCAATCGGTCCCTCTCCCGAAACGCGTGGCCGACGCAGGACAAACCAAAGCCGATCCAGATATGCCGCAACGAATATTTTTGTGCCGCATATTTGCAACACCGGCACTGCCCGCGGCAGACGGATACCGTCAACCGTATGAATTGTTTCTAATTTTATATTATCGGCCGCCTTCCGTTCTTTCAGCGGAGGCATGAAACCAAATCGACTCCTCAAGCGTTGGAGAGGAAGTTACGGAAACTGTATTTGGCATCCGCCGAATATTAGTAAACTGTTAACTGTCATGTGTCTCAATTCGGACAGGAACGACGCGATTTGAGTGTTTGGATCGTCGAAACTCCGCATCACGGTATTTCAGTCAGGTGCCGTGGGAAAGGCGCGAATGCCCTCGGTTCGGCCATGCCGGCACCGCAGGACGCGCCGGCCCGCAGATTGGCGGGCAGGGTGAAATCCGTCGCAAGTTCATCCGTCTCGGGCAGTGCATGGAGACGAGAATGGCAATAGTAGTCGCATTGGCGGATCGGCGGCCGCGGGCGCCGCGTCGCCCGGACAAAGAACCACGCGAAGCCAAGATCCTCTGGTTCACCGGGGTCCGCTACGAGCGGCTCGCCGAGAATCCGAAACATCGTCCGACGGCCTCGCAGCGCGCCAGGAAGAAGTAAGCGCTTCTTCAACCCCAGAGCGTGATGCCGAAATTGAGAAGAGACATCCCGCTTAATTGCCGGGGGTGAATTGCTCGCAGCCCGCTTCCGTCAGGAAGCTGCGCGCTGCTTCGTCGAAGCTTGCCTGCGGTGCCAGCGTCCGTAGCACGGCATAACCGTCCGGCCGCGCCATTTCCACCAGGATCGCTTGATCCAATTCCTTCGGCAGGTTCTTGCGCAGGTCCGTCAACTGGATCGGGCCGCCGGCCAGGACGTCGAGCGCGCCGCCGACAGATGTCCGGTCGTTCATGCTGAACACCTCATTGGAGGCGCTGTCGTAAATGGCGATCGACCAGAAGGGCACATTGCCCTTGGCGGTGAAATGCACCGGCGCATCCTCGACATCGAAGGAGCAGACGGCGGTCCGCAGGAAGGGGTCGCCATTGGCAAGGCCGGCCTCGTCGTACTGCTCGCCGAGCAGATAGAAATTGTTGAGATCGCCCTCTGCCGCCACGCGGGTCGCCGCATCCCTGCCGGTGAAATGCGGCAGCGACAGGATGATGACGAGATGCAGCAGCGCCGCACCGAAAAGCCCGGTCAGGATGGCGAAGAAGATCCTAAGCATTGCCGCACCCGGTCTTGGTGAGCTTCGGCATGGCGAGATCGATCACGCCGGAGCTGCCGGCGGTCGGCGTGTCGAACAGCGTCAGCACCAGCCGGAAGGTGCCGGCCTGCGGCAGGGCCAGCCAATTGCCCGGCTGCGCGGTGGCGGAGATCTCGATCGAGAAGCTGCTGTCGGACTGGCGCAGCACCGTCCAGGAGTTGAGCGCCGAGGGAAGGCCGGTCTTCACCGCCGCCGGATTGCCGCCATTGTCGGCGGTAAACAGCGTCCACAGCCGGGCGGGCGGCGTCTGACCGCTGAGGCGGTAGCGGCAGCCGGCATTCAGCCGCGCCCCGTCGTCGTCGACGCTCGCCGTGAAGGTCAGCCCCTCCGCGCTGCCGTAGAGCAGCTTACCGGCGCGCGCCCGGTGCGACTTGGCGTAAGGGTCGGCATCGACCGTCTGCAAAGCCGGAAAGGCCTCCCAGGCGCCAAGCTTGATCGCCCCGAAACCCTGCGTCGCATCCAGCGCGTAAAGCGAGATCATGATCCCGCCGCCAAAGGCGACAATCAGCGTGATCAGGATGAAAAGGGGGAATCGAAACACGTCATGACCTTGGAAACCGGGATGACAGGGTTAGCATTGATTCTGGCAAGGTGGAATGCCGGGTGGCGAATGAACGCCGATCTGTCCAGAGGCGGGTGGTCTCGTCTGCATGCTCGCGGAGAGAGAGAAAGCGACACTTCCACGCAGCGTCTACTCCGCGCTCGCCACCTTCTGCGGCGTCAGCGGCGCGGCGGCCTTCAGCTTCTCTCCGAGCTTCTTGAGGATGTTTGTCGATTGCACCGAGAGCATGCGGGGCCGGATGAGCTGCGGCGGTCCATCCTGCGGTTTGGCGGCGGCGGTCTTGGCGACATCCTTCTCCGAGGGCAGGGGGTTTTCGACGCCGGGGATGGGGCGCAACGTCACACCCTGATGGGCGTAGTCCATGGCGCGCTTGAAGGTCATTGCCGGCAGTGAGCCGCCCGTCATGTTGTTGGTCGAGGTATAGTCGTCATTGCCGAACCAGACGGCGCAGGTGTAATTGCCGGTAAAGCCGACGAACCAGGCATCGCGATAGGCCTGGGTCGTGCCGGTCTTGCCGGCGGTCAGGATGCCGTTGTCGAGTGCCGCCTTGCGCGCCGTGCCGACATAGGGGACGCGCGACAGCATCTGGTTCATATAGGTATCGGCCTGTTCGGACAGCACGCGTTTCGGCGCCGGCTCGTCGCGGTCGAAATCGTAGAGCACATCGCCTTCGTAATCGAGGATCTGGGTAATGCCGTGGCGGCGCGACTGATAGCCGCCGGCCGGGAAGGTGGCATAGGCCGTCGCCTGGTCGAGCACCGTCACCTCCGATGTCCCGATCGGGATGGTGACGTCGTCGCGGATCGGCGTTTCGACGCCGAGGTTCTTCGCCATTGCCCGGATCGGCTGGATACCGAGCTTCTCCTTGGCGAGCCGCACCGGCACGGTGTTGATCGATTGGGCGATGGCGGTCTCGAGCGTGATGCGGCCGACATAGCGGTTGGCGTAATTGTGCGGGCTCCAGTTGCCCCAGGAAATCGGCGCGTCGACGATCGTCGTCTGCGGCGTCATCCCGCTCTCCATCGCCAGGGCATAGGTATAGACCTTGAAGGAGGAGCCCGGTTGGCGCAGCGCCTTGGTGGCGCGGTTGAACTGGCTCTCGCCGTAGTCCCGCCCGCCGACCATGGCGCGTACGGCGCCGCCATTCTCGATCATCACCATGGCGCCCTGCTTGGCGTGATAGGCCTCGCCATATTCGCGCAGCGACGTCTCGACCGAATCCTCGGCCGCCTGCTGGATGCCCATGTCGATCGTCGTGCGCACGATCAGCGAATGCTGGTGGAAACGCGGCGAAAGCCGCTGCACTTCGTCGAAAGCCCAGTCGAGGAAGAAATCCGGGGATTCTACCTCGTTGCGGTCGACGACGGTGGCCGGATTGCGTCGGGCGGCGATCACCTGGCCCTCTGTCATCAGCCCGCTTTGCACCAGGTTGGTCAGCACTTCGTTGGCACGCGCACGCGCGGCCGGCAAGTTGACATGCGGCGCATATTTGGCCGGCGCCTTGAACAGGCCGGCAAGCATCGCGGATTCGGCAAGGTTCACATCGGTGATATTCTTGCCGAAATAGAACTGCGCCGCCGCCGCCGCACCAAAGGTGCCGCCGCCCATATAGGCGCGGTCGAGATAGGTGGACAGGATCTCCTTCTTGGAAAGGTTGGCTTCGAGCCACAGCGCCAGGAAGGCCTCGGTGATCTTGCGGTCGATCGAGCGCTCGTTGGAGAGGAACAGATTCTTGGCGAGCTGCTGGGTCAGCGTCGAGCCGCCCTGCACCACTTCGCCGGCCTGGGCGTTGGTGACCATGGCGCGGAAGAGGCCGATCGCATCGATGCCGAAATGGTCGAAGAAGCGCCGGTCTTCGGTGGCAAGGACGGATTTGATCAAGGAATCCGGCAGCTCGTCGATCGGCACGGAATTCTGGTGGATGACGCCGCGATGGCCGATGACGTTGCCGTAGCGGTCGGTGAAAGTGACGGCGAAATCGCCGCGATTGCGCCAGTCCTCCTTGGTCGCCTCGAAGGCCGGCTGGGCAAGCACCAGCATCAGCACCGCGCCGACCGCCCCCAGGGTCAGCCCTTCGCCGGCGAGTTCGAAGACCATGCGTTTCCAGCCGCGCACGCGGAAGCGGCGGAAGAAAATGGTGGTGTCTTCCCAGATCTCGGCGGCGCGGAAGCCGGCATTCCAGACGGTTGAGTCGATCCAGGAATCGATGCGCAGCAGAATATGACGGCTCTTGGCCGGCCGCCGGTTCGCTGGGTCACCCGCCTCTTTTCCTGGCCCCTTTTCTGGCTTGTCCGGATCCTGCACGTCCTGTATTCCCGCCTGATCGCGCGTCATTCATGTCCGGTCGCCGGAAAGCGATGAAAGCGCGAGGCCCGATGGGCCTGTAGCGCTCCAATACCAGGAGCATGCTGAAGAATTGATTGATTTTGTCGCGGATAACAAGAGAGATAGAGTGGCGGTCACGTGAATTTGCGGGCCGCTGTTGCAAGAAACGGACGATGAAAGATCTGCCCTTCTGGAAGAGCAAGACGCTTGCTGAAATGACCACCGCCGAATGGGAAAGCCTCTGCGACGGCTGCGGTCTCTGTTGCCTCAACAAGCTCGAGGAATGGGAGAGCGGCGATATCTATTTCACCTCGGTCCGCTGCAAACTGCTCGACGGCCAAAGCTGTCGCTGCTCCAGCTATGGGAACCGCTGGGATTTCGTGCCGGACTGCGTGCAACTGACCATGGAGAACGTGCCCGAGATCGCTTGGCTGCCGCCGACCTGCGGCTATCGGCTGATTAATGAGGGCCGCGATCTTTACTGGTGGCATCCGCTTGTCTCCGGCGATCCCGAGACCGTTCACGCCGCCGGCATTTCCGCCCGCGGCCGCACGATCAATGAAAACGAGATCGATATCGACGATCTCGAGGATTACGTCGTTGACTGGCCGCTGACAGTGGGCGCGGAAAAGGATGAAGAAGAAGCGTGAGCGGCGGTCATATTTCCACTGCTGACAGGAAGCGCCGCAATTCCGTCTCCACATAGGCTGCCACCGGGCCGCCTGCGCCAAACCCCCACCAGGTGAGCGATCCCTGCCACTGTGACAGCATCAGCCGGGCGATCGTTTCCGGCGCCTTCGCCGAGCCGAAACATTGTGCGACCGCCGCTGTCAGCGTCGTTCCCCAGGCCGCACCTCGGGCGCGCAGCACCGGATCGCGAAAATCCTCGCGCAGCACCAGCAATCCCTCGCCATAGGCGGCGGCATCGTCGCCGTAATCCTGCGACAGGCCGACGAGCAGCGCGACGGCGCCCTCCGGCGTTTTCGCCACGCTGTCGGCGAGATGCGCCGTCTGTGCATCCAGCCGGTCCCAGGCATGGAGCAGGGCGGCGCGCAGCATGGCGGCCTTCGTCGCGAAGCGCTGCACCAGCGTCGAACCGGAAAGCCCGCTCGCTTTCGCGACCGCGGCAAAGGTCGCCGCATCCGGCCCTTCGGCATGGATCAGCGCCAGCACCATGGCGAGAAGCTGTTCGTCAGAAAGGGTGCGGCGGCGCGGCATGAAATTCCTCTTGCGTTCATTTTGAATATGAACGAACATTCGTTTATATTCAACTAGGGCCAGTCACAATCGGCCGGCTCTCGGTTCTAGCGTGGAGGATGGAGACGTGACAGCGGATTTGCGGGGGAAGGTGGCCTTGGTAGCGGGCGCGACGCGCGGTGCCGGTCGAGGCATTGCGGTCGAACTCGGCGCTGCCGGCGCCACCGTCTATGTCACCGGCCGCACGACACGCGCCGAGCAGTCCGATTATGCCCGGCCGGAAACGATCGAGGAGACGGCCGAGCTGGTGACGTCGGCGGGTGGCAAGGGCATTGCCGTGCAAGTGGATCATCTCGTTCCGCATGAGGTCGAGGCGCTCGTCGCGCGCATCCGGGCGGAAGCCGGCCGGCTCGACATCCTCGTCAACGACATCTGGGGCTGCGAGAAGCTGTTCGAATGGGACAAGGCGATCTGGGAGCATTCGCTGGACAAGGGCCTGCGCATGCTGCGGCTCGGCATCGAGACGCACCTGATCACGGCCCATTACGCGCTGGCGCTGATGATCGAGCGGCCGGGCGGGCTGCTGGTGGAGGTAACCGACGGCACGGCTGAATACAATGCCACGCATTACCGGCTCTCGCCCTTCTACGACCTCGTCAAGACGGGCGTCACCCGCATGGCCTGGGCGCATGCCCAGGACCTGGCCAAACACGGCGCCACCGCCGTTTCGATCACGCCCGGCTGGCTGCGCTCCGAAATGATGCTGGAGGCCTATGGCGTGGGCGAGCAGAATTGGCGTGACGCGACCAGGGCACAGCCGCATTTCGCCATTTCCGAAACCCCACGCTTCGTCGGCCGTGCAGTCGCGGCGATATCAGCCGATCCCGACCGCGCCCGCTGGAACGGCCAGTCGCTGTCGAGCGGCGGGATGGCCAAGGCCTATGGTTTCGACGATGTCGACGGTTCGCGGCCGGATTGCTGGCGCTACCTGGTGGAAGTGCAGGAGCCGGGCAAACCGGCTGATGTAACCGGCTACCGGTGAGGCTGACCGCCGCCCTTGGGCGCGCTGCTGCCGTGAGGCGCGGTTTGGGCCGCCGTCTTCATCTGTCCGGCGAAGCTGGTTTCCGGCTTTGTCACCAGCTTGTCCTTCTTCGGCTTGCGGGCCTCGCGATTGCTTCTCAGTTGTCCCTTTGCCATGGATAGATCTCCCTTTGGATCGGAATTGAAAGCCGCGCGCTACCGGCCCGCGGAATTGCCCCGCCGCGTCGTTCGGCGCTCGCGCGGCAATCCCTGGATCGCATAGCGGTTACAGACGGGGGTGACCGGTTTCGGTTGCTTCTTCGGTTTACCGAAATGGTATTCGAGCGCCCGCAAGAGCATGGCCGGCGAGGTGACGCCGTCCTGGAACAGCTTGATCAGCAGCATGGCTGCGGCGTTGCAGGTCTGTTCGTCGCCGGCCGGGATTCTTGCTTTGTAGCCGGCGGCATCGAGCACCCCCTGAAGCATGTCGAGATCGGATGACGTCAGATAGGGCTTATCGGAAGTGGAAGACATCGAAGTCCTCCTTTCGTCGGGGCGGGGGTCATAAAACCCTCAGTCGGCAGCGCCCGTGCGATGGCTGCCGAAGCTGAAACAATGCGCCTTTCGCCGGGGCGACGCAACGGGATTTTTGCGGCTGGCGGACGGGCGAGGGCTGCCCTCGGACCGACGGCCGCAGGCAGGTGATGGTATCTCCAGAGCTGCGCCCTGACGGCCGTTATATCTCGCCTTTGTGGAAATAGGCTTCGAGGCGGTAGCCGTCCGGATCGATGACGAAAGCGGCGTAATAGAAGCGGCCGTAATCCGGCCGGATGCCCGGTTCGCCGTTATCCGTGCCGCCGGATTCAATCGCGGCCGCAAAAAACGCGTCGACCGCTGCCTCGTTCGGGGCGACGAAGCAGAAATGCAGCCCGGACCGCATGTCGGCGACAACGGGATGCGCAACCTGCATCACCCAGAGGCCGACCTGTTCGGAACCGTAGCCGATCATGCCGTCGGAATTCGACAGGCGCTCATATCCGAGCGGCGCCAGCGCCGCGTCGTAGAAGCGGCGGGCTCTTTCGAGATCTTTGACGCCGATGGAGATATGATCGAACATGGACCGCAGACTCCGTTCATCCCAGGATTGCCGGCAGCATCTTTCAACGGCCGCTCCAAGTCAACGAACGAACTTGCCTCGTTCATAGGTGCGCCGGATGACCGGCCCGGCCTGCGAAGCAGCCGTGATTTCAGCCTTCGACGGCAGTCACGCGATACGGCCCTACTGCAGTTGCGGCTTTTTCAGAAAACTGTTGCGGTCGGCGGATTTGATCCGCAGCCAGGCTTCCCGGCCGTTGCGCAGAATTCGCATCGGAATCTCGGCGCCGGCCGGGCCGCTGCTCCAGAGCTTGCGGTAGAAATCGGCCAGGCCATCGACCTCTTCGTCGCGGATTTCCGAAATGATATCGCCCTGACGCAGGCCGGCCTCGGCGGCCGGGCCGCCTTCGGCGACGCTCATCACCACCACGCCGCCACTGCTCTCGGCGGAGAATGCGCCGAGCCAGGGCCGCGGCGGCTTGTTGACCTGGCCGCGGTTCAAGAGATCGTCGAGGATCGGCGGCAAAAGATCGATCGGAACGATCATATTGATATCGGCGACCTCGCCGTCCTGGCTCATTTGCAGACGAAGCGAACCGATGCCGAGAAGCTTGCCGTCCGCGCCGATCAGGGCCGCGCCGCCCCATGCGGGATGAGCCGGCGCGGTAAAAATCGCCTCGTCCAGCAGATATTCCCAATAACCGGCGAATTCCTGCCGGGCAACGATATTTGCCTGGACATATTCGCCGTCGCCGTCGGCAAGCACGACGGGATCGCCGGGCTTGGCCGCGGCCGCATCGCCGAAATCCACCGCCGGAGCGTTCAGCACGCCGAGCGCCTGCAGCAGCCCGAAACCGCTCTCCTGATCATAGGCAAGCGGATGGGCGGGAACCACCCGGCCGTCAAGGGTCGTCAGCCAGACTTCCTCGGCCTCGGTGATGAGATAACCGATGGTCAGCACCAGCCCATTGTCGCGAATGACCACGCCGCTGCCCTCGCGGACGGTACCCAGCGTCTCCGCCGTGAAGGCATCTTCCGGAATGGTGGAACGGACGGCCACGACTGACCGCAAGATCGGATCGATATTCATGCTTTCATCCCGATGGGCGCCGCCGCGCAACGCCGAAAGCCGGCTCTTCTCCTTCCATAGGTAAGGAGATGAAGGGGCGGCGGCAAGGTTGGAGCGGCGGGAATTTCCGCAACCGCATCTGCTGGCGTGAAGGAATACCGGAATATGCGGGGGTGGTGGGGCGCTGCGCAACAATATACGGTCAATCCAGGAATCAGACGTGCACGGATCACGACATGAAGGACTGGCATCCCGATCTCAGCCGCAGCAGCAGCCCGCGTTACATGGCGATCGCCGATCTGATCGAAATGGATCTGCGCAGCGGTCACCTGGCGGCAGGTGACCGGCTGCCGCCGCAGCGCGAACTCGCCAAACGGCTGAACGTCGATTTCACCACGGTGGCGAGAGGTTATGTCGAGGCGCAGAAGCGCGGCTTGGTGGATTCCCATGTCGGCCGAGGCACCTTCGTCACCGGCGCTGCGGTCAGGCAGCGCCAGGATTTGAGCGCCGATGCCGCGCCCGATCCCCGCCGTGCATCGGTTGTCGACTTCTCGATGAACCTGCCGCCGGAACCGGACGATCCGGAATTGATCGCCCGCATGCGTGAGGGCATGTCGGCGGTGGCGGCGAGCCTGGTCCCGCTTCTTCGTTATCAAGGCTTCGGCGGCGCCGGCATGGACAAGGAGGCCGCCGCCGCCTGGCTCGGCCGCCGCGGTCTCACGCCTTCGCAGGAGCGGATCTTCGTCACGCCGGGCGCCCATCCGGCCCTGCTGGCGATCTTCGGCCTGCTGGCAAAGCCCGGCGAGACCGTGCTTTCGGAAATCGTCACCTATCCCGGCATGCGCTCGATCGCAGCCCAGTTGCGGCTTAATCTTGCCGGCCTGCCGATGGATGGGGACGGGATCAGGCCGGATGCTTTGGCCAGTGCCTGCGAGCGGTTGAAGCCGAAGGCGCTCTACCTCAATCCGACGCTGCAGAACCCGACGACGCTGACGATTTCGTCTGGTCGCCGTGAGGAAATCGCAGCCGTCGCCCGCAAATATCATCTGCCGATCATCGAGGACGATGCCTACGGCTTCATCCCGCCGGAAGGGCCCGCGCCGCTTGCGGCAACGGCGCCCGATCTGACTTGGTATATTGGCGGCCTGGCGAAATGCCTCGGCGCCGGCCTGCGCCTTGCTTATGTGGTGGCTCCCGACACCAGGGCAGTGTGGCCCTTCGTCAGCGCCATGCGCGCCAACACCGTCATGGCTTCGCCGTTGAATATGGCGCTCGCCACCCGCTGGATCGAGGACGGCACGGCCGATGCGATCCTGCGGTTCATCCGCGCCGAGGCCGGCGCCCGCCAGCAGATGGTCGCCGCCATCCTGCCCGCCGGCAGCTACCGCGCCGATCCGATCAGCTTCAATATCTGGCTGCCGCTGAGCAACGGCTGGACCCGTTCCACCTTCGGCAGCCATATGCATTCCTCCGGCATCGGCGTGGTGGCAAGCGATGCCTTCGCGGTCGAGGGCGCCGCACCCGAGGCAGTCCGGGTCTGCCTCGGCGGTCCGATCGCACGGGCGAAGTTGCAGGGCGCATTGGAGTTCATGGCCCATGCGCTCGAGGGTCCGCCGGAAATGGCGAGTTCGTTCTTCTGATCCGCCGACGTCGCGGCTGGGCCTGCCAGGCGGGGCCGTCCTCGAATGGATTTGCGACATCTGCGACCGGTCCTTGACCGGCGGACTTCTGCGGCAATCTGACAGATTGATTGGCGTCTCCCATATAATGTATCTATATTGAATGCATACATTGCGCGGCATTGAATGAGCCGCAAGATAGGACGACATCGTCATGGACACCGAATACCCCCCGCTTCCTCCGATGCAGACCGGCATCAGGGGACGCTGCCCGCGCTGCGGCCAAGGCCATATGTTCAAAGGCTTCCTGACGCTGCAGCCGCAATGCGAGGCCTGCGGCCTCGATTATTCCTTCGCCGACCCGGCTGACGGCCCGGCCTTCTTCGTCATCTGCTTCGCCTGCATCCCGAGCGTGTTGCTCGGCGTCTGGCTGGAGGTGGCATTCTCGGCGCCGATTTGGGTGCAGCTTCTCGTCACCGGCCCCTTCATGCTCGCGACCTGCATTCCGCCGCTCAGGCCGCTGAAAGGATGGCTGGTCGCCAGCCAGTATTTCTACAAGGCGGAAGAGGGCAGGCTTGCCTGACGCTATTTCAGCGTTGCGCGCAGGCGCGGGGTTGCGAAATCGATGAGGGCGCGCAGTTTCAGCGGCACCAGCCCCTGCGAGGGATAGACGAGATGCACCGGCGCCGGTTGCGGTTCGAAATCAGCAAGCAGCGGCACCAGCAGGCCTGCCTTCTCGGCGCGGGCGGCCTGATAGGAGAGCACGCGGGTGATGCCGAGGCCGGCGACGGCGGCATCTACGGCCGCCTCGGCGGTGTTGACGGCAAGCCGTGAGCGGATCGGCACGACGAGGTCGCGTTTGCCCTCGACGAATGTCCAGCTTCGCGTCGAGGCCATGCCCTCGAAGGTGATGCAGTCATGCGCGGAAAGATCGCTGGGGTGGCGGATTGCGCTTTGGGCAACATAATCCGGGCTTGCATAGACCGTGCGGCGGATGGCGCCGAGCCTTGTGGCGATCAGGTTGCTGTCGGCCAGATTGCCGATCCTGAGCGCCAGGTCGATATGATCCTCGACGAGGTTTGCCAGCCGGTCGCCGAGCATCAGCCGCAGATTGATATCGGGATAGGCCTTCAGGAAGTCCACCGCGACGGGCAGGACATGCAGCCGCCCGAAGACGATCGGCGCCGTCATCGTCAGCTCACCCTTCGGTGCGCTGTATTCGCCGGCCGCCGTCCGCTCCGCCTCTTCCACCCGGTCGAGAATCTCCCGCGCCGCCTCGACATAGGCGCGGCCGGCCTCCGTCAGCGTGATCTTCCGGTTGCTGCGTTGCAAAAGCCGGGCGCCGAGATGTGCTTCGAGTTCCGAAACCTTGCGGCTGACGGTGGCAAGCGGCGAGTGCAGATGCCGTGAGGCGGCCGAGAGGCTGCCTTGTTCGACGACGGTGAGAAGCACGGTCATGGCTTCGAGGCGGTCCATCCTATCCTACCATAAACTGGAAATCCGTCTCTCAGATTAGCATTCTACTGCATCTCTGTGGAAGGCCGTAGATTCACTGCCGATGGTTCCGAGCAGCCATCGCCAATCGCCTTCGTTCGCAGAGGAGCCATCATGAAACTCTACCATCACCCGCTGTCTGGCCATTCGCATCGCGCCCATCTTTTCCTGTCGCTGCTTGGTGTGCCCTATGAACTGGTCGAGGTCGACCTGGCGGCAGGCGCCCACAAGGCGCCGGATTTCGTCAAGCTCAATCGCTTCGGCCAAGTGCCGGTTCTCGATGATGATGGCACCGTCATTGCCGATTCCTCCGCCATCCTCGTCTATCTCGCGCGCAAATACGGCCGCTCCGATTGGCTGCCGGAGGACGCGGTTGCGGCGGCGCGGATACAGAAATGGCTGTCGGTCGCCGCGGGCGAGATCGCCTACGGACCGTGTGCGGCCCGCCTGGTCACCGTCTTCGGCGCCGATTTCCGCACAGAGGAGGTGATTGCCCGGGCGCACCGCATCCTTGCACTGCTCGAGGCGGAGCTCGGCGCCCGCAGCTTCCTGCTCGGCGACAGGCCGACCATCGCCGATATCGCGCTTTACAGCTACATCGCCAATGCGCCCGAGGGCAATGTCGATATTTCGGCCTATCCGAGCGTCCGCGCATGGCTAGCGCGTGTCGAGGCGCTGCCGGGTTTCGTCGGCTTTCGCAAGACGAAGATCGGCCTTGCCGCATGATGAACCGCCGGGGCTGAGCACAGTCCCGGCTTCCCGATAATCCCGCAAGGAGGCCATGATGCTGAACGAGACAGGACAGGATGCCGCATCGCCCTGGCATGAGGGCGAACTTGCCATGCAGCGCAGTATCGGCGTCGTCGAACGCATGGACGGGCCGGGGCGCAATTTCATCCGCAAGGCCATGCCCGAACAGCACCGCGCCTTCTTCCCGATGCTGCCTTTCGTCGTGCTCGGCGCGGTCGATGCCAAGGGCGATGTCTGGGCGACGATGCGGGCGGGACGGCCGGGATTCATGTCCTCGCCGGTGCCGGAGGCTCTCGACGTCGATCTGCGGCGCGATCCGGACGATCCTGCCGATGCCGGCATGGAAGATGGAGACGCGATTGCGCTGCTCGGCATCCAGCTCGAGACCCGCAGGCGCAATCGGCTGAACGGCGTCATCCGCAGGACGGATGCCGAGGCTTTCCGCCTGCGGGTCGGCCAGAGCTTCGGCAACTGCCCGCAATATATCCAGCCGCGCGCGGCCGCCTTTGCCCGCGATCCCGATAAACCCACCGCGATGCGGCCGGTTCACTCCGTCATCCTCGACGACCGGGCGAGGCGCGTGGTCGAGGGCGCCGATACGTTTTTCGTTGCCTCCTATGTCGATCGTGATAATGGCGAGCGGCAGGTCGATGTCTCTCATCGCGGCGGCAATGCCGGCTTCGTGCGGCTCGGCGCCGATGGTGTGCTGACCATCCCCGATTTTCCCGGCAACCGGTTCTTCAACACGCTCGGCAATCTTCTCGTCAATCCGAAGGCCGGCCTGGTCTTCGTCGATTTTGAAACCGGTGACATGCTGCAGATGACCGGAAGAGCTGAAATATTGCTGTCTTCGCCTGAGATCGCCAGCTTTGAAAGGGCCGAAAGACTCTGGCGTTTTACCCCTGAAAACACAGTGTTTCGCCCTGATGCCCTGCCGTTGCGCTGGAGCCGCAATCTCGGCCTCTGAGAAAATACCTCATCGTCCCGCTTGCAGATCTTTGTACTGGTCAGTACAAAGAAGACAGATCAGTACAAGGAGAAGACCATGTCCGGCCTCGTCCCGCCGTTCACTCTCGAGACTGCCACCCGGAAGGTTCGGCTTGCCGAGGACGGCTGGAACAGCCGTGACCCTGAGCGCGTCTCGCTCGTCTATACGCCGGACAGCCGCTGGCGCAACCGCGCCGAATTCATCACCGGCCGCAGCGAGATCGTCGCTTTCCTCACCCGCAAATGGGCCAAGGAACTGGATTACCGGCTGATCAAGGAGATCTGGGCCTTTACCGATAATCGCATCGCCGTGCGCTTTGCCTATGAATGGCACGATGACAGCGGCAACTGGTTTCGCTCCTACGGCAATGAGAATTGGGAATTCGACGCCACCGGCTTGATGCAGCGCCGTTTTGCCTGCATCAACGATCTGCCGATCCGGGAAACGGAGCGCAAATATCGCTGGCCGCTCGGCCGGCGGCCTGACGACATCCCGGCCTGACCGAGCTCGGCCTCTAGAATAGGATGAACTTGGGCCGGTGAGGACCGTCTATGAACGCGCCGATATCGTACCGCTGCTCGCGGAAATCTTCCGCGAGCTCGGCTATGAGGGCGCCACGCTCAGCCGCATCACCGAACGTACCGGCATCGGCAAGGGCAGCCTTTATCACTTCTTCCCCGGCGGCAAGGAGGAGATGGCCGGCGCTGTGCTCGCCGATATCGATGCCTGGTTCGAACAGGCGATCTATCGGCCGCTGAGGAATGACGACGCCCGTCAGGCGATTGCGGCGATGTGGGTCAATGTCAATGACTACTTCCGCGCCGGCGGCCGCATCTGCCTTGTCGGCGCCTTCGCGCTCGATGACACCCGCGCGCGGTTTTCGTCGGAGATCGCGGATTATTTCATCCGCTGGATCGAGGCGTTGAGTTCGGCGCTGATGCGGGCTGGCTGTGCTGAGACGGAGGCGCAGACGCTCGCTGAGGAAGGCGTCTGCGGCATTCAAGGCGCGTTGGTGCTGTCGCGCGCACTCGGAGATGGAAAGGTCTTCACTCGGTCGCTCGAAGCGCTGGCGAACCGGCTTGAGGCTGAAACACGATGAGGTCAGGCCTTACATCCGCGCCGCCTTGCCTGTATCAATCAGCGCTGCTGTTGAGGCTGCCGGTGCCGGGCGGGTATTCTCGCGCTCAAGGCGAATCTGGCGCCACTCATTTTCCATCTGGTCGACGACATGCTGGGGAATGGTGGTCTGCGTGTTGGCGGGCGTCTGCATCGGAAGTCTCCTCTTGTGGTGGTAAGGCTTCAGGGCGTGAAAAATGCATTGCACAAGACAAAAGGCGTGTAAATCAGGGGCTTAGACACTTCAAACGATTAAGTTTATTTTAATCGATTAAGACCGTTTTAACCACAAGGCCTACGGGAAGCGCGGAATGGTTGTTCACATGAACCGGGTATTCTTTTTTGACGCTGTACGGCGCGAGCTCTTCAGGGGAGAGCTGACTCATCCTCAGGTAGTGGGGATGACGGCGATTCTCGACGCCTGGGAAAAGCGGTCTGCGCCGACCGACCGCCGATGGCTGGCCTATATCCTCGCAACCGCCTATCATGAGACCGCCTATACGATGCAGCCGGTGCGCGAGACACTGGCTGAAAGCGATGTGCGCGCGGCCGAGATCCTGGAGGCAGCCTTTGCCGCAGGCCGGCTCTCCTGGGTGAAGACGCCCTACTGGCGGCCGGACGAGGATGGCCGCTGCTGGCTCGGGCGCGGACTGGTGCAGCTCACCCATAAGCGGAATTACGAGGCAATGAGCGCGCTGACAGGCATCGATCTGGTTGCCGATCCCGATCGGGCGATGGGAATGGAGGCGGCGGTGACGATCCTGATCGAAGGCATGCTGCAGGGCAGCTTTACCGGCCACAAACTCGCCGATCACCTGAATGCGACGACCGAGGATTGGGTCAACGCGCGCCGCATCGTCAACGGTACCGACCGGGCGGAAAAGCTCGCGGGTTACGCCATGGCCTTCCATGCGGCACTGCGTCCGGATGCCGCGCAGGGCGGGCCGCGCAGTTGAAGGCCCACGCCGCGCGTGTTATCGCGCGGGCCACCCCCTCTGGAATCTGACAGGAGCTTCCGCGTGATCCGCCATATCGTCTTCTTCACCGTGCAGGAGGAACATCTGGAGGAGGTGAGGGCGGGACTTTCGATCCTGACCGCCATTCCATACGCGCGCCTGTTGGAAATCGGCTCCAATGTGAAGACCGATCAGCTGGGCACCGAGATCGATCTTGTGGTCTATGGCGAATTCGACGATGAGGCGGCTCTCGCTGCTTATAAGGCGCACCCCGATTACCAGCGTTCGATCGAGCGCGTGCGCCCGCTTCGGGAAAAGCGCATCGCCGCCGATTACGACAGCCGCACGGCCGTGACGCGGCCGCTCTGACGCCGGCCATCCTCCGGTAGCCGCGCTTGGGGCATGGGGAAATCGCCTTTTTTTCAGAGAGATGAGCGATTTTTCGGATTTAGGTCGTTGCGACACGGATCGACCTTCTGAGACACCGGAATCACTTTTCGAGAAACCCGCCGCAAGGGACTCAAAAGACTCGCCGATCACGACGGATCATGGCTCGTCGGAACAGCTGCAGCGGCCTGAAGATGTTGATCGAGAGATATTCGGAACCGCTGACGTCCAGGCCCGAGCCTCACGAAACGACCGGGCTCGGCTCCGGTGCCCCGGCGTCCCGCACCAGCGCCATCAGCATCAGCACGAGAGTGAGCGCCAATGCTGAGAAAACGGCGCAGGCGAGCAGCGCCGGACCGGTGCCGGCGCGATCTAGAATGGCGGTGAAGACGACCGGAGCGATGGCATTGGCGAGGTTCTGCGGTAGTGACAGCCGGGCCGAATGCAGGCCGAATTCGCTCGGTGAGAACAGCGCCAGCGGTAGCAGGGCCCGGGCGACGGCCATGACGCCCGAGCCGAAGCCGTAGAGCAGGATGAAGGTGACGAGGACCGGCGTCGATGGGCCGGCTGTCAGCATGATCAGAAAGCTGATTACCGTCAGGCTGATGCCCGTGACGGCGCTGAGGATGGGGTTGCCGCGGCGGCCGAGCAGCATGTCGAGGAAACGGGCCGAGATGCCGAGGACGCCGCGCGCCGAGCCGAGCTGCAGCGCGAGCGCCGGTGAAGCCCCGGACTGGCGGAAGATTTCGAGCAGCGATGGGGCGATGCCGAAGGTGACGAAGGTCGAGATCGTTGTCACCGCGGCAATCAGCAGGAAAGCCTTGCGCCGAGCCGTCTTCGACAATGGCACCGGCGGAATCTCCGCCGCGCTGCTCTCGGCATGCGTCACGATCGGCTTCGGCAGAGCGAAAAGATGCAGCGGCAGGCAGACGAAGAATTGCAGCGCCGCGCAGAAAACAAAGGTGAGCCGCCAGCCGACCGCCTCGTTGAGCAGGCTGAGGATCGGCCAGAAGATGGTGCTCGATAGCCCGGTGAACAGCATGAGGATGGCGATGACGCGTTTGCCGTTTATCCCTTCGCGTTCGACGACGGCGGTATAGGCCGGTGCCGAGAGACCCAATGCGCCGCCGATGCCGATGACGAGCCAGGCGGCGGCGTAGAGCAGAATGCCGTTTGCCACCGCCAGCAGAGAGAGGCCGAGCGCGAAGATCAGCGAGGCGGCCGAAAGCACCCGGGCGGCGCCATAGCGGCCGAGCCAACGGCCGGTCGTCGGGCCGGCAATGGCGCTGACCACCATCATGATCGTCAGGCCGGCAAAGATAACCTCGTTCGCCACGCCGAGAGCCGGTGCCACGGCGCGGCCCATGACGCCGAGCATGTCGAACGTCGTGCCCCAGCCGATCAGCTGGGTAGCGGCAAGCACGGTGACCGTCTGCGCCGAACGGAAGCGGAAGGAATTTGGCATTGGGGCTGAAAAGGCTCTGAAATGCGAGGCCAGCAAGGGATAGCAGTTTCAACCAGCCGGCGAAAGCCGCGATCGGCAATTCCGCTATGCCTGACGCCTGCGTTTTTCTCGAACGGATGAAAAGATGAGCGAACGACATGAGAGAGCGGTACAATTTGAGGACGACCCGCTGCGCCCTGATGCGTGCCGCTGTCGGCCGGCCTGACGTAATTGCTGTTCGGCGCGAATCAGAACGACACGGCCAAACGATGACCGCGGTGGGATCACCCCGGATTCGCATGCTTGCCGGAGGAGCTGGCCAGCATCCGGATTCCAGCGGCGGGACGCCTTGTCTCCAGGCGCAAGGCGGACCGCCGGCACTTGTGGCGGCCGCCGATTCCAAGGGCTGAAATCGATTGCCCCAAACAGTCGAGAACGGTTCTAAATGCCCTGTATTACAGCGCATTCATTTGCCATTCAGGTCGCTTGAGTACATATTCGCAGCAAGTTGGAATTACCTTGAAAGCGTAAGACATGGCCTTTCCTCTGAGCGTCGCAGTAGTGGCCGCCGGACTGGTGGTATCGGCGCCCTCACCGGACGGCGCAGGCACCCTCGTCCTGCGCGTGGCTGGCGATTGCAGCGCCGCCGCAGCCCAGGTCGTCGAACAGACGGGCGGGCAACTCCTGTCCGTGCAACCGGTGGGCGATAGCTGCATCATTACCGTTCTCGTGTCGGGCAATGGCCAGCGTCCACGCAAGGTGACGGTAAAGGTTCCGATGTAAGCGGAATCGGTCTATTCAATCACGATCGATTTAAAGTGGACGAAGGCGGACCGATGCGCATCCTGGTAATCGAAGACGACGTCAATCTGAACCGGCAGCTGACCGACACGCTGAAGGAGGCGGGTTATGTCGTCGACCAGGCGTTCGATGGCGAAGAGGGCCATTTCCTCGGCGACACCGAACCCTATGACGCCATTATCCTCGATATCGGCCTGCCGGAGATGGACGGTGTGACCGTGCTGGAAAAATGGCGCGGCGCCGGCCGCGGCATGCCGGTTCTGATCCTGACGGCGCGCGACCGCTGGAGCGACAAGGTCGCCGGCATCGATGCCGGCGCCGACGATTACGTCACCAAGCCTTTTCATGTCGAGGAAGTGCTGGCGCGCATCCGGGCGCTGATCCGCCGCGCCGCCGGGCATGCCTCCTCCGAGATCGTCTGCGGGCCGGTGCGGCTCGATACCAAATCCTCGAAGGCGACGGTCAACGGTACGGCGCTGAAGCTGACCTCGCATGAATATCGCCTGCTCGCCTATCTCATGCATCACATGGGCGAGGTCGTCTCGCGCACGGAGCTGGTCGAGCACATGTATGACCAGGATTTCGACCGCGATTCCAACACCATCGAGGTCTTTGTCGGCCGCCTGCGCAAAAAGATGGGCGTCGACCTGATCGAAACGGTGCGCGGTCTCGGCTACCGCATCCAAGCGCCGAAACATGCGAATTAAGTCGCTCACCGCACGCGTGCTGCTGCTGACCACGGTCTGGTCGACGGTGGCCCTGGTGGTGATCGGCCTGCTGATCTCGACGCTCTATCGCAAGAGCGCAGAACGCGGTTTCCAGGATCTGCTGCGCGCGCAGCTCTATAACGTCATCAATTCCGTGACGATCGGCGATCAGGGGGCGTTGAGCGGCAGCCCGCAGCTCGGTGATCTGCGTTTCGCTCAGCCGAAGACCGGCTGGTACTGGGTGGTGGAGCCGCTCGGCACCTATACGACTGCGCCGCTGGTCTCCCCCTCGCTCGGCTCGGCGCTCATTCCGGTACCCTCCGTCGTCGAGGCGCCTTTCGACAAGAATTACGAGCGCTACTACCAGGTGATGGATGCCTCCGGGAACCGCGTGCAGGTGGCCGAGACCGAAGTGGTGCTCGACACCGACGGGCGCGCGGCGCGCTTCCGCGTCACCGGCAATGTCGACGTCGTCGAGGACGATGTCCGCACCTTTTCCCACAGCCTCTATCTGGCGCTCGCCGGTTTCGGCGTCGGCAGCCTGATCGTCAATGCGCTGGCGATCCTCTACGGCCTGAAGCCGCTCGACAAGGCGCGTGCCGCATTGGAGCGCATCCGCGCCGGCGAGAGCGAGCAGCTGAAAGGTGACTTCCCGCGCGAGATCCTGCCGCTCGCCAACGAGGTCAATGCGCTGATCGATAGCAATCGCCGCATCGTCGAGCGGGCGCGCATGCAGGTCGGCAACCTGGCGCATTCGCTGAAAACGCCGATCGCCGTTCTGCTCAACGAGGCGCGGGTGCTGGAAAAATCCCATGGCGAACTGGTGCGCAGCCAGGCGGAATCGATGCAGGGGCAGGTGCAGTCCTATCTCAACCGGGCCCGCATCGCCGCCCAGCGCGAATCCGTGCTGGCCCGCACCGATGCCGAACCGGCGCTGGAGCGGCTGGTGCGCGTCATGCGCCGGCTGAACGTTGATACCGAATTCGATCTTGTCGTCTCGCCGCCGCATCTTGCCGTCGCCATGGAACAGCAGGATCTCGAGGAAACCGTCGGCAATCTCCTGGAAAATGCGGCGCGTTTCGCTAAGAGCAGGGTGCGGCTTTCGGCCGTCGAGGCCGGCGAGGACGTGAAAGGGGCGGAGGCGAGCGCCCGCCGGCGCTGGGTGGAGCTTGCCGTCGAGGATGACGGGCCCGGCCTTGAGCCCGACCAGATCCGCGAGGCGCTGAAGCGTGGCCGCAGGCTCGATGAAAGCAAGCCGGGAACCGGGCTCGGCCTTTCGATCGTCACCGAGATTTCCAACGAATATCAGGGAAGGCTTGAGCTCTCCCGCGGCGAATGGGGCGGCCTGAAGGCGAAGCTTATCCTGCCAGGCGTCACAAAGGATGTTGCATGACCAACTGCTTGATGTCACAAGGATAGTGGCAAACGTATAGCATGCTTTGCCATAATGCTGACACGGGGACGCTGCACTTCGATCGGCTTGAATTTGACCTCTGATCGCGGTTCGACGCAATGATTCTACGCTCGCAAGGCATGATGGTTTCCATCCTTCTTATCGCCGTCGCGCTCACCGGCTGCACGACGACGAAGGGTGCCGCTTCGCGCGGCATTTTTTCGAGCAAACCCTCCGCGTCGGCCGCGTTCATCACCGCGCTCCAGGGCGGCATCGTCGGCCGCAGCGGCGTGAGCTTGAGCGACAGCAACAAGCAGCGGGCGCTCGAGGCGGAATATCGGGCGCTGGAAGGAGCGGCGGTCGGCCAGCCGGTAGTCTGGAGCGGCAAGGACGTCACAGGCAAGGTCGTGGCGGCCGCGCCCTATCAGGTCGGCTCGCAGAATTGCCGGCAATATACCCATACGCTGACCGTCGACGGCAAGGAAACCGTGGCGCGGGGTGCAGCCTGCCGCAACGAAGACGGCAGTTGGTCGCCGCTCGGCTGAGAAATCCGGCTCTAGATTGCGGCGAATAGCCTCAAATCTTCGTCATTCCGGCTTTGGCAGTTGGAATAGGCGTATGCTTCACGTATTTGGGCCGATATGCTGTTCTGGATTCTCGTTGCCGTTTTGACGGCAGCCGTCGCCGTCATCCTGCTCTACCCCCTTCTGCGTGGTGCGAAGGCGGCGCAGAACAGCCGCGCCGGCGAGGCGGCAGTCTATCGCGACCAGTTGCGCGAACTCGACCGCGATCTTGCTGGCGGGCTGATCACGCCTGAGGAGGCTGATTACGCCAGAGCCGAAATCGGCCGGCGGCTGATCGCCGTCTCTGCCGGAGAGGCGGAGATGACGCAGAAACCCGCACGGCATCATCGCCTTGCCGAAGTCTTCGTCCTCTTGATCCTGCCGGCGCTCGGGCTCTGTCTTTATCTGACGACAGGCAGGCCGGATCTGCCGTCGCAGCCGCTGGAAGCGCGGCTGGAAAATCCCGGTGACGACGTGGCGGTGCTGATCGCCAAGGCGGAACGGCATCTGGCTCAAAATCCCGACGACGGCAAAGGCTGGGACGTGCTGGCGCCGATCTATTTCCGCACGATGCGGGTGGCCGATGCTGAGGTGGCCTACCGCAACGCGATCCGGCTTCTTGGCCCGAGCCCGATCCGGCTCGACGGTCTTGCCGAGACGTTGATGGCGGTCTCCGACGGCGTCGTGACGGAGGAGGCCCGGCAGGCGCTGGAACAGTCGCTGGCGCTGGAGCCCGATAATCCTCGTGCCCGCTTCTACATTGCGCTCAGCATGGAACAGGCGGGACGGGCCGACGAGGCCCGCCGGGCCTTCGAGGCGCTGGCGCAGCAATCGCCGGCCGATGCGCCCTGGCTGCCGCTGGTCAATGAACATATCGCCAAGAACGGCGGCGCGGCCGCCCCGCCGGCGACGCCCGGTGGACCGACGTCGGAAGATGTGGCGGCGGCTGAAAACATGAATGCCGGCGACCGTCAGCAGATGATCCGTGGCATGGTCGAAAGGCTTGATGCCGAGCTCAGCGAGGATCCCGACAATTTCGAGGGATGGATGCGGCTCGTCCGCTCTTACGCCGTATTGAACGATAAGAATCGCGCAGCCGACGCCCTGAAGCGAGGGCTTGCCGCCTTTCCGCCGTCCGGCGAGCAGGGTCGGCAATTGCTGGCGCTTGCCAGGGAACTTGGCATTGCCACGGAGGGAATGACACAATGACGCGCAAGCAGAAGCGCCTTGCGGTGATTGCTGGCGGGATGAGTTTCATTCTGGCGGCGGTGTTGTTGGTGATGTTCGCCTTCAGCCAGTCGGTGGCCTATTTCTACATGCCGGCCGATCTGGCCAAGACGCCGGTGACGCCGGAGACCCGCATCCGGCTCGGCGGCCTGGTCGGGGCCGGCAGCGTCGTGCGCGGCGCCGGTTCGACGGTGGAGTTTTCCGTCACCGACGGCAGCGCCAATGCGGTGAAGGTTCAATATACCGGCATCCTGCCCGATCTGTTCCGCGAAGGGCAGGGCGTCGTCACCGAAGGCATGTTTGCCGCGGGCAGCAACGTCTTTACTGCCGACACCGTGCTGGCCAAGCATGACGAGACCTATATGCCGAAGGAGGTGGCCGACAAGCTGAAGGCGCAGGGCCTGTGGCAGGATGGCCAAGGGCAGGGCCAGAGCCAACAAAATCCGGGCCAAGGGCAGGAGGCGAAAGCGACGCCATGATCATCGAGATCGGCCATTACGCTTTGGTGCTGGCGCTGGCGACGGCGCTGATCGTCTCGATCGTGCCTGTCATCGGCGCCCGCCGCCATGACCGGGCGATGATGGATGTGGCGAGCGTCGGTTCGCTTGTCATGTTTGCGCTCGTCGCCTTCGCCTTCGCCGTTTTGACCTATGCCCATGTCGTCTCCGACTTCTCGGTCGAGAACGTCTGGGAGAATTCGCATTCGCTGGTGCCGCTGATCTACAAATATTCCGGCGTCTGGGGCAATCACGAGGGCTCGATGATGCTCTGGCTGCTGATCCTGGCGCTGTTCAGCGCCCTGGTCGCGATCTTCGGCGCCAACCTGCCGGAGACGCTGAAGGCCAATGTGCTTGCCGTCCAGGCCTGGATCTCGCTCGCCTTCACCCTGTTCATTCTCTTGACCTCCAATCCCTTCCTGCGGCTCGATCCGGCCCCGGCCGAAGGCCGCGACCTCAATCCGGTGCTGCAGGATATCGGGCTCGCCATCCACCCCCCGCTGCTCTATCTCGGTTATGTCGGCTTTTCCGTCTGCTTCTCCTTTGCCGTGGCGGCTCTCCTCGAAGGCAGGATCGACGCCGCCTGGGCCCGCTGGGTGAGACCCTGGACGCTGGCTGCCTGGACCTGCCTGACGCTCGGCATCGCCATGGGCTCCTACTGGGCCTATTACGAGCTCGGCTGGGGCGGCTGGTGGTTCTGGGATCCGGTGGAGAACGCCTCGTTCATGCCGTGGCTGGCCGGCACCGCGCTGCTGCATTCGGCCCTCGTCATGGAAAAGCGCGAGGCGCTGAAGATCTGGACGGTGCTGCTCGCCATCCTGACCTTCTCGCTGTCGCTGATGGGGACCTTCCTGGTGCGCTCCGGCGTGCTGACCTCGGTGCATGCCTTTGCCAGCGATCCCACCCGCGGCGTCTTCATCCTCTCGATCCTCTTGATCTTCATCGGCGGGGCGCTGTCGCTGTTTGCCCTGCGGGCGCCGAAGCTTGCGGCCGGCGGGCTGTTTGCGCCGATCTCGCGCGAGGGCGCGCTCGTCCTCAACAATCTGATCCTGACGGTCGCCTGCGGCACGGTGCTGACCGGCACGCTCTATCCGCTGCTTCTGGAGACGATCACCGGTGACAAGATCTCGGTCGGGCCGCCCTTCTTCAACCTGACCTTCGGCCTGCTGATGGCGCCGCTGCTCGTCATCGTGCCGTTCGGGCCGCTGCTGGCCTGGAAGCGCGGCGATCTGCTCGGCGCCCTGCAGCGGCTCTACCTTGTCGCGGCTCTCGCCTTCGCCACCGCTCTGGTCTTCTTCTATCTCCAACATGGCGGGCCGGTGCTCTCCGTGCTCGGGCTGGCGGCCGGGCTGTTCCTGATCCTCGGCGCCATTGCCGATCTCTGGTATCGGGCCGGCATCGGCAAGCTGGCGGGCTCTGTCGCCTGGCGCCGCCTGTCGGGCCTGCCGCGCTCGGCTTTCGGCACGGCGCTTGCCCATGCCGGGCTCGGCGTCAGTGTGCTCGGCATCGTCGCCGTCACCACCTTCCAGAGCGAACATGTCGTCGAGATGAAGCCGGGTCAGACGGTCGAAGCCGGCGGCTACAGCCTTGCGTTCGACGGCATGCGGGCGGGCAGGGGGCCGAACTACACCGAGGAGCGCGGCCACTTCACCATCCGGCGCGCCGGTGTCACCATTGCCGACACCTGGTCGGCCAAGCGGCTCTATACCGCCCGGCAGATGCCGACGACGGAGGCGGGCATCCTGACCTTCGGCCTCAGCCAGCTCTATGTCTCGCTCGGCGACGCCACCAAGGACGGCGGCATCGTCGTGCGCATCTGGTGGAAGCCGTTCATCCTCTGCATCTGGGGCGGCGCGCTGTTCATGGCCGCCGGCGGCTGCGTCTCGCTCTCCGACCGGCGCCTGCGCGTCGGCGCCCCGCGCCGGAAGGCGAAGGCAAAACCGGCCGCGCCTGTGATGGAGGCGGCGGAATGATGCGCTCGCACCTTTTTTCCGCTTCTCCCCACCGGAGAGAAGATGCCCGAAGGGCAGATGAGGGGGCCGAACGGCAGAGCCGCGAGGATTTTGAGCGCAAGCGAAAGGTCGTTATTGCTGCGAGGGGTCGCCCCCTCATCCGCCCTGTCGGGCACCTTCTCCCCGAGGGGAGAAGGGGAATGCCGCTTCTCTCCCGGCTTCTCGTCATTCTCTTCATCCTCTTCGCGCCCGTCTCCGCCTTCGCTGTCAATCCCGATGAGGTGCTGGCCGATCCGGTGCTGGAGGCGCGGGCCCGCGCCCTGTCGGCCGAACTGCGCTGCATGGTCTGCCAGAATCAGTCGATTGACGATTCCAATGCCGAGCTCGCCAAGGATCTCCGCTTGCTTGTGCGTGAGCGCATCAGCAACGGCGACAGCGATGAGGCTGTACTCAACTACATCGTCTCGCGCTACGGCGAATTCGTCCTGCTGAAACCGCAGTTCAGCTTGAAGACGGTATTGCTGTGGGGAACGCCGGCGCTGCTGGTGCTCGCCGGGGGGCTGTCACTGCTGGTCTTTGCGCGTCGGAGGGCCGGCAAGCCGACGGGCAGCAAGCTGACGCCGGAAGAACAGGCGCAGCTGCGCGAACTTCTAAAGAAATAGCGCTCGGACGAGGCGGTAGCGACACTATTTCCGCATGCTCTGAGCGGGCCTGAGACATGGCCGCGCGCGTCCGACCGTCAGAAACATCACAAACATTACGAACTTTTCATTGACCGGACAGTTCGCAGTAAGGTGCGCCATCCTATATCTTAAGTCATCGACTGATCCGGCGTCGCCGGTCTGAAGATCCAAGAACAAGAGAAGGTGCTCCAATGCTGCAGAATTTCAACGGACGTCCGTCCCTCGCCACTGTGCTCAAGGCTTCTACCGTCGCCGGTATCGCAGCCGCTGTGCTCGCAACCGGCGTTCCGCTCGAAATTACCCGGGCCTACGCTGAAGCGGTCAAGGTTCAGGCCCCCGCCGTCCCGAGCTTCGCCAATGTCGTCGATGCCGTTTCGCCCGCCGTTGTTTCCGTTCGCGTTGAAAACCGCGTCAATCCCGTTGCCGACAACAATGACGGCTTCTCCTTCGATTTCAATGGCCGCGGCTTCGACGATCTGCCCGACGATCACCCGCTGAAGCGCTTCTTCAAGCAGTTTGGCCAGGATCCGAACGACCAGCAGGGCCACCAGCGCCGCTTCGGCCAGAACGGCCCCGGTGGTCCGGGCGGCCCGAACGGTCCGGGCGGTAAAGGACGTCTGCGGCCGGTCGCTCAAGGTTCCGGCTTCTTCATCTCCGAGGACGGCTACATCGTCACCAACAACCACGTGGTTTCGGATGGCCAGGCTTTCGTCGCGGTCATGAATGACGGCACCGAACTCGATGCCAAGCTGATCGGCAAGGATCCGCGCACCGATCTCGCCGTCCTCAAAGTCGACGGCAAGGGCAAGAAGTTCACCTATGTCAACTGGGCCGACGACAACAATGTCCGCGTCGGCGACTGGGTCGTCGCCGTTGGCAACCCCTTCGGCCTCGGCGGCACCGTCACCGCCGGCATCATCTCGGCCCGCGGCCGCGATATCGGTTCCGGTCCCTATGACGATTACCTGCAGGTGGACGCGGCCGTGAACCGCGGCAACTCCGGCGGTCCGACCTTCAACCTCAACGGCGAAGTCGTCGGTATCAATACCGCGATTTTCTCGCCCTCGGGCGGCAGCGTCGGCATCGCCTTCGCCATTCCGGCCTCGACCGCCAAGGATGTCGTCGCCGACCTGATGAAGGATGGCCAGGTGTCGCGCGGCTGGCTGGGCGTCCAGATCCAGCCGGTGACCAAGGATATCGCCGAATCTATCGGCCTTTCCGAGCCGAGCGGCGCTCTCGTTGTCGCCCCGCAGCCCGGATCGCCGGGTGACAAGGCCGGCATGAAGGCCGGTGACGTTGTCACGGCGCTGAATGGCGAAACGATTAAGGATGCCCGTGATCTCAGCCGCCGCATCGGTGCGATGCAGCCGGGCAGCAAGGCCGAGCTTTCGGTGTGGCGCGCCGGCAAGGCCCAGTCGCTCACGGTCGAACTCGGCACGCTGCCGGCCGATCAGAAGGATGCCAATGCCGATGACAACAACAATCAGCCGCAGCAGCCTGAGGCACCGGCTTCCGAGAAGGCCCTTGCCGATCTCGGTCTGACTGTCGGTCCTTCTGATGACGGCAAGGGCTTGGCGATCACTGGCATCGATCCCGACTCCGATGCCGCCGACAAGGGTATCAAGGAAGGCGAAAAGATCACCTCGGTCAACAACCAGGAGGTCTCCACCGCCGCCGATGTCGTCAAGGTGTTGAACCAGGCCAAGAAGGACGGCCGCACCCGCGCGCTGTTCCAGATCCAGTCCAGCGAAGGAAGCCGTTTCGTCGCGCTTCCGATCAACGGCCAGGGCTGATCCGCAAAGAAAGCAGGAGCCGTGCGGACCGAGGTCCGCGCGGCTCATTTCTTCTGACCTTTCAAGGATGATCGCGATGAGCGCCGCCCCGCAGCAAGATGCTTTGAGCCTTGCCGAAACGCAGCCGGTGGGTAATGTCGGCCGCATGAAGATTCTCATCATCGAAGATGATCTCGAAGCCGCGGCCTACCTCACGAAAGCCTTTCGCGAGGCGGGCATCGTCGCCGATCACGCCAGCGACGGCGAGGCCGGCCTGTTCATGGGGTCGGAGAACACCTATGACGTCATCGTCATAGACCGCATGCTGCCGCGCCGGGACGGACTTTCCGTCATCAGCGAGTTGCGCCGCAAGGGCATCCACACGCCGGTCCTCATCCTCTCGGCGCTCGGCCAGGTCGATGACCGCGTGACCGGCCTTCGTGCCGGCGGCGACGATTACCTGCCGAAGCCTTACGCCTTCAGTGAGCTGCTGGCGCGCGTCGAAGTGCTCGGCCGGCGCAAGGGCACGCCGGAACAGGACGTCGTCTATCGCGTCGGCGATCTTGAACTCGACCGACTCTCCCACGAGGTGCGCCGCGGCGGCAAGGAAATCCCGCTGCAGCCGCGCGAGTTCCGCCTGCTTGAATATCTGATGAAGAATGCCGGCCAGGTGGTGACCCGCACCATGCTGCTCGAAAACGTCTGGGACTACCACTTCGACCCGCAGACAAACGTCATCGACGTCCATGTCTCGCGCTTGCGCTCGAAGATCGAGAAGGACTTCAGCCAACCGCTCCTGAAAACCATTCGGGGCGCGGGGTACATGATCAAGGACGAGGGATGAGCCGCTTCAGGGTTCTCTTCAAGTCCACCGCAGTCCGCCTTTCGGCACTCTACATCCTGCTATTCGCCATCTGCGCCGCGACCCTCGTCTTCTATGTGACGGCGATGTCGGAACGGCTGCTGACCGGCCAGATCCGCGACGCCGTCCGGCAGGAGGTGGAGCAGGTGCAGCGCGCCTATGACACCGGCGGCATGAACCTTCTGCTGCGCACGATGGAGCGGCGTGCCCGCCAGCCGGGCGCCAATCTCTACATCATCGCCGGTCCCTCGGGGGATATTCTCGCCGGCAATGTCGCCTCGGTGCAGCCTGGTGTCTTCGAGGAGGTCGGCTGGACCTCGGCTCCCTTCGCCTATCAGCGTTATACAGACGGTGGTGGTGTCGAGCGCCGGCACAAGGCGATCGCCAACATTTTCGTGCTCGACAACGGCTTGAGAATTCTGGTCGGCCGAGACCTCGGCGATCCCGAGCGTTTCCGCCTGCTGGTGCGCCAGGCGCTGATGGTGGCTTTGGCGATCATGGGGCTCGGCGCGATCATCATCTGGTTCGGCATCGGCCGCAACGCGCTCAAACGCATCGACCGCATGTCGGATGCGAGCAAGAAGATCATGGCGGGCGATCTGTCGCAGCGCCTGCCGGTCGGCGGATCCGGCGATGAATTCGATCGGCTGTCTATGTCGCTGAACACCATGCTGGAACGCATAGAGAAGCTCAATGAAGGCCTGCGGCAGGTCTCCGATAACATCGCCCACGATCTCAAGACCCCGCTGACGCGGCTGCGCAACAAGGCCGCCGACGCCCTCGATATGGCCGATGGCGAAACGCGACGAACGGCGCTCGAAGGCATCATTTCCGAATCGGATCAGCTGATCCGCACCTTCAACGCCCTGTTGATGATCTCCCGCGTTGAGGCCGGATCGGTCGCGGCGGAGATGTCGCCGGTCGAGCTTTCGGCAATCGTTTCCGACAGCGCCGAGCTTTACGAACCGGCGGCTGAAGAAGCCGGTCTCGGTCTCAGTGCCAGCGTCGAGCCTGGCATCGAGGTGCAGGGCAATCGCGAGCTGATCGGCCAGGCGATCTTCAACCTGCTCGACAATGCGATCAAATATTCCTCCGATACGGAAGGGGCGGGCGAGGTGTCGCTCAAGCTTGCCCGCCATCCGGACGGCATCTGCCTGTCGGTGGCCGACCATGGCCGCGGCATTCCGGCCGACAGGCGCGACGATGTGGTGAAGCGCTTCGTTCGCCTCGATGAAAGCCGTTCGAAGCCGGGCACCGGGCTTGGACTCTCGCTGGTCGAAGCAGTGATGGAACTGCATAACGGCCGACTGGAGCTCTCCGACACCAATCCCGACAAGCCCGAGCAGCGCGGACTGACCGTCAGCATGATCTTCCCGGCCAAGGCTGCCTGAAGGTCTTGTCCGAATTGCGATAGGCTGAATCGCGTATTGGCGGTTTTCCGCCTAGGCCCTAAGTTAATTCGGAACGGAGGCGGCGAGCGCGATTCCGGGTAATCGTCACTTCTTTTGCAGAGCCAGGGAGAGCGCATGCTGACGAAATCGACGCATGGCCTGAAGGATGTCGCCGAAGGGTTGCTGCGTCCGCTGAGCCAGACGGAGCTGAAGCTGGCGCTGGCCGATCTTCAGGAGGCCGGCAAAAGCGAGCCGTCAGTCGCGGCGATGCTGAAGACGGGAGGGCGGCTGCGCGATTTCATCGCCGCCGTGCTGTCGCTGTCGCCCTACCTGCGCGAAATCGTCAGTCTCGATCCCGCCATCCTCGCTGGCGCCATCAATGAACCGCTGGAGCCGCAGATCGAGGCGCTGATCGCCGAGGCGCGCGGCTGTTGGCGGCCGGACGGCGAGGGCGCCGCACCCGCGGAATCTGTGGTGATGAGCAGGCTGCGCATCATCAAGCGCAAGGCTGCTTTCCTCGTTGCCGTTGCCGATCTCTCGCGCATCTTGGACGGACGTGCGACGACGGCCTGGCTCAGCCGGCTTGCCGAAGCGTCGGTTGCGGCCGCGATCGACCATCTGCTGCTTTCGGCGCATGAGGGTGGGAAGCTCAGGCTGCGCGATCCGGCGCAGCCAAGCGAGGGCTCGGGCCTGATCGTGCTCGGCATGGGCAAGCTCGGCGCGTCCGAACTCAACTATTCCTCCGATATCGATCTCGTCGTCTTCTTCGACGAAGAGGCCGGCATCGTGCCCGACCCGGATGATGCGATCGAGATTTTCCCCAGGCTGATGCGCCGGCTGGTGCGCATCCTGCAGGAGCGCACCGCGGATGGTTACGTCTTCCGCACCGATCTCAGATTGCGTCCCGATCCCGGCTCGACGCCGCTGGCGATCCCGGTTGACGCGGCGATGATCTATTATGAGGGCAGGGGCCAGAACTGGGAGCGGGCGGCATTCATCAAGGCGCGCGCCGTGGCCGGAGACCTTGCGGCCGGCGGCGAGTTCCTGCGCGGGCTCGGCCCTTTCGTCTTCCGCAAATATCTCGATTACGCGGCAATCGCCGATATCCACTCGATCAAGCGGCAGATCCACGCGCACAAGGGCCATGGTGCGATCGCGGTCAAGGGCCATAATGTCAAGCTCGGCCGCGGCGGCATCCGCGAGATCGAATTCTTCGTCCAGACGCAGCAGCTGATCGCCGGCGGCCGCATGCCGGCGCTGCGCGGCCGGGCGACGGAGGAGACGCTCGGCGAACTCACCAAGGCGAAATGGATCGATGCGCAGACGCGGGACGAACTGACGGAGGCCTATTGGTTCCTGCGTGATGTCGAACATCGCATCCAGATGGTGCGCGACGAGCAGACTCACCTCCTGCCGGAGACCGATGCCGACCTGAAGCGCATTGCCTTCATGATGGGCTTTTCCGACACGCCGAGCTTTTCCGAAAGGCTGGTCGGCGTACTGAAGACGGTGGAGCGGCGGTATGCCCGTCTTTTCGAACAGGAGACCAGGCTTTCCACTGAAACCGGAAACCTCGTCTTCACCGGCCAGGGCGACGACCCGGACACGCTGGAGACGCTGAAGAAGCTTGGCTTCACCAGGCCATCCGACATTTCCCGCATCATCCGCACCTGGCACTATGGCCGCTATCGCGCGACGCAATCGGTAGAGGCGCGCGAAAGGCTGACGGAGCTGACGCCCGAGTTGCTGCGTGTCTTCGGCGAAAGCAAGCGCGCCGATGAGGCGCTGCTGCGCTTCGACAGCTTCATCTCCGGCCTTCCCGCCGGCATCCAGCTCTTCTCGCTGCTCGGCAGCAATCCGGCGCTCCTGTCGCTGATCGTCAACATCATGTCCTCCGCACCCCGGCTTGCCGAGGTGATCGCCGCCAGGCCGCATGTCTTCGACGGCATGCTCGACCCCGGCCTGATGGCCGAGCTGCCGACGCGCGACTATCTCGGCGAGCGCCTGAAGGGCTCGCTTGCTCAGGCGCGCCATTATGAGGAAGTGCTCGACCGGCTGCGCATCTTTGCTGCCGAGCAGCGCTTCCTGATCGGCATCCGCCTGCTCACCGGCGCAATCGATGGCGCAATGGCCGCCCGCGCCTTCACCCATCTCGCCGATCTCATCATCGCAGCCGCACTCGATGCCGTGACGAGCGAGATGCGGGCCGCACACGGCGATTATCCCGGTGGTCGCATCGCCATCTCAGGCATGGGCAAGCTCGGCAGCTTCGAGCTGACGGCAGGTTCCGACATCGATCTGATCCTGCTCTATGATTATGACGACGCGGCTTCCGAATCCGATGGGCCGAAGCCGCTCGATGCGACGCGTTATTTCACCCGTATCACCCAGCGACTGATCGCCGCCTTGTCTGCGCCGACCGCCGAGGGCGTGCTTTATGAGGTCGACATGCGGCTGCGCCCCTCCGGCAACAAGGGCCCGGTCGCCACCCGCATCAATGCCTTCGGCAAGTACCAGCGCGAGGAGGCCTGGACCTGGGAGCACATGGCGCTCAGCCGCGCCCGGTTGATTTCGGGCGATGAAAGCCTGATCGCCGAGGCGGAGCATATTATCCGCGAGGTGCTGACTTCAGATCGCGACATCGCCAAGGTGGCGCATGATGTTGCCGAGATGCGCGAACTGATCGACAAGGAAAAGCCGCCATCCAGTCTATGGGACTTGAAGCAGATCCCCGGCGGCGTCATCGATCTCGAATTCATTGCCCAATATCTGGCGTTGATCGCGCCAACGAGGGACGTCGGCATTGCCGTGAACGGCAAGAGCACCGGTGAGGCTCTTAAGCTGCTCGGCGACCGACTGATGTCGGCGGCCGACCTCGACATCTGCCTCGAAGCCTTTGCGCTCTACACCAGTCTTTCGCAGCTGATCCGGCTCTGCATCGAGAGCGAGTTTGACCCGAACGATGCGCCGGCCGGCCTCATCGAGCTCGTCTGCCGTGCCGGCGACTGCCCTGACATCAGGACCCTGGAAGGAGAGGTGAAGCGGCTTTCGAAGGCGGTGAGAAAGATATTCGTCAATACCGTGAAAGCTTAGACATCATCCGGAATGCGCAGCGAGATTACCGTGCCCACCGCCTCGCGGGAGCGGATCTTCATGCGGCCGCCATGCAGCGAGGTCAGCGAGCGCGAGATGGCAAGTCCGAGGCCGGAGCCGCCCTTGCTCTTGGCGTACTGGCTCTGCACCTGTTCGAACGGCTGGCCGATTTTCGAGAGCGCCGAGCGGGGAATGCCGATGCCGGTGTCGGCGATGGTGACGAAGACGGCGCCGTCGACGCGGCGCGTGCGCACCGCGATGCGGCCGCCATTGTCGGTGAATTTCACCGCATTGGAGAGCAGGTTGAGCAGTACCTGTTTCATCGCCCGGCGGTCGGCCGTCAGCGTCAGGCCCGACGAGATGCGCTGTTCGATGACGATGTTCTTTTCGGCGGCCGGAATGGCGGTGAAACGCAGGCTTTCCTCGATCAGCGGCACGAGGTCGATGCGCTCGCGGTGCAGCTTCAGGTGGCCGGCCTCGATCTTCGACATGTCTAGAATGTCACTGATGACGTTGAGCAGATGTTTGCCGCTATCATGGATATCGCGGGCATATTCGTCGTATTTCAGCGAGCCGAGCGGCCCGAACATCTGGTTCTGCAGGATCTCGGAGAAACCGAGGATGGCATTGAGCGGGGTGCGCAGCTCATGCGACATGTTAGCGAGGAATTCCGACTTTGCCTTGTTGGCGGCTTCGGCGCGCTCCTTCTCCGCCTGATAGTTGGCGTTCGCCGTCGAAAGCTCGGCCTTCTGCAGCTCCAGCGTCTGACGCGAGGCGGAGAGATCGCCGATCGTCGCCATCAGCCGGCGTTCGGATTCCCGCAGCCGCTCCTGATGACGTTTCATCAGCGTGATATCGGTGCCGACCGAAACGCGGCCGCCATCGCGCGTGCGCCGTTCATTGATCTGCAGCCAGCGCTCGTCGGCAAGCTGCACCTCCGTCGTGCGCCCCGAGCCGTCGGCATCGGCGACCCGCCGCTCGATGACCGGGCGGGCGGCGGCGGCATTGACGATCGAGCGTTCGGTGCCGGGCACCAGCACGTTGTCCGGCAGGCCGTAGGCTTCCTGGAAATGCGTGTTGCACATGACGAGCCGGTCGTTCTTGTCCCAGAGTACGAAGGCTTCGGAGGTGCATTCGATGGCGTCGGCGAGCCGCTGGTCGGCTTCGGCATAGCGCTGGGCGAGGCGATGCTGTTCGGTCACGTCCATGGCGATGCCGATCAGGTGCATGCGGCCGGAATTGCTGCGGATCACCTGGGCGCGGGCGCGCATCCAGACATAGTGGCCGCCGGCATGGCGCATGCGGAAGATCTGGTCGACCTGGCCGGAATGGCCGTTGGCGATGGCGCGCGCGATTTCGTAGAGACCGCCGTCATCCGGATGCATCAGTCGCGCGGCCTCGCCGAACCCCAGTGTCTTGTCCGAACCCGGCAGGCCGAGCATGTCGTACATCGAGCGCGACCAGAAGAATTCGCGGTTCTCGAAATCGAAATCCCAGAGGCCGCAACGGCCGCGCGACAGCGCCGTCTCGACGCGCAGGTTCGACTCCAGGAAGATATCGTCGGCGTCGCGGGCGCGTTTCACCTGGGTGTAATAGGCGTAGAGGATGACGAGCAGGATCGAGGATATGCCGGCAAACAGCGTGACGTTGAGCGCCAGCTCCTCACGCCAGACCTGACTGATCTCCTCAAGCGAGGTGGCGGCGACGATATAGCCGCCGGCATTGCCCATCAAGGTGATCTCGGCATAGTGCGGCACGCCGCCGATCGTGGTTTCGATGACGCCGGCACGATCGCCGAAACGCCGGATCGCCGAGACCTCCGGGAAGAAATCGCCGACATTGCTGCCGACATGCGAGAGCCCGGCGGTCGTTGCGGCAAAAACCTTGCCGCTGGCCTGGACCAGCAGCACGAAAGCACCGCTGTCCAGCCGGTCCTGCGGCAGGTACTTGGTGAGGCGGGTCTGCGCCTGGCCGACATCGCCACTGTCGAAGATCTGGGCCGCATCGGCAAACACGGCCGAGGCAGTGGCCGCCGAGAGCGCGGTGGCATGGCGGGCGGAAGCCTCAAGTCGGGCATACTCGCTCGCCATGCCGAAGAAATGCGAGGCGGCGACGACGGAGAGGAAGGCGATGATCAGCGCCGGAATGGTGCGCTTCAAGACGAGTTCCGCCTTCGGCAGATGACGAAGGAGCGGTTCCGATGCCGCATGACCGGAAAGGCTGTTTCGCCAAGCTTTCAGCCCGTCAAAATCGACACGCAGCCGTCCTCCGGCCACGGTTGCCCGTCGCACGTCCATCATCTCTTCGCCTTGTCCCTCGTGTGATTCGCGCGCCGCTCGCCCGAACCTGACCTAGAGAATCATGGGTGATTCGCCTTGTCCAGAGGCAAAGGTAAAAATCCGTTAACTATTTATATTTCTGTATTTTTTGCGCGATTCGAATCACGGGCGGGCCGGCCGCCACGTCCTGCGCGGCGGCCGGTTCGGCAAATTACCCTTTAAGCGTGCGCTCGACGATGTCGCGGACGTCAGTGGAAAGGTTGGGCGCCTGTTCGATCCTGCTCAATGCGGCGCGGGCGTGATCGGCGCGCGTCGGCTCCAGCGAGCGCCAGGAGCGCATCGAGGTCAGAATGCGGGCGGCAAGCTGCGGGTTGCGCTCGTCGATTTCGAGAATCTCGCCCGCGAGAAAATGATAGCCTTCGCCGTCGGCACGGCCGAAACCGGTCGGATTGGCAAAGGCGAAGGTGCCGACCAGCGCCCGCATTCTGTTCGGATTGGTCCGCCTGAAGAGCGAATTCTCCATGAGGGCGCGCACCCGCTCCAGGGTTTTGGCGCCTGGAATGCCGGCCTGAATGGAGAACCATTTGTCGATGACGAGCGCGTTTTCCGCAAAGCGGTCGCGGAAGGCGGCCAGCGCCTGACCCGTCTCTGCACTCTCGGGGAAATGATGGACGAGAAGCGTCAGCGCATGGCTGAGATCGGTCATATTGTTGGCCGCATCGAAGGCGGCCTTGGCGCGAACCGGTGTCTGCTCGGCATAGGAGAGGTAGGTGAGGGCGCTATTGCGCAGCGCGCGCAAGCCGGCGCTTTTGGCATCCGGGCTGAAATCGCCTGATGTCGTCATCGATGCGTAGAGGCCGGCAAAGATACTCTTTCCGGCATCGGCAATTTGTTTCAGAATCGCCTGCCGGCCGGTATGGATGGCGTCGGGATCGTTATTGCCGCCGAGTTCGCGGGCAATATCGGATTCGCTTGGCAGAGCCAGCGCCTGGGCGCGAAAGGCAGGCTCGAGGCTCTCGTCGGCGGCAGCCGCCACCAGGGTCTCGACGAAGGTCGCCTCGCAGGCAACCGGCTTGCCCTCACGCGCGTCACGGGCGGCTTTGAGAAGGTTCGGCAGCGCCAAATCGGTCAGCGCCTGCCAGCGGGAGAAGTGATCCGTCTCGTAACGGGCGAGGCGAGCAAGATCGGCCGGGCTCTGATCGAAATGCAGGTTGATCGGCGCCGAGAAGCTGCGGTTGATCGAGACGACCGGGCGTGAGCCGACGCCGTGGAATACCGCCGTCTGTGCGCGGCTGGTCAGGTGCAGCACCTCGCCGGAATATTCCGCGCCGCTGACCGCGCTCGGCTCGATCTTGCCGCCATTTTCGCCGAAGAGCGCGAGGCTGAGCGGAATATGCATCGGTTCCTTGCTCGACTGGCCGGGTGTTGCCGGGATCATCTGTTCGAGCGACAGGGTGAAGGTGCCGGCTGCCGGATCATAACCGCCCGATGCGGTGACCAGCGGCGTGCCGGCCTGATGATACCAGAGCGAGAATTGCGTGAGGTCGCGCCCGCTTGCATCCTCGAAGCATTTGACGAAATCCTCGATCGTCACCGCCTGGCCGTCGTGCCGGTCGAAATAGAGGTCCATGCCCTTCTTGAAACCGTCTTTGCCGACGAGCGTCGCGATCATGCGCGTGACTTCGCTGCCCTTCTCGTAGACAGTCCGCGTGTAGAAATTGTTGATCTCGCGATATGTCGTCGGCCGCACCGGATGGGCCAGAGGGCCGCCATCCTCCGGAAACTGCTCGGATTTCAGGTGGCGCACATCGGCGATGCGCTTGACCGGGCGCGAGCGCTGATCGGAGGAAAATTCCTGGTCGCGATAGACCGTCAGGCCTTCCTTGAGGCACAGCTGGAACCAGTCGCGGCAGGTGATGCGGTTGCCGGTCCAATTGTGGAAATATTCATGCGCGATGACCGCTTCGATATTGGCGTAGTCGGCATCGGTCGCGGTCTCGGGATCGGCAAGGACATATCTGTCATTGAAGACGTTGAGACCCTTGTTCTCCATCGCGCCCATGTTGAAGTCGGAGACGGCGACGATCATGAAGATGTCGAGATCATATTCGCGCCCGAACCGCTCTTCGTCCCACTTCATCGAGCGCTTCAGCGCATCCATCGCATAGGCTGCGCGGGTCTCCTTGCCGTGTTCGACATAGATCTTCAGCACCACTTCGCGACCGGACATGGTAGTGAAGGTGTCTTCGACGACGCCGAGATCGCCGGCCACGAGGGCGAAGAGATAGCTGGGCTTCGGATGCGGGTCGAACCAGGCGGCGAAATGCTTGCCGGGGCCATAGCCGGCGCCGCCGAGGAAGTTGCCGTTCGACAGCAGCAGCGGGTTGGCGTCCTTGTCGGCGATGATGTTGACCGTGAACGGCGCCAGCACGTCCGGCCGGTCGGGGAAATAGGTGATGCGGCGGAAGCCTTCCGCCTCGCACTGGGTGCAGTAGATGCCGCCGGTGCGGTAAAGGCCCATCAGCTGGGTATTGGCTTCAGGATTGATGATCGTGGTGATCGTCAGCTCGAAGGGAGCGCTCTCCGGCAGGTCGCGCACTGTCAGGCTTTCCGGCGTCGCGTCATAACGTGAAGGGTCAAGCTCGACCTGGTCGAACAGCAGCCCCGCCAGCGTCAGCTCGTCGCCGTCGAGCACGATCGGCGCGGTAATGTCGGCGCCCGGACGACGATGAAAGATGAGCCGCGCTTCGACCTTCGTCTCCGTCGGATCAAGTTCGAATGTCAGGTCCACGCGTTCCAGCACGAAGTCGGTGGGACGGTAATCTGCCAGATGAATGACCTGGCCGGTATCTGTTCGCATGGTGTTTCCTGAAGACCGTTATTTGACAACCGCGGATACAGAGGCGGGCGCACTCTGCCTAAATTGCCGGGCATGATTACATTAAAGTCTGAACTAAAGTTAAAGCAAATTGCCGGCAAACGCGAAGTTCGCAGGCAAAATATCTATTGGAAGCGGATGAACGTGGCTGTCGGCCGAAGGTGCTATATCGGATCGAGCGCCGCAGCGCCGCTCTCCCGCCTGACCAGTCGGATTGGATGCGAAAAGTGATAAATTTTCGCCCATCTCGGATTTTCTTTAGCTAGGATGACAGACGTCACTCGCCGCGTCCCCGAGTCGGACGCGTCTCCCCGTTCCTGTTAAGTCAGCACCAGAGCCAGGATCATGCACTCGGTTCTCAGAAACCCGATGAGAGGCATTGCGCTGAAAGTCTCGTCGGTCGTGGTCTTCCTGGCCATGCAGACCTTCATCAAGCTGGCCGGCCCGGACATCCCGCCGGGCCAGGTCACCTTCTGCAGGTCCTTCTTCGCGCTATTCCCGATCATGGCCTACCTCGCCTATATCGGCCAGCTGCGCGCCGCCTTCCACACCGCCAACCCGGTCGGCCACCTGAAGCGCGGCACGATCGGCATCCTGTCGATGGCTTTCGGTTTTTACGGCCTGCTGCATCTGCCGCTGCCGGAGGCGATCGCGCTCGGCTACGCCTTGCCGCTCGTCGCCGTTATCTTCGCCGCGGTTTTTCTCGGCGAGACCGTACGCATCTATCGCTGGAGCGCCGTTCTGGTCGGCATCGTCGGCGTCGCTATCGTCTCCTGGCCGAAACTGACGCTGTTGCGTGACGGTGGCATGGAAGCCGAACAGGCAGTCGGCGCACTTTGCGTGCTGCTCTCGGCCGTTCTCGGCGGCATGGCGATGATCCAGGTGCGTCGTCTCGTCGAGGAGGAGAAGACTGCGACGATCGTGCTGTATTTTTCACTCACCGCGTCGGCCTTCTCGCTGGCTTCCCTTCCTTTCGGCTGGCTCGTCCTGCCATGGCCGTCGGCGCTTTATCTGGTCGCTGCCGGCTTTTGCGGTGGTGTCGCCCAGATTCTGCTGACGGAAAGCTATCGCCATGCCGATGTCTCCACCATCGCGCCGTTCGAATATACCTCGATCCTGCTCGGCGGTATCGTCGGCTACTTCGTGTTCGGCGACGTGCCGACCGTCACCATGCTGATCGGTACCGTCATCGTCGTTGCCGCCGGTATCTTCATCATCTATCGCGAGCATCAGCTGGGCATCGAACAGCGCGAGGCGCGCAAGGCGACGACGCCGCAAGCCTGACGCTCTGACCGGCATTAACGCGAAGATTGCCTCCGTGCGAGGCTTGCTTCCGGTGAGCGAAAGGAATGGCGAATTCTTGGGATGGCGTCGACCCGCGGAATATGATTGTTGAACATGAGAAACTATCATTTATTCAACACTATGCATGTCTGATAGGCCGCTTTGCGGCTTCGATATTACTGCTCCGAACGCTGGCCTGCGAGCGGAGGTGGAGAAAAGCATAATGGCATTCACGGCGGAGCAATTGGCGGGGAACTGCTCCTTTCTGATGAGCATCCGCTTTCTGGCTGGGCAGACGCGCGGCATGTTCGACGCCGGTCCACGTTTGGCGCGACTGCTCGCCTCGCATCAGCGCTGGCTCCTGACTCAGACCGCCTATGCCCTCCACCTGGAATTTGATCCGCGCGACCCGACGTCGGGTTTCACCGCCGTTCGGCTGACCGGTCGCATCACCGCACACAAGGTGGCGAGCCGCAACACCGTGCTCGCCTTCATCGAAGAACTCTATACCTACCGTTTCATCACCCACACACCTGGCGACGAGCGGCGCCGGCCACGACATTTTGAACCGGCCAGTGTCAGCCACCAGGCGATGTTCGGCTGGATCTACGCCAATCTGGCCGCCCTCGACCTTCTCGACGGCGGCGAAAGGGCGACCTTTTTCCAGGCAAATCCAGCATTGATGAAGCTCGTTCAGCCGCGCATTGCCCGCCATTGCCTGGAAGATGCTGCCTGGCGGGAGCCGCCGGAGCAGGTGGCACAGTTTCTCTGGACGGAAGCCGGCGGCCTCGTCGTCGACAACTTCATCAGCCGGATGGATATCGAGAACACCGAGTCCGACAGGTTTGTCGTCGGCCGCGTCGAAACCCGCGCGCTCGCCGCCGATTTCATGATGTCGCGGACGCACCTGCAGCGGCTCTTGGCAAAGGCGGCGCAGCGCGGCTGCGTCGGCTGGCATGACGAGCCGCGCAAGACGCGGCTCTGGATATCGCGGGATTTTGTCGAGGAATATTGCGCCTGGCAGGCCGTCAAGTTCGCCTATGTCGACGAAGCCTTCGAATGGGCGAAAACCCGGATCGAAGAATTGGCGGTCTGATCAGAGAACGATCGCCGCTGCACTCGCGCCGAAATCGGAGACGCCATCGACAGGCCTTACCCGCTCGCGTTCATACTCCCGTGCGGCGCAGACCGCGGCGCGGATATGCTCGAAGGTTTCAATGTTGCGAAGAATGGATAGCAGGATCGTCGACATGTTGGCTTACTCTGATACGGAGTGCACGCTTCGTTAAATCGAAGCCGGTGCGCCCCCCGAAAAGACGCACGGGGCTGTGGTGCCCGCCACTCAATATTGCTGGAAGTCGGAAAAAATAGCGTTCGGACGCGCTGTGCGGCCGTTGATGCCGGTGCCGCGGGCAACCATCTGCTCGTTCGTGGCAAAGCCGAAACGGCTATAGCCCTGGGTGGAACGAATCTGGTCGCCGGCGAGGCGAAGGGTTTCAAACCCGCAATGGATAGGACGAAATCGCTTGTTCATGGCCTTGGTTCCTGTAATTCCTCCCAAGACACCCCTTTATATTGCAGTGCAGCATCGATTCTGCAATGCATCATGACGCGATGCAGCCATGCGGAAAACGCATGGATTATTTGATGAATTATTCACTTCGACTAATTTCTAAGCAAAGCGAGCGAGTTAAGCTTTGCTTGAAAGACCAGCAGGTCGTTCCAGGCCAGCCGTTTGTTGACAGGTGCGGTTAACAGATCCTGAGGATGCAGGCTGGCAATGGCAGGGATGACGCGCTCGGCGACGGCAATTTCTCTCCAGCGGCCGCGCAGGCCGTGAATCGTATCGTTTTCTCCGAAGAAGAACCGCGCCGCGAAATTGCCGAGCAGCAGGATCGCCTGCGGCTCGGCGAGCGCAATCTGCCGCTCGATGAAGGGTCGGCAGATATCCATTTCGGCCGGCGACGCCGCGCGGTTGCCGGGCGGCCGCCAGGGAATGACTTGCGTCAGCAGGACGCTGGAACGGCTAAGTCCGATCGCCGCCAGCATCTTGTCGAACAGCTGGCCGGATTTTCCCGAGAACGGCGTGCCCTCACGATCGTCTTCGGCGCTCGGCGCCGAGCCGATCACCATGATGCCGCTGTCGGCGTCGCCGCTGGCAACGATCGTCGAGCGGGCGCTGTGCTTGAGATTGCAGCCGTTGAAGGCCTCGATCGCGGTCTTGAGCTCACTGAGCGACCGCGCGGCTTCGGCGACAAAACGCGCCTGCTGCACGGCCTCGCCGTCCGGGATCGCCGGTTGCGGCCCGGAGGCCGGGGCCGGACGCGCCGCTGCACTCGGACGAGGCGATGTCTGGCGCTGCCCCGGGAGAGGACGTTCCTCAGCAATGGGCCGTTCCTGCTGCGCCGGACGGCGCGCGGCCTTTATCGCCTCGAATTCGGCGAAGCGGTCGACCGCCTCTTCTTCCAGCAGCCATTCCACACCGGCATCCGCATGGAAATGCAGAAGCGCTGCAAGCTCGGCGGGGGAAAGGTCGTTGGCGGAGATCATGCGGCAAATCTAGCGAAGAGATCGTGGCATTGAAAGGGCGGGCGGCACATTGGCCGCACTTGCCGGCTTTATTGCACAGTCCATTGCGTGATGTCGTCGCGTTCGCCGATCAGCGCCAGTCCATGGGCGATCGACAGCAGTTCGCCGCCGCTTTCGATCCGGCCGCGCTCGAAGCGCTCGGTGAAGATGCGGCGCACCGCCGGCACGAAGGAGGTGCCGCCGGTCAGGAACACCTTGTCGATGTCGGCAGGCTTCGTCTCGGTCTTGACGAGCACCTCGTCGAGCGCACCTTCGATGCGGGCGAGATCCTCGGCGATCCAGCCTTCGAAGTCGCGGCGCTTGATGCTGCGCTGTCCGCCGCGGCCAAGCGGCGCGAAGTCGAAAAGCGCCTCGTCGGCAGCCGAGAGCGCCATCTTTGTCGCCGACACCGCCTGGTAGAGCGGATAGCCTTCGTCATGGTCGATGAGGTCGATGAAGATTTCGAGCTTTTCCGGCTCCAGGCTGGTGCGCACCAGTTTCTTCAAATCCTCGAACTCCCGCGTGGTCTTGAAGATCGACAGCTGGTTCCAGCGACCGAAGCTGGAATAGTAGTTGGACGGCACTTCGAGAATCTTGTCGAAGCTCTTGAAATGGCTTCCCTTGCCGATTAGCGGAGCGACGATGTTGTCGATCATCCGATAGTCGAAATGATCGCCGGCGACGCCGACGCCGGAATGGCCGATCGGCGTTGCCGTCAGCCTGCCGGCGACGGTTTCGAAGCGGATCAGCGAATAGTCGGTCGTGCCGCCACCGAAATCGGCGACCAGCACCGTCGCATCCTGCTTCAGATTCTGCGCGAAATAGAAGGCGGCGGCGACCGGCTCGTAGACATAGTGGATTTCGGGAAAGCCGAAGCGCGACAGCGCCTCGTTGTAACGTTCGGTCGCCAGCGCCGGATCGGGGCTGGCGCCGGCGAAATGCACCGGACGGCCGGTGACGATGCGGCTGACATCCGAGGGCCAGCTGTCGCCGGCATAGTTGCGCAGGCGCCGCACGAAGATCTCCATCAGGTCCTCGAAATTGTGCCGCTTGGCGAAGATCAGCGTGCCCTGGAACAGCGCGCTTGCCGCAAAGGTCTTGATCGACTGCAGGAACCGGCATTCGCCGGGATTGTCGATGAATTGCCGGATCGCCGCATGGCCCGCCTCCACCTTCAGCGCCGAGGCGCCGAGCTGGGAGTCCTTCATGAAGGAGAGTGCCGTCCGCATGCTGTCGGCCGTGCCGGCTGCGCTTGTGAACGTCATCGAGCCCGTTGCCCCGCCATCCGCCATGGCGAGAACCGTATTCGTCGTGCCGAAGTCGAAACCCAGCGCCTGAGCCATGCCCGCACCTCTTCATGCCGATTGTTGATGGAGACGGAGCAGCGCTCCGCAAGGGCGTAAGGACGCCCGGATCAAGGAGGGCGGTTGATGCCATAGCGGCGTGACACATTCAAGTGGATTGAAGATCGAGGCGCGCCGCCATGTCCGCTTCCCGCTCGGGCAAGAAGCGGACCGGCAAGGCCCGGTATCGTCAGAACGCCTTACTCGGCGGCCAGCGCCCTTGTCTCCTGCAACACCGGCTCCTCGACCTTCTTCTGGCCCATCAGCCTGCCGAGGAAGCTTCCGAAGCGGTCCATCTCGACGAAGATGACGGGGGTGATGAACAGCGTCAGCAGCTGCGACACGACGAGGCCGCCGACGACGGCGATACCGAGCGGCTGGCGTAGCTCCGAGCTGGCGCCGGTGCCGAGCGCGATCGGCAGGGCGCCGAGCAGGGCGCAGAAGGTCGTCATCATGATCGGCCGGAAGCGCCGCACGCATGCCTCGTGGATCGCTGCCGTCGCTTTTTCGCCGGTCGTGCGCATGGTCTCCACCGCCACGTCGATCATCATGATCGCGTTCTTCTTGACGATGCCGATCAGCATCAACAGGCCGATGAGGGCAATGATCGACAGGTCGAAGCCCGTGATCTTCAAGGCGAGCAGCGCACCGAAGGCCGCCGCGGGCAGGCCGGACAGAATGGTGAGCGGATGGATGAAGCTCTCATAGAGGACGCCGAGCACGACATAGATGGTCAGAATGGCCGCCAGGATCAGATAGGGCGTATTGCCTTGCGACTGTTCGAAGATCTCGGCCGTGCCGCCATAGGAGGTGAAGACATCGGCCGGCAGGCCGATCTCCTTCTTGATCTGGTCGATCGCTGCCGTCGCGTCGCTGAGCGAAACGCCCTCGGGCAGGTTGAAGGAAACGGTGGTCGAGACGAGCTGGCCCGTCTGATTGATCGTCACGGGGCCGGTGGTGCGCCGGACGTGCGCGAAGTTCGAAAGCGGCACCAGACTGCCATTGGACGAGGCTACGCGAATCTCCGACAGCTTCTGGTCGTCCCAGGGCTTGCTGGTGTCGTATTCGACGATGACGTCGTAGCTGTCGCCGGTCGACTGGATCTCCGCCGCTGCATATCCGCTGAAGGATTCCTGCAGCGTCGTGCGCAGCGTATCATTGTCGATCCCATAGGCGGCCGCCCGCTCGGTATCGATGACGATATTGGCTTGCAGGGCGTTGTTCTGGGCATCCGATGTCACATCGGTGAACAGCCCGCGGTCACCACGCATCGCCGCCTGGATCTTGCCGGCCCAGAGGTTGGTCTGGTCGGCGCTCAGCGCCTGGATGACCAGCTGATACTGGCTGGCGGTCTGGCGGCCGCCGAAGCGCAGGCTCTGGTTCGGCGTCACGAAGGCCTGCAATCCGGGAATCTTGTTGATTGCAGTGCGCAGCTCACGCAATGTCTGATCAAGCGGCGGGCGCTCCTTCTTGTCCTTGAGTTCGACGAACATCGAGCCATTGTTCTGCGGTTTGTTCGGGTTGCCGCCGATTGTCGACATCACGTGATTGACCGCCGGGTTCGCCTTGACGGCGGCTGCCGCCTGCTGCTGGAGCGCCTCCATGGCGGAATAGGAAATGTCCTGCCGGGCCTGCGTGCTGATCGACAGGCGGCCGATATCCTCCTGCGGGAAGAAGCTCGTCGGCAGCGTCATGAAGAAATAGAACGTCAGTGCGACGGAGCCCAGGAAGATGCCGAGGATCGTCAGACGATGGCGAAGGCACCAGCCAACTGCCCTGTCGTAGCCGTTGAGCGTCCGCTCGAAGCCTGCATCGAAGAGGCGAATGAGGAGCGGCGGCCGGCTGTGATTGTTGGAAAGACGCGAGCCGAGCATCGGCGTCACCGTCAGCGAGACGATCGCTGACGATATGATGGCGATGGCAACGACCATGCCGAATTCGTTGAACACGCGGCCGACGACGCCGCCCATCAAGAGGATCGGGATGAAGACCGCGATCAGCGAAACCGACATGGAAATGATGGTGTAGCTGACTTCGCCCGCTCCCTTGATCGCCGCTTCACGCACCGGCATGCCTTCTTCGACGTGACGCAGGATGTTTTCGAGCATGACGATCGCATCGTCCACCACCAGACCCACCGCGAGCGTCAGCCCCAACAGCGAGATATTGTCGATGCTGTAGCCGAGCACATACATCATCCCGAACGTCGAGATCAGCGACAGCGGAACGGCAAGCCCCGGAATGATCGTCGCGGTCGCATGGCCGGTGAAGAGATAGATGACGAGAACGACGAGGCCGATCGTCAGGAACAGTGTGAACTTCACGTCGGCGATGGCGGCGCGAATGGGTTTTGCGGCGTCGTTCATGACCACGGTCGTCACCGAAGACGGAATTTCGGCGTGCAGCTGCGGCAGCTTGGCGTTGATCGCATCGACGACATCGACCGTATTGGCATCCGGCTGACGCTGGATGGCGAGGATAATGCCGCGCTGGCCATCATACCAGCTGCCGGTATACTGGTTCTCGACCCCATCCTGCACATCGGCGACATCACCCAGATGGATCGGCGCTCCATTCGGATTGGCGATGACGAGCGAGCGGAATTGGTCGGCATTGGTGCGCTGCGTGTTGGCGGTGATCGTCATGCTCTGCGAATTGTTCTGCAGCGTCCCCACAGGCTGCTGGCTGTTGGCGGCAGCAAGCGCCTTGTTGACGGTGTCGATGCCGATGCCGCGGGTGAGCAGCCTGTTGGGGTCGACTTCGACGCGCACGGCATAGGTCTGCGCACCATAGACGCTGACTTGGGCAACGCCGGGCAGCGTCGAAAGCGATGGCGAGATGATGTCCTCGGCGATCTCGTCGAGCTTGCTGCGCGGCATGGTGTTGCTCTGCACGGAGAGCAGCATCACAGGCGCATCGGCTGGGTTGGTCTTGCGATAGCTCGGTGGTGTCGTCAAGTTGTCGGGCAGCTGCCGGGTCGCGTGCGAGATCGCCGCCTGCACGTCGGCTGCGGCCGCGTCGATATCGCGGTTGAGATCGAACTGCAGCACGATGCTGGTGCTGCCGAGCGAGCTCGAGGCGCTGATTTCGCTGATCCCGGGAATGGTCTCGAACTGTTTGATCAGCGGCGTGGCAACCGAGGTCGCCATGGTCTGCGGCGAGGCGCCGCTCAGCTGGGCCGAAACGTTGATCGTCGGAAAATCGACCTGCGGCAGGGCTGCAACCGGCACGAGCCGGTAGCCGGCAAGACCGGCCAGAATGACGCCGATGGCAAGCAGCGTCGTCGCGACGGGGCGCTGGATACAAAAAATCGGGATCATTGCTGAGCTCCCACGGCGATCGTCTCGGACTGCTGCGGTTGCCGAGGCTCTTCGGCAGAGGCGACATCAAGGGTCTTGTCGTCGAACTGCTCGTTGATTGCCTGCTGGTCGCTGAGCTGGCCCTGGCCTTCGATGACGACATGGTCGCCCGGCTGAAGACCCGATTCGATGGCGGTAAAGCCGCCATTGGCGCGGGCGACGGTGACCGGCGTCAGATGCGATTTGCCGTCCTTGACGACAAAGGCGAAGAACCCGTCCGGGCCGGGGCTGACGGCAACCGTCGGCACCACCACCTGCTGTTGGTCGTTGTTGAAATGCACGATGATGTTGATCGATTGGCCAGGCCAGAGCGCACCGGAGGCATTCTCGAACTTTGCCTTGGCCAAGATCGTGCCCGAGGCGGTATCGACCGTGTTGTCGTAGAAGCTGATTTCGCCCTTGCGGATCTGCCCCTTGGTGGAAGCGGGAACTGTGCTGACCTCGACCGGACCGAGTGCCAGCGCCTTCTTCAGGACGCGCAGATAACGTTCCTGCAGGTGAAATTTCACATAGATCGGATCGTATTTCGCGATGGTGACGATTGCCGAGCCGGCATTGAGGAAGGCGCCCTTGCTGACGGCAATATCGCCGAGCCGGCCGTCGAAGGGCGCCCGGATATCTGTATTCTCGAGGATGACTTGATCCGAGTCGAGGGTGGCCTTGTCAGCCTCGACCGTGGCCGCGGCGGTGTCGCGGGCAGCTCTTGCCTGGTCGAGGCTCTGCTGCGTGCCGGCCTTCTGGTCGAACAGGTCCTGCGCGCGAACCAGCGCCGTCTCTGCTTCCGAAAGCGTTGCCGTATCCCGGACGATCATCGCATTGTCTTTGTCGACCGCCGCCTTCGCCGTCCGGTCGTCCAGCTTGGCGATAAGGTCGCCGGCTTTGACGGTCGCTCCATCCTGCGCATTGATGCTGACGATCAGGCCCTGTTCCTGTGCGGCCATGGTCGTATTGTCGTCGGCATCGGCCCAGCCGGACGCGGTGACATCCGTCGGCAGCGTCGTTTTCACCGCAGCAACTGTTTTGACGACAGTTGGACCGCCGCCGCGTCTGCGCCCGCCACCCTGGTGTTGCCCGCCATTCTCGGCCTGGTCGGTCGGCGCCTGATTTGCCTGTGTCTGATCGCCCTGTGCCTGCCTGCTGCCGCCATTGCCGCCGGCCGGCTGCTTGATGAGCTCGGAGAGGTAGGGAATGCGCGCCGCATAAGGGACCAGATTCCCGAATTGCCAAACGCCGACCGCGGCGATTGCGACAAAGCTGACGGTGATCCAAAATTTCTTCATGGGCTAGACCGGGGTTTGAGCAAGGGTGCAAATTTTATGCTTTGATTGAGCCGCTTATATTGCGGCGCAAAAAAGACATAATTCCCGTGTCGCGATCACTAAGTGGTTATAACGGCTTAAATTTTTGTAATGAATATTCCGTAATATTCAAATTATACTAATATAGTGCGGGTGCCACTTGGCGCGGCTTCGGCGGCTGGACGCCGACGGGTTTCGACAGGCCGATGCTGCTCGCCTGCATCCAAAGAACAGGGAAAACAGAAAAGGCAGGTCGTCATGACAGAGTTGAACGTCAGCGAATTTCGCTCTCTCATCACAAGTGTATTTCCGGAACTGACGGCCTCCGTTTTCAAGCTCGCGGCGAAGGGCTGGGATTCGATGGCAGTCGACGTCGACGACACGCTGATCTTCAAGTTTCCCCGCCATCTCGGCGCCGAAAGAGCGCTCGTGAAGGAAGCCGCTGTGCTCGATATCGTTCGACCCTCGCTGTCGATGGCAGTTCCCGACATGCGCATTCACGACGGGCCGCCGATCTTCTCCAGCCACGCCAAGCTCGAGGGCGAACACCTCATTGCCGAAGATTACGATGCGCTGGGAGAGGGCGGCCGTCAGCGCCTGGCGGATGACCTCGCGCGTTTCTACGCCGAACTGCACGCGCTCGATGCCGATCGCCTGCGGGCGGCCGGCGCCGGAGCGATCCAGCCATGGCAATCGCCGGAGGCGGTTCGGACGAAGGCTTTGCCGCTGCTGCCGGCTGATATCAAGGGCTTTGCCGAAACCGTTGTTTCGGATTTCGAAGCCTTGCCGCCGGATCCCTACGGCAACGTCTACGGTTTCTTCGACGGTCACGGCTGGAATATGGCCTTCGACTATCGCCAGGGTAGGCTCAACGGCATTTACGATTTCGCCGATTCAGGTTTCGGTCCGTTGCACCAGGAGTTCATCTACTCGAACTTCATCTCGCCCGATCTGACCGCGCGCATCGTCTCGGCCTATGAAATCCTGACCGGACGCAGGCTTGACCGGCGGCGCATCGCGATCCTGACGGGCTTCCATCGGCTTTCCGAACTCGCCGAACTTGCCGACGATCCGGCGAATGTCGAACAGATGATCCGGAGCGCGGCGACCTGGGCCGCTGCGGCGGCCCGTGCGGCCTGAGCGGCTCTAGACGGACCGTGCGGCGCCGCCGTCGCAGCGGATCAGCGAGCCGGTAATGTAGCTTGCCGGCTGGCTGCACAAGAAGGCGGCCGTTGCGGCAAATTCCTCGACCGTGCCATAGCGGCCGACGGGAATGCGCGCCTCTTTGTCGGCGCGAATTTCCTCGAGGCTTTTGCCCGTCCGCTTTGCCGCGGCGCCGTCGAGGTCGTCGAGCCGCCTCGTCAGGATGCTGCCCGGCAGAAGCAGGTTGGTGGTGATGCCGAAGCTCGCCACTTCGGAGGCAAGCGTCTTGCTCCAGCCGGCAAGCGCCGGGCGCAGCGTGTTCGACAGCGCCAGGTTGGCGATCGGTTCGATCACGCCTGATGAGGCAACCGTGAGGATGCGGCCCCAGCCTTGCGCCTTCATATCGGGCAGCAGCGCATTGGTGAGCGTTATCACCCGCGCAACCATGGAGAGGAAGTAGGTTTCGAGCTTTTCGGCCGTCATCTCCTCCGTCGTACCGGGCGTTGGTCCGCCGGTATTGTTGATGAGGATGTCGATGCCGCCGAACTTCTCCTTCACCGCCGTTGTTGCCGTCTCGACGAAGCGCTCATCGCCGAGATCGGCCCAGATCCAGTCGGCCCGGCCATTTCCTTCGCTGTTGATCGCCGCGCAATTGGCCTCCAGCTGTTCGCCACTGCGTCCGCAAAGCAGCACGTTTGCACCTTCGCGTGCGAGTGCTACGGCGATGCCGAGGCCAAGCCCGCGCGAGGAGGCGAGAACGAGCGCCCGTTTGCCCTTGATGCCGAGATCCATGATTTCCTCCGATGTCTTCGAGGGTTGTATAAGGCGCGGGCGACAAAAAGGGAAAGGGAGGGCCGTGGTCTCACAGGTTTCGCATTTGACGTTAACGTAAGCGGTACTGTAAGTCTCGCATCGGCTGAAATGTCTTTGTGCGAATTGAGGATTGGCTGTCGCATCCCGGCTCGACAATGCTTCGCGGTTTTGACAAGACAGTGGCCATGGGATGATGGCCACTGGCCAAGCGGAGACGAATGAATGACCGAGACGACTGAGCTGCCCGAACGCGAGAGCATGGAATTCGACGTTGTGATCGTCGGCGCCGGTCCTGCCGGTCTGGCGGCGGCGATCCGGCTGAAGCAGGTCAATCCGGAACTGTCGGTGGTGGTGCTGGAGAAGGGGGCCGAGGTCGGCGCCCATATCCTCTCCGGCGCCGTCGTCGATCCTATTGGCATCGACAGGCTGCTGCCCGGCTGGCGTGAGGAAGCCGATCATCCGTTCAAGACGGAGGTGACGGCAGATCACTTCCTGGTACTCGGCCCGGCCGGCTCGATCCGTCTGCCGAATGTGCTGATGCCGCCCTTGATGAACAATCACGGCAACTACATCGTCTCTCTCGGCAATGTCTGTCGCTGGCTGGCGGCGAAAGCAGAAGAACTCGGTGTCGAGATTTATCCGGGTTTCGCCGCCGCCGAAGTGCTATACGATGACAAGGGTGCGGTAGTCGGCGTTGCCACCGGCGACATGGGCATCGACAAGAACGGCGAACCCGGCCCGAACTACACCCGCGGCATGGAGCTGCGCGGCAAATACACGCTGATCGGCGAAGGCGTGCGCGGCTCGCTTGCCAAGCAGCTGATCGCCAAGTTCGATCTCTCGAAGGACCGCGAGCCGCAGAAATTCGGCATCGGCATCAAGGAGCTCTGGCAGGTCAAGCCGGAGAACCACAGACCGGGCCTTGTGCAGCATTCCTTCGGTTGGCCGCTCGGCATGAAGACCGGCGGCGGCTCCTTCCTCTATCACCTCGAAGACAATCTGGTGGCCGTCGGCTTCGTCGTTCACCTGAACTACAAGAACCCCTATCTCTATCCCTTCGAGGAGTTCCAGCGTTTCAAGACCCATCCGGCGATCCGCGGAACCTTCGAGGGCGGCAAGCGGCTCTCCTATGGCGCGCGCGCTATTACCGAGGGCGGCTACCAGTCGGTGCCGAAGCTATCCTTCCCGGGCGGGGCGCTGATCGGCTGTTCGGCCGGTCTGGTCAACGTGCCGCGCATCAAGGGCAGCCACAATGCGGTGCTGTCGGGCATGCTGGCCGCCGAGAAGATTGCTGCGGCGATTGTATCAGGCCGCAGCCATGACGAGGTGGTCGAGATCGAGAATGAATGGCGTGGCACCGACATCGGCCGCGACCTGAAACGGGTGCGCAACGTCAAGCCGCTGTGGTCGAAGTTCGGCACGGCGCTCGGCGTCGCGCTCGGCGGTCTCGACATGTGGACTAACACGCTGCTCGGCTTCTCCTTCTTCGGCACGCTGAAGCACGGCAAGACGGATGCGCAGTCCCTGGAGCCGGCATCCCAGCATAAGCCGATCGCCTATCCGAAACCCGACGGCGTCCTGACCTTCGACCGTCTGTCCTCGGTGTTCCTGTCGAACACCAATCACGAGGAAGACCAGCCGGTGCATCTGCAGGTCAAGGACATGGGGCTGCAGAAGAGCTCCGAGCTCGGCATCTATGCCGGGCCGTCGACCCGCTACTGTCCGGCCGGCGTCTACGAATGGGTGGAGAAGGATGGCGACAAGACCTTCGTCATCAACGCCCAGAACTGCGTGCACTGCAAGACCTGCGACATCAAAGACCCCAACCAGAACATCAACTGGGTGCCGCCGCAGGGCGGCGAGGGGCCGGTCTATCCGAATATGTGAGGCGCATCGCGGACATCGGCGGTGATTTCGACCGCTGACGTCTTCGTGATCGCCTTTCGACGGCTGCCGTTAGCCATTCGTTAACCATAAATTCCTTAGCTTGCGACATCTTGTTGACGCACTAAGGACACATTCATGACGATCTCCCGTCGGGGTTTTCTGATCGCTCTGCCGCTTTTTGTCGCCGGCTGCTCCTCGACCGGCCTCAACAGCCAGACGAATTATGCAGCACTTCCGGATGAAAAGTTTCCGTTGAGGCAGGTGCCGATCGACAAGATCAAGCCGGAACTTCGCCGCCAGGAAGTGGCCTATGAAAGCGCGCATGCGCCGGGCACGATCGTCATCGACACGCCGGCGCGTCGCGCCTACTACGTCCTCGATGACAACAGGGCGATGCGATATGGTGTCGGTGTCGGCCGCGAGGGACTGGCATTTGCCGGCAACGCCTATATCGGACGCAAGGCCGAGTGGCCGAGCTGGACGCCGACGGAAAACATGCAGCGCCGCGAAGAACGCTATCGCAGGCTTGCCGGCGGCATGCCGGGCGGCCCGAACAATCCGCTCGGCGCGCGGGCGATGTATCTCTATCGCGGCGGCAACGACACGCATTTCCGCATTCATGGCACCAATCAGCCGGAATCGATCGGCCTCGCCATGTCGAGCGGCTGTATCCGCATGATGAACCACGATGTGATTGATCTCTATAGCCGCGTCGAGGTCGGAGCCAGGGTTGTCGTCATTCAGGCCTGAGAGACCGAGAACACGCTGAAAAGCCGCCGCAGCGATGGCTGCCGGCGGCTTCGTAATGTCGGTCGCGGCTGATGGTCAGCGTCGCGCGGCAATTCCCGTCGAAAGTGCGACGCCGATGCCGGTGACCACCGCGGCACTGATTTCGGCAAGGCCGATCGTTTCGCCGAGCAGGAGACCGCCGCCGAGGGTCGCAAGAACAGGCGTCAAAGCCGTAAAGGCGGCGGCCTGTGTTCCGCCGAGGATGCGGACCGCCGTGCCATAGGCGACCATGGCGACGAGGCCTGACAGAATGCCCTGGCTCAAAACCTGGAGGCCGATTTCGGCAAGCGGGGCCTGCGGCAGCGAGATTCCGAAGACGAGTGCGAGCATCGCCATGATCAGGAAAGACCAGGCGGCAATCAGCGCGCTGGCCTGAATGGCCGTCAGACCCGAGCGGCGAAAGGCATGGGTGTAGCTTGCCCAGAGCACGGCGCCGGCCGGCAGCATGACAAAGCTTGTCCAGGGCAGGGAGGCATCGGCAAGGCTGCGGGCAAGCAGGATCAGGACGCCGCCGACGATTGCCGCCAGCCCGGCAATGCGTGTGGCATCCGGCCGTTCCCGAAACAAGAGAATGCCGATCAGTGCGGTGGCAAGCGGCATGGAGCCGCCGAGCAGGATACCGGAGGAAGCTGCCGGTGTGGAGTGAATGGCAAGCGTCGTGACCAGAAAGAAGATCGCGCCGCAGCCGGCGACCATGATCGCCAGCAGATAGAGCGGCACGCCCTTCGGCAGCAGACCGATGCGAAGCCAGACGGGCGAAAGCGCGAGCGCCGGAATGCCGAAGCGGATGAGGCCGATATCGATGGAGCCAAGCGACGTCGCCGCGCTGTGGCGGGTCGCCAGAAACCAGGTCGCCCAGATCAGTACGGTGATACTGCCGGCGGCATAACCGAACGTCTGCGAAGGCGATTTGTCTTTTGAAAATACAATCGTGCTCATCGTCCCTAATCCTTTCCTCCATCCGGATCTTGTCCGGTTGAGGAAGAGATTAGCGCCGAGAGCCGGGGCATGTCCTTGCTATCTGTGGCTCGAAAAGCGTGCTATACGCAATCTTCTGCTAAATCATGCCCAAGGATTTCACGAAAGTGCCAAATCTCGATAAATTCGATATTGCCATCCTGAAATGCCTGCAGGAGGATGCGCGGGCCACCAACGTCGAGATCGCCGAGAAGGTGAACCTCTCGCCGTCGCCCTGCCTGCGTCGCATCCGTAATCTCGAACGCTCCGGTATCATCCGCGGCTACACCGCCGATATCGATCGCAAGGAGGTCGGTCTCGGCCTGACGGTCTTCGTCGAATTCAAGGTGGTGCATCACAGCCGCGAAAATTCCGAGGCGCAGCAGAAGGCATTGCTCGCCATCCCCGAAATCGTCTCCTGTTTCCTGATTTCGGGAACAGCCGATTTCCTGGCCGAAGTGGTAGTGGAAGATCTCGCCGCCTATGAACGGCTTCTGACGGACACGCTGCTGACCTTGCCGAACGTCAGCGACATCCGCTCGAACTTCGCCATCCGCAGCATCAAGACGCATGGGCCGTTGAAACTGCCCGAGGGAAGATAATTTCCCAATAGTTTTTCTCGCTAATAAAAGCCCCTCCCCAACCCCTCCCCACAAGGGGGAGGGACTAATCTGGGGCACCGTCTCGCTCCCCATCAAAGGTCAATAGTTGGGATGCGGGTGCGGCAGTTTAAGCTCCCCTTGTGCGGAGGGGTTGGGGAGGGGTCTTGGGTGCTACAGCAGGGTCCCGCTGAGGATGAGCAGCGCCACCGAGAAGTAGATGACGAGGCCGGTGACGTCGACCAGCGTGGCGACGAAGGGGGCCGAGGCGCTGGCCGGGTCGAGCCGGAGCTTCTGCAGCACGAACGGCAGCATCGAGCCGCAGATCGAGCCGAAGGTGACGATCCCGATCAGCGCGGCAAACACTGTGACGGCGACCATCGGCCAGTGCGGGCCGTAATTGTAGAGCCCGGCCGATTGCCAGAAGACGATGCGGATGAAGCCGACGAGGCCGAGGATCGCGCCGAGCACGATGCCGGTCGGCAGCTCGCGGAAGAGCACTTTCCACCAGTCCGAAAGCTTCAGCTCGCCGAGCGCCAGCGCCCTTATGATCAGTGACGTCGCCTGCGAACCGGAATTGCCGCCCGAGCTCATGATCAGCGGGATGAACAGCGTCAGCACCACGGCCTTTTCCAGCTCGCCTTCGAAATGCTGCATGGCGCTCGCCGTCAGCATCTCGCCGAGGAACAGGGCGGCGAGCCAGCCGGCCCGCTTGCGGATCATGCCGGCAAAGCCGATCTTCATATAGGGCTGGCCGAGCGCCTCCATGCCGCCGAACTTCTGGGCTGCTTCCGTCGTGTCCGAAATCATCGTATCGATCACGTCGTCGACCGTGACGATGCCGAGCACCTGCCCATGTTCGTCGGTCACCGGCAAGGCGAGCAGGTCGTGTTTGCGGATCAACCGGGCAACATCCTCCTGCTTCATCAGCGGATCGGCCGAAACCGGAACGCCTTTCTGGGCGACCGTGAGGATGGAGGCGTCAGGCTCGCCGGTGATGAGGCGGCGCAGCGTCACCACATGCATCAGCGCATGGCTGCGCTCGTCGAGCACATAGATAGCATAGACGGTCTCGCGCGAGCGTTCGACCTGGCGCACATGATCGAGCGTCTGGGCAACGGTCCAGCTGTCGGGCACGCTGACGAACTCCGTCGTCATGATGCCGCCGGCCGTGCGTGGCGGATAGCCCATCAGATGCTGGATGGCGACGCGCACCGGCTCGTCGAGGCTGGAGAACAGCCGGGCGCGGGTCTCGCCGTCGAGTTCGAGCAGCACGTCGGCGACGCGGTCGTTGGACATGCCGTGCAGCAGCCGTGCGGCGTCCTCGGCGCTGATCAGCGCGAGGATCTGTGCGGCGTTGCGAAGCTCCGGCCGGTCGAAAATGTTGACGGCATAGTCGAGCGGCATGGCCGACAGCACCCGCCCGGCGTCTTGGATGCTGAGCGCGTTCAACGCGTCGACGCGTTCGGCGATCGTGGCGCCGCGGCTGTTGTTGATGAAGGCACGGGCGGCATGGCCTGCCCGAAGAGGGAAGCGATTGATATTCATGAGGCTCGCCTTTCCGTCGATCCGCCGTAGCGTCCGATCGGGCGAGCCGACAGGAGTCGGTCAGCGCACGAGGGCGGCCGCGTACGGCAAAGGCAATCGACTGCTACTGTCGCTTGGCATCGCTAAGATGACTCCGTTGAAATCCGTGGCCGACAGGTGCCGTCCACATGTATGCTAGGTGGTCCCGAACGCGGAAAAAGTCAAGCCGGCTAAATGCTTAACGCCAGAATGTCGCACCTGTTCGCATTGCAGGCGGAGATGCGCTACGCCACCTGCGTGCTGCGACGCTCCAGGCGGGCGGAGGCGGCGAAGACGAACAGGCCGAGGAAGGAGAGTGCCGCGCCGACATAGCCGGTTGCCGCAAACCCATAGCCCCAGGCGATGACGAGACCACCAAGCCAGGCGCCGATCGCATTGGCGATGTTGAAGGCCGAATGGTTGGAAGCCGCCGCCAGCGTCTGAGCATCGGCAGCGACATCCATCAGCCGCGTCTGCAGCGCCGGGCCGGCGGCAAAGCCGCAGCCGACGAGGAAGACCGAGAGGCCGAGCATATAGGGGTTGGCAGCAGTCAGCGAGAAGGTGGTCAGCACGACGATATTATAGATGAGCGAGCCGCCGATCGTGCCGAGCAGCGACTTGTCGGCGAGCCACGAGCCGATGAAATTGCCGGCATTCATGCCGACGCCGAAGAGCACCAGCATGATCGGAACGGCTGTTTCCGGCAACATCGCCACCTCGGTCGTCGTCGAGGCGATATAGCTGAACATGGCAAACATGCCGCCATAACCGACGGCGGCGATGCCGAGCGTCAGCCAGACCTGCGGTCGGCGGAAGGCGCCGAGTTCGCGTGAGAAACTCGCTTCTTCGGAAACCCTGTCCCTGGGAACATAGAGCCAGATCAAGGCCACTGTCAGCAGGCCGACGACGCCGACCGACAGGAACGCCACCTGCCAGTCGAGCGATTGGCCGAAAAACGTCGTCAGCGGCGTGCCGAGGAGAGTTGCGACAGTCAGTCCGAGCATGACGCGTCCGACAGCGCGTGCCCGCCGATGAACCGGCACCATCGAGGCGGCCACAAGCGCGGCGACACCGAAATAGGCGCCATGCGGCAGACCGGTGATGAAGCGCAGCACGGTGAAGGCCTCGAAGGTCGGCGCCATGGCGCTCGATATATTGCCGATGGCAAAGACCAGCATCAGCGTCAAAAGCAGTGTGCGGCGCGCCATCTTCGCGGCAAGAACGGCGATGACGGGCGCGCCGACGACGACGCCGAGCGCATAGGCGCTGATGACATATCCCGCCTGCGGCGTCGTTACCGAGAAGGTATCGGCGACATTGGGCAGCAGCCCCATGATTGCGAATTCGCCGGTACCGATGCCGAAGCCGCCGCAAGCGAGCGCCAGTTGAACCAAGGCCACGGTCGTTGCCGATGGCAGTTCGTCACCCGGCCGGGTACCAATGGAATCACTGATGGCGATCTCAGTCATGAGAGCTCCGTGGAAAGGTTTTCTGCTTGGCAATGACCCCTGGCGTCGCCGCGAGGCGATCGGGATAAATGGCGGGAAGTGGACGATCTCTCCGATATCCGATCTATCCGCAATGCAGCGGCCGGCGTCGAGTGCAATTTTCGCAGTGCAGCGTCCTGCTATGTGCATATGTCCGTTGCAATATTTGCATTTCTGTCATTTCCTGCCGTGAAGGGGCGGCGCTTGAAATCGCCGGTGGCGCAACCATCTGAGGAGCAAGGCAGGACCATTTCCGCGCCAGGAACGGGAGCCCTCATGAAGCTTGTAGGCTTTTTCAATCGCGACGGCGGTACCTTCAAGACCACCGATATGCTGGCCTACGAGAAGAGGGCGGAAGCAGCTTTCCGCGACGCCGGACACGATTTCGAGGCGATCGTTTTCTCCGGCAAGGAAATCATTCCCGCCATGGAGCGGGCGGCCAAGCGCGACGATATCGACGGCATCGTCGCCGGTGGTGGCGACGGCACGATTTCGGCGGCGGCCTCGATCGCCTGGAAAAACGGCATCGCGCTTGGCGTCGTGCCGGCCGGCACCATGAACCTCTTTGCCCGCTCGCTGCGCGTGCCGCTCGATATCTGGCAGGCGCTCGATGTGCTTGCATCAGGCGAGATCGACAACGTCGATATCGCCAGCGCCAATGGCCGCCCCTTCATTCACCAGTTTTCCGCCGGCTTGCATGCCCGCATGGTGCGCTACCGCAACGCCTACAGCTATCGTTCGCGGCTGGGCAAGATCAGGGCGAGCATGAAGGCTGCTCTCGGCGTGATCTTCAATCCGCCCGAGTTCGAGGTCGAGTTCGAAGCAGCCGGCATGCGTGAGCGCCGCAGGGTCTCGGCGGTCTCGGTCTCCAACAATCCTTTCGGCGAAAATGCGCTGCTTTATGCCGATAATCTCAGAAGCGGCGAGCTCGGCTTCTATACGGCAAATCCGCTGAAACCCCTTGGTGTCGCCCGCCTTGCCATCGACATGCTGCGCGGAAAGGTGCGCGAGAATGCCGATGTCATGGTGATGCATCCGGCCGAGGTGCGCCTGCATTTCCCGAAGCTGCGCTCCAAGGCCAATTGCGTCATGGACGGCGAGTTGCTGCCGCTCGAACGCGACGTTTTGATCCGTCTGCATCCCGGCGAACTGAAGGTTCTCGTCAAGCAGGGTCTGGCAGCTCAGATTGATGCGGACGAACGCCGCGAACCCGCGGCGTGAGGGCCGAAGACGTCAGACACGCGGCAGGTAGGTGCGGTAATCGAAATCGGAGACCGCGCGCAGGTGCGCCAGCGCTTCCTTGCGTTTGGTGTCGCCGTAGAGCGCCTGATAGCGTGTGCCGAAGATATCGGCGACGAAGGGTGAGGCGCGGAAAGCATCGACCGCGCTCAGGAAATCATGTGTCAGTCGCGTTGTATTGGCGGGCGTATGCGCCGGCGTCGTCTCCTCGCCGGGGTTGAGTTCGTGGTCGAGCCCCGTGAGCATGCCGCCGAGGATCGCCGCCAGCAGCAGGTAAGGATTGGCGTCGGCGCCGGCGACGCGGTGTTCGATGCGCGCGGCCGGCCCTTCCTTGTCGGGGATCCGGATCGCCGTGCCCCGATGGCCGCTGCCCCAGGTCAGATCGACGGGCGCGAACGAGCCTGGCTGGAAGCGCCGGTAGGAATTGGCGAAGGGGGCGAAGATCAGCTGCGCCTCGCGCATGCTGTCGAGCATGCCTGCGGTGACCGATTTCAGCAGCTTCGGCTCGCCGCCTTTGGCGTCGAGAATGTTGCGGCCTTGTTCGTCGATGACGCTTACATGCACATGCAGGCCGGAACCGGCATGGTCGGTATAGGGCTTGGCCATGCAGGTCGATTTCAACCCGTGGCGGCGCGCCGCCTGTTCGGCGATGCGCTTCAAGTAGAGGCAGTCGTCGGCCGCCGCCAGCGCATTGGCGCGGTGCATGAGGTTGACTTCGAATTGACCGGGCCCGAATTCCGCTGTCGTCGCATCCGCCGGCAGGCCCTGCGCCTTCGCATAGGCCCTCAGCGTCTGCAGATAGGCGTCGAGCGCATCGACGGCGCTCATGTCGTAGAGCTGGAAACCGTTCGGCTCGCCGCGATAGGTGAGGCTTTCGGGCGGGGAAGGGCGTCCGGTCTCGCGCCAGTCTCCAGACATCACATAGAATTCCAGTTCGGTCGCGACGACGGGCGTCAATCCGCGCAGCCTGTAGCGCTCAACCACCGAGGCAAGGATGGCGCGCGGATCCATGAAGCTTGGGCTGCCGTCGAATTCGCACATGGTGGCCAGCACCTGCATCGAGCCCTCCGGCGCCCAGGGCATCGGCGCGAGGCTGCGTCGGTCGGCAACGACCATGCCGTCGGGATCGCCGATCGTCAGCGACAGGCCAGTGATATCGTCATTGTCGTCGCCCCAAATGTCGAGCGATTGCGTCGAGGTCGGCAGGCGGATCTCGCCGGTCCAGATCTTACCTTCGCTGTTCTGAGGAAGCTGCTTGCCGCGCAACTCACCGTTCATGCCGACGATCAGGATTTCGAAACGCGGCTCTCCATCGGCCTTGCCGTCCATCCTGTCGCTCGCCATGACCTTGAAAATCCTCCGGGACAAGGCCAAGCTCCTATCCCATCGACAGCAGCCTTTCAATCCGCGAGGGTCTTTTACCAGTCATGCCCGATACTTACCCGCCCTCCAACCTTGCTGCTATCGACGCCGCGCACCATCTGCATCCCTTCGCCGACATGAAGAAGCTGAATGCCGAGGGAACGCGCATTATTCAGCGCGGCGAGGGCGTCTACATCTTCGATAATCACGGCAGGAAATATCTCGACGGCTTCGCCGGTCTCTGGTGCGTCAATATCGGTTATGGTCGCAGGGAGATCACCGAGGCCGTCGCAAGGCAGATGAATGAGCTGCCTTATTACAACACCTTCTTCGGCACGACCTCGACGCCGGCGACGCTGCTGGCTGAGAAGGTGACGTCCCATGCCGGCGAACGGTTCAACCATATCTTCTTCACCGGCTCCGGCTCGGAGGCGAACGACACCTGGTTTCGCATGGCCCGCGTCTATTGGAGCGCCGTCGGCAAGCCGTCGAAGAAGATCGTCATCGCCAGGAAGAACGGCTATCACGGCTCGACCGTTGCCGGCGCCAGCCTTGGCGGCATGAAATACATGCATGAGCAGGGCGATCTGCCGATCCCGGGCATCGTCCATATCGGCCAGCCCTATTGGTACGGCGAGGGCGGCGATCTCTCGCCCGCCGAATTCGGTCTCAAAGTCGCGCGTGAGCTGGAAGCGAAGATCGACGAGCTCGGCGAGGAGAATGTCGCCGCCTTCGTCGCCGAGCCCGTGCAGGGTGCTGCCGGCGTCATCGTCCCGCCGGAGACCTATTGGCCGGAGATCGACCGCATCTGCAAGGCGCGCAATATTCTGCTGGTGACCGACGAGGTGATCTGCGGTTTCGGCCGTCTCGGCGCCTGGTTCGGCCATCAGCATTTCGGCGTCGAGCCGGATCTCGCGCCGATCGCCAAGGGACTGTCTTCCGGCTATCTGCCGATCGGCGGCGTGCTGGTCAGCGGCCGCATTGCCGACGTGCTGATCAACGAGGTCGGTGACTTCAATCACGGCTTCACCTATTCCGGCCACCCGGTCTGCGCCGCCGCCGCCCTCGAAAACCTGCGCATCATCGAGGAGGAAAGACTGGTCGAGCGCGTGCGCGACGATATCGGTCCCTATTTCGGCAAGGCCTGGGCAGCGCTGGCCGAACACGATCTTGTCGGCGAGGCAGTCGGCATCGGCCTCATGGGCGGCCTGCAGCTTGCTGCCGACAAGAGCACGCGCACTCGCTTCGACAAGCCCGATCAGATCGGCGCGCTGGTACGCAACCACGCACTGGCGAACGGCCTGGTGCTGCGCGCCACCGGCGACCGTATGCTCGCCTCGCCCCCGCTTGTCATCAGCCACGCGGAGGTGGACGAGATGGCAAGGATTACCAGGCTGGCGTTGGACGCGGCCTGGAAGGAGCTGAAATCGTGATTTCGCTCAGCCCGGCTGATTGATCCAGGCATAGCCGAAACGATAGCTGTCCCTGCCGCGGCCGTACAAATAGGGCACGTCGATCACCGACGTCTCAGGCGCGGAGGCGCCGAGATTGGCCTGGAGCCATTGAGCCATATCAGGCGGGAGCGCTTCGCTGCCTCCCTTCGGCGGTATCAGCCAGACGAGGAGAAGCGGTCGCCGGCCGGTCAGATCCGGATGGAAGCCGGGATAATCGACGGAGAGGACCGGTACCCCGGGAATATCCTGCCTGAGATTGCCAGCAAGAAGGCTGTCGCCGGCAAGGATTGCCGCCGGTTCAGCCTGTTGACGCAGGTTTTTCAGCATCGTGGCATAGGGCCTGTTCAATCGTTCGTAGTGCCCTGAGAAGCTCGCGCTCGCCACGCTGCCGTAAAGGGCGGCCGGCACGCCGATCATGATGACGGCAACGATGGGCATGAAACGCCGGAAAGCCCTGTCGGTCTCCACGCCCGCCGCCTCGATCTTCAAGCAGAGATAGAGCGGCACGATGAAGAGCATCGGCACCAGCCAGCGATCCTTGATCCCGGCCGCGCCGCCGAAGACGATCAGGAGCAGGATGCCGATGACGAAGACGAGCATCATCCGCTCGAGAAGCCCAGTCCATTCCGATCGGGCGCCGAGCGCCGAACGAAGCTTCTTGCCGAAGACGGCCGCAAACACCGCCACCGTCAATCCTGCGAAGCTGATGACCGCGAGAGCGAGCGAGCCGATGCCCATGGCGACCTGCATGGGATAACTCGCGTGGCCGCTCGCGGTCATCTTCTCCAGCGTGCGCGCGCTTGCGAAATCGAGATTGTCATTCAGCCAGAAAAGATGCGGTAGGATGATGACGAGCGCCACGACCGCGGTCAGCGCCAGCCGCCGGTCGAAGATCCGCGGCCGCAGGCGCGCATCCGCCAGCGCGGCAATCAGGGCCGCCGCCGGCAGGATGGCGAAATTATACTTGGCAAGCAGGCCGAAACCGATGCCGATGCCCGCCATCAGATAGGAGAGGGCGCTCGGCTGTTTCAGACTGCGAACGAAGCCGCAGAAGAACAGGCTGGCAGAAAAGAAGACCGCGACTGTGTGTGTCAGATCCCGTTGCATCTCGAAAACCATCTGCGGGATCGTCAGCAGCCCGAGCGTTGCGATCGCCACGAGCGCCTTGTCGCGCAGGATGAGCCGCGCCGTCAGGCCGTACAGCAGATAAGAGCTGAACAACAGAAGGTTCTTGACGACGGACAGGGCAGCCAGCGAAACGCCTGTAAACTGGAAGACAGTATATTGCAGCCAGTTGTAAAATGGCGGCTGCGGGCCGTAACCGGCGGCGAGCCATTGCGAGCGGAAGACCTGTTCGGCCTCATCGAGATCGAGCGAATGTGAGGTTGCAAGCCGGACGCCGACCTGAAGCACGAAATAGGCGGCCAGCAGGACGAAAATCCACCGGATGTCGCGAAGCCTGGTCTCGGTCATTATCGCGCCCCCGGCCGAACCCAGGCATAACCGAGTGCGAAATTATCGCCCTGGCGGCCGAAGGCATAGGGAAGGGACAGGGCGCCGATCTCCTGCGGCGTGATATCAGCCGCCGTCAGCGCCGATGAAAACCGCTCCGGCATGACGGCGTCCGCAGCCGTCGCCGTCTTCTTGCCGCGCCAGACGATCAGCACCGGTCCGCCTGCTGTTGTGTAGGCCGGAATGCCGGCAACGGGAAAATCGGGGATGACGACGGGCACATGGGGAAGCTGCAGGCGCATGTTGCCGGCGACATAGGGATCGGAGGCAATCACCAGCGCGGGCTCGGCCTGTCGGGTCATATCGCGGACGAGATCGGCCATCGGCACATTCGGCCTGCTGTAGGTGCCGATCAGCCCGGCGCCGACGACGCGGAAGCCGAGCGCGACCAGGACGCAGGCCATCAGCACCGGCACGACAGGCCGGAAGCGGCGCAGTCCGGCGGAAAGGTCGAGTCCGGCCGCCTGCATCTTTGCCAGGAAATAGATCGGCAGCACCAGCAGGAACGGGTCGAGCCAGCGTTCACGCACCGTCGTGGAGCCGGTGAGCAGCACGATCAGAAGAATGCCGGCGAGGCTCGCGAGCATCATTCGCTCCAGCATCCCCGTCCAGCGGTTTCCGAATGAGAGCGCCTGGATGAAATCCCGGCGGAAGGCGGCGGCGAAAATGGCGACGGGCAGCGCTGCAAAGGCGATGATGGCGATGAGAAAGGCAAGAATGCCCTTGCCGATCCGCACCGCGCCAGCCGGTTCGTTGCCGGCGGCCATCTTGACCAGAGTATCGGAGGAGGCGAATTCGAGGTTGCTCCGCAGCCAGATCGCGTGCGGCAGCACGATAATGAGCGCGATGACGATCGCTGCCAGGATACGCCAGTCCAGTGCCCGGCGCCGCCACTCGGCATCGGGCAGGATGGCAAGCAGCGCGACGACGGGCATAAGCGCGAAATTATACTTCGAGATCAGCCCGATGCCTGTGGCAAGCCCGAGCAGGAGGTAGCTGCCGATGCCGGGCCGCTCGAGCGTGCGGAAGAAGCCATAGAGGAAGAGCGAACTTGCAAAGAGCAGCGCCGTCGTGTGGGTCAGATCCTGCTGCGCCATATAGGAGACCTGGGGCAGGGTGATCAGCGCCATCATCCCGACGGCGGCAAGCTTCTGGTCCTTCAGTGCCTCGCGCCCGGCAAGGCCGTAAAAGAGGTAACACAGGAAGAGCAGGATGTTCTTCGGGATGATAAGCGCGCCCATCGACAAGCCGGTCACCGAAACGACGGCATATTGCATCCAGTTGTAGAAGGGCGGCTGCGGACCGTAGCCCGCCAGCAGATATTGCGAGAAGAAGGACTGCTCGGCCTCGTCGAGTTCCAGCGCGTGCGGAAGCGCGAGCCTGAGCGCGATGTTCAGCACGAAATAGGCTGCAAGCAGCAGCGCCGCGGTTCTGATCGTCCTCGTCGCGCGGTCCAGCATCATGCTGCCGGCTTACGCTTGGCTTTGATCGTCGAAGATCTGCCGCACGATATAGTTCGGGGAGGCGTCGTCACGATAATAGGTACGCGCGATCATTTCCGCCAGAATGCCGGTGGTGATCATCTGCACCGACGAAAGGAGGAGAACGACCCCGACCATCAGCATGGGTCTGGTGCCGATATCGTTGCCCAGGATGAACTTGTCGAAGCCGAGATAGAGCAGGATCAATATGGCAACCGCGCCGAGACCGAGACCGAGCGAGCCGAAGAAATGGCCGGGCCTTGCCTTGTAGCGCATGAAGAACATGACCGACAGCAGGTCGAGGATGACGCGGAAGGTGCGCGAAATGCCGTACTTCGAAACGCCGTGTTCGCGAGCATGGTGGGTGACGGCCATCTCGCCGATGCGCGAGCTCGGGACGACACCGGCCACCCAGGCCGGGATGAAGCGGTGCATTTCGCCCATCAGCTTCACCTGCTTGATGATCGAGGCACGGTAGATCTTCAGGCTGCAGCCGTAATCATGTAGTTTGACGCCGGTGATGCGGCCGATCAGGTAGTTGGCGCACCATGACGGGATCTTGCGCAGGAACAGGCCGTCCTTGCGGTTCTTGCGCCAGCCGACCAGGAGGTCGAGTTGGCGCCGCTCGAGCTCGGAGACCATCGAAGGGATATCCTTCGGGTCATTCTGCAGATCGCCGTCCATCGTCGCGATCAGCCGGCCGCGAGCGGTATCGATGCCGGCCTGCATGGCGGCGGTCTGGCCGAAGTTGCGCTGCAGCTCGACAATCCGGAGCGCCAGGCCCTCGTGTCCGACGAATTTGCGGGCATTGACGAGCGTCGCATCCGTGCTGCCGTCGTCGACGAGGATCAGTTCCCAGCGATGCGAATACTCGGCCATCGCCGCAACGATGCGCTCGACCAGCGGGCCGACGCTTTCCTCTTCGTTGAAAACGGGCACGACCAGCGACAGCTCAAGCGATTGTACCGGATCATTCGTGCCGCGAATGGGCTCTACCGTTGTCTGCAACTTTGCATCTCCAAAAGGCCGAGCGGCCTTGCAATCTTACTGCCGCCGCCGCGCTTGCGGAAGCCTACTACATGAAGTGTCCGCCCGTTGCCAGCGGGCAATGCCGCTTTCCCGCAATCGGCCGACTTGCCGAAACCTACTTCGCGCCGCCTTCCAGCCAGGAATAACCAATCGAGAACGTACGTTTGCCGTCACCGAAAAGATAGGGAAGGGTCAGCGTCTTCACCTCCTGCAGATGAATACCCGATTTCACGAGATCATCGGCAAAGTCGGGAGAAATGGTGGGGTCATTTGCGGTTTCTCCGCGCCAGACGACGAGCACAGGACCCTTCGCAGTCGCATATTCAGGCACTCCGGGGCCTGGAAAGAATGGGATCACGACGGGAACGTCGGGGAATTCCAGCTTCATGTTGCCGGCCACGAACTTGGTTCCCGCCACAATGAGAACCGGCTTGCGGGCCGCGGTCAGTTCGGCCACGTAGCCGGAGAAGGGCACATTCGTTCTCGTATAAACGCCGGTATATTGCATGGCGACGATCCGTAGCAGAAGGATCGCCAGGATGACGACCATGAAGACCGGCACCACAGGCCGGAAGCGTACAAGGCCTGCGGAAAGATCGAAGCCTGCGGTTTCCAGCTTCAGGAACAGATAGATCAGCAGGACGAGCAGGCACGGGTCGAGCCAGCGCTCGTGGATATCGCTTGCGCCGGCGACGATGACGACACCGACGAAGGCAAGCAGGCTGACGACCATCATCCGCTCAATGACCCGGATCATCGGGCTGGACGCGGAAAGCGCACGGAAGAAATCCCGTCGGAAGGCTGCCGCGAAGACAACGATCGGCAACGCGACGAAGCCGAGGACGGCGATGACGAGGGACAACAGCCCCTGTCCGATACGGGGAAGGCCAGCGGCGGCCTCGTGCTCGGCGGTCATCCGCTCCATGGTCGGGGCCGAAGCGCTGACGAGATTATCGGGCAGCCAGAGCGCATGCGGCAGAACGATCAGAATGGCGATTGCGAACGCCGGCAGCAGACGCCAGTCCAACAGACGGCTGCGCCACTTTCGGTCCACCAGGACTGCGACGAAGGCGGCAAACGGCAGAATGGCGAAATTATATTTGGAGATGAGGCCAATGCCGGTGGCGATGCCGATGACGAGATAGCTGCCGATCGTCGGCTGCCGAAGTGTGCGAAAAAAGCCGAAGAGGAAGAGCGAGGTCGCAAACAGCAGGGCAACGGTATGGGTCAGTTCGCGCTGCGCCATGAGGCCGACCTGCGGCAGGGTGATCAGGCTCAGCATGGCGATGGGCGGGAGCAGACGGCTCTTCAGCACCTCGCGGGCGGCCAGCCCATAGAAAAGATAGCAGCCGAAGAGAATGATGTTCTTCGGAACCGAGAGCGCCCACATCGTGATCCCGGTGACCGAGACGATGGCGTATTGGATCCAGTTGTAGAAGGGCGGCTGCGGGCCATAGCCGGCCAGAAGATATTGCGAGTAGAAGGATTGTTCCGCCTCGTCGAGATCGAGCGTATGGGGCAGCGCGATGCGGAGCACGATGTTCAGCAGGAAATAGACTGCCAGAAAAATGCTCGCGCTCGTGATGTTTTTGGTAATGCGCTCCAACATCGATCTCCAAGTCAAACCGGCAAGGCGCCGTGATCTGTCGGTCTGCCACGGCGGTTGTCGGCCTTAAAGCGATCTCGCCGCCGTCGCTTCAACTCCGCCGTTGTGCCCAACCTTCATTTCTCCTAAAACGCCTGGCAATGGAGCCGAGGCTCATGCCGACGCCAAGCGAGGAATGCCTACTACATGAAGAGTTCGATCGTTGAAAGCCAGCAGTCCTGGTTTATGCGCAATCGCATGACGGCGCTGACGGTCGTAATTGTCGCAGCCTATGCGCTCTTCGTGCAATGGTTCTGGGGTTGGCCCGTCATCATCAGCCAATGGGCCGATGTCGGGGCAGGCCCGGTGATCGGCGCGCTCGTGGCATTGACGAGCACCTATTTCCTGCGCACCTGGCGCATCTACGACTATTTTCCCAAGGAAACTGCGGGCCGGTTTGCGACCCTCTTTCGCGTCACGCAGATCCACAATCTCCTGAACATTATGCTGCCCTTCCGCACCGGCGAGACCAGCTTTCCCTTGCTGATGCGCACCGAGTTCGGCATCCCGCTGACCCGCGGAACCTCGGCGCTCCTGGTCATGCGGCTGCTCGACTTGCACGCGCTCCTGGCGGCGGCCGGAATCGGCTTTGCGCTCGCCGCGGCCGATGCACTTGTCGCATGGTCGCTTTGGGCAGTCTTCCTGCTGCTGCCGGTCGCAGCTTTCGCCGCGCGCAAGCCGCTGTTCCGGCTCGCTGCCAGGCTGTTGCCTGATAGGGCGCAGAAATTCGTCGTCGAGATCGAAAACGGGCTACCGCTCGATGCCGCAGCCTTTGCGCGCGCCTGGGTGATGACCATCGTCAACTGGCTGGTGAAGGTGATCGTGCTAGCATGGGCGCTCGGCCTGATGGGGGTGCTGCCGATGGCGGCAAGCTTCGGCGGCGCGCTCGGCGGCGAACTCTCCTCCGTTCTGCCGGTGCACGCGCCGGGCGGCGTCGGCACCTATCCGGCCGGCATCACCGCCGGCGCCATTGCGCTCGGAGCCTCGAGCGAGCGGATGGCTCTGGCCGCGCTGGCGCAGGCAAGCGTCAATGCGCATCTCTTGATCATCGTCTCGGCGCTGACGGGCACCGCAATCTCACTGCCGCTCGGGCGCCGCGGCAAGCTCTGAAATCCGGTTCCGCAAAAAAGCCTGCTCCGGCTCCTGCCGGCAGAGCGACAGCGCCGTTTCATAGGCCGCGATTGCCTCTTCTCGCCGGCCGAGACGGCGCAGGAGATCGGCGCGGGCCGAATGGGCGAGGTGATAGGCCGTGAGCTCCTGGCGGCCCAGAATGGCATCGATCAGATCCAGGCCTGTCGCCGGTCCTTCCGCCATCGCGATCGCCACGGCGCGGTTGAGTTCGACGACCGGTGAGGGCTGGGCCGCCAGAAGGAGGTCATAATAGAAGGCGATGCGCCGCCAGTCGGTTTCCTCGGCGGTCGGCACCTTCGCATGTTCGGCGGCGATCGCCGCCTGCACCGTATAGGTGCCGATCTCTCCTGTCCGCATTGCCTCGGCTAGGAGTGTCAGACCTTCCGAGATCTTGGCGCGGTCCCAGAGCGAGCGGTCCTGATCGGCAAGCAGCACCAGTGCTTCCTCCTCGCTGCTGCGCGCGCTGCGACGGGAATCCTGCAGCAGCATCAGGGCCAGAAGTCCGCAAACGTCGGGATGCGGCAGCAGTGCCAGCAGCAGCCGCGCCAGCCGGATGGCCTCGCCGGTCAGATCGGCGCGAACGACCGCGTCTCCCGAAGAGGCGGAATAGCCTTCGTTGAAGACGAGATAGATGACATGCAGCACTCGGTCGAGCCGTTCGGGCAGCGCCTCGCGGCCCGGCACTTCATAAGGGATGTTCGCAGCCCGGATCCTGCCTTTGGCGCGCACGATCCGCTGGGCGACCGTCGGCGCCGGAATGAGGAAGGCATGGGCGATCTCTTCGGTGGTCAGCCCGCAGATTTCCCGAAGCGCCAACGCCATCTGCGCATCGGCGGGAATAACGGGATGGCAACAGGTGAAGACCAGCCGCAGCATATCGTCTTCGATCGCTTCCATGTCGCCGATCTCCGTTTCGTCGAACGTGTAGAGACTGTCCTCGATGTGCTGCTGCGAGGCATCGAAGCGCGCCCGGCGGCGGATTGTATCGATTGCCTTGAAGCGTCCCGTCGAAACGAGCCAAGCGAAAGGGTTGCCGGGAATGCCGTCAGCCGGCCAGGTCCGTGCCGCCGCGGCAAAGGCATCGTGCAGCGCGTCCTCGGCACGGTCGAAATCGCCGAGCAGACGGATCAGCGTCGCCAGAACCCGACGCGAATGCTGCCTGTAGATATCTTCGATCACCTGTTCCAACGGGCGATCCTCACTCTGGCAGGGTGAGCAGCCTCACCGGACGCAATTCGATCGATCCGACGCGGACGCTTGGAATGCCCGCGACGACCTTGCGCGCCTCTTCGAGATCGGCTGCCTCGATGATGTAGATGCCAGCCAGATGTTCCTTGGTCTCGACGTAAGGGCCATCGGTCGAAGACAGAATGCCATGGCGCACTCTCAGGACCGAGGCGCTGTCGGGAGCTTCCAATGCATCGGAATGGATCATGATGCCTTTGCGCTGAAGCTCCTCGTCATACTGGAAATGCGCCCTTACGAGATCGTCGCCCTCGGCCTGACTGAGCGTGCCATCCATATCGGCGGGATTATAGATGAGGCAGACGAAGCGCATGGCTATCTCCCATCCTTGATCGAATAGGCGGGTCTGATTTCGATCGACGCATATTTGAGGATCGGGAAGGTGGAAATGATTGCTTTCGCTTCATCCATGTCCTTGGCCTCGATCACCACGAAGCCACCGAGATGCTCCTTGATTTCGGCGAAGGGACCATCTGTAGCGGCGACAGTGCCGTTGCGAACGCGGAGCGTTACGGCTCGCTCCGGTTCATAAAGCGCCAGCGCGCTCAGCATGTGACCGCTGTCGCGCCAATGATCGTCGCTGACGATGCACTCCTGCGTGACCGCGTCCCATTCCTCCTGCGTGACTTTGCTGCTCTTTTCTGTATCGAACCAGACCTGACCCAGAAACTTCATTGTGTGACCTCTTCAGCCGAATTCATGGATGGGGCGAACTTCGATCGCGCCGAGTTTCGCTAGCGGAATGCCAGCCGCAATCCGGATCGCGTCATTGAGATCCTTGGTCTCGACCAGGATGAAGCCGCCGAGCGCCTCCTTGGTCTCGGCGAAGGGGCCGTCCGTCACCGACATCTCGCCATGGCGCACCCTGACGGTCACCGCTGATTTCGGCGACTGCAGCGCCTGGGCGACGATCATATGTCCGCTTCCGACGAGATCTCTGTCGTAGCTCAAGGAGTTCGCGTCGAGTTCGGCCTTCTCCTCTTGCGTCATGGCGTCGAGTATCGCGCCATCGAACCAGACCTGGCAGAGATATTTCATCGCAGGCAGCCTCCTTTGCTGTCTCCATATCCCTGGACGAACGATCGCCGCGCATTTCGACAGCGGCGGGAAAAATAATTTGTGCCGGTCCGGTGTCGAAATCGCAAGGCAGCACTCGACAAGGCTTCATCGAAACCCGTCGAGGAGAACGGCAATGAGTATTCTTGAAATCGCGCTCGCAAGCCAGATCTGGGCTCGCCGCCATGAAAAGCGTCGTCAGGCGTTCGACGAACGCGATGGGCTGACGATTCTCTCACGCACCGCTTTCGCCATCGTCGGCTTCACCCTGTTGATCGCGGGGCTGAACGCTGCTGCCGGCAGACCGCAGGTGGTTGCGCAGCACGCGGCACCCGTCGTCGCAGGCAGATGAGGAAACGGCCTATTGGAAGGCCGTTTCGAAGAAGCTGCGCAGCTTGCGCGAATGCAGGGCTTCCTTCGGCATGGCGGCAAGCTTCTGCACGGCGCGGATGCCGATCTGCAGATGCTGGTTGACCTGCGTGCGGTAGAAGGCCGTCGCCATGCCCGGCAGCTTCAATTCGCCGTGCAGCGGCTTGTCGGAGACGCAGAGCAGCGTGCCGTAGGGCACGCGGAAGCGGAAGCCGTTGGCGGCGATCGTTGCCGATTCCATGTCGAGCGCGATGGCGCGCGCCTGCGACAGCCGCTTCACCGGCCCGAGCTGGTCGCGCAGTTCCCAGTTGCGGTTGTCGATCGTCCCGACGGTGCCGGTGCGCATGATGCGCTTCAGTTCGAAGCCCTCGTAGCCGGTGATTTCGGCCACGGCGGCCTCCAGCGCCACCTGCACTTCGGCGAGCGCCGGGATCGGCACCCAGACCGGAAGGTCGTCGTCGAGCACATGGTCCTCGCGCATATAGGCATGGGCAAGCACATAATCGCCGAGCCGCTGGCTGTTGCGCAGGCCGGCGCAGTGGCCGAGCATCAGCCAGGCATGCGGGCGCAGCACGGCGACGTGGTCGGTGATCGTCTTGGCGTTGGAAGGGCCGACGCCAATATTGATCATGGTGATCCCGGCATGGCCCTTCTTTTTCAGATGATAGGCCGGCATCTGGGGCAGGCGGGCGAGCGTGGCATCGGTTTCAGGCACGCTCGAGCCGGGCAAGGTGACGATGTTGCCAGGCTCGACGAAGGCCGTATAGCCATCGCCGCCTTCCGCCATCAGCTTGCGCGCCCAGCTGCAGAATTCATCGATATAGAACTGGTAGTTCGTAAACAGCACGAAGTTCTGGAAATGCTCGGCATGGGTGGCCGTATAATGCGACAGCCGGGCGAGCGAATAGTCGATGCGCTGTGCGGTGAACGGCGCAAGCGGCGAGGGCTCTCCCGGCGGCGGGATATATTCGCCGTTGGCGATCTCGTCGTCGGTGGTGTTGAGGTCGGGTGTGTCGAAAATATCGCGCATGGGAACGTCGACGAAGGCTGAGGCCGATGCTTCGACATGCGCGCCCTCGCCGAAGGCGAAGTGCAGCGGTATCGGCGTCGAGGATTCCGAGACGACGATCGGAACATTGTGGCTCCTTATCAAGAGCGACAGCTGCTCCTTCAGGTAATGCTTGAAGAGCTTCGGCCGGGTGACCGTCGTCGTGTAGATGCCGGGCGCCGTGACATGGCCGTAGGAGAGGCGTGAATCGACATGGCCGAAGCTCGTCGTCTCGATGCTGACCTGCGGATAGAAGGCGCGGTAGCGCGAGGCGATCGGAGCGCCCTGGGCAAGGTCGGTGAAGCTCTGGATCAGGAACGCCGTATTGCGTTCATAAAGCGCTGTCAGCGTCTCGACGGCCTTGGCCGGATCATCGAAACTCTCAGGCTGGAAAGGAGGCGGAGAGGATATGTCGAGGGGCGACAGAGGGGAGATTCGTTTGTTCATGACGCATTATAGAGAGTTGTTTTTGACAAGCAAACGACGCGCGCCGGCGGAATCCGATTTTTTATCCTCTTGCGAATCTGATGCCGGTCATCGCACCGTGGGTGCGCAGAAGGTTCCGCTTCTCTCCAGGCAGGTATAGCTTGCACCGAAATGCGACTGCGTGCCGCCGCCGCCATTGTGCACGACGACCGCCGAAAATGTGACGGCGAAGATCGCCGCGAACAGCGTGATGATGGTGAAACGTCTTGCCAGAATATAGAAGTTCATCCCAGGCCCCCGATACGCAACCTAACCGTGACATGAGTTTTGCCACACCTCGGCTGAACGAGTGCTGAGATGCCGGTTCATCAGCCGTTCAGCTTGCGGGGCAGGCTCGGGCGATTGCAGTGAGGATCGGCAAGCCGGAGAAGGCCATGAGGCATGCCGGCATTTCGGCCGGCACGATTATACGTTTGGGATGATTGTTGTGTCGGCCTTATCGTGTCAGAGCCGCGTCCAGGTCTGCGTCTTGCAGAGGATATTCATCACGCAGCCCTGCATCTTCAGTGAATTGCCGGAAATCGTTCCTGAGCCGCTATAGGTCTTGTCGGCGGCGGGGTCGGTGATCTCGCCGGCATAGCTGCCGCCGGTCCCGGCAAGTGTGCCGATCTTGCGGCCGGTATATTTGCCGGTTTTCAGCGTCACGCAATAACTCCCGCCGCATGCCGCGATCACCGCCGTTTCGCCGGAAGCCGTCTTCCACTTGCCGACGATAGGTTCCTCGGCATGCGCTGTACCAGCGATCACGGCGATAGCGCCGGCAAGAATGAGACTGCGGATCATCTTTTCCTCCCTGATGTCCTCTGACCGGCCGCGAAAATAACTGACGCGAACGTAAAGGTAAATAGAGCCGGCTGTCCGTTCGCCGCTCGCTGAAAGCAGCCGAAAAGCCGACCGTAGAGCTTTTAAACCCGTCGCCTGCTGATTTCATGATGAATGATCCGTTTATTTGCGAATCTGAATCTTTTGTAAAATTTGAGCGAAAATGCCTAAATCCCAGGGAATCCGATGTTTAACAAAAACCCAATTTTACCAAGCGTTTGCAGTTTGTTTGTCTCAAATTAATCATGCATTTTAGGCGTTTTTTGAAAGCCGTTTGGCATAGTCAAGCCATCAGACGAGCGGGGCAAACCCGCCGGACCGGAAGGGCCGCAAAGCCGCGATAGACGGCGGGTCCGAAGGTAAAACAGGGTAAGTCGTAAACAGGCTAACAGGGATAAAACCGATGGCACGCTTTGAAATGCACAATGCTGAAACGGCCACCATGGGTGGCGACAACAACAGCGCCGATGTCTTCTGCGAAATGGGCCTGATGTACGCAACCGGCCGCGGCTGTGCCGTCGATCTCGTTGCCGCCCACAAGTGGCTGAACATTGCCGCGATCAAGGGCAACGACCGCGCCGCCGAGCTTCGCGCCGACGTGGCCGCTGCCATGAACAAGATGCAGCTCGTGGAAGCACTGCGCGCTGCCCGCGAATGGATGACGGTCCACTAACGCATCGACCGAAAATCCGAAACGATTCCCGGACAGAACGATAGCTCAACTCGACGTGTTGGAGCGCCGCGTCTCCAGGGGACGCACGGTGCTCCAACAGACGTTTGAAGTCGGAATGGCGATTTGAGCGGGTCCATGATTCAAATTTCTGAGGTTGTCGGTGTTGGGACGCCTCAGACGTCCTTCGTTAGACGAGGCAAGACCTCGTCGATTGCAACGACACCTTGGAGATCAAAACATGGCGCTCAAGCGAATGGACAATGTCGGAATCGTCGTCGAAGACCTCGGAGAGGCGATTGATTTCTTTCGCGAGCTCGGCCTCGAATTGGAAGGGCGGGCCACGGTCGAAGGCGAATGGGCCGGACGTATCACCGGGCTGGGAGATCAGCGTGTCGAGATCGCCATGATGCGCACACCGGACGGCCACAGCCGGCTTGAGCTCTCCCGCTTCCTGGCGCCGCCTGTCGTCGCAGATCACCGGAACGCCCCGGTCAACGCCCTCGGCTACCTCCGCGTCATGTTCGCAGTGGATGACATCGACGAGACGCTTGAGAGGCTCCGCGGGCGCGGCGCGCAGCTCGTAGGGGAAGTCGTTCAGTATAAGGATGCGTATCGGCTCTGCTACATTCGCGGACCTGAAGGGATTCTGATCGGCCTCGCCCAGGAACTCAGCTGATCGCAATACGCAGGCAAATGGCGAAGACCCGACCATGTCGGCGAACGGACAGGAATGACAACCTCAGGTGAGCGTCTTCAGGACTTGCGGCAGTGCTTCCTCGAACAGCGCCATCTCGGCCTCCGGTCCGACGCTGACACGGATGCAGCGATTGAGCGGCGCAACACCCGGCATGCGGACGAAGACGCCGTGCTCCATCAGGCCATCGACGATCGCCCGCGCATGGGCGCCGTCGCGGCCGGTATCGATCGCCACGAAGTTCGTTGCCGAGGGCAGCGGCTCAAGACGGTTTGCCCGGGCAATGCGGCCGATCCGCTCCCGTGCTGCATGGATTTTCCCGACCACCTCGGCCAGATAGGCCTGATCCTTGAGCGCGGCCAGCGCTGCAGCCGTCGCCAGCCGGTTCATGCCGAAATGATTGCGGATCTTGTCGAACGCCTGTGCCGTGCCTGAGGTCGAGATCACGTAGCCGGTGCGTGAGCCGGCAAGCCCGTAAGCCTTGGAAAAGGTGCGGGTGCGCACGATGTTCGGCAGTTCGATGAGCGAGGCGATCGACGGCAGCGAATGTGCCGGACCGGTTTCGCTATAGGCTTCGTCCAGCACCATCATCGTGGTCTCGGGCAGCGCCCGGGCGAAAGCGACAATGCTGTCGGCGTCCCACCAGCTTCCCATCGGATTGTCGGGATTGGCGAAATAGACGAGGGGCGCATTCTCGCGCCTGACCGCGTCGAGCAGCCCGTCGAGATCCTCGCGGTCGTTTGCGTAGGGGACTGTCACCAGTCGGCCGCCAAAACCGGCGACATGGAAATTGAATGTCGGATAGGCGCCGAGCGAGGTAACGACGGGTGCCCCCGGTTCGATCACCAGCCGGACGATCTGGCCGAGCAATTCGTCAATGCCGCCGGCGACGGCGATATTGGCGGCCGTCACACCAAGATGCGCGCCAAGCGCTTCCCTCAGCGCGAAATTTTCCGAGTCGTTGTATTTCCAGATGTCGCGTGCCTCTTCGCCCATCGCGGCGAGCACGGAGGGGGCCGGGCCGAAGCCGTTCTCATTGGCGCCGATGCGCGCCAGAACGGCACGTCCGCGCTGGCGTTCGATGGCTTCGGGGCCGACGAAGGGAACTGTGGAGGGCAGGGCGCTGATGAGGGGCGTGAAGCGCGAGAAGGCGGACATGCGAAGGCTGTTTCCCGGACATGTTGAGATCAGGCGCAACAATAGGCCCGGGCACGGCCAAGGCAAGCAAGATTATCCTGCAGCCGCAGCGCTCACACAGTGCGTCCTTTTCAAAGCGGCGGGGGCGACGTAGCGCTTTGAATTGCCGAACAATTTGTCCTTGGGTCATTTCCATCCAAGGACTTATGCGGGACCGGCGGCGAGCCTCGTATCGCGGAACATCGGTGCACGCCGGGCGTCGATCGCTTCCATATTGCCGACAAGGAAATCGGCGCGCACGACGCGGCGCAGAACCTCGGGGTCCAGGAGGTTGATGAACCGTACGCCGATGCGTTCTTTATTGCGATAGACCTCGGCGCAACCGATGCGATAGGCCAGGCCGAGAATGTTGAGATAATAATGTTTCGGCAGACCGGCGGTGGTCGACACGATGAAGGTTGCGCCGCCCTGCGATATGTCGATGATCTCGGCGCTTCGCATCGAGACGCCGGTGAGGCACGGCCGGACGGCGACGATACGGGCCGGGCGCTTGACGTTGAACTCTTCCCAGCGCAGGTCGTAAATGGCGGACTTGACCGTCGCAAGGTGTGTGGCGCGGAGCATAGTCATCTTACATTCTCCGTCAGACAGGGCACAATTGGGGGTTCTTGCTCTGGAGCAAGCTAATCTTGCTTCAGCCACGGTCACATGAATGTTTTGCACATTCGTCAAATATAAAAAGACAATTTTAACGAGTTCAAATTTTGTTTCCATGCGGGACGCCGAATGTTCACAATCGGTACGCAGACTGTGCTGCCAAAACACATTGCGGATGTGCCCCTACCGATTTCAGCGCAGTTTTCCCGAACTCTTTCAATGGCCGGGCGTTCTGCCTAAAGCATGTCGCGCACAAGTGTCAGCGGTTTTGCGGTAACGACATGCGTAAAAATAAACAGCGAAAGCGCAAGGAGCGAATCTGAAAGATCGCGACGCGTTTTCGATCGATGAAGCAAGGGCGCTTCGATGACGACAGCGAGGAGTTGAAGATGACCGACATCAGAATCCCCGGGAAATCATGGGTCGTAGTCTGCAATGGAGCCAAGGCCCTCATCATGCAGAACGCCGGCGATGCCCAGCTGATGAACCTGAAGGTGTTGGAAACCCTGACGCAGCCGAACGAGCCCGATCGCGAGCTCGGCACCGACAAGCCTGGCCGCAGCCATGCCGCTGATGGATGGAGCCGCAGCGCTGTCGAAGAGACCAGCTGGCAGGAGCAGGCCGAAGCGCAATTTCTGAAACATGTGGCGGAGCGAATGGACGAGCTGACGCAGGCAAAGGATGCACGCCGTATCGTCCTTATCGCGCCGCCGAAGGCGCTCGGCACCCTGCGGCCGGCGCTGAGCGCCGAGACGCAGGCGGCGATATCGGCGGAACTGGCGAAAGACTATACCAATCTACCGATAGACGAGATCGAGCGGCATCTCGCCGCGTGATGAAACCAACCGATGAGCTAACGCGGGCCCGTTGGCCCGTGTTCTTGTTCGCTTCAGACCAACGGTCTCTCTCCGGCAAACAGATCTTCATGATCGGCAAACAGTGTGGCCAGGCGATCGATGACCGTCCTGACTTCAGGCCTTTGCCGCTCGTCGTCATGGGCGACGATCCACATCTCGTAGGTCAATTCATCGATGACAGGTCCGGCGCGGACGAGCTTGCGCTCCTGGTCGCCGATGAAACAGGGCAGCACGCCGCGGCCGGCGCCGCCTCGGATCAGGTAAAAGAGCATATGCGGCGTGTTCGTCCAGCTGGTGATCCAATAATCCGGCTGTTCGAAAGTCCACTTGTCCGCCGGTGTGATGGCGATGTCCGTTCCGAGCGAGATCCAGTTGCAATTGGTCTCGTCATAATCGGCTGCCTGATAAACCGCATGCGCCACCTTGACTGAACGGCGGATCGCGACGTTGCCGCCGTCCGGCCGGCTGTGGCGAATGGCGATATGCGCCTCGCGATAGGTGAAATCGACGCTCGCGTCACAGGTCTTGTAGCACATGCGAAAGCAGTCTTTCGGCGTCCAGACACTGGCCAGGTGGTCGGCGATGAAGCGCGACGTCCAGCTGTCGACGACCGTCGACACAATCGGCAGCGTCAGAACTTCACCGCGCCAGTCGGAGATCGCCCGCGCTGCATCCTGCATCCGCCGCACGCGATCGAGCAGCTCCTGGCCGTCCTTGGCAAGCAGGTAGCCTGTGGGGCCGCGGTTGAATAGCGACCGGCCGGTCACCCGTTCGAGCGCCAGCATCCGCCGGCCGATCGTCGGCGCACTGAGCCCCGTCCGCGCCGCCGCTGCCGAAAGCCCGCCGCCGGTCGCGACATGGAAGAAAAGCTGCAGATCGTCCCAGCTCGCCTCTTTCATGGATGAAACCCCCCTTTCCTCCACGCCTCTACATAGCGGGGGCGTGAAGGCCTAGCTCAACTACTCCAGCAATAGATGGAGGATAGGCAATGCTTCTCAACTGGGTAGTTTTCTTCAACGAAGTCGCGTCCCGCAATTACCGGATGCGCCGCGATCCCGTGGCCGATCCGCTCGATGGCCCGGAATGGCGCGGACTTCTCTGGATCATACCGATCATCGCGCATCTCTCCGCAAGAAGAGGCGAGACGAGGAGGCCGCGCCGCGATCGGGCGGTGATCGGAAGACGCCTCAGGTTTCGAAGCTCAGTCGCAGCACGTGGTGCAGGAATGCCGGATTGAGCAGCATGTTGAAGCTGATCGTCACCAGTTCGTCTTCGCGTTTGACCACCGTGGCGCCGATCTCGTCATGGATGCCGAGTATTTCGAGAAAGAAATGACTCGGCATCTCCAGGCTCGGACTGACTTCGAGCACGGCGCCGGCAAGTGTGATCGTGCGGATCAGGCAGCGTACCTGCGTACCGGTGCTGAGGTGGTGGCCGACGAAGATGATATTGCCCGGCCTGTCGAGATTGAATTCCCGGTAAGCACGTTCCGGCTTGGGGTGTTCTGTGTCGAGGTGCATCTGAAAGGCCCTTTTAGCCTCCGCTCATCGTAAGCAGAGAATAATGCAAGAGTGCTGACGATTGCTGAAGATCATCGTTAAGATTGAAGGCTGTTGCTGAGAATCGCTGAAAATCGCACCGATTCCGTCCAGATCTGCTCCAAATTCGCGCAATTCCGCGGGCAATCGCGCCATTCTTGACATGCCGACGGCAATCGCGCATACAAAGCCCGGTTCGAGGCACCGGCCGCTCGCGGATGAAAATCCATGGTGAAGCCTTCGCGATCATGGTCACGGCCCCTTGTGCATGCTGACTGACGGCAACGCGAGCTCCCATTTGCAGTCGAAGAGCATGCCTTGCGAAGGCTCACTCCATGACGACCTATCCCGGCATTGAAGAACTGAAGGCCCAGGCCAAGCGCTTGCGCCAGGCGATGAACGATCGCGGCACCGCGCTGACCCACAGTGCGGCCTTGGAAATGATCGCCCGCCAGCACGGCGCGCGTGACTGGAACACGCTTGCGGCTCTGGCGGCAAGGCCCAATGCGGCTGCGAAAACGCCGCTCTTCGTCGGCGCCCATATTCGCGGACGCTATCTCAATCAGCCGTTCACTGGCGAAATCCTCTCGCTTTCCGCTCTGCCGGGCGGCCTCCACCGGATCACTATCCATTTCGACGAAACGGTTGACGTGGTCACCTTCGAGAGCTTTTCAGCCTTTCGGCGGCGCGTGACTGCGCAGATCGATGCCGACGGCGTCTCCCCCAGGAAGACCTCGAACGGCGTGCCTCATCTGGTGCTCGATCTCTGATTTGCTCCTCATCCTTTCCAGGCTGCCCGCATGCGCTTGTTCAAGCCGCAGCGGATGTCGCCCGATATCGCGCGGATTTCCCCATGACCGATCCTTCCAAAGGCAATGCCTTCCTCACCGGCTGGCTGCCGGGCGTATTCATCAGGACTGCGGCGCCGATCGTCGCGATCACCACCGTCAACGGCCTCTTTACTGTCGTCGACGCCTATTTCCTGGGCGCCTATGTCGGCCCCGACGCGCTCTCAGCCGTCAGCCTGATCTTCCCGGGGTTAATGCTGCTGGTCGCCCTGCAATCGCTCGTCTCGAACGGCATGGGAAGCATCCTCGCCCGCCGGCTCGGTGCCGGCGATCGCCAGGGTGCGCGTCGGGTATTTTCCGGCGCCCATACGCTGGCGCTCGCCGTCATCGTGATCCTCATCATGGTCTACTGGACCCTCGGCGGGCGGATCATCAATGCCGGCGCCGCCGAAAACACCGCTGTGGCCGACGGCGCCACGCTATTCATGGGCGCGATGATCGCCTCGACGCCAGTGAGTTTCTTCCTGTCGCTGCATCTCGACGGGCTGCGCTGTGAAGGCAGGATCGGTTTCATGACGGCGGTCACGCTCTCGGCCTCGCTGCTCAACATCCTCGCCAACTGGCTGTTCATGGCAGCGATGCATTGGGGCGTGCTCGGTTCGGCTGCAGGGTCCATCGCTTCGCAATTCGTCTGTCTCGTGGCCGTGCTCGTCTATCGCTGGCGCCGGCCGGCGACGCTGAGACCTGCTCCCGCATTCGCCCTTGTCGAATGGCGCGGCATCGTCGCCTTGGGCGCGCCCATGAGCCTCGGTTTCATCGGCATATCGCTTGCCTCGGCCGCGATTCTGGTCAACGTCTCGCTCTGGAGCACGCGTGATTATACCGCCACCATTGCCGCCTACGGCATCATCACCCGCATCCTGACCTTCACCTATCTGCCGCTGCTTGGTCTCAGCATCGCCCTGCAGACGATCGCCGGCAACAATCACGGCGCCGGCCTTGGATTGCGCGTCGGCCGCAGCCTGCAGATCGCCATGCTCTCGGCGCTCGTCTATTGCAGCCTGGTGGAGATCACGGTGGAATTGCTGGCCGGCCGCATCGGCGCCGTCTTCGTCGGCGATCCCGCCATTATCGCCGAGGTCAGGCGAATTCTACCTTGGACGATCGGCGCCTATTTTCTCTTCGGGCAGATGCTGATCCTGTCGTCCTATTTCCAGTCGATCGGCGATGCGCCGCGCGCGGCGATCTTCGGTCTGTCACGACCCTATCTTCTCACCCTGCCTCTCACCTTCCTGCTGCCCTTCGTCTTCGGCGAACAGGGAATCTGGATGGTGCCTGTCTTTGCCGAGGCAGGCATGGTGGCGCTTGCCTTGCTGGTACTGTCTGAGAATGCCAGGCGCCGCGGCTGGCGATACGGGCTTCTGCCCGCCTGAGATGTGGGAGCCGCGCCTCCCTGGCGCGGCCTCCGTCGATTGCCCTTTATTCCTTGCTGCTCTGAGCGGCCGACGTCGACGCTTCCGCCTCGTTCAGCGCCTCGGCGCATTCCTGACAGCAGACTTCGACGGTCCTGCCGCCGAGCTTGACGGTGATGACCTCGGCGCCGAGTTCGCAGTCGCAGACAGCGCATGTGGTCTTCTTCATCGGGTAATCCTCCATTGATCGTCCCCGGATCGGGACAGCGTCATGAGAGCATCGAAGACCGCATCACCGCTGTCGAAAACTTTAGCGATTATCAATGCGGAAAAGCTCTACGGTCGGCGCCGCAATTGCGCCGAGCGCTGAAATTCGGCCGGAGTCTGACCGAAGGCCTGTTTGAAGGAAGCGCTGAAATGACTATGGCTGGAAAAACCGAGATCGAGGCCGAGTGAGGTCAGATCGTCATACTGGCCGAGCAGATCGAGCGCCCGGGCAAGCCGCAGCCTCAACTGATAGCGATAGAGCGGCGTGGCCTCGACCTGCTGGAAGACCTGGGTGAGGTAAACAGGGGAAACGCCGACTTCCGAGGCGATTTCCGCGAGCGTCCAGCGTCTCGCGAGATCGGAGGAAAGCACCAGCTTTGCCCGGTCGACGAGTTTCTGCCGGCCGACGCTCGCGCCGGCTGCGTGCGACGTGCGCTCGCCGAGCGAGCGGCGAACCAGCGTCAGGGCCAGCGTTTCCGCCTCGAGCGTTTCTGCGATATTGCGCCTGAGACCGTGACGCAGCAGGGCGACCAGCGCCTGCGCGCGCGGGTCGATCCGCCGGCGCTGGCGGCGGAAGGAAAAGACCGGGCCGGGCTGCGCCTGCTCCTTCGGCGCCAGCTCTTCCAGCATGGATTCGTCGATCGACAGGTCGATGCAGGCGTCGCCGCCCGCGATCGGATGACTGATCCGATAGCCTTGAGCGGCATTGAAGAACAGCACCTGATTGGCTTCAGCCACAGTATCCGTGCGGCCGACATGGCGCATGAAGACGCCGCGATAGGGATAGACGAGGCTTGTCTTGTGCGCACATTCCTCGTCGCTCTTGTGGCGGCACTCGCCATTGCAGACGACGTCACGAATGGTTACGGTCTTCGTTTTCAGGAGCAGTGCTGTTGAAAACTGCGACATCGTATCGTCCGGGTTCAGGCGGGCAGCCCGACAAGGCTGCGCAGGGGCACAGTACCACAGTGAGTTTGATGTTTCAGTAGCGGCTGTAAACGTGCACGTCGCTTTCTGTCTGCCCCCGGGAGAGGCCGACATCCTTCAACTGAGCGTCGGAAAGTTCCATCAGCGCATTATAGTTGCGCCGTTCGCTGATCTTGCGCTCCAGCCAGCGGACTGCCGTGACGGCTGTAGAAAGAAGGCCGGCCGGCCGGATGCGCCGCGAAGAGCGGATATTGCGGGCCGGTATCGTGAAATTCGAGCTGTGCATGATGATCCTCCATCTTCGTTGGATGGAGGCAGTGAACCATCACCGACAGTTTGGCGCTGTCAGATTATTTAGCGATCGAGCACGGCCTTCATGCCTTCAGCAGCCATTCGTGCTCGGCGGCATTGTGGAATTTCCAGATTCGCTTCGGCCCGGCCATGACATTGAGATAATAGAGATCATAGCCATGCGTTGCCGCGCAGGGATGATAGCCCTTCGGCACCAGTGTGACGTCGCCGTCCTCGATCGCCATCGCCTCGTCGAGCGAGCGGTCGTCGGTGTAGACGCGCTGGAAACCGAAACCCTGCGGCGGGTTGAGGCGATGATAGTAAGTCTCTTCCAGGAAGCTCTCGTTCGGCAGGTCGTCCTGATCGTGCTTGTGCGGCGGATAGGAGGAGGTATGGCCACCTGGCGTGATCACCTCGACGACGAGCAAGGAATGCGCCGAATTATCGTCCTCAGGCATGATGTTGTTGACGTAGCGCACATTCGTGCCCTTGCCGCGCGTCACCTGCGGATGCGTGCCGGGCGGGATCGCCTTTGCCTCATAGCCGCCGCCGCCGGGCGCCGAGCAGACAGCCAGTTCCAAATCGGTCTCTGCCGTGACGGACCATGTCGAGCCCGTCGGGATATAAAGCGCATGCGGAGCCCCGTCGAAGGGGTTCATCCGCTCGCCGAGCGTGCCGAAATCCTTCGCGCCGGCCGAGGCCTTGCCCTTGCCGGTCACCCAGACCAGGCAGACCTCGCGCTCGCCGGTTTCCCCAGAAACGGTCTCACCCGGTTTGATTCGATGCAGATCGAAGCCGACATACGTCCAGCCGGCATTCTCCGGGGTGACATGCGTCACACGACCATGCGTGCCGGATGGTTTCACCTTGAGGTTTGGCATTGGTGTTTCTCCTCGTAACGTTAGCGGGCGCGGGGGAGAAGGGATGTGCCGTGCCGTCTCCATTCCCCCTTCTCCCCATCGGGGAGAAGGTGCCCGAAGGGCGGATGAGGGGGCGCCTTGCCCCCGCCCCCTGGCGGGGGAGGGCCTTCGTCGCGTTACCCCTTCGGGAAACCTTCCGTTTCCACAGTATAACCAGCCGCGGTCATGACGCGCATCAGTTCGGCATGGCCAATCTCGGCCATCTTCTGCGGCGGCGCCTTGCGCGGATCCTGTTCGGCCTCGACGACGAACCAGCCTTCATAGCCATGGTCGGCGAAGCGCTGGACGATGGCGCCGAAATCGAGCGAGCCGTCGCCCGGCACGGTGAACGCGCCAAGCGCCACGGCGTCGAGGAAGGATTGCCGGCTGCGGTCGAGCCCATCCACCACGGATTGGCGAATATCCTTGACGTGGACGTGGTTGATGCGGGCGTGATGATTGTCGATGGCGCGCAGCACATCGCCGCCGGCAAAGGCCAGATGCCCGGCGTCGAGCAGCAGCGGAATACCTTCGCCTGAATTGCGCATGAAGGCGTCGAGTTCCGGCTCGGTTTCGACCACCGCCGCCATGTGGTGGTGGTAGGAGAGCGGCATGCCCTGGTCCGCGCACCATTCGCCGAATTCGGTGACGCGGCGCGCATAGGCCTTCATCTCGTCTTCGGCGAGGCGCGGCTTGGTCGCGAGCGGCTTGGAGCGGTCGCCCTGGATGGAGCGGCCCACTTCGCCATAGACGATGCAGGGCGCACTGACCGCCTTGAAAAGCTCGATCATCGGCGCGATGCGGTCCTTGTTGGCCGCCAGTTCCTCATTGACAAGCGTGCCGGAGAACCAGCCGCCGCATAGCGTCACGTCGGCAGCGCGCAGGATCGGCAGCATCTCTTCCGGGTTGCTCGGGAAACGGCGCCCTTGCTCCATGCCGGTGAAACCGGCGCTGCGCGACTGCCGCAGGCATTCTTCGAGCGACACATCGTCGCTAAGCTCAGGAAGGTCGTCGTTCCACCATGCGATGGGCGACATGCCGAGTTTGGCCTTCATCAATATTCTCCTTAAAGACATTGCGGAGGAGCGGGTCCGCTCCTCCGGAAAAATGGGGCTAACCTGTTCAGCCGATGCGCTGGGAGCCGCGGGCTTCGACATAACCCTTGCGCGCCTTGTTGACCTCTTCGCGCGGGCTGACTTCCGGCACCGCGACATCCCACCAGTGGCCGCCGGCCTCAGTGGTGATCAAGGGATCGGTGTCGATGACGAAGACAGACGTGCGATCGTTCTTCTTCGAATCGACGATCGCCTGCTCGAGTTCGGCGATGGAACTGACCTTGACGGCGATGGCGCCCATGCTTTCGGCGTGTGCGCGGAAATCGATCTCCGGCATCACCTCGTGATAGGAGTCCTTGAGCAGATTGTTGAAGTTGGCGCCGCCGGTGCCCATCTGCAACCGGTTGATGCAGCCATAACCGCGATTGTCGAGCATGACGATATTGATCTTGAGGCCGAGCATGACCGAGGTCGCGATCTCGGAGTTCATCATCATGTAGGAACCGTCACCGACCATAACGACGACATCGCGTTCGGGGCGCGCCATCTTGGCGCCGAGCCCGCCGGCGATCTCGTAGCCCATGCAGGAGAAGCCGTATTCCATATGATAGCTGCCGGGCGCCGTCGCCGGCCAGAGCTTGTGCAGCTCGCCGGGCAGACCGCCTGCGGCGCAAAGCACCGTCGTGTTCTCACCGCCGAGAGTGCGCGCCACCGCGCCGATCACCTGCGCATCGGAGGGCAGGGCGGTGTTGGTCGCCGCCATAGCCTTGGTGGCAGCCTCCATCCAGATTTTCTTTTCCGCAACTGCCTTTTCGGCAAGTGCCGCCGGCGCCTTCCAGCCGGAAAGGCCTGCCGAAAGCGCCTTCAGCCCTTCGCGGGCATCGGCCACGACAGGGTGGCTGTCGTGCTTCACCGCGTCGTAGGCGGCGATGTTGAGGCCGATCATCTTCAGGCTGTCGTTCTTGAAGAGCGCCCAGGAGCCGGTCGTGAAATCCTGGCAGCGCGTGCCGACGGCGATGACGAGATCCGTCTCTTCGGCGATCGCGTTCGCCGCCGAGGTGCCGGTGACGCCGACCGAGCCGAGCGCCAGCGGATGGGTCTCGTTGATCGACGACTTGCCGGCCTGGGTGACGACGACGGGGATGGCATGGGTTTCGGCGAAGGCCGCGAGTTCCCTCGTTGCCTGCGAATAAAGCACGCCGCCGCCGGCGACGATCACCGGCTTCTCAGACGCCTTGATCAGCGCGATGGCATTTGCCAGCTCGTCCGCATCCGGCTGCGGCCGGCGGCTCGCCCAGACTTTTTCTTCGAACAGGCTTTCCGGATAATCGAAGGCCTCGGCCTGAACGTCCTGGCAGAGCGACAGCGTCACCGGGCCGCAATCGAGCGGATCGGTCAGCACCTGCATGGCCCGCTTCAGCGCCGTGATGATCTGCTCCGGCCGGGTGATTCGGTCGAAATAGCGCGAAACCGGGCGGAAGGCATCATTGGCGGAAACCGTGCCGTCGCCGAAATCCTCGATCTGCTGCAGCACCGGATCCGGCGCGCGGTTGGCGAAGACGTCGCCTGGGAGGAAGAGAACGGGAATGCGGTTGACATGCGCGACGCCTGCGGCTGTCACCATGTTCAGCGCGCCGGGGCCGATCGAGGTCGTGCAAGCCATGAATCGCGTGCGGAAATTCGCCTTGGCATAGGCAATCGCGGCATGCGCCATGCCCTGTTCATTGTGGGCTCGATAGGTCGTCAGTTCTCCACGCACCTGATAGAGCGCCTCGCCGACACCGGCGACATTGCCGTGACCGAAGATCGCCCAGACGCCACCGAAGATCGGCACCTTTTTGCCGTCGACAATAGTCATCTGTACTTTCAGGAAATGCGCGACAGCCTGCGCCATCGTCAACCGTATCGTCTTGCCCATCGGGGCCTCCCGAACTTTTAACTCTTTGTCTGGTTTCCCCTCCCCAACCCTCCCCACAAGGGGGAGGGGCTAACCTGCCGTGCCGTTTCACGCCTATTGCAGCGCTTCTTCCAGCAGGACGGTTGCCGCCTGGTTCGAGGCGGCGCCTCAGGTTAAGTCCCTCCCCCTCGTGGGGAGGGGTTGGGGAGGGGTCTAAATTTTATGCTACTGAAGCTCACGCGTCTTAAGCCAGGCCTCTGTTAATTGCCGGAAGCGGTCGGCCATGTCGGCGATCGCCTCCTCGTCGTTCATGTTGCCCGAGAGCCAGGCGCGCGCCGGATCGGCAAAGATCGTCCGTCCGACGGCGAAGCCCTTCACCGAGGGAGCCGCCAGCGTCGCCTCGAAACAGGAGATCAGTTCCTCTGCGGGCGCTTCGAGCCCGAGAAGCACGATACCACGGCACCATGGATCATTTTTGGCGATGATCGCATCGATCTTCTTCCAGGCTTCGCGGGAGGCCTGCGGTTCCAGTTTCCACCAGTCCGGCTTGATGCCGAGCGCGTAGAGCTCCTCCAGCGCGGTCGCGATCGTATCGTCGGTGAGCGGTCCGTTCTTGCCGGCGATGATTTCCACCAGGAGCTCGCGACCGACCTTGCGCGCGGCCTCGAACAGCGTGCGCAGCTTCTCCTGCTGTTCCGTCTTCAATTCGGCGGGATCGTCGGGATGATAGAAGCACAGGCACTTGATGCAATGGCCGAGCGGCCATTCGACAAGCTGTGAGCCGATATCCTGGCTGAATTCGAAGCGCAGCGGCTTCGAGCCCGGCAGTTCGACAGGCCGGCCGATCCAGGAGAAATTCTTCGTCGCCGCATCGAAGAAGGCGTCGCGGCCGAAGCGCTCGTCGATCAGCATGCCGTAGCCATCGCGGCCGTTCGAAACGCGCGCTGCCGCCTCGACCGCCAGCCGCTTGAAGGCAACGATCTTGTCATGGCCGACGCCGAGTTCGTCGGCGACGCTGACAAGCTGCGAGCGGTGGTCGATCGCCAGCGCCATCAGCAGCGGGATTTCGCCGCGCCGGGTCGATGCCCAGTGGATATGGTTGATTGCCTCGTCCTTGCGCAGCGCCCGATGTTTGCTGCCGGATTTCAGGAAGAAATCGAGCTCCGCCCAGGTCGGATATTCCGGCGAGCAGAGCAGGCGGGAGACGGCGAAGGCGCCGCAGGCATTGGCCCAGGTGGCGCAGGTCTTCAGCGGCTCGTCGCGCAGGAAGCCGCGCAGGAAACCGGACATGAAGGCGTCGCCGGCACCGAGCACGTTGAACACCTCGATCGGGAAGCCCTGGCCGACGATGCCGGCTTCGAGGTCATCGGCGATCGGCCCGTCATAGACGATGCAGCCCATCGCACCGCGCTTGAGCACGATCGTCGCCGGCGTCAGGCGGCGGATTTCCTTCAGCGCGCCGAGCACGTCGTCGGCGCCTGATGCGATCAGGATTTCCTCTTCGGTGCCGACGATGAGATCGCAATCGGGCAGCGTTTCCTTCATCTTCGAGGAGACGCGGTCGGATTTCACATAGCGTTCGAAGCCTTCCGCATGGCCGGCAAGCCCCCAGAGGTTCGGCCGGTAGTCGATGTCGAAGATCACCTTGCGGCCGTTCTCCTTGGCGATGCGGATTGCCTTGCGTTGCGCGGCTTCGGTGTTGGGCCGCGAGAAATGTGTGCCGGAAACGAGAACGGCGCGCGACGATTTGATGAAGTTTTCGTCGATATCGCCTTCCTCGAGCGCCATGTCGGCGCAGTCGGAGCGATAGAAGATCATCGGCGACACGCCCTCCGCCTCGACCGCCAGCAGCACCAGCGCTGTCAGCCGTTCCTTGTCGGTGACGATGCCGTCCGTCGCCACGCCCTCGCGCGCGGCCTGCTCGCGGATGAAGCGTCCCATCTGCTCGTCGCCGACGCGGGTGATGAGCCCGGACTTGAGGCCGAGCCGCGCCGTGCCGATGGCGATATTGGACGGGCAGCCGCCGACGGATTTGGCGAAGGAGGCGATATCCTCCAGCCGCGAACCGATCTGCTGGCCGTAAAGATCGACCGAGGACCGGCCGATGGTGATTACATCAAGCGCCGGCTCCGGCTGTGAACCCGGATTCGTTTGTACCATGATGTCCTCCCGCTAGATTTTGCGCGGCTTCCAGTGCCTGCGAATGTCGATAATGAAACATTGGTTCCGATATTTTGTCAATTCGGAATGTTTATTCCATTTTCTCTTTTCCAGCTTTGTGATGTTGATGCTTGCGACGCCGCTCGGCGATCGCAACCGGCAGCGCCATGGTGAGCGCCATCGAGGCCGAAAGCGAGCGGAAGCCGGCGAAATCGGCTTCCGCCACCTCGAACCAATGCGTGGCGCAGGCGGCAAGCGGCGAAAAGGCCGAATCGGTGATCGCAATGACCGGGACGCCGCGGTCGGCAAGCTCCTGGCTCTGGCTAAGGCTGTCGGCTGCATAGGGCGAGAAGCTCGCAGCGATCGCCGCATCCCTCGGCGATGCGAACTGCACCATTTCAAGATCGACTCCGTTCGGCGAGGCGACGATCTGGTGGCGGATGTTGAGCTTGGAAAATGCGTAGCTCATATGCGCCGTCAGCGGATAGGAGCGGCGCTTGGCGATCAGATAGATCGTTTCGGCGGCGGCGAGGATATCCACCGCCTTCGTGAATGTCTCGCTCTGCACCGTCGCGGCCAGCCGATTGACCGACTGGTTCGCCGCGGCAATGAATCCGGAGAGTAGATTGGCGTCTTCGTCGTCGCCGCTCGTTTGCTCCAGCGTGACGAGCCGCTCTTCATAGCTCAGCGTTCGGTCGCGCAGCCTTTCACGGAAGATGCTCTGCAGATCGGAAAAGCCGTCATAACCAAGATGATGCGCCAGGCGCACCAGCGTCGACGGCTGGACCTCGGAGGCGGCCGCGATGCTCGCCGTCGTGCCGAAGGCGATCTCGTCGGGATTGCCGAGCGCGAAAGCGGCGACCTGCGCCAGCCGCTTCGGCATGTTCGCCTTGCGCTCGATGATGGTGCTGCGCAGGCTTTCGAAATCGCGCGGCACGCGCGCGTGCCTTTGGGGGTCATTATCCATGCTTGCGGCTCACGGGATGAAACAAATATTCCATATCCCCGAGCATAGACGATTTCAAACGGTGCGCCTAATTGTTTTTAATCGCCTGTAATTTCAGGGTTTTGGACAATCGCACCGAGAGAATGAAGGCCATATGCCTGCCAACGGTCTCTTGTCAAAATGATCCAAATATTCCAAAAATCCGCGCACACTTCTGGAGGAGACGGAAAATGAAGCCACTTGGCATCGGTTTGATCGGCACCGGTTATATGGGCAAGTGCCACGCGCTGGCCTGGAATGCGGTAAAGACCGTGTTCGGCGATGTCGAGCGTCCGCGGCTCGTGCACCTGGCTGAAGCCAATGCCGGGCTTGCCGAGGCCCGTGCCGGCGAGTTCGGCTTCGAGAAGGCAACGGCCGACTGGCGGGCGCTGATCGCCGACCCCGAGGTCGACGTCGTTTCCGTCACCACGCCCAACCAGTTCCATGCCGAGATGGCGATTGCAGCCCTGGAAGCCGGCAAGCATGTCTGGTGTGAGAAGCCGATGGCACCCGCCTACGCCGACGCCGAGCGCATGCTGGCGACGGCGGAACGATCAGGCAAGGTTGCCGCTCTGGGCTATAATTACATTCAGAATCCCGTCATGCGGCACATCAGGACGCTCGTCGGCGACGGCGTCATCGGTACGGTCAATCATGTCCGCGTCGAAATGGACGAGGATTTCATGGCCGATCCCGACGTCTTCTTTTATTGGAAGAGCGAGCTTTCCGCCGGCTATGGTGCGCTTGACGATTTCGCCGTGCACCCGCTGTCGTTGCTCTGGTATCTTTTCGGCCATGTCGAGGCCGTCATAACGGACATGGTGAAGCCCTATGCCGACCGTCCGCTCAGCGAGGGTGGTCGCCGTGCCGTCGAAAATCACGATGCCGCCAACGTGCTGATGCGGCTCGGCGGCGGCATCTCCGCCGTGTTGATGGCGAATCGCGCCGCCTGGGGTCGCAAGGGGCGCATCGCCCTGCAGATTTACGGCTCGAAAGGCTCGATCCTCTACGACCAGGAGCGCATGAACGAGTTTGAACTCTATCAGGCAGAAGGGCCTGGCTCGGAACAGGGCTTCCGCAAGATACTGGCGGCGCCCGCCCATCGGCCTTATGATCGCTTCATTCCGGCGCCCGGCCATGGTCTCGGCTTCAACGATCTGAAGATCATCGAGTGCCGCGAGCTGATCCGGGCAATATCAGGCGAGCCGTCGTCGATCGTGACATTTAAAGACGGTCTCAGGATAGAGAAGTCGGTTCATGCCATGGCACAGTCATTCCACGAGCGTCGCTGGATCGAGATCGGCTGAATGTAAGAAGCCGCTTTCCGTTGACGGCGCATGGGGCAGGGGATAGGCCTTGGCGTAAGTGTCGAGCCTGGTTTTAGGAGTGAGATCGTGACGGATAGAGTGGTGATCATCGGCGCGGGACAGGCGGGTTTCGCCTTGGCGGCCAAACTGCGTGCTTTGAAGGATACGCGCCCGATCACCCTCATCGGCGCCGAGGATGTGGCGCCCTATCAGCGACCGCCGCTTTCGAAGAAATATCTGCTCGGCGAAATGAGCTTCGACCGCCTGCTGTTCCGCCCGGAACACTGGTATGCCGACAACGACGTCGATCTTCGCCTTTCGACCTGGGCCGAGGAGATCAAGCGGGACAGCAAGCAAGTTCTGCTGCAGGACGGCTCCGTTCTCGACTATGGTACGCTGGTGCTCGCCACCGGCTCGACGCCGCGCCGGCTGCCGGCGGCCATCGGCGGCGATCTCGAAGGCGTCTATGTCGCCCGCGACAAGCGCGATGCCGATCTGCTGGCCGATGAAATGCGCCCCGGCCGTCGCGTCCTCATCATCGGCGGCGGTTACATCGGCCTCGAAGCTGCGGCCGTCGCTCGCCATCGTGGTCTCGAAGTCACGGTCATCGAAATGGCCGATCGCATCCTGCAGCGCGTCGCGGCGAAGGAAACGGCCGACCTCATGCGCGCCATCCACGAGAGCCACGACGTGGTGATCCGCGAGAAGACCGGCCTGAAACATCTGATCGGCAAGGATGGCCGGGTCTCCGGCGCCGCCCTTTCCGACGACTCGGTCATCGATGTCGATTTCGTCGTCGTCGGCATCGGCGTCGTGCCGAACGACCAGCTTGCCAAGGATGCCGGTCTGGAAGTCGCCAACGGCATCCTCGTCGATGAATTCGCCCGCACCTCCGATCCGGCGATCTTTGCTGCCGGCGATTGCGCCGCACTTCCATGGCAGGGTGGGCGCATCAGGCTCGAATCGGTGCAGAACGCCGTCGACCAGGCCGAAGCTGCGGCAGCTCTCATCGCCGGCGGCGACGAGCCTTATGAACCGAAGCCTTGGTTCTGGTCCGACCAGTATGACGTCAAGCTGCAGATTGCCGGCTTCAATCTCGGTTATGACGACACGCTTTTGCGTCCTGGTGTCCGCGAAGGGGCTCATTCAATCTGGTACTTCAGGGAAGGCCGGCTGATCGCTGTCGATGCGATCAATGATGCGAAGGCCTATGTGACCGGCAAGAAGCTGCTGGAATCCGGAGCCAATCCCGATCGAGCGATTCTCGCCGACCCCTCGGCCGATCTGAAGAGCCTGTTGAGCTGAGTCCGCGAGCGCGCGCGCCGTAAGGCGTGTGCGCCTGAAGGATCGATCGGCAGAGCTTTTGGGGGTGGGCGCAGACGAGCGATTGTTCTCGTCCGTCCGTCAAAAGCCAAAACGCCGGCCCCTGCATTTCTTCTGGTGAAAACTCAAAAAACCCTTGCATTCACAGATCGCTCACCCTAGTTAGGCCGCACCGGAGAGGTGGCCGAGTGGTCGAAGGCGCTCCCCTGCTAAGGGAGTATACGTCAAAAGCGTATCGTGGGTTCGAATCCCATCTTCTCCGCCACTTCGATTTCCGCAGCGTATCTCTGGTCTCACTTTCCATTGGCGAATCACGGCCCCTTAGAGCGCCGTACGTCCTGTCGGACGCACGAGGAGGCTCTAACCCTACGAATCTACGCATCATGCTTACGGAAAATCGATTCCGATTTTCGGGCCGATGCGCTGGTCGGCTATCTCTGCCGTCGCGCGAGGTAGAATCGCTTCGCTTCGAAGAGGGAGAATCGCCGGCAGGAATCACGTCCCGAGCTTCTGCGCTCAGGCGGTAGCGAGCGGATCCGTGAACGTGCGGTTACGCTCTCGGGAGCTGCCGTCTTTCCCGCAACTCCCCGAACTTGTCAAAAAAGTGTCGCGAATGCGTCGGAAAGCGACTGTCCAGCTCTTTATCGACTTCGGCTAAGCAGCGGCAAAATCAGGCTTTTCTTAACAAAGCATAAAGGAAATCGGGGCCGGTTGCCCGACTTGTGTCCTTTCGGCAACAGAATGCCGGGAAGGCTCCCGCAAACCACCCATTCGAGTAAGTTGGTGATTGCGTGACGGGCGCCGTCTTGTATTTTCACCCTCGGAAGCAAGGGCGACGGATCGTCCACTTCTTGAAACACGGGGATGGGGCAGGGAACGCTGCTCAGCGAAAGATCTCAAACCCGATCGAAACTTTGAATTGGAGGTCATTTATGAACATCAAGAGCCTTCTTCTCGGCTCCGCTGCTGCTCTCGCAGTAGTTTCCGGTGCTCAGGCTGCTGACGCTATTGTTGCTGCTGAGCCGGAACCGGTTGAATATGTTCGCGTCTGCGACGCTTACGGCACCGGCTACTTCTACATCCCGGGCACGGAAACCTGCCTGAAGATCAACGGCTACATCCGTTTCCAGGTTAACGTTGGCGAAAATGTCGGCGCAACCGACGATCGCGGCAACGACTCGGACTGGGATGCCGTTACTCGCGGTCAGGTTCAGTTCACCGCCAAGAGCGACACCGAGTATGGTCCGCTGACCGGCGTCATCGTCATGCAGTTCAATGCTGACAACGCTTCGGATCAGAACGCTAAGCTCGACTCCGCTTACCTCGACATCGCCGGCTTCCGCGCTGGTCTGTTCTACAGCTGGTGGGACGATGGTCTCTCGGGTGAAACCGACGATATCGGCTCGCCCGTCACGCTGCATAACTCCATCCGTTATCAGTACGAAACCGACGCTTTCTACGCTGGCATCAGCGTCGACGAACTGGAAGACGGCTTCTACAAGACGGACGAAGACCCGAACAACGTCGGCGTTGCAGTCGGTCTCGGCGGCAAGGGTGGCATCTTCAGCTACCAGATCACTGCTGGCTACGACGTCGACAACGAAGAAGGCGCTATCCGCGCAATGGGTACGGTTGACATCGGTCCCGGCACGCTCGGCCTCGCAGCCGTCTACGCCACCGGCCCGAGCTCCTACTACACCGCAGCTGAATGGGCGATCGCTGCCGAATACGCAATCAAGGCAACCGACAAGCTCAAGATCACCCCCGGCGTCCAGTACTACAGCGACTACGGTGTTGACGGTAACGACTTCGCCGACGGCGATGCCTGGAAGGTTGGTCTGACGGTTGATTACCAGATCGTCGACAACTTCTACGCCAAGGCTTCGGTTCAGTACCTCGATCCGGAAGACGGCGACGACTCCACCTCGGGCTACTTCCGCCTGCAGCGTTCGTTCTAATCTGGTTTGACTTCGGTCGATCAGGAAAGCCCGGCTCTCGAGCCGGGCTTTTTGCCTTGTGCAGGGTAGTGTTTGAATCTCGCAGTCCTCGGAAGCGAGACGATCGCATGATCGCGGAGCCCACCATGCCGTGGTGGCCGGCGACAGGTCACCTCAGGCATAGGCAAAACCCTTGGTTACGCTCACCGCCGGAACATTTCGTGCCATGACTTTCAGATCTTCGCGGACCATCTCCGTAACCAGCTGATCAAGACTGGTCTCGTGTTTCCAGCCAAGCTTCGTATGCGCCTTCGTCGGATCACCGATCAGAAGGTCAACTTCAGTCGGGCGGAAATAAGCCGGATCGATTTCCACCACGCACCGACCGGATGTCTTGTCATATCCCTTTTCCTCAACTCCGGTCCCACGCCAATCAATCGGCATGCCCACCTTGGCAAAGGCCTTGTCGACAAAGGCACGAACCGAGTGCGTTTCACCGGTTGCAAGGACATAGTCCTCCGGTTCGTCCTGTTGCAGCATCAGCCACATCCCACGGACATATTCGCGCGCATGTCCCCAGTCGCGCTGTGCATCCAAATTGCCGAGATAGAGCCTTTCCTGCAGTCCAAGATGGATCGCAGCCGCCGCCCGGGTGATTTTACGGGTCACGAAGGTTTCGCCGCGAATCGGACTTTCATGATTGAACAAGATGCCGTTCGAGGCGTGCATTCCATATGCCTCGCGATAGTTGACCACGATCCAATAGGCGTAGAGCTTGGCCGCTGCGTAGGGTGAGCGAGGGTAGAAAGGCGTCGTTTCGCTTTGCGGAACTTCCTGCACTTTGCCGTAGAGTTCCGAGGTGGACGCTTGATAGAAGCGAGTCTTCCTGGTCAGTCCCAGGAGGCGAATTGCTTCAAGCAGCCGAAGTGTGCCGGTTCCATCCGCGTTGGCCGTATATTCCGGCGTCTCGAAGGAGACTTGAACGTGGCTCTGTGCTGCGAGGTTATAGATCTCGTCCGGCTGCGTTTCCTGAACGACACGGATGAGGTTCGTTGAATCGGTCATGTCCCCGAAATGCAAGATGAACCGGGGATTCTCGACATGGGGATCCTCGTATAGGTGCTCGATGCGGCTGGTGTTGAATGACGATGAGCGTCGCTTGAGGCCGTGAACAATATAACCCTTCTCCAAGAGAAACTCGGCCAGGTAAGCACCGTCCTGACCTGTTATACCCGTAATCAGCGCAACCTTGTTTTTATTCTTCACTACGGTCTCCGTAATTTGTTTTGGCAGAACCAGATGTGAATGCACTCCCGGTTCAGGTGAATTCGTGGTATTTCCTCAGTGATTTCACAAACAATTCCGAATCGCTGAAGTTGTACATGGCGTGTTGTTTCGGATTGACGTTGTTTATCGCAACGCAGAGCTCTGCGTTGCGTGCGGTCCTCAGCTGATGTAAGCAAAATTCGACGGCGCGACGGCTCGTCTTACCCCATTTAACGACCACGAGCGTTCGTTCTGCTAAGGCCGTCAGATGCATCGTATCAGCCGAGGCGAGCACAGGTGCGCTGTCGAAGATCACGACTTGGCCCAGCGAGGCGGCCATCGAGACGATGTCGGCCGCATCCGTCATGCGGGCGCGCCGATGGAGAGTGGCATTGCCGGCCGGAATGAAATCGATGCCGCTCGGATGGTGATCGACAATGTCCCGGATTCCAGCCTGTCCACACAGGAATTCGTTCAACCCCTGCTGTAGCTCTGACCTGAAAAACGAGTCGAGATTTCCGTGTCTGAGGTCGCCATCAACAAGCAGCACCGGAATTCCGTTTGCGGCGAGATCGATTGCCAGTGATCTGGCGACAAGCGACTTGCCCTCTCCGCTGTGAGCCGACGTCACGACAATACTGTTAGGTAGCTTTCCACCGTTGGACTGTTTGAGCGAAGTTATGACCGAGCGAATTGCTTCGTCAAACATTCCGTCTTGAATGTACCCAAAGAGCATAGATGGATCCCCCCGGTCCTTCCGTTTCAGCCGCGGGATGAATCCGGCTGGCGCTATGCGAGGCATTCCGGCCATCTGATCGAAGCTGCGGACGGAGTTATCCAGCATCTCGACCACGAAAGCGGCTGTTACCGCGATCGATATCGAAGCCAGGAGGGCGCCGACCAGATAGAAAAGTCGTCCGCGCCCCTGCGGTGCCAGCGGCACTGCTGCCGGTGACAAAACTTCCAGTTCCGCTCCCGGCAGCATGGCTTGCGCAGCCAGGCCACGGCGCTGCTCCTCGAGCTTATCAAGCGCGGTCTGCTCCTTGTCAGCCATGCGTTGGAGTCGCGCCAGCTCCGTTTGCGCCAGGGCAGAGCGAGCGCGCTTCTCATGAGCAACCGCCAAGGCCGACCGGACGGCGTCATCCTCATGATCGAGCGCCGCAAGCTTGGAGCGGATGGATTGAAGATATCGATCGACTGCAAGGCTGAGATCGGTGCGGGATTTGAGAATTTTCGCCCGCATATCGACAACGGCTTCGGCGGTGTTGCCATATATCTCGAGAAGGCGCTCGAGATCTTGCTCCTGCGTACGAAGCTCCCGTTGCGCCGTGCCAATGCTGTCGGGAATAACGATATTCTGCAGGGCAAGCGAGAGGTCGTCGGCCGCTTCCAGTGCAGATATCGTTGCTCTCGCTTCAGTGCGGCTTTGTTCGATTTTTGTTTGCCGCTCGCCCAGCTCCATTATTGACTTGATCTGTTCAACCTGATCGTCGTCATTTAAGCCAACGTCCATCGTTTTCTGATACGCGTCGGCGGCATCGCGTGCTGCCGCAGCGCGGTCCTTCTGTTCGGCGATGCGCTGCAGAACCCATTCTTCTGCCGCGTCCAGGCGCCCCCGCAGACCGTCCTTCCGCTCTTCGAGATAGATGCTGATGAGCCGGTTCGGGACCGAGGCTGCCAGTTGGGGATCGCTCGCATCGAAGCCGATCTGAATAACATCGCTCTGGCCATCACGCCATACGCGCAATGCCTTGTAGTACTTCGGGATGATTGGCTCGATGCTGTTTCGTACCGGCGAGAATGGTTTTTCTCTGTCGACCAGACCGCGCAACATTGCTCGGATCCTGTCGATAAGCGAGCTCTCTTGCAGCGCCGGATTGAATTCCGGCCACTGATCGAGCCGCAGGTCGCGGATTACCCGCTCTGCAATGCTTCTGGAAAGAAGCCGTTCGGTCTCCGATGCGGCGTCCAGCGGATCGTTGCGGCCGGAATCCTCCGGGCCGAGTTTCGTCGCCAGAGGCGTGTGGATTATCAGCCGGGACTCGGCATGAAAACTCGGCTTCAATCCCGAAACCATGATCGCGGCGATCGCCATAAACAGCGTGATGATAGCCGCGATCATCGCCATCCTTCGCCGGATAAGACGCAGGCCCGATGTGAGGTCAAAGTCGTCCGACCTCGTTTCTACCTGAAACCGGGGATCGTAGCGCATCGACGAGAGCGAGGTGTTGCGGTCTGGCGGGATAGTTGAAATGGTCATCGTTCACCAACCGACGTTTGAGGTTGCGCGGAGACGGCGTCGTAGAGTTTTTCCAGCGATCGCATATAGGCCTTCATACTGAACTGATCGAGATAATGAGCTCGGGCCTTGGCCGAGAGGCGGTTGCGGATTTCCGGATCGCTGACGAGTTTCGCCAGCGCCGCAGCCAGGGCATCCTTGTCTCCGACAGGCACGAAGACGCCCGTTTCACCGTCGGAGATGACCTCGCCATGCGCGCCGACGCGCGTGGTAATGACCGCAAGCCCGTGGGCGAGTCCTTCGACCACAGCCATTGCCAAACCCTCGGCATGCGAAGGTAGGACCAGGATATCTGCCCGTGCACACAAGGCTTGCGCTTCGTCGGCGCCGAGCCAGCCCGGCATTTTCACCAGATCTGAAAGGCCCAGGGCTGCGGCTTGGCGTCGGTAGTCTTCCACAGGTCCGTCGCCTGCCAGCACGGCTCGCCACTGGAGCGCCTTCATAATCGGATGACTTAAGGCGAGCAGAAGCTCCCCAACGCCTTTGCGTTCGCTCAGTCGGCCGAGAAAGACGATCAACGGCATCTTGCCGACGTGAACACTGCGCGCGCCGGGGTCGGGAACACAATTGCGGATGACGGCCACGCGGCGCTCGTCCACGCCCAGAAGCGTCGTTAGCGTCATACGGTCGCGCTGCCCCAGCGCTACGACCTGGTCGGCATGTTGGAACATCCGGCGTATGAGCATTTGTTGCCGTGGCGAGCGTGCGGCAAAGTCACTCGCGTAGTCGTAATCGTGCAGGTGCAATATGTGAGAGCATCCGAGGAGGCGGGCAGCCTCGGTGAGGATCAGTTTTCTAGCGGTGCTGCCGCGACCGGCAATATGGATATGGTGAATGCGCGCCGGAGCAATTATCCGATCCTTGGCCATCATCAAGATGGCGCCGAGCATGCGCATCGGCGACGTAAACAGGGACCAGCGCGGTCCTCTGGTGTCGGTGACGAGGTGCGTTTCGCCCGCCTCCTTCGCCGTCCTCGATATATAACCGACCAGCCTGCCAATTCCGCCGCCGTTCTCGCATCCACCCGGGACATAGTGGCGCACGGTTGCTGCTGCATTCCGCACCGCTATCCGATTCCCCTCTGTGAGCGCCGTCATTCGCATGCTCCGACCACCTCGCGATAAACGGCCGCAGCCTGCGCCCCGACCTGTTCAGGCGAATTCGGACCTGTGGCCCAGGCGAGCGCGCTGGTCCCGAAGCTGCTTCTCAGTTCGCTGTTATCAGCCAGTGTCCGGATGGCGCTGGCGAGCTGTTCGACGTCCCCTGGCCGAACCACCATTCCCAGTCCGTTCGGCAGAACGGTGGCGCGCAATTCGCCGACATCGGTCACGATGACCGGTTTGCCAAATGCCGCGGCAAGGTTGAGTACACCGCTTTGCGAGGCTTCCGTGTAGGGAAGAACAACGATATCGGCATCCAGAAAAAGCTGGGCGACCTCAATGTCCTCGATAAAACGGTTGCGAATATCATAGCGGCCTGCTTCGCCCATAAGAGGCTGGAAGATCCAGGGATCATCGCCGCGGCCGGCGACCGTGATGCGCAGATTGGGGAGCTGGTCCTTCAGCAGCGCCTCGGCGCGGACCAGATGCTCCAACCCCTTGTAAGCAAAAATCCGCCCGAAAAGCAGGACGCGCAAGGTTCCATCTGCGCGGCGCCGCACCATCTTGTGCTGCCGAGCGAGTTCCGCGTAGCGATGAATGGCCGGATGCGACAGGACATGGACGCACTCGGGCGATTTTGAATATCGCTCGAGAACCATTCGTTTCAGCCCCTCGCCATGGACGACGACATGACCCGATTGCCGCACGATCAATTGCGGAGCCCAGGCCGGCAGCGTTCGGGTGTCGGAATCGCCGGGATGCACGTCAACGTCATGGACAGTCGTCACGAGCGGGATCGGCCGCCAGAATGGCGCAGCAAAGTTCAGCCAGAGCGTTGAATTGCTTAGAAGGTGAATGACGTTCGGCCGCTCGTGCCGGATGAGACGCGTGAGTTGGTGCAGGAACCAGGGATTGGAGAGCGAGCGGTGCCGTGGCCAGTCCAAAAGGCGCAGATCGACGGCCGGATCGAAAGAGGAGACAAGGTTGGCGTAGCGCCGACGCGGCACTGCGAGCACGACCTGCAGGTGTTGCGCAACACCGCTGGCGAAGGAGATGGTGTAGTCTTCGAGTTCGGAAACCAGCATCAGCGCCTTCATCGTGCCGACTCCGACAAGCTGACGGCCTGACCGCGTCGAGGAAGGTCGCGGACTGTCCGCAATGCCTCACGCATACGCCTCAGCAAGTTTGGTTCTCCGGCGAAAAAAAGTCCTTCGGCGGCAAGTCTGAACCGGGTGCGTGCATCTGCGCCCTCCAGTCTGGCTGAGGCCACCCGATACGGAAAGTGATCGGCCAGACGCAGCCTTCCGGCTAAGCCGTGCACGGAAAGAAACTGGTTCGTCGCGTCAACGACAGTCCGCCAATGGGCCAGCCGCTTTCGCAGCATGGCGGCGTCATCGACTGGCCGATACCAGTTATTGTTGTGAATCCGGTAGAATCCGAGTGAATCCGACAGGGCGACAACATCCCCCAGAAATGGGTAGATGCCCGTGAGCCAGGCATCGGCGGAAATGTGGAACTGCTCGGGAATATCTCCTGCCGCTTTCCAGGCGCTACGTCTTACTGCGATGGCTGATGTCAGTGGGAAGGGCCACCAGCCAGCCGATCTCGCAAGGCGCAGCGACAAATCTCCCGAACACAGGGTTCGAGGAATTGGCTTGAAGGCCATTGAGCCATCGGTCTGCGTTGGCTGAAGTCGGTGATAAACAAGAGATGCATGAGGATTCGACTGGAAAGCAGCGGCTGTTGCCGACAGCTTGTCCGGCGCCCACCAGTCATCGGCATCCAGAAAACAGAGGATGTCACCACTGCTTGCCTTCACAGCAGCATTAATGGCGGCGGCCTGCCCCTGGTTCTCCTGGAAGAGCACCTTCACCCGCTTTTCATAACCTTCGAGTACCGAGCGCGACTGATCGCTCGAGCCGTCATCGACGACGATGATCTCGGCATCAGACGCCCTTTGGCGCAAGGCGCTGTCGATCGCCCGAGGAAGAAAACAACCGTAGTTGTAGTTGTTGATGAGGACGCTGATCGTCGGCCGCTCCATGACACCCCCTCTCAAGCGCGTTGCTGCGCGACACATCGGTACGCCGGAGTTGCGAACGCTCGTTCGTTCGGCAACGCGAATTGATGGAAAGAGATGAGAGGCGGACAGGCATCATTCTGCGCGATCAGGCTTCCGCCCTGAGCTCGTAGGGTCACCACCGCAACGCGTGACGCTTCCGTTATAGTGCATACGAAACCAGGACCATGACGCAGAACCATAAGAATCCCAACCCTTCCAAGCGTCACTGCCAACAGCCAGCTGCGCCAGAACTATTGCCTCACTTCACCACCAACTGCGGCTCAGCGCGATCTTCGCGGTATGTTTTCATCGCCAAGCTACCGGCGATTGGTCACGGGTGACATCTGCTCTTATGGGCAATGCCGTTGGCCCAAGCACCAACTTTTGGGGGAGGGGGTGACCGTGAGCTTAACCCAACCAACGTCCTTGGACGGTGGGTATGCGCGTTAGGCTTAGCTCCGTCTTCGTTTGCGTCAGTTGACTGGGGATGTGGCGGGATGTTCGTTGGTAAGCAGCGCAGCTGTGAAAGGGGACCCATGTCTTTCCAAATTGCCGCGATCAGCAGCCACTCATCCGTCCAAGCAAATCGGGACCGATGATGAGAGCCGATACGCTTAGAGCCGCGAATGGGCCAACCGTCAGTTGGCGAGCGATAGAATGCTGGGGCGCGGGCTTCTGCCTTTTCCTTCAGACAGGCGCCCTTTTCCCGCTCATGCTGGCGGACGCCGACGGAGCCCTTAGCGATCACGCCCGGTCTATATTGCGTCTGCTTTGCCTACCCGTATACGGCTTTACATTGTTGATGCTGGTCAGGAATTTTCCGCAATTTCTAACGGCGCTCAAGCGAAATTGGTTTGTCCCCCTGATGGTCGCCATGCCGTTTGTGTCCGTCTTCTGGTCGGTAGGCCCATCAACGACATTCAGGCGCGCCATCGGCCTGCTCTTTACGGTGCTTCTGGCTTACGTGCTGGCGATACGGTTCACACCACGGCAGTTGCTTCTCCTGGCATTTGCCACCTTCGGAATATGCATCGTCCTCAGCCTGCTGGTCTTCGTGGCGTCGCCGGGTCTCGCTCGCATGCCGATGGACGGCGCCGTGCGTGGCATATTCATCCACAAGAACAGTCTCGGTTGGTATGCCGCCATGATGATACTGGTGTCGACGGCCGTTTTAATGGACGGTAACCGGGGTTTGCGGCGAACCGCTTTGCTTTTCTTGATCGCGGGTGGGGCCTGTCTCATGGGCTCCGGATCGATGACCGCGATCATTGCGACGGTATCTGCCTATTGCTTGATCGGGTTCTATTCCCTGTTGCGGCGGATCGGTGGGATCAGTCGCATCGTCCTCATCCTGTTTTTTGTTCAAATGTTCATCGGGCTCCTCCTTTTGCTTCACGAATTCCTGGTTCCATTCCTGGAGGCGCTTGGCAAGGATGCCACTTTAACGGGCCGAGTGCCCTTGTGGGAACTGGTCGATGGTCAGATTGCCGATCATCTGCTGCTCGGCTTCGGCTACCAGGCGTTTTGGACAGAGGCGAATCCCGAGGCCTGGATTATCTGGTCGAAGATCCAATGGATGGCTCCCCATGCCCATAACGGATTCCGCGATACGCTGCTGAACTTCGGAATAAGCGGAATGATTTTGTTCGCTCTGATGCTTCTACAGGCATTGCGCCAAGGGGCGGTCCTCCAATGCCGGGACCCGCGCTATTGCTGGCTCTGGCTGAATGTCTTCACAGTCGTCATTTTGGTGATGAACATGACCGAGACCATCTTCCTAATTCAGAATGACGCGATTTTCGTTCTGTTTATGTCGGGCATCATCATGTTCTCTCTATACGAGCCCGTTGTTTCAATGACCCCCGGCCAGCAAATGCGGACATCGGCGCGCAGCAAAACGGCGGAGATGCAGATTTGAGGCTGCGTTTCGCATCAATCTTGAGCATTCTCTTTACGACGCTCTTTCCGCAGCCGAGCAACCCGGCCTCAGTGACTTCGGACGCAGATGCGCCCGATAAGCTGCAGACGGCGCTCAGGGAAGCGACTTGCGCGGAAGCGTCGCCGGCTATCTTTTCCGACAGGTTGAAGGGGACTTCACTGAGCAAAGTACTGACGGGCACATCTGCGGCCCGGGCGGTATTCTATGTTTCTCCTAATGGCAAGGACAGTTGGAGTGGGCGTCTTCCCAAACCCAATCCTCAGCATACCGACGGTCCTTTTGTCAGCATCGAGAGAGCTCAGGATGCTGCGCGTGAGAAGGGCGGCCAAAATACGATCGCAATGGGCGGCGGGGACTATTATCTCTCTGAACCGATCGTCTTCGACGCGCGCGACGCGGGCCTTGTCATCGCGGCGAGGTGCAACGAAGCGCCGGTTCTGCACGGGGGTCCGCTTGTACGCAATTGGACGGCACAGGCCGATGGCCGCTGGACGGCATCACTGAAGCTGCCTGCAGGCAGGGAGGTGGGCGACCTTTTCGTCAAGGGGGCGGTGCAGACGCAGGCACGCTTTCCCAACGCCCCGCTCGATGGAGATCCGCGCAAAGGATGGCTTTTTGCGGCCAAGTGTACTGAGGATGATGACATATGGCATGGCAACACGCGTTTTTGCTTCCATGCCGGCGATCTTGCGATCTCGAAAAATACAGCGGGGCTTGTCGCCCATATTGTCGGTGGTTTTCGCCCCGGCAGCCAATGGGGCAGTGACACCCTCCCAGTGGTCTCAATCGACACCGCGAACCGGGCCATCAACACCAGAGGCACTGCCTATTTCTTCACCGCGGAAGGCAGCCGCTATTTCCTGGCCGGGGCGGCGGCCCTGCTCGATGCTCCCGGCGAGTGGTGGTATGACCGCGCCAAGGAGCAACTCGTCTACCTCCCGACCGATGGATTGCCAATCAGTTCTACGGCTGTCGCCGGCATCCTGCCGACATTCTTCAGGCTGGATGGAGCCGATGGAATGGTTGTATCCGGGCTCCAGTTCCGGGATGGGGATCCGCGCGGCAGCGGCAAGTTCGGTACCGACACCAGGAGCTTCGGCGCCATACGGCTCGACCGGGCGGACGGCGTCCGGCTGCTTGGCAATTCCATCGACAATGTCGGCGTCGGCATCCATGTTTCCGAGAGCAAAGATGTCCTGATTGCCGGCAACGTGATTGCGGATGTGGCCGGCAACGGGATTTATGTCGGCACGACCTACGGCACCTTCCTCAAGTCCCACGGTGCGACAATCCTGTCGAACCACATCCATGACATCGGCAGGGTCTATTTCGAAACGGCCGGGATCTGGTTCCAGGCTGCCGACAATGTCAGGATCGCTCATAATCTCATCGAAAACGCAGCCCAGTTCGGTATCGCCGGTGGCTCGCTGTGGGGAGATCAGGACGCAGTTCATGACGCGGTCATCGAACACAACGTGGTCCGCAACGCCAATCAGCAAACGGCAGATGGCGGTGCCATCAAGATGATGGGTGAGCAGACGGACCCTTTGAACAGCAGCATTCGCGACAATCTCGTCACCGGAACAGGTCAGCTTATGAACAGGGTCGATGGGACATTCTGGCCTCCTGGATATGAAAATACCAGTGAATGGCCTTCTCCTATCAGTTGGGCGATCTATACCGACGGCAAGGCGAGTGGAGTGCGCATCGAAGGAAATACGCTTTCGGATAACATATCGGCGATCGGCATAAACGGCGGCTGGAGCAACCTGGTGACCGGGAACATCATTACAGGCGGGTCTGGGGCTGCCTTTCGCGTCGATGACGGTACGGGCCGGGGGTGGCGTCCCCCTTGGGCAGGCCCCAATCGTATCGAGGACAATATCGTGTCGGTCAACAGCGGTAATGGGCTGGCGGCATACATCTACGTGCCTGACCACAAGCTCGGATCGGTGCAATTTGCGCGTAACCGCTACAGCGGCAATCTGAACGACAAGAGCTTCAGGATACATCCGGAGACCATGCCGTCGGGAGAGTTTGGCAGTCTAAGCGATCTTCAAAAGGCTGGGATCGACATAGGCAGCGTAGCGTCGCACCCCAAATAACAAGGCCGCAACGCGACGGAAATGACTGCTGCCGGTAGGAGCTATGGCGTCATGGCCTCAGCGAACCGGCCCAGAGCGAAAATTCCAACGGATACTGCGTCAGGTTCGAATGCATACGCCGACGGAGCTATACGCATCAAGTTCCCGGGCCGGAAACCTGCTGGGGTGCGACCGGCTTGCCGATAATGGGCGGGCTGATGTTATTGGCAGCGAGCTGTTTCAGAACCTCTGCACTCAGCGTTCCCCGAACGCCGGGATGGCGATTGCAGCCTTCTTCGGCATAAGAGTGGGTCCATGGATCGGACGGACCAAAGGTCATGAAAAGCGCCATGCGGTCACCGGTCCCGACCATCCGTCGGAGGGCTGAACGTGTCAGGGTGAAAGCCTTTTGCGAGTCGAGGCGAAGTCGCGGCCCGATCCGCTCAAAGAACTTGCGTAGGCTTCTGTCAACGAGTGTCGGCATTTGACCGGCGTGTTCGATGCGCACGTCGAAGATGATGGCATCGCCTGCCCCTATACCCAAGCCCTTCTCCGGCATGCTCTCAACCAGGCCCTTGAGGTGAGATCTTGGTCGAACCTTCAATGTCGCCGGCGAGTTTTCGTCCTGGTCCTGTAGGTAGAATGCGATCTTGTAGACCCTGAAAGACTCGTCCGCGAAGATGGTTCCGTCGATGCAGGCAGGGTGGTGGGGAACGTCGTTATGCCATGACGATGTCGTGTTGATCATCATATCGCATTCGCCCGTGAGAATGACGTCAAGCGGTCGCGTGATTTCCTTGAGGCGACTGAGGATCACATCGGAAGTCAGAAACTTGGCGATTTCCTCTGCGACATACATGGCATGAAGCTGGAGTTTGCCGCCGTACTGGTAGCGACCTCCCGACTTCAGGTGCTGCTTGATAATCAGCCGTAAGCGCTCCACCTGATCGGGGGACAATAGTTCTCTGATGACGATATACCCATGAGAGCTCAGGTCTTTCTGTAGCTGGTTAGTTTTGCCGGGCAGCTCTGAAGGCTCGCCAGCCGGGCCTGTCATCTCGCCTGTTGGGTTAACCATCTCTCCCCCGCTTTATTCGCGCGCAGGTCCGCCCAGGCTTGGCGCGAGAGTGACTATCTTCCGCGGCTTTGTGAAGGTCAAACCGCTCTTTCGGGATCGTACTCATCAAAAAGAGCAACGTGGCAAGCCGTGGGGGTACGCCGCCTTACTTCGAACATTGTAACTTATCTCGGCCGAAGGCGTAGGAATATGAAGTGTCTTCTACGTCCAATAGTTGGAACTGAAAGTATGGAGGCAATCGCTCTGCCGGCATATTCTGGTGACAGTTTAAATCGCGAAAGCGTAGGTCATGGGAAAGCAACCAGCAGACAGAGGCCAAACTTCAGTTCTTAAACAAAAGGACTCCCTGGAATGGACTAATGTCCTTGGTGTTCGCATTTCGGCAGTTAATCTTAAAAGCGCGACCGGTTTTATTCAAAAAGGGATTGAAGACGGCAGGAGGGAATATGTGTGTGTTCGCGACGCACACGGTGTCGTTCGATGTCAAGATGACCCAGAGCTCCGGTCGATACATAACCGGGCGTTCCTCGTGACCCCGGACGGCATGCCGTTGGTATGGGCGTTGAAGCGTGCTGGCCATGTGGACAGCGACAGGGTCTACGGACCTGATCTGATGTTGTCTGTTTTCGAGGCCGGCACATCGAAGGGTATACGCCACTTCCTTTATGGCGCAACGCCCGAGACGCTGCAGCACTTGCAGGCGCGGCTTCTCGCGAAATTCCCGGAAGCTGAGATAGCCGGCTCCTATGCACCGCCTTTTCATAAACTGTCACCGCAAGAGGAAGCCGATATTGCGGACCGGCTCAATCGATCCGGCGCCGATATCATCTGGGTGGGGCTGAGCAGTCCCAAGCAGGAACTCTGGATGGCGCGCATGCGTGACCGTCTGGATGCATCGATGCTTATCGGCGTCGGAGCTGCATTCGATTTCCACGCCGGCCTCAAGCGGCAAGCTCCAAGGTTCATTCAAAGAAGCGGCTTCGAATGGGCCTTTCGTCTTTTATGCGAGCCGCGACGGCTGTGGCGGCGCTATGCGCTCGTCGTGCCGACCTTCATCTCACTGACAGCATTCCAGAGACTGGGGCTTCGGAAGTTTCCGATCGAAGACCAGGTTTTCGGATCGAGTGCGCCAAAAGCAACAGCCGTAAAGGTGTGAAGCGATCATGTCCCTATTTGCGCCGTCAGCAATCACGTCCGACCTGCGGAAGGCGAACCCTTTCGTGGCAAACCCCACGCCGACCGACGAATTCAACAAACGGGCAGGGCTGAAGATACCGGTTCCATTCAGGCGCAGGTTGCCTCGGCTTGCTACGTCGTCATTTCTGATTGCCGGCGACATCGCAAGCTATCTGATAGCCTATCTTCTTCTGCTGCCGTTTCTTCCGCACGGTTCGGAGAATATGGTGCCGGAGCGCGCTTTCGCCCTCGCAGCGCTGGCAGCGATCGTTCTTTATGCATCGAACGCGCTCTATCCCGGATATCGCCTCCACGACCACGAACATCTGCGCCGCCGCACGATAGCGTCCTTCAAGGTGGGGGTCATTGCAGCGTTTGGGGCGATCCTTCTGCCGGAAGGGCTAGGAGTGCTGCTTCCGATCATCGGCTTCCTGGGCCTCGGATTGGTTGTTCAACCTCTTATGCGTGGGGCCGCACGACGACTGTCCTGGAGGATCGGTATCTGGGGTGAGCGGGCAGTGATCGTCGGTGCCCGCAATCGCATCCCCGCGCTCATGGCGTATTTCTCAGAGCATTGGCACTACGGCATTCGGCCGGAATCCTTTTCTCCCGATACCTCGGAAGCATTAGCCGACAATGGGCCGTCGATTGCCTTGATCGCTGATGATACGGGCTCATTTATCGCCGAGTTGGCAACGATGCGTCGACAGTTCGCCGAAGTCATCCTCCTCTCCGACACGCCGAACCTCAAGATAACCGGATTGCGACCGGCGGATGTCGGCGGAGAGATCGGTGTTCGCTTGGCCGTCGGCGGGAGATCGGCAAGCTCGAACCTGGTTCGTCGAGTCCTCGATCTCGTGATCGCTATCCCTGCGACGCTGGTGCTGATGCCCTGCATTCTGGTTGCCGCCGCCGCGATCTATGCCATCGATCCGGGCCCCGTCTTCTTCAGACACGCCAGGGAAGGCTTGTCTGGCAAACCGGTGCGCGTCCTGAAACTGAGAACGATGTACAGAGATGCGGAGCAGCGGCTCGAAACATTGTTCCGGGACAATCCGGACATACAAGCCGAGTGGTCGAACCACTTCAAGCTTCGGCAGGATCCGCGCATCCTGCCGGTGATCGGGCATGTCCTTCGCTCATCGAGTTTCGACGAACTCCCGCAGTTGGTGAACATCATTGCAGGAGAGATGTCCTTCGTGGGACCGCGCCCCTTCCCGGAATATCACCTTTCGGCGATGGATAGCGAGTTTCGTGCCAAGCGGCGCTCGGTAACGCCGGGGCTGACTGGGCTTTGGCAGATATCCGAACGAAGCAATGCGGATATCGAACTGCAGCAGCAACTCGACGAGTTCTACATCGACAATCGATCCTTGTGGTTCGACTGGCACATCCTTCTCAGCACAATTCCTGCGGTCCTGAAAGGCAAGGGAGCCTGCTGACATGTTCTCCATCCCTGTGGGCAAACATTAACAACGGAGCAAATCAATGCACGGACAGAAGCGAATTATGGTTACCGGCGGCACCGGATTCCTGGGATCATTCCTGTGCGAAAGGCTTTTGCGAGAGGGCAATGACGTCCTCTGCGTGGACAATTTCTATACCGGCTCGCGCGATAACGTGCTGCATCTTCTTGACGATCCTCGTTTTGAGATACTCCGCCACGACATCACATTCCCGCTTTATGTGGAGGTCGATGAGATCTACAACCTTGCCTGCCCGGCATCTCCGGTCCACTACCAGCACGATCCGGTGCAGACCGTGAAGACCAATGTGCATGGAGCAATCAATATGCTCGGCCTGGCCAAGCGCACCAAGGCAAAGATCTTCCAGGCATCGACAAGCGAGGTCTATGGCGATCCGGCGGTTCACCCGCAGCCCGAGGAGTATCGCGGAAGCGTCAGTCCCATAGGCCCGCGGGCATGCTACGACGAAGGCAAGCGGTGCGCCGAGACGCTGTTCTTCGACTATCACCGTCAATATGGCGTGGAAATCCGGGTGGCACGGATCTTCAATACCTACGGGCCACGAATGCAGACCAATGACGGCCGCGTCGTCTCCAATTTCATCGTTCAGGCGCTTCAAAACGATCCGATCACCATCTTCGGCAACGGCACGCAAACGCGCTCCTTCTGCTATGTCGACGATCTGATCGAGGGCTTCATCCGCCTGATGGGTACGCCGGCCGGCGTAACCGGTCCGATCAATCTCGGTAACCCGGGAGAATTCCAGGTCCGAGAACTGGCCGAAATGGTCATCGACATGACCGGATCGAAATCAAGCATCGTCTTCAAACCCCTGCCGATCGACGATCCGACCCAGCGCAAGCCCGATATCAGCCGGGCAAAGCAGGAACTGGGCTGGCAGCCGACGGTGAGCCTGCGCCAGGGGCTCGAGAGAACGATCGCCTATTTCGAGTGGAAGCTTTCCGGCGAGGCCAGAAGCATGCCCGGCGTCAGATTTCCACAGATGGTCTACACCAATCCGCCTGCTCCGGCCGTCGGCGTTCCCGTTCCGCACGCTGCGCCCTTGGGAACGTGATCGGCAACGTCAAAGCGCAAATCATGGCTCGGTTTGGGTTTACTGAACCGAGCCCATATCGCGGTTTGTAAAAAAGGGGCGGCGATCGTCGGACGTGCAAATCGCCGCAAAAAAACACCGAGGACATGGGCAATGCGCGTTGCTGTTATTACACCATATTACAAGGAGCCTAACGAACTCCTTGAGCAGTGCCGGGCGAGCGTTGTCGAGCAAACCGTTGCATGCGACCATGTCTTTGTTGCCGACGGTTTTCCGAACAGTTCCGTCGGTCGCTGGGGCGCAAAACATTTCATCCTGCCCAATGCTCACGGCGATGCGGGCAACATGGCTCGCGTGATCGGCAGCCTCAGCGCCTTCGCCCAGGGTTATGACGCGGTGGCGTTTCTCGATGCGGACAACTGGTACAGATCCGACCACATCCAGCGTCTGCTTGAACTTCACCACCGTACCGGTGCTGCGGTTTGCTCATCGAGACGTTCGATGCATCGCGCAGACGGCACCTACATGTTCGACGACTCAAAAAGCGACGGCCGCACGCACGTGGATACGAACTGCTTGTTTCTCACGCGGCCGTGCCTGCCGATCATCGCGCGTTGGGCTCACATGCCGAGGGAACTCTATCCCGTAGGAGATTCTGTCTATTGGAGCTCGATACGGAGCTCTGGGCTGTCGCGCGCTCATGAGCCGATCTCGACGGTCTGTTACCGCACGACTTGGGAAGCCGACTACAAGCGGATGGGTGAACCTGCCCCCGCGGGCAGCAAGACCCTCGCATTCACTGATCAGCCCTACTACTGGCTCAAGTCCCTTCCGGTTCGAGACCGCTGGCGCATCTGGCAGGATTTCGGCTTTCCGCTCAGGCGGCGCACGGTAGCAAAGCTGATCGGTCAATATGCGCTGTCAAGACTTTCCCCGTACTCCTATCTCGGAGCCAAAATATGAGTGCTGAGGCGGAAACATCTCTCAACGCACCTGCGAGCGGGAAACAAACGCCACTGAACAACAAGACGATGCCGCCAGCGGAAGATCTGTCGAACCAAGCATGGCGCTGTGCCAGCGGAGGAATAAGTTTGCAACGTGTTGATGTCGTCATTCCCTGCTATAACTACGCTCATTTCCTGCAGGAGTCTGTTGAGAGTGTCCTTTCACAAGCAGGCGTCGATGTGCGCGTGCTTATTCTGGATGACTGCTCGCCGGACAATACACCGGAAGTCGGAAAGGCGCTGGCGTCCCGGGATGACCGGGTCACTTATCGGCGGCACACGACAAACATGGGCCACATCGCCACCTACAATGAGGGAATCGATTGGGCAGGCGGTGACTTATTCCTGCTTCTTTCTGCGGATGATTATCTTTTGCCGGGCTCGCTGGGCCGCGCGGCGGAACTGATGCGCACCTATCCAAATGTGGGGATGGCGTTCGGGAACGCGCTCATAGCTGAGCCGGACGGTAATACGAGCCGCGCTGATCCTCTCGGCGATAACGTGCGTCCCATGCAGGTCTTGTCCGGTCCGCAATTCATGCGGTTGAGCGGGGCAAGCAATCTCGTTCCAACGCCGACGGCTGTCGTGAGGACGGCGCTGCAAAAGCAGGTTGGCGGCTATCGTAAGGAGCTGCCGCATGCCGGCGATATGGAAATGTGGCTGCGGCTCGCATCACATGCCGATGTAGGCTTCATCAAAGAGGATCAAGCAGTATATCGCCGACATGCTTCGAATATGTCGCTGCAATACTACGGCGAAAACATTCTTTCCGACCTTCTGCAAAGAAAAAAGGCTTTTGATGCGCTGTTTAGCCAAGCGACAGATAGCCTCAAAAAGGATCAGACGCTGAGACGCTTTCTTGCCAGGGAGCTCGGAAATAAGGCGCTTCAACAGGCTGGCATCGCCTTCAACAACTTCGACCTTGCAACGGCCGCTGCCATTCAGCGTTTTGCACTGGAGGTCTCTCCTGAGCTGCGAAATTCGTTGCCCTGCTTCAAATTGGCCTGCAAGCAAATGATTGGGCCAAAGTATTGGTACGCCTTGAAGTCCATCGCGCGACGAGTTGCAGGATGCATGCGCAGGAACCGGGTTAGTTCATCTGCAAGTACGGGAACAACGGTCGGCAGCTGAGCGCTCGATCGCTCTTCACGCCATACGAGACAGACCTGCCCGGTATCAAAAAAACGTATCAAAAAAACCGGTGACGCATTTCGCGCCACCGGGGTGATTTGAGCACAAATGTGCTGCAAAATACGAAAAGATTGACCCCAAGAATTGTATCAGCGCATCGCTGTATTCACGCTCACGCCGGAACACCACTTTGGAACAAGTCGTTGAGTTTGAAAACAACTTCCGTCCTGTTGGTCGCTTTGACCTTTTTCATGATGTTGCGAACATGCACCTTGACGGTGCTCTCTCGGAGATTGAGCTCGTAGGCGATGATCTTGTTCGCCTTTCCGCGTCGGAGCGCCTCCACCACTTCTGCCTGACGATCGGTGAAGATGCCGGAGAGCGGGCGGGCCGTCGAGTTGCTCGAGTCCAGCAGGTGACGCATGGCGAACAGGGCGCTTGCAGGCACAAATATTCCTCCTGCCACCGACAGCGCGATCAGCTCCATGCAGACGCTGACGCTGACTGAGGCGGGTATGAACCCTTTGGCACCGTACTCAAGAGCCCTGACGATTTGGCCGAAATCGTCGCTATCAGCCAATACGATAAGGGGTGTAGAGGCGAATTCCGACGACAGCTTCCGGATTTGTTCCGAAACGGCCGGTTCATCGACCTTCTTGCCGCCGACGTTCAAGAGGATTGCCGCAAGCGGAGCGTATTCGTCTCGCTTCTGCTTCCACTCCTCAATCGATCCAAACGCCAGAATCTGCAAATCCGCCTTTTGGGCAGCCATGCATTGCGCCAGGCATTGACGATCAAGTTCGCGATTATCGAGAATGACAAGCGAATGCGTCTGTCCTGCCGACAGGGCAAGTGTGTGCGCGTTATTAAGGGGAAGAGCTACGTTTTCCTGCCTGAGGTCCAAATTCGGTATAAGTGCTGAATTCACAGCTTCACCCTCCCTCTAACACGTTACGCTTCACTACGACCCGAGTACCGACCCCTCTCAATACGGGGGTTTAGGAAACTCTAAAGTAGGAATCGAATACCACAATTCGCGGAACGTTACAGTAGCTAATATAGGCTAAGTACAGCACAACTTCCTTAAATTGCTGGAAATTGGAAGGTAATCCTGAGTATAGACTTAGGTCTTACTGGATTCATCGCAAGCTAGTCTATGTTTTTACATATCGGTTTTATGGCAAGCCACTAAATGCATGGAAACAATCGCTGTCTCCGGCGTAGGCCGCATTGCGTACGGGAGGTGACTCCTGCCACCAGTGCTGGTCGATAGCATGAGCCAGGGCGTAAGTCGTCATAAGTAGATACGCCTTTAGGTGAGTAAGCTTAACCGTTTTGTTTCTTTACTCGAGTGACGAAAACAATTCTCTTTGAGGTGTAGAGAAATATTTGTCCTGTTGGTTAGAAACCTTGGACGCAATCGCCCGATTGTTTGTTTCAACTGAAAATCGGGCCCTGTTAGGAGTAGTAGGGGTTTTCAGGGATGATTGCATCAAATGTCAAGCTGGGCGACGGCAGCGTCATCCACCATCGAGATCTCGTAAATCTGTATGGCTGCACGATCGGCGCAGGAACGCGCATCGGCACCTTTGTCGAAATTCAGAAGAATGTCGTGGTCGGGAGAGACTGCAAGATTTCCAGCCATTCCTTCCTCTGTGAGGGCGTGACGCTGGAAGACGGCGTGTTCATCGGCCACGGGGTCATGTTTACGAACGACACCTACCCGCGCGCCATTAATCCGGACGGCAGCCTGCAGACGGAGGCCGACTGGATCCTCATCCCTACACTTGTCAAGCGCCACGCGTCGATCGGCAGCAACGCCACCATTCTGCCCGGCGTGACCATCGGAGAGGCTGCGCAGGTCGGCGCCGGGGCGGTTGTAACGAAGGACGTGCCTGACGGCGCCATCGTCGCGGGCGTTCCGGCTCGGGTGATCGGCCGCGTCAATGACGGACCGGTAGACATGTTTGCGTTGGGAGAAATGGAATGATCGGTATCGCTGTTGTCGGATATGGGTATTGGGGTCCGAATCTGGTTCGTAACATCTCGGAAGCGGCCGGCGCCCACCTTGTTTCAGTCTGTGATCTCAACGTCGAACGGTTGGGGGCCGTCAAAAGCCGGTACCCCGCAATAACGGTCACCGACAACTTCGAGGAAGTCTTGCGCGATCCGAGAGTCGACGCGATCGCCATCGCGACGCCGGTCTCGACACATTTCAAGCTTGCAATGCAGGCGATGATGGCCGGAAAGCATGTCTTCGTCGAAAAGCCGATGGCAGCGACGGCGGAAGAAGCCTCGCGAATGGTCGACGAAGCTGCGCGCCGGCGCCTCGTGCTGGCCGTGGATCATACCTTCGTCCACACCGGCGCCGTCCGGAAAATGCGCGAACTGGTCGAAAGCGGCCTTGGCGACATGTATTATTATGACTCGGTTCGGGTCAATCTCGGGCTCTTCCAGCATGATGTCAGCGTCATCTGGGACCTCGCCGTGCACGACCTTTCCATCCTGGACCACGTCCTGCAGGAAAAACCGGTGGCTGTTTCTGCGACGGGCATGAGCCACGTGCTCGGCGAGCCGGAGAACATCGCCTATCTGACGCTCTTTTTCGAGAGCAAGCTCATCGCGCACATCCACGTCAATTGGCTTGCGCCGGTCAAGGTGCGCCGCACGCTGATCGGCGGCAGCAACAAGATGATCGTCTATGACGATCTCGAGCCCAGCGAAAAGATCAAGGTTTATGACAAGGGCATCACCATGTGCCCAAATTCCGATGCGTATGGCGAGAAGGTGCATCAGATGCTGGTCGGCTACCGCAGCGGCGATATGTGGGCGCCCAAGCTCGATATGACCGAGGCATTGAAGCGCGAACTGGATCACTTCGTCGAGTGCATCGAGCAGAATTCCCGGCCCATTACGGACGGGCATGCCGGGTTGCGTGTCGTTCGAGTCCTTGAAGCCGCAAGCCGGTCGCTCGCACAGCGCGGTCGTATCGTCGAGCTCGAAGAGGCGAGGCGCATCGCATGATCCCCTTTCTGGACCTCAAAGCACAATATCAATCGATCAAGAGCGAAATCGACGCCGCCGTGCTCGGCGTGCTCGCCTCTGGGCAATACATACTGGGCGAGGAAGTCATCCGCCTCGAGCAGGAATTCGCGGATTATTGCAACGTCAAACACGCGATCGCCGTCAACACCGGGACGAGTGCCCTGCATCTGTCTTTGCTTGCGGCGGACATTGGTCCCGGCGATGAAGTCATCACAGTGCCATTCACCTTTGTCGCGACTGTGTCGGCGATCTGCTATACGGGCGCAACACCCGTATTCGTCGATGTCGAGCCGGTGACGCTGACCATGGATCCGGCTCAGCTCGAGGCGAAGATCACCTCCCGGACCAAGGCCATCATCCCCGTCCATCTCTATGGTCAGATGGCGGATATGGATGGCATCATGGCAGTCGCCGATCGCTACCAGATCCCGGTCATCGAGGACGCCTGCCAGGCACATGGCGCCCGATATAAGGGCGCGCGCGCCGGCAGCATCGGCGCATCTGGCTGCTTCAGCTTCTATCCGGGCAAGAACCTCGGCGCTTGCGGCGAGGGCGGGATCGCCGTCACGAACAGCGATGAGCAGGCCAAGACAATGCGCATGCTGCGGGATTGGGGTCAGGAGCAGCGCTATCATCATCTGCTGAAGGGCTTCAACTATCGCATGGACGCCATCCAGGGAGCCATTCTGCGTGTCAAGCTCCGGCATCTCGAAGCCTGGACCGAAGCCCGTCGTTCGCATGGTCGCCGCTACTCCTCGCTGCTTGCAGGATCGCCGCATTTGCGAACGCCTGTCGAAGTGCCGGAGCGGCGGCATGTCTACCATGTCTACGCCATCAGAAGCCATGATCGGGACGGCCTGCAACGTGTGCTCACAGCAGAGGGCATTCCATCCGGCCTGCACTATCCTATTCCCGTTCATTTGCAGAAGGCCCATGCCGACCTCGGTTACCAAGCAGGCGACTTCCCGGTCTCGGAAGCTGCCGCACGCGAGGTTCTCTCCTTACCGATCTATCCTGAAATGCCCGTACAGCACGTCGATCAGGTCGCGGCTGCGCTGGAGTATGCCTATGTCAGCTAGTCCACGCGAGGCTCGCGTCGTGCAGGCCGTCCACGGCCGCAGCCAGAAGCCGGCAGATCCAGCATATCAGGCGGGGCTCGTCGAAGAGCTCAGGCAATCATATGGGCGCGCCGGCCTGATCGAACTCTACGGCCGCTTCGCGACAGGCGACGGCGTGGTCGACGCGCTGATGCGCAAAGCCATCTGGCAGGCTATCACGCGGAGCTGCGGCGAAGGTCTGCAGGTCGCAGGCGGCGCTGGTTTCAAACATCCGGAAACGTTCGAAATCGGCAATGGCGTGTTCATCGGTGCTCAGGCCTACATCCAGGGACGCTACGATGGCACTTGCGTCATCGGCGACAATGTCTGGATCGGCCCGATGGCCTATTTCGACGCGCGCGACCTCGTGATCGAGGATTCTGTCGGGTGGGGGCCGGGCGCCAAGGTGCTTGGCTCGACCCACACCGCACTGCCGATAGACGTGCCGATCATCCGTACGGATCTTGAAATCAAGCCGGTACGCATCTGTGCAGAGGCCGATATCGGAACGAATGCGACCATTCTTCCCGGCGTGACCATCGGGAAGGGGGCGATCGTTGGAGCGGGAGCAGTCGTCGTTTCCGACGTCGAGCCGTTCTCGGTTGCCGCCGGTGTACCGGCGAAATTCATACGTTGGCGTTCGGAGAATGATCCGATGACGAACATGTCGCGTGAGGGAAGATCATGAGAAACAAACGAGTGCTCATCACCGGCGGTGCAGGTCTGATCGGTTCGCATATTGCCGATCTTGTTGCATTGGAAAAACCTCGCGAGATCATCGTCCTGGACAATTTCGTGCGTGGGCGCCGGGACAATCTCAGCACGGCAATATCAAGCGGCTCCGTCAACATCATCGAGGGCGATATCCGCGACAGGGCATTGCTGGCGAAAACCTTCGAAGGCGTCGACATCGTCTTTCACCAGGCGGCGATCCGCATCACCCAATGCGCGGAAGAACCGCGGCTCGCCTTCGATGTTCTGGCCGAGGGCACGTTCAACGTCCTCGAAGCTGCCGTGAAGGCCGGCGTGTCGAAGGTCGTTGCTGCTTCCTCCGCCTCCGTGCTGGGGCTTGCCGAAAGCTTCCCGACGACCGAGCAGCATCATCCCTACAATAACCGGACGATCTACGGCGCGGCCAAGACCTTCAACGAGGGTCTATTGCGCAGTTTCGCGGAAATGTACGGCCTGCGCTATGTGGCGCTGCGCTATTTCAACGTCTACGGGCCGAGAATGGACGTTTACGGCGCCTATACGGAAGTTCTGATCCGCTGGATGGAACGTCTGGCGGCCGGAATGCCGCCGCTCGTCTATGGAGACGGCAGCCAGACGATGGACTTCGTCGATGCACGCGATATCGCGCGGGCAAACATGCTGGCGGCAAAGAGCGACGTTACGGACGAGGTGTTCAACGTCGCGAGCGGCAGGGAAATAAGCCTGCTGGAACTCGCGCAGATGCTGAGCGATATCATGGGATCCTCACTCGAGCCGCAGCACAAAGAGGCGCGCGCCGTCAACGGCGTCACGCGTCGTCTTGCCGATATCAGCAAGGCCGAAAGGCTTCTGGGCTTCAAGGCGGAAATCTCGATGGAGCAGGGGCTTCGTGACCTTGTCGCGTGGTGGCAGTCGAAGACTGCTTCGGCAGGAGGCCAGGCTGCATGAGCCCGTTGTTATCGACGATTCCCGTCGCCAAACCCGTTCTCGGAGAGGAAGAGGCTGAAGCCACGCGCCGCGTTATCCTGTCGGGGTGGGTGACGCAAGGGCCGGAAGTCGCGGCATTTGAGAAGGAGTTCGCAGCCTTCGTCGGCACCGAGCACGCTTGTGCCGTTTCCAACTGCACGACCGCGCTTCATCTCGCCTTGATGGCGGTCGGCATCGGTACCGGCGATGAAGTCATCACGGTCAGCCATTCGTTCATCGCCACCGCGAACGCTGTTCGGTACTGCAACGCGGTGCCCGTCTTCGTCGACATCGAGCCTGACGGTTACAATATCGACCCCAGCTTGATCGAAACGGCAATCACGCCCCGCACCAAGGCAATCCTGTGCGTGCATCAGCTCGGCATGCCCTGCGATCTCCGTTCGATCGTGGAGATCGGCAAGCGCCATTCGATACCGGTTATCGAGGACGCTGCCTGTGCGACGGGAAGCGAAATCCTTTGGGACGGGCGTTGGGAAAAGATCGGCAAGCCGCATGGCGACATTGCCTGCTTCTCCTTCCATCCCCGAAAGGTCGTCACGACGGGTGACGGCGGCATGCTGACGACTGTGAATCCGGAATATGACCGAAAATTCCGGCTGTGGCGCCAGCATGGCATGAGCGTCACCGATGCCGTCCGCCACGGCTCGAAACAGGTGATTTTCGAAGACTATGATGAACTGGGCTACAACTATCGCATGACTGACCTCCAGGCCGCGGTCGGACGGGTGCAGCTCCGGCGGCTGCCGGAGCTGGTTGCAGAGCGAAGGCGGATTGCCGCTCGATATTGCGAGCACCTGTCGACGATCGGCGGCCTAACGTTGCCGATGGAGCCTGGTTGGGCCCGCAGCAACTGGCAGAGCTTCTGTGTGAGATTACCTGATGCCGTCGACCAGCGGGCAGTCATGCAGGTACTGCTCGACCAAGGGATATCGACCAGGCGCGGCGTGATGAACATTCATCTGGAAGGAGCCTATTCCGGCCAGAGCGTCCATCGAGCCGCCACTGGCCTGGCGCGAAGCGTGTCAGCGCAGCAGCAAACGATAATCCTGCCGCTCTTCGCCCAGATGACGGACCTCGACATCGTCAGGGTTGTTGAGGCACTTCGCGCAGCCCTCGAGGAGGCGACCGTCGGAGCCGCCAACGTCCAACGTCCCATGGATATCGCTGTCGCCTGAACGCCATCTCCTGATACGGCAATTGCATAACAAACGATGCGCGGATCTGAGGATGCGCGCATTGTTCGTTAGAGCACCAGGAAAGTGCGAAGCGGTTTTCCCAGGCAAACCGCGAAGCGCTGTTGCCGGGAATTGCAGTAACTACAAAGGGTTAGAGCGGCCCTGCGTTTTCGTGAAGAGCTGAATCGCTCTAGGCTGACTTCGTGATCCATCCGCGAATCATGGCCGGCACGGACTCCGGCGGAAGCAGGTCGACCAGCATGCGCAGTGAATACAACCCACAGACAAGGACGGCGACGAAGCCGATCACCGTCGCCGGCCACAGCGGCAAAATCGAGAACATCAGGAATACCAGCCCCGATGCGGGCAAGAAAAGCAACGCGTGTCGGCGATTGGCGGCGGACCAGCGAAAACCGGTCAATTTGCGGACGATCACATAGATCAGGATGCCGTGCCAGACATAGAGGCCAAAAAATGCCATGCCGGCTCCTTGGGTACCAAGCAGCGATACCAGGAGCCAGGCAAGCCCAACATGCACGACTGCAGCCGCAACCTCAGTCCAGAAGAAAATCGCCTGGGTGTTCTTCGCCACAACGATGAAACCCATCGGCCAGGAAATAATGCGCAGCATCATGCCGAGACAGATCCAGCGCAGAAGTTCGACTGCCCCGTGGAATTCTGCCGAATAGAACAGGCTCATCATGAGCGGCGCCAGCGTCAGCGTGCCGAGCAGGCCGGGGGCGGCGAGCAGCATGCTGGCTTCGGCCTGTTCGTTGACGAGCCGGTTGCATTCGACATCGTTGTCGATCATTGCAGTCAGGCGAGGATAGAAATCCGTCCCCATGGCCTGCAGGATGAAGCCGGCGTAGAGACCGCCGAGACCCCAGGCAGCTTGATACAATCCCGCCGCCATGACGCCGCCTTCCTTCAGCACGATGATGCGGATGGCATAGGCCGCGCCGAAGGTCAGAAGCCCGCTTGCCATAAAGACGAACCCGAGCCGGAGCAGCGCCGACACCTGCCGGCCGAACTGGCGCGCCGACATCGGGTAGGGATTTGGAAAGATCCGCCGGCTGTACCACCACGTCGGAACGATTGAGGCAGCTGCAATGAGCACAAGCGACGGTGCGATCGCCTGCACCCCGAAGAGATAGATAAGAGGGATACTCACCGCTGTACCGAAGAGCCCGGCAAGCACGTTGATACGGGCAAGATCCGCAATTCCGCGCATACCCTGAATCAATGCGCCTTGCCCCGCAGACACCAGCCGGAAGAAAACGGCGAGCGACAGCAGCACAATGCCCCCGACGTGCTGGTAATCACCGAAGGTGAAACTTGAGACAGGATACGCCAATGCGGCAAGAAGGAGCGCCCCAAAGAGCGCCAGCACCACTGATATGCGTCTCAGTACGGTCGCCGATTGGGCGATCCTGGTTGTATCGCCGGTGCCGGCTGCCTCAGCGACCTGACGCACGCCACTGCCGCCGACGCCCAGGCCGGCGAGGGACTGCGCCATGTCCACGATCGAGCTGTAAAGGCCCATCAGCCCGATGCCTTCCGGCCCGAGCAGGACGGCCATGGCTTTGTTTCTGACGATGCTGAGTGCGACGTTGACGAGCGAAGAGCCGCCCATCAGCATCGTCGATTTGAGGATCTGGGTATAGGTCTGGCTTGGTGGGATCATTCTGAAAGTCATCGAAGGCCCCAGCCCGTTATCATCGGCTTACCTGACTGACATTCGCCCCTGTCTGGACAGGCAGCGCAGTGGCGTCTTCGGAAGACGCATCGGCGGTGCGTACCCGAGTCACCCTGACCACGTCGCCCGGTGCCAGCTCCGTCATTTCGGAAGCCTGGAATTGACTGACCTCACCCTTTTCCCGCCGGCTCACAATGAACGTCAGCGGCAGTTCTTCATTGTAATTCTTCACGCTGGCGCCGCTCGACAGTTCTTCGAGAAGCAGCTGTTGCGTGGTGTCACGCTTCAATTTGAGCTGATCGAGGTTGGCCTTTTCCGCCTGTAGCTCGGTAGCGAGCTCGTTGCGGCGAGTGTCGGAAAGTCCCTCGAGACTGCGCGTCGTCTCGTTGATTGCCTGGCGTCCCCGCATGATGGCAGTCACGAGATCGAGCCGATCGGAGCGATAGGTGGTGAGCAATCGTTCCAGATCCATCTGACGTGAGGAGATCGTCAGGCCCTTCTGGACCAACGTCTTCACGCTCGTCAGTTGTTCCTCCACTGACTGGATATTGTCATCCGAGCCTTTCAGTTTTTCTTGCAGCGTTTCGACTTCCGCAGTCAAGAGATTACGCAATTCGACGAGCGCTACCGACTGTCTGTCCAGCGCGCTTGCACGGGCCTGAAAAATGACCCGCTCCTCCTGGTAGATACTCTCGGCATATTGCCGATCGGCGGCGGGCGGCTGATCGAAGACTATCTCCTTCGCGTCGGCCATCTCCGCCTGCAGCCGCGCGAGCTTTGCCGAACTGCGCAGCAGCGAATGGTCAATGTCCCGCAAATCGCCGGCAAGCCTGATCGCCTGCGATTGCTGCTGCGCCGCCGCCCGCAACGGGCCGCCGCTCATTGCGAGGGATTGCAAGACGCTGAGGCCGGAGCGAAACTTGTATTCTCCCGGCGCCATCACGTCTCCCACCACGTAAATGGAGGAATAGTCCAGAACGTCGATGGTCACTGCAGGTGCCTGGGTCAGACCCATCTTCGCCTGAAGGCGCTTGGCAATTTCGATGGCAAGGCCCTCATTGTCGAGATTGGCGACCGCCAGCGCCCCCAGGAAGGGCAGGGAGATTATACCTGAATCCGAAACAGTGTATTCCCCACTGATCCCATCCAACCGATCAAACTGACCCTTGGAGGGTATCCATTGCACGACGCTCAGACGGATTTTCGTTTGTGGAGCGAAGAACGCGCTATCGGCGAGAGCCGGCGACACCGCGCCGGCAAGAAGGGCGAGTACACCGATGACAAACGTCGTGCGAAAGAGCCGCTGGGGGATGCGGTGCGATGAATTCATATACATATCTCGCCTGCGAAACATCCTTGAACGGATGCTGATCCGATGCCTTGACGCTGTTCGACCGCCGGCCGGCAGGTCCGAAGCCGCATCGTTAGTGTGCCGTCTGGCGAAGGCTTGAGGAAGGTGAAGGTCGTTTGCTTTGCCTCATCACTATTGATGAGATGGGGTGGGTGCATCAGTCTAAAATCGAGCAGGAGCGTATATCTCAGAGAGGTATCATCCTGAAAAATCACGAGATCATGCACGCAGGAATAGATGTGCTCGCCCTGAAGGATAGCGATCGCATAGGCGTGCCGGATTGAAGACACCCCGATGCAGACGGCCTTTGCCATCGCTTGGTCGACCCGGCCGTTGCTTCCCGTTTGGGCGTTTACAGCGTCAACGGCCGTTGCCCAAAGGATGCCGTCTGTAGAGCGAAAGGCGTAGGATATACTCGTGTATTTTTCGACTATACTTCCGGAGATCGTGTCAAACGATCCTAATAGATTTAATCCTTAAATTTCGCGAGAGGTTCTTGCCATGTATCGCAACGCTCGCCGGTGGACTTCGCGCTCACTCCTGGTGGATTCGTTGGTGCCCCGATGGTTGACCGTCGGCGGAAAGGAAAGACCGCGCAAACCTGCCGAAAAGCATAAGGATAGTGCTCAACTTGCGGCATCTGTTCAAACCGCCGATGGACACAAGCAGGGCACCCTTGTCGACGGTCCCTATAAGGATGCGGCCCTCAACGAGCATGATGGCGGGCAGAGAGCGCACGTGAACGGCGACGCGGACAACAGCCTCGAAGAGCGGCCGTTGCCTGACACTTTCGCAACGCCTGCCGAAATTGGTATTCGAAGCGGCGATGTGGCCGCGCTGTCGGCGCCTATGCCGGATTTTGCACGTTTCCAGTGGCGCGCGGATGGAGTTGCGTTCGGGACCGCATCGTCCCTTCAGCGCACCAATACGGCAATAAGCTCAATGGGCGACGATCCTCTGGCTCCCTATCTGCCGCAAAGCCCTGCACCGACAGTTTCGGGGCATGGTGCTCCTAAGGTGGCGGCCGGGCGTGCTCATTCGGGCAAGGTCGTCATTCTCGAATCGAGCCCGTCAGGGCAGGCGACGGCGCACGACGCCGGCGCGAATTCGCTGGCCTTCGGCATGCCCTTTGGCGTGTGCGGGTGCGGCTATCTTACCTCCCCTACGCGGATTCTCGATTGGGCCCATGGCGGCGCCCTGCTTCAACAGGACGGTCAATTGCCGGGGACCAGGCTGATCGAAGGGCCGGACTATGTGGCGACGATCAAGCCGGCCATCGGCGCCTCGGTCAGCGATCCGCTTCTCGATCGTGACGTGTCCCCACTCTCGGGCTGGACCGGCACTGCAACATGGTCGGACGCGGCGCTCACCAATGGAACCCTGCCGGGCGGGGGAGAGACGGGAACGGGAACAAAATCCAAGGATATCGGTATCCTGTCCGGCTCTGTGACGAAGCCACCTAAGCCTTCTACGCAGGGGTCATCGACAACGCAGAGTCTGGCGGCTGCGGCGGCGGTCAGCAACGCGATCGTGCTGGAAAACCAGAAGCAGGGCAATCCGGAGAGCGAGTGGGGCATCGACGGTGCCGGCAGCTCCAACATCGAAGGGTTTGCGACCGATATCAGCGTCGATAATGGCAAGACGATCAGCTTCAAGATCAATACCAATTCCACCAACTACCGGATCGATATCTATCGGCTCGGCTATTATGGCGGCATGGGGGCGCGCAAGGTCGCGACGATGCAGCACACAGGATTGCAGACCCAACCTAGTCCGTTGCGCAATGCGACGACCGGCACGGTGGACGCCGGTAACTGGGCCGTCTCGGCGTCCTGGACCGTACCGGATGATGCCGTTTCAGGCGTCTATATCGCCAAGCTCGTCCGTCAGGATGGCACCTCCGGCGAAAATCACATCCCGTTCATCGTGCGCGACGACGACAGCCACAGCGACGTTGTCTTCCAGACCGCGGATGAGACCTGGCAAGCTTACAATGGTTGGGGTGGCGCAAACCTCTATGGCGGCAACGGTCCGGCGACAGGGCAGGGTGCCGGTCGCGCCTATGCCGTTAGCTACAACAGGCCGATCGCGACGCGCGGCGGGGTCGGCACTTACGCCGGCCCCCAGGACTATCTGTTCGGTGCTGAATATGCGGGCATCTACTGGCTGGAACAGAACGGCTATGATGTCTCCTATCTGTCGGGTGTCGACGCCGATCGCTATGGCAGCCTGTTGCTCAATCACAAGACTTATGTCGATGCCGGGCATGACGAATACTGGTCGGGACAGCAGAGAACCAATGTCGAGGCCGCGCGCGATGCGGGCGTCAACCTGATGTTCTGGAGCGGCAACGAAGTCTATTGGCGCACCCGCTGGGGCAACGCCTATAGCGCCGACGGCACGCCCTACCGCACTCTGATCACCTACAAGGAGACATGGGCGGGCGGCGATATCGATCCTTCCGACCAATGGACAGGCACTTTCCGCGATCCACGCTTCAGCCCACCTGCCATTGGCGGCGGCAATCCGGAGAATTCGCTGACCGGTCAACTGTTCAAGGTCGACGATGTCGGCAGCAACCTCGGTGCGATCACCGTTGGCTACGATGATGCCAACCTTCGCTTCTGGCGCAATACGAGCGTTGCCAATCTTCAGCCGGGGCAGACGGCGACGCTCACCAAGAATTATCTCGGTTACGAGTGGGACGAAGCACCCGATAACGGCTTCGATCCGGCTGGCCTGGTGAAGCTGTCGTCGACGACGCTTCCGGTCAGCAGCTATTTGCTCGATTACGGAAACACGACCGGCAATGCGACGGCGACCCACAATCTGACGCTCTATCGCGCGCCCAGCGGCGCGCTGGTGTTCGGCGCCGGCACGGTCTACTGGACATGGGGTCTCAGCGACAATCACGACCTCACGGCGACCCGGACGGACTCGCGCGTACAGCAGGCGATGGTCAATTTGCTTGCTGACATGGGCATTCAGCCTGGAACGCTACAGTCCGGGCTCACCGCCGCGACCGCTTCGTTGGACCACACTGCGCCGACATCGGTCATCACGGTGCCCGCCACGGCGACCGTTGGATCCACCGTGACGATTACCGGCACCGCTGCCGATACCGGAGGCGGGGTCATCGCCGCGGTCGAGGTTTCGACCGACAACGGTGCGAGCTGGCATCCGGCGACGGGCGATGAGAACTGGACTTATACCTGGCAGCCGCAAACCGCGGGCACCTATACTATCCGGTCTCGCGCAGTCGATGATAACGTCAACCTGGAAACGCCCTCTGCGGGACGAACGGTCACCGTCAGCGGGCCGAGTTACACCTCTCTCTTCGGTTCGGGGACGCCCGCGGTCGTCAACACCAACGATACCTCGGCGGTTGAACTCGGCTTCAAATTCCAGACGTCCGTGGCAGGTACCGTCACCGGCATTCGTTTTTATAAGGGAAGTCAGGATACCGGCACGCATACCGGTTCACTGTGGTCGAGTACCGGCACGAGGATTGCGACCCTCACCTTCACGAACGAGACTGCCAGCGGCTGGCAGACCGCCTATTTCACCAGTCCGGTATCGCTGACGGTCGGACAAACCTACACCGCATCTTACCATACCAATACCGGTCACTATTCGTCGACGACCGGCTACTTCACCTCAAATGTAACCAGCGGTCCGCTCACGGCGCCGGCCAGCGGCAACGGCGTCTATGCCTATGGCAGCAACAGCCTATTCCCCACGAGCACCTTCCAGTCGACGAACTATTGGGTCGATGTGATGTTTACGACGTCGAGCTCGAACACGACGCCGACGGCGGTTGCCGATACAGGGGATGCGACCGAGAAGGGCGGAGTGGCCAATGGTTCGGGCGGCGTGGTTGCGAGCGGCAACGTGCTGACCAACGACACCGATCCGGATACCGGTGACACCAAGACCGTCACGGCAGTCCGTTTCGGGACGACGTCAGGCACGCTCGGCTCGGCGCTGAACGGCACCTATGGCAGTCTCGTGCTCAATGCATCGGGTGCCTATAGCTATGCGGTCAACGAGAACAATGCGACCGTTCAGGCGCTGCGACAGTCGACCAACACGCTGAGCGATGTCTTCAGCTACACGATGCGCGACAGCGCCGGCGCCACGGCCACGGCGAACCTGACGATCACCATCCATGGCGCCAACGATGCACCGGTGCTGGCCGTCCAGACGACGACCCAGAATGCCACCGTCGGCTCTGCCTTCTCCTACTCGCTGCCGACGACCACCTTCACTGATGTCGACAGCGGCGACACGTTGGCGTATGCGGCAACGGCCGCCGACGGCACGGCGCTGCCTTCCTGGCTAACCTTCAACGCCTCGACGCGCACCTTCTCCGGCACGCCGACGACGTCGGGCACTTACGGCATCAAGGTGACGGCAACCGATCTCGGCGGCCTTGCGGCCAACGAGACCTTCAACATTGCCGTGTCGACGGCGCCGACGACCTACAGCCTGTTCTCTGCTTCCAGCACGCCGAGCCGGACCTTCAACGATGGTCAGCAACTCGAACTTGGCGTCAAGTTCACGTCGAACGTTGCCGGAGATGTCACCGGCATCAGGTTCTATCGCAGCGCCAATGACAACGGCCAGAATGTCGTCGACCTTTGGACCGCGACAGGCACCAAACTTGCCACCGCCACCTTCACCACCACCACCGCGAGCGGCTGGCAGACGGCGAACTTCACAAACCCCGTCACCATCGCCGCCAATACCACCTATGTCGCCTCCTACCACACGACCGGCGCTTATGTGGCGACCAGCAATTTCTTTACCACCCCCGTCACCAGCGGGCCGTTGACGGCCCCGGCCAGCGGCAATGGCGTCTATGCTTATGGCGGTTCCGCCACCGCAGGTCTTTTCCCGACCAACAGCTACAATTCAACCAATTACTACGCGGACGTCGTCTTCCGGCCGCAACTGGTCGCGTGATGCAAAGGATAAGGTTAGGATCGGTTTCGAATGAGGCTGACACGACGCAAATGCCGATCGCAGAGAGGGACGCCGCCTCCGCTCCCATTCAAGCGACAGTGATGAACAAGGGCGAGCGGCTCCCGGTGACAGTGCTCGCCGGCTTTCTCGGCGCCGGCAAGACGACGCTTCTCAGCCACGTGCTGACCAATCGTCAGGGCCTCAGGGTCGCCGTCATCGTCAACGATATGAGTGACGTGAACATAGACGCCAGTCTCATTCGCGACGGCGGCTGCAACTTGTCGCATACGACGGAGGCATTGGTTGAGCTCAGCAATGGCTGCATATGCTGTACCCTGCGCGATGACCTCCTGACGGAAGTGCGGCGACTGGCCGAAGAGGGGCGATACGACTATCTGCTGATAGAGGGAACCGGTATTGCCGAGCCGCGCCCCATCGCTGCCACCTTTTCCTTCCGCGACGAGAACGGTGTTTCGCTCTCCGATTTTGCCAGACTTGACACGATGGTGACTGTTGTCGACGCCGCCAGCCTTCTGGCTGATTACAGCAGCGCCGATCTGCTTCGCGATCGCGGCATGCAACGGGACGGCGAGGACCGGCGGACACTCATCGACCTGTTGGTGGACCAGATCGAGTTTGCCGACGTTGTCGTCATCAACAAGATCTCGGACGCGACCGACGAGATTCGCGCGGAAGTCCGCAAGACGGTGGCTGCGCTCAACCCGGATGCACACCAGGTGGAGACGGACTTCGGCAAGGTATCTCTTGCAAGCATTCTCAGTACGGGCCTCTTCGACGAAGCAAAGGCCGCCGCTCACCCGTTATGGCACAAGGAACTGTACAGCCCGGGTGCTCATGTTCCGGAGACGGAGGAATATGGGGTATCGAGCTTTGTCTATCGCACCAGGCGTCCCTTCGACCCGACGCGGTTTCGGGCGTTCCTGGACGAGCCCTGGCCGGGGGTCATCCGCGCCAAAGGTCATTTCTGGCTGGCTACGCGACCGCGTCACGTGGGTCTGATGTCGGCGGCCGGAGCGCAGCGGCGCTGTGAACCCATGGGGCTCTGGTGGGCGGCCGTTCCCCGGCAGGACTGGCCGAGCCACCACCAGTTTCGCCAGCATATCGAGCGTCGATGGGACAGCGCTTGGGGCGATCGTCGGCAGGAACTCGTGTTCATTGGTGTTGATATGGACGAGACAGGCGTCCGCAGCGCGTTGGACGACTGCCTGGCCAGCTCGGATCCTCGGGACTGGTCGGCCCTCGAAGATCCCTTTCCGACCTGGTAGCACGGAGCGGCGCAGGAGATTACCGGCTCGATCACCCGGACCGGCAAAACAAGGCCGACAAGTTTCCTTTCACCCAACATCTGCGGCTTAGCGGAAGCACCAGACAGCTCCAGAACCTGTCGGTCGGACATGCGGTGAGGATCATCATATCGGCGTATGGAGTACCACCCACATACCCAAGATTGCTGTCGTACGTTCCGCTCCGAAAGCTGGCAGGATGAAGCCATTCAATGCTGGTCGACGGGAAATGGGGACGCCGCTCTTGCTGAGATTTCATGTGAGGAATCGCAAATACCTGACCGCTGCCGGCGGCACGCCGTGCATCAGTCACGCAACCTCGGCCTGGCCCGCACTGCTTGGAACTCCGACCGTAGTGTCTTCGAGCACTCAGGGTTCTTCCGGCTTTGCCAATCAAGGCAGCGCAAGCGTTCAATCCTCCTTCATCGGCACGGTTACATCTTCCTTGATATCATCAGGCGACATTCAGTCGTCGCCTGCATCGTCGACGCCGATGCCAGCGCATGCCGCCGATGGCGGCGCGCAGGACACATCCACGAAGACGGCGTCGGCTGCGACGGTCTTCGACACGACCTCCTCGATATCGCAAGACACCGTACTTGCCCCGGATCCGTACGAAGAGGCTGCGACACTGCCTGCCGCTCCCGCGCTGACGGGTATTACCAGCGATGCCGACATCGGAAGTGTCACGACGGCGGCGCCGGTGATGTCTTCCAGCAGTCTCGACACGACTTCGTTGCGGCTTCAGGCCTCGATAGCATCCCTTACGGTGGAACCGAGCCAGGACGTTTCGGCTGAGACGACCGCGGTCTCAGCGCTGGCCGCACCGGCGGCGGCTCCGGCTGCGGTGACGCTCAACATTATCGCACTGGAAAACCTGAAACAGGGCAACCCGATCAGCGAGTGGGGCCTGGAAGGCGACGGCAAGGGCACCATTCAGGGCTTCGCCACTGAAATCAGCACGAATATCGGCCAGACCGTCGATTTCAAGATCGCCACCGATTCCACGCATTACCGCATCGATATCTACCGGATGGGCTATTACGGCGGGGCCGGTGCGCGCAAGGTCGGCTCGATCGAGCAGCAGCTGACCACGGCGCAGATCCAGCCGCATCCGATCGTCGACATGTCGCTCGGTCTCATCGACTGCGGCAACTGGTCGGTCTCGGCGAGCTGGCAGATTCCGACCGATGCGGTCTCCGGCGTCTATTTCGCCAAGCTGGTGCGCGAGGACGGTACCGAGGATGCCAGCATCATTCCCTTCGTCGTGCGCGACGACTCCTCGCACAGCAATATCGTCTTCCAGACCTCGGACACGACCTGGCAGGCCTATAATGCCTGGGGCGGCGCCAGCCTCTATTACGGCGATGTCCCCGTCGATCCCGCCGACATGATCGGCTACCTGCCGCCGAACTGCAGCTGCGGCCTGACCGCAATCGGTCGCGCCTCGGCGATCAGCTATAACAGGCCGATCATCACCAATACGAGCCCGGTCGGCGGCTCGCACGATTTCATCTTTGGCGTGGAGCATTCAGCCATCCAGTGGCTGGAGCAGAACGGCTACGACGTTTCCTATATTTCCGGCGTCGATGCGACGCGCAGCGGCAATCTGCTGCTCAACCATCAGGCCTTCCTGTCGGTCGGCCATGACGAATACTGGTCGGCCGAGCAGCGCACCAATGTGGAGGCCGCGCGCGATGCCGGCGTGAACCTCGCCTTCTGGAGCGGCAACGAAGTCTATTGGAAGGTTCGCTGGGAAAGCAGCATCGACGGCAGCGGCCAGGCCTACCGCACCATGGTCTGCTACAAGGAGACCTACGGCACGAGCACGGACCCGAGCAATATCGGCACCGGCACCTGGCGCGATCCGCGTTACGCCGATCCGGGGCAGGAGCCGGAAAATTCGCTGACGGGCACGATGTTTCAGGTGGACGGCTATCGCCAGGATACGATCTCCATCCCCTACGACTATTCGAACCTTCGCTTCTGGCGCAATACCGATGTGGCAGAGCTGCAACCGGGCGAGACCTACAATCTGGTGCGGAATCTGCTCGGCTATGAATGGGACTCGGATGTCGAGAATGGATTCCGTCCGGCTGGACTGATCGACCTGTCGCTCTCCTCGGTCGCGGTCAACACCTATCTCCGCGATTACGGCTCGACGATCGGCGATGCGGTGGCGACCCACAGCCTGACGATGTACCGGGCGGCAAGCGGCGCGCTCGTCTTCGGCGCCGGCACCGTCTTCTGGTCCTGGGGGCTGAATGATCAGCATCAGGGGCCGGCAACGCCAACCGATCGCAACGTGCAGCAGGCGATGGTCAACATGTTCGCGGACATGGGCATCCAGCCGACGACGCTCGACGCGAGCCTGATCCTCGCGACTCAATCGACCGACACGCTGAAGCCCACCTCGTCGATCACCTCGTCGATATCAGGCGCAAGCTTTCTCGAAGGGCAGCATGTGACGATATCAGGAACGGCGCAGGATTTCGGCGGCGGCATCATTGCCGGCGTCGAGGTCTCCACCGATGGCGGCCAGCACTGGTTCAAGGCCACGGGCCGCGAGAACTGGAGCTATAACTGGGTCGTCCAGGCGAGCGGCACCTATACGATCCTGTCACGCGCCGTCGACGACAGCGTCAATCTGGAGGCGCCATCGGCCGGCAAGCAGGTCACCGTCACGCTGCCGGGCACGCAGGGCCTGTGGACGCTCGCCGAAAAGCCCGCGACCGAAGTAGCGGTCGATCGCGATTCAGTCGAGCTCGGCCTGCGCTTCCAGGCGACGACGGCAGGCTCGGTGGAGGGCATCCGCTTCTACAAGGGCTTCTATAACATTGGCGAACACGTCGTCAGCCTCTGGAGCAGCACCGGAACGCTGCTGGCGACCGGCGTAGCGACAGGGGAATCGCTCTCAGGGTGGCAGACGGTGATGTTCTCCAGCCCGATCCAGATCGCAGCCGGCACGACCTATGTGGCCTCCTATCACAGCAATGGCTACTACTCGCTCACCCAGAACTATTTCAACGAGCCCTATGCCAGCGGCCAGCTGAAGGCCGTCGATGGCGGCGGCGTCTTCGCCTACGGCACCACGCCCAGCACATTCCCCGGCCAGAACCCCGGCGGCAGCAATTACTGGGTGGACGTGGTCTTCGATGCCGGCCCCAACAGCCAACCGGTCGCGACCGACGACAGTGGGCTGATCGTCGGCCACAACGGAACGCTGGTTATCTCCATTGCCGCGCTCCTGGCAAACGATACCGATCCCAATGGCGATGCGATGACCATCACGGCCGTCGGCAATGCCGCCAACGGCACGGTCGCTCTCAACAAGCAGACCGGCACCATCACCTTCACGTCGGCCAACGATTATTCAGGCCCGGCGAGCTTCACCTATACGCTGTCGGACGGACGCGGCGGCACGGATCAGGGCAATGTCAGCCTGACCGTCCAGACGGGTTCGGCTGGCGAGACGCTGTTTACGGCAAGTGAGGGGCCGACCGGCGGCAGCTTCAACGACAATACCGCGTTGGAACTCGGCATGAAGTTCGTCGCTTCCTCGACCGGCACGATCTCGGGCATCCGCTATTACAAGGCTGCCGGCGATACCAGTGTGCATACCGGCTCCATCTGGAGGGCCGACGGCACGCTCGTCGCCGCAGTCACCTTCACCAACGAGTCGCTTTCCGGCTGGCAGACCGCGAACCTCGCCACGCCGCTGCAGATCACGGCGGGTGCGACCTATGTCGCCTCCTACCACACGACCGGCACCTATGTGGCGACCTCGAACTATTTCAACACGGCTCATACCAACGGCTCGCTGACGGCGCTTGCAGGCAGCAACGGCGTCTACGCGGTCGGATCGGGCTCGACCTTCCCGACGTCAAGCTACCAGTCGACGAATTACTGGGTCGACGTCGTCTTCAACCAGTCGACGGGCAATACGGTGCCGGTCGCCGCCAATGACAATGGCTATACGAGCTATACCAATACGGCTCTGTCGATCGCCGCTGCAAACCTGCTCGCAAATGACAGCGACGCCGATGGCGACCCGCTTGTCATCACCGGCGTCAGCGGCGCGGTCAACGGTTCGGTGTCCTACAACAGCCAGACGCAGACCGTCACCTTCACGCCGACAGCAGGATATACCGGGCCGGCGAGCTTCAGCTATTCCATCACCGACGGTCAGGGCGGCACGGCATCGGCCCAGGTTGCGCTTACCGTCAACGCCCAGGGGAGTGAGCAGAACCTCTTCAGCGCCAATGAAACGCCTGCAGTCGTCTCGGTGAACGACAATCACCCGGTCAATCTCGGCATGAAATTTCAGGCGGACACGGCAGGCTGGGTCACGGGCATCCGCTTCTATAAGGGCGCCGACAATACGGGCCCGCATAACGGTTATCTCTGGACCGCCTCGGGCACGCTGCTTGCAAGCATCACCTTCAGCAACGAAACAGCAAGCGGCTGGCAGACTGCCGCGCTCACCCAGCAGGTCGCGGTCGAAGCGGATACGACCTACGTCGTTTCCTACAGCACGAACGGCAACTACTCGGCGACGGGCAATTATTTCAGCACCGAGAAGACGAGCGGCGACCTCAGGGCGCTCAGCGGTGACAACGGCGTCTACGCCTATGGATCGAGCGGGTTGTTCCCGACCAGCAGTTACAACAGCACAAACTACTATGTGGACGTGGCGTTCAAACCGCAGCTCGCGGCGTAAAGGCGAGCGGGGGGTATCGATGACGGGTGCAGACAATCGACTTCCGGTAACAGTCCTGGCGGGGTTTCTCGGCGCCGGCAAGACGACGGTCCTCAATCATGTCCTGAACAATCGCGAGGGACGTCGGATCGCCGTGATCGTCAACGACATGAGCGAGGTGAACATCGATGCCGATCTCGTCCGTGACGGCGGCGCCAACCTCTCGAGGACGGACGAAACCCTGGTCGAGCTTACCAACGGCTGCATCTGCTGCACATTGCGCGACGATCTCCTGAGCGAGGTCCGCGGGCTCGCCGCCACCGGCCGTTTCGACTATCTGCTGATCGAGGGCACGGGGATCGCCGAGCCCCTGCCGATAGCGGCGACCTTCTCCTTCCGCGACGAGAGCGGAGCGGCCCTTTGCGATGTGGCGCGGCTCGATACCATGGTCTGCGTCGTCGACGCGGTCAATCTGCTTGCCGATTACCGGAGCGACGAGTTCCTGGCCGATCGCGGCGAAAGGCGTGACGGGGACGATGATCGCAAACTCGTGGAACTGCTCGTCGAGCAGATCGAATTTTCTGATGTCGTCATCATCAACAAGGCGGGCGACGTGCCCTGCACCGATCTTGCCGAGGTTCGCCGGGTCGTCGCAGCGCTCAATCCGGATGCCCGCGTCATCGAGGCGGTTTTCGGCCAGGTGCCGCTCGGCGCGATCCTGGATACCGGCTTTTTCAGCGAAGCCAAGGCCGCCCGCCATCCACTCTGGCACAAGGAGCTTTACGGCTGGGGCGATCATGTGCCGGAGACCGAGGAATACGGCATAACAAGCTTCGTCTATCGCAGCCGCCGGCCCTTCGATCCGGCGCGGCTGGGCCGCATGCTCGAGCAGCCATTGCCCGGCGTCATCAGGGCGAAAGGCCATTTCTGGCTGGCGACCCGGCCGGACGAGATCGGCTTGCTGTCGATTGCCGGCACGCAATGCCGCATCGATACCAGAGGGTTCTGGTGGGCTTCGGTGCCGCGGGCGCACTGGCCGCGCCATCCGCAATTCCGCCAGTTGCTCGACCGGCATTGGGACGATGTCTGGGGCGACCGCCGCCAGGAGCTGGTCTTCATCGGCTCCGGCTTCGACGAGGGCGCCATCCGCACCGCGTTCGACGATTGCCTGACCGGGGAGGAGACGGGTTTCGATCCACAGGCCGCCGTCGGCCTTCGCGATCCGTTTCCGGCATGGCGGCACGATACGCACGCATCGGACCGAAAAGTGTGAAGCGGTTTTCGGATAATCCGATGCGTCGGCCCAAAGGTGAACAGGTTTTGATTATCAACCAGAGGAGAGAACAATGAGCAGCGAACTTTATGCCGACGGTATCGGCGAAATCACCGTTACGGGAACGATCGTGCGCATCGACCTGATGTCGCTCTCGGCCACCGATCGTGACGCCAACAACAATCCGAAGCCGGTTTTCCGCCAGCGCATCATCATGCCTGTCGACGCCTTCGCCAATGCGGTCGACCTCATGCAGAAGGCGCTTGGCGGCTTGGTCGAGGCGGGCGCGGTCCGTCGCATCGGTGACATGTCGGCTGCAGCCGCCACCGATATCCAATCGGTGCAGGGCGGCGCTTCGAACGCCTCGCCGAATTTCAACTGACAACGGGGATAGCCTCGGTCTCGTAGTGTTTCGGGTGGGCCATGAGTGGTTTTCTGCATACCAACCTGCATTGTCTTGCGCTCGTCGCGCGTCACCACGGCGTCGACCTTTCTCCTGAGCGATTGCAGCACGATTATTCCGTCGGCAACGATCCGGTGGCCGTGCGGCAAATGCTCAGAATGGCCAAGGATGCCGGCCTCAGGGCCAGGCATCTGACCCTCGACTGGCGAAGCCTGTTCCAGCTCGGCGAGGCTTTCCCGGTGCTTGCCGAACTTTCGAACGGCAACTGGGTGGTCATCGCCGGCGCTCTCGGGGAGGGCGAGGATGAGCGGATCCGTGTTCTCGACCCGCTCGCCACGCGCCCCGAAGTCATGCTGCTGAGTGAGGAGCAATTCGCCAAGGCCTGGCTCGGATCGGTGGTGCTGATGAAGCGCAACTATCGCATGTCGGATGAGGACCGGCCCTTCGGCTTCCGCTGGTTCGTCCCCGAAATCATCCGCCAGCGCAGCTTCTTCCGTGACGTGGCGCTCGCAGCCTTCGTGCTTTATGGCCTGGGGCTGACGACGCCGATGTTTTTTCAGCTCGTCATCGACAAGGTGCTCGTGCATCAGAGCTACGCGACATTGACGGTTCTGACGGTCGGCATCGCGGTGGCGCTCGTCTTCGACGCGACCTTCAGCTTCCTGCGCCGCTATCTGCTGCTCTACGCCACCAATAGGATCGACATCCGGGTGGCGACACGCACCTTCGGCCACCTGCTCAACCTGCCGATCGCGCTCTTCGAACAGGCCTCAGCCGGTGTTCTCGTCAAGCATATGCAGCAGACGGGGCGCATCCGCGAATTCCTGACCGGCCGGCTGTTTCTGACGCTTCTCGACGGTGTTTCACTCTTCGTCTTCTTGCCGATCCTGCTTCTCTACAGCGTCAAGCTGACGCTCGTGGTATTGGGTTTTGCGGCGCTCGTCGGGCTCGTGGTGATGCTGCTCGTCGGGCCGTTCCAGCGTCGCCTGCAGGCTCTTTATCAGGCCGAAGGCGACCGGCAGGCCCTGCTGGTGGAAACCGTGCATGGCATGCGCACCGTCAAGTCACTGGCGCTGGAGCCGCGCCAACGCAAGGTGTGGGACAATTATTCGGCCCAGTCGATTTCGGTGCGTTTCCGGGTCGAGAAGATCTCGACTATCGCCCAGTCGATGACCGGGCTTCTGGAGAAGCTGATGAGCGTGGCGATCATCGGGCTCGGCGCGCTCGATGTCTTCAGCGGTTCCATGACGATCGGCGCGCTGGTCGCCTTCAACATGCTGGCCGGCCGCGTCTCGGGACCGCTGGTGCAGATCGTCACCATGGTGCACGAATATCAGGAAGTGGCTCTGTCGGTGCGCATGCTCGGCGAGATCATGAACCAGCGGCCGGAACAGGCAGGCCGCGGGCGAGGGGTGCGGCCGCATCTGCACGGACGTATCGAGTTCGACAGGGTCACCTTCCGCTACGGTCCGGATGGGCCGCCGGCACTCGACAATGTGTCCTTCGCCATTCCGGCGGGCTGCGTTTTCGGCGTGGTCGGCAAGAGCGGCTCGGGCAAGACGACAATCACGCGGCTCATCCAGGGGCTCTATCAGAGCCAGGAAGGGCTGGTGCGCATGGACGGCTATGACAGCCGCGAGATCGACCTCGTGCACCTGAGAACCAGCATCGGCGTCGTGCTGCAGGATAATTTCCTCTTCCGCGGAACGGTGCGCGACAATATCGCCGCCGCCAAACCCGATGCCAGCATCGAGGAAATCATGGAGGTCGCCCGCATCGCCGGCGCGGAAGAATTCATCGAGCGCCTGCCGCGCGGCTTCGACACGATGCTGGAAGAAAACGCCGCCAACCTCTCCGGCGGCCAGAGGCAGCGGCTTGCCATTGCGCGGGCGCTGATCACCGATCCGAAGCTCCTGATCTTCGACGAGGCGACGAGCGCGCTCGACCCCGACAGCGAGGCGATCATCCGCGAGAATCTGAGCCGTATCGCTGCCGGGCGCACCGTCGTCATCGTCTCGCACCGGCTTTCGACGCTCGTCGATGCCGATGCCATTCTCGTTATCGATCGGGGCAAGGTCGCCGATATCGGCCGGCACGACCAGCTGGTGTCGCGCTGCATGACCTATCGCCACCTGTGGGCACAGCAAATGAGGCAGGTCGCATGAACGCGCGTGTCAGAAAATCCGGCGAGAACCTGCCCGTAGCCCCAGACCATGGTCCCTCAGACAAGGGGCCGCCAGGCAGAGGTGGGCAGCTCGTCGCCCGCCTGCCGCTGCCGCCGGCAATTGCGGAATTCCAGTCCGACGCCGTCGAGCTCGAGGAACGTGCTCCGCCGCGCGTTGCGCGCATGACGCTCTATTGCGTGACGGCGCTGATTGCTGCGACCATCATCTGGGCCTCCGTTTCTGATATCGACGAGGTGGTGATTGCGCCCGGCAAGCTCGTCACCACCCAGCCGACCATCGTCGTCCAGCCGCTCGAAACCTCGATCATCCGCACGATCGATGTGAAGGCCGGCGAGGTGGTGCATGCCGGACAGACGCTCGCAACGCTCGACGCCACTTTCAGCCAGGCCGATGTCGACCAGCAGCAGGCGAAGTTCTCGGCACTCGACGCCCAGGTGAAGCGCATCGAGGCGGAACTTGCCGGCAACGACTACACGATGATGGCGGGAACGACGCCCGACGAGATGCTGCAGGTGCAGCTCTTCGGCCAGCGGCGGGCATTCTACACGGCGCAGCTGCAGAATTTCGAGCAGCAGATCGCCGGCCAGTCGGCAGCGCTTGCCGCGGCCAGGAACCAGGAGGCCGTGCTCATCGACCGACGCGACACGCTCTCGCAAATCGAAGGCGCGCGCGAGCGGCTCTTTAACACGCAGAGCGGCTCGCTGATCACCATGCTCGGCTCGCGCGACGCCCGCCTCGACGTCGAGTCCGATCTGACTGCCGTGCGCGGCAAGGCCGACGAGGCCGCGCATGCCTTTGCCAAGCTGAAAGCCGATCGGCAGGCCTTCATCGAGGATTTCCGCCGTGCCGCGATGGAACAGCTGGTAGAGCTGCGTGGCCAGCGCGACATGGCGGATGAAGAGCTGAAGAAGATGGAGCTGCGCCGCAACATGGTGTCGCTGACAGCACCTGCCGACGCCGTCGTGCTCGATCTCGCCCAGCGCTCCATCGGCTCCGTCGTGCGCGAAGCCGAACCCATCGTCACGCTGGTGCCGATCAACGTGCCGCTCGAAGCGGAAGTCTCGATCAACACCCGCGACATCGGCCGCATCGCCGTGGGTAAGGAGGCCCGCATCAAGCTGGACGCCTATCCCTTCCAGAAATACGGCACCGCGTCGGGCGAGGTTCGCACCATCAGCCAGGACACGTTTATGACCGGCCAGCAGCAGGAACAGACCGCCACTCCGAGCCAGCCGGCCGCGCCCTTCTTCAAGGCTCGCATCCTGCTTGCCGATACGAGGCTGAACGCCTCGGACGTGCCGGTCAGACTGCTGCCGGGCATGACCGTCTCGACAGAGATCAAGGTGGGCAACAGGACGGTAATCTCCTATTTCCTCTACCCGCTGCTGCGCGGCCTGGATGATGCCATCCGGGAACCGAACTGAGAAAGCCGCAGACGAGGCGGAGGCGAGGGGCCTCCGACACAGGCCGGGGGAGGGGACGGCGCGCCAGGATTCCAGGCAGCCGCCCCCAAGGCGTTTGGGTAGCAGCGGGAGCCGCATTCGATTCCGATTAATCAGCCTACCGGGAAAGTGGCGAGAAAAGCGCGTATTGCTGCAGGGATATTGCCGAGATGGAGGAGGGGCGCATGTCCTTGCCCTCCGGCGGTATGAAGGATCAATCCGGGATGCAGTCGGGCCATTTCGCCCGCGGTTTCTTGGGAAAGAAGCGGTGAATTTTCGCCGCGGATCAGCATCAGCGGAAAGCGGCTCAGGCTTTCGAATTGTGCCCAGAGATCGGGCAGCGGCTGGCTGAAATCGATCGATCTCAGCGCCTCGGCGATCGCCGGATCGAAGTCGGCGACCGGCCTTCCGCCGACGTCGCGATATAGCGCAAGCGCCATTTCGCGCCAGTCCTCGCCTGTAAGCGCGGTAAACGAGGCGCCGTGATTTTCCCGCAATAGATCGGCCGCCTCTTTCCAGTCGGCCGGCGCCTTGCCGCTGTTGAGGTAGTCGCGAATGAGCGCCAGCCCTCTCGCCTCGATCGCCGGTCCGATATCGTTCAGGACCACGGCTTCGAGAAGATCCGGCCGTGTCGCCGCGATCAAATGCAGGATCAGGCCGCCACGCGAGGTGCCGATGAAAATCGCTCGCTCGATGCCGAATGCCGTGCAGGCGGCAATGATGTCGCCGGTCTCGACGGCAAGATTGTAATTGGCCTTGTTCTCATCCCATGCAGAATTTCCGCGCCCGCGCGAATCGAGCGTGATCACCCTGCGCGGGCCTGTTCTGTCGCGGCTGAGAAGCAGCGCAAGCGGATGAAAGTCCCGGGCATTGCGGCTCAGGCCGGGCAGGCAGATCACCGGCAGCCGTTCGGGGGCTGCCGCCTCCTCCGGCCGGTAGTCGCGTGCATAAAGCCTCAGCCCATCGGGGGAAGAGTAAAATCGTTCCTGGAAACCGCCTGCATCCATATCCGGCATCGCATCCTCGAGACCTGTCTGATCCAGAAGGTGTAGAGCATGTCTCGCAAAAGTGTGCAGCGGTTTTGCGATAAAGACATGCGCAAAAACAAAGACCAGCCTGCTTTTCAAGCCGCGCCAAACGGCTTCAGGAGGCGCTGCGTCCGCCGATCAGGTCGCGCTCGATATCCGCCGGCTGGCCGAGGCGGGCTTTGTAGACTTCGTAATTCTCCATCACCCGCTGCACGTAGTTGCGCGTTTCGGGGAAGGGGATGCGCTCGATCCAGTCGACGATCTCGTCGACCGGCCTGCCACGCGGGTCGCCGTAGCGTCCGATCCATTCCGGCACCCGCTTCGGCCCGGCATTATAGGCGATGAAGGTGAGGATGTAGGAGCCGCCGAAGGCTTCGATCTGCTCGCCGAGATAATGCGCGCCGAGCGTCGCATTATAACCGGCATCGGCCGTCAGCTTGTCCTTCGAAAAGGTGATGTTGTGGCGCTTGGCCACCGCCTGGGCCGTGCCGGGCAGAAGCTGCAGCAGGCCGCGAGCATTCGCCGCCGAAACGGCGGCCGGGTTAAAGGCGCTTTCCTGCCGGGCAATCGCGTAGGCGAGCGCCTTGCCGGAGCCGGAGATATTGGCATTCGCCGGGATTACGCCGACGGGAAAGGCGAGCGCGGCGACGTCGATGCCGCGGCCATAGGCGATCTTGCCGACCTGCAGTGACAGATGATGATTGCCTGATTGCTCGGCTTGCGCCGCAAGGATCGCCAGTTCACCGGGACTTTGCAGCTGATCGGCGAGCGCGAGATAGAGGATATCGGCCCGCCATCCATGGCCGGCTGCCTCGAGCCGGGCGATTGCCTGCACGGCCTCGCGCGCCTGGAAACTCTGGCGGTCGGCTGCGCTCGGGGTGGGATAGCTGACGTTGAGCGTCTTGCGTCCAAGCCTTTCGGCCGCGAGCTGCCCATAGAAGGTGCCGGGAAAATTTGCGGCCTTGCCGTAAAATTCGCTGGAGTTGCCGGGGCCGCCGGCCTCGGCTGCCCGCCCGAGCCAATACCAGGCGCGCGACACCGAGATGGGGCCGTTCGAAGTCGCCAAAATCTTGCGGAAATGCTTTTCTGCCGTTGTCGGATCCTGCAGACCGCGCAGCGCATACCATCCGGCATGGAACTCGGCCTCGACGATATCAGTCGGGCTGGTTGCCGCGGAACTTGCGACGACGCGGTAGGCCGGTCTGAATTGTCCCTGATCGACGAGGCCGCGGCTGACGATCCGCTGCTCGTTCCACCATTCTCCGGAATTGACCAGTTCGCCCGGCTCGCGCGGCATCTTTTCCAGAAGCGCCGCCGCTTCGGCATACTTGTCCTGCTTGCGCAGATATTCGATCCGCGCGAACAGCAGGCCGGCATCGCCACGCCATTTCGGCTCGACGCTATTGAGCAGCGCGTCGGCATTGGCAGCTTTGGCGTCGACGGCGGCCCAGGCCTTGTAGAGGGACTGCGCCTCGCCCATATCGCCGAAGCGCTTGGCCTGCGCCACCCGGCCACGATACATCAGATAGTCCATCCGCGCCTTGTGGTCGGCTGGCGTCAGCAGGGCGGAAAACTCGAGGAGGATCTTGTCTTCGCTCGCCTTGTCGAGCGCCTCGGTGCGCCAGACCTTGCGGATATATTTTGCTGCCTGCGCCTGCTTGCCTGACGCAGTCAGCGCCCGCCCGAGGATGACGGCGCCCTGCACCGTCTCCGGCGCGGTATCGCCGAAAGCGGCGAGCACGGCTGACGGGGCGGGGTTTTCGTCGTAGAGCGCACGTTCGGAATAGGCGCGCAGCCTGGAAAGGCCGGGCCACCCCTTGAGCTCCTGCGCGGCACTGGCGATTTCATAGGAGGGAACGCCCTTCAAGCCGGAGACGGCGATCGCCCAGGTGAGGATATGGCGGTCGAGCGTATCGTCGCGCAGGCTGTCGCGGATCGAGATGGCCAGTTGCGGATTCTTGGCGGAAAGCGCGTCGAGGCCGCTTTTCAGATCATTGGCGATCGGCGCGACGGCCGGATTGCGCGGGATGGCGCCGGTGGTCAGCGCTTCCGGTATCGAGGTCTCGGGAACGAAGCCGATCGGCTTGATGCCAGGCGTCGGAACGCTTTCGCCGGGAAGCGGCGACGCGAGGCTGCCCCACGCGGCGGCAACAAAGCCGAAGGCGGTCAGAATCAGCACAGCTTTCTTCATCCGGGATCTCGCAACGAAAACACGCCCCGCCCATTTGGCTAGAGGCATCTTAACGAAACCTTACCGTACCAGGTAAAATTCATTCACATCTGCTATCGGAATTTGCCCTAAACCGAACTCTCCGCGCTTGTCGCGATGATTTCGGCGCTCTATGGTGCGCAAAATATTCATGGAATGCGGCCGAAGCAAGGATTTGGTCGTGAGGAGCTTTGCATGTTCAATGGGTCCATTCCCGCCCTCGTCACCCCCTTCACCGATGCCGGACTGATCGACGAAGCGAGCTTCGCCGCCCATGTCGACTGGCAGATCAAGGAAGGCAGCAGCGGTCTCGTTCCGGTCGGCACGACCGGCGAATCGCCGACGCTGTCGCATGCCGAGCACAAGCGGGTCGTGGAACTCTGCATCGAAGTGGCGGCAAAACGCGTTCCGGTCATGGCCGGCGCCGGTTCGAACAATACGCGTGAGGCGGTCGAACTCGCCCAGCATGCCGAAAAGGTCGGCGCCGACGCCGTGCTCGTCGTCACGCCCTATTACAACAAGCCGACGCAGAAGGGTCTGATCGCGCATTTTTCCGCGATCGCCGAGGCCGTCGCCCTGCCGATCTATATCTACAATATTCCCGGCCGTTCGGTGATCGACATGACGCCGGAAACGATGGGTGCTCTCGCCAAGGCGCACAGCAACATCGTCGGCGTCAAGGACGCGACGGGCAAGATCGAGCGTGTCTCCGAGCAGCGCATCACCTGCGGCAAGGACTTCAGACAATTGTCCGGCGAGGACGCGACAGCCCTCGGTTTCAACGCCCATGGCGGCGTCGGCTGCATTTCGGTGACGGCCAATGTCGCCCCGCGCCTCTGCGCCGATTTTCAGGCCGCGACGCTGGCCGGTGAATACGCCCGCGCGCTCGAATATCAGGACCGACTGATGCCGCTGCACAAGGCGATCTTCCGTGAGCCCGGTCTCTGCGGCGCCAAATACGGCCTCTCCAAGCTCGGCCGGATGAGCCGCAATGTCCGCTCGCCGCTGCTTTCGACCCTGGAGCCGGCAACCGAAGCAGCAATCGACGCCGCCATGCGTCATGCAGGATTGCTGAACTGAGGAGACCGGCCACCTTCACAAGGCCGGGTCGTTCCCTTACATAAGGACAGGCAATGAGGGCGCGGCTTTTCGCGCCCCGAAGGGAATATCGTCATGGCCCCCAAAGGCAGCCAGCGTGTGGTGAACAAGGTCGTGGCCGAAAACCGCAAGGCCCGCTTCAACTACGAGATCATCGATACTTATGAGGCAGGTCTCGTGCTGAAGGGCACGGAGGTCAAGTCGTTGCGCGAAGGCAAGGCCAATATCGCCGAATCCTATGCGTCGGATGAGGACGGCGAGATCTGGCTGATCAACTCCTACCTGCCGGAATATCTGCAGGCGAACCGCTTCAATCACGAACCGCGCCGGCGCCGCAAGCTCTTGCTGTCGGGCCGTGAGATCCATCGCCTGCGTTCAGCTGTCAACCGCGAAGGCATGACGCTGGTCCCGCTGAAGATCTATTTCAATGATCGGGGTCGGGCGAAGATGGAGCTTGCGCTCGCCAAGGGCAAGAAATTGCACGATAAGCGCGAATCCGAGAAGGAGCGCGATTGGAACCGGCAGAAGAGCCGCTTGTTGAAGGATAACGGCTAACCCATCGCGCCGCAGCCGATAGGCTCGCGGCGCTTTCGATTACTCCCCGAAATCGCTGGCCGGGGCGACTTCGACCGGGCGCGGCGCCCGCTCCGCGGGATCGCGACCGATTTCAGCCTTCAGCGACAAGAGGTCGATGAAATGATCGGCCTGCCGGCGCAGGTCGTCGGCGATCATCGGCGGCTGCGTCGCCATCGTCGAGATCACCGAGACCTTGCGGCCTCTGCGCTGCAGCGCCTCGACGAGGTTCGTGAAGTCGCCGTCACCGGAGAAGATGACGAGATGGTCGACGGTTTCCGACTGCTCCATGGCGTCGATCGCAAGCTCGATGTCCATGTTGCCCTTGATCTTCCGCCGGCCCATGGAGTCGGTGAATTCCTTGGCGGGCTTGGTGACGACCTTATAGCCGTTATAGTCGAGCCAGTCGATCAGAGGACGGATCGATGAATATTCCTGGTCCTCGATCAACGCCGTATAATAGTAGGCGCGCAGGAGGTAGCCGCGTTTCTGGAATGCCTTCAAGAGCTTGCGGTAATCTATATCGAAACCGAGGCTCTTGGATGCAGCGTAGAGGTTGGCGCCGTCAATGAAGAGTGCAATTTTTTCGCGTGGGTCAAACATCGCTTACCAATTCCAATGAGAGAAATCGAAATTCGCGGGGCATCAAATTTCAATAAATACAATGGCTTATTGTGATTTTTGATCTGATGCTTACTTTACCATCTGTTCATATAAGAGAGATTTAGGGCACGATTCCGCATATTCCAAGCAACCTTTGGTGGAATTGTCACATTCTCCATGGAAATTTAGCTCGGCCGCGGATAAAGACGAGGGGAGCCGGAACGAAAAACTTGTATTTGCCCGGTTTTAATTGTATCGGGCGTGCTAATCCCGAAATGACGACCGTAAAGGACAGGCAATGGCCCGTGTCACAGTTGAAGATTGCATTGACAAGGTGGAGAACCGCTTCGAGCTGGTTCTGCTCGCCAGCCACCGCGCCCGGCTGATTTCCCAGGGTGCCTCGATCACCATCGATCGCGACAACGACAAGAATCCTGTCGTGGCGCTGCGCGAAATCGCCGACGAGACGCTTTCGCCCGATGATCTCAAGGAAGATCTGATCCATTCGCTGCAGAAGCATGTCGAAGTCGACGAGCCCGAGCCCGATCCGGCCAGCATGATCGCCGCCGGCGGCGCTGCTGCCGCTGACAGCGAGGAGCAGGACGACCTGCCGGAGACGATCACTTTCGACCAGATGTCGGAAGAAGAGCTGCTTGCCGGTATCGAGGGCCTCGTGCCGCCGGAAAAGAGCGACGATTATTAAGCGTCTCGACCGGATCTGATTCGGAAAAGAGCGACGATTACCAATCGTCAATCTTGCGCCTTTATTGCTTAGGCATATTATTGCCCATGTGTGCGCCAATCGTTGATTGGCGCGCTTTTATTTTTGTCGGAGTGGCTTTGGAATGATGCGGCAGTACGAGCTCGTGGAGCGGGTTCAGCAATACAAGCCCGATGCCAATGAAGCACTGCTGAACAAGGCCTATGTTTACGCCATGCAGAAACATGGCCAGCAGAAACGCGCGAGCGGCGACCCGTATATTTCCCATCCGCTCGAGGTCGCCGCCATCCTGACCGATATGCATCTCGATGAATCGACGATCGCGGTCGCCCTTCTGCACGATACGATCGAGGATACGACGGCGACGCGCGCCGAGATCGACGAACTCTTCGGCGAGGACATCGGCCGCCTGGTCGAGGGACTGACGAAGATCAAGAAGCTCGATCTCGTCACCAAGAAAGCCAAGCAGGCGGAGAACCTGCGCAAGCTGCTGCTCGCCATATCAGATGACGTACGGGTGCTGCTCGTCAAGCTCGCCGACCGCCTGCACAATATGCGAACCCTCGATCACATGTCGGCCGATAAGCGCGCCCGCATCTCCGAGGAGACGATGGAAATCTATGCGCCGCTCGCCGGCCGCATGGGCATGCAGGACATGCGCGAGGAACTCGAGGAGCTTTCCTTCCGGCACATGAATCCGGAGGCCTACGAGACCGTCACGAAAAGGCTGGAAGAGCTCTCCAAGCGCAACGAAGGCATCGTCAAGAAGATCGAGGCCGAATTGCGCGACCTCCTGGTCGCCAGCGGCCTGACCAGCGCCTATGTCAAGGGCCGGCAGAAGAAGCCCTATTCGGTCTTTCGCAAGATGCAGTCGAAGTCGCTCTCCTTCGAGCAACTTTCCGATGTCTACGGCTTCCGTCTGATCGTCGAGGACATCCCGTCCTGTTACCGGGCGCTCGGCATCGTCCATACGCGCTGGCGCGTCGTGCCCGGGCGATTCAAGGATTATATCTCGACGCCGAAGCAGAACGATTACCGTTCGCTCCACACCACCATCGTCGGTCCCTCCAGCCAGCGCATCGAGTTGCAGATTCGCACCAAGCGCATGCACGAAATCGCCGAATTCGGCATTGCCGCCCACACGCTCTACAAGGACGGCGCCACCAATGCCGATGGCGACATTCTTTCGCGCGAATCCAATGCCTATTCCTGGCTGCGCCATACGATCGAGGCGCTCGCCGAAGGTGACAGCCCGGAAGAATTCCTCGAGCACACCAAGCTCGAACTCTTCCAGGATCAGGTCTTCTGCTTCACGCCGAAGGGCAAGCTGATTGCCCTGCCGCGTGGCGCCACCCCGATCGATTTCGCCTATGCGGTGCATACCAATATCGGCGATACCACGGTGGGCGCCAAGATCAACGGCCGCATCATGCCGCTGGTGACGCGGCTGGCGAATGGCGACGAGGTCGAGATCATCCGCTCCGGCGTGCAGGTTCCGCCGGCCGCCTGGGAGGAGATCGTTGTCACCGGCAAGGCGCGGGCAGCCATCCGCCGCGCCACCCGCATGGCGATCCGCAAGCAATATGCCGGCCTCGGCCACCGCATTCTCGAGCGCACCTTCAACCGAGCCGGCAAGATTTTCTCGCGTGAGGCGATGAAGCCGGCACTGCACCGTCTGGGCCAGAAGGATGTCGAGGATGCGATCGCCGCCGTCGGCCGCGGCGAGATGTCCTCGCTCGACGTGCTGCGCGCCGTCTATCCCGACCATCAGGACGAGCGCGTTACCGTCAAGCCCTCCGGCGATGACGGCTGGTTCAATGTCCGCAGCGCCGCAGGCATGATCTTCAAGATTCCCGGCAAGGCCAAGGCAGGGGCCGAAGGCGGCCATTCGGAACTTGATGCCGATGTCGATGTCGGCCCGATCCGCGGCCTGTCCGGCAATGTCGACGTCAAGTTCGCTTCGACCGGCGCCGTGCCTGGCGACCGCATCGTCGGCATCATGGATCAGAGCAAGGGCATCACCATCTATCCGATCCAGTCACCGAGCCTGCAGCGTTTCGATGATCAACCCGATCGCTGGATCGACGTCCGCTGGGATCTCGACGAGGCCAACAAGTCGCGTTTCATGGCGCGTATCATGGTGAATGCATTGAATGAGCCCGGCACGCTTGCCAAGGTGGCCCAGACCGTCGCCGGGCTCGACGTCAATATTCGTATGCTGAATACGGTGCGCGTGGCAGCCGATTTCACCGAGATGATGCTGGAAGTCGAGGTGTGGGATCTGCGCCAGCTCAACCAGTTGCTCGCCCAGATGAAGGACCTGGATTGCATCGCCACGGTCCGGCGGCTCTATGAGTAGGCTTTTGTTAAGCCTGCCATGGACCTGAATCGACAAAGATGCACATTTTATGATCGGTTTATAATCGTGACGGCGCAGCAATAAGGCAAGGAATGCGTTGAGCGCATAGCTGTGTCCATGTCGCAGCGGTGGTAATCAGCCTTTGGCAGGACTATCTTCTGGTCATCGAAAACGTAAACAGAAGATGAGACAAGGTAATGTTTGATCCTATCAGGAAAATCGCTCGCGCCTTTCGCGCTCCGACAACGCAGGAACGTGAAATGGCCTATCTGAACGGCTCGCTGGATCGTATCGATCTCGAGTTTCGTCAGCGTCAGGTCGATCGCGGTCTGTTCCGCAATCGCTGATACCGCCTTTATAATTGGTCGAGTGAGGGACGTTACGTATAACGAGCGCCCCTCGGCATGAAGATGCTCCTTTGCAAGAAAGATAAGGGGGCTGTTTCGGGCGGTACCATTTGCCGCTCTTGTCACGGTCCGGTGCACTGCACTAAATAGCGACCATGTTGTTTCGCCGTCGCAAGCCTGCGGGTTTCAAGGAAAAGATGCGGGAGCTTCTATGGCCCCGAAAAGGTTTCCTTCGCCCGATCCGTTACCTGACAATGCGCATCCTGCGCCTGAGCGCTTCTCCGCATGCGGTTGCGGCCGGCGTCGCCGCGGGCGTCTTTGTCTCGTGGACGCCGTTCATCGGCGTGCATTTCGTCATGGCTTTCGTCATCACCTATTTCCTCTCCGGCAATATGGTGGCCGCGGCTCTCGGCTGCGCCGCCTTCGGCAATCCGCTGACCTATCCTTTCATCTGGGGCATCACCTGGGAGATCGGCCATCTGCTGTTGAGCCGTGAGGATCATCTGGCCGGTCAGACGGTGGATCTCGCCGCGCTCTTTCACAAGCTGAACTTCACCGAATTGTGGAGGCCGGTGCTGGAGCCGATGCTGATCGGTGCCATTCCGCCGGGAACCGTGACCGCCGTTGCGCTCTATGCGCTGACGTTCTACACCGTCAAGGGTTTTCAGGCGCGCCGCCGCACGCGGCTGATGGAGCGGGCGCGCCTGCGCCTGGCGGGTTCGGCCGGCGACATGCCGAGCGTATGAACCGGTGCAGAATTCTTAGGCGACGGAAGGTTCCGGCATGATCATCGGCATTGGCAGCGATCTGATCGACATTCGTCGTGTCGAGAAATCGATCGAGCGCTTCGGTGAGCGCTTCACCCATCGCTGCTTCACCGAGATCGAGCGTGCCCGTTCCGACCACCGGGCAAACCGCGCCGCATCTTATGCCAAGCGTTTCGCTGCCAAGGAGGCCTGTTCCAAGGCGCTCGGCACCGGCATAGCCCAGGGCGTCTTCTGGAAGGATATGGGCGTCGTCAACCTGCCGAGCGGCAAGCCGACCATGCAGTTGACCGGTGCCGCCGCCGTACTCCTCAAGTCGATGCTGCCCGCGGGCCATCGGGCCGCCATTCATTTGACAATAACCGATGATTATCCGTTGGCGCAGGCCTTCGTCATCATCGAGGCGTTGCCCGAGAGCCTCTGATCGTGACCTCGGGAGCGTTGATCGCGACCTCTCGTCGCTTTTCATGTTGTCGCCATTGCCGCAACCGGCCGAAGCCGCTAGAGAGAACGGCAGAAAGAATTGCGCCTTTACGGCGTCTTGAAGGAATGAGACTGCGTGTCCGAAAAAGTCGATACCAAGCCGAACGCCCTCTGGGAAAATATCAAGGTCATCATTCAGGCGCTGATTCTGGCGATGGTGATCCGAACCGTGCTATTCCAGCCCTTTACCATTCCGTCCGGTTCAATGATGCCGACGCTGCTCGTCGGCGATTATATCTTCGTCAATAAGTTCGCTTACGGCTATTCGAAGTATTCGCTGCCCTTCTCGCCTGATCTCTTCAGCGGCCGCATCTTCGGCTCGGATCCGAAGCGCGGCGATATCGTCGTCTTCCGCTTCCCGCCGAATCCCGATGTCGATTATATCAAGCGCTGCATCGGCCTGCCCGGCGATCATATCCAGGTCACCGACGGCGTCCTCTACGTCAACGGCAAGCCTGTTCCGAAGGTGGCGGATGGCAGCTTCACCTCGGACTACAAGCTCGATCCGGGCGAGGACGTGCCGGTATTCCGCGAAACGCTTGATAACGGCAAGACCTACGACACGCTCGACCAGTCGCCGGTGTCGCGCGGCGATAACACCCGCGAATTCATCGTGCCGGAAGGCCATTATTTCATGATGGGCGACAACCGCGACAACTCGCTCGACAGCCGCTTCGACGTCGGCTTCGTGCCGGCTGAAAATCTTGTCGGTCGCGCCAGTGTCATCTTCTTCTCGCTCGGCAACGACACGTCTTTCCGCGAAATCTGGAAGTGGCCGACCAACATGCGCTGGGACCGCCTTTTCAAGGTCGTTGAATGAGCAAGGCGCAGACGCTTTCTGCGGCCGACCGCGCAAAGCTCGAAAGCCTGATCGGCCATGACTTCGCCGAAAAGGCACGCCTGGACCGGGCGCTGACCCATGCCAGCGCGCGTACGGAAAAGGGCGGCAACTACGAACGGCTGGAGTTTCTCGGCGACAGGGTCCTCGGGCTCTGCATCGCCGAGCTTCTGTTCCGCACCTTCGGCACGGCGGGTGAAGGCGAGCTCTCGGTTCGTCTCAACCAGCTCGTCAGCGCCGAAACCTGCGCCGCGGTGGCCGACGAACTCAATCTCCACCTTTATATCCGCACCGGCGCCGATGTGAAGAAATTGACCGGCAAGCGCATGATGAACGTGCGCGCCGATGTCGTCGAGAGCCTGATCGCCGCGATCTATCTCGATGGTGGTCTCGAAGTCGCCCGGCGGTTCATCCTGCGCTATTGGCAGGGCAGGGCGGTCAGGGCCGACGGCGCCAAGCGCGACGCCAAGACCGAGCTGCAGGAATGGTCACACGCGAAATTCGGCGTCACGCCGATCTACCGGGTTGATGAACGCAGCGGACCGGATCATGATCCGCGTTTCAAGGTGACGGTGGAAGTTGCTGGCATAAGGCCGGAAACCGGCGTAGAGCGGTCGAAGCGTGCCGCCGAACAGGTTGCGGCGACCAAGATGCTCGAGCGTGAAGGCATTTGGCAGCAATCGTCTGCCGGAAACTGACGGGACAATGACACAAGAAGAAGATATCGCGGCCGACGCTGCTGCAGAAAGCCATGGCCCGACGCATTCGGGCTTTGTCGCGCTGATCGGGCCGACCAATGCCGGCAAGTCGACACTGGTGAACCGCCTCGTCGGCGCCAAGGTCTCGATCGTCAGTCACAAGGTGCAGACGACGCGCGCGATTGTCCGCGGCATTGCCATTCACGACAATGCCCAGATCGTCTTCATGGATACGCCCGGCATCTTCAAGCCGCGCCGTCGGCTCGACCGGGCCATGGTGACCTCTGCCTGGGGCGGCGCCAAGGATGCCGATCTGATCATGCTGCTGATCGACAGCGAGCGCGGTTTGCGCGGTGACGCCGAAGCCATCCTCGAGGGCCTGAAGGAAGTTCAGCAGCCGAAGATCCTGGTGCTCAACAAGATCGACCGCGTCAACCGCGAGGATCTGCTGGCGCTGGCCGCAAGCGCCAACGAGAAGGTCGCTTTCGAGCGCACTTTCATGATCTCGGCCGAAACCGGTTCAGGATGCGACGACGTCATGGACTATCTGGCAAGCACCCTGCCGGAGGGGCCGTGGTACTATCCGGAAGACCAGATCTCCGATCTTCCCATGCGTCAGCTCGCCGCCGAGATTACCCGCGAAAAGCTGTTCCTGCGCCTGCACCAGGAGCTTCCCTACTCCTCGCATGTCGAAACGGAAAAGTGGGAGGAGCGCAAGGACGGCTCGGTGCGCATCGAGCAGGTGATCTATGTCGAGCGTGACAGCCAGAAGAAGATCGCCCTCGGCAAAGGTGGCGAAACCATCAAGGCAATCTCGACCGCCTCCCGTAAGGAATTGTCGGAAATATTGGAGCAGCCGGTCCATCTCTTCCTGTTCGTCAAGGTTCGCGAAAACTGGGGAGATGATCCCGAGCGGTTCCGCGAAATGGGCCTCGAATTCCCCAAATAAGGATGGCAACGATTTTACCGGGCGACCTCCAGTCCCTTGTTTCTTAGGAAAAAATCCGTGTCGTTGCGGAACGAATCCGAGCCTTGCGCATTCCTCGGTTGACGGCGCGCGCCGGACGCGTCGTCGTTTGCGCGACTGCAGGGCAGGCATGGCAACGTCGAAACGCATCCATTCTTTCAAAACTCCTTGCGAGCTATGTCCATTGCGGCCTCTGCCGCACTTCAGGGAGTTTAGCCGCGACGAGCTGGAATTCGTTTCGCGTTTCAAGCGCGGCGAACTTGCCGTCGATGCCGGCTCCACCATCCTCGTCGAAGGCGCCCACAGCGCTCATCTTTTCACCGTGCTGTCCGGTTGGGGCTTCCGCTATAAGATGCTGGAGGACGGTCGCCGGCAGATTCTGAATTACATCATGCCTGGTGACCTGATCGGTCTGCAGGGAACGATCGCCGGCGAAATGCAGCATTCCATTGAAGCGCTTTCACCCGTTTCCCTTTGTGTCTTCGAGCGTGATCGTTTGATGACGCTCTACAACAAACATCCTTCGCTCGCCTTCGACATTACCTGGATTGCCGCGCGCGAAGAACGAATACTGGATGAGCATCTCCTGAGCATCGGTCGCCGCACTGCATTGGAAAGAGCGGCCTATCTGATCGCTTTCCTGTATGAGCGCGGCAGGAAGCTCGATCTCTTCAACGGCCGCAAATTCATCCCCATCACTCAACAGCATATCGCCGACACTCTCGGTCTTTCCATCGTTCACACCAACAAGACCCTGAGAAAGCTTGGAGAACGTGGTCTGATCCGCTGGCAGGAACGCGGCTGCGAAGTTCAAAACGGTGAGGAGTTGATGGCGATCGCCGGCTGGGAGGGGCTTGGAGAGGGCAAGCGTCCCTTCATTTAGCAGAAGCGTCTATGTCTTTTTTAAATGCAGTTTAGCATTTGAGAAAATAAGGTCGGTCGTCATCTTTCCTCCGATTTTGATTCTTATCGACCGGGCAGAAAAATGGTTTATTCAGAACTGGTGGCGGAATTCACCGATAGCGTGCCATGCGGGGCACCGGAGGGCAATGATGTTGGCGAAACGACCGGGGCGCTGCGAAAGGCGCACCACGAGGGGCATGGAATCATGAACGCGTTGCGTGTTTTGGTTCTCGAGGACAGTCTGATCATTGCGATGGAGGCGGAGGATATCCTGCGGCTGGCCGGCGTCGAGAGCATCGATATCGTCGGCAGTCTCGAACAGGCGAGAGCTGCCATCGCCGCGGAGAAATACGATTTCGCCCTTCTCGACGTCAACCTGGGCGAGGGTACGAGTTTCGGATTTGCCCGTCATCTCCTCGATGTCGGCATCCCCTTCGGTTTCGTTAGCGGCTATTCCGACATACGGGACTTCCCGTGCGACCTTCAGCACATACCGCTCCTGGTGAAGCCGTTCGACGAAAAGGCAATGAGCGACTTCCTGCAGAGGCTTCTGCAGGCTGCGGGCTGACGCGGTCCATGACAAATGCCAGACCTGCTTGAGCACTCTCGATCGACATCGTGCTCTTCTGATATCGATTCCGATTTTCGGTCCGATCGGCTAAGATGAGCCAATCGGCCGCAGGGACTTTTTTATGCAGTGGCAGGACCACGCAATCATTCTGGGTGTCAAACGCCACGGCGAGACGAGCGTCATCGCCGAGGTGATGACGCGTGATCGCGGCCGTCATCTCGGCCTGGTGCGTTCCGGCCGTTCGCGCGCCATGCAGCCGGTGCTGCAGCCGGGCAATGCCGTCGAGGTCGTCTGGCGCGCCCGGCTCGACGAACATCTCGGTGAATTCCGCATCGAGCCGGTGACGCTGCGCGCCGCCCGTCTGATGGAAACGGCGACCGCCGTCTACGGGGTTCAGGCGATGGGCGCTCTGCTGCGGTTGCTGCCGGAGCGAGACCCGCATCCGCACCTCTTCGATGCGCTGGAGGTGATCCTCGATCACCTGCATAACCCGGCCGATGCCGGTGAGCTTTTCGTGCGTTTCGAGCTGGCGGTGCTGAACGATCTCGGCTTCGGTCTCGATCTTGCCGAATGCGCGGCGACCGGCGCCCGCTCCGATCTCGCCTATGTCTCGCCGAAATCCGGCCGCGCCGTCAGTCGTAGCGCCGGCGCGCCGTGGGCCGACAAGATGCTGATCCTGCCGCCCTTCCTCGGCGTCGAAGGCAATGACGCGGCGGACTTCGACAGCCTTGCAGCCGCGTTCCGTCTGACCGGGTTCTTCCTGCATCGCCATGTTTACGAGCCGCGCGGCATCGAGGCTGCGGCAGCCCGTGACGGTTTCGTGCGGGCCGCGCTCAGGGCGCTTGATCCAGCCTCGCGGACGCTTTCCGATCCGAACGGCGTCCCCGCCTGACCTGGTTTTTTACTGCTGCAAAACATCCTCCGGATTTGGCGGTTTACCCGCCGATGGGCGGCACCTATTTCTTGAAAAATGCCAATCAAGGAGGATCCCATGCTGACCAAGACCGCATCACCGACGACGATTACGCTCTGGAACGGCCGTGAAATTCCGCGCCTCGGCATGGGATGCTGGGCAATCGGCGGCCCTTTCTACGCCGGTGACACGCCGCTTGGCTGGGGCGAAGTCGACGACAATGAATCCGTCGAAGCGATCAATCGCGCCATCGCCCTCGGCATCCGCTTCTTCGACACCGCCTCGAACTACGGCGCCGGCCATTCGGAAGAGGTGCTCGGCCGGGCGGTCGGCAATCGTGACGATATCATCGTCGCCACCAAATTCGGCTTCGCGACCGATCCGGAGACGAAGCAGGCAATCGGCGCCTTCGCCGATGAGGCTTTCATTCGCCGCTCGGTCGAGACATCGCTGCGCCGTCTCAAGCGCGACCGTCTTGATCTCCTGCAGTTTCACATCAATGACTTTCCGCTGGAAGAGTCGGTTGCCGTCTTCGATACGCTGGAGGCGCTGCGGACCGAAGGCAAGATCGACGCGTTCGGCTGGAGCACCGATTATCCCGATCGCGCCGCCCGCCATGCCGGCCGCGCCGGCTTTGTCTCGGTCCAGCATACGATGAACGTCTTCGATCCGGTGCCGGAGATGATCTCTGTGATCGAAGGGAAGGGCCTGATCTCCATCAATCGCGGTCCGCTGGCCATGGGGCTGCTCACCGGCAAGTTCACCGCCGATAAGGCAGTGGGCGCCAAGGATGTCCGCGGCGCGGCACTCCCCTGGATGGTCTATTTCAAGGACGGGCGCATGGCCCCGGAATTTGCCGCAAGGCTCGATGCCGTCCGCGATCTCCTGACGTCGGGCGGTCGCACGCTGACGCAGGGGGCGCTCGCCTGGCTCCTGGCGAGGTCGCCGCGCACTTTTCCCATTCCGGGCTTCCGCACCGTCGCCCAAGTCGAGGAAAATGCCGGTGCGCTGGAAAAGGGACCGCTGTCGGCCGAGATCATGGCCGCGATCGACGCCGCACTCGGACATGGGTGAGAGCCGGTGAAACTCTCCCCACGCTCCCTCATTCCTGTGACATCCCTCGGGTCAAGCCCGAGGACAGGAATGAGGAAGAATGACAAAGCGCCCTCAGCCCTTCCGCAATTCGACCTACCCTCATGCGCGAACCTTCATCGCCCAGCCCTCCGGCCGAGCCTCGATGATCCTCACCTCGTCGCCGATCGCAATCCGTCCGCTGCCGCGTGGCGTGACATTCCAGCCGAAGAGTGGCCCGGGCACACGCCGGTCGGCAGACATGCGGATGCGGCCCATGGCCGGCATCGGGTTCGGCCCCTCGCGTGAACCGGTCCACTGGTCCTGCGTGGTCATGATGCAGCGGGAGCAAGGTTTGACGAGATCGAAACGGACGCCTGATATTTCGATCGCCGCCCAGCGATCTTCCGGCCAGGCCTCATCGGTGTCGATGACGATGTTCGGACGGAAACGCTCCATGCCGACGCTGCCTTCGCCATGCGCGGCGAGATCGGCATTCAGTGCCTTCAAAGAGCCCGTCGTCGTTACCAGGGTCTGGTAGCCGTCGGTAAATGTGACGGGCGAGCCTTCGCCGGCCCATTCGGCGCTCGCCGTCCGCCGTGCCTGCCCGTCGAAGAAGACCAGCCGCACCTCGCGACCAAGCCATTCGGAAATCTGCCTGTTGCTGTCGGGATCGGCGACGGCAGCGCTGACGGTCGATTTCCAAACGGTCACATCCATACGGAATCCAGGCCGGGGCGGCGGCACCGACAGTTCAGTCTTTCCTTCCATCAGCAGCCGAAAGGTGCCTGGTTCCGGTCGTACTGCGATGCGCGCGAGATCCGGCAATTCGCGCTGAGTGATGAAGTGACCCTGCGGGTCGGTGATCATCACCCGCCGGTCGCCGGCAAGCCCATAGGCGTCGACCTCGGCGGCAGGCAATGCAATGCCGCGGGCGCTCTTGAGCGGGTAGATGAAGAGGTCGCTGATACGCATGCCGTTCTCCTGGATCTCGTTCCCTAAACTAGATCTCATCCATGAAGGCCGAAAGGAAGTCGCGCAGGCTCTTGTCGCGCGCGGCCGCGATCCGGCGGCCGGTCTCGGTCTGAAATCCTTCCGCCAGTTTGAACAGCTTCGTCTGGAAGTGGTCAATGGCATAGCGCTTGTCGTCGAGGGGCCGGTTCGCGCCCGCGGGGTCGAACGGATCGTAGAGCCCCGATCCCATTCGCCCGCCGATATAGAAGCAGCGTGCCACGCCGACCATGCCGATCGCGTCCAGTCGGTCGGCATCCTGCAGGATCTTCGCCTCGAGCGTCTGCGGCGCCACCCCGGCGGAAAAACTATGAGCGGTGATGGCGTGGGCGGCGGCTTCGATATCCGCTTCGCTCCAGCCGAGTTCGGAAAGGATCACCGAAGCCTTTTCCGCCGCCAAGGCCGACGCTTTTGCCCGCAACGGTGAATTCTTCTCGACGGCGACGCAGTCGTGCAGCAGCACGGCGGCAGCAAGGATCCGTCCATCTCCGCCTTCTCCCGCATGGATGCGCATGGCGTTCCTGAAGACACGCAGGATATGGGCAAGATCGTGTGAGCCGTCGTCGCCCTCGGCCGCGTGTGCGACCAGCGCCGCTGCGAGCGTTTCATGAGGGGAGAAGGTTTCGGCCTCGAACATTGCGCCACCTCTTGTCGGAAGGAAAAACGTCGAAGAGCGCCGGCAGAAAGCGAAGGGAGCTTCACAGGAAGCGACGCCGCCACGAAATTCGGAGATCTCGAAGCCGGTTTGTAGCGGCTTAACGTGCGAGTCGCAATCGAGCGAGGTCAGCGCTCGAGCGTCGGAAAAGCTGTCGCGCCGCCGCTCTTCGGCGGCAGGCAGAGAAGATGGGGCACGTCACGGACCGGGCGCGGCGGACTGATGTGATAGCCCTGGATCTCGTCGCATTCCTCGCATTCGAGCAGCGCCAACTGGGCGGCCGTCTCGACACCTTCGACAGTGACGCGCATGCCGAGCGCATCACCGAGCAGGATGATTGCGCGCATGATCGCATGCGCCTCCTTATTGTCGACGATGTCGTTGACGAAGGATTTGTCGATTTTGATCTTGTCGAAGGGGAAGCTCGAGAGATAGCTCAGCGAGGAATATCCGGTGCCGAAATCATCCATCGAGATGCGGATGCCGCTGTCCCTCAGGGCATGCAGAATCGGCAGCACCTCGTTGAGGTTCTCCATCAGCACGCTCTCGGTGATTTCCAGTTCGAGCCGCGATGGCGACAGCCCGGCGGCGGCAAGCGCTTCGCTGACGTCCTGCATCAGGTTGCCGCTGCGGAACTGGATCGCCGAAACATTGACTGCGACCTTGATGCTCTCCGGCCATTGGGCCGCATCCCTGCAGGCCCGGCGCAAAACCCAGCGGCCGATATCGACGACAAGGCCGACCTCCTCGGCAAGCGGAATGAAATCCATCGGCGGCACGCGGCCTCGCACCGGATGGTTCCAGCGGATCAATGCTTCGAAACCGCAGGTTCGCCGCTCGGCAAGATCGTAGAGCGGCTGGTAATGCAGTTCGAATTCCTCATTCTCGACCGCGGCTCGTAGATCTGCCTCCAGCGCATGGCGCAACTGCATCTGCGCTTCCATTTCTCCGGTGAAGAAGCGCTCGCGTTTGCGTCCGTCCGCCTTGGCATGCGACAGCGCCACGCCGGCATTTTTCAGCAGGATATCGGTTTCTCCCCCGTTCTCGGGAGCGATCGCAATACCCATGGAGACGCTGAGCGTCACCTGTTTGTCGCCGTTCAGAAATGGCTCGGAAAGCTCGCGGCGGATCTGGTCGGCCAGCGCCGTCACGTTTCTAGGCTGCTGCTTGCCCGTCTGCAGGATGGCGAACTCGTCCGAACCAAGGCGCGCCAGCATGTTTTCCGACCCGGCCGAGGCTCGGATCCGCTCCGCGACCTGCTGCAGGATCTTGTCGCCAACCGACACCCCGATCGTGTTGTTGATCGATTTGAACCGGTCGAGATTGAGATGGACGAGGGCGATCTGCTCGTGCGGCTTGCGCTCGGCGAGCGTCGCATCGACCTGCTCGCGGAAATACATCCGATTGGGAAGACCGGTCAGGGGATCGTGATGGGCGAGATAGGTGATGCGCTGGGCCGCCTTTCGATCCTCGGTGATATCAGCATGAATGGCGATGCTGCTGCCGTCGGAGAGGATGGTCACCACGCTCTGAATGATGCGGCCATCATGCATCTGCCATTCGCGCCGGCGGATGCTGCTGCTTCCTGTCTTGGCGAGAGAAGGTCGTGCTGTCTGCCGGACGGGTTTGGAGGCAGTGCGTTCGTTGCCGCGCATTTTGCCGATGAGTTCGGCGATCGTCGCGCCCGCGGCGACGTCTTCCGGTGTCAGGCCGAAGAGGTGAGGAAAGCGGAGATTGTAAAGCGTCAGCCGCTGGCCGGCATCGAAAACGCTGAGGCCGAGCGGCAGGTTATTCAGGACGATCTCGAAGAGTTTTTTCTGTCCGTCGAACGCTTGACTGAGCGCCGATAGATTCCCTTTCAGCGTCTGGTTTTCCCTCAGAAGCGTTTCCGCGCTTCTCTCGATTGCCTCATAATCGCTTTCATAACTGTGATACGTTGCGATCACCAGCTCCATCAGACGCTGCGCGTCGATTGATCCGTCGGCCATGACAGCCTCCGTACATTGCCGCCAGAAGAGCGCTTCAGCCTTCATGGAAAAGCATCTTGGCTGACGGCAATAGCAAAAGCCGTCAGCGCCTGATGGACGTGCCTCAAAATATTGGACATGAAAACCTTTCTGAGAGAAACCATTGAAATCAATTTTTATGAGTGACGTATGGGGTAATGCCTGATGACTATTTTGAGGCGGGCGGATTAATATTCGGTTGCAGTGCAGCAGAGGTGCACGTCGTCAGACAGGTTTGCTTTCTGTATTGAAAATTACTGAAATACCAAGGCGGGCGGCGGCGGAAACCCGGTCCGAGCACGCTCCGTTAATTTCTGTCAACCATTGTTAATGAGAAGTTAACAACTTATTGACGCACTGCGCAAATCAGTTTAACCACCGAGTCAACAGTGATTTCCCACCTCGTATTGCGTACAAACACCACCGGCAAAAGGCGGTGAATGGAGGTTTGTATGACCCGCACCACATCCGTTTCAGACACTTCATATGCGTATCTTGCGACGCTTTCGCGGCTTGATCTAAACGGCGACGGCGTATTGAGCCGCGGCGAGCGTGCCGCCGATGAGAAGCCAGGCATCATCAAGGAACTCCTGGAGGAGGACATGGGCAGCGAGACTCAGCCCAAATTTTCCGGCAGCCTGATTGCGCTGATGATGGATACCCACGATAGCGGCGCGACAAGCAGTATCGCCGTGCCCTATCCGCTGCAGCAGAGCGCGTCTGCGACCGGCAGCCAATCCGACGATCTCTACCGCAACACCTACGGCCAGTTCGATTTCGACGCCGTCGCCTGACGATGTCATCGTTCACGTGATCTGAAGCCGGCCCTTTGGCCGGCTTTTCTCTTTGGATGCTCCCCAGAGGAACAGCTTTCCGGCTGAGACGTTCAGAAGGACAACCGGACGGAAGGAGATCTCCATGAAAGCCATGCGCATCATCGCCGCCCTGAGCCTGTCCGCCCTTGCCTTGCCGGCAAGCGCCCAGGATAAGCAGACGGCGGTCGCCAATTTCGTCGGCAAGGACGGCAAGGAAAACGGTCGGGCCCAATTGACGGCTGCCGCTAATGGCGGCGTCCTGATCGAAGTGGAGATATCGGGGCTGCCGGCGAATAAATGGGTGGCCTTTCATGTCCATGAAACCGGCCGCTGCGACGCGGCGGCCCATTACGAGTCGGCAGGCGGCCATTTCAACCCGGGCTCGGCCGAGCACGGCATCCTCGCCGCCAAGGGGCCGCATGCCGGCGACATGCCCAACCAGTATGTCGGCCAGGACGGCGTGCTCAGAGCCCAGATCTTCGATGGCATGGTCACGCTCGACGGCAAGAAAGATGGCATTCGCGGCCGCGCATTGATGGTGCACGCCAATTCGGATGATTATCGCAGCCAGCCTTCCGGTGACGCCGGGGAAAGACTTGCCTGCGGAGTGATCGAATAGGCCGACGATCGCCTCCGCGCTGCAATGTTTCACTGCCGTGTCGGCTTTTCCGTCGCCGTGCCGTTGGACCTTTTTCCCAGCGCGGAATTTCCACCGTCCCGCACAGCGGCCGGATCGCCCTTCTCGTCGAAGGCAAGTTTTACCCGCTTCACCATGTCGCGGCTGACCTGCCACCAGTCACCGGTCTTTGCCCAGTAGCGCAGCGTTAGCGATATCGTGCTGTCACCGAGGCTGTCGATGAAAACGCTGGGTGCTGGTGACGGCAGCACCCTTGGGTTGCCTTTGGCAATGCCCATCAACGTCTCCATCGCCAGATCGAGGTCATCCTCACGAGAAATGCTGATTTTTAGGTCGTTCTGTCGCGTAGGTTCACGGCTGAAGTTGGTGATCGGCGTGTTCCACAGCGTTGAATTTGGCGCCAGGCGATAGAGCCCGTCGCCGGTTCTGAGTTCTGTCGCAAACAATCCGACCTCGCGGACCGTGCCGGCGACGCTGCTGGTTTCGATATATTCGCCGACCCGGAACGGCCTGAGGATCAGGAGCATGATGCCGGCCGCGATATTCTGCAGTGTCCCTTGCAGCGCCAGCCCGATCGCCAGGCCGGCTGCGCCGAGGGCGGCAATGATCGAGGCGGTCTGGACACCGAATTGGCCGAGCACGGTGATGAACACCAGAATCAGCAGCGCATAACGCACCACATTGGTGAAGAAGCGCGCCAGTGTCTCGTCGATGCCATGGATGCGCGACAGGCCCTCATAGGCCCAGCGGCTGACAAAGCCGGCCAACGTCCAGCCGATGACGAGCAGGATCAACGCCCCGAGGACGGAGAAGGAATATTGGACTGCAAGCGCGCTTGCCTGGCTGAGTGCCGTGCGGGTGGCGAGGAGGACATCGGCTGCTTGCTGTTCCATGATCAGGCCCTGTGGCTATTGCGGGGTCGAGGCCAAAATGGAGCAGGCGGCAGCAGCGTCAACCGCCGGCGTCGTCGCGGAGCCCAAGCAGGAAGGGCGCATTGCCGTCGGCATCGGCGCCACGCCCGATTGCCTTTACGGCCGCAGCCAGCCGGCCGCCGCGGCCAAGCAATGTGTCGCCGATCTCGATCAGCCGGGCGTTCGGCGTCGCGAAAGGCGAGGCGGCGCGCAACCGACGGGCAAGTCCTCCCTCGTCCTGATCCGGCGCGATCGATAGCGCTGCGATGAGTGCGGCGGCCGGTGATCGCGACACGCCCATCCAGCAATGGATGAGCAGTGGTGTCTCCTGTCGCCACGATGCAGCAAACTCGATGATCGCCTGCACATGCGTTTCGTCAGGCGCCACCAGACCGCCCGTGCCCTTGAAGGTGATGTCGTTTATCGAAAGCGTCAGGTGACGATCGGGCGCGATCACACCCGGCCGATGAAAGCTCTGTTCTTTGGCGATCAGGCTGATCATGTCGCGCGCCTTGTGGCGCACCGCCATTTCGGCGATGCGTGACAGCGGCGAGACGACGATGAAGCTCACGATACTATCCCTCGCTCGGCTTCAATCGCCGCAAAGCGTTGACAGAACAACCGCTGTGCCTCAAGCGCCGGCAAGGGTTCGATCAGCAACATCTCCTTGCTGATGCCGCGCGGCTGGCCGAAGAATTTCTGCGCCTCGGCGGGCGTGAAGCCGGCAAGTACCGTCGCCTCGAAATAGGCCGCGATCGTGTCGGCCTTCTTGATCCGGTCCTTGAGATCGCGCGATGGATGAGGCGGCAGGCCGAAGCGCAGGTGCACGGCGGCCTCCAGCCGCATTTCGACCGCCTTATAGCCGCCGCCGACCACGGATTTGAACGGCGAGATCATGTCGCCGATCACATATTCGGGCGCGTCATGGAGCAGCGCCATCAGACATTCCTCCGGCCGCGCATTGTTGGAGCGGCGGAAAATATCTTCGACGACGAGGCTGTGCTGCGCCACCGAAAAGGCATGATCGCCTGATGTCTGACCGTTCCAGCGTGCCACGCGTGCGAGACCATGGGCGATATCGGCGAGTTCGACATCGAGCGGGGAGGGGTCGAGCAGGTCGAGCCTGCGCCCCGACAGCATGCGTTGCCAGGCACGCGGAGCTTTGGCCGTCACGCGCTGGCCTCGTCGGCGCTGGTGGGGAAGACAAGGCCGGACCATGGCGGCAGGGCGAGAGAAACCGGCGTTTGGCCGGCCAGCAGCGGCGTGCCTTCCGCCATCGCAGCACCGGCGCGGTCGATTCGCACGATCGCAAGCCCGCTGCCGCCTTCGACCGAACCCAGTGTCCCCACAGGCTTGCCCGCGGCGGTGATCTCTGTGCCCGCTTGAGGCAAGGCCGTTGCGGCGGACACGGTGACGACGCGCCGGCGCGCGGTGCCGCGGTGCTGCATGCGCGAGACGACCTCCTGGCCGACATAGCAGCCTTTCTTGAAGGAGAGGCCGTCGTTCAGATCCATCAGCACGTCATGCGGGAAGGCATCCTGCAAGGCGAAGTCCAATCCGGAGGTGACAATACCGTGGCGGATGCGCAGCGCCTCGTAGAGCGCGGGCGCGTCATCGCCATGCCTTCCTGCCCGGCGGCTGAGCAGGACACCCGCCTTGGCGAAGCGGCTGTCTCGGGCACCCCCGATGCGATCGGCATCCTCGCCCCAGCAAACGGTAATGCCATTCTCAGCAAGGGGCGTAAGTGTAATGGCGGCCCGCAGCCTGTACATCGTCAGGCGCTTCAGCAGCCCGTCGTTCTGGTCGGCATCCGTTTCGATCAGGTAGCCGTCGCCGTCCTGCGAGACCATGAAGTCGAACAGGATCTTGCCCTGCGGCGTCAGCAGGGCTCCAGGGCGTGCCTCGTCGGGCGCCAGCGAGACGATATCGGTGGTGATCAGGTTCTGCAGGAAGGATTGGGCGTCCGCACCGCCGACGGAGAGCAGGGAGCGGTCTTTCAGGAATACGGCTGGCATGGCGGAACCTGTCGCGTTGGTCGTCGCTCAGAGGTATGACTTCGTGAAGTGGATCGCAAGCGCCATGCGACATGCGGAAGACGCATGCGAGGCGGCGTCAGTCGCCCGCCGTGAAGAACTTCCACTTGCCGTCCGGCGTAATGCCGAGGCGGTAGAAATTATAGCCACCGAATTCCTGCATGTCGGAAAGGTCGCCGGCGGTCACGATGCGCAGCAACTCGACTCGCTCCGGCGGCGTCAGCGACTTCAGATCCTTCTCGGCGAAATAGGGCCAGACATACATGTCGTCTGATGTGCCCTGGCCGACATGGACGAAACCGGTCGAAACGATATCGAGCATGATGGCGAGAATTTCATCTCCGTCGGGATCGCCGGAGATGTCTTTCAGCGTGCCGATCGGGTCGTCGGTCGCTTCACCCACCGTCACCTGCGTCTGGTCTTTGCCGGTGCCCACCAGCGGCCGCAACCGTTCGAGATCGCCGGAGGCGGCGGCCTCGACGATCTGTTGGCGCATTTTGCGAACCGGCTCGGGCGCCTTGTTGATGTCGTAAATCACCTCGACCGGCTTGGATGCGTCCTGGGCGCCCGGCGTTTTGTCGACGCCCTGATTGTTCTGGCTGTTGACCAGCGGCTCGGCCATGGGAACGCCGGGAGTGGTGCCCTGGGTCTGGTTCTGCCCCTCAGCACTCCCCTGTGCCGGCGGCGCATCGCTGGGAGCCTGGCCGGGGATTTTGTGGAGTTCGGAAAGTGCGTAGGCCGAGGGCGCGAGGAGGACGTTGCCGGCGGCAAGGCTCAACGCAAGCAGCACCGGCGCGAGCCGAATTCGCGGAACTTTCTCTTTACCGATGCGCATCGAACTCTCTGAGATAATTATTGCAGGGTGCGGTTGGCGGAAAATTCGCCGGCAAGCATACGGTCGCGCAGCGAATCGAGCAGAGCTTCGGCGCTGTTTTCCCCGTGCAATCGGATGGTTTCGCGCAGGGCATGCGCGATGGCGGCATCAGCGATGATCTCCGGCTCGATTCCATCGGCCATGCCGTCGGCCCAAGCCTCGTTCTGGTACTCCAGAGCCGCCTGCATCTTTTCGTGGACGATCATGTCGTCGATGTCGTTGAGGCTTGCTTCCATTGTCTTTTCCTCAGAACTTCTCATGTCTTACTGCACCGTTAATAACACTAACAGCCTTTTCCCAAAACGACACGTCCGCATGCGAAAACAGGTTAATTAATCGTCAATTTCCAAAGCGCGAGGTAATTTCTGTGGCGAGTGTTGCACCTTCGTTACGGTAGCGCTCTTCTGCCACGATGGCCGCCGGGGTGCAATCCGTATAGACGGAAGCGAAGGCCCGGTAGCCGCGATTGAAGGCGGCGGTGAGCTTTTCCTTGCGTTGCGGCTCGTTGCCTGTCTCCGAATCGAGCAGCTGCTTCATGCCTTCCCGCCACTCATCCCCGCCCGGCGCTTTGCAAAGCGTTCTCAGATAATGCACCGAACCCAGCACTTCGGCGAGCCGCGCCAGCTTGTCGTCATAGGGCACGGTCGCGACCGGCGGCGCAATCTCCTCCTGCACAGACGCCGTATTCTTGCCCTGAGCCATGGCGGGGCCGGCAAGCACGAGCAGGGACAGGACAACGCGTCGAACGGGAATCATGCTGCAAGTTGATACTTTGAGCGTGACGGCAACAAGGCGCGCCTGAAAGTTTCCACTTCTATTCACCGCTCGCCAGCCGTTCCGCGCATTCGAGCACGCTTTGCGGCACAGGCAGCCGCCGGATCTCCTCCACCGTATACCAGCCGAGCGCCGCCGCATCGTCGGCGGCTTCCGCCACCATTTCCCGGTCGGCGTCGACGCAAAAGACCGACAGGAAGAAATGGCTCCTGATGCTGCCATCCGGACCATGCGTCTTCAGGTCATAGGTCGAAAACAGCCGCGGATTATGCGCCGAGATGCCGGTTTCCTCGCGGAACTCCCGCAGCGCCGTCTGCTCCGGCGTTTCGCCCGGCTCTGCGCGGCCGCCGGGAAAGGCATACATGTCGGCAGAGGGCGGGTTGCGTCGCAACACCAGAAGGAATCGCCCGTCGCGTTCGAGAATGGCGGAGGAGGCGGCTTTGGCGGTGGAGGTCATGGCTGCTCTTGCTGTGACGGCTATTCGATCCGACGGGCTGATGATTGCGGGCCGCGGCAGCGGGCCTGCCCGATTTTCGTGTGGGATAGCTCCCGAGACAAGTCCCAAAATCTGCGCAGCGGCTCCCGAGATAACGACATCTGTGCAACAAGGAGTCAAAATATTCGAAAGGGCTTTGCGTGACTTATTTCATTTACGCCTTTGCCGCCGTTTTCGAGATCGTCGGCTGCTTCGCCTTCTGGGCGTGGCTGAAGCTTGAAAAGCCCATCTGGTGGCTGGCGCCGGGCATGATCTCGCTCGCGCTTTTCGCCTGGCTTCTGACGCTGGTGCCGAGCGATGCCGCCGGTCGAACCTTCGCAGCCTATGGCGGCATCTACATTCTTGCCTCGCTGTTCTGGCTGTGGCTGATCGAAGGCCGTGTGCTCGACCGTTATGATATCGGCGGCGGACTGATCTGCCTTGCCGGGGCGAGCGTCATCCTCTTTGCGCCGCGAGCCTGAATCACGTCACGCAAAAGCATGCAGTGCGCCTTGACCGGACTCGGACCGGGTGCAAAGACAGGCCGATGTGTGGACGTTTCGCCCTGACAAGTTCCAGCGCCGACCTGCGCAACTTCTTCTCCGGTCTCGATCTCGACGATTTCCCGGTGCGCTACAACATCGCCCCGACGCAGCCGATCCTCGTCGTCATCGCAGGCGAGGGCAGGGAGCGGGGCAGCAACCTGCCCGACCGGCGCGCCGTGCTCGTGCGCTGGGGCTTCACGCCGGGCTGGGTCAAGGACCCGAAGGATTTCCCGCTGCTGATCAATGCACGCGCCGAGACGGCGATCGGCAAGGCTTCGTTTCGGGCGGCGATGCGTCATCGCCGCGTGCTGATTCCGGCCTCAGGTTTTTACGAATGGCATCGCCCCTCAAGGGAGAGCGGCGGCAAGCCGCAAGCCTATTGGATCAGGCCGCGCCAGGACGGGGTCGTCGCCTTCGCCGGACTGATGGAGACATGGTCCTCGGCCGACGGTTCGGAGGTCGATACCGGTGCGATCCTGACGACGTCAGCCAATACGGGCATCTCCGCGATCCACGATCGCATGCCTGTCGTCATAAAGCCGGAGGACTTCTCGCGCTGGCTCGATTGCAAGACGCAGGAACCACGCGAGGTGGTCGACCTGATGCAGCCTGCTCAGGGTGATTTCTTCGAGGCCATACCGATTTCCGACAAGGTCAACAAGGTTGCCAATATGGGACCGGACCTGCAGGAGCCGGTCGTCATCGAAAGACCGCTCGAGGCGCCTGCGAAACAAAAGCCGGATCACGGCCAGCTCAGCTTTTTCTAAAAACGGGATCGGCCGCTTCCGGCACGGCCGCCTGTTCGGCTCAGCTGCGATGCTGAAGGCATGTCACGAGAGCCATGCCGCAGTCTCGGGATGACGGCATGCCGGAAACCGGATGGCTACTGTTCGAAGCTCGGCGCTTCAAGCGGATTTCTTGACACTGTCCGGCTTGTTCTTTGCCATCAGCGATGCCGCGGCAACGGCCTTCAAGCCGACCGGGCGATAGTTGGCGGCGAGGTCTGGCTTGGCCGCCTGTTGTTCGCCGGTACTGCTCTTCTTCGAAGTCACGATACTCTCCTTGCGTGTTGCTTCCCTGGGTATTTTGTATTTTTGCTTTTCGTCGGAAATAGCGACAAAACGGCGGCGTCGCTTATCAGGATTTGTGAACGCCCACCATAATTCGCGAGGCTTAACTGAAGCCTACGTTGGTTAATACTTACTGAAGGGAGCGGTTCCAAAAAAAACGCAAAGCGGTTTTCCCCCGTAAAACGCGTGGGCATATATTCGGGAGGTGACAACAGGGAGAGAAGCAATTCCGTGGCCCGGGAGAATCCGGGAGCGCGCGGAGGTCAGATGTGCCGGCCAATATCGTCGTCGCCGACGCCGGGTTCCTCGATCGTCAGCGTCCCATATTTGCGCCGCCATCTGCGTGCGCCGAAGGGAAGGGAGACGAGATAGGCGGCAACGGTAAAGACCATCACCTCCCAGGTGTAGCTCATCAGCAGAGCCACATAGAGCACGACGCCGAGCATCATCGGCAGCACCAGATCGCGCCGCAAGCGGTTGCCTTCCGATTTGCCCGACCAGACCGGCAGCCGGCTAATCAGCAGGAAGGCGATGGCGACCGTATAGACCGAAGAGAGATAGGCGAAGGTGCGGTCCGTCGCCAGACCGAGGAAGCCGAGATAGACCGGCAGCAGCACCAGCATGGCGCCGGCCGGCGCTGGCACTCCGACGAAATACTCCGATTGCCAGCTCGCCTTGTTTTCGCGCTCGGCCATGACGTTGAAGCGGGCAAGGCGAAGCCCGGCGGCGATCGCATAGATCAAGGCGGCGATCCAGCCGAGCGAACGAGCCTGATCGAGGGCAAAAACGTAGACGACGAGCGCGGGCGCGACGCCGAAATTGACGATATCGGCAAGCGAATCCATCTGCGCGCCGAACTTCGAAGTCGCCTTCATCAGCCGCGCTACGCGCCCGTCGATGCCATCGAGGAAGGCGGCGAGCAGCACCATCGCGACGGCGAGCTCGTAACGGTTCTCGAAAGCGAGCCGGATGCCGGTCAGCCCGGCGCAGATCGCCAGAATGGTGATGAGGTTCGGAAAGACGAGGCGGAACGGAATCTCGCGCAGGCGTGGGCCGCGGGCGGAATCATCCGGCCCGTTTGGTTCGAAAGGCGGAAAGGGTGTTTCCATGTCGCGTTCCAATCGTTCCTAGAGCAATTCCGGCAAGGGCTCGGAGGTTCCGCGCCTTAGCTGCGGCGGCTGATGACCGGACCCTTGGCCGAGGCGAATTCGGCGATGACCGTTTCCCCCGCAATCGCCGTCTGGCCGAGCGAGACGCGGGGCGCCGCACTGGCGGGCAGGAACACGTCGAGCCGCGAGCCGAAGCGGATCAGCCCGAAGCGTTCGCCGGCGTCCAGCGGCTCGTTGGTGTTTGCCCAGCAAAGGATACGCCGCGCCACGAGGCCGGCAATCTGTACGACGCCGATCTGGCCGTGCCGCGTTTCGATCACCAGTCCGTTGCGCTCGTTGTCCTCGCTTGCCTTGTCGAGTTCGGCGTTGACGAAGCTACCGGAGCGGTAGTTGATGCTGACGATGCGCCCGCGCATCGGCGCCCGGTTCACATGGCAATTGAAGACGTTCATGAAGACGGAGATGCGCAGCATCGGCTCGGAGCCGAGGTCGAGCTCTGCCGGCGGGGTCACCATCTGGATCGCCGAGACCTTGCCGTCGGCGGGAGAGATCACGAGATCGTCGTCCTGCGGGGTCACCCGCTCGGGATCACGGAAGAAATAGGCGCACCAGAGCGTGAAGATCATGCCGATCCAGAAGAGCGGCTTGAAGATCCAGCCCAGCACCAGCGATGCGACGAAGAAGGCGGCGACGAAGGGATAACCCTCCTTGTGCACGGGCACGATCGTGTTGCGAACCGTGTTGAACAGGCTCATGGCTGCCGGTCTCCTTGCTTTTCGGTTTTTGCTGGTTAGCGAAAAACCAGCTCCTGAGCAATGCTGCGACCCTGGCCCTGGTTCCGCTGTCGTGGTTCTGAACAACAAAAGCCGGTAAGGCTACCCAGCCGCTAACGTAAATGTGGAATCGCTAAGGTTTTATGATCGCACTTTGTAGCTTTTGATCGCCTTCGGCCCGATGCGGACATCGTCTAGGATTTCCGCAGCAACAGAAAGCTGCCTCGAAACAGCTTGCGAATCGCATAAGTACGTGCTTATGTGTCCGCATGATCGAGAATGACTTTTTCCGAGCTTTAGCAGACCCGACCCGCCGTGCGATCTTTGAGAAGCTGGCGTCAGGGAGGATGAACGCTAGTGCCTTGCGCGAGGGCATGGAGATTAGCCAGCCGGCGATGTCGCAACACCTCGCAGTTCTGCGCAGTGCAAAGCTCGTGAGGGAAGAACGACAGGGGCGTTTCGTGAATTACGAAGTCGACCCCGAAGGGTTGGCTCTCATCGCCCAGTGGCTCGCAAGATACCGGGCCTACTGGCCGGAGCGGATCGCAGCACTCAAAGTCTTGCTGAAGGACATGGATCAATGAACGAAGGGAAGACCAAGGAGCAGGATAGCGGCGTCGAGTTGGAGTTTGACTTGGGCGATCCGCCGCAAAAGGTCTGGCGTGCCGTCACCATTCCGGAACTTCGGGAAAGGTGGTTGCCGAAGGAAGCATTGTCTGATCCCGATGCGATCACCGTCACCCCCGGCCAGGAAGTTCGCTACAAGCTGCGTGACGATAACCCGCCTTTCCTTGAAAGCACCGTGACGTTCACGATCACCCCGAATGCCACTGGCGGCACCTGCCTTCGGATCGTCCACGAACTGACGGACGCAAGAATGGCAAGAGCGCCGGCGAACAGCAACAGCCCGCCCCTCATGCTCGCCGCCTGACACGGCGAGCCTTCCCCTTAAATTCTGAAAGTCTGGAGGTCGCCGATGCGCGAAGCGATGCAACTCGTCCCTATGGTGGTAGAACAGTCCAGCCGGGGGGAGCGATCCTTCGATATCTATTCCCGGCTTCTGCGCGAGCGGATAATCTTCCTCAATGGCGAGGTGAACGATACCGTTTCGGCCCTCGTCTGTGCGCAACTGCTGTTTCTGGAAGCGGAAAACCCCAAAAAGCCCATCAACCTCTATATCAATTCGCCGGGCGGCGCCGTGACCAGCGGCCTGGCCATGTACGACACCATGCGCTTCATCCGTGCGCCGGTTCATACACTTTGCATGGGGACGGCCCGTTCAATGGGGTCGTTCCTGCTGATGGCAGGTGAACCTGGCGAAAGAGCCGCATTGCCCAATGCCAGTATCCTCATTCATCAGCCCTCCGGCGGCTTTCAAGGGCAGGCTTCCGACATGCTGATTCATGCCGAGGAAATTCTAAAGACCAAGCAACGCATGACGCGGCTCTACGCGGAGCATTGCGGACGTTCCTACGAAGACTTTGAGCGCGGGATGGATCGCGACCGCTTCATGACGGCGGAGGAAGCGCTTGAATGGGGTCTTATAGACCGTATTCTGAAAGTTCGGGAAGACACGAGCAGCTTATAAGCCTTGCCGCAAAAAACCCGATTGCTGAAGATCGTTCCAACGATTCCACATTTGCGTTAGTGGCGGGGTAACGCTACCGCCTGCCGCTTCAGCTTGCCGGGGCAAGCCGCGTGATCACGCCCATCTCGTCGCTGTCGCGCACCTGCTTCAGATGCTCCTCCGCCTGCGTCGCCTCGCGCTGGCGGTTCCACATCGAGGCATAGAGGCCGTTCCTTTCGAGGAGGGCGGCATGGGTGCCGCGCTCGGCGATCTCGCCGCTTTTGAGCACGATGATCTCGTCGGCGCCGATCACGGTCGAAAGCCGGTGGGCGATGACCAAGGTCGTCCTATTCTTTGAAACCACGTCGAGAGCGGTCTGGATCTCCCGTTCCGTCGTCGTGTCGAGAGCCGACGTCGCCTCGTCGAGGATCAGGATCGGCGGCGCCTTGAGGATGGTGCGGGCGATCGCCACACGCTGTTTCTCGCCGCCGGAAAGCTTGAGCCCGCGCTCGCCGACCTTGGTATCGAAGCCTTCGGGCAGCGCCTCGATGAAATGGGCGATCTGCGCCACCTCGGCCGCTGCAAACACCTCGCCGTCGCTGGCCGACGTGCGGCCGTAGCGGATATTGTAGGCGACCGTGTCGTTGAACAGCACGGTATCCTGCGGCACCATGCCGATCCCTGAGCGCAGGCTCTTCTGCGTCACGGTGCGGATATCCTGGCCGTCGACCGTGATGGTGCCGCTCTGGATATCGTAGAAACGGTAGAGCAGGCGCGACAGCGTCGATTTGCCGGCGCCCGACGGCCCCACCACCGCGACCGTCTTGCCGGCCGGCACCTCGAAGGAAATGCCCTTCAGGATAGGACGGGCCGGATCGTAAGCGAAGTGCACATCCTTGAAAGAGATCGCGCCCTGGCGGATTCGAAGCTCGGCAGCGTCGGCGGCGTCCTTGACCTCGGCCTTCACCTCAAGCAGGTCGAACATCTGCTCGATATCCGTCAGACCCTGGCGGATTTCGCGGTAGACGAAACCGATGAAATTGAGCGGCACGGAAAGCTGCAGCAGCATCGAATTGACGAAGACGAAATCGCCGACCGTCTGTTCGCCGCGCTGCACCGCCAGCGCCGACAGCACCAGCATGATCGTCGTGCCGATACCGAAAATGACGCCCTGGCCGAAGTTCAGCCAGCCGAGCGACGTCCAGACGTCGGTCGCCGCTTTCTCGTAGCGCTCCATCGATTTGTCGAAGCGTTTGGCCTCCATCTCCTCGTTGCCGAAATATTTGACGGTTTCGAAATTGAGAAGAGAGTCGATCGCCTTGGTATTGGCGTCGGTGTCGCTGTCGTTCATCGACCGGCGGATCGCGATGCGCCAGTCGGATGCGCGGATCGTGAACCAGATATAGGCCCAGACGGTGAAGGCGGTGACGGCAAGATAGGAAAAGCCGTAGCCCCACCAGAAGATCACCGCCGTCAGCAGGAATTCGATGACGGTCGGAACGGAATTGAGGATCGTGAAGCGCACGATCGTCTCGATGCCCTTGGTGCCGCGCTCGATGATGCGCGACAGCCCCCCGGTCTTTCGCTCCAGATGGAAACGCAGCGACAGCTCGTGCATATGCACGAAGGTTTTGTAGGCGAGCTGGCGCACGGCATGTTGCCCGACGCTGGCAAAGAGCGCGTCGCGCAGCTGGTTGAGACCGAGCTGGATCAGCCGGGTGACGTTATAGGCGATGACAAGGGCGATGGCTCCGGCAAGGAGCGGCGGTACCGTGCCGGCGAGGTCCATCCTGCCGTTCAGCGCATCGGTGGACCACTTGAAGAAATAGGGGACGAGCAGCAGGACGAACTTGGAGATCAGCAGATAGACCGACGCCCAGACGACACGCATCTTGAGGTCGGTTCGCCCGGCCGGCCACATATAGGGCCAGATGTTGAAAAGCGTCCGCAGCAGGTGTGATTCCGAGACTGTCTTGCCGTTTGCCATGCCGTATCTCCAGTCCGGATGATTTGCTTCGATGTCCGGCAAGGCGTGGGGCAGGGCGCATCTGGCGCGCTTACCTGAATCCCGAACGCCACCGGCAGATAGGGCGTCGGGCCGAGGAATGCAACACGTGCAGTAGCCGGGAAAAGTGAGGCCAGGCGTTTCTCCCGCCCGGCTTCATCATGTCGCGTTTGCCGCCTTTTCAGAGGTGCTGCTTGGAGAGCCGTTTACGGTGCAGTTCCTCGGCGTTCGGCAGCGCGTCCTTCGGCAGGCCGAAAATCTGGCCGGGACGAATGCGATCCGGGTCGACGATTTTGTCCTCGTTGGCGATGTAGATCGTCGTATAGCGCACGCCGAGGCCATAGGTCCGGCGCGAGATCTGCCACAGCGTATCGCCGCGGCGGATGATGACCGCCGCATTGTTTGCCGTCAGCGGCGCCTGTTCGATCGTCTTCGGCTGATTGCTCGCAGCATCGTTTGCGGCGGGCGCGGCCGGTGCGGGCGTGTCGGTCAGTTCCCCGATGATTGCGCCCAGCCCGTCGAGACCGGCGCCGACCGATTTTGCATCCTTCGGCAGATCCTGCAGCACCTTCAGCGCCTTGGCGGCGGTTTGCGAGGAGGCGCCGGAGGCCTGCTTGAAGCTGTCGGACGCATCCGCCGCCGGGCGGAAGTCGGCGACAGAGCGCAGCGCGAATTCCGTTGCCGAGCGCGCCGCCGCCAGCTGTTCGGCACCTGGCAGCTTACCATCGGCAAACAGCCCCTTCAAAAGCCCGAACGCCTTGCCGGCTTCGGCCTTGAGCTTGCCGAGTTCGCCTTCGTCGAGCGGTACCATCGAGGAAGCGCCATTTGCATCGGCGGGGCCGGCTTGAGCAGCAACCCGCACCTGGTCGCCCGCCGGGCGGTTGAAGTTCACTGCGGCCCGCACGATCACCTTGCCCGCTGGATCGACGACGTCGACGCGAATCTTATGATCGCCGACCGAAAGCGCCGCGACACCGTCGATGACGAAATGGCCGTCGGGTCCGGCCGTGTCCTGGCCGACAAGGCTGTCGTCGGCATAACCGAGGACCTTGGCGTTGGCCCGCGCCGTGCCGGCAATGAAGATCTTGTTGCCCTCGATCTCGACGGCGTTGACCATCACATCGGGCGCAGTGGCCTTGTCGGTTTGGCCCGCACCGGGTACGGCCGGCGCCGCATCTGTCCCACCGACGGAGGCGTCGGGCAGGCCAGGCGTCTGCAGCGCCAGCTCGCCGGTCGGTGCTGCTGTTGCGGCAGGCGCGTTGGCTGCAGCGGGAGCAGTCGCGGTCTCGCCAGTTGCCGGCTTGTCCGCAGCCGGCGCCAACGGATTGGAGGCATCGGCGACTTCGGTGTCCCCTGTCGGTGCAGTGATGATGCGGCTCGCCGCGCCAGGCTTGGAGACCATCGCGAGCAGGTTTGCGGCATTGCCGTCCTTCGGCACGGAAACGGTGGCGACTTCTTCGGAAAGCGCGGTCTTGCCATCCTTGCCCGTCACCTTGAGCACGAGCTGGTGGTCGCCGGCCGGAAGCGGATCGTCGAGGACGGCGGCGAAATCGCCGCTCGGGCCAATATCGGCCGTCGTCACCACCTTTTCGCCGTCGAGTACTTCGAGCTTGCCGTTCGGCTCGGCGGAGCCGGCGATGACGGTCGATCCATCAGGCTCGACCCGCAGGACGTCGAAGGCTGGAAGCTTCGGGCCGGCATTCGCGGCTGCCGTTGTCGCGGCGGAGGCTGGTTCGGGCGCACCGGTCAGCGCAGCTTCGGCCCTGGCAATCGCGGCAGGCGCATCCGCCATGTTTTCCGGCAGCGACTGCACGATGGCGAGCGCCTTGGCGCCGCCTTCCTTAACCTTGACGGCAATTGCTTGTGTTGCGGGATCGATGCCCTCGGGAACGGTGAAGCCGACAAGTGCGGTGAGCGCATTGATGGCCTTGGTCTTGGCGGCGGTGAAGACATCGATGGCCGGTCCTTTGCCGTCGGCAAACAGCGCCTTCAGCTCGCCGAGCGCCACGCCGGAGTCGGTCGATAGGTGTCTGACCTGATCGACGACCGCAGCCGAGTCGGCCACGGCAGAGCGTGATGTCTTTGCCGCTTCGTTAACCGTGTTCTTGAGCTCCGTGCCCGCCTGGTTGATGGCGTCGCCGACTTTGGATGCATCGCCGCCGATGCGCGGCATGACGAAGAATACCATCAGTAGGATTGCGATTACGAGCACTGCAAGGGCCAGCAAGCCGGCACGGTTCTTCATCATTATGTCTCCCAAGGCGGCAATTTGCCGTAGTAACCGAAATTGCTAGCGATTTCCGATGCTTTTCACAAGCATTCAACGCAATTTCGCAAGCTCGGCACGCTGCTTTTCAGTCAATTTTCTTGACTGCATTGAAATGGAATAGTTGTTTTGCCCTATGACCGAACAATCTGTATCGATTCGATCCATCTGCGTTTACTGCGGCTCAAGGCCGGGACGCGATCCTTCTCACATGGCGGCCGGGCGCGCTCTCGGAAGAGAGATCGCCGAATACGGCCTGCGCCTCGTCTATGGCGGAGGTACCAAAGGCATCATGGGCGCGGTTGCGAGCGGGGTGCTTTCAGGCGGCGGTCAGGTCACGGGCATCATCCCGGAATTTCTGATCGATATGGAAGCGACTCGCCATTCGCTCGGTCAGCTCAACGAACTTATTGTAACCCCTGACATGCACGCGCGCAAACACACGATGTTCGAGCGTTCCGATGCCTTCGTCGCGCTGCCCGGCGGCATCGGCACGCTGGAGGAGATCGTCGAGATCATGACCTGGGCGCAGCTCGGCCGTCATGAGAAGCCGATGGTCTTTGCCAACATCAACGGTTTCTGGGATCCGATGATGGAACTGCTGCGCCATATGACCGATGAAGGTTTCCTGCACACCGCCCACCGGGTGCAGCCGCTCATCGTCGACGACGTTTCCGGCATCATTCCGGCGATCATGGCCCAGGCGGCCCAGCTCGCCGCCGATCGCGGTGGCGAGGACGAGGTAATTTCGAAGATGTAGGTGGGCAAGAGACCTGGACTGCCCAGCCCTGTGGCCGGCAAATTCAGCTGTAGGCCGAAACAAGCTGCGTCACCTGAGATCGCATCCATTGATTGGCGGGATCATTGTCACTTGCCGCCGACCAGACCATCGATATCGGGCTCACCGTTAAATCGAGGGGAACCTCGGCGGTCGCCAAGCCGAAAAGGCCGGCATACCGCTTCACGATCCTGGTCGGCAGGGTCGCGATCAGGGGCGCTTCCAGGACGGCGGTAAGCACGGTCAGGAATTCCGGCGCTGCCACCGACACGTCCAGTCGCACGTTGATCCGCTTCAACGCGTCATCGATGCAGCCTTCGATGGCGTCCTTCTGGGAAACGAGTGCATGCCTCAGCCCGACATAGCTGTCCCGGTCCAAAGTTTCGGGAAGATCGAGAAGCTCAGGATTGTAGCAACACATTAGCGATTGCTCGAACAGCAGGGTCCGCCGGTGTCTGTTGTTGCCGTCATCGTAGCAACCGACGCCGAGGTCGATGACATTGTCGTCCAGAAGCTTGTGGACCAGCTCCGGGTCGACCGCTCGCGCAAGCACTTTAATACCCGGGGCTGTCTCGTTCAACATAGCGGCGAGGCGCGGCACGAGCAGCACCTCAAGCTCGCTGGAAAAGCCGATGCGGAATATCTGCTCGGCCTGATCGGGCTCGAAGACTGCCGGCGTTACGATCGCCTGCTGCGTGCGGCTGAGTATCTGCTCTACGGCTTCGGCGAAACGCAGCGCCCGATGAGTCGGCTGCATGACCTGGCCGACACGCACAAACAGCTCATCTTGCAGCAATGTCCGGAGAGTGCCGAGATTGTGGCTCATAGCGGGCTGCTGGATTTTCAGGCGAACAGCAGCTTTCGTCACGCTCCGCTCCTTCATGAGCGCATCGAACGCGACCAGCAGATTGAGGTCGAAAGACCACAAATTGAAATGATCAATGGAGACAATTTCATTCATCGATTTGATCGTTACATGAATCCTTCTTACTGTCCATAGCCATCAGACAGCGCTGTCCCGGTTCCAGTTCAACTCGAAAGGAATTCCATGAGCGATCTTGGAAAGGAATATCGTATTGCCGGCGTGACAGTGAGAAAGGTGCAGGAGCAGTACCTTCACGACGTTCCGCCCTCATTCCTCTACCCGACTGCCGGATCTGAGGAGATCAAGGCGGTCGAGCCGCGGCTTTCCGCCGTCGATATGGAAGAGGGCCGCGATGCCCTTGTAGTGAGCATTCATAGCTGGCTTGTCATCACGCCCGACCACGTCATCCTCATCGACACGGGCTCGGGGAACGACAAGGAGAGACCGCGCAATTCCGGCTTCCATCGTCAGACCATTCCGTTTCTGGATAGGCTGCGTCAGGCGGGTGTCGAGCCCGAAGATGTCGACTTCGTCATCAATACCCATCTCCACGTCGATCATTCCGGCTGGAATACCGTGCTTCAGGACGGACGATGGATCCCGACTTTCAAAAACGCCCGCTACGTCTTCCCACGCGCCGAGCAGGAATATTACGCGTCGACGGCGAGTCACAACGACGTCAACATTCCCAGCCTCGGCGTCTATGAAGACAGCGTAAGGCCGGTGATCGAGGCGGGGCTTGCCGATTTCATCGACAGCGCAGGCGGTCCTTTCCTCGATCGATTCATCTTCTTGCCAACGCCTGGGCACAGCATCGGCCATATGTCCGTTATGCTGGAGGCGGACAATGAAGCGGCAATCTTCGCCGGCGATGTCATGCACCATCCGATCCAGGTGGAACGGCCCGACCTCAACACGGTCTTCTGCGAATTCCTGGATCAGGCCGCCCAGTCCAGACGGCGCGTCCTCGAACTCGCAGCTGATAATCGCGCCATGTACTTCTCCACGCATTTCCCCGGTTCGTCTGCTGGTTATGTCACCCGCGACCGCGAAAAATTCAGGTGGTCCTATGTCTAACAACGAGCTCGCATCGTCAGCTTTTGACGCCAGTCAGATCGTATTCGACGAGCATTACGTCGACAGCGGAACCGAGGGCATCAAGCTCTATCTGCGCAATAAGCGAAGGAAGGACCACAAAGTCTTTCTTGCGGAGAAAACAATCGTGATGGTGCATGGAGCGACCTTCTCGTCCGGAAGTCTTTACGACGTTCCCTTCAATGGAATGTCCTTCATCGACTTCCTCGCGCATCATGGGTTCGACGTCTTTGCCGTCGATGTCCGGGGCTACGGAAAATCGACCCGTCCACCGGAAATGCAGGCGCAGCCCGATCTCAACCCGCCCCTTATTTCCACCGACACGGGCGTCACCGACTTCGCAACGGCTGTCGATTTCGTGCTTCGACTCCGGGGCCTGAAGGCTGTCAACGTGTTCGCAATGTCGTGGGGCGGTACCGTGGCCGGCGCATATGCCGCTCGCAACGCCGACAAGGTGGTCAAGCTTGCGCTGCTTGCGCCACAATGGCTGAGTGACGTTCCCATCCCCATCGACCAGGGCGGTCGCCTCGGCTCCTACAGGCTTGTTCCCGTCAAAGCGGCGCTGGCGCGTTGGCTGGGCACCGCACCCGAATACGCGCGTGACCGTCTTGTGCCCGAGGGCTGGTTTGATCTCTGGTCGGAATTCACCCTCTCGGAGGAGACGTCGCAAGACGATAGGGAGCAAGGTAAACTTCGCGCCACCAACGGGCCGATCCAAGACATCCGCACCTACTGGAGAGCCGGAACCCCATATTATCAGCCGAGCGAGATTCGCGCGCCGGTTCTGCTGTTGCACGGCGAATGGGACATTGACGTTCCGCTTGATCGGGCGCGGGCCTATTTCGAGCAGCTGACCGGCGCCTCCTACAGGCGATGGGTGGAAATCGGGGAGGCGACACATCTGGCCCTGATGGAGAGCCACCGCATGCAGGCCTATGCCGAGGTCGTCCGCTTCTTCGATGAAGCTTTCAAACCGGAATAGAGTCTGAACGACCAGGCTCCGGCATCGAATCCGGAGCCTGCTTCCTCCATCAAGCCGGCCGCGCGTTCACCCGGCCATCGAGCCATTCGTTTCCATGATAATTCTGATAACCGCCATCCTGGATGCCGGGCGAAGTGCCGTCGACATCGCGATATTCACCTTTCTGCCTCTCATGATCGTGACATTTTCGCTGATGCGCTACCTCGAGAGCGTGAGCGCACTGCGACCAATCGCCGGCAAGGTAAACCCGCTGTTCAGACTTTTCGGTCTGGACGGTTTTGGGGTCTTGGCAATCATCCAGCTCAGCCTCGTGAGTTCGGCTGCCCCAGTCGCCGCCCTGAGGCTGATGGCGCATAAAAGAACATCGGAGAAATTTATCGCCGCCGCCTTTGCCGCGGTGCTTGCGGCGGCGCCGGCGAATGCCAGTTTTCCGCTCGCAAGCCTCGGAGTCGATCCGGGCTCGATCATAATAAACGGCATTTGCGGAGCGCTCGTTGCGTCCACTCTCGCCGGCTGGATCGTCGGCCGCCGTTCCTTGCCTGGAAACATCTGTTCCTGCGCCAGGGCGGATGACGACGACGTCGGCAGGCGCGATCTGCTGACTGCGATCAACCGCGGTGGCGCAGATGCCATTGGCGTCATTGCTGCGATCCTGCCGGTGCTCGTGATCTCACTTGCCCTGGTAAGGCTTGCACAAAGTACAGGCGCACTTTCGGCCTTCACGTCCGTAGCGCAGCCATTGCTTCAGCTGTTCGGCGCCTCGCAGCAGGATGTGCTGTTCTTCCTTACAAAATGCCTGGCAGGATCGAGCGCAACGGTCACGCTGTTACTCGACGCCCACAAGGAACTGAGTCTTCCGCCAGAGAAAATCATTCACGGGTCCGCATTTCTGCTAAACCCTCTCGACCTTCCCGGCCTCTCCATTCTTATCGTATCGGTGCCGGCGCTCCGCTCGGTTGCGGGCGTCGCAGTCTTCAGCGCATTGGCCGGAATCCTGGTCCGCACAGCGCTGCTATCCTGGCTTTGAACCAAGTCGGTCGGGTTGCGACCAGCGCAACGGCTACCTCCTTCCGCGGCTTCCCTTCAGCATCGACCAGCTATAGAGAAACAGCCCCGCCCAGATCAGCGGGAAGGCGATCATCCGCGCCGTGCCGAGCGGCTCATGAAAGGCGAAGACGGCGATCAGGAAGATCATCGTCGGCGCGATATACTGCATGATGCCGATCGTCGAGAGCTTCAGGAGCTTGGCGCCATTGGCATAGATCATCAGCGGTACGGCGGTGACGACACCGCAGCCAAGCAGCAGGCTCGTGTCGGCAAGGCCGGTACGGTAGAAATGGCCAAGGCCGCTGCCATATTCGAGATAGAGGATGTAGACGAGGGCCGGCCCGCTGAGGATCAGAACCTCGAGGAAGAAGCCCTGGTTGGGGCCGAGCGGCAGCGTCTTGCGAAGCAAGGCATAAAAACCCCAGCTGACGGCCAGCGTCGCCGCCACCCATGGAATGCCGCCGCTGTCCAATGCGAGAATGGCGACGGCAAGCGCCGCCAGCGCGATCGCCGCGATCTGCAGCGGCTGCAGCTTCTCGTTGAGCAGCACCGCGCCGAGGAAGATGCTGAACAGCGGATTGATGAAATAGCCAAGTGCTGCATCAAGCGAATGGCCGGCGCCGATCGCCCAGACATAGGTGCCCCAGTTGACGGTGATCAGCGACGCCGTCAGCGCCCCCATCGCCAGCATGCGCGGCGAGCGCAGTGCCGCGCGGATATCCGCCGTGCGCCCGAGCACGATCAATACCATGCCTGCCAGCGGCAGGGACCAGACGATACGGTGGGCGATGACTTCGGCCGGCGGAATATGTGCCACCGCCTTCATGTAGAAGGGCAGGAAGCCCCAGAGCAGATAGGCTGTCAGCGCAAAAGCGAAACCGCGCGGACTATCTTCGTTCTTGATCAACGGAACGGATGCATCGGTCGACATCGGGTGTTTCCATCTTTGTTCTTCTTCTGATCCGGCCTAGCTTAAGCGCCGTGAATAGGCCAATTCATTTCGTTGAATGAATGGCGAGAGGACTTGAGGCGAAAACCCGAGTGATAGACGAATGACGACGGCAGAGATTTATTCCGCCGCGATCTTGCCGGCGAGCTGCCGGTTCTTCATCAGCTTGTAGATGACCGAATCCATCAGCGCCTGGAACGAGGCGTCGATGATGTTCTCCGAAACGCCGACTGTCCACCAGCGCACGCCGTCGCTGTCGGTGGATTCGATCAGCACGCGGGTGATCGCCTCCGTGCCGCCATTGAGGATGCGCACCTTGAAATCGGCGAGCACCAGATCGTCGATCTCGTGCTGGTACTTGCCGAAATCCTTGCGCAGCGCCAGGTCGAGCGCGTTAACCGGACCTTCGGCATCGGCAACTGACATCAGCGTCTGTCCGTCGATGGTGATCTTGACCACCGCTTCCGAGACGATTTTCACGCGGCCGAGACTATCGAAGCGGCGCTCGATCATCACCCGGAAGCCTTCTATGGTGAAGAATTCCGGGATGGTGCCGAGTGTGCGATGCGCTAGGAGCTCGAAGCTCGCATCGGCGCCCTCATAGGCATAACCGATGGATTCACGTTCCTTGACGATCGAGATCAGGAGGTCGAGCTTCGGATCGTCCTTGGCGACGGTGATGCCGCGCCGCTTCAGCGCATTGATGAAGTTCGCCTTGCCGCCCTGGTCGGAGACCATGACCTTACGGAAATTGCCCACACTTTCCGGCGGCACATGTTCATAGGTCTTCGGATCCTTCAGCAGCGCCGATGCGTGAATGCCGGCCTTGGTGGCGAAAGCGGACGCGCCGACATAAGGCATCTGGTGATCCGGCGAGCGGTTGAGCAGCTCATCGAAGGCGTGCGAGAACCGGGTGAGGTTGAGCAGCCGCTCCTCGTCGATCGCCGTTTCGAAACGCGTGTTGTAGGCGCTCTTCAGCGCCAGGGTCGGGATCAGCGTCACCAGATTGGCGTTGCCGCAGCGCTCGCCGATACCGTTCAAAGTGCCCTGGATCTGCCGAACCCCGGCTTCCACAGCAGCAAGCGAATTGGCAACGGCCTGGCCGGTATCGTTGTGAGCGTGAATGCCGAGACAGCGGCCGGGAACACCGGCTGCGATCACCGCTTCGACGATGGCGCGGACCTCCGGCGGCTGCGTCCCGCCATTGGTGTCGCAGAGCACGACCCAGCGGGCGCCGCTTTCATAGGCCGTCTTCGCGCAGGCGATCGCATAGGCCGGATTGGCCTTGAAGCCGTCGAAGAAATGTTCGCAGTCGACGATCGCCTGCTTGCCTGCGCCGACCGCCGCCTTGACGCTTTCGGCGATGCATTCGAGGTTTTCCTCGTTGGTGCAGCCGAGGGCGACAGCGACATGATAGTCCCAGCTCTTGGCGACGAAACAGATGGCTTCGCTTTTGGCCTGCAGCAGTCCGGCGATGCCTGGATCGTTGGACACGGAAACGCCCGCCCGTTTCGTCATGCCGAAGGCGACGAAGGTGGCCCGGCTTGTGCGATTCTCGCTGAAGAAGGCGGTGTCGGTCGGATTGGCGCCGGGATATCCGCCTTCGACGTAATCGAGGCCGAACTCATCCAGCATGGCGGCGATCGCGATCTTGTCCTCGACGGAAAAGTCAATGCCGGGCGTCTGCTGCCCGTCCCGGAGCGTCGTGTCGAAGAGATAGATGCGTTCTTTCATGTCGTTTCCTCCCGCCGGGCGGGTGTTGTTGTACTGCGGATGCTGCCCTCATCCGGCTGCCGCCACCTTCTCCCGGTTCTGACGGGGAGAAGGCATATGCCGCACCGTCTCGCAGGGCACGTCCCCTCTCCCCGCGAGCGGGGAGAGGGCTAGGGTGAGGGGCTGCCCCAAATGATCAGTCCGGCTTCCCGGCGAACTTATCCGTCGCCCGGATCAACTGGTCGAGAATGCCCGGCTCCGAATAGGCATGGCCGGCACCCTCGATCAGGTGGAATTCCGCCTTCGGCCAGGCCTTGTGCAACTGCCAGGCATATTTTGCCGGGCAGGGCATGTCGTAGCGCCCATGCACGATCACGCCTGGAATGTCCTTGAGCCGGCCGGCATCGCGGATCAATTGTCCCTCGTCCAGCCAGCCGGCATTGACGAAGAAATGGTTCTCGATGCGGGCAAAGGCATAGGCGAATTGCGGCTCCTCGAATTTGCCGCTGGTCGACGGTTCGGGCAGCAGCGTGATCGTTTCGCCTTCCCAGATGCTCCAGGCCTGCGCGGCTTGAAGGCGCACGGTTCTATCCTCATGCGTCAGGCGGCGATGATAGGCATGCATCATCTCGTGCCGCTCTTCCGGCGGAATGGGAGCGATGAAGCGTTCCCATCTATCCGGGAACATTTCCGAGACGCCGAACTGGTAGTACCAATCGAGCTCGGCCTTGGTCAGTGTGTAAATGCCGCGCAGGATGAGCTCGGAGACGCGCTCCGGATGCGTTTCGGCATAGGCGAGCGCCAGCGTCGAGCCCCAGGAGCCGCCGAACACCTGCCATTTGTCGACTCCCGCCATTTCGCGCAGCCGCTCGATATCGGCGACGAGGTGCCAGGTCGTGTTGGCATTCAGTTCCGCATGCGGCGTCGACCTGCCGCAGCCGCGCTGGTCGAACAGCATGACGTCGTAGAGATGCGGATCGAAGAGCCGGCGGTGCGCCGGCGAGAAGCCGCCGCCCGGGCCGCCATGCAGGAAGACGGCGGGTTTGGCGCCAGGCGTTCCCGAGCGCTCCCAATAGATCACATGGCCGTCGCCGACATCGAGATGGCCGGAGGCATAGGCTTCGATCTCGGGATAGAGCGTGCGCAGTATCTCGGTCATATTTTCACGCCTTTCGCGGGCCACGCCCGGGTGTCGTGGTCGGGATGCTGAAAGGAGATGATCGCCTCCTGTCGCGCGTAGAAATCCGCGTCCTTATGAACAGGGGCGTCGAAGATTTCCTCGACCCAGGGCAGGCGGGCCTCGTAATTGACCTGGATCTGCGGCGCGAGATCGCTGCGGTCGTCGAAGGTGCCGATCGCAAGCTCCAGCCCGCCTGGATGCCGGTAGGTCATCGGCGTGCCGCAATTGCTGCAGAAGCCGCGATCGATATTGACCGAGGATTGAAAATAGCTCGGCTCGCCGCGCGTCCATTCCATCCCTTCCTCCGGTGCTGTGACCAGCGCGGAGAAGAAGCCGCCGAACTGCTTCTGGCACATGCGGCAATGGCAGATCGACGGCCGCCCCAACTGGCCCGATATGCGGAAGCGCACGGCGCCGCACTGGCATCCGCCTGTTCTGATCTTATCCGTCATGTGTTTCTCCGAGTGGCCAATGGGAAGTGTCCTGATCCGGGTGCTGGTTGTTGCTTGCCGCGATCGCCTCCTCGCGGTCGGGCGTTTCAGGCTCTGGTTCCACCGGCAGGCCGTCGAGTGCGTGGAACCACGACATCTTGCGCACGGTGTTCGATTGCATCACGGGCTTGACCGCATCGGGCTCGTCAAGCGTGCCGAGCGCGATGTTGATGAAGTCCGCTTCCGGAATATCGTAAAATAGCGGCGTGCCGCAATCGCCGCAGAAGCCGCGCCGAACGATATCAGAGGAGCGGAACCACTTCGGTTCGCCGCGCGTCAGCTCGAAATGTTCGCGCTTGGCCGCTGCGAGCGGCAGGAAATAATTGCCGGCCGCCTTTTGGCACATGCGGCAGTGGCAGATATGTGGATAACCGAGTTCGCCCAGCGCGCGATAACGAACCGCGCCGCACTGGCATCCGCCGGTCTGTCTCGCCGTTTCCATCAGGTGCGATCCTCCGGCGGCCAGACCGGCGTATCGTGGTCGGGGTGCTGATAGGAAATCAGTCCGTGCAGGAAGGAGCCTGCCGTCAGATCCGCCTCGGTCCGTTCTCCCGGCAGTTCGTGCAGATGATCGACGAAGCCGATCTTGCCTTCCACGCCCCATTGAATGGTCGGCGGCAGCTGCGACGGATCGTCGAAGGCACCCGCCGCAATCGCCATTCCATCAGGCGCCTCATAGGTCAGCGGCGTACCGCAATCGCCGCAGAAACCGCGGAGGACGAAATTCGAAGACCGGAACGTCTTGCGTGCTCCCCGCGTCCATTCGAAATCGGCGCCGCGCACCGAGACCAGCGGCGCATAATAGGCGCCGAACGCCTTCTGGCACATGCGGCAATGACAGATCGACGAATCCTTGAGCTCGCCGCTGACGCGGAAACGGATCGCGCCGCACTGGCACCCGCCGGTATAGGTCTCGGTCATGGCAGGTCCTTTCCGATGATGCGGATGATATGGCTGCACACGTTGTCGATATCCCGCAGGATATCTTCGTTCCAGAAGCGCAGAACGGTCCAGCCGTCCGCCTGAAGACGTTGGGTCCTGATATGATCGTAGGAGACGTTCGGGGCGAGGGCGTGCTGCGAGCCGTCTATCTCTACGATAAGGCGATGGCTAGGGCATGCGAAATCAACGATATAACCGGCGATCGGCATCTGTCGACGGAAGCTGAGGCCCATCAAACGATGGGCGCGAAGCTCGTTCCAGAGTTTCAGCTCAGCCTCGCTCAGAGCTTTGCGCATGCGCCGGGCGTTCGCCCGCCGTTGGGGCGGAACTGGTGCATGCGGCATGGCTTGCCTCTCGCGATGACGTGACGGGGCTGCGGCGGCAGCCCCCTCTGCCCTGCCGGGCATCTCCCCCACAAGGGGGGAGATCGGATAGGAGCGGCCGCTCACCCTAATCAAACGCCTCAGTTGGCCGAAGCCACGTGGTGCGCGGTCGATATCTTGGCAAGCGGGCGCGTCTTGCCGATCTCCCCCCTTGTGGGGGAGATGCCCGGCAGGGCAGAGGGGGGTATATCTAGCCGCCCAACCCATCCTACCGCTTCACCTCCCACGTCGTCACCCGCTCGCCCGTCGCCGCATCCTTGCCGTCCTTCAGCTGGATCCCTTTCCCCGTCAGCTCGTCGCGGATCTTGTCGGCTTCGGCAAAATTCTTCGCCTTCAGCATTTCGAGACGCATGGCGACCAGTGCATCGACCGCTGCGGCGACGGCTTCATCGATTTCGGCCTTCTTCGGCAGCACGCCGAGGAGGGAAGCCGTTGCGGCGAAGGTGGCGCCCGCTGCGGCATCGGTATGGGCAGCCTGCGCCAGCGCATGCAGGGCTTGCACGGCCGCGACCGTGTTGAGATCGTCGGCCAGCGCGTTCAGGACGGCCTCGTCCGGCTTGGCGTCGCCTGGTTCCGTCGCCGGCCACTTGGCAAGCAGCCGTTCGGCCTCTTCAAGCCGCTTGATCGAGAAATCGATCGGCTCGCGGTAATGCGTCATCAGCATGGCAAGACGCAGCACTTCGCCCGGCCATTTGCGGCCGCCGAAGGTTTCCGTGTGCAGCAGCTCGTGGATGGTGACAAAATTGCCCTCGGACTTCGACATCTTGCGGCCCTCGACCTGCACGAAGCCGTTGTGCATCCAGACATTCGCCATCACCTCGGTCCCGTGGGCGCAGCGCGACTGGGCGATCTCGTTTTCATGATGCGGGAAGATCAGGTCCAGCCCGCCGCCGTGAATGTCGAAGACATCGCCGAGATAGCGCCGGCTCATCGCCGAGCATTCGATATGCCAGCCCGGTCGGCCGCGGCCCCAGGGGCTCTCCCAGCCGGGTTCGTTATGGCTGGACAGTTTCCACAGCACGAAATCGCCCGGGTTCTTCTTATGCGCGTCGACGGCGACGCGGGCGCCGGCCTGCTGCTCGTCGAGCGGGCGCTTCGAAAGCTGGCCGTAATCGGGCATGGATCTGGTGTCGAACAGTACTTCGCCGGCCGCCACATAGGCATGCCCATTGCCGATCAGCTTGTCGATGATCTGGATCATCTCTGCGATATTGTCGGTGGCGCGGGGCTCGACATTCGGCTCGATGCAGCCGAGCTCGGCGACATCGGCGTGAAACTGCGTCTCGGTCTTTTCGGTGACCGCGCGGATCGCTTCATTCAGCGGCAGACCGGGATGGTCTTTCAGCGCCCGCGCATTGATCTTGTCGTCGACGTCGGTGATGTTGCGGGCGTAGGTGACGTGATCTTCGCCGTAGACATGGCGCAGCAGCCGGAACAGCACGTCGAAGACGATGACCGGCCGGGCATTGCCGATATGGGCGAAATCATAGACGGTCGGGCCGCAGACATACATGCGGACATTGTCGGGGTCGATCGGCGCAAAGACTGACTTTTCCCGCGTCAGCGTGTTGTATAGCTTCAGTTCCGGCGTGCGGCCCATTTCACTCTCCCAAATGCACGATCAGAAAATATCGCGACCGGCAGGCCGGGGCGTTTCGCATCTTGACTATTGGGGAGACGAAAACGGCCAGGCCAGCGCGTGCGCTAGCGAATAATCTTTCCGCAGATAATGCAGATAACCGTTTTCATGCCGCGTTTTATGGCGCGGGAACGACGTTTGGTCAAGAGGGGCGAGGAAGGATCGGCGGCAACTGCAGTGACCTATCCGGTGCGCTGCGTCCCCTGAGGCTCGTCTGCCATTTTCGTGGCGCAAATCGCGTATAGCCGGTTCGGAAGCTGCTGAAAATACGGGAGGAATGAGTGGGGAGCGTTGTTCGGTGGACGATCGGTGCGGCAGCAATTCTGGTGGTCGCATCCGCCGCATATTTCGCATACGATTTCGGCATGCTTCGCTTCAACAATCCGTCCTTATCGCGCTATCCGATCCAAGGCATCGATGTCAGCCATCACCAGGGCGACATCGATTGGAGGACGGTGGCCGCGCAGCCGAATGTGCGTTTTGCAATCATGAAGGCGACCGAAGGCGGCGATCACAAGGATTCCAGATTTGCCGAGAACTGGCAGCGTGCCGGAGATGCAGGGATCGTGAGAGGCGCCTACCATTTCTTCACCTTCTGCCGCCCGGGCAGGGATCAGGCGCAGAATGTGCTGGCGACGGTGCCGAAGGCGCCGCGTACCCTGCCGATCGCCATCGATCTGGAATTCGTCGGCAATTGCAACAAGGTCCCGACGGTCGAGGAGATGGCGACGGAGGTGAATGCCTTCGTCACCGAACTGAAAGCCATCTTTCCGGAAAAGCCGATCTTCTACGTCACGCAGGAATTCTTCGATCAATATCTGAAGGGCAATGAGGCCCGCTTCCCCGAGCACTACCTCTGGCTGCGAAGCGTGTTGAATGAGCCGACGCAGGAGGGGTGCAGTCGCTGGTCGATCTGGCAATTTGCCGACAATGGCGCCCTGAACGGCATCCGGGGACCAGTGGACCTCAATGTCCTATGCCCCGCCGAAACAGGTTTCGCACATCTGTTCCCGGCCGTTGCCGCGAACTGAAGCGTCCGTTTATTCCGGCAGGCGGTAGTCGGCGAGCTTGTTTTCGCGCACGATGAACAGCTTGCCCGTTTCGGTCACACCGGGACCGAGCAACGGCAGGATCGCCTTGGCGACCTGCGAAGGATGCGGCAGCGTCTGCGGATCTTCGCCCGGCACGGCCTGTGCCCGCATCGCCGTGCGTGTGGCGCCCGGATCGACGCTGGTGATGCGCAGCGGCGTCGATTGGCTCTCGCCGGCCCAGGTGCGCGCCAGCGCCTCGACAGCGGCCTTGGACGCGGAATAAGCACCCCAGAAGGGTCTGCATTTGTGGGCCGCACCCGAGGACAGGATCACGGCGCGGCCGGCATCCGAGCGGGCGAGCAGCGGATCGACCGAGCGGATCAGCCGCCATGTCGCCGTCACATTGATCGTCATCACCTTCTCGAACACCTTCGCCTCGATATGGCCGATCGGCGAAATGACGCCGAGCACGCCGGCATTGGCGACGAGGATATCAAGCTTGCCCCAGCGTTCGAAGATCGAGCCGCCGAGCGCGTCGATCGCATTCATATCGGCAAGGTCGAAGGGCACGAGGGTCGCGCTGCCGCCGACGGCTTTGATCGCATCGTCGAGCTCCTCGAGCCCGCCGACCGTGCGTGCGCAGGCGATCACATGGGCGCCGGCTTTGGCAAGTTCCAGGGCTGTGAAGTAGCCGATGCCGCGCGACGCACCGGTGACGAGTGCGATCCTGCCCTCAAGATTGATGTTCATCTGTCCGGTTCCGGATTTGCTTGCGAAGGTGAGGGGCGCAATAGGCCCCTCGGAAGCGAAAGTCAAAGCGGCAGCGGCTCAGCCGTTGCTGGCAAGCATCGAAAGCTTGTTGCCCATCGACTCGCCGTTCTTGTCGAGCAGGCGGGTCGGATAGTCACCTGTGAAGTAGTGGTCGGTGAACTGCGGACGGGCCGGGTTGCGGTCCTCGCCGCCGACGGCGCGGTAAAGCCCGTTGATCGACAGGAAGGCAAGCGAATCCGCACCGATATATTTGGCCATGGCTTCGACGTCGGCATATTGGTTGGCGAGCAGCTTGTCGGCGTCGGGCGTATCGATCCCGTAAAAATCCGGGAAGAAGATCATCGGGCTTGCGACGCGGATATGGACTTCGCGCGCACCGGCCTCGCGGATCATCTGCACGATCTTCAGCGATGTCGTGCCGCGCACGATGGAATCGTCGACCAGCACCACGCGCTTGCCTTCGATCATCGCCCGGTTGGCGGAATGCTTCAGCTTGACGCCGAAGGCGCGAATCTGCTGCGTCGGCTCGATGAAGGTGCGGCCGACATAATGGTTGCGGATGATGCCGTATTCGAAGGGGATGCCGCTTTCCTGGGCATAGCCGAGAGCTGCGGGCGTGCCGCCATCCGGCACCGGCACGACGACATCGGCATCGACAGGCGATTCCTTGGCGAGATTCATGCCCATGTTCTTGCGCGTCGTATAGACGTTGCGGCCGCCGACGACCGAATCCGGACGGGCGAAATAGACATATTCGAACAGGCAGAGACGCTCCGGCTGCGGCTTGCTGGGCTTGCGCGCATCGATGCTGATCGAGCCGTCAGGCTGGATTTCGCATATGATGACCTCGCCGTTTTCTACGTCGCGGATGAATTTGGCGCCGATGATGTCGAGCGCGCAGGTTTCCGAGCAGAAGATCGGCTTGCCGTCGAGTTCGCCCATGACAAGCGGGCGGATGCCGGTGGGATCGCGCGCGGCAATCAGCTTGGTGCGGGTCATGGCAAGCATCGAATAACCGCCTTCCATCTGGCGGATGGCGTCGATGAACCGGTCGGACGTGGAAGCATGGCGCGAGCGGGCGATAAGATGCAGGACGACTTCGGTATCGGAGGTCGACTGACAGATGGCCCCGGTTGCGATGATCTGGCGGCGCAGCGTCAGGCCATTGGTGAAATTGCCGTTATGGGCAATGGCGATGCCGCCTTCCTCAAGTTCGGCAAACAGCGGCTGCACGTTGCGCATCGCCACTTCGCCTGTCGTCGAATAGCGTGTGTGGCCGATCGCTATGCTGCCGGGCAGGCGGGCGAGCGTCATCGGATTGGTATAGTGATCACCGACCAAGCCCATATGGCGCTCCTGATAGAAGCGTTTGCCGTCGAAGGAGACGATGCCGGCTGCCTCCTGTCCGCGGTGCTGCAGGGCATGCAGCCCGAGAGCCGTGAGAGCCGCGGCATCGGGATGTCCCAGAATTCCGAAAACACCGCATTCTTCATGCAGCGTATCTCCGTCGAGCGGATCGTCGATTGGGAAGGAATGGGACTGGTTCATTTCTGCGGGCCTCTGCTCTCACAAGAATGGATCGGCATTTCCAATATCATATATCGGAAACCTGGCAGCTTTCCGATAACGTCATGCTGAACGACATCTGCTTTCAAAGCCCGTTTGCCGGCTCTGAAACAGCTGAGGCCCGGCGGAGCTGGAATGCCCGGCCGGACCTTGACTTTACGTCCCGCTCAAATGGCAATTGCCGGACGGCGGGTCAAGCTCTTGAACACTGCGTCAATTCGCCGGCTGCTGCGCGCTGCCTGCAGGCGCGTCTTCCGCCGGCGCTTGATCGGCCGCCGGCGGCGTGGCGCCTTCGCTGCCCTGTGCCGGCGACTGCATCTTATCACGGAAGCTCGCCTGTATCATCTGGGCGAATTGCTCCGGCAGCACCGCCTTCAGCTTCACGACCATCGAATCCAGAAAGGGCTTCGACTTGGCCTCGTTGACCCAGGCCGGCCGGTGTTCGACATCGACCAGCCAGTTCCAGAAGGCGACGGCGACAACCATCAGCAGCAGGCCGCGGGCCGCGCCGAACAGGAAGCCGAGGGTGCGGTCGAGGGCGCCGATGCGGCTGTCGATGATGAAATCGGCGATCTTCATGGTGATGAAGGAGATAACGATGAGCGCGATCAGGAAGACGACGGCTGCCGAACCGGCGATCGCGATACGGTCGTCATCTGTGTACTTCTTCGCATAGGGCAGCAGGTACGGGTAGAGATAGTAGGCAGCGGCGGCCGAACCGCCCCAGCTCGCGATCGAAAGGATTTCCCGCGAAAAGCCGCGGACCATCGCCAGCACGGCGGAGAAGAGCACGACGCCGATGACAATACCGTCGAAAATCGTAATGGGCATGTAAATTCAACTCCAGGACTGCCGCTCGGCGGCCGTGTCGCGCCTTATCGTGTGCCTCCTATATCATCACCATTCCCGGCAATGAAAGGATCAAACCTCGTCTTCCACACGCAGCGCTCCCTTCGACCCGGCGATGCGCGCCACCAGATCCGGCAGGCTTTCGACCTCGCTCCATCGTCCGGAGCCCTTCGGCAGCTCAGCGGAGGCGGAAGGAAGCAGCGCTGCGGAAAAGCCCAGCTTCTCGGCTTCCTTGAGGCGCTGGGCGGTGTGCGCAACCGGCCGGATGGCGCCCGACAGGCTGACTTCGCCGAAATAGACGCAATCGGCTGGAAGGGCAATACCGGCGAGCGAGGAAACCAGCGCCGAGGCGACCGCGAGATCGGCTGCCGGCTCGGAAATGCGGTAGCCGCCGGCGATGTTGAGATAGACGTCGTGCTGGCCGAGCCTGACGCCGCAATGGGCCTCCAGCACCGCCAGGATCATCGACAGTCGGGCCGAATCCCATCCGACCACGGCGCGCCGCGGCGTGCCGAGCGAGGTCGGCGCCACCAGCGCCTGCACCTCGACGAGCACGGGCCGCGTGCCCTCCATGCCGGCGAAGACGGCAGCGCCGGCGGATTTTTCGTTGCGCTCGCCCAGGAAGAGTTCGGAGGGATTGGCGACCTCGCGCAGTCCTTTGTCGGACATTTCGAAGACGCCGATCTCGTCCGTCGGGCCGAAGCGGTTTTTGACCGTGCGCAGGATGCGGTAGTGATGGCCGCGGTCGCCTTCGAAATAGAGAACGGCATCGACCATGTGCTCGACGACGCGCGGCCCGGCGATCTGCCCGTCCTTGGTCACATGCCCGACGAGCACCATGGCGGCTCCCGTCTGTTTGGCGAAACGGATCATCGACTGCACGCCGGTGCGCACCTGCGTCACCGTTCCCGGTGCGGAGTCGGCAAGCTCGCTCCACAGCGTCTGGATGGAATCGATGATGACGAGATCCGGGCGTTTGCCCTCGGCAAGCGTCGCCAGAATATCCTCGACATTGGTTTCGGCCGCCAGCATCACGTCGGTATCGGCTGCGGCAAGACGTTGCGCCCGCAGCCGGACCTGCGCCACCGCCTCCTCGCCGGAGACATAGATGATCTTGTGGCCGCGCCGCGCCAGGGCGGCGGCGGCCTGCATCAGCAGCGTCGATTTGCCAATGCCGGGATCGCCGCCGATCAGCACCGCCGAACCGCGCACGAAACCGCCGCCGAGCGTCCGGTCGAGCTCCGACATGGCGGTATGGATGCGCGGTGCCTCCTCGATCTCGCCCGACAGCGCCGTCAGCGTCACCGGCCGGCCCTTCTTCGGCGTCTTGCCCGGACCGGAGCCGATGCCGCCCATCGGGTCTTCCTCGACGATGGTGTTCCACTCGCCGCAATTGTCGCATTTGCCGGCCCATCGGGTATGAACCGCGCCGCAATTCTGGCAGATGAACTGTGTCTTGGCCTTCGCCATCGATCTTTCTTTCAGTCGCGTTCCACAAATGAAGCCGTCGAAGGCTTCACCGAATCATTGTCGTGCTCGAGATAATGGCTATCGCGATGGATCAAAACTAATGATTTCCCCATCAGCCTTCGCCGTGCCTATGCTTTTCGCCTCTGATCATCAGAAACGGTGGAAGATGTTCGACTATTCGCTCGCGCACTGGCTTGCATTTCTGTCGGCGGCGGTTTTGCTCAACCTCTCGCCAGGTCCAGACATCGCCTACATCCTCGGCCATACGATGAAAGGCGGGAAACGCGCCGGTTTTTCCGCATTGTTCGGCGTCTGGTCAGGCGCCTGCCTGCATGTTCTGATGGCGGCATTGGGCCTTTCCGCTGTGCTTGCCGCTTCTGCCTTGGCATTCTCTACGGTCAAATGGCTCGGTGCCGCTTATCTCGTCTGGCTGGGCATTCAAGCTCTGCGCACCAGCGGCGACGGTGGCCTGATCAACGCCACTGGTGAGGAAATCCCAGCCGCAAGGATCTACCGGCAAGGAATCCTGGTGTCGCTGCTCAATCCGAAAGTGGCGATATTTTTCCTGGCATTCCTGCCGCAATTCGTTGTCGAGGGGGCAGGGCCGGCATGGGCCCAGCTGATGCTGCATGGCGGACTCATCATCGCCGTCGCCGCCTTCATCGAACCGCCGCTCGTGCTTCTCGGAGAACGCCTTGCCGATGCGCTCAGGCGGAATGCGAAAATCGGACGATGGCTCGATCGCAGCCTCGGCGCGCTTTTTGTGGCGCTCGGTGTGCGTCTTGCCCTGAGCAGTCGATGATAACGAGGCCTACTCCTCGGCCACATAGCGCCGTTCGTGACGCAGCCCCATGCTGGTGAGGATCTCGTATCCGATCGTGCCCGCTGCCCGCGCTACGTCGTCGAGAGGCATGTTCTTTCCGAACAGCTCGACATAATCGCCGGCGCGCACCGCGTTCTCTGGCAGGTCGGTGATATCGAAGATCGTCAGGTCCATGGTGATCCGGCCGGCAACCGGTACCTTATGCCCGGCGATGAAACCTTGTCCGCCTTGCGGCACAGCCTGGCGCAGAGGGACGCCGCCGCTCGATTGGCTGCGCATATAACCGTCGGCGTAGCCGGCTGAGACGATCGCCAGCCGACTTTCACGGCCAAGCTGCAGCGCCCGTCCATAGCTGACGGTCTCGCCGGCCCCGACGGTCCGAACCTGGATGACGCGCGCTTCCGCGGTCGCGACCGGCCGCATCAGGTTCGCCATGCCGCTGACCGCCTCGCCGCCATAGAGCGCGATGCCCGGCCGGGTCAGGTCGAAATGATAATCCTCGCCGAGAAAGATGCCGGCCGAGGCGGCAAGACTTGAATCGATGCCTTCATAGGCGGCCGTAACCCTACGGAATGATTCGAGTTGCTGCCGGTTCATGGCATGGCTGGGATCGTCGCCGCAGGCGAGGTGGCTCATGACCAGCACCGGCGCAAAACTGGCTGGCCGCGAGACGTCGTCGGCAAGGGCAATGGCGTCGTCGATGCGCAGCCCCAGCCGATTGAAGCCGGTATCGACATGCAGCGCGCAGGGATAATCGCCGTAATCGGCAAGCACCGCCATCCAGAAGGCGAGCTGCTCGTCGGAGGAAATCACCGGCACCAGATCATTGTCGAAGAACCGCCGTTCCGTGCCCGGCCATATGCCCGAGAGCACGAAGATGCGCGCCTCGGGCGCATAGAGGCGAAGGGTGACGCCCTCATCGACGGTCGCGACGAAGAAATCCCGGGCGCCTCCGAGGTAGAGCGCTTCGCCGGCATCCTCGATGCCTGTGCCGTAGGCGTCCGCCTTGACGACGGCTGCGGCGCGCGCTGCACCTGAGCGGCGCGCCATGTCGCGCCAATTTTCCGTAAGCGCGCTCAGGTCGACGGTCAGCCGCAGGCCTGCGGAAGTGAAGAGATCGTCGTCTTCGGAGAGGATGGGAAAATCTGTCATGAATCGCCGTGAAGAAATGAGGGGCCGTGTCGCCCAGTCTAGAGAGCATTGTGGCCAAGGAAAAGCGCAGGCGGTCACATATCACCCTTTGCCTGTCGTCCGATCACTTTTGTTCAAGACGCATGCCGGCTTCCGCGCTAATTCTATTGGATGCACAACGTATCGCAAAAAGAGGCCGCGGAGGCCATGCCGCTGGCCAATGTGGAATCGGCCCGCTTCTGGCGGGATACCCGTTTCCGCGGCATGGAGTGCCTGAGCGCTACCTTTCTCACGCATGAGTACGCGCCGCATGCGCACGATACCTTCAGCATCGGCGCGATAGAAAGCGGCACCCAGATCGCCACGCTCAGCGGCAGGCGGGAGGAAACCGGGCCCGGCGACCTTTATCTGATCGACCCCGGTGTCATCCATGACGGCGCTCCGGGCGGTGAAGGCTACCGCTACCGCATGATCTATCCCGACACGAAGCTGTTCGTCGATATTCTGGAGGATGTCACCGGCAAGGCCTTCCACGCGACGCCGTCCTTCGCCGGCGCGCTTCCACGCGATCTGCAGCTTGCCAATGCCTTTCATGCGGCCCATCGCACGCTCGAAAGCGGCGCAGGCGCTCTGGAGGCGGATGAAGGCATGTTCTCGGTTCTGGCGGCGATCTTTGCGCGTCACGGCAGCACGATTGTCGTGCCTGTCGATACGCAGGAGCGAAGCGCCGTCGCCCGCGCCCGCGAATACCTGGTCGAGAATTTCGATAGCGACGTCGGCCTCGAGGAATTGGCCGGAGTGGCGGGTTTGAGCCGTGCTCACCTCATCCGCGCCTTCCGCAAGGAATATCACATCACGCCCCATGCCTTCCTGACGGATCGGCGCGTGCAGGTCGCCCGCCGGCTGCTGCGGCAGGGGCGCATGCCGGCCGATATTGCGCTCGAATGTGGTTTTGCCGATCAGGCGCATTTCACCCGGCATTTCAAGGCGCGCACGGGCGTGACCCCCGGTCAATTCCGCACGGGCTGATCACTTTCGTTCAATACGGCCGTGGCGTGCTGGGCTACTCCTCCGCGATCTCGATTAGGAGGTTGCCATGTTGCAGCACAGCCGGCCATCCGGCGAATTTCGTCTTGGCGAATTTCTCGCCGGTATGCGCACCATCTTTCCGCTCGTCGTCGCCGTCTTGCCGATCGGCCTGGTCTTCGGCGCGGTCGCCGCCACCAAGGGCCTTTCGCCGCTGGAAACGACATTAATGAGCGCGCTGGTCTTTGCGGGTGGTTCGCAATTCGTGGCGATGGACATCTGGACGCATCCGGCAAGCTGGATCGGCGTCGGCTTCGCGGCACTGCTGGTCAATATTCGTCACGTGCTCATGAGCGCGTCGATCGGCACGAAGATGCAGTCCTTCCCCGGCGTCAAACGTTATATCGCCATGCTCTTCCTCGCCGATGAGCTCTGGGCCATGGCGGAATTCCGAGCCGGCAGCACAAGGCTGACACCCGCCTGGTATGCCGGCATCGTCACGCCCTTCTACCTCACCTGGATCGGTTCCTCGCTGACAGGCGCACTACTCGGCGCTTTCCTCGGCAATCCTGCCGTCATCGGCCTTGACTTCGCCTTTCCGGCTGTCTTCGTCGTGCTCGTCATGGGCTTCTGGAAGGGGCCGGAAACCGGCGCCGTGCTTGCCGCAAGCGGTGCCGCCTCCGTTGCAATCCACCATTTCGTGCCGGGGGTCTGGTATATCGCCGCCGGTGCGCTGGCAGGGCTGGCGATGGCCCTCTGGCAGGGCAGGGCGCGGGAGCAGGCGGCATGACGCTGGACAGCGATATCTTTTTCGCCATCCTCGCGATGGCTGCCGCAACTGTCTTCACCCGCGTCAGCGGTCTCGTCCTGATCCGGCATGTCGAGATCGATGAGCGCCGGAGAACGGCGATCGACGCCATTCCGCCGGCCGTGCTGATGGCCGTCATCGCCCCGACAGCCTTTGCGACCGGCTGGGCGGAGACGCTGGCATGCGCAGCAACCGCAATCGCCGCGCGCCGCCTGCCGATGCTTGCAAGCGTCGTGGTCGGCGTCGCGACGGTTGCACTGTTGCGGGCTGCAGGGCTCTGAAGAAAATCGACGCGGGAAACCGCGTCAATGTTCCTCGTATTGTATGAAGGAAGGATCTGCGAGATCGGCGAAGCGCGTGAATTCCGCCTGGAAGGCAAGCTTCACCGTGCCCGTCGGTCCGTGACGCTGCTTGGCGATGATCACGTCGGCGGTGCCCTTCACCTTGTCGAACAGCGCTTCCCATTCCGGATATTTGGGATCGTGAGGATCGCGCGGCTCCTGGTTCTTGACGTAATATTCCTCGCGGAACACGAAGAGCACGACGTCGGCATCCTGCTCGATCGAACCGGATTCGCGAAGGTCGGAGAGCTGCGGGCGCTTGTCGTCGCGGCTTTCGACCTGACGTGAGAGCTGCGAAAGCGCGATGATCGGAACGTTGAGCTCCTTGCCGAGCGCCTTGAGGCCAGTGGTGATCTGGGTGATTTCCTGGACGCGGTTGTCGCTTGATTTGCCGGAGCCGGTCATCAGCTGCACGTAGTCGACCACGAGCACGTCGAGGCCACGCTGGCGCTTGAGGCGGCGCGCCCTCGCCGAAAGCTGGGCGATGGAGATGCCGCCGGTCTGGTCGATATAGAGCGGCACCTTCTGCATCATCATCGAGCAGGCGACGAGCTTTTCGAAATCGGCATCGTTGATGTCGCCGCGGCGGATCTTCGAGGACGAGACTTCCGTCTGCTCCGAGATGATACGGGTGGCGAGCTGTTCCGACGACATTTCGAGTGAATAGAAGCCGACGACGCCGCCGTTCTTGGCTTTCATGCTGCCGTCCGACTGAACTTCGCCCTCATAGGCGGCGGCGATGTTATAGGCGATGTTGGTCGCAAGCGAGGTCTTGCCCATGCCGGGGCGTCCGGCGAGGATGATCAAGTCCGAACGCTGCAGGCCGCCCATCTTGGCATCAAGCGAATGGATGCCGGTGGAAATGCCGGAAAGGCCGCCGTCGCGCTCCTTGGCGACGGCCGCCATGTCGATCGCCAGCGCCACGGCGTCGTTGAAGGACTGGAAGCCGCCATCGTAACGGCCATTTTCGGCGAGCTCGAACAGCCGGCGTTCGGTATCCTCGATCTGCGACTGCGGCGGCATATCGAGCGGCGCGTCATAGGCGATGTTGACGACATCCTCGCCGATGGTGATCAGCGCCCGGCGCAGCGCGAGATCGTAGATCGCCCGGCCGTAATCCTCGGCGTTGATGACCGTGACCGCGTTGCTGACAAGGCTTGCCAGATATTGCGAAACCGTCATGTCGCCGACTTTCTCGTCGGCTTTCAGGAAGGTCTTGATCGTCACCGGATTGGCGATCTTGCCCATGCGGATGATGTCGCCGGCGACCTCGAAGATCTTCCGGTGCAGGGGTTCGTAGAGATGGATCGGCTTCAGAAAATCCGACACCCGGTAATAGGCGTCGTTGTTCATTAGGATGGCGCCGAGAAGCGCCTGCTCGGCTTCGATATTGTTGGGTGCTTCGCGGTAATGCTGCTCCGACGGAGCAACAGCTGCAATCTTTCGAGCGGCGTCGTTCATCATCATCCGTTCTGTCTTTTTCCAACTCCGGATTTGCAATTCCGGATGGAGAAAATCAAGGGGCTGCGAAAGGAGCGGGGCTCGTCTCGCCTAAATCCTGAACGCTGTGCCCATTGTTCGACTTCTCCACAGTCCCGGGCGCCACAAATGCGAAATACTGGCAGTGTCACCCGCAGGACACGGTACGGAGCCGACTCAGCTCATCCGTTCCGGAGAAGGATATGTTAGCCCGATGACATCGGGCACGCAGCAAAAACATCCGGGTAATCCCCCGCTAAAAAAGCGACCCGCTGCGCGAACCCGGAACGCACGGAAAAGAAAAAGCCCGGCGCAACGGCCGGGCTTCCCTCACGCGGATCGTACCGGCGAGACTTATGCTTCGTCTTCGTCGAGGCCGTCGGCTTCCGGATCGAAGAAGTCTTCGGGACGCAGCGCGTCTTCATCGACACCGTAGATCGCGTCGACCGAGGTGAGTTCTTCACCCTTGGCCTGACGCTCGGCCTCTTCGGCGGAACGGGCAACGTTCAGCTCGACATGGATTTCGACTTCGGCATGCAGCTGCAGTTCGACCTTGTGCAGGCCGATCGCCTTGATCGGCGTGTTCAGGTGAACCTGGTTGCGGCCGATGTTGAAGCCTTCGGCGGCGAGAACTTCGACGACGTCACGGGCAGCGACCGAGCCATAGAGCTGGCCGGTTTCGCCGGCGGAGCGCACGACGATGAAGGACTTGCCGTCGAGAACGTCGGCGACCTTCTGGGCTTCCGACTTGCGCTCGAGGTTGCGGGCTTCGAGCGTCGCACGCTCGGATTCGAAACGAGCCTTGTTGGCAGCGTTGGCGCGAAGCGCCTTGCCGAGCGGCAGCAGGTAGTTGCGAGCAAAGCCGTCGCGAACCTTTACGGTTTCGCCCATCTGGCCGAGCTTGGAGATGCGTTCGAGAAGGATGACTTCCATTTTCTTGTTCCTTTCTTGTGTCTCAGATTTTCGTGTCGGATTGTTTGGAGGTATCGGCATCTTTCGCCGGGGTGAGCGCGATCGCTTTGCGCGTATCGCTGAGACCCAGGACGAGGATGAGGAGAGCTGGCAGCAGCATGAGTATCGAAGCCAGGTAGCAGAGGATGAGGGCCGGTATGCGCCAGTCCTTTCCACGTGTGCGGAAATGCAGGGAGGCGAAGCCGGAGAGCATGAAACCGGCCCCGAAGGTGCCGATCACGGTGGCGCCGACGAGCGCCGGAACGCCGCCGAAGAAGCAGGCAGCAAGCCCGGCCAGGAAGATAAAGATCGAATTGCGGTTCATCCGCAGCGATGAGGGAATATCCTCGCGCGGCCGAAGGCCCTGGCCGGATGCGGCGACGATGCGCACGGCGAAGTAATAGGCGGCAAACAGCATGCTGACCCACATGCCGCCCTGCACGGCCGGCAGCATCAGCAGGATCAGCGATTTTGTCTGCGCGGTCGCCGCCGGATCGGGCATGAATTCCGGCTGCTGCTGCTTGACCGAGGTGATCAGCAGATCGACAATCGGGTCGGTGATATCAGGCCCATAGCCGATCATTACGCCGATGACGATGACGGCAAGCGTCACCAGTCCGCAGAGATGCAGCAGGATATCGGAGAGCGGATACCAGGCAAGCAGATGGTCGGGGCCGCCGAGTTCGGAGGCGGGACGCGCGAGATTGGCAAGATGGCTGAGCCAGCCGGCCGGCAGCAGCGTCACCAGCGTCATGATGAGCGCGAAAGACGGGGAGATGAGGACCGCACCAAGCGCCGCTCCCGTGACGACGGCCGAAATCCCGGCGGCATTGCCCCAGCCAAGCCCGACGATCAGGATCGGCAGCGCCGAGGCCGTGTAGAGGAGCGCGCTGAAAAACGACGGCTGCATGCTCGCGCCCAGCACAAGCAGGGCGGCGGTCAATCCGGCGAGTGCGCCGATCAGCAGCGTTTTAAGATCCGGTCGTTTCAAAGTCGCTGTCCTGCTTCATCAAGCAGTTAGAGGCTGTTGCTGAATCGAATTCAGAAACGTCTCAACATGGGTTTTAAAGATTCCGATCCGCGCCCATCGCGAAAGGGAGAAGGGAAGGCACGAATGCCTTCCCCCAAATCTGATTGCGTCGGCCGATTAAGCGACGACGTAGGGCAGCAGGCCGAGGAAACGGGCGCGCTTGATCGCCTGGGCGAGTTCGCGCTGCTTCTTCTGGGAAACGGCCGTGATGCGCGACGGAACGATCTTGCCGCGCTCGGAAATGTAGCGCTGCAGCAGGCGGACGTCCTTGTAGTCGATCCGCGGTGCGTTTGCGCCTGAGAACGGGCAGGTCTTGCGACGGCGATGGAACGGACGACGGACCGGTGCGGAGGAAGCTTCAGACATTCTTATATCTCCTTATGCACGGTCTTCGCGGGGAGCGCGATCCGGACGCGGGCCACGCTGGAAATCGCCGTCACGGCGCGGCGGACGGTCGCCGAACTCGCGGCGCGGGCCACGATCGCCGCCTTCGCGCGGGCCGCGGTCGTCGCGGTCGCGCTTCTGCAGCATGGCAGACGGGCCTTCTTCGTGCTTTTCGACGGCGATGGTCATGTAGCGAAGAACGTCTTCGCTGATGCGCATCTGACGTTCCATTTCCTGGATCGCTGCTGCCGGTGCATCGATGTCCATCAGGGCATAATGCGCCTTGCGGTTCTTCTTGATGCGATAGGTGAGGGACTTGAGGCCCCAGTTTTCGATGCGCCCGACTTTACCACCGTTAGCTTCGATCACACCCTTGTACTGTTCTACGAGGGCATCGACCTGCTGAGCGGAAATATCCTGCCGGGCAAGGAATACATGTTCATAAAGAGCCATGACAGCTTTGCCTTTCTTGCGTTTGGTTCAACCCGATATTCGGCGGCTAAGCCTCAACGACTGCTCCTGATTGGGCGGACCCAGGCAAGAAAAGCGTTTCCGAGACGGTCGAGAGCGGAGACACGGGAGGCTGGAACGCTTCCGTTCCGAACGATTTCCGAGAGGAAACCGGCCCTCCGTTCAGCCACCAGCCAGAAGACCGGGTTAACGAACAGCGCGGCTTATACGGATTTTTAGGGGAAAGGCAAGCGCAATCGGAGATTCGAACCCGACGCTGCCCAATCGGCAGCGTCGGGGCGATGCGGGATAGATCAGAGCGTCAGCGGATACTGCCGGTGCACCTTGGCGATCTCCGCCAGGATCTCATCCGAAAGCGTCAGGTCGGCCGCGCCGATATCGAGCTTCAGCTGCTCCATCGAGGTCGCGCCGATGATGACCGAGGTCATGAAGGGCCTCGAGCGGCAGAAGGCGAGCGCCATGATTGCCGGATTGAGGCCGTACCGGGCTGCGAGCGCCAAATAGGCCTTGGTCGCCGGCTCCTGCAGCGGCTGCAACCGGCCGCCGATATCGGGATTGATCGACGCGCGCGAACCCCTCGGCCTCAGACCATCGACATATTTGCCGGTCAGGATGCCGCCGGCGAGCGGCGAATAGGCAAGCAGCCCGACGTCCTCGTGATGCGAGAGTTCGGCGAGATCGAGGTCGAAATGGCGGTAGAGCAGATTGTACTCGTTCTGGACGCTGGCGACGCGCGGCAGGCCCTTCTGTTCGGAGAGCGTCAGATATTTCTGGATGCCCCAGGTGGTTTCGTTGGAAAGGCCGATCGCGCGGATCTTGCCTTCCTTCACCAGCGCGCCCAGTGTTTCCAGGATCTCGGCCATATTGGCGACGGCCTTGTCTCGATCCTGGGTAAAGGGATTATAGCTCCAGTTCTGACGGAAGTGGAAATGGCCGCGGTTCGGCCAATGGACCTGGTAGAGGTCGACGTAATCCGTCCTCAGCCGTTTCAGGCTGGCCTCGAGCGCCATGCGGATGTTCTTTGCATCCGCGCCTTCGCCGCCGCGCAGATAATCGCGGCCGCGGCCGGCTACCTTGGTCGCAAGCACGATATCTCGACGCTTGCCTGATTTGCTGAACCAGCTACCGATATAGTCTTCGGTCCAGCCCTGTGTTTCGGGCGACACCGGCGTGGTCGGGTAGAGTTCGGCGGTATCGAAGAAATTGATGCCCTTCTCGACGGCGTAGTCCATCTGCGCATGAGCGTCGGCTTCGCTGTTCTGCGAGCCCCAGGTCATGGTGCCAAGGCAGATTTCTGAAACGGAAATGTCGGTTCGGCCTAGGGAATTGTACTTCATGGAAAAACCTTGGGAGAGAGAGGGAAGCCTTGGAAGGGTCTGGGCAAATCTAGGCTGGATTTGACGGAGCGCAAGAGCAAAATCCGGGCTTTTGCGCGGGCGCGAAAGGCTTTGCGGAGAATGGAGCGCCACTTGACTCTGCTGGAAAGAATGTCAATTGGAGGCAAAACAGCCTTGAGGGGCACAGTCAGGGACATGAACATGACCATCGCTTTCACTTTTCCCGGCCAGGGCAGCCAGGCCGTCGGCATGGGCAAGGATCTCGCCGAGAATTTCGCCGAAGCCCGCGCCGTTTTCGAAGAGGTCGATGAGGCACTTGGTGAAAAGCTTTCCGACGTCATGTTCAATGGTCCCGAGGACACGTTGACCTTGACGGCGAACGCCCAGCCGGCGCTGATGGCCGTCTCGATCGCCGTCGTCCGTGTTCTGCGGGCCAAGGGGCTGGATCTGCAGTCGAAGGTCGCCTACGTCGCCGGCCACTCGCTTGGCGAATATTCGGCACTCTGCGCCGCCGGCACCTTTTCGCTCGCCGATACGGCGCGGCTGCTGCGCATTCGCGGCAATGCCATGCAGGCCGCCGTCCCGGTCGGCGTCGGCGCCATGGCAGCGATCATCGGGCTGGAACATGCCGATGTCGTCGCCGTCTGCGAGGAGGCTGCGGCCACCGGCGCCTGCCAGATCGCCAACGACAATGGCGGCGGCCAGATCGTCATTTCGGGGGAGAAGGCGGCCGTCGAAAAGGCCGCCGGTCTTGCAACCGACAAGGGCGCCAAGCGCGCCATCCTGCTGCCGGTCTCCGCCCCCTTCCATTCCAAGCTGATGGCGCCCGCCGCCGAGGCCATGCGCGCGGCGCTGGCGACGGTCGCCAAGTCCGATCCCGTCGTGCCTCTGATCGCCAATGTCCGCGCCGCGCCGGTGACCGGCGCCGGCGAGATCGCCAGCCTCCTGGTCGAGCAGGTGACCGGTCAGGTCCGCTGGCGCGAGACAGTGGAATGGTTTGCCGCAAACGGCGTCACGACGCTTTACGAGCTCGGTTCCGGCAAAGTGCTGACCGGTCTTGCCCGCCGCATCGACAAAACAGTGAATGGCATCTCCGTCAGCGGCCCGGCGGATATCGAAGCGGCCGTCGCCGCCCTCATGGCCTGATTGATAGCTCCAGATATAAGGAACGTTTCCATGTTCGATCTTTCCGGCCGCAAGGCTCTCGTCACCGGCGCATCGGGCGGTATCGGCGAGGAAATCGCCCGCCTTCTTCATAAGCAGGGCGCCATCGTCGGCCTGCACGGCACCCGCGTCGAGAAGCTGGAAGCGCTGGCGGCCGAGCTCGGCGAGCGCGTCAAGATCTTCCCGGCCAACCTGTCGGACCGCGACGAGGTCAAGGCGCTCGGCCAGAAGGCCGAAGCCGAACTTGAAGGCGTCGATATCCTCGTCAACAATGCCGGCATCACCCGGGACGGCCTCTTCGTGCGCATGAGCGACGAGGACTGGGACGCCGTTCTCGAAGTCAATCTGACATCGACCTTCCGCCTGACGCGCGAGTTGACCCATCCGATGATGCGCCGCCGCTATGGCCGCATCATCAACATCACCTCCGTCGTCGGCGTCACCGGCAATCCGGGGCAGGCCAACTATTGCGCCTCAAAGGCTGGCATGATCGGCTTCACCAAGTCGCTGGCGCAGGAAATCGCCACCCGCAACGTGACCGTCAACTGCGTCGCCCCCGGCTTCATCGAAAGCGCCATGACCGGCAAGCTGAACGACAAGCAGAAGGAAGCGATCATGGGGGCGATCCCGATGAAGCGGATGGGCACGGGCGGCGAAGTCGCTTCGGCGGTTGCCTATCTTGCCTCCTCCGAGGCTGCCTACATGACCGGCCAGACGCTGCATGTAAACGGCGGCATGGCGATGATCTGAAACGATAAACGATCGGCTTGGGGATATTTCCGCCAATAGCATGTTGAGCAATCACGAAGCGTTGATTTTCTGGCTTTGCGGCAGACTTAAACCATGTTAAGCGGGCCATGACTGTGAACAGTCGTCCCGAGAAAGCAGACGGACCGGCGGGCTTTTCGCAAGCCTCGGAAATCTCTGAAGCCGGGTAAACGAGTTTGCCGAGGATGTCTGAAAACATCGCAGGCTGAAACAGGGTAGGGGTGCCGCGACGGCATTCCGATCAGGACATAAAGTCGAGGAAACCGACATGAGCGATATCGCAGAACGCGTAAAGAAAATTGTTATTGATCATCTTGGCGTCGATGCCGACAAGGTCGTCGAGAGCGCCAGCTTTATCGACGATCTGGGCGCCGACTCGCTCGACACGGTCGAACTTGTCATGGCTTTCGAAGAAGAATTCGGCGTTGAAATCCCCGACGACGCTGCCGACTCGATCCTGACGGTTGGCGATGCCGTGAAGTTTATTGAGAAGGCCCAGGCCTGATCCTGTAGATTTGAGAAAGGGCGGGCCTGGAGTCCGCCCTTTTCTTTTCGGCCTATTTCTCCATAGAACATAAGAGACGGGGGAAAGCACGCGATGAGACGTGTCGTCATCACTGGTACCGGCATGGTATCACCCTTGGGATGCGGAACTGAGGTGACGTGGTCGCGGCTGCTCGCCGGCCAGAACGGCGCCCGCCTCGTCACCGAATTCGAGGTCGATGACCTTCCCGCCAAGATCGCCTGCCGCATTCCCCTTGGTAACGCCGCAGATGGCGCCTTCAACCCTGATGAGTGGATGGAGCCGAAGGAGCAGCGCAAGGTCGATCCCTTTATCATCTTCGGCATGGCCGCCGCCGACATGGCGCTTGCCGATGCCAATTGGCATCCCGAGAGCGACGAGGATCAGATTGCCACCGGCGTGCTGATCGGCTCCGGCATCGGCGGCATCGAAGGCATCGTCGAGGCGGGCTACACCCTGCGCGACAAGGGCCCGCGCCGCATCTCCCCCTTCTTCATTCCCGGCCGCCTGATCAATCTGGTTTCCGGCCAGGTGTCGATCCGCCACAAGCTGCGCGGACCCAATCATTCGGTCGTCACCGCCTGCTCGACCGGCGCACATGCGATCGGTGATGCGGCGCGACTGATCGCGCTGGGCGATGCCGACGTCATGGTCGCCGGCGGCACGGAATCGCCGGTCAGCCGCATTTCGCTCGCAGGCTTTGCCGCCTGCAAGGCGCTGTCGACCCAGCACAACGACGACCCGCAGAAGGCTTCGCGCCCCTATGACCGCGATCGCGACGGCTTCGTCATGGGCGAGGGCGCCGGCATCGTGGTGCTCGAAGAGCTGGAGCATGCCAAGGCCCGCGGCGCCAAGATCTACGCTGAGGTCGTCGGTTACGGCCTGTCGGGCGACGCCTATCACATTACCGCGCCTTCCGAAAACGGCGAGGGTGCCGGCCGCTGCATGGCGATGGCGCTGAAGCGCGCCGGGCTGACGCCGGCCGACATCGACTACATCAACGCTCATGGGACTTCGACCATGGCCGACACGATCGAGCTCGGGGCGGTCGAGCGCCTTGTCGGCAACGCGGCGTCGAAGATCTCCATGTCCTCGACCAAGTCGGCGACCGGACACCTTCTCGGTGCTGCCGGCGCGATCGAGGCGATCTTCGCCACGCTCGCCATTCGGGACAACATCGCGCCGCCGACGCTCAATCTCGACAATCCCGAACGCGAGACGGCGATCGATCTTGTTCCGCACAAGGCGCGTGAGCGAGAGATCAACGTGGCCCTGTCCAACTCGTTCGGATTCGGCGGCACGAATGCATCGCTCGTGCTGCGCCGCTACGCGCAATAGAGGGTCCGCCGTAGCCGGCCGGGTGAAAGCACAACGGCCGGTAGCGGCTTCGTTGAACGGTGGCAGAACCTGCTTTTGCCGCATTGCTTCGCGAAATAGCGGAATGAGGGCTGAGTTATAGAGGATTGCCGGTGAGCGATACGACGAACCAGAGCAGCGATACCCAGGCGCAGAAGGGACCGATCATCCCGAAGTCGCCGAGCGAAGCCCTGCGTCCGGAACGTGTTCCGGAGCCGCCGAAGCGCTCCAGGAACGCTCGCAGCCAGATCGTCCTTTTCCTGAACTTCATCATGACGATGACGGTGCTGGTTTGCGTCCTTGCCGTCATCGGCTTCTATTACGCGACCTCGACTTATCAGAGCCCAGGCCCGCTGCAGACCAACACCAATTTCATCGTCCGCAACGGCGCGGGTCTCGCCGAAATCGCCTCGAACCTCGAGCGCAACGCGATCATCTCCGATGCCCGTATCTTCCGTTATCTCACCGCGACGCATCTTGCCGCCGGCGAGAGCCTGAAGGCCGGCGAATACGAGATCAAGGCGAGAGCCTCCATGAGCGATATCATGGAGCTGCTGAAATCGGGCAAGTCCATCCTCTATTCGGTGTCCTTTCCGGAAGGCCTGACGGTCCGCCAGATGTTCGACCGCATGCTGCAGGATCCGGTGCTGGAAGGCGACTTGCCGGCCGCACTGCCGGCCGAAGGCAGCCTGCGTCCGGACACCTACAAATTCTCGCGCGGCACGAAGCGCTCGGAAATCGTCGAACAGATGGCGGCTGCACAGCAGAAGCTGGTCAATCAGATCTGGGATAAGCGCGACGCCTCTCTGCCGCTGCGATCCAAAGAAGAATTCGTGACGCTCGCTTCGATCGTCGAAAAGGAGACCGGCATTCCCGACGAACGCGCCCATGTCGCTTCCGTGTTCCTGAACCGGCTTGGCAAGGGCATGCGCCTGCAGTCCGATCCGACAATCATCTACGGGCTGTTCGGCGGCGAGGGAAAACCGGCGGATCGGCCGATCTATCAATCGGATCTGAAACGGGACACGCCTTACAACACCTATGTCATCAAGGGCCTGCCGCCGACGCCGATCGCCAATCCCGGCAAGGATGCGCTGGAAGCCGTTGCCAACCCTTGGAAAACCCAGGATCTCTATTTCGTCGCCGACGGCACCGGCGGCCACGTCTTTGCCGCTACGCTCGAGGAGCACAATGCCAATGTCAAGCGCTGGCGCAAGCTTGAGGCCGACAAGGGTTCGGACCCGAACATCGCCGTCGACGGCCAGCCGGAAGAGCAGCCTGGCGACAGTGGCGCGACTGTCGTGCCGCCGAAGAAAAAGAAGATCAACTGACATTTCGGGAGACTCGCATGGCTTTGCAGTCCATGACCGGTTTTGCACGGCGCGAGGGAACAAGCGGCCGCTGGCGTTGGACATGGGAGCTGCGCTCGGTCAACGGCAAGGGTTTCGACCTGCGCCTGCGCCTGCCGCCCGGCCTTGAACGCATGGAGGCAGAGGTCCGCCGCCTTGCCGGCGAAAGCTTCAGCCGCGGCAACCTGCAGGCTTCGCTTTCGGTCACCGCTGACGAGAACCGTTTCGAGGCGGTGCTGAACAGGGAAGCGCTTGCCGCCGTGCTTGCCATGCGCGAGCAATTGGCGGACGTGATCGATCCGGCGCCGCTGAAGCTCGACACGCTGCTTCTGGTGCGCGGCATCGTGGAGTTCCGTGAGGGCGAGGACGCTGAGGAGGCGCTGGCTGCCCGGGATGCCGATATTGCCGCCGGACTCATGGCCGCGCTTGCCGACCTCCGGGCAATGCGCGAACAGGAAGGGGCGGCGCTCTCCCGCATTCTTCTCGATCACGTCGCAACGATCGAGGGCCTGACACGGACGATCGAGATGGATCCCTCGCGCTCGCCGCAGGAGATCGCCTCCCGGCTCGTGGCGCAGGTCACCTTGTTGATGGACGGGATGGCCGCGCTCGACCGCGACCGGTTGCATGCCGAAGCCGCGCTGTTGGCGACCAAGGCGGATCTGCGCGAGGAAATCGACCGCCTGAAGGCGCATATCGCCGCCGCGCGCGATCTCCTGGTAAAAGGCGGGCCTGCCGGGCGCCGGCTGGACTTCCTTGCACAGGAATTTAACCGCGAATCGAATACCATCTGCTCGAAGTCGAATGCCTCGGCGGTTACGGCCGCCGGCATCGAGCTGAAAGTCGTGATCGACCAGTTCCGCGAGCAGGTCCAGAATTTGGAGTAGGACATGAAACCGGCGAAATCCTCGCCCGTGCAGATCGCCCGCCGCGGTCTGATGCTTGTCATTTCGTCGCCGTCTGGCGCCGGCAAGTCCACCATCGCGCGCACGCTACTGGAGACCGACAAGCATATCGGCCTTTCCGTCAGCGTCACCACGCGCCAGCGCCGCCCGAGCGAGGTCGAGGGCGTGCATTACCACTTCAAGAGCGTGCGCGAGTTCGAGCGGCTGCGTGACAGCGACGCGCTGCTCGAATGGGCCGAAGTGCACGGCAATTTCTACGGCACGCCGCGCGAGCCGGTCGAGCAGGCGATGGCCGAGGGCCGCGATATGCTCTTCGATATTGATTGGCAGGGCGCCCAGCAGCTGCAGGAGAAAATGTCGGCCGACGTCGTCTCGATCTTCGTGCTGCCGCCGACCATGACGGAGCTCCAGTCACGGCTGCATCGCCGCGCCGAGGATTCCGAGGAGGTCATCCAGACGCGTCTCGCCAACAGCCGCGCCGAGATCGCCCACTGGCGCGAATACGACTATGTCATCGTCAACGACGATCTCAACACCGCCTTCGACGCCGTCCAGTCGATCGTCAAGGCCGAACGCCTGCGCCGCGACCGCCGCCACGGCATGTTCGATTTCGTTCGCGAGCTGCTGGAAGAGACGCCGTCTCTTTGAGGCGCGTCCTTTGTGCGTCCACAGGAAATGTGGCGCTAAAGGCTATTTGCGAGAAGGCAGAATTCTTCGACTGAGAGGGTCTCCGCCCGCCGCGCTGGATCGATTCCCGCCTTGATGAGCAGGCTCTCGCCGCCGAGTGGCTTCAGGCTCTGGCGCAGCATCTTGCGGCGCTGGCCGAAGGCGGACTGCGTTACTTTTTCCAGATTGGCGACAGCGCAGGGGATGGGGTTCGCCCTGGGGACGAGATGCACCACTGTCGAAGTCACCTTCGGCGGCGGCGTGAAGGCCTGCGGCGGCACGTCGAAGGCCATGCGTGCTTCCGTCCGCCAGCCGCAGAGAACGCCGAGGCGCCCGTAATGGTCGTCGTCCTCGCCCGCGACGATACGCTCGCCGACTTCTTTCTGAAACATCAGCGTCAGCGACTGCCAAAACGGCGGCCAGGCTTTCGGCAGCAGCCAGTTGACCAGCAGTTGCGTGCCGACATTATAAGGCAGGTTGGCGATGATCTTGACGGGGCCTTCCGGCGCCAATGCTTCGAAATCCGTCTTCAGCGCATCGCCTTCGATGACCTCCAGTCGGCCGGGATAGTGATCGGCGATCTCGGCAAGCGCCGGCAGGCAGCGCGCGTCCCGCTCGATGGCAATGACCTTCTTTGCGCCGAGCGCCAGAATCGCGCGGGTCAGCCCGCCGGGACCGGGGCCGACCTCGAAAACGGTGGCCTCTTCGAGCGCGCCTGCCGTGCGGGCGACCTTCTGCGTAAGGTTGAGGTCGAGCAGGAAGTTCTGCCCGAGCGCCTTGCGCGCATCGAGGCCGTGACGCTGAATGACGTCGCGAAGCGGCGGCAGGCCGTCGAGTGCTGCCATCAGCGGCGGCCTTCCCAAGCGCGGCCGAGCTGGGCGGCAAGCTTCAGTGCCGCAACCAGGCTCTGCTCACGCGCCAGACCCTTGCCGGCAATGCCAAAAGCGGTGCCGTGATCCGGCGAGGTTCGCACGAAGGGAAGTCCGAGCGTGACGTTGACGCTGTCGTCGAAACCGAGGGCCTTGGCGGGGATCAGCGCCTGATCGTGATACATGCAGATGGCGACGTCGTATCGCGCCCGCGCCTCGTCATGGAACATGGTGTCGGCGGGCAGGGGGCCGATCGCATCGATACCCTCGTCACGCAGCTGCTCGATCGACGGGCGGATGATGTCCTCATCCTCCGTCCCGATCGCTCCGCCTTCACCCGCATGAGGGTTGAGACCGGCGACGGCAAGCCGTGGCGCGTCGATTCCGAAACGCTGCCTGAGATCCGCATCGGCGATCCGGCAGGTTTCGATGATCAGATCGCCGGTCAGCGCTTGCGGCACATCGCGGACAGGAATGTGGATGGTAACGGGAATGGCCCTCAGTTTCGGTCCCGACAACATCATGACCGGCGTCACCGGCCTGCCGGTTGCCCTGGCAGCAAGATCGGCGAGAAATTCGGTATGGCCTGGAAACCGGAAACCCGCCTCGTAGAGCACGGCCTTGGCGATCGGATTGGTGACGACCGCGAGTGCCTCGCCGCCGATGACAAGCGAGACTGCTTTCTCGATCGCCGCGATCGTGCCCTTCGCCGTTGCCGCATGTGGCTCGCCGGCCACCACCTCAATGCCGGCCGGGACGCTCATCACGGGCAGCGCATCGGCAAATATGCCGGTGGCCTCGCCGGCCGTGTCGATCTCACGAATGGAAACCGCCAGATTGAGCTGGCGGGCCCGCAGAGCCAGGACATCCGGATCGCCGATCAGGAAAAAAGGCGGGAGCCCGAGTTCACGCCGCCGGAGCCAGGCCATCAAGGTGATATCCGGTCCGATGCCGGCGGGATCGCCCTGGCTCAGCGCAAGCGGTCGTGAAAAGGGTATCGCCATCGTCGGTCAGCGATAGGCGATCTGCGCCTTCTTGCGCAGTTCGTCCAGGTATTTCTTGCTGTTTTCGTTTTCCGGTGGGCCACTCTTGCCCGCCTTGGACTTGTCGAGATCCTCCTGGCGGAAGACCATTTCGGCGGCCTGGTCGTCGGAGACCTGGCGCTGGCTGCAGATCGCCAGATATTCGACGCCCTTCTCGGTAACGCGGGTGCCTGTGGTGTTGCCCTTGGCCTGCTCGACCAGAGGCTTCCAATCCGGCGGGATCTCGGGAGCGAGCATGCGGCCGAGATCACGCACGGAAACATCGCGCATCGTCGCGGCAAAGGTCTTTGCCTGATCACAGCCGGGGAATTTCGACCGCGATGCCTCGGCCTCGCCCTTGCGCTTGCCGGTGATGGCGCCGCGCTTGGCCTCGGGAATGACGAAGATGATCTGCTGCAGCATATATTCCGTCGTCACCGGCTTCTGCTTGTTGTTCTGCATCATGCGCGAGACGAGATCATAGTTCGACAGCCGCGACGTCGAGCCGTAGCGCGCATTGACGACACGCGGCCAGCTCATCTGCACGGCGATGAAGCCTTTGAAATGGTCGACGCCGACGCCGGCGCGATCGAGGATCTGCGACATCTGTTCGACGGAAAGTTTGTTGCCGGCTGAAAAGCGTGCGAAAGACGCGTCGACGTCCTGCTGCGAAACCGACATATGGACGCGGGCGACCTCCTGGCGCTTGAGCGTCTCGTCGATCAACTGCTCCGTGGCGGTCTTGGCGTCGGCCTTGGTATGCTGCAGGCGCAGGAAGGCCTGACGCTTGGCGACATCGCCGCTGGTGATGGCTGTGCCGTTCACCACGGCCTGGACTCCGCTTACTGCAAGCGCCGGGCCGGCAAGGCCTGTCAGCAAGGCAATCGCTGCGCCGGCGAGAAAGGCGGTTATGGCTTTTTTCGCGTCAGTCATCTGTTGACCTCCCAATAGCGCCGCGAGACGTTGATCGCGGCGTCCTTACCACAGTGCGAGACACGCGGAAATCGCTTCCATCGCGGCGCGAAACTCCTATGCCTCGGATATCGACTGGCGGCAATGTCCTGCACAGGCTTACGGCGAAAGAATGACTTGAGGCCATGTTTACGCCGTCGCCCGCTAGTTGGAGAGAGTGTCGGAGCCGATCTTGATGTCGCCGAGCGTGCGGAACGTCAGCCGCGCGCCGATCGTCCAGTCGCTTGCCGATTCGTCGTCGGAATCCCTGCTATCCGTATAGGCGATCGTGAAGATCGTGCATTCGTCCTCATACGAAAGGCCGAGTGTCCGGCGGCTGATCACATCGTTGTTCAGATCCCACGCGATGCCGCCGAAGATCGACCAATAGTCCTTGAACTTGACCTTGCTGCTGGTCTGGATCTCGTCATTGTCCTCGGCGAAGCCATAGGCCGGCTGGGCGCTGAGATGCGTGTAGGTCACCTGCGTCTGGAAGGTGTCGTTCTGGTAGCCTGTTGTCAGGTCGCCACGGCGAAACTCGAAATCCTTCTCGTCGAGCCGGTAGGAGGCCGCAACGGAAACGCCATAGGGTGTTTCGATGCCTCCGAGGCCGACATAATCTGAGCGGTCGGTTTCGAGGCCCGAATCCGCGCCGACATTGACGAGGTCATCGGTCGCGAACGAGTTCTGGCCGGCGATCTGATAAGACTGGCCGAAAATGCCGTGCAGCTTGTAACCGCTGTCAAAAGTCCCGGTATACTGGAAGCCGACATTGGCGCGGGTGCCGCCCTCGACGCGGTCATAACCTGAGAATTTATCGCGGTCGAAGAGCGAGGTGGCATCGAAGACGAAACTTTGTGCATCCTCGTTCGGCAGCCGTCCGGCGAGCTGCTCGTCGGGGCGCGCATAGATCTGGACGATCGGCTCCAGGATATGGGTGCTGTTATCAGTCGTCATCAGGATCGGATACCGAATCTCCAGCCCGGCGGTGAGCATCGAGCGGGTGGCGGATTCGTCGTCAAGATAATTGCCGGCGTAACCTGTGGGGTCATTCATATTAAGCGCGAAAGCATCGCCGCGCGCGGCCAGAAGCGGCGTGATCACCAAGCCGGTCGGCGTGACGTAGGTGCGTTTCCATTGAAGTTCGGCCGTCAGACGCGACGTCTGGCCCTTCAGGCCGCGGAAGCGGTCGAATCCGTCGACGGTATAGAAGTCGTCGTGTGTGCGCGAAATATTCGTCAGGTTGACGTCCGCAGAAAGTTCGCCGCCTGCAAGCGGCTGAGGCGCGACATAGTGATAATCAAGCGCGGGATAGACGATGGCCTGCTGCTTTTCGGCCGTGTTCGTCCGATCGGCATCCTGGACGTCGAAATAAAACGCCCGCATGTCGAAATAATTCCGTTTCCCAAGCCCTGTCAGGTAGATCTGGTTCGTGCGATCGGTGCCGCTCAAGCCGCGGAGCTTGTAGGTTTTCGAGAAATTATTGTCGCTCTGCACCATGACGTCCCAGCCGAACGTCCAGCGCGGATTGATGCGGAACTCCGCCTTTGACGCCACCATGCCGCGCTGCTCGGCTTCGGCATCGCTGGTGCCGGAGCTGAAATTGCCCGGCTTTGCCTGGTCGATGCCGGCGACGCGCAGGATATGCGTGCCGTTCTCGAAGCGCTGACGAAATTCGCCTTCGACGAGGAAGCCCTGGGCGGTATAGCCGGTTGTGGTGACCGTCGCATCCATGCTCGGCGAGATCACATAATAATAAGGAATGGAAAGACCGAAGCCGAGATTTTGCGACAGGCTCATCGTCGGGAACAGGAAGCCGGATTTGCGCTTCACCGTATTGTCGGGAACTTCGATGAACGGCACAAAGGCAATCGGGTAGCCGAGCAGCTCGAAGCGGGCTCGCTCCAGACGGATCGTATGGGTCTCGCCGTTCTGGATCACGCGCTTGGCCTTGACCTGCCAGAAGGGTGCGCGCTTCGGATCTTCGGCGCAGGGAAGGCAGGCGGTATAGACGCCCTTGTTGAGAATCATCTTCGTGCCGCCGACCCGCTCGCCGCTTTCGGCGACGATACGCGTATTGTCGGAGGTTTCGACGCGCAGCGAGTTCAGGAACCCGTCGGCAAAATTGTCGGTCACGTCAAGGTTGTCGGCATAGATGCGGTTGCCGTCCGGGCTGACGAGCTCGACATTGCCCATCGCCATCATCCGGCCGGTCTTCTGATTGTACTCGACCTTCTGCGCGACCATTTTGTAGCCGCCATAGTTGATCTGCACGCCGCCGACCGCCGAGACGAGGTCGGCGTCACGATTGTAGACGAGTTCATTGGCCGAAAGCAGCAATTTGGCGCCTTCGGGAATCTTGTTCTGAACATTTTGCTCAGGCGCGCTGGCCTGGCCGTGGGAGGCCGGGACGCTGCCGAAATAGGAACATAGAGCCGCACCGACAAGCAGGGCAACCGATTGTTTACTAAAATACTTGCGGTCGCCTACCGCCACTAGCCGTCCTCCTGATGAAGCAAAATAGTCGCGCCCAAGGCCATCGCGACAACAACCGGTATCCAGGTCGCCACGAAGGGAGGCACGACTCCACTGCTTCCGAATGCTTTTACAAGCACGGTGATGACATAAAGCATGAAGCCTGACAGGATTCCACCCAGAATCACGGAGCGGGATTGGTTGAACCGGCTAAATTTTAGGGACACTGTTGCAGCAATGAGAGTCATGGCCACCAGCAGCAATGGCTGAGACAACAGAGAGTTGAATTGCGTCTCCAAGGCCTTGGTCGAGATGCCGAAGGACTTGGCCGCCGCAATGCGATTGGAAAGGTCAAAGAAACCAATTGTTTCCGGCGCTGTCAGCCGCTCCTGAACGAAATCCTGTTTCAGATTGGTGCGAAGTTGGACCGAAGCTTTGCGCAGCGGGATTTCGCCAGGCTTGCGCTCGACGACACCGTTAAGCTGCCAGTAACCATCTTCCAACTTAGCCGTGGCGGCATCCTGTCTCAGAATGACTCGACCGCTTGAATCGAAATGGATCAACACGGCGTCGATCAGCTTGGTGCCGTTCTCCTGGACCGTCTGGGCGCCGATGATGACATCGTCACGGCCGCTGATCTGGCGCAGCCACGGAATCTGTGGCGCCTTGCGCAGAACCGCGTTTTCGCCGCGCCAGTCGGACTCGACCAGCAGCGCCTGGCGCTGTCCCCAGGCGGCAAGCGGGTTAAGCGCCGTCGTCGTCAGTACGCCGAGCACCAATGAGCCGGCGATGAAGGGAAACATGAACTGCCAGACCGAAATGCCGGCTGCGCGGGTGACGACGAGCTCATATTTGCGATTGAGCCCGATCAGCACCGTCATGCCGACGAAGAGGGCAACGAAGGGGATTGTCTGCTGCAGGATGAGCGGCAGGCGCACGGCGGTCATCACGATGCCGCCGCCGATCGTGTAGCCGGGCAGGCCGGACATACGTCCCGCCGTCTCGCTGAAATCAAGAAGAAAGGCGATCGCCGACGCGCCGATCAGAAACCAGCCCGTCGTCGCCAGGTAGCGGCGAAAGAAATAACGCGACAATGTCCCGAACATCATTGGGCCGCGCCCCCGCCGGACCTGCTGGTCGCGGTAAGCAGTCTTTCCTGCATGCGTCTCCAGGAAACCGATATCCGGTCCCAGACGAACGAAGGCATGACCAGTCGCTTGTGCAAGCCGAGGAAGATGATCGAGACGATGCTGCTGACGATCGGGAGAGCGTAGAGAACCGCGATATATTCCGGATCGGTGTCGATTTGGTTTGCCGCGTAGAAGGCAGCCCACCGTAGTGCGAAAGCATAGCCGAGCGCGCTCACCATCGGATGCAGCCGCGCTTCGCGGTGCGAGCGGGCGTCGCCGGCGATCGCCAGCGAAAACAGGGCAAAGACGACAGGAAGGATCCAGTCCGTCAGCCGTCGATGCAGTTCGGCGCGGTAGCTCTGCGGACGGATCGTATAATCCTTGTCGTTCGGATCCGGATTGAACAGGAACCACAGGTCACGGTCGCTGGCTTTCAGCGTCGCCTGACCCCGGCTCTCCGTCATGTCGGAGAGATCGAAGGAATAGGAATCGAAATTGATGACCGAGACGTTGCCGTCGGGCGTTTTGCGATGCACCTCGCCGTCGTGCATGATCAGCGTCGTGCCGGTATCGTCGACGGCGCCTTCCTTGGCGTAATAGATCAGCTCGTAGGCCGGGTCCCGCTCGTCGGCGACGAACAGGCCCTTCAGCATGCGCCCCGCCAGGCGCTGCGAGATCTGCACATAGAGACCCTCGTCGAGCTTGCGGAAGGTCTTTTCCTCGATGACCGAGGAGAGGAGATCGGCATAGGTTTCGGCGATCATCTGACGCGCCACGGTCTTTGCCCGCGGCTCGACGATGTTGTCGACGAAAAAGGAAAAGACGCTGATGACGGCGGCGAGCAGCAGGATCGGCCGGACCAGAATGGTGCGCCGTGCCCCGGCCGCATCGATGACGGTCAGCTCGGAATCGTTGTTCATCGTCGTCAGCGTCTGGGTGATGGCGATGACGAGGGCGAAGGGCAGCACCACGGGAATGATCGACGGCAGGATCATCGTCGCGAGCTTGGCGAACGAGCCGATCGACTGGCCGCTGTCGGTGACGAGGTTGATGCGCTGCAAAACCTGTGTCGTCCAGATGATCGCCAGCACGGGCAGGAGCGCCACGAGAAACATCTGGCCGACGCGCCGCAATATGTATGTCTCGAGTAGTTTCATGCCGGCCCTTGAAAGCACCTGCACGCCCAAACGGCTTGCAGGAGAATCCCTCTACGCTCTTTGTCGCGCTTTTGCGACAAGCAGGTGTCAAAAATTCATTCAAATTTCAGAATTTTTTTGGTGCTGTTGCGACTCAGTTAACGCCAGCAGCGCTGCGAAGACCACAAGCGACGAGAGCCATCCGAGCGTGACGTCGGAGAGATAATGCGCGCCGAAGGACAGCCGCATTGCCGGCGTCAGGATCGAGATCGCGGCAACGGGCGGCACCAGCGCATAGCGTAGCGATTTCGGGACAAAGAGCAGCAGGCAGAACAGCCAGCCGGCGCTCGCCGCCTCGCCGGAGACGAAGGAGCAATTCGACACGCATTTGCCGGCAAGCGAGCCGGCCTCGACGAAATGCAGGCTCCCGCCGAAAATATCCGTCTGCACCGGCCGCGGCCGACCCCAATGTTCCTTCAGGATAACATTGACGAGCAGCACCGGCCCGATCAGCATCGTTCCGAGTGCGACTTTGAGCTTGCGCGCCCGCTCGGCGTTGAAGGTCGCGCCGTGCTGCTGGTAGCATTCGATCAGTTTCCACGCCATCACGATCGCCACAACATAGGGGAGGCGGAAGAAGATGGTGCGCAGCAGGTCGAAATTGCCCGAGTCGCGATAGGGAAAACCGCCGCAGATGCTTCCGGCAGCGGAGGTCGCGTCACAATCGGTGCCCAGGAAAAAAAGCTGGGAAAAATAGATGTCTATTCCGGGGAAGGCGCGAAAGATGGCAAGCAGCGCCCACCACGCCCAGAACAGAAACAGGAATGCACCGAAAGTCGTTTTCGGCAGGCGGATCACAGGGCCCTGCCATCGATTTTTCGAAAAAACTGTCAACGCGAATATCTACGAAAGTGACGAAACACGAGAGCCTGGACGGACGCGGGCGACCATAACAAGTGTCGCGAGCCATTGACAGACCCGCCAAACGCGAAATTATCCGCCGGGGACGGATTTCAAGAATCCCAGCGGAGAAGACATGTCAGCAAAGTTCGAAATTTCATTCTCGAAGTCGGTAAAGCTCAATGGCGGGCTGGCGATCCTGTTGAAGACTGCCGAGGCCGACAGCGCCGCAGGCACCGAAACGGCTGATCCGGCAGGCGTGATCGCCAAGGCTGCCAAGATCGCTCGATTCTCCGCTAAATCAATGGCCGCGCTCGATATTGTCGCCCCGGAAGGCGCCCCCGTCGATCGCATCGTCGTCATCGGGCTTGGCAAGGTCGGCGAACTCGCCGCCCATGACTGGCTGAAGGCCGGGGGCGCTGCGGCGTCGAAAGTCAAGAATACTGACAAGGCCGCCATCTTCATCGACGTGCCCGGCCTCGAGACGAACGCACGCGCCGCTGCCGATTTCGCTCTCGGCATGCTGCTGCGCGCCTACAGCTTCGATGCCTACAAGACAAAGAAAAATGATGACGAGGAGAAGCCGGCAAAATCCGTCAAGGTGACGATCGTCACCGCGGATGCGACCGGTGCCAAAAAGGCGTTTTCCGATTCCGAAGCGATCGCCGGCGGCGTCAATCTCGCCCGTGACCTCGTCAATGAACCGCCGAACGCGCTGGGACCCGTCGAGTTCGCCGCCAGGGCGAAGGAACTGGAAAATCTCGGCGTCGAGGTGGAAATTCTGACCGAGAAGGAGATGCGCCGTCTCGGCATGGGCGCGCTGCTCGGCGTCGCGCAGGGCTCCGTGCGCCCGCCGCGTCTGGCGGTCATGCAGTGGAAGGGCGGCAAGAGCAAGGACCGTCCCATCGCCTTCGTCGGCAAGGGCGTCGTCTTCGACACCGGCGGCATTTCGATCAAGCCGGCCGCCGGCATGGAGGACATGAAGGGGGATATGGGCGGCGCCGCCGCCGTGACCGGCCTGATGCACGTGCTCGCCGCCCGCAAGGCGGCCGTCAACGCTGTCGGCATCATCGGCCTGGTCGAGAACATGCCGGATGGCAATGCTCAGCGTCCGGGCGACATCGTCACCTCCATGTCCGGCCAGACGATCGAGGTGATCAACACCGATGCCGAAGGCCGCCTCGTGCTCTGCGATGCGCTCTGGTATTGCAATGATCGCTTCAAGCCGCAGTTCATGATCAATCTGGCCACCTTGACTGGTGCAATCGTCGTGGCGCTTGGCAATGTGCACGCCGGTCTGTTCTCCAATGACGACGAGCTTTCCGCCCAGCTGACGGCGGCCGGCCTTTCGACAAACGAGAAACTCTGGCGCATGCCGCTCGGCAAGGATTATGACAAGCTGATCGACAGCAAATTCGCCGACATGAAGAACACCGGCGGCCGTCAGGCCGGCTCGATCACCGCGGCGCATTTCCTCAATCGTTTCGTGCAGGACACGCCCTGGGCGCACCTCGACATTGCCGGCACGGCGATGGGTTCGCCGCAGGATGAGATCAACCAGTCCTGGGGTTCCGGTTTCGGGGTGCGCTTGCTCGACGAGCTCGTTCGCGCCCACTGTGAATCCCGATGACCGACATTCTCTTCTATCATCTGACCGAAACCAGGCTGGAAGACGCGCTTCCGCCGCTCCTCGACAAAAGCATTGAGCGCGGCTGGCGCGTCGTCGTCCAGACGAGCGAGGCCGCGCGGCGCGATGCACTCGATGCGCATCTCTGGACGTTTCGCGAGGAGAGTTTCCTGCCACATGGGATCGACACGGCTGATTTCGCTCAAAACCAGCCGGTGCTTTTGACGGTCACGTCGGACAATGCCAATGCGGCGACGGTTCGTTTCATCGTCGACGGCGCCGAGCCGCCGCCGGCCGATGCCTATGAGCGCGTCGTCTTCATGTTCGATGGCCACGATCAGGAGCAGTTGGAAGCTGCCCGCGCCCAATGGAAGAAGCTGAAAGGTGAGGGGCATAACCTCACCTATTGGCAGCAGACGCCGGAAGGGCGGTGGGAAAAGAAGGCTTGAGCGAGTCCTTGCCGTCGGAGCCGACCGGCAAGGACCCAAATGACTCAGTCGTGGAAGGCCTCGACGAATTTCCGCTTGCCGAGCATGAAGGCGTCGGCGACGTGGCGCAGCGGGGCGAGATCGACATCCGATTTACCTGCCTTGATGATCTCGGCGAAGCGGCGATAGAGCGAAGGATATTCCTGTTCCGGTTCGGCGAATGTCAGCCTACCATCGATGGAAAGCTTGGCGCCGCCCTCGGAGAGGACCATTTGGCCGGCTGCCGTTTCCGCGACGATGTCCCAGCTCTGCTTGCCGGTCTGGCGCCAGTCGAATTCGGCATGAACGGGCAGGCCGTCTGCATCGCGGAAGTGAATGTCGGCGGCGATCGGCGCATCACGATTTTCCGGGAATTCCAGCACAACCCCGGTGATGAAGACCTGCCGCGGCAGGATATGGGTGACAATCGACAGCGCATTGATGCCGGGATCGAAAACGCCGAGGCCGCCGGCCTGCCAGATCCAGTCCTGGTTCGGATGCCAGTGGCGGACATCCTCTTTCCAGATCACATGCACGCTTTTGATCGTCGTCGAGGCAAGAAAGGCTTTGGCGGCTTCGACGGCCGGGGCATAACGCGAATGCCAGCTGGCAAAGAGCGACGCCCCCTGCTTGTTCGCCAGCGTCTCGAGGTCGGCCACTTCGCTCAGCGTTGCACCCGGCGGTTTTTCCAGGAAGACATGCTTGCCGGCAACGAGCGCCTTATAGGCTGCTTCATAGCGATATTGCGGCGGCATGCAGAGCGAAACGGCATCGATCGTGGGCTCGGCGTCGAGCATCGCGTCGATCGTTGTGTAGCTGTTGATGCCTTCGACCGTGCCGTGACGGCTTGCCGTGGCGACGAGCTTGAAATCCGGGTTCTTGGCGATGGAAGGAAGGTGCTGGTCGCGGACGATCTTGCCGACGCCGACGATGGCGAGATTGATAGGAGACATGGTGTTTCGCTCGTGCCTGTATGAAAAGTATGATTTATTGAGCCTGTTGTAGCAGAAAGAAGAGCGCCGACAAGCTCTGCTCCTCTATCCTATCGCATGATGGTCTCGCGAAGGAAGCTGTAACCCATCGCCGCGCGGGCGGCGCGCTCCTCGGAACTGCCGTCGCCGCCATGCCCGCCCAAGCCGAATTCGTGGAAGAGCAACTGATGTCCTTCTTCCTCCAGCCTCGCAGCAAAACGGCGTGCGTGCGAGGGATGCACGCGATCGTCATTGCTGGAGCTTTCAATATAGATTGGCGGATAAGTGACCTCGCTGGCCGGCCTGATATTGTGAAGCGGTGAATAGCCGAGCATGAATTCCCGGTCCGCCGGCGTCTCCGGATCGCCATATTCGTCCATCCACGCCCGGCCGGCGCTGAACAGGTGGAAGCGCGTCATGTCGAGCACCGGCACCTGGCACCAGACCGCGCCGAAATCGTGCGGGTAGCGCGTCAGCATCACGCCCGTCAGCAGGCCGCCATTGCTGCCGCCCTGGCAGGCGATCCGCGATGGCACAGTGTAGGCGCGAGCGACGAGATCGCGGGCTATGGCGACGAAATCGGCAAATGCCCGGTCTCGCCCCTGCCGCTTGGCGCTTCGATACCAGTCAGGGCCGAATTCACCGCCGCCGCGGATATAGGCCTGCACATAGGCGCCGCCTTGCTCCAGCCAACGGCCGGTTACGCCGGAATAGCTTGGCGACAGCGAGACATCGAAGCCACCATAACCGTAGATCAGCACCGGCAGTGCGCCTTTGGTCCACTGTCGCGGCAGCACCAGCCGGTAGGCGACCCTGGTTCCGTCCTCGGACACGGCCTCCAGCAGTTCCGACGACATATCGGTCGCATCGAAGTAGCTCGGCGCCGCCGCTACGAAAATCGGCTCCGGCTCTCTGCTGCGATCGGAGAGTTCGAGGCGGTAGCAGGTCGGCGGCTGCAGGAAACCCTGGCCGACGATGTGAAGCGTGTCGTCGCCAAGATGCAGATCCGCATGGAGCGGCCTGACATAAGCCGTCTGCATCTCCGCCGGCAGCGCGATTTCCCGCTGTTCGGCATCGGGCTTTGTCAGGTCGAGCACCAGAAGACGCGGCCGCAGCCGGTCGGAAACGATGAACACGCACCATTCGCGCATCAGCATCATCTGCGAAATCGACTGGCCCTCACCAGGCTGAAACAGGATCCGTTCCGGCCCGAGCAGCGCCTGCGAGGCGGGATCGAAAGATTGCAGTACGAGGCTGCCGGTCGCAACGCGCTCATCGGTCTTTGCCCGCCAGAGGCAATGATTATGATTGAACTGAAAATCGGCTTCCTTGGGCAGATCGATGTGCCGTTGCGCGCCATCATCGGCGATGAGGAAAGCGCTGGCCACGCCGATTTCGTGGGTGGTGACGAAAATGTCGATCAGTTCGGCATCCGCCGAAGCGCCCGATAGGGCAGGGTCGATGACGAGATTGAAGCCATAGACATCCTCATCGGCGGCTTCGAACATGATGGCGGCATCTTCCGGCCGCTGTCCGCGCGTCAACCGCCGCCCGACGCGCGGCCATCCCGAGCGGGTCGCCGAAAATCGGTCGATCGAGCCGAAATAACAAATTTCGTCGCGGCTCAGCCAAGTGGCATGCGACCGCACGGCGGGCGTGTCGAACCCGCCCTTCACGATCTGTTTGCGCTCCGCGTCGAATTCGAGCAGGCGGATGAGATCTGAGCCGCCGTCCGAAAGCATCAGTAGGACGCGCGTCGGCTCCCACGGGCAGGTGACGGCGCCGCGCCAGCTCCAGCGCTTGCCTTCGGCGAGGCAGAAGGCGTCGAGATCGAAGACCGGCTCCCAATCGGCCTCCGGCAACGGCTGCTGGCTGGCTGCCAGGCGCAGCCAGACCCCGAGCGGATTGTCCTTGCTCTGCCGGAAATCGAACAGCCAACCGCCGCGGCGCATCGGCACGATCAGCCTGTCCTGACGCTCGATCAGCGCCTTGATCGCCTCGCGATCTTCGCCAAATTGCGGCGTTCTCAATGCCGCGTCGGAGAGCGCATTATGTTCGGCGATGAACTGGCGGGTGCGTGGATCTTCGTCCGTTTCGAGATGAAGGTTCATGTCTGAGCTGCCGCTTGCATTGATGTCGCTGAGATCTAGGCAGCCGGTCCTCGCTTGGCAAGCCGCCTTAGCGGGTCATCACCAGATCGGCCGAGGCGACGAGGTTGCTTGGCGCCGCCGGCTTCTTGAACTTCAGCGTCACGACTTTGTAACCTTCGGCTTCGAGTTTCGAAAGCAGGGTCGGCAGCATCGTCGCGGTGCGCTTGTGGATGTCGTGCATCAGAACGATGCCGCGGCCGCGCTTGTGCAGCAGATTCATCGTCCGCTGCGTTACGGATACCGGTGTGGTTGTGAAATAGTCCTTGCTGTCGATGTCGACATCCATGACGACCATGTCGCGCATGGCGATGGCGGCGCGCAGCCTGTGGCTCTCGGCGAGATAGGGGAAGCGGAAGAACGAGACGTCTGTTCCCGTCGCCTTGGTCACCGCCAGTTCGCCCTTCACCACCTCGTCCATTGCCGCATCGAAGCTCAGCGCAGTCAAATTGGCATGGTCATAGGTGTGACTGCCGATCGCATTGCCCTCCATTGCCACCTTGCGCGCCAGCGCCGGATGCATCTCGGCCATCTCGCCGACCATCATGAAGGCGCCCTTGACACCGAATTGGTCGAGGATCGCCAGCACCTTGTCCGTCCGGCCGGGGATCGGGCCATCGTCGAAGCTCAAGATCACTTCCTTGTCGTTGAGCTTGAGATCGGCGAGCGAGGAGATCTCCAGCGTCCTACCGGAAAGATGATGCGGGCCGACGAAGAGCGGCGTTGCATCATCATCCTTGGCGGGCTTGCCTGAAAGCGTCCGCCCCTCGGGCGCAACAACCGAGGCGGTTTTGATCGAGGTGTCGGGAGCTTGTCTGGTCGTGCTGCAGGCGGAGAGGGCGGCCGCAAGGGCGATGCAGGAAAGAACGAAAAATCGATGCATGGAAAGGGCTCAACAAATCAGTAATGAATGTTGAGACAACCTTTCGAATTATGGTTAACGATCGGTTGAGATCGGCAGGAATTCTCGTTAACGCGTGGCAGTCCGCCGCGTTTCCTCGAAGACTGTGGCTATCCTGCCATTGCCTCTTCGTATTCGGACGACAGCATCAGCCATTCTTCCTCGGCAGCAGTGAGTTTTGCCGCAGCCTCGCCGCGCTGTTTTGCCTTTTCGGCGGCTTTGGCGGGCGTCTTCTCATAAAGGGCCGGATCCGCAAGTTCCGCATCAAGAGCCTGAATCTGTTTCTCCAGCTTGGCCGTCAAGGATTCGATTTCGTTGATCTTTTTCTTCAGCGGCGTCAGCGAGGCGCGTCTCTCCGCATTGAGCTTGCGCTGGTCAGCCTTCGAGGTCGTATCGTCGCTGGTCTGCGGCCTCTCTTCCTTTTTCTTGCCGGAACTGACGATGAGGTCGCGATACTCGTCCATATCGCCTTCGAAGGTGGTGACAGTGCCGCCGTTGACCAGCCACAGCCGGTCGACGGTCGCCTCGATCAGGTGGCGGTCGTGCGAAATCAGGATGACTGCACCGTCATAATCGTTCAGCGCCTCGATGAGGGCACGGCGGCTGTCGATGTCGAGATGGTTGGTCGGCTCGTCGAGGATCAGCAGGTTCGGCGCATGGAAGGCGGCAAGCCCCATCAGCAGGCGTGCCTTCTCGCCGCCGGAAAGGTCTTTGGCGGCCGTTGCCATCTTCTCGGTCGCCAGTCCCATCTGCGCAACGCGGGCGCGCACCTTGGCCTCCGGTTCGGCGGGCATCAGCCGCCGCACATGCTCCACGGCCGACTGCTCGGGGATCAGATCGTCGAGCTGATGCTGGGCGAAGAAACCGATCTTCAGGCTCGGCGCAAGCTTTACTTCGCCACTCTCCGGCGACAGTCGCCCTGAGATGAATTTGGCGAAGGTCGACTTGCCGTTGCCGTTCGACCCGAGCAGAGCGATGCGATCGTCGTTGTCGATGCGCAGGTTGAGGTTCTTCAGGATGGGCTTGCCGGGTTCGTAGCCGACGGCGCCGCCCTGGATTGCGACGATCGGCGAGGCCGGCTGCTTCTCCGGTTCGGGGAAGGTGATCGGCTGCACATGATCCTCGATGACGGCAGCGACCGTTCCCATGCGCTCGAGCGCCTTGACGCGCGACTGTGCCTGCCGGGCCTTGGAAGCCTTGGCCTTGAAGCGGTCGATGAAGCTCTGCAGATGTTTGCGCGCTGCCTCATTCTTGGCCCTGGCCTTCGTCTGCAGCTCTTCGGCCTCCGCCTTCTGCCGCTCGAACTGATCATAATTGCCGCGGTAGAAGGTGAGCTTCTTCTGGTCGAGATGGACGATGGAATTGACCGCGTTGTTCAGGAGATCGCGGTCGTGGCTGATGATGATGACCGTATGCGGATAACGGCGGATATAGTCCTCCAGCCACATCGTGCCTTCGAGGTCGAGATAGTTGGTCGGCTCGTCAAGCAGAAGCAGGTCCGGCTCGGCAAACAGCACGGCGGCAAGGGCAACGCGCATGCGCCAGCCGCCTGAGAAGGAGGAGGCGGGACGGGCTTGCGCCGCCTGGTCGAAGCCGAGGCCGGCGAGGATGCTCGCAGCCCGCGCTTCGGCCGAATGCGCATCGATATCGACGAGGCGCATCTGGATTTCCGCGATGCGGTGCGGATCGCTTGCGGTTTCCGCCTCGGCAAGCAGAGCCGCGCGTTCCTTGTCGGCGGCAAGCACGATCTCGATCAGGGAATCCTCGGTTCCCGGCGCTTCCTGGGCCACCTGGCCGATACGCGCCGCCTTCGGGATCGACACTGACCCGGTCTCCGAGCCGAGATCGCCGGTGATGACGCGAAACAGCGTGGATTTGCCGGCGCCATTGCGCCCGACGAGACCGGCCTTGGCGCCCGAAGGCAGCGAGAGGCTGGCATTGTCGAGAAGCAGGCGTCCGGCGATGCGGGCGGAAATATCGGTAATCGTGATCATGGCCGGCGTTTTGGCCGAAACTGCCCGTCAAGGCAAGACCGCTTATCCCCGGCGAGCTTGCTCGTCCCCCGGCGAGCTTGCTCGTCCGGCGGCGAGCCCGTTCGTCCGGCGGCGCGCTCGTCGGCGCTGGCCGCAACCATACGCCTCAGCGGCCGAAAGCTTGCACCGGCAGACGGCGGTTCGATTGCGCGGCAAGCAGCGCTACCCGGGCGTTGGCCTGGAGCTGCCCCGGTGTTGCCGCATCGGCGCTGAGCGCCAGGCCGACCGAGATGGTCAGCCTGCCGCTGTCAGCCCTGTCGGAGGTGGCGAAGACGAGATTTTCCTCGACGGAGGCGCGCAGACGCTCGGCGATCGCAATCGCATCCTGCATACCAACATTGGCAAAAAGCAAGGCGAATTCGTCGGCCTCGGTGCGGGCGACGAAGTCGTTCTTCTTCACTGATTTCCGAAACAGGGCGGCAAGCTTCTTCAAGAGCTTGTTGCCTGCCTGAGTGCCGTATCTGTCGTTGATCTCGGTGAAATCGTCGATATCGACCATGATCAGCGCGCTGCCGGCGGCACCCTCTTCACGTTCGTAGAGTTCGGCGATCTGCCGGTTCAGCGCGATGCGGTTCGCAAGGCCGGTGATCTTGTCCGCGACGGTGGCCGATTGCATCGCCGAAATGCCGCGCTCCAACGTTTCCAGCCTGTCGATGTCGTCCTGCAGTCTGGCGGCGATTTCCATCTCCGCCGACATCACCGTTGCAAGCGAGGCTGTGAGGTAATCGACCTCGCCGATGAAGGCGGCAAGGCTCTGGTCCTCATGACCGGCGACAGATCTCAGGATCGTGCCGCAGGCGCGCGCAAAGGCGTCTCTGTGCCGCAATCCTTCGGCAAGCCTTTCCGCCAGCGCGCGCAGCGTCCGGCTGGCCTCGTTGCGCGACGTCTCGCCCGCCAGCCCGCAATGGCCGACGAGGCGGTATTTCAGTCCGAGTTCGTCGAGCATCGCCTGTTGCGGCTGCGATCCGAGCGCGGCGATATCCTGCGCAAGACCAGGATTGTGTCCGATGATCGCCTCATGAAAGAGTTCATAGTTGCGCGGCAGCGCGGCGACGTTGAGCCGCGCCATGTGCTGGGCAATCTTCTGGATATCGGACATTGGCCCCGGGCGCACGGTCTCGCGCGCCACCAATGCGTTTGTGCTTGCATTCTGCATGACGATCCCTCGCGGCGCGATCTCATTTCTCGCCTTCTGCTATGCTCGCAAGCTTTTAAAAGAGGCTGAATTTGCGAAGGGAAGCGGCGGATGGGCGATGGGAACCGGCGAAGGCGGTTAATTCAGTCTTGATGCAGGCCGCTGCCTCACATCCACTCGCGGCCTTCGCTGCGCAGAAAATAGATAAGATCCAGCCCGAGGCTCGGTTTGCCTAGCGCCGTCAGGGTCATATGGCACTGGCCGCGGTGATGCGTCTGGTGATTGAAAAGGTGCGCGAGCGCGCTCGACAGTGGCTGAGTGATCCGGATCGGCTGCGTCACCGGGGCATAGGTGAAGTCACCGGCAAGGCTCGCCTCATCGAGCGTACTTGTCCAGGCAATGATGCGCTCGTCCTCCGCCTTGCGCGCGGCGGCAAGCGCGTCCAGCTCTTCGAAAAGCACGGCATCGAGGGTCACCGGCGCTTCGCCGATGCCGGTGAAGCGCTTCATCCATATGCGGTCGGCGACGAGCAGGTGATTGAGCGTGCGATGCAGCGAGCCGAAGAAGGCGCCGCGGTCGCTGCGGAACTCCGCCTCGCTGAGTTCGGCCGCAGCCGCATAGACTTGGGCATTGGCCCAGCGGTTATAGGCCGCGAACATTCTGAAATGTCTAAGCATATGTTTCCCCTGACGTTGCTGGCGCAGTCTAGCCGGTTTCCCGAGAAGTCCGAGTGATGGCGCCATGAAATTTCCTGATTTGATCACGCTCGCTTTCTGTCGTCGAATGCAGGCAGATCAGACCTCGAAAGGATTATCATGACCAGAGCCCTCTATTCCCTCTGCGGCGCCGACGAAGGGCGCTTCTTTTCGCCCCATTGCTGGAAAGCGGTGATGGCGCTCGCGCATAAGGGGCTCGATTTCGAGGAGATCCCGACAACCTATGCCCGCATCCGTGAAATCGGCGGCGGCGTCTCGTCGACCCTGCCCGTGCTCGACGATAATGGCCGGCTGATCTCGGACAGTTTTGCCATCGCCCTCTATCTCGAAGAGGCCTATCCGGAGCGGCCGTCGCTGTTCAATGGCGAGGGCGGCAAGGCGCTGTCGCGCATGGTGGAGGGCTATTCGCAGATGATCATCCACCCGGCGATCATGCGGATCGCCCTTCTCGATATCCACGCGATCCTGGACGAAGGCGACAAGGCTTACTTTCGTCAGAGCCGCGAGGTCAGGCTCGGCAAGCCGCTGGAAGTCTTTGCCGCCGACAGCGAGGCGGAGAAGGCTGCCTTCGGCGCCAAGCTGGGCCGCTCCGTCACATGCTGAAGTTCCAGCCCTTCATCGGGGGGCAATCGCCGCTCTTTGCCGATTATATCGTCTTCGGCGCGCTGCAATGGCTGCGCGTGTCCGCAGGGCTGGCCATGCTGGCCGCCGACGATCCCGTGATCGCCTGGTTCGATCGCTGCCTCGATCTCCACCAAAGCCGCGGCCGGACTGTGACAGCGGCGTGAAATTGCCGCCGACCTCTTGTTTTCGAGCGTTGGGGCGGGTAAAGACCGCCCACTTTTCCCGAGAAAACAGAGGATTTGACTATGGCGATTGAACGCACCTTCTCGATGATCAAGCCGGACGCAACCAAGCGCAACCTGACGGGCGCCATCACCAAGATGCTCGAAGATGCCGGCCTGCGCGTCGTCGCCTCCAAGCGCGTCTGGATGAGCCGCCGCGAAGCTGAAGGCTTCTACGCCGTTCACAAGGATCGCCCCTTCTTCGGCGAACTCGTCGAAGGCATGACCTCCGGCCCGACCGTCGTCCAGGTTCTGGAAGGCGAAGGCGCGATCCTGAAGAACCGCGAGATCATGGGCGCGACCAACCCGGCAAACGCAGATGAAGGCACGATCCGCAAGGTCCATGCGCTGTCGATCGGCGAAAACTCCGTGCACGGCTCTGACGCTCCGGAAACGGCTGCCCAGGAAATCAAGTACTGGTTCTCCGACACTGAAATCGTCGGCTGAGGCCGCGCTTCGGCATTGCCTCGCAATAGCTTGAATTGACTCTCGAAAGCCGGGGCCTCGCCCCGGCTTTTTCTATGATGGGCACTTGTCGGTGTTCGAGAAATCGACGCTGCCGTCAGGCTTGAAGACTTCCGGGTTCTTGTCATAAAGCGCGCCGACGACGAGCGGCTTGCTCGGCAGCACCGTCTGGTCGAGGTCGGAGCGGAACTCAGTCTTCAATTGCTGCAGCACCTTGCCGTCCTTGTCGACCAGCCGGACGCTGACGGAATAGGGACGGTCCTTGCGCACGCAGTGCAGGTTTTCGCTCTGCAGCGCGATCTTGTCGTCGATCGGGTAGATTTTCTGGTTCAGCACCAGCGGCGCGCCGCCTTGAGGATTTTCGAATTCGGCGATGATGACCGAGCCGTCGGGAATGGGACCGGTCTTCTTCAGTGTCAGCAGATAGGTGGCACTCGCCACCCGATAGTTGAAGACGAAGAGATGGCCGGTGACCTCGACCAGGTTTTCGGCCTGACGCTGACAGGCGGATAGCGCAAGGCCGATTGCCGCCGCTGTGACGATCAGATGTCTTCTCATGGCGTCTCCTCCTTCTTGCGGCGATAGTGACGGTTCGCCTTGGCGCGGTTGCCGCAGACCGCCATGTCGCACCAGGCGCGGCTCCTGTTCTTGCTGCGGTCGATGAACAGCCAGCCGCAATTGCCGCAGATCTTCATGCGTTCGGGATCCGGCATGGCGATCAGCCTGAGCACCGAATGGGCGGTCGCCGCGGCCAGATTGCCAGGACTGGCTCCACGCAAGATCTTGGCCACCGCTTCCAGTAGTCCGGCCAGCAATTGGTTGTCGCTGCCGTCCAGTATACGCTTGCGGAAATAGAGGTCGATCGCATCCCTCAGCGCGAAGAAATCCGCCTCGTCTTGTGCTGCCAGCGGTGCGATCTCGCCGAACAAGGCGCGTTCGGCGCAGAATTCGGCGGCGGCGCGCGGGAAGTTCCGCATCTGCTCGCGGCTCGCGAAGCGGTCGATCCGCCGTTTTGGGTCGTCGCGCAGCACGACGCTGTTGGCGACATCGAGCGCCAGCGCGCCGCCGGCAAAACGGTGAGGGGTCCAGGAAAAGCTCATGATGAAATTATAACTGGCGAAATAGGTTTTACCAGTTATAATTTGCTGACGCGGAGTCCTCGGAATGGCTTATCTTCTGCAGCAGATGGCGAATGCGGTGCCGCTTGCCGCCCTCTATGCCGCGCTCGCCTTCGGATATGCCGTTGCCTTCGGCGTGACCAAGCGGGCCGATATCACCTATGGGGCGATCTTCGCCTTCTCGGGCCAGATCCTGCTGCTTTTTACCGAACTCGCCTATATCAGGTTCTGGCTGGTGCTGCCGGCCGCCCTTGCCATCGGCGCCTGCGCTGCGCTTATCTATTCGCTGGCCGCGGGCATCTGGATCGGCCGCTCGATCATGCTGCCGCTCGCCAGCAAATCGCCGAATACGGTGATCGTTGCCGCCCTCGGCATTATGATCGTGCTGATGGAGACCGCCAGACTCGCCGCCGATACGCGCGCCATCTGGCTGCCGCCGTTCCTGAACGATGTCGTCGTCTTCTGGAACGACGGTTCATTCAAGGTGACGCTCACTTACATCCAACTGATCGACACGGCGCTGATGTCAGCCATCGTCGCGGTCGGTGCGCTGATCCTCAGGCGCACGGCCTGGGGCCGCCTCTGGCGCGCCGTCACCGACGATCCGCTGGCCGCCGAGCTCTGCGGCACCAGCGCCAGTCGCGTCTTCCTTGTCGCCTATACGGCAGCCGCGCTCGTCGCCACCCTCTGCGGCATCCTCGCCACCTTCTATTACGGTTCGATGGATTTCGGCGCGGGTCTGATGTTCGGGCTCAAGGTGCTGCTGATCGCAGCCGTGGGCGGCTATTCCGATCCGCTGCGCTCGGCTGGCGGCGCTGCCGGGCTTGCCATCGTCGAAACCCTGTGGGGCGCTTATGGTCCCTTTGTCTGGCGGGATCTCGTCATCTTCTCACTGCTCGTCCTGCTGCTGGTTATGAGCCGCAGGGAGCGCGTGGTGCTTTAGAAATGGCGCATGATGTTATCCGAAAACCGCGCACACTTTTTGGCATCATGCTCTGATCACTTCCACTTGTCGCGCGCCGCATCGTCGGCGTCTTTGGCCGCGACCCAGTCGCCCTCGGCGCCGTCCTTGCCGTGCTCCTTCTTCCAGAAGGGAGCTGCGGTCTTGAGGAAATCCATAACGAAATTGGCGCCGTCGAAGGCCGCCTGTCGGTGCGGGGCGGCTGCGACGACGAGCACGATATTCTCGCCGGGAGCGATCTTGCCATAGCGGTGGATGGCGGTCAGCCCGAGCAGCCCGAAACGGGTGATGGCGAGTTCGCCGATGCGGGTCATCTCGGCTTCGGCCATGCCGGGATAATGCTCGAGTTCAAGCGCCACCAGCGTGCCGCCTTCGTCACGGCAGAGGCCGGAGAAGGTGACGACGGCGCCGACGCCGGCTTTGCCCTTGGAGAGGCGATCGACCTCGGCCTGCAGGTCGAAGTCCTCGCGCTGGACGCGGATGGTGGGGGTCACAGCGAAATCCTCCGCTGCTTTGAAGCCGCTGTGAAGAATGCGGAAAGGCTGCGCCGTGTCCGCCCCCCTCTGGCCTGCCGGCCATCTCCCCCACAGGTGGGGAGATTACAAGTGGGGTGATCTTCCCGCCCGTTTACCGTTTCGTTGGGCTGAAACGTTGATTGTTTGGAGAGACCGGTGCGCCCAGCCAATCTCCCTTCTTGTGGGGGAGATGGCCGGCAGGGCAGAGGGGGGTAGCGACATGGCACCACCGTCACCGTCTCATCCCCCCGTCATCGGAGGAAAGATCCCGATCTCACGGGGAGCTCCAATCGGCTCATCATGCTCGACATGCTCCATATCAAGAGCCACACGAATGACCTCGGGATATTGAAGTGCGGCTTCATATTCCTCGCCCAGCGTCTTCAAATGATTCAGAAGATCGGCAACGGTGACGACGGAGGAGGGGAGGTCGATCTCCTCCTCGCCCTTGCCGATGCGCTCGCGCACCCAGGCGAAATAGACAAGCCGCGTCATTCCTCGTCATCCACGATATGTTTCAGCCCGGCACGGAAATAGTCATAGCCGGTATAGATGGTCAGCAGTGCCGCGATCCACAAGAGCGCGATGCCGGTCTGCGTCGTATAAGGGAAAATCTCGTCGCCGGCCGGGCCGGCGAGCAGGAAGGCGATGGCAACGAGCTGCAGCGTCGTCTTCCACTTGGCGATCCGCGTCACCGGCACGCTGACCTTCAGCGCCGCCAGATATTCGCGCAGGCCGGAAACCAGGATCTCACGGCAGAGAATGATGATTGCCGCCCAGATCGACCAGCCGGCGATGGTCTGGTCGGCCGCGACCAGGAGAAGGATCGAGGCGACCAGCAGTTTGTCGGCGATCGGATCGAGCATCCGGCCGATATTCGACGTCTGGTTCCAGATCCGCGCGAGATAGCCGTCGAGAAAATCGGTGATCGAGGCGATGATGAAGATCCACAGCGCCACCCAGCGCGCCGTATTGCTGATCGACAGTCTGCCCTCGACGAAGAAACAGAGAACGATCAGCGGCACGGCGAGGATGCGGCCGTAAGTCAAAAGGTTGGGAAGGCTGTACGCACGCGATGCCATGGATCGTTTCTCTGAATTGATGCGCCGCTGCAGCGCCGCGTCTTTACGAAAACCGATTCCGATTTTCGGGTCGATGTAGATGACGGCTTTGGCCAGGGACCGTCAACATTCTTTCTGTCTTTTCACCGCCATTGCGTGGAATTTGCGACGGCCGCCGCTTATTTCGCGGCGTCGTCGTGGAAATGGTTATAGACCTGCTTTGCCACGGCTTCCGAAATACCTTCCACCGCCATCAGGTCGGACAAAGCGGCACGAGAAACCGCCTTCGCCGTGCCGAAATGCTGGAGCAGCGCGCGTTTGCGTGATGGGCCGATACCGCCGATCTCGTCGAGCGGGTTCTTGACCATTTCCTTCTTGCGCCGCGCCCGGTGCGAGCCGATCGCAAAACGATGCGCTTCGTCGCGCATGCGCTGGATGAAATAGAGCACCGGATCGCGCGGCGGCAGTGTGAAGCTCTCGCGCCCGGGCGGAAAGAAGCGCTCCCGCCCGGCGTCGCGATCGACACCCTTGGCGACGCCGATCGCCGTCACGCTGTCAGTGATACCGAGTTCGGCCAGGATGGCGCGCACCGCCGTCATCTGCCCCTGGCCGCCGTCGATGAGGATCACATCCGGCCAGGCGGGGAAGGGCATGTCGGCGGCGTCGGCAGCTGCTGCCTGCGCCGTCCGGTCGGGAATGCCTTCCTCCTTGATCAGCCGCGAGAAGCGCCGCGTCATCACCTCCTTCATCATTCCGAAGTCGTCGCCGGGAGTGATGTCGGTGGATTTGATGTTGAACTTGCGGTATTGGTTCTTCACGAAGCCTTCCGGCCCCGCCACCACCATGCCGCCGACGGCATTGGTGCCCATGATGTGCGAGTTGTCATAGATTTCGATGCGTTGCGGCGCATAGGCGAGCCCAAACGTTTCCTTGAAGCCTTCCAGCAGCCGCGACTGCGACGCCGTCTCGGCGAGCTTTCGCCCATGCGCTTCGCGCGCATTGCCGACCACATGCTCGACGAGATCGCGCTTCTCGCCGCGCTGCGGCACGAGAATGGAAACCTTGTGGCCGGCCTTTTCGCTGAGCGCTGCGGCGAGCAGTTCCAGTTCCTCGACGGTTTCCGACAGCATGATCTGTTTCGGCACCGGCTTATCGTCGTAGAATTGCGCGAGGAAGGCATTCAGAACTTCGGCGCTTGATAGTTGCGGATCGGCTTTCGGGAAATAGGCGCGGTTGCCCCAGTTCTGGCCGGTGCGGAAGAAGAATACCTGAATGCAGGAGACGCCGCCTTCGTGGTGGATGGCGAAAACGTCAGCCTCCTCGACGCCGGCCGGGTTGATGCCCTGGTGGCTCTGCACATGCGACAGTGCTGCCAGGCGGTCACGATAGATCGCCGCCCGCTCGAAATCGAGATCCTCGGCCGCCTGGTTCATGGCTTCCGCCATATGCGACTTCACCTTCTGGCTCTTGCCGGACAGGAAATCTTTCGCCTCCTGTACGAGCTCGGCATAGCCCTCGTCGCTGACCTCGCGCGTGCAAGGCCCGGAACAGCGCTTGATCTGGTAGAGCAGGCAGGGTCGCGTGCGTGTTTCGAAGACGCTATCGGTGCAGGTGCGGATCAGGAAGGCGCGCTGCAACGAATTGATCGTACGCCCGACTGCGCCGGCCGAAGCGAAAGGCCCGAAATAGTCGCCCTTTCGCGCCCTGGCCCCGCGATGCTTGAAAATCGCCGGCGCCCGGTGATCACCGGTGATGAGGATGTAGGGAAAGGACTTGTCGTCGCGCAGCAGCACGTTAAAGCGCGGCCGCAAGCGCTTGATCAGATTCGCTTCCAGAAGCAGCGCTTCGGTTTCCGTGCGCGTCGTCACGAACTCCATGTTCGCCGTCTGTCGCACCATCTGGGCGATGCGGTTGGAATGGACGCGGCCGACGGCGTAGTTGCCGACACGCTTCTTCAGGCTGCGCGCCTTGCCGACATAGAGCACGTCTCCCTCGGCATTGAACATGCGGTAGACACCGGGGCTGTTCGGTAGCCGCTTGACGAATTCGGCGATCAGTTCGGCGCCGACAAGCCCGGTCTCGTTGAGGCTGCCCACATTCCAGTCGACCGCAGCCGCCAGAGGGGCGGCGGAAACCTCGCCTTCCACCTCGATATCGTCTTCGCTCTCATCCGTATCGTCGTAGAGAACGCCGCCATCCGGCAGCTTTCGTCCGTTCATTCCGTAATCTCCGCCACGTCGGGCGTCTGCCAGGCAAGGTGCTGGCCGCCGTCGAGGGCAATCATCTGGCCGGTGATCGAGGGCGTGTCGTAAAGGAAGCGAATCGTTTGTCCGAATTCTTCCAGTGCCGGCCCTCGCTGCAAGATAAGGGCTGAGACCTGCGCTTGGAAGTCCTCCAATGCTTGCCGCTCGCTCGGCATCGAGGGGCCGGGGCCGATCGCATTGACGCGAATGCGTGGCGCCAATGCCTGGGCGAGCGTCTGCGTTGCCGTCCACAGCGCGGACTTGGAGAGCGTATAGGAGTAGAAGCTGGGCCTCAGTGCCCAGACCCGCTGATCAATGATGTTGACGATCATCCCCGCTGCCTCGGCGGGCACCTGCTGCGCGAAGGCTGCCGCAAGGATCGACGGCGCACGCACATGCAGGTCGAAGTGCAGAGCCCATGTGTCGGCGTTGAAACTACGCGCGGAATCATGCTGGAAGACCGACGCATTATTGACGAGCAGATCGAGAGGCCCGAGCGCTTCCGACGCCTTCGCGACCAGTTCGCCCGCCTCGCCGATATCGGTAAGATCGGCCTGCAACGCGACCGCTCTTTGTCCCTTTCGCCGCAATTCCGCCGCCAGCTCTTCCGCTTCGCGGAGGGAGCTGTTGGCGTGGATCGCGACGGAAAAGCCATTTGCAGCAAGGTCTTCGGCGATTGCGCGGCCTATTCTCTTGGCCGCCCCTGTTATCAGGGCTGAGCGAAGTCTTTTGTGGTTCAAAATCTTGCCTTCTGATCCCGCGAGTCTGTGTGCAACCTATATAAGGGCGGGCGGAGATTATATAAATAGGCGGCCACGGTTGCATCCATGGCCGAGATATTCTATGTATTATTTAATAATGTGATTTCTTAAAATCGATATTTTAAGTTTAACCATTCGGTAGGGTTAATGAAACCTATGTTGCTCGCAAGCAACATCGAATTTCCGCCATCCGGCAGCCACAATGATATCACAATTTGGCTCTTTCAAATCCGCAATTCAGTTCCAATTTCAGTCTCGATCCGGAAGGGACATCTGGCAATTTCCCCGCCAATGCTTCGCTGAGAGACAGATGATAAGCGGCGCGGGACTGAAAGGAGAAAAGTATGCGTGTACTCATTGCTGGCCTCATGGCCTCCACTTTTGCGATTGCGGGCTTTTCGGTAGCTCAGGCGGCTGATGCCGTCGACCAGGTTCCGGAAGCACCGGTTGCTCAGGAAGCCCCGGTCAAGCCGGCCGGCAACTGGGAGGGCTTCTACCTCGGCGGCGCCGGCACCTACAACATGGGTGATTTCGGTTCCGACCGCCACACCTACGGTTTCGGCGGCCAGGTCTTCACCGGTTACAATTGGCAAGCAGGCCAGATCGTTTACGGCGTTGAATCCGATCTCGGCTACAGCGGCGATGACGTCTCCTCGGGCGGCGTCAAGAATAAGTATGGCTGGAACGGCTCCGTCCGTGGCCGCGTCGGCTACGACATGAACCCCTTCCTGCTCTACGGTACAGCCGGTCTTGCCCTCGGCAACGTCAAGGTTTCCGACGGCACCTCGGACGAAAGCAAGACGAACTACGGTTATACGGTCGGCGCCGGTGTCGAAGCCTTCGTGACCAACAACATCACGACGCGCCTCGAATATCGCTACACCGACTACCAGAGCAAGGACTACGACCTCGACTCCGGCAGCTTCTCGCGCGGTTACGACGAGAACAGCGTCAAGCTCGGTATCGGCGTCAAGTTCTAAGCCGATTGAACATCCCAATATGCAGAAGCCGGGCTCATCGCCCGGCTTTTTGCTGTCCGGCGCTCCGTTTCAGCTCCGGATCAGGCTCAGGCGCTGGCTTTGAGCTCACGATGAGCAGGGAATTTCTTTTCGAATTGCGCCAGCCAGTCGACAAGCGGCGCGTGATCGGCTTCCCACTGGTCCTTGAAGCGCAGGTCGAGATAGTCGAGCGTGGCGGCCAGCGCGAAATGCCCGCCATTGAGCTTCTTGCCGAGTTTCGGCGGCTTGGCGCCGAGATGGGCGAGCCCGGCCGTCACCTTCTTCCATTGCCGGTCGATCCAAGGCTGGTGAACCTTTTCTTCCTCGCGGAAGCGGCGCTCGTAGACAATCGTCAGCAGGCAGTCGCAGATACCGTCGCAGAGCGCTTCGAGAACTTCCGCATCCGTGCGCTTGCCCTTCTTGGAGGGGTAGAGCCGGCCCTTCGTCAGCCTGTCGAAATAATGCATGATCACGACGCTGTCGAAGATCGAGGCTCCGTCATCGGTCAGAAGCGTCGGAATCTTGCCGAGCGGATTGTTGTTCACCAGGATCGCCGGTCCGGTATTGGTATCGACTCGGATGGCGTCGATCTCGATATCCAGAAAGTGCGCGGCCATCCGCACCTTGCTGGAATAGGGCGAGGCGGGTGAGCAGAGGAGCTTCATGGGACACCTGATGAGGCTGTGGGGCTGTGGGACGGACTATCCCCGATGCGGATTACCCGGTCAATCGCCCTTGACCGTCTTGTTCTCGCCGCGCAGCCAGAAGGCGCGGTGCGAGGCGAAGCGGTCCTGGGCCAGGTGATCCTTCAGCGCCGGAAGCATCTGGTGCAACTCATCCTTTAATGTGAAGGGCGGATTGACGATGACGAGGCCGGAGCCCGTCAATCCTGTCATCCCGCGATCGCTGCGAACGGTCAGCTCGGCGCAGAGCATTTTCGGAATGTCGAGCCCCTGCAGCGTCTCGTGAAATTCCTTGATCGGTGCGCCCTTCTTCAGCGGATACCATAGGCAGTAAGTGCCGCCGGGAAAGCGGCGATAGGCCTTTTCCAATCCCCTGGCCAGGCGCTCATATTCATCTTCTTCCTCGAAGGGCGGATCGGCGAGCACGATACCGCGCTTCTCCTTCGGCGGCAGATGCGCGCCGAGCGCCAGCCAGCCGTCGAGTTCGGTGACGCGGGCGTGGTGATCGCCTTCGAACAGCCGGTGCAGGCGGGCGAAGTCTTCGGGATGCAGTTCCATCGCCGACAGCCGGTCCTGCGGGCGGAACAGCATGCGCGCGAGCTTCGGCGACCCGGGATAAAAGCGGATGCCGCCCTCCGGATTGAGCTCGCGGATCGCCGAGAGGTAGGGCTCCAGCAGTTCGGAAACTTGGGCCCCGAGGTCTGCCTCCATCAATTTTCCGATGCCATCCTGCCACTCTCCGGTCTTTTGCGCTTCTTCGGAGGAGAGGTCGTAGAGCCCGATGCCGGCATGGGTGTCGAGCACCCGGAAGGCGCCCTCCTTCTTCTGCATGTAGCGGATCAGCCGCGCCAGCACGGCATGTTTCAGCACATCGGCAAAATTGCCCGCGTGGTAGATATGGCGGTAGTTCATTTTCGCTGATGCCCGTATGAATTCGTATCATGGGGAGTTTTTCTGGCTTTTGGCCATGCAGGCCTTGGCATATACAAATGCCATGAATATTGCGACCCCCATCGACGCCAAATCCCCGAAGCTGGACAGCAAGATCGGCCACACGGCCTGTCCGCACGACTGTCCCTCCACTTGCGCGCTGGAGGTTGAGATATCGGAAGACGGCCGCATCGGCCGCGTGCGCGGCGCCGGCGACCATTCCTATACGTCGGGCGTCATCTGCGCCAAGGTCGCCCGGTATGCCGAGCGGCTCTACCATCCCGACCGCCTGATGCACCCCTTGCGCCGCGCCGGCCCCAAGGGGGCAGGGCAATGGCAGCAGATTTCCTGGGACGATGCGCTGGATGAAATTGCCGAAGCCTTCATAAAGGCCGAGGCGAGGGACGGCAGCGAGGCGGTCTGGCCCTATTTCTATGCCGGCACCATGGGCTGGGTGCAGCGCGATTCAATCGATCGCCTGCGTCACGCCAAGCGCTACTCCGGCTTTTTCTCGTCGATTTGCACCAACCCGGCCTGGACCGGCTTCACCATGGCGACCGGCGTGCTCCGCGGGCCTGATCCGCGTGAGATGGGCCGCACCGATTGCGTCGTCATCTGGGGCACCAATGCGGTCTCGACGCAGGTCAATGTGATGACCCATGCCATCAGGTCGCGCAAGGAACGCGGCGCCAAGATCGTCGTCATCGACATCTACGATAATCCGACGATGAAGCAGGCCGACATGGCCTTGATCGTCAGACCGGGCACCGACGCTGCACTCGCCTGCGCGGTCATGCACGTTGCCTTCCGCGACGGCTATGCCGACCGGGATTATATGGCGAAATACGCCGATGATCCCGCCGGTCTTGAAGCGCATCTGAAAACCAGGACGCCGCAATGGGCGGCCGAGATCACCGGCATTTCGGTCGAGGAGATCGAAGCCTTCGCCCGCCTCGTCGGCACGACGAAGAAGACCTTCTTCCGTTTGGGCTACGGCTTTACCCGCCAGCGCAACGGCGCGGTCGCCATGCATGCGGCCGCCTCGGTCGCCACCGTTCTCGGCTCCTGGCAATATGAGGGCGGCGGCGCCTTCCATTCGAACAGCGATATCTTCCGCATGAACAATGCGGAACTGACCGGCCGCTCGATGAAGGATGCCGATATCCGCATGCTCGACCAGTCGCAGATCGGCCGCGTGCTCACCGGCGATCCGGTAGCCCTGCGTCATCGCGGCCCAGTGACGGCAATGCTGATCCAGAACACCAATCCGGCCAACATCGCCCCCGAGCAGCGCCTCGTCAGACGCGGTTTTGCCCGCGACGACCTGTTCGTCGCCGTGCATGAGCAGTTCATGACCGAGACGGCCGAGATTGCCGACATCGTGCTGCCCGCGACAATGTTCGTCGAGCATGACGATATCTACAGGGCCGGCGGCCAGAACCATATTCTGCTCGGCCCGAAGCTGGTCGAGCCGCCGCCTACCGTGCGCACCAATCTCTTCGTCATCGAGGAACTGGCAAAACGCCTCGGCGTCGCCGACCGCCCCGGTTTCGGCTTCACCGCCCGTGAAATGGTCGACCGCGTGCTCGAATCGAGCGGCCTGCCGGGTTACGACCATTTCCTCGAACACAAATGGTTCGATCGCCAGCCTGCTTTCGAGGAGGCGCATTTCCTGAACGGTTTTGCCCATCCGGACGGCAAGTTCCATTTCCGGCCGGACTGGATCAACCAGCCGGCGCCGAACAAGCCGCCGACTGCGATCGGCGCACTCGGGCCGCATGGGGAGCTTCCGGTCTTCCCCGATCAGGTCGATGTCATCGAAGTCGCCGATCCCGAGCATCCCTTCCGCCTCGCCACATCGCCCGCCCGCAACTTCCTGAATTCGAGTTTTTCCGAGACCAAGACCTCGCGTCAAAAGGAAGGCCGCCCGGAGGTGATGATCAATCCTGTTGACGCCGAAGCCAATGGCATCGCCCATGGCGAGCTCGTCCGCATCGGCAACAGCCGCGGCGATCTGCGCATCCATGCCCGCATCACCATCGAGGTCAGGCCGGGCGTGCTGATCGCCGAGGGCCTCTGGCCGAACAAGGCGCATGTGGACGGCGAGGGCATCAACGTTCTGACCGGCGCCGATCCGGTCGCGCCTTATGGCGGCGCGGCCGTGCACGACAACAAGGTCTGGCTTCGCAAGGACACGGTATGATGCAGCCGAAATCGCGGGTGAAGATCGTCGGCGAGGAAATCCTGTCGAATGGGTGGACGCGGCTGAGCAGCTATCTGCTCGACTATATCGACCGAAAGGGCGCGACACAGCGGCTGAAGCGGGAGGTCTACCACCGCACGCCGGCCGCTTGCATCCTGCTTTATGATCCGAAACGCGATCTCGTCGTTCTCGTCCGCCAGTTCCGTCTCGCCGTTCATCTGAACGGCGATCCCGCATGGATGATCGAGGTGCCGGCCGGCCTTCTTGATGACGACCATCCCGAACAGGCGATCCGCCGTGAGGCGATGGAGGAAACCGGTTACCACTTGCGTGAGGCCCGCTTCCTTTTCAAATCCTATCCCTCGCCCGGCGCTATCGCCGAGGTCGTCCATTTCTTCGTTTCCCTTATCGATACCACGGACCGCGTCGCGGAAGGCGGCGGCCTGGATGAGGAACACGAGGATATCGAGGTTCTTGAAATTCCGCTGGATGAGGCGACCCGGATGATCGAAACCGGCGAGATCTTCGACACCAAGACGATCGTGCTGCTGCAATGGGCAGCCTTGAACAGGCACAAAATTCGATAGCGGATGAGGCGGTCTTCGGGCGGCTTGGCGGTTAAGCCCATGACGTTTTCCGCTTTGAGATAATAGCGCTTACGATTTCATACGAATGTCATGGAGCGGTTCTATCCGCTGCGGCTTGTCAATCATCGGATCGGTCAGGAGAAGGCCCATGTGGCTCAACAATTTCACTCTCGTTCTCCCGAACGAGGTAGTGAGTGAAGGTTCCGTGCGTGTCGAGGATGGCGCCATCGCCGAGATCCGGCCGGAGCCAGTCGCCGGTGCGGCGATCGATGGCGGCGGGCGGCTGCTGATGCCGGGTTTCGTCGATCTGCACGGCGATATGATCGAGCGTGAGATCGCGCCGCGGCCGAATGCGACGATGCCGATCGATTTCGGCATTCACGAACTCGACAAGAAACTTGCCGCCGCCGGTGTGACGACAGCCTTTGCCGCGGTCTCCTTCGCCACCGAAAGCGTCTATGGCCACGTCCGCTCGCTGGAGACGACGTCGGCGGTGATCGAGGGCATCAACCGGCTGCGCGATGATCTGCTGATCGACCACCGCGTCCACGCCCGCTATGAAATCACCAACTTGGGAGCTGCTCCCGCGCTCGAGCGCCTGCTCAATGCCGATCAGATCGACATGGTGTCGCTGACCGACCACACGCCCGGCCAGGGCCAGTACAATAACCTGCAAAGCTACATCCTCAGCATTTCCGAGCGCCGCGCCATCTCCGAGGACATGGCCGCCGAAATCGTCGCCAAGCGCATTGCCATGCGCAGCAATCCAGACATTGAGGCCAAGTTGAAAGAGATCGTCGCGCTGTCGCTGAAGCACAGGCTCTCGCTTGCCTCGCATGACGATGACAGCGTCGAAAAGGTCGCCGAAATGCACGATCTCGGCGTCACCATCAGCGAGTTTCCGGTAACGGCACCCGCCGCAGAAGAGGCACGCCGCCGCGGCCTCTGGACGCTGATGGGCGCGCCGAATGCGCTGCGCGGCCAGTCGATGTCGGGCAATCTCAGCGCGCTCGACGCTGCAAGGGCCGGGCTGCTCAGCATCATCGCCGCCGATTATCACCCGGCTGCCTTTGTGCCCGGCATCTTCAAGCTCGCCGACATGGTGGAAGGCGGCCTGCCTTCAGCCGTCGCCATGGCGACCGGCAACGCCGCCCGCTCCGCCGGTCTCTTGGACCGTGGCGAAATCGCCATCGGCCAGCGCGCCGATCTGGTCGTCGTCGAGCCGGGCGAGATCAACCGCATCCGCGCCACCTTCCGCGCCGGCCGCTTCGTTTATAGCGATGGTACGCTGCATCCGCTGCGGGCGTTGGCGGCCTAAGCGAGGTCGCCGATCAGCGAGATGAGCTGGGCCTTCGGGGTAGCTGCCGAAGCCTCGGCGCCGACCGCCTTGCCGTCCTCCATCGTCACGCGGCCTTCGGCAAAGAGCCGCAGCGCCTGCGGGTAAATCTGGTGTTCGACGGTCAGCACCCGCGCGGCCAGGCTTTCGGCCGTGTCACCGGAGAGAATGGGCACGGCGGCCTGGCCGATCGTCGGCCCCTCATCCATGGCTTCGGTGACGAAATGCACGGTACAGCCGGCGATGCGCATGCCGGCGTCGATGGCCCGCTGATGGGTGCGCAGGCCTGGGAACAGCGGCAGCAGGGAAGGGTGGATGTTGAGCATCCGACCTTCGTAGCGCTGAATGAAGGTCGCCGTCAGCAGCCGCATGTAGCCGGCCAGGCAAAGAATGTCGGGGGAAAGCTCGTCGAGCGCCGAAAAGATCGCCGCCTCATGCGCGTCCTTACTGGCATAATCCTTGCGGGGAAAGGCGAAGGTGGCGATGCCCTCGGCCGCTGCCTTGGCAAGCCCGCCGGCCTCCGCCTTGTCGGAGATCACGCCGACGATCTCGGCCGGATAATCGGCCGCCTTCGCCGCCGCGACCAGCGCCATCATGTTGGAGCCGCCACCCGATATGAAGACGACGGCGCGTTTGCGCGGCGTGCTCATATGGCAAGCGTACCCTTGTAGACCGTGCCGGCAGCGCCTTCGGCGCGGGCAATCATCCGGCCGAGCATGACGACCTTTTCGCCTTCGGCTTCGAGCGCCTTGGATACCGCGGCGACATTCTCCTCGGCGACGACGACGATCATGCCGATGCCGCAGTTGAAGGTGCGCAGCATTTCCTTCGCTTCGACGCCGCCCGTCGTGGCGAGCCACGAAAATACCGTGGGAACCTTGACGGCGGTAAGATCGATCTCGGCTGCCAGATGCTTCGGCAGCACGCGCGGAATATTCTCCGGGAATCCGCCGCCGGTGATATGGGCGAGCGCCTTCAGCGCGCCGGTCTCGCGGATCGCCTTCAGAAGCGGCTTCACATAGATGCGGGTCGGTTCGAGCAGCGCTTCGCCGAGCTTCTTGCCTTCGGCAAACGGCGCCGGCGCGTCCCAGCCGAGGCCGGACAGTTCCACGATCTTGCGGACCAGCGAGAAGCCGTTGGAATGGACGCCGGAGGAGGCGAGACCGAGAATGACGTCGCCTTCGGCAATGTCGCCGGAGGGGAGCAGCTTGCCGCGTTCGGCGGCGCCGACGGCAAAGCCGGCAAGATCATAGTCGCCGGAGGAATACATGCCGGGCATTTCGGCGGTCTCCCCGCCGATCAGAGCGCAGCCAGCCTCGCGGCAGCCGGCGGCAATGCCGCCGACAATCGCCGCACCCTGATCGGGATCGAGCTTGCCTGTCGCGAAATAATCGAGGAAGAACAGCGGCTCGGCGCCCTGGACCACGAGGTCGTTGACGCACATGGCGACGAGGTCGATGCCGACAGTATCGTGGTAATCCGCGTCGATTGCGATCTTCAGCTTGGTGCCGACGCCGTCATTGGCGGCGACGAGGACCGGATCGGTAAAGCCCGCCGCCTTGAGATCGAAGAGCCCGCCGAAGCCGCCGATCTCGCCGTCGGCGCCCGGACGGCGCGTCGAGCGCACAGCCGGCTTAATCTTCTCGACGAGGAGGTTGCCGGCATCGATGTCGACGCCCGCGTCGCTATAGGTCAGGCCGTTTTTTCCAGACTGGCTCATGCTGGTCTCCGATGGCTATTTCCAGGCGGCAGACGCGCCGCGTCATCTGCCGGTCGCAATTGCATGACAGGGGCATTTATGCAAGCGCTGCATGGGAAAAGCCCCCAATTTCCCGTGTCTTTAACCGGCCTGTCCGGGATTTGGCGTGATAGGGTTGACCATCTTTGCGCCTGCATCCTATGTGCTGAATGGCCGCGTCGGACAAGAGGCGGCGTTCGGCGGCGGCGAGTGAAACGGGGAAGCAATGCCACAGCATGTCAGCGGCAACAGTCTGAAGCGCCAGATCTTCTTCTGGCTGGCCGTGCTCGTTTTCTTCATCGCCTTTCTCTATGTCTTCAGCTCGATCCTCTTGCCGTTCATCGCCGGCATGGCGATCGCCTATTTCCTCGATCCCGTCGCCGACCGGCTGGAGCGCCTGGGCCTCAGCCGCATGATGGCGACGGTCGGCATTCTGATCGCCTTTGTCATCGTCTTTGCGCTGGCGCTGATGATCCTCATTCCCGTGCTGATCAGCCAGTTCAACGATTTCGCCGAGCGCCTGCCGAGTTATATCAGCCAGCTGCAGAAATTCATCGCCCAGTCGCAGCATTCGCTGCTGCCGCAGTGGATCAGGAGTCAAGTCGGCACGATCAAGGATAATTTCTCAGGAATCCTCTCCGAAGGCATGGGCTTTCTGACCGGGCTCTTCGCGCAGATCTGGAATTCCGGGAAGGCGATCGTCGACGTCATCTCGCTGCTCGTCGTCACCCCCGTCGTCGCTTTCTATATCCTGCTCGATTGGGACCGCATGGTCGCCAAGGTCGATCAATGGATTCCGCGCGATTACGTGAATGATGTCCGCCAGATCGCCAGTGAGATCGATCAGGCAATCGCCGGCTTCATCCGTGGCCAGGGCTCGCTCTGCCTCATTCTCGGTATTTATTATGCCGCTGGCCTTTCCCTCGTCGGATTGAATTTCGGCCTCTTGATCGGCCTCTTCGCCGGTATGATCAGCTTCATTCCCTATGTCGGCTCGCTGGTCGGCCTCGTTCTCGCCGTCGGCGTGGCAATCGTGCAATTCTGGCCAGATTATCCCTGGATCGGCCTGGTGCTGGTCGTCTTCTTCAGCGGCCAGTTTCTGGAAGGCAATATCCTGCAGCCGAAGCTCGTCGGCTCCAGCGTCGGCCTGCATCCGGTCTGGCTGATGTTTGCGCTGTTTGCTTTTGGCGCGCTCTTCGGCTTCGTCGGTCTTCTGGTTGCCGTGCCGGCGGCCGCCGCCGTCGGCGTCCTTGTCCGCTTCGCGCTTTCGCGTTACCTTCAGAGCGATCTTTATTTTGGCGGGTCGCCGAGCGCCCGCGCTCAGAAGACGAAATCAGTTCCCAATGAGTGACGTGAAGAACGCTGATCCGAAGCGCAAGGCCGGAGAGCAGCTGCCATTGGCCTTTTCGCACGACGCCGCAAGCGGCCGCGACGATCTTCTGATTTCGGAGCGGCTGGCCGCCGCCGTGTCGATCGTCGACGCCTGGCCGGCATGGCCGTCGCCGGTAGTCGTGCTCGCCGGCCCGGTCGGTTCGGGGAAATCGCATCTCGCCCGCATCTGGCAGGAGTTGAGCGGCGCCGTCAGCATTCATCCCGAACTCGGTTCGGACGCGGCTGTCGCTGCCGCTGCCGGTCCGGTGCTGTTCGAAGATGCCGACCGCCTCGGCTTCGACGACAATGCGCTTTTCCACGTCATCAACAGCGTGCGCGAAAACGCCACCAGCCTGTTGATAACAAGCCGTCTCTGGCCGATCTCCTGGCCGGTTTTGCTGCCCGATCTGCGCTCGCGTCTGAAAGCTGCGACCGTCGTCGAGATCGGCGAACCCGACGAGGCCTTGCTGTCGCAAGTGATCGTCAAGCTCTTCGCCGACCGGCAGCTTTATATAGATGACAAACTCGTGCTCTATATCGTCAACCGGATGGAGCGGTCGCTGAACGCGGCCCAGATGATCGTCGAAAGGCTCGACCGGCTGGCCCTGTCGCGGGGTACGAAAATCACCCGAGCTCTTGCTGCCGAAGTATTGAATGAATTGGGAAATTCGGAACCGGCCGATTGACTGTCACAGTTCCGTCGTGAAACTGATATAATTGCCGTCGCGATTGAAAACGGGGTAAGCCGACCATGGACAGCGCAGTCGCAGAACATCAGGAACTCACTCCGGAAACCAACGACAACGTGCCCCCGCTGGAAGAGTTGCTGGCAAGTCCCGAGCGCTTCATCAACCGCGAATTCTCCTGGCTGCAGTTCAACCGCCGTGTCCTGGAAGAGACGCTGAATACCGAACATCCGCTGCTCGAGCGCGTCCGCTTCCTGTCGATTTCGGCCGCCAACCTCGACGAGTTCTTCATGGTGCGCGTCGCGGGCCTCGAAGGCCAGGTGCGCCAGAACATTGCCATCCGCAGCCCCGACGGCAAGACGCCGGCCGAACAGCTCGATTCGATCTTGCAGGAGATCGACCATCTGCAGATGGAGCAGCAGGCCTCGCTCGCGGTGCTGCAGCAGTATCTCGCCAAGGAAGACATTCTGATCGTGCGTCCGGGCGCCCTGAGTGATGCAGACCGCCAGTGGCTGGCGGCCGAATTCGAACAGGCGATCTTCCCGGTGTTGACGCCGCTATCCATCGATCCGGCCCATCCGTTCCCCTTCATTCCCAATCTCGGTTTTTCGATCGGGCTGCAGCTCGTCAGCAAGAATGGCCGCGAACCGATGACGGCACTGCTGCGCCTGCCGCCGGCGCTCGACCGCTTCGTCCGCCTGCCGGATGACGCGAACACAATCCGCTACATCACGCTGGAAGACGTCGCCAATATCTTCATCCACCGTCTCTATCCGGGCTACGAGGTGCAGGGTTCCGGTACGTTCCGCGTCATCCGCGACAGCGATATCGAAGTCGAGGAAGAGGCCGAGGATCTCGTGCGCTTTTTCGAGACGGCACTGAAGCGGCGCCGCCGCGGCAAAGTCATCCGCATCGAGACCGATTCGGAAATGCCGGCCTCGCTGCGTCAGTTCGTCGTGCAAGCACTCAGCATCCCCGACAATCGCGTCGCCGTTCTGCCGGGGCTCCTGGCGCTGAACACTCTGTCCGAGATCACCAAGGCGCCGCGCGACGATCTCAGGTTTCAGCCCTACAATGCGCGATTTCCCGAGCGCGTCCGCGAACATGCCGGCGACTGCTTCGCCGCCATCCGCGAGAAGGACATGGTCGTCCATCACCCCTATGAATCCTTCGATGTGGTGGTCCAGTTCCTTCTCCAGGCTGCGCGCGATCCTGACGTTCTGGCGATAAAGCAGACGCTTTACCGCACCTCTAACGACAGCCCGATCGTCCGCGCTCTGGTCGATGCCGCCGAAGCCGGCAAGTCGGTGACGGCGCTGGTGGAACTCAAGGCCCGTTTCGACGAAGAGGCGAATATCCGCTGGGCGCGCGATCTCGAACGCGCCGGCGTGCAGGTCGTATTCGGTTTCATCGAGCTCAAGACCCACGCCAAGATGTCGATGATCGTCCGCCGCGAGGAAGGGAAGCTCAGAACCTATTGCCACTTGGGAACTGGCAACTACCACCCGATCACCGCCAAGATCTATACGGATCTCTCCTATTTCACCTGCAATCCCGTCATCGCCCACGACATGGCGAACATCTTCAACTTCATCACCGGCTACGGCGAACCTGAAGAGGGTATGCAGCTCGCCGTCTCGCCCTATACGTTGCGCTCGCGTATCCTGCGCCACATCGAGGAAGAGATTCAGCATGCCAAGAACGGTGCGCCGGCGGCGATCTGGATGAAGATGAACTCGCTTGTCGACCCCGACATCATCGATGCGCTCTACCGCGCCAGCCATGCCGGCGTCGAAATCGATCTCGTCGTGCGCGGCATCTGCTGCCTGCGTCCGCAGGTGCCCGGTCTCTCGGAGAAGATCCGCGTCAAGTCGATCGTCGGCCGCTTCCTCGAACACAGCCGTATCTTCTGCTTCGGCAACGGCCATGGCCTGCCGTCGGACAAGGCGCTGGTCTATATCGGCTCGGCCGACATGATGCCGAGAAATCTCGACCGCCGCGTCGAGACCATGGTTCCGCTGACGAATCCGACTGTTCATGAGCAGGTCTTGTCACAGATTATGCTCGGCAACGTGATTGACAATCAACAAAGCTACGAGATATTGCCCGACGGTACGTCGCGGCGCATGGAAGTGCGCAGGGGCGAGGAACCGTTCAATGCGCAGCAGTATTTCATGACCAATCCGAGCCTGTCGGGCCGTGGTGAAGCTCTGAAATCAAGCGCGCCGAAACTGATCGCCGGTCTGCTCGAAGGCCGCAACAACATGTAAAACTGGACCATATGGTTGAATCTGAAGCCCAGGGGCGCCTTCCAGGGATCGCCCCGGTCTCCGTCGTCGACATCGGATCGAATTCCATTCGTCTTGTCGTCTACGAAGGCCTGTCCCGTTCGCCTACGATCCTCTTCAACGAAAAGGTCCTCTGCGGCCTCGGCAAAGGCATAGCCGTCACCGGCAAGATGGATGAAGAGAGCGTCGCCCGGGCTCTGGCGGCGCTCCACCGTTTCAAGGCCCTGTCCGATCAGGCGCGGGCCGCCACCATGTATGTGCTGGCGACGGCCGCCGCCCGCGAGGCGAGCAACGGTCCCGACTTCATCCACCAGGCCGAGACGATCCTGCAGCGCCACGTCCGGGTGCTGTCAGGTGAGGAGGAGGCTCGCTTCGCCTCGCTCGGCATCATCAGCGGCTTCTTCAATCCTGACGGCATTGCCGGCGACCTCGGCGGCGGTTCTCTTGAACTGATCGACATCAAGGGCAAGGAGGTCGGCAAGGGCATTACGCTGCCGCTTGGCGGTCTGCGCCTGTCGGAATATGCCGGCGGCTCGCTCCCCAAGGCGCGAACTTTTGCCCGCAAGCAGGTGAAAACGGCAAAGCTCCTGGCGAAAGGCGAGGGGCGCACCTTCTACGCCGTCGGCGGCACCTGGCGAAACATCGCCAAGCTGCACATGGAGATTACCAATTATCCGCTGCACATGATGCAGGGTTATGAAGTGTCGCTCGAAGCGATGATGCTGTTCCTCGATCAGGTGGCCACCGCGCGCGATTCCAAGGAGCCGGCCCTTCAGGCGGTCTCCAAGCATCGCCGTTCGCTGCTGCCCTTCGGCGCCATCGCCATGAAGGAAGTATTGAGCGTCATGAAGCCGTCGGTGATTTCCTTCTCGGCGCAAGGCGTGCGCGAGGGATATCTCTACTCGCTGCTGTCGGAGGCCGAGCGCCGCGCCGATCCGTTGTTGGCTGCCGCCGGCGAACTGGCGATCCTGCGTGCCCGTTCGCCGGAGCATGCCCGCGAGCTGGCGGAATGGACCGGTCGGATGATGCCCTTGTTCGGCGTCCAGGAAACCGAAGAGGAAAGCCGCTATCGTCAGGCCGCCTGTCTGCTTGCCGATATCAGCTGGCGCGCCCATCCCGACTATCGCGGCCTGCAGGCGCTGAACGTCATCGCCCACTCCTCCTTCGTCGGCATCAGCCATCCCGGCCGCGCCTTCATCGCGCTCACCAATTATTACCGTTTCGAGGGCTTGCATGACGACGGCGCCACCGGTCCGCTGGCGCAGATCGCCACCCCTCAGTTCATCGACCGCGCCAAACTGCTCGGCGGCATGCTGCGGGTCGTCTATCTCTTCTCGGCCTCCATGCCCGGCATCGTCAAGAACCTGACCTTCCGCAAATCGTCAAATCCGGACTTCGACCTCGAATTCGTGGTGCCGCCGGAATACCGGGACTTCGCCGGCGAGCGCCTGGACGGCCGCCTGCAGCAGCTGTCGAGGCTGACGAACAAGAGGCTGGCGTTTCGGTTCGAGTAGGTTGATTTGCGGCGGTTGGGCCATGGGGCACCCCCTCTGCACTGCCGGGCATCTCCCCCACAAGGGTGGAGATTGGCAGGAGGTGATCGCTCGGTCCCTTTCCAGCAATCTACTGATGCTAAGCAGTATTGTTTGGCGGAATCGTTGCGCCCAGCCAATCTCCCTACCTGTGGGGGAGATGCCCGGCAGGGCAGGGGGCGCACGGCACAACCGCTGCAACAAGGGCGGCACTGACGCACCGCCCTCTCAATCTCACACTAGAACCCCCAATTACTTAGCATTCAAAAACTCGCCAACCTCGAGCAGGCTGAACTCGTTGTCATCAGCCTTGTCGACAGAGCGTCCGGCCGAGAAGGGCAGATTGTTGTCGTTACCGATGATGATGTGCGTGGCGTCGACGCGGTCGACGTTTTCGATGGTGACGAACGGCATGTCATAGACGCCGTCCTTGCTGCCAGCCTTCTTTTTGTTGTCGGGGTCCTGAATATCAAGGAGATCGATGTAACCGATCTTGCGTACAGCCTTGCCGGCATTGGCATCGTTGAATTCGATCTTGTAGACGCGCTTCAGCACGGCCGGAGCTTCGAAGCAATCCGGCTTCGGCTGCTTCGGGTCGGCACAGGCCTTGTCGCTGGTACCGGCGCCGCTGTCGCGCTCGATGACGAGAGCGGTGGCGTCATCGAGCATGTTGAAATCGCCGATCGACACGCCCTTGCCCTCGAACGGATAAAGCCAGCTGCGGCCGGTCCACTTCTTCGCGGCGACGTCGAATTCGATGACGCGGATGGCTGTGTGGCCGTCGGCTGTTTCCATCGTGCCGTCATCCTTGTAGATGGCGCCTTCCAGCAGGCCGTAGAGCTTGGATCCGTCCTTCGACATGGCAAGGCCTTCGAAGCCGCCGGAGCGCTTCAGGTTGAAGACCGGCATCTTGGCGGCCGGATTGCCCGGCAGCTGGATCAGCGGATTGTCGGGCGAGAGAACCGGCTTGCCGTCGAGCGTGGTCGGGATCACGTCCGTCAGGCGACCTTCGGTATCGACCTTGAGGATATAGGGACCGAATTCATCGCCGAGCCAGAAGCCGTCGGCAACCGGCTGAATCGACTCGATGTCGAAGTCGGCACCGCTGAGGTAGCGCGTATCCGTGCCTTCGAGCACGATCGGGAAGGGGGCGATCTTGTTCGGATCGGAGAGGAAGAGGTTCTTGACGACCTCAGCCTTGTTGGCAGTCCAATCGAACTTCATCTGGTGCAGGAACAGCATGGAGTCAGACGAGTTGGCCTTGGAACCGAAGCCATTATCGGAGAGCGTCCAGAAGGTGCCATCGGCCATCGTCTTGATGCCCGAGAAACCCTGGATCGGTTGGCCGTCGAACGGAAGCTTCAGATCGGTCACGCGGGCGCCGTCCTTGCCGGGAACGGTGCCGAGCGCTTCGGTGCGCTTGCGGTCCGGCGTCGTGAACTTGCCGGAATGCTTGAGGAAGTCAGGCGCGTCGGCCGGAGCCGGGACCATGGTGTTGGCAGGCAGGATCGCCTGGCCAGCGAGCTTGGCCGGGAACTGCTGCTGGTCGGCCGAAACGGGGCCGGCAATCAGCATGAAAAGCGATACGGACGCAAAAAGGAGGTTCTTCATAATATCCCCATGAAACGGATGCGAATGGCTTCCGCTTAACAGGGCTTCCGTATCAGCGAATTGACGGTTGGGTGAAGCTTTGGTGACGCGTGATAAATGGACTTGCTCAGCCGTGCAGAACGACTGCGGGCGTGTTCAGAACGGTCACCGCACGCGAGGACAGTGCCATGACGCCGAGTGCCTGGCCGCGTCCCTTGACGGCATGGATCCCGAGATCTTCGCAGGAAATGTCGTCGGGAAAAGTCATGCGCCGGGCCAGCTCCGTGGAGATCAGCACCTGCCGGTTCAGGCTGCGGCAGAGCGTCTCCAGCCGGGCGGTCGTATTCACCGTATCGCCGAAATAGCTGATCTTGTGGTGGTCGACGCCGACTTCCGCCGTGATGATATCGCCGCCATGAAGGGCAACGCGAAGCTTCGGCACCTGGCCGTAATTTTTCCGCCAGCCGGCGGCATTGGCTTCGATATCGGCGAGGATATCGAAGATGCAGCGAACGCAGCGCGCATCCTTGACGCCGCGGGCAAGCGGCCAGGTAATGATCGCCGCATCGCCGACATAGTCGTTGATCATGCCCTTGTGGCGCCGCACTGGTTCCGCGAAGGTCGCAAACAGTGAGCTCAGCAGCTGCTGTGCTCTGAGGTCGCCATGTTTTTCGGCAAAAGCTGTCGAATCGACGAGATCGATGAAGAGGAAGACACGCTCTTCCTTGACCGGATTGCGATAGCGGCTGATGAGCATGCTGACGAATACTTCGCGGCCGAGCAATTCCCGGACGCGCAGGATGAAGATCAGTGCCGAGCAGACGGCAAGCGCATAGAGGAAGACCTCGAACGGCATGATGACGAGGTCGAGGAACGACGACGGCTTCAGCATGCCGAGCGACCAGAGCAGGAGGCCGGCGCAGGCGAAGCCGATGCTCATCAGGATCTCGTAGATCACCAGTTCCGTGATGATGAACACGAAGGTCGGCAGACTCTGGATGCGTCTGTAGAGGGTGCGAAACAGAACTTTGCGCTCGAAGGCGAGAATCGGCATGCCGATGAAGAGCGCGAAGATCGCCCCGATGACGGGCGTCTGATTGGAGTAGAACATCAGATCGTAAACGACGCCGCTGGCAGCCAGCACGATCGCGATTAAAATCCAGTTCTGCGTTGGAGATATTTCCCGCATGCCGCCTCGTCGCCTGAGGTTTCCTCCAGTCATTGTTTCAGCTGGGAAAAAAGCGTCAAGCGAATTCGATTTGCTTTCAGAGGCTGACGGTTTCAACCTTTCGGCCGGCGAAACGCAGCCCGATCTGGCCTTGGATCAGCTGCAGCGCCGGCTCGCCGAAAAGATCACGCCGCCAGCCGTGCAGGGCAGCGACATCGGCCTTCTCGCCATCGGCGGCAATCTTATCGAGATCCTCGCTGTTGGCGATCACTTTCGGCGCCACGCCATGTTTCTCCGAGATCAGCTTCAGCAGCACCTTCAAGAGTTCGACGGCGGCAGCTGCGCCTTCCGGGGCCTGTGCCTGACGAGGCACATGCGGCATCTCGGCTTTCGGAAGGGCGAGCGCCGCATTGACCGCCTCGACCACCGCCGTCCCGGCGGCCGAACGCTCCCAGCCCTTCGGAATGGTGCGCAGGCGGCCGAGCGCTTCGGAATCCTTAGGCTGCTGCTGGGCGACCTCATAGATCGCATCATCCTTCAAGACGCGCGAACGCGGCACATTGCGGGCCCGCGCCTCGCGCTCACGCCAGGCGGCGACATATTTCAGGACCGCCAGCTCCTGCGGCTTGCGCAAGCGCATCTTCAGACGCTGCCAGGCGTCGTCGGGATGCATGTCGTAGGTTTCACGCGCTTCGAGAATGTCCATTTCCTCGCGCAGCCACGATGTGCGGCCTTCCCGATCGAGTTCGGCCTTCAGCGACAGGTAGACATCGCGCAGATGCGTGACGTCGGCCAGCGCATATTCCAGCTGCTTTTCGGAGAGTGGTCGGCGGCTCCAGTCGGTGAAGCGCGACGACTTGTCGATATGGACGTTCTTGATGCGGCTGACCAGCTGGTCATAGGAGACGCTGTCGCCGAAACCGCAGACCATGGCTCCGACCTGCGTGTCGAAGATCGGATGCGGAATGAGATTGCCGCGATTAAAGATGATTTCGATGTCCTGGCGCGCCGCGTGAAAGACCTTCAACACCTTCGTGTCCGCCATCAGCTCGAAGAAGGGGGCGAGGTCGATGCCCTTCGCCAGCGGATCGACGAGAACTTCCAGTGTCGGGCTTGCCATCTGGATCAGGCAGAGCTCCGGCCAAAAGGTCGTTTCGCGCAGGAATTCGGTGTCAATGGTGATGAAGTCGGACTTGGCCAGCTCTTTGCAGGCGGCCGCCAAATCGGCGGTGGTTTCGATCATATCAATTCATTCGCAAGGAAAAGGTTGGTTGAACCTTCCTTCTCCTTTCGCTTCGATATGTCAATACAACAGCACAGGCTTCGCGCATTGCTGAAGAAGAATCACGTCCAAACTGAGGCAAGGCGAATGCTTCAGCTCACTCTGATATAGCTGGTCATTCCCGTCTTCTGATGTTCGATGATATGGCAATGCAGCACCCAGTCGCCGGGATTGTCGGCGACAAGGGCCAATTGTACCTTCTCGTCCGGCTGGACGAGGTAGGTGTCGGACACCAGCGGCATCACCTCGCGCGTCGAGGAGGAGATCACCGTGAAGCTCATTCCGTGCAGGTGGATCGGATGCGCGTGCGGCGTGGTGTTCTCGAGGTTGAAGACATAGCTCCTGCCGAGCTTCAGCTCCGCCAGCGGCGCCGTCGGATCGGGCGTGTCTCCGGGCCACGGCACCTTGTTGATCGCCCAGAAGCTGTAACCAAGCGTGCCGCAGATACTCTCGACGGCGGCATTTTCCGCGGTGGCGCTGAGGATCAGCGGTATCTGTTCGGCAGCGGAAAGATCAGCCTTCGGAACGGGGTTTTCGGCAAGCGGGCCGAGATCGCCGATATTGCGTTTCAACGACTGTCCGACCGCACGCAGGCTGGCGATCGTCTTCGGCGCCGTGCCGCGAATGTCTTCCAGCGTCGCGACGGCGCCTTCGCCATCTGGCATGCGTACGGCAAGATCGAGCCGCTGGCCCGGCCCGATCTGCAGGAGGTCCAGAGGGAAGCGTTTCGGCACCGGATTGCCGTCGATGGCGATGACGGTCGCATCTGCGCCCGCCATCGTCAGCGAGAAAATGCGCGTCACGTCGGTGATGGCGATGCGCAGCCGCACCAGCCCGCCGGCCGGCGCATCATATTGCGGCTCCTGGCGCCAGTTGGCCGTGCGCACCGTGCCGTAGGTGCCGCTCTTGGCAGCGTCGCGCGGCCGGAAGGGCGCGATGAACTGCCCGTCGCCTCCGAGCCGCCAGTCGCGCAGATTGAGCAGCACCTCCGTGTCGAACTCCGGATCGGCCGGATCCTCGACGACGAGCATGCCGGTCATGCCGTGTCCCATCTGCGTCAGCGTGTTGCAATGCGGATGATACCAGAAGGTGCCGGCATCGGGCGGCGTGAAGACATAATCGAAGCTGTCGCCGGTATAGATATAGGGCTGCGTCACGAAGGGCACGCCATCCATGCGGTTGTCGATGCGAAGCCCGTGCCAATGGATCGTCGTCGGCTCATCGAGCCCGTTTTTCAGCCTTGCCGCGTAGGGCCGCCCCTTGGTCATCCTCAGAACCGGCGGCATGCCGTCATGGCCCCAGCTCATGACATCCCTGGTCGGACCCGCCTCGGTCAGCAAGGCCTCGGTTTTCACAGCCGTCAGCAGCTGCGGCTCCGGCGCCGCCTCGGCAAGCCCGAATTTGCCCGCAACGGCGATGCCGGCGCCATAGGCGCCGGCGACGGCGGATGTCTTCAGAAGGTTGCGGCGGGTCAGCAGAGGCATGCAGAGGCTCCAGGACGAGAATGCCGATCCTTTTAAAGTTGAGCCGCATCTTCATCAATATGGGAAACGCGGCCAAACTGCCGCAGCCTGCGGGTCGCAGCCTCGCCATAAACGCATGCCAAACCCAGGGGCGGGGCGCGCTAAGCCTTGACAAATCGGAGCGTCCATGCGCTTTTCCGCCCGATTTTCTTGTCGGCGCGGGAGGGTCTTCGAACCCCTGCTGCCGTCTTCAGCCACATGCCAGGATTTGAGATCATGCATCGCTACCGCAGCCACACATGTGCCGCCCTCCGCAAGACGGATGTCGGCTCGACCGTCCGCATCGCCGGCTGGGTCCATCGCGTTCGCGACCATGGTGGCGTTCTTTTCATCGACCTTCGCGACCATTACGGCATCACCCAGGTCGTCGCCGACCCGGATAGCCCCGCCTTCAAGACGGCAGAGACCGTGCGTGGCGAATGGGTCATCCGCATCGACGGCCTCGTCAAGGCCCGTACCGAAGACACCGTCAACAAGACCATGGCGACCGGCGAGATCGAGCTCTATGCGCAGGAGATCGAAGTGCTCTCCGCCGCCAAGGAATTGCCGCTGCCGGTCTTCGGCGAGCCCGATTATCCGGAAGACGTTCGCCTCAAGTATCGCTTCCTCGATCTTCGCCGCGAAACCCTGCACAAGAACATCGTCAAGCGCACCCAGGTGATTTCGGCCATGCGCCGTGAAATGGGCGGCGCGGGCTTCACCGAGTATAGCACGCCGATCCTGACGGCCTCCTCGCCGGAAGGCGCGCGCGACTTCCTTGTGCCGAGCCGTATTCATCCCGGCACCTTCTACGCTCTGCCGCAGGCGCCGCAACAGTACAAGCAGCTCTTGATGGTCGCAGGTTTCGACCGTTACTTCCAGATTGCGCCGTGCTTCCGTGACGAAGACCCGCGCGCTGATCGCCTGCCGGGCGAATTCTACCAGCTGGACCTCGAAATGAGCTTCGTCACCCAGGAAGACGTCTGGAACACGATGGGTCCGCTGATGACCAAGGTGTTCGAGGAGTTTGCCGAAGGCAAGCCGGTCACCAAGGAATGGCCGCGCATTCCCTATGACGAGGCGATCCGCAAATATGGTACGGACAAGCCGGATCTGCGCAACCCGATCGTCATGGAAGCGGTGACCGAGCATTTCGCCGGCTCCGGCTTCAAGGTCTTCGCCGGCATGATCGCTTCTAACCCGAAGGTCCAGGTCTGGGCGATTCCGGCCAAAACCGGTGGCTCGCGCGCTTTCTGCGACCGCATGAACGCCTGGGCGCAGAGCCAGGGCCAGCCGGGACTCGGCTACATATTCTGGCGCAAGGAAGGCGAGAAGCTCGAAGGCGCCGGACCGCTCGCCAAGAACATCGGCGAGGAGCGCACCGATGCGATCCGCACCCAGCTCGGTCTCGGTGACGGCGACGCCTGCTTCTTCGTCGCCGGCGAGCCGGAAAAATTCCACAAGTTTGCGGGCGAGGCCCGCACCAAGGCCGGCGAAGAACTCAACCTCGTCGACCGCGACCGCTTCGAACTCTGCTGGATCGTCGACTTCCCCTTCTTCGAATGGAGCGAGGAAGAGAAGAAGGTCGATTTCGCCCATAATCCGTTCTCGATGCCGCAGGGTGGCCTCGACGCGCTGCAGAACCAGGATCCTTTGACGATCAAGGCCTTCCAGTATGACGCCGTCTGCAACGGCTTCGAGATCGCCTCCGGTTCGATCCGCAACCAGTCGCCGGAAACCATGGTTGCCGCCTTCGAGAAGATCGGCCTCAGCCAGCAGGACGTCGAGGACCGCTTCGGCGGCCTCTACCGCGCCTTCCAGTATGGCGCGCCTCCGCATGGCGGCGCTGCCTTTGGTATCGACCGCATCATCATGCTGCTCGTCGGCGCGAAGAACCTGCGCGAAATCTCGCTCTTCCCGATGAATCAGCAAGCGCAGGACTTGCTGATGGGCGCACCGAGCCCGGCAACGCCGACGCAGTTGCGCGAACTCGCGATCCGGCCGATCCCGCCGGTCAAGAAGGACTGAGTTCGGTTCGTTTTCGAATGAGAAAGCCCGGCGATCGCAATCGCCGGGCTTTTCATTTGTGCCGATGCCTGCACATGCCTGAAATAGAAAGGCTCGGCGGCGGAACTGCCGAGCCTGCTCTCATGAAGAAAGCCAAACGATCAGTCGTTAGCCGAAACCTTGACGCCGAGCACCTGCGGCAGCGTGTTCGGAGCGCCCATGGCAGCACCGACGATCGTTGGGAACGGCACCGGCTTTTCGGGAGCGGCCTTGACGGTCAGGCTCTTCGGGTCGTCGAGGAAGGTGTTAACCGCGGCCGAAACGGCGTTCTGCAGTTCCGGGATATTGAGCTGCGCCAGCATGATCGGCGTCATCGCCTTCAGCGAATCCGCCATCTGCTTGCCGGACATGTTCTGCTGCGAACCGGCGTAATCAAGCGCGCGCTTGGTGATCGACGCATCTTCGAAACGCACCTGTGCGGCCTCGAAGGACAGTTGCTGCATCAGGCCGAGCATGGCAAGGCCGAGCGCCTGCTGCGACTGTTCCTTGTTCGGATTGGCTTCGGATTCCTTCATCGCATCCTGCATCGATTTCATGAAGGCCATCGTGTAACCCGAGATCTTGAAGCCAAGATTCAGCTTGCCGATATTGGTGAAGTCGAAGGCGAATTCCGAAATATCGATCGTGCCGGGCGCGAGTTCCCAGGCGCCCTTCATGGTAATGTCGCCCTGGACGTGCTGCAGGGCGAGCTTCTCGATCGCGTCCTTGCTCTGCGCGTCTTCGGCCTTGCTGAGATCGGCCTTCATGCTTTTGAAGGCGCCGTCGAAATCGAAGCCGGATTCGTCTTCGCGCAGCGTCAGGTTCATGTCGGTTTGGAGCAGCGAGAACACTTCCGCACCGTCCTTGACCACCTTCAGCGGGCCGGTATGGGCGGTTTCGTAGAGCATCATGGTGTCGAGCGTGTCGCCGCCAGCCGTTGCGGGCACGGAGATGCCGCCGAGCGTCAGCTCCTGCGCGGTCACAGTCACGCCGTCTTGGGTCTTGTTGATGTCGGGGAAGGCAGCTTCTTCGATGTAATAGCCGCCGTCCTCGTCTTCTTCGACGCCGGAAAGGGTGATTTCGCCGATGGGCAGGCTTTCGCCGCCGGTCGGCTTGAGGGTGACATTCTTCAACGTCACGGTCGTGCCGTCGATGTCGATGTTCTCAGCTGCAATCGTCCCGCCCTGTGCGGCATAAGCGGCATTGATCTTGTTCAGCAGATCGGTGCCATCGAGAGCGAAGGCCGAGCCGGCGAGCGAAAAAAAGGCTGCGCTCGACAGCATCAGCCGCATTGTCCGGTAAAAGTTCATGGGGTGATTCCTCTGGTGGCGTGTGGCGGTTCTAAAATCTGCAGTTACGCTACTACGGATTGGGCCCGCTTTATATTTACGGACTTCTAAATTTCTGTTGAAAGGAACGGCAAACGAAGTCCAAATTGCGGCGGAACGTGTGTCTCATCCTTTGATGTCGGTGCCAAGACTTCATCCACAGCTGCAATGGCCCGGATTCCTTGCCCGCCGGCCACTTCTGGGCTAGTCAGGACCCATGGGACAAGAGATTTTGCCGCCTTCCGGCGGAGACGACGACAACATCCAGCCGGTCGACCTCAAGGCGGCGCTCGAGCAGCGCTATCTCGCTTATGCGCTGTCGACCATCATGCATCGCGCCTTGCCTGACGTGCGCGACGGGCTGAAGCCCGTCCATCGCCGCATCGTCTATGCCATGAACGAGATGGGGCTGAGGCCGACCTCGGCCTTCCGCAAATGCGCCAAGATCGTCGGCGAGGTGATGGGTAACTACCATCCGCACGGCGACCAGTCGATCTATGACGCGCTTGCCCGTCTCGCCCAGGATTTCTCGCAGCGCTACACGCTGGTCAACGGCCAGGGCAATTTCGGCAATATCGACGGCGACAGCCCCGCCGCCATGCGTTACACCGAATCGAAGATGACGGCGGTCTCCGAACTGCTGCTCGAAGGCATCGATCAGGACGCCGTCGATTTCCGCGACACCTATGACGAATCGAATTCCGAGCCGGTTGTCCTTCCCGGCGCCTTCCCGAACCTGCTCGCCAACGGCTCCTCCGGCATCGCCGTCGGCATGGCGACCTCGATCCCGTCGCACAATGCCCACGAGCTTTGCGACGCCGCCCTGCATCTGATCAAACATCCGGATGCGACCGTCGAAAAGCTCGTCGAATTCATTCCCGGCCCGGATTTCCCCACAGGCGGCATCATCATCGACAGCCGCGACAGCATCATCGAGAGCTATCGCACCGGCCGCGGCGGTTTCCGCGTGCGGGCGAAATGGCAGACGGAGGATTTGGGCCGTGGCGGTTACCAGATCGTCGTCACCGAAATTCCTTTCCAGGTGCAGAAATCGCGGCTGATCGAAAAGATCGCTGAACTGCTGATCGCCCGCAAGCTGCCGCTGTTGGAAGACATCCGCGATGAATCGGCCGAGGACATCCGCATCGTCCTGGTGCCGAAGTCGCGCAGCGTCGATCCGACGATCCTGATGGAATCGATGTTCAAGCTGACGGAGCTCGAAAGCCGCTTCCCGCTCAACATGAACGTCCTGTCCATGGGGCGCATTCCTAAGGTCATGGCGCTGAACGAGGTGCTGAAGGAGTGGCTGGACCATCGTCGCGAGGTCTTGCAGCGCCGGTCACGCTTCCGTTTGGCCGCAATCGACAAGCGTCTCGAAATCCTCGGCGGTCTTCTGATTGCCTACCTCAACATCGACGAGGTGATCCGGATCATCCGCGAGGAAGACGAGCCGAAACCCGTCATGATGGCGCGATGGGATCTGACCGACAATCAGGTCGAGGCAATCCTCAACATGCGGCTGCGCGCCTTGCGCAAGCTGGAAGAGTTCGAAATTCGCAAGGAGTTCGACGAACTCACCAAGGAAAAGAGCGAGATCGAGGCGCTGCTTGCCTCCGACGACAAGCAGTGGCAGACGGTCGCCTGGGAAATCGGCGAAGTGAAGAAGAAATTCGCCAAGGCGACCGAGGTCGGCCGCCGCCGCACCCAGTTCGCCGAAGCGCCTGAGGCCGATGAAGAGGCGATCCAGCAGGCGATGATCGAGAAGGAGCCGATCACCGTCGTCATTTCCGAAAAGGGCTGGATCCGCGCCCTGAAGGGCCACATCGCCGACACGGCGACGCTGACCTTCAAGGAAGGCGACGGCCTGAAGGTCGCCTTCCCGGCGCAGACAACAGACAAGATCCTGATCGTCACGACAGGCGGCAAGGCGTTCACGCTCGGTGGCGATAAGCTGCCTGGCGGTCGCGGCCATGGCGAACCGTTGCGTATCATGGTCGACATGGACAACGACCAGGCGGTGCTGACCGCCTTCGTCCACGATTCCTCGCGCAAGCAGCTGATCGTCTCGACGGCCGGCAACGGGTTCGTCGTTCCAGAGGCGGAACTGGTCGCCAACACGCGCAAAGGCAAGCAGATCATGAATGTCGCGCTGCCGGAGGAAACGCAGCTGCTGGTGCCCGTCAGCGGCGATCATGTCGCCGTCGTCGGCGAAAACCGCAAGCTGCTGGTCTTCCCGCTCGCGCAGGTGCCGGAAATGTCGCGCGGCAAGGGCGTGCGCCTGCAGCGCTACAAGGATGGCGGCATTTCCGACGTCCGCTGCTTCGCGATATCAGACGGCCTCGTCTGGGAAGACAGCGCCGGCCGCACCTTCACGAAGAACAAGGACGAGCTCGCCGAATGGCTGGGCGACCGCGCCAGCGCCGGCCGCACCGTGCCGAAGGGCTTCCCGCGCAGCGGCAAATTCGCGGGCTGAGGCTTTACAGCGCCGCGTGTCTGTTCAGGCGCACAAAGGACTTGCCGTAACGCCTTGATTTTGTACCGAATTAAATTGCGCGCTCGGCTCTTGGCGGGCGCGGGAACTTCTCTATCTCATTGCTGTTATCAAAAATAAGAGAAGGCCGGTTGCGTGGGCGGACGGAACGGCTGTGGTTCGTTGCGCTTCGGGAAGGCGCGCGTGCCCCTACCGGAGGAAAATCGATGCCCGCCAGCACCATCAAATTGCATGTCAGCCAGACCTACAAGGCCCCGCCCGCTGTGGTCTACGACGCCTGGCTCAACCCCGAAATTGCCCGCCGCTTCCTGTTTGCAACCGATGATGGTCACGTCATCCGTGCCGACATCGATCCGCGCGTCGGCGGACGTTTCTTCGTCGTCGACCGTCGCCCGACCGGCGACGCCTTTCATCAGGGCGTCTTCCTGGAATTGAAGCGCCCGCAACGCATGGTCTTCAGCTTTTCCGTTGAGGAGCACGACCACAATTGCGATCGCGTCGAAATCGACATCGAGCCTCTCGGCGGCGGCAGCCGCCTGACGTTGACCCATGAAATGTGCGCCGAATGGGCCGCACACGAGGAGAAAACACGGAAAGGCTGGGCGCATGTCGTCGAAGCGCTCGGCAGGGAACTGGAACAGCAGCAGTTGAAGGCTACTGGTTGAGCGGCACGCTGAAGTCACGCAGAAAGCTGGTCGCGCCTTCTTCCTCCACCTCTTCGGCGGCGACGCCGAGGACGAAAGCCTAGAGATTGGCATCGGTGGTCTCAATCTCTTAGCCATTTTCGAGCAGGAATACACCGGCGGCGACGATCTCGATGCTTTTGTTGCCGTCGACGAATGCATGCTTGCGGGCAAGGCCAAAGCTATGCGGCGGCGAGTCGACGACATGGTCGCAACCGTAATTGGCCTTATGCATCGGCCGGCCGCGGGAAGGTGCCTGCGCCGAGCAGGCGACAACGTCACATCACGAGACTTGCCTGGCGCTCTTGCGTCGCGCCATCCAGAGGGAATGCACTGCGATTGTCGCCGTGAGGATGCCGCCACCGACGAGCGTCGTCGTTACGGGCGTTTCGGCAAAGATCAGCCAGACCCAGATCGGCGCGAGCACCGTTTCCAAGAGATAGAACATGCCGACTTCAGGCGCGGACAGATAACGTGGCCCGGTCGCCAGGCACCAGAAGGCGACCGGCATCACGATGGCGCCGTTGAAGAGGATCCAGCCGGGATGGGCGATAGAAAGCCCTGAGGGCAGAGCCTGCGTGAGGCCGAGTACAGCCGGCAGGATGGCGGCAAGCAGCGGCACGAAGCCCATTTGCCGGCGCGAGGCCCGTCCGACGGTGATGGCTGCGGCAAGAATAAGCGCGCTGAGAAGCGCCATGGCGTCGCCAAAAACATGGCCGCTGGAAAGTCCTCCGCTCACGATCAATCCAACGCCAAGGATCATGAACAGCATGGCGATCAACGTTGCGGCCGGGGGCTTCTCCTTGAGGAAAATCCAGGAAAGAAGAGCCCCGAACATTGGGTTGAAGGCGACGATGAAGACGACATTGGCGGTGGCCGTGTTGAAGACGGCCAGCACGAAGGTGAGGGAAGAGAGACCGTAGAGCAGACCGGCGATCAGACCGGGTCGCCCTGGAACGAGCACCGGCCACTTGCCCGAAACAAGGCGCATTGCTCCGAGGATGACGAGCGTGGCGACAACCGTTGCTGCGCTCCGCACTCCGAGAATCGACCAAATGTCGCCGTCGCCAAGGCGGACGAGCGGGATATCCATGGAAAGCGCCAGCCCGCCGATCGCCGTCAGCAACAGGCCTTTCCAATGTTCGGAAAGAGCAGTGGGGAACATTCAGTCGTGGGTGCTTTCGGGCATGGAGGAGGGGTCGAAACGCTCCCAGCCGCGCGGGGTCAGATGCTCCTGCGGCTGGAAACGGGTCTTATAGTCCATTTTCCGTGATCCCTGAACCCAATAGCCGAGGTAGACATGCGGCAGGCCGAGCGCTTTCGCGCGCCTGACATGGTCGAGAATCATGAATGTGCCGAGTGAACGACGCTCGAGCGACGGATTGAAGTAGGAATAGACCATCGACAGCCCGTCGCTCATCGTGTCGGTCAGTGCGGCGGCAAGTAGCTCACCCTTCGGCCGCTCTTCCAGCCCGGAGCCTTCCTCGCGCCGGCGGTATTCGATGATTCGCGTGTTCACATGCGTGTCTTCCACCATAATCGCATAATCGAGCACGGTCATATCGGACATGCCGCCCTGCTGGTGACGGAAATCGAGGTAGCGCCGGAAGAGTGAATATTGCTCGCTGGAAGGCTGGGCTGCGAATTCGGTGGCGATGACGTCGGAGTTGGCGGCAAGCGCCCGTTTCATCGATTTCGTCGGTTCGAATTCCTGAGCGAGAATCCGCACGGAAACGCAGGCGCGACAGGATTCGCAGGCCGGACGGTAAGCGATGTTCTGCGAGCGGCGGAACCCGCCTTGGGTGAGGATGTCGTTCATTTCGGCGGCCCGCGGGCCGACCAGATGGGTGAAGACCTTGCGCTCCATCTCATGCGGCAGATACGGACACGCAGCCGGAGCCGTCAGATAAAACTGCGGGGATGGCGTCGTCTGCGTATTCATGTGTCGCGGAAATTTCCTTGTCGAGACAGTGCCGTTTTCTGACAGCATGACCTAAGAATAGAAAACGTCAACAGCGCGGCGGCCTTCGCCGTACATTTCAGTCTTCTAATCTTGGATATGGAGCGTCGTCATCCCCGGTACAGGGGAAGGCGGAGACTTTTTCGTCTCCGCCAGGATCTCAGACAGGCAGGTCTCAGGCAGTGCGTACCGTCACCGTGCCGACCAGGAGGTCGTGGATGAGACGGCTGCGCTCGATAAACAGGCCGGCAAGCAGGATGAGCGGCGTCAGCACCGAGTTGAGTATCCAGAACAGCGCCAGATGCACGATCGCCGTCAGGAAATCCATCGGCCGTCCATCGACGCGCACGATCGCGATCCCCATTGCCCGCATGCCGAGCGAAGCCTGGCTCGGCCCGCCGACCGTCAGGCCGAAGTAAAGGCCGGCGACGATGACGAAGAGGGCAGGGTAGAGGAAGAAGCCGAGGCCGAGCGTGACGATCGACAGGAAGAACAGAACGATCGCGGCGGGAATGCACAGCAGCGCCACGATGAGGTAATCGAGGATGAAGGCAAAGACACGGCGGCTCAACACGCCGCTATAGGCGCGCCAGTCCTCCGGTGCGGCATAAAGCGGATTGGGGTTGTAGCTCATCTCAATCTCCTCTCGCAAAAGCGACGCCGCTGATATGGTGTCGGCGGGGCGAAATACAATCATTCGCCCCGAAATCACCTCTTTGCGAGAATTTTCGCCACCTCGACCGCGAAATAGGTAAGGATGCCGTCGCATCCAGCCCGCTTGAACGACAGCAGCGTTTCGAGCATCGCCCGTTCGCCGTCGATCCAGCCGTTCATCGCCGCTGCCTTGATCTGCGAATATTCGCCGGACACCTGGTAGGCGAAGGTCGGCAGGCCGAAGGCCTCCTTCATCCGCCAGCAGATGTCGAGATAGGGCAGGCCGGGCTTTACCATCAGCATGTCGGCACCTTCCTCGACGTCGAGGGCGGCGTCGCGGATCGCCTCGGTGCCGTTGGCGGGGTCGATATAATAGGTCTTCTTGTCGCCTTTCAGCAGCCCGCCCGTGGAGATCGCCTCGCGATAGGGGCCGTAAAAGGCGGACGCGAATTTCGTTGCATAGCTCATGATGCCGACGCTCTGGTGGCCGGCCGCATCGAGCGCCCTGCGGATGGCGCCGATGCGCCCGTCCATCATCTCCGATGGGGCGATGATGTCGGCGCCGGCATCGGCCTGCATGACGGCGGCGCGCGCCACCTGGTCGACGGTCTCGTCGTTGACGATCTCGCCGTCTCTCAGGATTCCGTCATGGCCATGGCTGGTGAAGGGATCGAGCGCCACGTCGGTGATGACGCCGATATTGGGCACCGCCTTCTTGATCGCCACTGTTGTCCGATTGATCAGATTGTTGGCCTCGAGGCTGTTCGAGCCGGTCTCGTCGCGCAGCTCCATCTCGATATTGGGAAAGGTCGCCAGCGCCGGAATGCCGAGGTCGGCCGCTTCGCGCGCGGCCTCGACGGCTTTGTCGATGCTCATACGGTTGACGCCGGGCATGGCGGGGATCGGATCGATGATACCGGAGCCCGGCACGATGAAGATCGGCCAGATCAGGTCGTCGACCGTCAGCCGGTTCTCCTGCACCAGCCGGCGCGTCCAGTCTGCCTTGCGATTGCGCCGCATGCGGCGATGGCCGGTGATGTCGTCGACGAGATGCGTCTTATCCTGCATGATATCTATCCCTGGCCCATTCCATTTATCGGAGCGCTCATTATCATGGCGCCCGGAAAATCCAAACCGGACGATTGGCCGCGGCGGAAAAACTGCTTGTAACGATCCGATCCCGAACCGATGTTTGCGCCATGGAAACCGATTCCCCGACAATACCGAAACGCACTCTGGCGGATCTTCTCTTCATCCTCTTCCTGAGGTTGGTGGCCGTATCCTGCTTCTGGTTCGGGCTGCAATATTGGGCGATGCTCGTCGGCTATTCCTTGGTCGGCGCCGGCCGCTTCGATCTTTTGAGCCTGCCGTGGAAGGTGGCGAGCACCAGCCTTGCCGTGCTTTTTCCCGTCGCCTCGCTCGGCCTCTGGCTCACCGTCTCATGGGGGCCGGTTATCTGGGTGCTGGCCGCAGGCGGGCAGATCCTGATGTATGGTCTGCTGCCTGACATTTTCGGGCCCAACAAGCTGATCATCCTGCTGCATCTCATGGTCGCCGCGGTCTACTGCATTTTCCGCCTGTTGCTCTGGCTGGAAAAGCGCCGGCACCGCCGCCAGGTAAGTGTTGATTTACCCTGAGACAACGTGGAGTTTCCGGTAAGGCTCCATTAAGCCTGCGGTTTAAGTCGAATTTTATATGTATTCGATAGGGTCTCACTCAAGGCGGGAAGAAAACGACACCGCCAAACAAACAGTGAGGCAGTCAATATGAACACGAAAATCAAGCCGCAGGCGGTATCCAACTTCCGTGACCAACAGGATCAGGGCATCCGTGATCTTTACATGGAATCCCTTCATCTTGTCGAACGTCTTCACCGCCGTCTTCTCGACGTCATCAAGGACGAGTTCGACCGTCAGGGTCGCAGCGACGTCAACGCCATCCAGGCGCTGCTCCTTTTCAACATCGGCAATTCCGAGCTGACCGCCGGCGAGCTGCGCTCCCGTGGCTACTATCTCGGCTCCAATGTTTCCTACAACGTCAAGAAGCTGGTCGACCTCGGCTTCATCAACCACCAGCGCTCCCGTATCGACCGCCGCTCGGTTCGCATCAGCCTGACCGAAACCGGCCAGGACATAGCCGAAACGGTCGCCAAGCTCTACGAACGCCACATCGCCTCGATCGACAAGGTCGGCGGGATCGGCACCGACGAGTTCACCCAGATGAACAAGCTGCTCCAGCGCCTCGATCGCTTCTGGAACGACTCGATCATGTATCGCCTCTAAGACCCTCGACCTCCTTTCAGGGTTGAAGAAAACCGGATGCGTTCCCTGCGCGTCCGGTTTTGCCGTTTGCGCTCCGCGTGGCATCTTTGCAACGCATGGCGGCCAAGCGTAAGGGCCGGTATTCAAGCCGTTTTTTAGCCGTTATTAACCGGCACGATTTACCTCGTCACATGGTTCGTTGCGTGATGACTCGGCCATCGGCAGCTATCTGCGGTCCAGGCAACACGAATTGGCCATATTGGTGTGGCAGCGGAAGTTAGCAACCGGCGCTTTCAATGGACCAGGAACGTTCAGACTTTCGCATCGCAATATTGTGATGCGACGGGCGGAATATTCCGATGTGCCGGGAGAACGAATGGATAGGGATCTGCGTTACGGCGCAGTGATATCGCAAAGCGCCGCGCTTCCTTGCATGCGGCATTCAGTGGTTGGGACTATGTCGAAGAAAAACGGAAATGAAGCTCTCTCGCGCCGCGCTTTCCTTGCGTCCGCGGCAACGATTGGCGCCAGCGCGATGGCCGCGCCGGCATTGGCGCAGTCGGCGCTCGATACGCTGATCAACGCGCCGCGCCGCGGCAACTGGGACGACCAGTTCGATGCCAAGGCGGCTTCGCGCACGGCGACCGCCGTCGTTTCCAACACGCCGATCCTCGGTCCCCAGTCGGTCGCCAGTGCCCAGCAGGCGATCATGCAGTATCAGCAGATTGCGGCCGCCGGCGGCTGGCCCGAAGTCAATCCCGGTGATCAGCGCCTGCAGCTCGGCGTTTCCTCTCCCGCCGTCCAGGCGTTGCGCCAGCGCCTTGCGATCACCGGCGACCTGCCGCGCGAGGCAGGCATGTCGAACGCCTTCGATTCTTATGTCGACGGCGCCGTCAAGCGCTTCCAGGCGCGTCACGGCCTGCCGTCCGACGGCGTTCTCGGCGAGTTCACGCTGAAGGCGATGAACATTCCGGCCGATGTCCGCCTGCAGCAGCTCAACACCAACCTGGTCCGCCTGCAGACCTTCCCGGAAGATCTCGGCCGCCGCCATCTGATGGTCAACATTCCGGCCGCCTATGTCGAGGCTGTCGAAGACGGCAGCGTTGCCACCCGCCACACCGCGGTTGTCGGCCGTCTGAGCCGCCCGACGCATCTCGTCAACTCGAAGATCTACGAAGTCATCCTCAACCCATACTGGACCGCGCCGCGCTCGATCGTCGAAAAGGACATCATGCCGCTGATGCGCAAGGATCCGACCTATCTGGAAAAGAACGCGATCCGCCTGATCGACGGCAAGGGCAACGAGGTTTCTCCGGAGACTGTCGACTGGAACGGCGAGGCGCCGAACCTGATGTTCCGCCAGGACCCGGGCAAGATCAACGCCATGGCGTCGACGAAGATCAACTTCTACAACAAGAACGGCGAATACATGCACGACACGCCGCAGCAGGGCCTGTTCAACAAGCTCATGCGTTTCGAGTCGTCGGGCTGCGTCCGCGTTCAGAACGTGCGCGACCTGTCGACCTGGCTGTTGCGCGAGACGCCGGGCTGGAGCCGCCAGCAGATGGAGCAGGTGATCGCAAGCGGCGTCAACACGCCAATCAAGCTCGCCACCGAAGTTCCGGTCTATTTCGTCTACATCTCCGCCTGGGGCATGCCCGACGGCATCGTCCAGTTCCGCGACGACATCTATCAGATGGATGGCAATGCCGAGCTCGCGCTCGACACCACGGCCGGCATGGAACAGCCGGTGCAATAAGCGGCGACCTCTGCATCGCACCCTCGAACCGCGCCCTCCCGGCGCGGTTTTTTTATGTTGACGGGGACGCTCTGTCCCGTCGCCATCATTCTTCGGCGCCGCGCTGTCGCAAAATGGCTGGAGCGCGCGCTTTGCTCAGCAAATGTCGTTCTTCGTATTGCCCTTGCCACAGCGGAAGGCTAATACCTCAGCGCATTCCAGTTGAGGAGCCCGCCCATGACCAATGCTTCCACCGAATCCTTCTTCAATCGCTCGCTTGCGGACGTCGATCCGGAAATCTTCGGCGCGATCGGAAAGGAACTCGGTCGCCAACGGCACGAGATCGAACTGATCGCTTCCGAGAACATCGTCTCCCGCGCCGTGCTGGAAGCCCAGGGCTCCATCATGACCAACAAATATGCCGAGGGTTACCCCGGCAAGCGTTATTACGGCGGCTGCCAGTTCGTCGACATTGCCGAGGAGCTGGCGATTGAGCGCGCCAAGAAGCTGTTCGGCGTCAATTTCGCCAACGTTCAGCCGAATTCCGGCTCGCAGATGAACCAGGCCGTGTTCCTGGCGTTGCTGCAGCCGGGCGACACCTTCATGGGTCTCGACCTGAATTCGGGCGGCCACCTCACGCATGGTTCGCCGGTCAACATGTCCGGCAAGTGGTTCAACGTCGTTTCCTACGGCGTGCGCGAAGGCGACAACCTGCTCGACATGGATGAAGTCGCCCGCAAGGCCGAAGAGCACAAGCCGAAGCTGATCATCGCCGGCGGCACCGCCTATTCCCGCATCTGGGACTGGAAGCGTTTCCGCGAGATCGCCGACTCGGTTGGCGCCTATCTGATGGTCGACATGGCCCACATCGCCGGTCTTGTCGCCGGTGGTCAGCATCCGTCGCCGTTCCCGCATTGCCACGTCGCGACGACGACGACTCACAAGTCGCTGCGCGGCCCACGCGGCGGCGTCATCCTCACCAATGAAGAGGATCTGGCCAAGAAGTTCAATTCGGCCGTTTTCCCCGGCCTGCAGGGTGGTCCGCTGATGCACATCATTGCCGCCAAGGCCGTCGCCTTCGGCGAGGCGCTGCAGCCGGAATTCAAGGAATATGCCGCCCAGGTCGTCAAGAATGCCCGGGCGCTTGCCGAAACGCTGATCGCAGGCGGCCTCGATGTCGTTTCCGGCGGCACCGACAACCACCTGATGCTCGTCGACCTGCGCAAGAAGAACGCCACCGGCAAGCGCGCCGAGGCAGCGCTCGGCCGCGCCTACGTCACCTGCAACAAGAACGGCATTCCCTTCGACCCGGAAAAGCCCTTCGTCACGTCAGGCGTGCGTTTGGGTGCACCGGCCGGCACGACGCGTGGCTTCAAGGAGGCCGAATTCCGCGAAATCGGCAACCTGATCGTCGAAGTTCTCGACGGCCTCAAGGTCGCCAATTCCGATGACGGCAACGCCGCCGTCGAAGCCGCCGTGCGCGGCAAAGTGGTCAACCTCACAGACCGCTTCCCCATGTACGGCTACATGGGGTAAGGAGTAGCGATGCGCTGCCCCTATTGCGGTTCGGAAGATACCCAGGTCAAGGATTCGCGTCCGGCGGAGGACAATACGTCCATCCGCCGGCGGCGTATCTGTCCGGATTGCGGCGGCCGCTTCACCACCTTCGAGCGCGTTCAGCTGCGCGAGCTGATGGTCATCAAGAAGACCGGCCGCAAGGTGCCCTTCGATCGCGACAAACTGGTGCGCTCCTTCGAAGTGGCGCTGCGCAAGCGCCCCGTTGAGCGGGATCGCATTGAGCGCGCCGTCTCCGGCATCGTCCGCCGACTCGAAAGTTCCGGCGAGACCGAAATTTCCTCCGAGCAGATCGGGCTGCAGGTGCTGGAAGCGATGAAGAGCCTCGACGATGTCGGCTTCGTGCGCTACGCCTCGGTCTACCGGGATTTCTCGCTTGCCGAGGATTTCGAGAAGGTCATTTCCGAAATAAACGCCAAGATCGCCCGCGACCCGCTGGATAGATGAGCCATGAGCGTCACGGCGGATGACGAAGGTTTCATGGCGGCTGCGATCCACCTCTCGCGTCAGCATCTCGGCCGCACCGCCACCAACCCTTCTGTCGGCTGCTTGATCGTCAAAGATGGCATCATTGTCGGCCACGCGGTCACGGCGCTCGGCGGCCGCCCGCATGCCGAGCCGCAGGCGCTCGCCGAAGCCGGCGAACTCGCCCGTGGCGCTACCGCTTATGTGACGCTCGAACCCTGCTCGCATCACGGCAAGACGCCGCCCTGCGCCGAGGCGCTGATCGCCTATGGCGTGGCCCGCGTCGTCATCAGCGTCACCGATCCCGATCCGCGCGTCTCCGGCCGCGGCATCGCCATGCTGCGCCAAGCCGGCATCGAGGTGGATGCCGGCGTATTGGAGACGGAGGGCCGGCGTTCGCTGGCCGCCTATCTCACCCGCCAAACGAAGAACCGCCCCTATGTGACTCTCAAGCTTGCCGTTTCCGCCGATGGCATGATCGGCCGTGAGGGGGCCGGGCAGGTGGCGATCACCGGTCCGGAGGCTCGCGCCGAGGTACAGGCGCTGCGCGCCGAAACCGATGCGATCCTGGTCGGCATCGGCACCGCTGTAGCAGATGACCCGCTGCTGACGGTGCGGACCCCGGGGCTCGAAGCCCAGTCGCCGATCCGCATCTTGCTCGATCCCGCGCTGGCATTGCCGCTGACGAGCAAGCTGGTTCAGACGGCGCGGGAGGTGCCGGTCATCGTGGTGGCGAGCGAGGACGTTTCGCCGTTGGCGGCGGATGCTGAGGGATTACCCCCCTCTGTCCTGCCGGACATCTCCCCCACAAGGGGGGAGATCGGCAAGGAGCGCGATCCGACGTCCCAAGCAGATTCAGCATCACCAGCAACAGAAGATGTAGGGCAGGGAGCTAAACCCCAGCCAATCTCCCCCCTTGTGGGGGAGATGCCCGGCAGGGCAGAGGGGGGTACCCCACCCACTGACCCCTCCGTCATAAATTCCCGCCGCGCTGCGCTCGAAGCCGCCGGTGTCGAAATCGTCTACTGCAATCCCTATCACCCCGAGGTCCTGCTGCCGGCGCTTGCCACGCGCGGCATTTCCTCGCTTCTTGTCGAGGGCGGCGCCAAGACTGCCCGGCTTTTCCTTGACGCCGGCCTTGTCGACCGTATCCAGCTTTACCAGTCGCCTATCGTCATCGGTAAGGGCGGTATTGAATCCCCGTTGCAGGCAACCGACATACCATCCGGTTTCATGCATATGGACACGCGAACGTTTGGCGACGATCGCCTGGACGAATACGAGAGAGAGCTTTGATGTTCACCGGAATAGTCACCGATGTCGGCACAGTCGAATCCGTTTCCCCGCTGAAGGAGGGCATCAAGCTCCGCGTCGCAACAAGTTACGATCCTGCGACCATCGATATGGGCGCGTCCATCTCCCATTCCGGCATCTGCCTCACCGTGACCGGCCTGCCTGATGAAGGCAGCAATGGCCGTTGGTTCGAGGTGGAAGCTTGGGAAGAGGCGCTGCGGTTGACGACGATCGGCACTTGGCGCGAAGGCAGCCGCATCAATCTCGAACGGTCGTTGAAGATCGGCGACGAACTCGGCGGCCACATCGTTTCCGGCCATGTCGACGGCAAGGCGGAAATCCTCTCGGTGACATCGGAGGGTGACGCCACCCGCTATCGCCTGCGTGCGCCCGAACATCTGGCGAAATTCGTCGCCCCCAAGGGGTCGATCGCACTCGACGGCACTTCGCTGACCGTCAACGCGGTCGACGGCTCCGATTTCGACGTCCTGCTCATCCGCCATACGCTCGACGTCACCACCTGGGGTGAGCGCAAGGCCGGCGATTTCGTCAATTTCGAAGTTGACACCATGGCGCGTTATGCTGCCCGGCTGGCGGAATTTCCTAACGGGAAAACTGAATGACCTCGCCATTATACTGCGTGCGCACCATCTCGCGGAAACCGAGTTTGGCTGCGACGCGCAGCGAGGCGTGGTTCTCGGGACAGATGATGCAGCTCATCGGCGTTCCCGGAAAATGCGCTTCCGCCCAGCCGATCAGAGCCGTCAGCGCCTCTGTGGCATAACCGCGACCATGGGCTGCGGGCATCAGCGCCCAGCCGATCTCCATCGTTCCTTCGATCGACGGTTCCATATCGCGCCGGGCTTCGAGGAAACCAGCTTCGCCGATGAACCTGCCGCTTTCCCTTTCCACGATCGCCAGAAAGCCGAAACCCATATGGTGCCACATGCCGGCGATGCGCAGCATGCGGCTCCAGCTCTGCTCGCGCGTCGACGGCGCACCGGTAATGAAGCGAACGACGGTTTCATCCGCCCACAGCGCCGCATGCGCCTCGAAATCGTCGAGACGGTGAGGGCGAAGCGTCAGCCGCTCCGTTTCTAGGGTGGGTATGTCGATCACGATGGGTCCTTGTGGAAATCGCGTTCAGGCGCCGGGCTCGCCGTCCCAATAGTCAAGATCGCCTTCGGTCCTTCCGATGTGGCGGAAGCGCCCGGTTGCTGTCGCGTCCCTGTTGGTCCTGGCGAGGAACTTTCCGGAATCGGGATATTCGACGATCTCGGTTTTCGCCATCGTCGAAATGCCGAGATAGATGAGCGTGGTTGTGCCGGTATTGATGAGCTGGTGCGCCGTTTCCGGCCCGCCCGCCGGTGCGCCGAGCACGTCACCGGCCCGGACCGGATGGCGCTCGCTACCGAAGCGGTATTCGCCGGTGCCTGCGATCACGTAGAATAGCTCGTCTTCGACGTGGTGATTGTGCAAGGGGCAACTCGATTTGCCCGATGGCACCTCATTGTAGCTGATGCCGAGGCCCGCCAGGCCGAGCAGCACGCCGAACGAGACGTCGGCGCCTTCGTAGAACTCGCCCTGTTTCCAGTAGTCGAGCTTGAGATCAGCGATATTGATGACCGCTTTCGATTCCGCCGCCATGATGTCCTCCTGTTGCAGGAAGAGAAGCTATCATCTTGCCGGAAAATTCAATGGCGATGGGGCGCTGACCCTGGAAAATCCTCGGCATGGGCGGAGAGGAGACCGCCGCCCATGCTTCGAACGCCGCGCTTGGGATGGACGCGCCGGACGCTCTGTTGCTTGCAGCAGGTTGTGACCTCAGCGGACGTAGAAGGTCACGCTTCCATCCGCCGCCTGTTCGGCATTGACGATGTTGCGGACATCGACGCCCTCATTGTTCAGACGGTGTGCAAGTGATCTGTTGGCATCGATCGAGGCTTGGATGCCGCGTATCGCCTGGCTGGAGCGTTCCGGGGCCGAGCGCGGACCTGTCGTTTCGTCGTCGAGATTGTGCCAGTTGCGAACCTGCTCGACATTGAAGTCATTGCCCCGGAAGGTCCTGAGCGTCTGCTCGATGCCCTGGGCGGAGTTCATTCCGAAGCTCTCGGCCCGGCTGACGCCGGCAAATGCGAGGGAGGAGAGGGCTGCGGCGATGGTGATTGTGACAATGCGGTTCATGATTTAATCCTTTCATCTGCTTTGACGGTCGGCTGTCGTGCAGGGGATCGTCTGCGTCACGATAAGGAATTGGCGGTGCCGTTTTCGCTATTCAATAGGTTAAGCCACTGAAAACGCATTAAAAATTCTTCATGAAAACGGCCTTCGAATTGCCGTTTTCCGCGCTTCCGGAAAAGCGGATTTCGAAGCTTTGCCGGCTCGGCAGTGATGTTTCGGCTATCCCCTTGTCGATATTTCCTCTTTCGCATTTGCGGCACCGGCCGAAAGTGCTTGCCATTCCGATGAAGGCATGTTTTGACCGCGGGCTGTCGAGTGGAAAAAGTCCCGCCAACCGAAGGTAAACAATGTCGAGAGAGACCGCTCCCCATATTTTGATCGTCGAGGCCCGCTTCTATGACGACATGGCCGACGCGCTGCTCGAAGGCGCGACCTTTGCGCTCGAGCAAGCCGGGGCCACCTATGAGGTCGTCACCGTTCCCGGCGCGTTGGAAATTCCGGCAGCGATTGCCATGGCACTCGATGGGGACGACAATGGCGGCACCCATTATGACGGCTATGTCGCTCTCGGCATGGTCATTCGCGGCGAGACCTACCATTTCGATATCGTATCGAACGAATCCTCGCGCGCTCTGATGGATCTGGCAGTCAGCGAATCCCTTGCCATCGGCAACGGCATCCTGACCGTGGAAAATGACGAACAGGCTTGGGCGCGCGCCCGCCGTTCGGACAAGGACAAGGGCGGGTTTGCCGCTCGTGCGGCGCTGACGATGATCGCGCTGAAGCAGAAACTGGGTGCATAACGAATGAACGACGACAAGACGGAACGGCCGGTCAAGACTGCGAACCAGCGGGGCGCTGCCCGCCTGGCGGCCGTTCAGGCGCTCTACCAGATGGATGTCGGCGGCACCGGCGTTCTGGAAATCGTCGCCGAATACGAAGCGCACCGTCTCGGCCAGGAACTCGACGGCGCGACCTATCTGAAGGCCGATGCCGCCTGGTTCCGCTCCATCGTCTCCGGCGTCGTGCGTGATCAGGTCCGCCTCGATCCGCTGATCGCTGCAGCGCTGCAGGATGATTGGGCGCTGTCGCGCCTCGATAGCACGGTGCGCGCCATCCTGCGTGCCGGCGTTTTCGAACTCCTCGATCGCAAAGACGTCCCGGTGGCGGTCATCGTCACCGAATATGTCGAGATCGCTCGAGCCTTTTTCGATGACGACGAGCCGAAGCTCGTCAATGCCGTGCTCGACCGCATCGCCAAGCAGGTCCGCGGCGAGGCGAAGAAGTAACTCTTTAGCCGCCGAACATCTCCCTACGTCTTTCTTCGTACCGCAATGGTTTTCGGCCTTTGCGGGCTTGACGCCACGTGATCGACCACGCAATCTCCGCACCGCTTAGCTGTGCATTCTGTGGAGAGGAAGGCGAGTCGGCGGCGTATCTGCCGGAGAAGGAGTGAGCTCCGGCCTATGGGAGGAAAGAGCGAAATGACCATTCTTTTATGCGTAATCGCATGCGGTCTGCTCTCGGTGGTCTATGCCGCCTGGGCAACCAGGTCGGTGCTTGCCGCCGATCAGGGCAATAGCCGGATGCAGGAGATCGCGGGTTATATCCGCGAAGGCGCTCAGGCCTATCTGACCCGCCAGTACAGAACCATTGCGCTTGTCGGCGTCGTTGTTTTTATCGCTGCCTGGCTGCTTCTCTCCGCCACCGCCGCCATCGGTTTCCTGATCGGCGCCGTACTATCAGGTGCTGCCGGTTTCATCGGCATGCACGTCTCGGTCCGCGCCAATGTGCGCACTGCCCAGGCGGCGTCCGCCAGCCTTTCCGCCGGCCTCGACATCGCCTTCAAGTCGGGTGCGATCACCGGCATGCTGGTGGCGGGCCTCGCGCTGCTCGGCGTCTCCATCTACTACACGATATTGACCGTCGGGCTCGGACATGAGAGCGGCTCGCGCGAAGTCATCGATGCGCTGGTGGCGCTCGGCTTCGGCGCCTCGCTGATCTCGATCTTCGCCCGTCTCGGCGGCGGCATCTTCACCAAGGGCGCCGATGTCGGCGGCGACCTCGTCGGCAAGGTGGAGGCCGGTATCCCCGAAGACGACCCGCGCAATCCGGCGACGATTGCCGATAACGTCGGCGACAATGTCGGCGACTGCGCCGGCATGGCCGCCGACCTTTTCGAGACCTATGCGGTCTCCGTCGTCGCCACCATGGTTCTCGCAGCGATCTTCTTTGCCGGCGCGCCGATTCTCCAGTCTGCGATGATCTATCCGCTGGCGATCTGCGGCGCCTGCATCATCACCTCGATCATCGGCACCTTCTTCGTCAAGCTCGGCTCGAACGGCTCGATCATGGGCGCTCTCTACAAGGGCCTGATCGTCACCGGCCTGCTGTCAATTGTCGGTCTTGGCGCCGCCACCTCGCTGACCGTCGGCTGGGGCTCGCTCGGCACGGTTGCCGGCGCCGACGTCACCGGTACGAACCTATTCGTCTGCGGTCTCGTCGGCCTCGTCGTTACCGCGCTGATCGTCGTCATCACCGAATACTATACCGGCACCGGCAAACGTCCGGTCGTTTCGATCGCCCAGTCTTCGGTGACCGGCCACGGCACCAACGTCATCCAGGGACTTGCGGTCTCGCTGGAATCGACCGCCCTGCCGGCCATCGTCATCGTCGGCGGCATTCTCGCCACCTATCAGCTCGGCGGCCTGTTCGGCACCGGCATCGCCGTCACCGCCATGCTCGGCCTTGCCGGCATGATCGTTGCGCTGGATGCTTTCGGCCCGGTTACCGACAATGCGGGCGGTATCGCCGAAATGTCGCATCTGCCGCCGGAAGTGCGCAAGTCGACGGATGCGCTCGACGCCGTCGGCAACACCACCAAGGCGGTGACCAAGGGTTACGCGATCGGTTCGGCCGGTCTCGGCGCGCTGGTGCTCTTTGCCGCCTACGCCAACGACCTGAAGTATTTTGCGGCGCACGGCGACCAATATCCCTACTTCGCCAATATCGGCACGATCTCGTTCGAGCTGTCGAACCCTTATGTTGTCGCCGGCCTGCTTTTCGGCGGCCTGATTCCCTATCTGTTTGGCGGCATTGCCATGACAGCCGTCGGCCGCGCCGCCGGCTCGATCGTTGAGGAGGTTCGCCGGCAGTTCAAGATGAAGCCCGGCATCATGCAGGGCACGGAAAAGCCGGATTACGGCAAGGCCGTCGACCTGCTGACCAAGGCCGCCATCCGCGAGATGATCGTGCCTTCGCTGCTGCCGGTGCTTGCCCCCGTCGTCGTCTATTTCGGCGTGCTTCTGATCTCCGGGTCCAAGGCCTCGGCCTTTGCAGCCCTCGGCGCATCGCTGCTCGGCGTCATCATCAACGGCCTCTTCGTCGCCATCTCGATGACCTCAGGCGGCGGCGCCTGGGACAATGCCAAGAAGAGCTTCGAGGACGGTTTCGTCGACAAGGACGGCGTGCGTCACATGAAGGGCTCGGATGCGCACAAGGCCTCCGTCACCGGTGATACCGTCGGCGATCCCTACAAGGATACCGCCGGCCCCGCCGTCAACCCGGCTATCAAGATCACCAACATCGTTGCGCTGCTGTTGCTTGCCGTTCTCGCAGGCTGATGCCGCAACAGTGGATGTGTGCAACCGGCTGGATAAGTTGAACAAACCACTGCCACTCACCTAACCCTCTCCCCGTAAAAACGGGGAGAGGGGACGTGCCCTGCGAGACGCGGGAGAGGGACTGAGAGGTTGCGGCATATCCCCTTCTCCCCGTCAAAACGAGGGGTGCCGGCAGGCGGATGGGCAGGCCTCGACAATTTACTGGGCCGAGATGTGCGCCCCGGCCGAGATGACATCCACTAAAAAACCCGCCGGAGCGATCCGGCGGGTTTTTCGTGGAAAGCATGTTCGCTCAGCGCAGGCTGCTCGGATTTTGCGGCGTGCCGCCGGCGCCGCCGCCGAACAGGCTGCGGGCAGCACTCGCCGCGCTGCCGCCGGAGAGCATCTGCTGCAGGAAGGTGAGTTCCTTGCCGCCGGTCGGCGTGACGCGCGAGATCGTATCGAAGACCTTGCCGTCCTGCAGCGTATAGTTGGCGCGACGGGTGACGACGCCGCCCTTGTCGAAATAGATGGCCAGAACGGTCTGGTCGACGACCTTCAGCTTCTGGAAGGCGACGGCGCGCGTGCGACGCTGCGAGATATAATAGAAAACCTCACCATCGAAAGTCGCTGTCGTCGACGGCGTGCCGAGCGACAGCAGGACCTGTTCGCGGCTGGAGCCTTCCGGAACGAGATTGAGCGACTGCTGATCGACGACATAGCCGCCGTTGAGCACGGTGCTGGTCTGGCAGCCGGAAAGAGCAGTGGTGGAGGCGATTATGAAGGCAATGGCCGCGTTGCTGAAGAATTTCATGTCAGACTTGAAATACCGTTTCTTCAACGACATCTACTCCCTTGAGTGTCGATAGCAGCCGTTTGGGCCTTACACGCTTCCTCCTGCAAAACCATTGTGGCCATTCCGGGTCGAATGTCCCGAATTCGTTCCGCCGACACCTCGAAGGCATCGTCCCGAAACAGGCTACGATCGGCATTGCAATTCGCGCCTGCTTCGGTAAACCAGCTTTCGAAATCATGCAACAAGGCCGGACGCCAGCCGGCGTGAAGAATGAGGCATTTCCGGAAAAAACAATGATCCTCGGGCTCTTCCGCAAGAAAAACAACAATCAGGTGATCGTCGACAGGCAATATGCGGCGCTGACCGCAGCCGCGCGCATGCCCGATCTCTACGAGCGGCTCAATGTACCGGATACGGTCATGGGCCGCTTCGAAATGCTGTCGATCGTGATGATTCTATTTTTTCGCCGCACGCGCGCCTCGGCCGTCAGCGGTCAGGAGATTGCCCAGGAGATCGTCGATGCCTTCTTTCAGGACATCGACTACTCGATCCGCGAGCTCGGCATCGGCGACAACAGCGTGCCGAAACGCATGAAGAAGCTCGCCGGCATGTTCTACGGCCGGCTCGAAACCTATTCGAAGGCGATGGACGCCGGCGATGGCGAAGCGCTGGCGCTTGCATTAACGCGCAATATCCACCCGGAAACCGAGACACCGGCCGATATGTCCGGCCTGGCCAGCTGGATGATGGCCGCAGAATCCCATCTGTCCGCCGTTCCGGAAGAGCTGATCGTTAGCGGCTCGGCAACGCTGCCGCCGGTCGCCTGAAGGAGGAAACGATGAAGAACGATCGGGATGTTCCCTTCTCCTATCACGTCAAGGTCGGCCACATCTCGGCCAATCCCGTCGAGGTCCGTATCGAGGCCGATGCCAGCGAGTTGAAGGCGCTTGCCGAGGCCTGGAGCGTCGTCTCCGTCGACGATCTCAGCGCCGATCTGCAGATCGCCCGCTGGAAACGCGACGGCGTGCGTGTCAAGGGCCGCGTACACGCGAAGATCGTTCAGTCCTGCGTCGTGACGCTGGAACCGGTCGAGGCCGTGATCGACGAAAGCTTCGAGCAGATCTTCGTGCCTGAGGGTTCCAAGCTTGCCCGCCAGCCCGGTAACGACGCCGGCGAGATGCTGCTCGATCCCGATGGTCCCGATCTGCCCGAGACCTTTGTCGGGGACACGATCGATGCCGGCGAGGTGGTTGCCGAATTCGCTGCTCTCGCGATCGATCCCTATCCCCGCAAGGAGGGTGTCGAGTTCAAGGGCCATATCGAGGATAGTGGCGAAAACGACAAAAAGCCCTCCGCTTTCGCGGTCCTCAAGGACTGGAAAAAGGACTGAAGCACCTCTGGCATTTGACATAATTCAGTTGTATGCGACGCCAAAACCGGTATTTTGGCCGAAATTTCGCCCCTCGGCGAAAAGAAGGATCAGGGACGCGTGATCAGAATATCTCTCGACCTCATGGGTGGCGACTTTGGTCCCCAGGTTGTCATCCCCGGCGCCGCCAAGGCGCTGGACCGGCATCCGGATATTTCCTTCGTTTTTTACGGCCTTAAGGAACAGTGCGATCCCGTTCTCGCCAAATTCCCGAAACTCAGGGAAAAATCGGTCTTTCACGACTGTGAGCTTGCTGTCAGCATGGAAGAGAAGCCGAGCCAGGCGCTGCGCCGCGGCCGCTATGTCTCTACCATGTGGCGCTCGATCGAGGCGGTGAAGACCGGCGACGCCGATGTTGCCGTCTCGGCCGGCAATACCGGCGCACTGATGGCGATGGCGAAATTCTGTCTTCGCACGATGGCCAATATCGAGCGCCCGGCGATCGCGGCGATCTGGCCGACGCTGAAGGGCGAGAGCATCGTGCTCGATGTCGGTGCGACGATCGGCGCCGATGCGCAGCAACTGATGGATTTTGCCCTGATGGGCGGCGCGATGGCGCGCGCGTTGTTCGAGATCGAACGCCCGACGATCGGCCTTCTGAACGTTGGTGTCGAAGAGGTGAAGGGCCAGGAAGAGGTCAAGGAGGCCGGCCGGCTGTTGCGCGAGGCGAATATCGATTCGCTCGAATATTCCGGCTTCGTCGAGGGTAACGATCTCGGCAAGGGCACGGTCGACGTCGTCGTCACCGAAGGCTTCTCCGGCAATATCGCGCTCAAGACCGCTGAAGGCACCGCCAAGCAGATTGCCGAATATCTGCGTGCCGCCATGTCGCGCACCCTGCTCGCCCGTATCGGTTATCTCTTCGCCAAGAGCGCCTTCGATATGCTTCGTGAGAAGCTCGACCCGAGCAAGGTCAATGGCGGCGTGTTTCTCGGGCTGAACGGCATCGTCATCAAGAGTCATGGCGGTGCCAATGCCGAAGGCATCGCTGCTGCGATCGAGGTCGGCTACGATATGGCTAAGAACGGCCTCAATCAGAAAATAGAAAACGATCTTAAGAAATATCATGCCAAGCGGCTGCCTCCCATAGGCCCGGAAGCGGCATGAGCTATGGGGTTCAATCGAATATGATCCGTTCAGTGGTTCGCGGATTCGGAGCCGCACTTCCGAAGCGCGTGATGACCAATCGTGACATGGAGGCCATCGTCGATACGTCGGACGAATGGATCGTCCAGCGCACCGGCATTCGCCAGCGTCACGTCGCCGGCGACGACGAAACGACGGCCTCGCTCGGCGAGGCGGCCGCGCGTGCGGCGCTTGCCAATGGCGGCCTGACGCCCGCCGATATCGATCTTATCATCTGCGCCACTTCGACGCCTGACAACACCTTTCCCGCGACCTCGGTCAACATCCAGAACCGTCTCGGCATGAGCCACGGTTTCGCCTTCGACGTTCAGGCCGTCTGCACCGGCTTCGTCTATGCGGTCACGACCGCCGACGCCTATATCCGCGGCGGCCTTGCAAAGCGCGTTCTCGTCATCGGCGCCGAAACTTTTTCGCGCATTCTCGATTGGAACGATCGCACCACCTGCGTGCTTTTCGGCGATGGCGCCGGCGCGATCGTGCTCGAGGCGGCAGAAGGTGAGGGGACGTCTGCCGATCGCGGCGTGCTGACCGCGCATCTGCGCTCCGACGGTTCGCACAAGGACAAGCTTTATGTCGATGGCGGACCGTCGACGACGGGCAGCGTCGGCAAGCTGCGCATGGAAGGCCGCGAAGTCTTCAAATATGCCGTCGGGATGATCACCGATGTCATTCAGGCCGCTTTCGATTCGACCGGGACAACTGCCGAAGACCTCGACTGGCTGGTGCCGCACCAGGCCAATCGACGCATTATCGACGGTTCGGCGAAGAAGCTGAACATCGATGCGGACAAGGTTGTCGTCACCGTCGACCTGCACGGCAATACCTCGGCCGCCTCGATCCCGCTCGCGCTTGCGACTGCTGCCGGCGACGGCCGCATCAAGAAGGGCGACCTCGTGATGCTCGAAGCGATGGGCGGCGGCTTCACCTGGGGCGCTGTTCTCTTGCGCTGGTAAGCGCAAATCCTAAAAAACTGGCGGCGAACAAGAGCTTGACCGTGAGGCGCAAGACAAATACTCTTCGATCGCTTTCACAAAATAATTTGTAATGGGCGGGGAAACCATGACCGGAAAAACAGTGACGCGAGCAGACCTGGCGGAATCGGTTTTCCGCAAGGTTGGGCTTTCCCGGACAGAATCCGCCGAACTTGTCGAAACCGTCATCGACGAAATCTGCAACGCCATCGTGCGCGGTGAAACCGTCAAGCTTTCTTCCTTCGCGACCTTTCAGGTTCGCGACAAGAATGAGCGGATCGGCCGCAATCCGAAGACCGGCGAGGAGGTTCCGATCTCTCCCCGACGGGTGATGACCTTCAAGGCATCGAACGTGCTGAAGACGCGCATCCTCAAGGCGCACGTCTCTCGCAAGGTCAAGCTGAAGCCGCAGAATCCGGCTCTCTGATATCGGTCTTCCGCCTGGTCGGAACGGCTTTTTTCTCCCGCATCATCCATCGCCTGTGCGCAACGTCGACACATGACTTGAATTGTCGGCGCCAAACCTTTGAAATATGGTGAGTCGCCGTTGGATCGAGCCTGCGAGGTTGCGTAGCATATGACGTTGGACAAGAGCCCCGATGCCTTTCGCACCATCAGCGAAGTCGCAGACGATCTTGATCTGCCGCAGCATGTGCTGCGCTTTTGGGAGACACGGTTTCCCCAGATAAAGCCGATGAAGCGCGGCGGCGGCCGTCGTTACTACCGGCCGGAGGACGTCGACCTCCTCAAGGGCATCCGGCATTTGCTCTATGATCACGGCTATACGATCAAGGGCGTGCAGAAGCTTCTGAAGACCAACGGCAACAAGTTTGTCATCTCGGTCGGCCATGGCGATCTCGCCAGCGTCGAGGCGCTTGCCTCGGGTGCGCAGGAGGCGGGCGCCGGGGAACCGCGTGTCGCCATGGCGGAGGAGGATCAGATTGTCGGCCGTGCCAAGCCGCCGATCACCCGCCGGTTCTTCAATTTCGTCGCCGGAGACGACGAGCAGCCGGAAGTCTCGATCGGCAAATCGAGCGTCGGCAAGGAAGACAGGGCGCTGCTTCAGGAGGCCCTCTACGACCTCCTGGAATGCAAGCGTCTGCTCGATCAGGTGCGCTGATTAGATTCCACAAAGCTGCTTCATCGCCTGTTCGAGCTCGCTGAGCTGGAACGGCTTTCGCAGCACCGGGAGCGCGCTGGGGCTGCTGCCTTCCGGGGCGCTGCCATATCCCGTTGCATAGAGATAGGGCTTGCCGCGTTCGTCGAGCAGCTTTGCGACCGGCAGCGAGCTCCGGCCGGCGAGGGACACGTCGAGGATTGCAGCGTCGAATTCCGCGTCCCTGGCGGTTGCGAGCGCTCTTTCCAGATCAGGCGCGCTCGCACAAACCCGATAGCCGAGATCGCTGAGCATGTCCTCCAGCAACATGGCGATCAGCGCATCGTCCTCGACGATGAATATGTCTTTCATGATCCCGTCCACCCATTCCCCTGCCGGGCACGAAGATTTATGTGGACCGCTTGCGAAGCTCGTCAAGACGCCACGCGCAGCGGTGTAAAACTTGTCGCACAAAACAGTTCAGCCGTTTTGAGGCGCCGATATGTGTAAACATATAAGTGTAAGGCGCGGCAAGCGAATCTGAAAGATCGCGCCGCGCTTTGGAAACAGCATATTGCCCGGCGAAATTCGATGTGCAAAAGCTGGGGTGCCGTTTCCGCGACGGCCGAGAAGGGGTGTGGAATGGATTTGTTGAGTGCCACGGATTGGCTGCGTCACAGGCCGGGCTATACCTATCCGCTGGCCGTTGCCTTCGTCGGTCTGACCTTCCTTCTAAGACTTGCCGCCAGCGATTATCTCTCCGGATTTCCCTTCCTGAGCTTCCTTCCGGCGATCTTGCTCGCAAGTTTCATGGGCGGCGCCGGGCCGGGCCTCGTGGCGGCCATACTCGCCGGTTTCCTCGTCCAGCAGTTTTTCGTCGAGCCGCACGATGCCTTCTGGCCGGTGAGCGCCGGCCAATGGATCGGCCTTGCGACCTTTCTCATCAATGCGGTGATCATCATCGGCCTGATGGAGACGATTGTTGTCGCCCATGGTAGGCAGAGCCGCCTTCGCAGCGAACTCAACAGCTTTAATGCGCGCCTTGAAGAAACGGTGGTGCAGCGCACTGCCGAACTCAGGCATGAGATGGAAGAGAATGCCGCGGCCCAGGCGCAGGTGCGCCAGCTGCAGAAGATGGAGACGATCGGTCAGCTCACTGGCGGCGTCGCCCATGATTTCAACAATATGCTGGCAATCATCATCGGCAATCTCGATCTCGCCCAGCGGCGGATGACCGGACGCGAGGATCCGCGCCTGCTGAACTCTCTTCAGAACGCCAGAGATGGAGCCCAGCGAGCCGCGGTATTGACCGCACGTCTTCTCGCCTTCTCTCGTCAGCAGCCACTGGCGCCGGAGGTGATCGACGTCAACAAGCTGGTAGGCGGCATGTCGGAGTTGCTGCGGCGCACGCTCGGCGAACATATCCGAATCGAGACCGTGCTTGCCGGTGGCCTCTGGCCGACTTTCGCCGATCTCAGCCAACTCGAAAACGCCATGCTGAACCTTGCCGTCAATGCGCGCGACGCCATGCCCGGCGGCGGTCATCTGACGATCGAGACCGCCAATACCGAACTAGACGAGCGATATTCGCGGATGCATTCGGAGGTCGAGGCGGGCCAGTATGTGATGATCAGCATCACCGACACCGGAATCGGCATGTCGGCCGATGTAATCGATCGCGCCTTCGACCCGTTTTACACCACCAAAGGACCCGGCAAGGGAACCGGTCTCGGGCTGAGCCAAGTCTACGGCTACATCAAGCAGAGTGGTGGCCACATCAAGATCTATTCGGAAATCGACCGGGGAACGACGGTGAAGATCTATCTGCCGCGTCATGTCGGCAAGGCGGATGCCCGCCTGGCCGCCGCCGGGGCCCAGCCGATTCCTCAGGGAAGCGTCAATGATACAATCCTGGTGGTGGAGGACGATGAACACGTCCGCACCATGACTGCCGAAAGCCTCCACGAACTCGGTTACAGCGTGTTGCAGGCGGCAAGCGGCGTGGAGGCGCTTCTCCTTTTGGAGGAGAATCCCGACGTCGATCTGATCTTCACCGATATCGTTATGCCGCAGATGAGCGGACGTCAGCTAGCTGATGCCGTTCAAGAAAAATGGCCGGCGATCCGGATTCTTTACACCACGGGTTACACGCGCAATGCCATCGTCCACAATGGCGTGCTCGACCACGGCGTCTCGCTGCTCGCCAAGCCATTCAGCCTGGAGCAACTCGCTCATAAGATCCGTGAACTCTTGAACGTGCCGGTGAGCGCGGGAGATGAGGGGACGTGAAGTCGTACAGGACTCGCGTTTCCAGCCCCCAATCCCTTATTCGAGAACCTGGATCACGCGGTGCGTCTTCGGCTCGACGATCACGCGCCGCTCGTTGACGACGGTGTAGGCATAGCCATCGACATTGGGCACCGTGTGGACTTCGATAGTATCCGGCAGCGTCGCGCCGACCGTGATTTCGCCGTCATAGACCACGGATGGCGTGTTTTGCTCCATGACATAGGTGCGCACCTCGCCTGGCAGGACGACGGAGCCGGTTGGTGCGGGATCGGTGACAATCACCGTGCTCTGTGCGAAGGCGGCCGAGCAGATGGTCAGCATGGCGGCTGTAGCCAGCATGATCTTGCGCATGGGATGATCTCCTTTTTGAACTCTGGACATCAAGGCAACGCCCGCCATACCGCATAGTTCCGCTACCGCCTTGGCGTCGTGGGAGAGGCCGGGGCGCCGATTGTTTGTTGCTAAACCGGTTTATGCACCATACGGTTGAGCTGTCCGAATCACGTTCAACGCGAGTCGTCTGGTGGCATCAGGGTCGGGCTCTTTACTCTTCGTTAACCATGTCGGCGATTTATGTCAGGTGAACGGCCGGGTGGCCGTTGATTCGACGGTCCGTCGCGTTTCGGTCTGCGAATGGATATCTGGAAAGACGATTACGGCGGCTCGAGACATGCGCTTGGGGAAGACGATATCGCTGTTGGCCGTGGCGGGTCTGATGGCCGGCTGCACGTCGACAGGCGGTGTGCGACAGCCTTCCGGACCGGAGACGGTGGCGCCTGAAAAGGCGCTGGTCCTGCCGCCGCCGGGCGGACCGTCGATTGTCAACGTCGTCGAGCGCAAGCGCGGCAATGGAGTCGAGCAGACGATCTCGCTGTTCACCTCATCTTCCGTACCCGGCCAGAATTTTCTGAGAGCCGAGTTCTTCGGCGCTTCCGGGGCCAATCCCGGGATAGGCAATGCCAGCTTCAGCATGATCAACGAGAGCGGCATTGCCCGCGAGGTGGCCCGTTCGGCTCCCGGCGTGCCGATGGCGACATCGGCGACCTTCCTGCAGAACGCCTATGGCCCCTTCGGCTATGCTTCCGGCCACAGCCACGCCGGCGATACCTGCATCTATGCCTGGCAGCAGATCCGCTCGAGCGCGGCCGCCAATACCCAGGCGCGCAATTTCGGCATGATCCAGCTGCGCCTGCGCCTGTGCGATGCTCGCGCCACCGAGCGCCAGCTGCTTGGCATCGTCTACGGCTATACCATCACCGGCACCTTCGACGGCCCGACCTGGAATCCGTACGGTAACCCGCCCCCCGCCAGCGCGGCGCTCGGTCGTACCGGTGAACCGATCTATCCCGATGAGAGCGGATATCGCGCCAGCCCGATGCCGATCGGCTACGAGCCGGCGCCTGCCATAGTCCGCCTGCCACGGACAGCTCCGGTTCGCAACGCCCCAAGCCAGCAACCGGCGCAGGGCGCCGCGCCCTTGCCGACGCCCATCGGCCCGCGCGTGCCGCTGCCGAGCGAGGCGCCACAGACGAGTGCCGCGCCGGATCCGGCCGCCGCGCCGTTGGAACAATCGGCAAGAGCGATCGGCGTCACGGTGCCCTCGCCGGACTGCATAGGCGACGCGGCCATGACGGCCGTCTGCCGGAGATAGAGTATGCCCCGGGGTAACAGACGGTGCCCCGGCGCAATTTCGAAGGAACGTCGATGCGCAAAGCCCGCAGTGTCTTCATATGGGCCGTTGTTTCGCTCTGCATGATTGTGCTGATCACTCTGCCGGTTAATCTGCAGACCCAGCTCATCACCAGCATTACGGTCGTCACGGTGATGGCGCTCATTAAGATTCTGAAGGGCGAGGGGACATGGCGCCTGGTGGCGCTTGCCTTCGGAACGTCGATCGTGCTGCGCTACGTCTATTGGCGCACCACCAACACCCTGCCGCCGCTGAACCAGCCTGAGAATTTCATTCCCGGCTTGCTGCTCTATCTTGCCGAAATGTACAGCGTCGCGATGCTGGCGCTCAGCCTTTTCATCGTTGCCACACCGCTTCCGTCGCGCCCATCGCGAGCCGCCAATCCCGGGCGCTTGCCCCATGTCGACGTGTTCGTGCCTTCCTATAACGAGGATGCCGGACTTCTCGGAAACACGCTGGCTGCCGCCAAGGCGATGGACTATCCGGCCGACAAGCTGCATGTCTGGCTGCTCGACGATGGCGGCACCCTGCAGAAGCGCAATTCCGGCAAGTTGCTCGAGGCCCAGGCGGCGGCGGCCCGCCATGTCGAGCTGAAGCAGCTCTGCCAGGATCTTGACGTCACCTATCTCACGCGCGACCGCAACGAGCATGCCAAGGCCGGCAATCTCAACAACGGTATGAAACATTCGACCGGCGAACTCATTGCCGTCTTCGACGCGGACCACGCGCCGGCTCGCGATTTCCTGCTCGAGACGGTCGGCTATTTCGAAGACGACCCGAAGCTCTTTCTCGTCCAGACCCCGCATTTCTTCATCAATCCCGATCCGCTCGAACGCAATCTGCGCACTTTCGAAAAAATGCCTAGCGAGAATGAGATGTTCTACGGCATCATCCAGCGCGGCCTCGACAAATGGAACGCCGCCTTCTTCTGCGGCTCGGCTGCAGTCTTGAGCCGCAAGGCGCTCGAATCCCAGAACGGCTTTTCCGGTATCAGCATTACCGAGGATTGCGAGACGGCGCTGGCTCTCCATGGCAGCGGCTGGAACAGCATCTATGTCGACAAGCCGCTGATCGCCGGGCTGCAACCGGCCACTTTCGCAAGCTTCATCGGCCAGCGCAGCCGCTGGGCGCAGGGCATGATGCAGATCCTGCGCTTCCGCTTCCCGCTTCTGAAGCGCGGCCTGTCGATCCCGCAGCGCCTGTGCTACATGTCATCCACGCTTTTCTGGCTCTTCCCGTTCCCGCGCACGATCTTCCTGTTTGCGCCGCTCTTCTACCTGTTCTTCGACCTGGAAATCTTCACGGCCTCCGGCGGCGAATTCCTTGCTTATACGCTTGCCTATATGCTCGTGAACCTGATGATGCAGAACTACCTCTACGGATCCTTCCGCTGGCCCTGGATTTCCGAGCTTTACGAATATGTCCAGACCGTGCATCTGCTGCCGGCCGTCGTCTCGGTCATGCTCAATCCGCGGAAGCCGACCTTCAAGGTCACCGCCAAGGACGAATCGATCGCCGTTAGCCGCCTGTCTGAGATCAGCCGTCCCTTCTTCGTAATCTTTGCGGTACAGATCATCGCGCTCGTCATCACCTTCTACAGGATTTATGCCGAGCCCTATAAGGCCGACGTCACACTTGTCGTCGGCGGGTGGAACATCATCAACCTGATCATGGCCGGCTGCGCGCTCGGCGTCGTGTCGGAACGTGGCGAGCGCGCTTTGTCCCGCCGCGTCCGCGTCAACCGGCGCTGCGAGTTTTACGCCAACGGCAAGTGGTATGCGGCCTCGATCGAGGATGTCTCCGTCCACGGTGCAAGGCTGCATATCTTCAACAAGCATCTCGATGAACTGCTCGTCGGCGCCCCCGGAGAGATGCGCTTCCGGCCCTATAGCGGGGCAGATCTGGAAACCCTGCCGCTGATCGTCCGCAACATCGAGCCATCAGGCGACATCAGCAATGTCGGCTGCCAATATGTGCCGAAAAGCGCGCTTGATCATCGCCTGATCGCCGATCTGATGTTTGCCAATTCCGATCAGTGGACCCAGTTTCAGGAATCGCGCCGCCGCAATCCGGGCCTCATCCGCGGCACCTTTTGGTTTCTCGGCCTGTCGCTCTATCAGACCAGCCGCGGTCTGGTTTACCTCTTCCGTAGCATGCGGCCGGAGCGGGAGGCGCAGCAGCGGGCGGCAAAGGTCAATGCCGGATGAGAAAGATCGTCGCCGCTGCGCTTCTCCTGTTGCATGCCCCCGCTGTCACCCAGGCGCAGACGGCGCCCTTCGATATGTCCGGCGAGCGGCCGCCCGGCGCGTCCACCGCCCCGAGATTGACGCCGCCCGCTCCGCCCGCAGCGACGGGGCCGGTACCTGTCACGCCACCCATTTCCGTAACGCCCACGCCCGTTCCTGCGCCGATCACTGCCGTGCCGCAACCGGCGACACCGGCGCCTCAGCCTGGCGCGGCGGCGAATGCCGCTTCGCAGCCGCGCCACCGCGATATGAGGCGGTATCTAGTGCCCTTTTCGAAATTCAGCCTCAGCGGCGAATATGACCGCCGGTCATGGTCTGTCTATCTGACTCCCGAGCAGGCGGCCGCCAAGGCGAGTTTCACCTTCGCCTATCAGAATTCGATCGTCGTCGCGCCGGAAGCCTCCGCGCTGACCGTCTATGTCAACAATCGTCCGATCGGTCAGCAGCGGGTCAGCTCGGCGGACGGCTTTTCCGCCGTCACTTTCGAAGTTCCCTCCGGCCTGCTGCAGCCGGGCGCCAATCTTGTGACCTTCCAGGCAGAGCAACGCCATCGCACCGATTGCAGCATCCAGTCCACCTATGAATTATGGTCGAATATCGATCCGGCCGGAACCTTTCTGAGCTTTGCCGGCGGCAATGCTGCGGAGCTTTCGAGTGCCGACGCGATCCGCGCCATCGGCGTCGATGGCGCCGGCAGGACGGAGTTCGATATCGTCGTCCCGGCGCTGGAGCAGCCGGGGACGACCAAGCCGTTGTTGCGGCTGGCACAGGGTCTGTCGGTGCTGAGCAGCATGCCGAATCAGATATTTGCCTTCAGCGCTGCCTCCCTCCCTGCCGCCGGTCCTGGCAAGCTCGGCGTGCTCGTCGGCACTGCCGCGGAGCTGCGGCCGTTCTTTCCCGGCCTGCCGCCCGGGGCCGAAAGCGCGCCGCTCGCGGCTTTCGTGACCGATCCGCGCAGCGGCTCGCCGGTGCTTCTGATCAGCGGCCCCTCCTGGCAAGCCGTGTCCTCGGCGATCGATACCATCGTTTCGCCGACGGACAGGTCCGCGGATGTCCGCCGCGATGCGCTGACCACCGAGCGCTGGAGCGCGCCGAATGCGCCGCTGGTCTTTTCCGACACCAGCATTGCCCTCTCGCAACTCGGCGTGAAGACGACGGAATTTTCCGGCCGGCGGTTCCGCACCAGCTTCAATGTCGCCGTGCCGGCCGATTTTTATGCCAATGCCTATGGCGAGGCGAAGGTGCTGCTCGATGCCGCCTATACCGACAATGTGCTGCCAGGCAGCCATATTGATATTTACGTCAACGACAACATTGCCTCCACCGTGCCGCTTACTTCGATCACCGGAGGCATTCTCCGTCATCTGCCGATCCGCGTGACGATGCGCCACTTCAAACCGGGCCTCAATACGATTGGGATCGAGACGATCCTGGTGACGAAGGACGATGCCGCTTGCGCTCCGGGTGCTACCGCCGGTGCCAATCCCCGTTTTGCCCTGTTCGATACCTCCGAAGTGCACATTCCGGATTTTGCCCGCGTTGGGCAGCGTCCGAATCTGGCCGCCATTTCCGGCACGGCCTATCCCTATGGCCGGGCGACGGAACCGACGCCGCTCTTCATCGATCGCGTCGATGCCGATACGCTTTCGGCCGCGGCTACGCTGCTCGGTCAGATGGCGGTGATGGCCGGCCATCCGATCGCCGTCGAAACCGTAGCTTCGCCGAATACGATTGGCGATCGGGACGCCATCTTCATCGGCTCGATTTCGCAGATGCCGGCAACCGCGCTGACGCAAGCCAACATCTCGACGGCGAGCCAAGCCTCGTGGCGTCCGGTGGCCGACACGGAGCCAGGTGCCGTCGATACCGGCACGGCCTTCGAGACGTGGAATTCCAAGGTCAGCGGCGGTATCTTGCGCAGCCGCATTACCGCCTTCCGTGAATGGCTGGGGCGCAATTTCGATATCACCCGCAGTTCGCTGCAGTTCATCCCCGGCGCCGAGACGGTCTTCACGCCCTCCAACGCCGACACGCTCATGGTTGCGCAAGGCTCCAGCCCCCTGGGAGAGGGTTCATGGACTGTGGTGGCGGCACCATCGGCAAAGGATCTGCGCGAAGGGCTCGAGGTGCTGACCGGTCAGCTGAACTGGCCGCAGATATCAGGCCATATCACCACCTATTCGAGCAAGACCGGCAAGATCGATACAGTGCCCGTCACCCGCTTCGATTTCGTCCCGTCCACGCCCTGGTCTATCGCCAATTACCGCTTGATCGCCGCCAACTGGTTGTCGACGAATATCCTCTCCTATGCTTCGCTACTCGTCGTCTTCGTGTTGCTGATCGGCCTCGCCACCTCGCGCATGCTCAAAACGCTGGGGCGGTCCAAATGAGGTGGTGGCGCGTGCTTCTGCTTGCGGCGATGGCTGCGTTCGCCCCGGCAGGCCCGTCCGCCGCCGCGCAGCCGGCGATGATCAATGCCGATGCGTGGTCCGCCTACAAGGCGAAATTTCTCGATGCGAGCGGCCGGATCATCGATAACGGCAACGGCAATATCAGCCATAGCGAAGGGCAGGGCTATGGCATGCTGCTCGCTTATCTCTCGGCGAGCCCTGCGGATTTCGAGCAGATCTGGTATTTTACCCGTACCGAGCTGCTGTTGCGCGACGATGGCCTGGCCGTCTGGAAATGGGATCCCAACGTCAAGCCGCACGTGACCGACACCAATAATGCCACGGATGGCGACATGCTGATCGCCTATGCCCTGGCGCTTGCCGGCACCGCATGGAAGCGCAACGACTATATCCTCGCCGCCTCCCGCATGGCGCAGGCGCTGCTTGCGAAAGCCGTCGTCCGCTCGGCGGGCCGGACGCTGCTGATGCCGGGCAGCGAAGGTTTTGGCGCTGCCGATCGTGACGACGGCCCTGTCGTCAATCCTTCCTACTGGATTTACGAGGCAATGCCCGTCATGGCAGCGCTTGCTCCCTCCGATGCCTGGAAAAAGCTTTCGGACGACGGCGTGGCGCTGTTGAAGACGATGCAGTTCGGTCCGCGCAAGCTTCCTGCCGAATGGGTCAGCCTCAGCGGCCCACCGCGACCGGCAGAGGGTTTCGACGCCGAATTTGCCTATAATGCTCTTCGCATCCCGCTTTATCTCGCGCGCGGCGGCATCAGAGACAAGGCGCTGTTAAACCGCCTGCGAACGGGCATGTCGCAGAATGGCATTCCGGTTACGATCGATCTGACCACCGGCCGGCCGAAGACCGTGTTGCTGGACCCGGGTTATAGAATTGTTAACGATGTTGTGGCCTGTGTAATCGACGGGACGAGGCTGCCGGTCTCGGCTCTGCAATTCGCACCCACGCTCTATTATCCGTCCACGCTTCAACTGCTGGGCCTGGCCTATATCGGGGAGAAGCATCCGGAGTGTCTGTGAAAGCTTCTCTCGTGGCGATGTCAGCGGCAGTCGTGGTGGCGACCCTCGTCACCGGACTGAAGGATCGTGCCGCCCTGCAGCAAAAGCTCGGCCTTGGCTCCGCAGACAGGCCGGCGCCGGAGCTGTTGATGATGGGGCGCATCAAGCCGGACGACGCTCCCGCAGGCAATTCCGAATTCAATGCCGAGAGCGTCGCCGACAGGATCGAAGCGATCACTTCGTCGCCGCCACCGGCACAGAGCAGCGATGAGCCGAATGTCGTTGCAGAGCAGCCGGCAGCACCGCAACCCGACGCGCCTCAGACAGCTGTAGAGCCGGCCCCGGTCGCACCGCCGATCGTTTCCGACCCGCCGGCGCCTCAAAAGGCCGCGGCGTCCGCGCCGCCTGCCGTCGATGAAAGCGCGCTTCGTTATTTTGCCAGCCGCGGCGACAAAGTGCGTCTGCGGGCTGAAATCTCCCGGCTTCAGGCGCTTTATCCAAACTGGGTTCCGCCGGCCGATCCGCTCGCCGTGCCGCAAAACGGCGACAAGCAGCTCGAGGCCATGTGGAAGCTTTATTCCGATGGCCGCTATGCGGAGTTGCGCAAAGCGATCGCCGACCGTCAGGCCGCCGACGCCGGATGGCAGCCGCCGGCTGATCTGCTCGAGCGGCTTGGTGTCGCCGAGGCCCGCTCCCGCCTCATCAACGCTTCGGATCTCAAGCAATATGCGACCGTGGTCGATATCGCCGCCGCGACGCCGAGCCTGCTCACCTGCAGCGAGGTCGACGTGCTCTGGCGTGTCGCCGAGGCCTTCATCCGGACGGAGAGGGCGCAGCGCGGGCAGGATGCTTATGCCTATATCCTGAAGAACTGCGCCGACGCTGCCGAACGGCAGGCGACGGTCGAAAAAGCCTCGACTCTGCTTGACTACCAGCCGATGCAGGCGCTGCTGGCGCTTGAAAAGCCTGCTGTCGACGGCAGCAGGGAATTCGATGCAATCCGCGACAACCTTGCCCGACGCTTTGTCGCTGAAAGCAATGACGACCCGAAGCTCGCCATCGCGCCGAATTATATCGCTCATCTCGAAAAGCTCGCCGAAAGCCAGGAGCTGGCCTCCGATGCGCTGCTGCTCGGCTGGCACCAGCTTCGCCGCAACAATCCTGCCCTTGCCGAAAAGTGGTTTCGTGCCGCCCGCGACAGGGAGGATACGGCGGCCGCCTCGCAGGGGTTGGCGCTGGTGCTGATCGCCCGCAAGGCGCCTCAGGAAGCCGAGGACGTGATGTTCCGCTGGCGCGCCGATTCCGATGATGCGACCGCGACCTATCTTGCCGCCACCGCCAACCTGATGGCGCTGCAACCGCCGGCCGATCTGACCGAGGACGTGCTTCATCGGATCGCAGCCGAAGTCATCGCCCGGAAATATGTACCGACGGCGCAGCAGTTCGGCTGGTATGCCCGTTCTCTCAACCAGTTCCAGACCGCCGCGCGCTGGTTCGAAACCGCGCTGGCATGGAAGCCGGATGACGAACCATCCGCCTATGGCCTTGCCGTCACGCGTGAGCAGCTGAACGACCGCAAGGGCGTCCTCGACCTCCAGCGCGGCTGGGCCGGCCGGTCGGCGCGAATCGCCGATCTTCTGGACACTTCCTTGCCGGCGTCGAGCGCCGATACCCAGTTCTCAAAGGCGCCGCTCGCGCCGCAGCAGCCGGGCCAGCCGGTAGAGCCGCGGCAGCGTCCGGCCGCTTCAATGGCGCCGCTTCCGGCCGAGCCGCCGACTGTGGGGCAGGCGGGACCGGACGTCGCCATCCGCGCCGCAAGGCCGGCGACGCAGACGGTGACTGTCGAGCGCGGTCCGCGCCAGGTGCGGGACTGCTCGACGACCATTGACGCGGGACGACTCGGGCCGGGCGAGGCGCTGTCGCGTGGCTGGTGCCTGATGGATATCAACCGGCCGATGGAGGCGGTCTCGGCCTTCGAGACGGCGTTACAGAGCCCGGTTCGCAAGATCCGCGAAGACGCAGCCTATGGTCAGAGCCTCGCCTATCTGCGCGCCGGTCTCTCCAGCAATGCCGCCGTTGCGGCAACCAAGGCGCCGCAGAGCCGCCAGCGCGCTGCAGAACTGCAGGTGGCGATCCTCGCCGATCGCGCCTTGTCGGCCTTCGACGCGGGGCGTTACCGTGAAACCCTGATCTATCTCGATCAGCGCGCCCAGTTGCAGCAGGAGCGGATCGATCTGATGGTTCTGCGCGGCTACTGCTATCTCAATCTGAAAATGTACGATGACGCGATGCGAATCTTCGAAGCCGCCGCCGCGACCGGCAATCGCGACGCCGCACGTGGTCTGGCCGATGTTCGCAACGTCACGCATCCGGACGTCAACGACTGACGTTGACGCCGTCGCCGCTCTCGGCTACTCGCCTGCCGGAGAGGCCCGATTGCCTCGTGTTCGCAAGGAAACACCCGTGCCCGGTCACCACGACGTCCTCGACAGATCCTATGACGCCTTCCTCTTCGATATGGACGGAACGCTGCTGAATTCCATTGCCGTCGTCGAGCGCGTCTGGAGCGAATGGGCGAGACGACATGGTTTTGAGCCGGACGTTTTCCTGAAAACGATCCACGGCATTCGTGCCTCCGACGTGATCCGCGGCCTCGGCCTGCCGGGTGTCGATCCGGTGCACGAGGCGGATCTGCTGCTGGCCGAGGAGATGGAGGACGTCTCCGGCATCATCGAAATTCCCGATGCCGCCCGCTTCCTCAACGCCATCCCCGACGGCAGATGGGCGATCGTCACCTCGGCGCCGATCGAACTCGCCAGGCGCCGCATGGCTGCAGCCGGCATTCCAATGCCGAAGGTGATGGTCAGCGGTCGGGAGGTCGTGGCCGGCAAGCCCAGCCCCGAGGGTTATCTGCTCGGTGCAAGCCGCCTCGGAGTCGACCCGGCAAACTGCCTGGTCTTCGAAGATGCCGTTGCCGGCATTCTTGCCGGCGAGGCCGCCGGCGCCGACGTCACCGTCATCACCGAAACCCACGCCACGCCTTTCGAAACTCCACATTTTTCGATTGCGAACTATCGGGCGTGGCAGCCCCGCCAGACCGCCGAAGGTCGGCTGAAGGTCGTCGCAATCTGAACGTTACCGGGCGCACTGCTTCCTTCGCGAAACGCTTCATCTCCACCCATCATGCCGAGCACGGCGCCATCCTATTTCTCAGCGCGGTTGAGGAGAATGCGCATTTCGTCGAAGCGGCGCTTGCGGTCACCGTCATCGGCGTTCGGTGCATAGCACGTGCTCGATACGCAGAAGCGCGCCAGGTTGTGCGGCTTATCCGCCTTGTCGAACTCGCATTCGAATATGTCGGTCATTTCGGCCGGCGCGGTTCCCTGCCGCGTCGAATACGACATGCGGACACCTGGCGGCTTCAACTCGGGAAAGGATTGCACGGTGCCGATAGCGAGCTGATCGGTCATGAAGAAGCTCTTTGCCACGGATTTGCAGGTATCCTCGAGCTCAGGCGACTGCGCCATCGCATCAGCGGGTAGGGCGAATGCGGCAAAGGCAAATAATATGATCGGCTTACGCACTGCGACTTCCTCCACTGTCTCTGTCGATTGAGGTAGAGCGGTGAAACCAAAAGCAAATGGTGGTCTGCCTGCGGTGAATCTAACAACCCAGCCATGTCCGCCTGTGGTGACATCGGACTTCAGTCTCTGTTTCGCGATTGCTTTTCAACATCAAGTGTCTGTTGGCGATCAGGATCTTGGGAGAGGCGGAAACGCAAAGATGGCGGTACTCAAAGCCATCGCTGATGAAAAGAAGCTGCAATCGCCAAAGGTCGGGCGCAGATTGCAAATGAGAACGCTTCTACTGCAGACGACGAGACTCCGGTCATTTAAGGCTGAGCACGCCTTGCGATTCAAATGGAAAGGATGGTCAACCCGAATTCGCTCTCGGAACGCATCGGAAACATCGCGTGGGACTTTCGTGGGACTGTTTGCGCCGATCTGTGCTTTTCGACGCCTTCCGTTCTATTTTTATTCCACGACCATCATTTTCCCCTTGCGCTATGAAGGCCGATTTCATAAAGCAATCAAGCCGTTTCGGCAGGTCGGGGCGTAGCGCAGCCCGGTAGCGCACTTGACTGGGGGTCAAGGGGTCGCTGGTTCGAGTCCAGTCGCCCCGACCATTTATCCCCTTGAAATCCCAGTCAGCACATCACGTTAATGGTGAGCGCCGCGCGTGCGTGTCTGCGGTAGCGGACGGGTCAGTGCGGTTTCTGCGCGATTGCAATCATCGACTTTGCCAGAAGCGGAATTCTCCCGACATATTCGAAGTCGACGTCTTCGAAGCCTGTGTCGAGCAGCAGCGTGCTGAGTGTCCCCGGGGACCAGAATTTGATGTGGCCGTGGTCTTTGAGCGGCATGAAATGGTCATCCATCTTTCCGCTTACCGCCAAAGCCAGATTTTTCCAGTAACCGTGAAAAGGCGTCGATACGACCGCGATGCCTCCCGGTTTCACCAGATCGTACATGGTCGCCGAGAAAGCCTTCGGGTCGTAAACATGCTCCACGACTTCTATGCTGATCACCGCATCGAAGGTCCCGTAGCGGCTGGAAAGATCGTCGTAGCCGGAACCGATTTCCAGCGGAAGATCGGGATGGACCGCTTTCGCTTTCGCAATACCGTCCTCCGACGGATCGACGCCGACGACGTCGTAGCCTTTCTCCACAAGCACCGAGGCAGCGCCGCCGGTGCCGCAGCCGAGATCAAAGACCGCCGTTTCGTTTGCCTCGTGAAAACTGTTTTCAAGAACGTCGACAACGGCCGGCAGGATATAAGAATGAGCGGTCGTTGGCTTGGCGTGAACATAGGTAGTAGCGTCCAGTTCGATAGACATTTTACCTCCTGAAAAAATTGAACGCGCCGAGGCAATGGTACGGCGGACTTTGACGGCAGTGTGGTGCCGTTATGGTAATAAGGTGATCACGCCGGTCGGCATTCGCCGCCATCCTCCGATGCCCAACGGCCGAACCGATTTAAGCTCCTCTTCACCACGACGCGATTGATGGTCATGCTCGCGCCGGGAATATCCCGAAGCTGATTGACAGGATGGCGCCAAGATGCTGAAAACGGCCGGATTTCGGGTCTATGCCATTGGGCAGAGAAAATGGTCAGTATATCGAATTCGATTTGACCATTTGAAGTAAATCATCCAATGAAATACTCTCTTAACGGGAGTGGTTGAAAAAATATCTCTTCCAGTTATTTTTGAGAATCCATCAATAGTATGGGCGGACGTTTGTTTATTTCGTTAAGGCTATACAGAATTTTACGCTGAATAGTCTGGTTTTAAATTTCAGAGAACCTTTTGGCGCTTCGCATTTTTGCGAATATGTGTAGATTAGGATTGTTCCTCTCAGAGATGGCCTGGTGCGAGCGCATGGCGGATATGAACCAGAACCTAACTTGCAGGCAGGCCCTTGCCGATGCTTTCCAAGCTCTGTCGGACGAGGCGGTCAAGGCCGGCTGGCCAGAGGGCGACGTTGCCCTCGCGCTTGCCGAACTTGCCGAGGAACGAGTGATCGAGCTGACCGCCAAGGTGATCATGGAAGGCTTCATCGATCCGCCGTTCATCGCTGCTGGCGGCCGCCGCAACGGCTGAAGCATATTGCGGTAACGCCAGATCAGGATGAAGCCGAACAGCGGATCTGAAAGATCGCAACACGCCTGAGCCGGTTCGGATCCCTGCTGCAAATGCGGAAGGAAATTTTGTTCCGCAGGAGTTTGCGCAGTTGCTAAAGTTCGGACCCTCACGCATAATAACTTCATTGCCGGTTGCGGAGGGCGGCCGGCGATGCAAGCGTGTAGGCGTTTGCCCTCGGAGGGAAGTGCGGCGTGATGTTACGGTCATCAATTCATCCGCATGATTTACCGCTCTTTTCGGAAGATCTCGATCTGCTTTCGCAAGTGCTCGACAAGGTCTGCGACGAACGCGGCCTGGTCAGAACGACGCCGGAAGCCGAGAGGATCGGTGCGGTTATCATTCAGCTTTACAGACAGGGCGTGAGAGACGGCGGCAAACTCGCCGACCTTGCCAAGACCTATCTCTGACACCCGGTTCCCGCAATAAAGGATGGGACCGCGAAACCTGACAGACGGATCTGGTCAGTCGTCATTGGCGGCATTGAGATTTTCCGGCCGGATGCCATCATCGGTTGATGTGCGTGCCCGCAACCGGATGCCGGGGCCGCCTTCATCTTGATTGCCGCTCGAAAGGAAGATGACGCCATGCGCCTCGAGCGTGCTGCGCACGTCGAACAGCGCATGCGGCTCGCCCTCAAACTCGCCCTTTTCCAAGGCCGTCACGGTTTCGACCGGCAGGCCGCTTGCGGCGGCGAGCTCTTCGATGCTCATTCCGATCATGGCGCGCGCGCCGCGTATCTGCGTTGCTGTTATCATGACGCAAAATCTAGCGCATTTGCCGCGCTTCGCAAGTGGCGCATCGGCTGATTGCGAGCCGCTGCGATCGTCAAGCGTCCTGCAATTTTACACCGAACAGATCGTCATGCATGCGCTCGACGGCGATACCCATGCCTCCCATGAGAGCGGCGCGGTTGCCGAAGCGGCTGATCTCGATCCGCGGCGGGTAAGGGGTGCAACGCGGCAGAAAAGCGCGGATGGCGTTTACGAGCTCCGGCCTTGCACCGATACTGCCGCCGGTGATCACCAGTTCCGGGTCGAGAGTTGCTCCGATGGCGGCAATGGCGATCGCCACCAGTCTCGCTGTCTCTTCGATTGCGGCGATGGCGCTCGTTTCGCCTGCATTGAACGCAGCGAAGAGGTCGGCCACGCTAGAGGCGTTGCGCCCGCCGAAACCGGTGTAGCGCCGCAGCATGGCGACGCTGCCGACCGCGCTCTCGAAGGTTCCCAGTGTAAAACCGCCTGGATCAAAAGCATCGCCGCCGAGTGGAAGATAGGCAATTTCGCCGGCCGCGCCGCGGGCACCGCGCAACAGCGCGCCATTGGCGATAATGCCCATGCCGACGCCCGTCCCAAGCGCCACGAAAACAAAACTGCCGACCTCGACGCCGTGTCCCCGCCATCTCTCCCCTTGCGCGGCGAGGTTGACGTCATTTTCGATGATCACCGGTATGCCCATCTTGTCGCTGAACGCTTGCCGCAGATCCATTGCGTCCACGCCGGGAATGTTCGGCGCGACGTTGATATGTCCGGTAGCCGGATCGAGGACGCCGGGACTGCCAAGAACGACGAGACGCAGCTTGTCGGCAGTCGTCCCCGCCGCAAGCGCGAGTTGAGTGATCAGGTCGCTGAACTGGTTGACGAGATGCGGTCCGCCGCGTGGGTCGGTGGGCACTTTGGTTTCCGCAACGACGTTACCCAACAAATCGCAGATAGCCGCAGCGATCTTGGTACCTCCGAGATCGATGGAGACCGCCAGGCCCGCGCTTGCGTTGATTTCATAGATGATCGCATTCCGACCGGGACGACCATCGGTCTGCCCGACAGGTTTCAGCCACCCGTCATCCTCAAGATCGCGCACGACATCGGAAATCGTCTGTTTCGACAGGCCGGTCAGCTTGGCAATATCGGCGCGCGAGATCTTCCCCTTGGCTAACACGGTTCGGATCACCGTATTGGTCGAGATTTTTCGTGCGATGGGAGTCTGTACGATAGACGACGTCGTTGCCATCCGGCTAATCGTTCCAATTAGTTCGAGGTGTATCCCTAATGTAAGGTCGGTCCCGTTCTCAGCCGTCGCGAAATGATGGGTTTAGTCCTCAACCCTCATCTCCGTAGCCCAGTTCAGTACACGGAAGCCGACAATTTGTCTACGTCCTTGACAAAGGAGGAGCCGCCTGTAGGCTGGGATCAACGCGTGATCAACGCGCGAATGAAACAGGGTCGAGGACAAGTATGCACCGTACATATTGTCTGGGTCGGCGCGCACGCGCCAAGATCGCCCAAAGAGGAACCGGCTCAGGCTGGTTCAGCTGTTTCTTCGTTTCGCATTCTGCGGGTTCCTCCACGCGGCTGTCGGGGACCTGTCTATGATAAAACCCTCGACCGACGGGCAGCTTTCAGCCGACGCCGGCGTCTTGCTGCCCATAATGGCGCCACGCCTTCAGGCGGATGTTCATCCGGAGGGATATGCCGATCTTGCCCTTTGGGGTGCCGGCAGCCTGGGGCGTGTGCGGTTTTCTCCGATCACCGGCCCCTATACCTACGCTCCGAACCGGCTCGTCTCGAAACAGGGCGGCGTTTTCGTCGCGCAGTCGCTGCCGGTGATGCTGATCAATGGAGTGAGCCTGCAGGGCGTCTATCCAGCGCGCCGTTGCGCCTGGTGGCACGAGCCGGATGGGCGAGACGCGAGGGCGAAGGTGTCCCGCAGCGGTCATCGGCAGATTTTCGAAATGGGCTGGGGCGTCCTTATCGCGGAAGCTCGAGATTCCGATCTGCGGATTGCCGGCGGCGCCTCGAGAGACGAAGCCGAGAGAGCCCTCGATCTCAGCAGCGAAGCCATTATCACCGAAGCCGCGGAATATGTGGCGCGTTGCGACATGATGCCTGACGCCGACCCGCTAATGCGCAGCATGGTCAGTCAGGGGATACATGCGGCCCTTTCCAGCATAAGGCGCGACGAAAATGGCGCATTCGCCGGCCTTGCCGCCGGACAGGCCTATAGCGCTCCGGCGCGGACCTATTACCGCGACGGCTATTGGACGATGCAGCCGCTTTTGACGCTTGCTCCGGAGGCGGTGCGCGACGAGATCCGACTGCTCGCCAAGGGAATACAGCCCGACGGAGAGGCCCCGAGCGGCGTTATCCTGACGGGACCGGCGCAATCGGATGCCTGGCAGCGCTTCGTCGCCGACAGCAAAGCCAATCCCAAAACCCATAAAAGAGCAGTTCCGGAGTATCATAATCGTCCGCAGGATTGGTGGAGCGACCACTTCGACAGTCCGCTTTTCTTCGTTCTTTTTCTCGATGACTATTTCGGCGTTACGAAAGACGCGGCCGAGGTGCAGCTTCATTGGCCGACAGTGAGGGCGATCATGGATCGCTATGTCAGCCTGGCCGGTCCCGACAGCGTTCTGCCGCTGAAACCGCGCAACGACCGAGATTGGGCCGACAATGTCTTTCGTGACGGCCTTGTTTCCTATGACCTCGGTCTCTTCGTCGGCGCGCTGGATGCTGTCGCGAGGCTGGGCGAAGGACACGATCCGACCCTTGCCGAACATGCGCGCAAGACCGCAATTCTTGCCCGCCGGGAAATCGAAGCCAGGCTCTTCGTGCCGGCAACGGGAGGATATCTCGACTATGGGACACCCGGCACTTTTGTCGAAGATCATCTGGCTCTCGACAGTCTGACCTTATCGCGATTTAGTGCTATTTCAGAGGAGAGGGCTGTCGGCCTCCTGAGAGCGTTTGAAACCAGGCTGGAAACGCGCAACAATCAGGAACAGCCCTATGGCAGTTGGGGTGTGATGTGCGCCTATCCACCATTCAAGCGGCAAAGCGATTTGCGATCCAAGACCGCCTTTCCCTACCGCTACCATAACGGCTCGGACTGGCCTTATTGGGACGGCGCCTATGCCGAAGAACGCCTTCGCCACGGACTTGGAGGCGCCCGCTACGCGCTGACCCGCTGGTGGGAAACCTGCCTCGACAATGGCTGGATCGGCGCGGTGGAATATTTCTCGCCGCCCTATGGACGCGGCTCCCTGCTTCAGGGCTGGAGCGCCATGCCGGCAGCCGTCGCTTTGAAATATGGGCTCGACGCTGCAAATTCGGAGCCGATGTCATGAGCGGTCTGGCGCCGGCGGTTTCAGCGGGATCCCTGATCGATCCGCATTGCAAAGGCGACGGCGCCATCGCGTTCGAGTTCGGAAAAGCCAAGGTGACGATAGAAGCCTTTGGCGCGTTCGTTTGTGGGGTCGACCCCGAGATGCACGGCCGTGACCCCATGATTTCGAAGCGCCTGCAGCTCGGTGTCGATCATCTTTCGTCCCCAGCCGCTTGCCTGAAGCCCGGGAAGGATGTTGATGTGCAGATGCGCCGGATACTGGTGCTGAAGCCAGGCCGTCCCGCTGCGCGGATTTTGGATTCGTTCCAAGACGTCGGCGTCGCGCGGACGGGTCGGCGCCAGTCCGGCGATCTCTCGGCGCACGAGCGGCCACCAGCTTGCCGCCAGGTCTTGATCGAACTGACTGGTGTCGGGGGCGCCCACGACATAGCCGACCGGACGGTCATGCTGGACGAGAACAAAGGCAAAGTCTTTGGCGAACTTGAGATATGGCACCGACCAGATGTAACCGGGCAGACGCGGGTCACTATAGAGAGCGCTGGCATCGTGACCGCCATTCGCGGTTTTCAGGCAGATTTCAAAAAAGGCTTCGATATCCGCTTCAATCGCGGGACGGATGAAGCAACTGGTGTCCATCACTTTGCCACCTCCTGCGTGGCGCGTTGTCGTTTTGGGTCGCGAGAGGAGCTGATGCACTGACGATTACCTCAGATTCGCCGGTCAGGCAAAGCTCTGGGGGAAGAAAACGTTCGACGGCGCCTGGCGCAAGGCTCGGACGGGGAGTGGAGAATAAACCAAGTGAGGTGGAGCAGATGAAAAGAAGCGTGAAATCGATCAACATACTGCCGGCATTTCAAATGAAAACGGCCGTCGCGCTTGCTGGTGCAGCGCTTATGAATCTTGGCCTTTCGGCAGCCGCCCGGGCTGACGATCTGGCTGTTTGGGATGACCAGACCTACGAAGGTCAGAGTGCGGTCATAGAGCAGCTGAACAAAGAGTTCGAAGCTGCGCATCCCGGCGTTACGATCAAGCGTACCGCCCGCACATTCGATGACATGAAGTTGACGCTGAAGCTTGCGGTTTCGGCAGGGAACGGCCCGGTCGTCACGAAAGTCAACCAGGGCGCCGGCGATATGGGCGCAATGGTCAAGGAAGGACTGCTCCTGCCGGTTGACGACTACATCAAGAAATACAGCTGGGATAAGCGCCAGTCCGATTCCGTGCTGGCGCGAGATCGATGGGATGGGCCAAAGTTCGGGGTCGGCAAGACCTACGGCATATCAGGCCTCGCCGAGATCGTCGGCCTCTATTACAACAAGAAGATCCTTGACGACGCCGGCATAGCACTGCCGCAGACTTTCGAGGAGCTTTTGGCCGATCTCGACAAGCTGAAGGAAAAAGGCGTGGCGCCCTTCATGATGGGCAGCGCAAAGCAGCATCTGGCCCTGCACATGATTGGCGCCATCGATCAAGCCCATATCGACGCGGGCAATCGCGCCGAGCTTGACGATCTGATCTACGGCAGGGGCGGCTCCTGGAACACCAAGGGCAACATCGAATCCGCAAAACTGGTGCAGAAGTGGGCGCAGGGCGGCTATTTCTATCCCGGTTTCGAGGGCATTTCGGGTGACGACGCCGTCCAGCTTTTCATATCAGGCCAGGGCGCCTTCCTGATTTCGGGAACCTGGTATTTCGGTGATATGCAGCACAACCAGGATATCGGCTTCATGGCCATTCCTGCCCCAAAAGGCATTACCAAGCCGCTGAGCGTCGGAGGCGTGGATCTTGCCTGGGCAATAACAAGCCTTGCCAAAGACCAGAAAACGAAGGACCTGGCCGGTGAATATATCGACTACATGGTTTCGGAAAAAGCTGCCGAAGCCTGGGCCAATGCCAGCTATCTTCCGGCAACGTCGCTTGCGGCGGATGCGAAGCCAAAGCTCACGCCGCTGCTGAGCTCCGGCATCGAGATGTGGAAGACGCTCAACGCCAACGACGCTCTCGGCCACTATCCCGATTGGTCTAGCCCGACGATGCTGAAGACAATCGACGATAACACGCCGCTTCTCCTGTCCGGCAAGATCACGCCTGAAGCCTTTGTCGACGCTATGGACAAGGATTATCAGGCCTACCTGAAGGGCCAGAAATAAATGGCGCGGACGCAGGCCGCGACCGTCCGCGGCCTGCGTCTCAACGACATCACCTTAAAAAACAGCGCTGCGATCTCAGGCTTGCTGCACGACGACGATAGCTTTGGCTTCATGGAGTACCGGAATGAAGCGCTCCCCACTTGATGGCTCCGAACATACCAACTGGATCTATCTATTCCCCGGATTGCTGCTTTACGCGGCCTTTGTCTTCGGGCCGATTGTCGCGGCTTTGGGGTTGAGCCTGACCAGTTGGGACGGCTTGACCGTGCCCAGGTGGGTTGGCCTCGGCAATTACGTCGATCTCTTTTCCGATGATCGTTTTTACATCGCTTTGCGCAACAATGCCGAGCTGATGATTTTTTACTGCGTCCTGCCGCTCGGGCTCGGCATAGGTCTTGCCGCCTGCGTCTGGAATCTGAAGCAACGCGAACAACTCGCCCTGCGGACGTTCCTGTTCCTGCCATATATCATGCCGACTGCCGTGTTGGGCATTATCTGGGCATGGCTCTACAATCCTGCATTCGGTCCGTTCAACCAGTTTCTGAGAGCAGTGGGCTTGGGCATGTTCGCACTCCCCTGGCTGGGAGATTTCAACTTCGTGCTTCCCGCGGTCGGGATCGTTGCCACCTGGTATTTCTTCGGTTTTTGCATGGTCATCTTCCTCACGGGAATTCAGCGCATCGACCCGTCGCTATTTGATGCTGCGAAGGTCGATGGCGCTTCGGCGCGAAAGACGTTTTTCTGGATAACGCTGCCGCTTCTCATGCCGGAAATCAGGGTGGTTTTGCTGCTGACGGTCATCGCGTCGATCAAGAGCTTCGACCTGATTTTCACAATGACCCGCGGCGGGCCCGCCAACGCCACGCTCGTACCAAATATCTACATGTACCAGCTCGGTTTCGAGCTCAACCGGTTCGGCGCGGCGGCGGCCATCGCCATTGTCGGCGCGGCCCTGACATTCATCATCAACTATGCAATTCACCGGTTTGTCGGCTCGCAGAACAAAGGGGTGGCGTGATGAGCCGTTCGTCCAATATCCCCACTACCACACTCCCTCTTCGCATTCTCCTCTGGCTTCTCGCATTCGTCACGATCACGCCATTCCTGCTTCTGCTTCTGACGTCAATAAAGAGCAAGGCCGACGTCCTGAAGGGTGCGTTCGCCTTGCCGGCATATCCGCACTTCGAAAATTACCTCGATGCCTGGAATGCCGGGCATTTCAACATCTACTTCTGGAATTCGATTATTGTCGTCATACCCGTTGTCGCCGCGAGCGTCTTTCTGGGCCTGCTGACGGGTTTCGCCTTCGCTTTTCTGTCTTTCCCGCTCAGGCGTATGCTGTTCGCCATCCTGACACTCGGCATGATGGTGCCGGCAGAGGCTTTCATCATCCCGCTTTATTATGAAATGCGGTATCTCGGGTGGATCAATACCTATGCCGCCGTGATCGTGCCGCAGATCGCGATGTCGATCCCATTCTCGACGATCTTCCTCGCCAGCGCGATGCAGCAATTGCCCGAAGAGATTCTCGAAGCGGCAGTCCTCGACGGCGCCGGGCGCTTCTATATCCTTCGCAAGATCGTCGTACCCCTGATGGTGCCGGCAATGTCGACACTGGCGTTGTTCCTGTTCATCTGGACCTGGAACGAGTTTCTGATTCCCTTCATTCTGGTGAACGACGATGCCTATCGGACGCTGCCCCTCGGCATGCTGTTTTTCCAGGGGCGCTACACCGTCAACACGCCGGTTCTGACCGCCGGGGCGGTGATCGTCATTGCCCCGCTCATCTTGACCTATCTCATTTTCCAGCGGCGGTTCATCGCCGGCTTGACGGCCGGGACGACGAAATAGGCAGCCCAAGCCATTGGCGGCAAGGCTTCAAGCCGCTCCGGCGAGATTTCGGCCGCGCCTGTGACGCGCTTCCAGCGCTGCGCAGCCCCAGACCGTGCCGAAGAGCAGATAGACATGCCGCCAGTGGTCGATGTCGATGACGTTGCCGATCGCCGCATGGCCGAGAACGGAGATCCAGGCAATCATCAGGAAGGGTTGCCACGGCCGGTCGTGAAGCAGGTTCCGGAAACCCAGGACGAGCGTCCAGAGGAGCATTCCGACATAGCTGACGAAGCCGAGCCAGCCATAGGAGGTGAGCGACTTCAGCCAGATATTATGCTCGTCCTCGGGAAACATGGTGCCGAACACGAGCGGACCGATGCCGAGCGGGCGCTCCATCATCATGGTGAAACCGATCCTGTGGCGCTCGAAGCGGCCGAGATGTTCGCCGTCATACTGCTGCACGAGCTGGGCGCGTGTCGAAAACAACGCTGCGACCTTCGGAATCTGCAGCGCCACGAGCAGCGATGCGACCAGCATGATGATCGCCGCCAGTGACAGGATCAGCACGCGCAAGCGGAAGGCGCCGCTGCGCTCCTTCAGCAGCATGATGAAAATCAGCAGCACCACGCCGACGGCAAAGAGGCCCCAGGCAGCCCGGGAAAAGGAGAGGAAGATGCCGAGGGCAATCACGAGAAGGGCGGCTGCCTTCAATGGCGATTTCTTCAGGTCGCCGGCCAGAATGCCGTGGATGAGATGGAGCGACGGCGGCACCAGGAAGGGGCCGAAGACGTTTGGATCCTGGAACGCGCCTTTGGCGCGGTCATAGAGAGTGAACACTTCCGAGCCGGGAAAGGCGTGGAAATAGCCGAGCACGCCAAGCGCCGACGTGACGACGGCAGCCAGGGTCCAGGCGTTGAAGATCAGCGGCAGCCGCTTATGGCTGTCCTCGATGATCGCCCCGTAGAATACCGCGGTCAGCGCCAGGAAGGTCGAGACGGCGATATACATCGGCGCCGTCGCAAGGTCCTTCATCTGCGTCAGCGACAGCATGCCGCCGATATTGAAAGTGAGCAGCAGCGCAAGTAACGGCGCGACGCTGCGCGAAATCCTGAGCCCCAGGATGAACCAGAGGCCGATCAGTCCCGCCATCCAGAGTTCATAGGGCGCCGGCTCATCGATGACGAAGCCGGAGAGGAAAACACCGAAAGCGACGAAGGCGGAACCGATCAGCCGCAGCGTTGCCCGCTGCGGCTGGGCGACACGCGAATATGTCGCCTCGATCGTGCTCAATAGGCGTTTTCCGTGTTGAACAGCCGGACCGGCGTCAGGAACAGGATTTTGAGATCGAACCAGAGCGACCAGTTCTCGATATAATAGAGGTCGTAGGCCGTGCGGAACTTGATCTTCTCGTCATTGTCCACTTCGCCGCGCCAGCCGTTGATCTGCGCCCAGCCGGTCACACCAGGCTTGACGCGGTGGCGGGCGAAATAACCTTCGACGACATCCGCAAAGGCGCGGTCGCGCGCTTGAGCGAGAACCGCATGCGGACGCGGACCGACCAGCGAGAGGTCTCCCCGCAGCACGTTGAAAAGCTGCGGCAGCTCGTCGATCGAGGTCTTGCGGATGAACCTTCCGACACGGGTGACGCGTGGATCGCCCTTGGTCACCGCGGCCTTGCCTGAGGGGTCGGCCATGTTGGTGTACATCGAGCGGAACTTGAAGACGTTGATGACTTCGTTGTTGAAGCCGTGACGCTTCTGCATGAAGAAGACAGGACCTTCCGAGGTCGCTTTGATGGCGATTGCGGTTGCGGCCATCAGCGGCCAGAGCAGCGCAAGCGCGACCAGAGTGAAAAAGATGTCGAAGCCGCGTTTGGCGACGGAATCCCAGTCGCGGATCGGCATCTTGAAAATGTCGAGCATCGGCACAGCGCCGACATGCGAATAGGCGCGTGGCCGGAAGCGCAGCCGGTTGGCGTGCGCCGCAAGCCGGATATCGACCGGCAGGACCCAGAGCTTCTTCAGGAGATCGAAGATGCGCGCCTCAGCCGAAAGCGGCAGGGCGATGATCAGCATGTCGATGCGCGTCAGCCGCACGAATTCGACGAGCTCCGCCACGGTGCCGAGCTTCGGGTAACCGGCGACCATGATCGGTGAGCGCTTCTCGCCGCGGTCGTCGAAGATGCCGCAGATGCGGATGTCGTTATCGGCCTGCTGTTCGAGGGTGCGGATCAGCTCCTTGGCCGGTTCGCCGCCGCCGACGATGACGGCGCGCCGCTCCATGATGCCGTTGCGCGCCCAGTTGCGGATGCCGTAGGCCACGAGGAAACGCTCGGTCGCAAGAAAAAGCGCGCCGGCGGCAAACCAGGGAACATAGGCATCGACCATCGCCCATGTGGTGCCACGAATGAGCGCGAACAGGCCGATGGTCAGCACAAGCACGATCGTCCAGGAGGCGAGAATGCGGGGCATCAGCCGTAGCTTCGCCCGGAGTGCGGGAATGGTGTAGGTGTCGGCAAGCTGCAGGGCGATGACGGTCGCGGTTGAAGCGATCGCTGCCATGCCGGCCCGCACCAGCAGAGGATCGCTGCCGTCGCCCGGCCAGAAGTAGTGGACGATCAGGGCAATCGAAAACAGTGCCAAGAATTCCAGGAGCCGCAATTGGCCGATAATAATGGCAGGCGAACGAGTGCCGTCGCGGAACTGTTCGGCGATCTGCCGGGCATAGGCATTGATTTCAGTCGGCTCGGAGGCGTGCTCCCGACTTGCATTGCGTCGCGCCTCGATGTCGGAGACCTGCTTGCGCAGCGCTTCTACGTCAAACGGATCGCTTTTTTCCAGCTTGTTCATGGGGTTTTGTCGCTCGTTGTCAGCAAGCGAAATACCAGAAAGCCCCTAAGAAATATTTACGGGGTAACGAACACTGCTGGTTCGGCGGCAGGACCGACGAGCTCATGGTATAATTGCAGAACATCCCGCGCCATCACGGTCGAGGAAAACACGGCCTTTACTGCCTCATGCGACGGCATTGTTCTGGCGTGCCAGCCGGGCGTGCTGAGCGCTTCCGCCATCACGCGGGCGAGATCGTCTGAATTGCCGGGCTCTACAAGAGCCGGACTGTCCTTGCCGAGCACCTCGGGAATGCCGCCGACGCGGCTGGCGATGATCGTCTTGCCGGCCCCCAGCCCTTCGAGCACGATGTAGGGCATGGCTTCGGCGCGAGAGGGGACGACGAGATTTTGCGCCATGGCAAAGGCCTCGTGGATACGCATTGCCGGCAACATGCCGATCCGTTTGCCGAGGCCGCGTTCGATCATCATCTCGCGGTAGCGGTCGCGGTCAGGTCCGTCGCCGATCATCAGCGCCGAAAGCGGCCGGCCGAGCAATCGCTCGGTCTTGGCGAAGGCATCGACAAACAGATCGGGACCCTTGAGGTCCCGAAGCATCCCTACATAGATGAAATGCACCGCATCCGACCGGGTGTGGATCGGCTCGAATTCACGCTCCCCGATGCCGTTATAGATCAGTTTCGTCTTCGTCCGCGGCTTGCCCACCTTGCGGGCATAGGTGTCGCGCTCGTATTCGCAGATGAAGACCAGCGCATCGGTGAAATATTCCTGCAGGCGCTCCATCCTGAGGACGAACTGTCCTGTGAATGAGGAGCGCGAATAATGCAGGCTTCCGCCATGCGCGGTATAGAGGCGGGCTACGCGATACCTGTTCACCCGCAGGGCTGAGCCGGCAAGTCGCGCGAGCACGCCGCCCTTGGCGCCGTGCCCGTGCAGCACATCCGGCCGCAAACTTTTAATCTTCTTGTACGTATCCCACATCGTCGCGATATCGGACGGGCTGACCGAGCGGCGGATCGGCACGCGCGTCAGGCCGAGAGACAGATATGGGCGGATATCATCGAACAAACTGTCCTCGTGCTCGCCGCCTGTCGAGCTGTCGCAGAGAATGCCGACGTGATGACCGGCCTTGCTGTGTTCTTCGACCAAGTCGCGGACATGGCGGAAAATCCCGCCGACCGGCGATCTGAAGCAGTGCAGAATGCGGAGCGGTCTCTCTCTTGCCATTGCTCAAAAGAGCCGTTCGCGAACGTAGATCGTGTCGCCGGCGATGATCGGGCCGGATATGTTGATGCGGCCGGTCAGCACCTGTCCGTTTATCTTGCGGGTGACATCGACCATGCTCTGGTTGGCGCGACTGGAGAAGCCGCCGGCAACCGCAATGGCGTTCTGCACGGTCATGCCCGGAACATAGGCATATTGGCCGGGCTGGCCGACTTCGCCCATGATGAAGATCGAGCGGTAGCGGTCGACGTCGATGGTGACATCGGGATCGCGAAGATAGCCCTGCTGCAGTTTCTGGGCGATCTGCCCTGAAAGTTGCTGCAGGGTTCGGCCGCGGGCAGGGACCTGACCGATGAGGGGGAAGGCGATATAACCGGCCTGATCGACGGTGTAGGTATTGGTCAGGCTCTGCTGGTCGAAGACGGTGATGCGCAGCCGGTCGCCGCTATCAAGCGTATAGGGCTGGATGGTCGCCTCGTTGAAGGCTTTCGGAGCCGGCTTATACGTCGTGCATCCGCCCAATGCAGCCGTCATGGCTGCAAGGCTCAGGGCCAAAACGATTTTGGGCGGGGCGACAGACATCCGCTGGTGCTCACAGAAAATGAACTTGGTGAGATCGTTATCGATCCGTTAGGGTTAATGCCCGGTAAAAGACGGCCGACAATTTCCGGCGTTCTTTGCTGATCCCGATCATTTCTTCGCAAGGTTACCATTAACCGTTGAGTTACCACGGTCGTTTACGCTTGCGGGACCTTTGTTATGGAGTAAGAGCATGTCCGGCGTAGCGCGTGATCAGGATGTGGACATCGACCTCAGCCAGCTGGTTCGCGCCGTCTGGGCACGCCGGCTCAGGATTTTGACGATCACGCTCGCGGCGGCCGGCGTCGCCTTTGCCGGCGCCAAGATCATCTCGCCGCAATATCGCAGCGAAACACGCATCCTCATCGAACCCCGCGCGCCAGCCTTCGCCAGCACCCAGCAGGCGAACGAAGCCGGCGCCGGGCCGCTGATGGACGAGCTGAATATCGCCAGCCAAGTGCAACTCCTGCAATCGGCCGATCTCCTCAAGAAGGTGATCAACGACCTGAAGCTCTACAACCTGCCGGAATTCGACGATGCCGCCAACGGCTCGGCGATGACTAGCATCCTGGTGAAGCTGCATCTGAAGAAGAACCCGATGGAGAACCCGCCGGAAGAACGGGTGATCGACGCTTTCGTCGAGCGGCTGCAGGTCTATCAGGTGCCGGGTTCGCGCGTCATCGGCATCAATTTCACGTCGAAGGATCCGAAGCTCGCAGCCGCCATCCCGAACGCTATGGCGAATGTTTACCTTTCCACTCAGAGCGGCGCCAAGCTCGCATCCAATTCGGAAGCGACGCGCTGGCTTGAGCCGGAGATCGAGAACCTGCGGCAGAAGGTCAGCGAGGCCGAGAAGAGGGTTGCCGAATATCGCACCAACCACGGTCTGCTGCAAACGAACGGCACGACCACATTCCCCGCCCAGCAGCTTAATGACATCTCCGCAGAACTCACCCGCGTGCGGGGCGACAGGGCCAATGCCGAGGCGAGGGCGCAGGCGGTGCGCAATGCGTTGTCATCGGGCGAAGCCTCCGATACGCTGCCTGACATCATGTCTTCCCAGGCGATCCAGCGGCTGAAGGCGACGGAATCCGGCCTGCAGTCGCAAATATCAGATCTCCAGACCAGCCTTCTCAACAGTCATCCGAGGCTGAAGAGCCTGCGCGCCCAGCTCTCCGATATTCGCGGCCAAATCCGCCAGGAGACGCAGAAGATCCTGGCAAGCATCGAAAACGAGGCGAAGGTTGCCGATCTCCGCGCGAGCGAACTCGAGCGCCAGAAAGACGCGGTTCAGGCCAACAGCGCCCGTGCCGGCGAAGACGAGGTTGGCCTCAACGCGCTGGAGCGCGAGGCAAACGCCCAGCGCCAGCTGCTCGAAACCTATCTGGTACGCTATCGCGAGGCCGCCTCGCGCGCCGACAGCAATTCCAGCCCGGCGGACGCCCGTATCGTTTCCCGAGCCATCGAGCCAGTCGATCCCTATTTCCCGAAGGTGGTGCCGATCGTTGTCGTCGCCGCCGTCGCGACGCTGATCCTGAGCGCCATCGTCACCATGCTCGCCGAACTCTTCAGCGGCCGGGCGCTTCGTGCCGTCGATGCGTCCCGTGACACGGTCGAGGCTGAAACGGTCGCCGAAGACAAGAATGTGCCGCAGGCCGCCTCGGTCGTCGCTGCCGTCAGAAGGCCCGTCCAGGCGAGCATGCTCGCCGTTGTCACGGAGGATGACGGAAAGGACGTGATCGAAGAAACGGTGGCTGCCGAAGAGACGCCGGAGGACGACAATGAATTTTCCATTGCCTCCGTTGCGGACTACCTCACGGGCAGCCGCGCGCCGCTGGCAATCGCCATATCTCCAACTGGCGACAATGGCTCGGCGGCGACGGTTGCGTTGGCGCGCATGCTCGCCGATGCCGGCCGCCGCGTCATTCTGATTGATATGACCGGCTCCGGCTATCCCACAGAACTGATGGCCGAGAACCAGGTCGCGGCTGGCATCACCGATCTGCTGTGCGGCGAGGCCGCCTTCGGCGACACGATCCATAGCGATCGTCTTTCCGATGCTCATCTGATCCCGCAGGGTCAGAGCGACGTGCGCCGCGCCATGCGCGGTGTCGACCGGCTGTCGCTGCTGCTCGATGCGCTCGCCGCCGCTTATGACCTCGTGGTGGTCGAATGCGGTGCGGCCGATGTTGCCGGCGTCGCGCGACTGACGCGCAGCCGGGATGTCGAGATCGTCCTTTCCCTTCCGGAGATGGAGGAGACCATCTTTGTGACCTTGATGACGGAATTCCAGGCTGCGGGCTATGAGCGCGTCGTGCTGATGTCGGGCGGCGAAGGGGCCGAGCAGACGCTCGGCCAGGCCGCTTGAAGCATGTCGCGCAAAAGTGTGCAGCGGTTTTGCGAAGAACGACATGCGCAAGACAAAGAACGCTCAGCCGATCCGTGCGCGGATGTTCTGGGCAAATTTATAGAGCTTCGGGCGCGCCTTGATATGCGCCTTGCCCCGGGTAACGATCCGGTGTGCCGCGCCGGCGGCAAGGCCAAATGGCGAAACCGGCAGCACCACGTCGTAATGAGCGGTCTCGACCGGCGCCCAGGATCGTTTGTAGGTCTGATCGCCAAGGCCAAAATCGAATAGCGCGACGCCGCTGCCATGCAGTCCCGAAATGATTTGCCAATAGAGGAATTCGCCGGGGCTCGTATCGGGCACAAGATCTTCATCGATCGCCCCGAACTGGCAGATGACGTGATCGCCCTTGCGCGAAATGCCCGAGATGGCAGCGATCCGGTCCTTGTTCTCCCCCTTCAGCCGCAGCGCATGCATCTGCAGGCCGAAATACTGTCTTGCATCATCCCGCTTGTCGATGAGGCCGTGCAGGAAGGTCTGCGTTTCCCCATCGGCGAAGACGTCGGGCAGGCCAAGGCTCGCGAAGCGGATACTCTTCAGGTGGAAGAAGATATCGAGCAGGCGGTGCTGTTCTTCCGATGTTTCCGGGATGACATATTCGACGCCGCCTGCCTGCTCCAGGCGCCTTGATTGAACGCGGAATTTCTTACGCCGGCTCTTGGTGTTGAGCTGCTTCAGCGTCTCCTCGAAATTGGAGAGGAACGGCAATTGATAGGCGTGGTTCTGGTTCTGCACCGTCGGCAGTCCGGTGAGCGGGGTCGGCCGCCCGCGCCATTCCAGCGGAAGGTTTTGCAGCAGCAGCAGATCGGCATGGCCCTTCAAGGCCTGCCGAAGCTGCCCCGCGAACTTCTCCGCGTCGATGCTGCCGCCGCTTTCGGCAAAATTGCCGGAAAACAGGCCTGTGTTGATATTGCTGTGATCGGCAGCGATGAACTTGGCGACGGCCAATCCGCGGGATCTGACGATCTCGATCGGCAGAATGAAGGCCGTCTCCCCGGCATAGGTGCCCTTGAGGATCGCCAGCGGCCGCCGAAAGGCGTTGACCCAGGCGGCGCACCAATCATAGCTCTGATGAAGCGAGTGGAGGTCGTCAGTCTCCAAAGCCCGCCAATCATCCTCCAGCGGCTGCATCGCGTCGAATACCGAGATGTCAATTTTTGCCATGGCAAGTTTCATGCTCACCTGGCGTAGGCGTGAAATCGCCACATCGGCGAGCGCGTCATCGCCTGACGGCTGTTCATCAACATCGAGCTTTTGCGTCTGCACGGGAACTCTCCGGTCAAAATGCTGAACGGGAAGGTAGGTGTGCGGGACGTATATTTGGTTTAAGCGCCGCTCCTCAGCGAGGTTTTCCGCCGATCACGGTTATTCGGCCGTTAATGGCCTATTGCTGCCGCGGTCCGGCCATCCACTTGATGATCACCATTGCCGGCAATACCCAAAGCAGGCCGGTCAGCAGGAAGTAGAGCAGGTGCCCCCACCAGGGAGCGTTGCCGAGCGTCGCCACCGCGATCGTGTTCGCCACCAGCGCATAGACGAGCACAAGCACGATGATAAGGATCGTGCCGATGAATTTGCGGAGACGGACGGGCATTGTTTATCTCTTGTCTGAGGTAGCGCGGAGCGGCGCGACGGCATGCCGCAAAGCTTCGGGGCTTGTTTTGCATGAGCCGGTGGGGCAAATCAACTGCCGGATAGAAGGAGACATCATGGCCGTCGCGAACCCCACCGTGGAACAGGCGATCCTGAGCGAAGTACGCAAGCAGAACCGCAACCGCCGCGCCTTGCGGCTATGGCTCGGCGTCGTGCTTTTGGCGCTCTTCTGTCTTGTGCTCGTCGGAGGGGCAACGCGGCTGACCAATTCCGGCCTGTCGATCACCGAGTGGAAGCCGATCCATGGCGTCATCCCGCCGCTGTCGGCCGCGGAATGGGAAGAGGAGTTCCGCCTCTACCAGCGCATTCCCGAATTTCAGCAATTGAACAGTTCCATGACCGTCGACGAGTTCAAGGGTATCTTCTGGTGGGAATGGGCGCACCGGCTGATCGCCCGCGGCATCGGCGTGATCTTCGCGCTGCCGCTCCTTTTTTTCTGGCTGACGGGGCGGATCGAGAAACGCGTGCGCTGGCCGCTCGTCGGCATCCTGGCGCTCGGCGGCCTGCAGGGTTTCATCGGCTGGTGGATGGTATCGTCAGGGCTGTCGGCCCGCACGGACGTCAGTCAGTACCGGCTGGCAACGCATCTCGTCATGGCCTGCCTGATCTTTGCCGGCTGCATGTGGATCATGCGCGGGCTGTCGCCGCACTCCAACGATCCGGCGCCGGCACGCAGCTCGCGCGGCTTCGCTGCCGCCATCGCTGTTTTCGCGCTGTTCCAGATCTATCTCGGTGCCCTGGTGGCGGGACTCGATGCCGGTTTTTCCTATAATACCTGGCCACTGATGGATGGCGCCGTCATCCCCTCCGATCTGCTCATTCAGCAGCCCTTCTGGATCAATGCCTTCGAGAACCCGAAGACAGTGCAGTTCATCCACCGCATCGGCGCATATACGCTCTTCGTGCTGACCTTGATCAACATGGTGATCGCCCTTCGCGCCGCACCCTGGACCACCCATGCCCGCCGCGCCGTCCTGCTTTTCGCGCTGGTGACCGTTCAGGCGGCGATCGGCATTGCCACGCTGCTGATGCAGGTGCCGCTTCACTGGGGGCTGCTGCATCAGGCCGGCGCGCTTGTTGTATTCGGTTTCGCCGTCGCCAACTGGCGTGGCTTTCACGGTGAATACCCGCACGAGACGATGATCACCGAACGTGATTGAAAGCGGGAGGCCTTCATTCGTTCTAACGCAGCACGCCGTCGAGCAGCGGCATACCGATGATGGCAGCCGCCGCGATCAGCACATAGCAGGCGATCCGGAAGGTCCGTTCCTCGGCAAGCCCGAACAATTTCGAGCCGCCATAGAGACCCAGCGCATAACTCGGCAGGACGACGACGGTGAGCGCGAAGACGGCGGGCACGAACAGTCCGCCGATATAATAGCTGATGGCGCTGAACACCGACGAGATCGAAAAATACAGCACGACATTCGCTCTGACACGCGCGAAGTCGGTCTTGCCGCCGAGCCAATAGGCGACGACAGGCGGCCCGCCGAGCTGCGCGGCGCCGCTGAAAAGTCCGGCGATCAGGCCGACGCCGCTGCTGAGCGGCGCTGACGGCGCGCCGTGGTAGCGCCATCCCGATACGAGAAGCGCGAGCAGAGAGATGGCGATGATCGTGATGCTCCAGCGCAGCAGCGTCGGGTCGAGCAGCGCCAGTAGCGCCGTGCCGGCCGGGACGCCGAGTGCCGCACCGGCCGCCATGACGAAGACTTCGGACCGGTTGGCGTCGCGCCAGGCGGGTGGGATCATCCCCAGCGTGGCGATGCCGTCGATGACGAGCAGGATCGGCGAGACCAGCTTCGGCCCGACGATGGCGCCGCCGAGCGGGACGAAGATCAACGCTGCGCCGAAACCGGAAAAGCCGCGGGCTAGCCCGGCGATAAAGGCAAAAGCCATCAGCGCATAGATGCCGTGATCGGGCAGGGCGGCGGCAAACCAGGCCTGCCCGTCGGAGACAAGCGCATCCAGCGTCATGGCGTCAGGAGGCGAGCATCAGGTCCATGTTCTGCACGGCCGCACCCGAGGCGCCCTTGCCGAGATTGTCGAGCAGCGCCACCAGATTGACCTGGGAACCGCCCGGCGTGCCGAAGACGAAGAGCTTCATCGTGTCCTTGCCTTCGAGTTCGACGGCATTGACGCGGGCAAGCACCTTGCTGTCGGAAAGCGGCACGACGGTGACGATATCCTGTCCGGCATAATGCGCGACGAGGGCGGCATGAATGCTTTCCATCGTCGTGCCCTCGGCGAGATTGTCGAGATGCAGCGGCACCTGCACGATCATGCCCTGCGCGAACTTGCCGACCGATGGCGAGAAAATCGGTGCGCGGTCGAGCAGGCCGTGCACGGTCATTTCGGGCACATGTTTGTGAGTGAGCGGCAGGCCATAAAGGAAATGCGGCGCGGTGATCGCATCCGGATGATCCGGGTTTTCCATCTGCGCGATCATCTGCTTGCCGCCGCCGGTATAACCGGAGACTGCGTTGACCGTCACCGGATAGCCATCTGGCAGAATTCCGGCGGCGCGAAGCGGCCGGATAAGGCCGATCGCGCCCGTGGGATAGCAGCCGGGGTTCGAGACGAAGCGGGCGGAAGCGATTTTCTCGGCCTGCTCTTTGTCCATTTCGGCAAAGCCGTAGGCCCAGCCGGGATTGACGCGGAAGGCCGTCGAGGTGTCGATAACGCGGACGTTGTTGTTGGCCGAAACCATCTGAACTGCTTCCTTCGACGCGTCGTCGGGCAGGCACAGGATGGCGATATCGGCGCCGTTCAGCATATCTTCGCGCATGGCGGCATTGCGCCGCTCGGCCTCGGGAATGGACAGAAGCTCGACATCGCGGCGGCCGGCCATGCGCGTGCGGATCTGCAGACCCGTTGTGCCGTGTTCGCCATCGATGAAGATTTTCGGTGCCATGTTAGACCTGCGCTTTCAATGGGTTCTGAGGATTTCCGGATTCAATTTGAACGATGATAAATCAGCCTTGTGACACCGCAATGGCGCGTCGCTCGGCATGAAGGCCAAGCATATACATTGCCACCGTTGCCCCCGCAATGGCGGTGATATCGGCATGATCGTAGGGCGGCGACACTTCGACCACGTCGGCGCCGCGGATATCGAGTTGGTGCAGACGCTGCAGCACCGAGAGGATCTTGGCGCTCGATGGTCCGCCGGCAACCGGCGTGCCGGTACCTGGCGCAAAGGCCGGATCCAGGCAATCGATATCGAAGGTGAGATAGGCAGGGGCGCCGCGCGTATGAGAGATGATTGCCGAGGCGATGTCGCCGGCATTCATGTCTTCGACCTGATGACCATAGAGAATATTGAGGCCGCAATCCTCCGGCGCATGGGTGCGGATGCCGATCTGGATCGAGCGGTCAGGATCGATGATGCCCTCGCGCACGGCCCGCGCCACGAAGGAGCCATGGTCGATACGCCGCTCTTCGTCGAACCAGGTATCCTGGTGAGCGTCGAACTGCACGAGTGCGAGAGGCCCGTGTTTTGCCGCATGGGCTTTCAGCAGCGGCCATGTGACGTAATGATCGCCGCCGAGCGTCAGCAGAAAGGCGCCGCTGTCGAGGATCGCGTTGGCCTGGCGTTCGATGGCACCAGGTGTGTCCTGATGATTGCCGTAGTCGAGCAGACAATCGCCATAGTCGATCACCGCCATGTCGGCAAACAGGTCCCGGTTGAAGGGATATTGCGCATCATTGTCGAAAATCGCCGAGGCGCGCCGGATCGCCTGCGGGCCGAAGCGCGTGCCCGGCCTGTTCGATGTGGCGGCGTCGAAGGGAATGCCCCAAACGGCGACATCGACGCCGGCAAGTTCTTTGGTGAAGCGGCGGCGCATGAAGGACAGCGCACCGGCAAAGGTGGGATCGCTGGCGGCCGAAGTGAGGCTGGTCGCCATGAAGGCATGATCAATGGTCTTGTTCGCCAAGGGGGGCTCCTTCTCTGTGGGCGCTAACGTAGTCGCGTTCGATGTCGACCTTATATTGCCAGGCCACCGATCACGACCAAACCGCCTGATGGCGTCCGCCCGATCCTGCCCCGAAAGGAACTGATGTTTCCTTTCGGGGCAGGTAAGGGGTAGGCGAGGTGCGCCGAGATTTCAAGCGATGCCTCGCTTGACGGCCGCTCTGCGTTTTAAGCTGCCGCCATTCCGTGGCAAATTCTCAGACCGCCTTCCGCGCCAGCTGGCGCAATCCGGCCAGCGTTATCAGCGCTGCCGCGCCGGTATAGGCTGCGAGCGGCCAGATCGTGTCGCCGTCGAGCAGAATCACGAACAATGTGCCTGCAACAGCGACCAGCAGGCTTTCGACGCAGAAGTAGAGCGCCACGGCTGTTCCCGCGGTATTGCCGAAAGCAGCAAGCGCACCATTGGCCGTGACGGCTGTCGCAAAGACAATGCCGATCGCGATGATCCACATCGGCAGGATAAGGCCGATAAGCGGTGCCTGCAGAAACATCTCTCCTGTGCCAAGCATGACCGCGCCGACAAGCAGCATCGCCATGCCTCTTGCGAGACTGCCTGCGATGCCCCAGCGTGTGACGAAGCGGCTGGCAAAGCGCGCTGTCACGATCATCACCAAGGCCACCGAGGCAAAGATGAAGCCGAAGGTGATGCCGGAAAAGCCGGCCCGATCGATCAGGATGCGGGGTGCGGTCGAGAAGAAGACGAAGAAGGCTCCCATCGCCGCGCTGAAGCCGGTCGTGTAGATCCAGAAGGAAAAGCTCGCGAGGATCGGGCGTATGGCGATGCTTGTCGCCGTCGTAGCGGGGCAGGTTTCATGCCACCGCATGACGGCATTGAGAATTGCGACGGTCGACAGTAGGCCGATGACGAGAAAGATGGCTCGCCACCCATAATGGTCGGCAATCACCGCGCCGACGATTGGCCCGAACGCAGGCACAAGCGATAGCAGGGACCCGAGCAGGCTATAGATCACGCTGCTTTCCGGCCGTTCGGCGTAGACGTCGCGCACTGTTGCGAAGGTGGCGACAAGAGCCGCCGAGGCGCCGATCGCCTGCAACAATCGCAAGGCCACGAAGAGGAGGGCGGATGAGGCCCCGGCAAGCAGAAAGGACGCAAAGGCAAAGAGTGCCGCCCCGCCGAGCAGCACGGGCCGTCGCCCGACGATATCGGAGATCGGACCAAAGACAATCTGGCCGACACCGAGCACAAGCATGTAGAGGCTGAGGGTCAACTGGATGACTTCAGGCGAGGTGCCGAGCGCCTGGGGCATCGTCGGTACGACCGGTAGATAGATGTCCATGGCAAGCGACGCCAGGATGTCGAAAGGAGCCATCAGCAACAAACTTGCCGGCACGGAGTAATTCCACGACGGAATTTTCGGGTAAGACATGGGTAAGATCCGCTCAAATGATTTTCATTCGGCGGCGATCTGTCATTCATCAGTATCGGATTTGCTGGGACAGATGCCGCAACAACAGCGCAAAGTTGTTGCGGCTTAGTCGTCTGCGGACTTGGTTGTTCCCATGATGCGACCTTGATTGCGGCTCCGCTCGTTCGCGAAGCGGTTTGTCGGATTTCTACCAGCAGAACCGGAGTGCTGCAATGGCGACCGGCGAGGCGATGCCGGGATTCATCGAACGCCAAAACAAAAAGGCCGGGTTTCCCCGGCCTTCGTAAATTCCCGTCTGTCCGAAGCGATTAACGCTTGGAGAACTGGAACGAGCGGCGGGCCTTCGCCTTGCCGTACTTCTTGCGTTCGACGACGCGGCTGTCGCGGGTCAGGAAGCCGCCCTTCTTCAGCACCGAGCGCAGGCCCGGCTCGAAGTAGGTCAGCGCCTTGGACAGGCCGTGGCGAACAGCACCGGCCTGGCCGGAGAGGCCGCCGCCGGCAACGGTTGCGACGATGTCGAACTGGCCGTCACGGGCAGCCGCGACGATCGGCTGGCGCAGGATCATCTGCAGTACCGGACGGGCGAAATATTCCGCGAATTCCTTGCCGTTGACGATGATCTTGCCGGAGCCCGGCTTGACCCAGACTCGGGCGACGGCGTTCTTGCGCTTCCCGGTCGCGTAGGAGCGGCCGAGCGAATCGACCTTGCGGACGTGGGCCGGAGCAGCAGCTTCGGAAGCCGTGCCGAGATCCTTCAGGGAGGAGAGGTCAGCCATGATCAGGCGCTCCTTACGTTCTTTTTGTTGAGCGCGGCAACGTCGAGGGTGACCGGCTGCTGGGCTTCATGGGGATGGTTGGAGCCGGCGTAGACGCGCAGGTTCTTCATCTGGCGACGGCCGAGCGGGCCGCGCGGAACCATGCGTTCGACGGCCTTTTCGAGGACGCGCTCCGGGAAGCGGCCTTCGATGATCTGGCGTGCGGTGCGTTCCTTGATGCCGCCGGCATAACCGGTGTGCCAGTAATAGACCTTGTCGGAGTACTTCTTGCCGGTGAAAACGACCTTGTCGGCATTGATGACGATGACGTTGTCGCCGTCGTCAACGTGGGGCGTGAAGGTTGCCTTGTGCTTGCCGCGCAGGCGCATAGCGATGATGGAAGCGAGACGGCCAACGACCAGCCCTTCGGCGTCGATGATCACCCACTTCTTCTCCACCTCTGCCGGCTTCTGTGAGAAGGTTGCCATAGTGAATACTCTCTTTTAGGACCCTTGGCCCGAGGGCTTTAAGGGCGTTTCTTGTTGCTTGGATTGGCAGGCGCAAGACATGCCAAAAAGAAAGCAGCCCGGAAGGCTGCGTTCTGGCGCGGTGTATAAAGGGAATGTGACATCGGGTCAATATCGACATTTTTGACGATCTGAAAAAAATAATAATAAAAACAGCAACTTATTTGTACGGTATTATAATACCTCAAGTTTGCCGGATCTCAGGAGGGCGCGTTTCGCCCTTCTAGCGCTGCCGCGACCTGGATTGGGACGCGCCGGGCCACGGTCCAGAGCGCTCCTAATCCTTGAACTCGTGAGACGGCGCGTTGGGGCAGGCGGCTGCTGTCGGTCATCGAGTGCCGGCTCGAAAAGCGTCGCAGCCGCCGCAAACTGTCGGAACTCACCGATGACGAGCTTCGCGATATCGGTCTGACCCGTGCACAGGCGACGGCCGAGATATCGAAATCGTGGTTCTGGTCCTAATCACGCCGTGGCGGGGAGGGCGGATCCTGCTCGAAATTATCTGTGCCTTGTGGCAGAACAGCTGTGTGGAAATCCAAGCGCAGGGAGCAGCATCATGGCCGAAATCGTATCCTTCCGAAAGGACGCGGAGAGGGCGGACGGATTGTTGCTCCGTTCGCTGCGCGATGGCGTGCTGCGGCTTGTGCTCAACGACCCGCCGGCCAACGCACTTTCAATCGCGCTTCTCGAGGCGCTGATGGCCGAGCTCGAAAAGGCGGGATCGGACGCGGATGTGCGCGTCGTCGTCATCGCCTCGACCGGCTCCGTCTTTTCCGCCGGCCATGACCTCAAGGAACTCACCGCCCATCGCGTCGACGAAGACCAAGGCGCTGTGTTCTTCGAGAAAAGCTTCCGCCTCTGCGCCGATCTGATGCTGAGGATCACGCATCTGCCGAAACCCGTCATCGCCGAGATCGACGGGCTTGCAACCGCTGCCGGCTGTCAACTCGTTGCCTCCTGTGATCTGGCGATCTGCACGGACACGTCGACGTTCTGCACGCCGGGCGTCAATATCGGCCTGTTCTGTTCGACGCCGATGGTGGCGGTAACCCGTGCCGCCCATCGCAAGCAGGCGATGGAGATGCTTCTGACCGGCGAGACGATCGATGCTTCGACCGCCAAGGATTTCGGCCTCGTCAACCGCATCGTGCCGAAGCAGTATCTGGCGCAGGTCGTTTCCAAATATGCGGCGGTGATTGCCGGCAAATCGCCATTGACCTTGAAGATCGGCAAGGAGGCCTTCTATCGGCAGCTCGAACTGCCGGTGGAGGCGGCCTATGACTATGCCTCCAAGGTGATGGTGGAGAACATGCTCACGCGGGATGCGCAGGAGGGCATCGGCGCCTTTCTCGGCAAGCGCAAGCCGGAGTGGAAAGGCGAATGATCAGGCGAGTTTCAGAACCAGCACGCCGATCGCGATGACGACGCCGGCGACGTAACGCCAGATGCCGGCTTTTTCCTTGAAGACGGCAACCGAGAGCACCAGCGCAAACAGGATCGCAGTTTCCCGCAGTGCGGCAACGGTCGCCACCGGCGCCTTCGTCATCGCCCAAAGTGCCAGTCCGTAGGATGCAATCGATCCCGCGCCGCCGATCAGGCCGCGCCACCAGTTGCGGCGAACGTGATGCAACACCGTCAGGCTGCCGCGCTGCGACGCCGCCCAGGCAAACAGCAGTATCGGCGGCAGCAGCGACATCCACAACGTATAGGAAACCGCATTGCCTGAAAGACGCGCGCCGATGCCGTCGACATAAGTGTAGCTGGCGATGACGAAGGCATTGGCAATGGAGAAGGCGACCGCATGGCCGCTGCTGCGCCGAGCCTCCAGGGCGAGCGTCAGGACGCCGGCTGAAATCGTCATGATCCCGGCAAGAGCGGCGGCGGAAAGATGTTCGCGCAGGACGACACCGCTTGTCGCGGCGACCAGCAGCGGCGCGCAACCACGCATCAGCGGATAGACGAGGCCGATATCACCGGCTCGGTAGGCGGCGGCAACCAGCTGGAAATAGGCGAACTGCAGGATGGCCGAGGCGCCGATGAACGGCCAGGCTGCACTTTGCGGCAACGGCAGAAATGCCAGAAACGGCAACGCGGACACTGCGCCGCCGGCCGAAATCAACGCCGCATCCAGGGATTTATCGCTTCCCGCTTTGACGATCGCGTTCCATGTCGCATGCAGCAGCGCACCGAACAGAACGAGCAGGATGACGTCGAGAGGCAAGGGATAAATCCGGTGCTGCGGAGGAAGGCGAAGCGCCTCGCCCCGACGGGGCAGAATTGTGGAAAGACAACTGATATTTGCACGAAAATGCATTGCCGCGGTCGCGGATGCGTTTTCGGTCCAATACCATCCTTTCAATATGCAAACAATGTCTGGGTCTGACGACAAGTTTTACGTGCGCGCGATATGCGTTCAATCCACGCGATCTTCTCAACTATGAGATGCTTCTAATGGACGAGAGAACACATCGTGATCTTATGGGGAACCGAAGGAGAAAACGGCTGGAGGAAATCCCGAGTTGTTCTTTCTATGCTGCTGAAATACAGATATTATTCTATAACTTTGACATAGGCGAAAAAAGAAGCTTTAGATTGTATACTCTCGGAGAAATCGCAGCGCGCGATTGAACTCTAAGCCTGTTTGCAAGCGCGAAAGGCAAACGGCGCCTGCAGGGCGCGCGGCGGCGGCGACGTCAGAGCTGATGATGCGGAACGAAGAGCATCCCGTCAAGGTTGTCTATGCTCTGGCAATTCAGAACCGGGCAGCGGGGATCATCCTTTGCCGGGATATGAGTCCATTCCGCGTAATCGGTTGCGTCGCAATAATTGCTGTTGCGGACGTAGCGATCATAAAGCGGCAGCCCGCGGGGAGATTGGTAGCGGAAGATGACGGCGCCCTGATTGTGGATGGCCGCCCGCACGTTGGCGCAGCTCATCGTGAGCGGATTGTAGCGCGAGATCGCCGCTGCCGGTGATGCGGCGAGCACAAGCATGACGGCAAGAGCAATTTTTCTCATTGAATCATCCTCAGGGCCATTCAACTCCTATATACGCAGAACGCGTGCAGCCGGTTTGCCGAAATGAAAAAATGCCGGCGGACTCAAAGGCATTCTCGGAATGGAGAAACGGATATGAATCACGACGCCTACACGGATGATTATCTCGCCGGAATCCTGCAGTCGGTAAAGACCATCGCGCTGACCGGTGCCTCGCCCAATCCGGCCCGGCCGAGCAACGGCGTCATGGGCTATCTGCTGTCGCGCGGCTATGAGGTGATACCCGTCAATCCGGGGCAGGCGGGCAAACAGATCCAGGGCCGCACCGTCTACGCGCGGCTTGCCGACGTTCCGGTGCCGATCGATATGATCGATGTCTTTCGCGCCCCCGAATATCTCGATAGGGTTGTTGAGGAGGCGTTGGCGCTGAGGCCGTTGCCGAAGGTGATCTGGGCTCAGCTTGGCGTCCGCGACGATGCCGCGGCTGCAATGGCGGAGGCTGCCGGCATTAAAGTGGTGATGAACCGCTGCCCGGCGATCGAATATCCTCGTCTCATTGCCTGAGCAGGGCTGCCCTGAGACGGATTTTCCACCGAACGCCCAAGGGTTGAAACGGATCGCGATTAACTTTCGTCGGCGACAAGCTATGATCCTGCCCGGTGAACAACAATTCGGAGGGCGACATGGCCAAGAACGATCCTGGATTCAACACCTTGGCGGTCCACGCAGGCGCACAGCCCGATCCGGCGACCGGCGCACGGGTGACGCCGATCTACCAGACGACCGCTTTCGTCTTTAACGATTCCGATCATGCCGCCGCCCTCTTCGGCCTGCAGGCCTTCGGTAATATCTACACCCGCATCATGAACCCGACGCAGGCCGTGCTCGAGGAACGCGTCGCCGCGCTCGAGGGCGGCACGGCGGCCCTTGCCGTCGCCTCCGGCCATGCGGCGCAGATGATCGTCTTCCACACCATCATGCGCCCGGGCGAAAATTTCATCGCCGCCCGCAAACTTTATGGCGGCTCGATCAATCAGTTCGGCCATGCTTTCGAGAATTTCGGCTGGCAGGTGCGCTGGGCCGATTCTGCCGATCCGGCGAGCTTCGAAAGCCAGATCGACGACAAGACCCGCGGCATCTTTATCGAAAGCCTTGCTAATCCGGGCGGTACCTTCGTCGATATCGCCGCCATTGCCGACGTCGCGCATCGTCACGGCCTGCCGCTGATCGTCGACAATACGATGGCAACACCCTATCTCATCCGTCCGATCGAACACGGCGCCGATATCGTCGTGCATTCGCTGACTAAATTTCTCGGCGGCCACGGCAATTCCATGGGCGGCCTTATCGTCGACGGCGGCACCTTTGACTGGTCGAAGTCAGGCAATTACCCGATGCTGTCGAGCCCGCGGCCGGAGTATAACGGCATGGTGCTGCACGCGACCTTCGGCAATTTCGCCTTCGCGATCGCTGCCCGCGTGCTCGGCCTGCGCGACCTCGGTCCTGCGATTTCGCCCTTCAATGCCTTCCTGATTTTGACCGGCATCGAGACCCTGCCGCTCAGAATGCAGCGCCACAGCGACAATGCCATCGCTGTCGCCCGGTGGCTGAAGGCGCACAGCAAGATCGCCTGGGTGAATTATGCCGGCCTCGAAGACGATCCGAACCATGCCCTGCAGCAGCGTTATTCGCCGAAGGGCGCAGGCTCCGTCTTCACCTTCGGCGTCAGGGGCGGTTATGAGGTTGGCAAGACGCTGGTCGAAGGACTTGAGCTCTTCTCCCATCTTGCCAATGTCGGCGACACCCGCTCGCTCGTCATTCATCCGGCCTCGACGACGCACCGGCAGCTGAACGATGAGCAGAAGATCGCCGCCGGTGCCGGACCCGATGTGGTGCGCCTTTCGATCGGCATCGAGGACGTCAAGGACATCATCGCCGATCTCGAACAGGCGCTCTCCAAGATCTAGTGTAGTTCGTCACATACCTCTGACACCTACGTCCGCCTCTGAATTGAGATTACGCCGGCCATGGAAGGAGCAGACATAATTATTGCAGTGGAAGACAACGGGGCAGGCTGCCCGCCCGACCCTGGCGACGGGGTCGGATCGAAACTCGTCAAGCTGATCGCGGCAGTTCGACGGCGTGGTAATAAGGCACCCTTCGGACAAGGGATGTCCTGTCGAAGTCAGGCTGAGGTCGTCGCCTCGAGGCTGACGGCGTCTTGGGGCTTCTGACGCGTCGCCTCGCTCCCCATCGGGCCGCGTGAAGCCCGCCCTTTGTTGTCAACAGTAGGAGGGTGGTAGAAGGGCATCACAAAACACCGCTGCCTGCACGCTCGCAAGCTGATCGTAGGATAGGCTTTCAGGCTCAAAGCTCATGGCAGTCCTCCTTCGTGATACGAAGGAAACAGCGAACAGATAATTTGGTTCGCGATGGGGACTTAGATCCGAGAAGCCATGGCCGGAAGGCGTACCGCCATCATGAAGGTAGGTCCCGACAGCTTCTGGAAGGGCAGCGCAGGAGCGGAACACCGCCCCTGTTGTGCCGGTTAGCCACACAAGCGTTGGCGCTACACGCGCTATCGTTCGTGTAGGGCCTTCGAAATACCTGCCCAATAACGGCCCTGTCGCTACGTCGGTCCCGCCTGCGGGCCTCGACGATAGGTTGGATGAACGTACATCATTTATTACTTCGCATCTGCGGTAATTATCATACGATTTAAAACGCTAAATAAATACAAAAATCAGTTGCTTACTCGAAATTTCTCGACTAGGTTTTTTTACAGGGGAACTCCGAAATAACCGGCTCTCGCCGACGATACTCAGCGGTCTGCTGACCTCGCTTGAGGGGAGGATGATGACGTTGTTTGTCCGACTTCGTTTCTTCGCAATGGTGCAGCGAATGCGTGATCTCGTCTCGATCCGATACCGACCTACGACGGCAATCTGACGCGTCGTAACCTTTGTTCCGCTTTTCTAAGATGGTGCTCCCCGTGTGGCGCGCCCGGGGTTTGTTATGCAAAAGCAAGCTGTCGTATTCAATGGTCAGGAAGTCGGGATCGCGGTCCCTGTCGAAAACCGCCTGAAATTCATCGCTGTCCGCTTCAATGTCATCGATTTGGACAACAGGCTCTTTGACACGGTTACCGAAATCCGGCGCGCCATTACAGAGCATCTCGCGTCCAGCGGTCGCGCGATCGCCTCTCACTGAGTGGCAGGAGATATTCTTCAACGCCACGGCACAACTGGGACTGCAGGCTCACTTATGAAACCCTGCAAAGCTGCCGCGTTTCAACTTGTGAGGAGATGAGGAATGTTGATCACGAGCGTCCAAGAAACAGAATGGGCCGTGCTCTCGCTGTCCGTTCAATCTTGGTTTAGGCACTACAAGGCCAAACCGGACGACAAAACATCGGAAATAATCTGCAGCGCGGCAATCGACCTTTTCAATCGCGGCCATCGCACCCAGGAGGAACTCACCAGTATATTAATCGCGCGGTTCCCCCTGATCGCGCCGGCGCCCGCAGCCTTGCATTAATCGATCCGAGGCAATGGGAACATCTCGAATCTCAGCGCACTCGAAATCCGATACGAGGCCAGCAACAAAGTCTAATAGGCAATAGATGGCGCTTCTCTGATTGGCGGAGTTAGGTCACGCGCCTTGTTCGTATTTCGGCGGTCGCCTCAGTTCTTGACCGAGGCGATCTGGGCATGGTCCCTTATGAAGTAGCTGGCCTCCAGCGCCTGCTCACGTGACGATGGTGTCGCGGTAGTCCCAGAGTTCGCGCAATAGCCTCGCGACCTAAGACGCCGGCGCGCTCGATGAACGATCTAAGGCGTTTCGCCTTTGAAGTGCCGCGCCCGTTGAAGAGGCGGCCCTCGCCAACCTTCGTGGCGGACATCGTAATGTCGGCCCGACGACCTTTGGAGTACGACGGCTGCCACCTTTTGCTGACCGCGGTGGATGGAGCAATCATGCCTCTCGTCATTCTCACCGGTGCATCTGGGGCCGGGAAAACGACAATTGCCGAAGCTGTTGAGCGGCTGCATGGGCAAGAGATCGACGTCTTTTACAAAGACCGCATCGGCGTTCCGCCCGTCCAGGAGATGGTTCATCAATTCGGCTCTGTCGAAGGATGGCAGAGAGCGGCCATTTTCGGATGGATGGCTCGACTGTCGCCGCTCCTGACAAAGGGGCGCAGCGTCCTGTTTGAGGGCCAGGCGCGCTTTTCCTTTCTGGCCGAAGCTGCCGAACGTGCCGGGATCGGATCGCATTCCTGTATCCTGATCGATTGCGACGACGACACCAGAGCCAGCCGCCTTTCCATTGATCGAGGTCAGCCGGAGTTGGCAAATCCGGATATGATGAACTGGGCCGCCTTCCTACGGCATGAAGCAGCGGCATACGGATGCGAAATTCTCGACACATCGAACTTGACGCTGGAACAGGGAGTTGAACGAGTTCTTCGCGAATTGCGGCGGCAGCGTGTTTGATCCGGACCAGGCTTTGAAGTTTGGCCGTTCCAGTGCGGCGTTCGTCCACTTCTTCTGGTAAAAAGCATAGAATTCGCGCAGAGGGAGGCAAAATTGAACCTGACTTTGGAGTTGTTTGTCCAAACGCCTCAGACATCGATTGATTTCTACCAGCGAGTCCTGGGCTTTGAAGTCGAGGGCTCGGCGAGCAGGGAATATACGATGTTGAGAAACGGCGACGCCGTCATCGCGATCAATTCCCAAAGCGTCCTTTCCAGCGATCATCCGTTACGCGGCGAAATCGGCAACAGGGTCGGCCTCGACGTCGAGATCGTCGTGAAGGTCGCTGATGTCGAGGATGCCTATCGCAAGGCGGAAGAGAGCGGCTGGCCACTTTCCGCCCTCGCCACGCAGCCTTGGGGACTGCGCGACTTTCGCCTTGTCGATCCCGACGGCTACTATGTCAGAGTGACCAGCACCCATACGAACTGACCGGTCCGTCATGGCGGTAATGGGCTTCGTGCCAAACACGCTGTGGCTCCGCCGCGGCCACCAGTTGCAAATTCGCTCGTATCAGTTGCTGCCCTTGTCATCAACGCGACACATGTCGCCGTAGCTCAGAGCGCTCGGACATGAGGTCCTTGAGCCCTTTCTTTAGTTTCTGCTACTTCGCGTTGGAGCGGTTTTATCGCTCAGTTTTCAATTCCAAATTTCAGGAAACAAGCGTATGTTGCGCGGTTAGGATTGCAGTAATCATGCCTTGAGGGTTCGGGGACAATGTGCTGGAATACATCATCGGCATTCACGCCGGTCGCGCTTGCTTTGCGCGGTCCGGCAACGCGCAAGATCGTCCGGACGCTCGGCGATGCGGCGCATCTCCTGATTAACGACTGGCCTTCCGACGACGGCGAGGAATATGTCTCGGCCGTAAAGGCCTGCGTCGATGCACTTAGCGGGAAAATTGACCCGGAACGATTCCGCGAGGCGCTTTTGCGTGCTGCCGACGAAGCGGGTATCGCTGCTCTAACGGTCGTTCAGCAGCGCGTGGTAGAGCGGCGACCGGACCTGCGCTCAGGCGCGCAGGCATAGCCCCTATTTCAGCCGGCTACTCGTCAACACGGCGTTGCGCCGGACGCGGTGGCAAGGTGGGAGACGGGGCTCCTGAAGTTTTCAAGCGCGGTTAATGTCCGACGAGAGATAAATTGAAAAGATTTCAATCAATCGCGCGCAGAACTTCGCCGTGAAGGACATTGATGTCGAAGAGTTCCGTGATGAATTTAATCACCTTCAACCTCGATGGGGTCGAACCCGAGTTCAGCGCCCCCGAGCCCGCTCGGATTATCTCCGGCGATCCGCATTTTCGCACCTGGAATCTGGAGGAAGCCGAAGGCGGCCTCTATTCCGGCATCTGGGAGGCGACACCCGGCAAGTGGCGGATCGTTTATGAGGAGTGGGAATATTTCAGCCTGCTATCAGGCCATTCGATCATCACGGAGGACGGTGGTGAGCCGGTTCATCTCAAGGCCGGCGACCGGATGATCTTGAGGCCTGGCTTCAAGGGAACCTGGGAAGTCGTTGAAACGACTCGCAAGGACTATGTGATCAGGGTCTGAACAGCGGCTGCGAGAAGGCGGTCTGTCCCGGTTTGCGGCGATTATGATCCGTTTCCCCCAAAATAACCGCTTCTCTTTCGCGGGTAGAAGGCATTTGATCTTTCCCATTAATGGGACCTACATCGTCAAATGCTAGACCTTATCTGCAGCGCATTGCGGACATGATGTCTCCTGCCGTCACCATAGACATGGCCTCACAGTTCATCTTTTCGGGATTGGCATGTCGTCGAATTTTGCGGGTAGGCACGTTCGAACCCAAACGTCTTCCATCATTGCAACAACCGTTTTCTTCCTCGTCGTCGCGCTCGTCTTGACCGGCCTCATGGCGCATGTCGTCGCCACGATGACGCGGTCGGCGAACGAAATCGACGATGCCAGGGCCATTCGCGCCTCCCGCGCGGCGATCGCAGCCTTTGTCAGCCGCCTGAGCGCAACGACGACTGATAACGCCGTATGGGATGATGCCTATAAGGCGATCGCATCTCCCGCCGCCGCGGATTGGGCTTATGAGAACTGGGGAAAAACCAGCGAGGATTATCCGCTCTACGACGGCGCCATCGTGACCGGTCCCGACCGCTCGTCGATCGTCTCCGCCTATGCCAAAGGCAAGCCCTTCCAGCCGAGTGCCTTTTTCGGCGAAGCTTTCTACCGGCAGATCAATACGGCCACCGATTTCGGACAGGCGCCGGTGGTCAATTTCATCAAGACGGAAACGGGCATCGCGCTCATCGCGTCACAGCCGATCCAGCCTTATCAAGCGGAAGGCGAGCTTCCGACGAAGCTCAGCGTGCTAAGCTTCTATAAGGAGTTCAACTCGGACGTTCTCAGCACGCTTTCGAACGAACACGAACTCGAGGGCTTGCGCCTTGCCGCCGCGCCCGAACCGGGCCTGCTGAACACACCGATCACGGATATGAAGGGTGGCGTCATCGGCCAGCTCGTCTGGCCGAGCAAAGCGCCAGGCAGCGCCGTGTTCCGACAGGTCTATCCTTTCGTTGCAGCCGCCATCATCATCCTCGTCCTGTTCCTGGCCGGCGTTCTGCTGGTGGGCGCAGCCGAAGCGCGGCGTCTTCGTCAACTGGCGCAAGCAGCGATTTTCGAAGCGAACCACGATAGCCTGAGCGGTCTCCTGAACAGGCATGGGCTTCTCGCCCTGCTGGAAGACTTGGAAGGCTCGGAGCTTTCGCCGCCTCGGCTTTACCTGGTCGATCTCGATGGTTTCAAGGCGGTCAATGACGCCTGGGGGCACGCGGTCGGGGATGAACTTATCCGGATCGTCTCGAACGCGCTGATCGCCTGCCATCCCGAAGTCGTTGCCGTGGCCCGGTTGGGGGGCGACGAGTTCGCTCTGGTCCAGGTCGGAACCGCCGAGCGACAGGAGATAGAGGATACGATTCTGGCGCTGTTTGCCGAACCTTTCAAAATCGACGGACGAACGATCGAGGTCGGTGCGAGCATCGGCGCTGCTGCACGTGACGCAGACATCGAGCCTCTGGAGCTTTTGCGCAGGGCTGATATGGCGCTCTATCGCGCCAAGGAAAATGGCAGAGGCCGGGCAATCGAATACGACCCCGAGCTGGATCGGGAGCGCCAAAGGGTCGCCGAACTGGAAACTCTGTTGAAAAACGCCATCGGCAATGGTGCGATCGAAGCTGTTTTCCAACCTCTCGTTTCTGCGACGACGGGCGTGGTGACCGGTCTTGAAGCGCTGGCCCGCTGGCGGACCGCGACAGGAAATATCAGTCCGGAGATTTTCATTCCGCTTGCCGAAAGATGCGGCCTCATCGATGCGCTCGGCGGTCACATGTTGAAAACATCGATCGAGCACGCCAAGAACTGGCCCGGTCTGGCGTTGTCCGTCAACGTTTCGCCGGTCCAGCTCTGCAATCCGGAATTCGCCGCCGAAGTGATCTCCCTCCTGCAGGACCTCGATTTCGATCCGAGGCGCTTGACATTGGAAATCACCGAAGGCGTCCTCATGACCAATCCGGATCAGGCGCGTCGATCGATAGATCACCTCAAGCAGGTCGGTATCAAATTCGCGCTCGACGACTTCGGCTGCGGCTATGCAAGCATTGGCGCATTGCGGCAGTTCGGCTTTGATCGGATGAAAATCGACCGCTCGCTGGTGTCTGCTCTCGACCAAGCCTCGAATGGTGCCGATGTTCTAAAGGCGACCATCTCCTTGGCGACCGCGCTGCAGATTCCCGTCACCGCGGAAGGCATCGAGAATATCCGCCAGGCAACGATCTTGCGGGAGGCCGGCTGCGACCAGCTGCAAGGCTATTTGCTCGGAAAACCCATGTCGGCGCTCGACATATCGAGCAAGCTTCAACAACAGGCAGCGTAATGCCGCGAGATCGCGCCAGCACGCTGCGCAGAGCTTCCGCGGATCTGCCGTCCTGAGCGGCTCACCACCGGAGATCCAGCCGGTCGAGCCCGTGGAAATGATAGACGTCCTTGACGACGGGCGTCTTCGCCAGCCTGAGGCCGGCAAGCCGTTCGAATAGGATCGGCAGCACGACGTTGAGCTCCAGCCGCGCCAGCGGTGCGCCGATGCAGAAATGGATGCCGGCGCCGAAGGAGAGGTTTGGCGCCTCGTTGCGGTCGGGCCGGAAGGCAAGGGGATCGGTGAATTTCGCCGGGTCGAGATTAGCGGCGGCGAGAATGAGGCTTACCTTGTCGCCGCGCTTGAAGGAGACGCCGTCGATCTCTGCGGGCTCGAGCGCCCAGCGCTGGAAGATGTGGACGGGCGCGCAGATGCGCAGGGTTTCCTCGACGGTGCGCTCCGTCGCCGCTTCGTCCCGGAAGAGTTCTGCCGGATCGCAGCCGCTGTCGAGGATGGTGCGCACGGAGTTGCCGATCTGGTGCACGGTTGCCTCGTGTCCGGCATTGAGCAGCACGATCGTGGTTGAGATGAGCTCTTCTTCTGTGAGGTATTGGCCCTTGTGCTCGGTGTGGATCATATGGGTCAACAGGTCATCGCGCGGCTCGGCCCGGCGTTCTGCGATCACTGTTCTCACATAGTCGGAAAATTCTCTGGCCGCCCGTTCGGCCTCCTCTTCTTGCCGGCGAGTGCGGCCGAACATGTACATGCGGACATAGGCATGCGACCAGGCGAGCAGCTGCGGCCCCATCTCTTCCGGGATGCCGATCATCCGGGCGATCATCGTCACCGGGATGATGTCGGCAAAGGCCGAGAGCAGCTCGACCTCGCCCTTGTCCGCGAAGCCGTCGATCAGCCGGTTGGCAAGCTCGGTAAGCTCCGGCTTCATCTTCTCGACATGGCGGGAGACGAAGGCGCGGTTGACGAGCGTGCGCAGCCGCGTGTGCTCCGGCGGTTCGAGCTCGAGCAGGGAATAACGTTCCGAGAGATCGAAGCTTTCAAGATGCGCCATCGGCTCCGCTAGGCCGAGCTCCTCGCGGCTGGCGATATGCAGGATCTGTCGGCCGAAGCGGCGGTCGCGCAGCAACCCGTTCACATGGTCGTAACCGGTGAAGAACCACTGTTTCTGCTCGGTCCAGTAGAAGGTCGGACAATGAGCGTGAAGCGCGGCGTAAACGGCATTCGGGTTGCCGTAGAAGGCCGGATTGCGGGCGTCCAGCGAGACGTGGCGGAGGGCGGGGTCGATCGAGAAAAAGGGCGGTATCGTCATGAACCGAAGGCTTAGCGGATTTGCCGGCCCTCGAAAAGATGTGGGTGAGGAGTGTTCGGCACGGAACGAGGCGCGCTCGATCGGAGGCGCCCACGGCTTTAAGATCCATGTCTAAACCCGGTGATTGATTCTGCTTTTTGACTTGCGGCTAGCCGGCCCGTGACAGCGCGCCCATCCGCCGCAGCGCCTCCACCTGGTCGTCGACCGTCGGCACGAGCTCGCCGGCGGTGGTGCTCGGCGTGGCCGGCGCCGGGGCCGCCGCTTCCTCTTCGCCGAAGGTGACCGTGCAATTGCGGCCGGCGGCCTTGGCCGCATAGAGTGCCCGGTCGGCGGCCGAGATCAGCTTGTCGATATTGGCTTCGATCGAGGAGGCGAGTGCAATGCCGATGCTGACCGTGACCGGAACGATCGCTTCGCCGGTGCTGACAGGAAGGCGGCAGAATTCGGTGCGGATCGCTTCGGCGATCGCCTCGGCTTCCGTCTGGTCGGCAACGGCCGCGAAGGCGGCGAATTCTTCGCCGCCCATGCGGCCGAAGATGTTGTTTGGAACATATTGCCGGGCCATGCGCGCGAAAGCGGTTAGCACGGCGTCACCGGACTGATGGCCGAAGCGATCGTTGACGCGTTTGAAATGGTCGAGGTCGAAAAGGATCACCGCGACCTGCCGCTGCTCGCCATGGGCTCTCTCCTGGATCGACTCGAAATAGCCGAGCAGACCACGGCGGTTGAGCACGCCGGTCAGGGAATCGGTCAGCGTCATTGCGCGCAGATGCCGTTCGGAGCGCTCCATCACCAGTCGGCAGGTGAGCGCGAAGGCGATGGTGAGCAGGAAGGCGCTTGCCATTGCCGAGACGCCGCCGAGATTGGTTGCCTCGATATCGCTTGGCAGCGTCACCGCCATCGTCAGCGCCGAGGCGAAACACAGGCCGCCCTGGATGACGAACACGCCCATCAGCTTGATGCGGGTGCGCTCGCGGCGCATGTCGCCGGCGGCGACCGCCATGGCCAATGCCGTGGCACCCGTCGCCGAAGCGAGATTATAGAGCACGACGCGGTTGGAATAATCGGTGTTGACCCAGGGCAGAAAGATCCCGGCCAGCCAGATTGCCGGCGGCAGCAGAGCCCACCATTCGATCTTCTTGCGGTCGAGTGCGAGAAAACCCGCTACCCAGGCGCTCTGGCCGAGCAGCGCGATGGCATTGCCCACCTCGATCGAGAGCAGGCTGGGAATTTCGCTGCGCAGCGAGATCATCGCAAAGCCGATGGCGGTCAGAAAGAAGCCGAGGCCCCAATAGAGATAGGCTTCATTCCTGACATTGTGGCGCCAGGCGACGAAAAGCACCAAAGCGAGCGTCATGGCCTCCGAACACCAGATGGCGAGACCTGTAGCGATATTGAACACGGCAGCAACCCCTTGCCCGTCGACCTTGTCTGTTGGCCCGCATCCTTGCGGAGGAAGTTCGCCAGTTCCTTAATGTCGTTGCACTGCGGCATGATTTTCGGCCGGTATCTGGCGATAGGCTTTCCGTCGGGTAAACGTGCGTGAGCGCTGCCGAATGGAGTAACCTTTCCTTCATCCTGTCATGGAGAAAAGCGGGGGCAGACGCCATCGAAGGCTCGCGCCCATCAGGCGTTTGCGAGATAGAGGCTGCCGGCTTCGAAACCTCGCCGTCTTGCCCCGCCTTCTTAACGTTATCCCAAGGCGTGTCTTGAAGAGGAGGGCAGGGACACTCTATGTAGGGATAAGACATTTTCTTTGATTCCCGGTCTGCCGGCATGACGTTGACAAAGGACGCACATGAGAAACCCAGTTGATACCGCAATGGCCCTCGTGCCGATGGTCGTGGAACAGACCAACCGCGGTGAACGCTCCTACGACATCTATTCCCGTCTGTTGAAGGAACGCATCATCTTCCTGACCGGCGCCGTCGAAGATCATATGGCGACGCTCGTCTGCGCCCAGCTTCTCTTCCTCGAGGCAGAAAACCCGAAAAAGGAAATCGCTCTCTACATCAATTCGCCAGGTGGCGTCGTCACTGCCGGCATGGCGATCTACGACACGATGCAGTTCATCAAGCCGGCTGTTTCGACGCTCTGCATCGGCCAGGCCGCGTCCATGGGCTCGCTGCTGCTGGCGGCCGGCCATAAGGACATGCGCTTCGCCACGCCGAATTCCCGCATCATGGTGCACCAGCCCTCGGGCGGCTTCCAGGGCCAGGCCTCGGACATCGAGCGCCACGCTCGCGACATCCTCAAGATGAAGCGCCGGCTGAACGAGGTCTACGTCAAGCACACCGGCCGCAGCTACGAGGAAGTTGAAAAGACGCTCGATCGTGACCATTTCATGGATGCGGACGAGGCCCAGGATTGGGGTGTGATCGACAAGGTTCTGACGTCACGCCTCGAGATGGAAGGCGAGCAGGCCTAGTAATTAATTGGGATGGTGTTTTCCTCGCCACAGTTCTATCTCATTTGTGATCGAACAAGGCTTTCAACTGGCGACGAAGACGCTAATAGTAACTATTAATGCTATGTTGAATTTTTATGACATAGCATTCGGCATTCGAAGGGGAATTCGTTGCCGCCGGAACCTGGACATGGTTGATTGGGACCGGTTCGTAGCCCCTGAAGCCCTTCTCGGCAAAGGCTCCGGAAACGGAGTGCCGCCAGGAGCTGATAGAGTGGACCGCGATTTCGCCTTGAAATGCGGCGTGCTGGAAGGAAAATGATATGAGCAAGGTCAGCGGCAGCAACGGCGGCGACTCCAAGAACACCCTCTATTGTTCGTTCTGCGGAAAGAGCCAGCACGAAGTCCGGAAACTGATTGCCGGACCGACCGTCTTCATCTGCGATGAATGCGTCGAATTGTGCATGGACATCATCCGCGAGGAAAACAAGTCCTCGATGGTCAAGTCCCGCGACGGCGTTCCGACGCCCCAGGACATCATCAAGGTCCTCGACGAATATGTCATCGGTCAGCGCCAGGCGAAGAAGATCCTGTCGGTCGCCGTTCACAACCATTACAAGCGCCTGGCGCACGCCTCCAAGAACGGCGAAGTCGAGTTGGCGAAGTCGAACATCATGCTCGTCGGCCCCACAGGCTGCGGCAAGACCTATCTTGCTCAGACGCTCGCCCGCATCATCGACGTTCCCTTCACCATGGCCGATGCGACGACGCTGACGGAAGCCGGTTATGTCGGTGAGGACGTCGAAAACATCATCCTCAAGCTCTTGCAGGCCGCTGACTACAATGTCGAGCGCGCCCAGCGCGGCATCGTCTACATCGACGAAGTCGACAAGATTTCGCGCAAGTCCGACAATCCGTCGATCACCCGCGACGTCTCGGGCGAGGGCGTGCAGCAGGCGCTTCTGAAGATCATGGAAGGTACGGTCGCTTCCGTCCCGCCGCAGGGCGGCCGCAAGCACCCGCAGCAGGAATTCCTGCAGGTCGACACGACGAACATCCTGTTCATCTGCGGTGGCGCCTTCGCCGGCCTCGACAAGATCATCTCCGCCCGCGGCGAGAAGACCTCGATCGGTTTCGGCGCCACCGTCAAGGCCCAGGACGACCGCCGCGTCGGCGAAGTCCTGCGCGAACTCGAACCGGAAGATCTGGTCAAGTTCGGCCTCATTCCCGAGTTCATCGGCCGTCTGCCGGTTCTGGCGACACTCGAGGATCTCGACGAGGACGCGCTGATCCAGATCCTGTCCGAGCCGAAGAACGCGCTGATCAAGCAGTATCAGCGCCTGTTCGAGATGGAAGATGTGGAACTGACCTTCCACGAGGATGCGTTGCGCGAAATCGCCCGCAAGGCGATCGTGCGCAAGACCGGCGCCCGCGGCCTTCGTTCGATCATGGAAAAGATCCTGCTCGACACGATGTTCGAGCTGCCGACGCTGGAAGGCGTGCGCGAGGTCGTCATCTCGGAGGAAGTGGTGCGCGGCTCGGCGCGTCCGCTCTACATCTATGCCGATCGTCAGGAAGAAAAAGCCAACGCTTCCGCGTAATCTTATGGTTTTCACACCATTATTTTAAGGGGCTTGCCATGGGCGAGCCCCTTTCTATTTGAAAAACCATGCGAGGCGCTGTTAGTATTTTGGCGGTGGGAACTGGAGCTTGCCCTTGCCGATGTTGCGCAGGGGGCGGTGCTTGGCAATGATGCAGTGATTCCGTGAGTGTATTGCTGGCGTTGTATTTAGCCGGGTCGGAAGTGGTAAGCGCCGGTCCAGCCACGCGTTTCATAGTGCTGGTGTTCCGTTGTAACAAAGCTGTCATATCCGGGGAACGCGGGCGTTAGCGTGGCTTGAAAAGCGTAGTCAGAACCTCCACTTGTAGGCCAAGTGAGAGTGCCGGCCGATCCCAAGCGGTCGTGCAGAGAGCCCGGTAACGGGACGATGGAAAGGACAAAAAATGACGAAGAAAACGTCTGTAGCGAGCAGCACTGCCTACCCCGTTCTGCCTTTGCGTGACATCGTGGTTTTCCCGCATATGATCGTGCCGCTGTTTGTCGGACGGGAAAAGTCGATCCGTGCGCTCGAAGAGGTCATGGGCTCGGACAAGCAGATCATGCTGGTGACGCAGATCAACGCCAGTGACGATGATCCGGACCCTTCGGCGATCCACAATGTCGGCACCGTGGCAAACGTGCTGCAGCTCTTGAAGCTTCCTGATGGCACCGTCAAGGTTCTGGTCGAAGGCCGCGCCCGCGCCGAGATCGACACCTATACGAGCCGTGAGGATTTCTATGAGGCGCTCGGCCATGTGCTCGAGGAGCCCCATGACGATCCGGTCGAGCTGGAAGCCTTGTCGCGCTCGGTCGTTTCCGAATTCGAGAGCTATGTGAAGCTCAACAAGAAGATTTCCCCTGAAGTGGTCGGCGCCGCCAGCCAGATCGACGACTATTCCAAGCTCGCCGATACGGTCGCCTCGCACCTGTCGATCAAGATCACCGAGAAGCAGGAGATGCTGGAAACCACCAGCGTCAAGCAGCGCCTCGAAAAGGCTCTCGGCTTCATGGAAGGCGAGATTTCGGTCCTTCAGGTCGAAAAGCGCATCCGCTCGCGCGTCAAGCGCCAGATGGAGAAGACCCAGCGTGAGTACTACCTCAATGAGCAGATGAAGGCGATCCAGAAGGAGCTCGGCGACGGCGAGGAAGGCCGCGACGAGATGAGCGAACTGGAAGAGCGCATCGCCAAGACCAAGCTGTCCAAGGAGGCCCGTGAAAAGGCCGATGCGGAGCTGAAGAAGCTGCGTCAGATGAGCCCGATGTCGGCCGAAGCCACCGTCGTGCGCAACTATCTGGACTGGCTGCTCGGCATTCCCTGGGGCAAGAAGTCGAAGATCAAGGCCGATCTCAACAACGCCGAAAAGATCCTCGAAGCTGATCACTTCGGTCTCGACAAGGTCAAGGAGCGCATCGTCGAATATCTGGCCGTGCAGGCCCGCGCCACCAAGATCAAGGGCCCGATCCTCTGCCTCGTCGGCCCTCCTGGTGTCGGCAAGACCTCGCTCGCCCAGTCGATCGCCAAGGCGACCGGCCGTGAGTATGTCCGCATGGCGCTCGGCGGCGTTCGCGACGAAGCCGAAATCCGCGGTCACCGCCGCACCTATATCGGCTCGATGCCCGGCAAGGTCATCCAGTCGATGAAGAAGGCAAAGAAGTCCAATCCGCTCTTCCTGCTCGACGAAATCGACAAGATGGGCATGGATTTCCGCGGCGACCCGTCCTCCGCCCTGCTCGAAGTGCTCGACCCGGCGCAGAACTCGACCTTCATGGACCACTATCTGGAAGTCGAATACGACCTGTCGGACGTGATGTTCATCACGACGGCGAATACGCTGAACATCCCTGCACCGCTGATGGACCGCATGGAAATCATCCGTATCGCCGGTTACACCGAGGACGAGAAGCGCGAGATCGCCAAGCGGCACCTGCTGCCGAAGGCTATCAAGGAACATGCGTTGCAGCCGGAAGAATTCTCGGTCAGCGACGACGCCCTGATGGCGATCAGCCAGCAGTATACCCGCGAAGCCGGTGTCCGCAGCTTTGAACGCGAATTGATGAAGCTCGCCCGCAAGGCGGTCACCGAGATCATCAAGGGCAAGACGAAGTCCGTTCACGTGACGGCCGCCAACATCGCCGACTATCTCGGCGTGCCGCGCTTCCGCCATGGCGAAGCCGAGGGCGAGGATCAGGTCGGCGTCGTGACCGGTCTTGCGTGGACGGAAGTCGGCGGCGAACTGCTGACCATCGAAGGTGTGATGATGCCGGGCAAGGGCCGCATGACGGTTACCGGCAATCTGAAGGACGTCATGAAGGAATCGATCTCGGCGGCGGCCTCTTATGTCCGCTCGCGCGCCGTCGATTTCGGCATCGAACCGCCGATGTTCGAAAAGAACGACATCCACGTGCACGTGCCGGAAGGTGCGACGCCGAAGGATGGTCCGTCGGCCGGTGTCGCCATGGCAACCGCCATCGTCTCGATCATGACCGGCATCCCGGTCAACAAGCATGTGGCCATGACCGGTGAAATCACCCTTCGCGGCCGTGTGCTGCCGATTGGCGGTCTCAAGGAAAAGCTGCTCGCAGCGCTTCGCGGTGGCATCAAGAAGGTGCTGATTCCGGAGGAGAACGCCAAGGATCTGGCGGAGATTCCGGACAATGTGAAGAACAGCATGGAGATCATCCCGGTCTCCCGGATGGGCGAGGTGATCAAGCACGCGCTGATCCGGCGGCCGGAGCCGATCGAGTGGGATGGCACGGTGGAAACGCCTGTCATCACGTCGGTCGAAGGCCTTGATGATACGGGCGCAACCATAGCGCATTGAGTGGCGTTTGCCACATTTGTGCCCTATTAGCGCAAAAGACGCGAAAAGGCTGGCGGAAACGCCAGCCTTTTTTGTGAAAACGTCATGGAGACGCTTGCTTTTCCTTGATTTGCAGGGCTTTTGGGTTCCCGGCGGGCCTGATGAAACCTAATCTGCGCCTAGCTTAGATTTGAGTCGTTTCATACCATTTAGAAAGGGGTGGAAACATGAACAAGAATGAACTCGTGTCCGCAGTCGCCGAAAAGGCAGGACTGACGAAGTCTGACGCGGCTTCCGCTGTTGACGCGGTTTTCGACGTTGTCCAGGCCGAACTCAAGAACAAGGGCGACATCCGCCTCGCTGGTTTCGGCAGCTTCACCGTTTCTCATCGCGCTGCAACGAAGGGCCGTAACCCGTCGACCGGCGCTGAAGTCGATATCCCGGCTCGCAACGTGCCGAAGTTCACGCCCGGCAAGGGCTTGAAGGACGCCGTCAACGGCTGATTTGATCGTCCGCCGGCCGTAAACGAGAATGGCTGAGCAGGATTTCGAGGGGTTCGGCACTGCCGGACCCCTTTTGTTTTGCGCTTGCCGCAAGAAGTGCTTTGTTTTACGAACGTGCTGTTCTCAGGGCGGGGTGAAAGTCCCCACCGGCGGTAAGGGCTGCGGCCCGAGCCCGCGAGCGCCTTCCGAAGCTTTGGCCGGGGAAGGGTCAGCAGATCCGGTGCGATTCCGGAGCCGACGGTATAGTCCGGATGAAAGAGAATGAGCATGGCCGCGAGCGAGCAGAGGACTGCCGGCGTCTGCGCGCCGTTGACTCATGCGTCCTGATTTATGTTGGTCGCCTGCATAACTCCTCAAATCGGAATCGATTTAAGGATGAAATTATGCAGCAATTAAAAGCGCTACAGCGTCCTTTGCGCGTCTGGAAAGACGCGCGGCGCTGTAGTTCTGGATGGAAGACATGAATCAGAATTCCCTTACAATGCCGCGTTCCCGCGCCATTGCCGGCGCCGTTTTCATGGTGCTTGGAGGCGTCGCCTTCTCGCTGCTCAACGTCGTCACCCAATGGCTGACCATGAAGCTTGCCTTTCCTCCAGCCTCCGCAGCCTTCTGGCAATATGCCTTCGCCTTCCTCTTCTCCTTGCCCTTCCTGCGCAAATCCGGCCTTGCTGCTATGCGGACGGACTATCCCTGGCGCCACGTCGTGCGCGTCGTCTTTGCCGCGCTTGGTGTCGAGGCCTGGGTTTCCGGTCTTGCCTCGGTGCCGATCTGGCAGGCGATCGCGCTGGTCATGACCTCACCCTTCTTCATCATTCTCGGTGCCCGCCTGTTCCTCGGTGAGCGCGTCGGCCCGGCCCGCTGGGCAGCGACCGGTGTCGGCTTTGCCGGCGCGATGATCATCCTCCAGCCATGGTCGGACAGCTTCACCTGGGCAGCGCTCCTGCCGGTGCTCTCGGCACTGCTCTGGGGTGCCTCATCGCTCATCACCAAGAGCCTGACGGGTATCGAGAGGCCGGAGACCATCACTGTCTGGCTGTTGGTGCTGCTGACGCCGATCAACGGCGGTCTGGCGCTTGCCGCGGGTTTCGCAGTGCCGACAGGCACGACACTCGCGCTCTTCCTTCTGGCTGGCCTCCTGACGGTCGTGGCGCAATATCTGCTGACCCTAGCCTATGCCAGCGCCGACGCCGCCTATGTCCAGCCCTTCGATGACCTGAAGCTGCCGCTGAACGTTCTCGCCGGCTGGCTGTTCTTCGGCTATGCGCCCGCCGGCTATCTGTGGTTGGGCGCTGCACTCATTCTTTCCGCGTCGCTCTTCATCATGAGAAATGAGATGCGTCGGGAAAAACAGGCAGCCTGACGCCGACTCTCTGAAATCCTGCCGGTCGTCATGTCTCCGTCATGCGTAAAAACGGGGAGAGGGGACGCGCCCTGCGAGAGGCGAGCGGGGGACGGGGAGGTTGCGGCTTGGTCCCTTCGCCCCGCGAGCGGGGGTCCGAAGGACGGGTCGAGACGAGTGGCTCGACCCCGGTCGGTGGGGGTAGCCGGATGAGAGGCTGTTCTCGTCTCGCCGTAGTCCTTACGAAGAACCTCCAGCGCTACCAGCGCTGATGCACATGCGGCGCGATCAGCCGCTCGTAGATCTCGCGCGTTGCCGCCATGACATCCGCTGAAAGCGGCGCAAGGTCGGCGGCAGCCGCGTTGGCTCGCGCCTGTTCGGCATTGCGGGCGCCGGGGATGACGACGGTGACCGCATCGCTCATCAGGATCCAGCGCAGCGCAAAGGCGGCCATGGTGGCGCCGGCCGGCACTAGCTTGCGCACTTCCTCGACCGCCTGCAGCCCGACCTCGAAGGGTACGCCCGCAAAGGTCTCGCCGACATCGAAAGCTTCGCCGTGGCGGTTGAAATTGCGGTGGTCGTCGCTGGCAAACTGCGTCTCGCGGCTGATCTTGCCTGAGAGAAGGCCGCTTGCGAGCGGCACGCGGGCGATGATCGCCACGTTCCTGCGGCGCGCCTCTTGGAAGAACAGGTGGTCGGGGCGCTGGCGAAAGATGTTGTAGATGATCTGGATGCTGACGACGCCGGGATATTCGATCGCCTTCAGCCCGTCCTCGACCTTTTCGACGCTGACGCCATAGCCCTTGATCTTGCCGGCTTGCTGCAGCGTATCCAGGCTCTCGAAGATCTCAGGCTGGTAAAGCACCTCGCGCGGCGGGCAGTGCAGCTGCACGAGGTCGAGACTGTCGACCGCAAGATTCTCCAGGCTGCGGTCGATGAAGCCTTCGAGATTGGCCTTGCTATAACCTTCCGCGACATGCGGGTTGAGGCGGCGGCCGGCCTTGGTCGCGACCATCGGGCGCTCGCCGCCGCGCGTCTTCAAGACATCGGCAATGATCTTTTCCGAGCGTCCGTCGCCGTAGACATCCGCCGTGTCGATGAACGTCATACCGGCATCGAGCGCGGCATTCAGCGCCACGCGCCCATCCGCCTCGCTGATGTCGCCCCAGGAGCCGCCGATCTGCCAGGCGCCGAAGCCGACATTGGTGACGGTGAAGGGCATGCGGCCAAAAGCATGGTGTTTCATGAACATCTCCCCGGTTATGAAAGACACTGGCCTATCAGGCGGGCAACTGTGCGGCAATTGCCGATCCGGTCTTGATCGGTCGCCTCGATCAAATATCGTCCGCAGATAAGGCTTCAACCGCAATGGATGGAAAGGAACGATTATGGAGATCAAACCCGCCGGCTCTCGCCCTTCGACGAAACCGCCGGCCGACTACTTTACCGGCGCCGTTCGCCAGGATCCGCTGATCGAGCCGCCGGCGCCGGCCCGGGTGAGGGCAACCTCCGTCACCTTCGAACCGGGCGCCCGCACGGCCTGGCACACGCATCCGCTCGGCCAGACGCTGATCGTCACCTCAGGCAAGGGCCTCGCCCAGAGCTGGGGCGGGGATATCCGCGAGATCCGCGCCGGCGACACTGTCTGGTTTGCGCCGGGCGAAAAACACTGGCACGGCGCCGGCCCGGACACGGCGATGACGCATATTGCCATTCACGAGGCATTGGACGGCAGCCATGTCGACTGGATGGAAAAGGTCAGCGACGATCAATATTCCGGCAAGGCGTGAGCTGATCAAAGCCGCTTCAGGCAATAGGAAAAATGCGCATGTGATTCGACCGTCAGGAATTCGAATTGCCAGCCATAATCCTTGCAGAATTTGGTAACCGCCTCGACGACACCGTAGACGATCGGTTTGACCGTGTTGCCGGTGCAGAAATCGTGGCCGGCAATGCGTCCTGTCCGCTTCACCTTCTTCTCGCAGAGCAGGAGCTCCTGCCAGGTGAGCTCGAAGGAATGGTCGGTGTCGATATAGGCCCAGTCGAGGAAGTCGTCCTCGAATTCGGCGAGCTTGTCGAGCGATGTGCCTTGCATCAGGTGCAGCCGGCCGGCCTTGATCTCGGCCGCGAAATTCGTGTGAATCGCGTCGAGCCCGGAGCTGTAGCGATCCATCGACCAGGGATCGATGAGATAAAGCTGCGCCGGGCGATTCTTTTCCAGGATCTCCGCCGTATATTCGCCGAAGGCTGCGCCCACTTCGACGCCGATGCCGCCATTCGGGATCCGGTAGAGCAGTTCGCCGCGATCCGGCAGCAGGCGGGCGTTTTCCATATGATGGGCGCTGAGCGGGGTGCGCGGCATGCTCGCCCGCAGCGCCTGCCTTTCTTCACGTGTCTTCATCTCTGATCTCGGGATTGGGGCGGCTGACGGCCCTGATGCGGTATGACGGGAACGTAGGAGCAGCCGACGCGGATGACAACGGCATGACAAGAATTTGCTTCTTCCGGACAAAAGGTTAAGTTTCGCCTGTAAATGACGAAAGAGCCCTGGGAGGAGCGACTTCATGAGACGGATGTGGCCCGAAGAGTTCAATGCCATCATTGCCGATGCCGAAGAAGTGATGCTGGAATCGTCCGCCGAGCCTGGCGCCGGTGAGCCGCTGCATCGGAAAGCGCTGAAGGCGCGAATCGCCATGGAAGATTACGAGCGAATCTGGCCGCTCGCCGAGATGCGTTTCCGGTTGGGTGAGGGACCGTTCGTCGGCAAGGCCATCACGCTCATCACCACTAATCCCCATTACCATCCCTGGCATCCAAAGGATGGCGGCAGCGTCGAATCCGTCTCCGACAGCGGCCGCCACTACAGGACCGATTACCTCGTGGTCCATTTCCTGCTCGACGACGTAAGGGAAACCTCACCCGCCTGAGGGGCTTCCCCGGTGTCGCCAAACGGCGACGCCGGGGATGCTGACGCCGAGTTGATCCTTCACCCTGATGACAATGGCGGCGCTATCGCTAAGCTCCCCGAACGATCCTTGCCAATTGGAGGTTCCCATGACGGGCAATGTGCTGGATATTCCGGTCAAGACGGTGGATGGTCGACAGACCACGCTGAACGAATACAAGGGCAGGGTGCTTCTGATCGTCAATGTCGCCTCGAAGTGCGGGCTCACGCCGCAATATGAGGGGCTTGAAAGACTCTATGGCGAAAAGCGCGAGCGCGGCTTCGTCATCGCCGCTTTCCCCGCCAACGACTTCAAGGGCCAGGAACCCGGCACCGACGCCGAGATCCTCGATTTCTGCACCACCACCTACGACGTCACTTTCCCGATTTTTTCTAAGATTTCGGTCAAGGGCGAGGCCCAGCACCCGCTCTACCGGCAGCTGACCAAATCGGGCGTGAAGACGACGGGCGAGGGTCCGATGCGCGAACGCCTGAAATCCCACGGCATATCAGGCGGCGACGAGGATGACATCCTCTGGAATTTCGAAAAATTCCTGATCGGCCGCGGCGGCCAAATCGCCGCCCGCTTCGCGCCCGATGTGACGGCAGACGATTCGCGGCTGGTTTCGGCGGTGGATCAAGAGCTGGCGAAGGGATGATTTGCTAGGAGCCGAGCAGGATCTTCAGATCCCGAGCACGGTCACAAGCGGGGGCGTAAAGTCCTTGAAACCCAGTCTCGGCTGGTCGCACCTTCTGTCAAACTTCGTCTTCGGTACGTGGCGTTGGCAGTTCGGATTCGTTTTGAACGCGTATCCGGGCAGGCTGACATATGTGGCGCTTGGCGCGCCAAGGGCGATCGCGATGCACAGCGTCAATGCGGAGCATAGAGTTCTCATGGCACCCCCCGGCGCCGTTAAGCCTTCAACTGCGGAGACTTCCGGGCGACGAATAGTCTCACTTTTGCCCGCCCCCATCCATTCGCCCAATAGGAGGTGGCGTGCCGGCGGGGGATAGTCCGTTTTGGTGGAGCACTGGCTTTCAAGGAGCGGCGCATTTAAAGCTGCCGGGCGCCTCGGCTGGATAGGCTGTGCAACTGGAATTGCAAATATGGTGACGAATCAATGCGGGCGTCTGTCTGCGAAGCCTCGGCATTATCCAGCTGTTTGGCACTTTGTAAAAAATGGTGGGCGATGAGAGACTCGAACTCCCGACATCCTCGGTGTAAACGAGGCGCTCTACCAACTGAGCTAATCGCCCATCGCTGGCGAAGCCGGATCGGCCTGCTGCGTTGGTGGCCGTGATCTATGCGGATCGCGGCAAAACCGCAAGAGTGTTTGTGAAGAATTTTTGATTTTTTTGGCGGTCGTCTGCTGGTCTGCGCTGCCGATCGGGCGCGGTCGCCTGTGGATAAAGGGGAGGGGAAGGCGGCGGACTTACGCATTTTGCCTGCGCCGTCGGCTCCGATCGTGCCTCGCTACGGCTGCGGAGGTTGGAATTGCCGGCTTTCCGTTCTTCCTGCAGCGGCTTTGCCGAAACAATTCAACGACTGTCATGGTTTTGTCTCCAAACCTGCTTGACACTAAAAGGCGAACCCCGTAGTTAGCCGCTCATCGAGACGGGCAGCCGTTTTGGTGAGGGTGCGAAGGCATCCGGATTGCTTGAAATGAAGTGCGGGTGTAGCTCAGTCGGTTAGAGTGCCGGCCTGTCACGCCGGAGGTCGCGGGTTCGAGCCCCGTCACTCGCGCCATTTCAAAGCAGGCGTTCAGACGCCGCGGTCCGGCTCTTTCGTCCACTATGCGCGGGTGTAGCTCAGTCGGTTAGAGTGCCGGCCTGTCACGCCGGAGGTCGCGGGTTCGAGCCCCGTCACTCGCGCCATTCTCTTCCGAAAGCCATGCAGTTTCCAAGGGTCAGGCATGCAGCTTGAATCGACTTCTGCGGATTTGTCGCGACATCGTTGCATCTGCTTGATAATGTCCGCGCGCGACGCGTCGAATTGCCTCTGTAAAAGTCTTGCGCCGCGGCGTCGGCTGCGCTAACCACGGCTTGTTGCAACGCACGTTCGCTTGTCGGGCAATTGCCCAAATGCGCCGCCTGGCGCCTCCGGCAAGCAAGGATGAACATGATGACTGAACTGCTCAGTTCCTATATTCCGATCGCTATCTTCATCGCCATCGCGCTCGTTATCGGCCTGGCGCTGCTCATTGCGCCGTTCGCCGTGGCTTTCAAAGCGCCCGATTCGGAAAAGCTCTCGGCTTACGAATGCGGCTTCAACGCTTTCGACGATGCCCGCATGAAGTTCGACATCCGCTTCTATCTCGTGTCGATCCTCTTCATCATCTTCGACCTCGAGGTCGCCTTCCTCTTCCCATGGGCCGTTTCCTTCGGCGCCATCGGCTGGTTCGGCTTCTGGTCCATGATGGTCTTCCTCCTCGTGCTGACCATCGGCTTTATCTATGAATGGAAAAAGGGAGCCCTGGAATGGGAGTGACCCCTGTGAGCAATCAGCCGCTCGTCGCCCAGCAGCCGAAGGGGATCATCGATCCCTCGACCGGTAAGCCGATCGGCAGCAATGACGCATTCTTCGGCGAGATCAACAACGAGCTCGCCGACAAGGGTTTCCTCGTCACCTCGACCGACGAGCTGATCAATTGGGCTCGCACCGGCTCGCTGATGTGGATGACCTTCGGCCTTGCCTGCTGCGCTGTCGAAATGATGCAGCTGTCGATGCCGCGTTACGACGTCGAGCGTTTCGGTTTTGCGCCGCGCGCCTCACCGCGCCAGTCCGACGTGATGATCGTCGCCGGCACGCTGACCAACAAGATGGCGCCCGCTCTGCGCAAGGTCTACGACCAGATGCCAGAGCCGCGCTACGTCATCTCGATGGGCTCCTGCGCCAATGGCGGTGGCTACTATCACTATTCCTATTCCGTGGTGCGCGGCTGCGACCGCGTCGTGCCGATCGACATCTACGTGCCGGGCTGTCCCCCCACGGCGGAAGCGCTGCTCTATGGCGTGCTTCTGCTGCAGAAGAAGATCCGACGCACCGGCACGATCGAACGCTAAGGGTTAAGGACAAGGCATATGAGTGAAGCCCTGACTGAGCTTGCGTCCTACCTTGGCGAAGCGCGCGGCAACCTGATCGCCGCATCGCAGCTGAAGTATGGCGAGCTGACGCTGACGGCGACAGGTGAAAACCTGATCCCGCTTTTGACCTTCCTGCGTGACGACGCCAAATGCGGTTTCGTCAACCTGATCGATATTTGCGGTGTCGACTGGCCGCAGCGCGAGCTGCGCTTCGATGTCGTCTATCACCTGCTGTCGCCGAAGAAGAATCTGCGCATCCGCGTCAAGGTCGCAACCGACGAAGATACGCCCGTTCCGTCGGCTTGCGGCCTTTATCCCGGCGCCGACTGGTTCGAGCGCGAGACCTGGGATATGTACGGCGTGCTCTTCACCGGCCATCCTGATCTGCGCCGCATCCTGACCGATTACGGTTTCGAAGGTCACCCGCTGCGCAAGGACTTCCCGACCACTGGTTTCGTCGAAGTCCGCTACGACGATGCGGCCAAGCGTGTCGTTTACGAGCCGGTAGAACTGAAGCAGGAATTCCGCAACTTTGACTTTATGTCGCCCTGGGAGGGAACTGAATATGTTCTCCCTGGCGATGAAAAAGCGAAGCAATAAATTCAAGGCGGCTGGTGGGCTTGTGCCTGCCACTCACTGGTTATCTGAGAACGCGAGCCCATCGCCATGACCGAACATAACGTCCGCAACTTCAACATCAATTTCGGACCGCAGCATCCGGCGGCGCACGGCGTTCTTCGTCTTGTCCTGGAGCTTGACGGCGAAATTGTGGAGCGGGTTGATCCGCATATCGGACTGCTGCATCGCGGCACCGAGAAGCTGATCGAGACCAAGACCTATCTGCAGGCGGTGCCCTATTTCGATCGGCTCGATTATGTCGCGCCGATGAACCAGGAGCATGCCTATGCGCTGGCCGTCGAAAAGCTGCTCGGCATCGAGATCCCGATCCGCGGCCAGCTGATCCGCGTGCTCTATTCGGAGATCGGTCGCATCCTCTCGCATCTCTTGAACGTCACGACGCAGGCGATGGACGTCGGCGCGCTGACGCCGCCGCTCTGGGGCTTTGAAGAGCGTGAAAAGCTGATGGTGTTCTATGAACGCGCCAGCGGTTCGCGCATGCATGCCGCTTATTTCCGCCCGGGCGGCGTCCACCAGGATCTGCCGGAAAAGCTCGTGCAGGACATCGGCGACTGGTGCGATCCCTTCCTGAAGGCGCTCGATGATATCGACGACCTGCTCACCGGCAACCGCATCTTCAAGCAACGCAACGTCGATATCGGCATCGTCTCGTTGCAAGATTGCTGGGCCTGGGGCTTCTCCGGCGTCATGGTGCGCGGTTCGGGCGCTGCCTGGGACCTGCGTCGCGCCCAACCTTACGAATGTTATTCCGATCTCGAATTCGACATCCCGATCGGCAAGAACGGCGACAATTACGATCGCTACCTGATCCGCATGATCGAGATGCGCCAGTCGGTCCGCATCATGAAGCAGTGCGTCAATCGCCTGCTCTCGGATGCCAAGACCGGTCCGTTCTCGTCGATCGACGGCAAGGTCGTGCCGCCGAAGCGCGGCGAGATGAAGCGCTCGATGGAGGCGCTGATCCACCATTTCAAGCTCTACACCGAAGGCTACCACGTGCCGGCCGGCGAGGTTTACGCCGCCGTCGAGGCGCCGAAGGGCGAGTTCGGCGTCTATCTCGTCTCCGACGGCTCGAACAAGCCGTATCGCTGCAAGATCCGCGCTCCGGGTTACGCCCATCTGCAGGCGATGGACTTTATGTGCCGCGGCCACCAGCTTGCCGACGTCGCTGCCGTCCTTGGCTCGCTCGATATCGTCTTCGGCGAGGTGGACCGCTGATGCAGCTTCTGCCGCTGGCCGTCGCAATTCTTTTTGCGGCATCCGGGGTTTCGGCCCAGGAGGCCGACACCCTCGGCACGCCGCTGGGTCATAAGGAAGTGACGCCGCCGGGGCAGCAATCGTCCATGGGCGAGCTTTTGTCCAAGGGCTATCAGATCAAGGCCGCCGTTCCGAACGGCGGAAAATTCGTCGTATTTATGCAGAAAGACCAGTCGGCCTATGCCTGCGAAATGCAGTCTTTGACCGCTTCGCGGTGTGGAACCCTAAACTGACAAGGCGTGAGGAAGAATGTCCGTTCGTCGATTAGCCGAAGATCAATTTCAGCCTGCCGCATTCGCTTTCAGCGATGAAAATGCGGTTTGGGCGGACAAGACGATCCAGAAATACCCCGCCGGCCGCCAGCAATCGGCGGTCATTCCGCTGCTGATGCGAGCGCAGGAACAGGACGGCTGGGTCACGCGCGCGGCGATCGAAAAGATCGCCGACATGCTTGACATGGCCTATATCAGAGTGCTCGAGGTCGCGACCTTCTATACGCAGTTCCAGCTGCATCCCGTCGGCACGCGGGCCCATGTCCAGGTCTGCGGCACCACGCCCTGCATGCTGCGCGGTTCGGAAGCGCTGATGTCGGTCTGCAAGAGCAAGATCCACGCGCACCCCTTCGAGCGCAATGCCGAAGGCACGCTCTCCTGGGAAGAGGTCGAGTGTCTTGGCGCCTGCGTCAACGCCCCGATGGTGATGATCGGCAAGGACACCTATGAGGATCTGACGCCCGAACGTCTCGAAGAGATCATCGACACCTTTGCCACCGGCAATGGCGCGAGCATCAAGCCGGGCACCCAGGTCGACCGGATATTCTCAGCACCTGAAGGCGGCCTGACCTCGCTGACGACGGAAGAGCCGAAGGCAAGGACACGCGCCAAGAAGACCGATGCCGAAAGCGTGTCGGCGCCGGCCGACGGCGCGCCGATCCCGCCCTCCGAGGCCGGCCGCCCGAAGAGCACCGATGCCGAGACCAATGCGATCTTGAAGACGCCGGCAACGGCGCCGAAGGCGGCAGCGAAAAACGCCAAGGCAGCCGAGCAGCAGCCGGTTTCCGGCACCGCGCCTGCCGAGCCGGCGCCGGCCGCGAAGGCCGAAACCGCCCCGGCGGCCAAGCCAAGTCTGACCGACAAGAACCGCCCGGCCGGCATCGAAAAGCCCGCCGCTCCGGATGACCTGAAGATGATCTCCGGCGTCGGTCCGAAGATCGAGGCGACATTGAACGAAATCGGCATCTTCACCTTCTCGCAGGTGGCAGGCTGGAAGAAGGCCGAGCGCGAATGGGTCGATGGCTACCTGAATTTCCGCGGCCGCATCGAGCGTGACGACTGGGTCAAGCAGGCCAAGGCGCTCGCCAAGGGCGGCGAAGCGGAATATATCAAGGTCTTCGGCAAGAAGCCGCGGTAAGAGGTGAAGCATGTTACAAGATAAAGACCGCATCTTTACCAACATCTACGGCCTCAAGGACAAGTCCCTGAAGGGCGCGATGAGCCGCGGCCACTGGGACGGCACCAAGCAGATCCTCGAAAAAGGCCGCGACTGGATCATCAACGAGATGAAGGCCTCTGGCCTTCGCGGCCGCGGCGGAGCCGGCTTCCCCACGGGTCTCAAATGGTCCTTCATGCCGAAGGAAAGCGACGGCCGTCCGCATTACCTCGTCGTCAATGCCGACGAATCGGAGCCCGGCACCTGCAAGGACCGCGACATCATGCGCCACGATCCGCACACGCTGATCGAAGGCTGCGTCGTCGCAAGCTTCGCCATGGGCGCCAATACCGCTTATATCTATGTGCGCGGCGAATATATCCGCGAGCGCGAAGCGCTGCAGGCCGCGATCGACGAATGTTATGACTACGGCCTACTCGGAAAGAACAACAAGCTCGGCTGGGACATGGACATCTTCGTCCATCACGGCGCCGGCGCCTATATCTGCGGCGAAGAGACCGCGCTGCTTGAAAGCCTCGAAGGCAAGAAGGGCCAGCCGCGCCTGAAGCCGCCATTCCCGGCCAATATGGGTCTCTACGGCTGCCCGACGACGGTTAACAACGTCGAATCGATTGCTGTGGCGCCGACGATCCTGCGCCGCGGCGCCGGCTGGTTCTCGTCCATCGGCCGCCCGAACAATGTCGGCACCAAGCTGTTCATGCTCTCCGGCCATGTCAACAAGCCGTGCACGGTCGAAGAGGAAATGGGCATTACCTTCCGCGAATTGGTGGACCGCCATGCCGGCGGCATCCGCGGCGGCTGGGACAATCTGCTCGCAGTCATTCCGGGCGGCGCATCCTGCCCGATCGTTCCGGCCAAGGATATCATCGACTGCCCGATGGATTTCGACGGCCTACGCGGCGTCGGCTCTTCCTTCGGCACGGCCGCCGCGATCGTCATGGACAAGTCCACCGACGTCATCAAGGCGATCGCCCGCATCTCCGCCTTCTTCAAGCATGAGAGCTGCGGCCAGTGCACGCCCTGCCGCGAAGGCACCGGCTGGATGTGGCGGGTGATGGAACGCATGGCCAAGGGCAATGCCCAGAAGCGCGAAATCGACATGCTGTTTCAGGTGACGAAGCAGATCGAAGGCCACACCATCTGTGCGCTCGGCGACGCCGCCGCATGGCCGGTGCAGGGTCTGATCCGTAACTTCCGCCCCGAGATCGAAAAGCGCATCGACCAGTATACCGCAAGCGCGCTCGACCACGGCGCGGTTCTGGAGGCGGCTGAATAATCATGACGGACAAGGCATCGAAAAGTGGGAAGAAGGAAGAGACAGCCGATATCGCGGCCGGCTTCGGCCGTCTTGCCGCCGAGATGCTGGAAAACGCACAGGCGTTGCCTGTGCATCCGCTGATGGCGCATCCCGCCGCAGCCTTTGCCGCCGCAACCGCGATCGGCTTCGGTTTCTCGACACAGATGGCGGGCGCCATTTTCGGGGCCTTCCAGAGCGCGCTGGAAACGACCGGCAAGCTCGCGGCCGCCCTCGACGATACGCCGCCGGACGAACCGGTGCCCGATGTCGACATCCGGCCGGAAAATATCCGTCCGGCCGTCAAGGTTTTCACCAAGCCCGCGGCCGACAAACCCGAGCTCGAGAAGAAGGCAGGGCCGAGACTGACCGTGGTTAAACCGGCGAGCGCGCCCATCCCGGCAAGCGAACCGCAGCCGGCCAGCAAGGCAAAGTCGGTCGCGAAGGCAAAGCCGGTTGCGCGGACTGCAAAGGCCGACGATCTCAAGCTGATCGCCGGCATCGGCCCGAAGCTGGAGCAGGTGCTGAATGCCAGGGGCGTTCGCAGCTTTGCTGAGATTGCCGCCTGGACCGACGAGGACATCGCCCGGCTCGACGCCGATCTTGGCTTCAACGGCCGCATCGCCCGCGACGACTGGATCGGCCAGGCGAAGGTTCTCGCCGGGCGGGGCCGCAGAAGGAAATGAACTGTCCGGCCGTGCAAACCGGCCGGAGATAGGGCGGATCGGCGCAGGGGCGGGAGCCTCACGCTGCAGATGCCGGTGCGGGTTCCGCGTCTGGAACGCGCGACAGAAAATTTGGGCGACATCGGCTGCCGGCAGGACGAAAGATCCGGCTCGGCAAAGAGAATGTTGCAAAAACAGGTTTGTTTGCCGTCATCAGGCAAACGGAAAACAGGACTGAGCGACGATGGCAAAACTGAAGATTGACGGCAACGAGATCGAAGTTCCGGATCATTTCACGCTATTGCAGGCGTGCGAGGATGCCGGGGCCGAAGTTCCGCGCTTCTGCTTCCATGAGCGCCTGTCGGTTGCCGGCAATTGCCGCATGTGCCTTGTTGAAGTGAAGGGCGGCCCGCCGAAGCCGCAGGCTTCCTGCGCCATGAGCGTTCGCGACATCCGCGGCGGCCCGAACGGCGAACTGCCCGAGGTCTTCACCAACACGCCGATGGTCAAGAAGGCCCGCGAAGGCGTGATGGAATTCCTGCTGATCAACCATCCGCTCGATTGCCCGATCTGCGACCAGGGTGGCGAATGCGACCTGCAGGACCAGGCGATGGCCTTCGGCATCGACACCTCGCGTTATCAGGAAGACAAACGCGCCGTCGAGGACAAGTATATCGGCCCGCTTGTCAAGACGGTGATGAACCGCTGCATCCATTGCACGCGTTGCGTCCGCTTCACCACCGAAGTCGCCGGCATCTCCGAACTCGGTCTGATCGGCCGCGGTGAGGATGCCGAGATCACCACCTATCTCGAACAGGCGATGACCTCCGAACTGCAGGGTAACGTCGTCGACCTTTGCCCGGTTGGCGCGCTCACCTCCAAGCCCTTCGCCTTCACCGCGCGCCCCTGGGAGCTGAACAAGACTGAATCGATCGACGTCATGGATGCCGTCGGTTCGGCGATCCGAGTCGACACCCGCGGCCGTGAGGTCATGCGCATCCTGCCGCGCGTCAATGAGGCGATCAACGAAGAGTGGATTTCCGACAAGAGCCGCTTCATCTGGGACGGGCTGAAGACCCAGCGCCTCGACCGGCCTTATGTCCGCCGCGACGGCCGTCTGCAGCCGGCGAGCTGGGCCGAGGCCTTCGGCGCTATTAAGGCCGCCGTCGGCGCCACCTCGGGCGACAAGATCGGCGCGATCGCCGGCGATCTCGCTTCCGTCGAGGAAATGTATGCGCTCTCCGAACTGGTGAAGTCGCTCGGATCGGCCAATCTCGACTGTCGCCAGGATGGGGCGGCACTCGACCCGTCGCTCGGCCGCGCAAGCTACATCTTCAACCCGACCATCGCAGGCATCGATCAAGCCGACGCGCTGCTGATCATCGGCGCCAATCCGCGCTTTGAGGCGGCTATCCTCAATGCCCGCATCCGCAAGCGCTGGCGCCGTGGCAAGTTCCCGATCGGCGTCATCGGCGAGCCCGGCGAACTGCGCTACAGCTATGACTATCTCGGTGGCGGTCCCGACACGCTGAAGGATCTGGTCGACGGCACTCACGCCTTCGCTGATGTCCTGAAGAACGCCGCCAAGCCGATGATCATCATTGGCCAGGGCGCGCTGTCTCGCAGCGACAGCGCTGGCGTTCTCGCCAGTGCCGCCAAGCTCGCCGGTTCGGTCGGCGCAGTTGTCGAAGGCTGGAACGGCTTCGCCGTTCTTCACACCGCCGCCTCGCGTGTCGGCGGCCTCGATCTCGGCTTCGTGCCGGGCGCTGCGGGCGTCAATGCCGCTGAAATGCTGCAGTCGATGGACGTGCTCTTCCTGCTCGGCGCCGACGAACTCGACTTCACTGTCAAAAAGGCCGGCCTGACTGTCTATATCGGCTCGCACGGCGACAACGGTGCCCACCATGCCGACGTCATCCTGCCGGCCGCCGCCTATACCGAAAAGTCCGGCACCTGGGTCAACACCGAAGGCCGCGTCCAGATGGGCAACCGAGCAGGCTTTGCGCCGGGCGATGCCCGTGAGGACTGGGCGATCATCCGTGCCCTGTCCGATGTGCTCGGCAAGAAGCTTCCCTTCGATTCTCTGAGTGAGTTGCGTGGCCGGCTCTATGCCGCTTTCCCGCATTTCGCCGCCATCGACGAGATCGCCGAAACCGATAGCGCCCAAATTGCCGCAGTCGCGAAAAAAGCCGGCAAGATGAACAAGTCAGGGTTTGCGTCGCCGGTCAAAGACTTCTATTTGACGAACCCGATAGCGCGCGCCTCGGCTGTCATGGCCGAGTGCTCGGCATTGGCCCGCAACAACTTCAAAGTCGCGGCAGAGTAAGGGCAGGAACTCATGGATTCTTTCTTCTCAACCTATGTCTGGCCGGGGATCATCATGATCGGTCAGTCGCTGCTGCTTCTCGTCTGCCTGCTCGTCTTCATCGCTTACGTGCTGCTTGCCGACCGCAAGATCTGGGCGGCGGTGCAGCTGCGCCGCGGTCCGAACGTCGTCGGCCCCTTCGGCCTGTTCCAGTCATTCGCAGACCTTCTGAAGTTCGTCTTCAAGGAGCCGATCATTCCGGCCGGCGCCAACAAGGCGGTGTTTCTGCTCGCTCCGCTGGTGACGGTGCTTCTGGCGCTGTCGACCTGGGCGGTGGTGCCGCTCGCCGACGGCTGGGTGATCGCCAACATCAATGTCGGTATCCTCTATATCTTTGCGATCTCCTCGCTCGAAGTCTATGGCATCATCATGGGCGGTTGGGCGTCGAACTCGAAGTATCCGTTCCTCGGCGCGCTGCGCTCGGCCGCGCAGATGGTGTCCTATGAAGTCTCGATCGGCTTCGTCATCGTCACCGTTCTGCTCTGCGTCGGATCGCTCAACCTGACCGACATCGTCAATGCGCAGCACAATGGCCTCGGCACCATGCTCGGCCTGCCGGCCTCGTTCCTCGACTGGCATTGGCTGTCGCTGTTCCCGATGTTCATCGTCTTCTTCATTTCGGCGCTCGCCGAGACGAACCGTCCGCCGTTCGACCTTCCGGAAGCCGAATCGGAACTCGTCGCCGGCTTCATGGTCGAATACGGTTCCTCGCCATACATGATGTTCATGCTCGGCGAATATGCGGCCGTCTGCCTGATGTGCTCGCTGACGACGATCCTCTTCCTCGGCGGCTGGCTGCCTCCGGTCGATATCTGGATCCTCAACTGGGTTCCCGGCATCATCTGGTTCATGCTGAAGGCCTGCTTCGTGTTCTTCATGTTCGCGATGGTCAAAGCCTTCGTCCCGCGCTACCGCTACGACCAGCTCATGCGCCTCGGCTGGAAGGTCTTCCTGCCGCTGTCGCTCGCCATGGTCATCATCGTTGCATTCGTGCTGAAACTGATGGGATGGGCGTAATGATCCCAGCTCTCGTTTGCGGCAAAATTGGAGGTTGAAGATGGCAAGCTTGTCCAGCTCCATCAACTCGCTGTTCCTCAAGGAATTCTTCGGCGCGTTCTTTCTGTCGATGCGCTATTTCTTCCGCCAGAAGGCGACCATCAACTACCCCTTCGAAAAGGGTCCGGTCTCCCCGCGCTTCCGCGGCGAGCATGCACTGCGCCGTTATCCGAACGGCGAGGAACGCTGCATCGCCTGCAAGCTCTGCGAGGCGATCTGTCCTGCCCAGGCGATCACCATCGAGGCCGGTCCGCGCCGCAACGACGGCACACGCCGCACCGTGCGCTACGACATCGATATGGTGAAGTGCATCTATTGCGGCTTCTGCCAGGAAGCCTGCCCGGTCGACGCGATCGTCGAGGGTCCGAATTTCGAATTCGCCACGGAAACCCGCGAAGAGCTCTATTTCGACAAGGCGCGCCTTCTCGATAATGGAGACCGGTGGGAGCGTGAAATCGCCCGCAACATCGCGATCGACTCGCCGTACCGCTGATTGAGATCTGAAATGCCGCGATGGAGCTGCTCGCTCCTGTCGCGGTCAATATGCACAGGAGCTTTGCCGGCGAGTGCCGCGAAGCTCCATCGGGCAGGGAAAACTCCCGGCTGCCCGGGGGAAGATGAAAAAGGCACCAACATGGGTCTGCAGGCTCTATTTTTCTACCTTTTCGCCTTTGTCGCAGTGGCGTCGGCGTTCATGGTCATCTGGGCGAAGAACCCGGTTCACTCGGTTCTGTTCCTGATCCTGGTGTTCTTCAACGCGGCCGGCCTGTTCCTGCTGCTTGGCGCCGAGTTCCTGGCGATGATCCTGCTCGTCGTCTATGTCGGCGCCGTCGCCGTCCTCTTCCTCTTCGTGGTGATGATGCTCGATATCGACTTCACCGAATTGAGGGCAGGCGTGCTCGAATATGCGCCGATCGGCGGATTGATCGGGATCATCCTGGCGGCCGAGTTGATCGTCGTCATCGGCGGCAGCGTCATCTCGCCCGAGATCGCCAAATCAGTCGCCATGCCGATCCCGGCGCTCAGCGAGCGCACCAATACGGCCGCTCTCGGCGACGTGCTTTACACCAACTACGTCTATTTCTTCCAGATTGCCGGCCTGGTGCTGCTGGTCGCCATGATCGGTGCGATCGTGCTGACGCTCCGGCACCGCACCAATATCAAGCGGCAGAATATTTCCAGGCAGGTTGCCCGCACGCCCGCCACCGCCGTCGAGGTGGTGTCGGTCAAGCCGGGGCAGGGCGTCTAAAGGCAGGTCAAGGAACAAAGAACATGGTCATCGGACTTTCCCACTACCTGACGGTCAGCGCCATCCTCTTCACGCTCGGCGTCTTCGGTATCTTCCTGAACCGGAAGAACGTCATCGTCATCCTGATGTCGGTCGAATTGATTCTGCTTGCCGTTAACATCAACATGGTCGCCTTCTCTCACTTCCTGAACGACATTGTCGGTCAGGTCTTCGCGCTGTTCATTCTGACGGTCGCGGCTGCCGAAGCGGCGATCGGTCTTGCAATTCTCGTTGTCTTCTACCGCAACCGCGGCTCGATCGCGGTCGAAGACGTCAATATGATGAAGGGCTGAGTGGCTCATGTTCCTCTATAAGGCTATTGTCTTTCTTCCCTTGATCGGCGCGATCGTCGCCGGCCTTTTCGGCCGCGCCATTGGCGCCAAGGCTTCGGAATATGTTACCAGCGGCTTGATGATCATCGCCGGCATCCTCTCCTGGATCGTCTTCTTCAACGTCGGCATGGGCCATCTTGAAGGCGGGCCGATCAAGGTCGAGGTGCTGCGCTGGATCCAGTCCGGCGGCATTGATGTCTCCTGGTCGCTGCGCGTGGATACGCTCACCTCAGTCATGCTGATCGTGGTCAACACGGTCTCGACGCTGGTGCATATCTATTCGATCGGCTACATGCATACCGATCCGCATCGCCCGCGCTTCTTTGCCTATCTCTCGCTCTTCACCTTCGCCATGCTGATGCTGGTGACGGCCGACAACCTTGCCCAAATGTTCTTCGGCTGGGAAGGCGTCGGTCTCGCCTCCTATCTGCTGATCGGCTTCTGGTTCAAGAAGCCGTCGGCGACGGCCGCGGCGATGAAGGCTTTCATCGTCAACCGCGTCGGCGACTTCGGTTTCGTGCTCGGCATAGCCGGCGTCTTCGTGCTGTTCGGCTCGATCAACCTCGATACGATCTTCGCCAATGCATCGAATTTCGCCCCGCATGAAGGCGGCGGCGAGGCGAGCGAAGTGATCCTCAACCTGTTCGGCATGCAGCTCGACAAGGCGCATGCGCTGACCGGCATCTGCCTGTTGCTGTTCATGGGCGCGATGGGCAAGTCGGCCCAGTTCCTGCTGCACACCTGGCTGCCGGACGCCATGGAAGGCCCGACCCCGGTCTCGGCTCTCATCCATGCCGCCACCATGGTCACCGCCGGCGTCTTCCTCGTCGCCCGCATGTCGCCGCTCTTCGAACTATCGCCGGACGCCCTGACCGTCGTTACCGTGATCGGCGCGATCACCGCCTTCTTCGCGGCAACCGTCGGCCTGGTCCAGAACGACATCAAGCGCGTCATCGCCTATTCCACCTGCTCGCAGCTCGGCTACATGTTCGTGGCGCTGGGGGTAGGGGCCTATGGCGCAGCGATCTTCCATCTCTTCACGCACGCCTTCTTCAAGGCGCTGCTCTTCCTCTGCGCCGGCTCGGTCATCCATGCCGTCGATGGCGAGCAGGATATGCGCTACATGGGCGGGCTTTGGCCGCATATTAAAGTTACAGGCGGCCTGATGATCATCGGCACGCTGGCGATTACCGGTGTCGGCATTCCCTTCACGCCGATCGGCTTTGCCGGCTTTTTCTCCAAGGACGTGATCATCGAAGCGACCTATGCTTCACATTCACCGGTCGCCGGCTTTGCCTTCTCCTTGCTCGTCATCGCCGCTCTGTTCACCAGCTTCTACTCCTGGCGCCTGATCTTCATGACCTTCTTCGGCAAGCCGCGCGCTTCGCATGAAGTCATGCACCACGTCCACGAGTCCCCCCAGGTCATGCTGGTGCCGCTTTATCTCTTGGCGATCGGCGCGGTGCTGGCCGGCGTGATCTTCGAAGGCAGGTTCTACGGCGAGGAATACGCCGAGTTCTGGAAGGGCGCGCTCTTTACCGGCGCCGAAAACGAACTCGTCGAAGAATTCCACCACGTGCCGGCGCTCGTAGGCTTGAGCCCCTTCATCGCCATGGTGCTCGGCTTCGTCATCGCCTGGTACATGTATATCCGCTCGCCGCAGACGCCGCGCGTCCTCGCCAAGCAGCACCGGGTGCTCTACCATTTCCTGCTCAACAAGTGGTATTTCGACGAACTCTACGACTTCCTGTTCGTCCGCACGGCAAGGGCGCTTGGCCGCTTCCTGTGGAAGAAGGGTGACGTCGGCGTCATCGATACCTACGGCCCGAACGGTGTAGCCGCCCGCGTCGTCGCCGTCACCGATCGCGTGGTCCGCCTGCAGACCGGTTACCTCTATCACTATGCCTTCGCCATGCTGCTCGGCATTGCGGCGCTCGTTACCTGGATGATGCTCGGGAGTTCCTTCTGATGACCGATTGGCCTATTCTTTCAACGGTCACCTTCCTGCCGCTCGCCGGCGTGGTGCTCCTGCTCTTGATGAATGGCGACAGCGAAAGCGGCCGGAGGAACGTGCTGGCGATTTCGCTGTTCACCACCGTCTTCACCTTCATCGTTTCGCTCGTCATCTGGATCGGCTTCGACAATGCCAATCCCGGCTTCCAGATGGTCGAAAAGCATGACTGGCTCGGCACCGGCATCGGCTATCATGTCGGCGTCGACGGCATCTCCATGCTGTTCGTCATCCTGACGACCTTCCTCATGCCCTTCTGCGTACTGGCAAGCTGGCTCTCGATCGAGAAGCGCCTGAAGGAATACATGATCGCCTTCCTCATCCTCGAAACGATGATGGTCGGCGTTTTCGTTTCGCTCGATATCGTGCTCTTCTACGTCTTCTTCGAGGCAGGCCTCATCCCGATGTTCCTGATCATCGGCGTCTGGGGCGGAAGAGATCGTGTCTATGCGAGCTACAAGTTCTTCCTCTATACGCTGCTCGGCTCGGTGCTGATGCTGCTCGCCATTATGGCGATGTACTGGCAGGCCGGCACGACCGACATCACTGCTTTGCTCGCCTACAAGTTCCCGCCGGCGCTGCAGACCTGGCTCTGGCTTGCCTTCTTTGCCTCCTTCGCGGTGAAGATGCCGATGTGGCCGGTTCATACCTGGCTTCCGGATGCGCACGTTCAGGCGCCGACCGCAGGCTCGGTGATCCTGGCCGGCGTGCTCCTGAAGCTCGGCGGCTACGGTCTCATCCGCTTCTCGCTCGGCATGTTCCCGGTAGCGTCTGATTATTTCGCGCCGCTCGTCTTCGCCATGTCGGTCATCGCCATCATCTACACCTCGCTGGTGGCAATGATGCAGGATGACATGAAGAAGCTGATCGCCTATTCCTCCGTGGCGCATATGGGCTACGTGACCATGGGAATCTTCGCCGCCAACATGCAGGGTGTTCAGGGGTCGATCTTCCAGATGCTGTCGCACGGCATCGTCTCCGGCGCGCTCTTCCTCTGCGTCGGCGTCGTCTATGACCGTACCCATACCCGCGAGATCAACGCCTATGGCGGCCTCGTCAACAACATGCCGAAATACGCCGTGGCAATGATGGTCTTCACCATGGCCAATGTCGGGCTTCCCGGCACGTCTGGCTTCATCGGCGAATTCCTGACGCTGATCGGCGTCTTCCGGGTCAACACTTGGGTCGCGCTCTTTGCCGCCACCGGCGTCATCCTTTCGGCCGCCTACGCGCTCTGGCTCTATCGCCGGGTGATCTTCGGCGCGCTGGAGAAGGAAAAGCTGAAGGCGCTGCTCGATCTTTCCAGACGCGAACAACTGATCCTCTATCCGCTGGTCGCGCTGACCATCTTCTTCGGCGTTTATCCGGCTCCGGTCTTCGATGCGACGGCCGCCTCGGTGGATCTGCTGGTCAACAACTACACGGCCGCCGTGCACGCAGCGCAGAACGTTGCGCTGTCTATGAAATGATGACGGGACTTATCGGACATGACCGCTGAAACAATTCTCCTCAGTCTGCATCTTTCCGCGCCGGAGCTCATCCTCGCGGTCGGCGCCCTGGTCCTGTTGATGGTCGGCGTCTTCTCAGGCGAGCGGTCGGGCCTTGTCGTCACCGGCCTTGCCATCGTCCTGCTGCTCGCATCCGGCCTGTGGCTGCTCTTCGTGCCGGCGGAAGGCCTCGCCTTCGGCGGCGTCTACATGGCCGACGGCTTCTCGCGCTTCATGAAGCTGGTGGCGCTCATCGGTTCGCTGGTTGCGCTGTTCATGACGATGGGGCATGCCCGCGAAAATCAGCTCGATAAGTTCGAGTTCCCGGTTCTGCTGGTGCTTGCGACCCTCGGCATCCTGCTGATGATTTCGGCCAACGACCTGATCTCGCTCTATCTCGCACTGGAACTGCAGTCGCTGGCGCTCTACGTCGTCGCCGCGATCAATCGCGACAGCCTGAAGTCGACCGAAGCCGGCCTCAAATATTTCGTGCTCGGCGCGCTGTCCTCCGGCATGCTGCTCTACGGCATGTCGCTGGTCTACGGCTTCACCGGCCACACTCACTTCGCCGAAATCGCCCAGGCGCTTTCGGTTGAAGGTGCACGCTCGCTCGGCCTCATCTTCGGCCTGGTCTTCATCCTCGCCGGCATCGCCTTCAAAATCTCGGCCGTTCCGTTCCACATGTGGACGCCGGACGTTTATGAAGGCGCGCCGACGCCGGTCACCGCCTTCCTTGCCGCAGCCCCTAAGGTTGCCGCTATGGCGATGATGACACGCATGGTCATCACCGCCTTCCAGCCGGTCCTGGCCGACTGGCAGCAGGTCGTCGTCTTCATCTCAATCGCCTCGATGCTGCTCGGCTCCTTTGCTGCGATCGGCCAGAAGAACATCAAGCGACTGATGGCCTATTCCTCGATCGGCCATATGGGTTATGCCCTGGTCGGCCTTGCCGCCGGCAACCAGACCGGTGTTTCCGGCGTCATGCTTTATATGGTCATTTACATGATCATGACGCTCGGCACTTTCGCGATCATCATGTCGATGCGCCGCAAGGACGGCACCGTTGTCGAAGACGTCAACGATCTCGCCGGTCTTTCTGCGACCAATCCGTTCATGGCCGTGGTGCTGACGGCGCTGATGTTCTCGCTCGCCGGTATTCCGCCGCTCGCCGGTTTCTTCGCCAAGTATTTCGTCTTCGTTGCCGCGATCGAAGCCAAGCTCTATGCGCTTGCCATCATCGGCGTTCTCGCCTCGGTCGTCGGCGCCTATTATTATCTGCGCGTCATCAAGCTGATGTGGTTCGATGAAGCGGCCGGCGAATTCGCCCGTGTCTCCAGCGCCCTGCGCCTGGTCTTCGGTCTCTCCGGTCTCTTCGTCACCGCCTATGTGCTGATCGGCGGCCCGATCGGTGGCGCGGCAGAGCTTGCCGCCGCGACGCTCTTCTGATGGTTTCCGACAGACGGCGCCGGATATCGCTCGGCGATTTCAGGCACGAGGCGCTGTCGGAAACATCATCCACCAACAGCGAATGCCTCGCCCGGGCGCGGGCGGGCGATCCCGGAAATCTCTGGGTGACGGCCGAGAGGCAGACCGGCGGCCGCGGCCGCCGCGGCCGTCTCTGGGTGTCCGAACGCGGCAATCTCTACGCGTCTCTTCTATTGATCGACCCGGCGCCGATTGAGCGCCTCGGCTCGCTGCCGCTGGCAGTTGCCGTCGCCGTGCACCAGGCGATCCGCCAGGTGCTGCCCGCGGGCGCCGAACCGCTTGAGGTCAAATGGCCGAACGATATTCTCATCGGCCGGAAAAAGACCTGCGGCATCCTCGTCGAGGGCGAGCAGCTGCCGGACGGCCGTTACGCGTTGATCGTCGGCATCGGCATCAATGTCTCGGTCATGCCGGACAATCCGCTCTACCCCGTCACCTGTCTGCGTCAGCATGCAAGCGCGGCTTCGCCGGAGGAACTCTTCGCTCATCTCTTCGCGGCGATGGCGGAACTGCTGGAAATATGGGATCAGGGCCGCGGCATTGCCGAGATCACCGCGCGCTGGCGCGCCATTGCCTGCGGCGTCGGTGAAAAGATCACGGTCAATTTACCGGACCGGTCGATTTCCGGACAATTCGCCGGGATTGATGATAATGGCTTGTTGATGCTCGATACCGGCGCTGGCAGGATCATGTCCATTGCCGCCGGTGATGTGTTTTTTGGATAGCGGATAAAACGAAAATCATGGCGAAACAGGACGAGTTGGTATTCCTGCCTCTGGGCGGCGTTGGCGAGATCGGGATGAATCTCGCTCTCTATGGCTACGGCCCGCCCGAGCATCGCCAGTGGATCATGGTCGATTGCGGCGTCACCTTTCCCGGTCCCGACCTGCCGGGCGTCGATCTCGTGCTGCCCGATATCCGCTTCCTCGCCAATGAGCGCAAGAACCTCAAGGCGATCATCATCACCCATGCCCATGAAGACCATTACGGCGCACTCGCCGACCTCTGGCCGGGCCTCAACGTTCCGGTTTTCGCCTCCGCCTTTACATCGGGCTTGCTTGAAGCCAAACGCAATTTCGAGAAGGCAACGATCGGCGAAGTGCCGGTGACGCCGTTCAAGGCAGGCGATACGATCAATGTCGGCCCCTTCAGCATCGAAGGCGTGGCCGTCAACCATTCGATCCCCGAGCCGATGTCGCTGATGATCCGCACGCCGGCTGGCAACGTCATCCATACCGGTGACTGGAAAATCGATCACGAGCCTTCGCTCGGGCCTCTGACCGATGAGACTCGATTCCGCCAGCTTGGCGACGAGGGCGTGCTGGCGCTGATGTGCGATTCCACCAACGCCCTGCGCGACGGTGTTTCGCCCTCCGAAAAGGATGTGTCGGAAAGCCTGCGCAAGATTATCGAGGATGCCGAGGGCCGGGTAGCGATCACCACCTTCTCGTCGAATGTCGGGCGTATTCGCACCGTCGCCGAGGCTGCCGAGGCGGCCGGCCGCGAAGTGCTGCTGCTCGGCAGTTCGCTGAAGCGTGTCGTCGATGTCGCTAGCGATATCGGCCTGATGGAAGGGGTCAAACCTTTCATTTCCGAGGAGGAATACGGCTATATCCCGCGCGACAAGGTCGTCGTCATCCTGACCGGCAGCCAGGGTGAGGCGCGGGCCGCCCTTGCCAAGCTCTCCCGTGACGAGATGCGCAACGTGGCCTTTGCGGCAGGCGATATCGTGGTCTTTTCCTCGCGTGCCATTCCCGGTAACGAAAAGGCGATTCAGGATATCAAGAACGGCCTCGTCGAGCAGGGCGTGCATATCATCACCGATACCGAGGCGCTCGTCCACGTCTCCGGCCATCCGCGCCGCAACGAGTTGCAGAGGATGTATGAGTGGACCCGGCCGAAAATCGTCGTGCCCGTGCATGGCGAGGCGACGCATCTGACGGCGCATAAAGAGCTGGCAGAGCAATCCGGCATCGCGATCGTCCCGCGGGTGCGCAACGGCGATATCCTGCGGCTGGCGCCAGGTCCGGTCGAGGTGATCGGCGAAGCGCCGCATGGCCGTATCTACAAGGACGGCCTGCTGATCGGCGATTTCGACGAAATGGGTATCGGCGAGCGCAAGAAGCTCTCCTATGTCGGCCATGTTGCGGTCAACGTCGTGCTCGACGCGCGTTATGACATTCTCGGCGATCCCGATCTCGTCTCAATCGGCCTACCGGTTTATGATGACGAAGGCGAGGAGATGGAAGATACGCTCTACGATGCGGCGATCAGCGCCATCGAAAGCATTCCGCGCGCCCGCCGCAAGGATATCGACATGCTACAGGAGGCCGTGCGCCGTGCCATCCGCGCAGCCGCAAATCACGCCTGGGGCAAAAAGCCCGTTGTCACCGCCTTCGTCACCAAGGTCTGACCATGCTCGGCCGGGTAAACCATATCGCCATCGCCGTCCCTGATCTCGCAGCGGCGACGGCCGCCTACCGCGACACGCTGGGGGCCGCCGTATCGCAGCCGCAGTCTCTGCCGGAACACGGGGTCACCGTCGTCTTCGTCGAATTGCCGAACACCAAGGTCGAATTGCTGCAGCCGCTCGGGCAGGACTCGCCGATCGCGATCTTCCTCGAAAAGAACCCGTCCGGCGGCATGCATCATATCTGTTACGAGGTGGAGGATATCATCCTCGCCCGTGACCGACTGATCGTCGCCGGCGCGCGGGTGCTGGGTGACGGCCAGCCGAAGACCGGCGCGCATGGCAAGCCGGTGCTCTTTCTGCACCCCAAGGATTTCTTCGGTACGCTGATCGAACTCGAACAGGCCTAAATCAAATATAATCGGACGCGTTTTTCGCTGCGGCAGAGTGACCCGAAGACGGCGAAATGTTTCCTTCGCTTTGAGTTGGACCCTATTCCGCCGTATAAGTACGCCAGTTCCATGCGACACAGCGCTTCGCGCGTTCTGTCGGCAAGACACGACCGGGAAAGATAATGCTCCAGACCTTCCTTCAGGGATTCGCCGTCTACTTCATCATATGGTGGATGACGCTGTTCGCCGTTCTGCCGATCGGCCTGCGCACTCAGGCGGAAGACGACAATATCGTGCTCGGAACCGTGCCAAGCGCGCCCACCCGCTTTCGCGCAGCCTTCGTCTTTTCGCTGACGACGCTGATCTCGGCGCTGATCTATGGCATCTGGTATGTCTGCGACACCTATTTCGGCTGGGGCTTTGACGCCCTTCCACAACTCGGGCCTAGCTTCTATTGAGATAGCTTTTGCTCAAACTTTGAGCAGATGTAAAATTCAGGGAAAATTCGTTTCGTCATATTGGTGTCTTGCTGTTGCGGCAAGGAGCTCGCCTAACGGAATGAGAGGGTTCCCTTACGGAAGCCGTCTGGAGCTTGAATGGGAGGAGAGGGCGAAAAGCCAAAAAAAAACAAGGCTGGAAGCCTTGTTTTAAGTATCGCGTGATCTGTAACCGTTGCCGGGGCTGCGACGAGCGCGCCTAAGATCTGATCCTCCCAAGACTTGACCGCGAATTCGACAAGAATTTAGCTTCCTGCCTGTTTTGTGAGCTAAAACTAGCTCAAACATTGGGCTTTGTCATTAGCTTTTTTTGCATTTTTGCTACACACCAGCAAAATTTTTCTGTTGACAAGATTTTCGTTCAAGTCCTTATAAACACGCGCTTTTTTACGCCCTTTCATTTTGCGGGTGCGAACATGCGTGTCCGGGAGGCGGCCGACGGCAGTTGCGGGTTTCCTTCCCGCCGCGAAGCGGCTATGAACGCTCCCACATTCATAATGTATCTTCGATTCCGCTTGCCGGCGGGATCTCAACTGCTCCGGAATCGCCATGCGTCTGTCTCGCTACTTCATGCCCATTCTTAAGGAAAACCCCAAGGAGGCGGAAATCGTCTCCCACCGGTTGATGCTGCGCGCCGGCATGATCCGCCAGCAGTCTCAGGGCATCTATTCCTGGTTGCCGCTCGGCAAGCGTGTGCTCGACAAGGTCAACGCCATTATCCGCGAGGAGCAGAACCGCGCCGGCGCCATCGAGCTTTCGATGCCGACCCTGCAGTCGGCCGAGCTCTGGCAGGAAAGCGGCCGTTATGATGCTTACGGCAAGGAGATGCTGCGCATCAAGGATCGCCAGGACCGGCCGATGCTGTATGGACCCACCAACGAGGAGATGGTGACGGATATTTTCCGTTCTGCGGTCAAGTCCTATAAGGACATGCCGCTCAATCTCTATCATATCCAACTGAAGTTCCGCGACGAGATCCGGCCGCGCTTCGGCACCATGCGCTCGCGCGAATTCATGATGAAGGACGCTTACTCCTTCGATCTGACGCGCGAAGGGGCGGAGCATTCCTATAATAAGATGTTCGCCGCCTATCTCAGAACGTTCGACCGGCTCGGTCTCCGGGCCATCCCGATGCGCGCCGATACCGGCCCGATCGGCGGCAATCTCAGCCATGAATTCATCATCCTCGCCGATACCGGTGAATCCGAGGTCTTCTGCCATAAGGATTTCGTCGGTTTCGATATTCCCGGCGAAAACACCGATTTCGACAGCGTCGAGGGCCTGAAGGCGATCTTCGACAAATGGACCTCGCTCTATGCGGCGACCTCGGAAATGCACGACGAGGCGGCCTTCAACGCCGTGCCCGAGGGCGACCGCCTTTCGGCCCGCGGCATCGAGGTCGGCCACATCTTCTATTTCGGCACGAAATACTCCGAGCCGATGGGCGCGAAGGTGCAGGGACCTGACGGCAAGGAACACTTCGTTCACATGGGTTCCTACGGTATCGGCCCGACACGCCTTGTTCCCGCCATCATCGAAGCCTCGCATGACGACAACGGAATCATCTGGCCGGCATCGGTCGCACCCTTCGATGTCGTCGTCATCAACATGAAGGTGGGCGATGAGGCCTGCGACGATACGTGTGAGCTGATCTACGCCGCTCTGAAAAAGGCCGGCAAGGATGCGCTCTATGACGATACCGACGACCGGGCCGGCACGAAATTCGCGACGGCCGACCTGATCGGCGTACCTGTCCAGATCATCGCCGGCCCGCGTGCGGTCGCGAACGGCGAGGTCGAAGTGAAGGACCGCAAGACCGGCGCCCGCGAAACGATGACCATCGAAGCGGCGATCAACAGGTTCGTGGCTTAAGGAAACGGAGGCGAAATGGCGGAGGCAGCAGTGGACCGGAGTTCAAAATCCGGCTTGGGTCCGGCTGGCAAGCCATTTTCCACCTTTGAGCGTCTCGTGGCGTGGCGTTATCTGCGCGCCCGCCGCAAGGAGGCCTTCATCTCGGTGATCGCCGGCTTCTCCTTCGTCGGCATCATGCTCGGCGTCGCGACGCTGATCATCGTCATGGCCGTCATGAACGGCTTCCGCACCGAGCTCGTCTCGCGCATCCTCGGCATCAACGGCCACATGATCGTGCAGCCGGTCGACGGCCCCTTTACCGATTATCCCGACCTGACCGCCAAACTCGCCGCGGTGCCGGGCGTCAAGATGGCGCTGCCCTTGGTCGAAGGCCAGGTGCTCGCTTCGGCCCAGGCTGGGGGTAGCACCGGTGCTTTGGTGCGCGGCGCCCGCGCCGAAGACCTCACCAAGCTCAAAACGATCTCTAATAACATCAAGTCCGGCGACATGGTGGGCTTTGCCTCCGGTGAAGGCGTGCTGATCGGCACCCGCATGGCCGACCAGCTGGGTCTGCGCGTCGGCGACCTCATCACCCTGACCTCGCCGGAAGGCGACATCACACCGATGGGCGTCAATCCGCGAGTCAAATCCTACAAGATCTCCGGTCTGTTCGAGATCGGCATGTCGGAATACGACTCGTCGATCATCTTCATGCCGCTCGAGGAAGCGCAGCTCTACTTCAATGCGGCCGGGCTGGTGCAGTCGATCGAGCTCTTCGTCGATCATCCCGATGATATCGACGCGCTGAGGCCGAAGGTGGAAGAGGCGGCCGGCCGCCAGATCAATCTCACCGACTGGCGTCAGCGCAACCAGACCTTCTTCTCCGCGCTCCAGGTAGAGCGCAACGTCATGTTCATGATCCTGACGCTGATCGTGCTCGTGGCGGCGCTCAACATCATCTCCGGCCTCATCATGCTGGTGAAGGACAAGGGCAGCGATATCGCGATCCTGCGCACCATGGGCGCCAGCGCCGGGGCGATCATGCGCATCTTCTTCATGACCGGGGCGGCGATCGGCATCGTCGGCACGCTTGCCGGTGTGCTGCTCGGCGTTCTCGTCTGCGTCAACATCGAATCCATCCGCCAGTTCTTCTCCTGGATCTCCGGCACCGTGATTTTCAATCCCCAGGTCTATTTCCTCAGCCAGCTGCCGGCCGAGATGGATATCAGCGAAACGATCTCGGTGGTCGTCATGGCGCTCAGCCTCTCCTTCATCGCCACCATCTTCCCGGCATGGCGCGCCTCCAGGCTCGATCCGGTGCAGGCCCTGCGCTACGAATAAGGAATGCCGCATTCATGAATCGCAACGTCGTCCTCAAGCTTACCGGCGTCGAGCGCCATTACGGGCAGGGTGATACGCTGCTCACGATCTTGAAGGGAGCGGATTTTTCGCTGGCGAAAGGCGAGATCGTCGCCCTTGTCGCCCCCTCCGGCACCGGCAAGTCGACGCTGCTGCATGTCGCCGGCCTGCTCGAGCATCCCGACGGCGGCGAGGTTACCATCAACGGCCATGCCTGCGACGGCCTTTCCGATGAGAAGCGCACGGCGATCCGCCGCCGCGAGATCGGCTTCGTCTATCAATTCCACCATCTCCTGCCGGAATTTTCGGCGCTTGAGAACATCATGATGCCGCAGCTGATCGCCGGGCTGTCCTGGAAGGAAGCCCAGGAGCGGGCCGGGCAGCTCCTCGACTATATGCGCATCGGCCATCGCGGTTCGCATCGCCCGGCCGAGCTTTCCGGGGGCGAACAGCAGCGCGTTGCGATCGCCCGCGCCGTCGCCAATGCGCCGACGCTGCTTCTTGCCGACGAACCGACCGGCAATCTGGATCCGGAAACGGCAAGCTACGTCTTCGACGCGCTGGAGGCGCTGGTGCGCCAATCCGGCCTTGCGGCCCTCATCGCCACCCACAATCACGAACTCGCCGGCCGCATGGATCGGCGCGTCACGATCTCCGATGGCAAGGTCGTAGAGTTTTAGTCTAAGGTGATCACGGGATGACCAGCCCGCCGCGGTAATCGAGCACATAGGCCTTCCTGCCGGCGACCATGATGCATTCATGGCCGCTGAAACGCTCGCAGCCGCCTTCGCTGCGGTCGACATAGCGGCCGAACGGATGATCGAATTCCATTCCGCCAAGAAAGCGGCGCTCCCGATACATTGCCGACAGCGCTGCCTTGATCACCGTTCCGGCGGCACTGCCGTCGATGAGATCGGGCGCGACGACGCGGCCGAAATAATTCATCGCCCAGACGGGTTGGCGGGCAAACCAAACCACTTCCTGTCCGGCGAAGTCGGTGCCGCCGAAATAGCTGTCGAGATAATGCCAGTCGCCGCTCTCATACCCGATATCATGGGAACCCGACCGGCAGGGCGTGCGCGGCACTCCGCCGCCGACATAGGTCGCAGCCTTCGCCTCCACGATGAATTCGTTCAGCTGCGCAATGTCGAGCATGTCATTCTCCTCTCGGCGGGATGCTGACAAATATGCTGCGGCATGTAAAGAACATAAAGAGAACATGCGTCGGAATTCAGTAGATCGACTTGGGCGGTGGCCTATCTGAACGGAATGGCGGAATCTGTCGAAGATTGGGAAAGGGGGCGGGCTGCTGCCTATCGAACCGAGCGCAGGCGCCCATGCGAATCGCCAAGCGCTTCGAGATTCTTCAAACGCAAGCGCAAAGGAAAAGATTCCTGTTGACATCGGAACATAGATGGAACAAATTGAAAACATAACGAGTAAAGGAGAGCCAGATGACTGACATGATCCGTGATATCGCAGCATTCACCTCCATCGCAATGTTCGTTGCCAGCTTCTCGCTTATTGTCATCGCAATCTAAAGTTTTCGGGGATCGCATGGCAGTCATGCGGTTCGCACGCGGGTCTTCTTCTGGACATCATCGCCCTCAATGCCGACAATGCATCCGATTCATTTCGGCTGATTGGGAAGGCATATCATGGCGGAGACGGAAAAGGGTTCAATGGGTGAGGCGACCGGCGGCACGCCGGGCTTCATCCACCTGAGGGTCCATTCCGCCTATTCGCTTCTTGAGGGCGCGCTGCCTCTGAAGAAGATCCTCTATAAGGCGACCGGCGACAGTCAGCCGGCGATCGCCATTACCGACACCAACAATCTCTTCGTCGCCCTTGAATTCTCCCAGAAGGCAATGGACGAGGGCCTGCAGCCGATCATCGGCTGCCAGGTCTCGATCGACATGGAAGACGGATTGGAAAGCGAAAAGCGCGGCGGTCAGCCGGCCCTGATCAAGCTGCCGTCGATCGTTCTTCTTGCCGCGACGGAGGCTGGTTACGAAAGGCTGGTCGATCTCGTCAGCCGCGCCTATCTCGGCGGCGATAGCAACCAGGCCATTCATATCAGAACCTCCTGGCTGGAAGAGGCAGGCACGGAAGGGCTGATCGCCTTGACCGGCGCCCTGACCGGGCCGGTCGACGCAGCTGTCAGGGAAGGTCATTCCGCCCAGGCGGAAGCCCGGCTGCTCACGCTGAAGCGTCTCTTCGGCGACAGACTCTATGTCGAGCTGCAGCGGCACGGCACCTACGACAAGCGGCACGAGCAGAAGATCGTCGGGCTTGCTTACACGCATGACCTGCCGCTCGTCGCCACCAACGAGGCGTTCTTTCCGACCCGCGACGATTACGACGCCCATGATGCGCTGATGGCGGTTGCGCATAACGCCATCGTCTCCGACGACAGCCGTTTTCGCCTGACTCCGGATCACTACCTGAAGAGCCGGGCTGAGATGGCCAAGCTCTTTGCCGACCTGCCGGAAGCGCTTGAGAACACGATCGAGATCGCCAGGCGCTGCTCCTTCGTGCTGAAAACGCGAAAGCCGATTCTGCCGCGTTTCACGGGCGCCACCGACGATGCCGAGGAGGCGGAACGCGCCGAGGCGGGCGAATTGCGCCGTCAGGCGGTGGAAGGGCTGGACATGCGGCTTTCGACCCTCGGCATGTCGCCCGGTTATGAGGAAAAGGATTATCGCGAGCGGCTGGAGTTCGAGCTCGGCGTCATCGAGCGCATGCGCTTCCCCGGTTACTTCCTGATCGTTTCCGACTTCATCAAATGGGCCAAGCAGCACGACATCCCGGTCGGTCCCGGCCGCGGTTCGGGGGCAGGTTCGCTGGTCGCCTATGCCTTGACGATCACCGATGTCGACCCGCTGCGCTTCTCGCTACTGTTCGAGCGCTTCCTCAATCCGGAACGCGTCTCGATGCCTGATTTCGACATCGACTTTTGCCAGGACCGCCGCGAAGAGGTGATCCGCTACGTCCAGGCCAAGTACGGCCGCGAGCAGGTGGCGCAGATCATCACCTTTGGTTCGCTGCAGGCGCGTGCCGCACTTCGCGACGTCGGACGCGTGCTGGAAATGCCTTACGGCCAGGTCGACAAGATTTGCAAACTCGTGCCGAACAATCCCGCCAATCCGACGCCGCTTTCCAAGGCGATCGAGGAGGAGCCGAAGCTGCAGGAGGAGGCGGCGAAAGAACCGGTGGTGGCGCGGCTGCTCGACATCGCCCAGAAGATCGAAGGGCTTTATCGCCACGCCTCGACCCATGCCGCCGGCATCGTCATCGGCGACCGGCCGCTTTCCAAGCTGGTGCCGATGTATCGCGATCCGCGCTCCGACATGCCTGTCACCCAGTTCAACATGAAGTGGGTGGAGCAGGCCGGCCTCGTCAAATTCGACTTCCTCGGTCTGAAGACGCTGACGGTGCTGAAGGTCGCCGTCGATTTCGTCGCCAAGCGCGGCATCAATGTCGATCTTGCGGCCATTCCTCTCGACGACAAGCCGACCTACGAGATGCTGTCGCGCGGCGAGACGGTCGGCGTGTTCCAGGTGGAAAGTGCGGGCATGCGCAAGGCGCTGATCGGCATGAAGCCGGACTGCATCGAGGACATCATCGCGCTGGTGGCGCTTTACCGCCCCGGCCCGATGGAGAACATCCCGACTTACAATGCCCGCAAGCACGGCGATGAAGAGCTGGAATCGATCCATCCGATGATCGACCACCTGCTCAAGGAGACGCAGGGCGTCATCGTCTATCAGGAACAGGTGATGCAGATCGCCCAGGTCCTGTCGGGCTATTCGCTTGGCGAAGCCGACCTTCTGCGCCGCGCCATGGGTAAGAAGATCAAGGCGGAGATGGACCAGCAGCGGGAACGCTTCGTCGTCGGCGCCGTCAAGAACGGCGTATCAAAGCCGCAAGCCGACAACATCTTCGAACTCTTGGCGAAGTTCGCAAACTACGGCTTCAACAAGTCGCACGCCGCCGCCTACGCGATCGTCTCCTACCAGACGGCCTACATGAAGGCGCACTATCCGGTCGAATTCCTCGCCGCCTCGATGACGCTCGACATGTCCAACACGGAAAAGGTCAATGATTTCCGTCAGGACGCCAAGCGGCTCGGCATCGAGGTGATCGCGCCTTCGGTGCAGACCTCCTTCCGCCATTTCGAGACCGGCGACAATCGTATCTACTATGCGCTGGCCGCCCTCAAAGGCGTCGGCGAATCCGCCGTCGACCACATCGTCGAGGTGCGTGGCGACAAGCCTTTTGCCAGCATCGAGGATTTCTGCCTGCGCATCGATCCGCGCCAGGTGAACCGCCGCGTGCTCGAAAGCCTGATCTATGCCGGCGCCTTCGATTGTTTCGGCACCGACCGAGCCCAGCTGGCCGCCGGCCTCGACCGCATTCTCGGTTATGCCCAGCGCGCCCAGGAAAACAAGCTGAGCGGCCAGTCGGATATTTTTGGCAGCGCACTAAACTCAGGCCCGGAGAAGATCTCCTTGCCGCCCTATTCACCCTGGCTGGCATCGGAGCGGCTGCTCAAGGAATTTCAGGTGCTGGGCTTCTATCTGACGGCCCACCCGCTCGATTCCTACAGCAACATCCTGCAGAAGATGCGTGTGCAGACCTTTGCCGAGTTTTCTCAGGCGATCAAGCAGGGGGCTGCCAATGCGCGTCTTGCCGGAACCGTCATCTCAAAGCAGGAGCGCAAGACCCGCACCGGCAACAAGATGGGCATCATTGTCTTTTCCGATTCGTCAGGCCAGTTCGAGGCGGTGCTGTTTTCGGAGATGCTGAACCAGTATCGCGACGTGCTCGAGTCCGGGAAATCCTTCCTGCTGACCGCGACCGGTGAGGAGCGGCCGGAGGGTATCGGTCTTCGCATCCAGACGATCCAGTCGCTTGAGGAAAAGTCGCTGCAGATGCAGAAGGCGCTGCGCGTCTATATCAGAGATTCCGGACCGCTGAAAATGGTTGCCGGCCATCTGAATACCAAGGGCGACGGTCTGGTTTCCTTCATTGTCATCAAGGAAGAGGGCAAACGCGAGGTGGAAGTGGCGCTGCCGGAGAAATACCGCATCACTCCGGAGATTGCCGCTGCCCTTCGCGCCGCCCCCGGCGTCGTCGACGTCGAGCTTGTCTGATCAACCCGGCTGATCCTGATCAACCCAGTTGATCGTGATCACCCCCGGGTGACAGTCATCACCCCCGGGTGATTGTGATGAAATCCGTGCCTTCGCCGGTTTCGCGGCCAAGGCCCGTATCGGAGATCGTCAACGTCGAGCCGGGCGAGATCAGCGCGTCGATCCTGCGGCGGGTTTCGTCGGGGATCGTGATGCGGCTCAGCGAAAGGGCAATCGGCTTGCCCATCACAATCGAGCTTTCCTGGCTGGCGATGCCGAGCCGTTTCATCGTCTCGCGGGAGAGATTGTTCTCGAGCGTGATGCCCAGCCAATCCGCCGTGCCGGCCTGTCCATCGACGGCATGCAGCGTGAAGAAATGCGTGCCGAGTGCCAGGCCCGGATCGGCGATCGTCACGGGAGCCTCGAAGATCGGCTTGAAGGCCTGCCGCACCATGATGACGCCGTTCGGCGGCTCGCCCTTGCCGGTTGCGGCATAGACGGATTTGAGCAACGCGTCGGAGACCAGGCTCCTGTCGCCGGCAAATTCCGTCGGCCGCAGCGTCTTGAAGGCGTTGATCGCCTGCACGGTCGACGGACCGAGCACGCCGTCAGGATCGCCGGCGGAAAAGCCGAGCTGATTGAGTAGCGTCTGGATGTCGATCACCGTCTCGCGCAGCGTGCGCCGCGTGATGAGCATGCTGATCGGCTCTGACGGCGGCTCGGCTTCATGCGTTGCAAGCGGCTGCACCATCGGCATCGGCATGGCGGCGGTATCGTTCATCGCCACCTGCACCGGCTTTTGCGGGCTGTCGGGTATGGAGGGCCGCAATTCGACATCCGAAAGCAGCGGCATCGCTGCCGGCGCATCCGGGCGGAAAAGGTTCGGATGGTCGATCGGCTGCGGCACCAATTCGTCGTCGCTGATGATGACGGGAATGCCGGGCTCGGTCATTCGGTAGAGCATTTTTGCGAAGGCGCCGGGCATGCGTACGCAGCCGTGCGAGGCCGGATAACGCGGCACGGAATTGGATTCGTGCAGCGCGATGCCGGACCATGTCAGCCGTTGCATGAAGGGCATCGGGGCGGCCGAATAGAGGTTGGATTCGTGGTATTTCTGCTTTTCGAGCACCGAGAAAATGCCGCTCGGAGTCGTATGGCCGTCCTTGCCGGTGGAGACCTTCGAGGTCGCGACGACCTCGGTGCCGTCATAAACCACAAGCGACTGCTTGTTCTTCGAGACGAAGATCTGCAGCGTGCGTGCATCCGCGGCAAGAGCAGGGTGCACGAGTGCGGTGGCCGACAGCAAGCCGAGGCCGAAGACGAGACGCGAGAACATGATACCCAACCATACGCAATACTGGTTCGGCACATTACGGGACGAAGTTTAAGGAAGATTTTAAAACCCGGACTCGTCGGCTCGCCCGGAACGGTGCAGCGCTTCCGCAATAATGACACGCATAAGATAAAGGCAAAGCATGTCGCATGAATCAAAGTTTGAGCTGTCTGATTTAAAGCATTGGTTTCGTATGCATTTCTGATAACAGCGCGCACTTTTGCGCGAGATGTTCTAGTGATCGCGCTTGCCGCTGCCGAAGGTGTAGCCGGTCTCGACCGTGTTCTTGCCGAACTTGTCGCGCAGCTTGTCCATCGCCGCTTCGGCCGCCGCCCGGCGGCCTGACTGCCGGTCGATCAGGTCGGGCGGATCGGCGCGAGTGGCATCGCCGAGATCGGTGACGCCAATGCCGATCAGGCGGAATTTCGTGCCGTCTGTTTCCTTTTCGAGAAGCTCGAGGCCGATGCGGAAGATCCTGTCGGCAAGCTGGGTCGGGTCCTCGAGCTTGCGGTTGCGGGTGCGCGTCTTGAAATCGGCGCTCTTCATCTTCAGCACCACTGTCTGGCCGGCGATATCGTTTTTCTTCAGCCGCCAGGAAACCTTTTCGGAAAGGTTGCGCAGGATCGGCACCAGATCGTCGTAGCGGGAGATGTCGTCGAAGAACGTCGTTTCGGCCGAAACGCTCTTGGCGGCATCGTTGAGATGCACCTCGCGGTCGTCGATGCCGCGCGACAGCCGGGCGAGCCGCTGGCCGATGCTGCCGTAGCGGCGCATCAGGTCGTTCTCCTCCATCTGCTGCAACTGGCCGATGGTGCGGATGCCATCCGCCTCCAGCGTCGCGGCAAAGGCCTTGCCGACGCCCCAGATGGTGGTGACGGGACGCGGCGCCAGGAACTCCACTGCTTCTTCACGGCCGATGACGGAAAAGCCGCGCGGTTTCTGCAGGTCGGAAGCGACCTTGGCGAGGAATTTGCAATAGGAAAGCCCGACCGAAACGGTAATGCCGATCTCCTTTTCGATGCGGCGAGCGAATTTGGCGAGCGTACGCGCCGGTGGATCGTGATGCAGCCTCTCCGTGCCGCCGAGTTCCAGAAAGGCTTCGTCGATCGACAGCGGCTGCACCAGCGGCGTCAGATCCTGCATCAGCGCGCGCACTTGGCGCCCAACCCGGACATATTTCTCCATGTCCGGGCGTATGACGGTGGCCTGAGGGCATGCCTCCAGCGCCTTGAACATCGGCATGGCCGAACGCACGCCGTGGATACGGGCGATATAGCAGGCAGTGGAGACGACACCGCGTTTGCCGCCGCCGATGATGACCGGCTTGTCGGCAAGTTCGGGATTGTCGCGCTTCTCGACCGCCGCGTAGAAGGCGTCGCAATCGATATGCGCAAGTGTCAGTCGATAGAGTTCGCGATGGCGCACCAGGCGCGGACTGCCGCAGGATAGGCAACGACGCGCCTCGCCCTTCTGCTCGGCAAGGCAGTCGCGACAGAAGCCGGGTGTCTTGTCAGGCGCGGGCGTCATGGTGAGAACAAAGGTTGAACGGCGCGACACTACGCCTTAAGCTTATGAGTCACAAGAGAGGACGGGAGCTTTGCCTTTGGATAAAGATTTTCGTTTCGAGCCGGTGACGGCAGACCGGTGGGGCGACTTCGAGACCCTGTTCGGCCCGCAGGGGGCTTTTTATAATTGCTGGTGTGTCGCGCTGCGCTTGCCGCATGCGGTGAGGACGACGATGACGGCCGACGAGCGCAAGGCGCATATGCGCGAACGGATCGGGGCGGGACCGCCGCCGGGGATTCTCTGTTATGCCGATGGCGGACCGGTCGCCTGGGTGCAGGTCGGGCCGCGCCACGACGTGCCGCAGTTCAATTCACCGCGCACCGCCTCGCGGCCGCTGGAGGAGGAGGATGCGCGTGATCCCTCTATCTGGGCAGTCAGCTGCTTCTTCCTGCTGCCGAAACTGCGCGGCAGGGGATTAAGTCATCGCCTGCTCGCCGGCGCGATCGACCATGCCCGGCGCCAGGGCGCGCGGCTGCTCGAAGCCTGCCCGATCGATCATGTGAAGCAGTCGAAATCGGTGACGCTCTGCATCGGCTCGACGGCAATCTTCGAGGCAGCTGGTTTCGAGACGATTGCCAGACGCAAAGACGGCCGTCCGCTCATGCGGCTGGAACTGTGCGGTTGACTGTGCCGGAAAGGAAATGGGCCTCGATCACCTCGGCCGCATGCGCCCAATCGGTGGCGCGGGTGATGTCATCGGCTGCCGCCGGCGCGAAACGATGGACGGGCGAGTCCGGCATCAGGTGAATGAGCAGGCAATCGGCCATGTATTCCCTGACCGAATGCAGATTGTGCGCCATATCGTCTATGAAGGCGACGGGAAAGGAGCGGCTGGCATGCAGTGCATGGACGATCGGCCCCTTGGGCTGCTCGCTGGCAAGCAGCGGAAAGAGCAGGCCGGCGCTGTCCAGCAGGCGGCGGCGCTGATCCTGGAACCGTGGCGGCATCGCCGTCAGGAAAAGGATATCGGCGACCTGCGAAAGTCGGCCGAGCGTTTCGACGACGCGGTCGACCGGCGTCTGCCACAATTCCTGCGCTTCGAAAAAATCTTCGATCAGCCGGCTGACCTGTCGGCCCTCGATCTCCGTGCCGTCCGCTTTCGAGACAATGTTGCCGTGGAGCCGGAACGATCGCGGCAGGAATTCGTGACCCAGGCTTTGGAGAAAAAGCTGGAAGGGGTCGATGAACCGCAGCACGACATCGTCGACGTCACAGACAATCAGCGGCCGCTCGCCGAGTCGGATGTGCGAAATATCGAGCTCTGTCACCCTCAGTATTCTCCCGAATCGAGCCCCGGCGAAGAGAAATGCCGCCAGGCGGCGGTTACCGTCTCCGGGCTGAGTCCGCTCGCCGTGCAGAAGGCCATCGCCGTCGGTTCGTGGTTCATCAGGAAGTCCATCATGCCTGAGAGGAACCCCGGATCGTTGACCGCGTTGCGCACCTGCTCGGGCGCCACGCCGGTGAGTGCAAGGAAGCGACCGAACATGTCGGGATCGGCGGCAAGCCAGCCGAGCACGGCGATCGCCGTCTCGTGCGGGTCGGCCGCCAGTTGTTTCGAAGTCTTGAAGTTGCTTTGCATTTCGAGGGGTAAGTTACCTTTTCTTCAACCAAATACCGCTAGCGTGCGCTATCGGTTTCACGGAGCTCTTCATCCGCATGTGCCTTTCTCATGGGACGAACCGCTGCGCGAACGGACGTAGGGACAGCTTGTCATGCCCAAACAGGTGATGATTGTAGAAGATAACGAGCTCAACATGAAGCTCTTTCGCGACCTCATCGAGGCGTCCGGCTATACCACGATCCAGACGAGAAACGGCATGGAGGCGCTCGATCTGGCGCGCAAGCATCGCCCCGACCTCATCCTCATGGATATCCAGCTTCCCGAAGTCTCCGGCCTCGAAGTCACGAAATGGCTGAAGGAGGACGACGAGCTGCACGTGATTCCCGTCATCGCCGTCACGGCTTTCGCGATGAAGGGCGACGAGGAGCGGATCCGCCAGGGCGGTTGCGAGGCCTATGTTTCCAAGCCGATCTCGGTTCCGAAATTCATCGAGACGATCAAGACCTATCTGGGCGATGCCTGACGCATCGGAAAGACGCTTATGACCGCGCGAATACTGGTGGTTGACGATATTCCGGCCAACGTGAAGCTGCTTGAAGCGCGGCTGCTCGCGGAGTATTTCGACGTGATGACCGCTGCCGACGGTCACGAAGCGCTGGCAATCTGCGAGCGCAACCAGGTCGACCTGATCCTGCTCGACATCATGATGCCCGGTATCGATGGTTTCGAGGTCTGCGAGCGGCTGAAGGCCAGTCAGAAGACCGCCCATATTCCCGTCGTCATGGTCACCGCACTCGACCAGCCTGCCGATCGCGTGCGCGGTCTGAAGGCCGGCGCCGACGATTTTCTCACCAAGCCGGTCAACGATCTGCAACTGATCTCGCGGGTGAAGAGCCTGCTGCGGCTGAAGACGTTGAGCGACGAACTGCGCATCCGCGCCGACACCGCTCATACGATGGGTATGGGCGATCTGATGCGGGCAGGCGAAGGCCGTGGCGACGAGGCCGGCCAGGTGTTGTTGGTCGATGGCCGCGCCAATTCGCAAGAGCGCATCGTCAGGGCATTGAAGCCCGTCGCCAATGTGCTTGCCCTCTCCGATCCGCAGGCGGCCCTCTTCGAGGCGGCCGAGAACATGTTCGATCTCGTCATCGTCAATGCCAATTTCGACGATTACGATCCGCTTCGCCTCTGCTCGCAACTGCGCTCGCTGGAGCGCACACGCTTCCTGCCGATCCTGATCATCACCGAGCAGGGCGCCGACGACATGGTCGTCCGCGCCCTTGATCTCGGCGTCAACGACTACATCATCCGCCCCGTCGATCCCAACGAGCTCGTCGCCCGCAGCCTGACGCAGATCCGTCGCAAGCGCTACAACGACCGTCTGCGCGCCAGCGTCAAGCAGACGATCGAGCTGGCCGTGACCGATCCACTGACCGGCCTTTACAACAGACGTTATCTCGACAATCACCTGAACGTGCTCTTCAACCGGTCGATGGCGCGGGGCCGGCCGCTTTCAGTGCTGATCACTGATATCGACCGTTTCAAGCAGGTGAACGACACCTACGGCCATGACGGTGGCGACGAAGTGCTGCGCGAATTCGCAAACCGCGTCCGTTCGACCATCCGCGGCGCCGATCTCGCCTGCCGTTACGGCGGAGAGGAATTCGTCGTCGTGATGCCGGACACCTCGCCGGAAGTTGCCGCCGCTGTCGCCGAGCGCCTGCGCGCGGCTGTCGAAAGCGCTCCCTTCATGCTGAAGCGCTCAAGTGAAGCCCTGAATGTCACCGCGTCCTTCGGCATCGCCTCGCGCATTGGCGCTGTGCTGACCCCGGACCAGCTGATGAAGCAGGCCGATCTTGCTCTTTACGAGGCCAAGAATACCGGCCGCAATCGCGTGGTCGCAGCGGCTGCCTGACGAATCACTTTGGGCGCCATATCGGCCATTTGCGGGTTTTCCACTGCGGTAAGCGGTTTATTACCGATATTTAACCTTCGCCTGTGCGACACAGGCCCAGATTTTTCCAGCCCGGTAGCCCAAAATGGACTCCCGGCGTTGCTGTGGATATGGTGCGGCGCGACAGTCTTCGGAATGCCGGAGCTCAGCCCAAAATGAAATGAAGACTATAAAAAACGCCCGCCGCCAACAGGGTCAAATAAAGTGTGGTGGCATCACCTCACGTAAGGGGAGGGGCTGCTTAAGTTAGTAAGTTATATTGTCGAACTTCTTCCAGCCCGTCGTCATTAGGCTTAGCCGTCAAGCAGAGCCGCCGAATCTTTGTATGTTCCAAAACTGGACTTTTAACCATAGAATCAAGCTCGGAAAATTCATCATTAAGAATTTGTTGATTTTCTTTCATTTCTGCGCAAATTATCGGCTCATAAAAGAAGCGCTCCCGCAGAGGAGTTGTCGATACCCCATGATGCTCAGGTCCGCCGCATCTCCTGGGTCGTGGGGTCGGTCGGCTAGTAGGCAAGTCATAACGGTTCCTCGTGCCGTTTTGCATGCTGGCCGACCCCCTTTCAAGAAAACGCCGCCACTTCCCGAAGATGGAAGGGCGGCGTTTGTCTGTTTGCGCTATCATTTCCAAGGCCATCTTCCAGGACAAAAAAAACGCGCAACCCGGAGGCGCGCGCTTTTTGAAATCCGTCAGGCCAAGTGATTACTTGATCTTGGTTTCCTTGAACTCGACATGCTTCTTAGCAATCGGGTCATACTTCGTCTTCGTCATCTTGTCCGTCATCGTACGGCTGTTCTTCGTCGTGACGTAGAAGAAACCGGTGTCGGCTGTCGACAGCAGCTTGATCTTGATTGTTGTAGCCTTGGCCATGGTCGTCCTGCCTTTAAGAAATGAAAGCCGTGGAAGCCGGATGGGCTCCACGGCAAATTCTGGCGCGAAACTACGAATCCCGCCCGAAAAGTCAAGTCCGTTTTCGAACGAACATCAATCTGATGCCGGAAAGTAGGGCATAAAGGCCGAAGAAAGCGGCAATCGCCCAGGCAAAACCATTGTTTCCGGCGACGTCGATTGCCGCGCCGATCACCTGTGGCCCAGCCACGGTTCCCATCGCATAACAGAAGACGAAGGCGGCATTGGCGGCAGCCAGATCGGAGCCCGTCAGCCGCGAACCGAGATGGCTGAGGCCGACCGTGTAGAGGCCGGAGACGCAGCCACCCCAGAAGAGCAGCATCCCGGCCATCAGCAGCCAGTTGTTGACGAGGATCGGCAGCGTCATCGAGCCGATAAAGCCCATCAGCGCCATCCCTGCCAGAAGCGGTCGCTTGTCGCGGATGCGGTCGGAGAGCAGGCCGAGGGGAATCTGGAAGATGACGTTGCCGACGCCCATCATGGTGAGCAGCAGCGCCGCCTGCGATTCGGTGAAATGGGCGCGCACGGCAAAAATCGGAAAAAGTGACAGCCCGCCAGCTTCGACCGCGCCGAAGATGAAGACGGCAGCCGTCGCTGTCGGCACCAGCAGGACGTAGCGCATGAAATGCAATTCCGGCTTTTCCTCGAGCACCGGGCTTTCGTCACGGGCGATGAAAATCGGAATGGCGGCAAGCAGGATGGCGCCCGCGCCGACCAGGAAGGGAAAGATGCCGTCGCTGCCGAGTATCGAAAAGAGCAGGGGTCCTGCAGCGAATCCGAGGGAAAGCACGGTCGCATAAATGCCGAGAACAAAGCCGCGCTTGGATGGCGGCGAGGCGGCGTTGATCCAGAATTCGGAGAGAATGAACAGCGTCGTCGTTGCGCCATGGAAGGCGAAACGTAGCGGAAACCACATCCAGAAATCCTCGGCATAATAGAAGCCGAGCGCACTCAGCGCCGAAATCAGCACCGCCCAGAGCATCGTCGGCGCAACGCCGTATTTGTGGGCGAGCTTGGTGGTAACGGGTGCCGCGGCCATCGCCGAGATCCCGGCCATCGCCGTGTTGAGCCCGATCAACGTGGATGAGATGCCGCGTTTTTCGAGGATGATGCTGAGAAGCGGGAGTCCGAGACCGATTGCTATGCCGACGGCTGAAATGGACGAGATGGCTGCCACCAGAGAAGGCCAATGGATTTCTTCGACATCGCCCGGTGTGCCGGTTCTCGGCTGAGACATTTATCCATCCTTAGAAAGCTGCGCGAGCGAATCGACCTCTCGTCTCACATAGAAGGGACACAGATGTGCCAAATCCAGGTGACGGGCGGCGTTTCGCAGTATTTCCGATGTGATCTGCGGAATGTAAAGCCTGTTCAGACAAGAAAAGCTTACCGTGTCAAGTCGTTGAAGATCGTTGACTCCCGCGTGTCGGTGGTGGTCGGTGGAGCGCTGGCACTACACGCTAAATATGTCTGGAAGGTGAAGGCGCTCAATCCGGCCGGCGGGGAAGCTCGTAATCATCGGGACTGTCGCTCTCGCCGCCGAAACCATGCATGCGCAACGCCCATTGCAGGCCGATGACGCCGCCCTTGATCGGCTGGATCGAGGCGATCGCGGCGATGACCGTGATCGGCGCCCATATGGCAAGATGGACCCATACCGGCAACACGAAGGTCAGATCGGTCAGCATGTAGCCGCCGACGAGGACGTGGCCGAGGACCAGGATGACGATATAGGGCGGCAGGTCGTCGGAGCGATGGTGATGTATCGCCTCGCCGCAGGCGCCGCAATGATCGACCGGTTTCAGGAAGGCGCGGAAGAGCTTGCCGTTGCCGCAGGCCGGGCAGCGGTTCAACAGCCCGCGCATGATGGAACGCCCGAGCGGACGCTCGGCTTCGGGTCCATCCCCGTAGCGGACGACCGGATCGGTCGGTGTGTTCATTGCATCTTCCTCTTTCAGGCAAAAAGCATGAAGCGCCGCAATGGGACCATTGCTGCTTTCGACCCCGTGGCTTAGCGGCGCCCGCGCGGGGGGCGCGTTCCCGGTTTCTTGCGGACCTGTCCCCTGTCGCGGCGGCCGGCCTTATGGAAGGAACGCACCGCCGTCGGCATCTCGCGTCCTTCGCTCAGCATCTCGAAACGCAGCGCGCCGGCCAGCGGAATTGCTTCCGCAAGCTTCACTGTGACGCTGTCGCCAAGACGATAGCCGAGGCCCGTCTTTTCACCCGACAGTGCCTGATGCGCCTCGTCATAGATGAAATAATCGGTGCCGAGCGTAGATATAGGAACGAAACCGTCGGCGCCATAGTCCGGCAAGGTAATAAAGAGCCCGGATTTCGTAACTCCGGAGACGCGGCCGGCAAACTCCTCGCCGACGCGGGTGCTCAAATGATGAGCGATCAGCCGGTCGATGGTCTCGCGCTCGGCCGCCATCGCCCGGCGCTCGAAGGTCGAGATTTCGGCGGCGATATCGTCGAGCGAGGCTTCTTCGTCGGGGGTGATGCCGCCTTCGCCGAAGCCGAGCGAACCGACCAGCGCCCGATGCACGATGAGATCGGCGTAGCGGCGGATCGGCGAGGTGAAGTGGGCGTACTTCATCAGGTTAAGACCGAAATGGCCGATATTCTCGGGGCTGTAGATCGCCTGACTCTGCGAGCGCAGCACCATCTCATTGACCATGGTCTGGTGTGCCGTGCCGTCCGCCTTGGCCAGGATGCCGTTGAAGCTGTTGGCGCGCATATTGCCGCCCTTGGCGAGCGAGATGCCGAGTGTCGCCAGGAACTCGCGCAAGACTTCCTGCTTGGCAAGCGTCGGGCCGTCATGAATGCGGTAGACCAGCGGCTGACGCTTCTTCTCGAGCGTCTCGGCGGCGCAGACATTCGCCTGAATCATCATCTCTTCGATCAGCTTGTGCGCATCGAGCCGCGGCGGCACGAAGACCCGGTCGACCGTGCCGTCCGGTTTCAGCAGGATCTTGCGCTCCGGCATGTCGAGTTCCAGCGGCTGGCGCCGGTCGCGTCCGCGCTTCATTACTCCATAAGCGTGCCAGAGCGGTTTCAGGATCGGCTCGAGCATGGGTCCCGTCTGATCATCCGGTCTTCCGTCGATCGCCGCCTGCGCCTGCTGATAGGAGAGCTTGGCGGCACTCTTCATCATGATGCGATGAAAGGTATGGCCGATCTTGCGGCCTTCGCCCGAGAAGCTCATGCGCACGGCGATCGCCGGGCGGTCGACGCCTTCCTTCAGCGAGCAGAGATCATTGGAGATGCGCTCCGGCAGCATCGGCACGACGCGATCGGGGAAATAGACCGAGTTGCCGCGCTTCAGCGCCTCGCGGTCGAGCGGCGAATTGGGGCGGACATACCAGGAGACGTCGGCGATCGCGACGGTGACGATAACGCCGCCGGCATTGTCGGGCGAGGGGTCGATCTCGGCGTAAACTGCGTCGTCATGGTCCTTGGCGTCGGCCGGATCGATGGTGATCAGCGGCACGTCGCGCCAATCTTCACGATGCGCCATCGTCGCTGGTTTTGCCGCTTCCGCCTCGGCGATCACGGCCGGCGGGAAGATATGCGGGATGCCGTGCGCATGGATCGCGATCATCGAGATCGCCTTTTCCGAGCCGACCGAGCCGACGACGGAAAGGACCTTGGCGCGCGGCAGGCCGAAGCGCCCGAGGCGCGCAACTTCAATCTCGACCAAGTCGCCATCCTTGGCGCCGCCGGTATAGTCGGGGTCGATCACCATCTCTTCGCCGCGCCGTTCGATTGGCAACAGGCGGCCGCCGCCGCCCGGCGCGCTGCGGAAAACGCCCATCGCCGCACCGCGGCGCCTGTCGATCACCTTGATGATACGCGCTGAATAAGCCGGCCCGCCGCGATCGACGGCCGGGAAGATCTTCGCCAAGATTCGGTCGCCGAGCCCGGCGACGGGCGCCTTGCCCTTACCCTGGCGGCCTGCCGGCGATTGCTGACGGATGGCGACGGCAGGCGCCACACCCTGCTCCTCTGGCCATTCCGCCGGCCGGCCGATCAGGTCGCCGTCCTTATCGCGCGTCGTGATATCGAGAACGGTGACGGGCGGAAGAGCGCCGGGACGAATGAGCGACTTGCGGCTCTTTTGCAGCATGCCTTCCTGCTCGAGCTCCTGCAGCATGTGCTTGAGCTCGACGCGACTGTCACCTTTCAGCCCGAACGCCTTGGCAAGTTCACGCTTGGAAGCCTTCTGCGGATGATCGGCGATGAAACGCAGGATCACTTCCCGCGAGGGCAGCGTGCCGTGGACGATGTTCAGCGGTTCGACGGCGGAAATATCCCTGCCGGCGCGGCCGATCTTGCCCGGGCGCTTGCCCGCGGGGTTCGTTCTGTCGCGCGGTGTCTTGCTCACGTCAGCTCTTTTTCGATTTCGCGGGCGCCTTCGCCTTCGTTGCCTTCGGCTTGGCGGCCGTCTTGGTTGCCTTGGCTTCGGCAGCGGCCGCCTTCGGCTTGGCTTTCGCCCTGGCCGTCTTGCCGGCCGGGGCCTTGCCGGCCTTTTCGGTGATCAGCGCAAGCGCCTCCTCGATGGTGATCGCCTGCGGATCCTTGCCCTTCGGCAGGGTCGCGTTGACCTTGCCCCAGTTGACATAGGGGCCGTATTTGCCGTCGCGAACGGTGATGGCGCCGCCGTCGGGATGGTCGCCGAGCGTCTTCAGAGCCGCCGGCGTACCGCGCGCGCCGCGGCCCGGCGCCTTGTTGGCTTTTTCGGCAATCAGCGTCACGGCTCGATTGAGGCCGACGGAGAAGACATCCTCGACGGTCTCCAGATTGGCGTAGGAGCCGTCATGCAGAAGGAACGGCCCGTAGCGGCCGATGCCCGACGAGATCATCTTCCCGGTTTCGGGATGTTTGCCGATATCGCGCGGCAGCGAGATCAGCGCCATCGCCTTTTCATAGTCGATATCCTCAGGCTTCCAGCCCTTCGGCAGCGAGGCGCGTTTGGCCTCCTTGCCGTCGCCGCGTTGGATATAGGGTCCGAAGCGGCCGGAACGCAGCGTCAGTTCCTCGCCGGTCGTCGGATCGGTGCCGAGGCTCTTCGGCTCGTTGAGCGCGACACCCTCCGCTTCTCCGCCGTTTTCTGAAGAAAGCTGGCGGGTGTAGTTGCATTCCGGATAATTTGAACAGCCGACGAAGGCGCCGTATCTGCCAAGCTTCAGGGAAAGGTTGCCAGTACCGCAGACCTGACAGATCCTCGGGTCGCCGCCATCCTCGCGCTTCGGGAAGACGAGCGGCGCCAGCGCCTCGTTCAAAGAATCGAGCACGTTGGTGACGCGCAGTTCCTTCGTGTCTTCGATCTGCGCGAAGAAATCCTTCCAGAAATCGCGCAGCACCTGCTTCCAGTTCAATTCACCGGCGGAAATTCGGTCGAGTTTCTCCTCGAGGTCGGCGGTGAAATCATATTCGACATATTTGGTGAAGAAGCTTTCGAGGAAGGCCGTCACCAGCCGACCCTTGGCCTGCGGGATCAGCTTGCGCTTGTCGATCGTCACATAGTCGCGGTCGCGCAGCGTCGCCAGTGTGGCTGCATAGGTCGAGGGACGGCCGATGCCAAGCTCTTCCATCTTCTTGATCAGCGAAGCTTCCGAATAACGCGGCGGCGGTTCGGTGAAATGCTGGGTCGAATTGATCTTCTGCTTGGCGAGCGTCTCGCGCGCATTGATCTCCGGAAGGCGACCATCCTCGTCGCCGTCGTCGCTCTGCTCGCCGTCCTCCTTCTGGTCGGTATAGGCGGCGATGAAGCCGTCGAAGCGGATGACCGAACCGACCGCGCGCAGGCCGGCCTTCTCGCCCTTGTTCTCGGCTGTGATTTCGGCCGTCGTGCGCTCGATCTCGGCCGAAGCCATCTGGCTGGCGATGCCACGCTTCCAGATTAGCTCGTAGAGCCTGATCTGATCGGCGTCGAGGAATTTGCGCACGCGGTCCGGAGAGCGGTAAAAATCGGTCGGGCGGATCGCCTCGTGCGCCTCCTGGGCGTTCTTCGCCTTGGTCGAGTAGAAGCGGGCCTTCTCAGGTAGGTAGCGTTCGCCGAACTGGTCGAGGATGGCACGCCGCGCTGCGTCGATCGCTTCGGGGGCCATCTGAACGCCGTCGGTTCGCATATAGGTGATAAGACCGACGGTCTCGCCGCCGATATCGACGCCCTCATAGAGCTTCTGGGCGATCTGCATCGTGCGCGAGGCGGAGAAGCCAAGATTGGAGGAGGCGGCCTGCTGCAGCGTCGAGGTGGTGAACGGCGGTCCCGGGTTGCGCTTGACTGGTTTTGCCTCGACCGTGTCGACGATATAGCTGGCGCCTTCGAGCAGGGCCTTCAGGCGGCCCGCATCCTCGCCGTTGCCGATCGCGCGCGGCTGCAGTCGCTTGCCGTGCGCAGAAACCAGCCTGGCCTCGAACTCGTCGCCGCGGGGAGTCTTCAGCAGCGCCGAAATGTTCCAGTATTCTTCCGATATGAAGCGCTCGATCTCGGATTCGCGGTCGCAGACCAGACGAAGCGCGACCGACTGGACGCGGCCGGCCGAACGCGCGCCCGGCAGCTTGCGCCACAGCACCGGCGAAAGATTGAAACCGACGAGATAGTCGAGCGCGCGGCGCGCTAGATAGGCGTCGACCAGCGGCACGTCGATATCGCGCGGATCGGCCATCGCATCGAGGACGGCCTTCTTGGTGATTGCGTTGAAGACGACGCGCTTGACGGACTTGCCGTTCAGCACCCGCTTCTTGTTCAGCATGTCGAGGACGTGCCAGGAAATCGCTTCGCCTTCGCGATCGGGGTCGGTCGCGAGAAACAGCCCGTCGGAGGACTTCACCGCATCGGCGATGTCCTTCATCCGCTTGGCCGAAGCGCCGTCGACCTCCCAGAGCATTTCGAAATCCTGATCGGGAAGAACGGAGCCGTCCTTGGCAGGCAGATCGCGCACATGGCCGAAGGAGGCGAGCACTTTGTATCCCGAACCCAGATACTTATTGATCGTCTTGGCCTTGGCAGGCGATTCCACCACTACAACATTCATGATGATTCTCTAAAAACAGCTACGCCGGCGTGGAAGCCAGCGCAACACGCAGCGCAACATTGGATACCGGCCCTCCGACATGGACAGGGAAATCGCTGCGGTCAAGGGGTTTGCAACAATTTTACTTCTTGCGTACGGTGCAAGCGAAACAAGATTTGCAGCAGAAAACAATGCTAGATTGCGCCAGTGCAGTTTTCAACACGCAGTTCCCCCGTTCCCCGCAAGCTTCAATCGGAAAGCGAGACGAGACCGCCCTGATGCCGATGCAGCCTGCCTGATATATCGAGTTCCAGAAGGATGAGATAGACCGCGGATGCCGCAAGGCCGGTGTGGCGGATGACGTCGTCGATCTCGACAGGCGTCGGCCCGAGCGCGCCGATGATGCGCATCCGGTCCGAATCGCCGGGTGGCATCGTTATTGCCCGGCTCTCGCGTGCCGGCTCCTCCTCCATCGACAAGGGGAAGAGGTCGAGTTGCGCAAGCGGCGCCAGGGCTTCGGTGACATCGGCAGGTTCGGTAACGATCGAAGCGCCGTCCTTGAGCAGGCTGTTGGTGCCGTGACAGCGCGGATCGAGCGGCGAGCCTGGCACGGCAAACACCAGGCGGCCGAACTCGCCGGCGAGCCGTGCCGTGATCAGCGAGCCCGATCGCATCGCCGCTTCGATGATCACCACGCCAAGCGCGATGCCGGCAATCAGCCGGTTCCGGCGCGGGAAATCGCGGGCGCGGGGCTCCCAGCCGAAAGGCATTTCGCTCACCGCCAGGCCGTTGCCGCCGGTTATCTCTTCGATGAGGCCGATATTCTCCGGCGGGTAGGGCTTGTCGAGACCGCCGGCAAGGGCGGCGATTGTGCCCGTGCCGAGGCTTGCCCGATGCGCTGCCGTGTCGATGCCGCGCGCCAGGCCGGAGATCACCGTATAACCCGCCCGGCCGCAGTCGCGCGCCACCATCGCCGCGAATTTGGTGCCTGCGGCCGACGCGTTGCGGGAGCCGACGATGCCGACGGCCGGTCGTTTGGCGGCAGCAAGTGCGCCCTTGACGGCAAGAAGCGGCGGCGCGCCGTCGATCTGTTTCAGCGCCTGCGGATAGTCCGGCTCGCCGATGCCGATAAAGCGGGCGCCGAAACGATACGCCGCCTCCAGTTCCCGGTGCGCCTCGGCCTCGCTGGCAATGCGGATGGCCCGTGTCGCGCCGCCGCGGGCCGAAAGTTCCGGCAGCGCCGCGAGTGCGGCCTCGGCCGAACCGAAATGATTGATAAGATCGCGAAAGGTTGCAGGGCCGACATTGTCGGAACGGATCAGGCGCAGCCAGGCAATCCTCTGCCTTTCGCTTAGCACCGTACCTGTTGATCCCGCGCTCGGCGCGTCCATTATCCCTTCGCCCCGATCTTGCTTTCCGTTCCGCCCATCAGGCGTGAAATATTTGCCTTGTGCTTCCAGTAGGAGATGAGCGTCATGATCGCCATGACGGCCGCGACCTTTTCATTGCCGAGTATCAACAGGGCAACCGGAATGACGAGCATGGCGACGAGGGCCGACAGCGAGGAATAGCGGGTGGTGACCGCGACCGCCAGCCAGATGGCGGCGAATAGCACCACCATGATCGGCGCGACGCCTAGAAGTGTGCCGATATAGGTGGCCACGCCCTTGCCGCCTTTGAAGCCGATCCAGACGGGGAAGAGATGGCCGATGAAGGCGAAGAAGCCGGCGATGATCGCGGCCTCCTCACCGAGGAAATAGCCGACGATCCAGGCCGCCGCCGATGCCTTCAGGGCGTCAAGCAGCAGGGTTGCCGCGGCGAGCTTGCGGTTTCCGGTTCTGAGCACATTGGTCGCGCCGATATTGCCGGAGCCGATGCTGCGCACATCGCCGAGGCCGGCGGCGCGGGTGAGAATCAGGCCGAAGGGGATTGAGCCGAAGAGATAGCCGATGACGGCGGCCGCAAGTGCGATCGGCAGCGTGATCTGCCATGACATGAGATTGGATAACATGTGCCCCCTCAGCCCTCCTTATCGTCCCGATCGTCTCTTAAACCGCGTGGACAAGCTTTCCCGAAACGTAGGTCGCAACCGCTCGCCCGCTGAAGCGCGCATCCTCGAACGGCGTGTTCTTCGAGCGGGAGAGAAGCATGTCTTTGGCGACAAGCCAAGGCTCATCGAGATCGATCAGCGTGATATCGGCCGCAGCACCCGGCTTCAGCGTGCCGGCCTCAAGGCCGAAGATTTGTGCCGGGCGGGTGGACATGGCGTCGATCAGCCGCATCAGGCCGACCTGGCCGCCATGGTGAAGCCTGAGGGCCGCCGCCAGCATCGTTTCCAATCCGACTGCGCCATCGGCCGCCTCGCCAAATGGCAGCCGCTTCGTGTCGACATCCTGCGGGTCGTGCGAGGAGACGATGATGTCGATCGCGCCGCTCGCAAGCGCCTCGCCCATGGCGACCCGATCGTCCTCCGGGCGCAACGGCGGATAGAGCTTGAAGAAGGTGCGGTATTCGCCGATGTCGTTCTCGTTGAGCGCCAGATTGTTGATCGAGATGCCCGAGGTCACCTTGGCGCCACGGCTGCGGGCGCGTTCGATGGCCTCGACCGACTCCGGCACGGAGATCATCGCGGCGTGATAACGGCCGCGCGTCAGCTCTGCCACCCTGAGATCGCGTTCGAGCGGGATCAGCTCGGCTTCCTTCGGAATGCCGGAGAGCCCCAGCCAGCTGGCGAAAAGGCCCTCATGCATGACGCCATTGGCGCCGAGATATTTGTCGCGGGTCTCGCAGGAGATGACGGCGCCGAATTCGCGCGCATAGGTCATGATCCGGCGCAGCACCTGTGTATTATGGACACTGGAATGAGCATCGGTGAAGGCGACGGCTCCCGCCTGCATCAACAGGCCGATCTCCGTCATCTCCTCGCCGGCAAGACCCTTGGTGAGGGCGGCTGCCGGATAGACGTTGACGGCGGCCGTGTCCCGCGCCGTCTTCTTGACGAATTCGACCAGCGCGATGTCGTCGATGACGGGATCGGTGTCCGGCATCATGATGATCGAAGTGATGCCGCCGGCTGCCGCCGCCCGGCTCGCCGAGGCGATCGTCTCGCGATGCTCGCCGCCGGGCTCGCCGATATGGACGCGCGCATCGACGAGGCCGGGCGTTGCCACGAGGCCGGTGCAGTCGCGCACGACGGCGCCTTCCGGCGCGCCCTGGTTCTGGGCCTCGCTGCCAGCGGCAAGAATCACGCCATTTTTAGCGACGATCGTTCCGATCTCGTCGAGATTGCGCGAGGGATCGACGATGCGGACATTCTTGAGGACGATCGAGTTGCTCATGCCATCATTCCGTCGGTTCGGGGACCTTGGTTCTGCGAGACGAGCAGCGTCTCCATGACGGCCATACGGACTGCGACCCCCATTTCCACTTGTTCGGCGATCACGCTCTGCGGACCATCGGCCACCTCGGAGGCGATCTCGACGCCGCGGTTCATCGGCCCCGGGTGCATGACCAGCGCATCATCCTTCGCCGCTTTCAGCGTTTCGGCGTCGAGTCCGTAGAAGTGATAGTATTCGCGCACCGACGGCACAAAGGCGCCGGACATACGTTCTCGCTGCAGCCGCAGCATCATCACGACGTCGGCGTCCTTCAATCCTTCCTTCATCGAGTGGAACACCTCGACGCCCATCTCGGCGATGCCGGCGGGCAGGAGGGTGGCGGGCGCGACGACGCGCACGCGTGCGCCCATCGCGTTCAGCAGCAGGATATTGGAGCGCGCCACGCGCGAGTGCAGCACGTCGCCGCAGATCGCTACGATGATGCGCGAAAGCTTGCCCTTGGCGCGGCGGATCGTCAGCGCGTCGAGCAACGCCTGGGTCGGGTGTTCATGCTGGCCGTCGCCGGCATTGACGACCGAGCAGGAGACTTTCTGGGCGAGAAGGGCGGCCGCACCGGCGCTTGAATGGCGGATCACCAGCACGTCCGGGCGCATCGCATTCAGCGTCATCGCCGTATCGATCAGCGTTTCGCCTTTTTTCACCGAGGAATTGCCGACCGACATGTTCATGACGTCGGCGCCAAGCCGCTTGCCGGCAAGCTCGAAGGAGGCCTGTGTGCGGGTCGATGCCTCGAAGAAGAGGTTGATCTGCGTCAATCCGCGCAGCGTCGACGTCTTCTTCTCTCGCTGGCGGCTGATCTTGACGGCTTCGTCGGCCTTGTCGAGAAGATAGGTGATATCCTGCTCGGTGAGGCCCTTGATGCCAATGAGGTGGCGGTGGGGGAAAAAGACCATGACCCTGCCTCTTGCTGTCTCTTGCGGGTCTATAATGAGTGCCGCCCGCCGGGGCAAGCACGCGCTGTGGGCAAAGGCTTATGTCCCCATGCATTTTCGCCCGAATTCCGATAGAGCAGAATAAAGCGAATCATAACTTCCGGTTTTCCTTGCCGGGTTCTTGCACTAGAAGCGAACAATGACCTCCGCAAACCGGACTGACGACAAACTCGCAGAACTCAACCAGCCGAGCCTGTGGTCCGGCATCAATGCCTATCGGTCCGATCCGCTGATTGTCGATCTGACGGCGGCCTTGCCGCGCGGCATCCGTGAAGACCTGGAAAATATCGGCCGCTACGTCACCTCGCCGGAGGCACAGGAGCTGGCGCGCATGGCAAACCAGGGGGCGCCACAGCTGCGCACCCATGGTCCGCGCGGCGAGCGCCTCGATGTCGTCGAGTTTCATCCCGCCTGGCACGCGCTGATGCGTCGCTCCATGTCGGTCGGCCTGCATTCCTCCGTCTGGGATCCGCAGGCCGATATTGAGGCGAAGGACGCGGGCCACAAGGTCCGCGCCGCGCGATTTTACCTGACGGCACAGCTGGAGTCTGGCCATCTCTGCCCGCTGACGATGACGAGCGCCTCGGTGGCCGCGCTGTCGGCGTCCCCTGCTGTGCAGAAGGACTGGGCGCCGAAGATCCTGTCGCGCAAATATGATTCGTCCAACCGGCCCGCCATGCAGAAATCCGCCGTGACGATCGGCATGGGCATGACTGAAAAGCAGGGCGGCACCGATGTCAGGGCCAATCAAAGCGCTGCCGAAAAGGTCAGCGAAGGCATCTATCGGCTCTCCGGCCACAAATGGTTCATGTCCGCGCCGATGAGCGATGCCTTCATCATGCTGGCGCAGACGAAGGAGGGCATGGGCTGCTTCCTCGTGCCGCGCCTGCTGGAGGACGGGTCCGCCAACGGACTGCAGTTCCAGCGGCTGAAGGATAAGGTCGGCAACCGCTCTAACGCCTCTTCAGAGGTGGAGTTCACCGACACCTTCGGCTTCCTGCTCGGCGGCCCGGATGCCGGCATCCGCACCATCCTCGACATGGTGACGTTGACGCGGCTCGATTGCGCGCTGGCCTCCTCAGGCATCATGCGCGCCTCGCTGGCCGAGGCCGTGCATCACACGCGCGGCCGCAGCGTCTTCGGCAGGATGCTCGTCAACCAGCCGATCATGACGCGCGTGCTGGCCGACATGGCGCTCGATGTCGCTGCCGCCACCGCGCTGTCCTTCCGCCTTGCGGATGCTTTCGACAAGGCGCGCGGCAATGCCGAGGAGGCGGCCTATGCCCGCGTCATGACGCCGGTCGCCAAATACTGGTGCTGCAAGATCGCGCCCGCGCTGATCTATGAGGCGATGGAATGCATCGGCGGCAATGGTTACATCGAGGAGCGCCCGATCGCCCGCCATTACCGCGAGGCCCCCGTCAATGCCATCTGGGAAGGCTCCGGCAACGTGATGGCTCTGGATGTGCTGCGCGTGCTCAACCGTGGCAAGGACCTGTTCGAGACGGTCTTCGCAGGTCTCGCCCGCGATCTCGGCCCTGCCGGCAAGAAGACGATCGACGTGTTGCGCGCAGCAATCGCGCTTTGCGAACAGGACGAGGGCGCGGCGCGCCTGCTTGTCGAGCAGCTGGCACTTGCCGCCGGCGCCGCCGAGCTCTACCGGCTCGGGGCAGGGCGCATCGCCGACGCCTTCATCGAGACACGCCTCGCCGGCGGCTGGCGCTCCACTTACGGCATGCTCGACTCCCGCTTCGACGCCAGCTACGTCGTCGATCTGCTCTACCCTCCGGCCCCCTGATTGTCGGCGGGGGAATGACGTATCTCGTCGAGGTCGCCTTCCCAGTCGATCCCTGCGAGATCTGCGATCGCATTTTTCTGACGGTGTTGTCGACGAGGCTTTGCAATGCCTGTTCGTGGCCTTTTTCGTCGCCAATCCCGTAGGGGCCATTGCCGCTTCGAGCAAGCCCCTATCGATATCCAGAGTCGTTCGCACGGTCGCATCCCATGTGTGTAATCTCAACAATACACATACTCGCGCTGCCTTGCCGAAAATCGATGCTGATGCCGCCGCCATAAACGAAAATCCGGCCGCGTCGCCACGGCCGGATTTATCGTCATTTACGTCCGAAAATCAGCGTTCAAAAGAAGCCACGGCGCTGCCACCAGCCGGCTTTCTTCGGCTTACCTTCGTCGCTTTCGCCATTTTCGGTACGGGTGGATTTCACCGTCGGCTCTGAGGAAGAAATATTGGATTCGCGGTTGGCGCGAACCGGCTTTGCTTCTTCCTGCGCGGGCGTTGCGAGATCGGCGGAGGCTTCGACCACCTCCGGCTCTGCTTCTACGGCGGGTGCCGATTCCGCGACTGGTTCTTCGACCGGCGCTGCGGCGGGCTTGCGGCGGCCGCGGCCACGGGCAGGCTTTACCTCTTCGGCGACGACAGCCACGTCCTCGACGGCAGCCGTTACAGCTTGGCTCTCGTCGGCCTGTTCGGCAACCGTCTCGACAATTGCGGCTTCACCGGGAGCGACGTCATCCGAAGTGCCGTCGTCTTCATCCTCGCTGCCGTTGTCTTCGCCGGCTTCATTCGCCGTCAGCTCGGAGCCGTCCTCCCGGTTGCGCCGACCGCCGCGCTTGCCGCGGCGACGGCGCTTGCGGCGCTGCGATTCCTCGTTTTCGGCGCGGCTCTCGGGTGCCGCGGCGGCGGTTTCGTCGCCCTCGGCGCCCGCGTCGTCGCCGTCTTCCTCTTCGTCGCCGGCTTCGCCTGCAGCGGCTGCCGGCTGCTCGGCATTGCCGTTGCGGCCACGACGGCGGCGGCGACGCTTGCGCTTACGGTTGCCTTCACCTTCGCCTTCCGAACGCGCCGCAGCGGGACGTTCGGTCGCGGCAGCCTTTTCCTCGAGTTCTTCGTCTTCGTCCTCATCAGCCTCGATGACGATGTCGTCGTCCTCATCCTCGGGGATGGCTGCGAAATTGAAGAGGCTTTCGATCTTGACCGGGTTTTCCACGGGCTCGCCGCGGTCGATCGCGAAGTGCTGCGCGCCGACCGAACCGTCAGCATCGATGATAATCGCTACGCCAAAGCGCGCTTCGTAATCGACGATCGTCTGGCGCTTGTGGTTGAGCAGGTAGAGCGCGATATCGGGCGTGGTGCGCACGGTGATGTTGTGCGTCGTGTTCTTGAGCAGATATTCCTCGATGCCACGCAGCACATGCAGCGCGACGGAGGACTGCGAACGGACGTGCCCGGTGCCGCCGCAATGCGAGCAGACCTGGGTGGTCGATTCGAGAACGGAAGCGCGGATGCGCTGGCGCGACATTTCGAGCAGGCCGAAATGCGAGATCCGGCCGACCTGAATGCGGGCGCGGTCGTTCTTCAGGCATTCCTTCAGCTTCTTCTCGACGGCGCGGTTGTTGCGCTTCTCTTCCATGTCGATGAAGTCGATCACGATCAGGCCGGCGAGGTCGCGCAGGCGAAGCTGGCGGGCGATTTCTTCCGCGGCTTCGAGGTTCGTCTGCAGCGCGGTGTCCTCGATCGAGTGTTCGCGCGTCGAGCGGCCGGAGTTGACGTCGATCGAGACCAGCGCTTCCGTCTGGTTCATGATCAGGTAGCCGCCGGAACGCAGCGTCACCTGCGGCTGCAGCATGCGGTCGAGCTGCGCCTCGATGCCGGAACGCGAGAAGATCGGGTGGATGTCGCGGTAGGGCTGAACCACCTTGGCATGGCTCGGCATCAGCATCTTCATGAAGTCTTTCGCTTCACGATAGCCTTCCTCGCCGGCAACGATGATCTCGCCGATGTCCTTGTTGTAGAGGTCGCGGATCGAGCGCTTGATCAGCGAGCCCTCTTCATAGACGAGGCAGGGGGCGGTCGACGCCAGCGTCAGCGTGCGGACATTTTCCCACAGGCGCATCAGATATTCGAAATCGCGCTTGACCTCGACCTTGGTGCGGTTGGCGCCGGCGGTGCGCAGGATGACGCCCATGCCCTGCGGCACTTCGAGCATGCGCGCGATTTCCTTCAGGCGCTTGCGGTCCTGCGGATTGGTGATCTTGCGGGAAATGCCGCCGCCGCGCGCCGTGTTCGGCATCAGAACCGAATAGCGGCCTGCAAGCGAGAGATAGGTGGTGAGAGCGGCACCCTTGTTGCCGCGCTCTTCCTTGGCGACCTGAACCAGCAGGATCTGGCGGCGCTTGATGACTTCCTGGATGCGATACTGCTTGCGCGGCTTGCGCTGCACGCGGTCCGGCACCTCTTCCATCGCGTCTTCGGCGCCGACGGATTCGATGACTTCCTCTTCACCGTGATCATCATCGTCATCGTCGTCATCGTGGCGACGCTTGCTGGTGTCGATATCCTCGGAGATGGCGTCGGTTTCCACCATCGCGGCCATCGTGCCGCCGACAGGGGCATCATCGTCGTTGTCGACACTCGAAGCGCCTTCCGCTTCGACGTCGGTCGGAACGGCGTCTTCCGTCGCGGTTGTTTCGGCGACCTTCTTACGGCTGCGGCGTGGTTTGGCCTTCTTGGCCGGGGCTTCTTCGGCGGCCTTGGGCGAAGCTACGACCTCCGGCGCTGCAGCACCCTCTCCGGTCGCTGTCTCGTCGGCTGCGGCAACCGGCTCCGGCGCCTCCGGCGGCACGATACCGACATCCGGCTGGTCCTGGGTCGAAAGGTCGACCATCGGCGCGGTTTCGACGTGCTCGACGTCTTCGTCGCGACGGTGCTCCTCGGCCTCGGCCCGAAGCAGCGCCTGACGGTCGGCGAGCGGAATCTGGTAATAATCAGGATGGATTTCGGCGAAGGCCAGGAAGCCGTGCCGGTTGCCGCCGTAATCGACGAAAGCGGCCTGCAGCGAGGGTTCGACCCTCGTTACCTTTGCAAGATAGATATTGCCGCGGATCTGCTTCTTGTGCTGCGACTCGAAGTCAAATTCTTCTATGCGGTTCCCGCGAACGACAACGACGCGCGTCTCTTCCTCGTGAGACGCATCGATAAGCATTTTGTCTGCCATGTAAGCTGTGCTCCTCGGCGTGGCCGCGAGAGCGCATTCCCGACTGCTGTTGAAACAGAAAGAATGCGGTCCACCGTGGCCGCGCCGGATAATGAAAGTCGCGCTTGACGCGAAGGGAAGAGCAGCAGCCAGACCGCAGCCGGAACCGTTTCGGTCCGGGGCCTGTACACTTCAGATAAAACCTGCTGCGAAACCATCAACAACCAAGCGTGATCGACAAATACGAAGACCCGGTTCGGGTCCGATGAGGTTGCTCCCTGAGAGCGTGGTGGCTGATCCACCAATGAAGTTCCGACAGAAGCCGGAAAATCAGGATCCAGTTCCCGGGTTGAAGCGCATGAGACGGCGGACGATGACCGATGTGGCGCCAGGTCCAGATCTGGCTGGCAGCCCTTGCGGCGACTCTATCCCGTCAACACTTCTACCCTAAAATGCGTTGTATGTTTTCTGTGTCACAATAGCAAGGGAAAAGCCAAATGTGCCATAATATTGATGGATTTCGAATCGCATAGAAACTGGGGGCGGGTGACCGCGATTCGGCAGGTCGCAAGGCGTTTCGCTCTCGAGCGTCCGTTCCGGCCATATCAGGTCCATCGTGGTTATAAATAGGGTGTGACGGTTTATTGTTTAAGAGGGCTCGGATCGCGGTGCAGTCCGCAACGCGGCGATCGACATTCGCAAGGCGGGTTCAGACGGCGGTGCTCATTGCAGGTTGCCTCCTGCCTGGCCTCGCGGGTTCGGCCGAGACGAAGGATCCGCTGCTCGCTTATGGGGCGCGCATCATCGGCGATGACGCCAGGACGCGCATCGTCATCGATTTCGACCGCGAGCCGCGTTTCTCTGTCCATTATATCGCCAATCCGGAGCGGATCGTCGTTGATCTGCCGGCCACCGCCTTCGGTTTTCCGGCGAAGGATTTGGCCGCTCGCGGCCTCTTCAAAGATATCCGCTACGGCAAGATGGATGAGGAGAGCGCCCGCATCGTGCTGACAGCGGCAAGGCCGGTGAAGCTCTCGCTCGCCAAGGTGCAGGCCGACGAGGCGGGCAGGGGCCATCGCCTGGTGCTCGACGCCGAAATGATCGATAAGCAGGCCTTTGCCGAACTGGTCAAGACACAATCCTGGGATGATCGGACCGAGGCGGCCCAGACGACGAGCGCCATTCCGGCGCCAGAGAAAGCCGCTCCCGGCGATTTCGTTATTGCCGTCGACGCCGGCCATGGCGGCATCGATACCGGCGCTGTCGGCGTCGATACGAAGACCGAGGAAAAGCAGGTGACGCTTGCCTTCGCCAGGGCTCTGGCCGACCGGCTGAACAAGGAGCCGGGCATCAAGGCGTTCCTGACGCGCAGCGACGATGAGTTCCTGTCGCTTTCTCAGCGCGTGCTGATCGCCCGCCAGAACCATGCCGGCCTGTTCATTTCACTGCATGCCGATACGCTGAAACAGAAGGATATCCGCGGGGCGACGGTCTATACGATTTCGGACAAGGCCTCCGACAAGCTCGCAGCCGATCTTGCCGATCGCGAAAACCTTTCCGACCAGATCGCCGGCAAGGAGGTAGTCGCCGAGCCGCCCGAGGTCGCCGACATCCTGCTCGATCTGACGCGGCGCGAGACGCAGGCCTTCTCGATCTCGCTGGCCGAGAGCGTGCTGAATTCCTTCAAGGACCAGGTCGGCACCATCAACAATCCGCACCGCCACGCCGGCTTCCGCGTGCTGCAGGCGCCCGACGTGCCGTCGATCCTGCTCGAGCTCGGGTTCCTGTCGAATGCCGAAGACGAAAAACTGCTGCTCGACGAAACCTGGCGCACCAGGATCGCCGATCTCCTGACCGAGGCGGTGAAGCGATACCGCACCGGCGTCGTGGCGAATGGCGGCTGATGGACGCCGTTCAAAAAATCCCTCGCGCCTGCTGGAACGGCGGCAGCCTGAAAAACAAAGACTTAGCCTGCCTCGCCTGATTCAAATTCTGAGCAAGATGTTTCAATCAGGAACAGAACGGGCGTTGCTTGGATGTGACAGTCCTGATGAAACGCTGCCGCGGCGGTGATTGCGGCGGTCAGAGCCCTATTTTGCTCACATTCGCGCCGTTACTCCGGCTTATGTTTCCTAGCTTGAGGCGCGGAATCGGCTTGTGGCGGTAGCGCTCATGGAGTAAGCCGCGCACAACGTGCAAATTGTCTCGATCTGTGCAATCGTTGCGTCTGCGCCGATTGCAGATCGAAGAGACCGGTAGCTGAAAATATGCTTAGACTTCTTGGATATTTCTTCGGAATGGCCTGCGTCCTGTTTCTGGTCGCGGCGGCGGGTATTGCCATCTATCTCGCCAATGTCGCCAGGGATCTTCCGGACTATGCCGTTCTGAACAGCTACGCGCCGCCGGTGACGACCCGCGTCCATGCCGGCAACGGCGCTCTCATGGCCGAATATGCCAAGGAAAAGCGTCTCTTCCTGCCGATCCAGGCCATTCCCGACCGTGTCAAGGCCGCTTTCCTCTCGGCCGAAGATAAGAATTTCTACAACCATCCGGGCGTCGACCTCACCGGTCTCGGCCGCGCAATCCTCGTCAACCTGCAGAATTTCGGTTCCGGCCGCCGTCCCGTCGGCGCTTCCACAATCACCCAGCAGGTGGCCAAGAATTTCCTTTTGAGCTCGGACCAGACGATCGACCGCAAGATCAAGGAAGCAATCCTCTCTTTCCGTATCGAGCAGGCCTACAGCAAGGACAAGATTCTCGAACTCTACCTGAACGAGATTTTCTTCGGGATGAATTCCTATGGCATCGCCGGCGCAGCACTGACCTATTTCAATAAGTCGGTCACCGAACTGACCGTCGCCGAGGCCGCCTATCTGGCGTCGCTGCCGAAGGGGCCGGCCAATTATCATCCTTTCCGCCATCCTGAGGCGGCGCTCGAGCGTCGCAACTGGGTTATCGATCGCATGGTCGAGAACGGCTATGTCAGCCAGAGCGACGGCGCGGAAGCCAAGAAGCAGCCGCTCGGCGTTACCGCCCGCAGCAACGGTCCGTCGCTCTTCGCGTCCGATTACTTCGCCGAAGCCGTGCGCCGCCAGCTGATCGACCAATATGGCGAGAAGGTCCTCTATGAGGGCGGCCTTTCCGTGCGCACATCGCTCGATCCGCAGATGCAGCTCGCCGCCCGCAAGGCGCTGCAGGATGGCCTGGTGACCTATGACGAGCGCCGCGGGTTCCATGGGGCTATCAAGCAGATCGACGCAAACGGCGACTGGGGCAAGGCGCTTGCCGATATTCCCGCGCTGTCCGACGTTCCGGAATGGCGCCTTGCCGTCGTGCTCGCCGTCTCCGACGATAACGTCGATATCGGCCTGCAGCCGGCCAAGGACGGGAGCGGCAAGGTTGCGGCGGACCGTCTTCGCGGCACCATCGACGCCAAGAACATGCAATGGGCCTACCGTTCGGCGGATGGCTCGCGCAAGACAGCGAAATCGCCGGCCGGCGTCCTGAGCCCGGGCGATGTCATCTATGTCGAGAAGCTCGGTGACGACGCGTCGACCTCCTACCGTCTGCGCCAGCCGCCGAAGGTACAGGGCGGCCTTGTCGCCATGGATCCGAAGACCGGCCGCGTGCTCGCGATGGTCGGCGGCTTCTCCTATGGCCAGTCGGAATTCAACCGCGCCACCCAGGCGATGCGCCAGCCGGGCTCCTCCTTCAAGCCCTTCGTGTACGCAGCGGCGATGGACAACGGCTATACGCCGGCCTCCGTCATCATGGACGCGCCGATCGAGATCGTCTCGGGCGGCCAGGTCTGGAAGCCGGAAAATTACGGCGGCGAAGTCGGCGGCCCGTCGACGCTGCGCTCGGGCATCGAGCATTCGCGCAACCTGATGACGGTGCGCCTCGCCAACGATCTCGGCATGAATATCGTTGCCGAATATGCCGAACGCTTCGGTATCTACGATCACATGCTGCCGGTTCTCTCGATGTCGCTCGGCGCCGGCGACACGACAGTGCTGCGTATGGTCTCGGCCTATTCGGTCATTGCCAATGGCGGCAAGCAGATCAAGCCGACGCTGATCGACCGTATCCAGGACCGCTACGGCAAGACGATCTTCAAGCATGAGGAGCGCCTCTGCGAGGGCTGCAATGCCGGCGACTGGCAGAACCAGGAAGAGCCTAATGTCGTCGACAACCGCGAAACCGTCCTCGACCCGATGACCGCCTACCAGATCACCTCGATGATGCAGGGCGTCATCCAGCGCGGCACCGCTGCCGGCAAGATCGATCTCGGCGGCCGCGACGTCGCCGGAAAGACCGGCACCACCAATGATGAAAAGGATGCCTGGTTCGTCGGTTTCACGCCGGATCTGGTCGCCGGCCTCTATATGGGCTTCGATACGCCGGCCCCGCTCGGCCGCGGCGGTACCGGCGGCGGTCTCTCCGCCCCGATTTTCAACGAATTCATGCAGGCCGCCGTCAAGGACATGCCGGAATCGAAGTTTGTCATTCCGCAGGGCATGAACCTGATCCCGATCGACCGCAAGACCGGCATGGCCGCCGCCGACGGCGATCCGAACACGATCGTCGAAGCCTTCAAGCCCGGTACCGGACCCGCCGACAGCTTCTCGGTCATCGGCATGGACAGCACCATGGCGCCGGAAGAGATCCTGAAAACCTCGCCGCAGGCCAACCAGGCGGTTCAGACCGGCACGCCTGGCCTGTTCTGAGCCTCACCCAGTTTTGGAAGTCCGCCCCGGCTCTTTACATCCGCGGCGGGCGTCTCTATGTCACCAGCACTTGAAGAAGACCGTTACAGAGAAGCAGGGAAATGCGAGCCGAAATCGAAAACGTGGTCGATGAAACCAAGCAGGCTATCACCCTGCTGAGGAGGCATCTTTGACTGGGACCAGGCGATAAGACGACTGGACTGGTTGAACAACAAGGCAGAGGATCCGAACCTCTGGAATGACGCTGCCGAAGCCCAGAAGCTGATGCGCGAGCGCCAGCAGCTCGATGACGGCGTTAGCGGCGTCCGGCAGCTGGAACAGCAGCTGAAAGACAATGTCGAGCTGGTCGAGCTTGGCGAGGAAGAAGGCGACGAGGGTGTCGTCAAGGAAGCCGAGGATGCCTTGAAGGCACTGAAGGCCGAGGCCGCACGCCGCCAGGTGGAGGCGATGCTCTCCGGCGAGGCCGACAGCAACGACACCTATCTCGAAGTCCATTCCGGCGCCGGCGGCACCGAAAGCCAGGACTGGGCGAACATGCTGTTGCGCATGTACACCCGCTGGGCGGAACGCCAGCGCTTCAAGGTCGAGCTTCTCGAAGTCCATGACGGCGAAGAGGCGGGCATCAAGTCCGCCACCCTGCTCGTCAAGGGCCACAACGCCTATGGTTGGCTGAAGACGGAATCGGGCGTGCATCGTCTGGTGCGTATTTCCCCCTACGACAGCAATGCGCGCCGCCATACGTCCTTCTCGTCGATCTGGGTCTATCCGGTCGTCGATGACTCGATCAACATCGACATCAACGAAAGCGATTGCCGCATCGACACCTATCGTTCGTCGGGCGCCGGCGGCCAGCACGTCAACACGACGGACTCGGCCGTGCGCATCACCCATATCCCGACCGGGATCGTGGTCGCCTGCCAGCAGGAACGTTCGCAGCACAAGAACCGCGCCAAGGCCTGGGAAATGCTGCGTGCCCGGATGTACGAAGCAGAGTTGAAAAAGCGCGAAGAGGCCGCGAGCGCCGAAGCCGCTTCCAAGACGGATATCGGCTGGGGTCACCAGATCCGCTCATACGTGCTGCAACCCTACCAGCTGGTCAAGGACCTGCGCACCGGCGTTGCCAGCACCGCTCCGGACGACGTGCTCGACGGCGATCTGAACGAATTCATGGAAGCGGCCCTTGCTCACCGCATCAGCGGCGCCGCCGATGCGGTCGTCGAGGATGTTGACTGAAAATCAGCATCATGGAAATCAGAAAGCCCCCGAAACGGGGCTTTCTTTGTTCAGCCTATCGCGCCGGCGTCGCCATCATGAAACAGCGCTGCCGATAGAGCGGCAATCTCGTCATGAACGGCTCCCCGCTCGATGCCCGGCGGATCGGTGAAGAGCTCGGCGGCAAAGGCAAGACCGAGCCCTGTGCCCTCCGGCACAAAGACATAATGCCCGAGACCGCCGCCGAAGATTTTCAGGGCGCTGCCGGTCAGCCGCTCATGCAGCCATGAAGAACATTCCTCGGCTGGTGCCGCCTTATCGGCATCGCCGACAAGGATAAGAGCGGGTGCCTCGACAGTTTTCAGGCTTTCCTCGCTGAAACCGAGAATGGAACGACCTGGTGCGCACAGGAGCGCCGCCGTGATCCGGTCATCCCGGTAGCATTGCGACATGCGGGACCAAGACTCGCGAAACACCTCGCTGGTGCGAAGTAAGGAGGGGATATGATCGGCAAGATCGGGAAATTCCCTTGGGCCGCGTGGAGCACCCGGCTTCAGCCTTGATGGTTCGAACTGGGAGAACTGGGTGACAGCGCCGACAAGCAGCATGACGCTATAGGCTCCGGCTGAGAATCCGGCCGCGAATACACGGTCTGCATCGATCCGACCGGCGAGATCGCCAAGCCAGTCGCGACAGCGGTCGAGCATCAAGCTCAGATCCGGCGCCCGTTCCCAGAGACAGGCAAAACCTTCGGCGCGATAATCCTCACTGCCCGTATTCCCGTGATGGTCGACGCCGAGCGCTGCAAATCCGCGATCGACCAGGCGTCGCGCCAGCCATTCCAGTCCCGCCGCAGAACCGCCGGTGCCGTGTGACAGCAGCACCAGGGGATAAGGCCTGTCTGAAAGCCGAATCGGTGCATCGCGAGCGACCGCCGCCTTGCGAAACCAGCTCCTCTCCTGGATTTCACATTCCAGCGCGTCATCGGCAGCCGGATACCATAGCGACCAGCGGACGGGCCTTGGACCGGCAGCATCCCAATCTGGTCTCCGGTCGTCGTAAAGGACGCCCTCGCGAAAGCCGAGCTTCATCTTGGTCGCCTGTGCGAACAGCGTCTCGCTGCTCAATTGGTCGCTTTCTCGATGGTGATGTCGCCGAGTTCGTCGATCAGCACGGTCCAGCCGTCCGGCTCGGCCGCGGGATCGGTCTTCAGATAGATCGTGGCGAAGAGGCCGGGTTGCTTGATGATGCCGCTCGAGTTTTCCGGGCGGATATCGGTCACGTAAGGCTTCAGGTCGCTGATCTCCTGCAGTTCGATGGTCGAGGCAATCATCGGACCGGTCTCGGTCTGGGCAATCTGCTGAAGATAGACTTTCGACGTCCTGTCCGGCTGACGCACGGCAAAGAGCTTATAGTAACCATGGCGCTTTTCCTGGGTGTCGGAAACGCTTTCGGCCTTGGTGGGCGCCCGCTCGACATCAGGCGCGTTGCCGTCGTCCTCCCAGTAGCCGGTGCTGGTCGCAAAAATCACAGAAGCCGGCAGGATGACGTCCTGCGTGGGAGCAGCGATCGCGGCCGAGCATCCGACGAGGAAAATCGTAGCCATCAATGTCAGGCGCGTTGCCATCATCTCAATCCTTGAACTGCTCGGCGAGAATGCGGTCGGACCAAGAGCGGTCCGGATCGGAGAGGATACGCGCCGTCATATGCTCCGACTGAGCGATGCGGACATGCAGCACCGATTTGACTTCCGTATTGTCTGCCACCGCATTCACCGGCCGCTTCACCGGCTCGAGCACGTCGATATCGACAGTCACCTTGTTCGGAAGCAGGGCGCCCCTCCAGCGGCGCGGCCTGAAAGCGCTGACGGGCGTCATGGCGAGCAGCGGCGCCTCGAGCGGCAGGATGGGGCCATGGGCGGAAAGATTATAGGCCGTCGATCCGGCGGGGGTGGCCACCATGAGCCCGTCGCAGATCAGCTCCTCCAGACGCACGCGCCCGTCGACCACGACCCTCAGATTGGCGGCCTGATAGGACTGGCGGAAAAGATAGACTTCGTTGATGGCGAGCGCTGTGGAATTTGTACCGTCGGCATTGGCCGTTGTCATCTTCAAGGGACGGAAGGCGTTTTCGACGGCGACGCAGATACGCTCTTGAAGCCGTTCCGTGCTGTAATCATTCATCAGAAAGCCGACCGAGCCGCGGTTCATGCCGTAGACCAGCTTGCCCGAGTTCATGGTGCTGTGCAGCGTCTGCAGCATGAAGCCATCGCCACCCAGCGCGACGATGACATCAGCCTTGTCCTGCGGCACGTCGCCATAGATGCGAATCAGCTCTTCGCGCGCTGCGAGCGCCTCCATCGTCGGCGAGGCGATAAAGGAAAGCGTCTGGAATGAACGGCCCATACAATACCCTTTGTGAAGCTGCTCTAGCTAAAGGATAAATGGCAGTTGCGACAAGGCCGTTTTGCACGACAAGGCGGTTTGGATACACGCAGACTTGTCCGCGCCGGCACGGATTTTTCTTTACAGGATCGCAGAATCTGTTAGTTGGGCAGCTATTGCCCTTGTAGCTCAGTTGGTAGAGCACCTGATTTGTAATCAGGGGGTCGCGGGTTCGAACCCTGCCGGGGGCACCAGCCTGCGCTCTGTAAGCTTCGGCTCGGCGAGCCGAAGAGAGCGGCCAAGCGAAGGCTGTCGCGCTGTAGTTCCGTTGGGAACAAGGCTGATTGGTTCCGATAATGCTCCGGCGCTTTTCCTTGATGAACCCTATCTGAAGGACTGCTTCAGCAGCAATTCAGCCGTGGTGGCGCAGTGTCTCCTCATCGTCAATGAGGAAGCAGCCATGAAGTTCGCGCATATTTTCCTGACCGCAGCCATTTCCCTCGGTGCGGCCCTTGCTGCAGTTGCGCCCGCCGCCGCCATGCCTGTCGACCGGTCGCCGCTATCCGCGCAAAGCGACATCACCCAGATTCATGACAGCTGGCGACACGACCGTTGGCGTGACGATCGTGACTGGCGTGACGACCGTGATTGGCGGGGCAATCGTGACTGGCGGGATGGCCGCGATTGGCGCCGGTCCGAATGGCGCTATGAACGCCGCCATTGGCGGCCGTGGCGCTGGGAAGAGCGTCGCGAGTGGCGCCAATATGATCGCGACGTGCCTCGGTTCTATCGCAGCTGAGGATAGTCGTTCGGTGGGATTAACGCGCAATCGCCGTCCGCGTTTCTCTCGACCTATTGCACCGGCCCCGGCGTCGCTGGGCCGGGCGCCGTCGGCGACAGGGGATCCGGCTGGTGGACGGGATGCGACGTGTCCACCCAGATGATGCTGAGGATGATTCCCACAAAGGCCGCGATGAAGAGGATGCCGAAAATCAGCGGTCGAATGGCCATGATGGGAATCGCTCCTTCTTGCTTGTGACCGGTCGTTACGGATCGATCGCCGCCAGATCATAATGCTCCAGAAGGTCATTCCAAGGCAAAAAGTGGATTTCTCCGGATCGAGCCCTGCGCCGGGATCAGTGGCTGACGAGCGAAAGCGGCTTGCCGCCTTCTTCACTGGACTTATCGAAATTGCCGTCGGAGCGCATGTCGAAGCTGAGCGACGAACCGTCATGACTCATCAGAGTCATCCCGAAACCTTCGATATTCCAGACGGCGAGCTTGAGCCTGGCGACATTGGCGGCGCAGTCTCGGGAAAGCGATAGGGGTGCGTGGCCGTCCGCATCGATGGTGCCGTCGAGTGTCACGCTGCAGAGTTCTTCGCCGCCCGGTCTTTGCATCGCCCATGTCCCGGCAAGGCTCCTGAAGGTCGGCAGGCGATCGACACCGTCGGGTGCCGAGAGCAGCAGCAGCGGTGTTTCGTCTTCCGTTTTCATCGGCGAACCCTCGCTCTCGACGAAACGGGCGATGGCCTTGCGCGTCGGATCGATCAGGATGAGGCCGCCATTGCCGTCGAAATTCCAGGCAGCGGCTTCGGCAAGCGCCGGCAGCGGCTTGGAACAATTGTCCTGGCCCGAGAGCGAATAGCCGCCGATCGCAAGGTCGGTTTCGAGCGTCAGCCGACATCCGGCGCGTCCGTCTTCGGGCGCAACCAGATAGGTTCCCGCCTGCGCCCTGAGAATATCGGGATCGATATCCTGCGCGCCAGCCGGACCGCAGTCCAGCAGCATGGCTGCTGGAATTGTGAGCCGAAGCATGAAACCAATCATGGCAATCCCCCTTTGCCGCGGCCCGTAAGCCGGCCTTTAAGTCCAGCCTATGTCTTTAAGTAAAGCCGCGCCGCATAAAGCGCGATCGCCGCGGCGTTCGAAACGTTCAGCGATTTGATCGCGCCCGGCATATCGAGGCGGGCAAGTGCGTTGACGGTTTCGCGTGTCTTCTGCCTGAGCCCCTTGCCCTCCGAGCCGAGCACCAGCGCCACCTTGTCGCCTGAGAAGGTACCTTCGAGCGGCGCCGGCCCTTCCGAATCGAGGCCGATGGTGGAGAAGCCGAGCTTGTGCAATTCGCAGAGCGCGTCGGCGAGGTTGGTGATCTGTATATAAGGTATCAGTTCCAGGGCGCCGGAGGCAGACTTGGCGAGCACGCCTGACTCGGTCGGGCTATGTCTCTGGGTGGTGATAACGGCCCCGGCATTGAAGGCGACGGCCGAGCGCATGATCGCGCCGACATTGTGCGGATCGGTGACCTGGTCGAGCACGAGCAGGAGAGGGCTGTCCTTTAGCGCTTCGAGCCGGCGCACCGGTAGCGGCCGCGTTTCCAGCATGACGCCCTGATGGATCGCCTCGGGACCGAGCACCTTGTCGATCTCGTGCGGCGAGACGATTTCGAAGGGAATGCCCAGCATCTCGACGTCGATTTCCAGACGCGCGAGCGCATTCTGCGTCGTAAACAGCTTGATCTTGTTGCGCTCCGGATTGTCGAGGGCGGCGCGCACTGTATGCAGACCGTAGAGATATACCTGATCGGGCGCGAGCGCCGGCGGCTTCCAATCCTCAGCCCCACGCCGGCGCTTCTGTGGCTGGGGTGTCGGGATCTCGCCGCGTTCGCGCTTGGCGTCGCGGTGGGCGCGCCTCAGATTGGCGTAGTGCGTATCCTTGGCGGATGGGTCTGTCGCGGCCTTGCCGCCGGATTTGTTGTCTTTGCTCATGCGGCTTTATAGCCATGGCGTTCGCTGCCGCATAGGCTTTCTTTCATGTGCCGGCTTTCGGCGGCGAATGAAATTTTTCGTGTTTTTTCCATTGTCATCGTGTTGACAGACGGAAATGCTCCGGTCATATACGCGGCGCAGACGACGGGCGGCAACGCTTCGAAGTCTGACGAACTTGGTCTTCAAGATCCGGACGAAAAACTGGAGAGATGCCCGAGTGGTTAAAGGGGACGGACTGTAAATCCGTTGGCTCAGCCTACGTTGGTTCAAATCCAACTCTCTCCACCATTCGTCATCGGATCTGACCATCCCGCGGGTATAGCTCAATGGTAGAGCAGCAGCCTTCCAAGCTGAATACGCGGGTTCGATTCCCGCTACCCGCTCCAGTTTCCCTTAAAGCCGGTTGATGCGATCGCAGTCGCGATCGTCGTGCGCGCTGTTTCCAGCCATGGGGGGACGCCGACCGCTGTTGCCGCAGGCGAGGGATCGTCAATGGCCGCGGTTCATCCTTGGTGATCCGTGCGAATTTCCCTGGGATTCCAGCGATTTTTGGAGGGGCTGCGGCGAATCGCCTTGCAGGCGGCGAATTGTCTCCCATATGCGCTGTCACGCCATGATCGGCGCCTGCAATTAAGTCTTGCGCAATCTCGCCGAAAGCCTTAAACGGCGGCACTAAACCGGTTCGCCGGGGCCACCATTTTGTTCACAGGAAGCATTCAAATGGCAAAGAGTAAGTTTGAGCGCAACAAGCCGCACGTCAACATTGGCACGATCGGCCACGTTGACCACGGCAAGACGTCTCTGACGGCAGCGATCACGAAGTACTTCGGTGAGTTCAAGGCGTACGACCAGATCGACGCGGCTCCGGAAGAGAAGGCCCGCGGCATCACCATCTCGACGGCGCACGTCGAATATGAGACTCCGGCCCGCCACTACGCGCACGTCGACTGCCCCGGCCACGCCGACTACGTGAAGAACATGATCACCGGTGCGGCTCAGATGGACGGCGCGATCCTGGTTTGCTCGGCTGCTGACGGCCCGATGCCGCAGACGCGCGAACACATCCTGCTCGCCCGCCAGGTCGGCGTTCCGGCGATCGTTGTGTTCCTGAACAAGGTCGACCAGGTTGACGACGCCGAGCTTCTCGAACTGGTCGAGCTCGAAGTTCGCGAACTTCTGTCGTCCTACGACTTCCCGGGCGACGACATTCCGGTCGTCAAGGGTTCGGCGCTTGCTGCTCTTGAAGATTCGGACAAGAAGATCGGCGAAGACGCGATCCGCGAGCTGATGGCAGCGGTCGACTCCTACATCCCGACGCCTGAGCGTCCGGTTGACCAGCCGTTCCTGATGCCGATCGAAGACGTGTTCTCGATCTCGGGCCGTGGTACGGTCGTGACCGGCCGCGTCGAGCGTGGCATCATCAAGGTTGGTGAAGAAGTCGAGATCGTCGGCATCCGTCCGACTTCGAAGACGACGGTGACCGGCGTTGAAATGTTCCGCAAGCTGCTCGACCAGGGCCAGGCCGGCGACAACATCGGCGCGCTGATCCGCGGTGTGAACCGTGACGGCGTCGAGCGCGGTCAGATCCTGTGCAAGCCGGGCTCCGTCAAGCCGCACAAGAAGTTCAAGGCAGAAGCCTACATCCTGACGAAGGAAGAGGGCGGCCGTCATACGCCGTTCTTCACCAACTACCGTCCGCAGTTCTACTTCCGCACGACGGATGTGACCGGCATCGTGACGCTTCCGGAAGGCACGGAAATGGTCATGCCGGGCGACAACGTCACGGTTGACGTCGAGCTGATCGTTCCGATCGCGATGGAAGAAAAGCTGCGCTTCGCTATCCGCGAAGGCGGCCGCACCGTCGGCGCCGGTATCGTCGCTTCGATCGTCGAGTAACCTTTCAGGTTATCCACAATCAGGAAAAACCCCGCTGGAAACAGCGGGGTTTTTCGTTTTTGATGCATCCGAGCCGTTTAACAGGTGTTGTAAAAATATCGTTAAGAACGCCCGTCACAGTATTTTGTTCATCTCACGTTCAGAAAGCAGTTGTGATTGGCTCATTTTAGTCCAGACTCCTCCTTGTAAAGAGGAGAGTCGGGATGATTCCAAAGGCCACATTCGTTGCGACGATATTCGCGATGTATGTTTTCACGATGTTTTTCATCGCTGCGATTCCGCAAGAGGTTGTTCAATCGGCCGGAGTGCAGATCAATGAGGTAAGCGTCGTCAAGTGACGACCTTTCCAGTTCATCGCACGGGGCTGCGGTGATAGGGCAATAATGGGCCAGGTGCTCCCGGATAGGGTGCTCCTGGCGCGACGGGGTGAAACCCCTCGCAGGACGCTCGCTTGCTCTTCGCGCGGAAGCGTCTAACTATGCCTCCGGTTTAATGATGCGGAGGACTTTTCCATGAAAAAGCGGATTCTGTTCACAGGCGGTTCCGGCAAGGCAGGTCGCCATGCCGTGCCATGGCTCGTCAATGCAGGGTACGAGGTTCACAACCTCGATCTCGTGCCTCTGGACAGCCCCGGCGTCACGAATCTCATCGCCGACATCACCGACAGCGGCCAGGTCTTCAACGCGCTGTCGATGCATCGCGATTTTCCCGATCTCGATGCGGGCAGGGGCGTTCAGCCCTTTGATGCGGTCGTGCATTTCGCCGCAATTCCGCGCATCCTGATCAAGCCCGACAACGAGACCTTCCGCATCAACGTGATGGGCACTTACAATATCATCGAGGCTGCGGTGAAGCTCGGCATCCGGAAGATCATCGTCGCGTCGAGCGAAACGACCTACGGCGTCTGCTTTGCCGAAGGCCATCGCGACTTCCACCAGTTCCCGCTGGAGGAAGATTACGACGTCAATCCGATGGATTCTTACGGCCTTTCCAAAGTCGTCAACGAAAAGACGGCGCGCGCCTTTGCCGAACGGTCGGGTATCGACATCTATGCGCTGCGCATCGGCAACGTTATCGAGCCGCATGAATATGAGAGGTTCCCAACCTATTTTGCCCATCCCGAGATGCGCAAGCGCATCGCTTGGAGCTATATCGATGCTCGCGACCTCGGGCAGATCTGCCATCTCTGCATCGAGAAGGACGGGCTTGGCTACCAGGTCTTCAACGCCGCTAACGACACGGTTTCGGCCAATACGCCGTCGAAAGAGCTGGCGAAGCGATTCTTCCCGAATGTGCCCTTCACCCGCGAGATCGGTGAATATGAGGGGCTGCTTTCCAACCGCAAGATTCGCGAGGTGTTGGGCTTCAAGGAAGAACACGACTGGCGGAAATATGTGAAGGTCTGAATGCTCTCCGGTTACGCGATCGAAAAGCGGACGCTCGCAAATGAGCAGAAGGCTTTGAAAATCGAAAATCGTGCTTGCCAATCCGCTGCCGCCGTCTTAAAGGGAGCGCCATGCATTTCGGCAGCGATTTGCGGGTCTTGACCCGGGCGCTGAAGGACGGGCATGAAGGGGTATAGCTCAGTTGGTAGAGCGGCGGTCTCCAAAACCGCAGGTCGGGGGTTCGAGCCCCTCTGCCCCTGCCATCTACCCTGATACGGACAGCGCGGCGTTGCTCGCGGCATTCCGGCTGGGGATTGATGGGTGGCAACTAATTTCGTTAAACTTCGGTTTCCCTCTTGTGCATTCGGAAATCGGTGTTTATTTAGGGTTCAACAGACACGCGGTGCGTGGGGCTGATAGTTTCAGCTTTACGCGCCGTAATTGCGTGGGCAGTCGATGGCATCCAAATCCAATCCATTTGCGTTTCTGCAGCAGGTTCGCTCCGAGACGTCCAAGGTCACATGGCCGTCGCGCCGCGAGACGATGATCTCGACGGTCATGGTGCTGGTGATGGTGGTTTTTGCCGCGCTGTTTTTCTTTGCCGCTGACCAGCTGATCGGCTGGGCCCTGAGCTTCGTGCTCAATACCGGCAACTGATACGGGTGGAGATGAAAATGGCGGCACGTTGGTACATCGTCCACGCGTACTCGAATTTTGAAAAGAAGGTGGCTGAAGACATCGAGAACAAGGCTCGCCAGAAGGGGCTTGAGCACCTGTTCGAGAAGATTCTCGTGCCGACCGAAAAGGTTGTGGAAGTGCGTCGCGGCCGCAAGGTCGACAGCGAGCGCAAGTTCTTCCCGGGCTATGTCCTGGTCCGCGCCAATCTGACGGACGAGGCCTATCACCTGATCAAGAATACGCCGAAGGTCACAGGTTTCCTCGGCTCCGACAATAAGCCCGTTCCGATTCCGGATTATGAAGCCGAGCGCATTCTCGGTCAGGTTCAGGAAGGCGTCGAGCGGCCGAAGGCGTCCGTTACCTTCGAGATCGGCGAGCAGGTCCGCGTTTCCGACGGTCCTTTCGCTTCGTTCAACGGTACGGTTCAGGATGTGGACGAAGAGCGTTCGCGCCTGAAGGTGGAAGTGTCGATCTTCGGCCGCGCAACGCCGGTCGAGCTGGAATATGCGCAGGTCGAGAAGGTCTGATCGCGAGAGATGGGAAGCTGGCCCTTGTGGCCCGCTTCTTGCGGACCTTGTCCGCATCCGCGTGGAAGGTGAGGGGTCTTAGCCGGACCCTAATGATCCGCACCACGCAACCGCAGCCGCCGGAGCAATCCGGCATCACGGGCCGGGCGACCGGCCGTTCATGAAAGGCAGAGAGATATGGCTAAGAAAGTTGCAGGCCAGCTCAAGCTTCAGGTCAAGGCAGGATCGGCAAACCCGTCTCCGCCGATTGGTCCGGCGCTTGGTCAGCGTGGCATTAACATCATGGAATTCTGCAAGGCGTTCAATGCCGCCACGCAGGAAATGGAAAAGGGTATGCCGATCCCGGTCGTCATCACCTATTACCAGGACAAGTCCTTCACCTTCGCGATGAAGCAGCCTCCGGTCAGCTACTGGCTGAAGAAGGAAGCGAAGATCACGTCCGGTTCCAAGACGCCCGGCAAGGGCGCCAAGGCCGGCTCCCTCACCAAGGCTCAGATCAAGTCGATCGCAGAAGCCAAGATGAAGGATCTGAACGCAGCGGATATCGAAGGTGCAATGGCGATGATCGAGGGCTCTGCCCGCGCCATGGGCCTGGAAGTGGTGGGTTAAGACCATGGCAGGCAAGCGCACTCGCAAAATCAACGAAGGTGTTGATCCGACTAAGCTCTACGCTCTGACCCAGGCCATCGGCATGGTCAAGGAACGGGCTGTCGCCAAGTTCGACGAAACCATCGAAGTCTCGATGAACCTCGGCGTCGACCCGCGCCATGCGGACCAGATGGTTCGCGGCGTCGTCAACCTGCCGAACGGCACCGGCCGTACGGTTCGCGTTGCTGTTTTCGCCCGTGGCGCCAAGGCTGACGAAGCCAAGGCTGCTGGCGCAGACGTTGTTGGCGCAGAAGATCTTGTCGAAATCGTTCAGGGCGGCAAGATCGACTTCGATCGCTGCATCGCTACCCCGGACATGATGCCGCTCGTCGGCCGTCTCGGTAAGGTTCTCGGCCCGCGCGGCATGATGCCGAACCCGAAGGTCGGCACCGTCACCATGGATGTCGCTGGAGCCGTCAAGGCTTCCAAGGGCGGCGCTGTCGAGTTCCGCGTCGAGAAGGCTGGTATCGTCCATGCCGGCATCGGCAAGGCCTCTTTCGATGCCAAGGCGCTGGAAGAAAACATCCGCGCCTTTGCTGACGCCGTCATCAAGGCGAAGCCGGCTGGCGCCAAGGGCAACTATGTCAAGCGCGTGGCGATTTCTTCGACCATGGGCCCGGGCGTCAAGATCGAAGTCGGCTCGGTCACCGCAGCTCCGACTGCATAAGTTTATGGCCGGGCTTCTGCCCGGTCACTGAATTTCCGGCCTCGCAAGGGGCCGGAATATTCCGGAGAAATCCGGAATCCTGTCCGAGATTGCAGGTGGTTTTCCCTTAATCACTTCGCCTGCATGAGACGGGTAAGACCCGAATTGCATGAAGTTCACTTCTCGTAACTCGGTTCGAGCCTTGGATGCCTTGTGCCTCTTTAGCCTTAATTGGCGCGGGAGCGCGGGGGGACAGGATCCTCAAGCGTCGCTTGGGATCTCGCATGATCCCGGGAGGCAAAAGGCAACCCGGCGGGCCCGTTTTCGGTCCCGCCAACTGGAGATAGGCAGTGGAAAGAGCGGAAAAACGCGAATTCGTCACGGAACTGAACGAAGTCTTCAAGGCTTCGGGCTCAGTCGTCGTGGCCCACTATGCTGGTGCTACAGTCGCGCAGATGAACGATTTTCGTTCGAAGATGCGTGCAGCTGGCGGTACCGTCAAAGTCGCGAAGAACCGCCTGGCCAAAATTGCCCTTCAGGGTACGGAAGCGGAAGGGATTACCAATCTCTTCAAGGGTCAGACGCTGATTGCATACAGCACCGATCCGATCACCGCTCCGAAGGTCGTCATGGATTTCGCCAAGACCAACGACAAGATCGTTGTTCTGGGCGGCGCCATGGGAACAACCACGCTCAACGCCGATGCAGTCAAGTCGCTTGCGACCCTGCCTTCGCTCGACGAGCTGCGTGCGAAGCTGCTGGGCATGATCCAGACACCGGCTACCCGCATCGCTGGGGTTGTTGCAGCACCGGCAAGCCAGCTTGCCCGCGTGTTTGCGGCCTACGCCAAGAAGGACGAAGCCGCTTAAGGCGGTTTTTCGCTGTTTATAATCAACCGGTTCGAACCGAACAAAAGGAACTAGTAAAATGGCTGATCTCGCAAAGATCGTTGACGACCTCTCCTCGCTGACCGTTCTGGAAGCTGCAGAACTGTCGAAGCTTCTCGAAGAAAAGTGGGGCGTTTCCGCTGCTGCTCCGGTAGCTGTTGCTGCTGCTGCTGGTGGTGCAGGCGCTGCTGCTCCGGCTGAAGAAGAAAAGACCGAGTTCGACGTCATCCTCACGGATGCCGGCGCCAACAAGATCAACGTCATCAAGGAAGTCCGCGCCATCACCGGCCTCGGCCTCAAGGAAGCCAAGGACCTCGTCGAAGGCGCTCCGAAGGCTGTCAAGGAAGCTGTTTCCAAGGCTGAAGCCGCCGACATCAAGAAGAAGCTTGAAGACGCAGGCGCAAAGGCCGACGTCAAGTAATCTTGAACTGCACGTGGGAGGCGGCATTTACTGCCTCCCATTTGCCGTTTTCCTGAACGAATTACCCAAAAGCCGCGTGAAAACGGCTTTTGGGTAATGGGTTCTTCAAGAGCATGGTCTCGAACCGAAGCGCCAAGGCAATCCGGCCTGGCTGTTTCGGGAGGTGGGACGAGGTTGAACTACTCATTGATCGGCGGGATCGACTGGCCATCGGTTCCCGTCCGTTGCAGGCCCGGATGCAATTTTTGAAGGAGCGACGATGGCTCAGACCCTTTCGTTCAATGGTCGCAGGCGCGTACGCAAGTTTTTTGGTAAGATCCCCGAAGTCGCAGAAATGCCGAACCTCATCGAGGTTCAGAAGGCGTCCTACGACCAGTTCCTGATGGTTGAAGAGCCGAAGGGCGGTCGCCCAGACGAAGGCCTTCAGGCCGTCTTCAAATCCGTTTTCCCGATCACCGACTTCTCCGGCGCCTCGATGCTGGAGTTCGTGTCTTACGAATTCGAACCGCCGAAGTTCGACGTTGACGAGTGCCGCCAGCGCGACCTGACCTATGCTGCGCCGCTGAAGGTCACTCTCCGTCTCATCGTGTTCGATATCGACGAGGATACTGGCGCAAAGTCGATCAAGGACATCAAGGAACAGTCCGTCTACATGGGCGACATGCCGCTCATGACCAACAACGGCACGTTCATCGTCAACGGCACCGAGCGCGTCATCGTCTCGCAGATGCACCGTTCGCCGGGCGTCTTCTTCGACCATGACAAGGGCAAGAGCCATTCTTCCGGCAAGCTGCTGTTCGCCGCCCGCGTCATTCCCTATCGCGGTTCCTGGCTCGATATCGAATTCGACGCCAAGGACATCGTCTACGCCCGCATCGACCGCCGCCGCAAAATCCCTGTCACGTCGCTGCTGATGGCGCTCGGCATGGACGGCGAGGAAATCCTCGACACCTTCTACACGAAGTCGCTCTACAAGCGCGACGGCGAAGGCTGGCGCATTCCCTTCAAGCCGGAAACCCTGAAGGGCGCCAAGGCGATCACCGAGATGGTCGACGCCGATACCGGCGAAGTCGTCGTGGAAGCCGGCAAGAAGCTGACGCCGCGCCTGCTGCGCCAGCTTTCCGATAAGGGCCTGAAGGCGCTGAAGGCCGGCGACGACGACCTTTACGGTAACTACCTCGCCGAGGATATCGTCAACTACTCGACGGGTGAGATCTATCTCGAGGCCGGCGACGAGATCGACGAGAAGACGCTCGCCGTCATTCTCGCGAACGGTTTCGACGAGATCCCGGTTCTCGGCATCGACCACATCAATGTCGGCGCCTATATCCGCAACACGCTTTCGGCTGACAAGAACGAGAACCGTCAGGACGCTCTGTTCGACATCTATCGCGTCATGCGCCCGGGTGAACCGCCGACGATGGAATCGGCCGAAGCCATGTTCAATTCGCTGTTCTTCGATGCGGAGCGTTACGACCTCTCCGCCGTCGGCCGCGTCAAGATGAACATGCGCCTCGACCTCTCCGTCGAGGACACCGTTCGCATCCTGCGCAAGGACGACATCCTGGCCGTGGTCAAGATGCTGGTCGAACTGCGCGACGGCAAGGGTGAGATCGACGACATCGACAACCTCGGCAACCGCCGCGTCCGCTCGGTCGGCGAGCTGATGGAGAACCAGTACCGTCTCGGCCTGCTCCGCATGGAGCGTGCGATCAAGGAACGCATGTCCTCGATCGAAATCGACACGGTCATGCCGCAGGACCTGATCAACGCCAAGCCGGCTGCCGCAGCCGTCCGCGAATTCTTCGGTTCCTCGCAGCTCTCGCAGTTCATGGACCAGGTCAACCCGCTCTCGGAAATCACCCACAAGCGCCGTCTTTCGGCCCTTGGTCCGGGCGGTCTGACCCGCGAGCGCGCCGGCTTCGAAGTCCGCGACGTGCATCCGACCCACTATGGCCGTATCTGCCCGATCGAAACGCCGGAAGGCCCGAACATCGGTCTGATCAACTCGCTTGCGACCTTTGCCCGCGTCAACAAATACGGCTTCATCGAAAGCCCGTACCGGCGCATCGTCGACGGCAAGGTGACGAACGACGTGCTCTACCTCTCCGCCATGGAAGAGGCCAAGTATTACGTCGCACAGGCCAACGCCGAGCTGAACGTTGACGGTTCCTTCGTCGACGAATTCGTCGTCTGCCGTCACGCGGGTGAAGTTATGCTCGCGCCTCGCGACAGCATGAACCTGATGGACGTTTCGCCGAAGCAGGTCGTTTCGGTCGCAGCGGCACTCATCCCGTTCCTGGAAAACGACGACGCCAACCGCGCCCTCATGGGCTCGAACATGCAGCGTCAGGCCGTGCCGCTGCTGCGTGCCGAAGCTCCGTTCGTCGGCACCGGCATGGAGCCGGTCGTCGCGCGTGACTCCGGTGCCGCCATCGGCGCCCGCCGCGGCGGCGTCGTCGACCAGGTCGACGCGACGCGTATCGTTATCCGCGCCACGGAAGACCTCGAAGCCGGCAAGTCCGGCGTCGATATCTACCGCCTGCAGAAGTTCCAGCGTTCGAACCAGAACACCTGCGTCAACCAGCGTCCGCTGGTCACTGTCGGTGACGTCGTCAACCGCGGCGATATTCTCGCCGACGGCCCGTCGACCGATCTCGGCGACCTGGCGCTCGGCCGCAACGCCCTCGTCGCGTTCATGCCCTGGAACGGCTATAACTACGAAGACTCGATCCTGCTCTCCGAGCGCATCGTTGCCGACGACGTGTTCACCTCCATCCACATCGAGGAATTCGAAGTGATGGCGCGCGACACCAAGCTCGGCCCCGAGGAAATCACCCGCGATATTCCGAACGTTTCGGAAGAAGCGCTGAAGAACCTCGACGAAGCCGGCATCGTCTATATCGGCGCCGAGGTTCAGCCGGGCGATATCCTCGTCGGCAAGATCACGCCGAAGGGTGAAAGCCCGATGACGCCGGAAGAAAAGCTTCTGCGCGCCATCTTCGGCGAAAAAGCCTCCGACGTGCGCGACACCTCCATGCGCATGCCGCCCGGCACCTACGGCACGATCGTCGAAGTTCGCGTCTTCAACCGCCATGGCGTCGAGAAGGACGAGCGCGCGATGGCGATCGAGCGCGAGGAGATCGAGCGGCTCGCCAAGGACCGCGACGACGAGCAGGCGATCCTCGACCGTAACGTCTACGGCCGTCTGATCGACATGCTGCGCGGCCAGGTCTCCATCGCCGGCCCGAAGGGCTTCAAGAAGGGCACCGAACTTTCGAACGCCGTCGTCTCCGAATATCCCCGCTCGCAGTGGTGGATGTTCGCCGTCGAGGACGAGAAGGTCCAGAGCGAACTCGAAGCCCTCCGCGGCCAGTACGACGAATCCAAGTCGCGCCTTGAACAGCGCTTCATGGACAAGGTCGAGAAGGTCCAACGCGGCGATGAAATGCCTCCGGGCGTCATGAAGATGGTCAAGGTCTTCGTCGCCGTGAAGCGCAAGATCCAGCCGGGCGACAAGATGGCCGGCCGTCACGGGAACAAGGGCGTGGTCTCGCGCATTGTGCCTGTCGAGGACATGCCGTTCCTCGAAGACGGCACGCATGTCGACGTCGTTCTGAACCCGCTCGGCGTGCCTTCGCGCATGAACGTCGGCCAGATTCTGGAAACGCACCTGGGTTGGGCTTGCGCCGGCATGGGTCGCCAGATCGGCGAATTGATCGAAGCGTATAAGGCCAACGGCAACATCGAGCCGCTGCGCAAGACTATCGGCGATGTTGTCGGCGACGGTCCCAAGGCCGAACAGGTCCAGGACTTCGACGACGAGTCCGTCCTGCGTCTCGCCGACCAGTGGAAGCGCGGCGTTTCGATCGCGACGCCGGTCTTCGACGGCGCCAATGAAGGTGACGTCAACGACATGCTGCGTCTGGCGGGTCTCAAGGACACCGGCCAGTCGACGCTCTATGACGGCCGTACCGGCGAGCAGTTCGACCGCCAGGTGACCGTGGGCTACATCTACATGCTGAAGCTCAACCACCTGGTCGACGACAAGATCCATGCCCGCTCGATCGGCCCTTACTCGCTCGTGACCCAGCAGCCGCTGGGTGGCAAGGCGCAGTTCGGTGGTCAGCGCTTCGGCGAAATGGAAGTCTGGGCGCTCGAAGCCTATGGCGCCGCCTATACGCTGCAGGAAATGCTGACGGTGAAGTCGGACGACGTCGCCGGCCGCACCAAGGTCTACGAAGCCATTGTCCGCGGAGACGACACGTTCGAAGCCGGTATTCCGGAAAGCTTCAACGTTCTCGTCAAGGAAATGCGCTCGCTGGGCCTCAGCGTCGAGCTCGAGAACACCAAGCTCGATGAAGCGCAGGCAACCCAGCTGCCGGACGCGGCCGAGTAAACATTGATAGGGCGTGCGCTGCCAATGCGGCGCACGCCGGTCCCGCCGGGAGCCGCATCCGTGTCGGCCCGGAAGGGAAGTTTCGCCGCATCTTGCGGTTATTCTCGTTTAAGCGAGGGAGGCGGCTCCCGGGAATTGCCGCCGGCCATCGCATTTTGAGGGCGCTTTAGCCCATGAAGGAGACAGGCATGAACCAAGAGGTCATGAATCTTTTCAATCCGCAGGTGCCTGCACAGAATTTCGATTCCATTCGGATTTCGATCGCGTCTCCGGAGAAGATCCTCTCCTGGTCCTACGGTGAGATCAAGAAGCCGGAAACCATCAACTACCGCACGTTCAAGCCGGAACGCGACGGTCTGTTCTGCGCGCGCATCTTTGGCCCGATCAAGGACTACGAATGCTTGTGCGGCAAGTACAAGCGCATGAAGTACAAGGGCATCATCTGCGAAAAGTGCGGCGTCGAAGTCACGCTGTCGCGCGTTCGCCGTGAGCGCATGGGCCATATCGAGCTCGCTGCTCCCGTTGCCCACATCTGGTTCCTGAAGTCGCTGCCGTCGCGCATTTCGACGCTGCTCGACATGACGCTGAAGGATGTCGAGCGCGTTCTCTACTTTGAAAACTACATCGTGACCGAGCCGGGCCTGACCGCTCTCAAGGAGCACCAGCTCCTCTCGGAAGAAGAGTACATGCTCGCCGTCGACGAGTACGGCGAAGACCAGTTCACCGCGATGATCGGCGCTGAGGCGATCTACGAGATGCTGGCTTCGATGAACCTCGAAAAGATCGCCGGCGATCTGCGCTCCGAGCTTGCCGACACCACGTCGGATCTCAAGCAGAAGAAGCTGATGAAGCGCCTGAAGATCGTCGAGAACTTCATGGAGTCAGGCAATCGTCCGGAATGGATGATCATGAAGGTCGTTCCGGTCATCCCGCCGGATCTGCGCCCGCTCGTTCCGCTCGACGGTGGCCGTTTCGCGACGTCGGATCTGAACGATCTCTATCGGCGCGTCATCAACCGTAACAACCGTCTGAAGCGCCTCATCGAACTGCGCGCTCCGGGCATCATCATCCGCAACGAAAAGCGCATGCTGCAGGAATCTGTCGACGCGCTCTTCGATAACGGCCGCCGCGGCCGCGTCATCACCGGCGCCAACAAGCGTCCGCTGAAGTCGCTGTCCGACATGCTGAAGGGCAAGCAGGGCCGCTTCCGCCAGAACCTGCTCGGCAAGCGCGTCGACTATTCCGGCCGTTCGGTGATCGTCACCGGTCCGGAACTGAAGCTGCATCAGTGCGGTCTTCCGAAGAAGATGGCGCTCGAACTCTTCAAGCCGTTCATCTATGCCCGCCTCGACGCCAAGGGTTACTCCTCGACCGTCAAGCAGGCCAAGAAGCTGGTCGAGAAGGAAAAGCCGGAAGTTTGGGATATCCTCGACGAGGTCATCCGCGAACATCCTGTTCTTCTGAACCGCGCACCGACGCTGCACCGCCTGGGCATCCAGGCCTTCGAACCCACCCTGGTCGAAGGCAAGGCCATCCAGCTGCACCCGCTCGTCTGCACGGCCTTCAACGCCGACTTCGACGGTGACCAGATGGCTGTTCACGTGCCGCTGTCGCTCGAAGCCCAGCTCGAAGCCCGCGTGCTGATGATGTCGACCAACAACATCTTGCACCCGGCAAACGGCGCGCCGATCATCGTTCCCTCGCAGGACATGGTTCTCGGCCTGTACTATCTGTCGATCCTGAACCAGAACGAGCCGGGCGAAGGCATGGCCTTCTCCGATCTCGGCGAGCTGCATCACGCGCTGGAAAACAAGGTCGTGACGCTGCACACCAAGATCCGCGGCCGCTTCAAGTCGATCGGCGAGGATGGCAAGCCCTACTCGAAGATCTACGAGACGACGCCTGGCCGTCTGCTCATCGGCGAACTGCTGCCGAAAAATGGCAAGGTGCCCTTCGACATCTGCAACCAGGAAATGACCAAGAAGAACATCTCCAAGATGATCGACACGGTCTACCGCCATTGCGGCCAGAAGGACACGGTCATCTTCTGCGACCGCATCATGCAGCTCGGCTTCGCCCATGCCTGCCGTGCCGGCATTTCGTTCGGCAAGGACGACATGGTCATTCCGGACACGAAGGCCAAGATCGTCAACGACACCGAAAATCTGGTGAAGGAATACGAGCAGCAGTACAATGACGGCCTCATCACCCAGGGCGAAAAGTACAACAAGGTTGTCGATGCCTGGGGCAAGGCGACTGAAAAGGTCGCCGAAGAGATGATGGCACGCATCAAGGCGGTCGAATTCGACGAGAACACCGGCCGTCAGAAGCCGATGAACTCGATCTACATGATGAGCCACTCCGGCGCCCGCGGTTCTCCGAACCAGATGCGCCAGCTGGGCGGCATGCGCGGCCTGATGGCCAAGCCGTCGGGCGAAATCATCGAGACGCCGATCATCTCGAACTTCAAGGAAGGCCTGACCGTCAACGAGTACTTCAACTCGACGCACGGCGCCCGCAAGGGTCTGGCAGACACCGCCTTGAAGACCGCAAACTCCGGTTACCTGACCCGCCGTCTCGTCGACGTCGCGCAGGATTGCATCGTCACGCACGTCGATTGCGGCACCGAAACCGGCCTGACCATGACCGCCATCGTCGATGCCGGCCAGGTCGTCGCCTCGCTCGGTGCCCGTATTCTCGGCCGCACGGCGCTCGACGATATCGATCATCCGGTGACGGGTGAGCGCATCGTCGATGCCGGCAAGATGATCCTCGAGCCCGATGTCATCGAAATCGAGAAGGCCGGTATCCAGTCGATCCGCATCCGCTCGGCGCTGACCTGCGAAATCCAGACGGGCGTCTGCTCGGTCTGCTACGGCCGCGATCTCGCGCGCGGTACGCCGGTCAACATGGGCGAAGCCGTCGGCGTCATCGCCGCTCAGTCGATCGGCGAGCCGGGAACTCAGCTCACCATGCGTACCTTCCACCTTGGCGGTACGGCAACCGTGGTCGACCAGTCGTTCCTGGAGGCCTCGTACGAAGGTACAGTGCAGATCAAGAACCGCAACGTGCTGCGCAACTCTGAAGGCAGCCTCGTTGCCATGGGCCGCAACATGACCGTCCAGATCCTGGACGAGCGCGGCGTCGAGCGCTCTTCGCAGCGTGTCGCCTACGGTTCGAAGCTGCATGTCGACGAAGGTGACAAGGTCAAGCGCGGCCAGCGTCTGGCGGAGTGGGATCCTTACACCCGTCCGATGATGACGGAAGTTGCCGGTACCGTTCAGTTCGAAGACCTCGTCGATGGTCTCTCGGTTCTGGAAGCGACCGACGAATCCACCGGCATCACCAAGCGTCAGGTCATCGACTGGCGTTCGACCCCGCGCGGCTCGGATCTCAAGCCGGCGATTGTCATCAAGGACGCCAGCGGCAATGTCGCCAAGCTGTCCCGCGGTGGTGACGCCCGCTTCCTGCTCTCGGTCGACGCCATCCTGTCGGTCGAGCCGGGCACGAAGGTCTCGCAGGGTGACGTTCTCGCCCGTTCGCCGCTCGAAAGCGCCAAGACCAAGGACATCACCGGCGGTCTGCCGCGTGTTGCCGAACTGTTCGAAGCTCGCCGTCCGAAGGATCACGCCATCATCGCAGAGATCGATGGTACGATCCGGCTCGGCCGCGACTACAAGAACAAGCGTCGCGTCATCATCGAGCCGGCGGAAGACGGTGTCGAGCCTGTCGAATACCTGATTCCGAAGGGCAAGCCCTTCCACCTTCAGGACGGCGACTATATCGAAAAGGGTGACTACATCCTCGACGGTAACCCGGCTCCGCACGACATCCTGGCGATCAAGGGCGTGGAGGCTCTTGCTTCCTACCTCGTCAACGAAATCCAGGAAGTCTATCGCCTGCAGGGCGTCGTCATCAATGACAAGCACATCGAGGTGATCGTCCGTCAGATGCTGCAGAAGGTGGAGATCACCGATGCCGGCGACTCGACCTACATCGTCGGCGACAACGTCGACCGGATCGAGCTGGAGGACGTCAACGACCACCTGATCGAGCAGGGCAAGAAGCCCGCCAGCGGCGAGCCGGTTCTTCTCGGGATCACCAAGGCGTCGCTGCAGACCCCGTCCTTCATCTCGGCCGCGTCCTTCCAGGAAACGACCAAGGTGCTGACGGAAGCTGCAATCGCCGGAAAGACCGACGGTCTGCAGGGCTTGAAGGAAAACGTCATCGTCGGCCGCCTCATTCCGGCCGGCACCGGCGGCACCATGACCCAGATCCGCCGCATCGCCACGTCGCGCGACGAGCTCATCCTCGAAGAGCGCCGCAAGGGCACTGGGGCAGCGGTCGCCACCCCGATGCTGCAGGACATGGCCGAAAACGCCCCGGCTGCGGAATAATCCGCAGCCGAGGTCCACGAATTGAAAAACCGCCCGGAGCGATCCGGGCGGTTTTTGTTTGTGCTAGTCTTTGATTGATAGGGGAGGGAAGGCGTTCCCGTCAGTTGAACCGGATGATCGCGACCTCGCCATCGACCGCACCCTGATAGGCCGAAGCGTGCGGCTCTTCCGCCGGAATTTCGGTCAGCATGCCGATCTGGTCGAGATCGGCCTCGATAAAACCCTCCTCGGCAAGGGCGTTCAAGGCTTCGCGCACGGCGGTGTCGTCATCGGGCGCCTGGAGCAGGATGTGCAGGTCGATGCCTTCGCTGGCCTCGGACTCATAGCCTTTGCCGATGATGATGAAGATCATCGGTCCGTCGAAATTATTGTCGTTATCAGGTGTCGTGATCATCGCCTGTCCTCGGTTTCTGGGGATTCGCTTTGTCGAATCCGCTGAGAGGACCTAACGCCGCAATTGCTGATTCCTTAACTGCTTTTGCTGCAAGGCCCAAGTTTTTATCTTGGCGCACGTCCCTGAATGCGTCTAGAAGGATGAAAACAGGGCGTTCGGCCCGCATATCAAGGTGATGCGGCCAAGTTTATTTCTTAACCGGCCTTGACGGGACGGGTGGAAACCAGTAGTACCCCGCCCATCAGATCCCATGTGAGGCTTGGCTGTTCGGGGCGACGCGCCCTGAAATTCACCTCAAACAAGGTTCTAAACGCACGTTGAAGTCATGATGCTGCACGCATGACGCAGGATTTTATGCGTCCTCTGCTCCTTGTGGTCCATCTGCGGAAGCGGATCGGGCCATATTTTGCGCATTGACGGAAAGCATGCGTCATTGCCGGAGACGGCGTGAGTTCAAGCCCGCAAGGGTACTGAGATAAACGTAAGGGATGGTTGAATGCCTACCGTAAACCAGCTGATCCGCAAGCCTCGCCAGGCGAACGTAAAGCGTAATAAGGTTCCCGCTCTCCAGGAGAACCCGCAGAAGCGCGGCGTTTGCACGCGCGTCTACACGACCACGCCGAAGAAGCCGAACTCGGCTCTGCGTAAGGTCGCAAAGATCCGCCTGACCAACGGCTTCGAAGTCATTGGTTACATCCCCGGCGAAGGTCACAACCTTCAGGAACACTCCGTCGTCATGATCCGCGGCGGCCGCGTCAAGGACCTTCCGGGTGTCCGTTATCACATCATCCGCGGCGTTCTCGATACCCAGGGTGTCAAGAACCGCAAGCAGCGTCGCTCCAAGTACGGTGCGAAGCGTCCGAAGTAATTCGGATTTTGAATAATCCGGCGCTGCGCGAGGTCCTCCGCGTGATGAAGCGCCTTAACGGTTGAAGAGACGAAAAGTATGTCCAGACGTCATAAAGCAGAAAAGCGCGAGATCAATCCGGATCCGAAGTTCGGTGACCTCGTCGTGACCAAGTTCATGAATGCCATCATGCTCGATGGTAAGAAGTCCGTTGCTGAAAACATCGTCTATGGTGCGTTCGACGCCGTCCAGGGCAAGTCCAAGCAGGAGCCGCTTTCGGTTTTCCATTCTGCGCTCGACAACATTGCCCCGCACGTTGAAGTCCGCTCGCGCCGCGTCGGTGGTGCGACCTACCAGGTTCCGGTCGACGTCCGTCCGGAGCGCCGCCAGGCTCTCGCCATTCGCTGGCTGATTGCCGCTGCCCGCAAGCGCAACGAAACCACCATGATCGACCGTCTGTCCGGCGAACTGCTCGATGCGTCCAACAACCGCGGCTCCGCCGTCAAGAAGCGCGAAGACACGCACAAGATGGCTGACGCCAACCGCGCGTTCTCGCACTATCGCTGGTAATTCCGAACGGTATCGAAAGGCAGTCCCCAATGGCTCGCGAATATAAGATCGAAGATTACCGCAATTTCGGTATCATGGCGCATATCGACGCCGGCAAGACCACGACCACCGAGCGTATCCTTTACTACACCGGCAAGTCGCACAAGATCGGCGAAGTCCACGACGGCGCAGCCACCATGGACTGGATGGAGCAGGAGCAGGAGCGTGGCATCACGATCACCTCTGCTGCCACCACGACCTTCTGGAAGGGCCGTGACGGCAAGATGCGCCGCTTCAACATCATCGACACCCCCGGCCACGTCGACTTCACCATCGAAGTCGAGCGTTCGCTGCGCGTTCTCGACGGCGCCATCGCGCTGCTCGACGCCAACGCCGGCGTTGAGCCGCAGACGGAAACCGTCTGGCGACAGGCTGAGAAGTACAATGTTCCGCGGATGATCTTCTGCAACAAGATGGACAAGACCGGCGCGGACTTCTATCGCTCTGTCGAGATGATCAAGACGCGTCTCGGCGCGACCGCCGTCGTCATGCAGCTGCCGATCGGCGCTGAGAGCGACTTCAAGGGCGTTGTCGACCTCGTCGAGATGAACGCGCTGATCTGGCGCGACGAATCGCTCGGCGCCCAGTGGGATGTCGTCGAAATCCCGGAAGATCTGAAGGCCAAGGCTGAAGAATATCGCGAAAAGCTGATCGAGACCGTTGTCGAGATCGACGAAGCTGCGATGGAAGCCTACCTCGAAGGCAACATGCCCGACAACGACAAGATCCGCGAACTCGTTCGCCGCGGCACCATCGACGTCAAGTTCCATCCGATGTTCTGCGGCACCGCCTTCAAGAACAAGGGCGTGCAGCCGCTGCTCGACGCCGTGGTCGACTACCTGCCGTCGCCGCTCGACATTCCGGCGATCAAGGGCATCGATTTCAAGACCGAAGCCGATATCGAGCGGCATGCAGATGACGCCGAGCCGCTTTCGATGCTGGCGTTCAAGATCATGAACGACCCCTTCGTCGGTTCGCTCACCTTCGCACGCATCTACTCCGGCAAGCTCGAAAAGGGCTCTTCGGTTCTGAACACGGTCAAGGACAAGCGCGAGCGCGTCGGCCGTATGCTGCAGATGCACTCCAACTCTCGTGAAGACATCGAAGAAGCCTTTGCAGGCGACATCGTTGCTCTCGCCGGTCTCAAGGAAACCACCACTGGCGATACGCTCTGCGATCCGCTGAAGCCGGTTATCCTCGAGCGCATGGAATTCCCCGAGCCGGTCATCCAGATCGCCATCGAGCCGAAGTCCAAGGGCGACCAGGAAAAGATGGGCCTCGCGCTCAACCGCCTGGCAGCCGAAGACCCGTCCTTCCGCGTGAAGACGGACCAGGAATCCGGTCAGACGATCATTGCCGGCATGGGCGAACTGCATCTCGACATCATCGTCGACCGCATGCGTCGCGAGTTCAAGGTCGAAGCAAACGTCGGTGCGCCGCAGGTTGCTTACCGCGAAACCATCACGCGCCAGACCGAAGAAGACTACACGCACAAGAAGCAGACCGGTGGTACCGGCCAGTTCGCGCGCGTCAAGATCATCTTCGAACCGAACCCCGAAGGCGAAGACTTCAAGTTCGAATCCAAGATCGTCGGCGGCTCTGTTCCGAAGGAATACATCCCGGGCGTTCAGAAGGGCATCGAAAGCGTTCTGTCTTCCGGTCCGCTGGCTGGCTTCCCGATGCTCGGCGTCAAGGCGACGCTCATCGACGGTGCCTTCCACGACGTCGACTCCTCGGTCCTGGCGTTCGAAATCGCTTCCCGCGCTTGCTTCCGTGAAGCAGCCAAGAAGGCCGGCGCTCAGCTCCTCGAGCCGATGATGAAGGTCGAGGTCGTCACCCCGGAAGATTACGTCGGTGACGTTATCGGCGACCTCAACTCCCGCCGTGGCCAGATCCAGGGTCAGGAAAGCCGTGGCATCGCGGTTGTCATCAGCGCCAACGTTCCGCTGGCCAACATGTTCAAGTACGTCGACAACCTGCGCTCCATGTCGCAGGGCCGCGCTCAGTACACGATGACCTTCGATCACTACGCGCCGGTCCCGTCGAACGTCGCAACCGAAATCCAGGCAAAGTATTCCGGTCAGAAGTGACCGGCATACCTATTGACCGATAACAAGAATTAGCTCCCCTCGGGGACTAGCAAAACGGAGAGCCGAAAATGGCAAAGAGTAAGTTTGAGCGCAACAAGCCGCACGTCAACATTGGCACGATCGGCCACGTTGACCACGGCAAGACGTCTCTGACGGCAGCGATCACGAAGTACTTCGGTGAGTTCAAGGCGTACGACCAGATCGACGCGGCTCCGGAAGAGAAGGCCCGCGGCATCACCATCTCGACGGCGCACGTCGAATATGAGACTCCGGCCCGCCACTACGCGCACGTCGACTGCCCCGGCCACGCCGACTACGTGAAGAACATGATCACCGGTGCGGCTCAGATGGACGGCGCGATCCTGGTTTGCTCGGCTGCTGACGGCCCGATGCCGCAGACGCGCGAACACATCCTGCTCGCCCGCCAGGTCGGCGTTCCGGCGATCGTTGTGTTCCTGAACAAGGTCGACCAGGTTGACGACGCCGAGCTTCTCGAACTGGTCGAGCTCGAAGTTCGCGAACTTCTGTCGTCCTACGACTTCCCGGGCGACGACATTCCGGTCGTCAAGGGTTCGGCGCTTGCTGCTCTTGAAGATTCGGACAAGAAGATCGGCGAAGACGCGATCCGCGAGCTGATGGCAGCGGTCGACTCCTACATCCCGACGCCTGAGCGTCCGGTTGACCAGCCGTTCCTGATGCCGATCGAAGACGTGTTCTCGATCTCGGGCCGTGGTACGGTCGTGACCGGCCGCGTCGAGCGTGGCATCATCAAGGTTGGTGAAGAAGTCGAGATCGTCGGCATCCGTCCGACTTCGAAGACGACGGTGACCGGCGTTGAAATGTTCCGCAAGCTGCTCGACCAGGGCCAGGCCGGCGACAACATCGGCGCGCTGATCCGCGGTGTGAACCGTGACGGCGTCGAGCGCGGTCAGATCCTGTGCAAGCCGGGCTCCGTCAAGCCGCACAAGAAGTTCAAGGCAGAAGCCTACATCCTGACGAAGGAAGAGGGCGGCCGTCATACGCCGTTCTTCACCAACTACCGTCCGCAGTTCTACTTCCGCACGACGGATGTGACCGGCATCGTGACGCTTCCGGAAGGCACGGAAATGGTCATGCCGGGCGACAACGTCACGGTTGACGTCGAGCTGATCGTTCCGATCGCGATGGAAGAAAAGCTGCGCTTCGCTATCCGCGAAGGCGGCCGCACCGTCGGCGCCGGCATCGTCGCTTCGATCGTCGAGTAATTCCTTCGGCCACTCCGGTGGGGTGGCCGATTCGATGACAATATTATGATGCAGGCGGCGCAAGCCGCTTGCTTATTACACAGAAATGTAGCAAATGGCGCGCGAGCGCGATTTGCGTGCCGCTTTGGATGACGAAGCGGTGACTGAACAAGCAAATAAGGTGGGCTAGAAGGCCCTGAAGACTGGATAGGGACGCCGGCATCGGCGCCCTCTCGATCTTTGAAACCGGTGGTCCGCCTTAGGAAGAAAGAACAACCCGTGTCTTGTTGAGAGACATGTGGAAAACAAACACAAGGATAACGTCGAATGAACGGCCAAAATATCCGCATTCGCCTGAAGGCGTTCGATCACCGGATTCTCGATGCTTCCACGCGCGAGATCGTGTCGACGGCGAAGCGCACCGGTGCAAGCGTCCGGGGCCCCGTTCCGCTTCCGACCCGCATCGAGAAGTTTACGGTCAACCGGTCCCCGCACATCGACAAGAAGAGCCGCGAACAGTTCGAGATGCGCACGCATAAGCGCCTGCTCGACATCGTAGACCCGACCCCGCAGACGGTAGACGCGCTGATGAAGCTTGATCTCGCCGCCGGTGTCGATGTTGAGATCAAGCTCTGAGCTTGCTCTAGCTGAGTTGGAAGGATTGAACCGATGCGTTCAGGTGTGATTGCACAAAAGGTGGGAATGACCCGCGTCTACAACGACGCCGGCGAGCATGTCCCGGTAACGGTACTGCGTATGGACGGCTGCCAGGTCGTTGCCACGCGCACTGTCGAAAAGAATGGCTATACCGCAGTTCAGCTCGGTGCAGGCCAGGCGAAGGTGAAGAACACGTCGAAGGCGATGCGCGGCAACTTTGCCGTTGCCAACGTCGAGCCGAAGGCCAAGCTCGCAGAATTCCGCGTCTCGGAAGACAATCTGCTCGAGATCGGCACCGAGCTCAAGGCAGGTCACTTTGCCGCCGGTCAGCTCGTCGATGTGACGGGTACGACCATCGGTAAGGGTTTTGCCGGCGCAATGAAGCGCCACGGTTTCGGCGGTCTGCGCGCCACGCACGGTGTGTCGGTTTCACACCGTTCGCACGGTTCGACCGGCTCGCGCCAGGATCCGGGCAAGGTTTTCAAGAACAAGAAGATGGCTGGTCACATGGGCCAGACGCGCGTCACGACGCAGAACCTGGAAGTGGTTTCGACCGACGAAGATCGTGGTCTGATCCTGATCAAGGGTGCTGTTCCCGGTTCCAAGGGAGCCTGGATCATCGTGCGCGACGCCGTCAAGTCGGCCGCGAAGTAAGGGAGCCAGATCAATGGAATTGAACGTCAAGACCCTCGAGGGAAAAGACGCCGGGAAGGTCTCCCTTTCGGACGAGATTTTCGGCCTCGAGCCCCGCGAAGACATTCTCGCCCGCGTTATCCGCTGGCAGCTTGCCAAGAAGCAGCAGGGCACGCACAAGGCAAAGGGCCGCGCTGAAGTCTCGCGCACCGGCGCCAAGATGTACAAGCAGAAGGGTACGGGCCGCGCTCGTCACCATTCGGCTCGCGCTCCGCAGTTCCGCGGCGGCGGCAAGGCCCATGGCCCGGTCGTTCGCAGCCACGAACACGACCTTCCGAAGAAGGTTCGCGCACTCGGCCTTCGCCATGCCCTTTCGGCCAAGATCAAGGCTGATGACGTCATCGTCATCGACAACCTGGTTGCTGCCGAAGCCAAGACCAAGGTTCTCGCGTCCGCTTTCGAGACGCTCGGCCTGACCAACGCCCTCTTCATCGGCGGCGCAGAGCTTGATGGCAACTTCAAGCTCGCAGCGCAGAACATCCCGAACATCGATGTTCTGCCGATCCAGGGCATCAATGTTTACGACATCGTGCGCCGCGGCAAGCTCGTGCTTTCCAAGGCTGCGGTTGAAGCGCTAGAGGAGCGATTCAAGTGACCGATCTTCGCCACTACGATGTGATCGTCTCTCCGGCGATCACCGAAAAGTCCACGCTGGTATCCGAAAACAACCAGGTTGTTTTCAATGTCGCCAAGCAGGCGACAAAGCCGGAAATCAAGGCTGCTGTCGAGGCGCTGTTCGGCGTCAAGGTCACGGCCGTCAACACTCTGCTGCGCAAGGGCAAAACCAAGCGGTTCCGCGGTTTCGTCGGCAAGCAGAAGGACGTGAAGAAGGCTGTCGTGACGCTGGCTGAAGGCCAGACGATCGACGTCTCCACCGGTCTCTGAGGTATAAGAAAATGGCATTGAAAACATTCAATCCGACGACCCCGAGCCAGCGTCAGCTGGTCATCGTGGACCGCTCCTCGCTCTACAAGGGCAAGCCGGTCAAGGCGCTGACGGAAGGTCTGACCAAGAGCGGCGGTCGTAACAACCTCGGCCGCATCACGGCTCGCTTCATCGGTGGCGGTCATAAGCGCAGCTACCGACTGGTCGACTTCAAGCGTCGCAAGTTCGATGTCGAAGGCACGGTCGAACGTATCGAATACGATCCGAACCGCACGGCTTTCATCGCGCTGGTGACCTATTCGGATGGCGAGCAGGCCTACATCATCGCTCCGCAGCGTCTCGCTGCCGGCGACAAGGTCATCGCTTCGGAAAAGGCTGTCGACGTCAAGCCCGGCAACACCATGCCGCTGCAGTACATCCCGGTCGGCTCCATCATCCACAACGTGGAAATGAAGCCGGGCAAGGGCGGTCAGATCGCGCGTTCCGCCGGCTCCTACGCACAGCTCGTCGGTCGTGACCAGGGCATGGCGATCCTTCGCCTGAACTCCGGTGAGCAGCGCCTCGTCAGCGGCATCTGCCTTGCTTCGATCGGTGCCGTCTCCAACCCGGACCACGCCAACATCAACGACGGCAAGGCCGGTCGTACCGTCTGGCGCGGCAAGCGTCCGCATAACCGCGGTGTCGTCATGAACCCGGTCGACCATCCGCACGGCGGTGGTGAAGGCCGCACCTCCGGTGGTCGCCATCCGGTGACACCGTGGGGCAAGCCGACCAAGGGCAAGCGCACCCGGTCGAACAAGTCGACCGATAAGATGATCATGCGCTCGCGTCATCAGCGCAAGAAGTAAGAGAGGAAGTCTCCAATGGCTCGTTCAGTATGGAAAGGTCCGTTCGTTGACGGCTATCTTCTCAAGAAGGCTGAGAAGGTTCGTGAAGGCGGACGTGCAGAAGTGATCAAGATCTGGAGCCGTCGCTCCACGATCCTGCCGCAGTTCGTCGGTCTTACCTTCGGCGTCTACAACGGCAGCAAACATGTCCCGGTCAGCGTCAATGAAGACATGGTCGGCCACAAATTCGGTGAATTCTCTCCGACCCGCACCTACTACGGTCACGGCGCGGACAAGAAGGCGAAGAGGAAGTAACAATGGGCAAGGCAAAAGCCGAACGCCGGCTGAAGGACAACGAGGCGCAAGCAGTCGCCCGCACGCTCCGCGTCAGCCCCCAGAAGCTCAACCTGGTTGCTGCGGCCATCCGCGGCAAGAAGGTCGAGCGTGCACTCGCTGAGCTGGAGTTCTCCCGCAAGCGCATCGCGGGCGCCGTCAGGAAGACGCTCGAATCCGCGATCGCCAACGCCGAGAATAACCACGACCTCGACGTCGACGCGCTCGTCGTCGCCGAAGCCTACGTCGGCAAGTCGATCGTCATGAAGCGTTTCCACGCTCGTGGCCGCGGTCGCGCGTCGCGCATCGAAAAGCCCTTCGCGCACCTGACGATCGTCGTTCGTGAAGTGCAGGCAGCAGAGGAGGCCGCATAATGGGTCAGAAAATCAATCCGATCGGTTTCCGTCTCGGCATCAACCGTACCTGGGATAGCCGCTGGTTTGCGGACAATGCCGAGTATGGCCAGCTGCTGCACGAAGACCTGAAGATGCGCAAGTTCGTCATGAGCGAACTGAAGCAGGCAGGCATCTCCAAGGTGGTCATCGAGCGTCCGCACAAGAAGTGCCGCGTCACGATCCATTCGGCCCGTCCGGGCCTGATCATCGGCCGTAAGGGCGCCGACATCGACAAGCTCCGCAAGAAGCTGTCTGATATGACCAACTCGGAAACGCACCTCAACATCGTCGAAGTGCGCAAGCCCGAAGTCGACGCGACGCTGGTCGCTCAGTCGATCGCCCAGCAGCTCGAGCGCCGCGTGGCTTTCCGCCGCGCCATGAAGCGCGCCGTTCAGTCGGCAATGCGTCTTGGTGCCGAAGGCATCAAGATCACCTGCGCCGGCCGTCTCGGCGGTGCTGAAATCGCCCGTACTGAATGGTACCGCGAAGGTCGCGTGCCGCTGCACACGCTGCGCGCCGACATCGATTACGGCACGGCAGAAGCCGAAACCGCATTCGGTATCTGCGGCATCAAGGTCTGGATCTTCAAGGGCGAAATCCTTGAGCACGATCCGATGGCTTCCGAACGTCGCGCGCTGGAAGGCGACGCACAGGGTCCGGCAAGCCGCGAACGCGACCGTGGCGATCGTCGCCGCGAACGCGACAACGCGTAATTAGCGCTGGCGAAAGATAAGCTCGGAGAAGTAAGAAAATGTTGCAGCCAAAGCGTACTAAGTACCGCAAGCAGTTCAAGGGCCGCATCAAGGGCGTCGCCAAGGGCGGTTCTGACCTGGCATTCGGCGAATTCGGCCTGAAGGCTCAGGAGCCCAACCGCGTCAACGCACGCGAGATCGAAGCGGCCCGCCGCGCGATCACGCGTTACATGAAGCGCGCCGGCCGTGTATGGATCCGCGTGTTCCCGGACGTTCCGGTAACCGCAAAGCCGACCGAAGTCCGTATGGGTAAGGGTAAGGGCTCCGTTGAGTACTGGGCATGCAAGGTCAAGCCCGGTCGTATGATGTTCGAGATCGACGGCGTCAGCGAAGAGATCGCCCGTGAGGCGCTTCGTCTCGGCTCTGCCAAGCTCTCGGTCAAGACGCGCTTCGTACAGCGCATTGCAGAGTAAGGATTGAGCTCATGAAAGCCTCAGATGTTCGCGCGTTGACCGCCGACCAACTCAAGGACGAGCTTGCCAAGCTGAAGAAGGAGCAGTTCAATCTGCGCTTCCAGAAGGCGACCGGCCAGCTCGAAAAGTCCTCGCGCATCAACGAAGTCCGCAAGGACATCGCCCGCGTCAAAACCATTGCCCGCCAGAAGGCGGCAGAAGTTAAGGCCTAAAGGAAGAAAAATATGCCGAAGCGCATCCTGCAGGGCGTCGTCGTTGGCGACAAGAACGAGAAGACGGTAGTGGTTCGCGTCGAGCGTCGTTTCGCTCACCCGCTGCTCCAGAAGACCGTTCGTCGTTCCAAGAAGTACAAGGCCCACGACGAAAACAACCAGTACAAGATCGGCGATACCGTATCCATCGAGGAATGCGCGCCGATCTCCAAGGACAAGCGCTGGACGGTGATTGCCGCCCAGGGCAAGTAACAGAATTTTGTGCGAGGCCTTGCGTCTCGCCGAAATATCTGTATGAAGCAGCGTCAGAACGCTCGAATGCCGGGCGTTCTTTTGCTTTGAGCGCACGGAAGGTCCCGTTCGGGAAACCACCCTGGCACGATCGACCCCGCGCTATTCAGCAATGCCGTGTTTTTGCCTGCCGTTACGGCAGGCTGGCCGGCGAACATTTTCATAAGCCGGGGTAGGGGGCTTAGGCCCAACCATTCCGGTAAACCAAGAAGGCGACCTGATATGATTCAGATGCAAACAAACCTCGACGTCGCGGATAATTCCGGCGCACGTCGTGTCATGTGCATCAAGGTGCTGGGCGGCTCGAAGCGCAAGTATGCCTCGATCGGTGACGTCATCGTCGTTTCGATCAAGGAGGCGATCCCGCGCGGCCGCGTGAAGAAGGGTGACGTGATGAAGGCGGTTGTCGTTCGCACCGCCAAGGACATCCGTCGTCCGGATGGCTCGGTCATCCGCTTCGACACCAACGCAGCAGTCCTCATCGACAACAAGAAAGAGCCGATCGGCACCCGTATCTTCGGACCGGTTCCGCGCGAACTTCGCGCCAAGAACCACATGAAGATCATCTCGCTGGCTCCCGAAGTACTGTAAGGAGCGGAAGCGATGCAGAAGATTCGTAAAGGCGACAAGGTCGTCATGCTCGCTGGCAAGGACAAGGGCCGTACCGGCGAAGTCGTTCAGGTCATGCCGAAGGAAGATCGTGCGGTCGTCCGTGGCGTCAACGTCGTGAAGCGCCACCAGCGTCAGACGCAGACCCAGGAAGCCGGCATCATCAACAAGGAAGCCCCGGTCCACCTGTCCAACATTGCAATCGTCGACAAGGACGGCAAGCCGACCCGCGTCGGTTTCAAGGTCGTTGACGGCAAGAAGGTCCGCGTGGCCAAGCGTTCTGGAGAAGTGATCGATGGCTGAGGCAAAATACGAGCCGCGGCTCAAGAAGGAATATGTCGAGCGCATCCGCAAGGCGATGCAGGAGAAGTTCTCCTACGCCAACGAGATGATGATCCCGAAGCTCGACAAGATCGTGATCAACATGGGTGTCGGTGAAGCGACCGCTGACTCGAAGAAGCCGACGGTTGCTGCCGCCGACCTCGCAGCGATCGCCGGTCAGAAGCCGGTCATCACCCGCGCACGCAACTCTATCGCAGGCTTCAAGGTCCGCGAAAACATGCCGATCGGCGCAAAGGTCACCCTGCGCGGCGCCCGCATGTACGAGTTCCTGGATCGCCTGGTCAACATCGCGCTCCCGCGCGTTCGCGACTTCCGCGGCCTGAACCCGAAGAGCTTTGACGGCCGTGGCAACTTCGCCATGGGCATCAAGGAGCACATTGTGTTCCCTGAAATCAACTACGACAAGGTTGATCAGATGTGGGGCATGGACATCATCGTTTGCACGACGGCGACGACCGACGACGAAGCACGGACTCTCCTGAAGGAGTTCAGCTTCCCGTTCCGTCAATAACCGTAACGACGAGCGTAGAAAAGGAACCTGACATGGCGAAGACAAGCGCAGTTGAAAAGAACAAGCGCCGCCGTAATACGGTCGCCAACCAGGCCGCAAAGCGGGCTGCGTTGAAGGCGATCATCATGAACCAGGCTCTTCCGATCGAAGAGCGGTTCAAGGCCTCGATCAAGCTGGCATCCCTGCCGCGCGATGGATCGAAGACCCGCATTCGCAACCGTTGCGAAGTATCGGGCCGTCCGCGCGCATACTACCGCAAACTGCGCATGTCGCGTATCGCGCTGCGTGAACTCGGCAATCTCGGCAAGGTGCCGGGCATCGTCAAGTCGAGCTGGTAAGGAGCAGGTTAGATGACAATGACTGATCCGTTGGGCGATATGCTCACCCGTATCCGCAACGGCGCTTCCCGCCGCAAGTCGTCGGTTTCGACGCCTGCGTCCAAGCTCCGTGCGCGTGTTCTCGATGTCCTGCAGTCCGAAGGCTACATCCGTGGCTATTCCGTTGTCGATTTCGGCAATGGCAAGTCGGAGCTCAACATCGAGCTGAAGTATTATGAAGGCGCATCGGTGATCCGTGAGATCGGCCGTGTGTCCAAGCCGGGCCGCCGGGTTTATGTCTCGGTCAAGTCCATTCCGCAGGTCGCGAACGGCCTCGGCATCACCATCCTTTCGACTCCGAAGGGCGTGATGGCCGATCACCAGGCTCGCGAACAGAACGTTGGTGGCGAGGTTCTTTGCTCGGTCTTCTAAGATCGGGCAGGGATCTCCATAGCGAACAGACAGGATTGAAACATGTCTCGTATCGGTAAGAAGCCCGTTCAGGTGCCTGCTGGGATCACGGCTACGGTCGAAGGCCAGAAGGTTACCGCAAAGGGCCCGAAGGGCGAGCTGTTCTTCGTCGCTAATGACGAAATCAGCCTCAAGCTCGAAAACAACGCGGTCGTCGTGACGCCGCTGAACCAGTCCAAGGATGCGCGTTCGAAGTGGGGCATGTCCCGCACGATGATCGAAGGCATCTTCAAGGGCGTCAAGGACGGTTACGAGCGCAAGCTCGAAATCAACGGCGTCGGTTACCGCGCCGCCATGCAGGGTAAGAACCTGCAGCTGGCCCTCGGTTTCAGCCACGACGTGGTCTATGAACCGCCGGTCGGCATCTCGATCGCTGTTCCGAAGCCGACTGAAATCATCGTCAGCGGCATCAACAAGCAGCAGGTCGGTCAGGTTGCCGCCGAAATCCGCGAATATCGCGGTCCCGAGCCGTACAAGGGCAAGGGCGTCAAGTATGCCGACGAGCGGATCGTCCGCAAAGAAGGCAAGAAGAAGTAAGGATCACGCGAAATGGCTAGCAGGAAAGAAGCACTTGCACGTCGTGCCAACCGCGTGCGCCGTCATATCAAGTCGGTGGCCAATGGCCGTCCGCGCCTGTCGGTTCATCGCTCCTCGAAGAACATCTATGCTCAGATCATCGATGACGTGGCCGGCAAGACGCTTGCGTCCGCCTCCACCCTCGACAAGGATCTGCGCGGTTCTCTGAAGACCGGTGCCGATACCGCCGCCGCCGCCGCCGTAGGCAAGCTCGTCGCCGAGCGCGCCTCCAAGGCCGGTGTTACGGACGTCGTATTCGACCGTGGCGCCTTCATCTATCACGGCCGCATCAAGGCTCTCGCCGAAGCGGCCCGCGAAGGCGGTCTGACCTTCTGATCAGTTCCGGCCGGGCGCTGTCGCTCCGGCCGGATTTTCGCCGGACCGCAGGCACTCCCCGGCAAGAAGGGGAGGCTGATGCGGTCCACATTCATTTGCCGATTGCACCCGGAAAAGAAAAAGGAAGAGGACAATGGCACAGGAAAGAAGGCCGCAGCGGGAAGACCGCCAGAGCCGTGAAGAGCGCGATAGCGAATTCGTCGACAAGCTGGTCGCGATCAACCGCGTCGCCAAGGTCGTCAAGGGCGGCCGTCGTTTTGGTTTCGCAGCACTCGTCGTCGTCGGCGACCAGAAGGGCCGCGTCGGCTTCGGCCATGGCAAAGCACGCGAAGTGCCGGAAGCCATCCGCAAGGCAACCGAAGCCGCCAAGCGCGAGCTGATCTTCGTACCGCTGCGTGACGGCCGTACGCTGCATCACGACGTCCACGGCCGCCACGGCGCCGGCAAGGTTCTGCTGCGCTCCGCCAAAGTCGGTACCGGCATCATCGCCGGCGGTCCGATGCGCGCCGTTTTCGAAACGCTCGGCATGCACGACGTCGTCGCCAAGTCGACCGGTTCGTCGAACCCCTACAACATGGTTCGCGCCACCTTCGACGCTCTGAAGCACCAGGTTCACCCGAAGGACATCGCAGCTCAGCGCGGCATCAAATATGCAACGCTGCAGGCTCGTCGTAGCGCCTCCGGCAACGCCTCTGAAGAATAAGAGGAGCTGACCAATGGCCAAGGCTACCAAGAAGGCTGAAGCGAAGACTGTCACGATCGAACAGATCGGCAGCCCGATTCGCCGTCCGGACGTCCAGCAGCGCACGCTGATCGGTCTCGGACTGAACAAGATGCACCGTCGCCGCACGCTGGAGGATACTCCTTCCGTTCGCGGCATGATCCGTGCTGTCCAGCATCTCGTTCGCATCGTCGACGAGAAGTGAGACGGAGGAAACGCTCATGAAACTCAATGAAATCAAGGACAACGAAGGCTCGACCCACAGCCGCAAGCGCCTCGGCCGCGGTATCGGTTCGGGCTCGGGCAAGACGGCTGGTCGCGGTGTCAAGGGTCAGAAGTCCCGTTCCGGCGTCGCCATCAACGGCTTCGAAGGCGGCCAGATGCCGATCTATCGTCGCCTGCCGAAGCGCGGCTTCAACAACATTTTCGCTTCCGATTTTGTTGTCGTGTCGCTCGGCCGCATTCAGGCTGCGATCGACGCCGGCAAGCTCGATGCAAAGGCGACTGTTGACGCAGCTGCCCTGAAGGCTGCCGGTGTTATCCGCCGCGCCAAGGATGGCGTTCGCGTTCTCGCCGACGGCGAGCTCAAGGCCAAGATCACCATCGTCGTCGCAGGCGCTTCCAAGCCCGCCGTTGAGAAGATCGAAAAGGCCGGCGGCACAGTGACGCTGCTTTCGGCTCCGGCTGCAGCAGAATAATATCTGATGATATATCGCCCGGAGTGCTTCACACCGGGCGATTTTGCTCCCATATGTGGGCCTCACAAAAACTTGGCTGGCGCGCCCGCGTCATGCCGGTAAGACTGGAAAACAAGGGTGAGGCATGGGGTTGCGCTGCAATCCGTCCAAAGCCCGGTTTTGAATTATTTTCATACTGATTCCGGGGCCGGTATTTCCCCAGGGACGCCGGAATTGGTAGGGCGGAGAATCGCATGGCTTCTGCAGCGGAACAATTGGCATCCAACCTCAATTTTTCGACCTTTGCCAAAGCCGAGGATTTGAAGAAGCGCCTGTGGTTCACACTGGCTGCTCTCCTCGTCTACAGGCTCGGCACCCATATCCCGCTTCCGGGTCTCAATCCCGAAGCCTATGCCCAGGCGTTCCGCGGCCAGGCAGGCGGTATTCTCGGCCTTTTCAACATGTTCTCGGGCGGCGCCGTTCAGCGCATGGCGATCTTTGCGCTCGGCATCATGCCCTATATCTCCGCTTCGATCATCGTGCAGCTGATGACTTCGGTTGTCCCGACGCTTGAAAACCTGAAGAAGGAAGGCGAGCAGGGGCGCAAGATCATCAACCAGTACACCCGCTATGGCACCGTCATTCTGGGTGCGCTCCAGGCTTACGGCATTGCCGCCGGCCTTGAGAGCGGCCAGGGCCTTGTCGTCGATCCGGGCTGGTTCTTCCGTATTTCCACCGTTCTGACGCTGCTCGGCGGCACGATGTTCCTGATGTGGCTCGGCGAGCAGATCACCTCGCGCGGTATCGGCAACGGCATTTCGCTGATCATCTTCGCCGGTATCGCAGCCGGCCTTCCGAGCGCTCTTGCCGGCACGCTTGAACTCGGCCGCACCGGCGCGCTGTCGACCGGCCTCATCCTGCTCGTCATCATAGTCGCGATCGCCGTCATCGGTGTCATCGTCTTCGTGGAGCGCGCTCAGCGCCGGTTGCTGATCCAGTATCCGAAGCGCCAGGTCGGCAACCGCATGTTCCAAGGCGATACCTCGCACCTGCCGCTGAAGCTGAACACCTCGGGCGTCATCCCGGCGATCTTCGCCTCTTCGCTGCTGCTTCTGCCGGCGACAGTCGCAGGCTTTGCCAACACCACTGCGATGCCTGCCTGGGCGACCTCGATCGTTGCCGCCCTCGGTCATGGCCGGCCGCTCTACATGGTGCTCTATGCGGCGCTGATCGCCTTCTTCGCCTTCTTCTATACGGCCATCGTTTTCAATCCGAAGGACACGGCCGACAATCTGAAGAAGCATGGCGGCTTTATTCCCGGCATCCGTCCCGGTGAGCGCACCGCCGAATATATTGACTACGTGCTGACCCGCATCACGCTGATCGGCGCCATCTATCTTGTCTTCGTCTGCATCCTCCCTGAGATTCTGGTGTCGCAAACCGGCATTCCATTATCCCTTGGTGGGACTTCGCTTTTGATCGTGGTTAGCGTAACTCTTGATACGGTTGCACAGATCCAGGGTCACCTGATCGCGCAGCAATACGAAGGCCTGATCAAGAAATCGAAGTTGCGAGGAGGAAAGAGGGGGCGATGAGACTTATCCTTTTGGGGCCGCCGGGCGCGGGCAAGGGAACCCAGGCCCAGCGGATCGTGGAAAAGCACGGCATTCCGCAGCTTTCCACGGGAGATATGCTGCGGGCGGCGGTCAACGCCGGCACGGAGGTCGGCAAACGCGCCAAGGCGGTGATGGACGCCGGCAAGCTGGTCTCGGATGAGATCGTCATCGCCATCGTCTCGGAGCGAATCGATCAGCCCGATTGCGCCAACGGTTTCATTCTCGATGGCTTCCCCAGGACCCTTGTTCAGGCGGACGCTACGGAAGCGATGCTCAGAGCAAAGGGTCTCGATCTCTCCGTCGTCATCGAATTCCGCGTCGACGACGCTGAGCTCGTCCGGCGCGTTGCCGGTCGCTACTCCTGTGCGCAGTGCGGTAGCGTCTATCACGACACGGACAAGGTCCCGGCCAATGAAGGCGTGTGCGACAAGTGCGGCTCTACCCACTTCAAGCGCCGTCCCGACGACAATCCAGAGACCATGACGGCCCGGCTGCAGGTCTACTACAAGGAGACCTCGCCGCTGATCGGTTACTACCATGCCAAGGGCAAGCTCAGGTCCGTCGACGGCATGGCTGAAATCGATCAGGTGACTGGCGAGGTCGAAGCCATTCTTTCCAAGCTGTAAGGCTTGAAAATAAACTTGGCGGAAACGGTTGCTTTTCAGCAGTGATTCCGCTAAACACCGCGCCAACTCGCGACATTCCCTGCGATCGGCGCGGATTTCCCTGGGAAGTCCGGGTGCGGTCGTTTTGACATGTTACGGACATTAAATCTGAACGGGCGGTCCTGAGGGCCGCATAACGAAGCCCACTTGCCGGATGGCAACTGGAATGCAAGGAGAACAGGCGTGGCACGTATCGCTGGCGTCAACATCCCGACTGCAAAGCGCGTAGTCATCGCGCTGACCTACATTCACGGGATCGGTCCGAAATTCGCACAGGAAATCGTCGAGAAGGTCGGTATTCCGGCTGAACGTCGTGTGCATCAGCTGACGGACGCTGAAGTCCTTCAGATCCGCGAAGCCATCGACCGTGACTATCAGGTCGAGGGTGATCTTCGTCGCGAAACCGCGATGAACATCAAGCGTCTGATGGACCTCGGCTGCTACCGCGGCCTGCGTCATCGTCGCGGCCTTCCGGTCCGCGGTCAGCGCACGCACACCAATGCCCGCACCCGTAAGGGTCCGGCAAAGGCAATCGCTGGCAAGAAGAAGTAATTTCCGGGAAACCGGGGTGGGGAGGCTGGCGGTCCGCGCCGGCCTCTTTTGAGTTTGGAGCGGGACCATATAGGCGCCGTTCCGGTGTAGCCGCTGGTGTTACGGCGGTGAAGAGATCAACGAAAGGAATAGCATGGCTAAGGAAGCCGTCCGCGTTCGCCGTCGCGAGCGCAAGAATATCTCGTCGGGTGTCGCTCACGTCAACTCGACCTTCAACAACACGATGATCACCATCACTGATGCGCAGGGCAATGCGATCGCCTGGTCGTCGGCTGGCGCCAAGGGCTTCAAGGGCTCGCGCAAGTCGACCCCCTTTGCTGCCCAGATCGCTGCCGAAGACTGCGCCAAGAAGGCCCAGGAGCACGGCATGAAGTCGCTGGAAGTCGAAGTCTGCGGTCCGGGTTCGGGCCGTGAATCGGCTCTGCGCGCGCTCCAGGCTGCAGGTTTCATGATCACGTCCATCCGCGACGTGACCCCGATCCCGCACAATGGCTGCCGTCCGCGCAAGAAGCGCCGCGTCTGATCATCGCTCTCGTCACCGGTGAGCGCCTTGGTGCTCCCGGTGGTTTTCAAGCTCGGTTGTCACGATTGGATGGTGGCAACGAACGGAAGGCAAACTCATGATTCAGAAGAACTGGCAGGAACTGATCAAGCCGAACAAGGTGGAGTTCTCCTCGAGCTCGCGCACCAGGGCGACGCTTGTCGCCGAACCGCTGGAGCGCGGCTTCGGCCTCACCCTCGGCAACGCGCTGCGCCGCGTTCTGCTCTCCTCGCTGCGCGGTGCTGCCGTCACGGCGGTGCAGATCGACGGCGTGCTGCACGAATTCTCCTCGATTCCCGGCGTCCGCGAAGACGTCACGGATATCGTGCTCAACATCAAGGAAATCGCCATCAAGATGGATGGCGACGACGCGAAGCGCATGGTCGTCCGTAAGCAGGGCCCGGGCGTTGTCACGGCTGGCGACATTCAGACGGTCGGCGATATCGAAATCCTCAACCCCGAGCATGTGATCTGCACGCTCGACGAGGGCGCCGAAATCCGCATGGAATTCACCGTCAACAACGGCAAGGGCTATGTTCCGGCCGAACGCAATCGTGCAGAAGATGCTCCGATCGGCCTTATCCCGGTCGACAGCCTCTATTCGCCGGTCAAGAAGGTGTCCTACAAGGTTGAAAATACCCGCGAAGGACAGGTTCTCGACTACGACAAGCTGAACATGACCATCGAAACCGATGGCTCGATCACCGGCGAAGACGCCGTCGCTTTCGCGGCGCGCATCCTCCAGGATCAGCTTGGCGTCTTCGTCAACTTCGACGAGCCGCAGAAGGAAACCGAAGAAGAAGCAGTCACCGAACTCGCTTTCAACCCGGCTCTCCTCAAGAAGGTGGACGAACTCGAACTGTCGGTCCGTTCGGCAAACTGCCTGAAGAACGACAACATCGTCTACATTGGCGACCTCATTCAGAAGACCGAAGCAGAAATGCTCCGCACGCCGAATTTTGGTCGCAAGTCGCTGAACGAAATCAAGGAAGTTCTCGCTTCCATGGGCCTGCACCTCGGCATGGAAGTGCCGGCATGGCCGCCCGAGAACATCGAAGATCTCGCCAAGCGTTACGAAGACCAGTACTGAGCGGCGTGAGGAAAAGTGTAAAGCGGTTTTCCGCCCGCACGCCGATCGCAAGAACATAACAAAAGGCAGGCTCTTTCGGCTGCCTTTCCCCGTCAAACAGCAGGCCGATCGCCTGCATGTGCCAGGAAACGGCAGGCCCACCTAACGTAAGGGCACTGCATTAAAGGAGAATAGCAATGCGCCATGGTAAAGCCGGCCGCAAGCTGAATAGAACCGCAAGCCACCGCAAGGCGATGTTCGCCAACATGGCGGCTTCGCTGATTACCCACGAGCAGATCGTCACGACCCTGCCGAAGGCCAAGGAAATCCGTCCGATCGTCGAAAAGCTGGTCACGCTCGGCAAGCGCGGCGACCTGCACGCTCGCCGTCAGGCGATCTCGCAGATCCGCGATGCCGCCGTCGTCTCGAAGCTGTTCGACACGATCGCAACGCGTTACGCCACCCGCAACGGCGGCTACCTGCGCATCATGAAGGCCGGCTTCCGCCAGGGCGACAACGCCGCCATGGCCGTGATCGAGTTCGTCGACCGCGACACCTACGCCAAGGGCGCAGCCGACAAGGCCCGCGTCGCTGCCGAAGAGCAGGCCGTCGCCGCCTAAGTCTTCCGCTTCGGCGGATAGAAAACAGCCGGGCCTGCAAAGCCCGGCTGTTTTCGTTTGTGCATCGGTCGAAAACGGAAGCGGCGCAGCTTCTTTAGCGACGGAGCCATTCTTATGTCCGCCCAGAGCTCCAAACTGTGGAGATTAAGAGGGAAGAAGATTCTATGCGCGAAGCGCATTCTCGAGCGCAGTTCCTCCGTCTCGCGGCTGTGCTTGTGGTGATTGCGGCCGGCCTGGCGCTCAGGCGCTTCGGCTACGCGGTCGATCTGCCTTTCGTCGTCGTCAAATATGGCGGGTCGGCGCTGTGGGGAGCGATGGTCTATCTGCTGGTGGCGCTCGTTCTCGGAAAGTCACCGCGGGCAGTCATTGCGGTCATGGCGCTGTTCATGGCAATCGCAGTCGAATTGTTCCGGCTTTATCATACACCCTGGTTGGACGCGTTTCGGCTGACGACTGCAGGCGCCCTGTTGCTTGGCCGGATATTTTCCCTCTGGAACATACTGGCCTATGCGATCGGCATCGCTGCGGCCTGTGCCTTTGATCCCGCGCGCCGTTGACGGCTGGCTTCAGGAAACCGACGCCACCGCACGATTGCGTTGCCGCCCCTGGCTTTTCTTCCGACTGCGCGCGATCGGCCGCCAGGAGCGGTAAAGGATGAGCGCGATGATCAACCCCACATAAATAAACTGCTCGAGATCGAGGACCTTGGTCGAAAGCGCAAAATGCAGAGCCCCGGAGGCGGCAAGGATGTAGACGAGGCGGTGCAGCCAGATCCAGCGATTGCCGAGGCGACGGATCGAGAAATTATTGGATGTCACCGCCAGGGGAATAAGCATCGCAAGGCCGGCCATGCCGAACATGATGAACGGGCGCTTCAGCACGTCATTGATGACGGCCTGAATATCCATCGCCTGGTCGAGCACCATGTAAACGGTGAAATGCATCAGCGCGTAGTAGAAGGTCAAAAGGCCGAGAGCGCGGCGGTAGCGCAAATAATTCCAGCCGAACAACTCGCGGGCAGGGGACACTGCAAGTGTCGCGATCAGGAAGCGGATCGTCCAGATGCCGAGGAAGAGCTCGAAGGTCTTGACCGGATCGGCGCCGAGCTGGTCGGTCGCGCCGAGATAAAAGGTCCAGGCGGCAGGCACGAGCCCGACGGTATAAAGCAGCCAGACGGAGGCAGGCTGCCAGCGCTTCGGGATGGCAAGCGACAGTTCGGCCATCAGAAATTCGCCTTCAGGTCCATGCCGGCATAAAGGCTCGCCACCTCGTCGGCATAGCCGTTGAAGGGCAGGGTGGGGTGGCGACTTGCGCCGAAGAAACCGCTTTCGCCGATGCGTCGTTCGCTCGCCTGGCTCCAGCGTGGATGGTCGACGGCAGGATTGACGTTGGCGTAGAAACCGTATTCCTGCGGATTTGTCACCTGCCAGGTGTTTTTCGGCTGCTGGTCGGTGAGCGTGATCCTGACGATCGACTTGATGCCCTTGAAGCCGTATTTCCACGGCACGACCAGGCGGATCGGCGCACCATTCTGGTTCGGCAGCGTTTCACCATAAAGTCCGACGGCAAGCAGCGTCAGCGGGTGGCGCGCCTCGTCCAGCCGCAGCCCCTCGACATAGGGCCAGTCGAGCGACTGGAAGAAGCCCTTCTGCCCCGGCATCTCCTCCGGCCGCACGACGGTTTCGAAGGCGACATATTTGGCGCTGCCGAGCGGCTCCACCTTGTCGAGTAGCGCCGCCAGCGGAAACCCGTTCCATGGAATGACCATCGACCAGGCCTCGACGCAGCGCATCCGATAGGTGCGCTCCTCGATTGGGAATTCCTTCATCAGCGCCTCGACGTCGAAGGTGCCTGGCTTGTTGACCATGCCGTCGACCTTGACCGTCCAGGGCAGCGGCTTGAAATCGCCGGAGAGAGCGGCAGGGTCGCCCTTGTCGAGACCGAACTCATAGAAATTATTGTAGGTCGTGACATCCTTGATCGGCGTCGTCTTCTCATCGACCTTGTACTTGCTCTCGACGGCGGAAAAGGCGGCCGCGCTCGCCTTGCCGGCGCCATAGAGCGCCATGGCGCCAAGCGCTGCGGCGCCCAGGAATTCACGGCGGCGCAGATAGACCTGACGCGGCGTGATCTCCGACGACGCGATCTTCGGGGGGCGGTAGCTTGGCATGTCGAAAACCTCCAGGGCGGATACTCCGAATATAGTCCTTAAACGAACTGCCCGCATGTTCGGATCAATCTCTATGCCTTGAATATTGCCGACGGGAAGCCAATTTTTTGTGTTCGGCTGTGATGGAATAGGTCGTAACCAAAGGTCCCGCCGAACCGTATATATTCGAATGGCGTTCGACGCGCTTCTCCCGGCAGCGTACCGGATTTGGCCTTGCCGGTAGTGACAGCTCCCATCGATTGGATTAGGACAATTCCAAAAAGCGGCGTTCGCCCGGCCCGCAGGCTTCATTGCCGCCCCGGCTTCGCCTGATGTTTCCGACATGTCGAGGAAGACACCAATGCCAGCTTACCGTTCCAGAACCACGACCCACGGCCGCAACATGGCGGGCGCGCGCGGCCTTTGGCGCGCCACGGGCATGAAGGATTCGGATTTCGGCAAGCCGATCATCGCGGTGGTGAATTCCTTCACCCAATTCGTTCCCGGCCATGTGCATCTGAAGGATCTCGGCCAGCTGGTCGCTCGCGAAATCGAGGCGGCCGGCGGCGTTGCTAAGGAGTTCAACACGATCGCCGTCGACGACGGCATCGCCATGGGCCATGACGGCATGCTCTATTCGCTGCCGTCGCGCGAGCTGATCGCCGACAGTGTCGAATACATGGTCAATGCCCATTGCGCCGACGCCATGGTCTGCATTTCCAACTGCGACAAGATCACCCCCGGCATGCTGATGGCATCGCTGCGCCTCAACATCCCGACAGTCTTCGTTTCCGGCGGTCCGATGGAAGCGGGCAAGGTCGTGCTGCATGGCAAGCAACACGCGCTCGACCTCGTCGATGCCATGGTCGCGGCTGCCGATGACAAGATCTCCGATGACGACGTCAAGGTCATCGAGCGTTCAGCCTGTCCGACCTGCGGTTCGTGCTCCGGGATGTTCACTGCAAACTCGATGAATTGCCTGACGGAGGCGCTCGGCCTGTCGCTGCCCGGTAACGGCTCGACGCTTGCCACCCATGCCGATCGCAAGCGCCTCTTCGTCGAGGCCGGCCACCTGATCGTCGATCTCGCCCGCCGCTATTACGAGCAGGACGACGTCAAGGCGCTGCCGCGCACCATCGCCTCCAAGCGGGCCTTCGAGAATGCCATGGCGCTCGACATCGCCATGGGCGGTTCGACCAACACGGTCCTGCACATCCTGGCCGCCGCTCACGAAGGCGAGGTCGATTTCACCATGGCCGACATCGACGCACTGTCGCGCCGGGTGCCGTGCCTGTCGAAGGTCGCGCCCGCCAAGAGCGATGTGCATATGGAAGATGTCCACCGCGCCGGCGGCATCATGTCGATCCTCGGCGAGCTCGATAAGGGTGGCCTCCTGAACCGCGATTGCCCGACCGTTCATGCCGAGACGCTCGGCGATGCGATCGATCGTTGGGACATTACCCGCACCACCAGCGACAGCGTCCGCAACTTCTATCGCGCCGCTCCCGGCGGCATCCCGACCCAGGTCGCCTTCAGCCAGGAGGCTCGCTGGGACGAACTCGACACCGATCGCCAGCACGGCGTCATCCGCTCGGTCGAACATCCCTTCTCCAAGGATGGCGGTCTTGCCGTGCTGAAGGGTAATCTCGCGGTCGACGGCTGCATCGTCAAGACGGCCGGCGTCGATGAATCGATCCTGAAATTCTCCGGCCCGGCCCGCGTCTTCGAAAGTCAGGATGCGTCGGTCAAGGCGATCCTCGCCAACGAGATCAAGGCCGGCGACGTCGTCGTCATCCGCTACGAAGGCCCAAAGGGCGGTCCCGGCATGCAGGAAATGCTCTATCCGACGAGCTACCTGAAGTCGAAGGGCCTCGGCAAGGCCTGCGCGCTCATCACCGACGGCCGCTTCTCCGGCGGCACCTCCGGCCTTTCGATCGGCCACGTCTCGCCGGAAGCGGCGAATGGCGGGACGATCGGCCTGGTGCGCGAAGGCGACATGATCGATATCGATATCCCGAACCGCACAATCAGCCTCCGCGTCGGCGAGGCCGAACTCGCCGCCCGCCGCGCCGAGCAGGACGGCAAGGGCTGGCAGCCGACCGAGGTTCGCAAACGCAATGTGACCACAGCGCTGAAGGCCTATGCGGCTTTCGCAACCAGCGCCGACCGCGGCGCCGTGCGGGATCTCAACGCCCGAGTAGTCTCGAACCTACGACCCGCTGATTAAGAGTCAGCGGCTTTGCCAACCGGCCGCTGTCAAAGCGGCCGGTTGATGTTTTTGTAGGTCTCGCCGAGCTGCTTCATCCGCTCGTCATAGGCAGCCTTGATACAGGCCGCGTCGGCCTCGCATTCCTGTCGCTTCTTCAGCCAGGCGGTCTGCTCGTCCTGCAATGTTCCGCGCGAGCCCATGGCCAGCAGCCCGGAGAGCAGCTCGAAGGTCGTTACCATCTTGACGTCGGCATCGTTGAGGGCGCGGTTGTCGCAGATCGCCTTTTCGTCCGGCTTCAATTCCTTCGCATCACAATCGAAGCTCGCCGACCATGCCGGATCCGATGGGAAACTCAGGATCGCCAAACCAAGCGCGGCCGACATTCGCCATGTCATCATCATCTTCCTTTACTGCCGATCAAATCAGCTTGCGCACTGCCAGAGCCAGAAAGATGATGCAGGAGAGCCAGACGACAAGGATGAAGATCAATCCTGCCCGGCCGGCCGGGCGTTCGATCCGCCTCGCAGCTTCGACGCGAAGCGCAGCCATCACCTCCGCTGGGACAAGACGCGTCGCCAGCAGGATGCCGAGCGGAACGATGACGAGATCGTCGAGATAGCCGAGCACGGGAATGAAATCGGGGATCAGATCGATCGGCGAAAGCGCATAGGCTGCGACAGCACCGGCGACCGCTTTCGCATACCAGGGCACGCGAGGATCGCGAGCGGCAAGCCACAGCGCTACGATGTCACGCTTCAGTGACTTTGCCCAGATTTTGGCTTTTGATATCAGTTCCATGGCTGATCTTCCTGAATCAAATTCGCAGCGACTTCAGGGCATTCTCTTGCCTTATTCTTCCATGCTTCCGCCCTCTTTCCTTTCTAGCGTCGGACGCTACAACGTTGCTCAAGAGGATTCAAAAGGGATACCCATGCAAGGCCTGTTCAAGCGCGCCTCCATTTCGCTGTTCGCTCTCATGCTCGTTCTGCCGGCTGCAGCCCAGGCGCAGACGGCAAAGACGGTGCCTGAGAGCCAGATGCAGATGCAGCTCTCCTTCGCGCCGCTGGTCAAGCAGACGTCGGGCGCAGTCGTCAACGTCTACGCGGAAAAGATCATCCAGCGCCAGTCGCCCTTTGCCGGCGATCCCTTCTTCGAGCAGTTTTTCGGCCAGCAGATGCCGAATCGATCCGAGAAGCAGTCCTCGCTCGGTTCCGGCGTCATCGTCGAGGCGAACGGCACCGTCGTCACCAACAACCACGTCGTCGAAGGCGCCGACGACATCAAGGTGGCGCTGTCGGATGGCCGCGAATTCCCCTGCAAGGTGGTGCTGCGCGACGATCGCGTCGACCTCGCCGTGCTGAAGATCGACACCAAGGAGAGCTTCCCGACGCTGCCGATCGGCAATTCCGATAACGTCGAGGTCGGCGATCTCGTACTGGCGATCGGCAATCCCTTCGGTGTCGGGCAGACGGTGACGAGCGGTATCGTCTCCGCGCTTGCCCGCAACCAGGTGGTCAAGAACGAGTTCGGCTTCTTCATCCAAACCGACGCGTCGATCAATCCCGGCAATTCCGGCGGCGCGCTGATGAACATCAAGGGCGAACTGATCGGCATCAATACCGCGATCTTCTCGCGCGGCGGCGGCTCGAACGGCATCGGCTTTGCCATTCCCGCCAATCTCGTCAAGGTCTTCCTCGCTTCCGCCGATGCCGGCGTCAAATCCTTCGAGCGGCCCTATGTCGGCGCGAGCTTCGATGCGGTGACGTCGGAAGTCGCCGAAGCCCTTGGACTCAACAAAGTGCGCGGCGCACTCGTCGTCAAGGTTTCGGAAGGCAGCCCGGCGGCCAAGGCCGGGCTGAAGGCCGGCCAGATCGTCACGTCGGTCAACGGCATCTCCGTCGAGCATCCGGACGCATTGCTCTATCGCCTGACGACAGCTGGCCTTGGCAAATCGGTCAATCTGACCGTCATCGACAACGGTCGCGAGGAGCAGTTATCGCTGGCGCTGGATCGCGCCCCGGAAACCTCGCCGCGCGACCAGCGCGTTATCGGCGGGCGCACGCCCTTTACCGGCGCCGTCGTCGAAAACCTGTCGCCGCGTGTCGCAGACGAATTGCGTATGCCCTCGGAATCGGCGGGCGTCGTCGTTGCGGATGTCAAGGAGGATTCGCCGGCAGCCCGCCTTGGTTTTGAGCCCAAGGATATCATCGTTTCGATCAACGGGACGGACGTGAAATCGACCAAAGAGCTCTCTGAGATCGCCGATAGCGACCCCGGCCTGTGGCGGGTCGAGATCGAGCGCGACGGCCAGCGCATCAGGCAGTTCTTTCGATGAGCAATGATCTCTTCGCGCCGCGTGTTCCGGAAGAGGTTGCCGCCAGGCGGCCGCTTGCCGACCGGTTGCGGCCGAAGACGCTTGCCGATGTCACCGGTCAGGAACATCTGACCGGAGAGGACGGCGTGCTGAAGAGGATGATCGAAAGTGGTTCGCTCGGCTCAATGATCTTCTGGGGGCCGCCAGGCACCGGCAAAACGACGGTGGCGCGGCTGCTTTCCGGTGAGGCGGGGCTGGCCTTCGAGCAGATATCGGCGATCTTTTCCGGCGTTGCCGATCTGAAGAAAGTGTTCGAGGCGGCTCGCATGCGCCGCATGGACGGCCGCCAGACGCTGCTGTTCGTCGATGAGATCCATCGTTTCAACCGCGCCCAGCAGGACAGTTTCCTGCCTGTTATGGAGGACGGCACCGTCATCCTCGTCGGCGCCACCACCGAAAATCCCTCCTTCGAGCTCAACGCCGCTCTGTTGTCGCGCGCCCGCGTCCTCACCTTCAAATCACATGACGAGGAGAGCCTGGAGGAATTGCTGACGCGCGCCGAGGCGATCGAGCAGAGGCCGCTGCCCCTGACCGAGGAGGCGCGGGCCAGCCTGATCCGCATGGCCGATGGCGACGGCCGCGCGGTGCTGACGCTTGCCGAAGAGGTCTGGCGTGCCGCCCGCGAGGGCGAGAGCTTCGATACCGAAGCGTTGACGCGTATCGTCCAGCGCCGCGCCCCGGTTTACGACAAGGCGCAGGACGGTCACTACAACCTCATTTCGGCGCTGCATAAATCGGTGCGCGGTTCGGACCCGGATGCTGCGCTCTATTATCTCGCCCGCATGTTCGATGCCGGCGAGGATCCGCTCTATCTCGGCCGGCGTCTGATGCGCATGGCGGTGGAGGATATCGGGCTTGCCGATCCGCAGGCGCTGGTGATCTGCAACGCCGCCAAGGATGCCTATGACTATCTCGGATCGCCGGAGGGGGAGCTGGCGCTCGCCCAGGCCTGCGTCTATCTCGCCACCGCTCCGAAATCGAATGCCGTTTATACCGCCTTCAAGGCGGCAAGCCAGGCCGCGAAGCAGAACGGTTCGCTGCTGCCGCCCAAGCATATCCTCAATGCGCCGACCAAGCTGATGAAAGGCGAGGGCTATGGTGAAGGTTATCGCTACGACCATGACGAGCCGGATGCCTTTTCCGGCCAGGATTATTTCCCGGAGAAAATGGGCCGCCAGACCTTCTACGATCCGCCGGAACGCGGTTTTGAACGCGACATCCGCAAGCGGCTGGAATGGTGGGCGAAGCTTCGTAAGGAGCGCAATCCGCGCTGACCCGTCCGAATGTCAGGAAGAACGCGGCGTCTTCTGATTGGGTGGCGCGGCGATCACCTTGACAGCAGATTCGGCAAGGCCGTGGTGGCCTTCCATATCGACGACGACGTGCCAGTGGCCGCTTTCCGGAACGGTGAGCTTGACGGGTGACTTGCGCGCCACGCCGCCAATATATTTGAAATCGAGAACCTCGGTGAACCGCTGGAAGTTCGGCGCCGTCATCAGACGAACATTGTTCACCGCATTCAGCGACACCTCGACGATCGTTCCGGCTCGCTGTTCCTTGAGATCGTAATGGGTGAAGCGGAAATTCGGTTTCGGCATCGGTCTCGTGGCATCTGATAACTTGGCGACGAGATTTTACCAGCATGCCGGTTAACGAAAAGTTGGAAATCGGCCCTTCAGCCCATGCCTTCTCTCGCTGCGTGGAAAACACGCGCAGAGGGCTCAGAATGCGGAGTAGACGATGTAAAGTTCGACGCAGGCCAGCAGGACGCTGAAAGCGACGAGCGCCCAGGCGGTGCGCCTCTCGCGCATCCGCCGGTCGCCGCGCGTGATCCGATGTGGGCGAAGAGCGTGGAAGGCGGAGGACATGATATTTCGCATGGCGTTTGACTCTTGCCGTTACGGCGAGAATCTACAGCCGGCTGCGATAGGAAATCCATTCGGGGCGAGGGACAAAAATATAGGAATGGCATAAAGGCGGGCGGCGGAAATTTCGGCGCGCGGTGTCGGAAAGGGATGACCGCCTGATGGCTGCCGTTCTCCTCGTTGTCAGTTGCCGCGCCGGTTTTCCCGATCCAGCTGCGTCACCAGCGCCAGGATCGTTTCCGATACCGGTGTCGGCACGGCGGTCAGGCGTCCAAGCGCCACCAGCATGCCCACAAGCGGCGTAATTTCGAGCGCCTTGCCGCCGATCAAGTCCTGCAGCATCGAGGTTCGAACGCCGCCGATGTGGCGTGATTGCTCCAGCCGCCGCTCGACTGACATGGCGAAATCTGCGCCGACCGCATCGCCGACGGCGCGCACTTCCTTCATGACTTTGCTGACAATATCCATCAGCGCCGGATCCGCCATGATGTCAGTCATCAGCGCCCGTGTCAGAGCACTGATCGGGTTGAAGGCGGCGTTGCCCATCAACTTGCTCCAGATTTCACTGCGGATGTCCGTCGTGGTCGTAATGCTGAGGCCGGCGCCGGTCAGCACTGCTGCTATGGCCGAAAGGTAGGCAGACATTTCGCCGCAGGGCTCGCCAAGCACGAAGCGGCCGTTATGAGAGAGCCGGATCTCGCCCGGGCTGACGACTTCCGCACCTTGATAAGCGACGCAGCCAATCACGCGGTCCGGCCCGATCAGCCGCCAGAGCCTGCCGCCGGGATCGAGCTCATCAAATTGCAGTTCCGCATGTCCGCTCCTGGTATCGCGATGGAAATACCACCACGGAATGCCGTTGAGGATCATGACGACGCGGGTGCCTTGCTTGAGCAGACCGGCGATCCCCTCGGCGGCAGGGGGCAGCTGGTGCCCCTTGAGGCCGGTGATGACGAGATCCTGCGGCGGCAATGTCTTCGGATCGTCGGTTGCTGTCACGTGCACCTTGAGCGGGGTTTCCGCATCGGCCTCGCGCAGGCTGAGACCGTGGCTGCGGATCGCGTCGAGATGCGCCCCACGCGCGACGACGGAGACGTCGTTATCTTCCCTGCCTGCGAGCTTGGCGGCGATGGTGCCGCCAAGGGCGCCGGCGCCATAGATACAGATGGTCTTGATGGACATGCGTTGCCTCTTCACGGGTCACGCTGACTACATAGGCCATCCCCGGCGAGAGGCGAATGCCAATTTGCCACAAGATGTTCTTTCCATGATCATGGTGTTGCCGCCGCATCTCCAAGTTTGAATGCGGCGGCATCGATCCTGGCTGCTCAGGCCCCAGCCATTGCATCGCTTGCGAAATCCGTGGAGACGGCAAGCTCGCGCCATGCGGCCAGTTCCCTTTCGACACTCGCATGCTGCGTCTCGATCATGGCGACCGTATCGCTGCCGAACGGCATGCGCAGCGGTGGGTTGGCCGAGTTGACCATCGTGATGATGCCGGCCGCGAGCCTGGCGGGGTTGCCGGGCTGGGCGTGATTGGCGTCGGCGGCGAAATTGCGCATGTTTCCGGCCGGTGTGCCCTCGTAATCGGCGATGGAAGCAGGGCTTATTGCCAGCGAGGTGTCGGCGAGGAAGTCCGTGCGGAAGAAGCCGGGCTCGACGATCGTCACCTTGATCCCGAAGGGTGCGAGTTCGGCGGCCATGGATTCCGACAGTCCCTCGACGGCGAATTTTGTCGAGCCGTAGACGCCCCAGCCGGGATAGCCGAAATAACCGCCGATCGAGGAGAAGTTCAGGATATGGCCGGAACGCTGGCGACGCATATAGGGCAGCACGGCGCGTGTCACCTTCAGGAGACCGAAGACATTGGTGGCATAGATCTTTTCGATCTCTTCGGCTGTGGCTTCCTCGACCGCGCCGAGGAGGCCGTAGCCGGCATTGTTGGCGAGAACGTCGATGCGGCTGAAGCGGGCGATGCCGGCGGCCGCAGCCTCCTTCGCCTGCGTCTCGTTGGTGACGTCGAGGGCGACGGCCAACAGGTTCGGATGGTCCCCGAATTGCTCGATGATGGTCTTCGGGTTGCGGGCGGTGGCGATGACGGCATCGCCTGATGCAAGTGCTTCCTTGGTCATCAGCGCGCCGAAACCGCGGGATGCACCAGTGATGAACCAGACTTTCATGAGGAATTCCTTTTGTTGGCGTCGCATCTTTGTGCTGACGGCTGAATTTGACCGAAATTCCGATGCTGTATAAGATTTGTTATTATTGAAACTATGATGAGTACAATTCAATAATGCGGGCGACCGAACTTTCTGAACTGGCCGCCTTCGCGGCCGTGGCGCGGCACAAGAGCTTCCGCAAGGCGGGGGAGGAGCGGGGCGTTACTGCCTCTGCCGTCAGCCATGCCGTGCTCAATCTGGAAGACCGAATTGGCGTCCGCCTGCTTAACCGCACGACACGCAGCGTTTCGCTGACGGAAGCCGGCGAACTCCTTGTCTCGCATCTCGCCCCGGCTTTCGGGGAGATGGCGGCGGCCCTCGATGCGCTGAACCGCTACCGCGACACGCCCTTCGGCAGGGTGAGGATCAACGTGCCGAATTCGATCGGTCCTTTCGTCATCGGCCGTGTCATCGCACCGTTGATTGAGCGTAATCCCAATCTGCAGCTGGAAATCAACGCGACCGACAGGCTGGTCGACATTGTCGAGGAGGGTTTTGATGCCGGCATCCGTTTCGGCGAGCGCGTCACGGAAGGCATGATCGCCTTGCGCATCAAGCCGCGCATCCGCCTGGTCGTCGTCGGTTCACCCGGCTATTTCGAGAGGCGCCCGAGGCCGGAAACGCCTCACGAGCTCAAGCTTCACCTCTGCATCCAGAACATGTTTCCCTCCGGTGCGCGTTATGCCTGGGAATTCGAGAAGGACGGCCAGACGGTGAGTTTTCAGCCGACCGGCCCGCTGTCACTCGACGATCATGAACTGATGATGCAGGCAGCGCTCGGCGGCGTCGGCCTTGCCTATATCTGGGAGCCTCGCGTCGCAAAGGCCATTGCCGACGGAGAGCTCGTCCAGGTGCTCGATGATTGGTGTCAGCCGGAGGAACCGCTCTATCTCTACTATCCCAGCCGCCGCCACATGTCTGCGGGCTTCAGAGCGGTGATCGAGGCGATCAGGGCGGAGTGAAGCGTGCAGTCCTACCCGCGCATGCCGGCGATCGTTTGAAGCGCCTGAAGATAAACCGTCAGGTCGCGGGCAGGATCCGCCGACAGCGCGGTCGCACGGAATACCTTGCCTCCCGCCGCCTCGACGCCTCCGTCGATCATCAGGTTGTCGGCCATTCCGTGATTTTCGATGGCGATGCCGTCAGGCCCGCGCGGGCGTCCGCTCGTCTCGTCGATCTCCATTCCCGCATACCAGATCGAGCGGACGCGCAGGCCATAGTCGTCGGGGTGATTGGTATAGGCGAAGACCGATTTGCCGAGAGCAATCATGAAGCCGATCTCGTAGACTGTACCGGGATCGGCGCTGACGCCGCGAAAGGGCGTGATATTGGCGAGGCAAATTTCGGCCCGGCGCATGGCGACGTCATTGCGGGCGTAGATCTCTGCAGCCGTCCGCTTCACGGGTGTCTGGTTTTCGTCGCTGCCGGGACCGGTCGGTTCGAAGTCGAACTGACGCGCCAATCGGCGTTTTTCGGCCATGATGGGCAATGCATCGGGAAGAAAGACTTCCGGGCCGGCAAGGTAAATGGTGGTCATCGGTATCCTTCATTCCTACGCGAACCGAAGCACGGGAGTTGAGGGCAGGGCGACACCTATTTCCGATGGAAGCCTGGTAGATGGCAAGCCGCGCCGGCAGCAATTGTCGATTTTTTCCGATGACAGTCCGGTCAGCCCGCAGCAGGCCGCAGCTGCCGCGGGCCGGCATCAGGCTGCTCGTTGGAGACGAAAAAGCGGAAGGTTGCGCTCGTCACCCTTTTGACTTCGCTGGGCGAAGCGGCCAAAGATACGGCCATCGGCAGCATCATCGGGAGAGATTGATGAAGGGGCGGATTTTGTCAAATGCTGATCGAAGAGCGCCGAAGCGGCTCGGATATCTGTTTCCCGTCTTGGCCGCGCTGATCCTATCGGCACCGCTGGCGCTGGGAGAGGACATCGGGCCGCAAAGCCAGTCCTCGCGTGCCCAGGTCGAAAAACTGCTCGGCCTGTGGAAGGAGCACTTCGCCGGCGCCGACAGCCTGCAAGAGCGCAGGGCTGCTTTCGCCAGGCTGATGGAGACGATGCCGGGGCCGACGCGCATTCAGGTCCGGCAGGTCGATGCCGATGGTGTGGATGGCGAGCTGATGTGGCCCGCCCGGCTCCATCATCCGATCGGCAAAAGGGCGATTCTCTACATTCACGGCGGCGGCTTTTCCGGCGGTTCCATCCGCACGCATAGCCTGTTCGCCGGTTCGCTCGCCAAGGCCGCATCCAGCGACGTGCTTCTGATCAATTATCGACTGATGCCGGAATATACCTATCCCGCCCAGATCAACGACGCGCTGACGGCCTATCGCTGGCTTCTCGATAACGGCTATCGCAACGAGAATGTCGTCGTGGCAGGAGACGGCGCCGGTGGCAATATTGCGCTCGAGACGGTGCTGCGGCAGAAGCAGGCGGCCAAACCCTTGCCGGCGGCCGTGATTGCGCTGAGCCCGATCACCGATCTTGCCGCGACGGGCGGAACGATGACGGCAAATGCCGGCAGCGACCCGCTGGTCGATAAGGCGTCGATCGAGACCTTGCGCAAGACCTATCTCGGCAGCCGGCCTGCCACCGATCCTCAGGCATCACCGCTTTACGCCGACATGACCGGATTCCCACCGCTGCTGCTGCAGGTCGGTTCCGGCGAAGCCCTGCTTGATGACACGCTGCGCCTTGCCGACAAGGCGCGCCGGGAGGGCGTGGATGTCACCACCGAGGTGTGGGCGGGCATGCCGCATCAGTGGCAACTGTTTCCCGCGATGCTCGACGATGCCGATCGCTCGAGCCAGACTATTGCCGAGTTTGCGATCCGGCATTTTGCCGATAAGCCGGAAGAGTAGGGGCGCAGCAGCCGGCGTCACCGCATCATTGCGACGTGCCGCCGGCCGGTGAAGGCGCCAGAGGCCGCTCGACCTCCCGGCCGACGCTAAGCGCCTTTCGCACATTCGGCTCCAGCCGCTCGATATAGGCGTGGTCGGGCGCAGCGCCGAGCGCATCAAGCATTTTCGAGAAGAAACAGCGGGCGGCTGCGGCGGCCGTGACGTCGAAGATCTCGGCGTCGCTCAGCCCGTGTTTTTTCAACCCGTCTATATCCTGCTGCGTGACCGACGTCGCATCGCGCGCCACCTTGGCCGCAAAGGCCATGATCGCACGTTCGCCGGCATCGACCGGCGCCTTTTCCGTCTCGTTGACAAGGGCCGTCAGCCCGTCGCTGGTAAATCCCTCGCGCAGCAGCACCGAGCCGTGCGCCAGCATGCAATAAGAGGATTTGAGCTCCTTGGCGGCCGCCAGCGTCACCAGTTCATAGCGCCTGGGGCTCATATGGCTGCGAATGCTCGAAAGCAGCCCCGCCCAGCTCTCCATCACCTCCGGCCGATGGCCGAAGGCACGATACATGTTCGGCAGATAACCATAATTCGCCTCGGCCGACGCGTACATCGACGTCGTCCTCTCGCTGGCGGATGCATCCGGGGTGTGAATGAAAGCCATGGCATGGTCCTCCTCTATTGCGAGAAGGATAGGGTAGATATGCCGGACAGCAATCCTGCGCCGTCAGTTCGGGAACGAGCCATCGGCCCTAGAGGACGCCATTTGAGGATCTGAATGATCAGGCAACGTCGTTGCCCGCCAGAACGTCAGCGGCTCTCCTGATTGGAAGAGTGACCGTGAAGGTGGATCCGCACCCTTTTGCACTTCGCACCTCTATCGAGCCTTGATGCAGTTCGATGACCTGCTTCACAAGGTTGAGGCCGATACCGGTTCCGGCAATCCCCGTCGACGTGCGCGCCCGGAAATAGCGCTGAAACAACCGGGGCACGTCTTCAGCATCGATCCCCACGCCGTCATCGCTGATCGAAACCTTGACGTTGCCCGTCTCCTCCCATGCCGCAACCCGAATTTCGGATGTTCCTGGCGCGTATTTCACTGCATTCGAGAGCAGATTGGTGAAGACCTGGCTCAAGCTGCGGGGATCGGCATCGATGAATTCCGGCAACCCGTCTATGTCAAGCACGAAGCCATGCGTCTTCGAGATTGCCGACTGCCGCTCGCAGCAGGTTCTGATCAACGGTCCCAGGGCGCAGGCGTCGTAACTGATATCGATCTCCCCGGTATCGAGGCGTCCGTCCGACAGGATGCTCTCCATGAGATCGACGATCCGGCTCACCGATGCACGGATCTGTTCGACCTTGTCATTGAGAAAATCGGGCTCGACCGCGCCTCCCTTCCGCAACAGTCGCTGGGCGGCAGCATCGATGATTGCAAGCGGCGTACGGAATTCATGTGATGCCATCGCCACGAACTGCCGCTGCAATTCGTTGATGCTCCGCTCCTGAGCGAGCATCCGCTCAAGCTCGCGCGCCTGCCGCTCGACCTCCGCCGTACGGCTTTGCACGGTAACTTCGAGCCGATCGTGATGGCGGCGCAGCTCTTCCGCGAGCCGCACAGTCTTGGTGACATCCTCGTGGGTCGCCACGTATCCGCCGTTCTGCATCGGATTGTGGGTGATTTTGATGATGCGCCCGTCGGTGAGCGCGATGTTCTGGCTCGCCGGCGCGCCGAGTGCCGTCGCTTCGAAGACAACGTCAAAATAGGTGGCGGTGTCTGCCGGACCATTTCCCAGCCGGCTCCGATAGGCGAGGATGTCCACCAGCGACGTTCCGGGTTGAGTGAGAAAATCCGGCAGATCGTACATCCGTGCATAAGATGCGTTGCACAATATCAGCTTCTTCATCGAATCGAACATGCACAGTCCATGTGGCATGTTGCTGAGAGCTGCGTCGAACCGCTGATGTTGTTCGCTCAGACTGTCTGCGACGCGGCTGAGGGTCGAGATGTCTTCATAGCTCAGGATCCAGCTTCCCGCTCTCGACGGGGCGCAGGTCAATGAGATCATCCGTCCGTCGGCCAGTGCAAACTGCGAGGTGTGCGGCCTACAGGTCGTCAACCGTGAACAGGCCGCTGCACGGCAGGCGGCGGTGCCGGGCAGGCCGTCGATATTCATTCCCCTGCGCAGAGTGCCATCGGAAAGGCCGAGAATGTCGAGCGCGCGGGAATTGAAGGCCGTCACTGTATCGGCAGAATCGAGGAGAACAATGCCCTGCGGCAGGTTCTCCAGAATGGCTTCAAACGAATGCGGCATTTCCGGCCCCGCTTTAGATCTGGCACGTCCCCTATCCGTAGCATTAGCCACAAACGATAAAGTTTCGCTAATGCCTCTGGGCGGGAGTTCCTTGAGAGCAATTCCAGCAGAACTGCATCGCGATTCTGCGTCAGGCTATTGGATCCACGACATTGCCGCGCTTCATCTTTTGGCTTGAAGAATGAGAGATTTCGCAGGGTGGCCCGAGCTCGCAACGTTGGGAAAAGCCTGTCGGATTGATCCCATGTTTTAAATCGTTCCAAAAATCGTCCCCCGCCTCGCGACGTGATAGGGCTAGAGAAAGGTCAATAAAGCGCAGCTTTAATTGAATTGGTTCTTGACATATTTGGAACGTTCCAAATAAATAGACATCAGTCGACGACGACGACGACGTCGGGAGGGTGAAGTGACAAAGGCGCGGGTGACCGTCATAGACATTGCGAAGGCCGCCAATGTCTCCAAGTCGACGGTGTCGCTCGTGCTTCAGGGATCCTCCCTGGTCAACGAGGCGACACGTGCCAAGGTCAATGCCGTGATGCGCGAGCTCGGATACGTCTATAATCGCGGCGCAGCCAATCTTCGGCAGGCCGGTTCCAAATCGAGGATCATCGGAGTCGTCGTGAACGATCTGACGAACAGCTTCTTTGCGGAGTTGGCGGTCGGGGTCGATATGGTCGTTCAGTCGGCGGGTTTCGTGCAGTTCCTGTCGAATACCGGTGAGAGCATCGACAGGCAGCGCGAGGTTGTCGCATCGATGCGCGAACATGGCATTTCGGGCCTGATCGTCTCGCCGGCGCGCGCCACCGATGCCGCCGACTTCAAGCCGCTGGTCGCGGCAGGCATTCCCGTCGTGGTCGTCGTTCGACATCTGCCTGGCGCCAAAGTCTCGTCCATCGTCTCCGACAACCGGGACGGCATGATGTCCGCCGTTCAGCATCTGGTGGGTCTCGGTCATAAGCGCATCGCATTTCTCGGTGGCTTTCCCGATACCGCTGTCTTCGACGATCGCCTTGCCGGTTACCGCAGCGGAATGGAGGCGGCCGGGCTCGGATACGACGAGCTACTCGTGATCTCGTCCGCCCCGTCGCGAGCGGGCGGCGTGGAGGCCATCGGAAAGGCGATCGCCCTTGGCGACCGACCCACTGCAGCCGTCTGCTTCAATGATGCCGTCGCCTTCGGAGTCTGCGACGGATTGCGTGCGCGTCGTCTGGAGCCTGGCGCCGACTTCGCCGTCGTCGGCTTCGACGACGTCATCGAGGCTCAGGCGGCGGTTCCCGCGCTGACGACGGTCTCGGTCGATCCGCAGGGCATCGGGCGCCGCGGCGCGCAGATGCTCCTCAAGCAGATCAATGCCGGCAAGGCGGAAGCCGAGACGGTAACGACAGCCGTTCGGCTGGTCGTCCGCGAAAGTTGCGGCGCCGGTAAAGCCGCGCCGGCGAGAGCCGGCAGAGCGTGAAATTGAAACGGGGTTCGAAGTGACGCACATGAAGAAGCATCTCACACCAGCCGAAGCGGCCGCGCTGATCCCGGATGGCGCAGTCGTCACGGTGTCGTCGTCGAGCGGTCTCGGTTGCCCCGACCTGATGCTGAAGGCGATCGGCGAGCGTTTCGATGCGACCGGTCATCCCAGTCACATTACCACCCTTCACCCGATTGCCGCCGGGGATATGAGCGGCATCAAGGGCGTCGACTATATCGCGAGGAAAGGTCTGCTCAAACGCATCATCGGCGGCTCCTATCCTTCAGGCCCGTCATCCGCCGAGCCGCCGTTGATCTGGCAGATGATCACCAACAACGAGATTCCGGCCTATAACATTCCCTCAGGTATCCTGTTCGACATCCACCGCGAAGCCGCCGCCAAGCGACCGGGTGTGCTGACCAAGGTCGGCATCGACACCTTCGTCGATCCTCGGCGGCAAGGCTGTGCGATGAACGCTCTCGCTTCGGACGATCCGGTGGTCAAGCGCGTCAGCTTCGAGGGCGAAGACTGGCTGTTCTTTCCCTCGATCGTTCCTCAGGTCGCCATCATCCGCGCCACGACCGCCGACGAACGCGGCAATCTCACCTATGAGCATGAAGGCGCCTATCTCGGCGGCCTCGACCAGGCGCTCGCCGCCCGCAACAATGGCGGCATCGTCATCGCGCAGGTTAAGCGGATCACCAAGGAAGGCTCACTGAAACCGCATGACGTCCGCGTGCCGGGAATGCTGGTCGATTATGTCATCGTCGATCCCGATCAGAAGCAGACGACGCAGACTGGGTACGACCCGGCAATATCGGGCGAGATCTTCCGGCCGCTCGATAGCTTCCGCGTTCCGGAGTTCAATGTTCAGAAGGTCATCGCGCGCCGTGTCGCGCAGGAGTTGCAGGCGGGAAGCTGCGTCAATCTCGGCTTCGGAATTTCGGCCAACGTACCGCGGATTCTGCTGGAGGAGGGGCTTCACGGCGCTGTCACCTGGGTCATCGAGCAGGGCGCGGTCGGCGGTGTGCCGCTGCTCGACTTCGCCTTCGGTTGTGCCTGCAACGCCGACGCCTACATGCCGTCTCCCTATCAGTTCACCTATTTCCAAGGCGCTGGTTTCGATGCGTCGCTCCTGTCCTTCCTCGAAATCGGCAAGGACGGTTCGGTCAACGTCTCGAAGCTGTCGTTCCGGCCGCATGTCACGGCCGGCGCCGGAGGCTTTGTCGACATCACGGCGCGGGCGAAGAAGATCGTCTTCTCCGGCATGTTCAACGCCGGCGCGAAGCTTTCGATCGCTGATGGAACTCTTCTCATCGAGAAGGAAGGCAAGCTGAAGAAGCTGGTGAACGAGGTCGAACACGTCACCTTCAGCGGCAGGCGCGCGATAGAGCAGGGACAGGACATCACCTATGTCACCGAGCGGTGCGTGATGAAGCTGACACCTGATGGCATCGTGTTGACCGAAATCGCTCCCGGGGTCGATCTTCAAACCCAGATCCTCGATCAGTCCGAATTCCGGCTGATCGTCGCGCCCGATCTGAAGGTGATGGACGCCGCATTGTTCCGGGAGACTGAGATCGGGCTTTCGCTTTCGGCAAAGAGGGCGCGGACATTGGAGGGCACCTTCAATGGCTAGCGGAACGGTCAAGGTCGATATCGAAGGCCATGTCGCGACGCTGACGATCTCCCGGCCGGAGAAGCTGAACGCGCTCGATCTCGACATGCTGAAGGCTTTGGTGGAGGCGGCCGACGCGGTGGAGGCGAACCCGGACGTTCGCGCTGCCGTTCTGACCGGAGAAGGGAAAAGCTTTTCCGCCGGGGGCGATATCAAAGCCTGGGGCGGGATGCTGCCGCAGGAGTTCGGTCACGCCTGGGTAAGGCACGGTCACCGGATCTTCGAAAGGCTGGCGACGCTCCGGGTGCCCCTTGTCGCGGCCCTCAACGGCCACGCGCTTGGCGGCGGGCTCGAACTGGCGGGCGTTGCCGACATTCGCATCGCCGAGGAACACATCAAGATCGGCCTGCCGGAGACCGGCCTTGGCATGGTGCCGGGCTGGTCCGGCACCCAACGTCTCGTGCGCCGGTTCGGCGCGCAGGCCGTCCGCCGTATGGCGCTCGGTGGCGAGATATTCACCGCCGAGGAAGCCCGCCTGCTCGGTATCGTCGACGCGGTCGTTCCGACAGGAAATGCGCTCGCCGCCGCCAGGAAATATGCCGAGCGGATTGCCGTAAGAGGGCCGGCCGCCGTCGAGATCGTTAAGCTCATGATCGCATCGGCAAACGGCGAAGACAACGGAACCGCGGTCGAAGCCCTGGGCTCGATCCTCGCCGCCACGACTGGCGATCTGAAAGAGGGCGTCGCGTCGTTCAGCGAGAAGCGCCCGGCAACGTTCAAGGGAGAATGGTAATGACGGTCCTCGTCAACCCCACGGCGCTCAGCGACCACAAGGCGCGTGATTTCAAGATGCTGATCGACGGCAAATGGGAGGCCGGCGCCTCCGATCCGATCGAACGCATCGCGCCGAGCCATGGTGTGACGGTCAGCCGCTTCCCCGCTGGCAGCAGGACCGACGCCGAGCGCGCCATTGCTGCGGCACGCAAGGCCTTTGACGAGGGACCGTGGCCGCGAATGACCGCTTCCGAACGCTCAGTGATCCTGCTGAAGGCCGCCGATCTAATTGCGGCGCGCGCCGAGGAACTCGCATTTCTCGATGCCATCGAGGCCGGCAAGCCCATCACCCAGGTGCGAGGAGAAATTGCCGGTTCGGTCGATATCTGGCGATATGCGGCGGCACTTGCCCGTGATCTCCACGGCGAAAGCTACAACACGCTTGGCGACGGCACGCTCGGTGTCGTCCTGCGCGAAGCGATCGGCGTGGTATCGATCATCACGCCCTGGAATTTCCCGTTCCTGATCGTCGGACAGAAGCTGCCCTTCGCCCTGGCCGCAGGCTGCGCGACCGTCGTCAAACCCTCGGAACTGACATCGGGATCGACGCTCGTGCTCGGAGAAATCCTGCAGGAAGCAGGCATTCCGGATGGCGTCGTCAACATTGTCACCGGCACGGGACCTGAGGTCGGCGCGGTCATGACATCCCATCCAGACGTCGACATGGTCTCCTTCACCGGCTCGACCGGTGTCGGAAAACTGACGATGACGAATGCGGCGCAGACGCTGAAGAAGGTTTCGCTGGAGCTGGGCGGGAAGAACCCGCAGATCGTTTTTCCCGATGCCGACCTCGACGCCTTCATCGATGCCGCCGTCTTCGGCGCCTATTTCAATGCCGGCGAGTGCTGCAACGCCGGCTCGCGGCTAATCCTGCACAAGTCGATCGCCTCCGATGTCGTCAGGCGCGTCGCCGAGCTGTCGAAGGGGGTGAAGGTCGGCGATCCCCTCGATCCCCAGACGCAGGTCGGCGCGATCATCACGCCGCAGCATCTGGAGAAGATATCGGGATATGTCGCCGGCGCGAGGAGCAACGGCGCCCGCGTCGCCCATGGCGGCGAGACGCTCGACCTCGGCATGGGGCAGTTCATGTCGCCGACCATCCTCGAAGCAGTCACGCCCGATATGGCGGTGGCGCGCGAGGAAGTCTTTGGTCCGGTGCTGTCGGTCCTGACATTCGAGACGACTGGTGAAGCGGTCAGGATTGCCAACTCCATCGACTACGGCCTTTCTGCCGGTATCTGGAGCCGTGATTTCGACACCTGCCTGACGATCGGCCGGTCGGTGCGGGCGGGCACCATCTGGATGAACACCTTCATGGACGGCGCCTCGGAGCTTCCCTTCGGCGGCTACAAGCAGAGCGGCCTCGGCCGCGAGCTCGGCCGCCATGCGGTCGAGGACTACACCGAGACCAAGACGCTGAACATGCATATCGGCATGCGCACCAATTGGTGGATGCCGCGAACCTGAGGCTGGCTTGGCCGGCGAGAAAACTACGCCTGAGGAGGCGGGTGATCGGGTGCGGGAATGGTCCCGCATCTCCAAACGGGAACTGGGAGGTTCTTCGATGAATAAGTTCATGAGCTCGGCAGCGGTTGCTGTCGTGATGCTGGCTGGTTTGGGTGCGGCGCAGGCTGCCGACGTCAAGGAAGTGCAGATGCTGCACTGGTGGACGTCTGGCGGCGAGGCGGCTGCCTTGAACGTCCTGAAGGAGGATCTGGCGAAGGAAGGCTTTGCCTGGAAGGACGTCCCGGTTGCCGGCGGCGGCGGTGATGCGGCGATGACGGCGCTGAAGGCGATGGTTGCGGCGGGTACTTATCCGACGGCCTCGCAGATGCTGGGCTATACCGTGCTCGATTATGCCCAGGCCGGCGTGATGGGCGACCTGACCGAGACGGCCAAGAAGGAGGGCTGGGACAAGTCGGTGCCGGCAGCGCTGCAGAAGTTCTCCGTCTATGACGGCAAGTGGGTCGCAGCCCCGGTCAACGTCCATTCGGTCAACTGGCTGTGGATCAACAAGGCTGTCATGGACAAGATCGGCGGCAGCCAGCCGAAGAGCTTCGACGACCTGATCGCGCTGCTCGACAAGGCCAAGGCCGCAGGCGTCATCCCCTTGGCGCTCGGTGGCCAGAACTGGCAGGAAGCGACGATGTTCGATTCGATCGTGCTGTCGACCGGCGGCCCGGAGTTCTACAAGAAGGCCTTCAACGACCTCGACGAGGAATCGCTGAAGTCGGACACGATGAAGAAGTCCTTCGACAATCTGGCGAAGATCGTCAAATATGTCGATCCGAATTTCTCCGGCCGCGACTGGAACCTGGCGACCGCCATGGTCATCAAGGGTGATGCGCTGGTGCAGGTGATGGGCGACTGGGCCAAGGGCGAATTCGTCGCCGCCAAGAAGACCCCGGATAAAGACTTCCTGTGTTACCGCTTCCCCGGCACCGAAAGCAGCGTCATCTACAACTCCGACATGTTCGGCATGTTCAACGTCCCCGACGACCGCAAGGCGGCGCAGGTGGCGCTCGCAACGGCAACGCTGTCGAAGAGCTTCCAGTCGGCTTTCAACGTCGTCAAGGGTTCGGTGCCGGCCCGCACCGACGTTCCCGACACCGACTTCGACGCCTGCGGCAAGAAGGGCATCGCCGACCTGAAGGCCGCCAATGAGGGCGGCACCCTGTTCGGCTCGCTGGCCCAGGGCTACGGCGCGCCTCCGGCGATCGCCAATGCCTATAAGGACGTCGTCTCGAAGTTCGTCCACGGCCAGATCAAGAGCTCCGACGAAGCCGTCACCCAGCTCGTCCAGGCGATCGACGACGCCCGCTAAGGGTCGTCGATGAACAAGGCTTCCCCGCTTGTCTCGCGGGGAAGCTTCAGCCCCTGACGGATATGCGGGGGCGATCATGCGGGGACAGGCATGCTGGCCACCCCCATGACGACATGCATGACGACATGCAGGGAGGAGATGACATTCCATGAGCACAGTTGCCACCACCGATCCGGTTCTGACGCCGCGGCAAGCGACGCGGGTCTCGCTGCGGGGCCGGCTGCAGGATGCGCTGCCGAAGATCGTGCTGGCGCCGAGCTTCGTCATCACGCTGATCTTCGTCTACGGCTTCATCGTCTGGACGGCCTATCTCTCCTTCACCAATTCCAAGACCTTTCCGTCCTATGCGCTGACCGGCGCACGCGCCTATCAGCGGCTGTGGCGCTGGACCTTCGAGAACGATCCGCCGTCCTCCTGGTATACCTCGATCACCAACATGGCGATCTTCGGCTTCCTCTATGTCGGCATCTGTTTAGGCCTCGGCCTGCTGCTTGCCATCCTGCTCGATCAGAAGATCCGCGGCGAGGGGCTGTTGCGACCGATCTTCCTCTATCCGATGGCGCTCTCCTTCATCGTCACCGGGGTGGCCTGGAAGTGGTTCCTCGATCCGGGCCTCGGGCTCGAACAGACGCTGCACCACTTCGGCTGGACGAGCTTCCACTTCGACTGGATCAAGAACAAGGACTTCGTCATCTATACCGTCGTCATCGCCGGTGTCTGGCAGGCGTCGGGCTTCGTCATGGCGATGTTCCTCGCCGGGCTTCGCGGCATCGACGGCGAGATCATGAAGGCGGCGCAGATCGACGGCGCCTCGCCCTTCCAGCTTTATCGGCGCATCGTCATTCCGCTGTTGCGGCCGATCTTTCTGTCGGCCTTCATCGTGCTCGCCCATATGGCGATCAAGTCCTACGACCTGGTGGTGGCGCTGACCTCGGGCGGGCCGGGCGGCTCGGCCTGGCTGCCGTCCAACTTCATGTATGAATATACCTTCAAGCGCAACGAGATGGCCGTCGGCTCGGCCAGCGCCATCATCATGCTGATGACGATCTCGGCGATCATCGTTCCCTATCTCTATTCCGAACTGAAGGAGAAGGCGCGATGAGCAGCGTGACCTCTTCCATCGGCACCTCGACCGCAATGCTTTCGCAGAGCGGCGATAGCAGGACTAACAGCGCCCGCTGGATCGGCCGACTGGTCATCTACGGCCTGCTGGTGATCTTCGCCATCCTCTACCTGATGCCGCTCTTCGTCATGCTCGTGACCTCGTTCAAGACGATGGACGAGATCCAGGGCGGCAACATGCTGGCGCTGCCGGCGGCCCCGACCTTCGATCCCTGGATCAAGGCCTGGGGCGAGGCCTGCGTCGGGCTGACCTGCGCCGGCATCAAGGGCTACTTCTGGAACTCGATCAAGATGGTGGTGCCGGCGGTGGCGATCTCCACGATCATGGGGGCGCTGAACGGTTATATCCTGACCAAATGGCGCTTCCCCGGCCATACGCTGGTGTTCGGGCTGATGCTGTTTGCCTGTTTCATCCCGTTCCAGTCGGTACTGCTGCCGATGGCGACGATCCTCGGCTCGCTCGGCCGCTTCGGCGTGACGCTGCAGAACGCCACCGGCCTTTCCTTCGGCTTCGGCAATTCGACCGTCAATCTGGTCTTCGTCCATGTCGTCTACGGCCTCGGCTTCACCACGCTGTTCTTCCGCAATTTCTACGAGGCGTTTCCGACCGAACTGGTCCGCGCCGCCCAGGTCGACGGCGCCAGCTTCTTCCAGATCTTCCGCCGCATCATGCTGCCGAACTCGCTGCCGATCATCGTCGTCACCGTCATCTACCAGTTCACCAATATCTGGAACGACTTCCTGTTTGCCTCGGCCTATGCCGGCACCGGTGACTCCATGCCGATGACGGTGGCGCTCAACAATGTCGTCAACACCTCGACCGGGGTGGTCGAATACAATGTCAACATGGCCGCGGCGATGATCGCGGCCGTTCCGACGCTCATCGTCTATATCCTCGCCGGCCGCTACTTCGTGCGCGGTCTGATGGCGGGCGCAGTCAAAGGGTAAGTCATGGCCTTCCTGGAAATCTCCGGTCTCAGAAAGCGCTTCGGTGCCGTCGACATCCTCAAGGGCATCGACATCGAACTCGAAAAGGGCGGCTTCCTCGTGCTGGTCGGCCCCTCCGGCTGCGGCAAGTCGACCCTGCTCAACACCATTGCCGGGCTGGAGACGATCACCTCGGGCGAGATCAGGATCGACGGCCGCGACATCAGCGGCCTGCATCCTTCCAAGCGCGACATCGCCATGGTGTTCCAGTCCTATGCGCTCTATCCGAATATGACGGTGGCGGGCAATATCGCCTTCGGCATGGAGATCCGCGGCGTTCCGAAGGAGGAGCGGGCCAAGGCGATCAAGCAGGTCTCCGACATGCTGCAGATCGGCCATCTGCTCGACCGCAAGCCGAGCCAGCTCTCCGGCGGGCAGCGCCAGCGCGTTGCCATGGGCCGGGCCTTGGTGCGCAATCCGCAGGTCTTCCTGTTCGACGAGCCGCTGTCGAACCTCGATGCCAAGCTGCGGGTCGACATGCGCACCGAGATCAAGCGGCTGCACCAGCGCATGGGCACCACCTTCGTCTATGTCACCCACGACCAGATCGAGGCGATGACGCTGGCGACCAAGATCGCCGTGCTGAAGGACGGGGTGCTGCAGCAGTTCGGCACGCCGGCCGAGATCTATAACAGCCCCGCCAATCTCTTCGTCGCCGACTTCATGGGCTCGCCGGCGATGAACCTGCTCAACGCCACCGTCGAGAACGGTGCGGCCGGGCTGGCCGTCTCGCTCGAGCGGCCGAACGGCGCGCCGCTCAGGCTGCCGGTCGTCTCCGGCAATCACGGCCTGTCTGCCTATGCCGGCAAGCCGGTGATCTTCGGCATCCGCCCCGAAGCCTTGACCGATCCCGACGGCGCCGACCGCAAGGCGCGCTCGCTGACCGAGGACGATTGCCTGATTGAAGTCGTCGAACCGGCCGGCTCCGACACCTTCGCCGTCACCAAACTCGGCGGCAAATCCGTCGTCGCCCGACTGCGCGCCGATGCCGGCATTGCCCCAGGCCAGAACACTCGCCTTGCCTTCAATCTCGACAAGGCGGTGTTCTTCGACCCGGACAGCCAGGTGCGGATCGTGTGACGGGCAGGTGTTGACATGAGCAATTCGCCAGACATCGTCATCATTGGCTCGGGCGTCGGCGGCGCCACAGTCGCTGCCGGCCTGGCTGTGTCAGGTGCTGAGATATTGGTCCTCGAAGCCGGCGATCGTATCGCCGATCTTCCCGTCAATCGCGACCAGCGCGCCATCTTCCAGCATGGACATTTCCGGCCGAAGGAAACCTGGTACGAGGCGAACGGCAGGGGCTTCAACCCCGGCAACTATTACAATGTCGGCGGCAATTCGAAATTCTACGGCGCCGTCTTGTCGCGGTATCGCAGAGAAGATTTCGACGTCATCGAACATCGGGAAGGCGTGTCGCCGGCTTGGCCGTTTCCCTATGAAGAGATGGAGCCCTGGTATTCGCAAGCGGAGCTGATGTATCAAGTCCGCGGCAGTCTTGGCGAAGATCCGACCGAACCGCATCACTCGGTTGCCTACGAATTCCCGCCCGTGCCCGACGAGGCGCCGATCGCCGACATCAGGGCACGCCTCAAGGCGAAAGGACTGCATCCGTTTTCGCTGCCGCTCGGCCTGGATCTCGACGCCTGGCTCTCCAAGGCGCGCACGCCCTGGGATGCACATCCGAATTCACAAGACGGCAAGATGGATGCCGAAACCGCGGCACTCGCTGTGGCGCTGAAACACGAGAACGTGCGGCTCGAGATAAATGCGCGGGTGATACGGCTCGACACCGGGGCGGGGAGCCGGATCGACGGTGTCACCTACGTCAAGAACGGACAGACGCTGACTGTCTCGCCCAGGATCGTCATCCTTTCCGCCGGCGCGGTTCAGTCATCCGTGCTTTTGCTCCGTTCGAAAAACGACCGCTTCCCGAGGGGACTCGCCAACTCTTCCGATCAGGTGGGCCGCAACTTCATGAACCACAATGCCTCGGCCGTCATAGCGGTCTCGCCGCGCTTCAGGAACACCGCCGTCTACCAGAAGACTTTCGCTTTCAACGATTTCTATCTGTCGGACGGGGAGGGCGGACCGCCGCTCGGCAATGTGCAGTTACTGGGGCGCATTTCCGAAAAGGTCCTCAAGGGCTCTCTGCCGCAGGCGCCGGAATGGCTTCTGCGTTTCATGACGGACCATGCCATCGACTTCTATGCGATGAGCGAGGACGTACCGAATCCTGAAAGCCGCGTGATGGTCGACGGCGATCGGATCGTCCTCAAATGGCAGAGGACCAACTGGGACGCGCATCTTGCCCTTGTCGCCAAGCTGAAGGCGATCCTTCGGTCGATCGGTTTTCCGATCGTGCTGTCGAGACCCTTCGACAAACGCACGCCGTCCCATCAGTGCGGAACGATCCGCATCGGAAACGACCCGGCAACGGCGCCACTGGATCCATACTGCCGGTCCTACGATCACGGCAACCTCTTCGTCGTCGACGCCGGCTTTCTGCCCACATCGGCTGCGGTCAATCCCGCGCTCACCGTCGCCAGCCAAGCTCTCAGAGTTGCCCATCACATCGCATCGACGGACTTGCAGACACAGGCAGATCCATTGGTGCGCGCCGGCTTCAAATAGGACAGTAAAATGGGATTCGATTATATCATCACCGGTGCCGGTCCTGCGGGCTGCGTTCTTGCAAGCCGCCTCAGCGAAGATCCCGATGTCAAGGTACTGCTTCTGGAGGCCGGCGGAGGCGACTGGAATCCTCTTTTCCACATGCCCGCCGGTTTCGCCAAGATGACCAAAGGCGTCGCCAGCTGGGGATGGGAAACCGTTCCCCAGAGGCACATGAAGGACAGGGTGCTTCGCTACACCCAGGCAAAGATCATCGGCGGCGGCTCGTCGATCAATGCGCAGCTCTACACCCGCGGAAACGCGGCCGATTATGATCTCTGGGCCAGTGAAGACGGCTGCGAGGGCTGGGACTACCGTTCGATCCTGCCCTATTTCAAACGTGCCGAGGACAATCAACGTTTCGCCGACGATTACCACGCCTATGGCGGTCCGCTGGGTGTCTCGATGCCGGCGGCACCGCTGCCGATCTGCGATGCCTATATCCGCGCGGGACAGGAACTCGGCATACCCTACAATCACGATTTCAACGGTCGCCAGCAGGCCGGCGTCGGATTTTACCAGCTCACCCAGCGCAACCGGCGCCGCTCATCGGCATCGTATGCCTATCTCTCGCCGATCAAAAACCGGAAGAATCTGACGATCCGGACGGGCGCGCGTGTCGTCCGCATCGTGCTGGAGGCAGGCCGCGCCATCGGCGTCGAGATCGCCACCGGACACGGTCTGGAGGTCGTGCGTGCTGAACGCGAAGTCTTGGTCTCGTCAGGCGCGATCGGATCGCCGAAGCTCCTCTTGCAGTCCGGCATAGGGCCGGCCGACCATTTGACCTCGGTCGGCGTCAAGCCCTTCCACGATCTGCCTGGCGTCGGCGGCAATCTTCAGGACCATCTCGATCTTTTCGTTATCGCCGAATGCACCGGCGATCACACCTATGACGGCGTTGCGAAGCTCCACCGCACGCTTTGGGCGGGGATACAATATGTCCTCTTCCGCACCGGTCCGGTCGCCTCGTCGCTCTTCGAGACCGGCGGCTTCTGGTATGCCGATCCCGACGCACGGTCTCCCGATATCCAGTTCCATCTCGGCCTCGGTTCCGGCATCGAAGCAGGCGTCGAGCGGCTGAAGAACGCCGGCGTGACCCTCAACTCCGCCTATCTGCATCCGCGCTCGCGCGGCACGGTGCGTCTGTCTTCTGCCGACCCGGGTGCAGCACCCTTGATCGATCCCAACTACTGGTCCGATCCGCACGACAGGAAGATGTCGCTGGAGGGGCTGAAGATCGCCCGCGAGATCATGCAGCAGGCGGCGCTGAAGCCCTATGTCATGGCCGAAAGGCTTCCGGGTCCGAAGGTCATCACCGACGAGCAGCTTTTCGACTATGGCTGCGCCAACGCCAAGACCGACCATCATCCGGTCGGCACCTGCAAGATGGGAACGGGGCCCGACGCGGTTGTCGGGCTGGATCTCAAGGTCCATGGCCTCGAAGGCCTCCGGATCTGCGATTCCTCGGTCATGCCGCGCGTCCCGTCCTGCAATACCAACGCTCCGACGATCATGGTCGGCGAAAAGGGATCCGATCTCATTCGGGGTCTGCCCGCGCTGCCATCGGCGATCTTCGCCTATGAACGCAATGATACCAGGCCCCGGGCCCGCGCCGAGATCCGCTAAGGAGAGCGACAATGTCTGAAGTGAAAGTTGCAGTGCTTGGCGCCTCGGGCTGGATGGGAAAGGTCCACACGATGGCCTATCAGACCTTTCCGCATTTCTTCGGCGTCTCGGACGGAACGGCGCGGATCGTGGCGCTTGTCGACAGCAATCCTGACGTAGCGCAGGATATCGGCAACAGGGCGCCGGGGGCCAGGATCTACCAGGATTGGAAGCTGGCGGTTGCCGATCCCGAAGTCGATCTCATCGATATCTGCTTGCCCGACCATCTGCACTATCCGGTGGCCAAGGCGGCCCTGCTGGCCGGCAAACATGTCTATTGCGAGAAGCCGCTGGCAAATACCGCTAACGAAGCGCTGGAGCTGGCCGAGATCGCCAGAGAAAAGGGTGTCATCACCCGTGTCGGACACGCCTTTCCCCGAAACCCCGTTCATGATCTGGCGAAAGAGATCATCGAATCCGGTGAAATCGGTGAGATCAAGCTGTTTCGCGGCTGCCAACACGTCGACATGTATGGCGATCCCACAGCACCGTTCATGTGGCGCGCCGATGGCAAGCTCGCGCCGACCGGGATCGTCGGCGACACCGGTTCGCACATCTTCAGCTTCATGGATTTCCTCGTCGGCCGCGTCAGCTCCCTGATCGCCGACAATCTCATTGTCACTCCGCGCCGGCCGATCGTCGAGGGGCTTGCCTATGGCGAGCAGGTGAAACTGTCGGGCAACGAGGCCTGGGCCGATATCACCAATCCCGACGCGACCAACCTGCTGTGCCGGTTCGAAAACGGCGCCGCCGGCATCGTGGACTTCAGCCGCGTCGCCACCGGCCGCAAATTCATGCAGACCTACGAGGTCTATGGAACGAAAGGCAGCATCGCCTATACCTATGACGAGATAAACCGGCTGCGTTTCTACACCAACGACGACAGCACGGGACGGCGCGGCTTTCGCGAGATCGACGTCGGTCCTGAGAATGCGACCTTCAGGGCTTTCCTTCCGTTGCCGAACTTCGGCATAGGCTACAATGAAAGCAAGATCATCGAGGTGGCCGAGGTCATAAGATCGATCGTCGCAAACAGACCGATGTGGCCGACATTCGATACCGGCCACCACATCTGCCAGATCGTCGACGCCTGCATGGAGTCTTCCCGGCAGAGACGCTGGGTCGATATCCCGCTCAATTGATTGTGGTGCGCCGATGACGATAGATGTCCCGCAGGAAATTCTTGACGCACTGACCGATGTCGATATGCCGCGGCTTCCAGCCGAAGGCGTCGCTTCGGAAGAGGTCCGGCTCGCTGGCATCGCGACGCCGATCTACCGAGCCGGCTGCGTCGTCGTCGGCTCCGGCGCTGCGGGTCTGCGTGCGGCGGTGGAAATGAAGCGGCGCGGCGTCGATGTCGTCATCATCAGCCAAAGCGCATGGGGCGGAACCTCGGCCTGCTCTGGCTCCGACAAGCAAACCCTCCACACCGCGAACACGGCCGATCAGGGCGATAATTACCGGGCGATGGCCCGCGCCATCGGCAGCGGCGGCGCCATGGACGAGGACACGGCCTATGTCGAGGCGGTCGGCTCGTCACGGATGATGGCATCGCTGCAGTTCTTGGGCCTGCCGCTGCCCCAGGATCCGCTTGGCGGAACACTGAGATATCAGACCGACCATGACGAGGTCGGCCGCGCCACCAGCTGCGGCCCGCGCACCTCGCGGCTGATGGTGAAGGTGCTGGCGGAGGAGGCGATCCGGCTGGGCGTGCCGTTCTACAACCAGACCACCGCGGTGAAAATCCTCACCAAGGGCGAGGGGGCTGAGCGTAATATCGCCGGCATGCTCGTCATGCGCGCCGGCGACCGTACGCAGGAGAATCCGCTCGGCATCGCCTTGTTCGTGAGTGGCGTCATCGTGCTTGCCGCCGGCGGGCCGGGCGAACTCTATCGCGACAGCGTTTATCCCAACGGCTGCTTCGGCTCCCTCGGATTGGCGCTCGAGGCGGGCGTCGAACTCGTCAACCTGACCGAAAGCCAGTTCGGCATCGGAACGCGAAGAGAGGGATTTCCTTGGAATCTGTCCGGCACGTACGTCCAGGCGATTCCGCATTTCTATTCGGTCGACGGCGAAGGCGCCGAACACCATTTCCTGGCGAGATATTATCGAAGTACCCAGGAGCTGGCGTCGAACATCTTCCGTAAGGGCTATCAATGGCCGTTCCACGCGACCCGCATGCTTGATTTCGGCTCGAGCCTGGTCGATCTCGCCATTTACCGTGAGACCGCAGCCGGTCGGCGCGTCTTTATGGACTTCAATCGCAATCCTCTGCCCGTTCCCGGCGACCTGCCATTCAGCCTGGAGAGGCTGGACGAGGACGTTCGCCTCTATCTCGGCAAGGCTGGCGCCGATCAGCAAATGCCGATTCATCGATTGAAGCATATGAACCCGCTCGCGATCGAGCTCTATCGCCGTTACAAGATCGATATTGCCGCAGAGCCGCTGGAGTTCGCGGTCAACAACCAGCACATGAACGGCGGCATCATGGTCGACAGCTGGGGCCGCACCAATCTGGGTGGCTGCTACGCGGTCGGAGAGGCGGCTGGCACGCATGGGGTAACAAGGCCCGGTGGAGCGGCGCTGAATGCCGGGCAGGTCTTCGGAACCAGGGTGGCCGAACATATCGGCGCCGGCGGGGCAAAGCGGCCCGCCGCGGGACGTGTACCGGAGGCTGCAGAGGCGGGCATCGCCAATCTCCTCTCCGCCCTGCGAACCGAAAGCCCGCTCACTGTCAAAGCGGTCCGCTCGGCGGTGCAGGCACGCATGAGCGAGAAGGCAGGCATCATTTGCGATCAGGGGATCGTCCGCCAGGCCTTGATCGAAGCGCGGGCGCTGAACGCCGAAATCCGCGCCAACGGCCTCGCCTACGAGCGCGCGGCCGAAGCGGTCCGAGGCGTGCAATGGCGGCACATGGCGCTCGCCTCGGAGGCGGTGCTGAGCGCCCTGGACTTCTACATCGGCAGGGGCGGCGGCAGTCGGGGAGCACGGGCGATCTGCGATGCGGAGGGCGAATTCCTGCCGCTGGCGAGTGCCAGTCGGCTGGAGGACTATCGTTTCCGCAAGGAAAACGAAGCGCATCGCAAGGAGCAGATCGTCGTTCGGCTCGAAGGCGAAGAGGTCAGGCTTTCAACCCGTCCGAACCGCGAACTGGATAAAGGTGCCAGATCCTTTTTCGAGCGCGACTGGCCCGCCTGGTTGACGGGCCGCATCTATGATCTGGACGGCGGCGAATGAGGCGATGCTGTCATCGTATCAATCAGGATTGGCGACCGCTGGCGGAACCCGGATGCGCTCCGTATCGTCAGAGCCTTCGGCGACGGCTTCCTCGCTTTTGCGCACATGCCGTGGTGGATCTTTTCCTTCGACGGGTTTCGGCGACAATTGATCGTCGGCCTGGATTTCGTCGGTATTGAGATAATTCTTGCTCTCGCCCATGACGATCACTTCCGGTTGGAGAATTGCGGGGCAGGAATGCGCCCCTTCTGATCGACGCGGCCTGTCTCAGGATCGGAGCTGGGGACGCCGTCGACTGCCTCGCGGCTGCTGCCCATGCTGACGGGAGGCTTGCGCTGGTCGTCGACACCTGCCTCGGGCAGCTCATCGTCCTGAGTGTCCTCGTTCAACGACTTGGGCGGAAGCTTAGCGGAATCGGGAATGGGTTTTATACGCATCGGACAATCTCCTTTGCAGAGCTAACTCCAGCAGGCATCGCAGGTTCCGTGCTACTCTGCGACCGATGCATTGCCGCTCACACGGCTTCAGCTGCCGGAAGATCGAGCTCGATCATGACGGGTGCGTGGTCGCTCGTATGCTCCCAACTCCGGGGCTTGCGCCGGACGGTTGCCGATCGGAGCCACGGCGCCACTGTCGGGCTGAGCAGAAAGTGGTCGATCCGAAGCCCGGCGTCGCGCTCGAAACTGTTCCGCCAATATTTCCAGAAGGTGTAGATGCGCTCGTTCGGATGCAGATGCCGGATGGCATCCGTCCAGCCCTGGGAGACGAGCCGGGCGTAGGCGTCGCGGACTTCGGGCCTGAAAAGTGCATCGTCTCGCCAGCGCTCCGGCTTGTAGACGTCGATCTCCGTCGGCATGACATTGAAATCGCCGGCAAGGATGGAAGGCACCTCGATTTCGAGCAGTTCGGCGGCATAGGCGTGCAAGCGCCCGAACCAGCGAAGCTTGTATTCGAACTTGGCGCTGGGAAAAGGGTTGCCGTTCGGCAGATACAGGCATCCGATCAGCATTCCTTCGATGACGGCTTCGATATATCGGCTGTGGGTGTCGTCAGGATCGCCGGGAAGACCGCGCCGCGTCAGGATCGGTGTCTTGTCCTTTGCCAGGATGGCGACGCCGTTCCAGGATCGCTGCCCGTGCCAGACGGCGCCGTAGCCGGCCCGCTCGATCTCTTTTCGCGGAAACCTGGCGTCGTCGGTTTTCAGTTCCTGAAGGCAGGCTACATCGGGGGCATCCTCTTTCAGCCAGCGCAGCAGGTTGGTCAGTCTCCCGTTGATCCCGTTCACATTGTAGGATGCGATTTTCATGAGGGATCATGTCGAGGCGGTGCTGGCCAGATCCGAAAGCGCGCCGCGTTCTTCCAGGTTCTTTTGTCGCGCGCAGGATCCGTGCAGACAGCCAGTCCATTGACTCGCCATGGTGCCGCCCTTTCAGCGTGTTGCGCCGTACACGAAGGCGATGGCGGCGACGATCGCTGCGGCAGTCAGCGGCTGTCGGCGTATCCTGTCCTCCATATCCTTGACGAAACTCCTAGCTTCCGCCCTTGCCAGACGGGCTGTTCCGGACGCCAGCTCCGACGCGGACTCAGCCACCCGACCAGCTTCTTTCTGAAGCGCGCGCAGTTCCTCGCGGTCGGCATCGAATCTGTCCGAGGCGTGCGAAGTCTGCAGGGCCTGATCGACCAGCGGATACTCTTGGTCAATGGCGGTCGGATCCGGCTCCCGCTTCACCCGCTCAGCCGCCTCGACATCGCTGCGGCCCACGGGAATGGAGGTATGGGTGGCGGAAACAGGATCCGACGCGGGAAACGTGTCTTCGATCGCTTTGTCGAGTTCGCCCTTTCCGGACTGTTTTCGCTGCTCTGCCTGCTCTTTTCGCAGGGACTGGACGGCGGGTGAATCATTCGGGTTCGGCATCGCGGTTTCCTCTGTTGCAATTTGATAATCAAAGCGGTGACGAGGAAAGAAGTTCCAGAAAAATGCGTCTGCGCCTTGTCCAGCAACACCATGGCGACGATGTCGACAATATACGCGCCGAGGCAGTATTTGTGATGACATTGCTCGTATTTTTGGGGGCGCATCCACTGCATGCCGGACCAAAGTCCTGCCTTTTCTTAGTACCTAGGTCCGGTTGCATTTAGCCCTCAGAAAGGCGAAAATTCTCAAGGCGTCCAATAGGCGTAGGAACGGCGAAGAACGGATGAACAAGGCAATGGCATTGACTATCTCGAAACGGGGTTTTTTGAGATTGGGCGGCTGCGCTGCCGTCGCCCTCGTGGTTGCCGCATCGCCTGTGACAATCAATCTCGATGGCTCCCTTCGCGTTCTGACGGTGAAACACGCAGCGGCAAAGGACGGCAATAACGGCGGCGGCAACGGCAACGGCGGAGGAAATGGCAACGGCGGAGGGAATGGCAACGGGGGAGGCAATGGCGGCGGGGGCGGAAACGGCAGTAGTGGTTCCGGCAGCAGCGCAGGAAGCTCCAACAACAACGCCGGATCCTCTTCATCCTCGGCCTCGTCGTCGACGGGATCAAAGGCCAGAGCCACCGAAGGCACCGATGGGTCGATCAACGTTCGCCACGCGAACGGCATCACCGAAAGCCTGCGCAGTGGCCGCTATATCATGAAGGACTCGAAGGGCAGGACGATCATAAGCCGGCAGGCGACGGCCGGCGACGCAAACCGGCTGAGCAATTTCCTTCGCTGAGGCAGAATGCGGAAAACGGCGCCGTAGAGCCTTTCCGGGTTGGATTGCAGCATTCTGTTGGCTCAACTAACCCGGAAAAGCTCTGGATCGCAGGTCGAGCCGGCGCTATCGCCGTTCGCGCCATTGCAGGGCCGCTTCGGTCCTGTTCGAGGCGCCGAGCTTGCTCAGGATCTGGGTCATATGGTGCTTCACGGTCTTTTCCTGCAGGTTGAGGCGCAGGCCGATATGCTTGTTTGACAGACCTTGGGCGACGAGATCCATCACCTCGCGCTCCCTTGGCGTCAGACTGTTCTTGTCGGAGTTTCCGTTTTGTAGCGAATTTTCCATCGCCTTCGCCGACATCATCGGCGAGACATATCGCGACCCGCTGAGGACGGTTTTAATCGCTTCGGCGAGGCCGCGTGAACCGACACCTTTGAGAACGTAGCCCATCGCGCCCTGCTGCAGGGCTCCGAGCAGCGTGTCCACCTCCTCGGATACCGTCAACATCAGCACTTTCGTCGTCGGGCTGAGCGCCAGGACGTCGGCGATCGCAGCCAATCCGCCGCCGGGCATCGAGACATCGAGAAGCATCACGTCGGGGAGGTTGTTCGATGCGATCATGGCGGCATCTTCGCTGCTGGCCCCTTCGCCAATGACCACGAAGTCGCTCATCTCCGACAAGCTGCGCGTTACACCCTCGCGAAAAAGCGGGTGGTCGTCCACGACGCCGACGGTGATTGGTGTCATCTCTATTCTCCAGCTTCCATAGGCTCGAAGGTCATGGTCACGGTCGTTCCTCCTTCACCCGTCTTGATATCGAAAGATCCCCCCAGGCTGTCGATGCGTTCGCGCAGCCCCACCAGGCCCAGGCTTGTCGGCCTCACCTCCGTCGGGTCGAACCCATCGCCACGATCACTGACCTCCACACAAACATGACCATTATGCGACACGGCTTTCACGGTCTGCTGAACGCCGCCGCCGTGGCGATAGGCGTTGTTCAAGGCTTCCTGAACGAAGCGATAGATACAGATCTTTACGGCAGCAGCGAGCTCGGGTCCATCCTCGTCGATAATCGCTTCGACAACGGTTTCGGTCTTGTGCCGGTGCGCTTCGACGACCCGCAGCACGATATCGGTGATGGAGGACTTTTCGATCTGCGGGAGCACCAGTCCGCTGCAGATATTGCGGATTTCCGTCATGGCCTCCGCGAGGCTCGAGCGTATCCAGGCAAGTTCTTTTTCGCGCGCTTCGGGTTCGGTGGATGCGTTGATCAACAAGTCGCTGTCCAGTCGCAGTGAAGCATAGGCAATGTGCTGTGCCGGACCGTCGTGAAGATCGGCGCCGATGCTGCGCAGATATGTTTCGTTCAGCGCCGCCACGCGCTGCGAAGCGCGCTGCAGCCGCCGCTGGAGTCCGCGATTTTCCGCCAGCAGCGCAGACAATTCCTTGACCCGTTCCTTGAGATCCCTGCGCTGCGCTTCTATCGTGCGGCTTCCGCGAAACACCAGGGCGGAGAGAACGAGGAAAAAGACGCCTGTGAGAGCGGCGACTGCTCCCCAGCTCTGCAGCCTTGCGTGCGCCAGACTGTCGCCGAGGCCTTCCGCGGTCTCGTAGAATTCGAGCACAGCAACTGCCTGGCCGGACCACGGCTGGAGAACCGGATTGTAGATTTCCATCAGCGGCTTGCCGAGCGCGCGCTCGGCACCGCTTTCCGGGTCGTCGGCGACTTCGTATCGCGCGACGAGCGAGCCGGCGAATGCCTTCTGCAGCTTGGCATTTATGGGAAACTTCTGGCCCACCAGCTCCTTGTCCTTCGAATAGAGGATGGTGCCGTCGTTCCGCCACAGCCTGAAGGAGACAAGGCGCCTGCCAAGCGCCCCTTGACCGAGTGTTTCGTCGAGAGCCTGAGCGCTGCCTTCGTCCAGCAGCGATTCCGTTTGCATGTCGGGAAGCAGCGGCGCCACCACACTGTCGACGTAAAGCGCTGTCGCCGCGCCGGAATTATGAATGACGGCTTCCTCGATCAGATGGGTGACAAGTAAGCCCACCAGAAACATGGCGGCGATCGAGACCAAGCCACCCGCGATGAAAAATTGCGAGGCGAGTGAGCGGGCATTCCAGCGGCGCAGCCAATTCATTTTGATACCGGCAAGAGACTTTGCCGATTAACCTACAGCGTCTTTGGAGTTTTTCCAGACTGTTTCAGGGCAGATTCCTGGTATCGAAGACCTCGGCGCCTCTGATGCTCTCGGTCAAATGAATGCTATCGCCTGACATGGCTGCGCCGAAGACATAGAGGAGACCGGCCAGAACGATGACGAGGGCAATGACGGAGGCGTTCCAGGCATCGTTGACATGGGATCTGTTCTTTTGGGGCATAAGCGGATCTCCTTCCATATCGCTCAAACGACGCGGTCAGGCGACCGTTCCGCTTCGGGGACTTCGGTCGAAGAGGCCTGGGACCAAGGTCCGTCCCGGTGGACAACATCCGATTCAGCCATATTTCAACTTCGATTGAGCTGTGTTTGGAGACGTGTGGTGATAGTTTCTGCGAACATCGATGACGGTGCAGATGCCGCATCTGTCGCGCCTCCCCCTCCGTTCGGGGCAGGCGTCGCCGATCTTTACCAAGCCCTTCTCGTGCCGATTCTCTTTGAGCCCTATGCGTTGGAAATGGCAAGCGTCGCCGAACGGTCGAAGCCGGTCAGCGTGCTCGAAGTCGCGGCGGGGACCGGCGCCTTGACACGCGCTCTGCGGGCGAAGCTCGATCCGGCCGCCGAGATCGTTGCCACCGATCTCAGCCAGGCGATGATCGACGTCGGCGCACCATCGGTGACGATGTCGCGAACGCATTGGATGCACGCAGATGCGCAAGATCTGCCGTTCGCCCCTTTGATGTTCGATCTCGTCGTTTGCCAGTTCGGCGTCATGTTCTTTCCGGATAAGCCGAAGGCCTATCACGAGGCGAAAAGAGTGTTGCGGAGCGGAGGCCATTTCCTGTTTTCGACGTGGGATTCGCTTGCTGCCAACGACTTCGCAAGATGTGTGGACGAATGTCTGACAAGCCTTTTCCCGTCGGATCCCCCCGATTTCCTCAGGCGCTTGCCATATTCTTACTTCGACCCCAGCCCGATCAAGGCTGAAGTATCATCGGCGGGATTCGAGGCGGTTTCCTGCGAACGGCTCGAACTGACCTCTATCGCGGCCACAGCACAGGATATCGCGACCGCTTTCTGCCGGGGCACGCCGCTCAGCGGAGAAATCGAATGGCGGGCGCCGGAGCGCATGTCGGAGATCGTTAATGAGGTGGCCGAGCGGGTGGCGTCCCGCTATGGCGCCCGTCCTCGCGGCAGCATGAGCGCCCTGGTCGCCTCCGGCCGGGCCCCTTAACCGATTCCGGCAATCTTCTCGCGCGCCGATTACCTGTGCTCGGGGCTCGTGCGGACAATCATTCCCTGGCGCCCGGATTAAAGCTGCGGTCGCCGATTACGGGATGAGGCAGTAGTGGGGGTAGTCAGGCGCGCGCATCGCGCCGATGACGTGCTGTTCGATCTCGACGCAGGTCTCGTCATATTCCCGCACCAGCTTCAAATTGAACCGGCGTCTTCGAAGCCGATCACGCGCTTCGACTGCCATCTGGTAGGCCTCGAAAAGCTCGAGCTGCCACGGGTCGCGCGCCTGCATGATCAGCGCCCGCATTTGCGGCAGACGCATGGCCAGGCGCCTGCGTCCTGCTTCCCGACGGTTGGATCGTGTCATCTCCCTCGGTCTCCTGCCCAGGCCCGCGATGGGATGGCGTTCGGCTCGAGAATAGCGCGGCTGACGAATAATGAAATCCAGACCAAGGGCTGGGATGCCTCAGACCGAGGTCCGGGGCGTGGAACGACCTCGTTGCCAGCAAGTTGGTTTGGCAGCGGCAAGCAGGCCGCATTGAAAAGCAAGGAGGAAAAGATGCTCTTCAAGTTTATCGCAGGCGCCGCAACTGCCATGACCGTGATGTCGGGCGTCGCATTCGCCCAGTCCTCGACCGTCAATGGTGCGGCCGGTGGCGCAATCACCGGAGCAATCGTTGGTGGTCCGGCCGGTGCTGCTATCGGCGGCGTTGCCGGCGCAGTCGTCGGCACGGCGATCGATCCGCCGCCTGAAAAGGTCGTCACCTATGTCCGCGAGGCTCCGGCACCGTCGGCACGCGTCGTTGTGAAGGAAAAGGTGGTCGTCGGCCAGCCGCTGCCGGAAACGGTCGTCGTGACTCCCGTTCCGGACGATCCGACATATGCCTACGCGGTGGTCAATGACGAGCGTGTCATTGTCGAACCGTCGTCGCGCAAGGTGATCCAGGTGATCAAGTGACCTGATCGTTCACGTGGCTCTGCCGCGTCTTCCTTTCGCAAATCATCTTCAGATCAGCCGCACGATGGACGGCAGCGTCGTCGTGCGGCCGCACGGATCGAGGAGAGGGAACATGATCTATTCCGAAGAGAAATCCGCTGGTCTCGCCGTGCCGCTGATCGCCATTCTCTTGTCGATCGTCGGCATTATCGCCGTGCTGGTCGCCACCGGCGGTCACAGCAGCGCCGGGCCGCGTGTCTGGGTTCCCCAGGCACAACAGCAGGGAGCGGGCCAATGAATGCCATTGCAAGCGTCGCCTTCGGCATTGCCAGCTCGGTTGGCGCCTGCATGGCAGCGGCCTCCGTTGCCTCGCATGTGGTGGCGGATTCCGGACCACCCGCGCTCACGGATCTTGCCGCCCCCGATCTATGGACGACGAGTCCGGTGAAGGTCGATCCCCATCGGCAGCATTATGAACGAATTCCGCCTGTGTATTCCAGCTATGTCACCGAGGCTGCGGCGACCGTCGCGCCAAGGGTGACTTCGCAACCCGCTCGTTCGTCGACAGAACTGCAGCCACCGCAGCCAAAATTCGCCGCCGAGCACCTTGCCTGGTGCGCCAAGCGTTACCGTTCCTTCGATCCTGCGACCAACAGCTACCGATCCTATAGGGGCGAGATCCGCGAATGCGCCTCGCCGTTTCAGCAGAATATCGCTGCAAGCCCTGAAGCCGGCGGCACAAAAGTCAATGCCCAGGCGGCAGCCCGATGTGCCGCCCGATACAGATCGTATCGGCCGGAAGACAACACCTATCAGCCGTGGGAGGGGCAGCGCCGAAGCTGCGAGATGTCGGATCTGGTCGCGACGAGCAATTAACCATGACCGGGTACGGCGTACAAAATCGTACCGTGCTGGCGAGCCAGACTAAAGTCCGTGTTGTAATCGCATCGGTTGTGATATCCGGTTGTATTTGAGGGGCGGAGAGCGGGGATGGCGACGACGCTGATAGCAGAAATCCACCAGGCGCAGACAAGGCTTCCGTTCTTGAGCAGGGCGGAGCGCGGAGCCCTTATCGTTCGCATTCTTCGCGAGTTGAAGATACTCCGTCGCGAAGTTCTCGGGAATGTGTCGGCCGATCGCTGCGTTTGGATCGATAAACTGATCGCGTCAGTTTCTTCGACAGTATCGGAAATCGTCACGATGCCGGACGCCGAGTTCAACCGTGTCTTGAACGAGTTCGAAAAGCTCATGGCAACGCTGCATAACATTTCGCACCCGCAGAAGCCGTCGAAGACAGTTCACTAGCGTCGTTAAGGCGACGTACGGCCGCGCCGGAAACCGATCCCGGTGCGGAAGCGTTCTCCTCCTATGACAGAAACAAAATCGCCTGCTGACCAGGACGAGATGTCGCCCCGTGACGATGAGCCGAAGCCAGGCGCAGAGGTTTCCTTCCCTTACGACAGGATGACTGTAGAGCAGTTCCGAAACCGCTTCCCGCGTGCCCGCTGGAACGACGTGCGAAGGGCCTGGTTCGTTCCCGGCCGAACCGCGTCCCGTCGCATCGGCCGATGGCTTGCCGAGCTGGAGGCCGAAGCCGACGCGCATGCGGATGTGAAGGGGCGCGATGCCTTCGCCTTCGATCCCATCGACAGTCCATATCTGGAACTCGGCAAGGACGGCTTTCGAATCCGCACGCCCTATTCAAAAACCGTCGTCGACGAGCTTCGCGAGGTGCCGTTCTCGCGATGGGACGGCGATCTTCGAATATGGCACGTTCCCTTTCGATCCTATGAGGAACTGAGACGCAGATGGCCTGACATCGAAGCGGCGGCTCGCAGAAACGAACCGGAGGAGAGGCGACGGCGCGCCGAGGAGCGGAAGGGAACCGAACGGGAGATGCGCAGCAAGCTTCGCACAGCCGAACGCAAGCGCCGCCGTTACCCGCTTCCGACCGACGACCTGCCGCCGACAGGACGCCCGGTGGCCACCTCGTATGGGATCGTCGTCTTCACAGAAATCACCGGCGAACTGGTCGATCCGGCTCTCGTCGCGGATTTCTATCCCGGGGTCACGGAGGATTATCTCTGGGGGTATTGGCGGGTGCCGACATTCGACGAACTTGTCCGTACCTGGCCTGCGAAAACGCCTCCCCGTCGAGATGCCGAATGGTGGCAGCCGACGATCGAAGAACTGAGGCCCGCCCGCCGCGCGGCAAGAGCACGCGAAGCCAGGAAGCAAGCGAAGGCGCCGTGACCGGAACCTGCCACCGGTCGTGCGGACTTGTAGCAGATGCTGTGTCGGAGGATGCCCGGCTGGTGTGGGAACAAATTCCCACGTCGGCCATTTGTTGTCCATGAAAACAGCCCTGCCGATCTCGCTGCTCGCTCTGGCCCTTTCCGTTGGCGGCGCTTCCGCGGGGGAGCTTCGTCCCGAAGCGATCAATGCCGCTTCCCTTGCCGATATCGGGAAAGGAAAGCTGCCGCCCGCAGATCCGGACCCGGCGATCATCCGCCTTCAGGTCCTGCTCGACCGTGCGGGCTCGTCTCCCGGCGTGATCGACGGTCTCTCCGGCGAGAACGTCGACAAGGCGGTGGCCGGCTTCGAGGCGATGAACAAGCTTCCCGTAGACGGCAGGCCGGATCCGGATGTCGCCTCCCGGTTGGAAGACAATTCGCCCATCATCGAGAGCTATGTCGTCTCGCCGGAGGACGCCACGGGGCTCGTTGACAGAATCCCTGAGGATTACGGCGAGAAGGCAAAGATGCAGAGCCTCGGCTATACCAGCGTTGCGGAGAAGCTGTCCGAGCGCTTTCACATGGATCTCGATCTCTTGAATGCGCTCAACCCGGGTTCGCAGTTCGCGCCCGGCGACAAGGTGTGGGTCGTTGATCCCGGCCCTCCCAGAGAAGGCAAGGTTAGGAGTATCGAGGTTGACAAGAAGACAGGGCAGGTGCTGGCCTATGGCGAGGATGGATTGCTGCTTGCCGTCTATCCCGCCACGATCGGCAGCGAGGACAATCCGGCGCCCTCAGGAAAGCACAAGGTCAAGGGCGTCGCGCGAATGCCGGTCTACCGATACGATCCGAAGCGAAATTTCAAGCAGGGAAAGAACAACAAGGTCCTGACGATCCCGAAGGGACCGAATGGCCCGGTCGGCACCGTCTGGATCGACCTGACCGAGCCGACCTATGGTATACACGGGACGCCGGAGCCGAAGCTCATCGACAAGGTCGGCTCGCATGGCTGCGTGCGGCTGACGAACTGGGACGCGGAGGAGCTGGCCGGCATGGTCAAGCCGGGCGTCCCGGTCGAATTCGTCAATCGCAGTCCCGCCGATCCGAAGTGAAACGCAGGATCTGACGAATACCCACACGCTATCGCAGCGCAGGATTACGAAGCCTTGGCTTCGAAAGCCGGGGCGAAATCCCCCAGCGATTTCGCCTTGAGGATCGCGCCGCCGATATCCTGCTCCACGATCGCCTCGAGATCGGCAAAGCTGTCGATAACATAGTAGATCGGCTGGAGGATATCGATGCGGTAGGGCGTCCGGAGCACGCTCAACAGATCGAACGGCCGGAATTCGCATCCCGTGCCTTCCGTTGCCGCCTTGGCTTCACTCGGAGAAGAGACGATGCCGGCGCCGAAACAGCGGCGGCCTTGCGGCGTGTTGATCAGGCCGAATTCGACTGTGAACCAGAAAATCCGGAACAGATGCCATGAATAGCCCTTGCCGAGGCGCATGGCAGTTTCGCCGAAGTGCCGGACGAAATTGGCATAGCTCTGATTGGTCAGCAGCGGGCAGTGGCCGAACACTTCGTGGAACAGGTCCGGTTCCTCGATATAATCGATATGCTCGCGGCGGCGCAGGAAGGTCGCCAGCGGGAACTTGCCCTGCGATAGAAGTTCATAGAAGCGCGAGGGCGGAATGAGCGCCGGCACGCCTTCCACGCCGAAACCGGTGGTCTCGTTCAGGCGTCTGTTCACATCGAGGAGCTGCGGCACTTTCTCCGGCCTGAGCCCCAGCAGTTTGACGCCGTCCAGATATTCCTGGCAAGCCTTATCGGCCAAGAGCTTCATCTGACGCCGGTAGAGTTCGCCCCAGATCGCATCTTCTTCGGGGGTATAGTCATAAAGGCCGTCCGGGCCGGGCAGTTTGGCGGTGTAGCTGCTTTCCTTGGTCATCGATTGATCCTCCCGGGAATGGCAATATCTCTGTCATTATGCTCCGTGTTCGACGGATTTTCTTTTCTTTCATGCCGGCTGTCGCCATAGTGGTGGGAGATATTCTCGAATGTGGTGGCGAAAATGAAAGAAACTGGGAATTTCCGCCGCAAGCTTCTGCAGCTGATCCAGGCCGACGGCACTCTGTCGTTGGCGGACCTGGCGGAAAAGGCCGGCATGTCGCAGAGCTCGGCCTGGCGGAAGATCCAGGAACTCGAAGCCGACGGCGTCATCCGCAAGCGCGTGACGCTGCTCGATCCCGGCAAACTCGATCTCAAGCTCTGCGTGATTGCGCACGTCACGCTGGAGGATCACCATGAGGAGGCGGTGGCTTCTTTCGCTTCAGTGGTGCTGGAGCGGCCGGAGATCATGGAGTGCTACGCCTTGTCGGGCGCCTTCGACTACATGCTGAAGATAAGGGCGAGGGACGTCGAAAGCTACGAAGCCTTCATGACCCGCTATCTGATGCGCAATCCGCATGTGCGCACCGTCGTATCGAGCTTCGTGTTGCGCGAGCTGAAATTCTCCACCGAACTGCCGCTCTGACCGTTATCGCGCGCTGTCGCCATGCCGGCTGCCCGGCATCATCACCGGATAGCCTTCGAACGTCTTCAGCGTGTCGAGCACGATTGACGTTTTCACGTGCTGCACGGATTCGTGCGGCAGCAGAACGTCGTTGACGAACTTCGACAGATCGGCGAGCCCACGGGTCGCCACCTTCAGGTGATAGTCCATCTCGCCGGTCAACGCGTAGGCTTCGAGAACTTCGGGCAGGCCGTTGATTAGTTGCGAAAATCGGCGGGCATTGTCTCGGTTGTGGGTCGCAAGCGTGACGGAAATGACCACCAGCATATCAAGGCCCAGCTTCTCCCGATCGAGGTGGGCACGGTAGCTGCGAATATATCCCTCGGCCTCCAGTCTGGTGCGCCGGCGTGAGCATTGCGACGGTGAGAGCGCGATGCGCTCACCAAGCTCGTTGTTCGTGAGCCTGCCATCCTTTTGAAGTTCAAGGAGGAGGCGCAGGTCTAGTTTGTCGAGGGGCTCATCCATTGCGCGAAATCTCCAAAATGCTCACAGGTCGTGCATAAAATGTTCCTTACGCATCAAGAACGCAAGAACTTTGCACGTGTTTTGAGCCATAGTTTGCATAGAAAATGCAATCTCCTCTGGAGGAAAGAAAATGGGTCCGTTCCCGCATGATGCGCCTCCGTCGGAAATCACCGCCGACAATCCGGCCGGCACCGACGGCTTCGAATTCGTCGAGTTCGCTCACCCCGAGCCTGAGAAACTTACCGAGCTCTTCACACGCATGGGCTATGTCGCGGTCGCCAGGCACAAGACGAAAGACATTACCGTCTGGCGCCAGGGCGACATCAATTATGTCGTGAATGCCGAGCCCGGCAGTCATGCCGCCCGTTTCGTCGCAAAGCATGGTCCCTGCGCCCCGTCGATGGCCTGGCGTGTGGTCGATGCCAGGCACGCCTTCGATCACGCCGTGTCGAAAGGCGCCGTTCCCTATGAAGGAAATGACAAGGTGCTCGATGTCCCGGCGATTGTCGGGATTGGCGGTTCGCTGCTCTATTTCGTCGAGACCTATGGGGCAAAAGGATCGGCTTACGAGGCCGAGTTCGATTGGCTTGGCGAGCCCAATCCGAAGCCGCTCGGGATCGGCTTTTACTATCTCGACCATCTCACCCACAACGTCTTCCGCGGCAACATGGACAAGTGGTGGGATTTCTACCGCAACCTGTTCAATTTCAAACAGATTCACTTCTTCGATATTGACGGCCGCATCACCGGTCTGGTCAGCCGCGCCATCACCTCGCCCTGCGGCAAGATCCGCATTCCGCTGAATGAATCGAAGGACGACACCAGCCAGATCGAGGAATATCTGAAGAAGTATCGGGGCGAGGGCATTCAGCACATCGCCGTTGGCACGGAGGATATTTACGAGGCAACCGACCGGCTTGCCGATAACGGCCTGCGCTTCATGCCGGGGCCTCCCGAGACCTATTACGACATGTCCTATGAACGCGTGCATGGCCATGACGAACCGATCGACCGCATGAAGAAGCACGGCATCCTGATCGACGGCGAAGGTGTGGTGAACGGCGGCATGACAAAAATCCTGCTGCAGATCTTCTCCAAAACGGTGATCGGTCCGATCTTCTTCGAATTCATCCAGCGCAAGGGCGACGAGGGTTTCGGCGAAGGCAACTTCCGTGCGCTGTTCGAGTCGATCGAAGCCGATCAGATCAAGCGTGGTGTCATCGGGACGGCAGCGGAGTAAACTCTACGGCGCAGTAGAGTTTTCGGAGAGGAGTTGAGCATGGACCAGGCAACGATCCAGGCCGCCGATGCGGAAGCGGCGACCGCAAACAGACTGAAATATATGCCGGGTTTCGGCAACGATTTCGAGACGGAGTCGCTGCCCGGCGCTTTGCCGCAGGGCCAGAACAGCCCGCAGAAATGCAATTACGGCCTTTATGCCGAGCAGCTTTCCGGCTCGCCCTTCACCGCGCCGCGCGGCACGAATGAACGGTCCTGGCTGTACCGCATTCGCCCGAGCGTGCGTCACACCCGCCGCTTTTCGAACGCGTCCTATCCGCTCTGGAAAACCGCGCCTTGTCTCGACGAGCATTCGCTGCCGCTCGGCCAGCTGCGCTGGGATCCGATCCCCGCGCCGGAGCAGAGGCTGAGCTTTCTGCAAGGGGTGCGGACGATGACGACGGCAGGCGATGCCGCGACCCAGGTCGGCATGTCGGCGCATGCCTATGTCTTCAATGAAGACATGGTCGACGACTACTTCTTCAACGCCGACGGCGAACTGCTGATCGTGCCGCAGCTCGGCGCCATCAGAGTGTTCACCGAAATGGGCATCATGGATGTCGAGCCGCTGGAGATATGCCTCATTCCTCGCGGCATGATGTTCAAGATCATGACAGTGGGCGAGCAGACGGTCTGGCGCGGCTATATCTGCGAGAACTATGGCGCCAAATTCACATTGCCGGACCGCGGGCCGATCGGCGCCAATTGCCTGGCAAACCCGCGCGACTTCAAGACGCCGGTCGCCGCCTTTGAAGACAAGGAAACACCCTGCCGCGTCCATGTGAAATGGTGCGGCAAATTCTATGTCACCGAGATCGGCCACTCGCCGCTTGATGTGGTTGCCTGGCACGGCAATTACGCGCCTTACAAATACGACTTGCGGACGTTTTCGCCGGTGGGCGCAATCAGCTTCGATCATCCCGACCCGTCGATCTTCTCGGTGCTGACGGCGCCGACCGAAGATGCCGGCACGGCGAATGTCGATTTCGTGATCTTTCCGCCGCGCTGGCTGGTCGCCGAACACACCTTCCGCCCGCCCTGGTATCACCGCAATATCATGAGCGAGTTCATGGGCCTGATCCATGGCCAGTATGACGCCAAGGAGGAGGGCTTCGTGCCTGGCGGGATCAGCCTTCACAACATGATGCTTCCCCACGGCCCGGATGCGCTCGCCTTCGAAAAGGCATCCAACAGCGAACTCAAACCGGTGAAGCTCGATCACACCATGGCCTTCATGTTCGAGACCCGCTACCCGCAGCAGCTGACCAAATATGCGGCCGAGCTCGAAACGCTGCAGGACGATTACCTCGAATGCTGGGATGGCCTCGAACGCAAGTTCGACGGAACCCCCGGAATCAAATGAGGATCGGCTCCTACGGCAGTGGAATTGAGACATGAAACTAGCGACCTTGAAGGACTCCACCAGGGACGGCCGCCTGGTGGTCGTTTCCCGCGATCTGACCCGCTGTTCGGAGGTCGGCCACATCGCCCGCACCCTGCAGGCGGCGCTAGACGACTGGGAGCATGTCGCTCCGAGACTTCGTCTGGTCGCCGAAGGCATCGAGACGGGCGCCCAGCCGACGATGCGGTTTCACGAACATGACGCCGCATCGCCTTTGCCGCGCGCCTATCAATGGGCCGACGGCTCGGCCTACGTCAACCATGTGGAGCTGGTGCGCAAGGCGCGCGGCGCCGAGATGCCGGCAAGCTTCTGGACCGATCCGTTGATGTATCAAGGTGGCTCTGACGGTTTTCTCGCACCGCGCGATCCAATCCTGATGGCGGACGAGGCCTATGGGATCGACATGGAGGGCGAGGTTGCCGTTATCACCGGCGACGTCGCCATGGGTTCTAGCCCGGAAGCCGCCGTAGGCGCCATTCGTCTGGTGATGCTCGTCAACGACGTGTCGCTGCGCGGCCTCATCCCGGACGAGCTGGCGAAAGGCTTCGGTTTCTTCCAGTCCAAGCCGGCCTCGGCATTCTCGCCGGTCGCGGTGACGCCGGACGAGCTAGAAGAGGCGTGGGACGGCAGCAAGCTGCACCTGCCTTTGCTCGTGAGCTTGAACGGCAGGCTATTCGGCAAGGCGAATGCCGGCATCGACATGACCTTCGACTTCGGCCGGCTGATTGCCCATGCCGCGAACACCCGCCACCTGGTGGCTGGAACGATCATCGGTTCCGGCACGGTCTCGAACAAGCTCGATGGCGGCCCCGGCAAGCCGGTGGACGCGGGGGGAGACGGCTATTCCTGCATTGCCGAACTGAGGATGATCGAGGCGATCGAGAGCGGATCACCGAAGACCCCCTTTATGAGGTTCGGCGACCAGGTCCGCATCGAGATGAAGGACCATGCCGGCCATTCGATCTTCGGAGCGATCGAGCAGACGGTCGGACGATATGAGGGAGCCGACCGGCGATGAACGAGATCATTCTCTACGACTACTGGCGGTCATCGGCGAGTTATCGCGTGCGGATCGCGCTCAATCTTCTGGGCCTCGACTACCAGACCGTGCCGATCAACTTGCTCGACGGTGCGCACAGAATGCCGGACTATCTCGCGCTCAATCCGCAGGGGCTCGTGCCGACACTTGTGATCGATGGGAAAACGCTGACACAGTCGCTGGCCATCATCGAATATCTGGCCGAGTCTCGGCCGGAATACGGGTTGCTGCCGTCCGATAGCTCCGATCGCCATAGAGTGCGCGCTCTCGCCTATGCAATTGCCATGGACATCCATCCGATCTGCAATCTGCATGTCGTCTCGCATCTTCTGACGCTGACCGACAAGGCGGAGGCTCGCGAGGAATGGATGAAGCATTTCATCGGCGATGGACTTCGCACGCTAGAGATCATGCTCGGGGAATCCGATGGCGCGTTCAGCTTTGGCGACAGGCCGTCGATGGTCGATCTCTGCCTTGTTCCCCAGGTCTACAATGCCCGCCGCTGGGGAGTTGATATGACTGCTTTCAGACGCATCAGCGATATCGACGCCAGATGCGCCGACCTCCCCGCCTTCCAGGCAGCGCATCCGGACCGCGTGAAGCCGTAGGAACTACGCGTCCCGCCACGATGAAAATATCGCCGCCTGGCCCAACCGCTTTCCCGTCTCATCGATGAGCTGCCAGACAGTGAAATTTTCGACCCAGAAACGGCGCCCCGACCTCGCCACCCTGAGGCCGCGTCCGTTGTCGACAAACCCATCGCGCGTGACGGCGTCCAGCAGCCGCTGGCGTTCGGCGCGATCAGGCTGCTCGGCCGAAAGCCGCGACGGCAGCATGATGAATTCGTCCCAGCTATATTCGAAGCAGTTCTGCGCGGTCCGATTTGCGTAGATGAAGCGCGGGTCGGGCAGGGTATTGTGGGCGAGGACGACGAAAGGCGCATGGCTGTAAAGCCAATCCGGCCCCTGCCCATCCTCGACGAGGGCGCGGCCGACGATGCGCTTGTAGCTGCCGGTAAGAAGGGCGAAGAAATCGGGATCATTCCTCAGGTCGAAGGCGTGATTGTCATAGGTGGAAGTCACGAACTGCCTCGCTGGTCAAATGCGTCGGTGCAGGCGACATAGCCGAAATCAATTGCACGCGTCTATGATGCCTTGTGCGCTGCGATCCTTTTCGGCGAGGCCGGCATACCTTGTCTTATCACTTCTGATTGTGACGCTTGCCATAAGATCGACCTTGTGCATTGATCTGAGCTGCTGGGGCAGCTGTCGACATTCTCTGCGAAGCTATTGTTCTTCGGAACGCAATCGGCTTTGGCCGGTCGCGGATGAGGCTGGCGTGGAAAAGGTGATTTTCATCGTCCGGCTATACAGACCTGCGCAAGCTATGCTGCGAATGACGACAGGAGAAGTACGGGTGCTCGAGGGCTGGGGAAGAATGCGGAAATTCGTCTCGTTGATATCGATGCTGCTGGCGTTCGTCGCCATGGCCGGAAAGGGGCATGCGGCCATTTCCTACCAACGTCTGGAGACCGCGCCGGGAGAGCGCGCCCTGACGATAAAAGGCGTGTTCGAGAGTTCCGACGATGCGATGACGCTTGTCGACGAATATACGCAGTACCAGCCGAGCTATGTCACCTTTGACTCGCCCGGCGGAAACGTGGTCGCAGCCATCAGGTTCGGTCGGGCCCTCCGCCTCCTGAATGCAAAAACGATACAGATCAGAGCCGCCGAGTGCGCGTCGGCTTGCGCCTTCGCCTTCGTCGGTGGCGTTGAAAGATTTGCCCAGCCGGGCTCTATCGGCGTGCATCGCGTTTCCCTATCCGACGATGTTGCCATCGATAGCCAATTGGCCGTCTCGACTGTTCAAGCACTGACCGGCGAGATCATCGGCTATCTCACCGACATGGGGGTAAGCCCCAATCTGCTGCAGCTCAGCCTGTCGATCGACAGCTCCGACATCAGGTATCTCACCGCTGCGGAAATGCGGGACTGGAACATCAACACGCCCGAGGATATGCCTTCGGGACAGGAAAGCGCGCCGCCACCGTCGGACGCCGCGCCGCAGGTGAGCGCAACACCCGGCGTCATGCCATCGGACCCAGGCGATTCCGAGGAGGCGGGCGCACCGGAACCCGGCGACCTGACCACGGAGGCGGTTGATTTCGCAAACCGATACAATGACGAATGGTCGAAAGACAGCGCCTCGGCGTTGGCCTTTATGAAGGGCGTCTATGCCGACGAGGTCTCCTTCTTCGGAAACTCGGTCGACAAAGACGCCGTCGTGAAGGAAAAGGCAGCCTTCGCTCAACGCTGGCCGGAGCGCATTTACAGCGTCAAACCCGGCTCGGTGACTGCGAGCTGCGCCGGAAAATGCGAAATGTCGGGAACTGTCGAGTGGTTTGCCCGAAACCGGGATACGGGTAAGACTTCCGCCGGGATGGCGGAATTCTCTTACGTATGGAACACGGCCTCCCTGCAAATCGAGTCCGAGACCGGAAAGGTGCTCGCCACGGACAAGGGAGCCAAGGCGCCGGATCGATTGATCCAACAGTGGACAGGACTGGACGACATCTGCCGCACGAGCGTCGATCGCGAGAGGCCCCAGACGCTACGGGCATGCAAACGGCGCGACGAGCTCGGTCCGCTGCTCAATCGCCTCGACTGGTGCTATGGCCATGCGGACGAAGCCGGATTGGACTGGGAATGGCACAAATGTGACGCCAACTCCCGTAGATACCAAGAGTAAGTAGCCGGTCCCGAGGCAGCGACCGCGAAGTTCGACTGACGGAAGAGATTGGTGAAAACTCATATCCCTGAGTGAGGCCGAGCATGTCGGAAGACGCGCATGCCCCATCGAATGCCGTTTTCTCGGAATCCGATGAGCCCGAGACACCCGCTGAGCGCTATAAACTCGGCCTCTGCCTTTCGGGCGGCGGCTATCGGGCTATGCTTTTCCACGCGGGATCGCTTGCCAGGCTCAACGAGGCCGGTCTTCTCGCAAAGCTCGATATGATCTCCTCGGTCTCGGGCGGATCCATCGCCTCCGGCCTGCTCGCCTATATCTGGCCCCGGCTGATCTTCGAGAACGACATCGCCGTCAACTTCAGGACCGAATATCTGGATCGCGTTCTGGCCTTCAGTCAGCTATTCGCTGATGGGCCGAGCTTCCTGAAGGGTCTGTTCAATCCCTTTTCGAGCGCGGCGGCGGAAGCCGCGAAATTTTACGAGCGACATCTGTTCGATGGAAAATCGCCAAGCCTCAGAGATCTTCCGAGCTCGCCCTGGTTCGTATTTTGCGCGAGCAATCTCAGCACCGGTTCGCTCTTCCGCATGTCCAACCGCTATATTGCGGATTATCGGATCGGGGTGTCGTTCCATCCGGCACTTTCGCTCGCGACCGCGGTTGCCGCTTCGGCCGCATTCCCGCCGGTGCTGTCACCGCTGCGATTGGACCTGGCGCAGTTTTCATGGAAGAGGGAAAAACTCGATGACACCGTTGGCGAACCGGTTGCTCCGAGCCGGGCAATATTGAGCGACGGCGGCGTCTACGACAATCACGGCATCGAGCCGGCGCTGAAACGCTGCGACTGTCTACTTGTCAGCGATGCCGGCGAGCCTTGGCGCTCCTCGACCCGCGGATACTGGAACTATCTCTCGCAGCTGAAGCGCGTTCTCGATACGACGGACAATCAGGTGAGGTCGTTGCGGCGGCGAGACCTGATCGGCGGCTTCAAGGCTGCAAAACAGGGCGATAGGCTTGGCCTCGACGATCTCGCGAAATCGGCGCTGCGCGCAAGAACCCATGGCGTCTACTGGTCGATCGACAGCAAGGACGCCGAACTCAAACCCTACGCCTCCTACACGCTGCCGCCGTCGTCGGTCATTCCCGCAGAGGTCGGCACCTACCTTCATTTCCTCGGCGCTGCGGAGACGGAGCATCTGACGAACTGGGGGCACTATGTCTGCGACGCGATGCTCAACCGGTTCTATCCAGCGCCCTTGGCTCCATCGTCCGGGCGGCCGTTGATTGCTGGTACCGTGAAGCCATCCTGGGCGGCGAGGTTGAGCAAGCGCCTGTTCAATGTTCTCCCCTAAAGGTGCGGCTATAGAGAGTTCGAAGGGGCATTCAACTACAACCAGAGATGGAGATCAACCTCAGATAGCTATACTGCGTCGGAACACTGAAAACAATTTCGGACGGCCTATCGAATGTTGCGCAGCGTCATTTCACTCTTCTCAATGCTTGGACTATCCATTCTGGTCATTCCCACCGAACCCGCTCTGGCCGAGGACAATCCAAACGTTCAGATGATCGCGCCCGGCGATCCGGCCATGGTCAAAGCCCACGCGAAGTCCAAAAGGGAGTTGGACGGCTTCCTCGAGAAACTGCGTAATCCACCGCCGGGAACCGAAAATTTATAGCATTAAGTTGGGGTTTACGGACAAGGCCGAGGGCGTGGCGCTGACCACCGATCAGATGGCGCCGAATGTGGAATTCATGTGGGTCTATCAGATCAAGGCATCAGGTGGCCATTTCACCGCCCTTCTCGGCGATACGCCGGAATACATCCACAACATCAAGCCCGATGATCGCGTCGAGTTCGAAAAGTCGGATATCTTCGATTGGATGTATATCGAGAATAGGAAAGTGAAGGGGAACTATACGGCTCGCCCGCTGCTGTTGGCCGGCCCGAAAGAACAATTGGAACAATATCGCGATATCTACGGCATTATTTGTGAGTGACCGAAAGGTCGCTCCTGTGCTCCCATCAACATGTCGCGGTGGCCAGCTCGATCGTGGCTTAGCCCGAGTCGGTGATGAGGCAGCAGCGAAGCGGCGGAAAGCCGCAGGTCGGCAGGCTCACGTTTTACCGCCGCCGTTCACCCCGACTAGGTAAGTTCTGTGATTGCATTGCTGGCCCAGGACAGCAAACATTTATGACTTCAGGACTGCCCAATGGAGAAGTACGGCCAGGGACCGGGGATTCCGGGCAGATCGAGCTGTCCACGTAGATCAAAGGAGAGATCTGCACCGACAACGAGATCGCGCACGGTTCGGGAGGCGATGATATCGCCTGGTCCCGCGCAGTCGGCAAATCCTGCGGCGAGCCGCAGTACCGCACCCGCATAGACCCCGTCTTGCCGTTCGCATTCGCCGACGTGAATGGCTGCGCGAACATCCAAGCCGATGTGATGCAGGCGGACGCGAAGATCGAATGCACAGGTGATCGCCTGGCTGGGCTGCCGGAACGCGGCGACAAGTCCGGATTCCCGCAGGTCGATCGCCTCGCCGTCGGCGGCGCGAAGCTGTCGAACGGCGTCGTCCTGCCATTCTTTCACCCGACCGGAGGAGGCGCCTTGAACATCTAAGTGCAAGACCGTCAGCAAGGCGCTCTCGGTCGGGGCAGGCGGGGCGGAGACCAGGAACCGCTGGATTTCGTCCATCAGCCGGTCGGAATCGGCGCCCCAGATGATATGGTCATCGCCGGGCAGCTCGACATATGTCGCGCCGGGAATGCGGCTTGCCAGATAACGCCCTTCTTCAGGCTTGACCCAGCGGTCGCCGGTTCGATGAGTGATTAGGGTCGGAACTCGGATCGCGGGGAGGATATCGCGCGCGTCGATCTCGACGCCCCAGCGCCATAAGGAGATCGCATCGGCGGGGGATGCCGAATTTCGCAGGTACCCTGCAAACCATTCGCGTTCGACCATATCGTCGATGAGGCTCGGGGCCGCCCGGCTGAGGTCCGCCGGACGGCCCCATTCCCGCTCGATGGCAAGCAGTTCCTCTTCGAGCTCCTCCCGGGTACGCCCCCAGGGATAATCCGGTGACCAGAGACCTCGCGCATAGGTTCCATGTAGGATGAGTGCAGCCGTGCGTTCGGGATAGCTTGCGGCGAACAGCATGCACATGACGCCACCTTCCGAGCTGCCGAACAGGACCGTCTTTTGCGATCCGACCGCATCCAGGACGGCGCGGACATCCTGCATGCGCTGTTCGAGTGTTGGAAAGCCGGTGCCACGGTCCGAGAGGCCCGTGCCGCGCTTGTCGATGCGGATGAGGCGACAGAAGGACCCGAGACGGTGCAGAACGTTCGACAGTCTCGATGAATCCCAGGCGTAGTCCAGATTGGAAACCCAGCCTTGCACGTAAACGAGGTCGAAGGGGCCGTCCCCCGTCACCTGGTAAGCGATGCTGACCCCGTCCGATTTCACGTAGCGGGTTTGAGGACGGGGTTCGAACGGCGCTACTTTCACCGGTGATTGCCCGGCAGGCGGCGCCATGCGGCGCGCGAGTAAATCTTGGTATAGCGCGCGCGTTTCGGGCTCGGGCTGCACGCCGAGCTGCTTGCGCAAAGTATCGCCGCAAATCCGGTATTGTGCGAGGGCGAGATTGAAACTTCCCATTGCGGCATAGGCGCGCATGAGCGTACGGTGCACATCTTCCCGCAGCGGCTCCAGCGCAAGCAGCCGCGTTGCCGCTGGGATGCAGGCGCCCGGTTCGTTCCCTCCGATGTGGCAGGTAATGAGCTTTTCCAGAGCGGCAGTGGCGGTGATCCGCAGCCGTTCCCTTTCGGTGCGAAGCCAGTCTTCGAACGGCTCTTCGGCAAGATTGAAACCTTCGAGGAGCTCCCCGGGATAGAGGGCGATCGCCTGTTCGAGGTCGTCGGTCGCGGAGCCGGCAGCCAAGGCCTCAAACCGCCTGACGTCGAGATCGGCATCGCCCAAATCGAGCGCCACCCGGTCGCCTTCCATCCGGAACCATTCCCGTCCGGTCGCCTTCAGCGCTCGCCGAAGGACGGACAACGTTTGCCGCAGGTTCGCCCGGGCCTGCTCTTCTCCCCTCCCGCCCCATAGCAACGCGGCCAGCTTTTCGCGCGATTGGGACTGTCCTGCCTGCAGCGCCAGATAGGCCATCAAGGCACGCGCCTTGCCCGTAGACGCTGGCGTCCCCGCGGCGAGGCCCGAGCAATCGAACCCACCCAGCAGGGAGAGAAAAGGGCGCTTCACCGAATCCGCCATAGCCATCGCTTTTACGAATCCATCACATCCGGCCACACATCCCTTTGACGGGGGAGGAGGATCGTTGCGGACGGCACCGCACATCAAAGTTGGAGGGTAGTGCAATGAGCTTCATCGGTAAAGGCGAAGAGCGCATGCTAGGGGCAGTCCAGGGGCGGGTCGGTTGGCGCGCGAGGCTGCATGTTCTATGGCGTGCCGTCATAAATCCGGTCGTTTCGTGGCACCGGCTGAACGAACATCTCCTACGAGATATCGGCAAGAGCGCTGCCGATGCCGAGCGGGAGGCCTACATCAGAAGTTTTGGCACTTTCCGCCGTTTTCGTTTTCCAGATCGCGAGTGATCGAGGCGACTACAGCCCTTTTTGACATTCTTAAAGCTGCGGAAACCGACAGCGAGGCAGTTGTCCTCTTGGTGGACGACCGACGCACCATCGTGAAGTTCTGGCACTCCGAGTACATGTGTGCCGGAGGTGCCGGCTAAGGAGAGCCGAAGGCGGAACTCTGGCGGGGGGAAGCGGCTGCCCGGCGAGAACGGGTTGTCCAGCCAAGTCGGCGTTGTCGAACCATTCTTCCGTGAATGGCCCGTTCGGAACCGGCGCGAGGTGGAATCAGGGCCGGGCACCATGGCACCAAATTCAAAACCCGACAGTGTCGCATTATCCCAAGGATCGCGGTGTTACGAACCGCTCGAGATAACCGGTGCCCGCCGCAATCTCGTCCCATCCGTCGAGATCGAGGTCGATGACGGCGAGTCCCGCCGTCGGGAACTTTTCCCGCATGCGTGCCACGGCAGCGGCATCGCCGTCTGCCACGATCAGCGAGGCCGCATTCTCCATGCCGGGATTGTGGCCGACGATGAGCAGCGTGCGGATATCAGGTTCGACGGCCCGGATCACATCGAGGATGCGCTCGGCCGACACCTCGTAGATATCCGGCGCCTCGCGTTCGGAGACCTTTTTCGAAAGGGCCTGGCGGACGAGCTTCCAGGTTTCCTGCGCCCGGCGGACCGGCGAGACGAGGGCGAGATCGGGGATCAGCTTTTCGCGCGCCATATAGGTGCCGATGACGGGTGCAGCCTTGCGCCCGCGACCCGCCAATGGCCGTTCACGGTCGGCCGCACCGTCGGGCCAGGCGGATTTGGCGTGGCGCAGAAGGATGAGGCGGTGTTTCGGCATGGGCTTGAGTGTCATTTTATCGCGAGGCCGATGTCGTCGGTTCGTTTCGTGTTGACTCCCGGAGCATGAAGGGCCTCCGATACAGCTCGTAAACTAGGCGGATGCCACTGGCAGGTCCAGTTGTCCCGTCTTACTTTGCGAACTTGAGCATCCCGCGGATTTATGGCGTTTCGCTACTCTTGCGGTTGTTTCTCTGTTTGTTCCTCAGAGGATTCTCCGGGCACTTGTTAGTGCCCGGACGGCTGTGCCGGGTTGCCATTTCTTCTGTCGGAAATGGCCAATTTCAGAGGCTTTTAGCCAGAACTAGCTTCGATTTCTCAACAGACACTGCAGAACCGCAAGCCTGCTCAGCTGCAGCCGCTCGTCGCACCGCACGTGTCGCATTTCTCGCAGGTGCCATTCCGCACCATCGTGAAGTTCTGGCATTCCGAGCACATGTTGCCCGTGTACCCCTGCATGATCGAGCGCTGGCGGCGTTCGGCTTCCACCTTCTTGGCTTCGGTCTTGGCGGTTGCCGCGTCGGCTGCCGCCTTGTCGGAGAAGAGGGCAGTGGCGTCGCTGGTGATTTCCTCGCTCACCTCTTCGGCGATCTCTTCGGCCAATTCCTTGGCGCGTTCCTCGTAATCGCGCTTGAAGGCGACGATTTCGGAGGTGGAGACGGCAACCGTCGGCTCCAGCTTGCGGGCAGCACTGCCGGCAAAGGCGGTGACCGTGCCGGTGGAAGCGGCGCGGGCAGGGGCCGCGGTGGCCGCACCCTTAGGTTCGCCCGCCTGGCGTTCGCCGCCGGTGCCGGAAACCAGCGTCGGCTTGTAGCCACGGGTCCAGCCGGTGGAGAGCAGGTTGGTCTTGCCTTCCTGGATGCCCTTTCCGAGCGCCGTGTTCGAAAAATCCGACGTGTCGACATGCGCGAGGTCATGACGGCCGAGATAGGAGACGGCAAGCTCGCGGAAGACGTAGTCGAGGATCGAGGTGGCGTTCTTGATCGCGTCGTTGCCGATGACCATGCCGGCCGGCTCGAACTTGGTGAAGGTGAAGGCCTCGACATATTCCTCGAGCGGCACGCCATATTGCAGGCCGAGCGAGATGGCGATGGCGAAATTGTTCATCATCGCACGGAAGGCAGCGCCTTCCTTGTGCATGTCGATGAAGATCTCGCCGAGGCGGCCGTCGCCGAACTCGCCGGTGCGGAGATAGACCTTGTGCCCGCCGACGGCCGCCTTCTGGGTGTAACCCTGGCGGCGGTTCGGCAGCTTCTCGCGTTCGCGCGAAACCCGTTCGATCACCCGCTCAATGATCTTCTCGGTGATGGTGACGGCCTGGGCGGCGACGGGCGCCTGCAGCAGTTCCTCCAGCGCATCCTCGTCGTCCTCGTCTTCGATCAGCGAGGCGTTGAGCGGCTGCGACAGCTTCGAGCCGTCGCGATAGAGGGCGTTGGCCTTGAGGCCGAGCTTCCAGGACAGCATGTAGGCGTTCTTGCAATCCTCGACGGTCGCCTCGTTCGGCATGTTGATCGTCTTGGAAATCGCGCCCGAGATGAAGGGCTGGGCAGCCGCCATCATGCGGATATGGCTTTCGACGGAGAGATAGCGTTTGCCGATCTTGCCGCAAGGATTGGCGCAATCGAAGACCGGCAGATGCTCTGCCTTGAGGAAGGGCGCGCCTTCCAGCGTCATCGCACCGCAGACATGGATGTTGGCGGCTTCGATGTCCTTCTTCGAGAAGCCCATGTGGTCGAGCAAGTTGAAGCTCATATCGGCGAGCTGCTCGTCGGAAACCTTCAGCGTGTCCTTCAGGAAGTCGGCGCCGAGCGTCCACTGATTGAAGACGAACTTGATGTCGAAGGCGCTCTTCAGCGCGGCGTTGACGGCTTCCACCTTTTCGTCGGTCAGGCCCTTGGCCTTCAGCGTCGACGGGTTGATCGCCGGTGCCTGGTTCAGGTTGCCGTGGCCGACCGCATAGGCCTCGATCTCGGCGATCTGGCTTTCCGAATAGCCGAGCGTGCGCAGCGCTTCCGGCACGGCGCGGTTGATGATCTTGAAGTAGCCGCCGCCGGCGAGCTTCTTGAACTTGACGAGGGCGAAGTCGGGCTCGATGCCCGTCGTGTCGCAATCCATGACGAGGCCGATCGTGCCGGTGGGCGCGATGACCGAAACCTGGGCATTGCGGTAGCCGTGCTTTTCGCCGAGCTCGAGCGCCTTGTCCCAGGCCGATTTGGCATGGGCGGCGAGATCCTGATCGGGGTTTTCCGAATGGATCAGCGCGACCGGATCGATCGACAGCGCCTCATAGCCGGAGGTTTCGCCGTAAGCGGCGCGGCGATGGTTGCGGATGACCCTGAGCATGCTCTCGCGGTTCGGCGCGAAGTTCGGGAAGGGGCCGAGTTCGCCGGCGATCTCGGCCGAGGTCGCATAGCAGATGCCGGTCATGATCGCAGTCAGCGAACCGGCGATGGCGCGGGCCTCAGTGGAGTCGTAGGGAATGCCCGACGACATCAGCAGGCCTCCGATATTGGCGTAGCCGAGGCCGAGCGTGCGGTATTCGTAGGAGAGTTCGGCAATGCGCTTCGACGGGAACTGCGCCATCATCACCGAGATTTCCAGCACGACGGTCCACAGGCGAACGGCGTGTTCGTAGTCGCCGATATTGATGCGCTTGGTGGCCTTGTCCTTGAACTGCAGGAGGTTCAGCGAGGCGAGGTTGCAGGCCGTGTCGTCGAGGAACATGTATTCCGAGCACGGGTTCGAGCCGCGGATCGGGCCGCCGGCCGGCGAGGTGTGCCAGTCGTTCATCGTCGTGTTGAAGTGGATGCCCGGATCGGCCGAGGCCCAGGCGGCATAGGAAATCGTTTCCCAGAGATCGCGCGCCTTCAGCGTCTTCATGACCTTGCCGTCCTTGCGGGCGGTCAGCTTCCATTCGCCGTCATTTTCCACGGCGCGCAGGAAGTCGTCCTTGATCGAGACGGAGTTGTTGGAGTTCTGGCCCGATACCGTGAGGTAGGCTTCCGAATCCCAGTCCGTGTCGTAGGTCTTGAATTCAAGGTCCTTGTAGCCCTGGCGAGCGAACTGGATGACGCGCTGGACGTAGTTTTCAGGAACCTGGTCCTTCTTCGCGGTGCGGATCTCGCGCTTCAGGGCAGGGTTCTTGGCCGGGTCGAAGCAATCGCCGTTGTCGCCTTCGCAATTGAAGCAGGCCTTCATGATCGCCTTCAGGTGCTTGGCGACAATCTTGGAGCCGGTGACGAGAGCCGCAACCTTCTGCTCTTCCTTGACCTTCCAGTTGATGTATTCCTCGATATCGGGATGGTCGATGTCGACGACCACCATCTTGGCGGCGCGGCGCGTCGTGCCGCCCGATTTGATAGCGCCGGCGGCGCGGTCGCCGATCTTCAGGAAGCTCATCAGGCCGGAGGAGCGGCCGCCGCCGGAAAGCTTTTCGCCTTCGCCGCGCAGCATCGAGAAATTGGAGCCAGTGCCGGAGCCGTATTTGAACAGGCGCGCTTCACGCACCCAGAGATCCATGATGCCGCCTTCGTTGACGAGGTCGTCCTCGACCGACTGGATGAAGCAGGCATGCGGCTGCGGATGTTCGTAGGCCGACTTGGATTTGGTCAGCTTGCCGGTGAAGGGATCGACGTAGAAATGGCCCTGACCGGGGCCGTCGATGCCGTAGGCCCAGTGCAGGCCGGTGTTGAACCATTGCGGCGAGTTCGGGGCGACGCGTTGGGTGGCGAGCATATAGGCAAGCTCGTCCTTGAAGGCGGCAGCATCTTCTTCCGAAGAGAAATAGCCGCCCTTCCAGCCCCAATAGGTCCAGGTGCCGGCGAGACGATCAAATACCTGGCGCGCATCGATTTCGGAGCCGGTCTGCTCCTCCTTGGGCAGGGTCTTCAGCGCGGCATCGTCGGGAACGGAGCGCCACAGGAAGGAGGGAACGTCGTTTTCCTCGACCTTCTTCAGCCGGGTGGGAACACCGGCCTTGCGGAAATACTTCTGCGCCAGAACGTCGGTCGCGACCTGGGAGAACTGCGCGGGAACGTCGATATTCTCGAGGCGGAAGACGATCGACCCGTCCGGGTTCTTGATCTCGCTCGTCGCCTTGCGGAATTCGATATCCGCATAGGCGCCTTGGCCGGCTTTCGTGAAACGACGTTCGATGCGCATAGTCTTGACCTCGCGTTGGCGCCTGTCCCCAGGGCGCAAATTTCCTATCCGGCGGCACATTGTCGTCGTGCAGCCAGTCTCGTTTCCGTATCGTGACAGGGGTGTCATCCGGAGATGCCCTTCCTGTATCTTGTGGTGATGGTGGCTGCAAACACTAAATATAGTATTAACAGCTTATTATCGCCAGCCCCGATGTCACTTTTTTTGGAGGCAGAAAACCGCGCAGAAATCCTCTCTGGCCTGGGCCGGTTCCGGCACAATAGCCTCAATCTGCGTCTTGTTTTTCAAAGGGAACCGGGCTCGTACCTCCGGTCCTGTCGCCGCCGCAACATCAGAAACAGTAAAGTTGGAAACCGCTGATTCCGTCAAGGGCTGGTTTTTAATTGAATGGTAACCACAACATCTTGTGGATGCGCCTGTGGAGATTGGGGAAAGCCGGGGAGCGCTGAAAATACAATGACTTGCGGGCATTCCCGGCTAAGGAAAATGCCGCAGCGGCAAAAAAGTGTCCTGCGGCAAATCTTGTGATGGCATTTCCGGCGCAAATGCGCATGCCGATTCGCTGAGGAAATCAGCGCTGTCAAAGTGCGCCGGGATAGCGGCGCACTGCGGATTTGCGGCGATCAACGCGCGCCCTTGGCGATTGGTTCCTGGTAGGTGAACCCCATGTCCCAGGGGAAATAGATCCAGGTGTCCTGGCTGACCTCGGTGATGAAGGTATCGACGGTCGGCACACCCTTCGGCTTGGCGTAGACGCAGGCGAAATGCGCCTTCGGCAGCATGGTGCGCACCTGCGCGGCTGTTTTGCCGGTATCCGTCAGATCGTCGACGACGAGCACGCCTTCGCCGCCGTTTTCGGCAAGCTCGGGCGCAATTCCCTTGAGCAGCACCATGTCGCCCTGGTTCACATAGTCATGATAGGAGGCGATGCAGACGGTTTCGATCAGGCGGATATTCAGCTCGCGCGAGATGATTGCGGCCGGAACAAGGCCGCCGCGGGTGATGCAGACGATCGCCTTGAAGGCCTGATCGAGGCCGGCAAGCCGCCAGGCAAGGGCACGCGCATCGCGGTGGAATTGATCCCAGGAAACGGGAAAGGCTTTATCGGGAAGGGACATTGGGGCTGCTCCGCGGCATGAATAGAGACGAAACGCCGTTCACCGGCGACCGGACGGCTTCAGCGGCAAAACGCAAATCGCGCAGCCGGAACTGCGCGAGATCGCACGTGCTACTGCGCGAGGCGTGGCCGGGGCTGGAAGCCTTCATCGGTCGCAGCAATTAGCGGGATTTGCCGGTAAAACGCAAGAGCAGCCGCTCATCGCGACAACAGGGTCAGCGCCGTCATCGATTGCAGCAGGCTCTTCGTCGTGCCGCCGAAGATCGCCTGCCAGAGCCGGGAATGGGTATAGGCGCCCATGACGAGAAGATCGATGCTGCTGTCCGACAGCCGGTTTTCGATCACATGCGAGGCATTCCTGTCGACGCTGTGGCCCGTCGCAAGCGTCGTCTTCACGCCATGGCGGGCAAGTGCGGCCGCGATCTCGGCGCCTGATGTGAGCGGCGATTGCAGGGTGGTATCGGCCGGGTCGACCGAAAAAATCTCCACCTCCTCGGCCGCTTTCAGGAAGGGCAGCGCATCGAAGGTCGCGCGCGCCGCCTCCTTCGAGCCGTTCCAGGCGATCAGCACGCGCTTGATCGGCTTCGGCTGGCGGATAACGTAAGGGATCATCAGCACCGGTCGCCCGGTCTCGAAGAGGAAGCTGTCGACGTCGACATGGCTGTCGGAGGGATTGGCCGGGTCGGCCTGCGATGCGATCAAAAGATCGGCGCTGCGAGCGCTTTCGATCAGCGGTGCGGAACCGTAGCCGGTGGAGGTGGTAAAGCTGCGCCATTCCGAGGAGGCGCCGGCGGCCTGCGCTTTCGCCTGAAAGATGCGTTCCACGGCGACCGTTTCACCATGCGCCATATCCTGCAGCGCCTGGACGGCCACCGGATCGGGAATTTCCATCGGTGCCACCAGCGGCACGGCCGATATGGTTTCGGCATGCAGGCCGATCACGTGTGCACCGCTTTCCGCGGCAATGGCGAAGGCGAAATCGGCAACGGCGGCGCTATTGTCCGCCGTATCGAGAATGGCGAGAATGGTTTTGTAGGACATATCAATTCTCCTTGCGCTGAAATGACGGGCGCGAGGGACGGAATGCACCGGACCGTTCTCCCGTTCCTTGACGGGGATCAAGTCCGGCTCCTCAGGCCTCGGCGGAATGGTTTTCTGCGATCTCCTTGTTCCGGCGGATGGCGTCGATCAACGCATGGACCTCGGCGCCGGCTGCATCGATTGCCGGTTGCGAGCGGCCGCGCACGACGATCTCGGTCGAGAATTTCTGGCCGATATAACGCGGATAGGAACCGATGCTGGTATCCGGATGCGCTTTCTGGATTGCGCCAAGCGGCGTGCCGATATCACCCTCGCCATAAGGGCAGGCGATGGCGAGCGAGAGCACCGGCGTGCCGGTTCGAAGCGTCGGCAGCACATTGTCGACCATCGCCTGAAAGACCTGCGGCACGCCGGCCATGACATAGACGTTGCCGATGATGAAACCCGGCGCCGTCGACACCGGATTGGGGATATGGACGGCACCCCGCGGCATGCGGGCCATACGCTGGCGCGCCTCGGTGAATTCCATCTCGCGGCGACGGTACATATCGGCCAGCAGGGTCATTGCCGCTTCGTCATATTCGCAGGGCAGACCGAAGGCCTTGGCGATCGCATCGGCGGTGATGTCGTCATGCGTCGGCCCGATACCCCCCGAGGTGAAGACGTAATCATATCGGGCGCGAAGCGCATTCAGCGCCTCGACGATCACCTCCTCGTCGTCGGCGACGATTCGCACTTCCTTGAGATCGATGCCGGAGAGCGTGAGCAGATCGGCGAGGTGGCCGATGTTCTTGTCCTTGGTGCGGCCGGAAAGGAGTTCGTCGCCGATGGCGAGCATGGCGGCGGTGACGACGATGTCATGGCTCATGGGATGTTCCGTGATGTGAGGCTGGTCAATAGGTAGCGTCCTTGGGCCGCTTTGCAAACACGCGCGCGTGGTGCCGAAAAGCGTCAGCGGTTTTCGGACGATATCATGCTCGTTAGCACCGGCCGATGCGTCACTTTCGCGCCAAATCGGGGACGTTGAACACTGAGTTCTCCCGCGCAGGGCTGCCTTCGCCTTGGGCGCTGGTAGAAATCCGCCGGTTACGAAATTCCCGGTGTTTCAAGGAAAATGGAAGATGGCGAAAGTTCTCGTTCTTTAATTACTCGGCCTACGGCCATATCGAAACCATGGCCTATGCCGTTGCTGAAGGCGCGAGGTCGGCTGGTGCCGACGTCACCGTCAAGCGCATCCCGGAACTGGTTCCGGAAGAGGTCGCCAAGGCTTCCTTGATCTCGATGCGTAAACGATGAAGGCGCGATGGGCGTGAGCCCGCCGTGCCTTTTCCAGTTTCTCGGGCCAGACGAAACGAGCGGCGCTGACGCTCGATTTCTCGTTGATATGCCTGCTCATTCATTCCGTGGCGGCTGCCGGCAGAGCCGATATTATTTTTACGCCCTACGGCTCTTCCCATCGCCCATGACGCAAGATATTGAAAACGCCGCAAGCGGGCGTGGCGAAACTGGTAGACGCAAGGGACTTAAAATCCCTCGGCCTTAGGCTATACGGGTTCGATCCCCGTCGCCCGCACCAGCCTACGCTCTCTGTGCTTCGGCTCGGCGAGCCGAAGAGAGCAGCCAAGCGAAGGCAGTCGCGCCGTAGTTCTGTTGGGAACGAAGGCGGACTGGTTCGATAATGCTCCGGTTAGCTGCAACAATCTTCATAATCGTGTTTGAATATGCCTGTATATTGCGCGCAGAAGCGCGTTATTGCTTGACAATGACATTTTCGGTGCAAGGATTGCGCCGCGGCGAGTAAGTGTTGTCTTCTGGGAGTAAGACGATGGTTTACGATTGGAGCGGGACCAGGGTTCGGCGCGTCCGGATATTCAAGACGAGCGTCGCACTTGTTCTTGCAACTGTTGTGGCTGCGATACCGCTGTTTTTCTGGGCATTGGATTTGCCGGGTTTCTGATCCGCAATAATCAGCGTTCTGCGAAAGGCAGGCCGTTTGGAGCTCTGCTCTCGCGCCATCTGTTGATCACCCAGCCGGCGACGAGGCCGAGAGCGGCGCCCATGGCCTTGATGCCCGCATCATGCAGGCGCGGATGGCGGGTCGGCGAGAAATACTGCAGATATTCGATGCCAACTGCCCCAATGATCAGCAGCACGGCCACCAGTTTCCACTGTTTCGGATAGGCGAGCGCAAAGGCGAGGCCGAGAAGAACATAGGCGGCGCCGCGGTCCGTATCGACCGTCGTGACCGTATCCGGTCTCAGCCCGATCGGCGAAACCGTGACAAAGAGGATGAAGGCGAGCAGCAGCCAGGCGAGCGGTCTTGCGAATTTGAAGATCATCATCGCTCCATATAAGTGGCAAGCCTTTCCATTGACAGTTAAAATCAGTTCATCTGCCGCCGATTTTGCGATTGGCTTAAGAAAGGCTCTATGGGCTGAGCCGGCCGGTCAGTGAATCCTTTCCTTTGGCCGCCGGCCTGTGCCATAGCGGCGGTACCAATCATGAGAATGGACCACGCCCGTGACGAGACTTGAAGTCGAAAGCGCCGAAGAGGCAATGCGTAGCTTCTTTCCGGCAACGCCGCTGCAGCTCAATGATCATCTCTCGGCCCGCTACGGCGCCGACATCTGGCTGAAGCGCGAGGATCTGTCGCCGGTGCGCTCCTATAAGATCCGCGGCGCCTTCAATTTTTTCCGCAAGGCGATCGGGCAGGGGGCGGCCGGCAAGACCTTCGTCTGCGCCTCGGCCGGCAACCATGCCCAGGGCTTTGCCTATGTCTGCCGTCATTTCGGCGTGCCGGGCGTCGTCTTCATGCCGGTGACGACGCCGCAGCAGAAAATCGACAAGACCCGCATGTTCGGTGCGCAATTCATCACCATCCGGCTGTTCGGCGACTTTTTCGATCAGTGCTATCAGGCGGCGCGCGAGCATGTCGAGGCAGTCGGCGGCGTCATGGTGCCACCCTTCGACCATGCCGATATCATCGAGGGGCAGGCGACGGTCGCTGCCGAGATCATGCAGCAGCTGCCTGAGGGAACGGTGCCCGATATGGTGGTTCTGCCGGTCGGCGGCGGCGGACTGGCCGCCGGCATCACCGGTTATCTCGACGGCGTCGTGCCGAAATCGTCCTTTGTCTTCGCCGAACCGTCCGGCGCGCCGAGCCTCAGACGCAGCATCGAGGCAGGCAAGGTGACGACGCTTGCTAAGGTCGACAACTTCGTCGACGGCGCAGCGGTCGCCCGCATCGGCGATCTGAATTTCGCCGCTCTTCGCGATTTTCCGGCAAGCCAAGTGCAACTGATGCCGGAAAACGCCATCTGCGTCACCATCCAGGAGATGCTGAACGTCGAGGGCGTCGTGCTGGAGCCGGCCGGCGCCTTGTCGCTGACGGCAATCGCCGCGATGGATCGGCAGGCGATCCGCGGCAAGACCATCGTCGCCGTCGTCTCCGGCGGCAATTTCGACTTCGAGCGCCTGCCTGACGTAAAGGAAAGAGCCATGCGTTACGCAGGGCTGAAGAAATACTTCATCCTGCGGCTTGCCCAACGTCCCGGGGCGCTCAGGGATTTCCTCAATCTGCTCGGACCCGACGACGACATCGCCCGCTTCGAATATCTGAAAAAATCGGCGCGCAACTTCGGCTCGATCCTGATCGGCATCGAAACCAAGGCGCCCGAGAATTTCGCCCGGCTGATTGCAAATTTCGAAGCCTCCGGCATGGGTTACGAGGATATCACCGAAAACGAGATCCTCGCTAACCTGATCATTTGACTTGGCGATCGTAAGGCCGCCGTGCTAGAGACACGACATGGCTTCATTCATTTCCAATCTTTTTTCGATGTTCTCCGGCGGGGCCAAACCGGCCTCGCAGGCGGCAGGCCCGTCCGGCGAGCCGCAGCTTTACGGCGATTGCACGATCTATGCGGAGCCGCGGAAGGAAGGCAGCCAGTATCGCCTTGCCGGCCGCATTGAAAAGAAGGTCGGCGACGAGGTGCTGGTGCGCAGTTTCATCCGCGCCGATATGTTTTCCTCCTCCGACGACGCAATCGAATGCACGGTGCGCAAGGCGCAGCAGATTATCGATCAGCATGGGTCGTCACTCTTCAGTGATGGCGAGAAGATCCGTCAGGTCTGAAGTCGGAATCCAGTCCCGTTCGGCGATTGCCTTTCAATCGTATGTCGTCGGTTCTGATTCCGGTCAGGTGATCTTGCACACGCAATCTTAAAGGATTGCGGCGAAAGCTATCGTTTGCAGGATTTGCGGGGCCGCTTTTGTGCTTCAATTTTTCAGACGATCGATCAAAGGATCCGCTGTCGTGATCGCAGTGCCCGCCCGGCCGCGAAGACGCCTGCCGGACGTCTCGGTGCCGTGATGGAGGCACTCAACCTCGCGCTCTTCGTCGTCGAAGCCATCGCCTATTTCGTGCTGATGGTGACGCTTCTGCATTTCCGCCATCGGCTCGGCCTCGGGGTTTTCTTGACGGCGCTCGGCGTCATGCATTTCATGGAGACCTACCTAGCGGCGGTCTTTTACGTCTCGCTGCCGTTCGGCGATGTGTCCCCGGGCTCATCCGTCTTCTTCTCCGGCAAGCTGATGATGATCCTGATGCTGTATCTGTGGGAGGATGCCGCGACGGTGCGCCAGCCGATCTACGGCTTGTTTCTCGGCAATCTGCTTACCGTGGGCATCGCCTGGGTGCTGCAGTTGCATCAGCCGCTACAGCTGTCGTCGAACAACACGCCCGACGTCGATTTCCTGAAGGAGATGGGCTGGCTGATGATCTGGGGCACGGCGCTGCTCTACGTCGATTCGCTCGGCATCATCCTGCTCTACGAAAAACTCGGCGATTTCTTCCGCAGGCGTGTCGTCCTGCGTTTCGTGATCTCCGGCTTTGTGCTGCTGACTTTCGATCAGGTCGGCTTCTTCGCCGCGCTGCACTATTTCCTCGATGTTCCGGTCGCCGTATTCTGGGGTGGCTGGAAGGCGAAGATGCTCTCCGTCTGCCTCTATGGGGCGATGTTTGCCGTCTATGAATATCGGATCCGCCGCCTTGGCGCCGACGCCGCCGCGCGCTCCATCAGCGACATCTTCGGTGATCTCACCTTTCGCGAACGCTATAACGACCTCCTGGAGCGCACCGGCCGCGATATGCTCACTGGCGTCTATGACCGTACGCGCATGGAACTCGAAGCGCCGCTGATGCTACGCGAGGCCTTGAGGCAGGGGCTGTTTGCCACCGTCCTCATTATCGACGCCGATCACTTCAAGGATGTCAACGATGGTCACGGCCATCTTCAGGGCGACGAGGTGCTGAAGGCGATCGCCGCTCGGCTCGGCACGACGCTGCGGTCCAGCGACCGCATCTTCCGCTTCGGCGGGGAGGAATTCGTCGCCGTCTGCCCCGGCACAAGCCATGAGGAGGGGCTGCTGCTTGCCGATCGCCTGCGCTGGACGATCGAGACCAGCGTCAAAACGCCGGATGACAAGCCGGTGACGGTCAGCATCGGCGTTGCCACAGCTGACGAGGACGGCATCAGCTTTACGACGGTGCTCACCGCCGCCGACGGCAGGCTCTACGCGGCAAAGAAAAGCGGCCGCAACTGCGTCGTCGGCCGCTCCGGCATGGTGCAACCGAGTTAGGTGGCTGATAGTGTCGATCACCGTAGCAGGATGGCCGGTGTTCGCGATGGTGCGACAATCGCAACATGTTCCTTCGAGCCTGTGGTTTTTGGCATCCTTAATGTGCTCACCGCGCCATGCGTAAGAGTTGGGACAATGTAACCGTAGCAAGGCTGGCTGCGCAGGGACGTGGGGCTGGGCAAGTTTTGCCAGCCCCCACTGCAGTCAGGCGGCGCGGAAGATCTTGGCGCCGGATGGCGCGCCCGTCATGCCGCCATCGACGGTGATTTCGATGCCGGTGACGTTGGCGGAATCATCCGAGGCGAGATAGAGCGCCGCCTTGGCGATTTCGTCGGCTTCGCTCATGCGGCCGAGCGGGCTCAGGCCGCCCATCCGAGCTTCGAGCGCCGACATCGCATCTTCCGTTGGCGCCATCGGCGACCAGATCGGCGTCTTCGTGCCGCCTGGTGTCACCTGGTTGACGCGGATGCCGCGCGGCGCAAGTTCCGACGCCATATTGCGCGTCATGGCGCGCACCGCCGCCTTGGTCGCCGCATAGGCCGACCAGCCGGGAGCGCCGAGCACGGCATGCACCGAACCGTTGAGAACAACCGAGCTGCCGTCGCTGAGATGCGGCAGGGCCGATTGCACGGTGAAGAAGACCGCCGTCAGATTGGTGCTGATGATTCGATTGAACTGCTCCGGCGACGTGTCACCGAGTGGTGTTGCGCCGCCGATGCCGGCGTTGGCGAAGACGATGTCGAACTTTCCGACCTTCGCGGCAGCTTCCGCAAAAGCCTTCTCGGTGGCGGCGGCATCGGTGACATCGACCTTCAGCGCCAGCACACCGCTCCCAAGCGCCTTTTCGGCAGCGGCAAGCGTTTCCGGGTTGCGGCCGGTGATCACCACCTTGGCACCCTCGTCGATGAAGACTTTGGCGGTCGCAAGACCGATACCGCTGTTTCCGCCGGTGATCAAGGCGACCTTGTTTCTTAGACGCATGATTCATGCTCCTCTTGGAAATGGCAACGATCTGGATTATGATCGTTATCTATAAGGATTATGATTGTAATCCATGGGAGTCAACAGACAATTCGATGAGGTTCCGATGGGGCGTTCGCAGCTGGAAAAACAGAAGACGCATGAGAAGATCGTCGAGACCGCATCCAGGCGTCTGCGCGAAGCGGGCCTCGACGGTATCGGCGTTGCCGACCTGATGAAGGAGGCCGGGCTGACCGTCGGCGGCTTCTACAAGCACTTCGCCTCCCGTGACGATCTGGTCGCCGAGGCGATCCAGTCGGCTTTCGATTCATGGGGACGCAAGCTGGAGGCCGAGGGGATCAACCCGGTGGAGATGACGGCTGCCGATATCGCCGAGCGTTATGTCAGCACCTGTCACCGCGACAATCCCGGCGACGGCTGCCCTTTTGCCGCGCTGACCTCCGATATATCGCGCAGCGGCGAGAAGGCGCGAGCGATCGCGACGGACGGACTGAGGCGCAATTTCCAGGGATTGGCGAGCAAGGCCGCGGGAGCGGATAAAGGGGAAAGACGGCGCAAGGCAATCATGGCCTTCGCGATGATGGCCGGTGGCGTCGGCCTTGCCAGGATTTCCTCCGATGAGGCGCTGTCGGCCGAAATCCTGGAGACGGTCCGGGATTTTGTCGGCGGTATCGACAAATGACAAACGGCCGGCGAAGGCCGGCCGTCCCATCGAATATTGAAGAACCGATCAGGCAGCGAGAGCGATTTCCTCGACGCGCGACTTGGCGGCCTCGATGGCCTTTTCGGCAGCTTCCGGACCGAAAGCCAGGCCCTCGACATAGATGGTCTCGATATCGGTGATGCCGAGGAAGCCGAGAACCGATTTCAGGTAAGGCACGGCATGGTTCAGGGGAGCGGCCGGGCCCTGCGAATAGACGCCGCCGGAGGTGAGCACAACATAAACCTTCTTACCGGTGAGCAGGCCGACCGGGCCGCTTTCCGTGTACTTGAAGGTCACGCCGGCGCGAGCGACGTTGTCGATCCAGGTCTTCAGCGACGAGTAGATGTTGAAGTTGATGAGGCCGGTGCTGATGACGATGGTGTCGGCGGCAAAAAGTTCGCTGACGAGTTCGTCCGACGTCTTGATGGCGGCAATTTCTTCGGCCGTGCGGGCTTCCGCCGGCTTGCGGATGGCGCCGGTGAACAGGTCATCGATATGCGGCAGCGGGTTGGCGGCAAGGTCGCGGCGGACGACGACGCTGCCCGGCTTCTGGTTCTTCAGCTTTTCGGCGAGATCGACGGCGATCGGAGTCGAGAGCGACTCGGCGCGCGGGCTGGACGTCAGAAGAAGGATGGACGACATGCTGCATTTCCTTTCGAATTGGATTAGACGGCTCGTTGCTGGGAGGTGAGCCGCGGTGTCGAGGAGGAAAATAAGTCTGGCTCGCTATCGAAAAAACGGTGATAATGTCGATCGAAATTATCGATGGAATGGATGGAAGATGCTTCCGAACCCGACTTTAGACCAGTTGCAGGTGTTTTTGACCGTTGCCGAAACCGGCAGCTTTTCGGCCGCATCGCGCGCGCTGAACCGGGCGCAGTCGGTCGTCAGCTATACGATCGCCAATCTGGAAGCGCAGCTTGAAATGCCGCTTTTCGAGCGCTCCGGCGCGCGCCAGCCGAAGCTGACGGAGGCGGGCAAGGCGATGCTCGAGGATGCGCGTCGCATTCTCGGCGACCTGCAGGTCATGCGCGCGCGCGTCAAGAGCCTGAGGGAGGGCCTCGAAGCTGAGGTTTCCGTCGCCATCAGCGTCATGGTGCCCTCACGAGCCGTTGTGGACGTGTTGCACGAATTCAGGGAGAGGTTCCCGTCCGTCTCGTTAAATCTCAATGTCGGCGAGCTCGGAATGGTGATGGATCTGGTTTTGAACGGCAAGGCAACGATCGGCATCGGCGGCGCCGTCCTGAAGCAGGATGATTCGATCATCACGGAGCGGATCGGCCATTCCTTCATGCTGCCCGTTGCCGCACCCGACCACGCGCTTGCCCGCCTCAATCGGCCGCTTACGCTGGCCGACGTGCGGGAGGAAGTGCAGCTTGTCGTTACCGACGCCTCAGGCCGCACGAAGGGGCGCGATTTCAACGTTCTCTCCTACAAGACCTGGCGCGTCAGCGATATCGCCACGAAGCATCAGCTTATCAAGGCCGGTCTTGGCTGGGGAGGTCTTCCCGCTCCCGTAATGCATGATGACTTGCGCAGCGGCGCACTGGTCCATCTCGATCTCGATGCCTATGAACAGGGCGAGTATGCTATCTACTCGATGCGCCAAATCGCCAACCCTCCCGGACCGGCTGCCAGCTGGATGATCGAGGCGTTCCGCACGCGGCTTTCCCATTGTCCGAACCAGGCCGATTTCCATGCCGAGATGGCGGAGCTGCGGGACACCGCTCCGCCGCTCGCGGCCGAATGACTAAGGCGCTATGCCGCGCCTTAGTCGGCATCTCATTCCGCTTAAAGCACTAGCCTGAACTTCGAGAAGCCGTCGGCACCGTCGCCGGCCTCCTCGATCTTGACGCTCTTGACCGCAGCGAGGAATTGCTTCGCCTTCGGGCCGCTTTCGAAAGTCGCCGTCGTGCCCGGCAGCGGTTTGAAGGTCCAGTTCGCATCGGCCGACGGATTGATCGTGCCCTGGTCGTGGACGTAGCGGACGATGACGTCGCGGTTGGTGTCCGGCGCCTGGAAGATCACCTTGTCCGCTGCAATCTCCGGGAAACTGCCGCCGCCGCCGGCGCGGTAATTGTTGGTGACGACGACGAACTTCTGAGTCGGATCGATTGGCTTGCCATCAAAGGCGAGGTTCTGGATGCGGTTGGCGTCCGGATTGATCGCCTTGCCGGAGGAATCATATTTCGGCGGCTGCGACAGGTCGATCTGATAGGTCACGCCGTCGATGACGTCGAAATTATAGGATGGGAAGTCGTTGTTGAGCAGCGGCGCGTCCTTCGAGCCGGCTTCGATGTGATTGAACATGCCGGCCGACATTTCGAGCCAGTTCTTCACCTGCGCGCCGGTGATGGCGACAGCCTGCACCGTGTTCGGATAGAGGTAGAGGTCGGCGACGTTCTTGATGGCGATATCGCCGGCCGGAACGTCGGTATAATAATCCGCGCCGCCGCGACCGCCGGCCTTGAAGGGAGCCGCAGCTGAAAGCACCGGCAGATCCTTGAATTCGGTGTCGGCGAGCATCTGCTTGATATACCAGGTCTGGGCCTGGCTGACGACCTGCACGGAAGGATCGTCGGCGACCAGCGCGAAATAGGAATAGAGCGGCGCGGAGGTCTTGCCGACGGGCGTGCGGACATAGGCGAGCGTCGCCTCATGCTCTGATTTGGCGGCCTCGATCACCTCTTTCTTGTCGGCGTAATCGGCGACTACTTTCTTCTTGTCGTCGCGATGATAGATCGGCCGGGCTTCCGAGGTGAAATCGACGATCTGCCAGCTGTTGCCGTCCTTTTCGAGCAGCAGGTCGATAAGGCCGAGATGCGAGCCCCAGAAGCCTGCCATCACAGCCGGCTTGCCATGCAGTGTGCCCTTGACCGGGTCGGCATTGGCGACGCCGTCCCAGCTCTTCGGGCCGGGGAAGACGAGATGCTGGTGACCGGTGAAGATCGCGTCGATCCCCTCGACGGCGGCCAGATGCAGTGAGGCGTTTTCCATTTTTTCGGACGGCGCGCTGCCGTCGATGCCGGAATGGGAGAGTGCGATGACGATATCGGCGCCGGCCTCCTTCATCGCGGGGACCCAGGCCTTGGCGGCCTCGACGATATCTCGCGTCTGCGCCTTGCCCTCGAGGTTCTTGATATCCCAGAGCATGATCTGCGGCGGCACGAAGCCGATGAAGCCGATCTTGACCGGGCTTTCCTTGCCGGCGCCGTCCTTGATCTGCTTTTCGACAATGACGTAAGGCTTGAAGAAAAGGTCGTCCTGCTTCGGGTTCGAGGCGAGCTGGCCTTTGGTCAGGTTGGCGCAGACGAAGGGGAAGTTGGCGCCCGACAGCACCTTGAACATGAAGTCGAGGCCGTAATTGAACTCGTGATTCCCGAGCGTGCCGACAGTATAGCCGAGCGTGTTCATCGCCTTTATCACGGGATGGACGTCACCGTCCTTCATGCCGTGCTGATAGGCCATGTAGTCGCCCATCGGATTGCCCTGCAGCACGTCGCCATTGTCGATCAGCAGCGAGTTGACGGCTTCCGCACGGATATTGTCGATGATCGTCCCGGTGCGCGCCAGACCCATCGTGTCGTTCGGCTTGTCGGCATAATAGTCATAGGGGAAAACGTTGACGTGAATGTCCGTCGTTTCCATCAGCCGGAGATGCGCCTGGTTGGCGCTGGCACGCGCACTGAATGGGTGCAGCAGCACCAGGGCGGAGGTGGCGGCAAGGCCGCCAAGTAGGGAACGACGGCTCATCAGGCCGACATCGAAAATGGAAGACATGGAAGCTCTCCTTCAAAGATCATGCATCGTCCGGCCCCTCAGCATTAGGACGATTTGGCGAGGAGTACACTGCGAAAATGACAGGACGGAAACAATCCGTGGCAACGGCGAAATGGTTTAAAACGCAACTTATAGCGAGATCTTCCGACCGAATCCCTCGGGGAAGGGCGCGAGCAGGGTCGTCATTGGAAAGGGTCAAAGATTTCGGGCGCACCGCGCCCGGTGTGGTCGACAAAGCGCAGGCCTTTACGGCCGCGATGTGCCTCGGCGCAAAAGCGGTGCGGCCTTACGATTTCAGCGTTGACGTCGCCAAATGAGGCGGGCGGTCGCCGCTGGTCGCGGCTCTCAGCTGACGAACCGCCAGCACCGGCCGTATTTCCTTATGGAAAAAGCGGAAATAGGAGGCGACCTGTGCCCGCGCATTCGAATTCACATCGAACTGCACGCCGATGCGGCCATTGTGCTTCCAGCGGATGATGCCTTCGAGCAGTCCGATATTTTCGGCTTCGATGCGCACCTTGCTGCCGGAAGCGGCATGGAGTGGCGTCTTCGTCTCCAGGGCGGCGCCGGTCACCGACAGGTTGAGAATGCGGACATCCACTTGGCTGTTCAGATATTTGACGCTGCCGAAGACACGGCAGTTTTGCCGGTCGGCCTTTCTCGCCGTGATTTTCAAGTTGCGGGTCATACTGTCTCCCTCGGATACAGTCGGAGAGCATACCGCCCGAAAATTGAAATGGTTTTAGTGGCTTGGCTAAAATTGCAATGAAACTGTCGGTTGGCGTTACTGCATGTCGCCGAGATGCGCGCAGCGATTCTGGAAAGCCAATGGTGTACCGCCGGCTAGCGCAGGTCGCCTGAATCAAATGCGGCGCCACGGGCGGCGGCCGTTCTGCGCGCCACCACATGTTCGCGCCAGACAGTGAAGATGCCGGCGGCGACCACGATCACCGAGCCGACGATCGTGTTGAGACTGAGCGTTTCGCCATAGATCGTCACGCCGATGATCGAAGCGTAGACGAGGGACAGATAGGTCAGCGGCTGAACGGCGGCCGCATCGAGACTATCATAGGCGCGGATCAAGAAATAGTGGCTGGAAATGCTGGTCACGCAGACCAGCGCCATCCAGCCCCAGTCGCCTGATGACATCCAGCTCCAGTAGAACGGCCCGATCAGCGTCATCGCGACGGCGCCGACGACACCGGTATAGAAGAAGCTGGTCGTCGAAGAATCGTCGCGGCTGACGAGCCGTGTGGCGATGACGTAGAAGGCGAAATTGAAGCAGGAAGCGACGGCGAGAAGCAGCTTCAGGTCGAAAAAATCACCTTCCGGTTTCAGGATCAGCAGCACTCCGAAAAGCCCGGCGCCGATTGCCGCCCATCGCCGCCATCCGACTCGCTCGCCGAGGATCGGCATTGCCAGCAGTGCGATCAGGATTGGCGTCGCGGAGAAGATCGCCTGTGAACGGGCAAGGCCGATCACGGCAAAACAGGTGATGGCCAGAACCACCTGAACCGCAAGCAGCAAGCCGCGCGCCACCTGCAAGGCGGGTCGTTTGGTGCGGGCCGTCGCCTTGAGACCGCCGCGCATCTTCGAAGCGAGAATGACTGTGAAAAGCCCGAAGGCCCAGTAGCGGATCATCGTCACGAAGATCGGCGGATAGGTGGATGCCAGGTGTTTGGAGATGGCGTCCTGCAACGAAAAGATGGTGAGCGCCAGCAGGGCGAAAATATAACCGTGGGTCTTCGATTTCATGACATGCCAATAAGCGGGAGATGCCCGCGCGCGCCGAAAGTCTGGTCAGGCATTCGGAAAATAAGCAAGGCCTCAAAGCCCCACATTCGGCCTGTCGATGATTTCTCTGAGCGCGAAACTCGAATTGATCTTGACCACATGGGGGAGGGCCGACAGCCAGTCGCGATGGATGCGCTCATAGTCTTCGAGGTCACGGGCGGCGACCCTCAGGATGTAGTCGTATTCGCCCGACATCAGGTAGCAGACGAGCACGTTGGGGCAGAGCTTCACCGCCGACTCGAACTCCGCCAGCGTCTTGGCGAACTGGCCTGAGAGTGAAATATGCACGATGGCGATCATCTTGTAGTCGAGCGCCTTGTGCGAAAGCCGCGCATGGTAGCCGTCGATGACGCCGCTTCTTTCAAGAATGTCGAGCCGGCGCGAACAGGCCGAAGGGGAAAGCCCGATCCTCTCGGCGAGCTCAGCATTGGTGATGCGGGCATCGGCCTGCAAAACCTTCAGAATCGCAAGATCGATGGTGTCGAGATCGGCCATTCGAAGAACCTTCGAAGATAAGAGTTGAAGACGCAATAATCACCGAAAAACCGCGTCTGCGCAAACCGTCTTTGCAAGGACATTTCGCAGCCTTGGTGGTTGGATCGGTCGCAGAGGAGATCCGCGATCGCGGAGACAAAAGAGAGAGGAACGCGAAATGCGTGTCGGTTGCCCGAAGGAAATCAAAAATCATGAATATCGCGTCGGCCTAACGCCTGCTTCGGTGCGCGAATATGTGGCGCATGGCCACGAGGTCTGGGTCGAGACCAAGGCGGGCGCCGGCATCGGTGCCGATGATGCCGCCTATGCCGCGGCTGGCGCGAAGATCGCCGCCTCCGCCAAGGATATTTTCGAAAAGTGCGACATGGTCGTCAAGGTCAAGGAGCCGCAGCCCTCCGAATGGGCGCAGCTTCGCGATGGTCAGCTGCTCTACACCTATCTGCATCTGGCGCCCGATCCCGACCAGACCAAGGGTCTTCTCGCCTCCGGCGTCACCGCAATCGCCTATGAGACGGTGACCGACGAGCGCGGCGGCCTGCCGCTGCTGGCGCCGATGTCCGAAGTCGCCGGGCGCCTGTCTATTCAGGCCGGAGCGACAGCCTTGCAGAAGGCCAATGGCGGTCTCGGTGTCCTGCTCGGGGGCGTGCCCGGCGTGCTGCCGGCCAAGGTCGCAGTCATCGGCGGCGGCGTCGTCGGCCTGCATGCCGCCAGAATGGCCGCCGGACTCGGCGCCGATGTCAGCGTCCTCGACAAATCCCTGCCGCGCCTGCGTCAGCTCGACGACATCTTCGCTGGCCGTGTCCACACGCGTTATTCCAGCATCCAGGCATTGGAGGAGGAAGTCTTTTCGGCCGACCTCGTCATCGGCGCCGTGCTCATCCCCGGGGCGGCTGCCCCGAAGCTCGTCACGCGCGAAATGCTGTCCGGCATGAAAAGGGGCTCCGTTATCGTCGACGTCGCCATCGACCAGGGCGGTTGCTTCGAGACCTCGCATGCGACGACCCATTCCGATCCGACCTACGAAGTGGACGGCGTCGTGCATTACTGCGTCGCCAACATGCCGGGCGCTGTGCCCGTCACCTCGGCGCACGCGCTGAACAACGCCACGCTGGTCCATGGGCTGGCGCTCGCCGATCGCGGCCTGCGCGCCATTGCCGAAGACAAGCACCTGAGAAACGGCCTCAATGTGCATAAGGGCCGCATCACCAGCAAGCCGGTCGCCGAAGCCCTCGGCTACGAAGCCTTCGCGCCGGAGAGTGTACTGAACGTAGCGTAAGCTGCCTGACTCCGGGTTAGGTAAGGGCGCCGGTCTCCGCAAGGGCCGGCGTTCGTACCTTCTCGATCCGGCACTGGAAGCAGTTGTTGCGCGCCGAGCGCACATGCACGTAGGCAATCTCCGACCGGGCCAGCAATGTCTCGGCATAGGCCGGTATATTGGCGATATCAGTCACCGCGCCGGTGCCGTAGACGATGCGGTCGTTCTCGCCATAGCCGCGGACGATGAAGTCCGGACTCGTCGTCAGCACCGGCGGCAGAATCTCTTCGGCGCTGTAACGCCGGCAAGGCTGCTTGTGCAGGAAAATCGGCCCGGTCTCGGCATAGGGCTGCAGTTCCGGGAAGGGCCGGTAAGCGAAAACCAGAAACTCGTCGCCCTCTTCGATATTCTGCAGGCAATGGCGGCAAGGATTGCCGTCACCGTCTGATGTCATTGTCTCGGGCAGGTTATCATAGGCGTCGCGGCCGCCGTTCCAGAGGACTCTGGCATCGGCAGTCGGCATGGCGGCAAAACGAATGGCGGTCATGGCAGATCTCCTTTGTGATCGCCATGAAATTGCGCCCGCACCACCGTCCAAGCCACCCGTTTCTTGCGTGTTGCCACTTGGTCCGGCTCATCAAACAATTGATGGGAGTTTGCACCTTTCCTCCTTCATTCCTGTGCTCGTCACAGGAATCCAGTGCGCCCAAGTCCTTGGGTGCGATAGACTCTTCCCTTGAAGTGTTGCTTCATTCACGGCGCAGACGCGCCGTGGCTGGATTCCTGTCACGGGCACAGGAATGAGAGAGGAGAGGTGGGGCATTCACTACATAGCCTGGGTAACTGAGATGGTCAGCACGCAAAGAGATGCACCAGAACAGCAACCCAAATCATCAGCCCTTCCGCGCGATCTCCAGCAGTTCCTTGTCGCTGAGCGGCCGGACGATGCCGGTGCCGGTCGAGACCGGGGAGAAGCCGTACATCTGATAGAGCTGCAACGCGCGCGGATGGTCGAGATTATTGGTGGTTGTGGTGACGCGCTTCGGATCGAGCGCCCAAATGGCATAGAGCGCCTGCAGCAGAAACCATTTGCCGATGCCGAGCCCGAGCGCATGTTCGATCAGGCCGAAATGGCTGAGTTCGATCGTCTCCTCGTCTTCGCAGAAATATTCGTAGAAGCCGGCCGGTGCGCCGTTCACGTAGAGGACACTGATATTGTTGCGCTTGTCGTTCAGCATTTCTGCCAGTTGCTCGTCGCTCATCCGCAGCCGGTCCACCCATTGCCAGCGCGCGCCCACCTGTCGGTAGAGATAGCGGTAGAAGGGCAGCGGTATGCCAGGCGCACGCATGATCGCCGTCTGGATATTGACGGGCACCGGCATGCTGGCCTTCGGCGGCGCCGTCATTTCAAGACGGGTGATATGCGCTTTGAGAGAAGCGGGCGTCTTTCCCATGGCGGTCAGGCTTTGACCGGCGTCGGTGGACCGGTGACAACAGGCGTATCGTCACGGCTGCCCCATTCGCTCCATGAACCGTCATAAAGCTTGTTGTCGTGGTGGCCGAGGGATTCCAGCGCCAGCGTGATGATCGCGGCCGTGATGCCCGATCCGCAGGAGGTGACGACCGGCTTGGAGAGATCGATCCCGGCATCTTCGATCGTCTGCCTGAGTTCGGGCAGCGACTTGAACCGACCCTGGTTGGCGAAGACACCGGAGGGCAGGCTTCGGGCGCCGGGCATATGGCCGGAGCGCATGCCGGCACGCGGCTCGGGTTCGGTAGCGGCGAAGCGGCCGGCGCTGCGGGCATCGGCGATCTGCATCGCGCCGCTCGAGACAATGTCGCGCATGGTATCCAGCGTCACGACGCGGCTGTCGTCGAAGTCAGGCGTAAATGTCGCCGGGGCATAGTTGGGGGCCGCTGTTTCGAGCGGACGGCCCTCGGCCTTCCAGCCGTCGAGACCGCCGTCGAGGACGAAGACGTTCTTGGCCCCCATCACCCGGAACAGCCACCAGACGCGGGGCGAGGCAAACAGGCCGATACCGTCATAGACGACGATGCGATCGTTCTCGCTGATGCCGAGCTTGCCGACTTCGGCGGCGAAGTAATCGGGCGAGGGGATCGTGTGCGGCAGCGCCGTCGAGTGGTCGGCGATCTTGTCCTGATCGAAGCGGATGGCCCCGGGGATATGGCCGGCCGCATATTCGGCATCGGCGTCACGCTTCTGCGCCGGCAGGTAGAAGGAGGCGTCCAGCACGCGCAGGTCCGGCTTGCCGAGCTCGGCCTGCAGCCATTCGGCCGAAACGACGAAGCGGCTCTTGCTCTCAGTCATTATGGTCTCCCCTTGTCAGGCTTCTTCGCCGGGCGTGCCGAAGCGGATGCGGAAGCGCCGGTTCTCCTTGCCCTTCTTTTCAATCTTGGCGATATGGATCTGACCGACTTCCTGCGTCTCCGAGACATGTGTGCCGCCGCAGGGCTGGCTGTCAATCGAGGAGTTCTCGCCGATACAGACGAGGCTGACCCGACCGAGCCCCACCGGCGGGCGCACGTTCTTCGACTTGACGATATCAGGATTTGCCGCAAGCTCGTCGTCGGTGATCCATTGCAGATAGACCGGGTGGTTCTGGCCGACCAGTTCCATCAGCTTGGCCGTGACCTCGTCCTTGTCGATCGTCTCGCTCATGTCGAAGTCGACGCGGCTTTCTTCCTCGCCGACCGCCGCCCCGGTGATTGGATAGGAGCAGATGACCGACAGCAGGTGGCAGGCCGTGTGCATACGCATCAGCCGGTAGCGACGCGGCCAGTCGACATGCAGCACCAGCGTCTCGCCAACCTCCGGCCGCGGCTCGTTTTCGAGCGGCACGTGGATGATGACATCCTTGCCGGCGCCGTGTTTCGTCTGGCCGAGTGCTATCTTGGTGCCGTCGGCGCGTTCAAGCTGGCCGGTGTCACCGGGCTGGCCACCCGATGTGGCATAAAAGCAGGTCTGGTTGAGCTCGATGCCCCCGTCATCGTGAACGGCAGTGACGACCGCCTCGCACGTGGAGAGATAGAAGTCGTCGCGATAGAGGGCATTGACGCGCATGAGGTCTCACACGGGCTCGTAGGGAACGTCTATGTCGGACGAACCAATCATCCAGCCCGGAACGGGCAGTCCCTTCGACCGCAGAAAATCCGGATTGAAGAGCTTCGATTGGTAGCGGTTGCCGTAGTCGCAGAGGATTGTCACCACCGTGTGACCAGGCCCGAGATCCCGGGCGAGATTAACCGCGCCGGCAATGTTGATCGCGGTCGAGCCGCCGAGGCACAGCCCCTCGTTTTCGACGAGGTCGAAAAGATAAGGAAGAGCTTCGGCATCGGAAATTCGATAGGCATAATCGGGCGTGAAACCCTCGAGATTGGCAGTGATGCGACCTTGGCCGATGCCTTCGGTGATCGAGGATCCCTCGGATTTCAGTGCACCGTTCTGATAGAACTCATAGAGCGCGGCGCCGTCGGGATCGGCAATGCCGATCTTGACGTCCGGCTTGAAGGCCTTGAGGCCGGCCGCCACACCCGCCAGCGTGCCGCCGGAGCCGACGGAGCAGATAAAGCCGTCGATCTTGCCGGCGGTATCGTTCCAGATTTCCGGCGCCGTCGTTTCGACATGCGCCTGCCGGTTGGCGACGTTGTCGAACTGGTTTGCCCAGATCGCCCCGTTCGGTTCGCTCTTCGCCATTTGTTCGGCGAGACGCCCGGACACCTTCACATAGTTGTTCGGGTTCTTGTAGGGAACGGCCGGCACTTCGACGAGTTCGGCGCCGAGCAGTTTCAGCGCGTCCTTCTTTTCCTGGCTCTGCGTTTCCGGAATGACGATGACGGTGCGGTAGCCGAGCGCCTTGGCGACCAGCGTCAGCCCGATGCCGGTATTGCCGGCCGTGCCTTCGACGATGACGCCGCCGGGCCGAAGCAGCCCCTTCCGCTCCGCATCGCGGATGATGTAGAGCGCGGCACGGTCCTTGACCGACTGGCCGGGATTCAGGAACTCGGCCTTGCCGAGAATGGTGCAGCCGGTTGCCGCGGAGGCGCCCTTGAGTTTGATCAGGGGCGTATTGCCGATTGCTTCGAGGACGGAGGGATGGAAGGTCATGGAATCTGCCTCTTTCGAACTCTTACTTTAGGAACGGTCTTTTCCCTTCACAAGGCTGTGTTGGCAAGAAATGCTATTCCATGCCCCTGGCGGTCACGATAAAATTTCGCTTTCCTTGCCCGATATGGCGCGCGACCGCGATCCCACCGTGCCGCGGTGATCCGAAGATTGACTTTCCCCGTACGGATGATGAAAAGCGAAAACGGAACACGGGCAGTGGGGCGTGGCCGAAAACCGACATGTTTCACGAGCAGATCGACACGATTGACGCATTGATGGCGCACTATGTCGCCGGCTCCCTGCCCGAGCCGGCTCGCGTGCTCATACGCTCCCATCTGGAAATGAAGCTGGACAATCGCAGCCTGGTGAACGCCCTAGAGCTGCTGGCCGGAGAGGCGCTGGAAAACACGCCGGAAGCCGCCATTGCCGACCGAAAGCAGCGCCTTGCGGCAATCTTCTCCTCCATTTCTCCCGATTCTGAGCCGCAGGCCGCCAGGAGACCCGAAACTGCTCTGTTCCCCCGGGCATTGCGCGCTCTTATCGGCTTCGAGGTCGAGGACGTCCCCTGGCGCAGGCGGCTGCCCGGATTTAAGGAATATTCGCTCGACATGGACGGCTGCGAGGTCCGTCTGATGTGGATCCGCCCTGGTCGCGCTTTGCCGGCGCACACTCATAAAGGCGTGGAGCTGATCCTCGTTCTCGACGGGGCTTTCAACGATGCGCGCGGCCATTTCGGCCCCGGCGACATTTCGATTGCCGACGAAACTGTCGATCACCGGCCGGTTGCCGAGAAGGACAGGCCTTGCATTGCCTTCGCCATTTCGGACGGACCGATCCGACTGACCGGGTCCTTTCGTCAGATGATCGGCGACCTGATCGGCTGAAAGCAGCCACAATGGTGTGATAGAGCCGTAAATCCGGGAGGCGCAAAGAACTTCCGGACCTGTTTTCGTGCTGGTCAGGCTGAGCCGGAGGAGCATGTCATGAGTGATTTCATCGCCCGCCCCGAACATGGAATCGTCTGGATCTCAGGCGCGAGCTCGGGTATCGGCCGGGCGCTTGCGCTGAAGCTTGCCGGCGAAGGATACAAGGTCGCCGTCACCGCCAGAAGCCACGAAAAGCTGGTCGAGCTGCAGGCCGAAGCCAGCGGTCTTTCTGGCAATATTATCGTCCTCGACGGTGACGTCACCGATGCCGAGGACATGGAACATGTCCTGGCCTCTATCGAATATGAGCATGGCACGCTCGCCATGGCGATCCTCAATGCCGGTATCTATCTGCCGGTTCATGCCGAAGACCTGAACCGCGCCGATTTCGAAAACAGCTTTGCCGTCAACCTTTCCGGCGTCGTCAACTGTCTGTTGCCGGCGATCCGCCATATGAAGGCGAAAGGGCAGGGACAGATCGCCATCGTCTCTTCCGTCACCGCCTATGGCGGCCTGCCGACGGGGGCTGCCTATGGCGCCACCAAGGCGGCGTTGATCAACATGGCCGAAAGCCTGAAATTCGATCTGGACAAGATGGGCATCCGCATTCAGCTCATCAGCCCGGGCTTCGTTGACACGCCGACGGTGGCCAAGAGCGCCTTTCCTATGCCGACGGCGCTGGTGTCATCCGAAGAGGCTGCCCGCCAGATTGCCGCCGGGCTGAAATCGCAGGCTTTCGAGATCGCTTTCCCCAGACGCTTCACCACGATGTTGAAGCTGGCGCGTCTGCTCCCCTATGGCGCTTATTTCCCACTGATGAACTATCTGACTCGCTGGCGGCAACGGCCGCCGCTGGATGGTCACCATCCGGTGATGCCGCACCCTGCGGAATGATCAAGGGCGCGGGAATGGCCGAAACGCGCGGATCAAAAGCCTCTGCGGAGGCAGTCTTTATCTGCCACGACATGAAAAGGCCGGCATAAACCGGCCTTTTCCGAAGTGGTGCGCTTTTGCGCGACATGTTTCAAAGCGGGCGATTGCCTGCTCAGTTGTCGTATTCGCGGCAGGCTTCGCTGATCGATGCGCCGCTCTCACCGCCGCGCGTATCGACACCGGTCCCCTGCTGCGGCATGCCGGCGCATTCCATCGCCTGCGGCGGTCGGATGCTCTGGGTCGTGGTCGGATCGACGGGTGCGACCTGGACAGGGTGCATGCCATTGTCGCTGTTGGTGTAATCGGACGAATAATTACCCGAACTTGGATCGGTCGAGCCGCCATTCGTCGGTCCGACAGGATCCGGATTCGACTGGGCAAAGGCTGACGATGCCATGCCGATCGCGAGCAGCGAAGCGGCAATAAGGGATTTGGTCATGAGGATATCCTCCTTTGATTTTCATCATGGATGACCTCTGGGTAACCACTTGCAGGAATCATTGTTCCGATCTTTTTGAAAAACCTGCACGTGCACTTTGCATGGTTGCGCGTAAATCTTAACGCCCGACGCGGCAGCCTGCCTCTAGTGGCATGGGGAAACGCTGGAAATCAGTAGTACAGTCCTATCTGCGCGCCGATCCGGTCACGGCGCCGAAGAACTGTGCCGTGACCGGATCGGCTTGCGCCTCTCCTGCAACTTGATCACCACCTTGAGCACCACGGCTTTCTAAAGCATGCCGCGTCGCTGTCCTCCCCAGGCTTGCAAAACGCAGCGATTTGCCGTTTCATCGGCTCCAGCGACGACCATCCGACACTCCTCCTTAATGAGATACGCCCTTGTACCCGCCGATGCCCCACGGCTTCGAGAAGTCTTACGCCGCCTTCCTCTTCGATATGGACGGCACCATCCTCAATTCGATCCTCGCCGCCGAGCGTGTATGGAGCGACTGGGCCAGACGCCATGGGCTCGATGTCGCCGCCTTCTTGCCGAAGATGCACGGATCGCGCGGCATTGACACAATCACCCGGCTGAACCTGCCGGGCGTCAATCCCGAACACGAGGCAAGGCTGGTGACCGAGGCCGAAGTTGCCGATGTCGGCGATGTCGTTGCCATTCCAGGCGCAGCCGCCTTCCTGGCTTCGTTGCCGCCGGACCGCTGGGCGATCGTCACCTCTTCGCCCTTGCGTCTTGCCCGCCGCCGGCTGGAAGCGGCTGGCCTGCCTCTGCCGAGATTCATGGTGACGGCGGAGGACGTGACGGTCGGAAAGCCCGATCCGCAATGTTATATTCTCGGTGCCGAACGCCTCGGCGTCAGCACGCGGGATTGTCTGGTGTTTGAGGACGTCGCAGCCGGCATCAAGGCCGGCGAGGCGGCGGGCGCCGATGTCATGGTCGTTACGGCAACCCATCACCATAAAATTGAGACGCCGCATCCGACCATTTCTTCCTATGACGAGATCGCGGTCCGCATCTCAGCCGACCATAAAATGCTTGTCGTCCCGAGCGCAGCCTGACATCCGACGTCAGCATCCACGGTTGCGCATTCACTCCGCGGCTGCGGCGAGACAGCGATCGATGATCCTGCCGATCTCGCTGCGGCAGGAGCCGCAGTTGGTTCCGGCACTCGTTTCCTTGCCGACCGCTTCGACGCTGTGGCATCCGCCGCGCACCGCGGCAGCGATCTGGTTGACCCCGACACTGAAGCAGGAGCAGACGGTGGCACCGGGATCCGGTCTGCCGGCCCCTGGACGGCCTGCGACCAGCGCAAAGCGCTTCCTCAGATCGCCGTGGACGGCAGAGAGTTGCGAGATTGCCCAGTTGCGTGCGACGGCAACCGGTTCGCCCGCAAGAAACAGCGCGGCAAGCAGGATCTCGCCATCGAAGAAGGCGAGCCTGAGATCGCCCGATTGCCGGTCGGCGTAACCCAGGGGTTCGATCTCGGCCGGAATGGCGAACACCCTCCGGCACCAGGCCGTCCAGTCTTCGACAGCCTCGGTGAAGGCAAGTTCCAGCCGCCAGCCGCCGGCAGCCTTCGCCACCGCCCAATAGGCCGCGTCGGGTTTGTCCGGTTTGATGGCCGAGACCGCGAAACCGTAATGGCTGGCGCGGAAGGGCCGAACGGCGACGGCAACGTTCTTCGACGCCGGCTGGCCGGAAAGAGGGTCGGTGATCGGCGCGACCACGGCGTCGATCCGCGCTTTTGCTGCGAACTGGTCGTTCCAGTGCATGGGTGCGAAAACACCGCCGCGCGCCTGGCGGTCGGTCACCAGCGCTCGCACGATCGCTTTGCCATGGGGGCTCTCGATCTCGACGAGGCCGGCGCTTGATATGCCGTTCTCGATCGCATCGCGCGGATGGATCTCGGCAAAGGGTTCGGCGATATGGGCGGAAAGCCGCGCGCTCTTCCCGGTTCTTGTCATCGTGTGCCACTGGTCGCGGATGCGGCCGGTGTTCAGGGTGAAGGGAAAATCGGCATTGGTGCGATCGGTTGCCGGTGGTTTGACCGGAACGAAGCGCGCCTTGCCATCGGGATGGAAGAAGCCGCCCTCGGCGAAGAAGCGGGTGACGCCGGGTACGACGCCTGCCGGCTGCGGCCATTGAAAGGGCGACAGCTCGTCGTAGGCGCCGCCGCTGATGCCGGCGCGGGCGCCGATATCGAAATCGCGGCTGCCGTCATTTTCGAAGGCGGAAAGGGCGGCATGTTCCGCAAAGATCTCGACCGGCGCCTCGAAATCGAAGGCCTCTGCAAATCCCATGCGGCGGGCGACTTCCGCAAGCTGCCACCAATCGGCCTTTGCATCGCCGGGGACGTCAAGGAATGGCCGCTGCCGTGAGATGCGCCGCTCGGAATTGGTGACGGTGCCGTTTTTCTCGCCCCAGCCGAGCGAGGGCAAAAGCACGTGCGCGTGCCGAGTCGTATCGGTCTCTCTCAGGATGTCCGATACGACGACGAAGGGGCAGGCGGCGATGGCGCTTTCGACGTTGTCGGCATCCGGCATCGAAACGACCGGATTCGTGGCCATGACCCAGAGCGCCTTGATGCGCCCGTCTGCCACCGCGCGGAACATGTCGACCGCTTTCAACCCGGGCTTTGCGGCGATGATCGGCGAATTCCAAAAGCGCTGCACGCGGTCGCGGTCATCCGCATTCTCGATCGCCATATGGGCGGCAAGCATATTGGCGAGGCCGCCGACCTCACGCCCGCCCATGGCATTGGGCTGGCCGGTCAGCGAGAACGGCCCCATTCCGGCGCGGCCGATGCGGCCGGTCGCCAGGTGGCAATTGAGAATGGCATTGACCTTGTCGGTGCCGGAAGAGGATTGGTTGACGCCTTGGCTGTAGCAGGTGACGACTTTCTCAGTCGTCTCGAACAGGCGGAAGAACTCCCGGATCTGCATGACAGGCAGGCCGGTCCGTTCCAGGAGATCATTGATGTCAAGCTCGGCTGCTGCCGCGAAAGCGTCGCCGAAGCCTTCCGTATGGGCAGCGATATAATTCTGATCGATCGCCGGGCTCGTGGCGAGATGGGCAAGCAGCCCCATGAACAGCGCAATGTCGCCGTCCGGGCGAATTGCGAGGTGCAGGTCGGCGATATCGCACGTCATCGTCCGGCGCGGATCGATGACAACGATGCGCATGTTGGGTCGCGCCGCCTTTGCGGCGGCAAGCCGCTGGTAGATGACGGGATGACACCAGGCGAGGTTGGAGCCGGTCAGAACCACCAGATCGGCAAGCTCGATATCCTCATAGGTCCCGGGCACCGTATCGGCACCGAAGGCGCGGCGATGGCCGGCCACCGACGAGGACATGCAGAGCCTGGAATTGGTGTCGATATTGGCTGAGCCGACAAAACCCTTCATCAGCTTGTTGGCGATGTAATAATCTTCGGTCAGCAGTTGCCCCGAGACGTAGAAGGCAACCGAATCCGGCCCGTGTTCGGCGATCGTTTCGGAAAAGCGCTGGGCGACGAGATCAAGCGCCTCCTCCCAGCCGCTGCGTTCGCCCGAGATTTCGGGATAGAGAAGCCGGCCGTCGAGATCGATGGTTTCGGCCAGGGCCGAACCCTTCGAGCAGAGCCGGCCGAAATTGGATGGATGCTCGGGATCTCCCTTGACGCTGACGGCGCCGGCCTCGTCAACCGTGGCGATAACGCCGCAGCCGACGCCGCAATAGGGGCAGGTGGTCTTGACCTCAGCCGCCATTATTCAGCCGCCATCAACAGGCTTTCGAGCGCGATGAAGAGGGCGCCGTCCTCGTTGCGGACGGGTATGGTCCGCACCTCTCCCTCGTCGGCGCCGAGCGCCTTGCCGGTTTCGAGTGAGATCACCCAATTGTGCAGCGGGCAGGTAACGGCCTTGGCATGCACGATGCCCTGGGAGAGCGGGCCGCCCTTGTGCGGGCAGTGATCCTCGATGGCAAAGACCTCGTTTTCGGCCGTACGGAAAACGGCGATCTTGCCCTGCGGCGTCTTTACGCAGCGCGCGCCGCGCAGCGGGATATCGGAGATGTCACCGATCGAATGCCAGTTTTCATTGGGCCAATTCATGTCCATCTCCTTATTCGGCTGCCTGCGGATAGCCGATCGTCGCCATCGGCTTGAATTCGTGCTTGTCCTTGCCGGAAACACGCTCCGACCAGGGATCGACCTGGGCAAATTTCTGGGAGAAGACGAAGCGGTCGTAATAGGCCTTGCGCTTTTCGGCATCGCCCATGATCTGGCGGCGGATTTCGTCCAGACCGACCCGCTTGGCCCATTTGTAGATGCGCTCGAGGTAGCGGGCCTGCTCGCGGTACATCTGCGTCAGCGCCACGATATGCTCCAGCGCCTCGTCCTCGGTCTTCACAAGACCGAGCACCTCGGTGCCCTTGATGTCGAGACCGGCTGCGCCTGCGAAATGGATCTCGAAACCGGAATCCACGCAGATGACACCGATATCCTTGCAGGTTGCTTCCGCGCAATTGCGCGGGCAGCCGGACACCGCCATCTTCAGCTTCGCTGGCGTCCATGAGCCCCACATGAATTTCTCGATGCGGATGCCGAGACCGGTGGAATCCTGGGTGCCGAAGCGGCACCAGTCGGAGCCGACGCAGGTCTTCACCGTGCGCAAGCCCTTGGCATAGGCCTGGCCCGAGACGAAGCCGGCCTTGCCGAGATCGGCCCAGACGGCGGGCAGGTCTTCCTTCTCGATGCCGAGCAGGTCGATACGCTGGCCGCCCGTGACCTTCACCATCGGGATCTCGAACTTGTCGACGACATCGGCGATGGCGCGCAGTTCGTTCGAGTTGGTGACACCGCCCCACATGCGCGGCACGACGGAGTAGGTGCCGTCCTTCTGGATATTGGCGTGGACGCGCTCGTTGATGAAGCGCGACTGGTAGTCGTCGGCATATTCGTCGGGCCAGTCGCAGACGAGGTAATAATTGAGCGCCGGCCGACACTTGGCGCAGCCGCAGGAGGTCTTCCATTCCAATTCCTGCATGACGGCGGGAATGCTCTTCAGACCTTTCGCCTTGATCAGGCGGCGAACGTCGTCATGGCCGAGTTCGGTGCAGGTGCACATCGGCTGCACGGCAGCCGGATTGTAGCCGTCGCCGAGCGTCAGCGCCATCAGCTGTTCCACGAGGCCGGTGCAGGAGCCGCAGGAGGCGGATGCCTTGGTGTGGGCGCGCACGTCATCGAGCGACGTCAGCCCTTTGCTCGTGATCGTCGAGGTGATCTTGCCCTTACATACGCCGTTGCAGCCACAGATCTCCGCGTCATCCGGCAAGGCTGCAACGGCCGCCATAGGGTCCAGCGGCGACCCTCCCTGGTAGGCCTGACCGAAGATCAGCGTCTCGCGCATCTCCGAAATATCGGTCGCTTTTTTCTTCAGATCATTGAACCAGGCGCCGTCGGCGGTCTCGCCGTACAGCACCGTGCCGATGATCTTGTTGTCCTTCAGCACGAGGCGCTTGTAGACGCCGGCGCTGGCATCGCGCAGGACGATCTCCTCGCGGTCATCGCCGTCGGCGAAATCACCGAGCGAATAGAGTTCGATGCCGGTGACCTTCAGCTTGGTCGGCGTGTCCGCATGCACGAATGCAGGCGTGCGGTCGTCCGAGAGATGTGCCGCGGCAATGCGGGCCATCTCGTAAAGCGGCGCGACGAGGCCGTAGACCATGCCGCCCACCTCGGCGCATTCGCCGAGCGCAAAGATATCGCCGTCCGAGGTCTGCATGCCGGCATCGACGACGATGCCGCGATTGACCGCAAGGCCGGCGTCCTTCGCCAGGCCGACGCTCGGACGAATGCCGACGGCCATGACGACGAGGGTTGCCGGGATGATGCGGCCGTCGTCGAGCTCGATGCCCTCGACCTTGCCATTGCCGACGATCGCCTTGGTATTGGCCTTGCAGATGACCTTGATGCCGCGTTCCTCGACCGCCTTCTGCAGGAGATAACCGGCGGCGGGATCGAGCTGGCGCTCCATCAGCGTCGGCATGACGTGCAGGACGGTGACGTCCATGCCGCGCTGGGCAAGGCCGGCCGCCGCTTCGAGGCCGAGCAGGCCGCCGCCGATGACGACCGCCTTTTCGCGCGACTGGGCGGCAAGCAGCATGGCCTGCACGTCGTCGAGATCGCGATAGGTGATGACGCCGGGCAGATCCTTGCCGGGAACCGGGATGATGAAGGGCACGGAGCCGGTGGCGATCACCAGCTTGTCGTAGCTTTCGGTGACGCCGTGGTCGGAAGTGACCGTCTTGGCGGCGCGATCGATGTTGATGATCTTGTGGCCCTTGTAGAGCGTGATGCCGTGCTTGATGTACCAGCCGTCACCGTGAATGATGATCTGCTCGTAGTCCTTTTCTCCGGAGAGAACCGGCGACAGCATGATGCGGTCATAATTGACGCGCGGCTCGGCATTGAAGATCGTGACTTCATAGCGTCCGGGCGCCCGCTCGAAGAGGTGCTCCAGCATGCGCCCGGGCGCCATGCCATTGCCGATGATAACCAGTTTTTCAGTCATATTTACAGTCCTTGGATCAGGTTGCAGCCACGGGCGCAGGGTGCCCTTGGCGCGACAATTGCTTGACGGACAGGTGCATCCAGATGAGCGAGATCGCCACGATCGCGAAAAGCAGCAGGAAACAGCTGGACCAAAGGCCGGTCATATCCTTGAGGAGGCCAAAGGCGATCGGCAGAATGAAGCCGCCGAGCCCGCCCATCATACCGACGATGCCGCCCACGGCGCCGACGCTGTCGGGGTAATAGGCCGGAATGTGCTTGTAGACGGCGGCCTTGCCGAGGCTCATGAAGAAGCCGAGCACGAAGATGACGACGATGAAAATGACCGGAGTGATCGCTGTGGCCGGCAGCGAAAGGATGAGGGTGGCCACAGCCGACACGGCAAACATCGCGTACATGACGCTGCGCGCGCCTTTCTTGTCCGACAGTACGCCGCCGAAGGCGCGGAAGATACTGCCTGGGATGGAGTAGGCGGCCGCGATCATGCCGGCCGTTTCCAGGTTGAAGCCGTAGACGCCGACGAGATAGCGCGGCAGCCACAAGGACAGGGCGACGAAGCCGCCGAAGGCGAAGAAATAGTAGAGCGAGAATCGCCAGACCTGAACGTTCTGCAGCGGCGCGAATTCCTGGGCCAGGCTCTTGGAGGCGACGCCGCGTTCGCGGCGCAGACGGAAAGCCGGGTCATCGGTCGTGGTGAACCAGAAGACGATTGCCATCAGCGCCAGACAGGCGGCCCAGATCTCGGCAACCGCCTGCCAGCCCCAGGCGAGCAGAACGAAGGGGGCCGCGAATTTGGTGACGGCCGCACCGACGTTACCGGCGCCGAAGATGCCGAGCGCCGTGCCCTGCTTCTCGGCCGGAAAGAAAGGCGAGACATAGGCGACGCCGACTGCGAAGGAGCCGCCGGCAAGGCCAACACCGAGGCCGGCGATCAGCATCTGAGTGTAGGTGTGGGCGTAGGAAAGCAGGAACGTCGCCACTGCCGCGGCAAGCATCGTCAGCGTGTAGACGAGACGACCGCCGTAACGCCCAGTCCAGATGCCAAGAACGATGCGCACGATCGAACCGGTGAGCACGGGCGTGCCGATCAGCAGGCCGAACTTGGCCTCGTTCAGCCCGAGTTCCTGTTTGATGCGGATGCCGATGATCGCGAAGATCGTCCACACCGCAAAACAGAGGGTGAAGGCCACAGTGGAGATCCACAGTGCTTTGGCTGGTTCGCCGGCTGACATGGGCTGCACTTTCTCAATGGCAGACATAGCTTCTCCGTGGCCCGACAAGGTCGTGCCGATCCATTGCTGGGGGTTAAAACAAAAAGCCGCTGGTCAGGACGCGCTTGCACGAGGCGCGCGAATATCCTGATCAGCGGCTTTGCTGGTGGCGCCCGCCGTTGGACGCCCAATCATTGGCCTTCCGGCCTATCTACCTCAAAGCAATCCGAACACCGGGTTGCTGAATTTGATCGACTACCGTTTGCTTTGCATGTCGCAACGTAGCCCGTGTCTTGATGAGCGCCCGCGTGTGCCCATTTTGCCCCGATCGCCGTTGATCCGTGCAATACAAACAATGCAAACCGCGTGCCAATTTTCTACGTGTTACTCAAGTCTTTGAAATAAAAGCTTTTCGAGGGAGATTTTAGCCTTGCCTGTTTTTCGAGCAGCTGCAGAGGTGCAAATCTTTTGTGCGTTGCGATAGGGTGAGTGCCGATCCGTGCTGGCGTTTTGTGCAGGCCGGCATGGCATCAGGTTTCGTCGTTGCCGGAGAAGAAGGGCAGGGTGCTCCTGACGGCAAAGCCCGCGACATAATCCGGCAGCTCTGCGGGATCGAAGATCCGACCATCCATGAAGCGATCGTTCTCTTCGCCGCCTTCGACGCGGATATCGGGGTCAACAGGCGCGTTGTTGTCGCCCAGAGCTGCGCGATAGAGATCCGGGCGATAGGCGGAGGTGGCGGCCCGTGCCTTGTTGAGGCTGGTCTCCGCCTGTCCCCAGCGGATCATCTGGCTGTAAATCCAGAGGGCATGGCTCGGCCTCGGATAGTTGGCGAAACCGGAATGGAATTGGAAATAATCCGGGATGACGCGGCGGTTGCTCCTGGCATCGAGGTTGAATTCGCCGGCGAGAACGCTGCGGATGATGTTTACCGGGGCGGCGATGTAACGAGGATCGGCAAGGGCGGCCGCCAACACGTCGTGATTGTCCGGGCGGTCGCACCATCGCGCTGCAGCGTCGAGCGCCACGATCAATCGGGAAACGGTCTCCGGATGGCTTTCGGCCCAATCCGGCCGCATGCCGATCACCTTTTCAGGAGCCGAGGGCCAGATATCCTGCTTGGCGGCGACGATGCGGCCGAGCCCACGCTCCGAGGCAACCATATTCCACGGGGCGCCTACACAGAACCCGTCGATCGCACCGGCCGCCAGCGCGTCTGATGTCATCGGCGGCGGCACGACGACGAGCTTGACGTCGTTGTCGGGATCGATGCCGCCCGCCGCCAGCCAGTAACGGAATTCGTAATTGTGGGAAGAGAAAGGATAGGTAACGCCGAAGGTTGGCAGCGGCTCTTCGCGCGCCTTCATTGCCGCCAATGTCTTTGCCAGGGCGCGGGCATTGTCGAGCGCGCCTGCCGTTTCCGGCAGGCGCGCGTCCTCGCGCATCCTCTCGAAGAGCCGGGCCGATAGGGTGATGGCGTTGCCGCCGCGCCCCAACGAAAAAGGCGTGATCGTCGGCGACGGGTTGGAGCCGAGGCCGATCATCGAGGCGACCGGCATCGGCGAAAGCATATGGGCGATGTCGAACTGGCGAAACGCCAGGCGGTCGCGAACATTCGCCCAGGAAACGTCCTTGACGAGATCGAGAGTCAGGCCTTCTTTCCGTGCAAAACCGAATTCTGCCGCCGCAATCAGCACCGATGCGTCGACCAGCGGAATGAATCCGGCTCGCAGCACCTTGGGGCCTTCGTTGTTCACGCGTGCGGGCAAGGGCAGCCCGCCGGAATTGGCGGTCTTCGTCATCATATCCACTCCGGTTTCCTCCGGAAATTCGCAATATCGGCCATTACATCAAAAGCCCCGCTGCGGTGACGACGCTCTGGGCGATCTCCGACATCTTCTTCTTTTCGTTCATTGCCGTCTGGCGCAGCAGGGCGAAGGCCTCTTCCTCGGAGAGGCCGCGCATCTTCATGAGTATGCCCTTGGCGCGCTCGATGAGCTTGCGTTCTTCAAGCGCCGAGCGGGCATCGGCGAGCTCGCGCCGCAGCCGGCTGAAGGCATTGAAGCGGCTGACGGCCATGTCGAGGATCGGCTTGACCCGCTCCTTCTTCAATCCGTCGACGATATAGGCCGAGACGCCGGCGTCGACGGCGGCCTCGATCGAGGCCGTATCGGAGCGATCGACGAACATGGCGATTGGGCGGCTGACCGTGCGCGTCAGCTGGAACAGGTGTTCCATCATGTCGCGGTTGGGATTCTCGATATCGATGATGATCACGTCGGGCATCAGCGTTTCGATCGTTCGCGCGATGCCGTTGACCTCATGCACGACGGTGACGCGCGCATGCCCTGCCTCGCGCAGTCCTTCCTCGATGATGGAGGCGCGTATGGCATTTTCGTCGATCACCAGAATTGTCAGATCGCGATGCGTCATTCGTATATTTATGACGCGCTGCAGCAATTTTTGCAAGGTGTTCGCCTGAAAAATGTGCATAAAATGGTATGCATAAAAAATAATCAAATGCCGCAGTTTCGGGCTCGGCGACGAGGTCGATCGTCACCGTACGGTCAGCGCTGGTCGTGTGCTTTGGCGGAGGCGATCTTTCGCCCGCGTCTCTTTCGTCACGCATCTCTGCCGGAAAAATAATGCCGCAGCAGGCCGGAAATCGAAAGAGCATGCCTTCGGTTATCGTGGTATATGACTTACTTAAAATCCTGGGCTGGGAAAAATTGCCTTCGGCGGGTGCGATTAAAGAGTCGCAATCTCACGGCCGCTTCCGGCGGACAGATCCTGTGGCCTCGATTTGAGATGAATAAGATTGGACACAAGGCTTTGGAGGGCCGACCATGAGCTTACGTATCAACGATATTGCCCCCGATTTTACCGCCGACACCACACAGGGACCGATCAGCTTCCATGATTGGATCGGCAGCGGCTGGGCCGTCCTGTTCTCGCACCCGAAGAATTTCACGCCTGTCTGCACGACGGAGTTGGGCGCCATGGCCGGCCTCGCCGACGAGTTTTCCAAGCGCGGCGTCAAGATCATCGGCATCTCCGTCGATCCGGTCGAAAGCCACGCCAAGTGGAAGGGTGACATCAAGACCGCAACCGGCTTCGACGTCGATTATCCCCTGATCGGCGACAAGGACCTGAAGGTCGCCAAGCTCTATGACATGCTGCCGGCCGGCGCCGGCGACAGTTCCGAAGGCCGCACGCCTGCCGACAATGCGACGGTGCGCTCGGTCTTCGTCATCGGCCCGGACAAGAAGATCAAGCTGATCCTGACTTATCCAATGACGACGGGCCGCAATTTCAATGAGATCCTGCGCGCCATCGACTCCATCCAACTGACGGCCAAGCACCAGGTGGCGACGCCGGCAAACTGGAATCAGGGCGAAGATGTCATCATCACCGCCGCCGTTTCCAACGACGACGCGATCGCGCGTTTCGGCTCCTTCGATACGGTTCTGCCCTACCTCAGGAAGACGAAGCAGCCATCAGCCTGAAAACGGCTTTCAAATCCGTTCCCGAAGCCGCCGCGGCGATTGCCCGGCGGCTTTTTTCATGCCGCATTGCCAAATGGGGAAGCTTCGCGCCCTGATCGATGTTATCTAACATGAGCGTCGCGATGGAAGTTAACCTGCTGAGATCCGATGATAGGGCGAAAGCGTCAGTCCGGCATTTTGAGGAGATCGGCGAAGGCCCTGCTTTCGCTCTGTTTTCTATTTTCCGTCAGCGATACGCCGAAAGCTCAGCCGGAAGAGAGTGCTGCCGAGCCGGCCTGTCTCTATTCGGGACCCTCGGCCTCGGGATCGGGCGAGAGGCTCTGCGTCCGCAGAGAGAGTTTCAATCGTGACCTCTGCAATGCGATTGAGCATTTCGCCGAGGCCAGTCGGTTGCCGCCAGCTTATTTCGCTCGGCTCATCTGGCGCGAAAGCACCTTTCGCCCCGACGCGGTCAGCTTCAAGGGAGCGCAGGGCATTGCGCAGTTCATGCCTGGAACGGCGAAACTTCGCGGCCTCGAAGACAGCTATCAGGCGCTGGAAGCCTTGAGGAAATCGGCGCAATATCTTGACGAACTGCGCAACCGTTTTGGCAATCTCGGCCTTGCCGCCGCCGCCTATAATGCCGGCGAAAACGGTCTTGCGACTTATCTTACGTCAGGGAGGTTACCCTACGAGACGCGGGGCTACGTGATGGCGATCACCGCACACACAGTCGAGGAGTGGAAGGACAATCCGCCTGAGGATGCGGCCGTCCCGCTCGACAAGGACAAGCCCTTCCTTGACGGCTGCGTGGCGCTTGCCGAAAGCCGAATATTGAAGGACACGCCTTGGCGTCAGGAGGGCATTTGGGCTCCCTGGGGCATTCAACTTGCGGCGAATGCCGATATAGCGGTGGTCCGGCGGATGTTTCGCGATGCCGTACAGGATCTACCGGCGCCATTGAATGCGGAGCAGCCGTTGATCTTGCGCCAGCGCGATCGCAGCTTCGGTTTTCGACCGCGTTATGCCGCCCGTATCGCCCGGCAGACACGCATGGAGGCCAACGACCTCTGCAATCAGATCCGCAAGCATGGCGGCACCTGCCTTGTTTTCAGGAACCAATAGCGGGCCTGCCCCATTCGCAGCGAAAAGTCTGCTTGCAGGATCGCTGGACGGCGCAGCATAGTCGCAGCGCGTCATGCTATCGGGAGGGAAGACAATGCGCGTTTTGGTCATCGGGGCAACGGGCCACGTCGGAACCTATCTCATTCCCCGTCTGGTGGAGGCGGGTCACGACGTCGTCACAATCAGCCGCGGCGCGGCAAAGCCTTATACGGCAAACCGCGCCTGGGCCTCCGTCGATCAGCGACAGATGGATCGGGTAGAGATGGAGCGGAAGGGTGATTTCGGTCCGGCCGTGCGGGGAGTGAAAGCCGATATCGTCATCGACATGATCTGCTTCACGCTGGAAAGCGCCGTGCAGCTGGTGACGGCGCTGTCAGGGCATGTCGGCCATTTCCTGCATACCGGCACGATCTGGACACATGGATATCCGGTGGCCGTGCCGACACGGGAGGAAGCGCCGAAATCTCCGTTCGGTGACTATGGCATCCAAAAGGCGGCGATCGAGACCTATCTGCTGCAGCAGGCAAGACTCCGGGGCTTTCCGGCGACCGTCATCCATCCCGGCCACATTGTCGGCACCGGATGGGCGCCGCTCAATCCGGCCGGCAATTTCAATCTGCAGGTCTTTTCGACCCTTGCCCGCGGAGAGGCTCTGGCGCTGCCCAATTTCGGTCTGGAGACCGTTCATCATGTCCATGCCGATGATGTCGCAGCGATGTTCATGGGTGCGATCGCCCATTGGAACGCATCGATCGGCGAGAGTTTCCATGCGGTTTCGGAACAGGCGTTGACGCTTCGCGGCTATGCGGAGGCGATGTCGCGATGGTTCGGGCATGAGCCGAAGCTCACCTTCTCGCCCTTCGACCGCTGGGCCGAAGGCCAGACGGCCGAGGATGCGGAAGCGACATGGGAGCATATCGCCCGCAGCCCGAATTGCTCGATTGCCAAAGCCGGGCGCCTGTTGGGCTACGCACCGAGATATACCTCCCTACAGGCGGTGCAGGAATCAGTCGGCTGGCTGGTCGGGCAGGGGCGGATCAAGACCTGATCGCCAGTTAATCGTTCATGGGCTTTAACGGATGAGGATCGCTCGGAAATCGTTGACGTTGGTTCCGGTCGGACCGGTCTCGAAGAGATCGCCGATCGCCTTGAACGCTGAGTAGCTATCATTGCCGTCGAGCAGCCGGCGCGGATCGAGCCCGGCGGCGCGAAGACGTTTCACCGTGCCGCCATCGGCAAAGGCGCCGGCATTGTCTTCCGAGCCGTCGATCCCGTCCGTGTCGGCAGCCAGCACATCGATGTCGTCCTGTCCATCGATCGCAAGCGCCATGGCAAGGGTGAATTCGCCATTGCGTCCGCCCTTGCCGCCCTTGGCTCTCAGCGTCACCGTCGTCTCGCCGCCGGACAGGATGACGACCGGCTTTGAAAATGGCCTGTTTCGCCCCAGGACCTCGCGGGCGATGGCCGCATGCACCAGCGCCACGTCACGCGATTCGCCTTCGATGGCATCTGAAAGGATTCCCGGCGTGATCCCTTGCGATGTCGCCTCGGCGGCGGCCGCCGCCAGCGAAACGCCGGCAGAGGCGATGATGTAATGCTCGTGCCGCATGAATACCGGATCGTCCGGCCGCGGCGCATCAGCCTTCGGCGAGTTCAGGTGGTCGAGCGCGGCCTGCGGCAGCTGCAATCCATATTGCCTGATAATCTCCAGCGCTTCGTGCCGTGTTGAACCGTCAGGCACCGTCGGCCCGGAGGCGACATGGGCCGGGTTGTCACCTGGAATGTCGGAAACAATCAGGCTGACGACTCTCGCTTTCGTCGCCGCCGCCAGCCTTCCGCCCTTGATGGTGGAGAGATGTTTGCGCACCACATTCATCGCCGAGATCGGCGCTCCTGAAGCAAGCAGCATTTCGTTAAGCGCAATTTCGTCTTCGAGCGTCAGCCCCTCCGGCGGAGCGGGCAGCAGCGCCGAGCCGCCGCCGCAGATCAGTGCGATCACCAGATCGTCTTCCGTCAGCCGGTTCACCGTTTCGGTCAACCGCTTGGCCGCAGCGAGCCCCGCAGCGTCAGGCACCGGGTGGGCTGCTTCGATGATCTCGATGAAGCGCGTTTCGCAGCCATAGCCGTATCGGGTGACCACCAATCCCTCGATCGGTCCCTCCCATGCGCTTTCGAGCGCCCGCGCCATCTGCGCCGCGCCCTTGCCGGCGCCAATCACGACGGTTCTTCCTTTCGGTTTCTCCGGCAGATGCGATTTGATGCCGGTCAGCGGATCGGCGGCGCGAACCGCCGCGTCGAACAGGCTTTTCAGGAAATCGCGGGGGGCGGTTATCGTCATCGGTGGTCTCTGCTGCCTCAATGTGTCGATCATGATGGGGACTGTCGGCGCATCGGCGTGGCGGCGTCAAGGCCGAAGATGCGATGATCTGACGGCAGTGACGCAGAGTCTGGCCATTGAAAGAGGCGAACGAATAGAAAGCATTAACCATCGTCCCGTAGACAGCATATAGGATCAAAGGAAACCTGTGTTCGATGGCCACTGAAACGACCTGCCGCCCCGCCGCCTCTCACGACGGCAAGATTATTGCTTTTCCCTCCGCAACCGGAACTGCCAATGTCGAGCGCTGCGCTCGGGAACTCGGCCGCCGGCATGGCGCGGACGCGATCGAATTCTGGAAGACAGAGTGCCGCAGGCTTGCCGATCAGCTTCTCGCCGCGGGAATGCCGGAGAGCGATGTCGGCCAGCGGGTGATGGAGTTTCAACAAGATGTCCAGATCGAACTGGTCCTCAGCCACCAGAAGCAGGCCGTTGCCAAATCGCGGAAACGCTGATTCATCAGGTTGAATCCGACGCGTCTGACCTGCAATCTCATGCATTGAGCAGACGGTCCGGATCGACCTCGACGGCATGAGGAACTTCCGCCCGGATCTGGAGTTGATGTTGTCGATTGACAGCATTGACGCTGCGGGAGCCTACTCGAATGTCGAACAAATCCAACTTCTTCTCATCCTTCGCAACCGCCGTCGCCGAGCTGTCGGGAAGGCCGTTCACCTTTGTCGCAGCTCTGATGCTCGTCCTCCTCTGGGCGATATCAGGCCCTTATTTCGATTATTCCGAAACATGGCAGCTCGTGATCAACACGACGACCACCATCATCACCTTCCTGATGGTGTTTGTGTTGCAGAACAGCCAGAACCGTGACGGAAAGGCTCTGCAGGCCAAGCTTGACGAGCTCATTCTGACGAGTCAGGCCGCCAATAAATTCGTCGGCATCGAAAAGCTGGACGAGGGCGAGCTCAGGGAAATGAGCAAGACGCTTGCAGAAAAGGCCGAAAGCGTCGAGGAAAAGGCGGAGGAGAAATCCGCCGCAGAGGCGTCCGGCTAGCGCATCGGCTCGTCCGAAAGGACGCACGCCGCTCTAAACGCGGTGCACTGCTTCAGGCGCGATTCTGCGAAATCTGATCTTGATGCTGCTGGCGCATGTCTTCAATGGCGCCGACATCTTTCTTCTCCGCCGCAATCCAATGGTTCCCCGCCTCACTTGATCGGATCAGTTCGTCGAGCTTGGTGTGGAGTGCCTTCATGTCCCGATTTTGGGAGTGCTGCACCAGCAGCAAAATGAAGAATGTAATGAGTGTCCCCACCATGTTGGTCAGCAAGAACCACTGCCGGGGAAAGGAAAAGATCAAACCCACCGCGGTCCATATAGCTGTGAACGCGATCAGCGCGGCAGGAAGCACATGATGCCCTGCCCATGATACGGCGAGGTCAGAAATCTGTCGAAAGCGCCAGCGCATACGGCTCTCCACAGCCCGTATAAGGGAAGATGGAGCAGATCGGGGCCGTGTCCATCAACCAAGGCGCGTTGCATGTCGTTACCGCAAAACGCGGCCTGGTTTTGCGCGGCAGTTGCCCGGATGGTCGCGGATAATCCAACTTCGGGAAAGCCGGGATATCCAACTGAGGGGCGCAGCATTCAGCTTGCGCCCCATGGGTGCATCCATCAGATCCGGGAAGTGACGACGAGATCTTCCTCTGCGTCGCGTTGCGAACCTCCCAGGGCCGCGGCCGCAGCGGCTATGAAAGCGCCGACCAGAAGCGATAAGGATCCAAGCAATGCCGTGGTCGCGGCGGCTTTTCGTGCCTCGTCGGCAGCCTTCTGGGTGGCGGCCTTGGCATCGTCGATACGTTTCAGCACCGTATCGACACGGGCGCGCGCATCGGCTTCGGAAAGACCGGTCCGCGCAGAGACGATGGTGGCAAGATAGGCCTTGTCGTCATCCGGAATTTGTCCTTCGGCAGCGCCATTGAGAAGGATGCGGGAGACCTCCGATGTTGCCGCAGCATCATTGGATGTCGCTGCCGCACGCGCCTGGTCAGGACGCAGCAATGCATCGGTAAAATAGGCGGTGGAAAGATCCAGCGGCGAAGTTGCCGACGATGCCGCTGCCGTACCGGCGGCCGAGCCTACGGCTTGCGCGGTCGATCCCACCGCCTGTGCACCGGCACCGGCAAGCGATGTCAGCGACGATGCTAGAAAGCCGGCGACGAAGATCGTTGCCAGAGCCCAGCTTATGAAACCGTGCGCGGTGTCGCGGAAGAAAACCTCATCGGTATGGACGGCGGCCCATTTTGTGCGCAGACGGCCGGTTACATAGCCTCCGAGTGCGGAGGAGAGCCATTGCACGACGACGAGCCAGATCGCCGCTGTGATGCCGAGCGTGCCGAGCGAACTGCTTTGTCCTGACCAGGGCGACACCATCGTCAGCCCAAGCCCGGATCCCAGAAGCAGAAGGATGAGGGTCACTCCGATCGCGGCGGCTGCGCCACCGAAGATGGGTCCCCATGTCATGGCGGATTTGGAGGATTCGACCGGAGCAGCAACCTCTCCGGAATCTGTCATTGAAACCGACATGATCCGTTCCTATCGCATAAACAGAGCCAGAAGAATGATGATAGGCAGTGGAACACCGAGCAGCCAAAGTAGAATACCGCGACCCATGAGAGACCTCCTGTCAAAGGCGACGTTACGTGGTTGATGCCACACAACTTTTAAGCAAAGCGTTTGTTCCCGGCCGGTGAGAGCGGTCGGTTTGACGTGCGCGATTTCCTGTCAATCGCGCGGCAGCATTTGAAGGAGCAGCAGATTACCGGAGCGGTTGCCGCATCCTTGGCATTGAAGGCGTTTGGCCAGACTGGCGAGAGACAGGTTCTGGCCGCAGCGCCGGGCAATATCCCGCCGGTCGATAAACGTCTGGCGGCGACATGCGCGGCAACGGGCATAAATGACGAACCACTCCGGTAACGTCGCCAATGTTGCCTTTTCGATTTCGACGGCGTGGCGATCAGGGGGCGCGAGGCCGATACCGCGACGATGTCTCATGGCCCTTCAAAACGTGTCCGTTCACATGCCATGCCGCGGCTCACGTCCTTATCTCTCAGGGCAAGCTGAAGTCGCAGATGATGGCAATCCAGCAGCAGCGTCGTAATGGCGGCACGGCTGTCCCCTTGGTGAAAAGCGACAACTGCGTCGACTTCTTCTCTCAACGTTTCTTCTGCCAATTTCTCGGCTGCCTGCGGACGCACGACCTTTATCTCCTTCAGAGCTTTCAATCCGATTTTCACCTGCCGCCTCGCCGATGTTCCTATTATGTTCTCATCGGTCTCCGAGTCAAGAATGAAGGCCTTTCCACGGGGCCGTTCGGTCAGCAACCGAGGCGGTGCGCGACGCAGGGACGTTCCTGTACGCTTTCGAACTGAAACAATCTCTAGAGGCTTTTGTTTGCTGCCTATCGGCAATGAAGCAGCGAGGAGGATATCCAATGCTTCTGAGAGTGATGGCAGTAACAGCAATCACGATTGGCCTGGCAACGTCGGTAATGGCGCAATCAGGTGGAGGCTCGGGATCGGGCAGCGGCAGCGGAGCTTCAGGTTCCGGCAGCGGCACCATGTCTGGTTCGGATACTGGCGGTTCCGGCAACACCAACTCCAATGGTGCCGGCGCAAATACGACTATCGGCGCCGGTGCGACCGGTGCGACCGGCTCCGGCGGCGATCCGAACGACTGTCAGCGCCAGCAGGCCGGCGGCACCGGCAACCCGGCTCCCACCTCCGGCAATAACTCGACACAACCCGACGCGGCAAATGCATGCCGTTGAACGTTGGCGTCGCTTCGTCAATTTGCCCCGGAAATCAGTATCGCTTCCGGGGCGTCGTTTGCGTCGTGGTATCTTGTAATATCGGGGGAACGGCCAGCGATATCAGCGTATTGCACGCAAATTTATCCCGACTGGCACGAATTTTAGCGGCTGGGGCTGACGTCCGTTGAAAGGCGCGCCTATATCTTCAGGCGCAGAGCGATTTCGGAAAAGATGACCCCGGGAAACACGTCCGTGGTTCTCGAAGGAGCGGCTCTCGCTAATCGAGCGCAGCGGAATGGGAGAAGCATCCATGAGCAGATTTCGAGCATTTTTAGCAGCCGGAGCAATTGGCCTGTCTGTCATTGCCTCAGCTTGCTCGACACCGCCAAATTCATATGGCTCGGCATCGGGATACCAGCCGGGCGATTCCATGAACCCGGCCTGCGCGGACGGCTTCCGACCCGGCGACGGCCGTTCGTGCAGCTATTAGGTCAGGCGCCGCTTCAAATCTGATGCGGACATAGAACCCGATATCGAGCCCTCCGGCGGCATGAGCGATCGAGGGCGAATCCTGTCACCCGCTGCCATATGAAGAATTTTGGTTCTGCAATGGTTGGCGACTTGCCGAAGCGGAACCCTTATCGCTCCTCTCCGTTCCTCTATCCTAACAACAGGAGGAATAAGCCATGGATTGGAACCGCGTCGAAGGTAATTGGAAGCAGATGAAAGGCAAGGTCAAGGAGCAGTGGGGCAAGCTGACGGACGACGATCTTGACGTCATCAACGGTAAGCGCGATCAGCTCGAAGGCAAGATCCAGGAGCGCTACGGCTACGAGAAAGACCGTACCCGGCGAGACATTGACGATTGGTACAATCGCCAGACCTGGTAATTCGCATCATCGGGGGAACGGATCGGTCAATCGACACGCCCAATTTGATGGGCGTGTCATTTTCGCATCTATATCCGACAGATGCCAGCAGCGCGTGCGCGCCGCGTCGATAGCCAGTCGCGGCCGGCTGACTGCCCGTGGGCGCTTGTTCTGTCGCCTGCGCACAGCATGAACACTAATGGCCTGCTCGAGCATCACAGCGTCCACACCAGCGGCGCGTCGGCTGGTGTTTTTTGTGAGCGGGCCGTCGTTCATGGGAGGTTAATGCTTATTAACCCAGAATCGCGGCTTGAAAGGATGCGCCGATGAAGATGCTTTTTGCCTCGCTTGCAGCCATTGTCTTGTCTGCATCTTTCGCCCTGCCGCTAAACGCCGCGCCGATTGTCGTGTCGAAAGCGGTAGCTATGCACACCGCCGACGTCGAGCAGGTCAAACACCGTCGCCACGGCAATAGACATGCGTATGGTCACTGGAAGAAACACCGGTACGCTTACCGCGACTGCCGGTATTACGGCTCGTGCTATCGCCCGCGGTATTACGGCAGCCGCGACTATTACGGCTATCGCGACTATTATCCCTATCGTCATCAGTCGGGTGTGACCGTGTATTTCGATTTTTAGTCGGCAATGCCACGGAAGCGCGCCGCCGGTCTCACCGGCCGGCGGCTTTGCCGATTCTCGCTCTTGCAATAAAGGGGACAGATGAAGGCACCTCCATCCATCTCCGACAGATAGCTGCGGCCAATGAGACTGCCCTGTTCGCACTCGATCCGGTCCCAAAAATTCGTTCGTTGATGCTTTCGCCCGCCTCAGCGATAACCGCTGACAGCCGGTTCCTCATCCGCACGCCATCAGGCAACAATTCGCTTCGCTTGACGTGATCAACGAAAAACGGCTGGCAAAAGTGGGTAGGGAAAGCGGGCGAAGTAAGTGCCTGCCTTCGGATTGCTCAACAAACAGGCACTTATTTCTAGAATTGGCTCCCCGGGCCGGATTCGAACCGGCGACCTGTCGATTAACAGTCGAATGCTCTACCGCTGAGCTACCAGGGATCACTGCTTGGCGCGGTGTGAGTGGGCTAATACAAATGCTTGCCCGATTTGCCAAGCGGTTTTTTCAAAAAAATGAAATGAACTTGTATTTGGACGGCCTGTGCCCATCTCTGGGAAATGACAATTAGGAATGATCGCCAAGAGACAATGGGCAACGAAAAGCGCAGAAGGCGGGGAGGGCGCTTCGGTATCGACCACGTAAACCACAGGCTTGTGCTCGGCTCTTTCAGCATCGGCATGCCGCGCTCACGCATCGGGCGGATGGCAATCGGCACGGCCCTCGTTTTCTGTGGCTTGCTGGGTTTCCTGCCGGTCCTCGGTTTCTGGATGCTGCCGCTTGGCCTCCTGGTGCTCTCGCATGATCTTTCCATTGCCCGCCGGCTTCGGCGCCGGCTGGCAGTCTGGTGGCACAGGCGGCGAAAGCCGGCCGGGTAGCGGCGGTCGCCGGAGACGTCCTGCGGGAACCGTGGATCGTTTTCTGCATTGGTGGTTTATGGAGCTGAAACGCACCACGATGATCCGGGTGAGGATATGAAGCCGTTGTTTATTGCAGTTTTCTCGGTGGCAGCGATCGTCTCAGCCACATCAGCCGAGGCCCAGGCCGTCGACAGTCGCGGTTTTGACGCAAGCGGTATCTGCCGCCGCCCCGAAGGCTGCGTCATCGATCAAGGCCAAGGCGGCTATAACGGGCCTCGCAACTATCGCAATTTTAACGGCCGCAACGAGCGCGACGGCAGCAACGATCGTGGTCGGGACGATCGCCGCTTCCGTTCCCAGCACAGGACCTCGCTTGAGAGCGTCGGTATCATCGTTGGCTGATCACGCAGGTCCGGTTGTCAAGTTCGATCTGTATGCATCCGGATGAATGCGATTCTAATTCGATCGCAGTTCGCTTTCCTCGAAAATCCCGCCATGGCCCTGATCGAGCTCGGTTGCCGTCAAGAGACTGCAGGCGGCAAGAAGCAGAACGAGCTTCAGTCCGTGGACTGCCATCGAGACCGGTTGTCGACGGGCCGGTGAGACGCGCGATGGCGCGATATAATACCGGTAATAGAAGTGTGGATCGTCCGTTTCCAGAAGGTTCTGGTAGACATGTGGCGGAATGTTCGCATGTCTCACCGGCGCGGAACGAGCGAACTTTACGTGGAGATCCCGGGTCTCGACATCATATGCAGCACGTCCCTGCCTTTCTTTGAGGGCAGCCCATTCCATCGCAGCTCCTATCCCTCCCACGGCGATAAGATGGCGGGCAGGCGCTCTAAGTCAAGTTGGGAGTTTGTTCAAATGCCGCCGGTGGTTCTTCGTGTCCCGAGTGGCAGGCAATTCACCAGGATCGGCCGGTGTCGAAATCTTCGCACTCTTCCTCTGTCATCTGGCGGTGAACAAGCTTGCCGTCGACGACCTTGCGCATCACGTGGCCGGTAATCGGCATCTTCGTGTTGATGTCGGTGACAGGTTCGGTAACGAGGGCATAGCCCCACTCGTCTTCCTTGCCTCCGTTCACATAGATCATCGAGATGCGTTTGAGCGTGGCAAGCAGTGAAAAGAAGATGTCTTTGGCGGTCCCGCCGAATGTCGCGTCGTGCATGATTTCTCCCCAGAAAATGGGGATCAACCAAATCGGTTCGCATTACAATCGTAACTATTTGGGGTGATGCCGAAAGGCCGGACTTTTATTGGTGTATAGTTAATCGGCTATCATCATCCAAGCATAGAGCGGGTCACGCAGGATTGTCCGCAAACGCCTATTCGGAATGAAAAAAGGATCACATTCAGAATGAAAGGTCTTGCGCTCATTGTAGAGCTGGTCTAAATCGCGGCCACCACACGATATTTTTCGATGTCGGTCACAGGTGAGGCCTCGTGGCGGAGTGGTGACGCAGAGGACTGCAAATCCTTGTACCCCGGTTCAATTCCGGGCGAGGCCTCCAAAAATTCCCTAAGAAAAGCAGCGGCTTAGCAAAAGGCTCCGGACTTCCGGGGCCTTTCATGTGCCATTCATGTGTGGCACAAAATTTTACCAACAATTACAACGAATTTCCCGCGAGGCACATTTGGCTCCCGGCAGCTCCACGGCACATGCCTGAGGGTGATGTTCAGCGGCGCGGTCCACCGTCAACATCTATCGAACGAACGGGGAGGAGATCGGGAAGAAGCTGCTGACGGAAGGCATTGCTCGCAGCTGGAACCCGAGGCGAAGCAACGATTGGTGTGGCTGAGGTCGAAAGGGGATGGCCGCCCACCCCGCTAAGCTGCGGCGGGGTTTTTTTGTCCAGCTCCGGAACCGCATCGGGACAATAATGGTTAACTCCCCGGATCGCGGGAGAAAGCCAGTACCTTCAGATCGCATAATGCCTTCCTCTTAGCGATCCACCCCATCCTAGAGTTGGGTCGTGCGGAGGCAATTTTCCGGTCAGCTCCCAAAGCGACGCTCCGCGCGACCCGGCACTTTCGATATTTTCACACACCTTGTTTTTCGCCAGTGACGCGATGATGGCGTCGAGCTGTCGGGTCGTTTCCTTCGGCCGCGCGCTAGAAATCGACCCTAAAACGTTAAGGAAGCGCTATCGCCGCGAGCTGGTCATCGGCGCCCCGAAACTGGAAGCTGCTCTGATCGACCACCTTCTCCGCCTTGCCGACGACAAAGGTGATGTTGCGTTGGAATGTCGATGCCGGATCTATCGACCATGTTCTGCCGAAACGCCAATGACAAAAAAAGCCCCGCCTTAGGTAGGACGGGGCTGGTTATGGGTTGCGATGGGCCGCACATCGAAGTGTCGAGCGGCTGCTGTGGAACAAATCTCAGCACGGCCCGAGGTCTTACGATCGGCGGTGCCTATGTAGTTCTTTTTATAAGCCTTTCGGCCGGCCATGTAATTCCAGCAGCTTTTCGTAGTGCTCCTCGACCCTCCTACATGCCTCCGGGACTGCACTTCCACCGCCGGTAATACATCAAAAGGACGCCCCGATCGTCCTTTGAGCAATCTGGCAAAAGCGCATCGTCAGAACTAAGCTGTACGAGTTCGCGTTTGGAGCAGGGCCATGGAGCTGGTCGAATACTGCCTGCACAAGCTTGGAAGCTTTTTTTACGGCACTTACTATCTGAATGGTAGGGCAATGGCGCTCAGTTTCGCCATTTCCATTGGCCTGGTTCTGACGGTTTTCGCGGTGGAACTCACCTATGTGGGGTTCGGCAATTCCGGGTTCCGTCGGGTTTTCTTCGAACGCAGCAAATCCACAATCACCGACATCGTCTATTTCGTCCTTCAGGCGACGGGAATGATTACGCTATTCGCGGCGCTCGCATCATTTGGTCTGTCCTATGCCATCATCCGCGCGGCTCAGGATGCCCCCCACCTGGACCTTGCCCGGAGGCTGCCAGGCTGGGCACATGTTCTCTTGTTCCTAGTGCTGTCAGACTTCTTGAGCTACTGGCAGCATCGGTTGATGCACCAGCTGCCGGTACTATGGCGGCTGCACGAATTTCACCACGCAGCCGAAGAGTTCAACGCGCTGACTTCGTCGCGGGAGCATCCGCTGGAGAAGGCCATAAACATGGCCATTATGGTCGTTCCGGCGCTGCTTATCGGCCTGCCAACAGCCGAATTCGCCATCGTGACCATCACCTTTGGCGCCATTGGTCTGGTCAAGCACAGTGCCATTCCCTGGCATGGATGGTTTGGCAAATACGTGATCCAGTCACCACGCGACCACTTCATCCATCACTCCCGAGTGCCGGAACATCACGACAAGAATTTCGCCAATTATTTCCCGATCTGGGATCATTTGTTCGGCACCTATTACGAGGGCGATGCAGACGGTGCAAAGCTCGGTCTGGACCGCGACTACTTCAACCAAACTGATCCGTTCCGCGAAAGCATCGCCACAGAAATCCGTTTCTTCCAACGCGCGGGGCAAGCTGCCAAGGCCAAGTGCGGCATAGGTCCCATAAGCGGAAAACCTGCCTCGCCGCCGGGGCTGTCGGGCCCGGAACAGCGCCGATAGCGCGAAGCTGGCATCGCTCTGTTGTGATAAACGGCAGCTTTCTGGAATCCACGAACTAGCTCCGATTGACAGAAATGGGTCGATTCCAGCCGCCGCTTCCGCTCCAACAAACCCGGGTTTAATGCGTTGATGTGGAGCCGATCGCAAATCCGTTGGAAAGGCCGCCAAATTCATAATACCCGTGCACCTCTAGCCGATAAACTGTCGCCCCTCGGGCAAACATATCAACATGCTCTGTCGATACGTATTCACACTGCCGGATTTTGTCGCCAGCGGGGAACTCCGACCGCTGCGCGATCCATCAATCCCGATGGGCATGACGCGTGAAATCCTTATGTAGGTTATCTGCTCCGTTGCTACTCGGACCCCTTATCGTCTTAGCCGAAGTCAATAACACGTATTAGGCAATTGCTTTTTAAGTAAGCGGGCTTGCACGCGCTCCGCCATTTCTATGCGAGCTGGCTGGTCAACCGCAAAGAGGATGGCTGTCTCGGCCTGCCGGCGAAGATGGTGCAGGATCGGCTAGGGCATGCTTCGATCGTCATGACGACGGATGTCTATGGGCATCTGTTCCCGCGTTCTGATGATGGGAAAGAAATGGAGCAAACGGCAAACACCTTGTTCAGTGCGACATAACTGCGACATGGCGGCAAAAAACGCTTTGAAAACAATGGCGGAATAAATTCTGCAAATCCTTGTACCCCGGTTCAATTCCCGGCGAGGCCTCCAATTTCTCCTCATCGCTGCTAAAGAGTTGCGAAACCTCGCTGATTTTGGAGGCGATTGCTCGGCCGCACTATTTTAAGGGCAAGCGCCCGCAACCGCGTCGCCCGCCTCGGATTGTCGCGGGCTTCATGCAAGCTCCGCCGGAGTTGCTTCGGCGCTCGATCTCCTCAGGTCGTTTCACCGTCCAGCAGCCCGCAGCAGAAGATGCCGACGAGCGCTGCGACGATAAGGAAATCGAACAGCGTAAAATATTCGAAAATCGCAGACATTGGCCTGCTCCTCCTAATTTCCTCCGCTGCAAATCATAACATGAAGGGGCAGGGCGTTCCACGCTTGCGTTGCAGCCCTTGCCCTCCTGTGTGGCGCGAAAGAGCCGCCTGGCGGATTCTTTTCGCCGACCGTTGCCAAGCCTTGAAAGCATCCGTGGCGGAGATTAAGAGACAAGGGACAGGAACCGCTTTTCAAGAGCGAGAGGACATGATGGATTTCGAAGCAGCGCGCGCAAAGATGGTCGACACCCAAATCCGCACCACGGATGTTACCTCGCATTCCGTGCTGACGGCTTTTCTCACGGTGCCGCGCGAGGCTTTCGTGCCGGAGAAGTCAAAGCTTCTCGCCTATATCGACAACGACGTCGAAATATCGGCCGCCGCACCGGGCAAGCCGGCCCGCTTCCTGATGGAGGCCTCGCCGCTCGCCAAGCTGCTGCAGCTGGCCGCCATCGGCAAAGACGATTTCGTGCTCGAGGTCGGGTGCGGCACGGGATATACATCGGCGCTGCTGTCGATCATCGCTGGCTCGGTGATTGCACTCGAATGCGACGAGGCGCTGGCTGCCGAAGCGAAGGCAAAGCTTGCCGGCTATGGCAAGGTCGAGGTTGTGACCGGCCCTCTCGAAAAGGGCTACGCCGCCGGCGCCCCTTATGATCTGATCTTCGTCAACGGCGCGGTCGAGGAGGTTCCGGCCGCTCTTCTCGGTCAGTTGCGCGATGGCGGCCGTCTGGTCACCGTCGAAGGGCACGGCAATGCCGCTCGTGCCAAGGTCTTCGTCGCCGAGCGCGGCGCCATCTCGGAGAACGTCTTCTTCAACGCTTCGGTCAAGCCGCTGCCGGGTTTCGCCAAGGCGCGCGAATTCGTTTTCTGACACTCTTTTCCCAGTTGGATTCGAGCGACGGGCGCCATTGGCGCCCGTTTTTGTCAGTGCTGCGGAAAAGCCTTCACAAACATCATTTATTCTGAGGCTGTCGTCTCCGAATGCCGGCGGCAAGCATTGGGTAACAAAACTGTGCATGGCCGCATTCAATTGATTCGCGATGATTTTTTTCGCGTCTGGGGTATTCTAAAGTCGTGGTGATTCGGATGAACGCTCCACACCGTCCGATCGTTGTGTTGGGATAACGGGGATAGATATGGCTCAGCCAAGTGTAGCGCGTGAACCGTCCATGGAAGAAATTCTGGCCTCCATCCGCCAGATCATCGAAAGCAATGAACCCGGCGCCGGCAAGGCGATTTCAGCTTCCGTGCCGCCGGTTTATGGCGCCGACGACGACGAAAACGGCTCCGAAATCCATCTGACGGTGGATGACACCTATGCCGGCGTGGAGTTTTCCGAACCGGCCATGCGCTCTTCCGATCCGCGTTTCGTGGCCGCCAATTCGGCCGGCACTGCCCCTGAGGCCGAAGCTCCGGCCCGCGCGCTGTCGCTTGCCGATGTCGCAGCCCGCGTGCGCGCCGCCTCCGAGCGCAGCGCCGTGCAGGCCGGTCAAGCCTTGCGAGAAATTCCGAGCGGCTTCCGCCAGCCGGAGCCGCAGCCGGCCGTGATGCCGGAGCCGCCGCGCGCTACAAGTCCACAGCCGCAGCCGACACAGCCCGTTTTTGCCGCTGCCGCAGCACCCGTTTCCTCTGGTCCCGTCCAACAGCCGGCAGAACCGACGCTTACCGAAACACCGCGTGTCGCCGTCGCCGAGCAAGCCGCTGCTGCCGCCGAAACTGCGCCGCCGGCTTTGGAGCCCGCTCCTTCGTCGACCGAGCGTTTCCTGCCGAGCGTTGTCGAGGAGGTCCAGCCGGCCCTGCTTTCGGAAGATGCCGGTCTGCAGATCAGCCGCTCCTTCGAGGAGCTTGCCGCGGCGATCGACGGTGCCGAGCGCCGCTCGCTGGACGAGATTGCCGAGGACATGCTGCGACCGATGCTGCGTGAATGGCTTGATGACAATCTCCCGACTCTGGTCGAACGGCTGGTGCGCGAGGAAATCGAGCGCGTGGCGCGCGGCCCGCGCCGCTGATCGGATTGATTTTTCCTGGAAAAGCCGCTCCGGTTTCCGGGGCGGCTTTTTTATTGACTTGGCCGTGGCCATCCTATTTACAAACGCCCATCCTCGAACCTCGAAATTGGTCAGAAAATGCTCGACAAGACCTATGATTCCGCTGCCGTCGAACCGAAAATCGCCGCGAAATGGGATGAGGCGGATGCCTTCCGCGCCGGCGCGAACGCCAAACCGGGGGCCGAGACCTTCACCATCGTGATCCCGCCGCCAAACGTCACCGGTTCGCTGCATATGGGGCACGCGCTCAACAATACGCTGCAGGACATCATGGTGCGCTTCGAGCGCATGCGCGGCAAGGACGTGCTCTGGCAGCCGGGCATGGATCACGCGGGCATCGCCACCCAGATGGTCGTCGAGCGCAAGCTGATGGAGCAGCAGCTGCCGGGCCGCCGCGAGATGGGCCGCGAAGCCTTCATCGACAAGATTTGGGAGTGGAAGGCAGAATCGGGCGGCCTGATCTTCAACCAGCTGAAGCGCCTCGGCGCGTCCTGCGACTGGTCACGCGAGCGCTTCACCATGGACGAAGGCCTGTCGCAGGCCGTTCTCGAGGTTTTCGTCACACTCTATAAGGAAGGCTTGATTTACAAGGACAAGCGCCTCGTCAATTGGGACCCAAAACTCCTGACGGCGATTTCCGACATGGAGGTCGAACAACACGAGGTGAAGGGCCATCTCTGGCATCTGCGTTATCCGCTCGAGCCGGGTGTCACCTATCAATATCCAATCGCCTTCGACGAGGAAGGCAAGCCGACTGAGTTCGAGACGCGTGACTATATCGTCGTCGCCACGACGCGGCCGGAAACGATGCTCGGCGATACCGGCGTTGCCGTGAACCCCGAAGACGAGCGTTACAAGCCGATCATCGGCAAGCACGTCATCCTGCCGATCGTCGGCCGCAGGATTCCGATCGTCGCCGATTCCTATGCTGATCCGACGGCCGGCACAGGCGCGGTGAAGATCACACCTGCCCATGATTTCAACGACTTTGAAGTCGGTAAGCGCGCGAAGCTGCGGGCGATCAACGTCATGAACGTCGATGGCACCATTGCCATCAAGGACAATGAAGATTTCCTTGAAGGTCTCGACAATCCTGCGGCGCTGCATGGCGCCTGGGACCGTCTGGAAGGGCAGGACCGCTTCTATGCGCGCAAGGTGATCGTCGAGATCTTCGAAGAGGCCGGCCTTGTCGACAAGATCGAGCCGCACAAGCATATGGTCCCGCATGGCGACCGCGGCGGCGTGCCGATCGAGCCGCGGCTGACGGAACAATGGTTTGTCGACAACAAGACATTGGGGCAGCCTGCCCTGGAGTCCGTTCGGGAGGGAAGAACCAGATTTATTCCGAGGAATTGGGAAAACACTTATTTCAACTGGCTGGAGAACATCGAGCCCTGGTGCATTTCCCGCCAGCTCTGGTGGGGCCATCAGATTCCCGCATGGTATGGTCCCGACGGTCAGGTCTTCGTTGAAAAGACCGAGGAAGAGGCGCTGCAGGCTGCGATCCAGCATTACCTCTCGCACGAAGGGCCGATGAAGGCCTATGTCGAGGACCTGCTCGAAAACTTCAAGCCTGGTGAAATCCTGACGCGTGACGAGGACGTGCTCGACACCTGGTTCTCTTCTGCACTCTGGCCTTTCTCGACGCTCGGCTGGCCCGACGAGACGCCGGAACTTGCGCGTTACTACCCGACGAATGTCCTCGTCACCGGTTTCGATATCATCCCGTTCTGGGTGGTTCGCATGATGCAGATGGGCCTGCATTTCATGAAGGACGAGAATGGCGACCCCGTCGAACCCTTCCATACGATCTATATTCACGCACTGGTGCGCGATAAGAACGGGCAGAAGATGTCGAAGTCGAAGGGCAACGTCATCGACCCCCTGGAACTGATCGACGAATACGGCGCCGACGCGCTGCGCTTCACCCTGGCGATCATGGCCGCACAGGGCCGCGACGTGAAGCTCGATCCTGCCCGCATCGCCGGCTACCGCAATTTCGGCACCAAGCTCTGGAACGCCACGCGCTTTGCCGAGATGAACGGTGCCAAGAGCGATCCACACTTCGTGCCGGAGGCTGCCGAGCTCACCATCAACCGCTGGATCCTGACGGAGCTTGCCCGTACGGAACGTGACGTTACGGAAGCGCTTGAAGCCTTCCGCTTCAACGATGCCGCCGGCGCGCTCTATCGTTTCGTCTGGAACGAAGTCTGCGACTGGTATCTCGAGCTTCTGAAGCCGGTCTTCAGTGGCGATGACGAGGGCGCCAAGGCCGAAGCCCAGGCTTGCAGCGCCTATATTCTCGAAGAGATCTACAAGCTCTTGCATCCCTTCATGCCCTTCATGACCGAAGAGCTTTGGGCGCATACCGCAGGCGAAGGCAAGGAACGCGACATGCTGGTCTGCCATGCCGAATGGCCGGCGCCGTCCTATGCCGATGACGCAGCCGCTGACGAGATTAACTGGCTGATCGATCTCGTCTCCGGCATCCGCTCCGTGCGCGCCGAAATGAACGTGCCGCCGTCGGCGACCGCACCGCTGGTCGTCGTCAAGGCCAACAATCTCACGCGCGAAAGGCTGTTCCGCCACGACGCCGCCATCAAGCGGCTTGCCCGCGTGGAAGCAATATCGCTCTCCGACGATGCGCCGAAGGGCGCGGCCCAGATCGTCGTCGCCGAAGCCACCGTCTGCCTGCCGCTCGGCAATCTGATCGACCTTGCTGCCGAAAAGGCCCGCCTGGAAAAGGCGATTGCCAAGATGGACGGAGAAATCGCCCGCATCAATGGCAAGCTTTCCAACGAGAAGTTCGTCGCCAACGCCAATCCCGAGGTGGTCGAGGCCGAGCGCGAGCGTCTCGATGAGTTGAAGGGGCAGATCGCCAGCTTGAAAACCGCGCTTTCCAGGGTCAGCGAAGCCGGATAAATTTCATTGTCGATTTTGGTAAGTTATTTCAAAGGCGCGCCCGCTTCGGGCGCGTCTTTTGTCGTGTGAGGCACGCTTGATTCGGTGTGGAGCGCGGCTGATTTGAGGCGCTGAGCCTGTGGATTTTGGCTTTACGACTATCCATTTGGTGAAAACTACCACTGTTGTCGGATTGATACAGCTTCTGCAATGTTTGGAATGAAAACCCAAAAGCCCACCTCAAAATCGATAGCTCTAGAATAAAATTTTATTAACCAGATTTTTTGACGTGTCCGTCAATTTCTTTACGTAAGTTAGCCACCGCAATGCCTGGGAGCGCCGCCGTGGGGCGCGTTGCCATGTCGAGTGAACGCTTACTAAAGTGGCGTACATCAATTGCTGGAGTGGGGGAGACACAATGGCATCGCGTATGTTTTCCAAGGGCGTAACGTCGCTCGTTCTTCTTTCGTCGCTTGCCTCGCCGTCTTTTGCCGGCGGCCTGGAGCGCGGCGGTTATAACATCGATCAGCTGTTCGATACGTCGCCTTTCTCGTTTCAGTCGGGCGTGACCTACGTCACGCCGCAGCGCAAGCTGAAGGATGTCCGAGACACGAATACGTCGATACTGACAGGAGGCGGCAATCTGAACAGCCGTCCAGACACGGCTGACGATACCTCAAATTACACCATCCCCTATATTGGTTTTAAGGCTGGTTTTGGCGATGCAGTCGACTGCCTCGTTGACTATTCGGAGCCCTTCGGCGCACATACCGACCCCGGCGTGAACTGGGCCGGCGCCAACGATAACATTGAGACAGAGATCAAAACCCGCAATTATGGCGGCACCTGCTCCTATCGTTTTGATGTCGGCCCTGGGCAGCTTCGCTTCATTGGCGGCGCTTTTTATCAGGAAGTCGAAGGCTTCAAGGAACGTCTGGTTTCAACGCTTCCGCTTCTGCTCGGGACTGGCACCGGCGTCGGTCGCCTGGATATCGACGATAGCGGCTGGGGCTGGCGCGCCGGTCTTGCTTACGAGATTCCGGAATATGCGATGCGTGCGAGCCTCGTCTATAACAGTCGCGTCAAGTACGATGACCTGTCCGGGACTGTTGATCTCCGTCAGGTTCCGGTTGTGCCGCTATATGGCGGCCTAGTCACACCTGTTTCCGGTTCCGCCGAAGCGCCGGATTCGCTGGAGCTGAAGCTGCAAAGCGGTATTGCTCCGGATTGGCTTGCATTCGGATCGGTTAAATGGACGAATTGGAGCGTCCTGCAGTCGGTAGCATTCTGCCCGACCAACGGCTTGCCTTGCCCCGCGGGTGGTCTAACCTCGCTCGACCTTCTTTATCGTGATGGTTGGACGATCTCCGGCGGTGTGGGCCACAAGTTCAATGAGCAGTGGGCCGGTGCAGTCAGCCTGACATGGGATCGCGGCACCAGCCAGGGCTATGGCGCGCAGACAGACAGCTGGACGCTCGGTCTCGGTGCGGCCTATACGCCGACCGAACATATCGAATGGCGTTTTGCAGGTGCCGTGGGCGTGTTGACGAGCGGTTCGTCTGGTGCTGTGACCCGGAATGGCGTCACATACGGAGATGATGTCTCCTATTCCTTTGACGATGATCTGGTCGCTGCACTGTCGACAAGCATAAAGATCAAGTTCTAATTCCACGTTTTGAAGAATTGAGGAGCCCGGCACTGCCGGGCTCTTCTTTATGTGCGCCCATTAATCATGTTATTTTCTGGTCTCGTTTTGTGACGATTCAGCAACAGTTTTTTACGATGAATGGCGTATGGTGGCGATGGGGTGAATTTGTCCATTTCCCGCCACAAAGAGAGCGCAGCGGTATTTGCGGGCGAGGCGATGGCAGACTTACGGTGCGTGTAATCAGTAGCATGAGTCGATTTTTTTCCGGTAACAGCAGATCGTACGGCGCAAGTGGCGACAGCCGCATGATTGCGGCCGTTTTTCTTTCCGGACAAGGCTATTGCGACCATAAATTCGACCTCACGATCATGCCATCTATCCATCCATTGCCGTCGTTCTTTGCCCGTTCGAACAGGCAGGCGAGCTTAACGGCAGATGCCGATACCGGTTTGGTCACATTTGGTAATTACGAATGCGATAAAGGCGGGAAGGCGGATGGCGCGCCCGTCGTAAGAGCGCCGAGAAGGTTGCAGGCGGGCCGTGCCGGGAGCCGGGTGGTCCTGAATGATGTGCTGAAAATTCGGCCTTTTAGAAAAGGCCTATGGGCTGGATGCGACGCGGGCAAAGGGGCCATGGAGCTCGCCGCGGGATCGCTCGCCTTGAAAGAACACATCCGCGGTATGCCCGGCGTCAGCGCCGGCTGCGCGCGATGAACGAAAGAAATCGGTTGAAATGGTAACGTCCGAGTTCAAACTGTTCAAATTCATGCTGGTGAGCATGTGGGTGGCAATATCGCTGTCCGGCCCGGTTTACGCTTTCGACATCAAGAGCGACGTCAGCAAGGAGTCCGGTCCTTTCGATCTGTTCAAGTTCGGCTTCAAGGCCTACAAAAACGGACAGAAAGAGGAGGCGGTCGAAGCCTACAAATACGCCGCCGAAAAAGGCCATACCGGCTCGCGCTGGGCGCTCGCCAACATGTACGCCGACGGTGACGGTGTTACCCAGGACGATTTTGAAGCCTTCAAGATCTACAGTGAGATCGCCCAGCAGGGTGTCGAACCCGGATCGGAAGATACCGGCTTCTTCGTCAACGCGCTCCTCTCGCTCGCCAATTACTACAAGCATGGTATTGCCGGCAGCCCCGTCAAGATCGATCTCGCTCAGGCGCGCCAGCTCTATTTCCAGGTGGCCTCCACCTTCGGCGTTCCCGAAGCACAGTTCCAGCTGGCGCAGATGATGCTGGCCGGCGAGGGCGGCAACGCTAGTCCGCAGCAGGCGAAAAAATGGCTGAACCAGGCTCGTAAGAGTGGCCATCCCGGCGCCATGGCGATTTTCGGAAATATCCTATTCGACGAAGGCCAGACGGCCCGCGGTCTCGCGCTGATGACCGCCGCTCTCGACCGCTGCAAGCCGAAGGATTGCAGCTGGATGGAAGCGCTGCAGGAGCAGGCCTTCTCGGTTGCCAATGAGGCCGACCGTCGCACGGCAGTTTCGCTGTCGCACGCCATTGCGAGCGGTTCCGACTGACGCTTTCCGTTCAGCGCCACGCGGCATTCAACGGTGCATCTCCATCGCGCCCCTGAAATGACGCGCAGCCATGGGCTCGGAATGTCAGGCTGCGAAATCGAAATAGGCGATCACCGGTACGTGGTCGGACGGCTTTTCCCAGGCCCGTACATGTTTTTCGATTGCCGCCGACGTCATCCGGTCGGCCGCTTCCGGTGACAGCAGCAGGTGGTCGATGCGGATGCCGTTGTTCTTCGGCCATGCACCTGCCTGATAATCCCAGAAGGAATAGAGACGCGTCGCGTCCGTCGTCGCGCGCACCGCATCGGTCAAGCCGAGATTTTCAAGTCTGCGGAATGCCTGCCGCGTCTGCGGCAGAAACAGCGCATCGCTTTCCCAGACCCTGGGATCGAAGCAGTCGTGCGGTTCGGGGATGACGTTGTAATCGCCGGCAAGCACCAGCATCTCTTCATAGGCCAGCCGTTCGGCCGCAAAGCTCCTCAGACGCTCCATCCAGGCGAGCTTATAGGAGTATTTCTCGGTGTCGGCGGGATTGCCGTTCGGGAGATAGATGCAGCAGACGCGCAGGATGCGCGTGTCGGGCAGCGTGAACACCGCTTCCAGGAAACGCGCCTGTTCGTCCAGCGGGTCGCCGGGCAGGCCGCGGTTGACTTCAAAAGGTGAAGTCTTGGAGAGGATCGCGACGCCGTTGAATCCCTTCTGGCCGTGCGTCTCGACATGATAGCCGAGCGCTTCGATCTCCAGCCGGGGAAAGCCTTCGTCGATCGTCTTGATCTCCTGCAGGCAGACGATATCGGGATCGGAATCCTTGAGCCATTGTGTGAGATTGTCGATGCGCGCCTTGACGCCGTTGATGTTCCAGGTCGCGATCTTCATGCTCTGTCCCGTTCGCTAGGGCATGTCGCGCAAAACTGTGCGGCGGTTTTTGCGATTCACGACACGCGGAAAATCAAAGAGCTAAAGCGTGGTAAGCGAATCTGAAAGATCGCGACGCGCTTCAGTGCGCTCCTTTTATCGCGGTCTTTCGCCGCTGGACAAGCCGATAAACCGGCTGGAAGCAATTCTTCCGCCGGTCGTTGGGGACAACGCTGTATGTTCGGATATTCAGATCGAGAAGCTGGTGCCGCAGCCGCAGCTTGCCACCGCATTCGGGTTCTTGATCTGAAAAGATTGGCCAAGCAGGTTGTCGACGAAGTCGATCTCGGACCCTGCCATATAGACGAGCGACAGGCTGTCGATCAGCACCTTCGCGTCGTTCTTTTCGACGACGACGTCGTCATCCTCAGCGCTGTCGGCAAGGTCGAACTTGTAGGAAAAGCCCGAACAGCCGCCGCCTTCGACGGAGACGCGCAGCGCGCTCTTGCCGGCCTCAGCACTGATGATGGCGGCGATACGCTTTGCCGCGGCATCCGAAAGAGTTACACTCGTATCCGTCATATTTCCTCCTGCCGGGGTCAAGATCCGGAGAGAATGGGTTTTGGCATTCGAATGTTCAAATGCCTGATATCAAAGGAACTTACCATGATCTTTGCGAAAAGGCCATGATGCGCCGAAGCGGTCGGCGAACACCGCTTTGCCGTTTCGTCGGGCTATAGGTATGAAGAGGGCAACGCGGCGTCAATGGGCAGATGCGGCAACAGGCAGAATGGCGGTGAAGAATGACGGTTGACAGGCGAGCTTTAGGTTTCGGCGGCAGCGAGAGGGCGGTCTATGCGGCCGACCCGTGGACGACGCGTGGGCGTCTCTATCCGGAAGACAGCAGTCCGACTCGCTCCGATTTCCAACGCGACCGCGACCGCATTGTCCATACCACCGCCTTCCGCCGGCTGAAGCACAAGACCCAGGTCTTCATCGCCCAGGACGGCGATCACTACCGCACTCGGCTGACGCATACGATCGAGGTGGCGCAGATTGCCCGTGCGCTTGCCCGCGCCCTGAAACTCGACGAGGATCTGGCCGAGGGCGTGGCGCTGGTGCACGATTTCGGCCACACGCCGTTCGGCCACACCGGCGAGGACGCGCTGCACGAGGTGCTGCTGCCCTATGGTGGCTTCGACCACAATGCCCAATCGCTGCGCATTGTGACCAAGCTGGAGCGGCGATATGCCGAATTCGACGGCATCAATCTGACATGGGAAAGCCTCGAAGGCCTCGTCAAGCACAATGGTCCGTTGCTGACGCCGGAAGGGGCCGGCACGCGGGGCCCGGTTCCGCAGCCGATCCTCGATTATTGCGAATTGCACGATCTCGAACTCGCGACTTATGCCAGCCTGGAAGCCCAGGTCGCGGCGATCGCCGACGACATCGCCTATAACACCCATGATATCGACGACGGCCTGCGCTCCGGCTATCTGAGTTTCGACATGCTGGAGGAAATTCCCTTTCTTGCCGAGTTGATGGCGGAGGTGAGGGGGCGCTATCCGCATCTGGAACCGAGCCGATTCACCCACGAGATCATGCGCCGCCAGATCACCCGCATGGTCGAGGACGTCATCGGCGTCGCGCAGCAGCGCCTTGCCCTTCTTCGTCCCGAGAGTGCTGCCGACATCCGCGGCGCCGACGGGGTTATCGCCACCTTTTCCGAAGAGATGGCCGAAACCGACAGGCAGATTAAGGCGATGCTCTTCAAGCGCATCTACCGCAATCCCGATATCATGCGCATCCGCGCCGGTGCTGCCCAGATCGTCACGGACCTCTTTGCCGCCTACATGGCCAGTCCCAAGGAGATGCAGAGCCATTACTGGGTCGATCATATCGCGGGGCTCGCCGATGCGCCGAAGGCTCGCCATGTCGGCGACTACCTCGCCGGCATGACCGACACCTATGCGATCAGTGCCCACAGGCGATTGTTTGACCACACTCCGGATTTGCGATAGGCAGCGGTCGCCCGCCGAAGGCCGATTAGCGCCTTTGGCACAGCCTATGCATGGAAGAGTGCGATGAACCTTTTTACCGACTTCGAAGCCAGGATCAAAACCGCCCTTGAACAGATCGATCTGGTCAGGGAAAAGCGATCTGAACTCGATTTCGGCCGCATCGCAGTCGAACCACCGCGCGATGCGAGTCACGGCGACGTTGCGACCAACGCCGCGATGGTGCTGGCAAAGCCGCTCGGCACCAATCCTCGCTCCCTTGCCGACGTCATCATCGCCAAGCTTAAGGAGGATGCCGACGTCGCCGATGTTTCCGTGGCAGGTCCCGGTTTCATCAACATCCGGCTCGCCGTCGGCTATTGGCAGCGGCTGCTGGCTTCCATTATCGGCGCCGGCATTGACTATGGCCGCTCGAGCCTCGGTGAAGGCCGGAAGGTCAATGTCGAATATGTCTCGGCCAATCCGACCGGCCCGATGCATGTCGGTCATTGCCGCGGTGCCGTCGTCGGCGATGCGCTCGCCAACCTGCTTGCCTTTGCCGGTTATGGCGTCGAAAAGGAATATTACATCAACGATGCCGGTTCGCAGATCGACGTGCTGGCCCGCTCGGTCTTCCTGCGTTATCGCGAAGCGCTCGGCGAACGGATCGGCGAAATCCCTTCGGGCCTTTATCCCGGAGATTATCTCGTGCCCGTCGGCCAGTCGCTTGCCGCCGATTACGGCGTCCGGCTGCACAATATGCCGGAAGAGGAATGGATGCCGATCGTCAAGGATCGCACCATCAGCGCGATGATGGTGATGATCCGGGAAGATCTGGCGGCGCTGAACGTCCATCACGACATCTTCTTTTCCGAGCGCACTTTGCATGCCAACGGAGCGGCGGCGATCCGCACGGCGATCAACGACCTGACCTTCAAGGGTTACGTCTACAAGGGCACGCTGCCGCCGCCGAAGGGCCAGCTTCCTGAAGACTGGGAAGATCGCGAGCAGACGCTGTTCCGCTCGACCGAGGTTGGCGACGACATGGATCGGCCGCTGATCAAGTCGGACGGCTCCTATACCTATTTCGCCGCCGACGTCGCCTACTTCAAGAACAAGTTCGATCGTGGTTTCGACGAGATGATCTATGTGCTTGGCGCCGACCATGGCGGCTACGTCAAGCGCCTGGAAGCGGTTGCACGCGCCGTTTCGGAGGGTAAGGCGAAGCTGACGGTGCTGCTCTGCCAGCTCGTCAAGCTCTATCGCAACGGTGAGCCGGTGAAGATGTCGAAACGTTCGGGCGATTTCGTCACGCTTCGGGACGTCGTCGAGGAAGTCGGCCGTGATTCGGTCCGCTTCATGATGCTTTACCGCAAGAATTCCGAACCACTCGACTTCGATTTCGCCAAGGTGACGGAGCAGTCGAAGGATAATCCGGTTTTTTACGTGCAGTATGCGCATGCCCGCTGCATGTCGGTCTTCCGGCAGGCAAGAGAGGCTTTTCCCGGCCTCGATGTTTCGCCCGAGGATCTTGCGAAAGCCGTTGGAGGCATTGGCGATCCGGCCGAATTGCAGCTGGTCGCCAAGCTTGCCGAATTCCCGCGTATCGTCGAGGCGGCAGCCCAGTCGCAGGAGCCGCATCGCATCGCATTTTACCTCTACGACCTCGCCAGTGCGTTCCACGCGCACTGGAACAAAGGTAAAGATCAGCCGGAATTACGATTTGTTAATGATAAAAACCGAGAATCAAGTATTGCCAGACTTGGGCTGGTGTACGCCGTCGCGTCGGTTTTGAAGTCGGGACTTGCCATTACAGGCACTGCCGCACCTGACGAAATGCGATAACGTCACCATTTACCCACAATGCGCTGGCATTTGAGCGTTGGCGTTTGCGAGTGGGATAGGCATGGCTGAGAAACAATTTGCGTATGATACGCGCGGAAAAGACGATCTGTTTGCCGACGACGATCCGTTGGCCGAACTTGCCCGGATCGTCGGTTTCGAGCCGCGTGTTGCAGCGAATACCGTAAGCGACGCCGCCCGGCGCGAACCTGCCTTCGATCTGGAGGATGAGCTCGGGCGGGAATTCGATCGCTACGATTCACCACGTCCGCTGGCCGAACTCGATCGGCCGGCCGAGCCGATCTCCGACGGCGTCGCTTCCGAAGACTATGTCGAGCCCATTCTCGATGCTTCTCCCGCTGCCGTAAGCGTGGATGTTCCGGAGCCCGTCTCCGTTGGTCCCGTCGCCGCAGAAGCAGCTGCCCAGCCTTCGGCAAGGAACTGGGACGTTGCCGCTGCCGACTGGGCGGCCGGTCCGCAGCAGCTGTCCGTCGATCCTGTTTCCGAGGTGCCAGCTCAAACCGCTTTCGGCGGCGCCCGCGACCTGATCGAGGAACTCGAATTGTCGATCGGTACGGCGCCGGTCTCTTCGCTGGCGCAGTCCGCCAAAGCCCCGCAATGGTCGGCTGCGAGCATCAGGCTGCCGCTCGCCAATTTCCACGCCCCGAAACGTGAGGAGCCGGTGACGGTTGTCGAGCCGGCCCCCGAAGCAGTCGCTGCGCCTGCGACCGAAGCAGTCGCTGAACCGATGGCTGAAGCAGCGGTTGCCGATCTTGCCTCGTCGGAGCCGGAGCCCGTTATCGAGCAGTCGGCGCCCGTTGCCGCTGTCGAACCTCCCGAGGAGTTCGAATCCGCGACGCCGTCGTTCGGCTTCCCCGCCGAGCTCGATCGCCACGATGAGGCAATTGCGCCGCAAGAAACTGCTGAAGCCGAGGAATTCGTTGAAGTCGAGGATGATCTGGAAGAGTTCGGCTCCGACGCCGGTTTCGATCTTGCAGCCGCCATCGACGGCGAGATCCAGGCCGATGCCGCGCTGACCGAGGTCGGACCTGAAGTTCCGCATACCGCCGGCACCTTCGATGTCGACGACCTGCTGGCCGACGTCTCGCGCTATCCTGTGCCCCGCCCGGTATTGCAGCGCGCCAATCTGGCGCCGGCTGTGCCGGAGCCCGCTCCCGTCGAAGTCGCCCCGGTCGCTGCCGCACCGGTCCAGCCCAAGGCGATCGCGCCCGCGCCGATCCTGTCCGCTCCGATCGAAATGGCGCCTGCCTATGCTGCCGAAGCCGCAAGGCCGGTCGCGCCACAGCCTGCCGCGGTCACGCAGCCCCGACCTGTCGCAACGGCCTATTCACGGGCGCCGCAGCCCGCGCCGGAAGCCGATGATCCCTTCGCGGGCCACGATTTCGAACTGGACCTCGCCGGTATCGAGCTGGAACTTGCCGATCTCGATTTTTCCGAAGCAGCCGAGCCTGCGCCGCGGCCAAAGGCGCAGCCGGCGCCCGCCGCGCCCCAGCAGGCAACGCCTGAGTACCCGCAGGCCACTGTCCCGGCGCAGCCCGCGCCGGCCCCGGTTTCCGAGCAGCCGGCCCCAGCTCCGGCTCCGGCTTTCAACTGGGCACCTGCCGCAGAGGCGTCCGCCGCTGAATCGACCGAAGATCTGCCCTTCGATCCGGCGATGATCTCCGATCCGGAGGATCGTCCCGAGACGGTGGACGACATGCATGTGCCGGCGCTGCCGCCGGTCGAGCAGCCCGCTCCGATCGCGAAAACCGCGGATTTCGATTTCGATCTCGATGCAGAGATTGCGAGCTTTTTCGAGCCGGCCAAACCGCGCCAAACGGCGGCATCCGCCCGTAATATGGCTGCCGCTGCGGCAACGCCGGTCAAGCCGACCATTGCCGACGGTCTCGACGATTTCGAACGGGCGCTGGAGGAGGATTTCCGCCGCAGCGTGCGCGAGCCGGTCGAACGCCGGGAGACCTCCGAGGTCCACATCGAGTCGGCAAGCCAGGCCGCTGATTTCAGCCGCGCCCGGTCGATGCGCCGGCTGCTGGCCGGGGCCGTCGTGCTGGTGGTCTTCGCTGGTGTCGGTTATGGCGTCTATTCCTCCGTCTGGAACGGCGAAGGGCTCGGCATTGTCTCTTCCGGCGAGCCGCGTGTGATCACGGCCGACAAGGAGCCGGTCAAGGTCGTTCCGGAAAATCCCGGCGGTAAGACGGTGCCGAACCAGGATAAGGCCGTCTACGACCGCGTTGCGGGTTCTGCCGAGGAGCCGAAGCAGAAGGCGCTCGTCTCCTCGGACGAGGCGCCGGTCGATGTTGTCCAGCGCACCTTGACGCCGGAAGCATTGCCGGAAGATGACGAGAGCGCCGGCGCTGATGATCGGGTCACGCCGACCGCAGTTGGCGAGACGGAGGATCCGCGTCTGTTGCCGAACCACGCCAACGCCGACGACGCTTCTGCAAGTGACGCCGACAAGACGCCATCCGTTTCGCCGCGCAAGGTCCGCACGATGATCGTCAAGCCTGACGGCACACTGGTCGCCCGCGAGGAGTCCGCACCGGTCGACCAGCCGGCGCCGCCTCCCCAGCCGATGCCGTCAGTGACGGCGCAGTCGGCCCCGATCGCGCCGCCGGCTGCCGGATCGGCTGCGAGCTTCCCGGCAAGCGCCGAGATTGCTTCCGCCGATGCGCGTTCTGCAGCACCAGTTCAAACCGCGCCGGCACAGCCGTCGCCTGCCGCAAGTGCCGATGGGCAGGCGGCAAATCCCGCACCGGTCGATGCGCCGGTACGGCCGGTCAAGACGGCAACAATCGCCGATACGGCCCCGGTTCCGATCGCCCGCCCGGCCGATCAGCCTGTCAACGTCGTTAGCACTGTTACCGATAAGGGCAATGTCCGCACGCCCGCGCAGCAGCCGAAGCCGACGCAGGTCGCCTCGGCAACGCCGGCCGCCGCCCAGCCGCAGCAAGCCGCATCCGCAGGCGGCTACGGCCTCCAGATCGCTTCGCTGCCTTCGGAGGACGAGGCGAATAAATCTTATGCAAACCTGTCGAAGAAATTCGCGGGCGTGCTTGGCGGCCGCGCCCATGAGATCCGCAGGGCCGATATCGCCGGCAAGGGCACTTTCTACCGTGTCCGCATCCCGGTCGGCTCCAAGGATGAGGCCGCTGCGCTCTGCGAACAGTATCGCGCAGCGGGCGGAAGCTGCCTGATCTCCAAATAACATCGGCCATTGAGTTATGAGAGCGGCGAGCCGGATCGGCCCGCCGCTCTTTTTTGTGCATCGCGCCCGCGCTTGCTCGCATTTGGCCAGCCGCTGTTTATGATTCTTCTATGACCGAATCAAAAGCGATGATCCTTGGCTGCAGTGGCCTTGCCCTCACATCCGAAGAAAAGGCCTTTTACCGGGACGAACGGCCCTGGGGCTTCATCCTCTTCGGGCGCAATATCTCCGAAGCGGGCCAGATCACCGATCTCGTCGCCGAACTGCGTGACAGCGTCGGCTGGCATGCGCCGGTGCTGATCGATCAGGAGGGCGGTCGCGTCCAGCGCATCCGTCCGCCGGTTCTGCCGCGTTATCCCTCAGGCCAGGCGCTCGGCGATGTCTATCGCCGCGACCCGGCGCTCGGGCTGCGCGCCGCCTGGGTGATGTCGCGCCTGCATGCCTTCGACCTGTCGAACCTTGGCATCAATGTCGATTGCCTGCCGGTTCTCGACGTGCCGGTCGAAGGCAGCAGCAACGTCATTGGCGACCGCGCCTATGGTGGCGATCCAAAGACGGTTATCGCAATGGGGCGGGCGGCGGGCGAGGGGCTGAAAGCCGGCGGCTTGCTGCCTGTTATGAAGCATATGCCCGGCCACGGTCGCGGCTTTGCCGATTCACATCTGGAGCTGCCTGTCGTCACCGTCTCGCGCGATGAGCTGGAGGCCCATGATTTCTCGCCTTTCATCGCGATGAAGGACGAGTTGATGGCAATGACCTGCCATCTCGTCTTCACATCAATCGACCCTGACAATCCGGCGACGACCTCGCGCAAGGTGATCGACAGCGTTATCCGCGAGCACATCGGTTTTGGCGGTCTGCTGCTTTCCGACGACAGTTCGATGAATGCTCTTTCCGGCACGATCGGTGAACGGGCGGCGAATATCATTGCAGGAGGATGCGATATCGTGCTGCATTGCAATGGCCATATGGACGAGATGCGGGATGTCGTGGCAAATGTTCCGCCGCTCACCGGTCTTTCGCTTGCCCGCGCAAAAGCGGTGGAAGCAGGCTTTGCCGCTCCGGATGCTGCCGATGAGGCGGAGTTGAGGGCGGAATTCGAGGCGATGTTTGTGTCGGTGTGATCGTAGGAGAGCAGGGTGGTGAGCACGGTCAAGGGCTCGGAACGTCCGCAGGCGGCAACGCCGATGGACAAGCTGTGGCAAGACAACGGCGCCGAGCGTGCCAGCCACGAGCCGGCGCTGGTGATCGACGTCGCCGGTTTCGAAGGCCCGCTCGACCTGCTGCTCTATCTCGCCCGCAACCAGAAGGTCGACCTGTCGCGCATTTCCGTGCTGGCGCTCGCCGAACAATACCTGCAGTTCGTCGAAAGCGCTCGGCGCATCCGCATCGAGCTTGCCGCCGATTATCTCGTTATGGCGGCCTGGCTTGCCTATCTCAAGTCGCGGCTGCTCATTCCTCAGCAGGTCAAGGATGATGGCCCCTCGGGCGAGGAGATGGCGGCAACGCTTGCCTTCCGCCTGAAACGTCTCGAAGCCATGCGCCAGGCGGCGGAAGGCCTCGTCAACCGCAACCGTCTCGGCCGCGATGTCTTCGCGCGCGGCGCGCCCGAGCATATTCCCGACCGGCAGCAATCAGCCTATGCGGCAAGCCTCTACGATCTCCTGACCGCCTATGCGGCGCTGCGCCAGCGCCACGCCATCACCCAGGTGACGATCGAGAGGCGCAATGTCTGGTCCCTGACCGATGCCCGCGAGCTGCTGACCCAGATGATTGGCGAGGTCGGCGACTGGACGGCGATGGAACACTATCTGCTGCGTTATCTCGCAACCCCCGAGGAACGTGTCACGGCGATCGCCAGCGCCTTTGCCGCCTCGCTGGAGCTGGTGCGCGAGGGCAAGCTGGAAATCCGCCAGGATGGCGCCTTCCAGCCGATATACATGCGTCGCGGACCGAAGCATGCCACCTTGCAGGTGGTGGAACAGGAGCGGTCAGCTTGATCGATCTGGAGAACGACGAGGATTTCGGGGACGAGGGCCGCGACTTGCAGGCCGAGATCGAGGCCGAGCGCATCGCTGAAGCCTTGGTTTTCGCCTCCTCGCAGCCGGTCCCCGAAAGCTTCCTGGCCGAACGCCTTCCCAGGGACACAGACGTGCGCGCGGTCATGCTGCGCCTGAAAGAGCAATACGCGCCACGCGGCGTCAATCTCGTGCAGGTCGAGGGCGCCTGGGCCTTCCGCACCGCCGCCGATCTCTCCTTCGTCATCCGCCGCGATGACAATGAGGTAAAGAAGCTGTCGCGCGCCGCGCTGGAGGTGCTCGCGATCATCGCCTATCACCAGCCGGTGACGCGTGCCGAGATCGAGGATATCCGCGGCGTTCAGACCTCGCGCGGCACGCTCGACGTGCTGATGGAAGCCGGTTGGGTGCGGTTTCGCGGCCGCCGGCGCACGCCCGGCCGGCCGGTGACTTTGGGCACGACGCGCGATTTTCTCGACCATTTCGGCCTGGAAGAATTGCGCGATCTGCCGGGTCTCGAAGAATTGAAGGGAGCGGGCCTGCTGTCTGGCCGTATCCCGGCGAACTTCAATATTCCCTCGCCGTCGATGAACGACGAATTGACCGAGGACGAAGACCCCATTACCCAGATGGATCTCGAAGAACTTGGGTTGCTTGCCCCGCGTTCTACCTCCGAAGATTGAAGGACTTCGTCTTGCTTTTGCCATGCATGACGAAAACAATGGTGCGCACGATTTTTCGACGGGTCAGTGGCTTGTCATAAAGGGCGATACCGTGACATTAAGCGCAGTTCAAAGGGCTTGATGTTGGAAACGGTGTCAGAAATCCTTACATCGTGGGAACATCGAAACAGGGAGTTAGAGTGATGGGTTCTCTTAGCATGTGGCACTGGCTGATCGTTCTGGTCATCGTGCTGTTGTTGTTCGGTCGCGGCAAGATTCCGGAACTGATGGGCGATGTCGCCAAGGGCATCAAAAGCTTCAAGAAGGGCATGACGGACGAGGACGCGCCGGAAACGGCAAAGACCGTCGATCACAAGGCCGACGAAACGAAGTAATCAAGTCCGGGAAAAAGCGCAGCCCCCGCGCTTCCCGTCCAGGAGCCTTGCATGTTCGATATTGGCTGGACCGAGCTTTTGGTCATCGCGGTCGTGCTGATCGTCGTTGTCGGTCCCAAGGATTTGCCGCCGATGCTGCGCGCTTTCGGCAAGATGACGCAGCGCGCCCGCAAGGTCGCAGGTGAGTTTCGGGCGCAGTTCGACGAAGCGTTGCGCGAAGCCGAGCTTGACGATGTGCGCCAGACAATCAGCGACGCCCAGAAGCTCAACCCGGTCAACAGCCTGCGCGAGGCGATGAACCCGCTTCGCCAGATTGGCAACGAGATCAAGGCCGACTTGCAGAAGACGACTGCGGCTCCGGAAAATAAGACCGAAGTGCCGCCGGCTGCCGCCTCGGCCCCGACGCCGTCGATGAGCCTGCCGGAAACGCCGCCCCTGGTGCCGGCGCCTGCGCAGCCTGAGCCCGTCGCAGCAGCGATTGCCCAGGCCGATACCGTCGCCGACAAGCCGAAGGCCGTGCGCAGGCCACGCGTCAAGGCTGCCGACAAGGTCGATGCTGCCGCAGCCGTTGCCGTACCGGTGGAAAAGCCAAAGCGGGCCGCGGCAGTCAGGAAGCCTGCAACGCCGAAGAAGCCGGCGCAGACGAAGAAGAAGGACGAGGCATGAGCGGTGACATCGAAGACAAGCCGCAGCCGCTGATCGAGCACCTGATGGAGCTGCGCACGCGGCTGATCTGGTCGATCGGGGCGTTCTTCATCGCCTTCATTGTATGCTTCTTTTTTGCCAAGCATCTCTTCAACTATCTGGTCATCCCCTACAAGACGGCCGTGGAATGGGCGCATCTCGACGTCGAGAAGGCCCAGCTGATTTATACCGCGCCCCAGGAGTTCTTCTTTACCCAGGTCAAGGTGGCGATGTTCGGCGGCCTGGTGGTCGCTTTCCCGATCATTGCCGCCCAGGTCTATAAGTTCGTGGCGCCCGGCCTCTACAAGAACGAGCGCCAGGCCTTCCTGCCGTTCCTGATCGCGTCGCCGGTCCTGTTCCTGATGGGGGCTGCGCTCGTCTATTTCTTCTTCACGCCGATGGTCATGTGGTTCTTCCTGTCGATGCAGCAGGCGCCGGGTCATGACGAGGTGGCGATCTCGCTGATGCCGAAGGTCTCGGAGTATCTGAGCCTCATCATGACGCTGGTCTTCTCCTTCGGCCTCGTCTTCCAGCTGCCCGTCATCACGACCCTGCTTGCCCGCGTGGGTCTGCTGACGTCACAATGGCTCGCCGAGAAGCGCAAGTTCGCCATCGTGCTCGCCTTCGTCGTCGCCGCCGTGCTGACACCGCCGGATCCGATGTCCCAGATCGGTCTTGCGCTACCAACGATCCTTCTCTACGAGATTTCCATCTATGCGGCGCGACTCGTGGAGCGCCAGCGTGCCCGGCAGGCGCTCGAAAAGGAAACCGGATCCGCGGACGTTGCCAAGACCGACAGCGTCTGAGGCGATCCGGAAGCCCTTTTATGACGCCGTCTCATCCGGTCGAGGCCCGGTCAGGCTTTGGCCGGGTCATTTCTGTTGCAACGACCTGGAACGACGATGCTCGATATCAAATGGATCCGTGAGAATCCCGAAGCGCTCGATGCCGCCCTTGCCAAGCGCGGCGCGGAGCCTCTGGCCCAAAGTCTCGTCGCCCTCGATGAAAAGCGCCGCGCGGCCGTGCAAAAGGCGCAGGATCTGCTCTCCCGCCGCAACGCGGCCTCCAAGGAGATCGGCGCAGCGATGGCCCAGAAGAACGTCGAGCTTGCCGAGAAGCTGAAGGCCGAGGTCGCCGAACTAAAGAACCTGCTGCCGGCGATCGAGGAAGAGGACCGTCAGCTGACGGCCGAACTCAACGACGCTCTCTCGCGCATCCCGAACGTGCCTTTCGACGACGTTCCTGTCGGCAAGGACGAGCACGACAATGCCGTCAGCCGCATCGTCGGTGAAAAACCGCGTTGGAACCACACGCCGAAGGAGCATTTCGAAATCGGCGAAGCGCTCGGCTACATGGATTTCGAGCGCGCTGCCAAGCTCTCCGGCTCGCGCTTCACCGTGCTGACCGGGCCGCTCGCCAGGCTCGAGCGCGCGCTCGGCCAGTTCATGATCGATCTCCACACCCGCGAGCACGGCTATACCGAAGTCAGCTCGCCGCTGATGGTGCGCGCTGAAGCGGTGTTCGGCACCGGCAGCCTGCCGAAGTTCGAAGAGGATCTGTTCAAGACGACCGATGGCCGCTATCTCATTCCGACGGCCGAGGTAACGCTGACCAATCTGGTGCGCGAGGAAATCCTCGACCAGGAAAAGCTGCCGCTGCGCTTCACTGCATTGACGCCGTCCTTCCGCTCGGAAGCGGGCTCGGCCGGCCGCGACACCCGCGGCATGCTGCGCCAGCACCAGTTCTGGAAATGCGAACTCGTCTCGATCACCGATGCCGATAGCGCCATTGCCGAGCATGAAAGGATGACCGCCTGCGCCGAAGAAGTGCTGAAGCGCCTTGGCCTGCACTTCCGCACGATGACGCTGTGCACCGGCGATATGGGCTTCGGCTCGCGCAAGACCTACGATCTCGAAGTTTGGCTGCCGGGACAGAACGCCTTCCGCGAAATCTCCTCCTGTTCGGTCTGTGGTGATTTCCAGGCCCGCCGGATGAATGCCCGCTACCGCGGCAAGGACGATAAGAACAACAGGTTCGTCCACACGCTGAACGGCTCCGGCACTGCCGTCGGCCGCTGCCTGATCGCTGTCCTCGAAAATTATGTGAACGAGGATGGTTCGGTCACGATTCCGGACGTTTTGCTGCCTTATATGGGCGGATTGACCAAGATCGAACGGGCGGCCTGAGGCGATGCGCATCCTGCTCACGAATGACGACGGCATTCATGCGGAAGGCTTGGCCGCGCTGGAGCGGATCGCCCGCACGCTGTCCGATGACGTCTGGATCGTCGCCCCCGAGACCGACCAGAGCGGTCTTGCCCATTCGCTGAGCCTCTCCGAGCCTCTGCGGCTGCGCAAGATTTCCGACAAGCATTTCGCCTTGCGCGGCACGCCGACCGATTGCGTCATCATGGGCATCCGTCAGGTGATGGACATCAAGCCCGATCTCGTTCTCTCCGGCGTCAATTCAGGCTCGAACGTCGCCGACGACGTGACCTATTCCGGCACGATCGCCGGTGCCATCGAAGGCACGATGCAGGGCGTGCGCTCCTTCGCACTCAGCCAGGCCTATCTCTACGAGGACGGGGCACGCATCGTGCCGTGGGAAGTCTGCGAGACGCATGCCCCGGCTCTTCTGGAAAAGCTGATGAATCTGGACCTGCCGGAGGGCACCTTCCTCAACCTCAACTTCCCGAACTGCCGTCCCGGCGAGGTCGACGGCGCCGAAGTCACCATGCAGGGCAAGCTCGCCTTCAATCTGCAGGTCGATGCCCGCTCCGACGGCCGGGGCTTTCCCTATTACTGGCTGAAGTTCGGCGAACGCGCCGGCGCCTTCATCGAAGGCACCGATATTCACGCTCTGAAGCATAACAAGATTTCGGTAACGCCTTTGAAACTGGATTTGACCGATTATTCCGTGACGGACCGCGTGGCGCGGGCCCTGGGATACGGAGCACAGGTTTGACGGCAAGACTGGCGGAGAAGGAGGGCTTTGCGGCGCTCGTCCTCAGATTACGTGCCGAAGGCATCTCCGACCTCGATCTGCTGACGGCGGTCGAGCAGACGCAGCGCTCGCTGTTCGTGCCGGCGCAATTTGCCGACGATGCCTATTCGAGCCGCACGATTCCGATCGAATGCGGCTCCTTCCTCGAAGGCGTCGATTTTGCCGTCCGCATCCTGCATCACCTGAAGCTCAAGCCGGGGCAGCGCGTCCTGGAAATCGGCACCGGCAGCGGTTTCACTGCCGCCGTTATGGGGCGCCTGGCCGAGCGTGTGCTGTCCATCGACCGCTACAAGTCGCTGACATCGGCAGCGCAGCGGCGCATGGAATCGCTTGGCCTGCGCAACGTCGTCATCCGCCATGCCGACGGCAGCGCCGGCATGCAGGGGGAGGGCACCTTCGACCGTATCCTGGTGACGGCGGCCTTCAATGCGATGCCGCGCTTCTATACCGACCAGCTCGTTTCCGGTGGCTCGATGATCGCGCCGCTGATGATTTCCGAAAACGAGTGTCGCATGGTGCGGCTGACGAAAACCGGCAGCCGCTTCGAACGCGAGGAATTGTTCGAAGCGCCTTATCTGCCGATCATTCCGCGGCTTGCCTCGCTGCTCTAAATTAGGCTTTTTTCGGGACTTACGTCGGTGCTCGCCGTGCGGACTTTCCGCAACGGATGGCGAGCTGCAAGGGAAGGTTACTGGTCCCGGCTACCGGAGCAAATCTTCAATCGCTCGATCAGCCAGCGGCCTGCAGGCCCTGGTGGACCATCCGAGCGATAAGCCGCCGACATCGGCAGCCTCAGCCCGCCGACAGGTATTTGTTCGACCGCGAGTTCCAAGAGACGCCCGGCCTCGATATCCGCCCTGACTGCATGCTCAGGCATTCCGCCCCAGCCAAGTCCGTTGATCAGGAACGTATGTTTGGCGAACAGGTCGGCCAGTCGCCAAGTATGAGGCGACATTACACCGAACTCACGCCCCTTCGACAGCTCGGTTCGATCGGTCAGCACGAGCTGGACATGCTTGGCGAGTTCGCTTCGGGGGATTGTTCCCTTGATAGCGGCAAGCGGATGATCCGCCGCAGCAACGACCAGGAACGTTACGCCGGCAAGCGGCTCCGTCACGACGCCGGTCGGCATTGCAGGCAAGGAGCCCACGATGCCGAAATTGGCTCGTTGTTCGAGAACGGGTTGGACGGTACCGCCGAGCGCCTCCACGAACAGCCGCAGCGGCACCTCGGGAAACTGCTGCCGGAAATCCTTAGCGGCCTCCGCGACGACATGAATGGGGAAAAATACGTCGACGACGACGGACAGCTCCGGTTCGAGTCCCGCAGCCATACCCTTTGCCTGCGATTTGAAGAAATCGACCTTGGCGACGATCTCACGGGCAGTCGCGACCAGCATATTTCCGGCTGCCGTCAGCTGAGGATAGCGGCCACTTCGGTCAAAGAGGGTGACGCGGAGTTGCGTCTCGAGGTTGCGAACCAGTTCGCTGACGGCCGATTGGGCTCGCCCGAGCTTGCGCGCAGCGGCGGAAAAGCTGCCTTCGTCAACGGCAGCAATAAATGTCCGTAACTGATCAAGCGACAAACCATCCAGCACAGCCGATCTCCGGTAACATTGATGATGGATTCCCGCGGCCACACTAGCATGTATCGGACCAACCGATAGATTGTCTAAGAAAATAACGGCTTTTCGGTTGGGTGCAATCGTGGCATCGAAACGCCACGCGAGCGTCGCGGCTCGGAAATACCCGAGCCGGCCTCCGGTTGAAGCGCACCAACCGCGCCAATACGCGGCAACACAGGAAAAGGTCACCGAAGTTGGCATCATCGGCTCAATTGAACAAAACTGAAAAGATCGTCTCCTGGAGCTTCCGCGGTCTTGCCGCTGCCGCGTTTCTCGCGGCCGGCGGCGCCAAGCTCGCGGGCGTGTCGATGATGGTCGCGATCTTTGATCAGATCGGCGCGGGTCAGTGGCTCCGCATCCTTACGGGGGCCGTGGAAGTCTGCGGCGCGATTGCCCTTCTGGTTCCGACGACGGCTGCATTCGGCGCCTTAGTCCTTGCTGTCACCATGATCTTCGCCGTGTTGACCCATCTCTTCGTCATTGGCGGTAGTCCCGTGCCGGCTATTCTTCTGCTTCTGCTCACGGGCACGGTTGTGTGGCTGCACCGTCGCGCCTTCGCAACGATCCTTGACCCGTTCCGCTGAGCCAGGACGCCAAGTTGCGTCGGTCCCGTTAACGCCGCAGCCCTTCTTCGAGGCTTCAATGTTTCGCTTCGCCGTCCTCCTGCTTGTTTGCGTCTCCGTCGCCGGATGTCACACGACGCAGTTTGGCCAGTCGCTCGGCTGGCCAGAACCGCAGCGCACTCCCAGTGCCTATTGAATGGGATGCGTATATCCGAACAACCGAACCCGAAGGACTGAGCAGTGGAAATCGGTATCGACAGTTTTGCTATGCTTGCGAATGACCCGAAAACGGGACGGATGCAGTCTGCAGCCGACCGTATGGAAAGTGTGCTTGCCGAGGTGAAACTCGCTGATCGCGTCGGTCTCGACGTCTTCGGCATGGGTGAGCATCACCGCGAGAACGCGCTCGATTCGGCTCCTGCGGTCATCCTTGCTGCTGCGGCCGCGCGAACGAAAAGGATCAGGCTGACAAGTGCTGTTGCTGTCATCAGTGCTGCCGATCCGGTGCGCGTCTTTCAGGAGTTTGCGACTCTCGATCTTATCTCCCGGGGACGTGCCGAACTGGTGGTCGGCCGCGGCTCCTTCATCGATGCCTATCCGCTTTTCGGTTACGATCTCAGGAACTATGACGCTTTGTTCGTCGAAAAGCTCGATCTCCTGCTCAAGCTCAATGAGGCGGCGCATATCAAATGGCAGGGCCGCTTCCGTCCTCCGCTGAATGGCGAGGGGGTCTATCCGCGTCCGCATCAGGACCGCCTGCCTGTCTGGCTCGGCGTCGGCGGCACGCCCGAATCTTTTGCCCGCGCAGGTACCCTCGGCCTGCCACTGATGGTCGCCATCATAGGCGGCAGCTTCGAGCGCTTTCGACCTCTCGTCGATCTTTATCGGCACGCCTGGGCTGCCGCCGGCCATCCGCCCGAACAGCAACGGGTCGGCGTGCACGCAATGGGCTTCGTCGGCGACACTGACGAAGCCGCCAAGGACGCCTTCTTTCCCGGCTGGCAGCAGATGATGTCCCAAGCCGGCAAGGAGCGAGGCTGGCTGCCGCCGTCCCGCGCCCAGTTCGAGGCGACGTGCGGCCCTCAGGGAGCATTCCTGATCGGCAGTCCGCAGACGGTCGTCACCAAGTCGCTCGCAGCGAGCGTGGCATTGGGCGGCGTTTCCAGAGTGACGTTTCAGATGAGTACCGCCGCGCTCGAAACGGCAGCCATGGCTCGCTCGATCGAATTGCTTGGCACTGAGGTCGCGCCATCGGTGCGGCGAGCCTGCGAATAAACGGCTGCATGCCGCTTTCCAGAAACACGCTGCCAATTCCCGGCATCATGCTCAAGGCACTGCGATTTTTCACCCGTAAGCTATGGTTATCAACTTCTCAAAAATATTGCACTGATTCCAGCATCTTAACCGCGTGGTAATACTAACGCGTTTTAATAGACTCACAAATGGTTGCGTTCTCAGTGGGTCGAGTCAATGCGTTTCAGTCTTTCGCCGAAGTTCGGTAAGTCGGCCGGTAATCTTCTGGTTGTGGGCCTGCTGGCGAGTGCCGCAACGGGCTGCAGTTCCGATGTGACACGGTTTGGCGGTTTGTTTTCCTCCTCCGGGCAGGACCAGATCACCACAAGTTCCATTCCGCGCCGGGGCGGCGTTCAGGGCGATCCGGTGCCGCGCGCCGATCTCGGCGGTACGGCTGTCGCCAGCCAGTCCGGTTACGGCGGCAACAATGCGATGAACCAGCCCTATCCGGCGAGCCGGGGTTACGAGCCGGTCCGTCCGTCCAGCGCACGCCTGGCTTCTTCGCCGGTCTCGATCCAGCGTTCCGAGCTTGCCGCGCCGACGGCTGTCGCGCCATCCCGCCAGCGGGAAAAGGAAGTGGCGCTGGCCCAGCCGTTCCCGGCTTCGCCGCAGGCTCAAAAGCCGCGGCTCGTAGCGCCGGCGGCACCGAAGGCAACGCCCGATTCGTTGACAACAGGCACGACGCCGAAGATTTCCGGCTGGTCCTCGACCAATGCACCTTCGGTGACGCTGCGCCCGGGTGAAAACATCGCCACGCTGTCCCGGCGCTTTGGTGTTCCGGAAAAGGAAATCCTGCGCATCAACAATCTGAAAACCGCCTCTGCCGCTCAACCCGGCCAGGCGATCCTGATCCCGACCTTCAATGGCGGCAATGCCGCCAAGGCGGCGTCGCAGGCGGCCGATCTTGCCAAGCCCGGCAATATGCCGGAGCCGGCCAAGGCGCCGGAGCAGAAGGTGGCCGTCGTCCCTGGCGCCAATTCCGCCCGCGACAAGACCATGGCGAGTGCCGATCCGGCCGCAAAGGTTCCCGCCGGCGCTGGCAAGGATCCGAAGGCGGCTGCCGGTACTTATGTGGTCAAGCAGGGCGATTCGCTGGCAAAGATCGCCAAGGCGACCGGCGCCAATATCGACGATCTCAAGGCCGCCAACAATATCTCGGCGACCACGCTGCGTGTCGGCCAGGCCCTGAAGATCCCGAACGGCAAAACCGACACGATCAAGACCGCCTCGATCCCGGCAGAGAAGGTCGAGTCGAAGCCGGCTGATCCGGCGCCTGCCCAGCAGACGGCGTCCGTTCAGCCCGCGCCCTATAAGGCGCCGGCTGCCACCCAGACCGTCGACGAGGTCGAAAAGAAGGCCGACGTCAGCTCGGACGCGCCGGAATCGACCGGCATCGGCAAATACCGCTGGCCGGTACGCGGCCAGGTCATTGCCGCCTATGGCGCCAACGTCAACGGCAGCCGCAATGACGGCATCGATATTTCGGTCCCGCAGGGCACGCCGATCAAGGCCGCCGAAAACGGCGTCGTTATCTATGCCGGCAACGGCCTGAAGGAACTCGGCAACACGGTTCTCGTCCGTCACGACGACGGTACCGTCACCGTCTATGGCAATGCCGACACGCTGAGCGTGGCCCGCGGCCAGAAGATCCAGCGCGGTCAGACCGTCGCCGTCTCCGGCATGAGCGGCGACGTCAAGCAGCCGCAGGTCCATTTCGAGGTGCGCAAGGATGCATCCCCGGTCAACCCGATGACTTTCCTGGAATAGGTAGAGCGTACCAGGAGGCGCAAAAGCCCGGCCACCAGCCGGGCTTTTGTCATTTTGGACCGTCTTGTATCGAACCGGAAGCCTGTCTACGCCCGGTCGATATGAACGCGCATGCGCCCCGCCAGATCCTGGATGTATTGCCAGGCAACGCGGCCCGAGCGCGCACCGCGCGTCGTTGCCCATTCCAGCGCCTCGGCGTGCAGCGTGTCGCGCGCGAGCCCGAGCTTGAAGTGATCGGCATAGCCGTCGATCATGCCGAGATAGTCTTCCTGGCTGCATTTATGGAAGCCGAGCCAAAGACCGAAACGATCGGACAGCGAAACCTTCTCCTCGACGGCTTCGGACGGATTGATCGCTGTCGACTGTTCGTTTTCCATCATGTGACGCGGCAGCAGATGGCGCCGGTTCGAGGTGGCGTAGAAGAGCACATTGTCCGGCCGCCCTTCGACGCCGCCGTCGAGCGCCGCCTTCAGCGACTTGTAGGCGGTGTCGTCGTGATCGAAGGAGAGATCGTCGCAGAAGACGATGACGCGATACGGCGTGTCTTTCAGGAGGTCGAGCAGGTTGGGAAGGCTGGCAATATCCTCGCGGTGAACTTCGACCAGCTTCAGCGCGACGCCGCTTTCGCGCCTGACATCCTCGTGCACGGCCTTGACCAGCGATGATTTGCCCATGCCGCGCGCACCCCAGAGCAAAACGTTATTGGCCACATAACCTTCAGCGAAACGCACCGTATTTTCGTGCAGGATATCGCGCACATGGTCGACGCCGCGGATGAGTTTCAGCGCCACCCGGTTGGGTTTCTTGACGGGTTGCAGATGCTGGCGCTGCGGCGCCCAGACGAAACAGTCGGCCGCGTCCCAGTCATTGACGGCGGGTGCCGGTCCGGCAAGACGCTGGACGGCATCAGCGAGCCGCTTGAGCTCGCCAAGCAGGGCGGTGTTGATTTCCTCGGTCATCGCAAGCTCCTGATTTCTTGCTGCGGCAATCCGCTTTATCTTTCGATGCGGGGTAGCATGGCGTTTTGTCGCCGGAAAGGTTATGAGGCAGCGGAATCGGTACTGTTTCCGGCTGTTTCTGTTGCATTCATCGAAGCGGCAACTATAGTCCGGCAACCTGAAAAATGAGGCGTAGTTCCGCCGCCAAGCCTGAGGAGTTTAGCATGTTCATCACCCCGGCATTCGCCCAGAGTGCGACCGATACCGCAACCGGTTTCGGCGGCTCCGGTTTCGAAATGATCATTCTGTTCGTGCCGCTGATGGTCGTCTGGTACTTCCTGCTGATCCGTCCGCAGCGCGCGCAGGCCAAGAAGCGTGAGGAAACCCTGAAGGCGATCCGTCGCGGCGACCAGGTCGTGACCGGCGGCGGTCTCGTCGGCAAGGTGACGAAGGTCGTCGACGACAAGGAAGTCGAAGTCGAGATTGCCGAAGGCGTTCGCGTGCGTATCGTCCGCAGTGGCATTTCGGAAGTTCGCGTCAAGGGTGAACCTGTCAAGGCCGACGCGGCGTAACAAGCGATAGCGGCAAACCGCCGGATCGGAAGATCGTCGAGAGAATGTTGCATTTTTCCCGCTGGAAAACACTTCTGATTTGGCTGGTTGCGTTTGCGGCCGTCGTCATCGCTGCGCCCAATCTGCTGAGCGAGGCACAGCGTGCCTCGCTGCCGGACTGGCTGCGGCACGATCGCGTAATGCTCGGCCTCGATCTGCAGGGCGGTTCGCATATCGTTCTGAAGGTCGAGCGTTCCGATATCGTCAAGGATCGTCTGGAAGAGGCAGTCGCGAATGTGCGCAACGCGCTGCGCGGCGCCGGCATCCGCTATACCGGGCTGACCGGCAACGACCGGACCGTTAGTGTCCGGATCACCGATCCTGCTGAGACGCAGAAAGCTGTCGATCGTCTGAAATCCCTGACGACGACCGGCAGAGATTCCGCGCCCGAGCTCACGCTGCAGCAGGGCGGCGAAGGGCAGCTTTCGCTGCAGATTTCCGACGCCGACATTACCGCTGATGTTGCCTCCGCCCGGACCCGGTCGCTCGATATTGTCGGCCGCCGCATCGCCGGATTCGGCTACGAGAATTTCCTCGTTCGTCCCGAGGGTGACGACCGGATCACCGTGCAGGTGCTGGGATCGGTCGATGCCGAGCGGCTGAAGAATCTCCTCAACCAGCCGGCCAAGCTTTCTTTTCATTTGATCGATGAAAGCATGTCGGGGCAGGAGGCGCTGAACGGCCGCTGGCCGGCGACATCGCAAGTGCTCTATTCGCTGGACGATCCGCCGGTTCCCTATCTTGTCGATCGCACGGCTTTCGCCAGCGCCGGCAACATGGTCGATATCCAGCCGGTCGTCGATCCGCAGACGCAGGATACTTCCATCGCCTATCGTCTCGATGCCGAAGGCACCAAGCGGTTGGCTGAGGTGACGGGACAGAATATTGGCAAGCACCTTGCCATCGTCTTCGACGATCAGGTCATGTCGGCGCCCGTCATCGATGCCGCCATCACCAACGGCGAGGGCCGGATTTCTGCGAATTTCTCCGAAGACGGTGTTCGCGACCTTGCCGTGATGCTGCGTGCCGGGGCCTTGCCGGCGACGCTGACGAGCGTCGAGGAGCGCAGCGTCAGCCCGACCTTCGGCGGCGAATCCATCGTCTCCGGCCTTGTTGCCGGCCTCGTCGCCGTCGTGTTGGTCGCAGCGCTGATGATCGCGCTCTACCGCATCCTCGGCGTCATTGCTGTCGTTTCGCTCTTCTTCAATCTGATCCTCATAATCGCGGCGCTCAGCCTTGCCGGCGCGACGCTCACCTTGCCCGGCATTGCCGGCATCGTTCTTATCGTCGGCATGGCGGTCGATTCGAACGTGCTGATTTACGAGCGCATCCGCGAAGAAGAGAAAACCGCCCATTCCTTTGCCGAGGCCGTCGGTCGCGGTTTCTCGCGTGCCTTTGCGACGATCGTCGATGCGAATGTCACGATCTTCATCGCCGCCGTCATTCTCTTTTTCCTCGGGAGTGAAGCCATTCGTGGATTCGCCGTGACGCTGGCGGTCGGCATTCTGACGACCGTCTTCACGGCATTCACGCTGACCCGCTCGATCGTCGCCGTCTGGCTGGCGCGACGCCACCCCCGGCACCTGCCAAAAAGCGTCCTCACCCATCTCTTCGAGCACGCCAATATCCGGTTCATGGGGATCCGGCGCTATGTCTTCACCGCGTCGGCTGCGATCTCGCTGATTGCCATGGCGGCTTTTGCCACCGTCGGCCTGCAGCTCGGCATCGACTTCACCGGCGGCTCGCTCATCGAGGTGACGGCGAAACAGGGCAATGCCGACATCGCCGATCTCAGATCGCGCCTCAACGATCTCAATCTCGGTGAGGTCGGGGTCGAACGCACCGGCGGCCCGGCGAATGCGCGGATCCGCATCGCCTCCCAGGGCGGCGGAGAGAATGCCGAGCAATCGGCAGCGACGCTGGTGCGCGGCGAGCTCGAGGCGGATTATGATTTCCGCCGCGTCGAAGTCGTCGGCCCCGCCATCTCGGGCGAATTGACGATGATGGCGACGCTCGGCATCGCTGCCGCGCTCGCGGCAATCCTGCTCTACATCTGGATCCGCTTCGAGTGGCAGTTCGCCGTCGGCGCCATCGTCGCAACGCTGCACGACGTCATCATCATGCTGGGGCTTTTCGTGCTGACCGGCATCGAATTCAATCTGACGAGTATTGCCGCGGTCCTGACGATTGTCGGCTATTCCCTGAACGACACTGTCGTCGTCTATGACCGGATGCGCGAAAACCTGAAGCGATACACGAAGATGCCGCTGCCGATCCTGATCGATGCCTCGATCAATCAGACATTGTCGCGCACCGTCCTGACGGCGGTGACGACGCTGCTTGCCTTGCTGGCGCTCTACCTGTTCGGCGGCGACGTCATGCGCTCATTCGCCTTTGCGATGCTCTTCGGCGTCGCTCTCGGCACTTTCTCTTCGATCTATATCGCCGCTCCCGTGCTGATCGTCTTCCGGCTGCGGCCGGAGAGCCCCGACGGGGAGGAGAGCAACAAGACGGATGCCGGTGTAAAATCCGGCACGGTGGTTTGAAAACATGGCCAAAGGCATAGAAATCCGCGCCGCGCATTTTCCCGGGCGCGCTCCGATCGACACTTACGGCAATGGCGGTTTCCGTTTTGCCGACATGTCGCATCGCGGCTCGATCCTTTGCCTGCCCTCCGGCATTCATGGCTGGGACATGGACATGTCGAAGCCGCTGTCGCCGGAAAATTTTCGCCGCGTGCTGGAGGAGGCCGCCGATATCGAGGTTCTGCTCGTCGGCACCGGAACCGAGCTTCGCCGTCTGCCCGAGGAATTGAAGCAGGCGCTGAAGGCGCGCGGTATCGCCTCCGATCCGATGAGCACGGGTGCCGCAGTGCGCACCTTCAACATCATGCTCGCCGAGCAGCGCGCCGTCGCGGCGGCCTTGATTGCGGTCTGACCATGGCGGAAGGAGATATTGCGACGAACCAGGATATCTGCCTGGCGATGCTGCGCGACAATGATCGCGACCGCTATCTCGCCTGCCTTCTGTCACCGCAGGACAAGCGCGGCGCGCTTGCGGCGCTTTATGCATTCAATGCGGAGCTTGCCCGCATCCGCGACCTGGTGCACGAGCCGCTGCCGGGTGAAGTGCGCATGCAATACTGGCGTGACCTGCTGGAAGGCAGCGCGCATGGCTCGACGGCGGCCAATCCCGTCGCCGCCGCACTTCTGACCGCGATCGAAACCCATCGCCTCCCGCGCAAGACGCTGCTCGATATGATCGAGGCTCGCACCTTCGACCTCTACGACGATCCAATGGAGACGCGGATCTCGCTCGAAGGTTATGCCGGCGAAACGGCCTCCGCGCTGATCCAGCTCGCAAGCCTCGTGCTTTCGCCGGAGGAGGCCCCGCGATCGGCGAATGCGGCCGGCCATGCCGGCGTCGCACAGGCGATTGCCGGGCTGTTGCTGCTGATGCCGCTGCATCGCCGCCGCGGCCAGCTCTATATTCCGCTGCAGATCCTTTCCGCCACCGGGCTCGACCGCGGCGCCTTTCTCGCCGGCGAAGACCGGCCGCGCGTCTCCGCCGCCATCGAGGCCTTCGCCGGTCTCGGCCTTGAGCATCTGGCAAAGGCGAGAGGGGCAGGGTCGATTGCGCCAGCCGTGTTCCCTGCCTTCCTGCCCGCGACCCTGGCCGAACCGGTGCTGCTGAAGGCGCAGAGGCGGGGCGCTCTCCTGTTCGACCGGCCGCTGCAGTCGCCGCAATGGCGCCGCCAGCTCAGAATGGCGCTGGCGGCGGGCCGCCGGAAAATCTGATATCGGTCAAATTCGCGCAAGTCTCGCGCGCTACAAGGTCCCGATCCTACCCTTTGAACGGAGACTCGGCGTGGGCATTATCGTCTGGTGCGTCCTTTTCGCCATCGTCATCTTCTTTGCTTTCGTGGCCACACGCATGGCCGCGCAGAACAAGGAAGACAGTCTGCACGACACCGGTCTGGCCATTATCGAGTTCGGCCGCGCCTTTCCCAACGAGGCGATCCGTCAGTTGCAGGCGACGGAAAACAGTCAGGCGATCTTCGTGCGCCTGCACGACAACAAGGCCGGCCTCATGCGCAACATGGCACGCCATTTCTCCTGTCATCTGATCGAGCCCGGCCGTGTGCGTGCCGTAAGCACGGAGACGGGCAAGGGGTTGATGATCGAATTTCTGGATGCGCCCAGTCACAACGGCAGATTCGAGTTTGCTTCGCCGAAGGAGGCTTCCGAAGTGGCGCTCTGGCTGCTCGGCAATTACATCGCCGAGCCGGATAAGGATCTGCCGTCCGACAGTGTTTCCGCCGCCAACAAGCAGTAGAACAGCTGCTTAGGCACTCTCGGCAAAGGTCGGTGTCTGGCCGAGCCAGGCGGCGCAGTCTGCAAGCGCCCGACGCGCGATCAACTGCCGTTTCATGATCGTTTTGTCCTTGCCGCGAAAGCGCTTGACGCCTTCGGGCTTGACGATCGAGCCGGGCTCGAGCTCCGGAAACAGCCCAAAATTGATGTTCATCGGCTGGAACGATCGCTTGCCGGGCTCCTCGTCGGTCACGATGTGTCCGCCGGTTATATGACCGAGCAGCGAACCGAGTGCCGTCGTCGCCGGCGGCAGCGAAATCGCCTCGCCCTTGCGTTCGGCAGCGGCGAAACGCCCGGCCATCAGCCCGACGCTGGCGCTTTCCACATAACCCTCGCAGCCGGTGATCTGGCCGGCAAAGCGCAGGCCGGGCCGCGATTTCAACGTCAGCGACGGATCGAGCAATGTCGGCGAGTTGACGTAGGTGTTGCGGTGCAGGCCGCCGAGACGGGCAAACTCCGCATTTTCCAGACCTGGGATCATCCGGAAGATTTCCGCCTGCGCGCCGTATTTCAGCTTCGTCTGAAAGCCGACCATGTTGTAGAGCGTGCCGAGCGCATTGTCCTGGCGCAGCTGCACAACGGCATAGGCCTTGACCGTCGGATTATGCGCGTTGGTCAGCCCCATCGGCTTCATCGGCCCGTGGCGCAGCGTCTCGCGGCCGCGTTCGGCCATGACTTCGATCGGCAGGCAGCCGTCGAAATAGGGGGTGCCTTCCCATTCCTTGAAACCGACCGTGTCGCCTGCGATCAACGCGTCGACGAAGGCGTTGTATTGCGCTTCGTCCATCGGGCAGTTGATGTAATCCTTGCCCGTGCCGCCGGGACCGACCTTGTCGTAGCGCGACTGATACCAGCAGATATCCATGTCGATGCTCTCTCGGTAGACGATCGGCGCGATGGCGTCGAAGAAGGCGAGCGAATCCTCGCCCGTCTGGGCCTGGATGGCGCTGGCAAGTGACGGCGCCGTCAGCGGCCCGGTGGCGACGATGGCAAGGTCCCAGTCGCGCGGCGGCAGGCCGGTGATTTCCTCGCGCACGACGGTGATCAGCGGGTGGTCGTGGATCGCCTTGGTCACGGCTTCGGAAAAGCCGTCGCGATCGACGGCCAGCGCGCCGCCGGCCGGCACCTGATGGCGATCGGCGGCTGCCATGATCAGCGAGCCCGCCATGCGCATCTCGGCATGGATAACGCCGACGGCATTGCTGGTCGCATCGTCGGACCGGAAGGAGTTGGAGCAGACGAGTTCGGCGAGGCCGTCGGTTTTGTGCGCATCCGTGCCGCGCACGCCGCGCATTTCATGCAAAATGACGGGAACGCCGGAACTGGCGATCTGCCAGGCGGCTTCCGAACCGGCAAGCCCACCGCCGACGACGTGAATAGGAGCATAGGAAATCGTGTTCATTCCGGGCTGATATCATGTCGGCAGATGCGATCCAACACCTGGAATCAAAAACGGCGCCTGATGGCGCCGTCTTGAAGCATCGTGCCGGTTACCCGCTATTAGCGGAACGAGCGGGATGCGATATTGCGGATGTCGTAGCGGCTGACGCCGATGTCGGACAGGGTCTGGTTGGACAGGCTGCCGAGTTCGTTGAGCGTACGGCGGTAGCTAATCCAGCTCTTTGCAATGCGGATCGGGTTCATTGTCATCTTCCTCGAACAAAAGTCCGCTTGACGGCGGGATCGCCTGTCTCTCTGCGGTTGATGTTTATATAGGCGAAAACCCTCTCATTGTGCAGTGCAAATAAAAGGCGTCTGCCATGCAAATGTGCAATATGATGCTTGAGAAATAAGCGGTGAACATTTTTTGAGCGGGCCAAGGAAACCCTAAAGATCCTGCAACCGCGACGGTCGGCAATCGCCTAAAACGCCCGCTGCGGTACAGCGGGCGTTTTAAACTTGGGCGGATCTGCTTGGGAGGAAGCAGAAACCTTTGAATTAACGCGAAGAAGCTTCGCGGGCGACGCGATGGATGTCCGAACGGTCGATGCCGAGGTCATGCAATTCGCGGTTGGTCATGCGGCCGAGTTCGGTGACCGTCTGACGATACTTGCGCCAGTTGTTGAAAGAGCGAGTGATGTTCATGTTAAGCCCCTTTCCGAGGGTTTGATCTGCCAGCAGCCACCCATCGGCGCTGACCTCTATTTGATGACCGGAATATATGTTGCGGTGCGAAGAAGGAAAACAGCCAAGTTTTCAGGTCACCTATGCGACATATGCAATGCTTTACACAATCTTACCGCAGACTGGCCAACGAATAGGCAAAGTGACTTGAGCGAGTACTCGAGCTTTGAAGCGGCGGAGAGGTTGCGATGAGGAAATACCCCGCCTCTGGCGGGTTATGCGCTGGACAGGCGGTTCGTCGCCGGTTCGACGAGCCGTCGGTCGTTGGGATGGCCTCGCAAAGCGGCGCGATCACGCATGCGGCGCTGCGGCTTGATGTGACGAAAAATCCGGTGGGCCTTGCTTTCCCGGTGACGCAGCGCAGCCAATATCGGATGTGCTAACGCCTTGAACTTACACATTATGCTGTCATCAAATAAAACGCCCGCCGGGGGAGGATCCGGCGGGCGCATTATAGTGACTGGCAACTGGGAGGAGGAGTGTTGCCAGTCCATCGCAGCGCGCTTGGGAGGAGGAGTGCGCGGCTGCGAATCTCGTCACGGACAAAGCAATCCGCGGGCGTCCGGCGGTGCCGGGCCGGGGCGCCATCCCCGTGCTTCGATATTTCTGTAAATAGTATGACTAATTGATATTTTGCAGTGCAATAAATACATGATTGGTATGCGAAACATGCATACCTGTTCCTTCATATGCTCATATTAGCGGTTCCGACGTTAGCGCCCGGTTAACACCTGACCCAAATTAGACCAATGAGGAATTTGCATATTTGACGCTGAGGCGTTTGCGAAGCCGCCTGCTGCGTCTATAAATATCGGTAGCCGCAGCGCCGGAGCGAGCGTCGCGGAACTGAGGGGTGGAGCATGTATCGCGGCAGATTGGAGCGGGATCTCTCGCTCTGGGTGGGCAAGGGTCTGCTTGGAGAGGAAACGGCCGGCGCGCTTCTCGCCGAATATGACAGCCGCCCGGCCAGCTTCAGCCTCGGCCGGGTGCTGATGGCGCTGGCGGCGGTGCTGCTTGCTGCTGCCGTTCTGCTGGTCGTCGCCTCCAATTGGGAGGCCATTCCGCGCCTCGTTCGCGTCGGCGCCATCCTCGCGCTGATTTGGTCTGTGCACATCGCCGCCGCCTCCATGTTTGCCCGGGGTGCGACAGCGGCAGCAAGCGGGCTGCTGGTCATCGGAACGATGAGCTTCGGTGGCGCGATTTCGCTGGTCGGGCAGATGTATCATCTCTCCGGCGACGAGCAGACCGTGATGTATCTCTGGTTCGCGATCGCGACGATCTCGGCGATCCTGTTCCGTTCGGGCGCGGTGGTCGTCGTCGCGGGCTTTCTCTCCTGGGCGTCCTTCGCCGTCTACCTCGAGAACAACGACACGCATTGGATCGGATTTGATCCCTGGACGGCGCCGGTCATGGCGGTGATCACAATCGCGCTGGTGCGTTACACCGGTGCCGAGCGGGCCCGTCATCTCGCCTATCTGCTGCTGATCGGCTGGCTCGCCTGGCTCTACACTCTTTATGAGGAGATCGCGGTGGCGCTGGCCTTCGCAATCGGCGGCATGACGATTTTCGCGCTGACGGCGTTGCCGCACCCCCGTATCGCTTCCCTCGTCAGGAGTGCCGGCGCAGCGCCGGCTTTCTACAGCTTCCTTATCGCCGTGATCGGCTTGCTGCTGCTGCATATCGAGATCGAGCAAGGCTGGCGGCTGGTGGTGCTCGGGGTGGCGACGCTCGCCGCTGCCGTGCTGGCGATCGCGCTGCATGGCAGGGATAACGGCGCGGTGCGTTATGTCGCCTATACGACCTTTGCCGCCGAGATGCTCTATCTCGCCTCCGTCACGGTCGGATCGATCCTCGGCACGTCGAGCCTCTTCCTGTTCTCCGGTCTCGTGGTGGCGCTCGTCGCCTGGATCGTCATCCGTCTCGAGCGGCGCTTTTCACGGGAGGCGCGCGCATGAGCTCGTTGATGGCAAGGCTGCAGTCCGGCAAGGGATATCTCATTTCGGCGATCATCGTCGCCGGCTTGCAGACTTTAATCCTCGGCACGATCATCCAGAGCCGTGCGTCGATCCTCAGCAGCGGCGCTGAGGTCCTGCTGAAGACCGCCCCGGTCGATCCTCGCGATTTCCTGCGCGGTGATTATGTCGTCTTGAATTACGACATTTCCACCGTGCCGGTGCAGACGGTCTCCGGCGGCATTCCCGCAGAACCCGGCGAACGCACGCTGTGGGTCCGGTTGAAGAAGCAGGCGGACGGTTTCTGGACGGTGAGCGAATCGTCTTTCCAGGCGCTGCCGCCGCAGCCGGAGACGGTGATCCTGCGCAGCAGGCCTTTCTACAGCGGCGGGCTGGCCGCGGGCGACAGCATCCGCGTCGAATACGGCATCGAACGTTATTACGTCCCCGAAGGTCAGGGCAAGCCGATCGAGGAGGCCCGCAACGATGGCAACGTCGCCATCGCGGTGCGGGTCTCGCCGGATGGACGCGCGCAGATTCGCAGCCTGCTCGTCGACGGCAAGCCGGTTTACGACGAACCGCTTTACTGATCCCTCAGGCCTTCGGGGCAGGGCGGCTTTTGGGCCTTGAATAGCCTGTCATTGGACGTTCATTTTTCCTTTGCCTCGACCAAATCGGGTGATATAGAGACGCCGCGCTCCGGAAGGCCTCATGCGCAGGCATAGGCATGCGGTTCTGTGAACGCGGGTATGGTGAAATTGGTAGACACGCCAGATTTAGGTTCTGGTGCCGCAAGGCGTGGGAGTTCAAGTCTCTCTACCCGCACCAGGCTGTTTGCAGGGGGAGGCTAAGAAAATTTAGTCCCCCGATACCCGGAAGCGAATGCCGTTCCCCCTTGGGCGGAATGATGCAGGAATTGGGAAAAGCCACGCGCGGCACGCTGCCGGCGTCGTGCTCATCGAAACGAACGGCGTCTGGGCACGGCCGCCACGACATGAAGGTAGGAAGACATGCAGGTTATCGAAACGCTCGCTGAAGGGCTGAGGCGCGAAATCAAGGTCGTTATCCCGGCCAAGGACATGGAAGACAAGATGAATGAGCGTCTTGCCGATGTGAAGGACAAGGTCCGCATCAACGGCTTCCGTCCGGGCAAGGTCCCCGCTGCTCACCTGAAGAAGGTCTATGGCAAGTCGATCATGGCCGATCTCGTCAACGAGATCGTCCGCGAACAGCCCGCCGCCATCCTGTCCAGCCGCGGCGAAAAGTCGGCCACGCAGCCGGAAATCGCCATGACGGAAGACAAGGACGAGGCCGACAAGATCCTCACCGCCCAACAGGATTTCGAATTCACGCTCTCCTATGAAGTGCTGCCGCCGATCGAGCTGAAGTCGGTCAAGGGCATCAAGGTCACGCGCGAAGTCATCGATATCTCCGATGACGAAGTCAACGAACAGGTCCTGAAGGTCGCCGAAAGCGCCCGCTCCTACGAGAGCAAGACCGGCAAGGCCGCGAACGGCGACCGCGTCACCATGGATTATGTCGGCAAGGTCGACGGTGAAGCCTTCGAAGGCGGCACCGACCAGGGCGCCGAGCTGGTGATCGGCTCCGGCCGCTTCATCCCCGGCTTCGAAGACCAGCTCGTTGGCGTCAAGGCCGGCGAAGAGAAGACCATCACCGTGACCTTCCCGGCTGACTACCCGGCCAAGAACCTCGCCGGCAAGGAAGCGACCTTCGACATCACGGTCAAGGATGTCGCAGCCCCCGGCGCTGTCGAAATCAACGACGAACTCGCCTCCAAGCTCGGCATCGAATCCGCCGACCGCCTGAAGGAGATCGTCCGCGGCCAGATCGAATCGCAGTACGGCTCGCTGACCCGCCAGAAGCTGAAGCGTCAGATCCTCGACCAGCTCGACGAGATGTACAAGTTCGAGACCCCGGCTTCGCTCGTCGACGCCGAATACAACGGCATCTGGAGCCAGGTGAACAACGACCTCGCTCAATCAGGCAAGACCTTCGAGGACGAAGACACAACCGAGGAGAAGGCCCGTGAGGAATACAAGACGCTCGCAGAGCGTCGCGTCCGCCTCGGTCTTGTCCTCTCCGAAATCGGCGAAAAGGCCGGCGTCGAAGTCACCGAAGACGAGATGCAGCGCGCCATCTACGACCAGCTGCGCCAGTATCCCGGCCAGGAAAAGCAGATCCTCGAATTCTTCCGCAGCCAGCCGGGTGCCGCCGCTTCGATCCGCGCGCCGATCTTCGAAGAGAAGGTCATCGATCACCTGCTGACCGAAATCGACGTCACCGACAAGAAGGTGACGAAGGAAGAACTACTCGCCGAGGAAGAAGGCGAAGCCAAGGCTGAAACCAAGAAGGCCGCCCCGAAGAAGAAGGCTGCCGCCAAGGCTGAAGCTGCTGATGCCGGCGAAGGCGAGGAAGCTGCTCCGAAAAAGAAGGCCGCTCCGAAGAAGAAGGCTTCCGAGGACGGCGCCGAGTAATCGCTCGCCCGTTCTGAAAGTTTGGAAGGCCCCGCCAATCGTGCGGGGCCTTTTCCTTTTCCGACTACCCGGACAATTCCTTCCCTTCTCCACGATGGAGTCATCCCTAGCTGCAACAACAAATAGTTGAAATAAACTATAATTCGATGCAGATTTACTAGGTGGCGGGGAGGGCCTGAAAATGACTGCCAAGCAAGACATGAAGAAACTGGTAGAGGAAATCTATGCTGTGCGCGACCGCGGCGATGTAGAGGGTACGCTCACGCTGATCGGCGACGATTGCACTTTCCGAATGGTCGGCAATACACGGCTGGCGCCTTTTTCGACTGAAGCGAGCGGGAATGCCTTTCGTCAGGCGATAACGCAGCTTATCACAGCGTGGGATCTATCCAACGTCAGGACAGCCGGCATCTATGTCGACGAGGACGAGGATATGGTCTTCGCCCATCGCGAGGGTGAAGTAAGGCACATTCCGTCGGGTGTGAGCTTCTATACGGAATTCGTCGACAAGATTCATTTCAGGGATGGAAAACCGGTCAAGATCGTCGAATTCGTCGACACGCTGCAAGTGGCCGAGACGACCCAGATGATCCAGATCGCTTAGACGCCTGCAAGACCGGAGCTTCCGGGCTTCGACCTTGACGCCGCTGCGATTTCGGATCAGCTGGCATCAGCCGCCGTTGCGTGAATTGCAACTCAATTCGCGCTTCGTGTCAGTTGCGCGACTTTCCTGACATGACTGACGGCTGCGGTTCCGCCGGATGTTTTGGTGAAGAGGCTGAGCGTGTCTTCCTCATCATCGGCGACCGGCGTCAGCGCCTGATCCATGTAGCTCTTCGATTTCGCATCTCTTGAGATCAGGAACGCCGAGATCGTCAGACCGATGATCGTGCCGGCGAGTGAAGCATGTTTGCGGACGGTTTCCCATGCAAAGCGCGGCCAGAAAAGCAGCGGATGTTCGCGCGGGAGTTCCGGACGCCGCTCCGACGGCGTCTTCAGGCGAAAGAGGCCGCTCTGCAGCGGATGCACGTTTTCCAGCGGCACCGTGGTTGCGAAGGAGACGAGAACCTTGACGAGCCTTGCCAGCGGCACCCCGGTCGCCACGGCGCGGCGCAGCAACGTCTTCATATGATGAGGCGAATAATAGAGCGACCAGGCCTCATGGTAGATGTCTTCCCATTCCTGCTTGCTCATTTTGGGGTGGGCGGTGCAGACATGCTCGACATCGTAGATGTTGAGATCATCATTCATCTCGACACCCTTCTTCCAGAGAACTTGATGGTCCTCGGAACCGGGCAGCGGCGTCAAGATGAAGAATTCGATCACGTCGAGCGGCAGCTCTTCCTGGATGATGGCGATGTCGCGGCGGATCGATTCCGGCGTATCGGCAGGAAAGCCCAGGATATAGCCGGCAAGCGTCATGATGCCCTGCGCCTTCCAGGCGAGCAGCATCTTGCGATATTCGGTGATCTTGTTCTGGTTCTTCTTGGCGGCGGTCAGATTGTCCGGATTGACATTTTCGAGGCCGATGAAGACGCGGGTGACGCCGGCGCGCTTGGACTTTTCGATGAAATTGGGGATCTTGTGACAGAGCGTGTCGACCTGGATCATCAGGCCGAGCGGAATGCCGTCCCGCTCCTTGAGCTCGATCAAGCGGTCGAAGATCGCCTCCCAGTCCTTGTTGCGGGCGAAGTTATCGTCGGTAATGAAGAACTTGTGGATGCCCTGCGCCCAGTTCATCCGCACGAGTTTTTCGACGTCGTCGGCCGAGCGGAAGCGCGATTTGCGACCCTGCACGTTGATGATGGTGCAGAACGAGCACTGGTAGGGACAGCCGCGTCCGGCATCGAAGCTGGTGCTGAGGCCGAGCGTGCGCTGGATGTTGTCCTTCGGCAGGAAAGGAACCGGCGTGCCGCCAATGCCGGGAAGGTCGTTCATGAAATTATAGAGCGGCTTCAGCTCGCCGGCAGCAGCATCGCGCAATACTATGTCCAGCCGCCCCTCGGCCTCGCCGGCGAACATCGAGATGCCCATCTCGCGGCAGGCGTCGAGCCCGACCGCCTGGCCGTCGAGCATCGACAGGCAGCCGGACACGTGGAAGCCGCCCATCGAAACCGGCAGGCCAGCATTGCGGAAGGGGCGGGCAATATCGAGGGCGCGCGGATATTGGTTGGACTGGACGCCGACCAGCGCGACCATGCCGAAATTGCCGTGGCGCCTGAACTGGGCGAGCAGCCCGGCAAAATCGATTCGCGTATTCGTTTCATCGATCACGGTAATGTCGATCGCGGTATCTGGCCCGAGCACCTTGCGCTCGGTGCATTCGGCAGCGATGCCGTATATGGCCGCGAGCGAATTGGAAGGGATCATCGCCCGCCACCAGCGGATGACGTAGCCGTCATCGTCATAATGCGACGGCTTGATCAGGATGAGTTGAAAACGGCTGCGCACGGTTTCCGAAGCATGGGGCAAGAGTATCTATCTTTCTTTAGAAACGTCTGCCCGGAGGCAAAATGGCGTTGAAGGCACAAATCAGGCACGGCGTATCAATGCGATTGATCAGGGTTCAAACTAAGGCGTAAAAACAGGAAACTGCGCGCAGAAGTTTCGCACAGCGCATCCCTCAATATACTACGCGATATCGAGCAGCAATGCGCGGTGGTCGGAGACCTCGGGCGCCTCGACCACCTCGAACTTGGCAACCTCCACGTCAGACGTAATCAGCATGTAGTCCGCAAAGCGGCCCTGCTTCAGATAGTGGGAGGTTCGCGTGTCGACAAGGCCGTTTCCGGTGACGAGATCGGAAAGACCCAACCGGGCAAGGACCCGAAAGGTCGCGCTGCCGGGCAGCACATTGAAGTCGCCGCAGACCACGAGTCCTTCGTCGCCGGGCCAGATCCGCCCGATGAGGCCGGCCAATGCCAGCGCCTGCTGTTCGCGCTGCGCCGTATCGCCTTTGCCGGCCGGATCGCGCAGACCATGCATATGGGCGATCGTCACGATGCGGGCGTGCGCATGGTTGAAGAAGCGGATGCAATGGGCGTTGCGCGGTCTGGGATGGTCACCCCAGCCATCGGCGGAAAAACTGCCATGCACGAAGTCCAGCGCCTGGGCGATGACGGAATGCGATTTTCGGACGAAGGTCGCCAACCCGAATTCCGCGACAATGGCGGCGTCGCCATCGAAAAGCTCACCTCTCGATGTCGGGCAGAAGAAGGCGTCGTGGCCGGGCAGGGCGGCGCTGATTTCCTGAAACAGATTGACACGTTGCGGCAGTTCCAGCCCCGCATCCCGGTATGTCGACCATCCGCTATCCGCATTCGGCGCCCGCAGCACCTCCTGCAGGCACAGCACATCAGGGTCGGCCTGCTTGACATAGGCGATCAGGGCCTCGTGCAGTCGGCCGCCCCATGCATTCAGCGAAATGATGCGCAAGCTCTCGGCTCCATCTTATAGCTGGCGGAATCAAATGGTGGCGCCGCCTTCAGAGTTCCGACTTGATGTCACCCATCCGGTTCCAGGCGTCGAGGCCGGCAATCTTGTAGGCTTCGGCGAGCGTTGGATAGTTGAAGGTGTTTTCGACGAAATACTCGACCGTGCCTTTGAGATTGAGCACCGCCTGGCCGATGTGCACCAACTCGGTGGCGCCTTCGCCGACGATATGCACGCCGAGCAGTCGGCGCGTCTTCAGCGAGAAGATCAGCTTTAACAAACCGGTATCGAGGCCCATGATGTGGCCGCGTGAGGTCTCGCGAAAGCGGGCAATACCGCATTCATAGGGAATGCCGCGCTCCTTCATTTCTTCTTCGGTCAGGCCGCAGGTCGAAATTTCCGGCACGGCATAGATGCCGTAGGGGAAATATTTCTGCGGCTCCTTGGCGACTGCGCCGATCGCCACGCGCGCGGCGATGCGGCCCTGTTCCATCGAGGTCGAGGCGAGGCTCGGGAAGCCGACGACGTCGCCGGCGGCATAGACGTTGGCAACCGATGTCTGGAAGGTCTCCGGATTGACCTTGAGACGGCCACGGCTGTCGGCCTCCAGTCCAATGGCCGGAAGGTTCAGCGCGTCGGTCGCTCCCATGCGTCCGGCGGCAAAGAGCACCATGTCGGTCACAAGATGACGGCCGTTGTCGAGCGTCAGCTGGACCTTGCCGCTATCCAGCCGTTCGACCTTCTCGGCCGTCGTGCCGAGCAGCAGCTTCATGTTGCGGTCGCGCAGCTGATAGGTGAAATCCTCGACGATTTCCTTGTCGATAAAGTCGAGCATCGTCGACTTTGGATCGATCACGGTCACGGCCGTATCAAGCGCCGAGAAGATCGTCGCGTATTCGATGCCGATAACGCCGGCGCCGATGACAACCATGGTGCGCGGCAGCTCTTCGATATCAAGCAGCTCGTCGCTGTCGAGCACGGTCCTGCCATCGAATGGCATGTAATCCGGGCGGAAAGGTTTCGTGCCCACCGCAAGCAGAATGCTGGCGCCGCTCACCGTCAGCGCTTCGCCGTCATCCTTGATGACCTGCAAGGTAGTGGAATCGACGAAACTCGCCTTGCCGCGCATGTGGTGGACACGGTTGCGAGCGAACTGATGCTCGAGCACTTCCACTTCATGGTTGAGCGTAATCAGCAGGCGGCGACGCAGGTCTTCCGCACTGATCTCCTGCTTGACGCGGTAGGATCGCCCGTAGAAGCCGCGCTCGCGCCAGCCGGAGAGATTGAGCGCGGTCTCGCGCAGCGTCTTCGAAGGGATTGTGCCGGTATGGACGGACACGCCGCCGACGCGCTTGCCCTGTTCGATGACAAGCACTTTCTTGCCGAGTTTCGCAGCCTGGATCGCGCCGCGGCGCCCTGCGGGACCGCTACCTACCACAACGAGATCGTACTGAAACATCCTCTAGCCTCGGATTGGAAATGGAATCATTTTGCGACAAAAATGTCGCTCTTCTATCGGTAGCCGGTCAATGTTACAGATTGTTTTACGGCTGCTGATTCAGCCGGACTGTGTTTTTCAGATCAGCTTCAGCCCTTTCAGGCTGACATTGTCGTCCTTGCCGATGATGATGGGGTCGTGGACAGTGATATCAAGTGCCTTCGCCGCGTCGATGATCACCTTCGTCATATCGATGTCAGCGCGCGACGGTTGTTCATGCGCGAGTGATGTAGTCCGCGGAAATATCGCTCACCCCAGTGACCCCGAGTAACGCCATATTGCTATGCAGTTCCGTCTTCAGGATATCCGCCGCTCTGAGCACGCCCGGTAGCCCCGCGACGGCTGCAGCATAAAGGAATGGCCTGCCCACGAACACGAAACAGGCGCCAAGCGCGAGGGCCTTCATGATATCCGTTCCACGCCGGATGCCGCCGTCGATCATGACGGCAATGCTGTCTCCAACACGTGCGGCAATCTCCGGAAGGACCTGAAGGGGAGATGCGGTGCCGTCGAGCTGACGACCGCCATGATTGGAGACGATCACCCCATCCGCCCCGGTATCGGCAGCCCGTGCCGCGTCGTCAGGGTGCATGATCCCCTTGACCACGAGCTTGCCGGACCAGCGCTTGCGTATCCGCTCCAAGTGGCTCCAGTTGAGATGGTCACGCTTGCCGAAATCGCGCGTGACATTCGAGGAGATGATCGGCGCGCCTCTTGTGGCGTAGGAATTTTCAAAATGCGGAATGCCGTGCCGCACGATCGTGCGCAGGAATGTGCCGGTGGTCCAGCGGGGATGCGAGATGCCCTGCCATGCCAAGCGGAGCCCGGGACGCAAAGGCGTCGAAAACCCGGCCCTGACATTGTTTTCGCGGTTGGGCAGCGTCGCCGTGTCCACGGTCAGCAGAAGCGTGTCGATGCCGGCCGCCGCGACGCGATCGATCAGAGCATCGATACGATCGGGTTCGCCGGGCAGATAGGCCTGAAACCATGCCTGCGGGGAGGCCGCAGCGATCTCTTCCAGGGGGATGAGTGACGAACCGCTGATGATCATCGGGATTCCCGATTGGTCCGCGCCCTGCGCCAGCACGATGTCCCCCCGATAGGCCATCAGCGCGCTGATCCCCATCGGCGCAATGCCGAACGGTACGGCATGCGTCTTGCCGAAGAGGCTCGTTGCGGTGCTGCGCGTCGAGACGTCCCGAAGCACACGTGGCCGGAAGGCATAGGCCTGGAAGGCCTCTGCGTTATGCCGCAGCGACGCGTTGGTCTCGGTCGCGCCGGCGATATAACCGAACAGCGGCTTCGGCAGATGTCGCCGCGCCTTGATTTCGAAGTCGTCGAGGCAGAGCACGTCGTGGCAGGGCCGGGTCGATCGATCAGTGTTACCGCTGGAGATCGTCATGAAGCTTTATCTTCTCGGTATTTCGGGCGGGTATTATTCAGCGAGTGGCGGCGCAGGATTGCATAGAATCCCGCGCCAGCGACTGCTGTCAACTGAAGCTTTCCCAGTCTTCGCTTCCCTCGGATGCATGCCTGCGACCACTCCGGGTCGACGTCAGAATGAGCGTCCGCTGCATGCCGCCTGGAAGAAGCAGCAGAGCGCCGCTGACCGGACCGCCGGTCCAGCGCGCGCTCGGCCGCGACCTTTCCGTGCAGGAATGTCGCTAATTGTCCGTCAATAGAGTAAACCGACGTCTGTCGATCCGCTCGCGCGCCAACTGCCCCGCCGCTGCGCAGAGATCGGGCGCATAGAGCTGGCAAGTTCTTCGCTTTTCGATTGCCCTGTCGATCAAATCCAGAAGTCGCGCAGGTGCGATGTCGGGCGGCGCGGCAATGCGACCGATGACGACATGTTTTTCCATTCTCTCATGCTCGGCGTGATCGATGTCGGGATTGCGCCAGCAATTTGCGCACATAATCCTAAAGTTCTCGGTGTGTGAATAGATAACGGCGTCCCCGTCCAATTCCCCGCTTAGATCAACCAATTGCCCTGCCGCCTCTTGCGTGCCCGCGAAAGCAAAGAACTGGTAGTTCCGGCGCGCAAGCGTTGCCAGATGCGGGAAGACCGGAACCTCTTGTTCACCGTAGGTATGATACGTAATCGGAGCGCCGTCCATGAGGACAACATCGCCATAGTCGACGCCGAGACTGCCGAACAGGACGCTGCGAATAATGCCATGACACGGACTTAAACGTTCGATCCATACTGTCTCCTCTTCCCCTGGATCATCTGAGTCCGCCGTCCGCTCAGCAAGAGGCCGCTGGGCAAGTCTCACCTTGCAGGCCGCATACCCGCCTTCCGGTAACCCGAACCTTCCAAGCTCGATCTTCTGTCCCATCCGCTTCCACACGTCCAAAGCGGTCTCGGTGTCCCCTGCGCCCGTAGCGCATATTCCAAGGTTCCACTCGGTGCTGTCGATAACCTCCCGCTGCAAGCTTGCAGCAGCCAGGCCCGCCGCTACTCCTTCTGCGAATCTGCCCCGCGTCTTGTAGAAGAGGCCCAAATTGTATTGATGCGCGCTGTTCCGTGGATCGATTTCCGTCAGTTTCCGGAGACTGTTCTCGGCGATTGCATCCATCTGGCGTGCCATCATTCGCGCCGACGTGGCGAGCCCGCGCAGTATCTGCTCCTGTTCAGGCCGCCCCTCATGAAGCTTGGCTAAGCGGTCCAGCTTCGCGACCATCGACTGAAATATGGGGTGTTCGGGCGGTGGCGCGTTCAGATCATCGATGTCGCGGACGGCTTCCAGGCATTGCCCGAGCGCCGAAAGGATATCGATATTGTCGTTGTGGGCATCTGCGATCTCGGAAAGAACGTCTGTCGCCTCTTCTCTTGTAAGGCTTTGTTGGTCGACTATCCATAACAATGCCATCGCGGCCTCAGTCTGGTGACGCTGGGCTTTTCGAAATGGTTGGATCTTCTGCCATGCCGCCGACGTGCGGCCCGCCTGTCCTTCTGCAACGACGTCACGCGCTATCGCGTCGATCTCATCGGAAGTGAGAACCGCATTGGGACCATTTGACATGATCGTCTCCGTGGAGGGCTTCGGGGTGGGCGATGGTTACGTAGTCACGTCTCAATGCAGCGGGATTACATTAACTTCAGCCCCTTGAGGCTGACATGGCCGTCCTTGCCGATGATGATGTGGTCGTGGACGGTGATGTCGAGGGCCTTGGCCGCCTCGATGATCACCTTCGTCATGTCGATGTCGGCGCGTGAGGGCGTCGGGTCGCCGGAGGGGTGGTTGTGGACGAGGATGATCGCTGTTGCCGAAAGCTCGAGCGCGCGTTTGACCACCTCGCGGGGATAGACCGGCGTATGGTCGACCGTGCCGCGGCCCTGCACCTCATCAGCGATCAGCACGTTGCGCTTGTCGAGGAAGAGGATGCGGAACTGTTCGCGTGTCTCGTGCGCCATGGCGGCGTGGCAATACTGGATAACCGAGGACCAGGAGGATAGAACCTGCTTGCTTCTGATCTCGCTCTTCAGGGTCCGGTGAGCGACGGTGGCGATCAGTTTCAGGTCGAGGGCGACATTCTCGCCGACGCCCTTCACCTCCGTCAGTAGCGCCGCCGGCGCGCCAAAGACGCCGGCGAGAGAGCCGAATCGTTCGATGAGCGCCTTGGCGATCGGCTTGGTGTCGCGTCGCGGGATCAGCCGGAAAAGTAGGAGTTCGAGGATTTCGTAATCGGCAAGCGCCGTATCGCCGAGTTCGCGGAAGCGGTCACGCAGCCGCTCGCGATGACCGTGATAATGTTCCGGCCTGGAAAGCGAGGCGGGTAGGGCGGTCGGGGCGTTCGGCGCGGCTGATTTTTGCGGCCGGCCGCCGAAGAACGAGCGTTCGTCGACAACAGGCTCTTCAGTCTCGAAAAGCAGCTTGTCGTCGGAAGATGTCGCAACAGGCCGCTTCGCCATCAGATCGTCACCTGGCAAGCGGCGGCAGTCCGGGCCGGTCGAGGCCACCCGGTGACAGCGTGAAGATTTCGCAGCCATCGGCGGTGACGCCGACCGTGTGTTCATACTGCGCGGAAAGCGAGCGGTCGCGGGTCACGGCCGTCCAGCCGTCGGCGAGCACCTTCACATGCGGCCGGCCGAGATTGATCATCGGCTCGATGGTGAAGATCATGCCTTCACGCAGCTCCGGCCCTTCATTGGCGCGGCCATAATGCAGGATGTTCGGCGAATCGTGAAACAGCCGGCCGACGCCGTGGCCGCAGAAATCGCGCACCACCGAACAGCGCTCGGCCTCCGCATAGGCCTGGATCGCCTCGCCGATCGCGCCGGTGCGGGCGCCGGGCCTGACGGCTGATATGCCGCGCATCAGGGATTCATAGGTGACCTCGAGCAGCCGCTCGGCGGCGCGCTTGATCGTGCCGACCGGATACATCCGGCTCGAATCGCCATGCCAGCCGTCGAGCACGAAGGTAACGTCGATATTGACGATATCGCCCTCGCGCAGCGGCTTGTCGTTTGGAATGCCGTGGCAGACGACGTGATTGATCGAGGTGCAGGTGGATTTGGTATAGCCGCGATAATTCAGCGTCGCCGGATACGCGCCGTGGTCCATGCCGAAATCGAATACGAATCGGTCGATCTCGTCGGTAAGCAGGCCGGGCCTGACGATATCGGCAAGCGCATCGAGGCAGCGCGCGGTCAGCTGGCACGCCCTGCGCATGCCTTCGAACGCCTGCCCATCGTAAAGCCGGATGGCACCCGTATTCTTCGGCGGCGCGGAGGAGGCTTCGATATAATTCACCATTGCAGGGCCTTAGCGGAGATTGTTAGATTTGTTCATAATGCAGCTATGCGGGGTTCGTCCATCGCGATCAACCGTCGGGACGAGATTTCTGAAAGGATTCGCGCCGTCTCCCGCGCCCATCCGACGCCGGATTCTGAGTGCTGGAAGAAATATCCACAATCTTCCCAAGGGGATAGGATTGATCAGATAAGGTCTCCCCGCTACTCACCGATTGGTGACAGCGGGGAAGGGTCGGTCATGCTGAGTGAAGTTGAAAATCTCGATAATTCGCCCGGGGTTGGTGCGGAGCCGGAACGGCGCGTGCGCGATCGCGGCGCCACCGAGCGCGCCATCCTTGCCGCCGCCAAGAGCCTGCTGGCGCAGGAGGGCTTCCAGAATTTCGGCATCAATGCGGTCGCCCGCCGCGCCGGCTGCGACAAGCAGTTGATCTACCGCTACTATGGCGGCCTTGACGGTTTGGTCGAGGCGATCGGCGCGGATCTCGGCACATGGGTGAGGGATCGTATTCCGGAAGATGCCGGCGGCATGTTCATGCTCACCTACGGCGATCTGATGGAGCGGCTGGCGCTTCTGCTGCTCGACGCCTTGAGAAATGATCCGCTGATGCGCCGCATCCTCGCCTGGGAAGTATCGGAAAATACCGAGCAGGTGAGGCGGCTGTCCGAGGCCCGTTCGAAGGCTCTTGCCCTTTGGCTGGATCGCATGCGCGGTTCGCTGGCGCCGCCGAAGGGCGTGGATGCGGCAGCCGTCAATGCCGTCGTGATCGCGGCGATCCAGCACCTCGTGCTTTCCGGCGCAGCCGGCGGCCAGTGCGCCGGCCTATCGCTGAAGACGTCGAAGGACTGGGAGAAGGCCGCGACGGCACTGAAGCGTCTCGTGCGCGGCGTCTACGGCTGACATCCTTTCATCCATAGGCTCCATTCATCCACAGGGAGAAGGCCTGGCGTTAACCTTAACGAATGGTTTACGTTGCGTGGGGCTGGTTAACCCGACAGTGTGGCGGGGAGCAGAGATGGTACGAGTGAGAGTCCCGAGTTGACGCCCATGGGAAGCAAGATCGCCAAAGCCGCAATTCTGGTGACGGCAATGATGTTCTTCGCAGTCCTGGCGCTGGATATTGCAATTCCGGCGCTGGTGCTTTGCATCATGGCATTGTCGACCTGGCTGGTTTCCCTCGATCTGCCCGTTGCCCGCAAGCAGGGAGGAGAAGCCGCATGAAGTGGTTTCTAGTCTTCTGGGCCGGTCCTATCGTCTTTTTGGGCGCATGGTACTGGCTCTCCTATTACGACATGAATTTCGGCATCTTCATGCTGACACGGCAGGTCCATGACCTGACCTTCGAAATTTATGGCGAAGCCCTCGGAATTCCGGCGGAAACCATTCCGCCGCTCGTTGCCCGCGCCATTGCGGTGGACAGTCTCGTCGTCTTCGCCATCCTGGGCTTTAGAAAGCGTAAGTTGATCGCCGCTTGGTGGAAGGCGCGTCAGGCGCTGAATTCGTCTCCCGCAGACCTTGCGAGCGATGACAGCCTGTCGAGGGCCCCCTGAAGGATGAAGCTTGCCGCGGCCGAATCGATCCGTTCGGCTCGCTTGGCACGAGAGACGTCCATTTCGATGAGCGTCCGTTCGGCCGCGACCGTCGAAAGCCGTTCGTCCCAATAGACGAAGGGCAGCACCGTTTTCTGCTCCATGTTGCGCACGAAAGCGCGCGTCGCCTGTACGCGCGGCCCCGCCGATCCGTCCATATTCATCGGCAGGCCGATGATGAAGCCGGCAACCTTTTCCGCCGTCGCGAAGTCCAGCAGCGCCTGCGCATCGATTGTGAACTTGACGCGGCGGATCACCGGTCGCGGCGTGGCGAAACGCCGGCCGAGATCGGACATCGAAAGCCCGATCGTTTTGGTGCCGAGATCGAGCCCGGCGATCGCCTGCCCGGGAGCAAGGGTTTCAGCCATTTCCTCGATCGTCAGCACCGTCATTGCGTTTCATCCCGTCAAAAGAAATTGAAGCCGCCGCCGCTTTCCTTTGCCGGGGCATGAGATATTTCCTTACCATCGAAATCAGATTTTGCATCACGTAAGGAGAGATTTCATGAAGATCACCTGGCTTGGCCATTCCGCCTTCCGCATCGAGACATCAAAGGCGAAGATCCTGCTCGATCCCTTCCTCAGCCATAACGCCTCCTTTTCCGGCCAGGACATCAAGGATGTGTCCGCAGGCATCACCCATATCCTGCTGACCCATGGCCATGGCGACCATGTCGGCGATACCGTGGCGCTTGCCAAGGAAACCGGCGCCGTCGTTCTTGCGAATGCCGATCTTGCCGCATGGCTCGGTTCCAAGGGCGTCGACAGGATCGAGATGGGCAATACCGGCGGGACGGTCACGTTCGGCGGCTTCTCCGCCACGTTCACCAATGCGCTGCATTCCTCTGCCCAGATCACCGAGGACGGCGTCTCGCATGCGCTCGGCAACGCCAACGGCCTGATGCTGCATTTCGATGACGAAGCCTCGATCTTCGCCATGGGCGACACCGACATCTTCTCCGACATGGCGCTGATCAACGAGTTGCACCAGCCCGATATCGGCTTCGTGCCGATCGGCGACCGCTTCACCATGGGCGGCGCGGTGGCGGCACTCGCCTGCCAGCGCTATTTCAGCTTCAAGACCGCGATCCCTTGCCATTTCGGCACCTTCCCGATCATCGACCAGACGGCCGATAAATTCGTTGCCGGCATGGAGGGATCGAAGACTGAGGCGAGGGCGCTGAAGCCTGCCGAGAGCCTGTCGATCTGACGAAACCCCGTTGCACCGGGCGGACATGGCCTTTATAGCGGGTAGGAAAAATCCTATCCGGAGAATGCCATGTCCGTCGATCTTGCCACCGTGAAGCGCGTCGCCAAACTTGCCCGTATTGCCGTCTCTGAGGATGAGGCAAATCGCATGGTCGGCGAGCTGAACGGCATCCTCGGCTTCGTCGAGCAGCTTTCCGAAGTCAATGTCGATGGCGTCGAGGCGATGACATCGGTGACGCCGATGGCGATGAAGAAGCGGACCGACGAGGTGACCGACGGCAACAAGGCCGCCGATATCGTCGCCAATGCGCCCGTCACCGATCATAATTTCTTCCTGGTGCCGAAAGTCGTCGAATAGGGCTTCGAAAGCCTCTTTCCGACCCTGTTGCCATTTTCAAGACCTGAAGCGAAAACACGATGAGCGAACTCACCAGCCTGACCATTGCCGAAGCCCGCGAGAAGCTGCGCGCCAAGGAAATCACCGCAATCGAATTGACTGAAGCGTACATTTCGGCGATCGATGCGGCCAATGAGCGGCTGAACGCCTACATAAAAACAACGCCGGATCTCGCCCGCGTCATGGCCAGGAAGTCCGACGAGCGGATTGCAGCCGGCACGGCGGGCGAGCTCGAAGGCATCCCGCTGGGGATCAAGGATCTCTTCGCCACCGTCGGCGTCCACACCCAGGCCTGCAGCCACATTCTCGACGGTTTCGAGCCGCGTTACGAATCGACCGTGACGCAGAACCTCTGGGATGATGGCGCCGTCATGCTCGGCAAGCTGAACATGGACGAGTTCGCCATGGGCTCGTCCAACGAGACGTCCTACTACGGCCCGGTGATCAATCCCTGGCGGGCAGAAGGCTCCAACCAGCAACTCGTCCCGGGCGGCTCCTCCGGCGGCTCGGCAGCTGCCGTTGCCGCCCATCTTTGCGCCGGCGCCACCGCGACCGATACGGGCGGCTCGATCCGTCAGCCGGCCGCCTTCACCGGCACCGTCGGCATCAAGCCGACCTATGGCCGCTGCTCGCGCTGGGGCACCGTCGCCTTCGCCTCCTCGCTCGATCAGGCCGGTCCGATCGCCCGCGATGTGCGCGATGCCGCCATCCTTTTGAAGTCGATGGCAAGCGTCGACGCCAAGGACACGACCTCGGTCGATCTGCCCGTGCCGGACTACGAGGCCGCCCTCGGCCAGTCGCTGAAGGGCATGAAGATCGGCATCCCGAACGAATATCGCGTCGACGGCATGCCCGGGGAGATCGAGACCCTCTGGCGCCAGGGCATCGCCTGGCTGAAGGATGCCGGCGCCGAAATCGTCGATATCTCCCTGCCGCACACCAAATATGCGCTTCCGGCCTATTATATCGTTGCGCCTGCCGAGGCGTCCTCGAACCTCGCGCGATATGACGGCGTGCGCTACGGCCTGCGCGTCGACGGCAAGGATATCGTCGACATGTACGAAAAGACGCGCGCCGCCGGCTTCGGCAAGGAAGTCAAGCGCCGCATCATGATCGGCACCTACGTACTGTCGGCCGGCTACTACGACGCCTATTACATCCGCGCCCAGAAGGTCCGCACGCTGATCAAGCGCGATTTCGAACTGGCCTTCGATGCCGGCGTCGATGCGATCCTGACGCCGGCGACGCCGTCCTCCGCCTTCGGCATTGCTGACGAAAACCTCGCCGCCGATCCGGTGAAGATGTATCTGAACGACATCTTTACGGTGACGGTCAACATGGCGGGCCTGCCCGGCATCGCCGTGCCCGCCGGACTCGACCACAAGGGCCTGCCGCTCGGCCTGCAGCTGATCGGCAAGGCCTTCGACGAGGAAACCCTCTTCAAGACCGCCTACGTCATCGAGCAGGCCGCCGGCAAGTTTACGCCGGCCAAGTGGTGGTAACGGGTCTCACGATCCGAAAGATAGCCTCCGCCGACCACGAAACGGTCGGCGCCGTCGGCTTCGCCGCATGGGCCGCAGCCGACGCCTTCGACGACAGTTATCGCGATCCCGATGTGATTGCTAAAGTCAGGCAAGAGTTCACCGTGTTTCCGCGAGAGACGAAAGGTGAGATCTTCGTTGCCGAACTCCACGCGGAGATCGTCGGCTGGGGTGCCCGGGAAGGCGAACCCAACTATGTGTCCGATCTCTGGGTGCATCCCGATCATCAGGGTAAGGGTGTGGGCGAGGCTCTGCTGTTGCATCTGTGCGAGCTGATGGCGGCCGAAGGGCTGACGACCGCCCGGATCGACACGCATGCCAGGAACATAGGCGCGATCCGGCTTTACAAACGCTGCGGTTTCACCATCATCTGGCACGGTATCGAATTCTCCAGGAGCATGGGCGTCCCGCTCGAAAAGGTGCATCTGGAGAAGCAGCTAGGCTGAGCAATAGCCGAAACTGGGAGGGCTACATGGCAGGCAATGATCTTGTGCGCCTGATCGAGGCAATCGATCGCCTTGCCACCGGCGGCTTCGCCATGGGCGCGGATTGGCAGGCGGTCCACGATATCTGTCAGCGCCACGAAGGCGAACAGCCGTTCGACTGGGGCCACGCCCTCTGCCATCGCATCGAGGGCGACGACTGGAATTCCGACTACTGGTATCGCCGCGCCGGCAAGATGCGCGGCTCGGGCACGATGGCCGACGAGTGGGCGGCGATGCGGGCGGAATTGTCCGCAAAGGCTTGAGCTTTGCCCTGACCGTGTCGGTTTAAGGCGCGGCCAGAGTGAGTTGGTCGCCTGGCCCTATTTATGTCCGGCTGCAACCTGACTGCCCCCAGTTGCTATGGGCTTCTTGTCTCCCGCGTCAAAGGATGCGCTATGGGCGACAGTCTTCAACCTGCTTAAATATCGACTAAAAATCGTGGGCACCTACCGTTATTCAGAAAAGGTCGGAATGCGGGACTGAACGACTCCACCAGCTACGAAGCCGACGGCCAGACGATATCGATCGCCTACATCCAATGCGTGACGACCAGCTTCAGCTATCCGCCGACCCGGCGCTGGCTGGACCGGGTGACGACGGCGATGGGCACGACGGTGCTGATGGACAATCAGTACACTCGTGACAAACTAGGCCGGATCAAGACGATCACCGGTCTGGCAGGCAACGACAACTGGACCTATGGCTATGACGATCTCTCTCGTTACCACTCGCTACAGATAAGGAGTATGGGATGGGCAGTTCAAAGTTCGAAGATCCGCGATTGGGCGTCTACTGCTGCGGCCATATGTTCCGGCGTGAACGGCCTGCGCGCCTCGTTATTAGAGAAGAGGGTGACTGGCAGTTTTTATGCGGGGGTGTTGATCACAGTGATCCGCTTGAACCATATCACGTTAGCGTCGGCGTCTTGCTCGATGCCGACTCGACGCTTAATCAAATCGCAGATCTTCCGCCAGAGTGGGAAGCTGAGCGTGCTGAAGTTGGAGGCGCCTGGCTGAGAACTGTCGGGAAGCAATAATTAAGCCGATTAGGATGGCCGCGCTTCAGGTCTGGCCATTCATACCTGTTTGTCTCAGTGGTAAGTCATGCGTAGTCTACCGCCGTTACTCTCCGGGACTACACACGTAGCGGTATGTGCTGTTGACCTTTGGATCGAGGTATGAGTATCGCGCCTACGACCCACTCGGCCGTCTGCTGGGAGTGCGTGACCCGAAGGCGCGCAATGGACCTACACCTACGATCTGCTCGGCAACCGTCTGACGGCAAGTGATCCGGATCTCGGCAACTGGTCCTATGACTATGACGATGCCGGCCGGCTGATCCGCCAAACGGATGCGCGTGGCGCGGTGACGACGATGGCCTACGACCAGATGGGCCGGGTCACTCGCAAGGAGGTGACGGAGCCGGGTGCGACGGTGCCGACACTGCTGGCTGAGAACAGCTATGACGAGCCTGCCGCCACCTTCCAGTCGCACAATGCCGGCATGCTGACCACGGCCGAGAACGCCGATGCGACGCTGACCTACACCCGTATTTATAATGGCGCCGGCGACAAGGTCATCACCCGGGCGGTCATCGACGGCGTGGCGAGCACGACCACCGTCGAGCATGGGCCGACCGGCAAAACCACGGCGATAGGTTATCAGCCTGCCAACATTGTCGTCGGCAAGCGGACCTTGCCCTGGCTTTATAACGACGCCGACCTGCTTTCCAGGATCCCCGGGCAGATCGATTCCATCAGCTACGAGGCCGACGGCCAGACGACATCGATCACCTACATCAATGGCGTGACGACCAGCTTCAGCTATTCGCCGACCCGGCGCTGGCTGGAGCGGGTGACAACGGCGAAGGGCACGACGGTGCTGATGGACAATCAGTATACCCGTGACAAACTAGGCCGGATCAAGACGATCACCGGCTTGGCGGCCAACGACAACTGGACCTACAGCTATGACGATCTCTCTCGCCTGACCGGCGCCGACAATGCCGGCGACAACACCCTCGACGAGACCTACAGCTACGACACCAATCACAATCTTCTCTCCCGCACTCGGGTCGGCGCCTATGTCTATCCGACGACGGCATCAGCGATCCGCCCGCATGCGGCAACGCAGATCGGTGCCAAGACGATCGACTATGACGCCAACGGCAACATGGTCTCGGACGGTAGCCGCACGCTGAGCTGGGACGGCGCCAACCGGCTGGCGAGCGTCACCCAGGACGGCGCCACGGTGAGCTTCGCCTACGGACCGGACGGCGCCCGGGTGAAGAAGAGCTGGGCCTTCGGCACCACGCTCTATCCCGACGCCAATGTCGAGATCGACCGCTCGACGCCGGGCACGGACCTCTACACGCTCTATCCGCATCCCGACGCCAAGATCGTCGTCACATCAGGCAGCACCGAGCAGGACAAGTTCTTCCTGCACCGCGATCATCTCGCCTCGGTGCGGCAGGTGACCAACGAAAGCGGCTATCGGGTCGAACAGACCGGCTATGCCGCCTATGGCGAAGCCACCAACACCAGCTTCCAGACCAAGAAAAGCTATATCGGCGAACGCTTCGATCCCGAAACCGGGCTGATGTACCTCAATGCCAGATACTACGATCCGGCCTTCGGGCGGTTCATCTCGCCCGATGATTGGGACCCGACCAAGGAAGGCGTCGGCACCAACCGCTACAGCTACTCCGAAAACGATCCTGTCAATAAGTCTGATCCAAATGGGCATATGGGTGCGGCTCCTGGACGAGGAAGAAGCGCTGACGGGCCGGAAGCTCTGCTCAACATGTTAGAGGCGGCGGCAAATTTCGTCGAATTCATTGGCGAAGGCCTCACTGGGGCCGGTAATCCAGAGTTCCGCCCTCTTGCCGCCGGTGCGGGCATTGTAGGACGCGAGGCACAGGTATTTAGCAAGACCTTGCAAGGGTCTCGTCTAGCTCAAACCGAAGCTGTGACAGGAACCTGGGTAACTACCTCTGAAAGGATGAGCGCCCGAGCTGCAGCTCACCAAATGGCGGTGACCGGAAGAACCGCGGATCAGAGTTTCCTCGTGAACAATGTTAAATTTGATGGATATGATAAATATCGGGACGTCCTGTTGGAGGCGAAGGACAAATATGGGAACTTTGTTAAAAAGGACGGAAGATTTTACGAATGGTTCAGCGGACAGGACAGTCTTGCAGCGCAAGCAAGCCGTCAGGTGCAAGCGGCAGGGGGGAGACAAGTTGAGTGGGTATTCTCCGATACAAAATCTGCCAGGGCGACAGCGAACCTTTTTGAAGACCGGGGCATTAAAGGTATATCGATTCAAGTGAAGGATCCTACGCAGCAAGTTCCCACCATTGGCAGTACGTTTAACTCTCGGGGCTATTAATATGAATACACGTTACAAATTATTGGCTTACCGTGATAGCAGGCCAAGAAGCCCTGAACAATGCGCAACCGACTTGAGCGTATTACTGAATAGGCTTGCAAAGATCAGCCCAGCGGTTTTTCACTGGAAGCTGCGTGGATCGTCAAAACGAAAAGCAATGCAAAATAGCTTCATCGATCCCAATGATTTTGAATTTTTGAGCGATATTGTCTTAAAGAGCGCAAATCGGCGTGACGGGGATCACAGTATTATTCCCGAGCTTGGTTTCTCAATTTCTTTTTGGAATGGATCAACAAAAGACGAGAGCGCGGCAAGCTTAAGCATAGCGAACGGATTGACGAGTAACATTGTTCCGAATTCCGTTGTTCTGAATTTTCCATCTCTAGGTTATTCAAATAACAACATTGAAGCGACTGTTGGTATTATTTCCGCTGCTGTTGATAGCATTGATGCTGAGCGCGCATTGTTATTCAGAGAGGACTTGGCGCCTCCTTCTGTAGGCAAGATGTTCTTGGAAACGGCGGCGTTTCTCGCTGACGGATTTGATCCCCAAGCCTCTAGTCGGCTCGCGCAAGAGGCGGATGAAATCATTTTGGCAAGCCGCGGCAAGATTTTCGTCAAGCGGTAGGGTACGCAAATCATAAAGCCTGTTTTAATTGGCCGGATCACGGAGATCGTTAGCGGACGTCGGCCGATGGCTGGAGCTATAGATATAACGATCTCGGCCGTTTGACCGGGGCCGACAATGCCGGCAACAACACCCTCGACGAGACCTACACCTATTCGCCGAACGGTAACCTGCTGTCGTGCACGCCGCATCGGCACCTATGTCTACCCGACAACGGCGTCAGCGATCCATCCGTACGCGGCAAGGCAGATCGGTGCGAAGGCCATCGACTATGACGCCAACGCAATATGTCTGACGGCGCCCGCACGCTGACCTGGGACGGCGCCAACCGGTTGTCGAGCGTCACCCAGAATGGCGCCGATGCTTCGGCCAATTGAGGAGGTGCGGGACCTGATTCAAGAGGGGATAGAGTGGCAACAGAGTCCGACGTAAAAATGCAAGCATGAGCTTGGCGGACGTCGCCGCCATTGTCGTCGCACCTGCAACACCGATGACCTTAGAAAGGTATCCAGGACTACTGAACCGAATTGAACTCGGCAGCTTCAACTACTCCCATGAATGACTAGTCAAAGATCGAGCATTTCATTGAGCGAATCGTGGCCGGCGCTTCACAAGCTCAGCTGGAAATCGACTCCAAGGAACTTAACTTGAACAATGTCGGCTACATGGTCGAACACCGCTCATGGTCTCGGCAGCTGAAGGTTTGCTTGCAGCGGTTAAGACGCTGGTGCGGAAGGGTGCTTCTGTACACGCGGTTGGTCGTGCTGAAATGACGGCACTACACGAAGCATCTGCGAATGGCGAAGCAGCCGTTGCAAACTACCTTCTACCCCTGGCGCGGACGTAAACGCCGAGACGGCCGACGGCGTGACCCCGCTGATCTGTGCGGCGGTCTGGGGAAACACCGAAGTTGCAGAGCTATTGCTGCAGAACCATGCGGACATGACGAAGACCGATCGCACTGGTGCAACAGCCGCCGATATTGCACGCGAGAAAGGTGAGAACGATACCGCGGACCTGATCAACTCATACTCGTCGCGGAAGAGTGAATAGGCTTCTGATGACCTGCCATTGAACTTTCATCCAGCTGCGAATAGAGCCCGACGGTTTTGAACGCGAAGAGGCGCGGTATGAGCAACCGGCGGAAACGCGAAGCTTTCATTGCGGCGTTGGAGCCGGTCCGGCGATGGTCCCGGCGCTCACCTATTTCGACGCCTACCGCCAGGGCAGGGGAACGGCCAACCTCATCCAGGCCCAGCGCGACTTCTTCGGCGCCCACGGCTTCGACCGCCTCGATGGCAAGGATTTCCACCACGGCCCCTGGGGCAGCGGTGCCGCGACCTTCTGAGATTTGCCAAAATGATTGAGGAAAAGCCCGGCCGTCGCGCCGGGCTTTTCAATGATGGCTACGCTGTCGGTTTGATGTTCTGGTTCAGACAGAACATATTCATCGGGTCGTATTTGTTTTTGAGTTCAACAAGCCGCTGATAATTTGGCCCGTAGGCTGCCTTGATCCGCTCCTGGCCTTCTTCGCCGAGATTGTTGACATAGACGGCGCCCGTTGGCGCTCATTCGAACGTCAGGGCTTCGTTTTTTCGGGCCCATGCGCGCAAGAAAACTTGCGGGCAGGGCCTTTACCGGGTCTCAGGCAGGCTCAACATAAAACACCTCGATAAGATCTATTATTCGGCCCGGAAAAAGCGGTCAAGAGCATCCTTGTCGATGAAAACCGGTCGAAAACCCTGGTTTCGGTTGATCATCCCTTTGCAGCTACTGGTAAATTCCGCGACTCAGTGATCTAGTTAGAGGGGTAACGCGGAGGTGTCGTTGATCCACATTCGCAATGCCCGAGACGGGGAAGCGGAGCTATTGAGCGAAATCGGGCTCAGGGCCTGGCAAAAGGCGATGGCGTCGATCGGCGAATCGGATGCGATGATCGACGCGGCGCGCAACGCCTTTCGCAACTTCGTGGAGAATGACTGGCTGACCATCACGGTCATCGAGCAGAACGGCCAGGTCGCAGGCTGGGCTGCACGCGAGGGATTGGACGAAACCATCTCGGATTTCTGGATCGATCCCATCTTCACCCGGCAGGGACTCGGCTCAGCCCTTCTCGAACGCATCGAGAAGGATATCGCCGGCCGGGGCTTCGAGACGGCGGCGGTGCAGACCCATTCCGGCAATAGCGAGGCAATCGGCTTTTTTCGGAAGCACGGTTACGGCATTCACTGGCTGTCGGTCGCCTATAATCCGAAGCTTGATCGCGACGTGCCCTCTGTCGGGCTGACGAAGCCGCTGGTTTCGGACAGCCAGGGCGGCTATGGGCAGGAATTCTGAAGTTAAAAATCCAGCTGAAGGTGAGGCGCCCATAGCGGCGCGAAGGCCAGCGCCGTGGCCAAGGCGCCGTGGAGGATCAGGATCGCCGCCAGGATCGACCGGAACGGCTCCTTCCTCGTCTTGTGGCGCAGGATCTGCTGTGCCGCCACCGCGCCGAGGCTGCCGCCGATCAGCGCAAGGGTCAGAAGCGTTCGCTCGCTGATGCGCCGCCCGCCTTGGCGCGCCGCCTGCTTGTCGAGGAAATAGACCGAAAAGACGATCAGGTTCTGCGCCAGAAACAGTGCGGCCAATTTGATGATGTCGGTCATCGTCATGCGGCTACACTGCCATGCCCGGTTAACCCAAGGCAAATGTCGCCGCCCTTCGTCAAACCGCGGTGTGCGATGGGGAAAGCCTTGCACCGGAATGCCATTTCCTTTACCTCACCAGTGGAAAAGAACAGCCTGCAAAGAGCATCAGATGACCATTGTCGACGTCCGCACGCCCGATCCGAAACGCTTCATCCCCGGCGCCACCGGCGACTGGGAGGTCATTGTCGGCATGGAAGTCCACGCCCAGGTGCTGTCCAATTCGAAGCTCTTTTCCGGCGCTTCGACGGAATTCGGCAAGCCGCAGAATTCGAACGTATCGCTGGTCGATGCCGCCATGCCCGGCATGCTGCCCGTCATCAACGAGGAATGCGTCAAGCAGGCCGTGCGCACCGGTCTCGGCCTCAAAGCTGAGATCAACAAACGTTCGCTCTTCGACCGCAAGAACTACTTCTACCCCGACCTGCCGCAGGGCTATCAAATCTCGCAGTACAAGGATCCGATCGTCGGCGAGGGCAAGATCGTCATTTCGCTCGGACCGGATCGCCAGGGCCAGTTCGAGGATATCGAGATTGGCATCGAGCGCCTGCACCTGGAACAGGATGCCGGCAAGTCGATGCACGACCAGCACGCGACCATGTCCTATGTCGATCTGAACCGTTCCGGCGTGGCGCTGATGGAGATCGTCTCCAAACCCGACATGCGCTCGTCCGATGAAGCCAAGGCCTATATGACCAAGCTGCGTTCGATCGTGCGTTATCTCGGAACCTGCGACGGCAACATGGACGAAGGCTCGATGCGCGCCGACGTCAACGTCTCCGTGCGCCGTCCGGGCGAGGCTTTCGGCACGCGCTGCGAAATCAAGAACGTCAATTCGATCCGCTTCATCGGCCAGGCGATCGAATACGAAGCGCGCCGCCAGATCGGCATTCTGGAAGACGGTGGCACAATCGATCAGGAGACACGCCTCTTCGACCCGAACAAGGGCGAGACGCGTTCCATGCGCTCCAAGGAAGACGCGCATGATTACCGCTACTTCCCCGATCCGGATCTGCTGCCGCTCGAATTCGACGATGCCTTCGTCAAGGCGCTCGAAGCCGATCTGCCGGAACTCCCCGACGACAAGAAGGAGCGCTTCGTGCGTGAACTCGGCCTGTCGGTCTACGATGCCTCCGTGCTCGTTTCCGAAAAGGCGATCGCCGATTATTTCGAGGCCGTGGCCGCCGGCCGCGACGGCAAGACGGCGGCAAACTGGGTGATCAACGACCTGCTCGGTGCGCTCAACCGTACCGGCAAGGACATCGAACAGACGCCGGTCTCGCCGGCTCAGCTCGGCGCGATCATCGACCTTATCAAGGCCGGAACCATCTCCGGCAAGATCGCCAAAGACCTTTTCGAGATCGTGCTGACCGAAGGCGGCGATCCCGCCGAGATCGTCGAATCGCGCGGCATGAAGCAGGTGACGGATACCGGCGCCATCGAAAAGGCCGTGGACGAGATCATCGCCGCCAATCCCGAACAGGTCGAAAAGGTCAAGGCGAAGCCGACCATGGCGGCATGGTTCGTCGGCCAGGTGATGAAGGCGACCGGCGGCAAGGCCAATCCGCAGGCGGTCCAGGCGCTCGTCAAGGCGAAGCTCGGCATCGAGGAATAGTCCGTGTATTTCGTCCGCACCGCCGGAGAGCGCGACCTCGAGAAGGTGCGCGCTCTTCTGGTGGAGAGCTTTCACGCCACCTATGACGAACTCCACGGCAAAACAAAGGTGGACGATCTGATCGCCCATCTCTTTACGCCGGCAGCGCTGAAGGCGCGGCTGGCGCGCAAGGATGCCGAGTTCCTCGTCGCCGATAATGGCCGCAACATCGGCGGCGTGGGGTATGCAGCGATGTCGCAAGCGTTGACGAAGACGGTCATGCTGCATCTCCTCTACGTCAATCCGTCGCTGCAGCGCCAGGGCATCGGCCGCGATATCTTCGCCGAGCTCGAAACCTGCTTTCCGGATGCTGAGATCATGCGTCTGGAAGTCGAGCCGCAGAATGCGGCGGCGATCGCCTTCTACCGGGCGCATGATTTCACCGAAATCGGCCGCAACGAGAACAGCGCACCCGGACAATCCGGCATTCCCTCGCTGATTTTCGAAAAACCGCTGCAAGGGCATTAAGACCGTGGCGGTCGAGTTATCCGATATTCTCATTCGCCAAGCGCAGGGGGACGATCTGCCGGCGCTTGTGGCGATGTTTGCCGCCGATGCTCTCGGCGGTCACGGCGATACGTCGGATGCCGAGGCTTTTGCCGATTATGCCAAGGCCTTCGCCGTCATTGAGGCTTCGCTGAACCAGACGCTTTATGTCGCAGAGTGCGGCGGCGAAGTGGTCGGCACGTTCCAGACCATGCTCACGACCTCGCTGACAGGCCGTGGTTCTTCGACGATGATCATCGAGGCGGTGCAGACGCGGGCCGACATGCGCGGGCAGGGCATCGGCACTGGAATGATCGAATTCGCCATATCAGAGGCAAAAGGCCGCGGCGTGCGGCTGGTACAGCTGACCTCGAATGCCATACGCAAGGATGCCCATCGTTTCTATGAAAGGCTTGGCTTCAAGCCTTCGCATCTCGGCTTCAAGATGGCCTTGAAATGACCCTTGCCTCTCGTGGAATCGCTGGACAATTCGGCTTGGCGACGGCATAAGCGAGGAGCTAAATTCTGGTTTGGCCCGCACTGGCGGGCACAAGGAAAAGACATGCGGAATCTTCTGGTTCAAATCTTCACCTGGTGGAACAGTCAGACGATAGGCACGCGTTTTGCGACCTGGCGTTTTGGCAAGCGCGTCGGCGAGGATGAGTTCGGCAACGTCTATTATGAAGGCGGCATGTCTTCCTATGGCCTGCCGAAGCGCTGGGTGATCTACAAGGGTTATGCCGAAGCCTCCGCCATTCCGCCGGGCTGGCATGGTTGGATGCATCATCGCACCGATGTTCCGCCGTCCAAGGAAAACTACGTCGCCAAGGAATGGCAGAAGACGCACCGTCCGAACCTCACCGGTTCGCCGCAGGCTTACCGTCCGCCGGGCTCGCTCGCGGTTCCGGGCGAGCGGCCGCGTGTCACCGGCGATTACGACGCCTGGACGCCCGGCAACTGAGACGGCCCGACCGGGCGATCGCAAGCCCGGCTTTTGGCCACAATTGACCTTTACCCGCAGGTTGGCCGCGCTTGACCGCGGCCGTGAACCGAAAATGTCTGGAGACGGGTGCATATGAAGCTCTTCACGCGGTACATGGTCCTGCGTGGCGCCGGATCGCTGCTGGCGCTCTCGGCTCTGCTTCCACCGGTTGCGGCGCATGCCGCCCGCATTGACAATCCGGTTGCCGTCTTCTCCGGTCTCGACAAGATCACCGGTCGCATCACGACGTTCGATGTCTATGTCAATGAGACGGTACAGTTCGGCGCCCTGCAGGTGACGCCGAAGGCCTGCTATTCGCGCGACCAGGCGGAAGCGCAGAAGATCGACGGCTTTGTCGAAGTCGACGAAATCACCCTCGACCGCAAGATCCGCCGCATCTTCACCGGCTGGATGTTCGCCGACAGCCCCGGCCTCAACGCCGTCGAGCATCCGATCTACGACGTCTGGCTGAAGGACTGCAAGACAAGCTCGGACGTCCCGGAACCCGACAGCGCCAAGGCGCCGGCTCGCTGATTGATATCAGCTAGGCAGACGCCAAAAAAGCTTCACAATTTCGGCGCCGTCTCCTGGTTAAGCCGCGAGCCTATGCCGTGGGTGTCTTGTTTCGCGTGAAAAGACCTTTGGCAAACCGAAGCGCACCGCCAAGCACGATGACAATAAGGATACCGGCCTTTTTCAGAAAGGCGGCGGCAAGCGCCAGAAGCCCCACCTTTGCGGCGATCTTGGCGCCCGCACCCGCGGCGATCATGCCGGCCATTCCGTAGGCCGCGATCTTGTCGCCTTCGACGAAGTCGGTATAGGCCATTCCCTTGTCGAACTGCACGAGCGTCGTGACGGTCGGAATGACCTGCTCGATCTCCTTCAACTGGTTCAGGCCGGCCACGAAATCGAACTCGAATACGCCCTGGCGACCAAGAACGCGCACGGAGTAGTTAAGCGTATGTGGGGCTTGCGCATCATCACCGAACAGCAGATCGCGCGCCCAATGCATCGCATGCGCAGATTTGTCGTAATGCGGCGTCGAGGCCCAGCCGACAAGCGTGATCTTTTGAAAACCCTGCTTTTCGCGCTCGACGTTGTTTTCCCGAATGGAATCCTTGATGTTCTGCAGCAGTTCATCGTAATCGGTCGTGGCGGCATCGGCGTCTGAGACATAGCCGTCGGCGCTGTATTCGACAATGGAACCCCAGGCCGCGATATCGGTCGGCGCGTATTTCGCCGGGAAGATCATCCCCATCGTTCCCTCAGCCGCCTGCGGCGGATTTCCCCAGATATCGACCAGCACCTTCTTCGTATCTGCGGAATTGAGATAGTAGAAGCCTTCGGGCACGTTCAGCATTGCCTTTGCAGCAGGCAGCTTGATTGCACCCTGTTGAAAATCGAGCTTTTGCAGCAGTGGTTTTTCTGCGTCCGAAAAAGCCCTGGCAGAGAACATCTCCTGGTAAGGGCGTGCCCCGGCTTGACCCGTGAACAAGGCGAAAAGGATTGCGGCCGCAAAATATCGTTTCAAAATTCTATCCCCCGTTGCATGGCCGAGCCTATTCAAATCGGCCCGAAAATCAACGCAAGGATGAAACGATCACATTTAAAACTTCAGGTGTGGCGATTCCATCGCGTTGGCAAGCAACAACGCATATTCGGTCTTCGGCACGTCGATCGCTCCGAACGTCTTCAGGTGCTCGGTGGTAAATTGCGTATCGAGCAGCGTGAAGCCCTTTTCCCTCAGCCGGTCGACCAGGTGTACAAGGCAGATTTTCGAGGCGTCCGTCCGGCGTGAAAACATGCTTTCGCCGAAGAAGGCCGAGCCAAGCGAGACGCCGTAGAGGCCGCCGACCAGTTGATCGCCGTCCCAGGCTTCGACGGTATGGGCATGACCGATTTCGAACAGCGTGGAATAAAGCGATCGGATCGTCTGGTTGATCCAGGTGCTCGGGCGTCCCGATGTTTCCTCCGCGCAAGCCGCGATCACCTGGTCGAAATCGTGATCGAAGCGGATTTCGAAGGGTTTCCTGCGCACCGTTTTTGCGAGGCTTTTCGAGATATGGAAATCATCGAGCGGCAGGACGCCGCGCAATTCCGGTTCGACCCAGAAGATCTCCGGGTCATCGGCGGACTCGGCCATCGGAAAGAGGCCGATGGAATAGGCGCGCAGGAGGATGTCAGGGGTTATGCCTGGTGACTTCCTGCGCGATCCTGCCATTCCTGTCCTATGCCGCCGGCGTGTTGGCGAGGTAATGTTCCAGCCAGTGGATATCGTAGTCGCCGTTGGCGATATCCTGGTTGGAGACGAGATCCTGGAACAACGGCAGCGTCGTCTTGATGCCGTCGACGACGAATTCGTCGAGCGCGCGGCGCAGGCGCATCATGCATTCGACACGGGTGCGGCCGTGCACGATCAGCTTGCCGATCAAGCTGTCGTAATAGGGCGGAATCTTATAACCCTGATAGGCGCCGGAATCGATGCGCACGCCAAGGCCGCCCGGCGCATGGAAATGCGTGATCGTTCCGGGCGAGGGCACGAAGGTGCGCGCGTCCTCGGCATTGATCCGGCATTCGATCGCATGGCCGGAAAAATGCACCTCGTCCTGCGTCACGGAAAGACCGCCGCCGGAGGCGACGCGGATCTGCTCGTGCACCAGGTCGATGCCGGTGATCGCTTCGGTGATCGGATGTTCCACCTGCAGGCGGGTGTTCATTTCGATGAAATAGAACTCGCCGTTCTCGTAGAGGAATTCGATCGTGCCGGCGCCGCGATATTTCAGCTTCTTCATGGCATCGGCGCAGATCTGGCCGATCTTCATGCGCTGCTCGACATTGAGCGCAGGCGAATTCGCTTCTTCCCAGACTTTCTGGTGGCGGCGCTGCAGCGAACAGTCGCGTTCGCCGAGATGAATGGCGTTGCCTTCACCGTCACCGAAGACCTGGATTTCGATGTGGCGCGGCTTGCCGAGGTATTTTTCCATGTAGACGGCATCGTTGCCGAAGGCGGCTGCCGCTTCCGTGCGCGCCGTCGACCAGGCCTCGATCAGATCGGCCTCGCTCTTGGCGACCTTCATGCCGCGCCCACCGCCGCCGGCCGTTGCCTTTATCAGCACGGGATAGCCGATTTCGGCCGCTGTCCGCAGCGCATCCTCTTCGGTCTTCACTTCGCCATCCGAGCCAGGAACGACGGGAATGCCGAGTTCGAGCGCCGTCGTCTTGGCGGTGATCTTGTCGCCCATGATGCGGATGTGATCCGCCGTCGGCCCGATGAAGGTGATGCCATGGGCGTCGAGAATATCGGCGAACTTGGCATTCTCGGAGAGGAAGCCATAGCCCGGATGCACGGCGTCGGCGCCGGTGATCTCGCAGGCGGCGACGATCTGGTGGATATTGAGATAGCTCTCGCGCGAGGAGGGCGGACCGATGCAGACGCTTTCGTCGGCAAGGCGCACATGCATGGCATCGGCGTCGGCGGTGGAATGCACCACGACGCAGGCAATGCCGAGCTCCTTGCAGGCCCTAAGCACGCGAAGGGCGATTTCCCCGCGATTGGCGATGAGAATTTTCGAAATCATGGGCTTGGGCCTATTCGATGACGACGAGGGCTTGGCCGTATTCGACGGGATGTCCGTCGTCGACGAGGATCTCGGTCACCTTGCCTGACTTCGGCGAAGGAATTTGGTTCATCGTCTTCATCGCTTCGATGATGATGAGCGTCTGGCCTTCCTTGACGGTGGCGCCGATTTCGATGAAGGGACGTGCGCCCGGAGCCGGCGCCATGTAGACGGTGCCGACCATCGGCGCATTGACGACATTCGCCGGGTTGCGGCCGGGTGCTGCGGCGGGCGCGGCAGCGGCGGCTACGGGAGCGGCGGCTGCGGCCGGGGCGGCAAAGGCCGGTGCAGCAATCGGCGCCTGGACGTATTGCGGCGTGCCGCCGCGCGAAACGCGGATGCGCAAGTCGTCCTGCTCGACCTCGATCTCCGTCAGATCCGTCTCGTTGAGAATATTGGCGAGATCGCGGATCAGTGCCTGATCGATACCCGATTTCTTTTCAGCCATGGTGTTGCCCTGTCTTCTTCTTATGCCGTGATGTTCTTCAGCGCATGGAGCGCCAGGATGTAGCTGTGAGGCCCGAAGCCGCAGATCACGCCCTTGCATGCCGGCGCGATCATCGACTTGTGGCGAAATTCTTCCCGTGCATGGACGTTGGATATGTGGAGTTCGATGACGGGGATTGATATAGCGCGGATCGCGTCGTGCAGCGCGACTGACGTATGCGTATAGGCGCCTGCATTGATGGCGACGCCGGCAGCCTTTTCGTCGGCCTCGTGGAACCAGTCCACAAGCGTGCCTTCGTGGTTGCTTTGACGGAAGTCGATATCAAAGCCGAGTGCGCGCCCGGCTGCCTTGCAGTCTGCCTCGATGTCCTTGAGCGTCTTGCCGCCATAAATGCCGGGCTCTCGTTTACCCAGCATGTTCAGGTTTGGGCCGTTCAGGACAAAAATCGTTTGCGTCATCGAATGTTCCGTAAATGCACGACGGCAACCTATAGACTCCGCGAGGGCTGAATGAAAGCCCTTACGGGTTGGCCGACAGGAATCGCGCCACATTTGTCCACATGGCTGAAACGCTTCGATTCTGGCGATTTGATGAGCGGCCGGTCGGCTGCCTGATTCCTCAGCAGGCGGTCTTGCCGCAGCTGCGCATGTTCTTGACCTTGGCTTCGAGATCGTCGAGCCCGACGGCGCCCGGGACCAGCTCGTTGCCGATCACATAAGAGGGCGTGCCGCTGATGCCGAGGCTGGAGGCAAGCTGATAGGTCGCCTGAACGATCCCATCGTTCGGGCTCTTCGCCATCTCGGCGCGAATCTTGTCTTCGCTGACGCCGAGAGAGCCTGCGACAGCGATCGCACTGTCTTCCGAGGCACGGCCTTCGCTGCTGAGAAGGGCGACATGGAAATCGGCATATTTGGCAGGCGCCAGCCTGCGGAAGGCGTCGGCCACTTTGTGGGCGGCAACCGAATCCGGCCCGAGGATCGGGAATTCCTTGAGGACGAAGCGGACGTTCGTGTCCTTCTTCAGCATCGCCTGCATGTCGGGAAGCGCGTGGCGGCAGTAGGTGCAATTATAATCGAAGAATTCGACGACGGTCACATCGCCCTTGGGATTGCCGAGCGTGACGTCATCCTTTGAATTGAAGATGTTTGCGGTGTTCTCCTCGATCGCCATATTGGCCTTCACCAGCCGCGCGGCCTCCTGCTTCTTCTGCAGCGCGTCCTGGACGTCGAGCATGATCTCCGGGTTTTCGATCAGATATTGCTTGATGAATTCGCCGAATTCCTTCTTCTGCTGATCGTCGAGCGCTGCCGCCGGAAACGGGAGCGCGATCGATGCGGCGAGCGCCAGTGCGGTGAAGCTTTTTGAGAAGAAGGCCATGATATCCTCGTCATCGGCGATGTGGTCTTGGTCGAGAAAACCGTCGCCGGGTTATGGACTTGAACGCGTCGCGTCAAGGTACGGGGTGTCGAGTTCTGTTCAAACAGGAATTTTCATCCCTGCGCCGCCCTCGCGGGATTGTGATGAGCCGATTAATGCGGCAATTGTCTGGCCAATAGCGAAGAAGCCGAGCGAGAAGCGATCTTGTTTTCCATATCGAAACGCAGCGAAGTCGAGCCTTTTCATGCCATGGACGTGTTGGCGGAGGCGACGAAGCGGCGGGCAGCCGGCCACGTCGTCATCTCGATGGCGGTCGGCCAGCCCTCGCATCCCGCGCCTCAAGCTGCGCTCCAAGCGGCACGCGCCGCCCTTGTCGAAGGCCGGATCGGTTATACGGATGCGCTGGGGACGGCGCGGCTGAAATCCGCACTGGCCTGGCACTACAGGGACCGTCACGGCTTGGAGATCGATCCCAAGCGCATCGCCATAACCACAGGCTCCTCGGCAGGGTTCAATCTCGCCTTCCTCACGCTTTTTGATGCCGGCGATGCCGTGGCGATCGCAAGACCGGGTTATCCCGCTTATCGCAACATTCTCGGCGCGCTGGGGCTGAAGGTTCTCGAAGTGCCGGTGACGGCCGAGACCCACTTCACCCTGACACCCGAGAGCCTCGAGGCGGTGCAGCAGCAAAGCGGCGTCAGGCTCAAAGGTGTGCTGCTTGCAAGCCCCGCCAATCCGACCGGCACCGTGACCGGCCGTGACGGGTTGAAGGCGCTTGCGGATTACTGCGCGGCCCAATCCATCGCCTTCATCTCCGATGAGATCTATCATGGGCTGACCTTCGCGGGAGAGGAGGCGAGCGCGCTCGAGCTGACGGACGAGGCGATCGTCATCAACTCCTTCTCCAAATATTACTGCATGACCGGCTGGCGAATCGGCTGGATGGTGCTACCGGAACGGCTGGTGCGGCCGATCGAGCGGGTGGCGCAGAGCCTCTATATCTCGCCGCCCGAGCTCTCCCAGATCGCAGCGGTGGCTGCGCTTGGCGCAAGCGAAGAGCTCGATCATGTCAGGGCGAGCTATGCCGCAAACCGCGCGCTGCTGCTCGACCGCCTGCCCAGGATCGGCCTTGCGCCCGCTTCGCCGATGGACGGCGCCTTCTACGCCTATGTCGATGTCTCGCGCTTCACCAATGACAGCATGGGCTTTGCCAAACGCATGTTGGCCGAAATCAACGTCGCGGCGACGCCGGGCCTGGATTTCGATCCTCTGGAGGGACACCGAACCCTGCGTCTCTCCTATGCGGGTTCGCAAGGAGAGATCGCCGAAGCGGTGGAGCGGATAGCAGTCTGGCTGAAGTAGGGCTGCGGGGGGCAAGCGGCTGCTTGCCCACCTGCTCCTTAAATTAGCTGCGCGACGAAAACAGCGAGGCGAGGGTCGAGGCGGGCTTGTTGTTCAGCCGCGGCACCACCACGAGCTGCTTGATCTCGCCGCGTTTGTAGGCGGTCAGGAAGCGTTTGTAATCCTTGAAGGAAACGCAGCCGTTGGAATCGCCGTTCTTGCCGAGCATATAGGTGTGGGCAAGCAGGCCGACGCGGTCATAGATGGCATCCGAGCCTTCCACCGGTGTCAAGCGCAGTGCTTCGACACCGTGAAAGAGGGCCTCGCGCATCGTGAGGACATAGGTATGCGGCGGCGTCGGTCCGCGCATCTTCTTGTCCACGTAACGCGGATTGTCGCGCATCTTGCCGAGACCGGAATGAGCCTCCAGCCGTTCGCCGTTCGGCAGATAGACGGTGCTGTTTTCGATGTCATAGATCGCGACACCTGCCCGCAGTTTTGGCGAGAAGACCGGCTTGTCGTAGCGCGGCACGGCATCGTCCTGATCGTCCTCGATCGGCGAGTTCGGCTGGGCATAGGCCAGGACAGGCCCGGCAGAGCGCTGTGCACCCTTGACGGCCGGCGCCGGTTTGCCGACGAGTCCGTCCGGACGCGCCATCGGCAACGGCACGGAACCTGCATCGGGCGACAGGACGAGATCGAAGGGTTGATCCTCTGCCGCTGCGACCTCCACGGGTGCGGATTCTGTTGCAGGAACCGAGGCGGTCCTGACAGGAGACGCGGCCGGCTCGATCGGGGCGGGCGCGATCTGCCGGGGGTCGGCATCAGCAAGCGCGAGCATTGCCTGGAGTTGGGCCGCGGCGACGGCCTCCTTTGACGGAACGATGATCCGGTTGCCGTCGTCCTCTTCAATCTCTGCCGAGGCGAGTTCGACCGGCGGCGCGATCGCATCATCCTTGCGGAACTTGGCACTGTCGGAAATCGCGGCGACGACCGGTTGCTCGGCAGCCATGACGAGCCGATTGTTCTTCGTAAGAGCCGCCAATGCCGTTGCGGCAGCGGCCGTCTTTTCAGCGTGAGACTGGATGAGGCTCGCCGTCAGCGGCATCTTCGGCTTCGCGTTGAAGGCGGTCAGCCGGTCACCCTTGCCGACATGGATCAACCTCTCAAGGCGAGTTGACGGCGCCGCCTTCGAGGCGGCCCGGATCTGTGCCAGGCTATCGGCTGGAGAAAAGGGCGCCGCGACCGAATGCATCGTTGCCAAGGTCGCGATCAGCCATGTTGAGGTTAAAAGCCCGGCGCCGATGACACCGTAAAGAAAACCGCGAGATCTGTGCGAACGCAAAGCAGATCCGCCAAGAGGGGCGACGTGATCCAACGTCCCTACCGCAAACGCCATACTACACTCGTCTTTCAAACTCGCTACGCAGGCCGGCGGCACTGACTGACTAAAACTTCGCCGGGCCGGTAAGGGCGCAAAGGGGCCGAATTTAGGCCGCTTGCGACTTCCGACTGTTTCGCGAGGATGACGAATTATGGTTTCTAATTTGTTTACGCGATATCGCTGTTTCTTGGGATGTCTCAAAAAGAGATGCCTGCCGGCGTCTCAGGTGCGTTCCATCACATAACTTCCCGGTGCTTCTTCGATCGCGTTCAGCGCATCGCCGCCGGGTTTGCGGGCCGCAACGCGTCTGCCGTCCTGCGTCTCGATCCAGGCTTGCCAATGCGGCCACCACGACCCCGCCGTCTCGGTGGCCCGCTCGAGCCAGGTCTCGTAGTCGCCCTTGGCCGGGCCACCCGTCCAGAACTGGTATTTCTTCTTATCGGGCGGGTTGACGACGCCAGCGATATGTCCCGAGCCGGTGAGGACGAATTCCACCTTGCCGCCGAAGAACTGACTGCCGAGGAAGACCGATTTTGCAGGCGCGATGTGGTCCTCGCGCGTGGCGAGATTATAGATCGGGATCTTCACATCCTTCAGCGATACGCGCTTGCCGTCGAGGATCATCTCGTTCTGCGTCAACGCATTGCGGAGATAGCAGTTTCGCAGGTAGAAGGCGTGGTTTGCCGCCGCCATGCGGGTCGAATCGGCGTTCCAGAACAACAGGTCGAAGGGCAGGGGCTCCTGACCCTTGAGGTAGCTGTTGACGAAATAAGGCCAGATCAGCTCGGAAGCGCGCAGCATGTTGAAGGCCATCGACATCTTCGTGCCGTCGAGATAGCCGGCCGCCTTCATATGCTCTTCGAGCGCGGCAAGCTGCTCCTCGTCGACGAAGACCTTGAGATCGCCGGCATGGGTGAAATCAACCTGCGTTGTGAAGAGCGTGGCGGTCTTGATGCGCCGGTTTTTCTCCTTGGCGTGCAGCGCCAAAGTTGCCGCCAGCAGCGTGCCGCCGACGCAGTAGCCGACGGCGTTGACGTCCTTCTCGCCGGTCGCCTTCTCGATCGTATCGAGCGCGAAATCGACGCCCTCGCGGGCATAGGCGCCCCAGTCCTTCTCGGCGTGACGCGCATCCGGGTTGACCCAGGATATGACGAAGACGGTCTGGCCCTGGTCCACGCACCATTTGATGAAGGATTTCTGCGGGTTGAGATCAAGAATATAGAACTTGTTGATCCAGGGCGGGCAGATCAGCAGCGGCCGCTTCAGAACTGTTTCGGTCGAGGCTTCGTACTGGATGATCTGGCAGATATCGTTCTGGGCGATGACTTTGCCCGGTGTCAGCGCCATGTCGCGGCCGACAGCGAATTTTGTCATGTCGGTCTGTCGAAGGCGAAGCTCGCCGTTGCCCGCAGCGATGTCCTCGGCGAGCATCTTCATGCCGCGCACCAGGTTTTCGCCGTTGCTTGCGATCGTCTCGCGGTAAAGCTGCGGGTTGGTAGCGATGAAGTTGCTCGGCGAAAGGGCTGCCGTGATCTGCTTCACGTAGAATCCAGCCTTGTGCTTGGTATGCTCGTCGAGGCCGTCGGTCTCCGACACTAGCTTGTCCACCCAGTCGCTCGTGACGAAATAGACCTGGCGGAGGAAATCGAAGAACGGATTTTTCTGCCAATCCTCGTCCGAAAAGCGCTTGTCCTTGCGGGTGTCGGGCTCGGGCGGCAGGGGTTCGCCCTGCACGCGCTGCATCGAGCGCATCCAGATGCCGAAGAACGAGGACATCAGCTGGGTCTGCGCCTCGAAGGTGCGACGGGGATCGGAAATCCAGTATTCGCTGACCTTGGAAAGCGTTTTGACCATGTCGGTCATCGGATCGATGGCGGTTTCGGTGATCTCGCCGCGTTCGCGCGGCGCAAGCCAGGCCGAGGCGGCCTGGCCGAGATTTTCGAGCGCCCGGGCGAAATTCATCGCCATGGTCTCGGGATCCTTCAACAGATAGGGTTCGAGATCGGTCGCGTCGAAACCGGTCTTGTCGCCATTCTTCTGGCCGCCACTCTCTTGCTTGCTGTCGGTCACCATTTCCTCCGGCGGCAGCACTCTTTTTATCCGTTTGTTGTACATCGTGACCGAACGAGAAAACAAGTTCCACCCGCATCGGCTCGTGCTATTGCTTTGTGGCTGCGACAAATTTAACAGTCGAAGCAATCAGAACTGGATTTTGAGGCATGATCGAGAACGACATTCGGCGCATCGCAACCTTCAACCGCACCGCATTGATCTGCGCCGCGGCGGCGATGACCCTTGCCGGATGCAATCTGACGGCGGAGGAAAAAGCCGCCGCCGCCGCCAAGCGAGCGGCGCCGACCGCCGTCGTCATGCCGGCAACCAAGGGCGAGGCGGTTGAAGGCGGTCTGATGAAATCACCGGACGGCTATCCGAATTTCGGCGCGCCGCTGACGGCCGCCAATGTCCAGATGAGCGATGAGCAGGCGGCCGAACTGCAGCATCAGTTGACTGCGCTTGCAGCTCGGCGCAAGGCGGGCACGATCTCGGAAGCCGAATATCAGGCCAAGGTCACCGAAATGCGCCGCCTTGCCGCCGAGCACGGTGCGCAGACGCTCTCTGAAATCTCCAAATAAGCCTTGCCTTTCAGGCAAATTGGACGCAAAGCCTTCCGGATGGATCGGAAGATGCGATTTTGCCGATAATGCGTGGTTGTGCGGCCTTTCCGTCAAAGATTTGCCGCTTGGCTTGGGTCTGATGAATACGGCGCTGCGATTGTGAAGTTCGTGTCGCAGCCGCCGGAAGACGGAACGAACTTCGACTGCGGCCCGAAATGCCGCCTTTCCATGGGGAATGAAATGGAAGAGTTTCACAAAGTCCGGCGTTTGCCGCCTTATGTTTTCGAACAGGTCAACCGTTTGAAAGCAAGCGCGCGAGCGGGCGGCGCCGATATCATCGATCTCGGCATGGGAAACCCTGACCTTCCCACTCCCCAGGCGATCGTCGACAAGCTGTGCGAGGTCGTGCAGGACCCGCGCACGCACCGTTATTCGTCCTCCAAGGGCATTCCGGGCCTGCGCCGCGCCCAGGCCGCCTATTACGCCCGCCGTTTCGGCGTCAAGCTCAACCCGGATACGCAGGTGGTCGCCACCCTGGGCTCCAAGGAAGGCTTCGCCAACATGGCGCAGGCGATCACCGCTCCCGGCGACGTGATTCTCTGCCCGAACCCCACCTATCCGATCCACGCCTTCGGCTTCCTGATGGCCGGCGGCGTGATCCGCTCGATGTCGGTGGAGCCGGACGAGACTTTCTTCCCGCCGCTCGAGCGCGCGGTCCGCCATTCGATCCCGAAGCCTTTGGCGCTGATCCTCAACTATCCCTCGAACCCGACGGCCTTTGTCGCGACGCTCGATTTCTACAAGGACGTCGTCGCCTTCGCCAAGAAGCACGACATCATCGTGCTCTCCGACCTCGCCTATTCGGAGATCTACTTCGACGGCGCTCCGCCGCCGTCGGTTCTCGAAGTGCCGGGCGCAATGGATGTGACGGTCGAGTTCACGTCAATGTCGAAGACCTTTTCCATGCCTGGCTGGCGCATGGGCTTTGCCGTCGGCAACGAGCGGCTGATCGCTGCACTCACCCGCGTCAAGTCCTACCTCGATTACGGCGCCTTCACGCCGATCCAGGTTGCGGCGACGCATGCCCTGAACGGCGACGGCTCCGACATTGCCGAAGTGCGCAATGTCTATAAACGCCGCCGCGACGTCATGGTCGAAAGCTTCGGTAAATCGGGCTTCGAAGTGCCGCCGCCGGCGGCCACCATGTTCGCCTGGGCGAAAATCCCGGAAAAGTTCCGTCATCTCGGTTCGCTGGAATTTTCCAAGCTGCTGGTCGAGAAGGCGGACGTCGCCGTTGCTCCGGGCATCGGCTTCGGCGAGATGGGCGACGACTATGTCCGTCTGGCGCTTGTCGAGAATGAACACCGCATCCGTCAGGCTGCGCGCAACATCAAGAAGTTCATGTCGACGGCAGACGAGACGATGCATAACGTCATCTCGCTCAACGCCCACCGTTAATTCCAACTCTTGGGCAGCCGCGTTCGGCGGCTGCCGCCACACAGACATTTCAGGATCGATCCATGGCAGACGCCCTCAAAATCGGCATTGCGGGCTTAGGCACCGTTGGCGCCTCGCTTGTCCGCATCATTCAGCAGAAGAGCAACGAGCTTGCCGTCACCTGCGGACGTCCGATTACGATCACCGCGGTTTCCGCGCGCGACAAAACGCGGGACCGGGGCGTTGATCTTTCTGCCGTCACCTGGTTCGATCGGCCCGAGGATCTGGCCGAAAAGGGTGATATCGACGTCTTCGTCGAGCTGATGGGCGGCGCCGAAGGGGCTGCCAACGTCTCGGTGCGCGCCGCACTTCAGCGTGGTCTCCATGTGGTGACAGCCAACAAGGCGCTGCTCGCCTATCACGGTGTCGAGCTTGCGACGATCGCGGAAGAGAAGGGCTCGCTGTTGAATTTCGAGGCGGCGGTCGCCGGTGGCATCCCCGTCATCAAGGCGCTGCGCGAATCGCTGACCGGCAACGCCGTCTCGCGCATCTATGGCATCATGAACGGCACCTGCAATTACATCCTGACCAAGATGGAGAAGGAGGGGCTTTCCTTCGCCGAATGCCTCAAGGAAGCGCAGCGGCTGGGTTATGCCGAAGCCGATCCCGCCTTCGATATCGAGGGCAACGATACCGCCCACAAGCTCGCCATCCTGACGACGCTTGCCTTCGGCAATCGCATCGCGGCCGACGACATCTATCTCGAAGGCATCACCAATATCTCGATCGAGGACATCCACGCCGCCGCCGAACTCGGTTACCGCATCAAGCTGCTCGGCGTTGCCCAGCGCACCGAGACCGGCATCGAACAGCGTGTACACCCGACCATGGTCCCGGTCGATTCTGTCATCGCGCAAGTCGACGGCGTTACCAATGCGGTAGCAATTGAGTCCGACGTGCTCGGCGAACTACTGATGGTCGGTCCAGGCGCCGGCGGCAATGCGACGGCCTCGTCCGTGCTTGGCGATATCGCCGATATCGCCAAGAGCCAGCCGGGCGCTCAGCGCGTGCCGGTGCTCGGCCATCCCGCAAAGGCGCTGGAGCCTTACCGCAAGGCGCAGATGCAGAGCCACGAGGGCGGATATTTTATCCGCCTGACTGTGCTCGACCGCACCGGCGTCTTTGCAAGCGTCGCCACCCGCATGGCGGAAAACCACATCTCGCTCGAATCGATCGTCCAGCGCTCTACACAGCACCTGGCCCCATCGCATCACCAGACGATCATCCTCGTCACCCATGCAACGATGGAAGAGTCCGTGCGCAAGGCGGTCGCCTCGATAAAGTCGGAAGGCTATCTCTTCGGCGAGCCGCAGGTGATTCGCATCGAACGGCCGAAAGAAGAAGCTTAAGCATTTTTCGCTTGGGAGTATGAGCCGCTCTGTCTCTGGCAGGGCGGCTTTTTCTGTTAATCGTTCAGCCTCCCTGCGGAAGTCTATATTACCAAATGCCGAAATATTGATATAAATAAAACCACAGATGGTGAGTCGCCGGCGTGGAGTATTTCATGAGCAAGGACAGCCACGCCGGAAAGGAGCATGGCAGCCCGAGCAAGGTGCCGCCAGCCCGCCCTGATATATTTGCAGACATCCTCAAGCCGATGCGTCCTGACATTAGGGACGACAGCCATGACGAGGCCCTTGACGATGAACACACGGAAGGCCGCAACTGGGCCATTCTGCTGACGCTGTTTTCGGTCTTGTTGGTGCAGATCGGTGGCATCGCCGTGATCGTCTGGCTGATCTTCTGGTAAAAATGCGTGTCTGCAAATCCGTCGCTATGTTATCTCCGCTGCTCCTGTAGAAAGAACAGATGAAGTCAGCGGAGTTTGGAATGGCAGATCTCGTCGATCCGGTACAGCGCGCGTTTCTTGGCGTGGAGAAATCCGCACTCGACAATCGCTGGGTTGCAAGACTCGACCAGGCCGGCCAGAACCGGGCGCTCGCCATGGCGCAGGTTCACGGGCTGCCGGATCTGATCGCCCGGGTTCTCGCAGGACGCGGCGTCCCGGTTGACGAAGCGATCGAATTCCTCGACCCAACAATCCGCGGCTTGATGCCCGATCCCCACACACTGACCGATTGCGAGAAGGCGGCAACCCGCCTCGTGCGTGCGATCGAGCGCGGCGAGAGCGTGGCGATTTTCGGCGATTATGATGTCGACGGGGCGGCCTCCTCGGCGCTGATGTTCCGCTTTCTCAGCCATTTCGGGGTCAAGGCGAACATCTACATTCCCGACCGCATCTTTGAAGGTTATGGCCCCAATCCGGCGGCGATCAACCAGCTGATCGACAATGGCGCCCGGCTGATCGTCACCGTCGATTGCGGCTCCACCAGTCACGACGCGCTTGCCGCCGCTGCTGCGCGCAATATCGATGTCGTCGTCATCGATCACCACCAGGTGACACATGAGCTGCCGCCCTGCCATGCGCTCGTCAATCCCAATCGCGAGGACGATCTGTCGGGGCAGGGGCATCTTTGCGCGGCCGGCGTCGTCTTCATGGTGCTGGTCGCGACATTGCGGCTGCTGCGCGCGGCCGGCAACAAACACATCTTGGCGCTCGACCTGCTGCAATGGCTTGACATCGTGGCGCTTGCGACGGTCTGTGATGTCGTGCCGCTGAAGGGGCTCAATCGCGCCTATGTGGTCAAGGGGCTGGTTGCTGCCCGGCACCAGAGCAATGCCGGGCTTGCCGCACTCTTCCGCAAGGCGGGGCTCGCAGGCCCCGTGACGCCTTATCATTTCGGCTTTCTGATCGGCCCGCGCATCAATGCCGGTGGACGGATTGGTGACGCCGCACTCGGAAGCCGCCTGCTGACGCTCGATGATGCCGGCGAGGCGGAGGTGATCGCGCAGCGCCTCGACGAGCTCAACCGTGAACGCCAGGCGATGGAGGCGATGATGCTGCAGGAGGCGGAAGCCGAGGCGCTTGCCGAATACGGCGACGGCGAGGGCGCCTCCGTCATCGTCACCGCCCATGAGAAGTGGCATCCAGGCATCGTCGGGCTGATCGCCGCGCGGCTGAAGGAGAAATTCAAACGGCCCGCCTTCGCGATCGCTTTCGATCCCTCCGGCCGCGGCACCGGCTCAGGCCGCTCCATCAATGGCTTCGACATGGGCAGGATGGTGCGGGCTGCGGTCGAGGAGGGCATCCTGGTCAAGGGCGGCGGCCATGCCATGGCGGCGGGGCTGACGGTCGAGCGCGCCGACCTCGGCAGGTTGAGAACCTTCTTTACCGAGAAGGCCGCACGGACAGTGGCGAGCCTCGTCGCCAACGAGACATTGAAGATCGATGGCGCAATCGGCGCAAGCGGCGCCACGCTTGAACTCATTGACCGCCTGGAAGCCGCCGGCCCCTATGGCTCCGGCCACGCCCAGCCGCTTTTTGCGGTACCGGCGCATCGGGTACGAGATGCGCGCCTGGTCGGCGAGAAACATGTGAAGGTGACGCTGGAGGCGATGGACGGGTCGCGGCTCGATGGAATCGCCTTCCGCGCCGCCGATACCGGCCTCGGCAATCTTCTCATCAATTCACGCGGCGCCAGCCTCCATGTCGCAGGCTCGCTCGGCGCCGAACATTATCAAGGCGCGCGCCGCATCCAACTGCGCGTCTGCGACGCAGCGCCAGCGAGATAGCACGCTTGCGAAAGCCGCCGTCGGATGAACGAATATAAGGAAGTAAAGTGGCACGCCCTAGGGGAGTCGAACCCCTCTTCCCAGAATGAAAATCTGGTGTCCTAACCGATAGACGAAGGGCGCTTCCTTCGTGGTGGCGCCCTTATAGTCAGCACCTTCGAAAGCCGCAAGCGCCAAGGCGCGAAAAAATCACAGTTTTTGCCGATTTTTTTTAGCTGTGGAAAACCATGGCGCTACGGGGCGGCGGATGGCTGGAAATATCGAACCGACGGGTGGTTGGCGGCACATCATAAGCTCGATGGTACGCCCTAGGGGAGTCGAACCCCTCTTTACAGAATGAGAATCTGTCGTCCTAACCGATAGACGAAGGGCGCAGGCCAGCCTCGTTAAAATAGGCGTACGCGCCGGCTTCTGCAAGCGGATGTGATGGCTTCTATATGGAGGGAAAGTGGCACGCCCTAGGGGAGTCGAACCCCTCTTCCCAGAATGAAAATCTGGTGTCCTAACCGATAGACGAAGGGCGCTTCCTTCGTGGTGGCGCCCTTATAGTCAGCACCTTCGAAAGCCGCAAGCGGCAAATTCGATTCTTTTCAAAAAAATGACAGATATTCCGACGGCCGTGGTATTTCAGATTACTGCTGCCGAATCAAAGGCTTGTACGGCCTCCCAGAAGCAGATGAAGTTCAGTTGACCTTAGGTGATGGAACTTCGCGCCGACGATGTTAGATCGCTCTTGCGGTGGTTACGGGCGCCCGTTTGCCGCCGCAGCCCCAGTTCCAGTCGCGGGTCTTGCCGGTGTCGAGGTGGACCGAGTCGGTGTGGCAATAGGTGCCGACCCCGCCGCGATCCGGCAAGGAGCGGATATAGGCGGCGATATCCCACTTGGACACGCCGTCGATCTGAATGTCTGCGGCCTCACAGCTCTTGTGCATCGATTCATCAGCACCACCGACCAGGCGGTTATGTTCTTCGTCGCGATAGCCTGATGTGACGATGACAGGCCGGCCGAAATGGTTCTCGACCGTCTTGATCACTTTCAGCAGGTCCGGCTTGAAGCAGCCGACCTCGACATTGTCGTTCTGGACGTGCAGCCCGTTCGGCGCAACTCGCGTCATGCCGGGCAGGGCGGCTTTGTGCAGGAGGCCGGAAAGACTGCCGAGCAGGTTCTGCTTCGGTGCGCTGTAAAGCGCGTTTGTCGTCGAGGCCGGGATACCGCCCGTCGCCAGCGAGGCTGTTTGTACGGGCGCAGGCTGCGTACCGGAATTTTCAGACGATTGCTGCGGCAGCACCGGCGCTGCCGGCTGCGAGGGCATGATCGGCTGGCTGTAGACGCTGCTTTTTGCGGGTGCCACTCCTTCCGTCGGCGCAAAGGCTTGCGGCTGGATGACGGTAGACGTGCTGTTGTTCTGCGGCGGCGGCTGGTGATCCGAAAAGATGCTCATCGCCTGGGCGTTGATCCGTGTCGACTGCATGACGAGCCCGCCTAGATTGGCAGGCGCCGCCATTCCCGGATCGGCCGGCGGGACGGCGGCATTCGCATCCCCTGCCACGACCTGTGGCGCGGCCTGGGCGCCGGAGACATTGACGAGCCGGGGGTCGGTATAGACCGAGCGCGGGGCAGATTTCACCGGCGCCGTTGCGCCAAGTTGTGGCGCTGCAGCCACCGTCGCCGGAACCGCAGGAGTCGCCGCTGCGGAATCGAGCGTCTTCTTGTTCGATACGCAGCCCGACAGCGCCAATATCGAGGTGGCGATCAGCAATGCGCCGGTAATGGGCATCCGCGTCTCAATATTACCCAAGCAATCTGTCTCCGGTTGATGCGAAAAACAGCGAAATATCGCCATCCTCCGCTTCGATTCACCGGAAGATTGCCTGCGGGGCCGGGTCGCGGCAAGCGCCAAGGCGCCGGCCGGACCCGAAATCGCAAAAGCCGCAAGTTTCGCAAAAGCCTTGCGGCCAAAACCCTTACCAGGCGCCGGTATTGCCCATGGAAGCCCAAGGTTCGGCGGCCGGAAGCGGGCTTCCCTTCTGCAGAATTTCGATCGAAATGCCGTCGGGCGAGCGCACGAAGGCCATGTTGCCGTCGCGCGGCGGCCGGTTGATGGTAATGCCGTTATCCATCAGCTTTTGGCAGATCGCGTAAATATCATCCACCTCATAGGCGAGGTGGCCGAAATTGCGTCCTCCGCTATAATCCTCCGTATCCCAGTTGTAGGTGAGCTCGAGGCAGGGGGCTTTTTCGCTGCGCGCACGGTCGAGATCGTCGCGAGCGGCCAGGAAAACCAGGGTAAAGCGGCCCTTCTCGTTTTCGTGGCGGCGAATCTCCTCCAGTCCGAACAGCGAGGTATAGAAGGCAAGCGAAGCGTCCAGATCTTTGACGCGAACCATCGTATGAAGATAACGCATTCTATCTACTCCTTTATAGGGGCTGGCCTTTTTGGCGAGCCGAGGTCAGCTTCGGGCAAGTCATCTTTATAAAATGTGCAGCTGGGAATAACCGAAAACTAGGACTTGCGCTTATCCGTTACCAAGATGTTAATCTTGATTTCAAGAATCAGTTAACCGTAACAGTGTGACGCGTATTCGAGGGGCTGGCGATAATGGCTGATAGGATTTCATCGAACGCATACACCGATGTCGACGAGCTGTCGTCAGAAGCGGTCGATCTTGTCGAAATCACCGGTGTCGTCAAGTGGTTCGACGTCGCCAAGGGCTTCGGCTTCATCGTGCCTGATAACGGCATGCAGGATGTTCTCCTGCACGTGACCTGCCTGCGCCGCGACGGCTACCAAACGATCCTCGAGGGCACGCGCATCGTCGCTCTCGTCCAGCGCCGCGAGCGCGGCTACCAGGCTTTCAAGATCCTCTCGATGGATCAGTCGACTGCCATTCATCCCTCGCAGTTGCCGCCGGTGCGCACCCATGTGCAGGTCACCGCCACGAGCGGGCTCGAGCGTGCGCTTGTCAAGTGGTTCAACCGCACCAAGGGCTTCGGTTTCCTGACGCGCGGTGAGGGCACCGAAGACATTTTTGTGCACATGGAAACGCTGCGCCGCTTCGGGCTGACGGAGCTGCGCCCCGGCCAGGTGGTCCTCGTCCGCTTCGGCGATGGCGAAAAGGGCCTGATGGCCGCAGAGATCCATCCCGACGTTCCGAGCCCGGCAAGCCGGTCGCACTGACATGCGCGGCATCGTCCTGTTTCATGCGATCAGAAGCGCCGTCATGGCGCTTTTTTTCTTGGTCGCCCTGCCGGCTTTGGCTGAGGAGGAGATGCGGTTCGACAAGGAGCCGCTGCTCATCCAGACAGCCGCGGGCAAGATGCTGCATTTTACCGTCGAGGTCGCCGCCACCGGTGATCAGCGCGCCCGCGGGCTGATGTTTCGCAAGTCGATGGCTGATGACGCCGGCATGATTTTCGATTTCGGGCAAACACGGCGCGTTGCCATGTGGATGGAGAACACCATCCTGCCGCTCGACATGCTCTTTGCCGACGACACCGGCACGATCCGCCACATCAAGGAAAACGCAAAACCCTATTCACGCGACATCATCGATTCGATGAGCCCGGTGAAATACGTCGTCGAACTCAATGCCGGCATCGTCGGCAAACTCGGAATCAAGCCAGGCGACAGAATCGTCAGCGCCACGACGACGAAGGCGAAGTGACGGTACGTAAGCTCGCGGGTGCACCAGCTGCGATGCAGGTATCAAGAAATTGATGGATATCAGGATATTGAATGGTCGGAGTGGAGAGATTCGAACTCCCGACCCTCTGGTCCCAAACCAGATGCGCTACCAGACTGCGCTACACTCCGTGCCGTGATTGGCAGCGGGAATACACGGTTCGCTTCGCCGTCGCAACCCATAAATCCAGCGGTCGCCGGAGATTTCTCACCATGTCTGTGGACGCAGGGGGAAATCTCGGGTCGGCCGTCAATTTACCTGTGAGGCGCAATTGGACGTCAGGGCGATCAGCCTTAGCCGCGGGCGATCAGGCCGATATATTGGGCATAGCTGATAGCGATATAGAAGAAAGCGGTGATGCCAGCTCCTATCATAATGGCATTGAACTCTGTCGAACGTCTCATCATGCGTGCATCCACTGAAGCCGATTGAGCCGCAAACTAGTGCCCATGGCCGGCTGCGGCAATCAGCTTGTGATCACAACATGAGACAATTGGTAATATTGCGCAATGGTCTGGAATTCCTGCGGATTTAGGTGGATGGGAAGCGACATGAGGGATGAATGTGCTGAGCCGCCCGAGTTAACGATAAGCCTTGCTCCCCAACACATTGGCGTATTGTCGGTGCGGCTGTGGCGGCGGCGTCGCGATCCGCTTTTTTCTTGAAAAAACGGGGATTCGCGGATAAGCAAAATTCAACTCTTCGCGTTATCGCAAACGACGAAGCAAGTGCCCGGCAACGGGATTGAGACCATGAAAGGCGGGGCGCTCTGTCCTCGCATATTCGGAGATGCCGCAGTCATGTCTGCCAAGATCTATCGTCCTGCTAAGACCGCCATGCAGTCCGGCAAGGCCAAGACCCATCTCTGGGTGCTTGAATTCGATCAGGAGTCGCCGCGCAAGATCGATCCGATCATGGGCTACACCTCCTCGGGTGACATGCGCCAGCAGGTAAAGCTCACCTTCGAAACGCAGGCACTTGCCGAAGCCTACGCCCAGCGCAACGGCATCGAATACCGCGTCATCGCGCCGAAGGACCCAGCCCGTCAGGTTGTGGCCTATCCGGATAATTTCCGCTATACCCGCACGCAACCCTGGACGCATTGAAATTTCTCGTCCACATATGGCGCATTCGGTCGCGCTTCGTAAACGCGGCCAGCGGACGGCCCCTTAGCTCAGCTGGATAGAGCACCTGCCTTCTAAGCAGGTTGTCGCAGGTTCGATTCCTGCAGGGGTCGCCACCATCTTTCAGATATCTGTTTTTACGCAGTTTTTGAGAAACCCCTTATCGGAGTTGTTTTGAGGGCTACGCTTTTAATATGCATCCGGCAATGCTGGTAATCGGCTTTTGGGCAAATCTCACCGAAATGGGCGCGCAGTCTGTTTAACATTTATCGGCCATGAACTCGCGGACACCCTAGTACTAATTTCTATGGAGGGAAGGTGACAAAGCGCGCAAGTATCATCTGCCTAGTAGGTTTCATCCTCTGTTTCGTAGGCGTGATTGCCCTAGGAATTTTCAGCGGCGGTGTGGAGTATATGCATGGCTCCACCAGATATACCTACAACATTCTTTGGACACTTCTTGCTGTACTATTTCTGCCAGGCCTCATGAGTTATTTATTTTCGCGGTCGTGGCCGGAATTTCGCAAGGATAAGGCCAATAGAGAATTCGTGCGCAAGAACAAATTGTTAACATTTTTTATTTGGCGCGAAATCAGGGATGAAGGAATGGACAACGGGCAGCATCAGTAGCGGTCATGCGGATTTGGCTGCCATGGCAGGATGCCGACCGATAATAACATTCTGAAACGCGACATCCGAGTTATTGCCACAGCCAGAAACAGTTGGCTATTCCGCGATACCGTCGACGGTCCAAGGCCGGCGCCTTGGGCGCCTGACCGGCGCTCCACTCGACCGCGTCAAAAATCGCGAGATGTACGGGGACCGCTATCGCCTCGCGCAAAGCGGCACCGGAAAGGCCGGCCGACACCGGCCGAAAATGACAGCGCGCGGAGGGGATCGCCGCTCGGGCTACGCCCTCCCAGCTTGCTCATCCACGCGCTGAAGTAACCGAAGTTTGCGTGCTGTGTGGCGGATTTTACTCCGCCCTCGTTGGCACGATTGTTGCGGCGGTCGGGCGACCGCCGCAACGGGTATGATTACAGGAGAAAATCGCCTGCCCCCAGCTGGACGTGGCCCTGCAGCTGAATCTCGAAGTCGTGAACGCCGTCGCCGTTCAAGTCGGCCTGGATAACGGTATGGTCGTCCTCGTAGTGCCACGCGAGCGCGCCAGCCTTCTTGTCGAACAAGGCATTCTCCTGCGCCTGGAAATGGAAGGCTGCATCGCCCTGCGCAGATCCATTCGCATCGATCGCCGAGAGGTCGATCTTATCGACGCCATGCTGGAAGTCGGTGATGACGTCGCGGTTCGAGCCGGACCCAGTTTCCGTCGCCGTTTTGAAGGCAAACGTATCCGAGCTGGTGCCGCCGGTCATGATGTCCTTCCCGGCACCGCCAATGATGACGTCTGCGCCGGCGCCGCCGTTCAGCTTGTCCGCGCCGGCCCCGCCATTGAGAACGTTGCCGCCGTTATTGCCGCCGGTCAGCACGTCGTCGTAGCTGGAGCCGGTCACGTTTTCGATGCTGACGAGCTTGTCACCGGTGGCGTGCCCGCCCGATGCTACCTTAGTCGCCAAGTCGACGTGGACCCCCGCGCTGGAGCCCGCATAGCTGGCGGTGTCGTTGCCATTGCCGCCGTCGAGCACGTCCGCGCCGGCGCCGCCCTTCAACATGTCATTACCGGCGAGACCCTTGAAGGTTTCGTTGCCGCCGTTGGACTGACCGGTGTGCGGCATGATGTCATTGCCGTTGGTGCCGGTGTACAGCTTCGTGGTTGTGGTTGGCGTTCCCGTGGTGGGGGTCTCCGTAGTCGGCGTAGTTGGCGTTCCCGTGGTCGGCGTCCCCGTGGTCGGCGTCCCCGTGGTGGGCGTTCCCGTGGTGGGCGTTTCCGTAGTGGGCGTCTCCGTAGTCGGCGTACCGGTGGTTGGCGTTGTCGGTTGCGTTGGTGCGGTCGGTGTTCCCGATGCCGGGGCGGAGCCGGATTCGTAAGCACCCATATCAACAGTTCCTACGACGCGCGCGTCGCCGTCCAGATCGACCGAGCTGACGCCGTACTTGGTGGTTCCGCTGTCAACCGCCGCCGAGCCGGAGCCGAGGTGGAAGTCGTCGCTCGATGCCCCCACGAATTTCGGGTCAACGCCGAGCTTGTTGCCGTCCGCCGAGCTAGGCATCGCGTTGCCGCCATCGGTTTTAACCGAGGCCTGGCCGGCCGTGCCGTTGTAGGTGATGTTGTTGGCCCAGACGACGTTTTTGTTGGTGTAGGCGTCGGTCGACGTATTATCGATCGCAGTATTGTTCTTGTTCAGCGACGGGTCGGCTACGGCGACGTTGTTGACCCAGGTGTTGTTGCTCGACGCCGAGTTGCTCAGCTCGCCCCGCCAGGTGCCGGTGTTCTGCGGGTCCTGGTTGTTGTGGTAGGCGGTATTGTTCTTCACGGTGACGGAGTCGCTCCAGGTAACCTGAATGCCTTTGCCGCCGTTCCCGTAGACGAGGTTGTTGTCGACCAGGGTCTTGAACGTGTAGTTCGGATTACCGCTCGCCTGCGTGCTCTGGAAATCGTCGATGATGATGCCGTTGCCGTCGGTGTGTTCACCAGACTTTGTGACGTTGTCGTGCGAGATGTTGTTGCGCACGATGTTCCGGTAGCCATCCGTCGAGGTATCACCGGTGATGTTCCGGTTCTCGTAGAGCGAGATGCCCGAGAACCAGCCCGACGACGCGTTATTATAGGTCTCGTTGCCTTCGACGTGGATGAAGTCCGACTGGTTGAACTGGATGCCCGACTCCCCGTTGCCGTGGACCTTGTTATTGAGGATCTGGACGTGGTGGACACCGCTCGCTTCGATGCCGTCGCCGCTGGCGCCGCTGATATCAAAGCCGTCGACGACCACGTGGTTGGCGTTGACACTGATCGCGTTCCAGGAGCCCGCGGGGGCCCGGATCAGCGCCCCGCCGGGCACTTCCGAGCGCAGCGTGATGTCGGCTGCCGCCGAGCCGTCCTTGTCGATGTTGATGCTCTCGTTGTACGTCCCCGGTTTCACCACGACCTCGTCGCCAGGCTTAAGGTTCGAAGCCATCGCCTCACTGATCGTGCGAAAAGGAGAGGAGGCACTGCCGTTACCGCCGCCGCTGCTGCTCGAAGCTACGTAGTATGTTGTCATGGTTTTGTTCCTCAACTTCAGCGTTGTCTAATATTTTGTGGTTAATCATGTCTTGCGGCGGGGTTTATAGGACGAGGTTCTGAAGGGCGCAACAGCATCTAAACAGTAAGTACTTGAGAAACATAGCCATATTGCTGCCACAATATCCAGATCACTCCCAAGTTACATTTTGAAATATTTGCGGAAATCCGATTCGCCCAAATTGGGACAAAATATATATCTCGCTTCCCGCGAATTATTCTTTCTGCAACCAGGGCGACGCCCGCCCATTGAAAAGATTAGGAAAATCTGATGGACGTGACTGGAATCCTGCCGCCAAGGCGGCATCAACATTTTTTCTGAATTTTTCAATTTTTGGCAGCTTCGCCTTCACGATTGGGGCTAATTGACATGGCCGTGGCAAGGCCAGCACCCTCTCCGGGGTGCTCGATTCGATCATGAGTCGCTTTCAAGACTGATTAGATAATGGGCACACCGCTCCTCCGCAGACACATGCCAGCAGGTGAAATTCGCCTTCGAAGCGCAGGCTCTGGCGGACGCCTATACTCAGCGCAACGGCATCGAATGCGTGTGATCGCGCCGAAAGACACCGCTCAGGTGGTGGCGTATCCCGAACAATCCTGAACTCGAACCCCGCCATTTTGGAGAAGGTGGGCGGGGCAATTCATCCATGGCTCGGGGTCACATCGCTAGATTACAAGGGAAATTTGCTCGGACACCTCATCTGGCGTGGAGGCGGCCGAACCCAATTGCGGCGCGGGGTCCTTTGGCGGCACATCGAACGGCACGGAGATGTTCAGACGCTCTCGGCCTCGCAGTTGTTGTATAGCGAGGGAAAGATCCATCTTCTTCGTGGCTGGCTTTCCGATACCGGAGCCATGACGATTTCGGTTTGGCTGTCACGTCGTCATGCAGGCGGCAAGCAGTTTTATGGAGATCATCTTTGATACATCGCAGACGTGAATAATATTACCCAAGACGGCAAAGTAATCATCGCAAGTGGGTTATTTCGTGTGGTGCGTTGCAGCCAAGACAAAGACAGAAATTCTGAGGATGTCGCCAGAAAGTTGAAATATCGTGGGATTATATATGTTCGATCTGCGCTATACTGCCTCTAGCCGCAATAGGTGGGATGCTGCTGCCGTCGACAACGTATACCCTCCCTGGTCAATTCTTAGGGGGCGAGTATGAGAACGATCTTTGTGAGCATCAGCGCCGCTGCATTTCTAACTGCAATGAATGCCTACGCGGTTGATCTTCCTGCAGGGGCCAAAAAGGCTACTATGGACGAGTTCAAAGCTTTTGCTGATGGCAAGCATGTGAAGGTAGAGATTGTCGATCTCGAAAAGCCTGTGACCGCCGAACTCGTTTGGAGTTGGAAGAAGGGGACCATTACCGGCAAGGCCGATGTCGGCGGCAAAACGATCGACGTGAAAACGAAACTCACCTTCAAGGGGGATAAGGCCTGTTCTGCCGGCAAAGGCGAAAAGCCAAGCTGCCATTTTATCTATATCGACGGCAGCAAGTTCTACGAAGTTCGAGATGACATGAAAGTACATGCGGTGTCGACCGTCGGTTGAGGTTCGCATCCATCCCGCAGCTCCCGATCCCCGCACTTATGGAGCTCGGTCCAATCCCGCTGCTCCGGTTGCCCTGAAAGCCGCGCTGCAGCTTCCACCATCCCCGTGGTAAATGCCGGACGGCAAGGGCCGGCCATCCGACAGCGCCAAAAGCTGATATGCGGCCGCCGTCGACAAGCCACACCGATACAGCCGGGCTTGTGTTCCCGGCTTTTGAAGTCCTATGGCAAACTAGAACCGTTCGGTTCTTCTCAGCGATCCAGGAAATGATCGAAGTAAATCTTGGGGATGGGGTAAGCGTAGACGCCTCGATCGACAAAGCCGCGCCTGTAGAGGCAATTTCTGAGCGCCGCGTTATAGTGCAGGCTCTGCGGATCCGGCGACCCGCGTCGCCATGAGCCTGCCTCCGGCACGCACCACTGAAGAGCTTTGTCGTATCGAGAGAGGAGGGCAGGGTCTGTGTCGACCCGTACGCCGCTGTAGGATTGATAGTTTGAAGGAGATTCTGCGGCCGAAATACAGCCCAGGCTAAGTGCAACGCCAACGACTGCCATCAATCTCATTTGGTTTAGTTCTCCTCTGGTTGATCATCGAAGTAATCGAGCGGGAGGTTATTTGTTTCAACGCCTGCGGGCAAGAGGGATGGGGTGCTGGAGCAATTCCAGGAAAAGTGTGAAACGGTTTCCGTCCCGGAATTGGGTAAAAACAAAAACTTAGAGCGGTTCTGCGCTTCCATGAAAAAGCTGAACCGCTCTCGGCATGGCCGGGACCGCCAGCGCGGCGGCCTCTCAATGGATCAATCCAGGAGATCGGCCCGCACCTTCCGCCGGGCGGCGGCGATTCCCGTCCTGCCGGTGTCTGCAATCTGTTGCAGGCCGCCGCCGCCCGCTGAACATGAAAGACCCGCCGAACCCAAAAGGTGCGGCGGGCCTCCAACAAGTTCAGCATTCGGGGTCAGTGCAGGATTTGGCTGAGGAACAGCTTGGTGCGCTCGTGCTGCGGATTGTCGAAGAATTCGGCTGGCGAATTCTGCTCGACGATCTGCCCCTGATCCATGAAGATGACGCGGTTGGCGACCTGGCGGGCAAAACCCATTTCGTGGGTGACGCAGAGCATGGTCATTCCTTCCTCCGCGAGGCCGACCATGGTGTCGAGCACCTCCTTGATCATTTCCGGATCGAGCGCCGAAGTCGGCTCGTCGAACAGCATGATCTTCGGGTTCATGCAGAGCGACCGGGCGATGGCCACGCGCTGCTGCTGACCGCCGGAAAGCTGGCCCGGATATTTGTTGGCCTGTTCGGGGATCTTGACCCGCTTCAGGAAGTGCATGGCGATTTCTTCCGCCTGCTTCTTCGGCATCTTGCGCACCCAGATCGGCGCTAGCGTGCAATTTTCGAGGATCGTCAGGTGCGGGAAGAGGTTGAAGTGCTGGAATACCATGCCGACCTCGCGGCGCACCTCGTCGATCTTCTTCAGATCGTTGGTGAGTTCGGTGCCGTCGACGATGATCTGGCCCTTCTGGTGCTCTTCGAGACGGTTGATGCAGCGGATCATCGTCGATTTGCCCGAACCGGACGGGCCGGCGATGACGATGCGTTCGCCGCGCATGACCTTCAGGTTGATGTCGCGCAGCACGTGGAAATCGCCGTACCACTTGTTCATGTTGATGATTTCGATCGCCACTTCCGTTGCGGAAACGGTGAGCTTCTTAGCTGGAGCTTCAGCCATGATTATTTCCCTCATTCTTATCGTTTGTGGCCGGTGTCGAGGTGACGTTCGATGAATGCTGAATAGCGCGACATGCCGAAGCAGAAAAGCCAGAAGGCGAAGCCAGCGAATATCAGCCCCGTCAGCGGCGTTACTGCGGTTGCCCAGTTCGGATCGACGAAGTTGAGGCGAACGATGCCGAGAAGGTCGAACATACTGATGATCGATACCAGCGAGGTGTCCTTGAACATGCCGATGAAGGTGTTGACGATGCCGGGGATCACCAGCTTGATTGCCTGCGGCATGATCACCAACCGCATCTTCTGCCAGTAGCCCAACCCGAGCGAATCCGCGCCCTCGAACTGGCCCTTGGGAATAGCCTGCAGGCCGCCGCGGATGACTTCCGCCATATAGGCGGAGGCGAAGATCGATACCCCGATGATCGCGCGCAAGAGCTTGTCTACCGTCCAGCCGGCCGGCAGGAAAAGCGGCAGCATGACGCTCGCCATGAACAGGACGGTAATCAGCGGCACGCCGCGGACGACTTCGATGAAAACGACGCAGAACGTGCGGATGACCGGCATCTGCGAGCGCCTTCCGAGCGCCAGGATGATGCCGAGAGGGAAGGAGACGGCGATGCCGACGAAAGAGAGCACCAGCGTCACCAGCAGCCCGCCCCAGAGTGGGGTCTCGACGATTTCCAGGCCAAATCCGCCGTAAAGCAGAAAGAAGGAAACGATCGGCAGCACGCCGAAGAGCAGGAGGGCGTTGACGCCCTTACGCGGCGCCGAAGGGATGAGCATCGGCACCAACAGGAGTACGAAAAGAATGCCGACCAGCGTCGGGCGCCAGCGCTCGTCGAGCGGATAACGTCCAAAGATGAACTGGTCGAATTTGGCATTGACGAAGGCCCAGCATGCACCGCTCCAGCCATCCGGTTGGATGCCACCCTGTACGGCAGTGGCGCAGAAGGTGCGGTCCGGGCCGCTCCAAACCGCCTGCACGAAGAGCCAGTCGAGCGCGTGCAGGAGGGCCCAAACGACAAAGACCAGCGCCAGGACGGTTAGGACCATGTCCTTGGGCGTCGCAAGCAGGTTACGCCGAATCCAAGCGACCGGGCCTTTCTCTGCCGAGGGCGGCGGTTCCGGCGCCAGTATGGCGGTTCTGACGAAAGCGTTGCTCATCTTACCTCTCCACCAGCGCCATCTTGGCATTGAACCAGTTCATCAACAACGAAGTTACGACGCTGAGGCTGAGGTAAATGACCATCCAGATGAGGATCACCTCGACAGCCTGACCGGTCTGGTTCAGCGTCGTGCTGCCGACGGCGACGAGATCGGCAAAACCGATGGCGATCGCCAACGACGAGTTCTTGGTCAGATTGAGATACTGGCTGCTCAGCGGCGGAATGATGATGCGGAAGGCCTGCGGAATGACGACCAGCCGGGTGATCGACGAGGGGTGAAGCCCGAGTGCGGCCGCAGCTTCGGTCTGTCCCTTCGGCACACCGCGAATGCCTGCGCGCACGATTTCGGCGATGAAGGCAGCGGTGTAGAAGGAAAGTGCCAGGAAGAGCGACATGAATTCAGGCCCGACGACGGAGCCGCCGGTGAGGTTGAATTTGCCCGCGATCGGATAATCGAAGGAAAGCGGCGCGCCTGCGACCAGGAAGACGATCAGCGGCAGGCCGATCAGCAGGCCGATCGAAGCCCAGATCGTATGGAACGGCTGACCTGTCGCTGCCTGCCGGCGATGCGCCCATCGGACCGTGACGATAACGGCGATGATCGCGACGACGAAGGCGACGCCGACGAGCCAGAAAGTCTCGCCGAAAATCGGTTTGGGGAAAGAAAGCCCACGGTTGTTCAGATACGCCCCGAGCGGCAGATGCAGTGACTCGCGCGCATTCGGGAGAACCGCCAGAACGCCCGAATACCAGAAGAAAATGACAAGCAGTGGCGGGATATTGCGGAAGACTTCAACGTAGACCGTGCACAGCTTGGCAATCAGCCAGTTCCTCGACAGGCGGCCGATGCCGATGATGAAGCCGATGATGGTGGCGGTGATGATGCCGGTAACGGCGATCAGGATCGTATTCAGAAGGCCGACGACCAGCGCCCGGCCGTAGGTCGAATCGCTTGAATAAGCGATCAGCGACTGACCGACCTCGAACCCGGCACGGCCGTTCAGAAAACCGAAGCCCGACGCGATGTTGGCGCGCGCCAGATTGACGGCAGTGTTGTGCGCGACCCACCAGACGAAGACGACCAGCAGGACGATGGTGAGAACCTGGAAGAAAATGCCCCGAATTGTCGGGTCGTAGAGGGCGGACTGAAGGCTCCAGCCGCTCCTGGATACACGTGTTGAATCCAAAGCCTGATGCGTCATGCTTGGCCAATTCCCCATTACGCTCCTTTTCGGAGCTTTTTTATTGGAGGGGAAAGGCGGTCGCCCGCCTTTCCGGCTTCATGCGTGATGCCGCTCAGCGAACCGGCGGAGCGTACTGAATGCCGCCCTTGTTCCACAGGGCGTTAAGGCCGCGCGCAATCTTGAGCGGGCTGCCCTGGCCGATGTTACGCTCGAAGACTTCGCCGTAATTGCCGACGTTCTTGACGATGTTGTAAGCCCAGTCGTTGGTCAGACCGAGATCGGTGCCGATCTTGGTATCCGCCTCGACGCCGAGGAAGCGCTTGATGTCAGGGTTCGGCGAGTTCTTCATGTCGTCGACATTGGCCTGCGTGATGCCGAATTCTTCAGCATTTATCATGGCATAGCCGACCCAGCTGACGATATCGAACCACTGGTCGTCACCCTGACGAACAGCCGGGGCGAGCGGTTCCTTGGAGATGATTTCCGGCAGGATCGCGTGTTCGTCCGGGTTCTTCAGCGTCAGGCGCAGCGAATACAGACCGGACTGGTCGGTGGTGTAGACGTCGCAACGGCCGGCATCATAGGCGGCGTTGACCTCGTCCAGCTTTTCGAAGACGACCGGATTGTACTGAAGATTGTTCGCCTTGAAATAATCGGCGAGGTTGAGCTCGGTGGTCGTGCCCGACTGGACGCACACGGATGCGCCGGAGAGTTCCAATGCCGACTTCACGTTCAGGCTCTTGCGGACCATGAAGCCCTGGCCGTCATAATAGTTGACGAAACGGAAGTTCAGGCCGAGTGCCGTATCGCGGTTGATCGACCAGGTCGTATTGCGGGCGAGGACGTCGATTTCGCCCGACTGCAGGGCAGGGAAGCGATTGGCGGCGCTGAGCGGCGTGAACTTCACCTTGGTGGGGTCGCCGAACACGGCCGAAGCGACAGCCTTGCAGAAGTCGACGTCGAAGCCCGCCCAGTTGCCGGAAGCGTCAGGCGCTGCGAAGCCGGCGAGACCGGTGTTGACGCCGCACTGAATGAAACCCTTTGCCTTTACATCACCGAGAGTCGTGGCCGAAGCAGCCGAGGCGCCAAGAGCGAAAACTGCTGCGCCGATCGCGGCGGACAGAAGCTTGTTCTTCATTTTTTTCCCAACCTTTTCCGTTGTATTATATTTTCTTGTGGGGCGTTCCGGCGGAAAACTCTGCCACCCCCATCGTCTCGACACCCTCCCGGCGCGAGTACCCTATCACAGTCGCAAATGTCACCATGGTCAAGTGTCGCCATCAATAATTGCGGCAAAATTCAGCATTTTGCCGGATTGCGCCACATTCGAAGGCGGTTGGCTAGGAAATGAGCGCCCAATTGCGGAAAAATAACGCGAATTTAGAAAAACCTCGCGACTGGTGTCCCCCTCCTCGAGGGGTTGACCGGACCGGTCGAGGCGTCCAAAAGTCTGGTTTTGCGCCCCTCGCCAAAGGCTATTTCCGACATGAAAGACAAAGACAGCTTGCTGCAGACCGCCGGCATCAACACCCGCCTGACCCATATCGGCAACGACCCCTTCGACTATCACGGCTTCGTCAATCCGCCGGTCGTGCATGCCTCGACGGTCCTGTTTCCGAATGCGGCGACGATGGACACGCGCTCGCAGAAATACACCTATGGAACGCGCGGCACACCGACGACGGACGCGCTCTGCGAGGCGATCGATGCGCTCGAAGGTTCTGCCGGCACGATCCTCGTCCCCTCCGGGCTGGCGGCCGTCACCATTCCGTTCCTGGGGTTCGTCGCCGCCGGCGATCACGCACTCGTCGTCGATTCGGTTTATGGCCCGACCCGCCATTTCTGCGATACGATGCTGAAGCGGCTCGGCGTCGAGGTGGAATATTACGATCCGGCGATCGGCAGCGGCATCGAGACGCTGTTCCGGCCGAACACCAGGCTCGTCCATACCGAGGCTCCCGGTTCCAATACCTTCGAAATGCAGGATATTCCGGCGATCTCGGCGGTCGCCCATCGCCATGGCGCCGTCGTCATGATGGACAATACCTGGGCGACGCCGCTCTATTTCCGGCCGCTCGATCACGGCGTCGACATCTCCATCCATGCAGCGACCAAATATCCATCCGGCCATTCCGACATCCTGCTCGGAACGGTGTCGGCCAATGCCGAGCACTGGGAGCGGCTGAAGGAGGCGAACGGCGTGCTCGGTATCTGTGGCGCGCCCGACGATGCCTATCAGATCCTGCGCGGACTGCGCAGCATGGGCCTGCGCCTCGAGCGCCATTATCAAAGCGCGCTTGATATCGCCGAATGGCTGGAGGGCAGGGAGGATGTCGCCCGCGTGCTGCATCCGGCGCTGCCGAGTTTCCCCTCTCACACTATCTGGAAACGCGATTTTACGGGCGCCAGCGGTATCTTTTCCTTCGTGCTTGCCGTGGAGAGCCCCCAGAAATTCAAGGCGAAGGCCCACGCCTTCCTCGACGCGCTCAGGATTTTCGGTCTCGGCTATTCCTGGGGAGGCTTTGAAAGCCTCGCGCTACAGGCCAATCTGAACGACCGCAAGGTCGCCAAGGCGCCGAAGGAGGGGCCGGTCATCCGCCTGCAGATCGGCCTAGAAGATGTGGCCGACCTCAAGGCCGATATCGAACGGGGTTTCGCGGCGGCAAGCGCCGTCTGAGCAGTTGCGGCTAAAGTATGTCGCGCAAAAATGTGCAGCGGTTTTGCGGCAACGAATGCGTAGAACAAATACCTAAAGCGCAATGAGCGGATCTGAAAGATCGCGATGCGCTTTAGGGGCTGCGGCCGCTTGCGGCGCCTTACAGCGTGCTCCGAGCCCGGTAGCCGTAGATCCAGTCGAGATCGGCCGCCAGGCTTTGCGGCGGCTTGAGGCCGAGCACCAGATCACGGCCGATCCGGATCGGCCCCTTCGCATGATAGGCAAATTTGTTGAAGGCGCCGCGCTGGCGAAGCTTTGCAATGCGCGGCGCACGATGCCTTTCAAAGAGCGCCAGTGCTTCCGCCACCGGACGGTTTGAAAGAACCGCGGCAAGTTCGTAGGCGTCTTCGATCGCCATGGCCGCTCCCTGGGCGGCAAAGGGCATCATCGCATGCGCGGCGTCGCCGATCAGAACCGTCTCGCGGCCGTCCTGCCACGCGCCCGACGTGGTTTCGAAGAGCGGCCAGAACGTCAGCTTCGGCTGTTTTTCGAGCAGCGACATGATCGCGCTGTTCCAACCGGAAAGCTGCGCCCGGAGCCGCGCGCGCTGCTCTGCCGTCGGCTCGTTCCCCCAAGCCTGCGGCGCGGCATTGCCGGCGGTGATCGCCACCATGTTGATGCTGCCGGTCTCTTTCAGCGGATAGCAGACAAGATGCGCCGATCCGCCGAGAAAGGCCGAAACGCTTGTCCGGTCGAGAAAACCCGGCGCCTCGTCTTCGGCAATGGTGAAGCGGTAGGCGATGTTGCCGGAAAAGCGCGGTGAGGGGCTGCCGGGTATGGAGTGCCGGAGTTTCGACCAGACGCCGTCCGCGCCAATGACCACATCGGCGGCCCGTTCGACAGGTGGCGAATTCGATTCCATTCGCGCGCCGAGATGAAGCCGGCAGAGCGGATCGGCTTCGACTACGGTGAGAAGCGCATTCTGCAATGTGGCGCGGTGCAGCACGCCATAGGGTGCCCCCCAGCGCTGCCGCGCGAATTTGCCGGCCGGCACGGCCGCAAGCTGGCGCAGCGAACCGCCTGACATCAGCCGGATCGCCTCCGGTTCGAGCCATACTTTTGAAAGTCCCTCGAGGACGCCGAGTTCTGCCAGGATGCGGGAGGCGTTCGGCGAAACCTGCAATCCTGCGCCGACCTCGGCGAGTTCATCCGCCTGCTCGAAAATCTCCGAGCTGATGCCCCGCCGCGAAAGCGAAAGCGCAGCGGTCAGCCCGGCAATACCGGCGCCGATGATGGCGGCATGTTCGACCGGCATTATCAAGTCCGATCCGGATTCTGGACGGTTTACGCCGCCTTCACGTGGAAAACGCAGCCGGCCGGATTGGTCTGGCTCGGCTTGAGAGAAGGATTATAGCGGTAAAGCGTCGAGCAGTAGGAACAGACCTTCTCGTTGTCGTCGCCCATGTCGATGAAGATATGCGGATGGTCGAACGGAACCGATGCGCCGGTGCACATGAATTCCTTGACGCCGACTTCGATGACGCGATGACCGCCGTCGTTCTGGAAGTGGGGAATGTTATGGCCGGCCATGTCGCTCTCCGAATGCTTTGAAAGTGCGCGGACCTTATAAGCCTTCGCCGCAAATGTGTAGAGCCAAAGCGCCGCTCCGGACACAGTTTTTACCCACTATTTTGGCTTCACGCCGAGAGGCGGCTCGACTATGGTCGCGCCAAAAGGAAGGCCCGATGAACCTGAATACACCTGCATTTTCAAGCTTCACTCATGACGGATTGGAGATCGCCTTTTTCGATGAGGGCGACCCGTCCGGCGTGCCTGTCCTGCTGATCCATGGTTTTGCCTCGACGGCGAACGTCAATTGGGTGCATCCGGGCTGGTTGAAGACGTTGGGAGATGCCGGCTATCGGGTGATCGCCATCGACAATCGCGGCCATGGCGCGAGCGACAAGCCGCACGATGCCGAAGCCTATCGCCCCTGGGTCATGGCCGGCGATGCGATCGCCTTGCTCGATCATCTCGGCATCCCTGAGGCCAATCTCATGGGCTATTCGATGGGCGCGCGCATTTCCGTTTTTGCAGCACTCGCCAATCCGCACCGCGTCCGCTCGCTGGTGCTCGGCGGCCTCGGCATCGGCATGACCGACGGGGTCGGCGACTGGGACCCGATCGCCGATGCGCTGCTGGCTCCGTCGCTGGAGGTCGTGACGCATGAGCGCGGCCGCATGTTCCGCGCCTTCGCCGAACAGACTAAGAGCGACCGCACTGCGCTTGCCGCCTGCATCCGCGGCTCGCGCGACCTCGTCGCTCGCTCCGATATGGGCAAGCTCGACATGCCGACCCTGATCGGCGTCGGCACCAAGGACGATATCGCCGGCTCGCCGCAGGAACTGGCTGCCCTGATGCCCGAGGCCGAAGCGCTCGATATTCCCGGCCGCGATCATATGCTCGCCGTCGGCGATAAGGTTTTCAAGCTGGCGGTGCTGGCCTTCTACGCAAGGGTCGCCGAGCGGTGACATCATCGTGATGCCGAAAAACCATGCTAAAAAACCATGGCGACGGCACCCATTTATGTTATTGCCGTTTTCCTCTATATATCGGTATTCCGAAAACGGCATTCCGGCTGGCAACGAGGAGAGCGGCGATGGTCGCCAAGACAGATATCCGTGCTTTTGAGACCGGCCATCCGCTGAAAGTGATGGATCCCATCTGGGACAGCCTGCGCGAGGAAGCACGGATCGCGGCCGAAAAGGATCCGGTTCTCGCCGCCTTCCTCTACTCGACGGTTATCAATTACCATTCGCTTGAGGAATGCGTCATCCACCGCATCTGCGAACGTCTCGATCATCCGGATATGCAGGCGAACCTGCTGCGTCAGACCTTCGAGGAAATGCTGCTCGACTGGCCGGAGTGGAGCTCGATCCTGCGCGTCGATATCCAGGCAATCTACGACCGCGATCCCGCCTGCCTGCGCTTCATGGAAGCGGTGCTTTATTTCAAGGGCTTTCATGCGCTGCAGACGCATCGTCTCGCCCACTGGCTGTTGAACCGTGGCCGGCGTGATTTCGCGCTGTACCTGCAGAGCCGCTCCTCCAGCGTCTTCCAGACCGACATCAATCCGGCCGCGCGTATCGGCAAGGGCATCTTCCTCGATCACGCCACCGGCCTCGTCGTCGGCGAGACGGCCGTCATCGGCGACAATGTCTCGATCTTGCACGGCGTGACGCTCGGCGGCACCGGCAAGGAGGGCGCCGATCGCCACCCGAAGATCGGCAGCGGCGTCATGATCGGCGCCGGCGCCAAGATCCTCGGCAATATCGAGATCGGCTACTGCTCGCGCGTCGCCGCTGGCTCTGTCGTGCTGAAGGCGGTGCCCCCCAAGAAGACGGTCGCAGGCGTGCCGGCCAAGGTCGTCGGCGAGGCCGGTTGTTCCGAACCGTCGCGCAACATGGACCAGGTGATCGGCGCCGATATCTGAGCGCCTGTTCGAAAGGAAAGGAAAACCGGCAGGAACCGAGCGGGGACAGCCACTGCCCAAGCAGCAGCCCGCCTTTACACCGCTGCTTTTCCTGTGCAAGAAGCGGCCAATCAAGACCGCTTACGGAGATGACAGAGTGAAGCCTGAAGAAATCAAGAAGCTCGACGCCTATTTCAAGCGCATGTTCAACCCGCAGATCATCGTCAAGGCGCGTCCGCGCAAGAACGATTCCGCGGAAGTGTATCTCGGCGAAGAATTTCTGGGCGTCGTCTATGTCGACGACGAAGACGGCGATCGCTCCTACAACTTTTCGATGGCGATCCTCGACGTCGATCTTTGATCGCGCATGAGAACTTGAAGTGGACCGGGCGGCGCATCCGCCCGGTCTTTTTTGTTTTTTTTGCTGCCGAATCAAATTTTTTTTAAAACGCGTGGTTGTGGCATTGTGATATATATTAGCAAAAACCGTTAAAGAGGTACGTTCACAGGCGCGCCCGCTTTGTCTTATCACTGTAGCGCAACCTGGAGATGTTTTGCGCCGCACAAGACTACTTGACTATTTGTGCGTTGCGGCTACCCTGCCGCCATCCAACAGCCCAACGGAGGACGGCCATGTTCAACTTTGACGAAGCAAACAGGAAGAGCAAGGAAGCCGTCGATACGGCGTTGAGAACCTATTCCGATACGGCGAGGGGCTTTCAGGCAATCGCCGCCGAAGCTGCTGATTATTCGAAGAAGTCCTTTCAGGATGCGGTGACGCATTTCGAAACGCTGGCCGGGGCAAAGAGCTTCGAGGCCGTGTTCGAACTGCAGACCAGCTACGTCAAGTCCAGCTATGAGAGCTTCGTTTCCGAAGCCACCAAGCTCGGCGAAATGTACGCCGATCTCGCCAAGTCTGCCTATAAGCCTTACGAGGCTCCGATCGCCGCTGCCGTCGCCAAGACGGGCAGGCAGGCGCCGGCGGCAACGCCTGCCGCCGCATGAGTTGATTGCGCCGGCGCAACCTGCGCGACATATTGAAATACCGGGACCGGCTACGCATCTGTAGCCGGTCTTTTTTGTTTCCACCTTCGCCACAGCGTCCGCTCGGATCGGCCCCGGGGACTTTTTTGGTCTTTCCCGTGCATGCCGGCATTTCTTGATTGCAGTGTCTGACAGGGGGCTTAAAATCGGCCCATTATGAACTAAGTTAGTGTTTCAGATATTCGGCGGGAAAAGCACCCTCCCATGCTCCGCCGGATTGATCGAGGAATGAATGACAATGATCGCAAAGCCGATCCGGATGCAGAACGACAGCGAAAGGAACGGGGACAACGGAAATCGCGGAACCTCGGTCATCACGCGCACCAAGCCAAAGACCAAGAAGCCCAACCTCTATCGCGTGCTGCTTTTGAATGACGATTATACGCCCATGGAATTCGTCATTCATATTCTGGAGCGTTTTTTTCAGAAGGACCGTGAAAGTGCCACCCGCATCATGCTCCATGTCCACAATCACGGCGTCGGCGAGTGCGGAATATTCACATACGAGGTAGCGGAAACGAAGGTCAGCCAGGTGATGGACTTCGCCCGGCAGCACCAGCATCCGCTGCAATGCGTCATGGAAAAGAAGTGAGGATCTGAACGTGCCAACATTTTCGCCTAGCTTAGAGAAGGCGCTCCATCAGGCACTGACCTTTGCCAACGAGCGGCATCATGAATATGCGACGCTCGAGCATTTGCTGCTCGCACTGATCGACGACGCCGATGCGGCCGCGGTCATGGGCGCCTGCAATGTCGATCTCGATGCGCTGCGCAAGACGCTCGTCGAATATGTCGATAACGAACTTTCCAATCTGATCACGGGTTACGACGAGGATTCGAAGCCGACCTCCGGCTTCCAGCGCGTCATCCAGCGGGCCGTTATCCATGTGCAGTCATCTGGCCGCGAGGAAGTGACCGGCGCCAACGTGCTCGTTGCGATCTTCGCCGAGCGCGAAAGCCATGCCGCCTATTTCCTGCAGGAGCAGGAGATGACCCGCTACGATGCCGTCAACTACATCTCCCACGGCATCGGCAAGCGGCCGGGCGCGTCGGAGACCCGCACTCCGCGCGGCGCCGAGGAAGAGGCCGAGAGCAAGCCGACGGCGCGCGGCGGCGAGGAAGAGGGCGGGCCCAAGAAGCAGCAGGATGCGCTTAAAGCCTATTGCGTCAATCTCAATGAGAAGGCCAAGGGCGGCAAGATCGACCCGCTGATCGGCCGTCATGCCGAGGTCAGCCGCACCATCCAGATCCTGTGCCGCCGTTCGAAAAATAATCCGCTCTACGTCGGTGATCCCGGGGTCGGCAAGACGGCGATCGCCGAAGGTCTTGCCAAGCGCATCGTCGAAGGCAAGGTTCCCGAGGCGCTCGCCGATGCTACGATCTTCTCGCTCGACATGGGCACGCTGCTTGCCGGCACACGCTACCGCGGCGATTTCGAGGAACGTCTGAAGCAGGTCGTCAAGGAGCTGGAAGAATATCCGGGCGCCGTCCTCTTCATCGACGAGATCCATACAGTGATCGGCGCCGGCGCCACCTCGGGCGGGGCGATGGATGCATCGAACCTCTTGAAGCCGGCCCTGTCGTCGGGCGCCATCCGCTGCATCGGTTCGACCACCTACAAGGAATACCGCCAGTTCTTCGAGAAGGACCGGGCGCTGGTGCGTCGTTTCCAGAAGATCGACGTCAGCGAGCCGTCGATCAATGATGCGATCGAGATCATGAAGGGCCTGAAGCCCTATTTCGAAGAGTATCACCACCTGCGCTATTCGAACGATGCCATCAAGTCGGCCGTCGAACTCTCGGCCCGCTACATCTCCGACCGCAAGCTGCCTGATAAGGCGATCGACGTGATCGACGAAACGGGTGCGGCCCAGATGCTGTTGCCGCCGTCGAAGCGCCGCAAGCTGATCACCGAAAAGGAGATCGAGGCGACGATCGCGACGATGGCCCGCATTCCGCCGAAGACCGTCTCCAAGGACGACGAGGCGGTGCTTGCCAATCTCGAGCAGGAACTGCGTTCGGTGGTCTACGGACAGGACATCGCGATCGAAGCGCTTTCGACCTCGATCAAGCTGGCGCGTGCCGGCCTGCGCGAGCCGAACAAGCCGATCGGCGCCTATGTCTTCTCCGGTCCGACCGGTGTGGGCAAGACCGAGGTGGCAAAGCAGCTGGCTGCGTCGCTCGGCGTCGAGCTCCTGCGCTTCGACATGTCGGAATATATGGAGCGGCACACGGTCTCGCGTTTGCTCGGCGCACCTCCCGGCTATGTCGGCTTCGACCAGGGCGGTCTCCTGACCGATGGCGTCGATCAGCATCCCCATTGCGTGGTCCTGCTCGACGAAATCGAGAAGGCGCATCCGGATATCTACAATATCCTGCTGCAGGTTATGGACCACGGCACGCTGACCGACCATAACGGCAAGAAGATCGACTTCCGCAACGTCATCCTGATCATGACGACGAATGCGGGCGCCTCCGAAATGGCCAAGGCCGCGATCGGCTTCGGCTCGTCCAAGCGCACCGGCGAGGACGAGGAAGCGCTGACCCGTCTCTTCACGCCGGAATTCCGCAACCGTCTCGACGCGATCATTCCGTTCGCGGCGCTGCCGACGGCGGTCATTCACAAGGTCGTGCAGAAGTTCATCATGCAGCTGGAGGCCCAGCTTTCCGAAAGGAATGTCACCTTCGACCTGCACGAGGATGCGATCGCCTGGCTCGCAGAAAAGGGTTACGACGAGAAGATGGGCGCCCGCCCGCTGGCCCGGGTGATCCAGGACACGATCAAGAAGCCGCTCGCCAACGAAATCCTCTTCGGCAAGCTGAAGAAGGGCGGCGTCGTCAACGTCACCGTCGGCCCGAAGGAAGACGGCAAGCCCGGTATCCTGCTGGAAGCCATTCCGGATACGGCGCCGATCAAGCCGAAGCCGGAAGCCGAGGTCGTGCATCCCGAAGCCGACGACGAGGATGATGGCGAGCTGAAAACGAAGACGGCCCGCAAGACCCGCGCCAAGACGGTCCCGCAGGCCGAGCCCGAGGTCCGCGACGCCCCCAAGAAGGGAAGCACGGTTCCCAAGGTTCCGCGCAAGAAGTGAGACCTCGTCACCGAATTAAAAAAGGCCGCGTCACCCGCGGCCTTTTTTGCTTCCCCTCGTCGGCAGAGATCCGTGTTACGCCAGGGCCGCCCGGATCTTTTCGGCATGGGCGGCAAGCACAGCGCCGTCTTCCATCTTGCCGGAATGCGGCCTGAGGGCCACGCCCTCATGGCGGGGAATGATATGGAAATGCAGATGGAACACCGTTTGTCCAGCCGCCGGTTCGTTGAACTGGGCGATGAACACGCCATCGGCGTCGAAAACTTCCTGGACCGCCCGGGCGACCTTTTGAACGACGGTAATGGCATGGACGAGGGTGGCGGGATCGGCATCGAGGATATTGCGCGAAGGCGCCTTCGGAACGACGAGCACGTGGCCCGGCGCTTGCGGCATCACATCCATGAACGCCACCGTATGCTGGTCCTCGAAGATTCGGTGCGAGGGAATTTCGCCGCGCAGGATCTTGGCGAAGATATTGTTGTCGTCATAGGCGCTGGTCATCGCAAAATCTCCTCACGTTCCATTTGATCGGGTAGCGCGCTCGCCGGGGCCGCGTCAATCCTCCTGCTGACGCTCACCCTTGCGAAAGGGGCTGTGCTCACTCAGCAATTCACTCATCTGTTCGACATCGGCGCGCTCGCGCGCGAGATAATCGCCGATCGCGCGGCGCAGCCCGGCATGGGCGACATAATGGGCGGAATGCGTCGTCACCGGCAGGTAGCCGCGAGCGAGCTTATGTTCGCCCTGGGCGCCGGCCTCGACCCGTTTCAACCCCTTCGCCAGGGCGAAGTCGATCGCCTGGTGATAGCAGACCTCGAAATGCAGAAACGGGTGGTCCTCGATGCAGCCCCAGTGACGGCCGTAGAGCGTATCGCCGCCGATGAAATTGATCGCGCCGGCGATATAGCGCCCGTCGCGCTTGGCCATGACGAGCAGGATATCGTCGGCCATGCGCTCGCCGATCAGCGAGTAGAATTTGCGGGTGAGATAGGGCCGGCCCCATTTGCGGCCGCCGGTATCCATGTAGAATTTGAAGAACTGGTCCCAGATCCGCTCCGTCAGATCGCGCCCCGTCAGCCAGTCGATGCTGATGCCGTTTTCGAGCGCGGCGCGGCGCTCCTTGCGCAATGCCTTGCGTTTGCGCGAAGCGAGCGTTTCGAGGAACTCGTCATGATTGGCATAGCCGTCGTTGATGAAATGGAACTGCTGGTCGGTGCGGTGCAGATAGCCATCCATCTCGAAGACGCCGATCTCTTCATCAGGCACGAAGGTAATATGCGCCGAGGAGATGCCGAGCCGGCGCACGACCTCTTTGAGGCTTTCGGCGATCGCGCTCTGGATCGGCAGCCGCTGCAACCCTTCGGCGACGAGAAGACGCGGGCCGATCGCGGGTGTAAATGGAATCGAGCACTGCAGCTTGGGATAATAACGCCCGCCGGCCCGCTCGAAGGCGTCGGCCCAGCCGTGGTCGAAGACATATTCGCCCTGGCTGTGGCTCTTGAGGTAGCCGGGCAGGGCGCCGATCAGCTCGCCACCATCTGTTTCGAGTAACAGATGGTGGCCGAGCCAACCGGTTTCGGCCGTGGCCGAGCCGGATTCTTCCAGCGACGATAAAAAGGCGTGCGAAACGAAAGGATTATAGGCGAGCGTGCTGCAAGCTTTCGACGCCCCGGAAAGCCTGGACCAGCTCTCCGGGGAAATCGCGGTGAAGGAGCGTTCTACGCGAATGGACAATTCATCGGTCATGCGGCGGATGCGAAGCCTGTGGGAGGAGGGTTTCGGCTCTGTTTCAGTCTGCGCATGATCTTGGCCAAAAAGCGAGCGTCAAACCGCACGCGGGTCGAAACCTTCAAAGGTCATCTGGTCTGCATTGGCGAAAGTGCGCCGGCGCGCCTCTTCGTCACGCACCGTCCAGGTCATCACCGGAATGCCCTTGTCGCGTTCGCCCGTGATGAAGGCATTCGGCAGGTCGTCATAATAATAGGAGATGAAGTCGAGACCGATCTCCATTGCCTTGGCATGGGTCTCAAACTCTTCCGGCGTGTTGCCATTGGCGGTCAGCCCGAGCGGGTAGGGCGAGCCAAGCGCCTTCAGATCGCGCAACAGCCAATGGTCGAAGCTCATCAGCGCGACCTTGCCCTCATAGCCTTCGAGCACTTCGAGCACGGATTCGGCAAAGCCTTCGTCGTCGGCCTCACGGCCCTTCAGCTCCAGCACCAGCGGAACCTTGCCCTTGACGAGGTCAAGGAGCTGGCGGAGCGTCGGCACCTTGTCTCCCGTGCCGCCGACGGCGATCAGCCCGAGTTCCCGGGAGGTACGCTCGCGGACGTCGCCGTTCAGATTGCACAGACGCTGAAGATCCTCGTCGTGAAAGATGATCGGCACGCCGTCGGAGGCGTAATGCAGGTCGCATTCGATCGCAAAGCCGGCTTCGACAGCGCGCGAGAAGGCCGAAAGCGTATTTTCCCAGACAAGCTTATTCAGGTCGTGATAGCCGCGATGGGCGACCGGCACGTCCTTGATCCAGTCCGCATTGGTCATTCTGCGATTTCCATGATAGCGTCGATCTCGACGGCGGCGTTCAGCGGCAGAGCGGCCATGCCGACGGCGGCGCGAGCATGTTTGCCCGCCTCGCCGAGCACGCCGGCAATCAGGTTCGACGCGCCGTTGATGACGAGATGCTGCTCGACAAAGTCGGGCGCCGAGGCGACGAATCCGTTCAGCTTTATGACGCGCCGGATGCGGCCGAGGTCGCCGCCGAGCGCAGCTTTTGCCTGGGCGAGGATGTTGATGGCGCAGAGCTCGGCGCCGCGCTGGCCGCTCGCAACGTCGACCGTTTTGCCGAGATGGCCGGATACGGCGACTTTGCCGCCGTCGAGCGGCAGTTGCCCGGAGATATAGAGAAGATTGCCGCTGATGACATAGGGAACGTAATTTGCGGCAGGTGCTGCGGCTTCGGGCAGGGTTATCCCCATCTCAGTCAGGCGCTCTGCAATTTTGTCGGACATTTTCGTCTCCGCTTTTGTTGTCAATGTTTCAAAAATTATGCATCAAGACTAGAATCTTTATTATGACAGCTTCGAGCCTCGATTTGGCCGAAAGAGTTCATATAACATCGCGGCTGAGTCCAACAGGAGTGAATGAATGTTCCGATCGTCGCTTGCCGCTCTGCTTCTTGCCAGCGTATCCGCCAATGCATGGGCGGGTGCGCCTGCGGCAAGCGCTGCGATCGCGACCGGTCTCGTCGCCCATCGCGCGGTCTACGATCTGGAATTGAAGGATGCGTCGGACCGCTCCGGCATCGCCTCGATGTACGGCCGCATGGTCTATGAATTCGACGGCAGCTATTGCCAGGGCTTCACCACCAATTTCCGCTTCGTGACGCAGATCGACACCGGCGACAGCGTGCGCGTCAGCGATCAGCAGACAAAGACCTTCGAGAACCTGAAGGACCGCAAGTTTACCTTTGACACCAAATCCTTCACCGACGACCAGCTCGACAAGGAGGTCAACGGAGCGGCCGAGAATCAGGCCAATGGCGTCAAGGTCGATCTCAAGCAGCCGGCGAGCCGTGAGCTGCAGCTTGGCGAAAGCCGCTTTCCGACAGAACATATGCTCGATGTGATCCAGAACGCCAAGGAGGGAAAACGTTTCTTCGAAGCCCGCGTTTTCGATGGTTCCGATGACGGCGATAAGTCGCTGGTGACGACGACGATCGTCGGCAAGCAGGAAACGCCCGCTGCCGAGGAGGCCGATGCCGGCAATGCCGGCGCCTTCTCGAAGACGGCCTTCTGGCCGGTGACCATCGCCTATTTCAACGAGAATGCAAAATCGGATTCGCTGCCGGTCTATCGCATGTCGTTCAAGCTTTACGAGAACGGCATCACCCGCGACCTGACGATGGATTATGGCGATTTTGTCCTGACCGGGAAGCTCGCCAAGCTCGAGCTGCTGGATCACAAGGCTGAGGTCTGCAAGTAGGCCGCGGTTTCTCCGCTGTCATAAAACTGTATCATAAAGTTCATTATTGTGTCGGCGACCAGCGATGATTGAGTCGCCTTCTGTCGTCCTGCTCTTGTGATCGGTGCGACTCCAGCGGCCAGTCCAATGCGACGGGGCCTGCAGTTGCGAAATAGGCCTCCAGACCATCACGCGCCGCAAGCCTGGAAAGCCTCACTATGGCCGATACCGATCTCGCGACTGTACAGAACGCCGCCCTGCCGGTTGTCGCCGCCGATCCGGCGGAAGTTGCCCGCATTTCCGATAGTATCGATATCACCGATCGAGCCGGCATTTCGGTCTACGGCGACCGCGCCCAGCAGGCTGTCAGCGATTATGCCGACAGGATCCTGCGCGAGGTCCGCAACAAGGATCTCGGCGAGGTCGGTCGCCTGCTGACCGACATCATCCTCAAGTCGAAGAGCCTCGATCCGGCATCGCTGAAAGACAAGGGCTTCCTCAGCCGCATGTTCCTCTCCGCAAAAGCGCGGCTCGAACGCTTTAAGCAGGAGTTCGAGGACGTCGCCGGCCAGATCGACCGGATCGGCCTGGAGCTCGACCGTCACAAGGACACGCTGAGGCGCGACATCGCGCTGCTCGACGACCTGCATGAGGAAACCAGGCAATCGATCACGCGGCTCGATTCTTATGTTGAGGCCGGCAAAACCTTCGCCGAACGTTTCCGCAGCGTCGACCTGCCGAAGCTGAAGGCGCAAGCCGAAGCGGCGACGACCGGCCCGGGCGGCGGCATGCTGGAGGCGCAGACCTATCAGGACAGCTTGCAGGCGCTTGATCGGCTGGAAAAACGGGTCTTCTACCTGCAGCAGGCGCGTCAGCTCGGCATTCAGCAATTGCCGCAAATCCGCATCGTTCAGGCAGGCGACGAGACGCTGATCGAGAACCTGCAGGCGACGTCTGCGCTGACGGTGCCGGCATGGAAGCAGAAGATGGTGATTCTGCTTGGCCTGACGCGGCAGAAATCGGCGCTCGACCTGCAGAAGGCGGTAACGGACGCCACCAACGACATGATCCGCCAGGCATCAGAGATGATGAAGGGCCAGGCGATATCAATCGAGCAGCAGTCGCAGCGCGGCATCGTTGATATCGACACCCTCGCCAAGGCGAACAGGGATCTGATCGATACTATCTCAGGCGTGCTTCGGGTTCAGGAGGAGGGACGTCGGAAGCGGGCGCTCGCCGAGCAGCAGATGGAGCAGATGACGATCGAGCTCAAGAAGGCGATGACTGAGGCGTGATCGACAGGATGACGATGCGAGCGCTGCTCTCAGGTCTGGCACTTCTTGCCGCTCTGGCCCTTGCCGGCTGCAATCCCTTCGACCAAGGGCCGGAGTTCTCCATCGTATCAGGCTCGGAGAACACCGTCCTGCAGCCGATCGTCGAGGAATTCTGCAAGCAGAAGAACGCCACCTGCACCTTCAAATACGAAGGCACGCTCGATATCGGCCTGGCGCTGCAGAGCGACCAGGGCGTCGCACAGGATGCTGTCTGGCCGGCCTCCAGCGTCTGGGTCGACATGTTCGACACCAGGCGCCGCGTCAAGAACTTGACCTCGATCGCGCAGACGCCCGTGGTATTGGGGGTGCGCAGGTCGAAGGCCGAGGAACTCGGCTGGGTCGGCAGGGAGGTGTTCACGAAGGACATTCTGGCTGCCGTTCAGAGCGGATCGCTGAAATTCCTGATGACTTCGGCGACGCAATCCAATTCCGGCGCCAGCGCCTATCTCGCCATGCTGTCGAGCGCGCTCGGTAACAAGCCGGTGATCGAGCCCGGCGATCTCGATGACAAGAACGTCCAGGACAGCGTCAGGGCGCTGCTTTCAGGCGTCGTGCGCTCTTCCGGCTCATCGGGCTGGCTTGCCGATCTCTATGTCGATTCCGCCGGCAAGGGCACCGTCTACGACGCGATGTGGAATTACGAGGCGGTGCTGAAGGAAACCAACGACAAGCTGGCCGCCCTGTCGCGGGAGCCGCTTTACGCGATCTATCCGGCCGATGGTGTCGCCATGGCGGATTCGCCGATCGGTTTCGTCGATCATGGCCGCGGGCCCGAAGTCCAGAGCTTCTTCAACGATCTGCTTGCCTATTTGAGCTCAGGCCCCGTGCAGCAGCGCATCGCCGATACCGGCCGGCGCATCCCGCTGACCGGCGTTGCCGCCAAGCCGGAGCCGAAGTGGAATTTCGATCCCACCCGGCTGGTGACGGCAATCCGCATGCCGGAGCCCGGCGTCATCCGCCAGGCGCTCACCCTTTACCAGGCGGCGCTGCGCAAACCGTCTCTGACGGCGCTCTGCCTCGATTTTTCCGGCTCGATGCAGGGTAATGGCGAGGACCAGTTGCAGAAGGCGATGCGTTTCCTGCTGACGCCAGATGAGGCGAGCAAGGTGCTGGTGCAATGGTCACCCGCCGACCAGATCATCGTCATTCCCTTCGACGGCAGCGTGCGCAACGCCTTCATGGCAAGCGGAAACCCGCTGGAGCAGGAAGGCTTGCTGAAGGAGATTTCGCTGCAAAGAGCGGGCGGCGGCACTGATATGTATGCCTGCGCCGAACGGGCTCTGCAGCAGATCGCCGGAACCGACAAGCTCTCGACTTATCTGCCTGCCATCGTCATCATGACCGACGGCAAGTCAGACGATCGAAGCCAGGCCTTCATAAGCGAATGGAACGCGACCGAGCCGCACGTGCCGATCTTCGGCATCACATTCGGCGACGCCGACAAGACCCAGCTTGACAGCCTTGCCAAGCTGACCTCGGCGCGCGTGTTCGACGGCGGTTCCGATCTCCCGACCGCCTTCCGCACCGCGCGCGGCTATAATTAGGACGAGCATGCACAATTGGCTCGGCAATGATGGCAACTGGATCGTGGCGGGACTGGCCGCGGCGATCACCGTGCCGCTGTTGAGTCTTGCCGCCGGCATGCCCTTCTGGATCGCCGCCATCATCGCCCTTCTGATCTTTGCCGGGCTCGTCATTCTGCTCGCGCCGCGCCGGCTGTTCGAAGGTGTCGATCTCAAGCGCATCGGCAGCGGGCGGGTCGCCTTTGCCCGCGATCTGTTGGAGACGGCCGTTCCCTTTGCGCAACGGCTGGAGACCGCCGCTGACGCGATCGTTGACAAGCCTGCGGCCGGGGCTGCCCGGCATCTTGCCGAAATCGCCGCCGATGTCTTTCGCAAGGTCGAGGCCAAGCCCGAAAGCGCCAACGCCGTTCGCCGGTTTCTCTCCTATTATCTGCCGCGTGCCGCCGAGGTGGCGGAAGGTTTTGCCGTGATAGAAGCCAAGCGTGTTCCAGATCCGAAGCAATTGGGGGAGGTGCGCGGCGTTCTGGTGAAGCTCGAGGAGGCGTTTATTCATTACGCCGACAGCTTGGTCGACGAGGAACTTGGCACGCTCGACACCGACCTGCGCCTCATCCAGGCATCGCTCAAAGAGGATATTGGACGCTGATGGCCCTTTCTCGTCGCGCCTTCGGAGTGGGGTTGCTTGGAGCCGGCATCGTCGGCACCGGCGGTTATTTCGCTGTCCGGGACCGGCCGGAATTGCAGGGCCTGCTTGGCGCCCGCACGACGTTCTTCGGCTTCGTCGGCGGCGAAAAGGAGGCCTTCGTCGCCGACCTCAACGTGATCAAAGCGCTTGGCGCATACGGGTTGACGATGGACAGCCGCGTCGCCGGCTCCGTCGAGATGGTGCGCGAACAGGCGCTGCTGTCGCAGCATCCGCAATTCCTCTGGCCGTCCTCCTCGATCATGGTCGATATCGCCAGACAGAACGGGATCGGTGTCCGCAACGACCGCGTCGTACTGAACACGCCGATCGTCGTCTATTCCTGGCAACCGGTGGTCGATGGGCTGACGAAGGCGGGGTTGGTAACGGTCACGAAGGACGGCCACCATCAGCTCGATCTCAAGGCGCTGCTCGACGCGATCCTGGCCGGCGCCGACTGGTCGAAACTGGGTGTCAACTCGCTCTATGGCCGCGCCCGCATCGTCTCGACCGATCCCAACCGCTCCAATTCCTGCTTCATGTTTGCCGGCCTCGTGCTGAGCCTTTTTAGCGGCAATGTCGCGACATCGGCTGATCTTTCCGCATCAGGCGGCAAGGTCCAGGCGATCTTCCGCAATATGGGCTTCAAGTCGCCGTCATCAGGCAAGCTTTTCGAGCAGTATCTGGCAGGCGGCCTCGGCGGCGAACCGATGATCGTCGGCTACGAGAATCAGCTGGTCGAATGGATCCTCGCCGATCCAGAACGCTGGGACCGCATCAAGACGAGCGCAAGCGCGAAGCCGGTCGTGCTCTATCCGCGCCCGACCGTTTACTCCTCGCATCCGCTGATCGTCGTTGATGAAAATGCCAATCGGCTGATCGAGGCGCTGATCAGCCCGCGGTTGCAGGAACTCGCCTGGACGCGACACGGCTTCCGCGGTCCGCTGGGGACGCCGACCGGAAACGCCGACAGCGCAATCGCCAGCCTGCTGCCCGCCGAGATCGACGCCGTCCTGCCGATGCCCGACGCCGGCGTCATGCTGGCGCTGCTGCCGACGCTGGCAAGCTGAGCGGCGCGTTTTAAGGGCAGGGCAGTCGGCCGGAAGTTCGGCATGATCCTTGTTTTTAGGCCAAATGGAATGTTTTCCTTGCTTTTATGCCGAACCGAATGTATGGGCACCGGCATTCCACACGTAAGGCTTGGGATCGTCCGGGAGAAATCCGGGCTGTTCCGCCGGTGGCATTCTCGAAGAGGGTGCTGTTCGTCTTGCGGAGGTTCAACCGGAAAAGGAGTAACAAGGCATGGCATTGCCTGATTTTTCTATGCGTCAGCTTCTTGAAGCAGGCGTCCACTTCGGCCACCAGACCCATCGCTGGAACCCGAAGATGAAGCCGTATATCTTCGGCGATCGCAACAACATTCACATCATCGATCTGGCCCAGACGGTTCCGATGCTGTCGCGCGCTCTTCAGGTCGTCAGCGACACCGTCGCCCGCGGCGGCCGCGTTCTCTTCGTCGGTACCAAGCGCCAGGCGTCCGAGATCATCGCCGACAGCGCCAAGCGCTCGGCACAGTACTACGTCAACTCGCGCTGGCTCGGCGGCATGATGACGAACTGGAAGACGATCTCCAACTCGATCCAGCGCCTGCGCAAGCTCGACGAGATCCTCAACGGCGAAGCCCAGGGCTTCACCAAGAAGGAACGCCTCAACCTCGAGCGCGAGCGTGAAAAGCTCGACAAGGCTCTCGGCGGTATTCGCGATATGGGCGGCACGCCCGACCTGATGTTCATCATCGACACCAACAAGGAAAAGATCGCGATCGACGAGGCCAAGCGCCTCGGCATCCCGGTCGTCGCCATCATCGATTCGAACTGCGATCCGGACCTGATCGACTATCCGATCCCGGGCAACGACGACGCATCGCGCGCCATCGCCCTGTACTGCGAGCTGATCTCCCGCGCTGCCATCGACGGCATTGCGCGCCAGCAGAGCTCTTCCGGCCGTGATCTCGGCGCATCTTCCGAAGTTCCGGTCGAGCCGGCTCTCGAGGAAGCAGCCGAAGGCTGATGAAGGCGGGCGGAGACAAAACTCCGTCGAAGCTTGCATAGACTGGGAAGGCCGCTCGCGACTCATCGAAGTTCGGCGGCCTTACCTGTTTCAAGGCGGAGGCGTCAGGCGCTCCGCCAGTAAAGTTTCGTTATGGCGCGTCTTCATCACGCTGTCATACATACAGGTACATTTCGTGCCTCAATCCGGTGTCGCGCCGCTTTGCGGTCCACCGTTTGAACCGACAAGAGGAAGATAATGAGCGAGATTACGGCTGCAATGGTGAAGGAACTGCGCGAAAAGACAGGCGCAGGCATGATGGACTGCAAGAAGGCTCTTGCTGAAACCAGCGGCGACATGGAAGCGGCGATCGACTGGCTGCGCGCCAAAGGCATCGCCAAGGCCGACAAGAAGTCGGGCCGCACCGCCGCTGAAGGCCTCGTGGGCGTTTCGAGCCAAGGCACGAAGGCCGTCGTCGTCGAAGTCAACTCCGAAACCGACTTCGTCGCCCGTAACGATGCCTTCCAGGATCTCGTCCGCGGCATCGCCAAGGTCGCCGTTTCCACTGACGGCACGGTCGACGCCGTGGCTGCCGCGACCTATCCGGCATCCGGCAAGTCCGTTTCCGACACGATCAAGGATGCGATCGCAACGATCGGCGAAAACATGAACCTGCGCCGTTCGATTGCTCTCTCCGTCGAGGACGGCGTCGTCGCCACCTATATCCACAATGCGGTTTCCGACGGCCTCGGCAAGCTCGGCGTTCTCGTCGCCCTGAAGTCGACCGGTGACAAAGAAGCCCTGAACGCAATCGGCCGCCAGGTCGCCATGCACATTGCAGCGACCGCGCCGCTGGCGATCCGCCCGGAAGAAGTCGATGCTGCCGTCGCCGAACGCGAACGCAACGTCTTCATCGAGCAGTCGCGCGCTTCGGGCAAGCCCGACAACATCATCGAAAAGATGGTCGACGGCCGCATGCGCAAGTTCTTCGAGGAAGTCGCTCTTCTCTCGCAGTCTTTCGTCATCAATCCGGATCTCACCGTTGCAGCCGCTATCAAGGAAGCTGAAAAGGCCGTCGGCGCCCCGATCGAAGTTGCCGGCATGGCACGTCTCCTGCTCGGCGAAGGCGTCGAGAAGGAAGAGACCGATTTCGCAGCTGAAGTTGCGGCTGCCGTCAAGGGTTGATCTTTCAGCCATAATTGGGAAAACGCCAGGGCATCGCGTGACAACGCGGTGCCCTTCGTGTATCGGGCATTCACGGCAATTTACGAGGAGCCAAGATGTCTTTAGAGCCTGTCTATAAACGCGTGCTGCTCAAGGCTTCCGGCGAAGCGCTCATGGGTGCCCAGGGTTTCGGGATCGATGTCACGGTGGCGGATCGCATTGCATCCGATATCGCCGAGGCAAGGCATATGGGCGTGGAAGTCGGCGTCGTCGTCGGTGGCGGCAATATCTTCCGTGGTGTCGCAGTCGCATCCAAAGGTGGTGACCGGGTGACCGGCGACCATATGGGCATGCTCGGCACCATCATCAACGCGCTGGCGCTCGCAACCTCGCTGCGCAAGCTGAACATCGATACGGTGGTGCTTTCGGCCATCTCCATGCCGGAAATCTGCGAGAGTTTCTCGCAGCGAGCGACCCTTTATCATCTGTCGATGGGACGCGTGGTGATCTTTGCCGGCGGCACCGGCAATCCTTTCTTCACCACCGATTCCGCCGCCGCGCTGCGCGCCGCCGAAATGGGCGCGCAAGCGATCTTCAAGGGCACGCAGGTGGACGGCATCTACACCGCCGACCCGAAGAAATATCCCGATGCGACCCGCTTCGACCGCCTGACGCACCAGGAAGTGCTGGACAGGGGGCTTGCGGTGATGGACGTTGCCGCCGTGGCGCTTGCCAGGGAAAATTCCATTCCGATCATCGTCTTCTCGATCCACGAGAAGGGTGGTTTTGCTGAAATCTTGACGGGCGGTGGCCTCAAGACCATCGTCTCCGACAACTGATACAAGCCGCGCCGCGGTTTCGGCGCAGCCCTCGCTAGAACATGATTGAGCTTTAGGTCCGGTTGGCCTGAAATCTGAAACATGTTCTACATTAAAGAATTAGAGCCTGAGACGTTCCGAAAACCGCTGACTTTTCGGCATCGCTCTAAACGGGAGCATCAACATGAGTGAAGGTATCGATATCAAGGAACTGAAGCGCCGGATGGACGGCGCGGTCTCCGCATTCAAGAGCGACATCGCATCGCTGCGCACCGGCCGTGCTTCGGCCAACATCCTCGATCCGGTCACGATCGAGGCCTATGGTTCGCGCGTGCCCTTGAATCAGGTCGCCAACATCACCGTGCCCGAGCCGCGCATGCTGACGGTTTCCGTCTGGGACAAGTCGATGGTCAGCGCCGTCGAACGCGGCATCCGCGAATCCAATCTCGGCCTCAACCCGATCGTCGACGGCCAGAGCCTGCGCATTCCGCTGCCGGAATTGAACGAGGAGCGCCGCAAGTCGCTCGTCAAGGTGGCGCACGACTATGCCGAAAAGAGCAAGGTCGCGATTCGCCATGTCCGCCGTGACGGCATGGACGGCCTCAAGAAAGCCGAAAAGGACGGTGTAATCGGCCAGGACGAGAGCCGTGCGCAATCCGAACGCGTACAGAAGATGACGGACGAGACGATTTCCGAAATCGACCGCTTGCTTGGCGAGAAGGAAAAGGAAATCATGCAGGTCTAGTGGACCTGTGCCTTTGCCTGGAAAGACCGGACGGGAAATGTCGGAATCTGTATTTGTGACTGTGCCAGAGCATGTTGCCATCATCATGGACGGCAATGGCCGTTGGGCCAAGCAGCGCGGCTTGCCGCGCACGATGGGCCATCGCAAGGGCGTCGAGGCGGTCCGCGAGACAGTACGCGCCGCCGGCGCGGCCGGCATAAAATATCTCACCCTCTTCGCCTTCTCCTCGGAGAACTGGCGCCGGCCCGAAGCCGAGGTTTCCGATCTGCTCGGTCTGCTCAAGGCTTTCATTCGTCGCGACCTTGCCGAGCTTCATCGCCAGAATGTACGCATCAAGGTGATCGGCGACCGCCACAGCCTGCGCAGCGACATTCTCGGCCTGCTGCTTGAGGCGGAGGAGACCACCAGGAACAACACGGCGTTGACGCTGGTCATCGCCTTCAATTACGGCTCGCGTGATGAAATCTCGCGCGCCGTGGTGAGTCTCGCGAGGGATGTCGAGTCCGGCCGCCTGCGGGCACAGGACATCACCCCCGCGCTGATCAACGCCCGTCTCGACACGGCCGGCATCCCGGATCCGGATCTCATCATCCGCACCAGCGGCGAGGAACGGCTTTCCAACTTCCTGCTTTGGCAGGCCGCCTATTCGGAATTCATCTTCATCCCGGAATATTGGCCCGATTTCAGTCCGGAGATTTTCCGCTCCGCGCTGGAAAAATTCGCCTCCCGCGACCGGCGCTTCGGTGGCCTGTCATCGCAGGCAGCCGCGGTCGGCACCTGATGCAGAGGGAATTGAAGCTCCGCATCGTTTCAGGATTGATTCTCGCGGTCATCGTTCTTGTCGCCACCTGGTATGGCGGCCTTGCCTTTCGCACCTTGGCCGTGGTGATCGGTCTGCTGATCTACTATGAATGGTCTAAGATAACCGGCATTGCGCGGGATTGGGTGGCCAATGTGGTCGGTTGGATCGGCGAAGCGGCGATCGCCTTCCTCGTGCTTGTCGGCAATTTCGAATTCGCCGCCGGCATGCTGGCCGGCGTCACCGCCGTCGGCATAGCCCTGATCATCCTGCACGGCACGAGTCGCTGGCTGCCGGTCGGCCTCTTCTATGCCGGCGCCACAGGCCTGGCGCTCGCCGCGATCAGAGGCAACGACCAGCCCGGTCTTTACGCCATGCTTTTCGTCTTTGCCGTCGTCTGGGCGACCGATATCCTCGCCTATTTCGTCGGCAGGGCGCTCCGCGGACCGAAGCTTGCCCCGTCGATCTCGCCGGGAAAGACATGGTCTGGCGCTATCGGCGGCGCCGTTTTCGCGGTCGCAGCCGGCGTCCTTCTCGCCCATTTCCTCCTTCCGGGCGCCGAAGTCGTCGCCGCCGGCGTGGCGCTCATCCTGTCAGTCTGCAGCCAGTCGGGCGATCTTTTCGAATCCTTCATCAAGCGAAAATTCGGCGTCAAGGATTCGAGCCGTCTCATTCCGGGCCATGGCGGCGTCATGGACCGCGTCGACGGACTGATTTTCGCCTGTTTTGCTGCGTTCTTGCTTGCTGTATCATTTTCCCTGATAAAGGGAGCTGGCATGACGTCGCTCGGAGCGGCATTATTTGGCCTCTGATGACGCGGTAGCCCGACGGAAGGAACCATGGACGTGATGACCGGCATATACGCATTTGTGATGGGGAATATCGTCACCTTCATCCTGGTGCTCTCGCTGCTCGTCTTCGTGCATGAGATGGGCCATTACCTTGTCGGGCGCTGGAGCGGAATCCGTATCCTTGCCTTTTCGGTCGGCTTTGGTCCCGAGCTATTCGGCTTCACCGACCGCCATGGAACACGCTGGAAGATCTCCGTAATCCCGCTTGGCGGTTACGTCCGCTTCTTCGGCGACGAGGATGCGTCGAGCAAACCGGACAGCGACAAGCTCGCCGCCATGTCCGAGGAGGAGAGGGCACGCTCCTTTGCCGGTGCCAAGCTGTGGAAACGTGCCGCGACCGTCGCAGCAGGTCCGATCGCCAATTTTCTGCTGGCGATCGCCATCTTTACTGTTCTCTTCACCGTCTATGGCCGCATGATCGCCGACCCGGTCGTTGCCGAGGTCAAGCCGGAGAGCTCGGCGGCCGCCGCCGGCATCCTTCCCGGCGACCTCCTGGTTGCCATCGATGGCGGCAAGGTCGAGACGTTTGAAGATGTGCGCCGCTATGTCGGCATGCGCCCCGGCCAAAGGATTGTCGTTACAGTCGAGCGCGGCGGCCAGAAGCTTGATGTGCCGATGGTGCCGCAGCGCGTCGACCAGACCGATCAGTTCGGCAACAAGATGGAAGTCGGTCAGATCGGCATCGCTACCGACAAGAACTCCGGCAATTTCCGGCTGCAGACCTACACTCCGCTCCAGGCGCTGCGTGAGGGCGTGATCGCCAGCGGGCAAATCGTCACGGACACCTTCAAATATATCGGCAACATCTTCAGCGGATCGATGCGGGCCGATCAGCTGGGCGGACCGATCCGTGTGGCGCAGGCTACCGGCCAGATGGCGAAGCTTGGCCTGGGGGCAGTGTTGCAGCTTGCTGCGGTGCTGTCGGTTTCGATAGGATTGCTTAACCTGATGCCGGTTCCGGTACTTGATGGCGGCCACCTGATGTTCTATGCGGTGGAAGCGGTCAGAGGAAAACCGCTGGGTGCCAAGGCACAGGAAATTGCATTTCGTATAGGCCTGGCAATGATATTGACATTGATGGTTTTCACGACCTGGAACGACATCAGCCTGAGCTGAAGGTAAACGCGTAAGGCAAGGGAATTACTATTTATTTACGATGTTTCAAGGCTGTAGTGGCGAATGGGTCACGCTTGGAAATGAAGTAAACAGAAATTAACGCCCTCCCTTGCTTGTATGTCAAAAGCGGGTAAAACGACACACGTGACCGGAATCGGGTTCTCCCGGGGACGGGGACGAGGGAAAAAAGGTAATAGGTGAAATGAAGGCTGGTTCAAAGTTTTTGAACGCAGTATCGGCGGTTGCGCTGTCTGCTAGTGTTGTTGCTTCGGGCGCAGGTGCTTTGACGTTCGTTTCCGCTACGGCCGCCGAGGCCGCGGTCATCCAGCGCATTGATGTGCGTGGCGCAAGCCGCGTCGGCGCGGAAGCCGTCCGGTCGAACCTCACCATCACGCCCGGCAAGAGTTTCTCGAACACTGATATCGATAACTCGGTCAAACAGCTTTACGGCACGGGCTACTTCTCCGATGTGAAGATTTCGGTTTCCGGCGGCACGCTCGTCGTCAACGTCCAGGAGGCTCAGCTCGTCAATCAGGTGGTCTTCAACGGCAACCGCAAGATCAAGGACGACAAGCTCGCGACGATCGTCCAGACGCATGCTGCCGGTCCTTACAGCGACACGCAGATCCAGTCCGACATCCAGGCGATCAAGGATGCCTATGCCGCCACCGGCCGCAGCGAAGTCGAGGTGACGACGCAGGTGGTGCCGCTCGGCGAAGGCCGCGTCAATCTCGCCTTTGTCATCAACGAGGGCGATCGCACCAAGATCGATTCGATCAATTTCGTCGGCAACAACGCCTATAGCGCCGGCCGCCTTGCTGCCGTAATTCAGACAAAGCGTTCGAACTTCCTTTCGTTCCTGACCCGCAAGGACGTCTACAACGAAGACAAGCTCCACGCAGACGAAGAAGCGCTGCGCCAGTTCTATTACAATCGCGGCTATGCCGACATGCGCATCGTCTCTTCCGATGCCAGCTTTGACGAGGCGACCAACAAATACACGCTCACCTTCAATATCGAGGAGGGCCAGCGCTACAATTTCGGACCGGTGACCGTGCAGTCCACCGTCGAGGGCGTCGGCTCGGATCAGCTGCTGCCGCTGGTGCGCACGAAAGAAGGCCACCTCTACAGCGCCAAGGAAGTTCAGAAGTCGATCGAAGCGATTTCCGATCAGGTGGCCTCCGCCGGTTATCCCTTTGCGCGCGTCACGCCGCGCGGTAACCGCGACCTCAACAACAACACGATCGGCGTCGAATATCTCGTCGACCAGGGCGAGCGCGCCTATGTTGAGCGCATCGAGATCCGCGGCAACAGCCGTACGCGCGATTACGTCATCCGCCGCGAATTCGACATGAGCGAAGGCGACGCCTTCAATCAGCAGATGATCACCAAGGCCAAGCGCCGCCTGGAAGCGCTCGGTTACTTCTCTTCCGTCAATATCTCCACGCAGCCGGGCAGCTCCCCGGACCGCGTCGTGGTGGTGGTCGACGTGCAGGATCAGTCGACCGGTTCGTTCGGTGTCGGCGCGGGTTATGCCGCTGGCGGCGACGGTCTGCTGCTCGAAGCATCGATCGAAGAAAAGAACTTCCTTGGTCGCGGTCAGTACATCCGCATCTCGGCCGGCGGCGGCCAGGAAGGATCGCGCGCCTATGGCGTCAGCTTCACCGAACCCTATTTCCTCGGCTACCGCCTGGCGGCGGGCTTCGACGTCAACCACAGCGAGACGTCGAGCAACGACAATTACGACTATGAGGAAACCAGCGTCGTTCTGCGCGTCACGGCGCCGATCACCGAAGATCTGGCGACGACTTTCCGCTATAACTACAAGCAGATGAAGTACGACGCTGACAACAGCGATCTTTCCGATCTGTCCGCTCCGTATCAGCACCTGGTTGAGGACAGCCCGTGGACACGTTCTTCCGTCTCGCAGACGCTGACCTACAACACGCTCGATGACACGGTTCTGCCGCGCGAAGGCATCTATGCGACGGCGACGCAGGAAATTGCCGGCCTCGGGGGCGACTCGCAGTTCTACAAGATCTACGGCAAGGCCCGCTACTACCACCTGCTCGCCGACGATGCCGATATCATCGGTTCGGTTTCGGCTTCGGCAGGTTATGTCGTCGGGTTCGGTGAGCACCTGAATGTCTTCGACCAGTTCACGCTGACCAATGGCGACATTCGCGGCTTCGAGAACAAGGGTATCGGCCCGCGCGTCAGGGGTGACAACGACGATCCGCTGGGCGGTACAACATACTTCACCGCATCGGCCGAAGCGACTTTCCCGATGCCGGGCTTCCCGCGCGACTTCAACCTGCGCGGCGCGGTCTTCGCCGACGCCGGCACGTTGTTCGGCAATGACGTTGACCTGAGGGGCGACGGCATTGAGGGCGAAGACGCCTCGCTGCGCGCTTCCGTCGGTGTCGGTGTCGTTTGGCAGTCTCCTTTCGGTTCATTGCGTCTGGATTACGCAATCCCGGTCCTCAAGGAAGACTTCGACAAGACGCAAAACTTCAAGTTTGGCATCAACAACCAATTCTGATATCGGCAGTCCGGAACTGTAAGACTCAATTCCGTTCTGGAGCGTTGCCGATGGAGCAAAACGTTTTTTTTCTGCCCCATGAAGGTCTGAAGCTCGCTGAGCTGGCAGAGTTTCTTGGGGCGGAACTCGCCAATTCCGATCATGCCAATGTCATCGTCAGGTCCGTCGCACCGATCAGCCGGGCGCGGGCGGGCGATGTCTGCTATATCCTGTCGCGCCGTAATCGCGAGGAGTTTGCGACCTGCGAGGCCTCGGCGGTGATCTGCGACAAGGCGCTTGCCGATCTCATTCCTCCGCATCTTCCGGTTATCTTCTCGTCCAATCCGCATGCCGCCTTCGCAATCGCGGGCGGCCTGTTCTATCCCGCAGCATTGCGTCCGATCGCTCTTTCGGGTGAAAGCGAGATTGCTGCGAGCGCAGTGATCGATCCGAGCGCCAAACTTGAAAAGGGCGTGATCGTCGAACCGTTGGCCGTCATCGGTGCGCATGCCGAGATCGGGGCGGGAACGCGTATCGGCGCGAACAGTGTCATCGGCCCGAATGTCAAGATCGGCCGGGATTGTTCGATTGCGGCTGGAGCAAGCATTCTTTGTGCGCTGATCGGCAATGGCGTCATCATCCACAACGGCGTTCGGATCGGCCAGGACGGTTTTGGTTATGCACCGGGTCCGCGCGGCATGATCAAGATCGTTCAGATCGGCCGGGTGATCATCCAGGACAATGTTGAGATCGGCGCCAACACCACCATCGACCGCGGCGCCATGGACGACACGGTAATCGGCGAGGGGACCAAGATCGACAATCAGGTCCAGATCGGCCACAACGTCCAGATCGGCCGCCATTGCGCCATTGTTTCGCAGGTCGGCATCGCCGGCAGCACGAAGATCGGCAATGGCGTGCAGATCGGCGGCCAGGTGGGAATCAAGGGACATGTGACGATCGGCGATGGCGTGCAGATAGCTGCCAAAAGCGGTATCATGACTGACCTTGCCGCGGGCGGACAATATGGCGGTATACCTGCCCGTCCGCTAAAAGACTATTTGAGAGAGGCCGCGCAACAGGTGTCGAAGTCCAAGTTGCGCGGGAGGAACCCTGGAGGCAAGCAAAATGACTGAGGAAGCCACGACGACGCTTTCTTCGGCTGATATTACCGAGATCATGAAGCTGCTGCCGCATCGCTATCCGTTTCTCATGGTCGACAAGATCATCGGGATCGACGGCGACAACACGGCAATCGGCATCAAGAACGTCACGGTGAACGAACCGCATTTCACCGGCCATTTTCCGGAAGCGCCGATCATGCCCGGGGTTTTGCTGATCGAGGGTATGGCTCAGACGGCGGGTGCCATCTGCGCCAAGAAGGAAGGTCAAACCGGCAACCTCGTCTATTTCATGACCATTGAGAATGCGCGCTTCCGTAAGCCGGTTGTGCCCGGCGACCGCGTCGAATTCCACGTCAAGAAGAACAAGCAACGCGGCAATATCTGGAAATTCCATTGCGACGCCAAGGTTGACGGCGCACTTGTCGCCGAAGCTGATATCGGCGCGATGATCGTTCGTAAGGATCAGGCATGAGCAATATCGCCGAAAGCGCCCGTATTCATCCGATGGCTGTCGTCGAAGACGGGGCTACCATCGGCGAGGGCGTCAAAATCGGTCCTTTCTGCCATGTCGGGCCGCATGTCGACCTGCATGCGAATGTTGAGCTCCTGGCGCATGCGGTCGTCACTGGCCGCACCGTGATCGGCAAGGGCACGCGCATCTTTCCGATGGCCGTCGTCGGCGGTGATCCTCAGAGCGTGCATCACGGCGGCGAGGAAACGACGCTGACGGTCGGCGCCAATTGCACGATCCGTGAAGGTGTGACGATGAACACCGGCACCGCCGATTTCGGCGGCCGGACGATCGTTGGCGACAACAACCTTTTCCTTGCCAATTCTCACGTCGCGCATGACTGCCGGGTCGGCAACCATGTGATCATGTCGAACAACGTCATGCTCGCCGGCCATGTCGTCATCGAGGATCGCGTCATCCTGGGTGGCGGCTCGGCTGTTCACCAGTTCACCCGCGTCGGCCGCCACGCCTTTGTCGGCGGCCTGTCGGCGGTGAGTTACGATGTCATTCCCTATGGCATGCTGAACGGTAATCCCGGTCTGCTGGGCGGCCTCAATGTCGTCGGCATGACGCGGGCCGGCATCGACCGCGCCGTCATCCACCGGGTGCGCCGCGCCTACAAGGCGATCTTCGAAGGAACGGGCTCAGTGCGCGAAAACGCCGCCGCGATCCGTGATGAATATGCCGATTGCGAGCAGGTCGTGCAGATCCTCGACTTCATTGCAGCCGAGAGCGACCGCGCACTGTCCTCGCCGACGCGGGGGCAGAAGGGCTAGTCCGTGGCTTTAACAGGCGACACCGCTGCGGGCCGGTTGGCGATCATCGCCGGCGGTGGCCTTCTGCCTTCCTATGTCGCCGAAGCCGCGCGCGCGGCTGGCGAAAATCCCGTTATCGTCGCGCTGAAGGACGAGAGTGATCCACGCTGGGAAGGCTATGATCACGCCGTTATCGGCATCGGCGATTTCGCCGCCCTTGAGGGTCTCTTCAACCGATATGGCGTCGGACGTGTGGTGATGTCGGGAAGTGTGCGCCGCCGGCCGGAATGGCGCGAGGTGCGCCCGACGCTGCGCATTCTGATGAAGGTCCCGGCCGCCATTCGCACACTGCTCTCCGGCGGCGACGATACCGTTCTGCAGATGGTGATCCGGTTGATCGAGGGGAACGGTCGGCGCGTCGTCGGCGCCCACGAGATCGCCCCCGACCTGCTCGCTTCCGTTGGCCCGCTTGGTGCCGCCGCGCCCGGCGAGGAAGACCGACGCGATATCAGCCAAGCCGCCAATGCCGCCGAGACGCTTGGCCGGCTGGATGTCGGGCAGGGTGCCGTCAGCATCGGCGAGCGCGTCGTCGCGCTGGAAGGACTTGAGGGCACAGATGAGATGCTGGACCGTGTCGCCGGCCTCAGGGCCGCCGGACGGATCTCGCCGCGCCGCCGCGGCGTGCTCGTCAAGCTCTGCAAGCCGCAACAGGACATTCGCGCCGACCTGCCGGCGATCGGCGTTGCCACAATCCAGAATGCTGCGAAAGCCGGCCTAGCTGGCATCGCAATCGAAGCCGGTCGCTCGCTGGTGCTTGATCGGACCGCAGTCATCAGCGCCGCCGACGAGGCTGGGTTGTTCGTCTGCGGCATCGATCGCGGTCTGCCGGCATGGGGGCTCGAATGAATGGGGCGCCGCTGAAGATCGCCGTCATTGCCGGGGAAGTGTCGGGCGATCTGCTCGGCGCCGATCTCATCGCGGCCCTCAAGCGGAATTACAGCGGACCGGTGGAGCTTGTCGGCGTTGGCGGCGAGGGGCTGCAGGCGGAGGGATTGAAATCCCTGTTCGATTTTTCCGAGCTGTCGATCATGGGCGTCACCCAGGTGCTGAGCCGGCTGCCAAGGCTGTTTGGCCTGATCCGTCGAACCACGGCTGAGATCATCGCCGCAAAGCCGGATATCCTTGTCATCATCGACAGTCCCGATTTCACCCATCGCGTCGCCAAGCGCGTGCGCACGGCGTTACCCGATCTGCCCGTCGTCAATTACGTCTGTCCGAGCGTCTGGGCCTGGAAGGAATATCGCGCCACGCGAATGCTCGGCTATGTCGATCACGTGCTTGCCGTTCTGCCCTTCGAACCGGCAGCCATGCAGCACCTCAATGGTCCGGCGACAACCTATGTCGGGCATCGTCTGGTCGCCGACCCAGCACTGCTGGAGACACGTCGCCTGCGCCTGGGAAGGCAGCCAGGCAACGGCCCGATCCTGCTTCTTCCCGGCTCGCGCTCCTCCGAAATCCAGAAGCTTCTGCCTTACTTCGAGGTCGCCACGAATGAACTCGTCGCCCGCAACGGGTCCATGCGCTTCATTCTGCCGACGGTGACACACAGGCAAGCGCTTGTCCGCGAAATCACGGCGGGCTGGGCGGTAAAGCCGGAGATCGTCGTCGGCGCGCAAGCAAAATGGAAGGCCTTTGCCGAGGCCGATGCAGCCATGGCGGCGTCCGGAACCGTTATTCTCGAGCTCGCACTTGCCGACGTTCCCGTCGTCTCCGCCTACAAGGTCGACTGGATCATGCGCATGCTGACATCGGGCATCAAGACCTGGACCGGCGCGCTGCCGAACCTGATTGCCGATTACCCGGTCGTGCCGGAATATTTGAACGATGTCGTTCGCGGCGCAAGCCTTGCACGCTGGATGGAAAGGCTGTCGGCCGACACCTATCAGCTGAAGGCGATGAAGGAAGGCTACGAGCTCATCTGGCAGCGCATGCAGACGGAAAAGCCGCCCGGCGAACATGCCGCCGAAATCCTTCTCGACGTTTTGAAAAAGAAAAAACCCGGCCATTCCTGACCGGGTTTCTTTTGAGCTCTGAAGCGATCAGCGCTTCGAAACCGGGATGTAGTCGCGCTTGGGCTCGCCGACATAGAGCTGGCGGGGACGGCCGATGCGCTGTTCCGGATCCTCGATCATCTCGTTCCACTGCGCAATCCAGCCGACGGTGCGGGCAAGCGCGAAGAGCACGGTGAACATGGTGGTGGGGAAGCCCAGAGCCTTCAGCGTGATGCCGGAGTAGAAGTCGATGTTCGGATAGAGCTTCTTCTCGATGAAATATTCGTCGGTGAGCGCGATACGCTCCAGCTCCATCGCCACTTCGAGCAACGGATCGTCCTTGATGCCGAGTTCGCCCAGCACTTCATGCGTCGTCTTCTGCATGATCTTGGCGCGCGGATCGTAGTTCTTGTAGACGCGGTGACCGAAGCCCATCAGACGGAACGGGTCGTTCTTGTCCTTGGCGCGGGCAATATACTCCGGAATGTGATCGACCGTGCCGATTTCCGTCAGCATGTTGAGCGCTGCTTCATTGGCGCCGCCGTGAGCGGGGCCCCAGAGGCAGGCGATGCCGGCGGCGATGCAGGCGAACGGGTTGGCGCCCGACGAGCCGGCGAGGCGGACTGTCGAGGTCGAAGCGTTCTGCTCGTGGTCGGCGTGCAGGATGAAGATACGGTCCATGGCGCGCGACAGAACCGGATTGACGACGTATTCCTCGCACGGAACGGCAAAGCACATGCGCAGGAAGTTCGAGGCATAGTCGAGGTCGTTCTTCGGGTAAACGAAGGGCTGGCCGATATGGTACTTGTAGGCCATGGCGGCAAGCGTCGGCATCTTGGCGATCATGCGCAGGCTGGCGACCATGCGCTGGTGCGGATCGGTGATGTCTGTGGAGTCATGATAGAAGGCCGACAGGGCGCCGACGCAGCCGCACATGACGGCCATTGGGTGCGCATCGCGGCGGAAGCCGGTGAAGAAGCGGCTCATCTGCTCATGCACCATCGTATGGTGCGTGACGCGATAGTCGAAATCCTTCTTCTGCGCGGCCGTCGGCAATTCACCGTAGAGCAGGAGGTAGCAGACCTCGAGGAAATCGCCATGCTCTGCGAGCTGCTCGATCGGATAACCGCGGTGCAGCAGCACACCTTCGTCACCGTCGATATAGGTGATTTTCGATTCACAGGATGCGGTCGAGGTGAAGCCCGGATCGTAAGTGAAGGAAGCGGTGTTCTTGTAGAGAGCACCGATGTCGATGACGCTCGGGCCGATCGTGCCGCTTTTAACGGCGAGGTCGACTGATTTGTCACCGATTTTTATTGTAGCGCTTTGATCCGTCATGCTGATCCTCCGAAATGTCGGTGGCGCCACAAAAGCGCCATAGGGGTTAAGCGTCCTTTCCGATAGCTATATGATCGCAACGCTAATGCCAAGTTACCGTGACGGCATTTTGTGCATTGCGGCATCACCTTTTAGGCACTGCAGCGATGAGCCGCACGCATAGCGGAAGCCGATGATTCGACTGGTCTTTTGCCGCTTAAGATTTTCCCTCATATTTCAATCGATTATCCTTGCCGGATTTGCTTGAAGGTTGCATTCTGGCGACTTTACAGGGTGATCTTGGGCGGGGCATGCAGGAATTGACGACAGCCGAATTGCGGCCGCAAGCGGGCGTCGGCCTTGCCGATCCGCCGGATTTTCCTGCGCCTGCGGTAGTGACTCAATCGGTAAGGACGCAGTCGCAGACCCCATTGCGTCGTCGGCTGCTGGCCACCGCCCGGCAATCGCTGCGTGCCGGAGCCTGCATGCTGGGCGAAGAGGCCGATCATGGCCGCCTGCTGCTGTTCTCGCCGGTCTTCCTCGGAGCCGGCTCGGCCTTCTGGTTTCTCGGCAGATCGGATTTTCCCCTCGTTGCATCGCTGCTCTGCCTGCTGGTGTCGGCGGCCGCGGTTTTCCTCACCGGTCCCAGCCGGCCGATCTTGCGCGCAAGTTTCATGGCGCTGGCACTTTTCGCCGGCGGCATGCTCTCGGCTCAGTTCGAGAGCTGGCGGGCTTCGACGGTGATCCTCGATTCATCCGTGACGACGACGGTGACCGGCCGTGTCGAACGGCGGGAAGGCGACGGCCGCGGGCGCTGGCGCTACATTCTTGCCGTCACCGGCACCGAGGCGCCGGAGCTGAAACGGCCGCCGAGACGCATCACCGCGATCGTCCGGGGCGCCGATGCGCCTTTCGAGATCGGCGACATCATTACCGGCAAGGCACGGCTGACGCCGCCGGCCGGCCCCGCACTTCCCGCGCTCAACGACTTCTCCTTCGGTGCCTATTTCGACGGCATCGGCGCCAACGGTTTCTTCTACGGTGCGCCGGAGAAACTCGACTTGGAGGCAGGCCCGCAGGCGGACAGGTCGACGGACGCGCTGCTCGAATGGCTCTACCGGCTGCGCAGTAGCATCGGCGACCGCATAAGATCGATCCTGCCCGGCGACACCGGCGCTTTTGCCGCTGCCCTGGTGACGGATGAACGGCGCGCCATCTCGAAGACGACGACGGAGGCGCTACGCCAGTCCGGCCTTGCCCACATCGTCGCGATCTCGGGCCTCAACATGGCGCTGTCGGCCGGCATTTTCTTCGTCGGTTTCCGGATGCTGCTCAGTCTCTTTCCCGGTGTCGCCCAAGCCTATCCGACAAAGAAGATCGCCGCCGCCGGCGCGCTCATCGCCGTCACCGCCTATTACCTGATCTCCGGTTTCGGGGTTTCGGCCGAGCGCGCTTTTATCATGATGGCCATTATGCTGATTGCCGTCTTCTTCGATCGGCCGTCGATCAGCCTGCGCAATATCGTTCTCTCTGCGCTCATCATCATCGCCATTTCACCTTCTGAAGTATTGGGACCGAGCTTTCAGATGTCCTTTGCCGCGACATTGGCTTTGGTATCGGGCTATCAGCTGTGGAAGGACAGGCGTGTCCGCGAAAGCGCTTTTCTGAAACTGCCGATCATCAGGCCGGTGGTTGCCGTCGCCGGTTTCTTCGGCGGCGTCTTCCTGACCTCGCTGATCGGCGGCTTTTCCACCGCACTGTTTTCGATCGAGCATTTTCATCGCCTGACGGCTTACGGCCTGCCGGCAAACCTTGCGACGATGCCGATCATCTCCTTCATCGTCATGCCGGCCGGGTTGCTGGCGATGTTGCTCATGCCTTTCGGTGTGGACGCTCCACTCTGGAAGGTGGTGGGATTCGGCCTCGATCTGGTGATTGCGGTCGCCAAGACGGTGTCCGGCTGGGGCGGTGATATCGGCGTCGGCCGCTTGCCCGCCTGGTATTTCGCAGTGGCGGTGGCAGGCTTTCTGCTGCTGACGCTGCTGCGCACCCGGCTGCGCCATGTCGGCACATCGATCATCGCCATCTCGACGCTCATCGTGCTGCTTCTGCCGCTTCCCCGGCCGCCGGATCTGGTGATTTCGGAGGATGGCAGTCTGGTTGCGGTCGTCGCGGCTGAGGCAATAGCTTCCAACCGTGAAAACCCGCCGGATTTCATCTTCGACCAGTGGCAGCGAGCGCTGGTCCTGCCGACACATGATCCGCCGAAGATGCTGGATGGTCCGGCTATCCCGCCGGAAGGAGAAGACCGCCGTGTCAGGCTTTCCCGCGATCAGCAGAACGAAGCGAGCGCAGCGATGCGGGCAGCCGCAGCAGGCGGTGAAGCAAACCGCTTTTCCTGCGTCAAGAAGGCCTGGTGCACATCAAGACTCGGCAATGGCCATATCGTCACCGTCATCGACAATGCCGCCTATCTCGGTCCGGCCTGCGATACGGCCGATATCGTCGTGACCTCGGTCCGTCTGCGCTTCGACAGCTGCCGTTCAGGCGGCACGCTTTTCACCGGCGAGACGCTGCGCAGGACCGGTTCCGTCGAATTGCGCTTCGCCGGTGCCGACCTGGAGGTCACCACCGCCTTCGATGCTTTGTCGCGACCATGGATGCGCCATCGCGCCTATGATTGGCGCAACGATCGTTTTACCGATTCCGGCCCATCCGGCGTCAGTGATAGCGACGGATGAGGCCGACGAGCTTGCCCTGCACCTTGACGCGGTCGGGTCCGAAGATGCGGGTCTCGTAGGCCGGGTTGGCGGCCTCGAGCGCGATCGAGGCACCCTTGCGGCGGAAACGCTTCAGCGTTGCTTCCTCGTCGTCGACGAGGGCAACGACGATATCGCCGGGACTTGCGGTGCTGCCGTTGCGGATGATCACGGTATCGCCGTCGAAGATGCCGGCATCGATCATCGAATCGCCCTTGACCTCCAGCGCATAGTGCTCACCGGAGCCGAGCATATCCGCGGGAACGACGATGTCGTGGGTGTTGTTCTGGATCGCCGAGATCGGAACGCCGGCGGCGATACGTCCCATGACCGGCACGGAGATGGAGTTGCCATTGTCGGCGACCGGCTTTGGCGCAGCGGGGGCGGCGACCGGCTGGGGCTTGCCGAGGCTGCCCTCGATGACGCTCGGCGAAAAACCGCGGCGCTGTTGAAGGCTGGGGTTATAGGCCTCCGGAAGTTTGATCACTTCAAGCGCCCGGGCGCGATTCGGTAGGCGGCGAATGAAGCCGCGCTCCTCGAGCGCCGTGATCAGCCGGTGGATTCCGGATTTCGAGGCGAGATCCAGGGCATCCTTCATTTCGTCGAAAGAGGGAGGGACGCCGGATTCCTTCATGCGCTCATGAATGAAAAGGAGAAGCTCCTGTTGTTTGCGCGTGAGCATCGACGTCAGACCCCGTGATTGAAACAAATCCAGAACAGACACTATATGTTCCATATGTGTTCCGCAAGTAGCTAAATTTCCGTAAAACTTCGTGGCAACTCGTCGAGATTTTTATTTTCATTCGCCGGATTGGTGCACATGTCTTGCATTGAGCGAGGTGCTGTCGCACATCTCTTGCCGGTTTCAGGAGGGATATTCATGAACGCGCATTCCGCCAAATCACACCCGCTGGATCATGTCGTGCTGCCCGTGGTCAATATCGATCTGGCGCGTGAAAGGCTCGGCAAGCTCGGTTTCACCGTCGCCGCTGATGCGCGCCATCCCTTCGGAACGGAGAATGCCTGCGTCTTTTTCGCCGACAAGACCTATCTGGAGCCGCTTGGCGTTGCGAGCATCGAGGAGAGCGAGGCAGCGGCCCGCCAGGGCAATGTCTTCATTGCCCGCAATCGCGCCTTTCGTTTCCGCTGCGGCGAGGAGGGACTTTCTGCGCTGGCCTTCCTCAGCGAGGATGCCGGCGTCGATCATAAGCGCTTCGTCGGCAACGGCGCGAGCGCCGGTGAGATGTTGCAATTCAGCCGGCCGATGCGGATGCCGGATGGTTCGGAGAGCGTCGGCAGCTTCAAGCTGGCCTTTGCAGCTGATTTGCGCGCCCCCGATTTCTTTCTCTTTACCTGCCAGCGCATCAATTCGTTCCCGACAGATCGCGCCGCGCTGGAGACGCATGCCAATGGCGTGATCGGTATTGCCGAGATCGCGCTTTGTGCGCCGGACCCGGCGGCATTCGCCGCTTTCGTCGGACTTGCGATAGGGCAGGCGGCGGCGGAGAAAACCGGTTTCGGCGTGAATATCGCGGCATCGAATGCGAAGATCAGCCTGATGACGCCGGAAGGGCTGGAGGCCTATTTCGAGCTTGTCGTCTCCTCCGCCGATCGTGGCCTGCGCGGCCGGGCAATCCTCTTCACTGTCGCCGATCTTGCCGTGACAGAAGCGCATTTGGCTGCTAACGGGGTGACCTACACGCGCAAGAACAACCGCATTCTGGTGAAGCCCACGCCCGGGCAGGGTGCGCTCTTCGCCTTCGAGGAAAAACGATGAGCACCGACACGAATTCCGAAGTCAGGATCGGCGAAGGCGAAGGCCAGGTCACCTTTTCCAATACCGCCCGCCTGTCGCTGATTGCCGGCCCATGTCAGATGGAGAGCCGCGATCACGCCTTTATGGTCGCCGGCACGCTGAAGGAGCTTTGCGGCAAGCTCGGCATAGGCCTTGTCTACAAGAGCTCCTTCGACAAGGCGAACCGCACCTCGCTCTCGGCAGAGCGCGGCATCGGCCTGGAGAAAGGCATGGAGGTCTTTGCCGACCTCAAGAAGGAATTCGGTTTTCCCGTCATAACCGACGTCCATACGGCCGAGCAATGCGCCGAGGTGGCCAAGGTGGCCGATGTCCTGCAGATCCCGGCCTTCCTCTGCCGTCAGACCGACCTTCTGATCGCAGCCGCCAGGACCGGCCGCGCCGTCAATGTCAAGAAGGGCCAGTTCCTCGCCCCTTGGGATATGAAGAACGTCCTGAAGAAGCTCAATGCCAGCGGCAATCCGAACGTGCTGCTGTGCGAGCGCGGCGCCTCCTTCGGCTACAATACGCTGGTTTCCGACATGCGCTCGCTGCCGATCATGGCGGCGATGGGCGCGCCCGTCATTTTCGATGCGACCCACTCCGTCGCCCAGCCGGGCGGGCAGGGCGAATCCTCGGGCGGTCAGCGCGAATTCGTCGAGACGCTGGCACGCGCGGCAGTGGCGACGGGTATTGCCGGCGTCTTCCTCGAAACACACCAGGACCCTGACAACGCACCATCCGACGGCCCGAACATGGTCTATCTCAAGGATATGCCGCGGCTGCTTGAGAAATTGCTTGCGTTTGATGCGGTCGCCAAGGCCTGACCTTCAACAGGATGACATGATCGTGGTCTAGGCCACTTGGGAACGCCGATTCGAAGGCTGGTAATTGCGGCATTGTAATTTGCACGCCTTCGCTTATGACAAGCTTCGAACGACTTATCACCCACCGAGCAGGAAGAACCCATGACTGCAATCACCGATATCATCGCCCGCGAGATCCTCGATAGCCGTGGCAATCCCACCGTCGAAGTCGACGTCTATCTCGAAGACGGCAGCATGGGCCGCGCGGCCGTTCCCTCGGGCGCCTCGACGGGCGCGCATGAGGCGGTCGAGCTGCGCGACGGCGGCAAGCGCTATCTCGGCAAGGGCGTCGAAAAGGCGGTCGAGGCGGCCAACACCGAGATCTTCGACGCGATCGGCGGCATCGACGCCGAAAACCAGATCCAGATCGACAACATCATGATCGAGCTCGACGGCACGCCGAACAAGTCGCGCCTCGGCGCCAATGCCATCCTCGGCGTGTCGCTCGCCGTCGCCAAGGCTGCCGCCCAGGCATCCGGCCTGCCGCTTTACCGTTACGTCGGCGGCGCTTCCGCGAGCCTCCTGCCAGTGCCGATGATGAACATCATCAACGGCGGCGCCCATGCCGACAACCCGATCGACTTCCAGGAATTCATGATCCTGCCGGTCGGCGCCGATTCGATCGCCGAAGCCGTGCGCATGGGTTCGGAAGTCTTCCATACGCTCCGCAAGGAGCTTGCCGCGCAGGGCCACAACACCAATGTCGGCGACGAAGGCGGCTTCGCCCCCGGCCTGAAGAGCGCGCCCGAAGCCCTCGACTTCATCATGAAGTCGATCGAGAAAGCCGGCTACAAGCCGGGCGACGACATGTGCCTCGGCCTCGACTGCGCCTCGACGGAATTCTTCAAGGACGGCAAGTATGTTCTCGAAGGTGAAGGCCGCACGCTCGAATCAGGCGCCATGGCCGAATATCTGGCCGAGCTTGCCGGCAAATACCCGATCATCTCGATCGAAGACGGCATGGCCGAAGACGACTGGGATGGCTGGAAGGCACTGACCGATCTGATCGGCAACAAGACCCAGCTCGTCGGCGACGATCTCTTCGTCACCAACTCCGCGCGCCTTCGCGATGGCATCCGCATGGGCGTCGCCAACTCGATCCTCGTCAAGGTCAACCAGATCGGTTCGCTGACGGAAACGCTCGATGCTGTCAACACGGCGCACAAGGCGGCCTATACCGCCGTCATGTCGCACCGCTCCGGCGAAACCGAAGATTCGACCATCGCCGATCTCGCCGTCGCCACCAACTGCGGCCAGATCAAGACCGGTTCGTTGTCGCGTTCCGACCGTCTTGCCAAGTACAATCAGCTGATCCGCATCGAGGAAGGCCTCGGCCCTCAGGCGCAGTACGCCGGTCGCTCGATCATCAAAGGCTGATCCTTCCGATTTTTACGGCTCGACCCGCGCCTCCCGGCGCGGGTTTTTTCTTGCGCTCTTTTTACGGTCAATGAACGGTTAATCTCTGTGCGTTATGCTGAACGAATTGGTAATGCGTTCAAGAGCATGCGTGTATGTGGACAAAGCATCATAAGAAGAGAAAGCTCGGCCGCTTCGTCATTCCGGCCATGACGGTCGCCTTCCTTTCCTATTTCGGTTATCATTGCATCCATGGCGATTATGGCCTGCGGGCGACGGAGACGTTCGAGCGTCAGCGCGTCGCGCGCGAACGAGAGCTTGCCGTCTTGAAGGCGAAGCGCGAACATCTGGAGAGCCAGGTGGCGCTGCTGAGTGATGGCTCGCTCGACAAGGATATGCTGGACGAAAAGGCGCGATATCAGCTGAATATGTCGCGTGCGGACGAGATCGTCATATTCAACCATTATTCCAATTAACCGGAATTCGGTTAATTGGAATTTCTGATTTATTTCCAATAATTTAGCGCCGAATACGAGCCATGCAATTATGGCATTGCTGTGGTCATATTTCTTCCCTATGGTACGCGCCACCGAGAAACGACAAACCCATAGGGAGGGTTGAATGGCGCCGCGAAAGACCGCGACCGTTTCCAGCCGCAAAACTGCAGCAAAACCAGCAGCCAAAGCATCGAATGGAGGCCCGGTAGCCGACTTCGATCGGGATGAGGAACTCAAGGCCTATCGCGAGATGCTACTGATCCGCCGCTTCGAGGAGAAGGCCGGTCAGCTTTACGGCATGGGCTTCATCGGCGGCTTCTGCCATCTCTACATCGGTCAGGAAGCTGTCGTCGTCGGCATGCAGATGGCACAGAAGGAAGGCGATCAGGTCATCACCGCCTATCGCGACCACGGGCACATGCTGGCAACCGGCATGGAGGCGCGCGGCGTCATGGCGGAACTGACCGGACGCCGCAGCGGCTATTCCCACGGGAAGGGCGGCTCGATGCACATGTTCTCGAAAGAGAAGCATTTCTACGGCGGTCACGGCATCGTCGGCGCCCAGGTTTCGCTCGGAACAGGGCTTGCTTTTGCAAACCATTACCGCGGCAACGGCAATGTCGCCATCGCCTATTTCGGCGACGGCGCTGCCAACCAGGGCCAGGTTTACGAGAGCTTCAACATGGCGGCTCTCTGGAAGCTGCCGATCGTCTATATCGTCGAAAACAACCGTTACGCCATGGGCACCTCGACCGCCCGTGCGACGGCTCAGTCGAACTACTCGCTGCGCGGATCCGGCTTCGGCATCCCCGGCATTCAGGTCGACGGCATGGATGTTCGCGCCGTCAAGGCCGCGGCCGATGAGGCGCTCGAACATTGCCGCTCCGGCAAGGGTCCGATCATTCTCGAAATGCTGACCTATCGTTATCGCGGCCACTCGATGTCCGATCCGGCGAAATATCGCACGAAGGAAGAAGTGCAGAAGATGCGCTCCGAGCAGGACCCGATCGAGCAGGTAAAGGCACGCCTCATCGAAAAGGGCTGGGCCTCCGAAGACGATCTGAAGGCGATCGACAAGGATGTCCGCGACATCGTCGCCGACAGCGCCGACTTCGCCCAGGCCGATCCGGAGCCGGATGCATCCGAGCTCTACACCGACATTCTGCTCTAATCGGGGGAGGGAACCCATGCCTATCGATATCCTCATGCCCGCCCTCTCTCCGACGATGGAAGAAGGCACGCTGTCCAAATGGCTGAAGCAGGAAGGTGACAAGGTCACTTCCGGCGACGTGATCGCCGAAATCGAAACCGACAAGGCGACGATGGAAGTCGAAGCCGTCGACGAAGGCGTCATCGGCAAGCTGCTGGTCGATGCCGGCACCGAAGGCGTCAAGGTCAACACCAAGATCGCCGTGCTGCTGCAGGACGGCGAATCGGCCGACGCGATTTCTGCCGCTCCTGCTGCTGCTCAGCCGGCTCCGGTCGCTGCTCCGCAGGTTGCTCAGGAAGAAAAGCCGACAAATTCCGGTTCGGCTGCTGCTCCCGTCCCCGCAGAGCCCAAGGCTGCCGTTCCGAACGACCCGGAAATCCCGGCCGGCACCGAAATGGTGTCGATGACTGTGCGCGAAGCGCTCCGCGACGCCATGGCCGAAGAAATGCGCGCCAGTGACGACGTCTTCGTCATGGGCGAGGAAGTTGCCGAATATCAGGGCGCCTACAAGGTCACTCAAGGGTTGTTGCAGGAATTCGGCCCCCGCCGCGTCATCGATACGCCGATCACCGAACACGGCTTTGCCGGCGTCGGCGTCGGCGCCGCTATGGCCGGCCTTCGCCCGATTGTCGAATTCATGACCTTCAACTTCGCCATGCAGGCGATCGACCACATCATCAACTCGGCCGCCAAGACGCTCTATATGTCCGGCGGCCAGATGGGCGCTCCGATCGTCTTCCGCGGCCCGAACGGTGCTGCCGCCCGCGTCGGCGCCCAGCACAGCCAGGACTATGCCGCCTGGTACAGCGCCATCCCCGGCCTCAAAGTTGTCATGCCCTACACGGCATCCGATGCCAAGGGCCTGCTCAAGGCTGCGATCCGCGACCCGAACCCGGTCATCTTCCTCGAGAACGAAATTCTCTACGGTCAGCACTTCGACGTGCCGAAGCTCGATAACTTCGTCCTGCCGATCGGCAAGGCGCGCATCCATCGTCCGGGTAAGGACGTCACCGTCGTGTCCTTCGGCATCGGCATGACTTATGCGACGAAGGCGGCCGCCGAACTCGAACAGCTCGGCATCGACGTCGAACTGATCGACCTTCGCACCATCCGCCCGATGGACCTGCCGACGGTTATCGAATCGGTGAAGAAAACCGGCCGTCTGGTAACCGTCGAGGAAGGTTATCCGCAGTCTTCGGTCGGCACTGAAATCGCCACCCGCGTGATGCAGCAGGCCTTCGATTATCTCGATGCGCCGATCCTGACGATCGCCGGCAAGGACGTGCCGATGCCTTACGCCGCCAATCTTGAAAAGCTGGCACTTCCGAACGTCGGCGAAGTCGTCGATGCGGTGAAGGCTGTCTGCTACAAATAAGGGGAGGGTATCTCGATGCCGATCAATATCACGATGCCCGCCCTCTCTCCGACCATGGAAGAAGGCAATCTTTCCAAGTGGCTGGTCAAGGAAGGCGATAAGGTCAAGTCTGGCGATGTGATCGCCGAGATCGAGACCGACAAGGCGACGATGGAAGTCGAAGCCGTCGACGAAGGCACGGTCGCCAAGCTCGTCGTTCCTGCCGGCACCGAAGGTGTCAAGGTCAATGCGCTGATCGCCGTTCTCGCCGCCGATGGCGAAGATGTTTCCGCTGCTGCGAGCGCCGCAGGTTCCGCCGCTCCGGCCAAGGCAGAGGCCGCACCTGCGCCGAAGGCCGACGCTGCACCGGCGAAGGCTGAGGCCGCTCCGGCCGCGGCACCGGCGCCTGCCGCACCCGCGGCCGTTTCGGCTGGTGGCAACCGCACCTTCTCTTCGCCGCTCGCACGCCGCCTGGCCAGGGAAGCCGGTATCGACCTCTCTAATGTCGCCGGTTCCGGTCCGCATGGCCGCGTGATCAAGAGCGATATCGAAGCTGCTCTTGCCGGCGGCGCCAAGCCCGCTCCGGCGCCTGCCGCTGCTTTGGCTTCACAGGCTGCCGCGCCGGCTCCGGCCGCTGCGAAGGGTGCCTCCGAGGACGCCGTGCTCAAGCTCTTCGAGCCGGGCTCCTACGAGCTTGTGCCGCATGACGGCATGCGCAAGACGATCGCCCGGCGGCTGGTCGAATCCAAGCAGACGATCCCGCATTTCTACGTCAGCGTCGATTGCGAGCTCGATGCTCTGATGGCGCTCCGCGCCCAGCTGAATGATGCGGCTCCGCGCAAGGACAACGCTCCGGCCTACAAGCTCTCGGTCAACGACATGGTCATCAAGGCCATGGCGCTGGCGCTGCGCGATGTTCCGGACGCCAATGTGTCGTGGACCGACAATAACATGGTCAAGCACAAGCACGCCGACGTCGGCGTCGCTGTCTCGATCCCCGGCGGCCTGATCACGCCGATCATCCGCAAGGCCGAGCAGAAGACGCTGTCTGTCATCTCCAACGAGATGCGCGATCTCGGCAAGCGGGCCAAGGACCGCAAGCTGAAGCCCGAGGAATATCAGGGCGGCACCAGTTCGGTTTCGAACATGGGCATGATGGGCGTGAAGAACTTCGCCGCCGTCGTCAATCCGCCGCATGCGACGATCCTGGCCGTCGGCGCCGGGGAACAGCGGGTCGTGGTCAAGAATGGCGAGATGGCCATCGCCACGGTGATGTCGGTGACGCTGTCGACCGACCATCGCTGCGTCGACGGCGCCCTCGGCGCAGAGCTGCTCCAGGCCTTCAAGGGCTACATCGAAAACCCGATGGGCATGCTTGTCTGATAGCGAAACGGAGGCGGAAATGACCAAGACCGTTCTTTGCTATGGCGACTCGCTGACCTGGGGTCATGACCCCGAGACAATCGGCCGTCATGAGTACAAGAATCGATGGCCGAGCGTGCTTCAGGCAGCGCTCGGCAGCGAGGCGCGTGTTATCGCCGAAGGGCTGAACGGTCGCACCACCGCTTTCGACGACCACCTTGCCGATTGTGACCGCAACGGTGCGCGCGTCCTGCCGACGATCCTGCAGACGCATGCGCCGCTCGACCTCGTCATCCTGCTGCTCGGCACCAACGACATGAAGCCCGTTGTGGCCGGCTCCGCGTTTGCCGCCTGCCAGGGCATCAGCCGCCTCGTGCGACTGATCCGCAATCACGCCTGGCCCTTCGAATTCGACGGGCCGGAGATCCTGATCGTGGCGCCGCCGGCGATCTGCGCGACCGGCAATGTGCCCTTCGCCGCATCCTTTCCCGGCGGCATCGAGGAATCGGCAAAGCTTGCGACACTCTATCGCGATCTTGCCGACGAGCTCGGTTGTGGCTTCTTCGACGGCAATTCCGTCGCCAAGACCACGCCGATCGACGGCATTCACCTTGATGCGGAAAATACCCGCGCACTCGGACGCGGGCTGGAATCGATCGTGCGGATGATGCTGGGGATCTGAGCATGACCGCCTTCATCGCGCTGCGGCAGGCCTCACGGCGGGATGCCTCGGAGCTGGCGATCCTGGCGGATATCGCATCGCACGGTTTTGCCTCCTGGCTCTGGTTCGCCGATGTCGCGAAAGACGTCAGCGATACGCCGCTGGAGCGGGGCAGGCTGAAGATGAGCGAGGAGGAAGCCGTCGGGGGCTGGCGGGATGCGGTCATCGCCGAGGCCTATGGCGAGGTCGCAGGTGTCGCGATCGGTCATGCGCTGGATGAAGGCACAAGCGATATCGAGGCGACGATCGCGGCGACGGAGCCGATGCTCGCCTTGCAGAAAACGGTTGTGGGGAGCTGGTTCATCGGCAGTCTCGGCGTTTACCGCCATATGCGCGGCATTGGCATCGGCCGCAGGCTGCTGGGCGATCAGATCGAAAGGGCGGGTTACCGCCCCGTCAGTCTCATTACCGCAAGTGATAACGAGGCGGCTCTGTCGCTTTATGCAAGAAACGGATTCCTGGAGGCTGCGCGCGCTGATGCCGTGCCGCTCTTCGAAAACAGCAAGAGACACGCGTGGGTGCTCATGACCCGCAGCGCAGCGTAACAAAAGGGCAGGAAACACATGGCTGAATCCTACGACGTCATCATCATCGGCTCCGGCCCCGGCGGCTATGTCGCCGCCATCCGCGCAGCTCAGCTCGGCCTCAAGACCGCGATCGTCGAGCGCGAGCATATGGGCGGCATCTGCCTGAACTGGGGCTGCATCCCGACGAAGGCGCTGCTGCGTTCGGCCGAGGTGCTCGATCACGCCAATCACTTCAAGGATTTCGGCCTTGTTCTCGAAGGCACGGTCAAGCCGGATGCCAAGGCCGTCGTTGGCCGCTCGCGCGCTGTCTCCGCCCGCCTCAACGCCGGCGTTGGCTTCCTGATGAAGAAAAACAAGATCGACATCATCTGGGGCGAAGCAAAAATTACCAAGCCAGGCGAGATCGTCGTCGGCAAATCGTCGAAACCGGTGGTCGAGCCGCAGCACCCACTGCCGAAGAACGTCAAGGGCGAGGGCACCTATACCGCCAAGCACATCATCATCGCGACCGGCGCCCGTCCGCGCGCGCTGCCGGGCATCGAGCCCGATGGCAAGCTGATCTGGACCTATTTCGAGGCGCTGAAGCCGGATGCGCTGCCGAAGTCGCTGATCGTTATGGGCTCGGGCGCGATCGGCATCGAATTCGCAAGCTTCTATCGTTCGATGGGTGTTGATGTCACGGTCGTCGAAGTCATGCCGACCATCATGCCGGTCGAGGATGCCGAAATCACCGCCATCGCCCGCAAGCAGCTGGAAAAGCGCGGCCTCAAGATCTTCACCAGCGCCAAGGTCACGAAGGTCGAGAAGGGTGCCGGCAGCATCACCGCCCATGTCGAGACTGCAGATGGAAAGGTCCAGCAGATCACCGCCGACCGGATGATTTCGGCCGTCGGCGTTCAGGGCAACATCGAAAATCTCGGCCTCGAGGCGCTCGGAATCAAGACCGACCGCGGCTGCGTCGTCGCCGACGGTTACGGCAAGACCAATGTCGCCGGCATCTATGCGATCGGCGACGTTGCCGGCCCGCCGATGCTGGCCCACAAGGCCGAGCACGAGGGTGTCGTCTGCGTCGAGAAGATCGCCGGCCTGCCGAATGTTCATCCCACCGACAAGGGCAAGGTCCCGGGCTGCACCTATTGCAATCCGCAGGTCGCTTCCGTCGGCCTCACCGAAGCCAAGGCCAAGGAGCTTGGCCGCGACATCCGTGTCGGCCGCTTCTCCTTCGCGGCAAACGGCAAGGCGATCGCTCTCGGTGAAGATCAGGGCATGGTCAAGGTGATCTTCGACAAGAAGACCGGCGAGCTGCTCGGCGCCCACATGGTCGGCGCCGAAGTCACCGAACTCATCCAGGGCTTCGTCGTCGCGATGAACCTCGAAACGACAGAGGAAGAGCTGATGCATACGATCTTCCCGCATCCGACGGTATCCGAGACGATGAAGGAAGCGGTGCTCGATGCTTATGGTCGTGTGCTGAACGCTTGAGAATTTTCGGGGCGCCGCCCTGTTCCCGGAATGGAAAGCCACTCCGGCAGGGTGGAAAAAGCGAAAGGAAATCATCATGTCTATGGAGACGCAGGCGTTGCTGGTGTTTTTGCTGATCGGCCTTGTTGCGGGCTTCCTGGCAAGTCTCGTCGTCGGTGGCGGCGGTTTGATCAGATGCCTGCTGAGCGGCATCATCGGCGCCTTCGTCGGCGGCTATCTGTTCAGCGCGCTGGGCATTTCGCTGGGCATTGAAAATGCGCTGGTCGTGCAGATCATCCACGCCACCGTCGGCGCCATCATCGTGGTGCTGGTCGCAAGGGCGGTCGCTTAGGGCAGTTTGAGGGCAGGACAGGCATGGAAGGCGTGGGCTGGATTTCGGCAATCATCATCGGCGGACTTGCAGGCTGGCTCGCCGGCAAGCTGATGGATGCACGATACGGGATTTTCCTCAACATCGTGCTCGGCATTGTCGGCTCGGTCGTCGCCACTGCCATCCTCGCCCAGTTTCACGTCCAACTGGCCGGCGGACGGCTCGGTTATTTCGTGACGGGTTTCCTTGGCGCCTGCCTGCTGATATTCGTTGCGCGGCTGGTGCGGCGCTAGATCAAGAGATGATGCCGCTTTAAGGGCGACGGAAAGCTGAAACTGCAATGGTGACCATTCTCGACACGATCAATCCCGACGCCAAGCGCGTGCGCCATCCCGAAAAGGCGCATCGGCCGGATACGGAAGTCATGCGCAAGCCGGACTGGATCCGCGTCAAGGCGCCGACCTCCAAGGGTTATGCCGAGACACGGGCGATCGTGAAGGAGCACAAGCTCGTCACCGTCTGCGAGGAGGCCGGCTGCCCGAATATCGGCGAGTGCTGGGACAAGAAGCACGCCACCTTCATGATCATGGGCGAGATCTGTACCCGCGCCTGCGCCTTCTGCAATGTCGCCACCGGCAAACCGAACGCGCTCGACATGGCCGAGCCGGAGAACGTCGCCAAGGCGGTCAAGGAGATGGGCTTGTCCCACGTCGTCATCACCTCGGTCGACCGCGACGATCTCGAGGACGGCGGCGCCGAACATTTCGAAAAGGTGATCTGGGCAATCCGTGCCGCCTCGCCGGCAACGACGATCGAGATCCTGACGCCTGATTTCCTGAAGAAGCCGGGTGCCCTGGAGCGCGTCGTCGCCGCCAAGCCCGACGTCTTCAACCACAACATGGAAACGGTCCCCGGCAACTATCTGACGGTCCGTCCCGGCGCCCGCTATTTCCATTCCATCCGGCTCTTGCAGCGGGTTAAGGAACTTGATCCCACCATGTTCACCAAGTCGGGCATCATGGTCGGCCTTGGCGAAGAGCGGAATGAAGTTCTTCAGCTGATGGACGACCTGCGCACCGCCGATGTCGACTTCCTGACGATCGGCCAATACCTGCAGCCGACCCGCAAGCACCACAAGGTCGAAAGCTTCGTCACGCCCGAAGAGTTCAAGTCCTATGAGACGGTCGCCTACAGCAAGGGTTTTCTGATGGTGGCCTCCAGCCCGCTGACCCGCTCGTCACACCATGCTGGCGACGATTTCGCCCGGCTGCGTGCGGCGCGCGAAAAGAAGCTGCTGATGGCTGCTGAGTAAGATCGGCGTTTGCTTAGGGAAGCGGCTCTGGCGATCTTTCGCTGTGGTCAGACCGCTGGTAGACAATGCCTGCCAACCTCTCTTTTGTCATGCTCGGGCTTGTCCCGAGCATCTGCTCCTAGTCGAGAGGGCAGCAGATCCTCGGCACAAGGCCGAGGATGACGCCAAGTAGAGAGCACGTTAGTTACCAAACTGACCGCAACGGTTTTATCGCGGTTTTTTCCACGGGCTGCCGCCGATGAATGGCACATCCAGTTCGAAAGCGGTGCTGGCCGAAGCCGATCGTATCCTGGTGATCGGCTGCCCCGGCAGCGGCAAGAGCACGCTCGCAAAACAGCTCTCGCGATCGCTTGATCTTCGCTACATCTCCATGGATCGCGACTTCTACTGGCTGCCGGGCTGGATAAAGAGGCCGCGCGATGAGATCTACCGCTTGATCGCCGAAGCCGTTACGGAAGAGCGCTGGATCATGGATGGAACCGGTCTCAGTTCCTTCCATCTCCGCCTGCCGCGTGCCGAAGCCGTCATTTGGCTGCGTCTGCCAAGATATGCGTGCTTGTACGGAGCCATCTCAAGAACGTTCCGTTATTTCGGGCGTAGCCGTCCAGAGCTGCCTGCCGGCTGCCCTGAACGCCTTTCGCTGGAACTACTCACTTATATCTGGAATTTCGAGCGGGACGCCGTCCCCTTGATTGAGGCTGCAGTTCGCAATTATGCCGCCGGGATCGCCGAACATGGTCCCGATGTGCCGGTTCTTCAGCTAAAATCCCGCCGCCGGATGCGCGAACTCCTTGATCTTCTGGATCGGCCCGCTTAAGTGCCGCCTATGCCTCAATTCGAAACGCACCGTTCCGTCCCGCATACGCCCGACCAGATGTTCGATCTCGTTGCCGATGTCGAGCGTTATCCCGAATTCCTGCCGCTCTGCGAAGCGCTTTCGGTCAGGAGCCGCAAGGAGCGCGAGGGCAAGATCCTGCTCCTTGCCGATATGACGGTCGGTTATAAGGCGATCCGCGAGACCTTCACGACCCAGGTGCTGTTGAACCGGGCCGAGCGTGTCATTGAAGTCAAATATATCGACGGCCCGTTCAAATATCTCGAAAACCGGTGGCATTTTGCCGAAACGCCGGCCGGCGGCTGCACCATCAATTTTTTCATCGATTATGAGTTCAAGAGCCGCATTCTGGGCGCGCTGATGGGCTCGATGTTCGATCGCGCTTTCCGCATGTTCACCGAAGCCTTCGAGACAAGGGCGAACAGGATCTACGCCTCGGTGTGATAGACGATCGCAACCGGCGTCAGGCGGGCAGCAGAGAATGCACCAATTCCAGCGCCGTCCGCACCGTTGCCAGTCTGACCGCGCTGCGGCCGATATCGCCGTATAGCATCTTTCGGTGGATGAATGCGCCGGTCCGCGATCCGGCCGCAAGATGCACGAGCCCGACTGGTTTCTCCGCCGACCCGCCGCCGGGACCGGCAATGCCGGTGACGGCGACGGCAATCGCGGCCCGCGAGCGGAAGAGGGCGCCATGCGCCATTTGCCGGGCCGTCTCCTCGGAAACCGCCCCGAAGCCGAGCAGCGTTTGTTCCTGCACCCCGAGCAGCTCCATCTTCGCCGTGTTCGTATAGGTGACGAAGCCGCGGTCGACGACGGCCGACGAACCCGATATTTCGGTCAGCGCTCCGGCGATCAGTCCGCCGGTGCAGGATTCGGCCGTCGAGATCATCAGCCCGACAGCCGTGAAGTCGCGGATAATCGCTTCTGCCGCCGAATGAATATCCGCGGGAAAAAGACTCATCGCTTCATTCCCCGATAGACGACGGTCGCCGTGGCGATCGCCGCGATGCCTTCGCGCCGCCCGACGAAGCCGATCTTCTCATTGGTCGTCGCCTTGACAGAGCAGCGCTCGAGATCGATGCTGAGATATTCCGACAGGTTCGCCCGCATGGCCTCGCGATGCGGACCGACCTTCGGCGCCTCGGCTATCAGCGAGACGTCGGCATTCATGATCGTGCCGCCGCGTTCCCGTACGATCCGAGCGGCATGCTCGATGAATATCTTCGAAGCCGCTCCCTTCCATTGCGGATCGGACGGCGGGAAATGATCGCCGATATCGCCGGCGCCGCAGGTGGCAAGCAGCGCGTCTGTCAGCGCATGCAGCGCCACGTCGGCATCGGAATGGCCCTTGAGCTTCTGATCGTGCGGAATGAACACGCCGCAGAGTGTCACGCCGTCGCCCGGCTCGAGCTGGTGCACGTCATAGCCGTTGCCGGTGCGCACGTCGGGCAGCAGCGAAGCCGAGAGTTTGTCGTCGGCCATGGCGATATCGCGCTTGACCGTCAGCTTGACGTTATCGGGCGTGCCCTCGACGATCGTCACCGGAATGCCCGACCACTCGGCGATCGAGGCGTCGTCAGTAAAATCGCTTCGCCCGCTCGCCGCCGCCTTCTCATGCGCGTCAAGGATTGTTGCGAAGGCGAAGGATTGCGGCGTCTGCGCCGCGTAGAGGTGCTCGCGCGAGACCGTTGTCAGTACTGTGCCGGCGCTGTCGGCGCGTTTCAGCGTATCCGTGACCGGCATCGCCGGCAGCACCGCCGGCGCGCCGTCGCCAAGGCGCTCGGCAATGCGGTCGAGAAGAACATGGTCGAAGAACGGCCGCACTGCGTCGTGGATCAGCACATGGCTGACATGCTTGTCCTTGAGGTGTCTCAGGCCGGCAAGCACGGACTCCTGCCTTGTCGCACCGCCATGTACCGTTTCGATCGGCGTTGCCGAAATGATATGGCGAAACGCCCTCGCAAACAGCGCCTCGTCGTCGGGATGAATGACGACGACGATCTGTTTGGCGGCTTCCCATGTCATCAAGTTTTCAAGCGTATGAACGATAACCGGCTTGCCGCCGATCATGCGATATTGCTTGGGGCCTTCCGTGGAGGATCCGGCGCGCTCGCCGCGACCGGCGGCAACGATGACAATTCCAGCCGATATCGGTTGCTTGGACGGCATTTGCAGCATAAATCCCCTAAATTATGCGGAATTGACCGGAGTGCTCTAACCTCTTGCTTTGGCCTTTTCCAGCGTCTGCCCCGAAAAATATCGATTCCGATCCGAGCCCCCTTGGCAAAGGCATGGATCTATGGCTAAAAATAATGCAGTTCTATGGTGTGCCTGAAAGATAATCATTTGATTTGCAAGAATCTCGCAGCGTCTTTCCGAATCGGACCCGTGTCCGTGCGGAACCGCGTTGTGCTGGCGCCGATGTCCGGCGTCACGGACATGCCCTTCCGTGAGCTTGCCTGGCGCTTCGGCGCCGGCCTCGTCGTCACCGAGATGGTGGCGAGCCGCGAGCTGGTCAACGACACCGCCGAATCCTGGTCGCGGCTCAAGGCTGCCGGCTTTCGGCCGCATATGGTGCAGCTCGCCGGGCGCGAGGCGCATTGGATGGCGGAAGCGGCGAAGATCGCGGCCGATCATGGCGCCGATATCATCGACATCAACATGGGCTGTCCGGCAAAGAAGGTGATCGGCGGTTATTCCGGCTCGGCGCTGATGCGCGATCCCGATCATGCGCTCGGTCTGATTGAGGCAACGGTCAACGCCGTCGACATTCCGGTGACGCTGAAGATGCGCCTCGGCTGGGATGAGAATTCCATCAACGCGCCCGACATTGCGCGCCGCGCCGAGGCGGCCGGCATCCAGCTCGTGACCATTCATGGCCGCACCCGCATGCAATTTTATGAAGGCCGCGCCGATTGGGACGCGATCCGTGCGGTCCGCGAGGTGATCTCCGTTCCGCTGATCGCCAATGGCGATGTCGAGAGCGCGCACGACGCGCAGGAAATCCTGCGCCGCTCCGGCGCCGATGCCGTCATGATCGGCCGAGGCTGCCAGGGCAGGCCGTGGCATGCCGGCGTCCTCGCCGGAGCAGCGGAACCGCGACGCGAAGATATTGCCGATATCGCCGTCGAACATTATCGGATGATGCTCGATTTTTACGGCGAGGCGGTGGCGATCCGCCATGCCCGCAAGCATCTCGGCTGGTATCTCGAGCGGTTTGCTCCCGGCCTTGCCGGCGGCGAGAAGGCTGACATCATGACCTCGCGCGACCCGAGCGAGGTGGCTGCGCGCCTTCACGATGCACTCGATACAGCCACTGTCGACAGCCGGGAGGCGGCATGACGAAAGATATGACATCTCCGCCCGACCACGCCGGCGGAACCGTCGCCATGGCCGTGCTGAACGCCATCCAGAACCCCGTCGTCATGGTCGACGAATCCGGTTTCGTCGCCTTCGCCAACTGGGAGGCGGAGGCCTTTTTCGGCGCCAGCGCCTCGCATCTGGCGCGATACCGGATCTCGACTTTCATCCCCTTCGGCAGTCCGCTGCTCGCCCTGATCGACCAGGTGCGTGAGCGCAAGGCGCCGGTCAACGAATACCGTGTCGACCTGAGTTCGCCGCGCCTCGGCCAGGACAAGCTCGTCGATCTCTATGTCGCTCCGGTGCTGAGTGAACCCGGCGCCGTCGTCATCGTTTTCCAGGAACGCTCGATGGCCGACAAGATCGACCGGCAGTTGACGCATCGCGCCGCCGCCCGTTCCGTCACCGGGCTTGCCTCCATGCTGGCGCATGAGATCAAGAACCCGCTCTCCGGCATCCGTGGCGCCGCCCAGCTGCTCGAACAATCGGCGATCGATGACGACCGGGCGCTGACTCGGCTGATCTGCGACGAGACCGACCGCATCGTCTCGCTGGTCGATCGCATGGAAGTCTTTTCCGACGAACGGCCGGTCGACCGCATGCCGGTCAATATCCATTCCGTACTCGATCATGTGAAGGCGGTCGCCAAGGCGGGATTTGCCCGCAATATCCGCATCACCGAGAGTTACGATCCGTCGCTGCCGGCCGTCTATGCCAATCGCGACCAGCTCGTTCAGGTGTTCCTCAACCTGGTGAAGAACGCCGCCGAAGCAGTCGGCGACCGGCCGGATGGCGAGATCATGCTGACGACGGCCTATCGTCCGGGCATTCGTCTCTCGGTCGCCGGCACGCGTGAAAAGATCTCGCTGCCGCTGGAGTTCTGCGTCCACGACAATGGCCCCGGCGTTCCCGCCGATCTGTTGCCGCACCTCTTCGATCCGTTCATCACCACCAAGACGAACGGCAGCGGTCTCGGCCTGGCGTTGGTCGCCAAGATCATCGGCGATCACGGCGGCATCATCGAATGCGACAGCCAGAACAGCCGCACGACTTTCCGCGTTCTCATGCCGGCGTCGAAGGACGCCTCGCTCGAGGATGCCTCTTCCGTAAGCTCGACAGGACCTTCTCGATGACAGCCACGATCCTCGTTGCAGATGATGATGCGGCCATCCGGACCGTGCTCAACCAGGCCTTGAGCCGCGCCGGCTATGACGTTCGCATCACCTCCAACGCCGCAACCCTCTGGCGTTGGATTTCGGCGGGCGAGGGCGATCTTGTCGTCACCGACGTGGTGATGCCCGACGAGAACGCCTTCGACCTCCTGCCGCGCATCAAGAAGGCCCGTCCCGATCTCCCGGTCCTGGTCATGAGCGCGCAGAACACCTTCATGACCGCCATCAAGGCGTCCGAGAAGGGCGCCTATGATTATCTGCCGAAGCCCTTCGACCTGACCGAACTGATCGGCATCATCGGCCGGGCGCTCGCCGAGCCGAAGCGCAAGCCCGCCAAACTCGAAGAGGACATGCAGGACGGCATGCCGCTGGTCGGCCGCTCGGCGGCGATGCAGGAAATCTATCGCGTGCTCGCCCGCCTGATGCAGACCGATCTGACGCTGATGATCACCGGCGAGTCCGGCACCGGTAAGGAGCTCGTCGCCCGCGCCCTGCATGATTACGGCAAGCGCCGCAACGGCCCGTTCGTCGCAATCAACATGGCGGCGATCCCGCGCGATCTGATCGAATCCGAACTCTTCGGCCATGAGAAGGGCGCCTTCACCGGCGCGCAGACCCGCTCGACCGGTCGCTTCGAGCAGGCCGAAGGCGGCACGCTCTTCCTCGACGAAATCGGTGACATGCCGATGGACGCCCAGACGCGGCTTCTGCGCGTGCTGCAGCAGGGCGAATACACCACCGTCGGCGGCCGCACGCCGATCCGTACCGACGTGCGCATCGTTGCCGCCACCAACAAGGATCTGAAGCAGGCGATCAATCAAGGCCTGTTCCGCGAGGATCTCTATTATCGGCTCAACGTGGTGCCGCTGCGCCTGCCGCCGCTGCGCGACCGTGCCGAGGACATTCCAGATCTTGTGCGCCACTTCATCCAGCAGGCCGAAAAGGAGGGGCTCGGCTCCAAACGCTTCGATCAGGAAGCGCTGGAGCTGATGAAGGCCTATGCCTGGCCGGGCAATGTCCGCGAGCTGGAAAATCTCATCCGCCGCCTGATGGCGCTCTATCCGCAGGATGTCATCACCCGCGAGATCATTGATGCAGAGCTGCGTTCCGACGTGCCCGACAGCCCGATCGACAAGGGGCCGATCCGCAACGGCTCGATGACGATCGCGCAAGCCGTCGAGGAGAACATGCGCACCTACTTCGCCAGCTTCGGCGAAAACCTGCCGCCGCCGGGCCTCTATGACCGGGTTCTGACCGAAATGGAATATCCGCTGATCCTCGCGGCGCTCACGGCAACGCGCGGCAACCAGATCAAGGCGGCCGATCTTCTCGGCCTCAACCGCAACACCTTGCGCAAGAAGATCAGGGAACTCGGCGTCTCTGTTTACAGAAGCTCCCGCACCGCCTGAAAAAAGGCGGTGAGCCCCTCGTTGGCCCACCGCCTCCTCCTCCCAGTATCCGCCGCCACGGTCGGGAACAGAGTAAATCTATCCGAGCCCGATCGCGGTTTGTATCTGCGCCCGCAAACAAAAGCGCAGTGTCATTTGATAGTCACATAGTATTTGCGAGCTATTGTTTGCCGCCGGGCAATGTCATTGAAGTTGCTGCGGTCGCCGCCACCACGCCTGTGGATAAGCTGTGGATAACAGGTGGATGACATGGGCCGGTCAGCGGGCGAAGGCGGTCCGATTTCGCCCGGATGTTGCTAATCCGTTCCAAGTCGCGTCATCGCCGTTGCTTCCGTCGGCTTAGGCCATTGAGGATGTAGTTCTTCGCGATCAGCGTGACGTGACAACCGCTGAAACCGCCCGTTTCGCAGCGGCTACGGCCCCGGCAAGGAAGCCGGGTTCAATCGCGCTCGTCTCGCTGCCGGCCATGGCCAGCCGCCGGCTCCACGGTCCCGACACCCAATTCGTATCCTCGGCCGATAGGTGTCCCGCCGCGACGCGGTCACGGCTTGTGGCAGTCAATGGATCGGCTGCCCAGTCTTTCAAAATAGTGCTGAGCGGCTCCAATGCGCCAGCGCCGAAAATTCGCCCGAACTGAGCAATGCAGGCCTTGTTCAACACCTCCTCGCCGAGTGCCGCTCGCTGATCCGCGCCGGTGCCGATGAAGCCGAAGAGGGCTGACTTTCCATCCGCGAGGGTCGCGTCATGCATTTCGACCATGGGGCCAACCATGCTCTGGGCGGTTCCCGATAACCCGCCGTCGCGCCAGAAAGGCCGATCATAGATCGCGAAAAACTTGGCGTGCGGCGCCATCCAGGTCGGCGTATCCCGCCAGCGAGCCAAGGTGGATTGGTCCTGCTGCGGCGTGAAAGTCACATTCGCCTCAAGCAGTCGAGGCGGCAGGGCGCAAATGACCTGCTGCGCGTTGATCACTGCGGCCGTGCCGTCGGCAGCCTTCGAGGTAATCTCGACACCGTCACCGGTAAGCGCCATCGCCGACACATGGGTATTGAGTCGAATTCTGCCGGCAGGAATGTCTCGTTCCAAAGCACGCACCAGCGCCGCCGACCCGCCGATCAAGCGAAGAGATTTTCCTTGCTGTTCGACAGGGCGATACCTCTGCGGTCCTTCACGCGACATTCGCTCGAAGATCACATCGCCGTCGTTGGCTTGCGCGAACGACAAAAGCCCAAGTTCCAGCACCAGGTCGGCAAGCTCCGGTTGCATCATCGGCCAGAACCAGGACGGACCGAGATCGAACCCGTTGTCGGAGGGAATCCCATGTTCATCTGTCGTCAGGATGCGACCGCCAAGTCGATCTCTCGCTTCAAACAAAAGGAAGTCGACGCCCTTCGAATTCAAGGCCCGTGCGGCGCAGAGCCCAGCGAGCCCTCCACCGACGATCGCGACTTGGCATCTTTTCATCAACATACCTCTGGCTTGCCGGCAGAATGCGGATGCGGGCGAATTCAGCTCGGGCTTATTACAGGGCCCCACGGGCCGGCGTCTAGTCAAAGAAAGAGGTTGCCTTGCTAGGGGAGTTTCAAAACATCGGCATGCTGCAATGGCGCGTCCTTGATCCAAGCATAGGCGCCCTGTACCCCGGCGTTTGTCATCAGGTTTTCGCCTGCGGGCAGCCGCATCCAGCTCTGGGATACAAGCCGTTGCGTGCCGACGGACAGCTCGCCTTCGAGAACCAGCAGCTCCAATCCACGATGATTCGAAAGATTGATCGAGGCGCTGCTGGCCCACCTTTGCAGATAGACCTGCTCATGGCCGTCATCGAACAGGATTGTTGCGGTAACGGCATCGTTTTGAAATCCAGGTTCTCCTTCACCCGGTCTGCGCACGATTTGAGCCTCGTCGCCCTCGCGAAACTGCCAGAGCTTGACGAAGATGGTGCACCCGTCAGCGGATGCAGGCGCATGCGACGTACCCGGCGGATTGCGGAAGTATGATCCGGCCGGGAAGCGACCGTGTTCGTCCTCGAATATGCCATCGAGCACCAATATTTCCTCACCGCCCGTGTGTGTATGAGACGGAAATACGCTGCCTGCGGCATAGCGGACAATCGACGTCGCCCGAGCCACTTCCTCGCCGACGCGATAAAGCATCCGGCGATCGACCCCGCGAGCCGGACTGGCGACCCAATCCAGTTTCGCGGCGTGCACGACCGTCGGCTTGGTGAAATCATCATTCAGACGCATCGGTTTTCTCCATGGTCAACACCACCCGAAACTTGACGCCACCGGACTTCATCTTTTCGAAGGCGCTCGTGGCCTGTTCGAACGGCATCGTCTCGAACTGGGGACGCACGCCAACGAGGACGGAAAAGTCCAAGGTTTTTTCGTTCTCGAAAGGCGTCCCGGTGATCGAACCCAACACGCTGCGCTCACCGCCGACCAACGGTCCTGATGACACCGCCAAAGGGTCCTTTCCGATTCCAAGGACGACAAGCCGGCCTTGAGCCGCGACACCTGGCATGAGTGCCGAAACCGCCTGGAGATCTCCAATGGTGGAAATAACGGCCTTCGCACCACCCAGGCGCTGCAGACATTCTACTGCGTTTTCCCTCGCCGTATCGATATAATCATGAGCTCCGAGCGATCTGGCGTCGTCGGCAATGTCGTCGCCCCGTCCGATGGCAATCACCTTGAAACCCATCTTGCGGGCATACTGCAGCGCCATGTGGCCAAGACCGCCTATGCCGACAATGGCCACGACGTCGCCGGCTTCCGCGCCGCATTTCTTCAGTGCGTTGAAGGTCGCCAGCCCCGCGCACAGGATCGGCGCTGCCTCCTCGGCCGTGAGTTCGTCGGGGATCGCCACAAGCCCGGTATTGCGGGCGATCATCATCTCGGCATAGCCGCCGTCACAGGTCGCGCCGACGATCGGCTGGTTCGTGCACAGCTGAAATTGGCCGCGTCGGCACTGGTCGCATTCGTTGCAGTGACCGCCAAGGCGGCCGACTCCAACTCTTTGGCCGATTTTCCATCGTCCGGGTGTCCCCCGTCCTATGGCCGCAATCCTGCCGACCACCTCGTGACCCGGGACCCGAGGCAAACGGCCATTGGTGTCCGGCCCCTCAATGTCTTTGGCGTCCGCACCGCAGATTCCGCAGGCATCGACTTCGATCAGCACCTCGCCATCGCCCGGCGTCGGAATAGCTCTTTCCACCAGCTCAAGCGCGCCTGGACTCGTCACCTGCATCGCGCGATATGTCCGTTTCATTTGAACCTCCAGGGATTTCACAAGTGGGATCCCGATGCCGAGCGCTTGGAAAAGCTTGGCCACATGCGTTCGATGTCTGCCGCAACACGCAGAGCCGCTTCAGCTCCGCCTTCCAAATAACCCGGGTTCGTCATGCTGGTTTCGGAACCAGCCAGCATCAGCACTGGCGCCCAGTCTCCCGATACCCATGGTCGGCTATCGGGGAGGGGGTGGCCGGTGGCAATCAAGTCGTCCTCGGTTGCCGTCAACGCGTCGGCGGCCCAATCTTTGTATAAGGTCGCCACGGGTGTCCGAGCCTTGTCTCCGAACAGCCGGACGATCTGTTGAACCGCTGCTTGAATGATTGGTTCCGGCCCAATCCGTCGACGCTCTGCGGCATTTATGCCGATGAAGCCGAACAGAGCTGCCTTGCCGGACGATGTCGTCGCGTCATGTATTTCCCGAGGGGGCCAATCATACTCTGCGCCGCACCGGAGAGCCCATCTCTTTGCCAAAATGCTTCGTCGTAGATTGCGAAAAACTTGGCATGCGGAGCCATCCAGGTCGGCGTCGAACGCCATCGCCGGGCCAGCGCAGGATCGACGGGCGGTTCGAACTTGATCGAACGATCGATGAGGCGGGGCGGCATTGCGAGCACCACGATCGCCGCCTCCATCGTCTCGGCCGTTCCATCCGGCCTCGCAACCGTTGCCGACACCAAGCCGCCCCTACGCGCAAGCCCGGTCACTCCAGTGCCGAGCCGCATATGTTCAGCGGCAATTCGGCTTTTCAACGCCGCGATCACGGAGGCCGTGCCACCCGCAATCCGCATGGAACGCGGTTCGCGTTGAAAGGCTGGAAAGCGTTGAGGCGCGACGCTTGCCGACCGTTCAAAGACGATGTCGCCCTCTTCGTTCTGCGGAAAAAGCTGGACGCCCAAACTCTCCGCCAGAGAACAGAGGACAGGCTGCATCTCCGGCCAAACCCAGTATGGGCCGAGATCGAATCCGTCTTCGGATGGCAGTCCATCGATCCCCGCCGAAAAGATCCGGCCTCCCAGTCGGTCGCGCCCTTCGATGAGAACGAACTCGATGCCGGCCGAATGCATGGCATGAGCAAGCGTCAGCCCCGAAATACCTCCGCCGACAATCATGACTGGAAGGCTCATCGGCCGCCTCGAAGATAGGTCTCTTTGTTCAACATATCCGCTTTCCCGAAACCCGCCGCGCAAGGGGAGGGTTTGATCGAAAGAAAAACTTTCGGTCTCCGCAAATCGCAACTGCCAAGACGCAACGCCTTATGCCCGTGGGAGACACGCCTTCGATGTCAGGATTGACTGAAGCTCACCAACTCGCAAACGCGAAGTTCTTCGTCTATGGGAAAGAAAAACTATTCAGGTAAGGAACGCTCGCTGAGCGCTTCTTCGAAAAGCCAGTCCCGGAATGCGGCAAGACGCGGCAGTGCGGCAAAATCAGGGCGATAAGTGACGTAGTAGGCCAGTGACGAAGCGACGGATCGGTCGGGAAACAACCTGACCAGCCGCCCGGCCGCCAGGTCATCATGAGCCAGGATGCTCCGGGCCAAAGCGACGCCGCGTCCATCGATCGCGGCTTGGAGTACGGCAGCCGAATTGTTGATCGTTAAGCCCCTCGACTGCGCCGTTTGACTGAGGCCCATCGTCTTGAACCACAAATCCCATGTCATGAACCCGGAATTCGGATCGACCGAGACGTCGTGGATAAGCGTGCAGGCAGCCAGTTCGTCCGGCCGCCACAATGTCAGGGAAGCCTTCAGCGCTGGAGAGCATACCGGAAAAACCTCTTCCTCCATCAACTTTTCCGAAACCAGCCCGGGCCAGTCGCCGGCGCCGTACCGGACCCCGATATCGATGCCCTGCGCAGCATAGTCGGCGAGCTTCAGGCTGGTGTCCAGGCGAATATCGACGTCCGGCACTTTCGCTTGAAACCGCTCGAGCCTCGGAAGCAGCCACTTTGCCGCAAAAGCGGGACTGACCGTGACCGTGAGAACCCGGCCAACTGATCCTTCCTTCAGGCGCTCAAGTCCGAGGCTCAGTCGATCCAATCCTTCCCGGATGTCAGGCAAGGCTCGATTTGCTGCTTCCGTCGGCATCAGCCGGGTTTTGCCGGTCGCCGTTCGATAAAAGAGGGGCGCCCCTATCCATTCTTCAAGGCCGCGCACGAGCTGCCCGACGGCAGGCGCCGTCACGTGGAGCTCGGCGGCGGCTTCGACGAAGCTGCCATGTCTGGCGCTGGCCTCGAACGCGCGCAGAGCATTGAGATAAACGGGCGATTTCATGGAAACCTTTTCTTTGCCGCGAGCGGAGTTTTTCGATGTTGTCAGCGTGGAGTGAAACTTTAAATTGCCTCGGCCGTCCCATGGCGGCGGGCCGCATTGTCGGCTGAGGAGGTGTCGCCCCTCCTTGCATTATGGGTCAGTTTTTCTATTCCAGACAAGCCCGGCAAATGCGTCGCAATAAGCTGCCTGGCCTAACGAATTGCAGGTGAACCATGATCGATGACCGCGCCAAGAACCGAAACACGTACATCCTGGGGGCAAGCCAGGTGTTTGGTGGCGCCAATGGTCCGATTGTGATTTCCCTGGGTGGATTGGTCGGACAGCATCTGTCGTCCAACCCGGCGCTCGCGACGCTTCCCGTCAGTCTCTACAATGTCGGTCTGGCGCTCGGCACTCTTCCAGCCGCTTACTTCATGCGCCGTCTTGGCCGACGCAATGCATATATATTGGGAGCCTTTCTGGGTATCGCCGGCGGTCTGATTGCCGCAGTGGGGATCGTCGCAAAGCTGTTCTTGATGTTTTGCCTGGGAACAATGGCGGCCGGCTTCTACGGCTCTTATGTTCAAAGCTACAGGTTCGCAGCCGGCGATGAGATGTCGGGGGCGCAGCGCGACAAGGCCATTTCCCGGGTGATGGTGGGTGGCCTGCTTGCCGCTATCATTGGGCCTCAGCTCGTTATCTGGACGCGTGATTCATTGCCCGGCTTTCCCTTCGCCGGCAGTTTTATCAGCCAGGCAGGTCTGGCGCTCCTCGCAATCCCACTGCTTCTGACCTACCGCAGCACGAGCCCTGCCGCGAGGGCCGGTCGAGGCGATGGCGGACGTAAATTATCCGAAATCCTCACCGCGCCCCGCTATGTCCTGGCCGTCGCGGCGGGCGTGGTTTCCTACGGTCTCATGACCTTCGTCATGACGGCCGCACCGATAGCAATGGTCGGCCATGGCCATTCGATGGACAATGCGGCGCTCGGCATTCAGTGGCACATTCTTGCCATGTATGGCCCGAGCTTCCTGACGGGTCGTCTGATGGCGCATTTCGGCAAAGAGAGAGTCACCGCCATCGGGCTGGTGTTAATCGGCGGATCGGCGATGACGGCGCTGGCCGGCCTCGATATCGGACATTTCTGGGGCTCGCTTATCCTCCTGGGCATCGGCTGGAATTTTGGTTTCATCGGAGCGACGGCAATGGTGTCGGATTGCCACACCCCTGAGGAACGCGGCAAAGTCCAAGGGGCAAACGACTTTCTGGTGTTCGGCACCGTGGCGCTGGCTTCGTTCTTTTCGGGCTCGCTGATGTTCAGCTCCGGCTGGGAGACCGTGAACTGGTTCGTGTTTCCGGCCGTCGCCTTGGTGCTCGTTCCGCTCGTATGGCAATCGGCGCGACTGCCAAGAACTGCATGATCTGAGATTGCGGGCCGGTGCTCATCTTTGAAAGCGGGGAGGTGTTGCGCTGGGCGTCGGCACATCAAACTTTCTCAAATTGAGCTTTGCTGCCGCTGGGCGGCATCGATGAAGCCGCTGATATAGGAGACGGTCTCCTCTCCGCGACGAATTCCGAGATTTATGCTTTTTCGGATTCCTGCATCGCCAAGGCGGAGCGTTTTGATCGGCAGGTTGGCCGCCTCGTCTTGCAGCAGCCAATCAGGAAGCACCGTCACGCACCGCTTGGCGGCGACCAGCTGGAGCATGAGATCGACTGTTTCCGCCGTTCTGTGCCGACGGGGGCGGCAAAGCGCTGGAACCAGAAAGCGCGTATAGATATCCAGGCGCTCCAAACTCACCGGAACGGTAATAAGCTCCTCGTCGAGAAGGTCGTGGGGGTCGACAATGGTCTTGGCGGCCAACGGATGGTCTTCATGAACCATGAGAACCAGTTCGTAGTCGAAAACCGGGGTGAACATCACATCCGGCAAATCAACCGGATCGGGCGTAATCAAAACGTCGATCTCATGCCCGATCAGCGCCGCGACGCCATCGAAACGGAACGCCGTGCAGACCTCGAAATCAACGTCCGGCCAAGCCGCAAGATAGGGCGTCGAAATCTTCGTCAACCAGCGCTGACACGGGTGACACTCCATGCCGACGCGGATTGCCCCACGCCGGCCAAGGGCGAAATCTCGTAGGACCCGCTCGGCGTGGTCAATTTGTGGAAGCAGACGCTCCGCTACACCAAGGAGATATTCTCCAGCCTGCGTCAGGCGCAGGCTGCGCCCTTTCTTCATCCAGACCTTGATGCCGTGGCGTTCTTCGAACTTCGCAATGGTGTGACTGAGCGCTGATTGGGTAACGTTGAGCTTGTCTGCGGCCGCTGTGACGCTGCCGCAACGGTCTACTTCCCGCAGGATGGAGAGGTGATGCCTGTCAATCATCTATGATCTCTGTTCATTGATCGATGAATTCATACCATTTCCGCTCATAATGCGTCGCGGCTAACCTCTTCGTCAATCTCACCGCGGACCGCGTGAGCGAATGATTGAAGGGAAGCTCGTGAACCAGCAGGCTCTAGCAAAACACCTCGACCGGACTGAGGCGCTCGCGCCATCGATCTTCGATGAGGTCGTTGATCGCAAGAACAGCAATTCGATGAAATGGGCCTATGCCGGCAAGATGCTCGCCGCCGATGAAGCGGCCGCCGATCCCCTGCCGATGTGGGTTGCCGACACCGATTTCAAGGCGCCGCAGGCGGTGATCGACGCCCTCCACGATGCGGTGTCGCACGGCGTCTTCGGATATCCGGGCGGAGCCACCGCTTCATACGTCGATGCCGTCGTTGGATGGCAGCAGAAGCGGTTTGGCTGGGACGTCGCCAAGGAATGGGTCCTTCAGACGTCGGGCATCATCACGACGCTCAAGACTGCCATCCAGGCCTTCTCCGCTCCCGGCGATTCTATTCTGATCCAGCCGCCCGTTTACGCCCATTTCCACAACGACGTGCTTTTAAACGGGCGGCGCCTTGCTTTCGCACCACTCGACTACGATGGCACGCACTACGCCTACAACGAAAAGACCTTTGAAGCCGCGATCCGGCCCGACACGAAACTCTTTATCCTGAGCCATCCGCACAATCCGACCGGCAATGTCTGGTCGGAGGCCGAGCTGCGGTCGATGGGCGAAATCTGCGCCCGCCACGACGTGCTGGTGATATCAGACGAGATTCACGAAGACCTCATCCTCAACAAGGCGAAGAAGCATATTCCCTTCGCCTCTCTGTGTGAGGAATTTGCCCAGAACAGCATTACCTGCACGGCGCCGAGCAAGACCTTCAATCTGCCCGGCCTGCAGAGCGCCAACGTCTTCGTGCCCAACAGGAGACTCCGCGCCGAACTGCAGCGGCAATACGAGCGAAATGTTTTCCACCTGGTGAACGTGCTTGGAATGGTCGCTGCCGAAGCTGCCTATCTCAATGGCGAGCAATGGGTCGAGGATATGCTCGAATATCTGCGCGGCAACCACAAGCATTTTGCCGATGCCGTCAACGGTGCCGAACTTCGGTTGAAAGTCCTTCCGACGGACTCCCTCTATCTGGCCTGGATGGATTGCCGTGGTCTCGGCATGGACGCGGAAGCGTTGAACAAATTCATGCTGACCCGGGGACGGGTTTGGCTCGATAAGGGCCAGAAGTTCGGCATCGAAGGACACGGCTTCATGCGCATCAACCTGGGGTGCCCTCGCTCCACCGTGGACGAAGCGATCCGCCGTATCACCTCTGCCGTCGCGGCAATCTAGGGAGCTTCGACCATGATCAACTCCGTCGAGCGCCGCCTGGAGAAGCTTGAAATAGAGCTTCCCGAACCGGCGAAGTCAGTCGCCAATTGAGCCGCTGACCGCACGAGCAAATCCAAAATAGAAATCCGGGGAATGCGAGGCGCCCGCCATGGGCTCCTCATAAGGAAACCGCCGTCGATGAACGGCTCAACTGGGAGAAGTCAATGAAATACAAACTTATACTCGGAGCGCTTTGCGCTGTTGTCGCCTCTTCGGCAGCGGCCAAGGCATCGACCCTCGAGGACGTCAAGGCGCGTGGGCTATTGAACTGCGGCGTCAACACCGGTCTGGTCGGTTTTGCAGCCCCTGATGCCACCGGGAAATGGACCGGATTTGACGTTTCGATCTGCAAGGCGGTCGCCGCGGCGGTGCTCGGCGACGCGAGCAAGGTCAAGTATGTTCCCACGACCGGTCAGACCCGCCTGACGGCGCTGGCATCCGGCGAAATCGACCTTCTTTCCCGCAACACGACCTGGACCTTTTCGCGCGACGTCGATCTGAAGCTCACATTTGCCGGGACGAATTTTTACGATGGCCAGGCATTCATGGTCCCGAAGTCTGCCGGCATCAACTCGGCCAAAGACTTGAACGGGGCGACGATCTGCATCCAGACCGGCACGACGACGGAGTTGAATCTGGCGGAATACGCCAAGCTCAACGGGATCACCTACGATTCCGTTCCGGTGGAGTCGAGCGCTGAGGGACAACAGAAGTACATCGCCGGCGCGTGCGATGTTTACACAAGCGACGCATCCGACCTGGCCTCCGTACGCTCGAGCTTCAAGAACCCGGACGATCATGTCATCCTGCCGGAAATGATCTCGAAGGAGCCGCTCGGCCCAATCGTTCGCCAAGGTGACGAGCAATGGGCGGATGTCGTCCATTGGACGCTGAACGCTCTGATCGCGGCCGAAGAATTCGGCGTGACCAAGGCGAATGTCGAAGAGATGGCGACGTCGTCCAACAACCCGGAAGTGAAACGCATATTGGGGGCCGAGGGCGATCTCGGCAAGCAGTTTGGCCTCGACAATGCATGGGCCAAGCGAGCGATCGCCGTTGATGGCAACTACGGCGAGATCTTCGAGGCCAATCTTGGCGAGAAGACGCCTATCGCCATGCATCGCGGCCCGAATGCACTGTGGAACAAAGGCGGCCTTCAGTACGCCCAGCCATTCCGTTGAGACGCCTTGGGCGCGGACCAGGGGCCGCGCCTTTTCTGCGCGATAAAGCGCGCGCGATCACAGATCGCGGCGGTCATCCCCGGAGGAATGAATGGTGACTACCGATCTTGGTGCTCCGAGCGAGCCGTTTCGACTGCGAATGCTGCTCGATGATGTGCGATACCGGTCCTATACTATCCAGATTTTTGCGCTGATGTGCCTGATGTTGGGGGTGGCGTGGCTGGTCGACAATACTGCTCATAACCTTGCCGCCATGGGAAAGGACTACTCGTTTTCCTTCCTTTGGGCTCCTGCCGGTTACGACATCAATCAACGCCCGATCGAATATTCCAGTCAGATGAGCCATGCCCGGGCGGCTTTGGTCGGTTTTCTGAACACGGTCATTCTGGCGGCCATGTCATGCGTGACGGCCACTGTCATCGGCATTTTTGCCGGCGTTCTCAGGCTTTCCAACAATTGGATCGTTGCGCGGCTGATGACCATTTATGTCGAGCTGTTCCGAAACATCCCGGCACTGCTCTGGATTTTGGTCTTCGGCGCAATCATGACCGAGGCGGTGCCGGCGCCGAATGCGTTTCGCGGAGATCACCCCTCGGCAAGCATGATTTTCGGTGCCATAGCCGTCACCAACCGCGGGGTTTACGCCCCGTCACCGGCCCTGGCGGCTGATCTTGGCGTCATCGATCTTGGGTTTGTTCAGCTCAGCGTCGGTTTGCTCGCCGTTATTGCGGTCGTCGTGCTCTGTCTTTTCCTCAACCGCGCGCTGGTGAACCGTGCGCAAAGGGTTCAAAGCGAGACCGGAATACGGCCGAAAACCTGGTGGAGAAGCATTGTCGTACTTTTCCTGCCGCCGCTCATTCTGCTTTGGACCCTCGGGTTCCACTGGGAATACCCGGCGCTGCGGGGACTGAATTTCCAAGGCGGCGTTCAGCTGCGGAACGCGCTGATCGCCATGTGGCTCGGGCTCAGCATCTATACCGGCGCATTCATCGCCGAGATCGTCCGCGCCGGTATCCTTGCCATCTCCAAGGGCCAGTCCGAAGCAGCGCACGCTTTGGGGCTCAGACCTGGCCGAACAATGCGGCTGGTCATCCTGCCGCAGGCCCTGCGCGTGATCATGCCTCCGCTGATCTCCATGTATCTCGACATCACGAAGAATACGTCGCTCGGTTTGGCCGTGGGATATATGGACCTTCGCTCGACGCTCGGCGGCATCACCATCAATCAGACCGGAAGAGAGCTGGAGGGAATGACCCTCATGATGCTCGTCTACCTGCTTGCCAGCCTGTCCATCTCAGGTGTGATGAATGTCTTCAACAACAGCGTCAAACTCAAGGAGCGATGAAATGGCTCGGCAAGAGATGGCGTTTGTTCGCCAGGAAATCCTTCCTGCCGCAGCGCCGCCGGCACGCCAGGCGGGCGTGATCCGCTGGTCGCGAAAGAACCTGTTCAGCGGCTGGATCAATACAAGCCTGACCGTCCTGTCAGCATTCAGCATCTTCTGGCTTGTCAGCGCGATCGGGCCCTGGCTCAGGAATTCGATCTGGTCGGCTACCTCTCTTACCGAATGCCGCCAGATCCTCGGTGACTCCGGCGGCGCTTGTTGGGGCGTTATCCGTGATCGCTGGCCTCAGCTCCTGTTCGGATTCTATCCCGCACAGATGTACTGGCGCCCGGTTCTCGCGTTCCTTCTCCTCTTCGTTGCCCTTCTGCCGATCCTATTTTCAGGTGCTCCCAGAAGGCTGGCCTGGTTCAGCATCGTTTTTCCCGGGCTGGCTTACTTCCTGATCTGGGGCGGCTCCATCTGGTTCCCGGTCTCCGTCTACGCCGGTTTCCTTTTTGCCGTGCTTATCGGCACCGCGGCAAAAGGCATGAACACCGGCGTTCAGGCCGCACTGGCCCTTCTGGGTTGCCTATTCTGGTGGTTTGCTGCGGCGACGCCTGTGGAAAGGCTGCTCGAAAACGCGATCCCGCTCTCGCTTTCTGCCGTGCCGTCACACGAATTGGGCGGCTTCCTGCTCTCCGTCGTGATCGGCGTCACCGGTATCGCCCTTTCGCTCCCGATGGGCATCCTGTTTGCGCTTGGCCGCCGATCGCGCATGCCCTTCATCAAAGCAGTGAGCGTAATCTTCATCGAGTTCATCCGTGGCGTGCCGCTCATCACTCTGCTCTTCACGGCCTCCCTGCTCTTGAACTACTTCCTGCCACCCGGGACTAACTTCGATCTGATCCTGCGCGTGATCATCATGGTGTCGCTGTTTGCAACGGCATACATTGCGGAAGTTATCAGAGGTGGATTGGCGGCGCTGCCGCGTGGCCAGTATGAGGCAGCCGAGTCGCTCGGACTCGACTACTGGCAAGCGCAGCGGCTCATCATCATGCCGCAGGCCCTCAAGATTTCGATTCCCAGCATCGTCAATACGTTCATCGGTCTGTTCAAGGACACCACTCTCGTCGTCTTCATCGGCCTTCTCGATCCGATTGCATTGACGAACTCCATCCGGGCGACGACCGACTGGCAGGGAATCTATTGGGAGCTGTTCATCTTTGTCGGTGCACTGTTCTTCGTGTGCTGCTTCGGGATGTCCCGCTACTCCGTCTATCTGGAACATCGGCTTAAGACCGATCATCGTTAACAAAGAGGGGAGCCGGTGAAGATGAACGCAGCTCGAAATAGTGTCGAACGCAATCCGGTCGCAATCGACATCAGCGGTCTGAACAAGTGGTACGGATCATTTCATGTTCTTCGAAACATCGATCTGACCGTACGGCGCGGCGAACGTATCGTCGTCTGCGGGCCGTCCGGCTCCGGCAAATCGACGATGATCCGGTGTATCAATCGCCTGGAAGAGCACCAGCAGGGGCGTATTGCCGTCGATGGTATCGAACTGACAAGCGATTTGAAGAACATCGACAATGTGCGTCGGGAAGTCGGAATGGTGTTCCAGCATTTCAATCTTTTCCCGCACCTCACGATTCTTGAAAACTGCATGCTCGCCCCGGTATGGGTTCGCAAGATGCCGAGGAGCCAAGCGGAGGAGGTCGCCATGCACTTTCTCACGCGGGTGAAAATTCCGGATCAGGCTCGCAAATATCCGGGTCAGCTGTCAGGTGGACAGCAGCAGCGCGTCGCGATTGCGCGTTCGCTGTGCATGAATCCCAAGATCATGCTTTTCGACGAACCCACCTCGGCGCTTGATCCGGAGATGATCAAGGAGGTTCTCGATACGATGATCCAGCTCGCCGAGGACGGTATGACCATGGTCTGTGTCACCCATGAGATGGGGTTTGCTCAAGCGGTGGCCAATCGCGTGATCTTCATGGACCAAGGCCAGATCGTCGAGCAAAACGAACCGGCGGCATTCTTCTCGGCCCCTCGATCCGAGCGGACGAAGTTGTTCCTTGGCCAGGTTCTCAAACACTGAGAACCGTATTCGCTGCCGCGTTTGATGAAAGGACATTCCGTGCTCTCCATGAAGACAGCGCGCATGGGTTTCGGCATTGCCGCGATTGCTGTTGCGATGGCGCTCTTCCCGATAAATTCGCGAGGGGCGGATCTTCTCGAACCGATCGGCCGTATGGATCACCCGATCGGCTCGGCCTCAGCGCCGGTTACAATTATCGAGTATTCGTCTCCGACCTGTCCCCATTGCGTCGACTACCGAACGCAGGTTGCGCCTGAGATCGAGAAGGAGTTTATCGAGCGGGGAAAGGCGCGCTTGATCTTCAGGCCGTTCGTTCGCAACAATGTCGATATGGCGATATTCATGCTGTGCGAGTGGCAGGAAGGCTCGAAATATCAAGAGCTAACGAAGCTTTTCTATTCCAAATATGATGAGATTGCTCAGACCGGCGATATTGAGAAGGAACTTCGCGATATTGCCGCATCAGCCGGTATCGATAAGCCGACATTCGACCGGCTGGTTTCCGATCAGTCGATCCTCGACGGATTGAGCAAGCTCACGTCTCAGGCGCGGGACGACTTCAAAGTCGAGGGTACGCCGACGTTCTTCGTTAACGGCAAGAAATTTACCGGCGCGCAATCGGCCGAGGAAATGAGAGCCAATATCGAGAAGGCATCAAAACCGCATTGAGCGCTTTTCGGGGGCCGCCTTAGGCCTGACTGAGGCGCTGGCCTTGATCAAGGCGACATTTCTCCGCCTGCGGTAGCGGAACTGTTGCACCAGGCTCGCATATTGGTGTTCATGCCATAGATTAGAGCGGTCGGTCGCTGATCGATCGTGTGATGTCGAGGCCGGTTAATGATCGGCCCATGTTCTAACCTGCGGGAGCTGCGTGATGGAATATCGTCGTTTGGGAAAGTCGGGTCTGAAGGTGAGCGAGTTCTCCTTCGGCTCATGGGTCACTTTCGGCAAGCAGGTGAACGGCGGCGACGCCGTCGATCTCATGCGGCTTGCCTACGACAATGGGGTGAATTTCTTCGACAATGCCGAAGGTTATGAAAGCGGCAAGTCGGAGATCGTCATGGGCGAGGCGCTCAAGTCGCTCGGCTGGAGCCGCGACACCTTCATCGTCTCGAGCAAGGTTTTCTGGGGAGGTGAGAGGCCGACGCAGCGCGGTCTGTCGCGCAAACATGTGACCGACGCCTGCCACGCGGCGCTGAAGCGGCTTCAGGTCGATTACCTCGACCTCTATTTCTGCCACCGCCCGGATATCGACACGCCGATCGAGGAAACGGTGCGGGCGATGCATGATCTCGTCGCCCAGGGCAAGGTGCTCTATTGGGGGACCTCCGAATGGTCCGCACAGCAGTTGACCGAAGCCTACGCCGTTGCCCGCGACCTTCGCATCACGCCGCCCACCATGGAGCAGCCGCAATACAATATCTTCGAACGGCAGAAGGTCGAAGCCGATTATCTCCCGCTCTATGACCTGATCGGCCTTGGCACCACGATCTGGTCGCCGCTCGCCTCCGGCGTCCTGACCGGCAAATACAATAATGGCGTGCCGGCCGACAGCCGCATGAACCTGCCCGGCTACGAATGGCTGAAGGAAAGATGGTCGAGCGATGCCGGCCGCGCTCAGCTCCGACAAGTCGGCGAACTCGCAAAACTCGCGGACGAGATTGGCTTGTCGATCACCCATCTCGCGCTTTTGTGGTGCCTCGCCAATCGCAACGTCTCAACCGTCATTCTCGGCGCCTCGCGCGCCAGCCAGCTGCAGGATAATCTCGCGGCCCTTTCGCACAGGCACAAGCTGACGGCTGATGTGTTGGAGCGTATTGACGCGATTGCCGGAAACAAACCGGAAGAACCGCGTCGCTTCTAAGCGATACAAAAACTGCTGCCACGGGCCTGACTAAGGCTCGTGGCCGGAAACGCGTCGGGTCTGCCCCGGCAGCTCGCTAATCTGCTTTGCCAACTGTTATCGACGTTCGGGCCTGCCGTCCGGCCCGCGCCTGTTGTCGACATCGCCATAGCGAAACGCTATAGCGGCAGAATGGAGTTGTGTTGGCCAAACTCTGAGACATGAACGTACTGTGACGCTGTCGGCTGGGAGCCGGCCTGGAAGAACCGCATAAGCGGCGCCAGGGTCATCACCACACGGAGCGGAACATGACATATTCTCTATCTCGCAGAACGCTTTGCATTTCTACGGCAATCCTGTCGCTCGTTGCCATGGTCCCGAACCTCGCGGCCCCGGCATTCGCCGCCGACGAAACCATCAAACTCGGCATCGTTTCGCCGATGAGCGGCCCGAATGCCCGTTATGGCGCCTTCTCCATGCATGGCGCCGAACTCGCCGTCGACGAGATCAATCAGGCCGGCGGGGTCGATGGCCACAAGATTGAGATCTACTCGGCCGACAGCCAGGGAACGCCCGTCGAAGGCGTCTCGGCGACGCGCCGCCTGATCGACGAAGACGAGGTCTCTTTCATTATCGGCGACGTTTCCAGCTCGGTCACGCTGGCGATGCAACCGGTCGTCGAAGACGCCGGCGTGCTTCTGCTGAACGCCGCGTCCTCCAATCCGAAGATCACCTACGGCGCGGGCGTCGGCGGCTACAAGTGGACCTTCCGCAACTATCCGACGGATGAAAACCGCGCTCTGGTCGTCGCCAAATACGCCGCCGAGCAGCGCGGCTTCACGAAATATGCCGTCCTCTCGGTCGATACCGATTACGGACGCTCGGCGATCGAATTCACCAAGAAGTATCTGCCGCAGTTCAAGGGCGAAATCCTCAGCGAGGACTATTACAAGGAAGGCGAGGTCGACTTCCGCAGCGTATTGTCGAAGATCCGTGACAATGGCGCGCAGGCGATCATCATGTACGGGCTTGCCGATACGACGCCGATCGTCGCGCGACAGATGGTCGAGCTCGGTCTGGCCGGCAAGGTGACGCTGATCGGCAACGGCGAATTCAATACTGCGAAGACCATCGCCTCGGCGCCGACGGCCCTCGAGGGCGCCGTCGAGGCGGCAGCCTGGCTGCCGGCCTGGGATTCTCCGGAAAGCAAGGCTTTTGTCGAGAAGTTCACGAAGGCCTATAACGAGGCGCCGAACAACCACGCTTACGTCCATTGGGACACCGTCCACCTTCTGGCCGAGGCGATCCACGAGGCCGGCAGCACGGATCAGGAGAAGGTGCGTGACGCGCTGTCGAAGATAAAGCACAAGAGCCCGGTCGGCGAGGTCACCTTCGACGATCACAACCAGGCGCGTCTGCCGATGATCCTGCTGCAGATCGAGAACGGCAAACCCAGCATCAAGGGCGCCTACGCCGCAGACATCAAGTACCCGACCCAGTAATCCGGTCGCGAGGAGCACCACCATGTTCTCGACCATTCTCGAGCAGGTCGTCAACGGGATCGTCACCGGTTCCGTCTATGCGATCGTCGCCGTCGGCATGACGATGATCTTCGGCGTCCTCCGGGCGATCAACTTCGCCCACGGCGAATATTATATGCTGGGAACCTTCGGGGCGTGGTTTGCGATCGATTATCTCGGTCTGTCCTACGAAGCATCGATCGTGGTCGGCGTATTGTCCACGATCGTCATCGCCTATGTCGTCGGGCGCTTCGTCATGCAGCGCATGGTCGGAGCCCCGGCCGAGGCCGGGGTGCTCGCCACGCTTGGCATCGCGCTGGTTCTGCAGAACACGGTCATCCTGGTCTTCGGCGGCGGTTACAAGTTCTTCTCCGGCGGCTATATCGAACCGGTGTCGATCCTCGGCTTCAGCCTTGCCGAACAGCGCATTCTGATCCTTGTCGTCACGCTTCTCGTCTTCATCGGCCTCGAACTGATGGTCGCCTACAGCCGCATGGGCAAGGCCATGCGCGCCGTCTCGCAGAACGTCGAATGCTGCGAAGTCGTCGGCATCGACGTTTCGCAGGTGGTGTTGCGCACTTTCATTCTGGGCGCGGCGCTGGCGGCTCTATCGGGCGTTCTGACGGCGCCCGTCAACGTCAGCGTCTATGGTGGGATGGGGGAGCTCATCACCTTCAAGACGCTGCCGATCATCATCATGGGCGGTCTCGGCAATGTTCGCGGCACCTTCTTCGCCGCAATGATCCTTGGCATCGCTGAAAGCCTGGTGGCGACCTATGTCGGTCTCCAGTTCCGCGACACCGTCGGCTTTGCGACCTTGATCCTGATGCTGATGTGGCGGCCCTACGGTCTTTTCTCGACGCAGGCGCGCTTCTGAGCGCAGCGCCGGTCCATTCTCGAACTCCGAGGACACGACATGTCTCTCACAGAAACCACTTCACAGGCGCGGCGGCGTGATCTGCGCATCCCGCTGGCAGCCCTGCTGATTGTTCTCGCCGTGGCAGCGCCCTTCATCGGCAGCCGCTATGTCACGCACGCCCTGATCATCGCCCTGATTTTCATGCTGCCGGCGCACGGACTGAATCTGCTGGTCGGCTATACCGGGCTGCTGTCTCTCGCTCAGGCGGCCTTTTTCGGCATCGGCGCCTATGCCTCGGGTCTGCTCGCCGTCCATTACGGCACGCCCTTCTACGTGAATCTGGTTGCCGCCGCTGCGATTGCAGGCGCGCTGGCACTCCCGCTCGGCATTCCCGCCCTTCGCCTGCGAGCGACCTCCTTCGTCATGTGTACGCTCGGATTCGTGATCATCGGGCAGGCGATTGCAAAAAACTGGATTTCGCTGACCCGCGGCGACATGGGTCTCTCCAGTATCCCGAAGCCGCATTTCGCACTTGGTCCGTGGTCGTTCACCGTGTCCGGCACCACCAACTTCTACTATCTGACCCTTGCGGTCGCCGCGCTCGCCACTCTGGCCGTCTGGGCAGTCGTCCGCTCGCCCGCCGGCCGCAACATGATCGCCATTCGCGAGAACGAGACGCTGGCCGAATCCGTGGGAATTCCGACCTGGCGCTACAAGCTGATCGTCTTCATGATCAGCGCCGCCTTCGCCGGTGCCGGCGGCAGCCTCTACGCCCATTATCTGACAGTGGTCAGCCCTCTGACCTTTCAGATGTACTACTCCACGACCGTGCTCATCATCGTGCTCGGCGGCGGCGCCGGAACGATCTCCGGCACGATCATCGGAAGCCTGCTCTTCGTCGGCCTGACGGAAGCGTTGCGTGTGGCTCCCGAGCTTAGAATGATCGTCTACGGGCTCTGCCTTCTGGTGCTCGTCTTCTGGTTCAGGAAAGGTTTCGCGCCTTTGATCAACCGGTTCTGGGGCGCGATCGGAGGTGCGAAATGACATCCCATCTTCCCATTCTCGAGATCAGGAACCTCAGCAAGTCCTACGGTGCCGTCAGAGCGGTCAACGACGTCAGCATGCATATCGAACGCGGTGAGATCGCCGGGCTCATCGGCCCCAACGGTTCAGGCAAGTCGACCTTCTTCGACTGCTCGACAGGCCTCGCACGGCCTGACACCGGCACGGTCATCCTCGACGGCCAGGACATCACCGGCTGGTCGCTCAACAGGATTGCCCGCGAAGGGCGGATGCTGCGCTCCTTCCAGAAGACAGTCACGTTCAGATCGCTCGATGTCGAGGAGAATCTGATCATCGCAGGCCAGATGTTCACCTTTCCGTCGCTCTGGTCGACCTTCGCTCTCGGCTCGACGTCGCGCAGAAGGGTGGCCGGGCTCAGGGAGCGGGCACGCGACCTGATCAAGATGGCGGGGCTGTGGGACGTGCGCCACCAGCCGGCCGGAAACCTGTCCGGCGGCCAGCAGAAGCTGATCCAGTTCGCGTCGATGCTGATGCCGGAGCCGAAGCTCATTCTCCTCGACGAACCGATGGCGGGCATCAATCCGAAAATCATCGAGCGGGTGGTTGAAACCATTCTCTATGCGAACAAGAATCTCGGCGTGAGCTTTCTCGTGATCGAGCACAATATCGACGTCGTGACCAGCATCTGCCAGCGTGTGATCGTCCTCGACCAGGGGGCGAAGCTCGTCGAGGGATTGCCTCAGGATATCATCCAGGACCAGCGCGTGAGGGAGGCCTATCTTGGAGGCTGATTCCAATCTTTGCATCGAGGGCCTGCGGGCCGGCTACGGCAACCTCGATATTCTCAACGGCGTCGATCTGGATGTGCCGCCCGGCCAGTTCATCGCTCTGATGGGCCCGAACGGCGCCGGCAAGTCGACTCTGCTCAAGACGCTCTACGGCATGACCACGATCAAGGACGGCAGCATCGGCTGGCAGGGCAAGAACATCGCGGGTTTCAAATCGCGCGCCATTCTCGGGGAGGGAATCTCCTTCGTTCCCCAGGGCCGATGCAACTTTCCGCTGATGACGGTCGACGAGAACCTGCAGATGGCCGCCTACACCATCCGCGATGCCAAGGTGAAGGCGGATCGGGACTATGTCTACGATCTCTTTCCGATCCTGAAGACCCGCCGATCGACCTTGGCCGGCAATATGTCCGGCGGCGAGCAGCAGCTGCTGGAGGTGGCGATGGCCGTGCTGCAGCGTCCGAAAGTGCTTCTCGTCGACGAGCCGTCGGTAGGGCTTTCTCCTGCGGCGATCGGCATCGTGTTCGACGAACTGCTTCGCCTCCACGCTGCCGGGCAGACGATCCTGCTCGTCGAGCAGAACACCAAGAAGGCGATGGAGGTGGCCGAACGGGCCGTGATCCTCCGTCTCGGCAAGGTGATCTGGGACGGCAAGCCCAAGGACATCACCCACGAGGAACTGGGCGAGCTATTCCTGACCGGCAAGATGCGCGGCGAGCTCGAAACCACGCACTAGACCAAGGAACAATCATGACCAATTTCGTTGCCGCGTCGCGTGTGGCGCGCATCAAGATCTCGCCGAGTACTGCTGCGGCCGCAAGGGCTCGCGAGCTGAAGGCGGCGGGCAAGGACATCGTCGACATGACAGTCGGCGAGCCGGATTTCGACACGCCCGAGAACGTCAAGGCCGCGGCACACGCGGCCATCGACCGGGGAGAGACGAAGTATACCGCAGTGAACGGGACGCCGGCACTGCGCAAGGCCATCATAGGCGACTTTCAGCGGCGCCTTTCCCTGCAATATGCCGACAATGAAATCTGCGTCGGCGGCGGCGCCAAACAGATTTTGTTTCTGGCATTGATGGCAAGCGTCGAAAACGGCGCCGAAGTGATCGTGCCGGCTCCCTACTGGGTGTCTTATCCGGACATGGTGATCGCCAATGACGGCAAGCCCGTCATCGTCGAGTGCCCGCAGGAGCAAGGCTTCAAGCTGACGCCGGAGGCACTTGAAAAAGCGATCACGCCGAAAACCCTGTGGCTGATCCTGAACGCCCCGTCGAATCCGACAGGCGCCGCCTACACGAGGCAGGAGCTGGAGGCCCTTGGCGAGGTGCTCCTGCGGCATCCGCATGTCTTTATCCTCTCGGACGATATTTACGACCAGGTCTGGTTCCGGGACGAGCCGATGACCACGTTGGTTGCGGCCGTACCGGCCCTGAAGGACCGCGTGCTGCTGACGAACGGCGTTTCGAAGTCCTATGCGATGACCGGCTGGCGCATCGGCTATGCGGCCGGACCGGCGCCGCTGATCGCGGCGATCAACAAGCTGCAGTCGCAAATGTCCTCGTGTCCCTCGTCAGTCAGCCAGGCGGCGGCGGCCTACGCGCTTTCCGCCGACCAGACTTTCGTGCATGACAGCGTCAAGGTTTATAAGGACCGCCGCGACTATGCCTGCGCACGCCTCAACGCCATTCCCGGTCTTTCCTGCCAGGTGCCCGACGGCGCCTTCTATCTTTTCCCGAACTGCGCCGGTGTGATGGGCAGGACGACGCCGGAAGGCCGGGTGATCGAGACCGACCTGGATTTTGTGCTCTACCTGCTCGATGGCGTGGGCGTCGCAGCGTTGCAAGGCGCCGCTTACGGCCTCTCACCTTATTTCCGGCTGTCGATCGCGACGTCGCTGGAAGCGATCAGGCAAGCATGCGACCGGATCGAGAGCGCCGTGCGGGCGCTTCGATAAGGCCGGCTCACTCGGGCAGGGGCCTCTCGGTGCGTCCTGCCCGAAAGACGACAATGTCGCGCTTCCTTCAGACGCGCCAAGGCTGCTGCAGCACTTTGAATTGCTGCGTCATTTGTCCCTAAACCGATTCCGATTTGAGGAATTATGCAGTAGGGTCCACCAAAAGAGCGTGGAACCATGAGCGTTGACTTCCGCAAGCTGCGAAGCTTTGTAAAAATCGTCGATACCGGCAGCGTGTCTCGCGCCGCGGCGATCCTTCGAACCGCGCAGCCGGCCCTGTCGCAGCAGATCGCGTCGCTTGAAACGCACTTCAAGCACAAGCTCCTGATCCGCAGCAATGTCGGAATCACGCCCACCGAAGCGGGTCTCATTCTCTATCGCCATGCACAGCTGATGTTGAAGCAGATCGATCAGGCCCAGACCGACATGAACCAGGCGGCACATTCGCTGGCTGGCCGCGTGTCGATCGGTCTGGCGACCTATTCCACCTCCAGCTCGCTTTCGCTGCCGCTTCTGCGGGAAATGAAGAACAGGCACCCGCAGATCGTCGTGCACATCAACGACAGCTTTGGCCAGATCCTCAGCGAGCTGATCATGACCGGCAAGATGGACATGGCGCTGATCTATGCCTCCGATCCGATCAAGGGCGTCACGCTGCAGCCGCTGTTCAAGGAGGAGATGTTTCTGGTTTCGCCGCCGGATACGAAGCTCTCGGGCGGTGCCGGCGAAGCTCTTCCCTTGGGCTCCCTCGCGGATACGCCGTTGCTTCTTCCGAGCAAGAACCATCTGCTTCGCCGCCTGATCGACGATGCTCTCGCCCGCGCACGGGTGACGCCCGCGGTCGTTTCGGAGATTGAATCAGTGCCGGCCCTCAGTGCCGCTGTCCTCGATGGCCTGGGCTCGACCATTCTTCCGGCGTCGGTGGTCACCGCAACACCGTCTTTTGCCGGCGCGCAGGTGAGGGCGCTCACGCGACCGGTTATCGACGCCACCGTTTCCTTATGCGTATCGGATCATCTTCCGTTGTCGGAACCGGCACTTGCGGCTAGGGCGGTCCTTCTCGAAATCGTCGGCCACATGACGGGCAGCCAGCATCCGGGCATCCGCGCGGTCTGACATCAAATCTGGATTCGGGCGCAGACGCCTCGCAGCCGCCTGCGAGCGCGGTCCTTCTTTTTGCGGGAACCGCTACTGCATTCGCCATAAGCAAACCCTATAGCGGCAGACAGTAGTTGTGTTGGCCAAGCGCTGCGGAACTCTCCTAACCTTGTGGAAGATAAAGGGTTCGACCGTCGAGCCCGCGGCAACCGGCGCATCCGGCGCCAAGCTTCTGCTTCGAGGGAAACATGGCAAAACTGGCTTTCGACACTGGCGGCACCTTCACCGATTTCGCGCTTCTCGACGATCTCGGTGAACTGCACCTTCACAAGGTCCTGAGCACGCCGCACAACCCCGCCGAGGCCGTGGTCCAGGGCGTTTCGGAGCTTCTGGAAATGCACGCTGGATCGATCGAAAAGGAGCGGCTCCAGGTTCTCGGAGCCACGACGGTCGTCACCAACGCGGTGCTGGAGCGCAAGGGCGTCGAAACGGGGTTCGTCACCACCGACGGCTTTCAGGACATGCTCCGCATCCGCAACGAAGGCCGTTATGACCTTTATGATCTGAACATCAAATATCCCGATCCGCTGGTGGCGCGCGCCAATTGCCACGGCGCCGAAGAGCGGATCGCCGCCGACGGCGAAGTGATGACGAAGCTCAGCGACGAGAGCGTGCGCGAGATCGCCAGACGGCTGCGCGAGAAGGGCATCCGCTCTGTCGCCGTCTGCCTCCTCCATGCCTATAAATATCCCCAGCACGAGAAGAGGGTGGCCGCTCTCCTTCGGGAGGAGAATCCCGACATATTCGTTTCGATCTCCTCGGAGGTCTGCCCGGAAATGCGCGAGTTCGACCGCGCATCGACGACCGTCGTCAATGCCTATACCCGTCCTCAGATGGCCGGTCACGTCGCCCATCTCGAACGGGAATTCGCCGAGAGAGGGATCGATCGACAAGTCCTGTGGATGACGTCATCCGGCGGTCTGGTGCCCAGCCGGCGCGCCGCCTTGTTGCCGGTCCGCCTGATCGAATCCGGACCTGCGGCGGGTGCGGTCGCTGCCGCCGAATTCGGCCGCGTCGCGGGCGAGACCAGCGTCCTGTCGTTCGACATGGGCGGGACGACGGCCAAGCTCTGCCTCATCCCGAACGGCGAGCCGAATGTCGGCACCGATCTGGAGGTCGCCCATTACCAGCGCTTCCGCAAGGGATCGGGCTTCCCGCTGAAGATCCAGTCGATCCAGATGATCGAGATCGGTGCCGGCGGCGGCTCCATCGCCGCCAAGAATCCGCTCGGCCTGCTTGATGTCGGCCCGCATTCCGCAGGCGCGATGCCGGGACCGGCCGCCTATCAGCGCGGCGGCACGCAGCCGACCGTTACGGATGCGGACATTCTGCTCGGGTACATGGGCACCGGCTCCTTCGTCGGCGGCTCCTTCAAGGTGTCGAAGGACGCTGCTCACGAGGCGATGGCAAAGCTTGCCGCCTCGCTTGAGGTATCCGTCGAGAGATGCGCCTGGGGCATCCATGACCTCGTCAACGAATCCATGAGCAAGGCGGCCGCGATGCACGCGACCGATCTCGGCGTCGATCCCCGCTCGCTGCCCATGGTCGCCTTCGGCGGCGCCGGTCCGGTCCATGCCTACGGCATTGCTCGCAAGCTCGGGATCAAGCGCATCATCTGCCCGACGGGCGCCGGCGTCAGTTCGGCCATCGGGCTTCTGATCGCGCCCGTCGCGGTCGATCTCTCGATGAGCCACCCGATGCCGGTGAATGCCTGGGACGCTGATGCGATGAACCGGATTCTCGATGACCTCGCCGCCGAGGGCGCCCAAGTGGTTTCGGCCGCCGGCGTGGCGAAGGAAACGATTGCCAATCGCTTCACAGTCGACATGCGCCACGTCGGCCAAGGCCATGAAATCACTGTCGCATTGCCAGACAGAAACCTGCCGAAGGAAGAGTTCCTGAAGCAGCTCACCGACAATTTCTTCAAGCTCTACCGCGAACTCTTCGGCCGCACGGTCGCAGCCTCCGTCGAGGTCATCACCTGGCGTCTTCGCGCGAGCGGAGAGAAGGATCAGGTGACCCGCCCGCATCAGACCCAGGTGGCAGAAGCCAGGAAAGGCAGCCGCCAGGTCTATTTCCAGGAGCTCGGCGCCTATGCCGAAACGTCCGTCTACGAGCATTACAAGCTTCCGGTGAACCACGAGATCCAGGGACCCGCCATCGTCGAGCAGCGTGAATCGACCGCGGTCGTCGGCCCGAGCGGCGTCTTCCACGTCGATGCCGGCGGCAATCTCGTGATCAACATTCTCTAGGGGACATCCGATGTCGAAGCCCGTCACCGATTTCAACGATCCGATCAATCTCCAGGTCATGTGGAACCGCCTGATCTTCATCGCGGACCAGGCCGACAACGTCCTCGGCAAGACGGCCTTCTCGCCGATCGTGCGCGAGAACCACGACTATGTCACCGTGCTACTCGACAGCAGGGGCCGGGCGCTTGCCCAATGCACCTGGTCGATCCCGGTCTTCATTACCTCGCTGCCGGCCGCCGCGCAGAAATTCTTCCTGCCCAAATTCCCGGTCGAGATGCTCGAGGAGGGCGATGTCCTTGCGACTAACGACCCCGAGATCGGCACCGGCCACCTGCCCGACGTGACGATGATCACGCCGATCTTCAAGAATGGGAAGGTCGTGGCCTATGCCGGATCCATCGCGCATCTGCCCGATATCGGCGGAGCGCCGCTCCATTCCGAAGCCAGCGACATTTTTGAGGAGGGCATCCGCTTCCCGATCGTCAAGCTGCTCAAGGCCGGCGTACCGAACAAGGATGTGTTCGACATCATCGAAGCCTCGGTGCGACTGCCCACCGAGGTGCGCGGCGACCTCGAATCGATGATCGCCGCCAACAACGTCATGGGCCGCGAGCTGGTAAGGTTCCTCGATGAATATGGTCTCGACGACGTCGATGGTCTGGCAAACGCGATTCACACGCGCTCGGAAGCCCAGACCCGCAAGGCGATCCGCGAATGGCCGAACGGCAGCTACACGGCCGAGATGCTTCTCGACGGCTACGACGTCGACATCAAGCTCAAGGCGACGGTGATCGTGAAGGACGACGCCATCCATGTCGACTACACCGGCACGTCACCCCAGGTCCTGCATTCCATCAACTGCCGCACGAATTATCGCTACGCCCATTCGGTCTATGCGCTGAAATGCCTGCTCGATCCCGACACGCCCAACAATGAAGGCTGCATCACGCCGATTACCGACGATGCGCCGGTCGGCTCGATCCTCAACCCCGAACAGTGGACGGCCGGCAATTCCCGCAACCTGATCGGCCACGCGATTCCCTCGCTGATCTTCAAGGCTCTGGAAGGCGTGGTTCCCGACAAGGTCATGGGTGATAGCGGCGGCGCGCCGATCTGGGCGGCCAATTGCGTCGGCCGGCGTGACGATGGCTCCCAATACGGCTCTGTCCAGAATTTCCATGGTGGGCAGGGCGCCCGAGCCGAGTTCGACGGCCTCGACACGCTGAGCTTCCCCTCCAACTGCAAGGTCACCGCGATCGAGATGTTCGAGATTGCCGTTCCAGCGCTGACGGAACGCAAGGAATTGATCGCCGATTCCGGCGGCGCCGGCAAATACCGCGGCGGCCTCGGCCAGCGCGTCGTCCTGCGCAATCGCGGCACCTCGCCGATGAATATCTATCTGGCCTCCGAGCGTGTCCGCCACCCATGCTTCGGCGTGGTTGACGGACAGAGCGGATCCGCCGGCAAGGTCATGAAGGATGGCAGGCCGCAATTTCCGAAGGGCAAGGTCGTTCTGAAGACAGGCGAGCGGCTGAAAGTGGAGACGCCCGGCGGCGGCGGCTGGGGACGCGCAAGCGAGCGCGCCGTCGCCTTTATCGAGCAGGATCTGGCCGAGGGCTTGATTACGCCGCGGGCAGCGAGAACCATCTACGGCTACAAGGGCAGAAGTGCCGTGGCCGCAGAATAGGAGGCGTTGGAATGGGTTTGCTTGATGGAAAGGTCGCTCTCGTAACGGGAGCCGGAACGGGCATCGGCAAGGAAGCGGCACGGCTTCTTGCCAGGGAGGGCGCCAGAGTCGTGCTGACCGGCCGCCGCATCGAGCCGCTGCGCGAGGTCGCCGAGCTGATCGCCGCCGAGGACGGCGCGGCATTCGCAAGGGCGCTCGACGTCGCCTCGCGCGATGACATTTTCGCAGCCGTGAAATGGGTGAAACAGGAAATTGGTCCGGTCGGCATCCTCGTCAACAATGCCGGGAGCGCCAGCAAGGTACTGAATGCGAGATTTCTGAGCGAAGAGGAATGGAATGCCACCGTCAACGTAAACCTGACGGCGGTTTTCAATCTCACCCAGGCGGTGCTTCCGGACATGCTTGCCGCCGGCGAGGGAACCGTCATCACGGTGTCGTCGCTTGCTGCGCTCAACCCGAACCTGCTCGGCGGCGCCGCTTACGGCGCTGCCAAGGCGGGCGTCAAGAACTTCATGACCTTCCTGCACAATACCTATCGCAATCAGGGCATCCGGGCGACAACCATTCTGCCCGGCGAAACCAATACGCCGATCATGAACAACCGTGCCCGGCCGCCGCTGGAGAGCGAGCGTGACGTCATGCTCGATCCCCATGACGTCGCAAGGGCGATTGCGCTCTGCGCGAGCCTGCAAAGGGGCGCGATGATTCCGGAGCTGCATATCTGCCCGACCTTCATGCGCGACACGTCGGCCGACATCGAAGTCGCGCGCTGGGTAGGCGCACCCGCCGACACGCCGGACCTGCCAAAGACATAATCAGGAGGAGCACATCATGAATGGTGCAAAGCTGCGCGCCCGGCTTCAAGCCGGCGAACCCATAACCATGTTCACGCCGCACCACGCGTCATCAGGCCTCGCCGCCCGGCTGGTGGAGCTCGGCGCCGACTCGGTTTTCGTCGACTGCGAGCACGGCACCTGGAGCTTCGAGGATGTCCGCGAGACGGCGCAGATCGTCCGCTCGGTCGGCGGCGCCGCGATCGTGCGGCCGCATTCCCATGAACGTCCCGTCCTCATTCGATATCTCAATGCCGGCGCGGATGGGATCATGGTGCCGATGGTCGACAATGCCGACCAGGCACGCGCCATTGTCGAGGCTGTCCGCTACGCCCTTCCGTCGGATTTCGGCAAGCGCTTGGTCGTCGCGATGATCGAGACCGTCGATGCCGTCGACAATCTCGACGAAATGTTGAAGGTCGACGGCATCGACGTCTTCTTCATCGGTCCCGGCGACCTCTCGCAGAACATGGGTTTTCCGCCGGCGCCGCCTTTCGGTGAGCCGCGTCCGATTGAGGTCCGGGAGAAGGTTGGCGAAGCGGTACGCAAGATCCTCGCTGCCGGCAAGGTCGCGGGAACGCTGGTGACGGCCGACGAACTTCCCGGCTGGCTCGAAATCGGTGTCCGGTTCTTCTACATCCATTCGGACCCGTTCCTGCGCCGCGGCCTCGCCGGCATCAAGCAGGCACTGACCCGGTAAGAACCTGTCATCAAGCCGATCATTCCGCCTCTCTCCGCCTTCTGCGGTCCGACCGCGCTGAAGGCACTTGTGATCAACATCGTCAGACGGCCGCGCGCAGCTTGACAATGTAATGGAGCGCGTTGCATTTTCGCCACAATGCGTTGCTTAAAGGTCACGCAAGGGTTTTGGACATTTCGCTCCCGATCGAGTCGTTCCGACGCTGGCTCTCCTGAGCCGGCGTTCTTTGGTTTCGGTCGGATGGCGGGACGGCGGGGTGCCGTCTGGAGAGAGGCCGAATGACGCAGGATGGGGTAGCGCCGGCGGCGGCGGGCGAGACGGTGACGACGGTGACCGATCGCCGCGCCCTTTTCGCCGTGCCCGGCCTGGTGCTCGCCGGCGGCGCGCTTCTCTGCGCCACGATCACACTCTTCATCCTGCTTGGCCTGACGCCGATCGCGCCGACCTCGCATGTCGTCATCACCTCGGTGATCGTCAATTCCTTCTTCGTCCTGACATTGCTGGCGCTGATCGCCCGCGAGGTGTCAAGGCTGCTCAAGGCGCGCACACGGGGCAGGGCGGCCGCGCGCCTGCACATTCGTATCGTCGTGCTCTTCTCGATCGTCGCGATCACGCCGGCGATCCTCGTTGCCATCTTCGCCAGCATCACACTGAATGCCGGCCTCGATCGCTGGTTTGCGCTGCGCACCCAGTCGATCGTCAGCTCGTCGCGCAATATCGGCCAGGCCTACATGATGGAGAACGCCAGCTACCTGCAGGGGCAGACGGTCTCCATGGCCAACGACCTGGAGCGCAACCGTGCCCTCTACAGCCTCGACAGGACGGGCTTTGCCGAACTGATGACGCGCCAGGCAAGGGGCCGCGGCCTGCTCGGCGCCTTCCTCGTCGAAAGCGACGGTTCGGTGGTCGTCCAGGCCGATATCACCACGGAAAAACCGTTGCCGGCCATTCCGCAGGATGCGCTGGAAAAGGCCGCGGCCGGCCAGCCGACGCTCATTCCGCCCGGCGTCACCAACCTCGTCGGCGCCATCATCAAGCTCGATGCCATTCAGGGCACGTTTCTCTATACGGTGCGGGCCGTCGATCCCAAGGTCATGGGCGCCATGCGCATGATGGAGGAAAACGCCACCGAATACCGCTCGATGGAGGCCAACCGCTTCTCGCTGCAGATCGCCTTCGCCGTACTCTACATCGGCTTCGCGCTGATCGTGCTGCTTGCGGCGATCTGGACAGCGATTGCCGTCGCCGACCGCATCGTGCGGCCGATCCGGCTGCTGATCACGGCGGCCGACAGCGTTGCATCGGGCAATATGGATATCGTCGTGCCGGTGCATGCCGTCGATGGCGACGTCGCCAACCTGTCGCGCACCTTCAACAAGATGATCTCGGAAATCCGCACCCAGCGCGACGAGATCCTCGAGGCCAAGGACGAGGTCGACGACCGCCGGCGCTTCATCGAAGCGGTTTTGTCTGGCGTTACCGCCGCCGTTATCGGCGTCGAACAGGATCGCCGCATCGCCATCGTCAACAGTTCTGCCGAGACGCTGATGTCGCTGTCGGCCGACGAGATGCTCGGCAAGCAGCTGGCCGACATCGCGCCCGAGGTCGATCAGGTGCTGACCGAGGCGGCGGTGCGTCATCGCGGCGATTTCCGCAAGCAGATCGCGCTGGTGCGCGGCGGTACGGTGAGGACGCTGAGCGTGCAGGTCACCCGCGAGGAAGTGCGCGACATGAGCGAATCCTACGTGATCACGCTCGACGATATCACCGATCTCGTCATCGCCCAGCGCTCGACCGCATGGGGCGACGTGGCAAGGCGCATAGCCCACGAGATCAAGAATCCGCTGACGCCGATCCAGCTGTCCGCCGAGCGCATCCAGCGCCGCTACGGCAAGCAGATCAACCAGGACGACCGCACCGTCTTCGACCAATGTACCGATACGATCATCCGCCAGGTCGGCGATATCGGCCGCATGGTCGACGAATTCTCCGCTTTCGCCCGCATGCCGAAGCCGACCAAGGAGCCGAGCGACCTGCGCGACATCCTGCGCGACGCGATCTTCTTGCGCGAGATGGGCAATCATCACGTCACCTTCCTCTCGGAGTTTGGCGATAAGCCGCTGGAGGGCCTGTTCGACAGTCGCATGCTTGGCCAGGCTTTCGGCAATCTGATCAAGAATGCCGTGGAATCGCTGGAAGCCGTTCCGAGTGATGAGCGCGACGAGCGCAAGGTTCTCGTGCGCGCCGCGCTCGATGTGGCCCGCGACCGTTTCACCGTCGACGTGATTGACAATGGTCGCGGCCTGCCCGTGGAAAACCGCCACAGTATTCTGGAACCCTATATGACGATGCGCGAGAAGGGCACCGGCCTCGGCCTCGCCATCGTCAAGAAGATCATCGAGGAACATGGCGGGCAGCTCGAGCTGCATGATGCGCCCGCTGATTTTGACCGGGGAAGAGGGGCCATGATCCGCGTGCATCTGCCACGCCTGGAGCCAGCGCCCGCCGCTCCCGCAGCCAATGACAAGGAAAGCGCTTATGGCCTCTGATATTCTCGTCGTCGATGACGAGCACGATATTCGCGAGATCGTTTCCGGCATTCTCTCCGACGAAGGCCATGAGACCCGCACGGCCCATGACAGCGACAGCGCACTGGCGGCGATATCCGATCGCGTGCCGCGGCTGATCTTCCTCGATATCTGGATGCAGGGCAGCAAGCTCGACGGACTGTCGCTGCTCGACGAGATCAAGACTCGTCATCCCGATCTCCCGGTCGTGATGATATCAGGCCACGGCAACATCGAAACCGCGGTCTCGGCGATCAAGCGCGGCGCTTTCGATTTCATCGAAAAGCCCTTCAAGGCCGACCGGCTGATCCTGATCGCCGAACGCGCTCTGGAAAACTCCAAGCTCAAGCGCGAGGTTTCCGAGCTGAAGCGGCGCACGGGCGACGCCCTGGAGCTGATCGGCACTTCGGTCGCCGTCTCGCAGCTGCGCCAGACGATCGAGAAGGTGTCGCCGACCAACAGCCGCATCATGATTCTCGGTGCATCCGGTTCCGGCAAGGAGCTGGTGGCGCGGATGATCCACAAGAAGTCGGCCCGCGCCAACGGCCCGTTTGTCGCGCTCAACGCTGCCAACATCACGCCCGATCGCATGGAAGTGGCGCTCTTCGGCACCGAAGGCACGCCCGGCCAGGCGCGCAAGATCGGCGCACTCGAGGAAGCCCATCGCGGCATTCTTTATCTCGACGAGGTCGGCGAGATGCCGCGCGAGACGCAGAACAAGATCCTGCGTGTGCTTGTCGATCAGCAGTTCGAGCGTGTCGGCGGGTCCAAGCGCGTCAAGGTCGACGTCCGTATCATTTCCTCGACCGCCTATAATCTCGAAAGCCGCATCGCCGAAGGCTGGTTCCGCGAGGATCTCTATCATCGCCTGGCCGTCGTGCCGGTGCGCGTGCCGCAGCTTGCCGAGCGCCGCGAGGATATTCCCTTCCTCGTCGACCAGCTGATGCGCCAGATATCAGAACAGGCCGGCATTCGTCCGCGCCGCATCGGCGACGACGCCATGGCGGTGCTGCAGGCGCATGACTGGCCGGGCAATATCCGCCAGCTGCGCAACAACATCGAGCGGCTGATGATCCTTGCCCGCACCGACGGCCCGGATACGCCGATCACCGCCGACATGCTGCCGACCGACCTCGGCGACATGCTGCCCAAGGTTTCGGCCAAGAACGATTATCACATCATGACGCTGCCGCTGCGCGAAGCCCGCGAGATGTTCGAAAAGGATTATCTGATTGCCCAGATCAATCGCTTCGGCGGCAATATATCGCGCACCGCCGAATTCGTCGGCATGGAGCGCTCGGCGCTGCACCGCAAGCTGAAGTCGCTCGGCGTCTGATCCTGTCGGCGCGGCCCGCCGCCGCGCTGCGTCCCTCCCACATCCCGAAGATCAAGTTTCCCATGCCGAGAATTGCCTATGTCAATGGCCGCTACGTCAAGCATTCCGATGCCAGCGTGCATATCGAGGACCGCGGCTACCAGTTCGCCGACGGGGTCTACGAGGTCTGCGAGATCCGCCACGGCTATATCGTCGATCTCACCCGCCATCTGAACCGGCTCGGCCGTTCACTCGGGGAACTCAGCATCGCCTGGCCGATGAGCCGGGCCGCACTGACGCAAGTCATTCGCGAGACGCTGCGCCGCAATCATGTGCGCAACGGGCTTTTCTACCTGCAGGTGACGCGCGGCGTCGCCCGCCGCGACCATGTCTTCCCGGCCGAGGGCACGCCGCCCTCGCTCGTCATCACCGCAAAGAGCACCGATCCGAAGATCATCGCCGCCAAGAATGCCAACGGTATCAAGGCGATCACCGTCACCGACAACCGCTGGGACCGCGTCGACATCAAATCCGTCGGCCTGCTGCCGAATGCCATGGCCCGCCAGCAGGCTAAGGAAGCCGGTGCCCAGGAGGCGATCTATGTCGATGGCGACGGCATGGTGAAGGAAGGGGCGGCGACCAATGTCTGGATGGTCGATTCGGATGGAACGCTGGTGACCCGTCCGGCCGAACACGGCATCCTGCGCGGCATTACCCGCACCACATTGATGGATGTGGCAGCCAAGCTGGGCTTGAAGATCGCCGAGCGGAATTTCTCTGTTTCCGAAATGCTCGCGGCCCGCGAGGTCTTCCTGACGGCAGCCACAAGTATCTGTTTTCCGGTCGTTTCCGTCGATGGTCTGCCTATCGCCAACGGCCATCCCGGCAGCGTCTCGCAGAAAATCCGCGAAGCCTTTTTCGACGTTGCGGAAAAGATTGCGATTTGATACCAAGATTTGCTGGACCGGTGGAATGAGGGTGTTGCCGGTCTCGCATGGAGAGGTTGATTGATATTCTACCGGCCAACACGGGTCGGCAATAAAGAAAGAAGCGGCGCGATGGCGGAACGTTCTCAGAATTTGCAGGACTTATTTCTCAATACTGTTCGCAAACAAAAGATTTCCCTGACAATCTTTTTGATCAACGGCGTGAAACTCACGGGTGTTGTTACCTCCTTCGACAATTTCTGTGTTCTGCTTCGCCGTGACGGCCACTCGCAGCTCGTGTATAAGCATGCGATCTCGACGATCATGCCGGGTCAGCCCATGCAGATGTTCGAGAGTGAAGAAGCCGCGTCCTAACAGGATCAGCCGTCATTTCGACACGCGATACCAAGAGCGATTCGATCATCCCTGAGGCCGCCAAGCACAGGGACGATATGCGCGCGACCGTCGTCGTGCCGGTTCTGAAATCGCGCAACCGCGGCGGCCAGACCGAATCGGCCTCGACCCGCACCCCGGAAAGCCGGCTTGAAGAGGCGACGGGCCTTGCCCAGGCGATCGACCTCGACGTCGTCAACGGTTCGATCGTGCCGGTCAATGATCCCAGGCCGGCGACGCTGCTCGGCACCGGTAAGATCGAGGAGATCAAGGCGCTTCTCGACGAGCGCGATTCCGGTCTCGTCATCGTCGATCATCCGCTGACCCCGGTGCAGCAGCGCAATCTCGAAAAGGAATGGAACGCCAAGGTCATCGACCGGACGGGCCTGATCCTCGAGATCTTCGGCCGCCGCGCCTCTACCAAGGAGGGCACGCTGCAGGTCGATCTCGCCCATCTGAACTATCAGAAGGGCCGGCTGGTCCGCAGCTGGACCCACCTCGAACGCCAGCGCGGCGGCGGCGGCTTCATGGGCGGCCCGGGCGAAACCCAGATCGAAGCCGACCGAAGGCTCTTGCAGGACCGCATCATCAAGCTCGAACGCGAACTGGAGCAGGTCGTGCGCACCCGCCAGCTCCACCGCGCCAAGCGCCGCAAGGTGCCGCACCCGATCGTCGCGCTCGTCGGCTACACCAATGCCGGCAAATCGACCCTGTTCAACCGCATTACCGGCGCCGGCGTACTGGCCGAAGACATGCTCTTTGCGACGCTCGACCCGACGCTGCGCCGCATGAAACTGCCGCACGGCCGCACCGTCATCCTGTCCGACACGGTCGGTTTCATCTCCGACCTGCCGACCCATCTCGTCGCCGCCTTCCGCGCCACCCTGGAAGAGGTGCTGGAAGCCGACCTCATCCTGCATGTCCGCGACATGTCCGATCCCGACAACCAGGCGCAGAGCTCCGATGTGATGCGCATTCTCGGCGATCTCGGCATCGACGAGGCCGAAGCGGAGAAGCGGCTGATCGAGGTGTGGAACAAGATCGACCGGCTGGAGCCAGAGGTCCACGACACCATGGTGCAGAGGGCGACGGGCGCCAGCAATGTCGTCGCCGTCTCGGCCGTCAGCGGCGAGGGCGTCGACACGCTGATGGATGAGATCAGCCGCAGGCTTTCCGGCGTGATGACCGAAACGACCATCCGCCTTCCCGTCGACAAGCTGGCGCTGCTGCCCTGGCTCTACGACCACGCCATCGTCGACGGCCGCGAGGACAATGAGGACGGCTCGATTACGCTCGACCTGCGCCTCTCCGAAACCGAGGCCGCCGAACTCGAACGCCGCATTGGCAACGGCCCGAAGCCGCCGCGTGAGGATTGGGAGCGGTGAGGCACTCCCTTCTCCCCAGCGGGGGTCCGAAGGACGGGTCGAGACCTGTGGCTCGACCCCGGTCGGTGGCCCGAAGGGTCGGATGAGGGGCACACGGCACGCCCTTCATGCTCTTCTTCGCTCGCGCTGAGGGTGAGCTATCTCCGGCGACTTTAACCCACCCTCCGTCATGCTCGGCCTTGAGCCGAGCACGCGGCATCCGCCAGCAGTCGTGGCATGGGTCCTCGGCTCAAGGCCGAGGACGACGGAGAGTGGAGTTGGTTCCTCGCCAAACTCAGCCTGACCTACCCAGCCACGAGCGCTCTTTCGATCGCCTTTGCAGCCTGCCATATCTCTTCCATCCGCTTAAGGCTGGCCGCCTCCAGCGTCTCGCCTTCCGCTTCAAGAACGTTCTCGATGTGCTTGAAGCGACGCCGGAATTTCGTATTCGTGCCACGCAGTGCATCTTCCGGATCAGCCTTCACGTGCCGGCCGATGTTGACGACCGCGAAAATCAAATCGCCGAGTTCGTCGCTGACCTTCGCCCGGTCACCTTCCCGAAGCGCCACCCGCAATTCGCCGATCTCCTCCTCGATCTTGTCGAGGATCGGCTCGGGCGCCGACCAGTCGAAGCCGACCTTGGCGGCGCGTTCCTGCAGCTTCAGCGCCTCGGTCAGCGCCGGAAAGCTACGCTGCACCGAGCCTAAGAAGCCGCCCTTGAAATCCTCGGTGATGCCGCGCCTGGCCCGGCGCTCGGCGCGCTCGCGTTTTTCCGCCTGCTTGATTTCGTCCCACTGGATCTTGACTGCATCGGGCGTATCGGCTGCCGAGCGGGCAAAGACATGCGGATGGCGGCGGATCATCTTGGTGGTGATGGCGTTGACCACGTCGCCGAAGGAGAATTCGCCGGCCTCCTCGGCCATGCGGGCGTGAAAGACGACCTGTAGAAGCAGGTCACCGAGTTCATCACAGAGATCGTCCATATCGCCGCGCTCGATCGCGTCGGAGACCTCATAGGCTTCTTCGATCGTGTAGGGCTTGATCGTCTGGAAATTCTGCTCGATATCCCAAGGGCAGCCGGTTTCGGGATGGCGCAGCGCCGCCATGATCTCGATCAGCCGCGAAATGTCTTTGGAAGGTTCCATGGTGCCTCAGTTCAGGGGAATGTCGTTGGCGCTCTTCGACGACTGGTAGGTGGAAGACAGCGCATCGTAGCGCACCTTGATGTGGGCGGTCTGCGCCTTCAGCGCCGTCTTCCGGGAAGCCTCCTCGGTTTCGACCAGATCGGCGATGGCAAAGCTGTTCCAGAAGGCGTTCTGCCTGCGATAGCCGCCGGGTTCAAGCCCGAAGACCTCCTTCAGGATCTTCAGGTCGTGCGGAATGGCGAAAGCATCGCGGGAATCCTCATGGCTGAAGAAATAGTAGAAATTGTCGAAGCCCGCCCAGGTGATCGCCGACATGCACATGGTGCAGGGTTCGTGGGTCGACAGGAAGATCAGCTCCTTGGTCGCCGGCCTGTCGCCGAGCTCGTAGAAGCGCTTCAGCGTATGCACCTCGCCGTGCCAGAGCGGATTGTCGAGCTCGTTATTGGTCTCGGCGACGACGAGCGACAGATCGGATTTGCGCAGGATTGCCGCGCCGAACACCTTGTTGCCCAAGGAGACGCCGCGTTCGGTCAGCGGCAGGATATCCTCTTCGATGACCGAAAGCAGGCGGGCGGCAATGGTCTTGTCGGGCATTGATGGTCTCCGGTTTTGCCCCAGTCTATCGCCTTGGCGGCACGAGCGAAATGCGGCAAACGCCGGTGGACGACGTTTGTCACAGGCTTTACACTGCACCGCAACAAAGAGAGTGGGAACAGGTGGTTGTCGTCGGCACGGTTGACTTTTCTCAAATCGCCGATGAGGCGAGCAAAAGAATACGCGCTTGCCGGGGCTTTCGAATTTCTGTTCCTTCAATCGCTTGTCGATCACGGGCATATTCTGGCAACTTCGAAGTGGATTGGTAATGTCTCCCAAGACTGAGCAGCTTTCGGTATTTCCAGCTTTCTTTCGCGTGGAAGCCCAGAAGACGGCTGTCTTCGGCAATGGCGATGAGGCTTTCGCCAAGGTGCGGCTGCTCTTGAACACGAGGGCACGGATCGTCGCCTATGCCGAGCGGCCGGAAGCCGATTATCATGCCTTCCTGATCGCCAACCGCATCGAGACGGTGCGCGCCGGCTTTGCCGCCGGCCAGGTCGAGGGTGCGGCCCTCGTCTTTGCCGCCACCGGCGATGAGGCCGAAGATCGCCGGATCGTCGATGCCGCCCGCGCCGCGAAGATCCCGGCCAATGCCGTCGATCAGCCCGATTACTGCGATTTCTTCACGCCGGCGCTGGTCAATCGCGCCCCGGTCGCCGTTGCGATCGGCACCGAAGGCGCGGGACCGGTTCTAGCGCAGATGATCCGCGCCCAGATCGACCAGCTTCTTTCCCCTTCGCTCGGGCGTCTGGCCGCGCTGGCGACGAGCTATCGCAAATCGGTCGATCAGCTGGTTCCCCGTGGTGTTTCCCGCCGAGTCTTCTGGCGCCGATTCTTTTCCGGCCCCGTTGCCGACGCAGTCGCCAATGGCAACCTGCCGCAGGCCCGCCATGCCGCCGACCGGCTGCTCTCTTCGATGGATAAGGTCGCCGGCCATGTCTGGCTTGTCGGCGCCGGTCCGGGGGCTGAGGATCTGCTGACGCTGCGCGCCCAGCGCGTGATGATGGAAGCCGATGTCATCGTCTACGATGCGCTCGTGCCGCAGGCGATCGTCGATATGGGCCGCCGCGATGCCGAACGCCTTTCAGTCGGCAAGCGCAAGGGCTGTCATTCCAAGTCGCAGGAAGAGATCAACGAGCTGCTCGTCGATCTCGGCCGCCAGGGCAAACGCGTCGTCCGGCTCAAGTCAGGCGATCCGCTGGTCTATGGCCGGGCAGGGGAGGAGATGGCCGCCTTGCGCGCCGCCGGCGTTACCTATGAGGTCGTGCCCGGCATCACCTCGGCCTTCGCAGCCGCTGCCGATTTCGAGCTGCCGCTGACGCTGCGAGGCGTCGCCTCCTCGCTCGTCTTCACGACAGGCCACGATCTCACCGGCGACGTGCTGCCCGACTGGGCAAGCCTTGCCGTCTCGGGCGCGACGATCGCCGTCTATATGGGCCGCACGGTTGCCGCCTCGGTCGCCGAGCGGCTGATGCAGGCCGGCATTCCCGCCGAAACAACAGTCGCCGTCATCGAGAATGCCAGCCGCACCGAGCGGCGGCTGCTGCATGGCACGCTCGCCGATCTGCCCGATTTGCAGCACCGCGACGAGCTGACTGGCCCTGTGATGGTCATTATCGGCGATGCGGTCGCCGGCGCCAATTTCGAACTGTCCGAGCCGCTAGTGCGTGCGAACGCCCCGCTCGAGGAACTTGCAAGGAGCTGAATATGGGTGACAAGGTCCTGACCGCCAACCGGCTGACGGACGGCATTGCCGTCTGGCTGGATGCCAACGGCAAATGGTCGACCTCGCTGCAGGAGGCGCTTGTCGCCCGTCACAACGAAGCCGTCGAAGCATTGGAAGCCATTGGCAAAAAGTCCTATGCCGACAATGAGGTCGTTGACGTGGCCGTCGTCGACGTTCAGGAAACCAACGGCATTCTCTGGCCACTTCGCCTGCGCGAGCGCATCCGCGCGCAAGGGCCGACCATGGAATATGCGCCGGGCTACGCTCCTGCCGATCCCGAATTCATTGCAGTCTGAGGAAGACGATGTACCGTTACGACGAATTTGATCATGCCTTTGTCAGCGAGCGCGTCGAGCAGTTCCGCGACCAGGTTCAGCGCCGCCTTTCCGGCGAGCTTGCCGAGGATGCGTTCAAGCCGCTGCGCCTGATGAACGGCGTCTACCTGCAGCTTCATGCCTACATGCTGCGCATCGCCATTCCCTACGGCACACTGAGCGCACGTCAGCTGCGCATGCTCGCCCATATCGCCCGCACCTATGACCGCGGCTATGGCCACTTCACCACGCGCCAGAACCTCCAGTTCAACTGGCCGAAGCTGTCTGACATTCCCGATGCGCTGGCCGATCTTGCGAGCGTCGAGATGCATGCGTTGCAGACCTCCGGCAACTGCATCAGAAACGTCACCGCCGACCACTTCGCCGGTGCTGCCGCCGACGAGATCGCTGATCCCAGGCCCTATGCCGAAATCCTGCGCCAGTGGTCGTCCGTCCATCCGGAATTCTCTTTCCTGCCGCGCAAGTTCAAGATCGCCGTGACAGGTGCCGAGCGCGACCGCGCCGCCATCCAGGTCCATGATATCGGCCTGCACCTGAAGAAGAACGACAAGGGCGAGATCGGCTTTGCCGTCTATGTCGGCGGTGGCCAGGGCCGCACGCCGATGATCGCCAAGCTGATCCGCGACTTCCTGCCCGAGGAAGATCTGCTCTCCTACACCACGGCGATCGTGCGCGTGTACAATCTGCACGGCCGCCGCGACAACAAGTACAAGGCCCGCATCAAGATCCTCGTGCACGAAACCGGCACCGAGGAGCTGACGCGCCAGGTGGAGGCCGAATTTGCCGCGCTGAAGGATAGCGAACTGAGGCTGCCGGAGCAGGATGTCGAGGCGATCGCCGCTTATTTCGCGCTGCCTGATCTTCCCGAGCGCGCCGAGGGCTGGGAAAACCTCGCCCGCTGGAAGAAGGCCGATCCGGCTTTCGCCCGCTGGGTCCAACAGAATGTGCAGCCGCACAAGAACCCCGATTACGGCATGGTGACGATCTCGCTGAAGCCGATCGGCGGCATTCCGGGCGACGCCACCGACGCGCAGATGGATGCGGTCGCCGATCTCGCCGAGAAATATGCCTTCGACGAAATCCGCGTCAGCCATGAGCAGAACCTGATCCTGCCGCATGTGGCGCTGGCCGATCTCGAAGCCGTCTATCGCGGCCTCGTCGCCATCAATCTCGCCGAAGCCAATGCAGGCCTGATCACCGATATCATTGCCTGTCCGGGGCTGGACTACTGCGCGCTCGCCAATGCGCGCTCCATTCCGGTCGCGCAGGAAATCTCCCGCCGCTTCGGCAATCCCGAACGCCAGGCCGAGATCGGCGAACTGAAGATCAAGATCTCCGGCTGCATCAATGCCTGCGGCCATCACCATGTCGGCCATATCGGCCTGCTCGGGGTGGAGAAGAAGGGCGCCGAGCTCTACCAGATCACGCTCGGCGGTTCCGGCGACGAACATACCTCGATCGGCGAGATCATCGGCCGCGGCTTCGAGCCGGACCGGGTGACCGACGCGATCGAGACGATCGTCGACACCTATCTCGGCCTGCGTCTTGATCAATCCGAAACCTTCCTCGCGGCCTATCGCCGCGTCGGGCCGCAGCCTTTCAAGGATGCGCTCTACGGCTCGGCCGCCGAAGCGGCTTAAGGAGGGGATGATGACGAAGATCTGGAGAGAAACCGGTTTTGTCGACAACGATCCCTGGCTGATCGAAACCGACGAGGTGAAGGCAACAGGCGAGCAGAAGCCGCTGCTCAGCCTCGATGAACTGATCGCAAAGGCCGATGGAAGCAACGATGCCGGCCTCGGCGTGCTGATCAAGCCGGCCGACGACGTGCGCCGGCTGGAGCCTTATCTCGATCGCCTCGCAATCGTGGCGGTCGCCTTTCCCGCCTTCAACGACGGCCGCGCCTTCAGCCATGCCTCGCTGCTGCGCCAGCGCCTCGGCTACACCAGCGAGCTGCGCGCCGTCGGCGACGTGCTGATCGACCAGGTGCCGCTGATGCTGCGTGTCGGCATCGACAGCTTTGCCGTGACCAACGCCACGGCGCTGAAGCGGCTTGCCGAAAACCGTCTGCCCGCCATTCCCCATCATTATCAGCCGGCGGTGCGTGACGCCGAAGCCGGCAAGGGCTATAGTTGGCGCCGTCAGGCGAAGCCGGCCGCATAAGCGACGGGTCCGCCTCTTTACGATGGCGGAATATAGCATGAAGACATTCGAAATCGCGGTGATCGGTGGCGGCCTCGCCGGCATGATCGCCGCTATTGCGCTTGGCCGCGGCGGCCGCAGCGTGGCGCTGGTGGCTCCCGTTGCTGCAAAGGAGGACCGGCGCACGACGGCGCTGATGGATCAGTCGATCCGCTTCCTCGACCGCCTGACGCTCTGGGAAAAGCTGCGCTCGGCGGCGGCGCCTCTCACCAGCATGCGCATCATCGACGGCACCGACCGGCTGCTGCGCGCGCCGACCACCACGTTCCGCGCGGCCGAGGTCGGCCTCGATGCCTTCGGCTACAATTTCCCCAACAAGGCGCTAACCGAGATTCTCGAAGCGGCCACGGCCGGCGAGGGCAATATCACCCGCTTCACCGATATGGCCGAATCGATTGAGATATCAACCGAGAGAGTGTCGATCACGCTTGCCGGCGGCGAGACGCTGACGGCAGATTTCGCCGTTGGCGCCGACGGCCGCGGCTCGAAGCTGCGCGAGGCGGCAAGTATCGGCGTGCGCAACTGGTCCTACCCGCAATCGGCCATGGTGTTGAATTTCGCCCATTCGCTGCCGCACCAGAACATTTCGAGCGAATTCCATACCAAACACGGCCCTTTCACCCAGGTGCCACTGCCAGGAAGCCGCTCCAGCCTTGTCTGGGTGCAGGATCCCGCCGAAGCGGCCGCCCGCCTGGAGCTGCCGCTGGCCGAGCTGGGCTCTCTCGTCGAGACGCAGATGCAGTCGATGCTCGGCAAGGTGAGCATCGAGGAAGGCGTCCAGGTCTGGCCGCTGTCGGGCATGATGGCCCATCGTTTCGGCAAAGGCCGCATCGCGCTGATCGGCGAGGCCGCCCATGTGTTCCCGCCGATCGGGGCGCAGGGGCTGAACCTCAGCCTGCGCGATATCCTGGCGCTCACCGACATTCTCTGCGACCGGGCGGAACTGCCGGTGCCGGCCGATGCCGGCGAAAGCTTCGACCGCCGCCGCCGCGCCGACATCATGACGCGCACGGCGAGCGTCGATCTGCTCAACCGTTCGCTGCTTTCCGATTTCCTCCCCGTGCAGGTGCTGCGCGCCGCAGGCCTGCACATCCTCTCGGCCATTCCGCCGCTGCGCAACCTCGTCATGCGCGAAGGCATCGAGCCCGGCCGTGGTTTTCGCGATATTCCCGATGCTCTACGGGAAAAGCTGAAGCGAAAAAAGGCCTGAGCGGATCGTAATCAGCCAGAGCGAAACGGTGGCCACCGAAAGCACTGTCGTGATCAGGATCGTCGCCGAGGCGCGCTCCTGCCACACCCCATATTGCTGGCCGATGACGAAGACATTGGTCGCCGTCGGCAATGAGGCGAGCAGCACGGCCGCCTGGATCCAGACCGGCTCGAAACCGCCGACAGCGGTCAGCGCGATGAAAACCGCGATCGGATGCAGGATCAGCTTCGCCGGCACGATATAGGAAATCTCCGCCGGAATCCGCTTCAGCGGCCTCAGCGCCAGCGTGACGCCCATGGCGAAGAGGGCGCAGGGAGCAGCTGCCTGAGCGAGGTAGTCGACAAGCCGCTGAAAGGCCAGGGGCTGGTCGATGTGAAAGGCGGCGACGGCAAAGCCTGCCGTCGTCGACAGGATGAACGGATGCAGCGCCACCTTGCGGGCGATATCGGCGGCGAGCCGGCCGGGCGAGCGCTTGTCGTCGCCGGCTGCCGCCATAAGCGCTGGCGCCACGATGAAATGCAGCGCGTTTTCGAAGCAGATGATCAGCGCCACCGGCACGGCAGCGCCTTCGCCGAGCGCCAGCAGCGCCAGCCCAGGCCCCATGTAGCCGATATTGCCATAGGCGCCGGCAAAGGACTGGATGGTGCATTCATCAAGCGGATTGCGGCGCACGAAACGGCCGATGACAAAGAGCAGGACGAAGACCGCATAGGTCGCGGCGATGTCGGTGACAATGAAATCGACCCGCGTCAGCTCTTCGATCGGCGTGCGCGAGACGAGCTTGAAGAACAAAGCGGGCAGGGCGGCGTAGATGATGAAGGTGTTCAGCCAGCCGAGCGCCTCGGCCGGCTGCTTCGTCACCTTTGCGGCGACGTAACCGATCAGGATCAGGCCGAAGAACGGCAGGAGCAGGCTGACGATATCGGCCAAGGGAAAGTCCGGTTTTCGCGGGATGGTCGGCGGGGAAGAATCTCTTCTAGCCGATTTGCATCAGGATCGGAAAGGTCTGCTGGAACCAGATCGCCACATCGCTGACCCAGCCGAACAGGAAGGCGAGGCCGGTGAGGATGAGGAAGACGCCCATCACCTTTTCCACCGTGCCGAGATGGCGGCGGAAGCGCGACAGGAAGCGCATGAAGGCGCCGGAAAAGCCGGCGGCGATCCAGAAGGGAATCGCAAGACCCAGCGAATAGATCGCAAGCAGCCCGGCGCCGGAGCCGACCGTCTCGCGCGAGGCAGCGACACCGAGAATCGCGCCGAGCACCGGCCCGATGCAGGGCGTCCAGCCGAAGGCGAAGGCAAGGCCCATGACGTAGGCGCCGGTCAGTGTCGCCGGTTTGCCGCCGCCCTGGAAGCGCGCCTCGCGGCCCAGAAATCCGATTCGGAAGAGGCCGAGGAAATTCAGCCCCATGACGATGATGATCAGCCCGCCGATCTTGGAGAGCAGGTCGAGATGCTGGCGAAGCGCCATGCCTATGCTGGAAGCTCCGGCGCCGAGCGCCACGAAAACGGTGGCAAAGCCGAGCGTGAAGAATAGCGCCGAGAACAGCACGCCGCGCCTGACGTCGGGCGCCACCGCCACCGCGGAGCCTCCACGGAACTGCTCTACCGATATGCCGGCCATATAGCAGAGATAGGGCGGGACGAGGGGGAGTACGCAGGGTGAAAGGAAAGAAAGCGCCCCTGCTATCAAGGCGCTCCACAGGGAAATATCGGCAATCGACACGCATTCTCTCCGGCTGCATCTGCGCCCTGTTCCTAGCGTCGCAGGCTCGGGATTGCCAATCACCTTTTTGCGTGGGCGAGAAATCTGCCTTTGCGTGCGAGAGAAATATGCCCTAGCTTCGCAAAAGCCGAATTTTTCGGTTGACCGCAATGGGTCACCTGCCTATGTTCCGCCCACTTCCAGCCGGGGTGCCTCACACCCGCGGAGAGGGAGAGCGTAGCTCAGCCGGTAGAGCAACTGACTTTTAATCAGTAGGTCTCGGGTTCGAACCCCGACGCTCTCACCACTTATCCTATTGATAACTAGGCGCTTTGGCGCAATCATCAATGGTTCCCGTTTTTGATAACGGGAGCCAAAATGCTGCAATTGTCCTGGGATGGAGCGCGGTGTCCCGAAAAAATCCCGAACCATTCCAGCGCCTCAGATGCTGCCAGGTGTTGACACTTTCCCGGCTGATTTTGTTCACCGCCGAGAGCAGTTTGTCCCTGCATCCTCTCGTGTCTGATTCCCAGGCGAAGTCTGCTTCAACGTAAATACGTTTGCCGTCGGCCGTATATTGTATTTCACGGATGACCGACGCTGGAACCCATCCCATTGTCTCGGTCAGCCAGGACGGCTCAGTGATCTGTACTTCTCTGCAGTCATCCTTGCATCCTATTATTCGGACCATGGTTGAAGTGTCGATGCTGCGATAGTAGGTCTTTCGTGAGTTGCTCGCCTTCTCATTTATGAACTTCTCAGCGGCCTCGTTTGGCTCCGCCCTGACCTCTTAAATGGCGTTTGCCACCCTGATCATCCCCATGCCACAGCGCTTCTCTTCCGCAATACGCAATTCGCGCTGGCGGCCCGCTTCGGCAAGCAGGCGAGCCCTTTCAGTTGCCTCTTCCGCGCTTGCTCAGCATCCGCCAGCGCCTTCATCACTCTCGGCAGGTCCGCATGTGACGCCGCGCCATAATCACGGTAGATGTTGAGATAACAAAAGGCACTTGCCCCGGCGGAAAGAAGCACGGCAGCCAGCGAAAGATAGACCATCGTGCCAAGTGATCGGACTGTTCTGGATATCCGCGATTTACGTTTTGCGGACAACAGCTCTGATACCGACCAGAGGATTGAGGCCGCCACTGCAGATAGGCCGACAAAAAACCAAGCTTGGTACATAAATCCCCGTCGTTGCGGGAGACATAAACAAATTGAACCTTTGCTTGCAAGAAGCGTACCTCCGTCACATTTACACTTTGACTTTCTTCATACGAAGTCGCTTACTCGCCGTGAGGTGGAAAGGGGTATGGTTGTGAGTGTGCGCGTGTTTCTTTCTGCTATTGTGGTTCTGATCTGTGCGTTTGAAGCCAGAGCCGCAGATGTCCAGATCGACCAGCTGAAGGACGATATCTACATCATTTCTGTGGTCGGCGAGTTCAAGGAGGGCGATGACAATCGCTTTAAGAACCTCGCCATTTCGACCAACAAGGCAGTCGTCTTCTTGGACAGCCCCGGTGGATTGGCAGGGGTCGGAATGGAAATCGGCCGCACAATTTCGATCAAGGGCTTCTCGACCGCCGTAGCCGAAAACACGATATGCGCCTCATCTTGCGGGCTGGTTTGGCTGGCGGGGAAGCACCGGTTCATTACGCCGACCTCCAAGGTCGGTTTCCACGCCGTCTTCAGTGACACGTCAGGGCAGCAAACCGTCAGCAGCGCAGGGAATGCCCTCGTCGGATCGTATCTTCAGCAACTTGGCCTTAGCGCAAACGTCATTGTCTATGTTACCGACGCCGCGCCAGCCTCCATGCAGTGGCTGACTGCCGCTGACGCGAAACAGATCGGATTAGATATTGATCTTTTGGCGGGCGATGCACCTGCACAACCTTCAGCACCTGTGCCCTTTGGAGGGGATACGACTGCGAGCTACGCTCCCACGACTGTCACCGTCACGCCTCCAGTTCAGTCGCAAGCGCCGCTGTGGCGGATATTCGAGCATACCGATCTGCCGGGCTATGACCTGCCAGACATGCCACTGAAGCTATTCACGGTCGAAGACTGCAAAATAGAGTGCGACGGCAATGAGCGGTGCCGTGCGTTCACGTTTAATGAAACGCACAACGTTTGCTTCTTGAAGGGCATGGCGACAGAGGCGCTTCAGTTCAGCGGGGCGGTGTCTGGCTATAAGGGCGGCGCTGGTGACATTATGCGCGTGGGGCAAGACTTCGGTCCTTCGCTCGATTTCCGCACGAGCAAGAATGTGGAAATCATGGGCAAGCCATTTGCTAAGTTTTCCGGTTCGTCGCTCGCGGCGTGTCAGGATCAATGTGTCATCACGCAGAGCTGCCAAGGCTTCAACTATTACAGGAACGGCATGTGCGTCATGCTCAATGTCCGAAAGCCAACTCGCAACAACTTGTTGTCGGTGGCCGGGGCCCGGTCGAATTAATGCGGCTGAGCCCGTGGCGAGGCAGCCCGGAGAAGAGGCCTAGATCGACAATCGAAACCGTTGGATGATGTCGGTCAATATCCTGGTTGGATCGCCCTGAGCAGCTTTGGCTAGGAGCATCTGTTCAAGGTCCTCGTTTGTTACGAAGATGATCAACTTTCCATCCAGAAGCCATTTCTCCCGAACTGTGACATTCGCACCTTTGCTCGGTCCGTATCGGCAGACGATTATTCCGAGCTTCCCAACGCCAGCTTCCTTCAGATAGTTGCCTATCTGGTTGACGCTTTCTTTTTTGATTTGTGTGGCATGGTTCTTGGCGTCGACTACGATATAGTCTGCGGCATATCGATCTCGAAGGTAGCGCCAAAAGCCCCCCTCCGCATAGTTCGGGAATATGAAATCCCGTCTGTTGGTTTTTGTAGCATCAGAGTGCTCGACTTGCGGATCAGCAAGCGGTCCGCAAAAGAGATGAGTGAGAACAGTCCCGACTATTTTTTGATAATCCGCCCAATGCTCCAGGCCCTCAGGGCAATTTCGCAGTCGATTGACGAGGCGCTGCTCTCGGGAAGTGCGGTCACGTACTTCTAAAAGACGCTGCTGAAAGAACGTATCGGGGGTGTTGACGATTTGTTCTTCAAAAGAATCGAAGATGCTGAGCGCGTCCCAAACCTCCACTTGAAGCTTACTGAATTGTTCGAGCGTAGCCTCATCCATCACTCCGGGATACGCCAAGACCAGTTGTGCATCTTCGGATATAGCCGCATAGCGCCTCAGCTGATCAAGTGTTGCCCTCACGCGTTGAGGTGTAAATTCGGAAAATCCCTTGCATTCAATAATGAGCCTCTTTTGCCTGCGTTTCACTTTACGTGAGGCCAAGAGGTCAGCGCGATAGCGAGAGCCTGTGATAACCTCGTCAAGAGCAATTTCAGAAAAATCAGGGTGTTTCGTGAGTAAGGCTCCAAGGTATGCCACGAACTGATGTTCCGAGGTCGAATTGCAAGCTGCGCATATGGTCAAGAGATTGGATCGCTCACGACGTGCGTTTCCACGAGCATAGGCAGGACGGAGGTGGTGAATGCTACTTGTGCTGGGTGTGAGGCTTTCGCCACAAATGTAACAGGTGAGCTGTTCGTCTGGCGGCGACGTCCAATTGTCCATTTTCATACTCCTGATCTATCAATCACGAACGCGTGGGCCATCGCGATGGATAACACTCTTCATTCACCATCGATAAGCGCAGCTTCTAAATCAGTGATCTTTGACCACTCTACGCATCCTTTTGGTAGGTGAGCTTCGCGGTCGATAAGGCCACGCAGCAATTGTGCTATGACTTTCTTTCGATCAGGTTCAGTCTGCAGAGCCCGCACTGCGGAGTAAGGTTTTTCCCCGGTTAAGGCCGTATCAAAGAAAGCCGCTTCAAAATGGACTTTTGATGCGACAAGGCGAACCGCTTTAGTTGCCAGCTGTTTCTCAACTGCCACCAAGATATTGCTGTTTGTTGTCCACGCCGGATTCACAATCTCCTTGTTCTCGCCAGTCTTTCTGTCTTTGCTCATTGTCTTAGGTCTGTCGGTGTCGTGAAGAATTGCGTAATTAGCCCCAAACTCATTCAATATCTTTGCCAATGACGCGATAGTGGCCTTTCCTCGGGCGCGAATGACGTGAACGTCCGAGAAGGACTTGTCTTCCTCTATAATCATTCGAAATGCCGAATATTCAGTATCTCCTTCAACTATCACCACTCGACCGCCGAAGAAGAATTCAGCCACGTAGGGATCGAAAAGGTTCAGTAATTTGAGGTTGGCCTTGTCGTCGGTGTTTAACTTCGCGGTTTCCGGTCGGAACAACGTTGTTCCAACAACGTGGCCTTTTGCTTTCCTCTCGACTCTGACAATCGACGTATTGTCGCGCGAGAGGTCGATGAATACAGGCGAGTGCGTGGTAATCATGATCTGCCAACCTTCTTTCGAGGCCAGGTCATACAATACCCTGCATGCATCGCGTATGGCGTTTGGGTGCAAGCACAATTCCGGTTCATCGATCAAAAGGACGTTTGCCTTTTTCTGATCACTCGCCGAATCCTTCAAGAATTTCAACGTGGCCCACAACATGGTACGCCGAGCGCCACTTCCTTGAGACTCAAGGTCGGACATATGCCCCTCCTTGTGCCCCATAGTCAGGCGGCCACCTTCCGGAAACAGTTTAATGGTCGAATCCGATGCGTCCGTGGATTGGATGAACCGGACTGCGTGATCAAGGAATATCGAGGAAACAATCTCGTTCAGTTTTGTTTCGACATCTTCGATTTTTTCTTTGTTGTGGTCCAGAGTCAGCTTCTGGAATTCCGACACATCTGCAAGGAGCTTCTCATAGAGGTTCACTCCGTCCTTTGAGATTAGCTTTGCAGAATCTACAATCGCGGTGCGCAAAAGATCGTGTATCTGCTTTGCTTGTGCTTCAGGCGGATCAAACGCCCTAACCGGATGGACGGCTGGCCTCCGCGCGTTAGCAACGTTGGCATAACCCCAAGGTTTCTTATCGTCCCACTCCTGCTTTTCCACGTTCCAGCCGAACCTCTTCCCCTTTCCTTGGTCATTCCAGACCCACTTTTCCTTGACGTATTTCTTTCCAACATCAGCTATCGGCTTGCCATCGAAGTCTCCGATCCACTGTTTACCGGGGTCTCCGGTGATCACCTCGGTGACCAATTCGATTTCGACCGGCTCCTCAGGATTTACTTCGCCGTTTGGAAAGTCTTCGGGTTTGAGTTTCCCAGCGTTAGACCCTTCGCTCATCGCTATTTCATACGCCCTCAGTATGGAGCTTTTGCCGGAATTGTTTGGTCCAACGAGAACAACAATGTCATCGAGATCGACACGAACGGCTTGCGGTCCGATGCACCTAAAATTCCTCACCGAAAGGGAGCGCAGCTTCCCTCGTTCCAACTCGCTCTGGACCTCAACCATTGCTGCTCCTAATCGCCCAACGTAGAATCGCGCAAGCAAGATAACAACTTTATCGAGAGTCGAGGATAGCGATTTCAAGTAACGCTAAATTCCAGACCCAAATTCCGGAGCTGATTGGTCATCACTCAAGAACCGACAACAACTGTTCCATTTGGGCGGGCCGCTGATTATTGATCGTCGGCAGTGAGCTGAGCATCTCCTGCTCGTATTCAAGCGCGGCAATCCGGTCGAACAGGACCTGTTCGTAGTTTGACAAGATGCTGCCACGGTGTGCGAACGGCTGCTGTGGAGGCGGTTCACCGCAATCATTCATCGTGACTGTGATTGTTCCCACGTAGGCGAGGTCGATATAGCCTTGCACAGTCTCAAGCTCGCGTTTGGCAAACTCGATCTGCGAGCCGATAGCTGCATCTTGGAATCCTCAGCTGTCGATCCAAACAGTGTGCCGTCCAAACGTTCCAGGCGTTTTTTCTCGAATGAGACCACATGCTCTGTCATGCGATATTCTCCCTAAATGTCAGCTGTCTTGCAATGGACAGTAATTGCGAGTCTCCATAGACATGGAGGCGGTCTTTTCATCATAGGTATATTTTCTCATCGATGACATTTTTCGAGCCTGTGGACGGCTCCTTGTTACACGATTGAATCCGTTCACAGTTCGGCCTCGGCGGCATGTAGTCAGGTTGCAGTTCACTGATCACTCGCCCATTCATGCGCATTGACTCATATGACGATAAGGAACAAACAGGGAACATACTCGCTTTCGGGTGAGATGAAAACATGATTTTGAGGCTCCGAATGGCGCAGAAAGCCGCGAACGCGATCATTTCCGATCTTCGAGACCGTATTCAGCATCTCGAAGGGGCGATTGCGCGACCGAAAGCCGTCCTGCCATTTGGGGTGGCCGAGATCGACGAACACCTTCCAGGCGGCGGTCTGACCTATGGAGCAGTGCACGAGTTTGCCGGAGGTGGAGCAGGGGCGGTTGATGGGGCCGCAGCGGCGCTCTTTGTTGCCGGTGTCGCGGCGCGAACCAAAGGCAAGGTCGTTTGGTGCCTGGCCCGTCCCGACCTCTTTGCCCCGGCATTGGCTCAGGTCGGCCTTCACCCTGATCGCGTTGTCTATATTGAAGCGATCCGCGAGGAATATGTTCTCGAAGCCTTCGAGGAAGCCTTGCGGTTCGGCGGGCTAGCAGCCGTCGTTGCCGAACTCGTGCGTTTGCCAATGGTCGCATCGCGTCGTCTGCAGCTCGCATCCGAAAGCTCAGGGACAATCGGGTTGATCATTCGACGGTGGCGACGGCAGACCGAGGCCGGTGATTTCGGACACCCTACAGCGGCGGCAACACGATGGCGAATTTCCGTCCTGCCGTCGGAGCCGCTGCCGGTGCCTGGTATCGGTCGAGCGCGATGGCTGGCCGAGCTGATCAGGGTGAAGGCAGGTGAAAGTGCAGATTTTGAAATAGGTGCGTGCGATGCCCAGGGTCGTATCAGTCTTCTTTCCGACGCTGGCGACGGATCGGGTCAGACGTGGCGATCCGTTCATACCGGCTGAGGTTCCGCTCGTCGTAGTCGCCAGGAGCGGTTCGAAACGATGGCTGTCGGCCGTCGACTTGAACGCAGCAAAACTCGGGCTGCACGTTGGCATGGCAGCTGCAAAGGCGCAGGCACTCGTTCAGGGCCTTCACATGGTCGACGCCGATCCTGCCGCCGATCTGGCAGCGCTGGAACGTCTGACGATCTGGGCGTTGTCGCAATTCTCTCCGGTTGTGGCAATCGATCCACCGGATGGTATCGTCATGGACACCGAGGGGGCCGATCATCTTCAGGGCGGCGAAGAGCTGATGCTGTCCGGTCTCGTGAACCGGTTTCGCGCCCTAGGTTTGATGGCCCGCGCTGTCGTCGCCGACACCTGGGGAGCTGCATACGGATTGGCACGAGCCATGACGGCCGAGACTAAGGTAGTCCCGACAGGGAAAACGGCTGACGCGGTTGCACGACTTCCTCTTTCATCGCTGCGGATCAGTTCCGAGACGGTGATCAGCCTGCGAACGCTTGGCTTCCAAACTGTTGGCGAGCTGGCTGCCACACCGCGTGCGCCATTGGCCCTTCGCTTTGGTCCCGAAATCGGTCGTCGTGTTGACCAGATGTTCGGCCGGGTCGCCGAGCCCATCGATCCGATCCGATCTCCAGACGTCATCGAAGTTCATCGTGCTTTCGCCGAGCCAATCGGAGCAGCAGAAACCATCGGCAAATACATCGGGCGGCTCGTGCAGAAGCTCTGCCTTGAACTGCAGGCAAAAGGGCTGGGTGTCCGGCGCACCGATCTGATCGTCCACCGCACCGACAACACGATCCAGGCACTTAGGGCGGGTACCGCCAAGCCGGTGCGCGATGTCGGGTGGTTGACGAAGCTGTTGCGCGACCGCATCGAACGGATCGATCCCGGCTTCGGCATCGAGAAGCTCAGTCTCGCGGCCACGATGGTCGAACCACTGGATGACAAGCAAATCGCATCCAGTCTGGTCGAGGAAACCACGGTTGACTTAGGGGCCTTCGTTGATGTCCTGGGCAACCGTGGAACCTATCGCATCTATCGCTTTGCTCCTGTCGCGAGCGATGTTCCGGAGCGATCAGTCCAACGCATATCAGCCGTCGAAGCTGAGGTTGGACAAACCTGGCCAACGGTCTGGCCCCGCCCTGTGCGGTTAATGGATCGACCCGAACTCATCGAAGTCATGGCTCTTCTTCCCGACCACCCGCCGGTCTGGTTTAGCTGGCGCGGTAAACGGCGGGGCGTCAAACGGGCTGACGGCCCCGAGCGCATCTTCGGCGAATGGTGGCAACGAACTTCCGAGTGGGCGGCTGTCCGGGACTATTTCACCGTCGAGGATGAGAGCGGCGAGCGCTACTGGATTTACCGCTCCGGCGACGGCGTCGATCTCGATACCGGCTCCCATCGTTGGTTCATTCACGGAATCTTCGCATGAGATACGCGGAACTCCAGGTGACAACCCATTTAAGCTTCTTGCGCGGCGCATCCTCGGCGGAAGAGCTGTTTGCGACTGCAAAGGAACTTGGCATCGAGGCTCTCGGGATTGTCGATCGCAATTCGCTCGCCGGTATCGTGCGGGCACTGGAAGCATCTCGTGCGACAGGTCTGCGGCTGGTCGTCGGCTGTCGCCTCGATCTGCAGGATGGCATGTCGATCCTGGTCTATCCAACGGACCGGGCGGCCTACTCACGGCTGACCCGGTTGCTGACGCTCGGAAAAGGCAGAGGCGGCAAAGCCAACTGCATTCTGACGCTCGATGACGTCGTTCTCTATGCGGAGGGGCTGATCGGTATCCTCGTGCCCGATCTGCCGGATGAGACCTGCGCGATCCAGCTTCGAAAGATGGCCGAAATCTTCGGTGACCGGGCCTATGTTTCGCTTTGCCTGCGCCGACGGCCAAACGACCAGATGAGGCTGCATGAAATTTCCAATATGGCAGTCCTGCATCGTGTAAAGACAGTGGTCACCAATGACGTTTTGTTCCATGAGCCCGGCCGCCGCCAGCTGCAGGACGTCGTGACATGCATAAGAACGCGCACGACCATTGACGATGTTGGCTTCGAACGCGAGCGGCATGCGGATCGGTTTTTGAAGCCGCCGGAGGAGATGGAACGGCTTTTCTCCCAATATCCCGAAGCGCTGGGCCGGACGATGGAAATCGTCGAGCGCTGTGGCTTCAGCATGGAAGAGTTGACCTACCAGTACCCGGAGGAGGCCATTGTTCCAGGCAGGACGGCCCAGCAGTCGCTTGAGCAGTTTGTCTGGGAGTGCGTGCCAAACCGTTATCCAGAAGGGCTGCCAACTCATGTTGCGAAGACCATTCGGCATGAACTCGCCCTGATCGAGACGATGCGCTATGCCCCCTACTTTTTGACAGTCTTTTCCATCGTTCGATATGCCCGATCCCAGGGCATCCTTTGCCAGGGGCGCGGTTCGGCTGCGAACTCGGCCGTCTGTTTTGTCCTCGGCATCACCTCCATCGATCCCGACACCAACGACCTCCTGTTCGAGCGCTTTGTCAGCCAGGAACGCGACGAGCCGCCCGACATCGATGTCGACTTCGAGCACGAGCGGCGGGAGGAGGTCATCCAATGGATTTACAACACCTATGGGCATCACAAGGCAGCGCTTTGTGCGACGGTCACGCGCTATCGCACAAAGGGTGCGATCCGTGATGTCGGCAAGGCGCTCGGTCTGCCGGAGGACCTAATCAAAGCATTGTCATCTGGGGTATGGGCGTGGACCGAGCAGGTCGGGGAGAAGCAGGTCAGGGAACTCAACCTCAATCCTAAGGACCGGCGTCTTGCCCTGACGCTTAGACTTGCCCAGCAACTGATGGGAGCCCCTCGCCATCTCGGGCAGCATCCTGGAGGCTTTGTCCTGACCCATGATCGTCTGGATGAATTGGTCCCTATCGAACCGGCGTCGATGGTGGATCGTCAGGTCATCGAGTGGGACAAGGACGATGTCGAGGCGCTGAAATTTATGAAGGTCGATGTCTTAGCCTTGGGTATGCTGACCTGCATGGCAAAGAGCTTTGCCTTCCTCGCCCAGGAAAAGGAAATCAATCTCGATCTTGCGACCATCCCGCAGGAGGACCCGGCCACCTATGCGATGATCCGCAAGGCCGACACGCTCGGTACCTTTCAGATCGAAAGCAGGGCGCAGATGTCGATGCTGCCGCGCATGAAGCCGCAGACCTTCTACGATTTGGTGATCCAGGTGGCCATCGTTCGCCCAGGCCCCATCCAGGGTGACATGGTTCATCCTTATCTCCGCCGTCGGGAGGGCAAGGAGAAAGTCGAATACCCGACGCCCGAATTGGAAGCGGTTCTCCACAAGACACTCGGCGTGCCGCTGTTTCAGGAATCGGCGATGAAGGTGGCGATGGTCTGCGCGGGGTTCACCGGCGGCGAAGCCGATCAGCTGCGTCGGGCAATGGCGACCTTCAAGTTCACCGGCGGCGTCAGCAAGTTTGAGGACAAGCTGGTCTCCGGCATGATCCGCAACGGGTATTCACCGGAATTCGCCAAACGGACCTTTGGGCAGCTGGAAGGCTTCGGCTCCTATGGTTTTCCCGAGAGCCACGCCGCTAGTTTTGCGCTGATCGCTTATGCCAGCAGCTACATCAAATGCCATTTCCCGGATGTCTTCTGTGCGGCGCTTCTGAACTCACAGCCGATGGGCTTTTACGCACCGGCCCAAATCGTGCGGGATGGCCGGGAGCACGGCGTCGACGTTCGGCCGGTTTGCGTCAACCAATCGCGATGGGACTGCACGCTCGAAGCTATCGACGGCTCAGACCGTCACGCCGTCCGGCTCGGTATGCGAATGGTTCGCGGCTTGGCCACGGCAGATGCTGCCCGGATCGTTGCCGCCGGGGCCGATCAGCCCTTCGACAGCGTCGACGACATCTGGCGACGGTCCGGTGTGCCTGCAGCCTCACTGGTGGAGCTTGCCGAAGCAGATGCCTTTCTGCCATCGCTCGGGCTCGAACGGCGTGACGCGCTCTGGGCGATCAAGGCTTTACGGGACGAGCCTCTGCCACTCTTTGCAGCGGCGGCCGAACGCGAGGCGAGAACGATTGCCGAGCAGCAGGAGCCGACGGTCGAGCTGCGGCAGATGACGCAGGGACACAACGTCGTCCTCGATTACGGGCACACCGGTCTGACGCTGCGGGAGCATCCCGTCAGCTTCCTTCGTCGGGAGCTTGCTGAACGGCGCACCGTCACCTGCGCGGAAGCGATGTCGGCCCGCGATGGCCGGTGGCTGATGGCAGCGGGTTTAGTTTTGGTCCGACAGCGGCCCGGCTCGGCAAAGGGCGTAATCTTCATGACCATCGAAGACGAGACCGGCGTCGCCAACGTGGTCATCTGGCCGAAGCTGTTTGAGCGATCAAGGCGCATTGCGCTCGGTGCCTCCATGATGGCGATCAACGGCCGTATCCAGCGAGAAGGCGATGTCGTGCATCTCGTCGCGCAGCAGCTGTTTGATCTGTCGGGAAGCCTATCAGGGCTGGCGGATCGCGATCTGGATTTCAGGCTGCCTACGGGAAGGGGTGCTGAGTTCGGCCGTGGGACGCCAGCCAGGCCGGATTCCCGAGAGCCAGCCTGGCAAGGAATGAAGTCTCGGGACATCTTCATTCCAGACCTTCATATCGATCAGCTGAAGGTCAAAAGTCGGAATTTTCATTAGAAGGAACGTCGACACGACGTCTATCGCGTGGTTGAGCACCTTGAATGGTAGCTTTGCGCCAATTGCGGTCATCAGCAACGATAAATACCTGTCTCCAGGAGGCAGGAAACAATGGTGTTCATAAGAATTCCATGCGGGGTTTCGCGTATGGATGCCGTGCGTCAGGCTCTGCGGCTTCAGGTCAGGCTCAAGTCATGCGCGTACACCCCGAGACGCGTTCCCCAGCCGCGTACGAAGACGCCGATGCCCGGTGACAGGCGTGATCTGATATCATCTGGGACGTTGCACACTCGGCCGACAAGAAAAGGCGTGTCCTCCAACATCACTGCAGAGTAGCAGTTCTTTCCCAAGCGATCGGCTAGTCCATGTACCGTGAACGGAAGCGCAACTACATCGCCTGCGATCACTGGGAGCAGCAACGGCCAAATGAACAGGATACTGCCTCCCATAAAATAACCCAAAAACGGGCCGACTATGACACCGAGGACGCGCTTCAGTTTGCTCATTCCAGCGCCTTTCCAAATAATCCAGACATAAAGCGCGGCGGATAGGGAGCCCACAATGACACGCAGAGGATTTGTCCATGCCAACCACTCAGCAGACGGAATGAAATTGGAACCGATCACCACAGCCGACGAAACAAAGCCAAGCAAAAACCAGGAGCAAACAAAAATCGCTATGAATACCCGCGATTTTTTGAGCTTAGTCGAACCTTTCATGAATGCCTCGTGAAATAATCTTCTTTTTTGGGAGCGCAGACAGTTTATCTCTTATAGCCTTCTGGTTGTTGTCAACAGTCTGGGTTTTATGCCCAGCGCTGCCATGACGACTGCCTCCCAGTATCAGCGGGCTTCGAGAGAAGACCGGCGTTTCTCTTGCCCTCTCAGCATTAATTTCAGATAGCCTTGTCTTTGTTCGCTTAGCGCCGAAATCCGCCTTCCAGTGCTTTGAAAATATGCCGAGCTTGCCACGGGGCCTTACCGGAAATCGCGGGGCTTAGGGAACGGGCTCGGCATAGTCTCCCGCTCGGGATCAATTCCGGACCTTCATATCGATCAGCTCAGGGTGAAGAGCCGGAACTTTCAGTGAGAGAAAGGGCGGGGTCGGATGATCTTCGGGCAATTGCGGTCGCCCCTAAATTTTAATGGAGCATCTGGTCTTCCTAGCCGCCGGAACCGCTGCGGTGGCACATCGACATCGCCGAGAGAACTTGGGAAGACGCGAGGGCAGTTCTCCACTGATAACAATTCAGGCTGGCTTTGCCACCCCGTCTGCGCAAAGGGACAATCTGAATATTTCAACGTAGCCATGGTGCGGAAAACGAGACGCTTCAGTGCTTGCGATCCAGTTTCGCCTCAACCTTTTTGCGGCTGGTTCCAACTTCTTTGACGGCATCCTTGACCTCGCGCCTGGAAACACCCTCCTTCTTCGCCTCATATTTCACCTCGTGATCCTGCCCGCCTGCGACGCGAGCGCGATCCTGGGCACGGCCCTTGTTGGTCTGCGACATAGGGAAACCTCCTGTTTCGATGTCTACATAACCCCCGCAGATTCACGAAGTTCCGAGGCCCAGTGTCGAGCCATGCCTCTAGTACAGGCATGCTCTTCATTTTGCGGGCGTGATACATCTTTACCGATGGCTCTATCCTGCGGTTGCTTTACTTGGGCAGATACCGTGGCGATTGGTTGCTTTCTAAGGATTTCGTGCTGCGATGTCAGTATGCCGAAAGCGCCGCGCCCACCTCGTCCTAAGCCGCTGCTCCGCGATGAAAGCGCCGCACTACAAAGTCGGCGGATCAAAAAGCGGGACAGAGCGCAACCTGCATTGCCCTTTGATCCCATGCCCAGACGGGTGGAACCTGCGCTGGCGCTCCTTAAGCAAAAGCCGCCTCCCGGCGATCAATGGCAATGGGAAATAAAATGGGACGGATACCGCCTGGCCGTCCACGTCGAATCTTCCGGCGTGCGGATTATCACGCGCGGCGGCTATGATTGGGCAGACCGATTTCCCGGTATCGCGGCGGCCGCGCGAGTGCTCGGTCCCGCAACTATGATCTTGGACGGCGAGGGGGTCGTTCTCGACGAGCAAGGGCGGTCGGACTTCAACGCACTGCAGAACGCGCTCGGCGCGGTTGGCCGCCGTTCTGGTAACCTGACGGCCGGGAATGCCATCTTTATGGCATTCGATCTCTTGTATCTCGACGGCCGCGATCTGCGGAAGTTGGAATATCGAGAACGAAGGCATTTGCTTGAAGAGACACTAGACGGTTTCGATGGCGCAATCCGGCTGTCTGAGGAAATCGATGCTAATCCGGCCGCCCTCCTCGATCATGCCTGCAGGCTCGGACTTGAGGGTATCGTTGGCAAGCGGCGCGATAGCCGCTATCGGCCCGGGAAAACCGGCGACTGGGTCAAGCTCAAGTGCGTCCAGTCGGAACCGTTCCTGATCGTCGGCTATGAACCGTCGACGTCCGCTCCCGGCGGCTTCGCGTCATTGCTCCTGGCGGCGTATCACGGCGACGAATTGCGCTACGTTGGTAGCGTAGGGACCGGATTCAAGGAGCGAGCGGTGCTCGATCTGCGGGCCACCATGGACAGGCTACCGTGGCGGCGGAAAGCGCCGCCAGTTACCTATAACGGGAAACGGCGGGCTGTCTGGGTGCAGCCTACGTTGATTGCCGAAGTCGAGTTTCGGCAATGGACGCCAGACAACAAGCTGCGGCACGCCTCTTATAAGGGCTTGCGGGAGCGCCAGGACAACGCGGACGTTTTCCGGCTGTAATGACATTACGCTACCAACAAGAAAACCGGCCGCAAAATCACACGGGCTCCTGCCTACCAATTTGACCTCCGAGCGGAAACGCATAGGCTGTCCGCAATCGCGAAACGGAGGCCGCCGGATGTGCAATCTCTACCGCATGGAGGACAAGGACTGGGTCAGCAAATGGGCTCAGGACGCCGAGAGCCTGATCAACCTGATGCCCGCCTATCAGATGAACCCCGACCAGATGGGGCCAATCGTCCGCAACACCGCCGACGGCCGCAAGCAGCTTGTGCACGCCCGGTGGGGATTGCCATCGCCGTTCTTCGCGATCAAGCAGGCAGCTGAAGCCCGGGCCGAGAAATTGCGGCAGAAGGGCAAGCCGGTCAATATGGACATGCTCATCCGGATGGAACCGGACAAGGGCACCACCAACATTCGAAATCTCAATCTCCCACATTGGAAAAAATGGTTCGGCGTCCAGAGCCGTTGCCTTGTGCCGGTGACAAGCTTCGCGGAGCCGGACCCCGCCAGCAAGGAAGAGGGTGGCAGCACTCCGAACGCGTGGTTTGCGCGTGACGAGAGCAGGCCCCTGATGTTCTTTGCGGGCATTCACGTCCCGCAATGGCAAAGCGTTCGGAAGGTGAAAGACGGCCTGACAACAGACGATCTCTATGCCTTCTTGACGACCGATCCCAACGATGTCGTCAAGCCAATCCATCAAAAGGCAATGCCTGTCCTGCTGTTGACGAAGGAAGAGACGGACGTTTGGATGCGTGCACCATGGGAGGAAGCCAAGGCGCTGGCCCGGCCGCTGGCGAACGACCAGATCATGGTGACGTCGCGGGAGCCCTATGGTTCGACCATTGTCTCCTCGTCGGGAGAGCCGGTGTCGTAGGCAAACGAGCTTTGATGCCATGCAGAGCCATCGAAGTTTCGATTCAGCAGTAAGAGCGCGGATTGGCGGCACTATCTATCGGTTGGCCTGAACCAGACGTTATTCGCCGCTGGTCCCTCTGGATTGCAAGTCACGAAGAAGACCGGATCACCCGGGCTTCCGTGTGTCGGTGACAGAGCAAGCGATGCGGTGTCGATCTTGTCGCAACCGGGCGTCTCACGGACGATCTTATTAACAGCGGCGACGAGTTGGGTCTTGTAGGGACCTGTATCAGATTCCCAATAGAAGTCCGCCTCCGTGAAAACCCGCTTCCCGTCGGAGCTGTTTTCGACACTCCGCAAAATGCTTGCGGGCACCCACCCCATGTTGTCGGTCAGCCAAGACGGTTCGGTTATTTTGACTTCGCGCCAGTCGCCCGAACAACCGACCACCCTCACCATCGTCGACGCGTCGATGTTCTGATACTGCGGCCTTTTAAGCACCTCGGTTGCCGTGGCGTTCAGAAACTTTTCAGCATCGTCCCTGGGCTCCTTGCGCAGCTCATAGCGGTAATTTGCTGAAAAAACAGTGCCCATGCTGCAACGCTTGTCCTCAGCTTCCTTTTGCGCTTCGGCGAGTTTTTGCTGCCGGTCCGCTTCCGCGAGAAGGCGAGCCCTTTCGGCTGCCTCCTTTTCCTCGGCGTCCCTCTTCGCCTTGGCATCGGCGGCAATTTTGGCAGCTTTTGCGTCGGCTATCGCCTTGATAGCGGCCGGAAGTTCAGCGCGTGATGACAGGCCGTAGTCCTGATAGATGTTCAGGTAGCAGTACGTCGCACCGCCGGTCGCGATGAGAATAGCAACGAAAGCCGCGCGTACTGGGAGGCTTGTTTTTTGTATCCCTGACTTCTTTGCCTGCCTGTTACCTATGTATTCGGCCACCAACCAGACAATCGAAGCAGCAACAATGAGAGTTCCGACATAAAACCAATTTTGATACATGAATTTCCCCACCTAATCGATGGAGATGTAAATTATTACGATACCGGGTTCAATACAGCGGCAAGTTGGTCGAGATCAACCGCACTGGCTCGACCCGGTTGCCAATGTAGCTGAGGCGGACCGCATCGAAGACCCGCTGCGTGGTCTTTCGCCGGAAGCTCGTCTTGCTTTTGGTTAGATGGATTTGGGCTGACAAAGCAACAACTGCAAGCGAGGCTCTTGTAATCAGCTGCACCTCGCCGAGGGGCCCGAGGGCAGGCAGTCCGACCCATACTAAGGGAACAGCGAGGTCTTCTGACTCAGTGTCTGTCCATGGCAACGAGGCGAGTGGCTGTTCGACAGAGGTCTTACCTCATGCTCCGGAGGACACGCTCCGTCGCCGCTCCGGCACGGCCTGCTGGACGACGATCAGAGCTGTGATACCCGCCTCATCAGCCGCACGCAAAAGCGCCTCCCGGAATTGCTCCGGGGCAATTTTCCCGGTAATTGCGTCGACGCAGGCTTTGACGGCAGCGACATATTCCTCCCCGTCGTCGGAAGGCCAGTCTTTGAGCAGGAGATGCGCGGCATCGCCCAGCGTCCGAACGATCTTGCGCGTTGCCGGGCCGCGCAAAGCAAGCGCGACCGGCGTGAATGCCGATGACGTATTCCAGCACATGTCCCCAACCCATCAAGGCACTGATACTGTAATCCCCACTGCAATATACGCGCGTATTCTAAAATTTAGAATTGAAAAATATATGAGCGACACTGCTTCAACGCGATCCAAATGACCCGCTGCGACCTTGTGGGGCGATTAGGCGTCGACACAAAGGTCAGCGAGCGCTCAAGTGGCGCGAATTGCGGTTTTAACTGCCCGATGGCTACCCTTGAACCGCTATTGCTGACCGCGTAGTTTGAGGTCTCCCCGACAGAACACTGCGGACGGCCGTGTTACCTTGCCTCTGGTGCTAAATGGCGTAGACGGGGTGTTCGCACGCGGACTCGCGATCGGAGAAAATAGCGTCCAGAGGACCGTCCAATGTAATCGACGTTCCGTCCCCACGTCCTCAGCGCCGATTTCGGAGGAATGGAGGACGGGGCAGGAACGCTGGCAATGAAATCGGCGCAGGGCGAAGCCCGGTCCGGGCTGCTCGGAAAGGAGAGGGCGCTCGACGACCTAGGGCCGGAGCGCCCCAAGCTTCGTCGACCGTTGTTGCGATGGCCGACAGCAGCATCGCCGAGATGACGAGATTCTTATAGTATTGCAACCCGGCTTGGCAGTTTTTCGCCAGCATAGATCATCTACGAAACACACGTTTTCGTAATCGCGCGTTTACCAGCTTTGATGCTGAACCTGGGCGCATCTTGGAATTTGTGGTTGTTTTGTTTAGATTTCAAAAACTAACAAGGGTTGCGCTCGGTGCTCTTCATTTCGATTGGACTTCTCGTCGCCCACGTTGCCCTTGCCGCAGCGCTATTCGCTTTTGGCGGCCAGTATCCATGGATGCTTGCTCTTTTGCTCAGCTGGTATGGCATCGTCATGCTGGGCTTCATCGCAGCCGTTTGGGCCCACTATAAGAGATCGACCCGGCGCGCGGAACCGTCTCACTAAAATGCGGGACACCTCGAACTCGAAGCCAGGTGCCGGGGTCGTCGTTCTGTTCGAGACGGAACACCTCAAAAGCAGCATTCGATCTGCGCTCGCACAGCCGACCCTGACGCCTTGGCAGCGGAACTTCCTGTCGGACGTGCTTGCCAGGTTGGAGAGGTATGGCAGCAAGACGCGCTTGAGCGACAAACAGCTTTCCAAACTACAACAAATTCTCGGCAGTGAAGGTGCTGGTAGTCGAGGAGCGGCGCAGAACCAGCGAACGACCCTAAACAGACGGCGGCGCTTCCAACGTTACGCACGGGCCTTCCTGTCACGAGAGGCTGCATGGTGGCGCAGGAGAATTATCCGCGACATGATGATCGTGGCTGTCATTGCGTTGGGTGGCCTCCTCTATGGATTATTTGAGATGGGCAACACCGCATTCCAAGGGGCTGCCCAACCGTCACCCATTGCGTCGGTCCCGGCCAACCAATCATTCACGATCACAGATGGCGATACGGTCCACGTCTCGGGAGAGGGGGCTGGGACACGCCTTGTTGGCTTCAACACGCCGGAGAAGTTCTCGCCCCAATGCGAATACGAACGCCAACTGGGTGAACGGGCATCAGCACGGCTTCGAGAACTGGTCGCCCATGGCAGTGCGCGGCTCACCAAAGTGGCGTGCGCATGCCCGCCAGGCACCGAAGGCACGAAGAAGTGCAATCATGGCCGCTACTGCGGAACCTTGCTGGTTAATGGGAAGGACGTCGGGAGCATTCTAATCGGCGAGGGCCTTGCCGTGCCGTTCATTTGCGGAGAGACCAGTTGCCCGCCGACGCCTCGGCCGTGGTGCAAGGCATAGCCCAGTCCTATGACATAGGCAGGAGAAAAGCTCAGGAGATCGCCCATTCCATCAAGGCATTCTGGGCATGCAGCAGGAATGCCTTCCCGGAGCGGCTACGACATGTGGGGTGAGACATCGCGTCGGCGGTCACTTCCTGCCCTCTCGCCACTGGTGGACAAGGCAGGAAGATCGTGTTTTGCCGCCCTTGGTCGAGGAGCGATGCCGACACCCGATAAGCGGCTAATTCGCCTTCTTCTGCGTCACCGGGCCATGAGTCCGTGACAATCACGTCAGCATCGAAGACGTGGCGGATGTCGAAACTGGTTTCGAAATTTGGGTTTAATAGGTTCGGGTCAGTGACGTGCCAGCGCTCGGGATAGACTTGGACAACGTGGATCGGCAGGGTCTTGGATGCCTCGACCCACGACCGGAAGATATTTGCATCTGGCGCGATCCCGACAACCTTCATGCCATCCACCGCACCCCTGACGCTGTTGATATAGGCAAGATCGCCAAGTGTCTCGCAGGGATGATTGGATTTCGTCCGAGCATTGATGATGGGCGCGTCGGCGACAGAGGCAAGCTCTCGCAGGGTGGCAATCTCCTTCGTCCGGATGACAAGTAGGTCGAACCAGTTGTCGAGATAGCCTGCAAGATCGGTTGTGCTTTCGCGAATATTGAAGCTGATCGGCGGCTCCGCAGATATGCCGCCCATAGCCTTCACACCCAGATCAAAAGCTGTCGTATTCCGCCAGCCGGTGTCATCGACGATGATGCCGATCCGCTTGCCAGACAGTGATTGGGGCATGGTGCGACTGTTCCAACGCTTCGCGAGTTGAGCAGAGCGGTCGATGAGCTGAATGATCGTATCCGGCGGGAGCGAATGGAATTCGAGGAAGTCCTTATTTGGATTTGAATTCATAACTTCTCCCGAGACGACGTACGGCATTTCAAGGGTGGGGGTCACGTTCAGGGATACGTGAGGGAAATTTCGTGCCTCTGCAACATGGCCACATAGCTGCGGATGATCTCTCGGCGGAGATACCCCAAAGGGTTACAAGGAACACGAATGCGGCAAAAAAACTTGGCATCAATAGTCCTCAAGAACGTCGCTCATTGAGACCGGCACGCCGAACCCATCGATCCGCTGGCCTGCCCTCACACTCACCGCTGTCGTCAACGGCCACAAGCACGGCCCGGTTGAGAGCTTTTAAATGGACACTTAGTCTGTCGAAGGCCGAGTTGGCGTGGCGAAACGATTGGGTGCGCGGTTTACAAGGCACCCCTGAAGGCTACAGATTTGGCAACTGTGCGCTCCGCTCGATGGCCATACACCCCGACTACCATTAGCGATGTGACGATGGCCGTGGTTATCGTCGATGTGATGATGCCCCGCCTGACCTTCTCAGGCGTTCGAGACATGACAAAAAAAGCCATCCCCACCACTAAACCAAATATGGTTTGAACCAGAATCCCGCCGATTAACTGGCCAAGAAAAAACCACACATCAATATGGGGATCAGTGACCATTGAATCATCGCCCCAATGCCACCGCATCGTTTCAACGATGAGAAAGGCGGCTGTACCGAACACGAACGAAACGCTGACGACCTTAAGCACTACACCCTCCGCGCGAGAGATGTACAATAGCCGCAACTTACTCAAAATGTATAAAGACAGACGATAAATTGCTCACTGTCGTGTGGCATACATTGAGGCCCGGCCGCCCTAGAATCTCGCCCCGCCTATATCGCGGCCAGGGGGCGGCTAGTGGACCACGGACAATGGCGTCAAGTATCAGGTGGCCGTCGTTTGGATAACGAGATCAACTCCTTGAAGTGAGTTCCAATTCTACCTTCGCGGCTAGCGTCCTCCGCTTCCCAACCAAACTTCCACGCGTCGTGACGCGCAAGCCAATCCCCGAGAGCGCCGGTATCGCCGGTTGGCATCCTATTGTCCGCGAGGTAAGGGTTCTCGTAAGCCTTTAACCCCAGCACACGAGCCCTTGCGCCCGCTTCCTGCAAATCGATCAGCTCTTCAATTGTCATACGCGCCCCCACGATGTCGGCGACGTTAACATTGCGAACCACGCATGCAAGAGAATGCTAATAGATGGGTTAATTTGGGACAGTTTGCGGGGAGAGCACGTATGATCCCGGTTCCAAAAAGGGCGACGACGTGTCATCGCGAAACGCGTCAGACTGCTGATGCGTTAACGGGACAGGATGCCATCGACCTTTTTCGATCCTGGATCGAACAAAGCTGGCATAAGAAGCAGCATCTTTCGGCCGCTTCTTCCGATGGCGGCTTCCGTTGCAAAATTGGCAGGCCGCGACGATGTTCTCTTCGGTGTCGCCCCCTCCGTCACACTGAGCCACCAAATGCTCTGCGGTGCACCGAAAGAACCAGACGGCCCGGTCGGATACGCGAAAGCGTTCCCTGAAGGTATTCGGCTCGGTCTCCCACATGGGAACCTTACAGTAATAGCATTGCCAAGCCTGCTGCTCGGCGGCCTTTCGTCTGAGATTTCGTATTCGCCTGCTCGAACACACGAGTCCACGTCCTTTGCTTCATTGCTGAAGCGGACGTGCAGCGACTTAAGAGCCGCCCCTCAGTTGGGAGGTAATCCTCGCACAAGACGACGCCGATTGGCGTGCACTCCGCAGTCTCTGAACGGTACGAGCGCTTCTATTGCGCAACGCTGGCGGGCTTTGACCAGCCCCAAGCAAGCAAATCGACTTGCCTCCGTCCGATCTAAAGGTAAACGGGCCAGTCAGATTGTCAACGGGAACCGTTCCACAGTAACCGGTGTTCCGCTCCACGTTGGAGTGCTAATCTTGGATTGGCTTTCCATGGATGAGCAAAGGGAGATTCTCCATGAAAGCTGCATTGCAGGTTCTCACACCACCAGAAAGTGGACGTGAGATCACAAGCGCTGGCCCGATGAGGTCCGCGCTGTTCGTCGACCCCGGCGAGGTCTCGTCGTATCGCGTATTGCAGCGAATGATCTAGCGACAAGAAGACAGCTCCCTCAGCACCAAGGCCAAAAAAACGAGCGCTCTCTCGCTGTCTTGACATCCGCCTTCGCTGACACACCGAGTGCCTGAAAATCACGGAGCGATTGCTGGATGCGACCACCGGCTTGTCCATCTGGCTCGACGCCGATCTTCACTAAGAAGTCTCGAAAACTCGGCTGATTTTCTTGGAAGGACGACAGAGCGAGTTTATCGAACTCCTCGACCTCGGAACTAGCAGCAGATACCAGAGCGGCCGGGTTTCCTCCGAGCTGCATGAACACAGTACGGCTGAAAGATGTTGCCTCTTCTCCCCATTTGGGGTCCTTCTCATACCCGCGAGGACCGATTTCTAATCGCCATGAATGGATAAAACCCACGTCGACACTAATCTGGTCAATGGCCGTCGATGGGCTTAAACGCTCTGCGAGAGCCCCGACGTTGATTGGCTGGGGAGAGGCTGCTTGTGCAGATGCAGTTGTCGTCCAAACTTTGCCCAGCGATGAAGCCGCTAGGGCAGTTAAGACGAATCGACGATTCCAACCGGTGATCTTTGTCATAGCAATCTCACGTTCCTTATCAAAACCGCGAAGAGCACGGCCGTGCCAACAGCGAAGAGGACTATCTGTCCAATGGCGAAATATGAAATGTGCTCCAATCCGGCCGCTTGCAGATATGTTGCAGCAGAGGACCCGCCCCATTCTATTTTATGCAAAGCGGGAACCGAGGAAACCAACGCACTTTTCGTTGCTATACCAGCCAAAACCGAAAAAAGATGAATTCCAACGCCCGCCACAAGACCCCACTTCCAGCAGAGGTTTACTCTGTTGGAGTTGCTAGTATTGTGGAACAGAATTTGGACGATAAGTGCGAACGCTCCGGCAGAGATGCCCAACGATAGTGTCGTGAGCAGCTGCTGATAACCTTCGATATTGGCGATCAAATCCGAGGCAACTTCGGCCACGTTCGTCCCTTTGCAGAAAATTCTTTTGTCCTAATATTGTGCATTGGTCTCCGGTCGAACGAACGTTTAGGGACCGCCGGTCCAGACGGTGAATATCGGGAAGTGATCGGAGCCAAATGTGTCAGGTGCCACCTTCGGCGCGGCGAACGAGGAAGCCTGGGCGACCGGGACGGTCATGTGGTCAATCGCTTTGTCCGCGAATTCCGCGTCCTTGAAAGTCCGGCCAAGGTCTTTCGTCAGCATCGACCATTTCTGGCTGCCCACGAGCGGCACCGTCATAATAGCGAACGTGTCGTCGAAACCGTCGCCTGTGCAAGCGCTCGCAGGGAAGGGAGCCTTCGCGCAGGAACAGGCAGCCAAAGAGCAGTCGTCGAAGGACTGACCGAATTTGCCGAGCTCGAAGGACGTATTCCAGTCGCCCGCAATCAGAACCGTCCGGCCGCCAGCTACGGCATCGTCTGCGACGGTTTTGGTCGCTGCGATCACCCGTTCGCGTTTGAAGGCATTGTCCTTGTCCGCCTTTGCCTTCAAATCCGACCCGTTGTCCAGTACCGATTGTAGGGCAGGGACCGGAGGCAGGCCGAGCTTCTTCAAAGCCTTGATTGCATCGTCTGCAGCAAAGCAGGCGTCGTTAGAGTTCGATTTCAGATGAACCGGAAAAACGGTCAGGCCGTTTGCGAGATCGACGCGCAGGGTTCCCCGGTCGGTCGCGGCTAGGCCCATCATGTCGATGCCCTTTAGTGGCATTTCCTTCACCGGTATCGAGCTGTCGCCGTCTGGTTTGGCGTTGGTGAACACGGGGATGGTGTGTCCTTCCGGCTTTGGATCGAACTCGATTACGGACATAATCGGTATCTTGGACAGGACGCCGACCTCCAGGCTGGCGTGAATCTCATCACTCTGGACCTGTCCGTCGGACACGGTCGCGTAATAGGTCTGCCAGCCAATTGCATCGGCGATGGCCTTGATATCGGATCGACCGGTCAGTTCGATCAGCACGATTACGTCGGGCGATAAGATGTCGGCCATCTTCTTGTAGTCGGACGCCCGGGCAAGGACTTGCTCGTAGGGCGAGGCGGCGACGTTCCAAGAAACGATTTTCACGTCGGCCGCCAAAGAATGCGAGGCAAGCAGCGTACCGGACGCAAGTAAAAGCGAGCGAAAGCGGTTCATTTCGATAAACCCCCTCAAGTTTAGGAAATGTGAATGCGGTTATTCAATCGCTGATGGTGATACACTACGCGTTCTGAGGGAATTTGCAACGCCGATACCACTACGTCGAAAGGTGTTTTTTGGCCATTTCGCTTTTGGCAGCCGAGATCAGTTCTTTGAAATTAGCTGTAATCCTACCTTCCAGACTTGCGTCCTCCGCTTCCGAACCGAACTTCCATGCGTCGTGACGCGCAAGCTAATCTCCGAGAGCGCTCGTATCACCAGAAAGTGGATTTCCTCGGAAGATTCTCGCCTCAGCTGCGATCTAAAGTTTATGATGCCAATCAGGGATTGATTCGGGGCATTGGGTGACAGAGGTCGATAAGAAACGTGAAGCAACGGCTTCAATTAGGGGCTATTTTTATCAGCTTGATGCAGCTTTGTTGGATATCATCAGCGCTGATCTGGACGATGAGATTGTTATCGAAGGTATCGAGGACTTCGACCGATACACTGACGAAGGTGTCGTCTATAGCCAGGTAAAATATTATGCGGAGCAGACGCTCACTGATTCAGTGCTGCGCGAGCCCCTGCACAAGCTCTTTGTTCATTTTCATAAGCTGGACGAAGCAGATCGCGCTGGACGCAAATATCTGCTCTACGGCCACTTCGCAGACGTTAGGATCGATATCACCGAGCTTTCAGTGGAACGCTTCAAATCGTTGATGGAGTATCGAAAGGAGGTGAAGGACGCGGCGGGCGCGAAATCTTACGAGAAGAAATCTCTGCTCGACGACATGGCGGCGTCAGACGGGGTTATTGACGCCTTCTGCAAAGCATTCGAAATCAAACTCTCCACGGAATTTTCCGCTCATCGTGGCGCAGTCATCGATGCGGTTCGGAAAAACCAAAACATCTCTGCGCTGGAAGCGGAAGGATTTCATTATCCTAAGGCCTTTGACTTCATCGCTACGCTCGCGACGAAGAAAGATCATCGGGATCGCACGACGACGCGCCGAGCCCTACAAGAGCATCTCAAAGGTACACAAGCGGTCCATCATCGGTGGTTGCTGCGTGAAAAGGAAGTTAGCGAATACAGCAAGTTCATGCGCCGCCTCTATTTCGCTCCCGATAATAGCCTGGGTGTTGTGAGGGCGTTTATCATCGATGCTGGTCGGGCGGATGGTGCAACAATATGCGACCAACTTCGGGAGATCGCTCGAAAGTGGAGTTCGGCAAAGATCAGAAACATCCCGAATTCTGACCGGCACACACCCTTTATCCTTTTGAGAAACGCTCCGGACAAACTGATTTCAGAGGTCAAAAATGACCTATTCGACAGTGGAACCGAGTTTGTAGACGGCTTTCCCTATCGTGGATCACCATTCAGGAATGATCATATCAACACGGCTCAGACACGAGAACGCCAAATATCGTTGCGCTTCGCTGATGACGTTGAGCAATTGGCCGAGGCTCTCGGGGGAGTGGGAAAGAAGCTCTGTCATCTCTACGACTTCTTCGTCGAACGTCCATTGGACTTGGCCTTGCCTGGCGCGAAAAGCCGCTTGTTCTCGATTCCCATTGAAGACCTGTCAATTATCAAGAAAATCATTTGAGGAGGAAAAATGTCCGACGAAGTCGTCAATGCGGAAGTCGTTTCCGTCTATCCAAATAAGGTTCGCGTTGCGGTCGACGACTTGGTCAATTTCCAAGCGGCCGGTGAATCGCTGCGCGTCGGCTCTTTCCTGAAGGTTTCCGATAACGACAACGTCTCCTTGATCTGCATCATCGAAAGCTTTTCAATCGAGATGAAGGAAACGAAGACCGAGGGTGTCCCAGATTCCAAACGCGTCTACATGATTGATGCCTATCCGCTCGGCACCCTGAAGAACGGAAAGTTTAATCGTGGCGGCGACGAGCTTGCCATCCCGCCGAAAAAAGTCGTGCCCGCAACGAAAGAAGAGATCGCGGCGATCTACGCGGAGGCGTTTGAAAAGAAAGACCGGTTCCGATTTTCATCGCTTACAAGGCAACGGGATATTGATGTTCCGGTTCACGGGGATCGATTCTTCAACAAACACATCGCGGTGGTTGGGGCATCGGGATCGGGTAAATCGTCGAGCGTATCCACGGTTTTGCAGAAAGCAATCTCGGCGAAAAATGGCGAATATCAGGGTCTCAACAACTCCCATATCCTTATTTTCGACCTTCATTCCGAGTACGCGGCTGCCTTTCCGAAGGCAAACGTCATCACCGTCGACGACCTCATCTTGCCCTATTGGCTTCTGAACGAAGACGAAATGGAAGACATGTTCCTGGAATCTGGGGACAACAACAACTATAACCAAGAGGCCTTGCTGCGCTCGATCATCACGGTGGCAAAGCGGGTTGCCAATCCAACGGTGGCAAAGGTTAATTTCGACAGCCCGCTTCGATACAATATCGATCATCTGGCAAACGCGCTGCGAACACTGACGCGCGAAAAAATCGATAGCGACAATTCCTTGATCATAAAGCTCAAGGATGGCACTCAGAAAGAGTTTGTCGACACGGACGACCAACTCATTCATTACTGCACTGAGACCTACGAGTTTGCGATCAAGGCAACGGGCGTTAAAAAGGGGCCATACGCGGACGGAAGCATCGATAAATTCGAGAGACGCGTAAGATCGAAAGTCACCAACGCTCGCTTGGGATTCCTTTTCGGTGACAAGGCGAAAAACGCCAGCTTAGAGGATGTTCTTAGGCAGTTCACCGGCTACGCGGACAAGCTCGAAACTAATGTGACCATCATCGATCTCAGCGGCATCCCATTCGAATTGCTGAGCATCACCGTCTCACTGATCTCCCGACTGATGTTTGACTTCTGCTACTACGCTCGGCGGGCGGAGAATTCAACTGAGCAACCGTTTCTGATGGTTTATGAAGAAGCCCACAAATACGCGCCGAAGAGCGGCCTTGCTCGTTACAAGGCATCGTTGGCTGCAATCGAACGGATCGCGAAGGAAGGTCGCAAATACGGTATTAGCCTTTTGATATCGAGCCAGCGGCCGTCGGAAATCTCCGAGACCATTTTTTCTCAGTGCAGTAACTTCCTGGCAATGCGCCTCACCAATCCGGATGACCAAAGCTACGTCCGACGTCTGTTGCCAGACACCCTTGGCAACTTGACCGAGGGCATGCCTGCACTTGAGCAAGGAGAAGCCCTGCTGATTGGGGACGCCGTCATTATGCCGTGCGTCGTTTACGTTGAGAAGTGCGATCCGGAACCAGCATCCAGTGACGTAAGATATCTCACACTCTGGAAGGAGCAGTGGAAGGATATCGATTTCAAAAAGCGGGCTGAAAACTGGCGAGGTTGAGATATCACAGTATGAAGGTCGGCTATACAGAGTTCTCTTACGGGTACGCATTCACTGAAAACCTCATCCGATCTCTAAGCTCCGCACCAACGGGTGCACCCGTCTTCCCAAATCTGGTTCAAGAGGCAAAGATCGGCTACGATGTTAATATCAATCTTCCAGCGGCACCCCTCTTCTTTCAGTTCAAACTCCCAGAAAGGATGAAAAAAGCAACCGCGTTTGAGGTCTCGAATGGAGGCTGCCCAGGTTTAACGACGCCTTTTTTCCGGATCGCGTTGATGCGAGCCGATCTTTCCAGGCAACATTCGCATCTGATTGAGCTGGAGAAGAAATTTCCTGGCTGCGTTTTTTATGCTGCCCCTGTCCTGGCGGACATACATGCGTTCAATAAGTCTTATGGGCTCGGGCGGGTTTTCGAGGATTCGGTGTTCTTCTCACCACGCCAGATAGGGCCACTTCCAAACAACAAACAGCATACAATCGCGTACCGCAGCGACGTGGCCAACGCCTTTTTCTGTTCCGACCCTCAAGAGAAGCCAAAATGGTCCTTCGAGGAGATCAGCGCTAAGATAGACGCCTTGTTCAAGCAAAAGCAATTCAATGACGCGCCTGCCACTGCTCGCACTATTCGCGAAGAAGTGGTTAAGTTAGCTTCCGTCGAGTGGAGACGCCAATCAGCAGGGTTGGCCGACCGAATCCGCGTTCGTATCCGGGCAGCTACATCCACGGCTGCAATTGACGCGCAGCAAGAGGAAACGGTCACTGATCTATTAGTCGCCCGTGAAGTTGCGCGAGTTGATCTGGGAGTGGAATTGGTGCTCGCGCAACCCGGGTAGTCATTGAAATCGATCTGGGGCGAACAGTTATTTTCCTCTGCCATTGGTTCCAAGGAGAATATTCGTTTCTCTTCAGATAGTGCGGCTTCTCCAGGTAAATCTAATCGGCCTCAACGGCGCGGTGTGAAAGGAAAGAACGGCGACAGAAAAACGCTCGACTCACGATTGCAATACTAATACTCTTCTTGTGAGTTGGTGCGGGGTGGTTATGCAAATAAGGTTTTTTGTACTTCTTTTTCCCGTCGTAATTTCTGGGTGTGCTGATGTCCTTAGTTTGCAAGGGGCGAAAAGATATCAGAGCAGCGTCGAGTCAGCTTCTTATGATCAAATAAAGATGCAGCTTTCTAAAGCTATTGATGATCCGTATACCGTTCCTGCTTTTGCAAACATCTCGGGTGCAAGTCTGAAATATGATAGCTCCATAGGGGCTTCCCCAAAACGAACATTTGCGCCTGCTGGTGTCACAAGCGAGGTTGCGCTGAGCGTCGGAGATTTTTCCAGCTCATCAATGCTATCGGTAACGCCGGTTAATAGTGCTAAAGCTGTTCAGGTCATGCGTGATCTTTATGCGAACGCCGTTAATGGTGATCCAATGCGGCCTGAAGATTTAGCGGCTTTGACGATAAAACCGCCTCCGCATGGGTGGCTCTACCACAGCGGCAGTTCAACCCCACCAGTAGCGTGCCAAGCGTCAGGAATGCCGTGTGTGTCGTTAGGGCAATACGGAAAATATTGGCTGTTTTCGCGGGGAGGGAAGGCATATAGCGATTTCGCGCTTGCTGTGCTGCAGGCAATGACGCTAACGGAATCGCAGTCAGTAACGGCAACATTGCCATCCGGAAAAAAGGACGGAGGTAAAAAGCCAACGCCTGCTGGGTCGCGGCCGTCCAATGTTCAAAGACGAATCCAAAGCGATGGTCTCATAACACCGATGTATGTGCCGCCGGTTATCTTGCAGCAGCAATGACGCAGGAATCAAGAAGCTATCGATGGTGAGACGACATGTCTGAACACATTGAAGTGAAATGTGATCAATTTTGATTTGTGGGTTGTGTGGTACATCGAGCGCAATATTAAGAACATCACCGAGCTGCTATGCACATCACCCACCTCCCAAAAATGAACTCCCTCAAGGTCGGACGGCTTTACCTGAAGTCTGCACACGTTGAGGACTACATCACTCGTTGCTGCAGGATGGTTCTTCGAGAAAGCCAAGACAGAACCTTGCCCATGTGGAGATGCGGATCGGCAACGCTAGTCAGGTTTGCTGGCGCAAATTACGTTGTCATGACAAGACACCAACTTGGGGTTCCGGCAGGGGAGACGCCGGATAAAGAGATTTTGGAAACTGTTCGTATCACTAGTGGTGCAGATCGACTAACAAATATTCTTCTCCAAAGCTGCGTGTTCGAGACCGGCAACCACGAGGAGGAGTATCATGATCTCCTGATCTTCCAGACCGCCGATGACTGGAAGACGAAGGACGTCGACAACACCTATTTCTATCCGGTTGGTGGCTTTTGCCGACGGTCAAGGCAATTTTCTTAGTCGGCTATCCATCATTGGACGGCGTCATTGACGAGTACCATGAGAACTTTTGTCCTGAAGCAGCAGGCGAAATAAACATCAAACGTTCGATCATGGACTGCGCGTTTGATCCTGTGTTCAAAACGAACGCGTCTTATTATAGGCGCTATCGGCATCATCATCCAAATGCCATGATGGACGGCTATAGCGGCGGCGCAGTTTTCTCGATCATAGGCGAGCCTGGCGACCTCGAAGTCGTCTTAGATGGGATCGTTGTTCGAGCCGGGCCAAACGATATCTATGTGATCGACACCGATTACCTCGTAACGGTCCTGGGCGGATACAAAGCTAAATGATGCTGCGGCGCTCAAGCTTGCGACGCTTTCAATAAGCGATCCACCTCCGTCGCCATCTCGACGAACTGGCGGGCGAGGTCCTGGATTTCCGGATGATCCTTCACGGCACCAGTCGGAGACTCGATGACTAGCCGTGCGCAGAATTCCTGTCCCCAATATCGCTCTGCAAGATTTTTATACCACGGCCAATAATTCGTCTGCCTTCCTCCGGGGATAGAGCTGACCATATTGCCCAAAGTTGTTCGGCCCGGAGACGCGTAGTGCTTGTACTTTTCGGGGAGCTTGCTGCCATCCGGACACCTTACGCCAAAGATGATCCCATTCACCCAATCAGTCTCGGCTTCTATAGCCACATGGCAATTCGCAGGCCAAGACGGTGTTCGAAGGCCATAAGGAGTCCATTTTTGCCACAGGCAGTCGGAGACTTTTGGGTCAATGTCTGGAAATGGGCAAGAAGCTTCGAAATCTTCGCCGACTTTCGCCCGCACTTCGGCGAGCAGGTACTCGCCAATTTCATCCAGAATTCGGATGTGAAGCATTTCGTGGGACAGAAGAACGGACGCAATCGCCTTGCGTCGCTGAGGGTTGTCGAACTCAGCGCTCACCGCGTCAGTGAAAGGCTTGTCTGCCGGAGTATCCACGTATTCGCCTCCAAAATTGATTTCAATGTATCGCAGGAAGTCTTCGACAAAGATTTTTGGCGCGTTCGCCTTGATTTCACTAACCACTCCGGCCAGCACGCTGTGAAGGGTCGCTTCGTTTTCTTGGGCCTGGTGGTAAGGGACGCGGATCGTTTCGTCTCCAGCCGTCTGTGCCGCCTGCTCGGAGAGGAAGATGAGCACAGGTTGGCGGCCGCGAAGGTCAGCCTTTAACTCGCCGAGGTAATCGCCCAGTTGATTCTTCTGCTGTGCTGCCCAGGGCTTGTTTTCGATGCCTATAACGTAGCGAGGAGTTTCGATCACGATATCGATGCGCCGTTTGGCGCGTGTCATTACCTCTCGTCGGACCTTCACCGTATCGAGGCGATTGAGGCGGGGGATACGGATTGCCGCAAGGAGGGCGTTTAGGAACAACAGTCCCTGGCCGTGGGAACCAGACGGATCGAAAAGCTCGGCGATGACGCGGCTTAATGTGTTTTCGTCCGGATTGAAGATCGAAAACGGAGAGAAGGTGGTTGCACCGTAGAGATCGATCCCCTCGCGCGTCGCTGCGAGACGAGGCAGCATTTGGGTAAAATCAGTGATGAAGTCGGAAAGTGATTGGAAGTTCTCAACGTAGTTATCGCTCATTGTCGCCCCAGAGCTAAACCCTCGATTCAGATTCAGTAAGGCCTTGTGCCTCTACATGCGGGATAGCGAGTGCATCCCCAGAATTTGTTTCCCCGGCGATATCCGCGTCTTGCGGTCCTCAGTCTCATCGCCGCTCCGCAGTTCGGGCATGCCGATGAACCACCGCTGATTGGCCGGGAGGCCGCGCTAGTCGCACCCGCACCCCAGGCCGGGGTGCTCTGATAGCTTGAGGTCGTATGTGTCTGCATGCTGTGCGGCGGGATATTTGCTTTTGGAGGGATCGCTCCCCCGACCGCTTTGATATCGCACTCTAACTGGGACAGCTCTCGAAATAAAGTTATCAGCTCGGGATGGTTTTGCGTCCGCCAAGCTTCGAACGCCTTTATCTCTGCCTGCAATTGGGCAATGAGGCTCTTGATCTTATCATCTTGCCCCTTCTGTTTCGTAACGATCTCGGCTTGCTTTGCCCTGATCTTATTCTGATCCTCAACAGTGTAAGTTGGGCTGAACTGAAATTTGGCTTCCAGGCCGCGCACCCAAGCCTTGAGATTGGCGTCCTTTACTGGTCCAATTCCCTGCACTTGCTGGACGTCGCGTGTCTTCACGTCAAACGCGGTATGAAAATTATAGGAGGCCATGGCAGCGAAATCGGATGTCCGAAGCTTAGGGATTCTCGCTCGCCTCAATGGGAAACCCGACAAGTAACTTTCGAGCTGCTCTTGCCGCCGTCGGCCGTCGTATTCTGTCCTTACCTGCTCATAGGCTTTTGACAGCGACTTATAATGTTCGATTGCGCCGAGCACCTCTGATTTTGTCCGTTGAGCTTTATCAAGGGGAGCTTTGGCCTGGATTGCCTGAACCACCGCCTTGATCTTCGACCACGTCTGCATATGCCGCGCGATCAGAGAGCTGCCTTTCTCTTCCGCTTTCTTGAATGCGAGGAAGAGACCAAACCCAATCAATCCGAACGAGAGCAAAAGAGACGGGTGCTTGAGGGTAAGGGTGAACACCCCAAAGGCGGCAATCCCGAGCCCCGCAATCCGAATAAATGGCAAAAGGCCCTGGCTATTCTGTTGCTGTTGCACCTCGGCACTGGGGCTGAGGGTATGATCTATCGCGGGAAGGCTGATATTGACTGACGTCGGGATAACGCAGCTATTGATGGTGGCGAGAAGCGCCGCGACGTCGATGACCCAACCTCTGCCAGCATCGGCCTTCGAGTCTCCGACGATAACAGAGGCGATATCCGGATTGACAAACAGCGGCCGACCGTACGTGGCCTCCATGCGGCACCAAGGGCAGTCCTGCGCCAGTCGGGAATAATGATGGAGCCGGTTTTTTGAGCAGGGTCTAAGGGATTGCTCAAGCTCTTCAAGCGATTTGACCCACATCTCCGGGCTTGGGCGTTTGCCAACATGATCGGGCGCAAACGCCTCCTCGAAATTCAGTCGCACGGAGGGTGGAAAATCCGACAGTTTGACGCTGCCCGGGGGAGGTTCCATTCCTGTGTTACGGCCTGAATAGGCGAAGCGAAATTCGCTGATCGCTTTTTCCAACGGCATATCGCCAGCTCTGAAGCGTCCCGAGAACGGATGCCTGTCCATACAAAGGATTTGGAAGATGCAGACGGCAAGCCCGAAGGCATCATGATCCTTGCTCCGGACAATATCTTTGAGGCTCTTTCCCTGCAATTCAGGAGGCGTGTATTCCGGCACACCCACGACACACAGGTGCCGATCCCCATTATGAACAAACTGGAAACTGTCAGCATCAATGAGTGCGACGGTCGCCGTTTCTGAGACTAGGATGCCGCGCTGATTGATGTCGCCCACAACGCAGCCGGTTGAATGGACCTGAGCAAAAACTCGGGCGACGTTCAGTGCCACGCGAACAAGGAAGCGGTAATCTGCCTTCGGGAAATGCTTCTGCCGGGAGCTTGGTGTCTGAAGTTCGTGAATTTCTTTGTGCTTGTCGACCAGGCGCATCATGAAGCCGACGAACTTGCCACGGCTATCGGTTACGATCTGTTCGGGAAACGCAACGGTGGTCGCGGATGCAGACACACGCGATCCAACCATTGCCCGAATCTTAGATTCGCGGTCACCTGCGATCTGTGGGAAGTATCGCTTTACCGCGTGGCCGGGGATATCGACCAGCGAGAACACCTCGCCTTCACCGCCCTTACCAACCCGGTTGGAAAGCTTAAGCTCTCGACCATCAGCAAAAAGCTTGTCAGTCACCGACGACATGCCACCACCAATGTTTTATCATCGTCCGTGCGTTCGTTGATGCGACTGCTGTCGAGAAACTGTGCGAGCTGCATTGAGAGCAGCATTTGACGTCCATCGTCTTCGCTAGCCTCAAGAGGCCGTATGACCGGTTGGAAAAATCCCGGATGCGGGCTGCCGGTCTTGCTGTCGATCACAAGGCCCTCAATTCCGTCCGAGAATAGAGTTACCGCATCGAAGTCGCCATCATGACGTTTGAAACGAGCCCGAGGTTGTTCGTCGGTGATGAAGTAGGTCGTGGACGCATATTCGCCATTCTCTGGGGAACTTAGCGTCACCCACTCTCCGGTATGCGCTTCCCGCCCAACTATTGCGCCGTCGCCGATGTGGCACACGGCAACCTCTTCCGGAGTTGCGAGAACAAAGACAAGCGTGGCTGCGAAATCGCGCGGTGTGAGATCGCGCTTTCCGGCGGCCGTCGAAATGCGGTCACGGGCATCATCGATCCATGACCAAATGGTCTCGTCATCCGGAAGGTTGTTGGCCGTTTCAAAGTAGTGGCGGGCACCGGTCGCGAGGGTTCGGCAAACCAGTGACGCGCCTTCGCCGCCGAACTTTGCCGAACCAGCCCCGTCCGACACGATGCCGCAGAAGACGGGCTCACCCGCACGCGTGGTTTTGACGAAACAACGTTTGGCATCCTGTAGCCGTGTTCCGGACCGAACGTGAGATGTACCGCGAACCGATGCTGCGGCGAAAACCCAGTTGGACATTTTAGCCAGCGAACGCCCAACCATCAGGTGCCGTCGGATTTACCAACGGTACCTGTTCGCCAGGATTCGAGCGCGAAACAGCTGACAGCGAATTGGAAAGCCACTGGAAGAATTCCTTGAACTGCAAGCCCTTCAGCGACAACGCCTGTCTGACGGTGATTTGTTGCAGGCGCGACATGTCCGCGCCTTCGACACCCACAGCATAAAACATGAACGCCTTGGCATCCTCGCCCTGGCGGACGATTTGAGTCGCCAGGGTAACGTCATCTGTAGGCGCACCATCAGTGATGAGGAAAACCCAAGGGCGGTAGAAATTTACGCCGTTTGCTCGGTATTTGTCCTTGCGAGCACGCAGCATCTCAAGGCCGGTAACAATTGCTTCGCCCATCGGGGTCGCGCCCTGTGTTACGAGCTGCGGAGCAAAAAAGTCATTGGCTCCGGTAAAGTCCATCTCGACCTTGACAGGTCCGAATGTGACCATTGCTAGTTCGACGCGTTTGGCAGCAAGGCTGTCCGACTGAACCTCTTCCTGCAAGGTGCGAAGGCCTTCGTTCAGCTGCTGGATTTTCGCACCGGCCATGGAGCCTGAAACGTCTAGCAGAAGCAGGCAAGCACAACGCGCTTGCGGATTATCCAGAAACTCGGCATCGCCAAATGGCTGCTGTTCGAAATCGGTCACTTTTCAACCCCTCTATACGTCCCGCCACACGTTAAAGCGGTTTTCGATCTACCATGCAAGCCGCCTCTTTACTTGAGGTGAATGTACTGGGAAAGGTTATCTCGCTCCGGATAGATTGCATCTAAGAACGGAAGCCGAGGGCAATAATGGTTCGCGATAAGCGGCGATTGTCGGCAGACGAACCACCACGTTTATTGCACGTCTGTGAGCTATCTGGCGCTCCTCATATTCCATGGAAGTGAGTATTTCTTGATCAGACCCAGTTCGAGGCCCGCGCTGCCGTGGACGGGGAGCCCATTCCATTCGAGGTTGGGCGGTGCGGTCGAAATTGATTAAGCTACCTTGGCGACGGAATTCGCCGCAGGTTGGGTGCAGCCGATTGATTGCCGAGATCGAGTTTAGGCAGTGGACGCCTGACGGAAGCTGAGGCAGCCGTGGTATGAAGGGCTGCGAGAGCGCCAAGACAACGCGGATGTTTACAGGCTCGGCGATGAATAATCGCTTGCCTCGTTCAACGCACGAAACCGCTGGCCCTTCGGCCAGCGGCACACAATCAAGCCCTACGTTCCAGTTTAGTGCTCGATGGTGATTTTTATAGCGGATATGGGAACTCCCAAACTTTCCGCGAGCCGTCGTTTGGCTTCCGGTATCGTCAGTGGGATTTCAGGCGCTGGCGCTGCTGGCGATGTCCCGGGTTCATCGTCCGACACCTCGTCGTCAACCTCCTCGCCGTCCTGCGGAAACCCCTCCTTTGCCAGGTCGAGGGTTGCGATGGGGGGGTAGGCCAATCCCATGCCTGCGCCCACATAGCTGACCGGATCGGGAGCTTCCTCGTTGTAGAGCGAAAGCCAAAGACCACGGCCAACCGGCAACGTGTGCCCCGCTGCCTTGCGGGCTTCGTAGGCTCGGTCGTATCGCGCTCTGGCGTCGTCGGCAGGGATCATATGGACGCGAGCGAGGGTGGGATTGATCTTGTCATCAACGGAAACAGCGACCACAAAGTCGACATCATCGAGCGTGACCCAGCCGTCGCCACTGCGTTTGCGTGGGAAAGCAATCCAAGCGTCTTGGGACGTTCTTATTGACACTCGACGCTTTTCCGCTCCTTTGGAGATTTGCCGCAAGCTGGCTTTGCCGCCTCGCAAAATCCTCGAAACCGTCCAGCCTTGTTTTTCAAGTGTTTCAACGCCGAACTCGAAAAGCCCGCGTCTTGTTGCAGATTTTATCGGCGAACCATTAACATTTGTCATGTCAGCATGCCCATTTATTGATGATTGGCTGGAACGTAACGAAGACATATGGAACTCCGGTCGATCTGTCAACAGTTATCTGCTAAATTGCAAAGCGCTGGTAGACGAATGCCTTTTAAATGCCTTTTCCATGCTTTTTGAAAACGCGAGCGATGGGGGCGCCTGCGTGGACCTGGCCAAGGGTCAATCTCCGATGTTCAACGCCGCGACGGTTGGCAGATCAAGCCTTCCTATTCGGGCGGAACTGGTCCAAATTCCGCATCGTCAACGTGAGAATAAAGAATGTCTCTACAGAGCACCTTTGGATCAGACTGCCTATACATTGGTCTGTCGAACATCGAGCTTGATCGGCGGATCGAGATCAGCCGGGGCATCTCTATCGAGAGCACGTTTGCTCACCTCATGTCCCCAATGGTTCTCGCCTTTGCAAAGCCATTGGACGGCGGCCCTCATCCCGGGCCCTGGAAACCAGTCTTGGGGGGATCGGGGGCTGATATAACCGCTCAGATAAGGATACCCTTGTCGGCAGGTGCGGATGAAGGTGCCTGCCTTGTCACCGGATCGATCATCGTCTCGCTTCTGCGTCTTCGATGCGATCCCTCGATTGTGATGACGGCAGCTTCACGGATACCATTCGAAAAGCTCAAAGATGCTCCGGATGGAACCGTGCCTGTCCTCGCTTTGGAAACAAGGCCTCGGCATTTCTCTCTACGAAATAGCGACGATGAAAAGACTGACGGAATAGGGATAGAATGGGTCGCCTCGAAGTTTGAGACGGTGATGAAGCTGCGATCAGCGCACCAGGAATTTCACATCGCTTCAACGGCCCTCGACGCTGGGCAGTTCATTCCGAACGACGCCTTGGCACTCATTTCCCTATGGGGAGCGTTAGAAGCGCTCTTCTCTCCTTCGACGTCCGAACTTAAATTTCGGGTTTCGGCCCTCATAGCAGCATATCTTCACGATCCAGGGCAGGAGCGTGCTGAGGCTCAGAAGCGGATTGCTGCCCTTTACGACAAGAGGTCTGCCGCCGCTCATGGGAAGCCAAGGCATGTCCCTGACGATCTGGTCGCTTCATTCAATCTTCTTCGATCTTGTTTGATGAAGATGATCAATGAGGGTGGTGTTCCGATGAAAGATGAGCTTCAAAACCGGCTATTCGGAGCCGCGTGATCAGCCGCACCATGGCCGTGGAGTCGGAGGGCAGTCTGTCGCCCCGAGCGCGACGAGCTAAATTGAGGCTCTCGCGACGAGTATAATTTTAAGAACATAAGCCGGTTCTCCAGTCGCGGGCTGCTCTATTCCGGGAGCTCGCCTATCATTCCGCCCGCCAGTGCACCGACTAGGAGGGTCGAATTGAAGCTGTGGCCATAATCTGATCGATGACGGCCCGAAGGGGGGGCGGCCCAACCATTGCGTATTCGATCTCGACGTTCCGGGACGAAGCAAATTGGCCGTACGCTTCACCGTCCACCATCCGTATGAAGCGGAAGCTTACGTCTGTGCGCCCGCGAACAAGCTGGTCCACCTGCCGCAACGCTTTCGCCAATAATAGGATTTGTTCATCGTTTCCCAGCAGCCTTGCGCTCTTGGGATCGTCGAGCAGATGACGGAATTCAAGGAGCGTTGCCTTCTCCTGATCCATGCTCGCGCCTTCGCACACCTCGAACCACAAATCTGTCATGTCGACAGCCTCTCAAAGATCGATGACGAAATCCTGCCGAAATCCCGACGTGCCGCGTTCGCCGCCGTAGCCCCTTGGATTGCAAATTACGCGGGTCTTGTCAGCCGTATAGTCGCGGAATTTGTGGGTATGGCCATGTATCCAAACCGACGGCCGTCGCCGCGCGATCAGATCGGACAGATCACTTCCGAACGCGGCATTGGTTATGTCGCCATGGAACCGGGGATCGAAGCTCTGAATGAGCGGCGCGTGATGCGTCACGACGAATGTGCGTCCGTCGAACGGCTGTTCCAGTTCGCGGTCAATGAATGATCGGCTCGCGATGTGGCGCTTAAGGATTTCTTGAACTGTGATCAGCCCGTTTTCACCGGGGCGTCGCGGGTCGGATCGAAAAATGCATTCGAAGTCTGCCACTAGGTACGGCACCAGTCCGAAGGCTTTCGCCCGCCGCTCCTCCGGCGGAACATGCTCGTCGTCACCGACGGAAACCGCAAAGTCCGTCCACAACGTTGCGCCAATAAAACGGCAACCGGCCATTTCGATGCTTTGATTTTCGAGGAGATGGATACGGGTGCCCTCAATTTCGCACCGTGCTTTTTCCAGCGCGAAATCGATGCTCCCGTTATAATAGTCGTGATTTCCAAGGACGAGGATCACGGGCATATGCGGCTCGATATCTCGCCGCAGGTAAGCGATGCTCATAGTAATATTTTCCGAGATGTCTCCCGCGCAGATGCAGATGTCCGCATCTGGGACCGGCAAGGGAATACCCATGACGGCGTCAGTCGGAGAGTAGTGGAGGTCACTGATGATCCATGCTCGCATGCAGCCGATCCTTTCGTGAAGGCAAAGGGATGGGGATGACGCGCCGGGCTATCCGTCGCTGTCGATTTCTGAGGATTTTCGGGGCTCTTTGCCTTGCTCAGGTTTCACGGGTGCGCGAACCGGATGGGAGGCTTAGTCCAGCTGGCCAAAGCGAGCCATTACGGACGTCGCATTGACGCGACCAGCTCCGCCGCCGGGCACCAGGAAGAATTCGGTCTCCAAGGAAATGCTGACTAAATACGGTCAGCTTTTCGGTGCCTCCGTATCACTCGGCACAAATGGCTGGGGCCAAAGCTTTTCTAGTTCATCTCCTTGCAGGCTTTTGTGCCTGGCAAGTTCCGTCGCGAACGCTATCAGCGTCTGCTTTAGGTCGCTGAGGATGTCTTTAGCCCGAGCATATTCCGTCTGAAGGATTTCGTTAACTTCAGCCCTCAATCGATGATCACGCCAAAGCTCTCCTGGATTGCTCGTGTTTACGGAACCTGGGAGATAATACGGTGACTTCCCGAACCCCCATTTTGTGATCATTTCGACAGCGATTTCCGTTGCCTTCGCAAAGTCACTCTGGCTACCACCTGATGCTGTGGTCGACCGGTCGCCGTAGAAGACCTCTTCAGCAGCCGCGCCAGCCAAGTGGAATGCAATCCGGTTCAGCATTTCCCCTCTGGTTTGAATGGGCAACGTCGGGTGTCGCATCACAATGACCCCGTGAGCGTCAACTTGAGTAGCGAAGTTTTCGACGTTGTCGAAAATTTCCACCCGCCTGACGGTGCCAACATTCAAGCCGTGCCCAACGAGTGCATGACCGGCCTCGTGGATCGCGATCTTCAACTGATAGCATTCGTTCAAAACGGGAAGCGGCTCGATATTCCCATAAAGGTCGTCAATCGTTACGGACCGGCGCTCCCGCCGAGCAACGCGCCGGGCATCCCGCGCCAGGCGTTCCAGATCAGCCCCGCTTTTGCCAGGCAATTTGGCGGCAATTTCCTTGAGCAGAGGCTCATCAGCGAGCGATGGAAGGTGGAATGCGAGGATTTGGGCGCGACCCTGTGCATCTGGCAATGGGAAGTGGATGTGTTTCTCCAGCCGCCCACTCCTCACAAGGGCTGGATCAATCCGTTCGGGATTGTTGCAAGCGCCAACGACAACGACTCCCTCTCGTCCTTCGATGCCGTCGATGCATTCCAGAAGTCCGTTCACGACCTGGATGCTGTAGTCCGCGTAACTGGAAACAAACTTCGCACGGTCACCAATCGAGTCGAACTCGTCCAAAAATAATAGGCATGGTGCTTTCTCCTTGGCGTTTGCGAAGGATCGGTACATCGCCTTGAGCAAGTCGCCCAGATGACCGTCTTTGCTGCTCTGCCACCTTGAAATGCTCGTTGCTTCCAGGTGCATGTCGCATTCCGCCGCGAGGGCCGCCGCAAACCTCGTTTTTCCAGTTCCAGGCGGCCCATAGAGGAGGCACCCCTTGTCGACTTCGGACCAGGGAAGCTTCCCATCCCGCCAATCTCGCAGGTCCCTCTTCAGCTCCTGCGCCCAATCACCAGCCTCACCGAAGCCCTTGGAGATATCCAGGTGCTTAACTTCCTCGGCGACCGGCCGTTGTGGACCAAACTCGGCCAGTCTATGTGCTGCCCTGCGAGCCGGTTGACCGATCCGGAAAATGGCCTCCATTCTCTCGGATGGTTGCTCGGCAATCAACGCAGCCTCGTCGTCGGAAATGTCGCCGCAGCCTCTAAGTCTGGCTAGCGCTCGGAGGTGACGGACATCGCACGTTCGGAGTCGGTCGCGCATCGTTGCAGCAAGCTCGAAATCTTCGTGAACCGCCGATCCCTCCGTCACAAAGATGATCAGCTTACCAAATATCAGCTGTTCAGCGGGGTCGATCTCCCAGCCGCGCCTGCTCTTGGTCGCCGGATGCATACAAAAGCGCATTTTCTCGTCTTTGAAGAGGATTTTCGCCGCCTCATTGACGTCAGTCAGTTGCCATTCAGCCGGTACGACAATCAGCGCTACGCAGAATGGCTCCGAGATCAGCTCAATATTTCGGCGCACCAGGTGCACGAGCGCACAATAAGACAAAAATAGGCGGGCCGATCGCATTGCGATTGCTGCACCTTCGCGTCCTATTCTCAACGGATCACCCCTTCGCACTCCGTTCAGCTGGATCGCGATCCGCTGTAGTTTGCTGATGTATTGGTCCAGGTTGTCCTTGAAGGCGGTATCCATGGTTTTCTCCGCTTCCGGGTCAGATGAGGCCTTCGTCGAACCTGTACCAACGGCTCAGTGTCCTTCCGAGCCGTCGCTTCCGGTCGAGATAAAACAGCTCGCTCGTGACGCCGGGGCCATCTTTGATGGTCGGATGCCCGCTCATCAGGCCCATCAGGCACGGAACCGCACGGCTCGCGAGAACACAGTTTCGAATAATCACTGCGTCATCCAGGGCCGGATGATCGCCGGGAAGGGAGAGTTGTTCGAGATCAGCAAGGAGCGATCTCAATCGCGGAAGGATCACGGAGGGCGGAGTTCCAAGCCATTTATCGTTCATCGAGAGGGACCTTTTGATTCGGGTGCCGGTTGCTGGCGAGCAAGGAAATAAACTGATTCGCGAGACAAACGCAAAGAAAATAAGATAAAAACCAAATTTGAGAGACGGATGCTCAATATGTTGACATTTCACCCATGAGAGCCGCTCTTTCGCCAAATGGAGATTTTGGCGAGCCAATTCCGGGCGGCACGAGCACTTCTTGGCATAGATCAAGAGGTTGTCGCCGCGTGGATTGGATTGGATCGTCGGGAAATCAGTCGATGGGAAGCCGCGAGATACAAGCTGTTCTCTTCAGATGCCGAGGACCTGCAAAAGGCGTTCGAAAAAAACGGAATAGAATTTCTGCCAACGACCGCAGCACGGGGAGCAGGGGTGCGGTGGCGCAAGCCGGGGCACAAGGACCGGTTCCGGGGAGCACAATTCCGGGCGGCTCGGGCGATGGCTAATCAGTCGATGCGTGACCTCCAGGAAATTTCTGGCGTGAACCGCAACTTTGTCACCCGGTTAGAAACGGGACAAATCGGCGGATTGAATCTGGAGACCTTAAAGAAGCTGGAGCAGGCGTTTGCCCGCTTGGATATCGAACTCACGCCGGAGAGCGAAAACTGGGGTGCTGGAGTTCAATGGACGATTCCGAACCCGTTTAGTCAGCCTGCGGCGAATGCGCATGAGTGATTTTTTTGCGTGAACCCAACCAACTGCGCAATATGACCGGTTCCCATGTTGACAGCGATCATGCCAGAAGGCTCAACGGCGAAGGTTGCAATATAAGCAGCTACGATATCCCTGAGGCGAAGCACTCGGTTGATTTTGGCGGCCGGTCAGCAATTCGAGGGAATATGGTTCAACCCTGAAAGCCACGGTGGAAACCGAACAGCACCAGCTTATGTAAAGATTGCCAGGAGCAGTTGTTTTCGGCGACATAACCGCCTCGGACACAAACTGGCTGGACATGCACGGTGGGTGGACCTTCTCATCTGAGTGATTAGGGGGTTCTAGGCGTGGTTGTGTCTCCGACGTTGAAGCTGATATATCACGACCGTCAGTTTTTCGTAATAGGCATCCCCAACTCAAAAAGAGGCCCCGGATAACGGCATTTTGAAAAAAAATATCACGCGCCCATAAGCAAAGAAATAATACATTAATAACCTCGTGGATGCCTGTTCTTAAAATAACGAGGCGAACCTGTATTAACTAAATGATGATGGTATTTAAGCAAGAATGTATGAAAATCATTCTAAGGAAATGCAATCAAAATGTGTATAATATTTCTGGGTCAATTAAAATTCTAATTCCTTATTGCTCGCCATTGGAAGAGTTATAGCACGCGCTCGCTGGTATTTACAGCGTAAATATGATTGTGCATCATTCAGCGGTGACTTTGAGTGTTGATAATCTCTAGTTGTAAATAGCGAGGCGGGAATGCAGGCGTTATTTAGGCGAGGGGTTGTGCCTTCGAGGAGTAACGCCGGTGCTTGGATTCGAAAATGAGCGTCTCTTAACGATGACAGAGGCGGCGGCGTATCTCGCGATATCAAAGAAGACGCTTCTACGTCACGTCATCGAAGGCCAACTTGGCTGCGTGAACGTTGGAACGGAAGGGCGAATGCATCGTCGCTTCACAACGTCCCAGTTAACGGCCTTCATCTCTCAACGCCAAACTTTTGAGGTTTCGAGATGTCTGTCTACAAGACAAAAGCCAGCCCATTTTATCGGTACGACTTCCAGATCGACGGCAATCGCTTTCACGGAACTACCAAGGCCAGGGATAGGCGGGAGGCAAAGTCGATAGAGCGAACGATAAAGGACAACGCCAAGCGCGACGTCGAGCAGGTCCGTAAAAGCGGGAGTGCCCCGCTTACCATGGACACTGCGGTGGGAAGATATTGGACAGAGAAGGGTCAGTACCGATCCGACCCAAAACCCTATTTTGCGACGCTTGAGCGTTTGATAGGTCTATTCGGTAAAGATACACGATTGGATGAGATTGACGATGAGACGGTCGTGTCGGCGATCTCAAAATTGCGCGAGCGACCGAGATGGGGCAAAGTGGAACTCAAAAAGGCCGTTGTTAAACCAGTCGCCAATGGTACGATCAACCGGCAGTTAGTCCAGCCGCTGAAGTCTATATTCCGACGCGCTCGGATCGTGTGGCGGTGCAGTCTTCCAAACGAGCCGATTTGGAACGAGCATTGGTTAAAGGAGCCGCAAGAAAGAGTTCGAGAGTTGAATTCGAACGAGCAAATCGCCCTAGTGGCCTTCATCCGAAAGGATTACCTCCCTTGGTTCGAGTTCCTCCAGATCAGCGGAAGGCGTTTCAACGAGACACTCCTAAGATGGTCGGACGTCAATTGGGAGGCGGGCTCGATCAACACCAAGGGCAAGGGCGGGCGTGATGTCTGGACGCCAATCACACCCACCATACGACGTATCTTAGTGGACTGTCGCGGTAATCATCCAGAGTACGTCTTTACGTTCGTGGCCGAGCGGACACGGGATGGAAAAGTGAAAGGGAAGAGATATCCCATCACTTATCATGGTACGATGATTCACTTTCGCCGCGCCTTAGCGGCCTCAGGTGTGCAGAATTTTCGCCTTCATGATAATCGGCATGACACGGCAACGAAGCTTCTTCGGGTGGAAAAAAACTTGAAACTTGTTCAACGTGTTCTCAATCACGCCAACATCGCAACGACCACAAAATACGCACATGTTATGGACGATGAAGTTGCGTCAGCGCTCGAACGTCACGCGGAATCCCGAAATAAACCCCGAACTAGCTAAATGAGTGGGTCGCTTTCCCTTACTCTGTATGGTGTTTGGCAAATTAGACCGTCCGCCTTTTAATCAGTAGGTCTCGGGTTCGAACCCCGACGCTCTCACCAAAAATTTCCAAGAAAAACAAGCGGACATGGTTTCGAATACGGAACTATTGCTCGGGTGAATCGGGTTGGGGGAAAATCTGGGGGAAAATTGGCTTCCCGTTTTCCCCGGAGTTTGTCATTCTTCCCCCATGCCTGCTCCGTCGAAAAGAAGTAAGCCCACGGTGAAGGCCGTCTTGCGATAGAGGGCTTCTGACTGCCAGTCCTAGTGGTAACACTAGGAGTAGTCATATGACGAAGCATCCAATTGAGGTGATCACGTCTGTAGAGCGCCGTCGGCGCTGGTCACGCGAAGATAAAGAGCGCCTTGTCGCTGCGTGCTTTGAGCCAGACGCGGTCATCTCCGAGATTGCCCGCGCGGCCGGCATCCATGTCAGCCAGTTGTTCCGTTGGCGCAAAGAGCTTTGCCGGATCGACGAGCCAAGGTCTGATACGGCGACTTTGGTGCCGGTGATCGTATCCGAGGCCGCTTCGACAGTCTCTCCCGTTCAACCGGAATCGCCCACCACATCCCACCCTCGTCGGAAGCGTAGCGATGTGACAATCGAGCTTGGACGGGGTCGGCGCGTGCGCGTGGATAGCGACATCGATACGGATGCCCTTGGCCGGATTCTCGATTGCGTGCTGGGGCTGCGATGATTCCGGTTCCGAGTGGCGTGAAGGTCTGGCTGGCGACAGGCCACACCGATATGCGAAAAGGCTTCCCCGGTTTGTCGTTGATGGTGCAGGAGGCGCTGAAGCGCGACCCGATGTGTGGACACCTGTTCGTATTCCGCGGCCGCGGTGGCGGTCTGATCAAGGTGATCTGGCATGACGGCCAGGGCGCTTGCCTGTTCACGAAGAAGCTGGAGCGCGGCCGCTTCATCTGGCCATCAGCGGCCGATGGCACGGTGGTGATCACGCCTGCGCAGCTCGGTTATCTGCTGGAAGGTATCGACTGGCGGATGCCGCAAAAGACCTGGCGGCCGACGTCGGCCGGATAAGCAAAAACACTGGAATGACAGGGTCGAATATGATTCCATCCTGTCATGAGCAATGCGACCGAAGAGCTTCCGGACGACCTTGCCAGTGCGCTTGCACTGCTGGCCCAGGAACGCGCTCGACGTGTCGCAGCCGAAGCAGAAGCAGCGACCGCCAAGGCAGAAGCCGCCAGCGCAAAGGCACTCGTATCGCATTCCGAGGCGCTGATCGCGCGGCTGAAGCTGGAGATCGACAAGGTTCGCCGTGCACTCTACGGCAGCCGGTCCGAGCGCAAGGCGCGGCTCCTGGAGCAGATGGAACTGCAGCTCGAGGAGTTGGAAGCGGACGCCGGTGAAGATGAACTGGCGGCGGAGATCGCAGCCAAAGCTTCAGCCGTCAAAGCCTTCGAGCGCAAGCGTCCGTCACGCAAGCCCTTTCCCGAACACCTGCCGCGTGAGCGCGTCGTAATCGCCGCTCCCACGAATTGCGCCTGTTGTGGATCGGTTAAACTGTCGAAGCTTGGTGAAGACATTACCGAGACCTTGGAAGTCATCCCGCGTCAGTGGAAGGTCATCCAGACGGTGCGGGAGAAGTTCACCTGCCGCGAGTGTGAGAAGATCACGCAGTCACCCGCACCCTTCCATGTGACACCCCGCGGTTTTGCCGGGCCGAACCTGCTGGCGATGATCCTGTTTGAGAAGTTCGCCCAGCACCAGCCGCTCAATCGCCAGAGCGAGCGCTACGCCCGCGAGGGCGTCGACCTCAGCTTGTCGACGCTGGCCGATCAGGTTGGAGCATGTGCCGCGGCGTTGAAGCCCATTCACTCCCTGATCGAGGCGCATGTCCTTGCTGCCGAACGTCTGCACGGCGACGACACGACCGTGCCGATCCTGGCCAAGGGAAAGACCGATACGGGCCGCATCTGGACCTATGTCCGGGACGATCGGCCGTTCGGAGGGCTCTCTCCGCCGGCGGCCCTTTACTATGCCTCGCGGGACCGACGGCAGGAGCATCCGGAGCGCCACCTGAAGACCTTCAACGGCATTCTGCAGGCGGACGCCTATGGCGGCTACAATCCGCTGTTCAAGGTTGATCGCGATCCAAATCCTCTAAGGCAGGCGTTTTGTTGGGCACACTCGCGGCGTAAGTTCTTCGTGCTCGCCGACATTGCCGCAAATGCCAAGCGTGGAAAGAACGCCGCGCCGATCTCGCCTATGGCGCTCGAAGCCGTCAAACGGATCGACGGCCTGTTCGATATTGAGCGCGAGATCAACGGGCTTACGGCCGATCAACGCCTGGAGCGTCGCCGGAGAGACTGTCTGCCACTCGTCGATGATCTGCAGGTCTGGCTTCAAACCGAGCGGGCAAAGCTCTCACGCAGTTCTCCGGTGGCGGAGGCGATCGACTACATGCTCAAGCGCTGGGATGGCTTCACATCATTTCTGCAGGACGGCCGGATTTGCCTGACGAATAATGCGGCAGAGCGAGCGCTCAGAGGCTTTGCGCTCGGCAGAAAATCCTGGCTCTTCGCCGGATCAGACCGCGGTGCAGATCGTGCGGCCTTCATGGCCACATTGATTATGACGGCAAAACTCAACGACATCGATCCGCAGGTGTGGCTGGCCGACGTTCTTGCCCGCATCGCTGATACGTCGATTACCAGGCTGGAGCAGTTGCTTCCGTGGAATTGGACGCCGCCGACCGTCAACGCTCAAGCGGCCTGACCTGCGGCCTTCACCGGAGCCTTACGAAAAGAACGCCGTCCTCCGATCCGCATCGCTCCTTACGGGCCGTTACGGTCGCGAATCCGTACTACACCCCGGCGCATGACGGTGAGGCGGGCAACCCCCGAACCATTCCGGCGATCGTCAACATCCGGGAAAGTGCCATTACGATGCTGGCATCGCGGGGCCGGATTGATGCCGCTCAGCTCGCCGCCGCGACTAGGTTCCGCGCCCTATGGGAAGCGATGTGCCGGAGCACACGGGCTATCGACTATGGTCGCGAGCCGGTAGATGGCGGCGGTCATGCGGACCCGATCGGTCACCGGCAGATGCATGCGGCCGAGGAGCTTCGTCGGATTCGACCTCTGCTGGGCGAGAGGGGCTCTTGGCTGGTCTCTCGGATTTGTGGTGAGGGCTATTCCCTCGGTGAAATGGTCGGCCCAGTTAGCAGCAAGAGGGCGAAGCTCAGAGCCGCCCGCGATCTCCGCGAATTCCTCGATCTGCTCTGTGAATTCTGGAACCTCTCCACCCGCCGTTAATGCCCCGCCGTGCCTCCCACCGGGGCCTACAGCGCGCTTCATCGAATAGCCCGGGGGAATATGCTCCGCACCTAACACCGCGCGCGTGCTGCCTTCTCCTTGCCGCCGCCCAGGAGCTGTTCAAGTATAAACGGAACGAAGGCGGATTTTCCGGTTGGCTTTCGACCCGGTTGCTATTCATCCCGCAACGTTCTGCCTATCAGGCGATTGAGATATTCAACGGCCTGGATAATGAAATGTTTGCAAATTTTGCAAACATTCGACCCGGCGCTCTTGAGCAGATTGCCAAGGCCGAACCGGATATTCAGGCGCTAATCGCGGAGCGCGTCGAGGCCGGCGAAATCTTCACCGCCGCCAAGGTGAAAGAGATAGATGACGCGGGACTAACGCTTTTGGATTTTTCAGCGGCTGAACGGTCGGTCCTCTCAGCGACATAGCGCTTCGAAAACCCGCCGGCCGGTGCGTGCGCAGAGCGTTAACTTCCGCATGGCAGAATTCTTACCCGCAATCCTTTTCGCGGCTCAGGGGAAACAATATGGATCGCCAATGGTGGATATTTCTTGCAGCCTTGGTTGTAGCGATGATCGGCGGCTCCAATCCGGGGAAGCGGCACGACGACAAGATCGACAAGCTAAACGATGATAGTGACAACCACTTGCGGTTTGTAATGGAAGATATGAGCAGCGGAAATGCTGCTTGGGCGACGAACACTAACCTCGTGGGCATTCGCATCGTTCTCAACCGGATCAACATGGGGGTTTGGGCCATCGTTGGTCTGCTGATAGTGCTTGCAGCACCTCGGTTTGTTTAAAGGCAAGGATCAGCGCGGCGACATCGACGCCGTTCAGGCGCTCGGTTTTAGGCTCGATCCCGGCCCGGCGGCATGCCTCAAAAAGGTTGCGGCCACTGCCTACGGACCGCGCAAAGCATCACGACTTCGATTTCCGCCAGCCGGCCGCCCAGGCTTCAAATTCCGAGCAGAACCAACGTTCGCCATACTGGGGGCTGATCCTCGTCTCTGCGTAGTGTCGCTGCCCCGGCACGTGGAAGATGCGCTCGCCCGTGTCGATGGAGACATTGCCCTTGATCCTGCACGATTGCCCGGAGCCGCCAGAAGCGCTCCATGAGGCTAGCAGGTCGCTCGCAGTCCAGCCGCCGGCCGCCCCAAACGCGAGCGCGCCGATCACCAAGCCCGGAAACTTGAACAGCACCGATTGCTTCTGCGGATTGCGATAACCCGGACGCATGCCCCCATCTCCGCCATGTCGCGCGAAGTATCGTAATCGCGTTGGCGCACGGCGAACATCTGTCCAAAAGGGGTATATCGCCCATTGCCAAGTAGGGCCATGTGGGTTCTGCATGGATCGATGGGAAGTTTAGGCTGCGCCGGTTCGCGTGGCAGGAGCGCCGCGACACCCATCATCATCCATCCATTGATGATGGGGCAGCGGGATCGGCCCTCACAGTGGCGCTGAAACATTGTCGAAATTCTGCACCATCTCGTAAGTGGAAACCCTGCCAACCTGCTCCTCCGTAAACGTAAGCACGTAACTGAAGGGTGTAAAGAGCCAACGATCTGAGTGTGCGCTCTTGTACGCTGCCACGCCCCCAAAACTAACAGTGCCTTGACCTCCCGCAATGGGCATGTACCTCACTGCGTTGCTCCCTGGCTCGGTATGAGCCTCGCCTGGGAAGATTGTATAGCCAATCGAACTAAGGGGAGGGCTGTCGAAAATTTTCTGTGCATCCATGATTCGCTGCACAGCCGCGGAAGTTGGCTTCTCCTCAGTAATGTGACATACCGCCCTTGTTGCTGGCCTATTCCCGAAGTTCTCCATGGTAGGCTTTATAAGAATCAACCGTTTTCCGTCTTCGGCCTCTTCAGTGGTCCCCTCGATTGCCACTGACACCTTTATCCACGGTCGCTGATCACCTGCAATTGCCGCGAGTTCTTCCCGCTGTATCGCGATCTGGTCTTTAAGCACGGCCTCATTTTGCGCGGCCGCCGCTCGCGTTGCAGTCACCGTCCACTTTGCCGCCAACAGCGCCATGAATCCTGCAATGGCGGTGGCCACGGCCGATGCCCCTCCAGCTAACGCACTCCATTCACTTGCACCCCAGGCCATTACCAGTCCTCAATCTTCAATGTTTCGTCAAATCCTAGAGACGTCAGATATTCTTACGCGGAATGATTGTCTCGGAGCCAGCCAAAAACGTTCAGCGTCTTGCGGCCATCGCTGACGCTGCTGATCGTCAGCCCGGACGCGGCAGGCACGGCGTCAATCCGAAAAGCACCTGGAGCAACAATATGACAGCCTTCCGGGCGGCGGCGCGCCCTTGCCGCGAGGGAGGTACATCTGCACGCTATTCCGGAAATAATCTTGTGTAGCACTGCGTCAACATGGCGACTTAGCCGGCCCGTCCCCTTTGCGTTGGCTTAGCCCGAATGGCAGTTTTGGTTGATAGAGTCGACGTTACAAGCAGGCTCACCACCGGCGCGACGATGGAAACTTATGTGCGCCGCTCCGATCTGTTCAATGATCCCGCAAGAGATGGGTTCCCCTGATGGAGTTTCGATTGATTTTTGATGGCGACCTTCGACCGCGCCGCCGCTCCGATATCGAGGATATTCACAACATTAGGTTGGCGATACACCCTCAGATGCAGAATCTGTGGCAGCATGAACCATTGGTTCATTCCACGAAATGGCTGGAAGCCGAGCCGGTAAAAGGAGATCTGACCGCTCGTGACGAAGTGGATGGGCAACCATTCATATCCATCGTCTCGAAGGGACTGTTCACCCAAGCCGAACTGGATGTCCTTCTCTTGCGCGCACAGCCGCCCGGTCAGCTCGTTACAAATCAGGGCGATATCGACAATAGGATGAAAACGCTCTTCGATGGGCTGAGAATTCCGACGAAAGCAGAAGCGAAAGAGCTCCGAGGTCGCGGACTTCTTGCCACTGACATGGTGTACTGCTTGATGCAGGACGATGCGCTTGTAAGCAAGCTGACGGTAACAACCGATCGTCTTCTTGGCGAGCCGCTTGGCAGCAACCGGACGCTTGCAATTATTAACGTAAAGCTTCGTCCGACGCGGGTCGCGATGGGTAACATTGGCCTTGTTGCATGACTACGATCGCGACAAAATTCACGCTCAATACAAACTGCCTTATCGCCGTCGAAGATAACCGTCGTTGGACGCTATCCGTTGCACCAATCGTGGGGCCGCCTCGGGCTCCATGTCCTGGCAAAGCCTTCCTGCAGCAGCTTCTTGCCTATCTCCTCACCATTGGCTCGATAGATGTTGATGAGCGGCCTGTGCGATGGCGTCTTGTCTGCCACGCCGCTGAAGACGACCCTCAAGCCCTTTTCAGCCAAAAGTTCTTTTAGTCTGCCCTTGGCAATCAGCGCCAGCTTCCGTTCCTTCAAGCACTTCGCGTGCGATCCGATCTCCGGCGTGTCGATGCCCGAGACGAACGGAACACCTTCCCCCAACAGGCGCATAGTCTGCCCGTCGCATTTGACGGTGTCGCCGTCGACCGGCGTGTCTCATACTCGGGTGATGAGCGGGCCGCCCAGCTCTCGCCAGACGACCCGCGGTGCGGGGATTGTATGGAGCGGCCATAGCTATGACCCAACATGCTCATCGGTCTCGCCGTCAAGTTTTAGACGGCGGCCAGCCGCCGCTTGGCGATGGAAACAGAAGCGGGCGCGCCCGGCCGGTTAGACGAACTCAGAAACGCGAAAATCAAAATGAAGCCCACCAGGGGCCGTGTGCTCCTCGACCGGCAAAGCTCCGTGGACAACTACCCGGGCAGCATTGACCGTTCCTTGCGGAATCGCGCCTTATCGACATCCGTCCGAGCATCCGGGAACGAGTCGCTAGAGGCAACTTATTATGACACGATACCTTTTTCTGGATGGGGGGTGTCTGCGCGCCCGCGTCAAGGACGTTGCTCACCGCTACTGCGATGGAGCGCCCCTCAAAATAAACTGGTAGAGCCTCTCAGCTGGGTACGAGAAAATCTTCTATTACGACGCGCTCCCGGCCCGAAAGCCGAGCCAGTCTGACGAGGATTTTGAAGCTGAACGCCAGGACGTTGAACATCTCCACGCGAAACTCGCCACCTTTGATCGGTTCCGCGTCAATGAAGGTGACACCCGTTATCGAAAGGGGCGCGGTTTAGAGCAAAAAAAGGTCGATGTGATGATCGCTGTGGACATGATGATCCACACGATCCGTCGCAATATGACGGCCGCTAGTTTACTTGCGGGAGACGCTGATTTCACCCCTCTGTTAAATGCGCTCTCTAATGAGGGCATGTTTGTCACTCTTATCCATCCGCCGAAAGCCTCCAAGGAACTGCTTGCGGCTGCGGACGCTCGACGGCCCCTGAGTGCGAGGCAAGTGTACGATTGGTTAGACCCACCATCTCAGGCGCGCTTTGGACCGTTTCCCACGCCATCGTATGGCAATGCTTCGCATGACGGAAACTGCCAGCACATCTGGTCCAATGATCGGTTGGGTATCGAGATATGGTGCGAATTAATCCATGACACCATTTGGGCGTCTTGGCCGGAACCGGAGCGTAGCGACAGACTAAGTTTGAGGGGCGGCAATTGGGCGAACACGCTGCGCGTAGCGAGTGATGATTATGGAATCCAGTTTCCGACGGAGCTGCCAGAGGAATTCAGGCACCTCCAGGGCAGCTAGCTTTTGGGCAAGAATTCACTCCACCCAAAACGGCTTCGAAGAAGGAAGATCGTCGCCCGGAGAGCGACAGCGCCGTTGCCGCCGGCGAGGTCGATAAGCCGCAGAGCGAGCGCGGCCTCAAGGCGAGCCGCTCCACGATTTAGCTCCGCCCTAAAATGAGCCCGCAGCGTTTTCTCGCTGATGGCGAGGACGTAGCAGATTTCCGACTGCCGCACTCCCCTTGAAGCCAACAGCTCAACGACACGGCGGTCAGCTGGGCTAGGATTATGCGCCGGTCGTCCGGGGGTCTTTTTAGCCGTTTCCATATGGACGGGAAAAACTCGTTTTTTCTGATGCGAAAAAAAATTTGCGGATGAGGGTGCACGCGGGCTCCCGCTTTGCGCGACCTCGGAGTTTAAATCGCCCCCCCCCCCCGGCCTGGGCGAGTAGGTAATGCAAACTCCCAATCTCGGACGCTCGCGGTCTGGGCACCTTTTCCTCAATGGCCACCCTAGGCAGGTCAAGGTCTCGGTCTGATCAGGCCAGCCACCACCCCTGCAACTGCCCGTCCGCCACGAACGTATCGGTAGCTCCATTCGTGTCGCCCGCAAATAGGTTCGTGGCATCGGAGGCGAACGTGACGTAGCGCCCGTCGGCTGAGATCGAGGGTTCATAGCTACTGTAGTTAGCTTCGCCGCCGGCCGAGTCGACGCTAACGCGAGTGGTCGTATTGAGCTGGAGATCGCGCACGAAAACGTCCGGGGTTCCATTCGTGTCGCCCGCAACTAAGTTTGTGGCTTCGGAGGTGAACGCGACGTAGCGCCCGTCGGCCGAGATTGACGGCTCGAAGCAAAAGCCATTCGCCTCGCCGCCGGCCGAGTAGACGCTGACCCGGGTGGTCGTACCGAGCTGCAGATCGCGCACGAAAATGTCGGACGTTCCATTTGTGTCGCCCGCGACCAGGTTGCTGGAATCTGAGCGGAACGCGACGTAGCGCCCGTCGCCCGAGATCGAAGGTTCAACCCCTCCGAAGTTCGCCTGACCGCCCTCCGAGCCCACGCTCACGCGCGTCGTCATGCCGAGCTGGAGATCGCGCACGAAGACGTCCTGAAACCCATTCGTGTCGCCCGCGACGAGGTTGTCTGCAGTGGAGTCGAACGCGACGTAGCGGCCATCGTTCGAAATCGAGGCGTGATTGCTATGGCCGTCCCCCTGAACGCCGGCCGAGTCGACGCTGACGCGCGTGGTCGTGCCGAGCTGCAGATCGCGTACGAAAATGTCGCTGCGGAAGTTGGTGTCGCCCGCGACCAGGTTGCTGGCGGCAGATTGGAACGCGATGTAGCGGCCATCGTTCGAAATCGAGGGCTCAGTGCTATGGCCGTTCCCCTGAACGCCGCCCGAGTCGACGCTGACGCGCGTGGTCGTGCCGAACTGCAGATCGTGCACGAAAATGTCAAAGCTCCCATTCGTGTCGCCGGCGACGAGGTTGAACGCACCGGAGTCAAACGCGACGTAGCGACCGTCGGCCGAGACCGATGGTTGACCGCTGTAACCACCAAACGCCTCGCCGCCCTCCGAGTCCACGTTGATGCGGGTCGTCGTGCCGAGCTGGAGATCGCGCACGAAGACGTCCGGAAACCCATTCGTGTCGCCCGCGACGAGAGGTTGCTGGAAAAGGATTGGAACGCGACGTAGCGACCGTCGGCCGAGATCGAGGATAGGATAGATGAGGCATCCCCGCCCTCGCCGGCCGGATTGACGCTGACGTGCTGGATGCTTGGGAAATCATCGTTCTGGATTGTGCCATTAGCCGTACGGGTGGCGATGGTACCTCCTACAGCATTCGAGAGGGTGACCGTGAAGGTCTCATCCGGTTCAACAACTATGTCGCCGGCGACCGAGATGGCGATGGTCTTCGAAGTCTCACCAATCCGGAAGCTGATGGTGCCGCTCGGAAAGAGGCCGCCCGTGAAGTCATCCGCTTGCACCCCCGTGACAGCGTAGTCGATCCGTGCGATCCCACTGCCAGAAGTTCGGGTAACGGTGAACGTAAATCCGGTCGCGCCTGTGTCGCCCTCGAACTTATCAGCATCTTGAGCGGCTATTGAAAAGCTTGGCGTTTTTGGTGGTTTCGGCGGCTTAGCCATGGAACATTCCCTCCATGCTGAAGCATTCTATCAAGGCATAAATGGGTATGGCGGGCAATTCCCCTTTTCGAATTATGGAAGCACAGTACCACCGGGAATATACCCTTTCGGATGACCAGCCGGCGCGGTGAACGCGGTTCGGCTTCACTGGAGCCTCGTGGTCGGTGCATCGGGTTCGTCGAAATGCCTAAACACGGCTGCAACGATAAGCGCGGTTTCCTCATCCGTAAGGGGCCTTTGCAGGTGCTCGGCAGCAAGCTCCCAGGCCCTTTCGATTGCGTCGGCTATTCGAGGAGGTAAATCGATGACCGTCATGTCTAGGTCGATCCTGCCGTGGTGTGTTTAACCGGTCGTTCGCCTTTCGAAGCCAGTTGCCAGCAGGCTGGATCGCTGCCGGGTCCCGTGCCCTCTGCGACAGTCTTCAGGGCAACCCAAAGGCTTCCGGAATGCGTTACGGTATCGCCTTTAAAGTAGCGGGTCGCGCGTTGATAATTCCCCAGATATCTAATTCCATTTTCCTCAATTGCTTCGACCCGGGCAGCGAGCGTCTTCAGCTTCGCGGCTGTAGCGGCGGTCGTGGCAGCGATGAGCGCGTGAACCATGCGCCTGCTTAATGGTCGTTGGAGCTGCTCTTCGGTGAAGTTGGAGTCGAGCCCGGTTCGGATCTCCTCGGTGCGCGCCGCGATAATGGCGAGTTGCTCGTCCGCGTCCTTGTCGGTCATTGCCCCGCGCTCCCGAAAATTTCCTCGATCTCCGCGCGGGGTAGGCTGCGGCGTTCATCTAGGACTGTGGCAAGGGTCTCGATCTCCTCGCGGTGACTATGCACGAAATTCTCGGCGAGGACCAAAAGCGCGCGGCGCATCTCGTCGGGCGGATCGGACCATGGCGGCCGCAACAATCGGGACAACATCGCTCTGGCATGCAAGCGCTGCAACGAGGAGCGCGGCACCATGGATTGGCTCGTATATACGAGCTATCGCCGCCGAGAGCTCTGCGAGTTCATAAGCGGATGCAAGGATTTCTAATCGGCCCGCCCTGACCGATAAGCGGTCAGCCGTTGTCGCCGCATGATGCGGCTGACCGCTTCCTAATACCAATGGCCGGCGCGATCACCACCTGCGACAACACCAGCAGCGCGCCGGCTGGTTTTCTTTGTCACCATAGCAACCAGCCCGTCGGACTCATCAGCCGGCGGGCTTGCCGCTATTGGGCTACTCGGAGAGGCAGGAAGGAGACCAGCTTTCTTCGCGACCTTTTGCGCTGCGTAGGAGAGTCTTTCATGGGGTCGTAAACCAGGCCGTCAAAAGCATCGTACAAAACCCAGTGCCACTTGTCGCCTACGCGACTGACCGCAACCAATGCAACACCTTCAATGCCGTCCCATTTGGATACTCGTTTGGGCCGTCCGCGGCATTCGATCCCGAGTGCCTTCATGCCGCGCTTCATGTCAGACCATTGGGTTCGTGCGTCGTTAGGTTGTGAGTCTCCAAATAGAGCTATCGTAGCGTCGCTCAATTTTACATTCGCAACCATGGCCAAACACGCGATACCGCAGCCCGTGGGTGTCGATTGGCGAATATGGGTAAAGCGCATATGACTATTCTATTCCTTATCTGCAGCGTCTCTATCTTCGATCGCCTTTAGCTTATCTGGCGGTATGAGCGCATAGACCTCGTCGACATGCTTTGGCTCAGAGATCATTTTCTCAACAATCAAGTTGAACAATTTGAATAGACTTTCCGCCGTTTTGGGGTCGTCCCTTAAATCAATCGTGCCTGGGTGAACGGCTTCGTTTCCGAACACTCGAAGCGCGTCAATCGCTTTCTGAATGCGGGGATCAAGGCCCTTCTTCACCAATGAAGCTATGTCGGCATTGATGTTCTTGCCTGGCAAACCCAAGTGCTGGCAAAGCTTTTGAATTGCCAGTCTTAGAAGCGCCGCTGCACCCTTAGCAGATTTTGAAACAATTGCCGCCGCTTCTTCATAGTCGGCCAGAATGTGCGCCGGAGTATCTGGGTTTACTGAACAAACTGCGGTGGGCTCTGGATAAACCATTGTGGCCGATCGCCAAATGGCGATCTCTTGGCAATTAAAGCATTTTGTAACCCAGACATTGTGAAGGGTCCAATCAGCAGTAAAGCTGCTTCCAGATAGAACGGGTTTCTGCGTGATCATCTTCTCACATAGAGCGACCGTTTTTTCACGCTGCTTCTGATCGGGAATGGATTTCGCTTCATCAAGAACGGAGCCATCCATTAAGGCTGGTAGTTTGCCATTTCTCATCATCTCGGCGTAGAGACTGAACCAGTGCTGGTGGGCATATGTTCCGCAGTGGGGGCAATTAAACGCGGTCTTGGTGATCGACGGAATAACTTGGTTCATTTATCCACCATGAGACAGGAGACAGATCGCGACCACATTCGAGGAACTCGGTTATGTGTGCATTTTAAGAAAGATCTTGTGTTACGGGTGGCGCCGATAGCCGATTGGCGTTCTGTCGTGTAAACAATCTCAGGAGAGGAGCGACCGAAGCCGCTCCTCAAACATGTGGTATCGTCTACTTTCGCGGACCTTTTGTCTCATCTTGGCGGAGAACCGATCCGGCCAGTGTTCTCACCTCGGCCTTAGTCGGGGTCTTCCCGCCAAGAACCTTGCCGGCAATCGACGATGCTTTATTTCCAGTCTGTGCCTTAGCCATTTGCTAAGTCCTGATCGGCCACTTGATTGAAAAGCCTTCGGGAGCTATCACGAGATTGCTAGGTCTGCGTTGCGGCTCACGGCTTGCTTGATGGCGGGCCTCAAAACCGCAAAGCAAACACACGAAGGCACCTTGAGAGATCAAGGTGCCTTTTTAAATCAAGTACTTTGCTGGCGAGGTCAATTGCAATGGCGGGCTTTAAACGCTAGATACGCCATAATTCCACAGGATTCACACTAATGGCCGAAACTGTTTTTTCGGTTTTCCACAGCGAAGGTTAGCGGGGATAACCGGTGATGGGGCTTGACGGAAGCCTCTCAATCAGCCGCTTCAGCCGCAACGTTTGTGCCTCATAAGCAGGCACCGCCTTGCGAACATGTGTCTCAGAGTAGCCGAACTTCCCTGACAAGAGGCGGAGCGCCTCCTTATATTTCGCACCCTCTTCCCGAAGCAGATGAAATTGCTCGCCTATTTTCCAGTGACGCGTCTGCGCCTGGCGGCGCCCGCGCGCGCTTAGGCGGCCTGAATTCGGCTGCTAGGCGCTGTACGACGCGATCGGCTTTGCCCTTCCGCAGCAACTCAACTATAGCACGCCACAGTCCGAACGGCTCGCTCTGAAACATTGCCCTCGGCCGCGAGGAACCTCCAGGGCTGCGACGCACCCGATCCGGTCACCGCTGGACGATCACGCGCGTCCCCGGCTGGACCATGTCGTAAAGCTCCTCGACATCCTCGCGGTACATGCGGAAGCATCCGCTTGATGCATTGGTCCCGATGGAGGAGGGATCGTTGGTGCCGTGGATGCGGAGAAGTCCGTCGGCAAGGTAGATCGCGCGGGTTCCAAGCGGGTTTGCGGGCCCGGGCTTCACGACTGCCGGGAGCCTGGGGTTCTTCTGGCGCATGCTGGCTGTTGGCCGCCATTCGGGATGCAGTCGTTTCGACACGACACGCGTCGTCCCATACCATTGTTTGCCTTCCCGGCCGACGGCGATGGGGTAGGCAAACTGCTCACCCTCTGATGTCGTGTAGATAAGCGTGTGGTCACGCGTGGCAATGACGATGGTTCCTCTTCCAACGCGCGTCGATGGCTCCCGACGTTCTGGAAAGGGTTCCGGGTAGGCAGGCTCTGGCTCGTAGTCAGGAGGAGGGGGATAGGGGCTGTAAGGGTCATCATATCCAAAGCCGTCGTATTCATCGTATCCATCATACGGCGCGTAAACTTGGGCTTGGGCATGCACCACTGTCAGAAACAGGGCCGCAGCAAGGAGAACCAGCAATCTCATTCTTGGCATCCGCTTGTTATACAATCATGATTGGGCCGAATTCTATGGCGGCACTATGGCGGGGTAGGCAGCGATTTGACGGTGATCTTTCGTCGCTCCGAGAAGCCGACCAGCCAGAAGCAAATGTGCGCTTGCCTGCCGGTGGCATGGCGACGTAGATGCTCAATAAGCGACTGGTTCAAACCTCGCAGAATCTCGGTTCGATGCAGTTCCGCCCCAACGCGCGAGCGTCACACCCGGACACGGCATCCAAATGGGCTTCGTGCAGACGCCGACAGGCGGTCCGAGACTTTCCTTCACGGAACCAAAAGCGCCCGCATCGACTTTGACCCCTGAGTTACCTTGGAGGTTCCCTGATGGACAGGACACCGAAAACGGCCATTCGCGGAATGTTGTCCTACGTGATCGCTCTTCTCGTCCTCGGCATTCTGGCGGGCGCCGTTTACACGCTCTACGGCCATCCCGCCGATCCGTCCGAGCAACCAGCGGCTGAGTCCATTCCGCAAAAGGCGACAGCTCCGCAGTGAGAGGCGTCACAACGCTATTGAATCGGTCGCCCTTTGAGAACAAATGATGAAAGGGAAAGCGTCCTGCCAGATCCGGCGCCCACCCGGTCCGGTCGTGCTGAAACACCCGCGCTCCACCGCGAGGCAGCCCGCAAGCGGCAACCAACTAGGGCTTTGGAAAGCAAGGCAGAAATTCTGTCGCAAGTCCTTCCCACCAGTAGAGAGCTTATATTTATGGGGGGAACAACCTGCGACAGGGGAAATCGGACCCGCGCAGGCATTGCGAAATAGGGGAGAGGCAGCGGGGCCGGGACGGCCCGCTCTGCCGGATTTTGCGCTCTGATAGGGTGAACAAAGGAGCTCGCGGATGAGAGACCATGCGGTCGTGATATCGGGAGGAGGGCCGACGGGCCTGATGCTGGCGGCCGAATTGGCCCTGGCGGGCGTCGATGTCGCCATCGTCGAGCGGCGCGAGAATCAGGAGATCGTCGGTTCACGTGCTGGTGGTTTGAGCTCGCGCACGCTCGAAGTTTTCGACCAGCGCGGCATCGTCGATCGGTTCCTGGCGGAGGGGCAGATCGCCCAGGTCACCGGATTTGCGGTCACGCGGTTTGACATCAGCGATTTCCCGACGCGGCACAACTATGGGCTGGCGCTGCGGCAGAAGTATATCGAGCGCATCCTCGCCGGCTGGGTCGGCGAGCTGCCGGTGACGATCTATCGCGGCCGCGAATTGATCGGATTCGGGCAGGATGAGACCGGCGTCACCCTCGAACTCTCCAATGGGTCGTCGCTGCGCGCGGGCTATCTCGTCGGCTGCGATGGCGGCCGCAGCCTGGTTCGCAAGATCACCGGCATCGCCTTTCCGGGATGGGATGCGACCACCAGCAATATTCTCGCCGAGGCCGAGATGGAGGAGGAGCCGCCGCTCGGTGTCCACCGCACGGCGCTCGGCCTGCATGCCTTCGGCCGCGAGGAATATGAGATCCGCGACGGCAAGGTGGTCTTCGCCAGCGAAGGTCCGATCAACGTCATGGTCACGGAACAGACGGCCGGCGGCGCAGGCGAGCCGACGCTTGACGATCTCAAGCAAGCGCTCATCGCCGCCTGCGGAACCGATTACGGAATCCACGGCCTGAAGTGGATTTCGCGGTTCACCGACGTGTCGCGGCAGGCGGAGGTCTACCGCAAGGGCAGGGTGCTGCTGGCGGGTGACGCCGCGCATGTGCATTCCCCGGTGGGCGGGCAGGGCCTCAATACCGGTGTGCAGGATGCCGTCAATCTCGGCTGGAAGCTCGCCCAGGTGGTGAAGGGCATATCGCCTGCGGCCCTGCTCGACACCTATCACGCCGAGCGTCATCCGGTCGCCGCCCGCGTGCTGCGCACGACGATGGCGCAGGTCGCGTTGCAACGGACCGATGATCGCACCGAAGCCCTGCGCAACATCGTGTTGGAGCTGCTTGGCCTGGAGGAGGCGCGCAAGACGATCGCCGCCGAGATGTCCGGGCTCGGCATCCGTTATGATTTCGGCGAGGGGCACCCGCTGCTCGGCCGCCGCATGCCTGATCTCGACCTGGTCACGCCGGACGGCCCCTTGCGTGTCTTTACGCTGCTGAAAGATGCGAGACCGGTGTTGTTGAACCTCGGGTCGTGCGGCAGCCTCGACACCGGCCTATGGTCAGGCCGGGTGCCTCTGGTCGATGCGCGCTATGACGGGCCATGGGAACTGCCGGCGCTGGGGGCGGTTGCGGCCCCGATCGCGGTGCTGATCCGGCCAGACGGATATGTGACATGGGTGGGCGAGGGATCCCGGAATGGCCTCGACGCAGCGATGAGCACCTGGTTCGGGCCGCCTCGCTAATAGAGGAAAAGCCGCAGCTCTAAGCGGCCAGCGAAATCGGCGCGCCGTCTGGCATTGGCTCCGGCATCGGTTTGCCGCGGCGCTCCCAGGTGCGGCGGCTGATGCCGAAGGCCTCCCAGGGGCGGGCTGCGCTGAGGGAAATGTCGAGATAGTCGGCCCTGGTAACGGCGCCGGCGGCCCGCCGCTGCTCTTCCTTTCGGCTTCGGTCGCGCTGGCGCCGCTTTGCCTTCTGCAGTTTTGCTCTTTTCGCCTTCGGCACGTCGAAGGCGCCAATGGTGCGAATGTCGAGCGCGCTGCGTTCCGCATAGCTCAGATGCAGGGCGTGACCGAGCGCATCGGCGGTGAGGGGAGAAAAGCGCAGTTTCGTCCGCTCATAGATGATTTCTTCGATCGCGGCTTTCCGAGCCCAGGGCAGCCATCGCGCCGCCCAGCCGAGAACCACGTCGACAAATCCTTCTCCGAACTCGACAAAGGCGAGGCCGGCGATCACCTCGACATAGATCAAGGCGTCATCCGCCTCGGGCACGATCGCGCCATGACGATGCCGGATCAATTTCTCGATCTCGCGCATCCGGCCGCGGAAGTGATTCCAGCGGCCGCCTCGCATGCGGCGCTGCACGGCCTTGTAACCGAGGAGGCAGTCGCCGATTTTGACCGCGGTAACGTCCCGCGCAAGACCCTCCGCACGCCCGGCCTCGTCAGCCCGATCTGCCGAGCTCGCCCCTTCATCCGCGCCGACGAGACGATCCATCGTTTCTCCTTTGCGACCAGGCCCGAGAGGCCGAAACGTGTTAATGTAGCGGAAGTGGGGGCGGTGAAGCTCGCGTTTTCTGCATTGTTCCCTGGATTTCTGCAGCGGAGCGTCCGCTATCCGGGCAGCCCCGCAATATCGAGCGCGGCGCCGAGAGAGGCCGCCAGAGCCGGGTCGCAGTCGACGCCGGAAAATTGCATGTTGTAGCGAAACGCAGGCTGCAGCTCCAGAACGCGAGCCGCAGCACTTCTGGCGTCGGTGAGACGTCCGAGTTTTGCGAGCGAGGCCGCCAGGAGCATGTGCGAAATGCTATGGCGCGGATTGTGTTGAACCGCCCTGTAAGCCGCTTTGACGGCCTCGTCATCATGTCCCAGGTGAAAGTGACCAAGCACCAGCGCATGGAAAGCCGACCACGCCCAGGGGTCGAACGGGCTGAGACGCAGAGCCCGCTCGCCCCATTCGATAGCGCGCTCGGCCTTTCCAGCCCAACCGAACATCACGCCGCCGACGATATAGGTGATCGCCGAAGACGGGCTGACGGCGAGCGCCGCCTCGGCCGCGGCGAAGGCGGCATCACGGTCATGTTCGTCCATGCCGATAGAAAAGGCTGCAAATGTCAGGGCAAGCGCATCGTCCTGGCCGTAGAGAATGGCTGCCCGCGCATGCCGGACCGATGCCAGACGATGGTCTTCAAGCAAGCCGGCGCGCAGGAAGAGGCAATGATGGCACATGGCTGCGAAGGCATGGGCCAGCGCATAGCCGGGTTCGAGTGCAAGCGCGCGCTCAACCAGCGCCAATGCCGTTGCTGCCTCGGTCGGCATGCCGCAATAGACGTCGGGCTGGGCCTGTAACACGAGGTCGTAGGCGTCGAGATTATCGGGCCGCTTGCGCTTGACGCGCTCCAGTTCCGCCCGGCGCAGGCGCGGCTCGATGGCGCTGACGACGTTGAGGGCGATTTCGTCCTGCAGATCAAAAATGTCGGCGAGCGGGCGGTCGAAACGTTCCGTCCACAGCAGGCTTCCGGTTTCGGCCTCGATCATCTGCGCCGACAACCGCACACGACCGCCGGACCTGCGCACGCTGCCTTGCAAGAGATAGCGTGCACCGAGCTCCTGGCCGATCTGTTTCAGGCCGAGCGTTTGAGCATCGTAGGTGAAGCTCGATTTTGGGGCGACCACGAACAGCCAGTTCACCCGGGAAAGCCCCGCCGCGATGTCTTCGACGACGCCGTCCGCGAAATATTCATCTTCCCCGTCGCCATTCGAATTCGAGAAGCGGAGCACGGCGACGGACGGTCTGGATGGACGAGCAGACACCGGTGCTGTCGGATGCGCCGCGCCGGCGGGCAGACTTTCGCTGGTGACCGCCGGCCCGATATAGCGGTAGCCCCGCCGCGGCAAGGTTTCGATCCAGTCCGATCCTCCGTCCGCCGAAAGAGCCCGGCGTATGGCGGCCATTTGAACCGTAAGATTGCTGTCCTCGATGGCGAGGCCCGGCCATGCGGCTTCAATCAGCGCCCCCTTGCCGACCGGCGTTCCCGCCCGTTCCAGAAGCACCCCCAATAGCGCCACGGCGCGTCGCCCCAGCCCCAGCGGCTCTGCTCGGCAAAACAGGATCTCGGCGCCTGCGTCGAGGCAAAACGAACCGAACTTGTGGATCGCAGCCATAGCCGGAGGAAATATCATTCGCAGAAATTTTGCAACAATTTCGCAAGCCTTTTGCGACTCCGAGGCGGGAAGGCGGCATCGTTGAAACGGCTGAAAAGGCCGAATGTTGCGAAAAATGGAGGAGAGTGAAATGAGCGCGAAAGCCGTTGTTCGAATGCCGGGTGAGGGCAAGGAACTGAGCCTGGCCGGCAAGCCCTTGCGGTTCCTCGTGGCTGGGGAAGACACCCGGCATACCTCGATGTTCGACTGGACATTGCCGCCGGGCTTTTTCACCGGACGCCATGTTCACCGCGTCCAGGAAGAAACCTTCTTTGTGCTTGAAGGCGAATGCGAATGGGAAGTCGGCGGCCGAAAGATCACGGCGACGCCCGGCACCTATGTCTTCATCCCGCCGGGCGTGCCCCACAACATCGGCAATGCCAGCGGCAAGACGGCAAGGATGATCATGACGGTCTCGCCGCCCGGACACGAACACTATTTCGAGGAGCTCGCAAAGCTTGTCGCGCAAAGCAGCCCGCCGGATGCGGCCGCGATCGCGGAACTGCGGGAGCGGTATGACACGACACAGATCTCGAACCTGCAGAAATAGGACGTGATCGGCGGTTCCCAGCTGCCGGCGGCTGGTCTTGCCGGCAGAGATGGCCGGCCAGCAGATCGCGAGCGAGCGGCATCCCGGTCCCTTTGATTTCTATTGGCAACGTCCCGTGTTATGATCACGGGACTGGCCTTATCGGCCGTGTTGTCAGTACAGAGACTTGTCCGATGAGCGAAGTGGACGTGCTTTTTGCCAGCCTGCGACAGGCGGCTGACCCGCAGACGGTCGAGTGCATCGAAAATGTCGTCAAGCACGGCGCCGATCGTGATCTCAATCGCGTCAATGCGCTCGCCTTCGCCGCCAAGCACCATCTCGATGAAGAGAAAACCATCGCCGCCTTTCTGCATGCAGCCCGCATCGGCGCCTTCGAGATGACCTGGAACGTGCTTTGCCCAGGATGCGGCGGCGTCCTCGATAGCGGCGCAACCCTCAAAGGGGTCAACCAGGATACCTATCATTGCGCCCTCTGTGCGGCCGGATACGAACCGACCCTCGACGAGATGGTCGAGGTCACCTTCACGGTCAGTCCGCGCGTGCGCAGGATTGCCGCCCACGAGCCCGACCGGCTGCCGCCGCTCGAATATTACCGCCAGATTTTCTTCAGCTCCGGCGTCGACCTGCCGGAGGATCTGGAAGCCAGGTTCGACCGCATCCTGTTGGAACTGATCGAGCTGGCGCCGGGTGAGAAGGCCTTCGTGTCGCTGCAGTTGCCGGCGCAATTCGTCATCATCTTCGATGCGGTGACCCATTCGGCGCAGTTCATCGATGTGCGGGGAGAACCCATCGACGAGCGCCAGAACCTCTCGATGGTCATCAGCCGCGGGCATGCGCTGAACGAAACCGTGACGTTGCGTCCCGGCTTGCTGCGGCTCACGCTCGAGAACCACACCGATCGCCGGGTGGTGCCGAATGTCTGCATCGCCGGCGATGAGCTGCACGATCTCCTCGGCCGCAGGCGGCCATTTCTGACGGCCAAGCGCCTGCTGACGAACCAGAGCTTCCGCGACATCTACCGGACCGATACGCTCGACGTCGACCAGCGCCTGAAGATCACCAGCCTGACGTTCCTCTTCACCGATCTCAGGGGCTCGACCGCGCTCTATGAGCGCGTCGGCGATCTTGCCGCTTTCGATCTGGTGCGGGCGCATTTCCGCGTTCTTCACGAGATCGTCGCCACCGAGGCCGGCGCGGTCGTCAAGACGATCGGCGATGCCGTGATGGCGACCTTTCCGAGCCCGGACCGGGCGGTGGCGGCGGCGCTCAGGATGCGCGAGGCAATGCGCCGGCTGAATACCGAACACGGCAGCGAAGACCTCCTGCTGAAGATCGGCATCCATGAGGGACCGTGCCTTGCCGTCAACTTGAACGACAGGCAGGACTATTTCGGCCAGACGGTCAATATCGCCTCCCGCGTCCAGGGCCTTGCCGACCCGAATGTGATCATGACGACCGAGGCGATCGTCGAAGATACCAATGTCTCTGAGATCCTGCGCGACAGCGGCGTCACATCGGCCTCACGAATGGCGGAGCTTCAGGGCATCGGCAGGGAGGTCAGGATCTTCGCCCTGTCGTGAGCGTCATCCGCTGACCGCATATGCAGAAGAAGAGACGCCAGGGTACCAGCTGGCTGCTGAAAGACCACTGCAAAACCCGCAACGTCATCCTCGGCCTTGTGCCGAGGATCTGCGTCGGCCAAATTAAGTGTCTGAAAATAAATGTCTTCCTGTCAAACAATCGCCGTGGTTAGATGCCCGGCACAAGGCCGAGCATGACGGAGGAGACTTTGTCAACGAACCGCGCCAGAGCATCAGCCCTGGCGCTCCTTTACGCCACCAGCCCCTTGGTCAATTCCAGCGCCTGGCGCTCGAACAGCCGGCGATAGATGCCACCATTGAGCCGGATCAGTGCCTGGTGGTCGCCTTCTTCGACGATCTTGCCCTTGTCGAACACCAGCAGCCGGTCGAGCGCCCGCACCGTGGACAGCCGATGGGCGATCACAAGAGTGGTGCGGCCGTCCATCAGCCGTTCCATCGCCTGCTGGATCTGCACCTCGCTTTCGCTGTCGAGGCTCGACGTCGCCTCGTCGAGGATCAGGATCGGGGCATCGGCCAGGAAGGCGCGGGCGATGGCGACACGCTGCCGCTCGCCGCCAGACAACTTGACGCCGCGTTCGCCGACCATCGTCTCATAGCCCTTCGGAAGGTCCATGATGAAGCTGTGCGCATTGGCCTGTTTCGCCGCCTGCTCGATCTCGCGCCGCGAGGCGTTAGGCCTGGAATAGGCGATATTTTCCGCGAGCGTCCGGTGGAACAGGATCGGCTCCTGCTGCACGATGGCGAGTTGGCCGCGCAGGCTCGATTGCCTGACCTCGGCGATGTCCTGCCCGTCGATGCGGATGGCGCCCGAGTTCACATCATAGAGGCGCTGGATGAGCTTGACGAAAGTGGTCTTGCCCGAGCCAGAATGTCCAACCAGCCCCACACGCTCGCCCGGCCTGATGGTGACCGAAAAGTCCTCGTAAAGCGGGTCGGGATGAGCTCCATACTGGAAGGTGACGCTATCGAAGACGATCTCGCCCGCGCCGATCGCAATCGGCTTGGCGTGCGGCTTGTCCTCGATGCCGAGCGGCATCCTGTCGAGCAGCACCAGCTCCTCCATGTCGTTGACGGCACGCTGCAGATTGCGGATGTCCTGGCCGACATTGCGCAGATAGCCTTGCAGAACGAAGAACATGGCGAGCACGAAGGTGATGTCGCCCGGGCTCGCCAGCCCCTGCCGCCACATGATCAGGCCCGTTCCCAGAATGCCGGCCTGCATGGATACCATCATGAAGCCCTGGATCGTGCCGCTCAAGGTGCCGCGCTTCCATGTTCTGCGCGTGCGGCTGTCCCATTTGCCCAGCACATGGCGCAAGCGGGCTTCTTCGCGGCTTTCGGCGCCGAAAGCCTTGACCACCGAATTGCAGCTGATCGCATCCGCCAGCGCGCCGCCGAGCCTGGTGTCCCAGGCATTGGCAAGCCTTGCCGCCGGCGATACGAAGCCCATGGAAAGCGCCACGGTGACGCCGATATAGACCAGCGATCCGAGAGCCACGATCAGGCCCATGACCGGCCAGTAGCTGCCGAGCACGATACTGGCGCCGACCAGCATGACGATGGACGGCAGCAGCGCGACAAGCAGCAGATCATTGAGCGAGTCGAGCGCCCACATGCCGCGGGTGATCTTGCGCACCGTCGAACCGGCGAAGCTGTTGGCGTGCCAGTCGGTCGAGAACCGCTGCACCTTGTGGAAACCGTTATTGACCACATCCGCCATGATGCGCAGCGTCAGCCGGATGATGCCGTTGAAGATGAACCAGCGCAGTGCCACGCTGATAAAGCCGAGAACGACGACGACGACAAAGGCGCTGAGCGCGCCGTCAGCCGCATTGCCGCCGGCAATGGCGTCGACGATCCGGCCGGAAAACACCGGCACCATGACTTCGGCCAGCGTGCTCGAAATTACCAGCACGATGATGATGCCGACCAATGCAGGCCGGTGGGTCCAATGATGAAAAACAAAGCCGAGCACGTGACGATAGGCATCGGCGCGGAAATCGAGCTTCTTGCGAGTCATTTTAACCAGTCCGGCTCGTATCTGAAACCGGTCCTCAAAATCGAGAGTTGAAAGGCGCAGCCCGCGCGGAAGACGAAATAATGCCGTCAGATCAATCGGGCTGAAGAAAGAGAAAACCGCATGTCGCGCGCGCTTAAGGCGGGGCGCGAATGGATATGACCTAGCGTCGGGACATACCACACGGGAAGACTTCGATGATTGCTGGTGTCATTCAACGCCTCCCTTTGGTTCGATCTGAGCGGTAGCGTTTTGTAGCGAAGCAATTGCGCATTGCCAAGAGGGAATTTGCAACCCTACGGAAAGTGATGCGGAAACGACACAATTTACGGATTGGGAAAGCTCGTGCGCGCCGAGGGTCGCGGGCCGGATCATGTCGAGGCGCAACGCCCGATCGTCAAGAGGTCGCCCACTCCATGAGTGCGTTCTGGGCATGCAGCAGGAATGCTTTTGCGGGACGGCTTTGGCACGCAGGGTGCAACATCGCATCGGCCGTTACTTCCTGTCCCCTTGCGACTGGCGGGCAGGGCAAAAAGATCAGGTCGCGCCGCCCTTTGTCGAGGAGTGTTGCCGTTACCTGGTACTCGACCAGCTCATTTTCCCTCGCGTCTTTCGGCCACGAGTCCGTGATGATGACATCCGCGTCAAGGGCATGCCTGATATCCCGGCTGATTTCGAAATTCGGGTTCAGGAGATTGGCATCGGCCACGTGCCAGGGCTCCGGATAGACTTGGACGACTCGGATGGGCATGGATTTCGATGCCTCCACCCAGGAACGAAGAATGTTGGCATCCGGCGCGATCCCGACCACCTTGAGGCCTTCCAGTGATCCCCTGACGCTCTTGATATAGGCGAGATCGCCGAGCGTTTCACACGGATGATTTAGCTTTGTCCGGGCATTGATGACGGGCGCATCCATGACCGCCGCGAGCTCTTGCAAGGTAGCAAGTTCCTTCGTCCTGACGACGAGAAGATCGAACCAGTTATCGAGATAGCCCGCAAGGTCCGCTGTGGCCTCGCGGGTGTTGAAGCTGATCGGCGGTTGCACGCAGCCGCCGCCCATGGCCTTGACGCCGAGATCGAAGGCCGCGGTGTTGCGCCATCCTGTGTCGTCGACGATAACACCAACTCGCTTGCCCAGCAGCGACTGTGGCATGGTGCGGTCCGCCCAATGCTTCGCAAGCTGGCCGGCTCTGTCGATAATTGCAGTGACGGTGTCCAGCGGCAATGAGTGGAACTCGAGGAAGTCTCTGTTCGGCATGGAACTCACGGTGTTTCCAATGTTTCTCTTGGCGATCGAGCGCTCGGCAATGGTTGTTTCCCGGCTCCTGATGCGCCAAACCGCCCATTGACGGAACGGATCTTTCAATAGCTGCACGAGCGAGCATTGCCGGGTCTGAATCCGCCCGCACAGGCCGGGTTCCTCGAAGTATCCAGCTGATATTGATAATCCTCCCGGTCCTGCCTTGCTGGCGAGGTGCAGGAAGCCGTGAGCGTGGACAAGCCGATTACCGCGCTGGTCGCGAACAAGGGGAGGAATCGGGTCATCTGCGCTTCTCCTGAGGTTGGTCTCGGCAATCTATCATGCCGGCACAAACAGATGCGAGAACCAGTGAGATCAATCACGCTCATCTGATGGGAAATGGCTTCGATGATCAAGGGACCGCTCTTCGCTCCATGGGAAAATTCGCGGATAATCTGGCCGGACTATTCTGCGGTTATGGAAGTAAATCCGCCGTGTCGTAAAGCGAGTGATTCCCGATTTTGTCTTGAACAAATCGCCGATTTTCAGTAATATAAATCCATAAAAAAGTAATATAAATGGGAGGTTACTATGTCGGAAGCTCGGTTCGAGCCGGTTTTTCTTCATCGTCAGCATTTCGTCGCCGAGATCACATGTCTCGACGAAATCTTCGAACTTCTGGATGAGTGGCCGCAGGACAAGCGAGGTCTGGCATATGACACACTGCTGAAGGCGTGCAGGGATACCGCCAAGGGGGCATTTCCTCTCAGCGCCGCACGCGAGAATTTCCGCCGTTTTCTGAAGATGTCGGGCATGCTCGACAGCGGCCCCAAATTCGAGGGGATGGGCGATCGAAACGTCGGCAATGCTTGAAGAGCCAAGTCTGTTCGTGACGATCTGAGCCGGCGTGCCGCCATGTCATAAGCGGCGCGTCCGGTCGCGAATCTCCAGTCATAGCCTACCGCGGCAAGCCGCGGGAAACGGCAACAGTCTCAGCGGATTTCACCGGATCTATGCGCGTCGCACCGATCGCGACGCGCTTTAGCTAAGGCCGGCACCTGCCCAATCGCAGCGGAAGACCAGCATGGGTTTCGAAAATCCCTTGATGCGCCGGCGCGTCGCGTGGGCGAAGAGGTCGCCGGCGCCATATTCCCGGAATACATTCTCCGACACGAGGATCTGGTCACTGGCTGCGGCCGCGCAGAGGCGGGCTGCGAGCTGCACGGTGGAGCCGAAGAGGTCGTTGCTGTCCTCGACCGGCTCGCCGCAATCGAGCCCAATGCGAACATGGATCGGCTCGGCCTTGCTTCCGTTGTAATGCTGGAATTCCTGCTGGATAGCCATGGCGCATTCGACGGCCGCGGTCGTCGCCGCGAAGGCCGCCATGATGCCGTCGCCGGTGTGCTTCACCTCGCGGCCGGAATTTTTGCCGAGGCACCGGCGTACGATCGCGTCATGAGCCCTGACCAGCTCCGTCCCCATGCGGTCGCCGAGGCGCGCCGTCATCTCGGTCGAGCCGACAATATCGGTAAAGAGGATCGCCCGGTGGCCGGCATCCATCTGCGGCGTGGATTGGCCTGGCGCCGGATCGGGGTCATTGATGCGACCGAGAAAAGCCTCGACGGCCGACAGTGCCACCTCGACGACCTCATTGGCGACGAAACCGTGCGCCTCGCGATGGACGCAGTGGACGGTTTCGACATCGGGCGCATCCACCAGGCAGAAGGCCGTCCCGCGCCGCTCGTCGAACCAATACGTCAGAAACTTGACGCCGTATCGATCCTGAATGTCGATATCCATGCGATGCGCCTGCGCAACCTCGGCGGCTGACGTTCCTTCGAGGTAGTGCCGGTCCATGAAGATAGGCATCGCGCGTCCTCCCAGATCCGCCGCGTGCAGGAGGTGGCATTGTACGATCTGGAAGCATTCCCGTCCACCTTCGGGACAATCAAAGGCTGATTGTCGCAAGGCGTTGCTTCCGGAAAGACAACCCGTTGCTGCAGATCCGATAGAATATGCATGGATACTGGCGGTTTTAATGAGTAGGCGTGGTGGGTTCTGTCTGATATTTACCATAATCGATCGTTTAATGCTGATAGCCAGATTTCCGGAACCCCCTCGAGAAGCTTCAGACGTTTCCCGTTTCAAGCGTCGCCTGCCGGATCCCGCGTGAGAGACATGTCTGTCACGGTGATGGTGCAAAGGATCGAAGGCCGCTGCCAACGGCATGCTAATTGCATATTATCGGTTAGCTCGCTGAAATTAGGAAAAGCTGTAGCAAAGTGAGACAGACGGCAAATTTTCGACCGGTCGGCCTGGCCTCCATGGGGCTCGGCCATTATGCCGTTATTAACTCAGTGTGGGATGCCGCGCGCACGCTGCTTCGTGACTGGCCGGTGGATGACGGCGAAGAATATTTCGAAGCGGTCAAAGCCTGCCTGGATGCGATTACCGGCGATCTCCCGCCGGATCATGTGCGCGCCGTCTTCATCAGGGCTGCGCAGGAGGCGGGCATCGCTGTCATAGAAGCTGCCGACTGACCAGCGACCGCATCCTAGCTCCCCGTTTCTCCTCCTGTTTCCACGACAAGCTCGTCGTCGCGCTTGACTTCTTTGGGTGAAGGTCTAAATTAGAACAAAACAGGAACATTGGAGATGGTCATGACACATACGGAACAGGTGATCGCCAACGCCCTAGCCCTTGTCGAAGCCTCTCGGGCGGCCCGCGAGCGGGATCAGCAGCGCCGCGCCGCCTGGCAGAAAAAGGTGGAACTCAGCCGACCGCTGCCGCCTCTGCCGCGCCCGGTCCAATTGCCGCTGGCGTTGAACTGATGCAGCCGGCAAAGACATCCAAGCCCGATGAGCCGCGGCCAGATCCGGCTTGCTCTGATCCTGCATGGGAAGTGGAAGCCGTGCTTGCCTGGCATGACGACGACGCCAAGGCGGCGATCCGCTCGCTGCTCGACGACTGCAGACATCTGCGCCGGCAACTGGCGCTGGCGGAAAGCGTAATGAGCCGCGGAATGGCCCGCGGCTGGACGCCGCGATACGAACGCGACTCCCTTTGAAACATGCCTGCGGCGACCTCTGTTGCCATCAGCACGATCATGGCCATCAAGACGGTTATTCGACAGCAGGCCGAGGCCGACGATCGACCAGATAGGCCTCCAGCGCTGAGGCCTTACCGAAGACGACATAGCCATCCGAACACACGAGCACGCCAGTCGCCGGGCTCCACATCTAGTCGACCGGCGTCACACGGGTCCAAAAGGCGTTGAACGCGATCGAATCGAAGAGGGCCGAGGCACGGACGATACGGCCGTCGCGCATGTCGAGAAACCACGCATAGGTGTTTGCGTAGGGCTCTCCGTCGCGGGCGATGCCGCGGGCGTCGAAAAAGACGATCACGGTGTCGCCGTCGGCATATACGTTGCGGATCGCCGGCTTCAGCGGTGCCTTCATTCGAGCATTAAACGGGCGGATCACCTCACGCAGGAATGCCTCGCGGCTGGGGTAGGTCTTCGAGGCCAGCGAATAGCCCTCGATTGTCCAGCGGGCGTCGTCGGCGAGGAGATCATAAGGACTGCCTGTTCCGGCCGCCCAGGCTTCGAAGCCAGCCTCGACGGCTGCCTTGTTGCGGCGTTCGGTTTCGGTGAGAGACTGCGCTGCGGCGCGGGCTTCGAGCCCGCCCAGAGCAAGGATGGTGGTGGCGATGCCGAGGATTGCATTGAAGACGCGCATCGTCAGGGATTGCGGCCGACAGATGGCTGCCGTTGCGGTGTGGGACATGGTTATCTCCAGAGGGTCGAGTGAGTGGGGCGACACCCGCTGGCCGGGTGCCGCTTGCGGGCTCGCCGCCAGAAATCTGCTTAGATCTGGTTTTCCCAAGCTCTCAGCTGATGCTCCTTCAGCATGTCCTCGATAACCTTCGGAACGACATTGCGGAACCTGCCGGTGTCGGCCGGAACGACTTCGATCATCCGGTCGATCATTTCCTTCGGATCCATCTTGCCTTCGGGCGTCGCGAAGAAATCGTCGAAGCCCTTTCGCAGATCTGCGCGCTTGGTGAAGTTCTTGCTGTCATCCAGCCAGCGGAACGGATTGTCCGCCATCGTCTCATTGTAGCCGGTGTAATAGGCGCCCGGATTGATCGTCTGGACCTTGATGCCATAACGGGCGAGCTCCTGCTGCAGCGCCTCGGCGATCGATTCCAACGCGTGCTTGGTGGAGACATAGGTGCCCCAGTTGGCCGGGGTGAAGAGGCCGCCCATCGAGGAGGTGAAGACCACCTTGCCCTTCTTGCCTTCGCGCACCCATCTCTGGACGACGCCCTGAGTCAGCACCAGCGGCAGAAAGACGTTGACTTCGTAGTTCTTGCGAACAAGTTCGATCGGGATTTCCCAAACCGGGCCGGCTTCGCCCATACCGGCATTGTTCCAAAGAACGTCGATATCCCATCCCTGCGCCTGCTTGATGTCGTAGGAATCGGTGAGGTCGAGTCGCTCGACACGGATGTTCTTCAGGCCGAGGGCGGCGACCTCCTCACGCAGCGGCGTTACCTGCGAGGAAACCTGCGTGGTTGCGATGATGCTGTGGCCGTTCTTGGCCATGCCGATGGCGGCACCCTTGCCGAAGCCGGAGCCTGCGCCGGTGATCAAAATGGTCTTGGTCATGAGACATTCCTTTCGATGGTTCGGGTTGGTCGAAATCAAGTGTCGGCGCAGCGTCGCGCGGCGGCTGCAGCCGCTGCCTGCGCTATTTCGAGATCCTGTGGAACCGCTCCGCCGGAGACGCCAACGGCGCCGATCACCGTGCCGTCGCGGGCAAAAAGCGAGATGCCGCCGGCAAACGGAGCGAGGCCGCCGTTGGATAGTTCGAGGGCATGGGCGGGAGCCCCGGGCTTGCAATATTCCCAGACGGCCTCGCTTGTGGTTTGAAACAATACGGCCGTGCGGGCTTTGCCCATAGCGAGGTCGATCGAGCCGAGCACTGCGCCATCCATTCGGCTGAACGCCTTGAGATGCGCTCCGGCGTCCAGGACCGCGATATTGACCGGCACACCGATCTCGTTAGCCCGCGCCTCACCTGCGGCGATGATCCTGCGAGCTTCGGCAATGGTAATCATCTCCTGTCTCCTCTTTTCAGCTCGGGGCTAACTCGACGAGACAGGTGTATAGGCGGAACCGGTATTGCGGTATTTTCAGCTCTTGCTGCGCTATGCGCAAATCTTGCGCTCCGGCGTGCCGGCATGCACGAATGGCGAATTATCTCCGGCAGGCGGAACCCGCTAACCGGTGACGAGCGCGCGATATTGGCCGGGCGTCAAGCCGGTCGTCTTGCGGAAGACCCGGGTGAAATTCGCCTGCGAGCCGAAGCCGGTATCGAGCGCGATCTCCACGAGCGAGGACCGTGCGAGCCGGAGCTTTTCCTTGGCCGCTTCGATCCGTCGCTCGGTGACGTAACGATGCGGCGTCAGGCCGGTAGCCCTGCGAAACATGCGGGCAAAATGAAAGGGGCTGAGGCAAGCCTCCGCAGCAAGGTCATCCAGCGAGATTTCGGCTGCGATGCGGGCTTCAATGAAATCGAAGACGCGTTGCAGCCTTTTGGGGTCGACAGTCGGCGCCCGTGCGGCAGGTTGCCAGCGAACAGACGAATAGGTGCTGAGCAGGTGCGCCGCCAGCGCCGTCTGAATGCCGTCCAGATAGAGGCGATCAGTCGGTTCAAGGCTTCTGTTCAACAAACCTCGAAAGAGTTGACCGAACTGCAGCACCATGGGATCGGGGACGCCTCCCGCATAGGCGAGCTGCACCTTGGCCGGATCGATGTCGAAGTTTGAAAGTGCGCTCTCACCGACGAGCGACGGCGGGAGAAAGATGTGGAGGGACTCGGGCATGGTACCCATGATTTCCACGGCACTCTCATGGACACCCGCCGGACAAACCCAAGCGACACCGGGGCGGGCAATCGCCTCCCGCCTGTGGCCGTCACCCGTCCACCTGATCTTCGACTGCCCCGAGAGCAGGACAGCTATTTCCGTGCATTCGAGTGTAAGGTCGACCTGCCAGCCGGGATCGAAATGTCTGAGCTCGACCTGTAGCGATGAGCAATCAACAAGCCCACCCACTCGCTCGCTGGTCCGATACTTTCTGTCACCTTGCGATTCCACGAAAGACATGTCGCATCCATGCCGCCAATGAAACAAATTCGCATTGTTCAGTCCGGGTAGGCAGATTGCCGCCGTCACGCTGTGAAATCCGCACTCAACGTTGATTTATCGAATGAATGCGTAAAGGAGGATTGCTGTCGGAGCACAAGTATTCGATCAGTATTTTTGGCTAAATTGCAGAGGAGCGCAAGACCTTGGCGCAATCGATATGGCGCCTCATTTTGCGGTTTCCGCCGCCAGAGTGTCAGGCGTTCCGGTTGGATGTTCGTTCGCCTTTTTTCGATGGCCGACCGCATCGATGCCGCACGCGAAAGCGTCGGACGCTCTTCGAAAGCTTGGAGGAACACGATCTCAATGAATTGGTACGCGCTGATGCGCAAATTAGCAGATGAGATCAGCGGCAAGATAAGCGTCAGCGCCCGTAAGCCGCAGGAGGATGGCGACTGACAGGTGGGGGGTCGAGAAAGCGCCTTGTCTCAAAATACTTTTGCGGCCGTAACTTCGACTTCCACAAGGAATTCCGGGCGGGTAAAACCGGCGACGACGATTAGCGTCGAGGTCGGCTTCGGCTCGAGCGTGTATCGATCCCGGACCTCCATATAGTCGGCGAAGTGCTCGCGCTTCGTCACAAAACCCGAGATGCGGATAACGTCGGCAAAACTCATCTCCGCCTCGCCAAGAATCGCCTTGATCGCCTCGAAGCAAAGTTCTGCCTGCGCGCCGACATCCTCCGTCACCTCCTCCTCGAGGCTAATGCCAAGTTGCCCGGAGGTTACGAGCAACGAGGCGCCCGGTGGGACCAGCAAACCGTGATTGTAATTTCCGAAGGGGCGGCGAACGGAGGAGGGATTGAAGATCCTCTTCATCTAGAACCGCTCCATCGCCGTCTTCACCTTTTCCAGAAACCTCGCCCGTGTCTGCGGTGTGCAATTGTTCATGTCATAATGCGCAAGAAAGGTCACCGATCTTAGCGGGTTGATCTGCGCTCTCAGCACACGTTTGACAATCTTCTTCGGCGGATTGCCGGCGGCGAAGGCGCGAAACGGCGTGGCGCCGTATGTCAGAACGGCGGCGAGCTTTCTGATATGGCGCAGCCGCGATTCGACCTTTCCATCGACGAGATCGAAGGAAACACCGGGAAGCCAGACGCGGTCGAAATAGCCCTTCAGGATCGCCGGGAACCCGAAATTCCAGATCGGCGTCACCAGCACTAGGCCCTCGGCCCGCTTCAGCCGCTCGACATAGGATTTCACCAGATCAGAATTGGCGGGATAGTCGTGATAGCTGAGCCGGTCGCTGCGGGAGAGCACGGGGTCGAATTTCTCGGCATAGAGATCGCAGGCATCCACCGCATGGCCGGCTTTCTCAAGGCTTTCCAGCGTCTGTTTGTAAAGCGCCTTGCCGTAGCTTTCCTCGACCGGGTGCGAATGAAGGACGAGAACGTTCATCAGGCCTCCATGACGCTCGCAAGTCCCGGAAACAGATAGTTCTTACCGGCATTGAAATCGAAACTAGGATTCTCCCAGGCAATCATCTTGCCGGGGTTCAGCAGCCCGCGGGGATCGGTCTCGTGCTTGAAGGCGAGCTGCACCTTGTCGGTGCGCTTCATGCCGCCTTCCTCCAGCGTGTAGCGGTGCGGATTGAAGATCGGGCAGCCGTGATCCTGGTGGATCTTGATGATCTCCTCGAGCCGCGCCTCTGTGGTGTAGCGTACCAGCGGCAGGCCGGAGCACTGGATCTGCCCGTCGAACTTGATGAATTCGAGATGCCCCGGCACTTCATCACCGAAGATCTCCACCATTTTGGCGACCTTGGCCACATGATCCGGCCCCGGATACTGCACTTGCAGATAGGTGAAGTCGGGGTCGACCTTGAGAGCACGCAGCGTCGTGTGGTTCCAGGCAAGCTCATAGGCATGCGGAATGCCTTTCATGCTTTCGACCCTGTCGGAGCGGAAGATGACCTCGCCCTTGTGAGCGGCGGCAAAGGCGAGGAACGCATCCATGGAATGCGGCGCGATCATCAGCACCACCACGGACTGGCCCTTGCTGATATAGGATTTATGCCGGGTGAAATAGTCGTGCGGTATGGGGGCGGCGATCGGTGCGATCTCCTTGACGAGGATGCCGTTGCATTTGGCGAGCGCATCGGAGAAGCGCACGGCAGCCATGAAGTCGTCATAGCCGACGAGAACGTCCACCCAATCATAGGCGGGCGCCAGCGGCATTTCGATCTCGGTAATGATGCCGTTGGTGCCATAGGCATGGCTGACCTTCTGCAGGTCCCAGCCGGTGAGATCGAGCACGCGTGGCTCAGCCTCCATGGTGACGACGCGCAGGCGCAGGATATTGCCGAGGTCGCGCAGGCCGCCCCAGGTGATCGAGCCGACACCGCCGGAGCCGCCGGCAATGAAGCCGCCGACGGTTGCCATCTGCGCCGTGGACGGGTGGAACCGCAGCTCCTGGCCGGAATGGGCCTTGGTCTGCTTGTCGAGCTGGGCGATGATGATGCCAGGCTCGCAGATCACGCGGCCGGGATGGATTTCCTTGATCTTGTCCATGGCCGCCAGATTCAGCACGATGCCGCCGGAAAGCGGCATCGCCTGGCCGTAATTGCCGGTGCCGCCGCCGCGGGGCGTGACCGGCACGCCATGCGCGAAGGCAACCTTCAGCGTCCGGATGACCTCTTCTTGGTTTTTTGGCGTGACGACGAGATCGGCCGTCACGTTGTCGAGCTGCGCCTTCAGTATCGGTGAATACCAATAGAAATCACGGCTCTTCTGGCGCACCAGCGCCGGATTGTCTTCGATGGCGATGCCTTCGAGTTCTTTCTTGATCGACTGATAATCCGGCATGTCAGGCTCCAACGACGCTGTCGAGTTCACGGTAGTCCGGCAGGCGGCGGTCGATCACCTTGCCGCGGCGAAGCACGACGCGGTCGGACTGCGGACGGGAAAGAAATTCGCTCCAGCGCCGGGCGCTGAAGAGCACCAGATCGGCCGAGGCGCCGGCGGCGATGCGCCCCTTATCGGGCCGGCCGAGAATCTCGGCAGGTGAGGTGGTGACGACGCGCGCCGCCGTATCCAGCGGATGGTCGAGATGCAGGATGCGGACCGCCTCGCGGAACACCTCCACGGGGTCGAGATCGCCATAGGCGTAGAAGGGGTCGCGGGTATTGTCGGAGGCGACTGCCGTTGCCACGCCGGCCGCGGCCAATTCCTTGAACAGGGTAACGCCGCGCCAACGCGGTGTGCGGCCGGGGTAGCGGTCCTGCAGATACATGTTGCACATGGGTAGCGAAACGACGGCGATACCCGCCTCGGCGACGAGTGCGACCGTGCGCTTTGCCGTCTCTTGGTCGTGACGGGCGAGCGAGCAGCAATGGCCGGCCGTCACCTTGCCGTCGAAACGGTTGCGCAATACGGCTTGCGCGATCGCCTTCAGTGTTTCAGCACCCCGATCATCTGTCTCGTCGACATGCAGATCGACATCAAAGCCATTATCGGCCGCGGCTCTGAACAGCGTATCGAGCTGGCTGTCGAGATCCGGGCTCATCCGGGTGACGCCGCCCATCAGGCCACCCTTGTCGCGAACCACCGCGACGAGCTCGGCGAAATAGGCGGCATCCGCCATATTTTCCATCGGAAAGAGCGCCACCGCCTGCAACGCAATCCTGTCCTTCCAGGCCTCGCGCATCTCGGCGAAGACCTCGAAGGAAATGCGATGCTGTGGCGCCAGCGAATCGAGATGGGTTCGAATGAGGCTTGTGCCGTGCGCGTAGGCGCAGCGCAGGGAAAACTCCATGCGCTTCTTCACGTCGCCAGCCGACCAGTTCGCTTCGCGGTCTGCGCGCACGGCCTCCAGCGCTCCCGGAAAGGTGCCGTCCGGATTGGCGTTGCGTGGCCAGATATGACCCTTGTCGAGATGCGTATGCATGTCGGCGAAGCAAGGCCAGACCATGCTCTCCTTCAGGTCGGACTTCGCCAGTTCCACGGGCGCTTCCCCGGGCGGCAGTACATCGGCAATGATGCCGTCGGCGATGACGATATCGGCCCTGACGAGCCCCTCGACAATAGGCGCCTCATAACCGGTGACGGCGGCGCTAGGCAGGGTCGCATTGCTCAGCACGAAGCGGCCGGAATTGGGCGGTGAAATGAAGGAATAGGTCATCAGTTTTCCCGTTTCAGGCTACTCTCGTGCCAGCGGTGCAGGGCAAGCCACGAAATGAATGAGGTGACGGCGAAGATCGCCACACCGAGCAGCGAGAGCATCAGCAGGGCCGCAAAGAGTCGTGGAATGTTGAGCCGGTATTGCGCTTCGAGAAGCCGGAAGGCGAGGCCTGAGCCCGCACCCGCCGAGCCTGCGGCAAATTCCGCGACGACGGCAGCAATCAGTGCAAGGCCGCCGCCGATCCTGAGGCCGGTCATGAAATAGGGCTGGGCAGCCGGGAGCTTGAGAAAGAGCAGCGTCTGCCAGCGCGAGGCGCCGTAGAGCTCAAACAGATTGATGAGATTGTGATCGACGCTTTTCAGCCCCTGAACCATATTCGAAAGAATAGGGAAAAAGGCGACGAGGAAGGCGCAGATCAGAAGCGCCACCTGCGTTGACGGCGCATAGATCAGGATCAGCGGCGAAATCGCGACGATCGGCGTGACCTGAAGGATGACGGCGAGCGGATAGAAGGCGAGTTCGATCCAGCGCGACTGCACCAGGAAAATCGCGAAGCCGACGCCACCGACCAGCGCCAGCATCAACGATATCAGCGTGATTTTGGTGGTGACCCAGAGGGCAGGGGCAAGCGTACCCCAATCCGTGACGAAAGTGCTGGCGACGGCCGCCGGACCGGGCAGGATATAGGGCGGCACGCCTGACAGTCTGACATAGGCATACCAGATCAGGACCAGGCACGCGATGACCAGCAAGGGCGTCAGGACGCGCAGCGCCAGTTCGCGACGACGGACGCTTGCAGTCGCTTTGACAAACAGCGGCGCCGCGGATTTTTCGTCACTCATCGACGATCCTCCGCCGCGTTGATCGCTCCGATGAGCGCGTGCGAGACCGTCTCGCAGGCTTTGCGGTATTCTTCCGAAGTGCGATAATGGGCGTCGCGTCCCAGACTGGTCATCAGCGGCAGATCGGCATGTACACGCCCCGGCCTTGCCTTCATCACGACGATGCGGTTGGAGAGATAGGCGGATTCGAAGACCGAATGGGTGACGAAGATGACGGTGATGCCGGTCGTCTTCCAGAGCCTGAGCACGTCATCATTCAACTTCTGTCGGGTGATCTCGTCGAGAGCCGCGAAGGGCTCGTCCATCAGTAGCAGCTTCGGCTTCGTCACCAGAGCCCGGGCAATCGAAACACGCATCTTCATGCCGCCGGACAGTTCGCGCGGATAGGCCTTGGCGAAATCCTGGAGGCCGACCGTGGTCAGCGCTTCCACGATCTGATCATGTGCCGCCCTCTTGGAGATATGTCGAAGCTTCAGCGGCAGATGAACATTGTCGAACACGGTCTTCCAGGGCATCAGCGTCGGCTCCTGAAAGACGAAACCGATATCCCCCTCCGGAAGACCCTTGGAGTTGATCCGAGAACTCGGCCAGTCGATCGCGCCCGACGTGACATCGCCGAGCCCGGCGATAATCCGCAGCGCCGTCGACTTGCCGCACCCGGATGGGCCGAGCAGGCTGATGAACTCGCCGCTCTCCACTGTGAGCGACATCTCCGAAAGGGCAACGGTTCCGCTAGAGAAGGCTTTCGAAACAGCTTGCATGACGACCAGCGGCCGCTTGCGCAACTCTTTCGGGGATAGGGCCTGAGCTTCTGCTGGGGGCATTGGCTGTCTCGTTCATCAGGGAATGGAATCCGCCGTATGAGGTGGATCTCCGACGGAGTCTTCGGCTTACTTCTTCATCGCCATTCCGGTGCCTTTGCAGACGAATTTCGTCGTGAAGGCTTTGGTGTAATCCGTTTCCGGCTTGAACACCTTGATCGCTACCATTTCATTGAAGAAGGCCTTGTAATGCGCCTCGGTCAGGCAGCCGATGCCTTTGTCGAGGCTGTCGCCGGATTCGATGATGCCGTACTCCTTCATCTTGGCGATGGAATAGGCGATCTGACCATCCGTCATTTCAGGATTGTCCTTCTTGATCAGCTCGTTGGCCTTGGTGTTGTCACCGTAGAGATAGTGGTACCAGCCTTCGATCGAGGCATCGACGAAGCGTTGGACGACATCGGGCTTGCTGTCGATCATCGCCTGCGTGGTGGTGATCATCGTCGAATAGGGGGAGTAGCCGTTGTCGGCGAGCAGGAAGACTTTCGGCTCGAAGCCGGCCTGCTTCTGAATCTCGTAGGGTTCCGAGGTGAGATAACCTTGCTGCGCGGAATCCTTGTCGGCAAGGAACGGCGCCGGGCTGAAATTATAGGGCTTGTACTGTTCGTCCCTGAAGCCTTTGAAATTCGCCTTCATCCATTCGAAATAGGTGAGATAGCCGTCCTTGCCGAGAAACAGCGTCTTGAGCTTGGCGAGATCTTCGAATTTCTCGATTCCGGCATCGGGATGTGCGATCAGCACCTGCGGATCCTTCTGGAAGATCGCCGCGACGTCGACGAGCGGAATGCCCTGCTCGACGGCCGAAATCTCGCCCTGCGGCCCGCCCATGTAGAAATCGATCTTGCCGGAGATCAGCAGCGCGCTGTTGGCCGCATTCGGACCGCCCTGGACGATGGTGACGTCGAGTCCGTGCTTGGCATAAGTGCCGTCGGCGACCGCCTGGTAGAAGCCGCCATGCTCGGCCTGCGCCAGCCAGTTGGTGCCATAGGTGACCTTGTCGGCCGCCTGAGCGGAGGCGATGGAGGCAATCATGCCGCCAAGCCCGGCCAATGCGGAAAAGACCCTGTTCTTTTTTGTCATGGGCATGATCAACGTTCCCCTTCTGATTTCGCAGCCGTCGCAGCGACGTCCGATTTTCTTCATAGGAGCCGTTGCTTTGCTCTTTGAAAAGCATCAAATTTCGTGCGCAATGATGCCTTTTCGGCATCTCACCGAAAGCCTGTGCCTATTTTGCGCTGCGTGCCTGTTATTTGTGCAACGAGGTTCTGATGCTGCATTCCAGAAAGCTTCTCTATATCAACGAGATCGCGCGTTCGGGCTCGATCCGCAAGGCGGCGGCACGACTGAACGTGGCGTCTTCGGCGATCAACCGGCAGATTTTGGCCTTGGAGGAGGAAATGGGCGCGCCACTCTTCGAGCGCTTGCCGCGCGGGCTGCGGCTGACCGCCGCCGGCGAGCTCTGCATCGAACATATCCGCGAGGTGCTGAAGAACTACGAGCGGCTGGAGGGGCGTATCCGCAGCCTGAAGATGCAGCAGGCGGGCAAGGTTCGGCTGGTGACGACCGTCGGCCTTGCGGCAGGGCCGCTGCCGGAAATCATCGCCCGCTTCCAGTCGGAACATCCGCGCGTCTTCATGCAATTGCGGAACGACGCCGGCACGATGACGGTCAACCCGGTGCTTTCAGGCGAGGTGGATATCGGCCTCGGTTTCAATATTCCGGCAACGCCCGGCATCCGCACGCTCGGCAATTTCGACATTCCGATCGGCGTGGTTCTGCCGCCCGGTCACCATCTGATCGGTTCCGGCCCGATCAACCTGGCCGATATCGTCCAGGAGCGCCTGGTGCTGGCGCAGCAAGGGACCAGCCTGCGCGACGTGATCAATCTGGCTTTGGCGCGCCTCGACGTGCATGTCGAACCGGTACTCGAAACCAATGCCTCGGAGATGCTGAAAAAACTGGTCAAATCGGGGGCGGGGCTAACGATCCTGAACCCGCTCGACGTCATCACCGAATGCCGGCAGGGCGAACTGGTCTTCCGGCCGATCGCGGAGCCGCATGCGCGCCACCAGCCGATGAAGCTTTTTGCCCGCGCCCGCGCGCCGCTCGACTCCGCCACCAGCCTGTTCGTCGAATATCTCCTGGCCGAGCTGGCCGGCCTGGTGCAGGAACTGCAGGCCAAGGGGCACATCGCGGCGGATACTTCCGCGATCTGAGCCGCGGTTCGGCAGGCCCTACTTGGAATAAAGACTGGAAAGCGGATAGCGCTTCAGGTCGCAGAGCAGTTCGATGAACCCCTTGACCTGATGGCGGCAGATCGCTTCGCCCTTTTCGGCCGTCCCGCGCGACGCGTCGCCGACGACCCCGTTGGGATTGAGATCGTGGGCGATCCAGGCGAGCGAATGCGGCGGCAGCGGCTGAATGTAATTCGATTGCTCCCGCATCCATACCGCCTTGGATTTGAAATTCTGCGCCTTCTCCATCCGTACCAGGTCAGGCCGGAAATGCAGCATCAGCGACGTTTCCACCTCGCCGCCATGGATGCCGTATTTCAGCTCATGCTCGCTGATCATGCCCCCGGGGTGACCGAAGCGGCCCCATTGCGTGGAGATGACGGCCATCGCGTAGCGCACGCGCAGCTCTCGCGCCACGATGCTCATGATATCGACATTGCCGCCATGCGAATTGATGATCACCATCTTTCGGATGCCGGCTTCCGCAACCTTTGCGCCAATCGCGGTCCAGACCGCAATGAGCAGTTCGGCGCCGAGCGACAAGGTTCCCGGACCGTAGATATGTTCATTGGCCTTACCGATTTCCTGTATCGGCAGCACCAGACAATCGAGATCGACGGGTCTCTGCTTGCGTAATTCGGCGAGCATGCCTTCGGCGATGGCCACATCAGTCGCAATCGGCAGATGCGGCCCATGCTGTTCCGTCGAGGCGATCGGCAGGATGGCGATCGTGGTGTCGGGAGACAGTCCGGCGAAGTCGTCGCTGACCAACTCGTTCCAGTAAAATGGCACTGTCATTGCCGTTCGCCTCTCATTGCCGTTGGAGACAGTGAGTAGGGAATAACGCTACCTGCGAAAAGCATCAATTTGCGGTCGCACCGATGCCTTTTTGCGGATGATGGAGCAACGGCCCCGTCGAGCGCGGCTCTTTGCCGTGATGTCTCCGGGCATGTCTTGCCGAAACCATTGCGCAAGTGCGTCCGCAATGGTTTTCTACCGCCTCTGCAATTGCAACGCTTTCCGGTGATTCCCGATGTTCGATATTCTGTGGCGCGGTCTGGTGATCGGCGCCGGCGCAACCATCCTCATGGACCTCTGGGCGATCGTACTCACGAAGGTCTTCGGCCAGACGCCGCCGAACTGGGCGCCGGTCGGCCGCTGGTTCTGGCATCTTGGTCGCGGCAAGGTCTTTCATGAGAACATCGCCGATGCAGCGCCTTATGCGAATGAACTCGCTCTCGGCTGGATCAGCCACTACGCCGTCGGCATTCTCTATGGCGTGATCTTCGCGATCATCATGGGGCAGGGTTGGCTCGCTACACCGACATTTCTCCCCGCCTGGATTTTCGGCATCATCACCGTCGGGGCAGGGTGGTTCCTGCTGCAGCCCGGCCTCGGTCTCGGCTGGGCGGCTTCCAGACATCCGAAGCCGATGAAGGTCCGCTGCTTCAATCTGCTTGCGCATACGGTGTTTGCGCTGGGGCTATTTGGGACGGCGTTGATCATTCGCTGAGCCAAAAACCCCTCCCCAACCCTCCCCACAAGGGGGAGGGACTAAGCTGTGGCGTCCGGCGGCGACCAAAGCAGAGGTCTTGCTGGCTGTTACCGTTCGACGGATTGAAACGATAGAGTTTATGTGAAGCGGTGCGGCATCTTAGCCCCTCCCCCTTGCGGGGGGATGGGTCTATTGGTTCCCTGCGAAAATCCCTATCTCACCGCGCCGCCCAATTCGCCCCGCGGCGGAAGATCGTCTTCATCTCGGGCACGTCGAACTCCTTGGCCTGGTGGCCGAGCGAGGAATAGAAGACGCGGCCCTTGCCGTATTTGCGCTTCCAGACGACAGGCATGACGACGCCGTCGATCCAGTAGGCGTGCTCGCCGGTGAACCTCGTCGTTGCCAGAACCTCGTTCGAGGGGTCGACATGCATGTAATATTGCTCTGACGTATAGGGAAAGTCGGCAATCCCTTCCATCAGCGGATCGTCGGGGCGGGTAATGTTGACGGTATAGTCGATGATGTTGCCGGGATGGGCCACCCACTGGCCGCCGATGATGAACTGATAGTCGACGGAGTCGCGGAAGGCATCGCCCGCGCCGCCATGATAGCCTGATATGCCGACGCCGCTTTCGATCGCGGCGGCGAGGTTCTTGACCTCCTCCTTTTCGATCTTCGACATCGTCATGATCGGCACGACGAGGCTGAGATCGTGGACGGAGGGGTCGGCGAGCGCCTCGGTACCGTGTTCGAGATAGACCTTGAAGCCGTCTTCCTCGAGCATGGTCTTGATGATTTCGGCGCATTCCTGCGGCTCGTGCCCGCTCCAGCCACCCCAGACGATCAGTGCTTCACGCATTCTCTTTCCTCCTGAAACTTATTTCGCCAGCCGTCCGTCGACGATGGATTGGGACAAGGGGGCAGGGCGTTCCACCGCCGTGGTGATTGTCACCGTCCGAGCGGTCTCGGACGCGGTCTGGAAGGCTTCCATGACTTCGAGCACATGCAGCGCCAGATCGCCGTTGGCGCGGTGCGGCCGGTTCGCGCGGATCGCATGCGCCATGTCGGCAACGCCGAGCGAGCGGAAATTGCCCTCGGCATAGGGCGCGGTGACCGGCTGGTCCTCGAAGGCGCCGCCCTTCTTCAGATATTCGACGGGGCCGGCGAATTTGTTGGGGTCGGGGACAATAAGCGTGCCCTCGGTTCCATAGACCTCCAGCGGCACATGCTTGTGGCCGGCGACGTCGAAGCTCATGGCGATCTGGACGACCGCGCCGTTGGCAAAAGCCATCATGCCGGCGACATGGGTCGGCACATGCACGGGGATGCGCTCGCCATTGCGCGGCTCGCTGGTAATGAGCCGTTCGGCCCGCGGCGTCGTCGCAAAGCCGGCGACCTGGGAAACCGGCCCAAGCAGATTGACGAGATCGGTGATGTAGTAAGGGCCCATATCGAGCATCGGCCCGCCGCCGACCTCGTAATAAAAGGCCGGGTTCGGATGCCAGCGCTCGTGCCCAGGGCACATGAAGGTCGCCGAACCGCCGACCGGCTGGCCGATGACGCCCTGGTCGATCAGGGCGCGCGCCGTCTGGTGACCGCCGCCGAGAAATGTGTCGGGGGCCGCGCCGATGCGCAGATTGCGCCCGCGTGCCGCCTCGGCCAATTTTTTCCCTTCCGCGAAATTAATCCCGAGCGGCTTTTCCGAATAGGTATGTTTGCCGGCCTCCAGCGCCTGCATCGCCACGGCCACATGGGCCTTCGGGATGGTCAGATTGGCGATGATCTCGACCTTGGGATCGGTGAAAAGCTCCTCGACGGATTTGACAGGCACGTTGAATTCGGCAGCTTTTGCCTCTGCCAGTTCCCGGTTGAGATCGGCGACGCCGCGAATGTCGAGAATGGGGAAGGATGCCATCGCCGTGAGATAGGCGCCCGAAATATTGCCGCATCCGATGATGCCGATACCGACCTTGTCCATGAATTCCTCCATTGATCTTGAGTGTGCGCTCCTCAGAGCGCCGGCCCTGTGGTGCTCCAGGGCGATTCGTAGAGTTCGTAGAGTGCGACTGCGGCAGCACCCTGTGCCCAGAAATCATCGCTCGAATCGTCGAAGACGAGTTCGCTGACGCCTTTCAGCGACGGCGGAATGGCGAGCGCATAGGCATCGCGCAGGCTGTTCAAAAAGGGTTCGCCGAGCGCCAGGCTGGAGCCGACCAGGATGACCCGCGGCGGCGCAAACAGCGTGACGATATTGGCGATGGTCAAGCCGACTGCTTCGCCGGCGCGGATGGCGGCGCCGATCAGCCGGTCGTCATCAGCCTTGATCAGCGCCTGGGCATGGGTCATGCCGCGCCCGAGGCGGATGGCTTCGGCAAAACGCCCGTCGGTCTGATGCTCGCCGAGGATCGCGCTTTCGCCGGCCTGGTTGAAAAGCCGCACCACGCCATTCGGTCCCATGCCGAGCACGAGGTCGCCGAGATTGTGGCTGAGGCCGCCGGCTCCGCGGAACAGGCGATTGCCGTGCAACACGCCGAGCCCCAGCGTCTGTTCCAGCGAAATCAACACCATATCCTCGAGATCCCTGGCTCTTCCGAACCAGTGATGGCCGAGCGTAATGGCATGCGCATCGCTTTCGACGATGGTCGGCGTCGACAGCCGCGTCGACATCTCGGCGGCGAAGTCGACATTGGTGTCGCGAAAGATCGGGCTGCTTCTGATGTAGCCGGTGCGATGTTCGACGACGCCGGGAAAGCCAAGGCAGATGCTGTCGACATCCTCCAGCGACAGCCCGGCATCGACGACGCAACGCCTGACCCCGTCCTCGACGAGATCGGCGATGACGCCGATCGGCTGCCGGTCGATGCGGATCGGTAAAGCGAGCTTCGACAGCACGTCGCCGCGAAAATTGGTGACGACGAACACCATGCGGCTGGCGGCGATCTTGCCGCCGACGACGCGGGCGGCGTCGGGATTGAGTTCCAGCGCCACACGCGGCCGCCCGCGCACCGCCTCATTACGGATATCGCCTTCGTGGCGCGGCAGGATCAGTCCGTCGTCGAGCAGCGACGCGGTAATGGCGGAAACGGTCGTGGTGGAAAGCTCGGTGCGTTCGCTGATCTCGATGCGCGAGATCGGACCGTGGCGCCGGATAGTGTCGAGCACGTTCAAACGATTGATCGCGCGCATCAATTCTGGATCTGCGGTCTTCATGAAAAACTAGCCGGCATTGTTCGTTGGGCGGAAGCCAATATTTTTAACGGGTTACGAAATAAATAGCAGGCAATTCCGTGGGACTGTCAAGCGCATTTGCTAAAAATAGCCGAAGTTGGGTTGACATCCGGCGCAAGCTCCGCTGAATTATTCCGCATAGGGGAAAAATTGTGAGGATAGGTCCCCTGGGAGGAAAATCATGAATTTTATGCTGAAGAACGCCGCTTTCGGCGGCAGGCGCATCGTATCCATGGCCGCGGCAGCCGGCATGTTGCTGGCCGGAGCAGGAACTGCCTCGGCGACGACGGTGGTCAAGTGGCTGCATCTCGAAACCGATCCGAAAAATGTCGCGGCCTGGGAAGACATCGTCAAGAAATACGAAGCTCAGCATCCCGATGTCGATATCCAGATGCAGTTCCTCGAAAACGAGGCCTTCAAGGCCAAGCTTCCGACATTGCTGCAGTCCGACGACGTTCCGGATTTCTTTTTCAGCTGGGGCGGTGGCGTCCTGAAGCAGCAGTCCGAGACCGGCGCGCTGCAGGATGTGACGGCAGCCCTCGATGCCGATGGCGGCAAGCTGCGCAAGGCTTATACCCCGGCCTCGGTCGACGGCCTGACCTTCGACGGCAAAACCTGGGCGGTCCCCTACAAGGTCGGTCTGGTCAGCTTCTTCTACAACAAGGCGCTCTTTGCCAAGGCAGGCGTCAAGGCCGAGGACATCAAGACCTGGACCGATTTTCTTGCAGCGGTGAAGAAGATCAAAGCGGCCGGCATCGTGCCGATTGCCGGCGGCGGCGGCGAGAAATGGCCGATCCACTTCTACTGGAGCTATCTCGTCATGCGCGAGGGCGGCCAGAAGGTCTTCGATGCGGCCAAGAACGGCGAGGGTGAAGGTTTCCTCGATCCAGCGATCATCAAGGCCGGCGACGATCTCGCCGAGCTCGGCAAGCTCGAACCTTTCCAGCCCGGCTATCTCGGCGCAACCTGGCCGCAGACGCTCGGCGTCTTCGGTGACGGCAAGGCGGCGATGATCCTCGGCTTTGAAGCGACCGAGGCCAACCAGCGCAAGAATGCCGGTGACGGCAAGGGACTTTCGCCCGACAATATCGGCCGTTTCGTCTTCCCGACGGTTGAAGGCGGCGCCGGCAAGCCGACGGATACGCTCGGCGGCCTGAACGGCTGGGCGCTTACCAAGAAGGCCTCCAAGGAAGCGGTCGATTTCCTCGCTTTCCTGACGAATGCGGACAATGAGCGGGCGATGGCCAAATCAGGCATGCTCCTGCCCGTCGCCGTCGGCGCCGATGACGGCGTGGTCAATCCGCTGCTGGCTGAATCGGCCAAACAGCTTGCCGGTTCGACCTGGCATCAGAACTTCTTCGACCAGGATCTCGGTGCGGCCGTCGGCCGTGTCGTCAACGACGTCTCGGTGGAAATCGTCTCCGGACAGATGAACTCCAAGGACGGCGCCCAGATGATCCAGGACGCTTTCGAACTGGAACAATAACCAGCGCCCGCAGAACCTTCCGGCGCTCCTGCCAATCGGGAGCGCCGGCATCGCTGCCGACGAAAGGCGAAAGCAGGAACCATGGCCAATATCTCAGTCCTATCGACACCGAGCGCAGCAAGGCCGGCAACGCGAGCCGCAAACCGGAAGAGCTCGGTCGCCCACGACCGCCTGACCGTGCTGTTGCTGTTTCTGCCACCGGCGCTGCTGCTCTTCACGCTCTTCGTCATCATGCCGATGGGCGAGGCGGCCTGGTACAGCCTCTATAAGTGGAACGGGTACGGCACGCCGACGGAGTTCATCGCGCTCCGTAATTTCCAGGTCCTGTTCCGCAACGCGGCGTTTACCCAGGCGCTGGTCAATAACGGCCTGATCATCATCATTTCGATCTGCATCCAGGTGCCGCTCGCCATCTGGCTGGCCACGATGCTGGCGCACCGCATTCCCGGTGTCGTCGCTTACCGCCTGATCTTCTTTCTGCCTTATGTGCTGGCGGATGTTGCCGCAGGCCTCATCTGGCGCTTCGTCTATGACGGCGACTACGGCCTGTTTGCCGCCATTTCCAGCTTCTTCGGTTTCGCCAATCCTTACGTGCTCGCCGACAAGGACGTGGCGATCTATGCCATCCTCGGGGTTATCGTCTGGAAGTATTTCGGCTTCCACATGATGCTGTTCATCGCCGGCCTTCAATCGGTGGACAAGAGCGTGCTGGAGGCGGCCGAGATCGACGGCGCCACCGGCTGGCAAAAATTCCGTTACGTCACCCTGCCGCTGCTCGGCTCCACCCTGCGCCTTTCGATCTTCTTCGCCGTCGTCGGCTCGCTGCAGCTCTTCGACATGATCATGCCGCTGACCGGCGGCGGACCGTCCAACTCGACGCAGACGATGGTCACCTTCCTCTACACCTACGGCGTCATGCGCATGCAGGTCGGCCTCGGCAGCGCCGTCGGCGTGGTGCTGTTCATCATCTGCGTGACGCTCGCCTTCGGTTACAAAAGGATTTTCATGCGCCATGACTGATATGAGCTCTTCCGTCCGCATGAGGACATCTACCCGGATCTATCTCTACGTGTCGCTGAGCCTGATCGCCGCGATCGTGCTGGTGCCGCTGCTGACGACGGCGCTCGGCGGCTTCAAGACCCTGGGCGACCTGCGCACCAACCCCTTCGGCCTGCCGACGGAATGGCAATGGGCGAATTATACCGACATTCTTTTCGGCGAGCGCTACTGGCTGCAAATCGGCAATTCGCTTGTCATCGCAGCCCTCACCGTGCTCTTGACGCTGATCGTCTCGTCCATGGCGGCTTTCGCCTTCGCCCATGTCCGCTTTTTCGGCTCGTCCTTCCTGCTCAATTATTTCCTGCTCGGCCTGATGTTTCCGGCCGCAACCGCGATCTTGCCGCTTTTCATCCGCATCCGCGATCTCGGCCTGCTCAATACCTATTGGGGCGTGGTGCTGCCGCAGGTGGCCTTCGGCCTCGGCATGAGCATCCTTTTGTTCAGGAACTATTTCCGCAATCTTCCGGAAGAATTGTTTCAGGCGGCCTTCGTCGACGGGTGCGGTTATATGAGATTCTTCTGGCATATCTCGCTGCCGCTCTCCCGGCCGATCGTCGCCACCGTCAGCATCATCTCCTTCGTAAGCAGCTGGAACAGCTACATCCTGCCGCTGATCATGCTGAACTCGGAATCCAAATATCCCTGGCCGCTGGGCATCATGGTCTATCGCGGCGAATACGGCACGGAGTGGCAGCTGGTGCTGGCCTTCATCACGCTGACCATCCTTCCCACCATCATCGTCTTCTTCGTCGCGCAGAGACACATCATCGCCGGATTGACCGCTGGCGCCGTGAAGTCCTGAGCCGAACCATTGGAGTGCAATCATGGCATCCGTTGAGCTGAACAATATTCGCAAGGCCTATGGCGTCGTCGACGTCATCCACGGCATTTCGCTTCAGATCGAGGATGGCGAATTCGTCGCCCTCGTCGGCCCGTCCGGCTGCGGAAAATCGACGCTGCTGCGGATGATTGCCGGCCTCGAGGAGATCACCGACGGCGAGATCGCCATCGGCGGCAACGTCGTCAACGCGATGACGCCGCGCGAGCGCAACATCGCGATGGTCTTCCAGTCCTATGCGCTCTATCCGCACATGACGGTGGCCGAAAACATGGGTTTCAACCTGAAGCTTGCCGGCGTTGCCAAAGCGGAGATCGAGGCCCGCGTCGCTGAGGCCGCCCGCATGCTCGATCTCGCCAAGCTGCTCGACCGCAAGCCGGCCCAGCTTTCCGGCGGCCAGCGCCAGCGCGTCGCCATGGGCCGCGCCATCGTCCGCAATCCGGCCGTCTTCCTGTTCGATGAGCCGCTCTCCAACCTCGATGCGAAACTGCGCGTGCAGATGCGTTCGGAGATCAAGACGCTGCACCAGAAGGTCCGGACGACCTCGATCTATGTCACCCACGACCAGATCGAGGCGATGACACTCGCCGACCGCATCGTCGTGCTCAATCACGGCAGGGTGGAGCAGTCGGGCACGCCGCTCGAACTTTACAAAAAGCCAGCCAACCTCTTCGTCGCCGCCTTCATCGGCTCGCCGGCGATGAACATGCTCGACGGCACCGTCGATGGTGAAAACGGCGCGCCCGCCGCCCGCCTCGAAGACGGCACGGCTGTCCGCCTTGCGCCCGACCGTCGGGTCAGACCCGGCCAGGCCGTCACCATCGGCCTGCGCCCCGAACATCTCGTTCCCGGCCTGTCGGCCGGCACGCCGCTTGCCGGCCGCACCATGCTGGTGGAGCCGACCGGCGCCCAGACCCATGTCGTCTTCGATCTCGCCGGCCAGCAGGTCACGGCCATCGTTGACGGCGAATATCCCGCCCGCTACGGCGAGGTGTTCGAAGCGAGCATCGCCAGCGACCAAGTGCATGTCTTCGACCGCGGCAGCGGGGTGGCGCTGTAGGCGGCCGACGCTGGACGCATGGCGAGCAATGGTCTATAGCCTATACCATGAGTGGGCTTCAGAACAAATCAGTCCTGATCACCGGCGGTGCCAACGGCGCGGGTGCGGCGAGCGCAAAGCTGTTTGCCGAAGAGGGTGCCCGCGTCATGATCGCCGACCGGGATGCGAAAGCGGCAGGGACGCTCGTGGCCGCCTTGCAGGCCCGCAATCTCGATGTCCATTTCGTTCATGCCGATATTTCCAGGCCGCAAGAGGCTGAAACCGCCTATCGGGCGGCGCATGACGCTTTCGGTCGTGTCGATATTCTTTTCAATCATGCCGGGATCATCATCGTTAAGCCGTTCCTGGAGTGCACGCTGGAGGAATGGGACGAGTTGATGGACAACAACGCCAAGTCGGCGTTCCTGATGACCCGGCTGGTGCTGCCGGAAATGCTGGAGCGCGGCAAGGGCGTGTTGATCTTCACCTCGACAACAGGCGTGCGTGCGGCCACCCATCTGGAGGCGCTCTATTGCGCCTCGAAATCGGCGATGCATCAGATGGCGCGCGCCCTGGCGGTGGAATATCGCGATCAGGGGATCAGGGCCAACCTGATCTGCCCCAGTTTCGTGCGGACCCATCACGGCGAGCATGAGATCGAACAATTGCGCAGCTATGGTGTCTTTGCCTCGGAAAACGATGTCAACGCCATGCAGGGGCGCATCTGCGAGCCCGAAGAGGTGGCGGAGGTCGCGCTCTTCCTTGCTTCCGACGCGTCCAGTTTCGTCAACGGCGCCGAGATCTTCGTCGACAATACATTCACGGCGGTGTGAAGCGTGCTTTGGGGATTGAGACAAGTCGAACCGCAGGCGGCGCACGGCCTCGCCGTCGATCTGCTGCAGCGCCAGATTCACTCCGGGCTGCTGCTGCCGGCCGAGCGGCTGCCGGCCGAGCGCCAGCTGTCCGACCGCTTCGGCATCAGCCGCGTGACGCTGCGAGAAGCGCTGCGGGTTCTTGAGACCAATCAATATATTACGGTTCGGCGCGGCGCCCAGGGCGGCGCCTTCGTGACCGATGAGGAGCGGCTGAGCCAGCTCGCGCGCCGCCGGATGACCCGGGCGCCGGCAACGACGATGCGCGTGGTCGAGTTCCTGACCGTCAACCAGCTGGCGGCCGCCCGGCTGGCAGCGGTTCGACGCGGTACGGCCGATCTCAAGCGCATGCGTCAGGCGATGGATATGATGACATCGGCTGAGAACGGGCCGCAGCGCAAACAGTCCGAAGCCCTGTTCTTCCTCGCTCTCGGCGACGCAGCGCAGAACCCTTTGCTGTCGCGCGCCATCGAAGATGGGCTGGCCGAGCTGTTTCTGCCCTTCGAAAAGACCGGCTCCGAAGCGGCCGCGTCCACTGCTTTGAAATCCTTCGAGCACTTGTTTCAAGCGCTCGGCAGCGAGGACGTCGCTTCCTCAGAGGCTGCAATGACGGATCTGCACGCCCAGCTGTGGGATACCGTCCGTCGGTTGACCCGAAACGCCGCCTAATCTTTTCACGACAGCATGCCGAAAAACTGCGCGCGGTTTTCGGACGACGTCATGCTTTAACTCGTTCATGCAGAACAGGATTTGGATTTCGGGCCGAACCGGCCTGAATTCATCCTGTTTCCCGCATTCAAAATGCGCTTGACAACTGCCTTCCGATTTAATGGTATTAACCTCATACCATTGATCCATTCTGGGAGGCATCATGAACGTCGCGGCGAACATGTCGAAGGAGCTGGTGGTGACCGGACGGCTGCGCGGGCGCACGGCCATCATCACCGGCGGCGCAAACGGGATCGGGCGGGCCGCCGCGCGCATGTTCGCGGCCGCCGGCGCCAGAGTGGCGATCCTCGACATCCAGGCGGAGGCCGGCCGCAGCGTTGCTGCCGAAATCGAAAAGGCGGGCGGGCAGGCGATGTTCCTGCAGACCGACGCGTCGGATACGGCAGCGGTCCGTGCCTCGCTTGCGGCAATCATCGCCAAATGGGGCGTCGTCGATACGCTTTTCAGTCATGCCGGCACGATCATCGTCAAGTCGCTGCATGAAAGCACCGACAGCGATTACGAGCGCCTGATGAACATCAACGTTCGCTCATCCTTCGTGGTCTGCCGCGAGGTGGTTTCGCACATGCTTGAAAACGGCGGCGGCTCGATCGTCATCACCTCGTCGATCGGCGGCGAGAAGGGTTTCGGCCTCGAAAGCCTCTACTGCATGACCAAGGGTGCCGTCCTGCAGCTCGCCCGCTCCATTGCCATCGAATATCGCGACCGGGGAATTCGAGCCAACGCCGTCTGCCCGGGCTTCGTGAAGACGGCCCACGGGCTTCGCGAAATCGATGAACTCGACGGGCTCGGCCAGAAGTGGAACGAGGCCGACCTGCATTCGGTGCAGGGGCGGCTTTGCGAGCCGGAGGAGGTGGCTGCGGCAGCACTCTGGCTTGCTTCGGACGAGGCGAGCTTCGTCAACGGGTTGGCGCTCTACGTCGACAACGGTTGGTACGCCAAGGGTTGAACTGCAATACAACACGAAAAGGGGAATGCAATGAAACGGCTTATCACTTCTGCAACCATGGCGCTCAGCGTCATGACCGCCTCTCCCTCGATGGCTTTCCAGCCGGAGTCCGACCAGACGATCAAGCTGATGATCGCCGACTGGTCGTCAATGGCGATCGACACCGAGATCCTCAACATCATCCTGTCGACGTACGGGTACAAGGTGGAAAAGGTGGTCGCCGACGATACCGCCCGCTATCCGGGTTTCGAGGCGGGCGACCTGACGATCGCGCTGGAGACCTGGCAGACCACGCAGAACGAGGTCTTTTCCGCGTCGCTCGCGACGGGCAAGATTCTCGACATGGGCGAGCTCGGCCCGCATGCCAAGGAGGACTGGTGGTATCCGGCCTATATGGAGGAGAAGTGCCCGGGACTGCCAGACTGGCAGGCGCTGAAGAACTGCGCCGAAGCCTTCTCGACGCCGGAGACTGCGCCGAAGGGACGGTATCTCGGCGCCCCGGTGAGCTGGGGTGGCTACGACGAAGAGCGCATAAAGGCGCTGGATCTGCCCTTCGAGGTCGTCCATGCCGGCACGGATGCGGCGATGTTCGCCGAGCTGAAATCGGCCTATGAGCGCAAGGCGCCGATCATTCTGTGGGTCTATGAGCCGCACTGGGCTCCGACGGTCTTCAAGGGCTCCTTCATCAAATTCCCTGCCTACGAGCCGGCCTGCTATTCCGATGCGGCCTGGGGCGTAAACCCGAAAGCGGCTTATGACTGCAGCAAGCCGGAAGGCTGGATCAAGAAGATGGCCTGGGCCGGCGGCGAGAAGGTCTGGCCCTGCGCCTACGACATCACGCGCAAGTTCACCATAGACGGGAAGGAACTCGGCCAGCTGGTCTACGAGGTCGACGTCAACGGCCGCACAGTCGAGGACGTCGCGATGGAATGGGCAAAGAAGAACGAAGCCACCTGGCGTTCCTGGGCTGCCTGCGCGGAAAAGTAGGATAGCGGCGGGAGCCGGGCGACCCCGGCTCCCGCAATCGATTTGGGAGGACGAGATGACCCATAGCCTCGCACACAGCAGGGAGATGACGCTTTGGCGCAGCAATTGGGCCTATGTCGCCGTGCCTCTTGCGATCATGGCTGCGGCGTTCTTTCTCCCCGGACCACTGGTGCATTTGCCCGATTGGGCGGTTCTGCCGCTGTCGGATTACGTCGGCCGCGGACTGAACTGGTTCGCGCGTGACGCGGCGATCGGAGAGGTGAAGATCGCCGACGCCACCCGGGCCCTTGCCGCAATCGCCGAGACGCCGATCCTGTGGCTGAAGATGCTGCTGGTCGACGGCTGGGTGAAAGGCGCGGGCTTCAACAAGGTGCATATTGCTCCGCCCTTGAGCTGGGTCGGCGTGATTTTGGTGACCGCACTTGTCGCCTTGCGGATCTCAGGACGTTCCCTGGCAATCCTGACGCTGGCGGCGGGCGCCTATCTCGTTGTCTTCGGCCTCTGGGTCTCGGCGATGATCACGCTCGCCTCCGTCCTGTTGTGCGTGGTCACCGGCCTTGCCTTGGGACTGGCGATGGGCATCTGGGCCTATCGTTCGCCGGGCGCGGAGGCCGGTTTGCGGGCGGTCATGAATATCATGCAGACCGTGCCGATCTTTTCCTATCTGCTGCCGACGCTGCTTCTGTTCGGCTACGGACCGAGTGCGGCCCTGTTTGCCACCGTGGTCTATGCGCTGCCGCCCATGGTGCATGCCACCGTGCTGGCGTTGCGCTCCGTGCCTTCGGAAACGCTCGAACTGGCGCGGATGACGGGATGCAGCCGCCGGCAGACCCTTTGGAAGGTCGAATTGCCGGTGGCGATGCCGCAACTTGCGATCGGCCTCAATCAGGTGGTGATGATGACGCTGAACATGGTGATCATCGCCTCGATGATCGGCGCCGGCGGCCTCGGCTACGACGTGCTGCGCGCGCTGCGCCGGCTCGATTTCGGCGCCGGCTTCGAGGCGGGTATGGGGATCGTTGCGCTGGCTGTCGTACTCGACCGGCTGACGCAGGCCGCCGCCCGCAACCAGTCGACGGGCCGCCACAGGCTTTGGCGCCGCCGCGATACCGTTGTCGCCCTGTCGCTGCTTGCTGTGCCGACGGTCGTCAGCTTGGCGGTGCCGGCGCTTGCCGCCTGGCCGGCCGGCTGGACGTTGACGACGGCACCTTTCTGGAACGCCGCCGTGAGTTTCATCAACCAGACCTTCTATGGGCCGCTGGAAGCCGTGCGCACCGCCATGCTGCTCGGCGTGATGAACCCGTTCCGCGATCTGCTTCAATCGGCACCATGGAGCGTTGTTGTTCTCCTGCTGGCTGTGGCGGCTTACGCGCTGGGCGGTCTGCGCACCGCCGCACTCGTCGTGCTGCTGATCCTTTTCATCGTCGTCACCGGCTATTGGCAGGCGGCGATGTCATCGGTCTACCTGACGGTTCTCTCCGTCGCCATCGCCCTTGCCATCGGTCTGCCGCTCGGAATCTGGGTTGCGGGGCATCCGAGGCTGCACGGGCCGGTGCAGTTGGCGCTCGATACGCTGCAGACCCTGCCGACCCTGGTCTACCTGCTGCCGGCCGTCATGCTGTTCCGCAACGGCGACTTTTCGGCGCTGATCGCCATTGCCTCTTACGCCATAGCGCCGGCCGTGCGTTATGGCATGGCGGGAATGGCGCATGTGCCGCATGAACGCATCGAGGCCGGGCTGATGTCGGGCTGCACGCCATGGCAGACTTTTCGCTTCATCAGCCTCCCATCCGCCTTGCCGACGCTTATTCTCGGCGTCAACCAGACAGTGATGATGGCCTTGTCGATGCTTGTCATCGCCGCTCTCGTTGGCACGCGGGAGCTGGGGCAGGAGGTCTATACGGCGCTCGCCCGCGGACAAACCGGGCCCGGCATCGTCGCCGGTCTCTGCGTCGCCTGCATCGCGCTGATCGCCGATGCGCTGTTGAAATCCGGAGCCGCGCGTGCTGCCGGGCGTGAAGGAGATATCCATGTCTGATGCCTATCACCATGCACCGGGCCGGACGGCGCCTGTTGCGCTCGAAGCGAGCGGCGTCTGGAAAGTCTTCGGGGCGGATGCCGCCTCTTTTGGCCAGCGTCCCGCCTCCGCCCGCACGCCGGAAGCTTTGGCCGCCGCCAAGGTCGTGGGCGCGGTGCAGGATGCGACCTTCCGGATCGCGCGCGGCGAGGTCTTCGTCATCATGGGCCTTTCCGGCTCGGGAAAGTCGACGCTTCTTCGCTGCCTCACCCGACTGATCGAACCCACCGAAGGTGAGGTTCACTATGATGGAGAGAATATTCTGAAGCTGAGCGACAAGGCGCTGGTCGATATCCGCCGCCGCCGAATGGGCATGGTGTTCCAGCATTTTGCGCTGCTGCCCAATCGCACCGTTCTCGGCAACATCGCCTTCCCCCTGGAGGTCCAGGGAATGCCGCGCGCCAAGGCCGAGGCGCGGGCGCGGGAGCTGATCGACACCGTGGGACTGGCGGGGCGAGAGGCCCGCTTTCCCGCCGAACTTTCCGGCGGCCAGCAGCAGCGCGTCGGCATCGCCCGCTCGCTCACCACCAATCCGGAATTCTGGTTTCTGGACGAGCCGTTTTCGGCGCTCGATCCGCTTATCCGTGCCGATCTGCAGGCGGAGGTGCTGCGGCTGCAGCGGACCCAGACACGCACCGTTGTTTTCGTCACCCATGATCTGGACGAGGCCATTCGGCTCGCCGACCGGATCGCCATCATGGAAGGCGGGCGCATTGTCCAGATCGGAACGCCCGAAGAACTGGTGACGCGGCCGGCGACCGATTATGTCCGCCGCTTCGTCGCCAAGGTGCCGCCGGCCCGCGTGGTGCGGGTGTCCTCGCTGATGAGCCCGGCACAGGGGCAGAATGGCGGCTTCGGAGTAAGCGCCGGTTCGACGATTTCCGAGATCGCGCCGGAGCTTGTCTCTGGCGCCGGCGCTTTGCCGGTTCTCGACGCTGGCGGCAGACAGATCGGATCGCTCGACCGCCAGCAGGCGCTCGCGACGCTGGCGGCGAGCGGCTGATCGCGGACTTGCCTCGATCAGCCGCTTGCGCTATTCCGCCGCGATCTGCGAAATGCCGTTGGCCTGCACGATTTTATCGAGCAGCGCGAGCTCTTCCTGGGTGAGATCCGTCAGGGGCGGCCGCACGGGGCCGGGATTCTGGCCGAGCACCCGGAGCCCCGCCTTGATGATCGAGACGGCATAGCCTTTCTTGCGGTTGCGCAGCGCGACGAAGGGGAAGAAGAAGCCCTTCAGGATTTCGTCGACGGTCGCCTGGTCACCGGTGCGCAAGGCGCCGTAAAAGCGCTGGGCGAGGGCGGGGACGAAGTTGAACACGGCGGAGGAATAGGTGGTCACGCCGGCGGCGAAATAGGCTTGCGCGTAGACCTCGTGGGTCGGCATGCCGCCGACATAGACGAGGCGGTCGCCAAGCCGCGTGGTGATCTCGATGACCTTGTCGACATCGCCGACGCCGTCCTTGAAGCCGATCAGATTCGGGCATTCCTCCGCAAGGCGCGCGATGCTGTCGGCGGTCAGGATTGCGTTGTCGCGATTATAGACGATGACGCCGATACCGACCGATTGGCAAACCGCCTTGACATGGGCGATCAATCCGGCCTGTTCGGCAAACATCAGATAGGGCGGCAGGAGCAGCAATCCGTCCGCGCCCGCCTTTTCGGCCGCTTGTGCGATCTCGATGGCAAGCGACGTGCCGTAGCCGGTTCCCGAGATGATCGGCGTATTGCCGGCTGAGGCCTTGGCGGCGCGCACGACCTGAGGGATTTCGGACGGATTGAGGGAGAAGAACTCCCCGGTGCCGCCAGCGGCAAACAGCGCGGCGGCGTCATAACCGGCAAGCCACTCGACATGACGGCGATATTTCGCCTCGTCGAATTTCAGCTGGTCGTCGAAATGGGTGACCGGAAACGAGAGCAGGCCACTGCCGACGGCCTTCTTCAATTCAATCGGATTCATCATCAAGTCCTATTCCTTACGTGTTGAAAATCGTGTCAGGCGTTCTCGAGCACTTGCAGAAGTGCCGCGATGTAGCCGTAGCAGAAGGCAAATGCGGTGGCGGACGGATCCTGGCCGCTGACGGTCGGCACATGGTCGGGCATCAGCATGTATTTGTAGCCGACTTCCTTGTAGATCCTGGCCGAGCGGACCATGTCCATGTCGCCCTCGTCCGGGAAGGTCTCCATGAAGGAGAGCTTGCCGCCGCGAATGTTGCGGAAGTGGACGTTGAAGATCTTGTTGCGCTCTCCGAACCAGCGAATGATGTCGTCGATCTCTTCGCGTGGATTTTCGAGCATCTCACCGACCGAGCCCTGGCAGAAATTGAGGCCGTGATAGGGGTTCTCGCGCATCTGCACGAATTTCTTCAGCCCTTCCACCGTGCCGAGCACGCGCGTGACGCCGCGATAGCCGGGCGGCGTATAGGGGTCGTGCGGATGGCAGGCGAGCCTGATGCGATTGCTTTCGGCGACCGGCACGACGCGTTCGAGGAAATAATCGATCCGTTCCCAGTTTTCGTCCTCGGAGAGCACGCCGGCAAGGCCGGGGGCTGCCTGCTGATCGGTCTTCTCCCAGCGGAAGCTGGCGTTCAGCGAGCCGCCGCGTCCGGGTTCATCAGGCGTGCGCGGAATGCCGATCAGGTTGAGATTGTATTTCACAGCCGGAATGCCGGCCGCCGCGACATCCTCGATCATCTGGCAAACCGCGTCGATCTGCCGGTCACGCTCAGGCCCGGCAAGCAGGATGTCGGGATAGGAAGCCTTCTCGATCGGCTGCGAGGGCAGGGGCAGCTGGATCATGTCGAGGATCAGGCCGAAGCTCTCGACCTTGTCGCGATGGCGTTCAATGTCGGCAAGCGTCCAGCTGCTCGGCTGTCCCGGCGGATCGGCGCTGATATGCTTCACCCCCAATTGCGCGAAGATCCGATAATCGTCATCGTCGCGCGCCGCCACCTGTGTTCCAAGATACATCAGAGACCCTCTCCAAATTCAACAATGTCATATGACATAATATGAATTTTTGAGAGTGTCGAGCCCTATTGCTGTTCGGCGAGCATCCGATAGCGACGTTGGCTCGCCATCAGATGCGCGCGCATCGCCTGGCGGGCACGATCGGGATCCTGATCGGCGATTGCCGATAGGATTTCCACATGCTCGGCATAGACCTTCTGCAGATACTCGCGGTCATTGGCCTCCGGCAGCGTCGGAAACTGCCCGCGGGGAATGGCGCGCGGGCCGAAATGACGGAGAACATCGACATAGAACCGGTTGTTGGTGGCGGCGGCGATCGCCATGTGAAAGGCATAATCGGCCTCGACCGTCTGCTGTCCGCTTTCGATCAGTTGCGCCATTCGGCGGTTGGCCTCGCGGATTGCCGCTTCCTGCTCGGCCGTGCGGCGATAGGCGGCAATCGCTGCCGCTTCACCCTCGGTCGCCATGCGAAACTCCAGTAACTCAAGGGTTTCCGGAATGCTTTTAATTTCCACCGGCGTCAGCGACATGACCGAATGAACCTTCGGATCCGCGACGAATACGCCTTTGCCCTGGATCGGCCGGACAAAACCCGCAGCCCTCAGATCCGCAATCGCCTCGCGCACCACGGTGCGGCTGACGCCGAAGGTTGATTCGAGCTGAGGCTCGGTCGGCAGCTGGTCGCCGACGCGCAATTTCCCCGTCTCGATTTGCGCGCGCAATTGATCGATGACCTGCTGCGCCAGTCTTTGCCGACCACGGCCAAGTGTCGTCATTCTCGTTTCCCCAGTTCCTTTGCCTCACGTCTTCCGCACGGGTCTTGCAAATCAAATCGGACTTCGATAAATCATAATACGACATACGGACGACATAATATGTCTCTTATAGTAATCCAGGGAGGAGTTACAATGAAGCATTTTTCGAAAGGCCTGTTCGTCGGCGCCGTCATCGGCGCTCTGACGATCGCTGCGCCGCTCTCGCACGCCGCCACCCCTAGGGATCAGCTGGTGATCGGGACATCGCTGGCGCAGGTCCTGTCGCTCGATCCGCATCAAGCGACCGAGGGTAAGGCGGTCGAGATCATGTCGAACCTCTACGACCGTCTGGTCAACAGCACGCCGGATGGCAAGATCGTGCCGCAGCTGGCCGAAAGCTGGAAGGTCGATGACAAGGGCATCACCTTCACGCTGCGCCAGGCCAATTTCGCCTCCGGCAATCCGGTAACAGCGAAGGACGTCGTCTATTCCATCGGGCGGCTTCTGAAGCTCGACCAAGCTGCTGCGGCGAACCTCAAGCGCGTCGGTTATGACAAGAACAATGTCGACAAGCTCGTGACCGCAGTCGATGACAAGACGGTGCGCATCGATTTTTCCGGCCAGGTGACCGCCGAGATGCTGCTCTACCGGCTGACGACCTCGACCACCAGCGTCGTCGACAGCGTCGAAGTCGAAAAGCATGTCGCTGACAACGATTACGGCAATGCCTGGATGCGTACGCATTCGGCCGGCTCCGGTCCGTTCACCCTGAATCGCTGGTCCCCGAACGAGCTTGTGATCCTCGACGCCAACAAGGATTATGTCACCGGCGCTCCGAAGATGAAGCGCGTCATCGTCCGCCATGTGCCTGAAAGCCAGGTCGAGCGGCTGATGCTCGAACGCGGCGACATTGATATCGCCAGCGCCATGACCGCAGCCGACCTCGCGACCTTCAAGGACAAGCAGGGCTTTACCATCCAGCGCATTCCCACAGGCGGCTTTTACGTGCTGTCGATGAATGCCGGCAACCAGTACCTGTCCAACCCGAAGGTGCGTGAGGCCATTGCCTATGGCATCGACTACAAGGGCATCGAGAAGACGATCATGGGTCCCTACGGGCGGGCGAGAAACGTTCCGGTTCCGGAGAATTTCGAATCTGCGATCCCGAATCCCGACTGGCATCTCGACGTCGAAAAGTCCAAGCAGCTGTTGGCCGAAGCAGGGTTCAAGGACGGCTTCTCGCTGACGCTGAAGACGATCGCGCAGACGCCGCGCATCGATCTTGCCACGGCCATCCAGGCGTCGCTCGCCCAGGTCGGCATCAAGATCGACATCCAGCAGGGCAACGGCTCGGAAATCATCGCCGCCCATCGCGCCAGGGACTTCGATCTGCTGATCCCGCAGACCAGCGCCTACATGCCGAACGTGCTCGGCTCGATGGAGCAGTTCTCGTCCAACCCCGACAACTCGAAAGAAGCCAACAATGCCGGCAACTTCGTCTGGCGCTCGGCCTGGGACATCCCGGAGCTGACGGCGCTGACGGCCAAGGCATCGATGGAGCCGGACGCCAAGAAGCGCGGCGAGCTCTACGTCGAGATGCAGAAGATGTTCGTCGAACAGAAGCCTGCGGTGCTGCCTATGTTCGAACGCTTCGAGCCGATCGTCCTGTCGAGCAAGGTGCAGGGATATGTAGGGCATCCGACCCAGCTGACGCGTCTTGAGAACGTCACCAAGTCTGAAGCCCAGTAATACTCCCGAGGCAGCCGATCATGAAGGAACTCTCTGTAGCCGAATTCGGCCGACGCCTGGCGCATCTGCTCGTCAGCCTGTTCATTCTCCTCTGCGTCACCTTCGTGATCGGCCGCGTCCTGCCCACGGATCCCGTCGGCGCGATCGTCGGCGAACTCGCCGATCCCGCCGCCTATGCCGCGATGCGGACGCGTCTGGGGCTCGATCTGCCAATCTATCAGCAGTTCTTCCTTTATCTGAACGGGCTCGCCCATGGTGATTTCGGCACGGCCGTGCTCACCGGCAACCCCGTCTCTTCCGATCTCGCTCAGGCCTTTCCGGCGACCTTCGAACTGGCCACGCTGGCCGTGATCATTTCGACCTTCGTCGGCGTCCCGCTCGGCCTGGTCGCAGCGCTGTTTCGCGATAGCCTGATCGACAAGGTCGCCCGCGTGGTTGCCCTCGTCGGTCATTCGATCCCGGTTTTCTGGTTCGGCATCGTCGGCCTCGTCATCTTCTATGCCGGCCTGAACTGGGTCGGCGGGCCAGGCAGGATCGATGTGTTTTACGAAGGCCTCGTCACCCCGCAGACCGGGCTGCTGCTGGTCGACAGCCTCCTGCAGGGCGAGACGGAAATCTTCTGGAATGCCCTCGGCCATATCATCCTTCCTGCCATCATTCTCGCCTATGCCGCGATGGCCTACATCACCCGCATGACCCGCAGCTTCACACTCGAGCAGTTGAGCCAGGATTACGTCATTGCGGCCCGCGCCAAGGGTGTAAGCCCCTTCGGCACGATCTGGCGCCACGTCCTGCCGAACATCGCCGTGCAGCTGATCACCATCCTGGCCATTTCCTACGGCGGATTGCTCGAAGGCGCCGTCGTGACTGAGATCGTCTTTTCCTGGCCGGGCATCGGCCAATACATGACGAATGCGCTGATGATCGGCGACATGAACGCCATCGTGGCCGGCACCATCATTGTGGGTTTCATTTTCATGCTGTTGAACTTCCTCGCCGACGTCGCCTACGCCATATTTGATCCGCGCATGCGGGAGGTGGCGCGATGAACCACAGCCCGATGAGCAATGTTATCCGCGGCGAGATTCAGATCCGTCCTCCGAGCGTGCCGAACCGCATGGCGGCGTCGTTTGCCCGTGCCGGCCGCAAGCTGGCTGCCGAGCCGCTCGGCCTTGCCGGCTTCGTCATCCTCGGCCTGCTTTGCCTGATTGCGATCTTCGCGCCGTTACTTGCGCCTTATGACCCGGTCATCCAATCGCTTGGCGACGCCCTGCAGCCGCCGAGCCTCGCACATTGGGCCGGCACCGACGAATTCGGTCGCGACATTCTGAGTCGTCTGATCTTCGGCACGCGCATCACCATTCAGACCGTGCTGTCGATCTCCCTGATCGTCGGGCCGATCGGCCTGTTGATCGGCGTGGTCGCGGGTTTCTTCGGCGGGCGCACCGACGCGCTCTTGATGCGGGCCACCGATATCGTTCTGTCCTTCCCGTCGCTGATCCTGGCGCTCGCCTTTGCGGCAGCACTCGGCGCCGGCCTGACGACGGCCATCATCGCCATCTCACTGACGGCATGGCCGCCGATCGCCAGGCTCGCGCGCGCCGAGGCGCTGGTCGTCAGAAATGCCGACTATGTCGTCGCCGCCCGCCTTTACGGCGCCTCGCCGATCCGCATTCTTCTTCTCTATATCGCGCCGATGTGCGTGCCGTCGGTCATCGTGCGCCTGACGCTCAACATGGCGGGCATCATCCTGACGGCGGCCTCGCTCGGCTTCCTCGGCCTCGGCGCCCAGCCGCCGGCACCGGAATGGGGCGCGATGATTTCCAACGGCCGCAAATTCATGCTCGATTACTGGTGGGTCGCCGTCATGCCCGGTATCGCCATCCTGCTGACCAGCCTTGCCTTCAACATCGCCGGAGATGCTCTGCGCGACATTCTGGATCCCCGCCATGCCAGATCTTGAAATGAAAGATCATGATTTGCAGCCCGTTCTGTCCGTCAAGAACTTGAGCGTTCGCTTTGGGCGAGGGGCCGTGCCCGCCGTCTCTAATGTCAGTTTCGATGTCGGGCGCGAACGGGTCGGCATCGTCGGAGAATCCGGTTCCGGCAAGTCGACGACCGGTCGCGCCATCATGCGTCTGCTGCCGCCGGCCGCGGTCGTCATCGCCGAACGTCTGGATCTCGGTGGCGATCCGTTGCTGTCGAAGAGCGAGCGCCAGATGGGCGCGCTTCGCGGCAAGGATATCGCGCTGATCATGCAGGATCCGCGCTATTCGCTGAACCCGGTGCTCTCGATCGGCAAACAGATCGCCGAAGCCGCACGCCTTCACCTCGGTCTTGGCAAGAGCCAGGCGTTGGATGCAGCCCGCGCCATGCTGGAGCGCGTGCGCATCAGCGATCCCGACCGGGTTATGGCGCTTTATCCTCACCAAATATCGGGCGGCATGGGCCAGCGCGTGATGATCGCCATGATGCTGCTGGCCCGGCCGAAGCTTGTCATTGCCGACGAGCCGACCTCGGCGCTCGATGTCAGCGTCCGCAAGGACGTGCTGCTGCTGCTCGACGAACTGGTGCGCGAGAACAATTCGGGCCTGCTCCTGATCAGCCACGACATCCGCATGGTGGCAGCCTTCTGCGAGCGCATCATCGTCATGTATGCCGGCCGCATCGTCGAAACGCTGACCAGTCTCGAAGAGGCTCGCCATCCCTATACGCGCGGGCTGATCGCGGCGCTGCCCGACCCGAAGCACCCGGTTCGCCGGCTTGCCGTTCTCGACCGGGCGAAACTCGATCTGGAGACGGCGCAATGATCAATGTCCGTGACCTCGACGTCGTCTTTTCCTCCGGCAAATCAAGCAATCATGTCGTCAGGAGCATCAGTTTTCAGGTGGGCCAGGGTGAGACCCTCGGCATCGTCGGCGAATCCGGCTGCGGCAAATCGACGGTGCTGCGCTGCCTCGCCGGCATGGAGGCCGGTTGGACCGGCCAGATCGAGCTTCGCGGAAGGCCGATCGGCAAGAAGCGCTCCCGCGAGGAACTGACCTCAGCCCAGATGGTTTTTCAGGATCCCTACGGATCCCTGCATCCGCGCCACCGCATCGGCACCGCGCTCGCCGAGCCGCTGCGCGCCATGCGCCATTCAGACATCTGGCCGAAGGTGGAAAGGGCGTTGATCCAGGTTGGCCTGCCGGCAAGCTTCGCCAACCGTTTTCCGCACGAACTTTCCGGCGGCCAGCGGCAGCGCGTGGCGATCGCCCGGGCGCTGATCCTGTCGCCGCCGATCCTGCTGCTCGACGAGCCCACCTCGGCGCTCGATGTCTCCGTCCAGGCCGAAATCCTCAACCTGCTTGCCGATCAGCGTGAGGAGAAGGGGCTGACCTATCTGCTCGTCAGTCACGATCTCGCGGTCATTGCCCATATGTGCGACCGGGTGCTGATCATGAAGAACGGCGGCTTCGTCGACGAACTCACAAAGGCGGATCTGCAGGCCGGCACGACGCATGATGCCTATGCGCAGGAGCTGTTCGAGGCGAGCTTCATGGAGGCTTGACGGGGTCGTTGCGCAGCCGAGCCTCAGGCTGCACTGCAATAGCGTGCGAAAGCCTCGAGGAAATCGCGCATCTCCTCCTGATGCCGGGGCGCGGAAAGATGCTCGGCAATTTCTTCCGGGGAAAGCTTCATCAGATGGAGGCGAAGAAAGAGCTGCTCGTTGAAGCGCTCGCTCAGCGTGGCAAGAACGCTGCGAAGCTGCTGCAGCATGTCGTCGCCGCGATGCGACGCGTGCACAAGCACGATCGGTTTGCCGATCACTTCGTTGCGGGAGACGAGCCAGTCGATGGCGTTCTTCAGCCCGCCGGGGATTGACCTGATATATTCGGGGCTCGCCAGGATCAGTCCATCCGCATCCGCGATCGCCTTTGCAAGAGCCGCCACTTCGGAAGGAGGCTCGGGAAGTTCGAGATCGGGCGAGAAGACCGGGAGCTCGCCAATACGATCATAGACCGAGAGCGTATGCGCCGGCCCGGCAGCCGACTGGAGGGCATATAGCATGGCCGTATTGGTCGAGGCTCTGCGGGCGCTTCCGGATATCGCCAGGAATTTCATGATCGGCATAACCTCATGCGATTGGCTTGATGTGATCCATGGCAACCGGATGGCGGACGGCTGCGACGCTGCCTCTTTCGACGACATGGCAGGCAAGCTCGACACGGCGGCGCGGCAAGGCAAGGCCGAGCATCATGTCGCGCAACAGGTCGAGCGCGGTGGCGCCGAGTTCGCGCATCGGGATGTGCACCGTCGACAGAGGCGGATTGAGAAAGGCCGATTGCGGCAGGTCGTCTATGCCCATGACGGAGACATCCTGCGGCACTGCATAACCCATCGCCTGCAATCCGCGCACGGCGCCGTTGGCGAGACTGTCGCCTGCCGTCAGAACGGCGGTGAAGCAAAGACCCTTGTCGCCGACGAGACGGGTGATCGCCTCGGCGCCGAGTTCCGGCAACCAGTCTTCGACCTCGAGCACCAGGTCGGCATCGGCCGTCAGCCCATGATGCTGCAGCGCGTCGCGCCACCCCTCCAGGCGCCGCTCGATCGTCCGCCGTCCCGGCCGCAGCATGAACAGGATGCGTTGATGCCCGGCCTCGATCAAGCGCTCGGCGGCGATGAAGGCGGCCGAGCGGTTGCAGGGCGTCACACTCGAAAGCCGCATATAGGGATCGTCGCTGTTGACGAGCACGACGGGCTTTCCGAGATCGGCGGCGGCCGCCAGCATGTCCTCCTCGTCGACCGTCAGGATCAGCATGCCGCCGAAACTTGCATCATTGCGCATCTCGTCGATGACGCGGGCTTCATCGGCCTTGTCGGCGACCGGGCGCATCGCCATCTCGATGCCGAGGGCGGACGCGCGCGCGTTCAATCCTTCGAGCACGTGGAGCGTGAACTGGTTGCGGACGTAGTCGATCATCGCCGCGCCGGAGGCGACGAGCATGACCTTCTTGCCGGCGACGCTCGCCGGTAGCGCGTAACTGACAGCGCTCGCCGTTTCCAGCACCAGCTTGCGGATCTCGGGCCTGACGCCCTTTTCGCCGGCCAGCGCCCGCGACACTGTGCTGATCGAAACGCCGCAGCGGGCGGCGATGTCGTCGAGGCGTGTGCGCCTGCCTTTTTTCTGCTCCGCGGCCATCACATCTCCTCGCTCCCTCTTGAAGTATGCAAAAATCTTTCAGATTGCGCAAACGGAATGGCTATGCACAATTGACGTGTCAGCGACAGGCGGCAGAGCAGGGAGGCTTTGAAGATGCGGTTTGACGGCAAGTCCATGCGTCGGCATTTTGCCCGGCGTGTTAAAGCTCAAGCGGGCTGAAGCATGGCCGCCGAGCAGTCCTATCTCCGCCGCAAGACCGCGAAACAGAGTCCGATCGTCTACTGGCAGCTCGGCTCGCTCTCACAGGCGCGCTACGACGTTGCCGACCGGCCGATGGAAGGCAACATGGATCCGTTTTTCTTCGTCACCAAGACGAAGAATTTCATCCCGCATGAATATCCCTGCCGCACCGAATTCAAGGCATCCTTCTCCGGACGGCGGCCGCAGCCGGCTGCCGAATTCGAGGCCGTCCGCTGGTGGCTTCCCTTTTCATCGCCGCGCGTCGATCTCTCCGGATTCTGGTTTCGCCCGACGCGCATCGGCTGCTGGGCGCGCACCGTTCTCGACGCTCGCGCCGCTGGTTCCGCCACGTTGCGCCTGTCGACCTGCGGCGGCGCCATCCTCTTCGTCAACGGCCGCGAGCAGGGTTTCATGGCGCCTTACGTGCGCAATCTGGAAGCCCAGCAGACCTTCGAAGTGGAGTTGACGGCGGGCCTCAACGAGATCCGCATCTATTTCGACGATCTCGCCGAGCGCGACGCCCGCTTCTATTTCCAGCTGGATTATCTCGATGGGCCGGAGGTCGAAACATCGGTGCCTGTCCCCATCGCGGCCGGTGACGCGGACGGGCTGGAAGCAATCCTCGAAGGCATGCGCTTCGACCGCACCGCCTATCTCGGCGAAGACGTGACGATCCTGTTTCCCGCGCCGCTGCCGGTGGCGTTGAGCTGTGATGTCGAGATCGAAGGCGACTTCATGTCGGTCGAGCGCTTCGATTATGAATTCGCGCTGAAAGCGGGAGCAACGAAGCTGGAACTCGGCCCCTCGGCCGATATGCCCGCCGATTTCCGCCATTTCCGGATCACGTTCAAAGCAGGCGAATTTTCTATCAGCCGCACGCTCGGCGTCGAGATCTGCCATCCCCAGCGCCAGGGACTGGCGCCCGCCGCGCTCGAGGATCGCGTCGCCGAGGCGCTTGCCGAGGTCGCCGCCCATTCCGAGCCCGATACGGTCTGCGCCTTCGCGCGCCTGGCTTTGGGGCAGGGCGGCGAGGAGACCGAGGCGATGATTTCGGCCATGCTGCCGGTCATCGAGGAATGTCACGATTGCGCTGATTTCGTGCTGGTTCCACTGTTGTTTGCCTATACGCGCTGGAGCGATCTGCTGTCGCAAGCCCTGCGGCAGCGGATCGAGCGTGCCGTTCTCAATTACCGCTACTGGATGGACGAGCCGGGCAACGACGTTCAGTGGTATTTTTCGGAAAACCACGCGCTGCTCTTCCACACCGCCGCCTATCTCGGCGGCAGGCTGTTCCTCGATGCCGTCTTCGTCCGTTCCGGCCGCACCGGCGCCGAGCAGATGAAGGTTGGCGAAGAGCGCGTCCGCGCCTGGCTCGATCATTTCGAGCGCTGGGAAATGGCCGAGTGGAATTCCGTTCCCTATTTTCCGATCGACCTCAAGGGTCTGACGGCGCTCGCCGCCTGCGCCCCGGATGAGGCGATCCGCGCCCGGGCGAGCGCCAGCATCGTCCGCCTGATGGAAATTGTCGCCCGCTCGTCCCATCACGGCATGCTGACCGGCAGCCAGGGCCGCTCCTACGAACACACGCTGCGTCCCGGCCGCTCGGTCGAGCTGTCGGCCATCGCCCGGCTGCTCTGGGGTCGCGGCTGGTACGGCCGCCGCGTCCACGCGCTGCCGCAGCTGGCCGTCTGCATCCGCGATCATGGTCTGCGTTTTCGGCAAGAGCTCGCGGCCATCGCTGCGCACCAGTCCGACGACGCGCAGGAATGGACCTTTTCCCAGGGCGAGAACCGCTTCGCCGCCCTCTATCACTACAAGACGCGCGACACCGCACTCGGCACCATCGCCCATTATCGCCCAGGCGCCTGGGGTTATCGGGAGACGGTTCTGCATCTGCGTTTGGGCGAGCGGCCGGAAGCGCAGATCTGGATCAACCATCCCGGCGAAACCATCCAGTTCGGCTACGGCCGGCCGAGCTTCTGGGGCGGCTGCGGAACGCTGCCGCGCGTGCATCAATATCGTGACCTCGCCATTCTCGATTTCGACATCCACGAGGGCCAGCCGGATTTCACCCATGCCTGGTTCCCGCTCGAAGCCTTCGACGAGAAGCTGGTCGACGGCAAGCTGGCGCTCGCCCGCTCCGGCAATGGGCTTGCGATGCTGGTCGGCAACGGCCTGCTCGAACCGGTGAAACACGGGCCGGCGACGGATGTCGAGTTGCGCCTGGCCGGCCGCACGGGGCGCTGGATTGTCCGTCTCTCCGATCTCGGGCGCGAAGACGGCCTCGACGGCATGCGGGCGCGCTTCGCCACGCTTACAGCCCGCCGCGACAATGAGGGTGCACTGATCATCGTCGATCCCGATTACGGTCAGGTCGTCTTCGAAGAGGACGGCACCGTGCGCGCCGAAGGCCGTATTCTGAGACCCTCGGACTGGTCGGTGCGGGGAGAAGCGATACATCTGGAGATACCGGGCAGGCAGCGGCGGCGCGCTGCCTCGTAGACGACTGTTCGGCCGGTGGAGGACCCGGCCGGGCGCAGGAATTCAGCGGTCAAGAGGAGGAGACTATGACCAGAATGAAATCGATCGGCGCGGCTTTTGCTGCGGTTCTCTTGAGTTCCGTTGCCGCCCATGCCGGCGACGTGCGCATCATGTGGTATTCCGACGGCGGCGAAGGCGAGGTGATCAAGGATCTGCTGGCGCGTTTCTCCAAGGCCAATCCCGATGTCAACGTCATCCTCGACGAAGTCTCCTATGACGTTGTCAAGGAACAGCTGCCGGTGCAGCTGGAAGCCGGGAAGGGACCGGATATCGCCCGCGTCACCAATCTGAAGGCGCAGGCGCAGCATTGGCTCGACCTTCGCCCGCTCCTCGCCGATGCGAAATACTGGGACGAGAATTTCGGCGCCCAGGCCGATTGGATGCGCCCCGATGGTTCGAACGCCATCACCGGCTTCATGACCCAGCTGACGCTGACCGGCGGCTTCGTCAACAAGACGCTGTTCGAGCAGGCCGGCGTCGAAATTCCCGGTCCGAAAGCAACCTGGGATGACTGGGCGGCGGCGGCCAGGAAGGTCGCTGACAGCCAGAAAGTCTTCGCCATGGCGATCGACCGCTCCGGCCACCGCGTCTCCGGCCCGAATATTTCCTATGGCGCCAACTATATCGCCGCTGATGGCAAGCCGGCGCCCATCGATCAGGGCTCCAAGGAATTCCTCAGCCGCTTTGTCAAATGGAACGAGGACGGCACCGTCAACAAGGACGTCTGGGTCAGTGCTGCCGGCAGCACCTATCGCGCTGCGGCCGAAGATTTCATCAATGGCGGTCTCGCCTATTATTATTCGGGCAGCTGGCAGGTTTCGGGCTTCGCGCAGAAGATCGGCGACAGTTTCGACTGGATCATGGCCGGAAGCCCCTGCGGCACGGTCGCCTGCACCGGCATGCAGGGCGGTGCGGGTCTCGTCGCCGTCAAGTACACCAAGAACCCGAAGGACGTCGCCAAGGTGATGGACTACCTGGCAAGCGCCGACGTGCAGAAGGAATTTGCCGAGCGCAGCCTGTTCATTCCCGCGCATAAGGGTGTGGCCGCCGGCCAGGTGGACTTCAAGACCGATAATCCGCATGTGAAGGCGGCGCTGAAGGCCTTCGTCGAATCGGCCGGCCAGACAGCCGCTCCTGCGATGAAGCTGCCGGGCTGGAAGTGGTCGGATGCCTATTACAGCGCCATCGTTGCCCGCATCAGCCAGGTCATCGCCGGCGAAATGAAGCTCGACGACGCCTACGCCCGCATCGACGAGGACATCAAGGCCAAGGTTGGCGGCAACTGACGGACGAACGAATGGCGGAGAAGACGGTTTCTTCCGAACCACCGGCGAAAGCCGGTCTGCGGCAGGCGCTCCTTGCGCCTGTCAGGCTCGTCATGGGGATGATCGACATCCCGATGCGCGCCTGGCAGAAGCTGACGGGGCTGAGCGGCATGGCGGGCGTCTTCCTGGCGCCCAACATGCTGATCTTTTCCATCTTCGTGCTCCTGCCGCTGGTCATCAACTTCATCTATTCGACGACGAGCGGCGGCGCCATCTTCCTGCCGAACAGGAGCTATGTCGGCGCTGAGCAGTACCGCATCCTCTTCGATTGCCGCTCTTATCTCGACCCCTCCACTTGTGCTGCCGACACCTTCTGGGCCGCCGTGCGCAACACCGCCGTCTTCGTCGTCTTCCAGGTCTCGGCAATGCTGGTCGCGGCGCTCGCAACGGCGTTGATCCTCAATCGCGAACTTTCCAATCGCGGCTTCTGGCGCGCTGTCTTCTTCTTTCCGGTGCTGCTGTCGCCCGTGGTCGTCGGCCTGATCTGGAAGTGGATCCTTCAGCGCGAGGGCCTGTTGAACTATGCGCTGAGCCCGTTCGGCTTCGAACCCTTCTCCTGGCTCAGCGATCGTTTCTGGGCCTTCTTCTTCGCTGTCTTCGTCTCGGTCTGGGCGCATATGGGTTTTTACGCGCTGATCCTGCTCGCCGGCCTGCAGGCGATCCCGAGGGATCTCTACGAAGCGGCGGCGATGGACAAGGCGAGCCCCACCCGCATCTTCCGGCGGATCACCCTGCCGCTGCTGATGCCGAACCTCATCGTCGTCCTGGTCCTGGCACTGATCCGCGCCGTGCAGATCTTCGACGAGGTTTTCGTGCTCACCGGCGGCGGGCCCGGCACCAGCACCATGTACATCACCCAGTTTATTTACGAGACCGGCTTTGCCAGTTCGCTGCGCAATCCCGGCCTTGCATCGGCCGCCTCGATCCTGATGGGCATCGTGCTCGTCATCCTGACGCTGGTCCAGCTCGCCGCAAGCAGCCGCAACGAGAAGAAGGGGAAACGTCTATGAGCGCCGTCGCCACCTTCCTGCTTCGCCGCCGCGGCCGCGGCTGGCACTGGACCGATGTCGTCACCTGGATCTGGCTGATCTCCGGCGTCATCCTGATGTTCGGCCCGGCCATCTGGCTCGTCTTCTCCTCGTTCAAGACACCGGCCGCCCTTGCCGAGTTCCCGCCGTCCGTCCTGCCCTATGTCACCGAGCAGGCCGTGGTGCCGGGTTACGACAAGCCTTTGCCGCTCTATAATGTGACGATGCCGGATGGCAGCACCCATGTTCTCGCCGAAGTCCGCCGCATCGGCATCATGGGCCAGATGGTCGATCCGAAACAGCCGGGCGAAATCGTCAAGGTCAACATCAAGGACCGCACGCCGGTGCGTGAGGTCGAATTCGCGACCAACAACTACACCGAGCCGTTCCAACGCTTCGACTTCTTCCTGTTCCTGCGCAACTCCGTCTTCGTGACGGTGGTGGCGACGGCCATCACCCTGCTGGTCAATTCGATGGCCGCTTTCGCGCTGTCGAAATACCAGTTTCCCGGCCGCACCGCCGTCATGCTGATGATCCTGGCGACGCTGATGGTGCCGCTCTCGGTGATCGTCGTGCCGCTCTATTCGGTCATCGGCAGCTTGAACCTCTTCGACAGCCTCTGGGGCGTCATCCTGCCGACCGTCGCCACGCCGACGGGCGTCTTCCTGCTGCGCCAATATATGCTGACGATCCCCGACGAGCTGATCGATGCGGCACGCATGGACAAGGCCAGCGAATGGCAGATCTACTGGCGCATCATCCTGCCGCTGTCGGCCCCGGCGCTGGCGGTGCTGGCGATCTTCTCGGTCGTCTGGCGCTGGAACGACTTCCTCTGGCCGCTGATCGTGCTGTCGCGCAAGGAACTCTACACGCTGCAAGTCGGGCTCAACGTCTATGCCGGCGAGCTCAATGTGCAATGGCACTATATTCTCGCCATGACCGTCGTCTCGATGATCCCCGTCGTGCTGATCTTCGTCTTCCTGCAGCGCTTCATCACGACTGGTATCGCCGGCTCGGGGCTGAAATAATATGAAACAGGAGAGCGCATGAGCGGACTCGAGCTCAGGAACATCGTCAAGAATTTCGGCGCCGTCGAGGTCATCCGCGATGTCTCGCTTGAGGTCAATGACGGCGAGTTCGTCGCTTTCGTCGGCCCGTCCGGGTGCGGAAAATCGACGTTGCTGCGCCTGATCGCCGGTCTCGACAAGCCCACAGGCGGCAGTATCGCCATCGACGGCAAGGACGTCACCGCGATCGGTGCGGCCGACCGCGGCCTTGCCATGGTCTTCCAGTCCTATGCGCTTTATCCGCATATGAGCGTACGCGAAAACCTTGCCTTCGGCTTGGAGAACACCAAGGTGGCGAAGGCCGAGATCGAAGCACGCATCGCTGACGCCGCCCGCATGCTGGAGATCGAGCCGTTTCTGCAGCGCCGTCCGGGCCAGCTCTCCGGCGGCCAGCGCCAGCGCGTCGCGATCGGCCGCGCCATCGTCCGCCGGCCGGATGCCTTCCTGCTCGACGAGCCGCTCTCCAATCTCGATGCCGAGCTACGGGTGAGCATGCGCGCCGAACTCGCCGCGCTCCACGCCCGCCTGAAGGCGACGATGATCTACGTCACCCATGATCAGGTCGAGGCGATGACCCTCGCAAACCGCATCGTCGTGCTCAGAGGCGGCAGGATCGAGCAGGTGGGAACGCCGCTGGAACTCTACAACGAGCCGGCCAACCGCTTCGTCGCCGGTTTCATCGGCGCGCCGCACATGAATTTTCTGGAAGCCTCGATCGTCGGTCACGAGGACGGTTTCGCGCAAGTCGAAACCGTCGGCGGCCACCGTCTTTCCGTCATTGCCAAGGAGGCGGGCCCCGTGGGCGAAAGGATCAGTATCGGCATCCGGCCACAGCACATCAGCCTCGCCGATGCAGCCGCCGCAGCCAGGCTGGACACGCGGATCACCCTTGTCGAGGAGCTGGGTTCTGAAACCGTCGTCCACACCGAAGCCGCCGGCAAGAAGCTGATCGCCGTTTTTGCGGGCCAGCAGAAGATGAAATCGGGCGACAGCCTGCCGCTGCATCTGGACCCCCAGGTTCTCCACCTCTTCGGTGAGGACGGCCGGCGTCTGTCTTGAAACAAAAAGCCCGCGCCGGAATGGAGGGCGCGGGCCGAGTTTCATGTCGCGACAGCTTTAGTGGCTGTTCTTGTGACTTTGTTGACCAGCCTTTACATGCTGCTCATGGCTGCCGCCGCGGGTTCCGCTGGACTGCGCGTCGCGGCTGCCTGAAGAGGCGCTGCGGGTATTGGAGTCGTTCTTGTGACTCTGCTGCCCAGCCTTGACGTGCTGTTCATGGGTTCCACCTTGGTTTGCCATTTGGTTTCTCCTTGGTTTTGAACTGAGGCCACGTCGACCTCGTCTTGACAACCTCGCCCAGGCGCATGCGTTCCGCATTTTAACATTTCGTGATCTCACCGGAGAATGGGGATGAGGAAGCGGACCGGGCGGGTAGGGAGCTCGCCTGCCATTTCGTTGGCCATCGGGAGAAAGCGGAAAAATCCCGATGTTCTCCAGCGCCGCCGCGTCCGCTTGGCGCGGCCCGCAGCCTCGCTTCGAAAACCGTCTCTCGGCAAAAAGGTTCCAGGAAAATCAGCCGCATCCGTCCCGGTTGACGGCCCCGCCGAGGCCGCTCGACTCTTTTCAAATAGATGGGCCGCTCTAACTTACAGGGAAGCTGAGGAAAGGAGAAAACCATGACCGACGCACCGAAAACGGCGACCCCGGCGCGAAGAGTGTTGCGTGGCCGCCCCTACAGCATGAGCGAATTTGCCAGAAAATACCGGTTGGACGACAAGGAGGCCAAGCGCCTCTATGACAAATTTGGCCCCTCCGCCACCGAGCTCGACCTGTTGATGGCGGCCAAGCGGCGCCCGCCGCGGCTCCCCACCAAGCTCGACTCCTGACGGCAGTCCATGAGCATCAGAACCGGAGGCTGCCTTTGCGGAGCGGTCGCCTACCGAATGAAGGGCGAGCCGCTTGGCGTCGGCCTCTGCCACTGCGCCGATTGCCGCAAATCGAGCGGCTCCGCATTCGTCTTCTTTGCGCTCTGGCCTCGCTCGGCTTTCTCCCATAGCGGCGAGATTGCCACTTTCGCCGGTCGCAGCTTCTCTCCCATCTGCGGCAGCAGGCTTTTCTGCCTTCAGGAGGCGGCGGTGGAAATCCGCCTCGGCTCGCTCGATAGCCCGCCGACGGATCTTGAGCCGAGCCATGAAGTCTGGATCAAGCGGCGCGAACTGTGGCTGCATCCGCTGCCGGGTGCCGGGCAACATGCCGAGGATGCCGATTGACCGTCGGCAATTGCTGCCTGTCGGGAGCGCGAAAGCACTGCAGAATTTTGCGCGATAGGCTCCGCCGTGCGGAAACTTGAGTTTTCTTACCAATATTTCATTTCACCTGTCCGCAATTCCGTGCCAGTTCGGCGGCAACGCTAATTCCCGGTTCATCTGCGGTGTGATTATTTCATTGCAGGCCGATGCGGCCACTGACTGATCGAGGATGACATGAACAAAATCGTAAGCGGCGACGAAACCGGAGCAAAGGCCGGCGCGACGCCCGACCTCGCAGCGGTTCTTGCCGCGTCGGCAAGGCAGAACAAGCGAGGCCGCTGGCGCGGGCGTCTGCTCATTCTGCTGATCATCCTCGCTGCCGCCGCGGGTGCCGCATACTTCTATGCTGGCCGGGGGGAAAGCGAAGTGAGCTACGCCACCCAGCCGGCAAAACGCGGCGACCTGACGGTACTCGTCACCGCCACGGGTTCGGTGCAGCCGACCGAGCAGGTGGACATATCGAGCGAACTTTCCGGCACCGTCCGCGACGTCAACGTCGATTATAACAGCACGATCAAGGCAGGCGACGTGCTGGCGCTGCTCGACACCAACAAGCTCGAAGCGGATGTGAAGAGCTCGCGCGCCAAGGTCAATTCGGCCAAGGCGAATGTCGCCAAGGCCAATGCCGATCTCGAATCGGCAAGCACCTCGCTCGAGCGGCTGAAGAGCCTGGTCAGGAGCAATGTCTCCACCCAGCAGAGTCTCGACGACGCCACCTACAAATATGATTCCGCCGTCGCCGCCAAACAGATCAACGAAGCCGAGGTTCTCGCCTCGGAGGCCGACCTGCAGCTTGCCGAGGTCAATCTCGCCAAGGCAAAGATCGTTTCGCCGATCGACGGCGTGATTCTCACCCGGTCCGTCAATCCGGGCGCCACCGTCGCCGCCTCGCTTTCGGCGCCAATTCTCTTCACCATCGCCGGCGATCTCAAGAAGATGGAGCTGCAGGTGGATGTCGACGAGGCCGACGTCGGCAAGATCGCCGTCGGCCAGAAGGCGAAATTTACCGTCGATGCCTATCCCGACCGGTCCTTCCCCGCCGAGATCGAGCAGATCCGCTTCGCCTCCGAAGTGGTCAACAACGTGGTGACCTATAAGGCGGTGCTCTCGGTCGACAATGCCGACCTGCTGCTGCGCCCTGGCATGACCGCGACCGCCGACATCACCGTCGAGGCCGTCAAGGATACGCTGATGGTGCCGAACGCCGCCTTGCGTTATGCCCCGCCGCAGGCGGAACGGCGCGGACGCGGCATTCTCGGGATCTTCGGGCCGCCACGCCGGCGCGGCGGCAATTCCGGTGAGATGCTGACCGGAGCGCAGCGCCGCGTCTGGGTGCTGCGCAACGGCCGCGCCGCGCCCGTCATTATCCAGGTCGGTTCGTCCGACGGCCAGTTCACCCAGGTGGTCTCCGGCGACCTCAAGGCAGATGACGCATTGGTGACCGACGCCACGGTGCGGACGAATTAGGCGGAGAGACGGATGACAAACCCGCCGCTGATCGAATTCAGGAAGGTCTCGAAAATCTACGGCGAGGGCGAGGCGGCGATCCGCGCGCTCGACCATGTCGATCTTGCGATCGATGCCCATGAGTTCGTCGCGATCATGGGGCCGTCAGGCTCCGGCAAATCGACGGCGATGAACATTCTCGGCTGCCTCGACGTGCCGACATCGGGCGATTACATCTTCCAGGGCGTTCCGACCAGCGGCTTCGACCGCAGCCATCTGACGCTGTTGCGCCGCCACATGCTGGGCTTCGTCTTCCAGGGTTTCAACCTGTTGTCGCGCACCTCGGCGGTCGAGAATGTCGAGCTGCCATTGATCTATCGCGGCATGGCGGTGCGCGAGCGGCGTGAACGGGCGCGTGAGGCCCTAGCGCTGGTCGGCCTCACCGGGCGTGAGCACCACAAGACGCAAGAACTGTCCGGCGGTCAGCAGCAGCGCGTCGCCATCGCCCGCGCCATCGTCACTGAACCGGCGCTGCTGCTCGCCGACGAGCCGACGGGCAACCTCGACACCAAGACCAGCGTCGAGATCATGGATCTGATGACGCGGCTGAACCGTGAGCAGGGCATCACCATCGTCATGGTCACGCACGAGCCCGATATCGCCGCCTATGCCGGGCGGCTGCTGCGCTTCGTCGACGGCAAGCTCGAGACGGAGCTGGAGCATCGGAGGAGGGCGGATCATGTTCTTTGAGACGCTGAAGCTCGCGCTGCGCGCCATCAGCCGCAACATGCTGCGTTCGTTCCTCACCGTGCTCGGCGTCGTCATCGGCGTTGCCGCCGTCATCGCGCTGGTGACGATCGGCAACGGCACGACGGCACAGGTTTCGACCGAACTGTCGCGGCTCGGCACCAACATGCTGTTCGTCCGTCCCGGCCAGTTCGGCCCCGGCCGGGCGAGTTCCGAGGCCAAGCGCTTCAGCGTCAAGGATGTCGCCGCCATCCGCGACCAGATCGGCGGCTTGAGGGCGGTGGCGCCGCTCAACCAGTCGACGGCAACGGTGATATTTGGCGGCCAGAACCATTCGACCAGCGTCTCGGGCACTACCAACGACTATTTCACCGCGCAGGACTGGAGCCTGGCGCTCGGCCGCACTTTCACCCCCGCCGAAGAGCGCGGCCAGTCCCGCTGCATTATCGGCGAGACGGTTCGCTCGCAGCTCTTCGGCGCCGGCGATCCGATCGGCCAGCAGATCCGCGTCGGCAAGGTTTCCTGCCCAGTCATCGGGGTGCTTGCCAAGCGCGGCCAGTCCGGCATGGGCACCGATCAGGACGACGTGGTCATCATGCCGGTCAAAGTGTTCCAGCGGCGCATCAGCGGCAACAGCAACGTGCCGCAGATCATCATCTCGGCGCGCGACGGTGTGCCCACGGCCAAGGTGCAGGCCGATGTCGAAAATCTGCTGCGCGAACGCCGCAAGATTATTCCCGGCCGGCAGGACGATTTCAACGTCAACGACATGACCCAGATCGCCGAGGCGATGACCGGCACGACGACGCTGCTCACCGGCCTGCTCGGCGCCGTCGCCGCCATCAGCCTGCTTGTCGGCGGCATCGGCATCATGAACATCATGCTGGTCTCCGTCACCGAGCGGACCCGCGAAATCGGCATTCGCCTGGCGATCGGCGCGCTCGAAAGCCAGGTGCTGACCCAGTTTCTGGTCGAGGCGGTGGCGCTCTCGCTCTTCGGCGGCATCACCGGCATCGTGCTGGGCTTGAGCCTCGGCCTGGTGGCGGTGACTTTCCTGAAAGTGCCCTTCGTCTTCAGCCCGATGATGGTCGCCGTCGCCTTTCTTTTCTCCGCGGCAATCGGCATGATCTTCGGCTATTTTCCGGCGAGACGGGCAGCGCAGCTCAATCCGATCGAGGCGCTGCGGCACGAGTGATGCATGATAAATGCGTCATCGGAAAATGCCTCTGTAGGCGAGCGAGTTGGCGAGAAGGCCAACCGCACTCTCCGTCCTCCTCGGCCTTGAGCCGAGGAGGACGGAGGGTGGGGCGGCCAATGAGTTCCTTCGGAGCGTAGACGCCTGAGTCCCCGAAGCCATGGCGCTGTTATCTATTTGTCTCTTTTTTGATATTTCAATGGCGACTTGTCACCGGTTTTCGACCGTGCCAAAATGTGATATATCAGTTCGGCGGGATTTTCGGCATGGAGACGTCACAGAGCCACCGCGCCTATCTTGCGCTGGAGCGCCTGATCGTCACGCTGGCGCTGAAGCCCGGCGCGCTTGTCACCGAAAAGCAGCTGATCGATATGGCGGGCCACGGGCGAACGCCGGTGCGCGAAGGCATTCAGAAACTCGCCTGGCAGGGGCTGATCCTGGTGAAGCCGCGGGTTGGACTGCAGGTTGCCGAGATCGCGCCGGAGGATCATGGCAATGTCATGCAGGTGCGCCGCGAGCTGGAGCCGATTGCGGCAAGCCTGGTTGCCGAACATGCGACGGACGAGCAGCGCCTCCGCCTCGGCGCTTGCGCCGACGCCATGGAGGAATGCGCCGCCACCGGTGATCTCACCGGCTTCTTCGCCGCCGACAAGACCTTTGACGAGATCCTCGAGGATGCCTGTCCGAATGGCTTCATCACGGCCGCGCTCGGCCCGGTGCAGACGCATGCGCGTCGCCTCTGGTATGCCACCGCAAGCCCCGAGCGCCTGGACCGCGTCATCGCGCTGCATGTCGCCGTCATTCGGGCCATCCAGCGGGGCAGACCGGATGAGGCGCATGCGGCCATGGCGGCGCTGATCGACTATCTCGCCCGCAAATAAAAACGGCCCCGTTTCCGGAGCCGCTTCAGATCTGCTTGTCGCAAAAAGACGTCAGCCGACGAAAGCGCGTTCGATGACGAATTCCGCGGGCTTGCTGTTGGCGCCCTCATTGAGGCCGGCCTTTTCCAGCAGCTCCTTGGTGTCCTTCAGCATCGCCGAGGAGCCGCAGATCATGCCGCGGTCGATCGCCGGATCGAGCGGCGGCACGCCGAGATCGGTAAAGAGCTTGCCTGACGAGATCAGGTCGGTGATACGGCCGCGATATTCGAAGTCTTCGCGCGTGACGGTCGCATAATGGCGCAGCTTGTCGCCGACAACCTCCTTCAGCAGCTCGTCATTCTGGATTTCATGCACCAGGTCGAAGCCGTATTTCAGTTCGGCGACATCGCGGGTCGTATGGGTGAGGATGACTTCCTCAAACTTCTCGTAGGTCTCGGGATCGCGGATCAGGCTGGCGAAGGGCGCGACGCCCGTTCCCGTCGAAAACATGTAGAGACGACGGCCGGGCGTCAGCGCATCGAGCACCAGCGTTCCCGTCGGCTTCTTGCGCATCAGCACCTGGTCGCCCGGCTTGATTGCCTGCAGATGCGAGGTGAGCGGACCGTCCGGCACCTTGATCGAGAAGAATTCGAGCTCTTCGGCCCAGGCGGGGCTGGCGATCGAATAGGCGCGGAAAACCGGCTTGCCCTCGACCATCAAGCCGATCATCGCGAATTCGCCGGAACGGAAACGGAAGCCCTGCGGCCGGGTCATCGTGAAGCGGAAGAGCCGGTCGGTGTAATGCGTCACGCTCAGAACCGTCTCGGCGTAGACGCCGGCGGGGATGGACGAGGCGAAGTCTTCGGTCTTTGCAGGCGCGTTCATTTCGGTAGCGGATCCCGTATTCGTCGGATGAACTGTCGGATTGGGAGCGAGATATTACAAATCCGGCCGGAATTAAAGGCATTCCATTCCACGCGACGCTTCAGAAGGGAAATATGCATGTCATTGTCAGGATTCAATGGCGAGCGGAGAATGTCATATTTCCCGCTGGCGAAGCCGGACAAAGGATGCATATTAGAGCGGCGGACCGCAGCGTAATGCTGATTTTCGGCAAAAGCGGTGCGACAACAAAGACCTACGGCGTCGAACCCAACCCGATTCAGGAACAGGGTCCGGTGATGATGGCGAAAAAAACACGCTTGCCGGGGCGAGCGCGACAGGCGGTCGGGGGACTATGAAGATTTTCAACTACAAGCGTGTTCCTTACGCCGAGATGCGCGCCTTTTCCGTTCATATCCTGACGGCGTCCGGCTCGTTCCTCGCCTTTCTCGGCGTCGTTGCCGCCGCCGAGCATCGCTTCATCGACATGTTCTGGTGGCTGGGACTGGCGCTTCTCGTTGACGGCATCGACGGGCCGATCGCCCGCAAAGTACGGGTCAAGGAAGTGCTTCCGAACTGGTCGGGCGATACGCTCGACAATATCATCGATTACGTCACCTATGTGCTGCTGCCGGCCTTCGCCCTCTATCAGAGCGGCATGATCGGCGAGCCCTGGTCCTTCGTCGCCGCAGGCATGATCGTCGTCTCCAGCGCCATCTATTACGCCGATATGGGCATGAAGACCGACGAGTATTTCTTCTCCGGCTTTCCTGTCGTCTGGAACATGATCGTCTTCACCCTGTTCGTCATCGATGCGAGTGCGACGACGGCGCTTGTCGTCGTGACGATTTCGGTGGTGCTGACCTTCCTGCCGATCAATTTTCTCCACCCGGTCCGGGTGAAACGACTGCGCCCGCTCAATCTCGGCGTCTTCCTGCTATGGTCGGCGCTCGGTGTCTATTCGCTGCTAATGCATTTCGAAACGCCGGAATGGGCGCTCATTCTCTTTATCGTGACCGGGCTCTATCTTTACGTCATCGGCGCGGTGCTGCAATTCTTCCCCTCCCTTGGACGCGAAGCTTAGGACAGGCAATATGACGAAGACGCATGCGGTTTCATTCTCGCAGACGGGCGGACCTGATGTTTTCGACTATGTCGAGATCGATCTTCCGCCACCGGCGGCAGGCGAGGTGCAGATCCGGCAGGCGGCGATCGGCCTCAACTTCATCGATGTCTACTTTCGCAACGGCTCCTATAAGGTGCCGCACTTTCCCTTTGTCACCGGCAAGGAGGGCGCCGGAACAGTGACGGCGGTCGGGCCTGATGTTGCCGATTTCAAGCTCGGCGACCGTGTCGCCTATGCCAACGCCGACGGCGCCTATAGCGTCGAGCGCAATATCGAGGCGCGCCATCTGGTGCATGTGCCTGACGGCATAGAGATCGAAACGGCAGCGGCGATGATGCTGAAGGGCATGACTGCCGAATATCTCTTGAACCGCACCTTCAACGTCGGTCCGCAGACGGTGCTGTTGTTCCATGCTGCCGCCGGCGGCGTCGGCCTGATCGCCGGCCAATGGGCAAAAGCGCTCGGCGCCACCGTCATCGGCACGGCCGGTTCCGAGGACAAGATCGAGCTGGCGCTGGCCCATGGCTACGACCATGTGATCAACTACAAGAGCGAAGACTTTGTCGGCCGCGTCCGCGAAATAACGAGCGGCAAGGGTGTCGATGTCGTCTATGATTCGATCGGCCGGGACACTTTTCCACAGTCGCTCGATTGCCTGAAGCCACGCGGCCTTTTTGCCTCCTTCGGCCAGTCTTCCGGGCCGATCGAGAATTTCACCCTCGCCATGCTGGCTCAGAAGGGTTCGCTCTTCGCGACGCGGCCGTCGCTCTTCGCCTATATCGCCACGCGGCAGGAATTGGACGACAGTGCAAAGGCGCTATTTGATGTTGTGCAAAGCAACAAAGTGCGTATCAATGTCAACCAAACCTATCCGTTGCGTGAGGTTGGGCGGGCTCACGCGGATCTGGAAGCAAGAAAAACAACAGGAACGACGCTGCTGATTCCATGAGATCCGAACGGACCGGTCGGCAGAAGAAATGAGGGGAACGTGTCTGCATTGAATGTGCCGGATTCCGGTGCGTTGTTATCCGTCCAGAAGCTGACGAAGTTTTTCGGTGGCTTTGCCGCCTGCAATGACATCGATCTCGACATCGCGCGGGGCGAAATTCATGCACTTCTCGGCGAGAATGGCGCAGGCAAATCCACATTGGTCAAGATGCTGTTCGGCGTGCTGGAGCCGACGCACGGTCAGATCCGCTGGGAAGACAGACAGGTCGCCATCACCTCGCCGGGCCAAGCCCGCAAGGTTGGCATAGGCATGGTCTTTCAGCATTTTTCGCTGTTCGAGGCGCTGACGGTGGCCGAAAACATCGCGCTGTCGCTCGACGACGCCATCCCGATCGACAGGATCGCCGCGGAGGCGAGGGCGCTGTCGCACGCCTACGGCCTGCCGCTCGATCCGCATGCCCATGTCGCCGATCTCTCCGTCGGCGAGCGCCAGCGCATCGAGATCGTCCGGGCGCTGCTGCAGAACCCGAAGCTGATTATTCTCGACGAGCCGACCTCGGTGCTGACGCCGCAGGAAGCCGACAAGCTGTTCGAGACGCTGTTCAAGCTGCGCGCCGAGGGCCGTTCGGTTCTTTATATCAGCCATCGCCTGGAGGAGGTGCAGCGCATCTGCGATCGCGCCACCGTGCTGCGCCATGGCCGGGTGACCGGCGCCTGTGATCCCAGGCAGGAAACCCCTGCTTCGCTCGCCCGCATGATGGTCGGCAGTGAAGTGGCGACCGTCACCCATCCCGAGCGCAGCGACAGGGGCGAGGTGCAGCTTGCCGTTTCGAATCTGTCGGTTGCCGCGCGCACGCCCTTTGCCATGCCGTTGCGCGACGTCTCCATGACGGTGTGTTCGGGTGAGATCCTGGCTATTGCCGGTGTGGCGGGCAACGGCCAGAGCGAGCTGTTCGACGCGCTGTCGGGCGAGTATCCGGTTGCCTTCGCCGAAGCGATCATCATTCGCAAGAAGCCCATAGGCACTCAGGGCATTACCGCCCGTCGCCTGCTCGGCGCCGGTTTCGTGCCGGAGGAGCGGCACGGGCACGCGGCCGTTTCCGCCATGAAGCTGTCCGACAATCTGGTGCTGGCCCGCAGCCAGTCGGATCGCAAAGCCTTTCTGGGCGTGCTCGGCATCATCAGACAGGGCGCGGTAAAGTCTGCGGCGCGGCGCATTTCCGAAGCGATGGATGTCCGCAAGAGCGGTGACGATCCCGCCGCCGGCTCGCTCTCAGGCGGTAATCTGCAGAAATTCATCGTCGGCCGCGAGCTCGACCGCCAGCCGGCCGTCCTCGTCGTCAACCAGCCGACCTGGGGCGTCGATGCGGGAGCCGCAAGCCGCATTCGCCAGGCGCTCGTCGATCTGGCAAAGGCCGGCTCCGCCGTCGTCGTGATCAGCCAGGACCTTGACGAAATCTTCGAAGTGGCAACCGATATCGCCGTCATCTCCGAGGGGCGCCTTTCCCGGCCCTATCCGGCCGGCGAACTCACCCGCGAAAAGATCGGCCTGCTGATGGGCGGCCTGCATGAGGGCAGCTCGGCCGCGGAGACTGCCGATGCGCATTGAACTGGAAAAACGTCCCGACGTCTCGAAGCTCTTCGCCTTCGTCTCGCCGCTCCTGGCCCTTGCCCTGACGCTCGCTTTCGGCGCCATCATGTTTGCCATGCTCGGCAAAGACCCCGTCGAGGCGCTCGATGCATTCTTCGTCGAGCCGCTGCTCGAGGTCTGGTCGCTGCACGAGCTGGCGATCAAGGCAGCACCGCTGATCCTGATCGCCGTCGGCCTTGCCGTCAGCTACCGCTCGAACAACTGGAATATCGGCGCCGAGGGGCAGTTCACCATCGGCGCCATTACCGGCTCCTATCTGCCGATCGTCTTTTACGACTGGCATTCGCCGCTCGTTCTGCCGCTGATGCTGCTGCTTGGGGCGCTCGGCGGCGCGCTTTTTGCCGCCATTCCGGCGCTGTTGAAGGCCCATTTCAACACCAATGAGATCCTGACATCGCTGATGCTGGTCTATATCGCCCAGCTCTTCCTCGATTGGCTGGTGCGCGGCGCCTGGCGCGATCCGCAGGGATTCAACTTCCCGGTCTCGCGGGATTTCGCACCCGAAGCCGTGCTGCCGGCGATCTGGGAGGAATCCGGCCGGGCCCACTGGGCCTTCATCTTTGCCATCATCGCAGCGATCGGCGTCTGGTTCATGCTGCGCTATACGCTGAAAGGCTTCGAGATCGTCGTCCTCGGCCAGTCGGAGCGGGCAGGGCGCTTTGCCGGCTTCTCGTCGAAGAAGATGATCTGGTTCAGCTTTCTCTTCTCGGGCGCGCTTGCTGGCCTTGCCGGGATATCAGAGGTCTCCGGCTCGATCGGCCACCTGCAGCCGGCCATCTCGCCGGGATACGGCTTCACCGCCATCATCGTCGCCTTCCTTGGCCGGCTCAATCCGCTCGGCATCATCGCGTCCGGCCTGGTGCTGGCGCTGACCTATCTCGGCGGCGAGGCGGCGCAGCTGTCGCTCGGCGTCTCCGACAAGGTCACGCGTGTTTTCCAGGGGCTGCTGCTTTTCTTTGTGCTCTCCTGCGACACGCTGATCTACTACAAAATCCGCATTGTCTGGTCGCGGGTCAGGGGCGTGGGGGTATGAGCATCTTCGAAGCCATTCTGCTGACGGTTATCACCGCCTCGACGCCGCTCGTCATCGCCGCGCTCGGCGAACTCGTGGCGGAACGCTCCGGCGTTCTCAATCTCGGCGTCGAAGGCATGATGATCATGGGCGCGGTTGCCGCTTTTGCCGGCGCGCAGCTATCGGGCTCGCCCTATGTCGGGATCATCTGCGGCATAGTGGCGGGTGCGCTGTTCTCGCTGCTGTTCGCCTTCCTGACGCTGACGCTGGTGGCCAACCAGGTGGCGACGGGACTGGCGCTTACGCTTCTCGGTCTCGGCGCATCCGGCATGCTCGGTGAGCCCTATGTCAGCGTTCCCGGCATTCGCCTCGAAGAGATCGTCGTTCCCGTCCTGTCGGATATTCCCGTCATCGGCCATGTGCTGTTCAGGCAGGATCTGATCTTCTACCTGTCGATTGCGCTTGTGATCGGCGTCAGCTGGTTCCTGTTTCGCAGCCGGGCCGGGCTGAAACTGAGAGCGATCGGCGACAGTCATACGTCGGCCCATGCGCTCGGCATCGGTGTCATCCGCACGCGCTACCTGGCGGTAATGTTCGGCGGCGCCTGCGCCGGTCTTGCCGGCGCGCAGCTGTCGCTCGTCTATACGCCGCAATGGGCGGAGAACATGTCCGCCGGCCGCGGCTGGATCACCTTGGCGCTTGTCGTTTTCGCCTCCTGGCGGCCATGGCGGGTCTTTGCCGGCGGGTATCTCTTCGGCGCGGTCACCATCCTGCAGCTGCACGCGCAAGCCTTCGGCCTCGGCATTCCCTCGCAGTTCCTTTCGATGCTGCCCTATGCCGCGACTATTGTGGTTCTCATCATCATTTCCCATAATCGGCGCACGACGTTGATCAACACGCCGGCGTCGCTCGGAAAGGCCTTTGTGCCGGAGCGATAAGGCAACAAGATCAAGGACGGATTTCCGCAATAACTTCAAACCAACAGGGGTCACCATGAAAAAATTCGCATTCGCACTCGCCGCTTCGGCTGCCGCCGTGATCGGCATTTCCTCCGCCGCTCAAGCCGCGGACAAGACGAAGGTCTGCTTCGTCTATGTCGGTTCGCACACCGATGGCGGTTATTCGCAGGCCCACGACCTCGGCCGCCAGCAGGTCCAGGCGGAATTCGGCGACAAGATCGAAACGCCATACCTCGAAAACGTCCCGGAAGGCCCGGACGCCGAGCGCGCCATCGAGCGCCTTGCCCGCTCCGGCTGCAAGCTGATCTTCACGACCTCCTTCGGCTTCATGGATGCGACTGTGAAGGTCGCCGCCAAGTTCCCGAAGGTCAAGTTCGAGCATGGCACCGGCTACAAGACTGGCCCGAATCTCGCGACCTACAACTCGCGATTCTATGAGGGCCGCTATATCCTCGGCCAGATCGCCGCCAAGACCTCGAAGAATCACGGCGCCGCCTACATCGCTTCCTTCCCGATTCCCGAAGTGGTGATGGGCATCAACTCCTTCGAGCAGGGTGCGAAGTCGATCGACCCGAGCTTCAAGCTGAAGGTCATCTGGGTCAACACCTGGTTCGACCCCGGCAAGGAAGCCGATGCCGCCAAGGCAATGGTCGACCAAGGCGTCGACGTCCTGACGCAGCACACCGATACAACTGCGCCGATGCAGGTTGCCGAAGAACGCGGCATCCATGCGTTCGGTCAGGCGTCCGACATGATCGCAGCCGGCCCGAAGGCGCAGCTGACGGCGATCGTCGACACCTGGGGCGCCTACTACTCCAAACGTGTGCACGCGCTGCTGGACGGCACCTGGAAGTCGGAACAGAGCTGGGACGGCCTGAAAGATGGCATCCTGAAGATGGCGCCCTATACCAACATGCCTGACGACGTGAAAAAGATGGCCGAGGAAACCGAAGCCAAGATCAAATCGGGCGAGCTGCATCCCTTCACTGGCCCGATCAACAAGCAGGACGGCACGCCCTGGCTGAAGGCGGGCGAGAAGGCAGATGACGCCACGCTGCTCGGCATGAACTTCTATGTCGAAGGTGTCGACGACAAGCTGCCGGCGCAATAATTCCGCAGGCTTTGCAACTTCCAAGGGCGTCCCGGCGGGCGCCCTTTTTCTTCTGTAACGCTAAAAAAAGTGATTGCCAAAAGTAATACTATATGATTTTTTGACCCTGCGCCGCGAAGGAGCGGCATTGGGAGGATATCATGAAATTGAAGACTGCACTTTTGAGTGCCACGGTTCTGGCTGCCTGCATGTTCGGTTCGGCTTCGGCCGGTGGCTTGACGGTCGGCTTCTCGCAGATCGGCTCGGAATCGGGCTGGCGTGCGGCTGAAACCACTGTCACCAAGGAACAGGCCAAGAAGCGCGGCATCGATCTGAAGTTTGCCGACGCGCAGCAGAAGCAGGAAAATCAGATCAAGGCTTTGCGCTCCTTCATTGCTCAGGGCGTTGATGCCATTCTGATCGCTCCGGTTGTCGAAACCGGCTGGGACGACGTTCTGAAGGAAGCCAAGGAAGCCAAGATCCCGGTCATCCTTCTCGACCGCACCATCAAGGCCCCCGACGATCTGTACCTGACGGCCGTCACGTCGGATCTCGTTCACGAAGGCAAGGTCGCAGGCGACTTCCTGGTGAAGACTGTCGGCGATAAGAAGTGCAACGTCGTCGAACTGCAGGGCACAACCGGCTCGTCGCCGGCGATCGCCCGCAAGAAGGGTTTCGAAGAAGCTCTTGCCGGCCATGACAACCTCAAGATCGTTCGTAGCCAGACCGGTGACTTCACCCGCACCAAGGGCAAGGAAGTCATGGAAAGCTTCCTGAAGGCCGAGAACGGCGGCAAGGATATCTGCGCTCTTTATGCCCATAACGACGACATGGCCGTCGGCGCCATTCAGGCGATCAAGGAAGCCGGCCTGAAGCCCGGTAAGGATATCCTCGTCGTCTCCATCGACGCCGTGCCCGATATCTTCAAGGCGATGTCCGAAGGCGAGTCCAATGCCACCGTCGAGCTGACGCCGAACATGGCTGGTCCGGCCTTCGACGCGCTCGATGCCTATCTGAAGGACAAGAAGGCTCCGCCGAAGTGGATTCAGACTGAGTCCAAGCTCTACACGCCTTCCGACGAGCCGATGAAGGTCTACGAAGAGAAGAAGGGTCAGGGCTACTGATTTGAACCTGGAACCGCACTGGCCCATCATGGGCCGGTGCGGAACTGCCGGTGCCGGATCGGGCGTCATGCCCGGTCTCGGCGCGGGCGCACGGCGCAATATCAGGACACAGCAGCCCTCATGGTTCACAATAACGAGAATATTCTCGCAGCCTCGGCCATATCCAAGTTTTTTCCCGGCGCCGTCGCCTTGGACAAGGTGGATTTCACGCTGCGCCGCGGTGAGGTTCATGCGCTTCTCGGCGAGAACGGTGCCGGAAAATCGACGCTGATCAAGTGCATCACAGGCGCCTATCATCGCGACGGCGGCAGCATGGTGCTTGACGGCCAGGAAATCAATCCGGCCAACACGCTCGCCGCCCAGAAGCTGGGTATCGGCACCGTCTATCAGGAGGTCAACCTCCTCACCAATCTGAGTGTCGCCGAAAACCTGTTTCTCGGACGCCAGCCGAGGCGGTTCGGTATGACCGACGTGCGCGCGATGAACCGCAAGGCGCGCGAACTGCTCGCCGGCTACGGCATCGATATTGACGTCACCGCCGAACTCGGACGTTTCTCCGTCGCCGTCCAGCAGGTCGTCGCCATCGCCCGTGCCGTCGATCTCTCCGGCAAGGTGCTGATCCTCGACGAACCGACGGCCAGCCTCGACAACCAGGAAGTGGCGCTGCTCTTCCGGATCATTGAGGGCCTGAAGAAGCGCGGGCTCGGCATCGTCTTCATTACCCATTTCCTCGAGCAGGTTTATGCGATCAGCGACCGAATCACTGTGCTGCGCAACGGAAAGCTCGTCGGCACCCGCGATGCTGCCGAACTGCCGCGCCAGGGCCTGATTGCCATGATGCTCGGCCGGGAGCTCGCCCAGGCCGAAGAGACGGTCGGGGAGCGCAGCATCGCAGCCGGCGAGGTCCGGTATCGTTTTTCCGGCTACGGCAAACGCGGCAAGGTCAAGCCCTTCGATCTCGATGTGCGCGCCGGTGAGGTGGTTGGCGTGGCCGGTCTGCTCGGTTCCGGGCGCACCGAAACCGCCGAATTGCTGTTCGGCGTCGAACATGCCGACAGCGGCAGTGCGACGATCGATGGCCAGCCCGTCACCCTTTCCAGCCCGCGCGCTGCAATCGAAAAGGGTTTCGGCTTCTGCCCTGAGGACCGCAAGACCGATGGCATCGTCGGCGACCTGTCGATCCGGGAAAATATCGCGCTGGCGCTGCAGGCTCGCCGCGGCTGGACCCGACCACTGTCGCGCGCCGAGCAGAATGCGCTCGCCGACCGCTATATCAAGGCGCTCGACATCCGCACCACCGACCGCGAAAAGCCGATCCGGCTGCTCTCCGGCGGCAACCAGCAGAAGGCGATCCTCGCCCGCTGGCTGGCAACCAATCCGAAGTTTCTCATCCTCGACGAGCCAACTCGCGGCATCGATGTCGGCGCCCATGCCGAGATCATCCGGCTCATCGAACAGCTCTGCACCGAAGGCATGTCTTTGATCGTAATTTCCTCGGAACTTGAAGAGCTTGTCGCCTATAGTTCACGTGTCATCGTGCTTCGCGACAGGCAGCATATCGCTGAACTCACGGGCGAGCGCATCACCGCCGCCGCTATCGTCGATGCCATCGCCGCCGCCGAGCACAAGGAGGAAGCATGAAATCCTCCCGGAATGCGCTGGCTTATCGCCTGGCGCCGCAGTTGATCGCTCTCCTGGTCATTCTTCTGTTGAATTTCATAACGTCGCCGCAGTTTTTTAACGTGGTGGTTCAGAACGGACGCCTCTATGGCAGCCTGATCGACGTGCTCAATCGCGGCGCGCCGGTGGCTTTATTGGCGATCGGCATGACGCTGGTGATTGCCACCAAGGGCATCGATCTTTCCGTCGGCGCGGTCATCGCCATTTGCGGTGCCGTTGCCGCATCCTCGATTGTTTCGGGAAATTCAGTCGCTTATACGGTTCTCCTGACGTTAATGATCGGGCTTGCCTGCGGCGTTTGGAACGGCTTCCTGGTGGCAATCCTCAACATCCAGCCGATCATTGCCACTCTGGTGCTGATGGTGGCCGGCCGCGGCATCGCCCAGCTCATCACCGAGGGCGCCATCCTGACCTTCAACGATGACGGTTTGATCTTCTTCGGCAGCGGCTCCATGGCGCTCCTGCCGATGCCGGTCGTCATCTGGCTGCTCGTCGGCCTGCTCGTCATCCTGCTCGTTCGCCGCACGGCGCTCGGCATGCTGCTTGAGGCTGTCGGCGTCAACCGACGCGCCAGCACGCTCTCCGGCATTCAGACGCCGGTGCTGCTGATGGCCGTCTACATGCTGAGCGGGCTCTGCGCCTCGATCGCGGGCATTATCGTCGCGGCCGACATCAAGGGCGCCGATGCCAACAATGCCGGTCTCTGGCTGGAGCTTGATGCCATCCTCGCCGTCGTTGTCGGCGGCAATTCGCTGCTCGGCGGACGGTTCAGTATTGTCGGGTCGCTGATCGGAGCGATGATCATCCAGGCGGTCAACACCGGCATCCTGTCCTCCGGATTTCCGCCCGAGTTCAACCTGATCATCAAGGCGGTCATCATCATCGTGATCCTCGTCATTCAGTCGCCGGCGGTGCAATCGCTCGCCATCTTCGCCAGCCGCCGGCAGGGCGGAAGGGAGTAGCCGAAATGAACTCCAAATATCTGCCGCTGCTTGCGACCATCGTCATCTTCGTGCTCGCCTATGCCGGCTGCACGCTGCAATATCCCAACATGCTGTCGACGCGCGTCATCGGCAATCTCTTGACCGACAACGCCTTTCTCGGCATTGCCGCGGTCGGCATGACCTTCGTTATCATCTCCGGTGGCATCGATCTGTCGATCGGTTCGATCATCGCCTTCACCGGCGTCTTCCTCGCGGTGATCCTGCAGAATACCTCGATCCATCCGCTTCTTGCTTTCGCGCTCGTTCTCGTCATCACCACCGCCTTCGGCGCCATCATGGGCGCGATCATCCACTATCTCGAAATGCCGGCCTTCATCGTGACGCTTGCCGGTATGTTCCTGGCGCGCGGTATCGCCTTTGTGCTCTCGATCGACAGCATTCCGATCAACCACGACTATTATTCGACGCTGACGAGCCTCTATTGGCGGCTGCCCGGAGGCGGGCGGCTGACGCTGATCGGCGCCATCATGCTTCTCGTCTTCGCCGCCGGCATTTTCATTGCCCACCGCACCCGCTTCGGCACCAATGTCTATGCGCTCGGCGGCGGTCCGCAGACGGCGCGGCTGATGGGCGTACCGGTCGGCCGCACGACGATCCAGATCTATGCGCTGTCGGGTTTTCTCGCCGGCCTATCCGGAATCGTTTTTTCGCTGTACACCTCTGCTGGATATTCTCTTGCGGCGGTCGGCGTCGAACTCGACGCCATCGCGGCAGTCGTCATCGGAGGGACGCTGCTGACCGGAGGAGCGGGATTCGTGGCGGGAACCTTGATCGGTATCCTGATCCAGGGGCTCATTCAGACCTACATCACCTTCGACGGCACGCTGTCGAGCTGGTGGACGAAGATCCTGATCGGCCTTCTGCTGTTTGCATTCATCCTGATGCAGAAGGCGATCCTGTTCCTTTCCAGTCTGAACAAGAGGTATGCCTGAGGAGGAGACGGATCGCTTGCGCAACAAATTGATCGAGACACGCAAGACAGGGCGCCGGACCCGGACGAGCCATGCCCAGGTGGTCGACGAGCTCGGCAAGGCGATCGTCGCAGGCACCTATCCCGTCGGCTCGATCTTGCCGGGCGATACGGAACTGGCGCAACGCTTCAAGGTGTCGCGCACGGTCTTGCGCGAGACGATGAAGACGCTCGCCGCCAAAGGCATGGTCGTCGCCAAGGCGCGCGTCGGCACGCGTGTGACCGAGAAGAACCTCTGGAACATGTTCGACAGTGAGATTATCGCCTGGCACTTCGACAATGGTGTGACGGAAGAATTCCTGTTGCAGCTTTACGATATCCGCCTTGCCGTCGAACCCTTCGCCGCCGGCCTCGTCGCCGAGCGGGCCAATGCCGAGGAAATCGAGACGCTGCGCGGGCTGGCGGAGGAGATGGCGGCGAGAGACCATACGGCCGACAGCCTGGCGCTCGCCGACCTGCACTTTCATCTGGCGCTCGCCGAAGCCTCGCACAATCCCTTCATGCGCACCCTCGGCAGCCTTATCGAGGCGGCTCTCGTCGGCATGTTCCGTATCAGCACGCCGCCCTCCGAAAACGGGTTTGCCAACATTGCCGACACCCATATGCGCATCGTCGATGCCATCGCTTCCGGTGACAGCGCCGCAGCGCGCCGGGCGATGGAAGTCGTCATCCTGGACGGCCGCGATCATGTGCGCGAATCCTTTGCGGCCAGCGGCTCTCCTGATGTCATGGAGCCGCTTTCGCCGGAAATTTCACCTAAGTAAGGGCTTTGCCTGAGCTGTGACTTTGCCCTTCTTTGGAGACGCGCAAAGCACGCCAACGCACTTTCGATCCTTCCATCGCGGCTTCCGAAAATCGATTCCGATTTCAGGAATTATGCAGTATGAGGCAACAAAGCTGCCTCATGGCGCGGATTCGCGGAGCCGATCATGGAACGTACTTGCCTTGCCGTCATCCTTGCTGCCGGTGACAGCACGCGGATGAAATCCTCCAAATCGAAGGTGCTGCACCCGGTCGCCGGGCGGCCGATGATCGCCCATGTCGTCGAGGCAGTTGCTTCCGCCGGCATTTCCTCCGTTGCCCTTGTCGTCGGTCGCGACGCCGAGGAGGTGGCAAAGGCTGCAAGCATCGAAGGTGTCGGCGTCGAATCCTATCTGCAGCAGCAGCGCCTCGGCACCGGCCATGCCGTGCTGGCGGCGCGCGAAGCGATCGGCAGGGGTTATGACGATATTCTCGTCACCTATGGCGATGTGCCGCTGCAGACCGACGGCCCGTTGAAAGCCGCCCGCCGGGGTCTTGCCGATGGCAGCGACATCGTCGTCATCGGTTTCCACACCGACCGCCCGACCGGTTACGGCCGCCTGCTTGTCAAGGACGGCGAACTCATCGCCATCCGCGAAGAGAAAGATGCGACCGACGCCGAGCGGGCTGTGACCTGGTGCAACAGCGGTCTGATGGCGATCAACGGCCGCAAGGCGCTCGACCTTCTCTCGCGCATCGGCAATTCCAATGCCAAGGGCGAATTCTATCTGACCGATCTCGTCGAGATCGCCCGCTCGCTCGGCGGCCGCGTCACCGCCGTCGATGCGCCTGAAATCGAGATGACCGGCTGCAACAACCGCGCCGAACTCGCCGTCATCGAGCGCTTCTGGCAGGAGCGCCGCCGCCGCGAGATGATGCTGGCGGGCGTCACCATGATCGCACCGGAAACGGTGTTCCTCTCCTACGATACGGTCATCGGCCAGGATGCGCTGATCGAGCCGAACGTCGTCTTCGGTCCAGGCGCAGTGATCGACAGCGGCGCCGTCATTCACGCCTTCTCGCATATCGAAGGCGCCCATGTCAGTGAGGGCGCGACCGTCGGTCCCTTCGCCCGGCTGCGGCCGGGGGCCGATCTTGCCAATGGCTCGAAGGTCGGCAATTTCTGCGAAGTCAAGAACGGCCGGATCGGCGAGGGCGCCAAGGTCAACCACCTCACCTATATCGGCGATGCCGTCGTCGGCGCCGGCAGCAATATCGGTGCCGGCACGATCACCTGCAACTATGACGGGGTCAACAAGAGCGAAACGGTGATCGGCGAAAACGCCTTCATCGGCTCCAACTCCTCGCTGGTCGCACCGGTAACGATCGGCGACGGCGCCTATGTTGGCTCCGGCAGCGTTATCACCGCCGACGTCCCGGCCGATGCGCTGGCGCTCGGTCGCGCCCGCCAGGAGATCAAGCCCGAGCGTGCGAAGCTGCTGCGCGAACGCGCGCTCGCCATCAAAGCGGCGAAGAAGGCGAAAGCCTGAGGGACGTTTTGCGTAACCGGCGGAAATTGAAAGTGACCGCCGAGGCCATTGAGAAATAAGCGGAAATCGTTAGGACTGGCCTCGTTATCGGAGCCAAAAGCAATTCCAGCAAAAGTGCGTAGCGGTTTTTGCGTCCGGAAATTGCGCGGAGAAAACAGGAGAGCATTTTCGCGTAAATGCTCGAGTTGGGGATATTGCATGTGCGGAATTGTGGGGATCGTCGGAACTCAGCCTGTCGCCGGGCGTCTGGTCGATGCGCTGAAGCGTCTCGAATATCGCGGTTATGATTCCGCCGGTGTCGCCACCATCCATGAGGGCGTGATGGATCGCCGCCGCGCCGAGGGCAAGCTCTTCAATCTGGAAAAGCGCCTCGATGCCGAACCGCTGCCGGGTCTGGTCGGCATCGCCCATACGCGCTGGGCGACGCACGGCGTTCCCAACGAAACCAATGCCCATCCGCATTTCGTCGAAGGTGTTGCCGTCGTCCATAATGGCATCATCGAAAATTTCTCCGAGCTTCGCGACGAACTGACCGAGGAGGGTTCGGTCTTCGAAACCCAGACCGACACTGAGGTCGTCGCCCAGCTGATGGCAAAATATTTGCGCGAGGGCCTCGATCCGCGCGCCGCCATGTTGAAGATGTTGAACCGGGTGACCGGCGCCTATGCGTTGGCCGTCATGCTCAAGGACGATCCCGGCACGATCATGGCCGCCCGCTCCGGCCCGCCGCTTGCCGTCGGCTATGGCCGCGGCGAGATGTTCCTCGGTTCGGACGCCATCGCACTTTCGCCCTTCACCAATGAGATCACCTATCTCGTCGACGGCGACTGCGCCCTCATCACCCGCGACAGCGTCTCGGTCCTGGATTTCGCCGGCAGGCCGGTCAAACGCGCCCGCCAGATCTCGCAGGCGACCGCCTATGTGGTCGACAAGGGCAATCACCGCCACTTCATGGAAAAGGAAATCTACGAGCAGCCGGAGGTGATCTCCCATGCGCTGAGCCATTACGTCGATTTCGCCGAGAACACGATCAGCGCCAATGCCGCCGCGATCGATTTCAAGGCGGCGACTGGCCTGGTGATCTCGGCTTGCGGCACCGCCTATCTCGCCGGTCTCGTCGGCAAATACTGGTTCGAGCGTTATGCCCGCCTGCCGGTCGAGATCGACGTCGCCTCTGAATTCCGCTACCGCGAAATGCCGCTCTCGCCCTCGCAGGCGGCGCTCTTCATCTCGCAATCCGGCGAGACCGCCGATACGCTGGCCTCGCTGCGTTATTGCCGCGACAACGGGCTGAAGATCGGCGCCGTCGTCAACGTCCGCGAATCGACCATCGCCCGCGAATCCGATGCCGTCTTCCCGATCATGGCCGGCCCGGAAATCGGCGTCGCCTCGACCAAGGCCTTCACCTGCCAGCTCGCCGTGCTGGCATCGCTGGCGATCGGCGCCGGCAAGGCGCGCGGCACGGTCAGCGCTGAGGAGGAGAGGGCGCTGGTGCGCCATCTCGCCGAAATGCCGCGCGTCATGAGCCGGGTGCTGAACCTCATCCAGCCGCAGATGGAAAGCCTGTCGCGGGAACTGTCGAAATGCAGGGACGTGCTCTATCTCGGCCGCGGCACCAGCTTCCCGCTTGCCATGGAAGGCGCGCTGAAGCTCAAGGAAATCTCCTATATCCATGCCGAAGGCTATGCCGCCGGCGAACTGAAGCACGGTCCGATCGCGCTGATCGACGAGAACATGCCTGTCATCGTCATCGCCCCCTATGACCGCTTCTTCGAAAAGACCGTCTCCAACATGCAGGAAGTCGCAGCCCGTGGCGGCCGCATCATCTTCATCACCGACGAAGCGGGTGCAGCGGCCTCGAAACTGCCGACCATGGCGACGATTACCCTGCCTGTCGTCGATGAAATCATCGCGCCGATGATCTTCTCGTTGCCGATCCAACTGCTCGCCTATCACACCGCCGTCTTCATGGGCACCGATGTCGATCAGCCGCGCAATCTGGCGAAATCCGTGACCGTGGAATAAGCCTCTAGGGGCGGGATCTTCGCGCCGAAACATATTGTGCGACGCCCCGAATTCTGGCAATTTTGGTGTGCGGACAAGGGGGAAGGGCCGGCGTTCCGGCCCGTCCAGGACTGAGATGGAGTTCATCAGGAAGAGATGGCCGACAACGCCCCCAGAATGCCGGTCGCGACCCGGCTGAGGAATAATTTTCTCGCAGGCCTGATCATCTGCGCGCCGATCGCGATTACCATCTGGTTGACCTGGACCTTCATCCATTGGTCGGACAGCTGGGTGAGGCCCTATATTCCGGCGCGCTGGAATCCGGAAAGCTATCTCAATTTCGCCATTCCCGGTTTCGGCCTGCTGATCGCCGTCGTGCTCATCACCGTCGTCGGCTTCCTCGGCAAAAACCTTATCGGCCAGAGCATCGTCCGTTTCGGCGAATCGATCGTGCAGCGTATGCCGCTGGTGCGCACGATCTATAAAAGCGTGAAGCAGATTTTCGAAACCGTGCTGAAGGAGCAGGCGAACTCCTTCAAGAAGGTGGGCCTTATCGAATATCCAAGCCCGGGCCTATGGGCGCTGGTCTTCGTCGCCACCGACGCCAAGGGCGAGATCGCCTCGAAGTTCAACGCCATGGGCCAGGATATGGTCGCCGTCTTCCTGCCGCCGACGCCGGTGCCGACGGCCGGCTTCCTCGTCTTCGTGCCGCGTGAAAAAATCGTCATGCTCGATATGAGCCCGGAAGACGCCGCCAAATTCCTGATTTCGGGCGGGCTTGTCGCCCCCGGACACACGCCATCCGAGCCGAAGCCGAAGCATCTGCCGCGGCCGAAGCCGGTAGCGGTTTCAAAAGCGGATTGATGCATGCCGCCCAAGAGTATTTGGCGGTTTTGGGATAACGACATGCATGGAAAGAAGACTAAAGCGCGCCGCGGCATACTTTATCCCGCCCTCAGGAACCGGATCGCCTCGTCGCGGCGGAAGAGATAGAGCAGGGTGCGGATCGCCTGTCCTCTTTCGCTGGTGAGCTCCGGATCGCGCTCGATGAGATAGGCCGCATCCTTGCGGGCGATCTCCAGCAGGTCGGCATGCGCCTCGAGGCTGGCGATGCGGAATCCCGGAGTGCCGGACTGACGGGTGCCGAGCAATTCGCCTTCGCCGCGCAGCTTCAGATCCTCCTCGGCGATGCGAAAGCCATCCTCGGTCTCGCGCATGATCGAAAGCCGGGCATGGCCGGTCTCGCCGAGCGGCCCCTTATAGAGCAGGATGCAGGTCGAGGCCTCGTCGCCGCGTCCGACCCGGCCGCGCAGCTGATGCAATTGCGCCAGGCCGAAGCGTTCGGCATGCTCGATCACCATGATCGTCGCATCCGGCACGTCGACGCCGACCTCGACGACGGTGGTGGCGACGAGCAGCCGGGTCTCGCCGTTCTTGAACGCCATCATGGCCGCATCCTTCTCCGGCCCGCTCATGCGGCCGTGGATGAGGCCGATATCGAGGCCGAGCGCGGCAACAAGTGTCGCATGCCGTTCCTCGGCCGACATCAGGTCGAGCTCTTCGGATTCTTCGACCAGCGGGCAGATCCAGTAAGCCTTCTTGCCCTCGGCAAGTGCGCTTTGCAGCCGACCGACGATTTCGCCGGTCCGCTCCATCGGCACCGTAATTGTCTGGATCGGCTTGCGGCCGGCCGGCTTCTCGGTGAGCTTAGAAACATCCATATCGCCGAAGGCGGCGAGCACCAGCGTGCGCGGGATCGGCGTCGCAGTCATGACAAGCATGTGCGGCGAGATGCCCTTGGCGGTCAGCCGGAGGCGCTGATGCACGCCGAAACGATGCTGTTCGTCGACGACGGCTAGCATCAGCTTGTCGTAAGTGACGGTGTCCTGGAAAAGCGCATGCGTGCCGATGACGATCTGCGCTGCGCCCGAGGCGATGCGCTCCAGGATTTCCTCCCTTTCGCGTCCCTTGGTGCGCCCGGTCAGCACCTCGATGCCGAGGCCGGCGGAGGCGGCGAATTTAGAGATTGTCGCGTGGTGCTGGCGCGCCAGGATTTCGGTCGGCGCCATCAGCACCGCCTGGCCGCCGCTCTCGATCACCGCTGCCATCGACATCAGCGCCACCAGGGTCTTGCCGGAACCGACATCGCCCTGCAGCAGCCGCAGCATGCGCTCGGTGCCGGCCATGTCCTTCAGAATCTCGGCGATCGCCTCGTTCTGGCTCGATGTGGGTGAGAAGGGCAGCGTCTTCAGGATCTTGCCGCTGACCGCGCCCGTCGCCTGCACCGGCTGGCCGGCCACCTTGCGCAGCCTCTGGCGCACCAGGCTGAGCGAAAGCTGGCCTGCGAGGAACTCATCATAGACAAGCCGCCGCCGGGCGGGGGCCTGCGGGTCTATATCAGAGGGGTCGCGCGGCTCGTGCAGCATATGGAAACTGTCGCGGATCAACGGCAGGCCCTGTTTTTGCGCCAGCACCGGGTCGATCCATTCCGGCAGCTCGGGAAAACGCGGCAGGGCGGCGTCGATGATCTTGCGTAAAGTCTTCGGCGAAAGCCCCGCCGTCAGCGGGTAGATCGGCTCGACGAGCGGCAGGTTCTCCGCTTCATCAGCCCTGACGATATAGTCCGGATGCACCATCGAGGCACGGCCGTTGAACCAGTCGACTTTGCCGCTGACCGTCACCTCCGCGTCGATCGGCAGCTGTTTTTCCAGCCACGCCGCCTGGCCGCGGAAGAAGACCAGCGTCAATTCGCCGGTCTCGTCATGCAGGAAGACGCGGTAGGGGACATTGCTCTTGCCGCGCGGCGGCACCTGGTGCCGGTCGACGCGCGCGGTGATCGTCACGATCGCACCCTGCGGCGCGCGGGCGATCCCAGGCTGGTTGCGCCGGTCGATCAGCGAAAAGGGCGCGTGGAAGAGGAGATCGATGACCCGGCAATCCTCCGGCGCCTCGCGACCGAGCAGCTTGACCAGCAGTTCGGCGATCTTCGGGCCGACGCCCGGAAGGCCCGAAATGGGGGAAAACAGCGGATCGAGAATGGCGGGGCGCATGCGGTCAAAATGCGATGAACAATGCGGCCTTGGCAAGGCTGACAAGCCGCTTTCCAGGGTCTATAGAGGCGCATCAACAGGAAGGTAATGCCATGACAGGTGTCACGCTCACGAGTGCCGGTCTCGACCCGCGCCGCCGCCGGATCCTTTTCCGCTGCTGGCATCGCGGCATCCGCGAGATGGATCTGGTCTTCGGCCAGTTCGCCGAAGCCGAGATCGCGACGCTTTCGGACGCCGAGCTCGACGAGTTCGAGACGATCATGGCCGAAGAGGATAATGACCTGGTCCGCTGGATCATGGGAACCTGGCCGGTGCCTGAGCGTTTTCAGACACCGATGTTTGCCCGCCTTGCCGCCTATACGTCCGATTTCGACAAGCCCCTCAGGACGCCGGAATGATCCCTGGTTTCGATGCGAAGAAGCTTGCGGCCATTGCCGAGCCGCTGACGATCGGCAATGTGCCTGCCGGTCTCGAACCGCTGCTGCTCGCCGAACTCGCCCGCACGGGAGAGCCGGTCGCCTATGTCATGTCCGACGGCCACCGCATGGCCGATCTCGAGCAGATGCTGGGTTTTGTCGCCCCCGACATTCCGGTTCTCACCCTGCCGGCTTGGGACTGTTTACCCTATGACCGCGTCTCGCCGAGCGCCGATACATCGGCCCGCCGGCTTGCCGCACTCGGCGGTCTCATCGCCCACCGCAAAAAGCCGCATGCGGCTATCGTGCTCGTCACCGCCAATGCCATGCTGCAGAAGGTGGCGCCGCAGGATGTCATTGAAAGCCTGAGCTTTTCGGCCCGTCCCGGAAACCAGCTGCGCATGGACGATTTGGCCGGGCGCCTGGAGCGCAATGGCTTCGACCGCGTTGCGACCGTTCGCGAGGTCGGCGAATATGCCGTGCGCGGCGGCATTCTGGACGTCTTCGTGCCGGGTTCGGAAGAGCCGGTCCGCCTCGATTTCTTCGGCGATACGCTGGAATCGATCCGCAGTTTCGATCCGGCCAGCCAGCGCACCACCGGCCAGGTGCGCTCCCTCGATCTCAACCCGATGAGCGAGGTGACGCTGACGCCCGATACGATCAGCCGCTTCCGCAAGAATTACCTCTCGGCCTTCGGCGCGACGACGCGCGACGATGCGCTCTATCTCGCCGTCTCCGAAGGCCGCCGTTATCCCGGCATGGAGCACTGGCTGCCGCTCTTCTACGAGAAGCTCGATACCGTCTTCGATTATCTCAGCGGTTTCCGTGTCGTCACCGACCACACGGTGCGTGAGGCGGCGGAGGAGCGCTCCAAGCTCGTCCTCGATTATTTCGACGCCCGCCTGAATTCCGGCCAGCCGGCCAAGGGCCACATGGCGCAGGGCACGCCCTACAAGCCGGTGACGCCGGGCCAGCTCTATCTCGACAGCAAGCTTTTCGCCAAAACCCTCGACGCGCTCGGCGCGATCCGCGTCAGCCCCTTCAACGAGATCGAGGGCGAGGCGAGGCGGGTCGTCAATATCGAGGCCCGCCAGGGCCAGCGCTGGGCCCGCTCGAATGCCGAAGGCGGCGGTGACGCCGAACGCGTCAATATTTTCGACGTCGTCGTCAAGCACATCGCCGACCGGCGCGCCGGCGGGGCGAAGGTGCTGGTAACCGCCTGGACCGAAGGTTCGCTGGAGCGGCTGCTGCAGGTGCTGAACGAACATGGCCTGGAAAAGGTCAAGCCGGTCGAGGCGCTGAAAGATCTCGCCACGCTGGGCAAAGGCGAGGCGGCCGCGGCCGTGCTCAATCTCGAATCCGGCTTCGAGGCCGGCGATCTCGTCGTCATCGGCGAGCAGGATATTCTCGGCGACCGCATGGTGCGCCGCTCCAAACGCCGCAAGCGCGCCGCCGATTTCATTGCCGAGGTCGCAGGCCTCGATGAAGGCTCGATCGTCGTCCATGCCGAACACGGCATTGGCCGCTTCATCGGGCTGAAGACCATCGAGGCGGCAGGCGCCCCGCATGCCTGCCTCGAGCTGCAATATGCCGATGAGGCCAAACTCTTCCTGCCGGTCGAAAACATCGACCTGCTCTCGCGCTATGGCGGCGAGGGCACCGACGCCCAGCTCGACAAGCTCGGCGGCGGCGCCTGGCAGATGCGCAAGGCCAAGCTCAAGAAGCGGCTGCTCGATATGGCGGACGCGCTGATCCGCATCGCCGCCGAGCGCCTGACGCGCCACGCGCCTGTTCTGACGACCCCGGACGGGCTTTACGACGAGTTTTCCGCCCGTTTCCCCTATGACGAGACCGAAGACCAGGACAATGCCATCGAAGCCGTTCGCTCCGATCTCGGCGCCGGCCGGCCGATGGACCGCCTCGTCTGCGGCGACGTCGGCTTCGGCAAGACGGAGGTGGCGCTGCGCGCCGCCTTCGTCGCCGCGATGAACGGCGTCCAGGTTGCCGTCGTCGTGCCGACGACCTTGCTTGCGCGCCAGCATTTCAAGACTTTTTCCGAGCGGTTCCGTGGCCTGCCGGTGCGTGTCCAGCAGGCCTCCCGCCTTGTCGGCGCCAAGGATCTGGCGCTGACCAAGAAGGAAGTGGCCGAAGGCAAGACCGATATCGTCGTCGGCACCCATGCGCTGCTCGGCGCCGGCATCAAATTCGCCAATCTCGGCCTGCTGGTCATCGACGAGGAGCAGCATTTCGGCGTCAAGCACAAGGAGCGGCTGAAGGAGCTGAAGAGCGACGTGCACGTCCTGACGCTGTCGGCGACACCCATCCCGCGCACGCTGCAGCTTGCCATGACCGGGGTGCGCGAACTATCGCTGATCACCACGCCGCCGGTCGACCGCATGGCGGTGCGCACCTTCATCTCGCCGTTCGACAGCCTTGTCATCCGCGAGACGCTGATGCGCGAGCACTATCGCGGCGGCCAGAGCTTCTATGTCTGCCCGAGGCTTGCCGACCTCGCCGATGTGCATGCCTTCCTGCAGTCCGACGTGCCGGAGCTGAAGGTTGCCGTCGCCCATGGCCAGATGCCGGCCGGCGAACTGGAAGACATCATGAACGCCTTTTATGAAGGCCGCTACGATGTGCTGCTGTCGACCACCATCGTCGAATCCGGCCTCGATGTGCCGACAGCCAACACGCTGATCGTCCACCGCGCCGATATGTTCGGCCTTGCCCAGCTCTATCAGCTGCGCGGCCGCGTCGGCCGCTCGAAGGTGCGCGCCTTCGCGCTCTTCACCCTGCCTGTCAACAAGGTGCTGACGGCGACGGCCGACCGCCGGCTGAAGGTGCTGCAGTCGCTGGACACGCTCGGTGCCGGCTTCCAGCTGGCGAGCCACGATCTCGATATCCGCGGCGCCGGCAACTTGCTCGGCGAGGAGCAGTCGGGTCACATCAAGGAAGTCGGCTTCGAACTCTATCAGCAGATGCTGGAAGAGGCAGTCGCCGAGGTCAAGGGTGTCGACGAGATCCACGACACCGGCTGGTCGCCGCAGATCTCGGTCGGAACGACGGTGATGATCCCGGAAGACTACGTGCCCGACCTGCATCTGCGCATGGCACTTTACCGCCGTCTCGGCGAACTCACCGAACTCAAGGAGATCGACGGCTTCGGCGCCGAGATGATCGACCGCTTCGGGCCGATGCCGATCGAAGTGCAGCATCTCCTGAAGATCGTCTACATCAAGTCGCTCTGCCGTACCGCCAATGTCGAAAAGCTCGATGCCGGCCCGAAGGGCGTGGTCGTGCAGTTCCGCAACAAGGAATTCCCCAACCCGGCAAACCTCGTCGGCTACATCGGCAAGCAGGGTACGATGGCGAAGATCCGCCCCGATCACAGCCTGTTCCTGACTCGCGACCTGCCGACACCGGAAAAACGCCTGCAGGGTGCTGCCGTGATCATGACGCAACTGGCCGAGATGGCGAAATAACGGAGCGAGACTGATATGGCGACATATGGCGCGACAATTGCCTGGGAACGACATGGCGAGACCTTCACCGACAACCGCTACAGCCGCGCCCATCGCTGGACCTTCGACGGCTGTATCGAGGTGAGGGCATCCTCATCCGCGCATGTCGTTCCGCTGCCTTATTCAGCCGAAGACGCAGTCGATCCGGAGGAAGCCTTCATTGCCTCGCTTTCGAGCTGTCACATGCTCTGGTTCCTCTCCCTTGCCGCCAAACAGGGCTTTTGTGTCGACAGCTACACCGATACCGCCGAGGGCGTGATGGAGAAGAATGCCGAAGGCCGTCTCGCCATGACTGTCGTGACGCTGAGGCCACACGTCGTCTTCAGCCGTGAAAAGCAGCCCGCTCTGGGCGAACTCGAAGCTCTGCATCATCGCGCCCACGACGAATGTTTCATCGCCAATTCGGTGAAGACCGAAGTGCGCTGTGTTCCGGTTCTGGGCTGAGTTAAAGTCGCGGCTTCAGTCGCCCGGTGGCTCCGACCAGCCAATCAGCTTTGCCCATTCATTGGCGCCGTCCATGATGATGTCGAATACCGGGTCCTTGATGTCGTAGTAGAAATCGACGTCCTCGGGGAAACGCTGGGCGAGCCGCTGTTTGATCAGCGCATAGGCGTTGGCCGCCGTCGGATGGGCGCGCAGGAAGTCTCGGCAGAGCAGGGAGTAGCGCTGATTGAAACGGCCTCTTTGCCGGATATGCAGATTGGCCGGGCGTCCTTTGCTGCGATAGAAGGCCTTGCGCAGTTCGCCTTCCGCCAGTTCAAGTCCCGGAGGGCAGTGATCGATGGTGATGGGCCGGCGCTCGAAACCGGCCTGTTCGAATGCGTCGGCATCGACCTCGGCCAGATCGTTGACCGTAAGCTGGAGATCGATGATATCCTTGGCCGGAAGGCCGGGAATGGCCGTCGAGCCGATATGATGCAGATAAGCTCCGGCGGGTGCTGCGCCCATGAGGGCGCGCTTGAGCGCTGCGAAATCCTCGATCCAACTTTGTCGCGGCCGTTCGATCTCGATTCGCATCGATTGACTCAGTTCAATCCCAATCGCGCCTCGGCCTTTGCCTTTGCGATGTCGCGCAACGCGTTCGCCAGCACGTCAGGCGTCTGAGCGCCGCTGACGGCATACTGCTGGTCGAAGATGAAAAACGGCACGCCGTTGACGCCCATCTCCTGCGCGGCCTTGATTTCGGCGACGATCAGATCGCTATCGGCATTGGACGCAAGCAGCGAGGCGATGACCGAACGGTCGAGGCCGGCCTTCTCCGCGATGTCGAGCAGCACCGCATGGTCGCCGACATTGCGGCCTTCCTCGAAATTCGCCTTGAACAAGGCGGTGACGACCTTGTCCTGCTTCTCGCGGCCTTCGATCATCGCCCAATGGATCAGCCGATGGGCATCAAGCGTGTTCGGGCCGATCTTGATCGCTTCGAAAGCGAAGGCGATGCCGACCTCGCGGCCGAGATCGGTCAGCATCTTGTGCGCCTGCGCCACGCGCTCCTCGCCGCCGAGCTTCTCCGCCAGCGCCTTCTTCTGGTCGACACCTTGCTTGGGATAGTCGGGATTGAGCCGGTACGGCCGCCAGTTGATGTCGACGCCGAGCTCGTCCTGCACTTCCGCAATGGCAAGCTCCAGCCGCGCCTTGCCGAGATAGCACCAGGGGCAGACGACATCCGAGACGACGTCGATGGTGATGCGCTCCATGATGATGTTCCTTCTGTGTGTCTCCGGGGGAGACATAGGGCCGAAGTTTTTCGGCCGCTTCTATTGGGCGCTTGTATCCCACCAAACCGGCAGCTGGTAGCCGTAAAGCGGTACCGCGTCGGGATGGCCGATGCGCTTGCTGCGCGCAACCCACTGCTGGTCCATATGATATAGCGGCAGGACGTAATGGCTGGATAGCAGCAGCCGGTCGTAGGAGCGCACCGCCGCGGTGAAATCTTCCGCAGAGCGTGCCCTCAGCAGATGGTCGATCAGCGTATCGAGATCGGGATCGTTGGCGCCGGCAAAACTATCGGTCCCCTCGCGGGTGCGTGCAGCCGAAGACCAGCGGCCGAGCTGCTCGTTTCCAGGTGATAGCGACGAGGTATAGGACTTCATGATCATGTCGTAATCGAAGCTGTTCGTCCGGCTCTGATACTGCGAATCATCGACAGTGCGAATCGAAGCCGCAATGCCGATCGTCTGCAGCGAACGCTGATAGGCGACGGCAAGCTTCTCCTGGTCGGCATTCTGCGTCATGATCTCGAAAGCGAGCTGGCGGCCGGAGGCGTCAAGCATCTTGCCACCCTGAATCGCATAGCCGCCCTGTTTCAGAAGCGCGACGGCCTGCTTCAGCACATTGCGGTCTCGTCCGGAACCGTCGGTGACCGGCAGCTTATAGATGCCCTCGAGAATTTCAGGCGCGATTTTGTCCTTGATCGGCCCGAGCAGCGCAAGCTCGGCCGCATTCGCGGGAACACCGAAGCTCGAGAGTTCCGAGTTCTGCCAGAAACTCTGCGTCCGCTTGTAGGCGCCGGAATAGAGATTCTTGTTCGCCCATTCGAAATCGAACACCAGCGACAGGCCTTCGCGCACCTTCGGATCGGCAAAGATCGGCCGGCGCGTGTTGAACACGAAGCCGAGCATGCCGCTTGGCAGTTTCGGTGTGAACACGTCCTTGATGACGGCCCCGGAGGTGGCGGCCGGGAAGTTATAGGCATTGGCCCAATGGCCGGGATTGCCGTCGGGATAGAGGTCGACATCGCCCTTCTTGAAGGCTTCGAACAGCGTCGTGTCCTGCAGGAAATACTGGACGGTGATCTGGTCGTAATTGTCAGTGCCAACCTTGGCCGGAATGTCCTTGCCCCAGTAGGTCGGATCGCGCTCATAGGTGATGCTCTCGCCGGGCTTCACCGTCTTCACCTTGTAGGGACCGGAACCGACCGGCGGCGTCAGGGACGTGCGGTCGAAGGTTTCCGGATCGACCGCGTGTTTCGGCAGCACCGGAAAAAGACCGAAAATCAGAGGCGTCTCGCGGTCTGCCTTGTCGTTGAAGGTGAAGCGTACGCTGTGCTCGCCGACCTTCTCCATCTTGGCGACGACGTTGATGCGGTTGGAGTAGGGCACGCGTCCCTTGTCGCGCATCAGTTCGAAGGTGAACATCACGTCCTCCGGCGTCACCGGCTGACCGTCGGACCACTTCGCATTCGGATTGAGGTTGAACTGGATGAAGCTCCTGTCCTCATCCCATTCGACCGTTTCGGCAAGCAGGCCGTAAAGCGTGAAAGGCTCGTCCCGGGAGCGCTGCATCAGCGATTCGTAGACGAGGTTCCCATATTCCGGATCCCACATGCCGCGCGCTGTCGTGCGCATGCTCTTCAGGATGAACGGGTTGAGATTGTCGAAGGTGCCGACGACGCCATAGGTGATCTTGCCGCCTTTCTTCACGTCGGGATTGACGTAGGGAAAGTGCTTATAGTCAGGCGGCAAGGCCGGCTCGCCATGCATCGCGATGCCGTGCAGCGGCTCGGCGGCGACGGTGCCGCATAGCAAGGAGAGGACGAGGGGGACGATGATCCGGAGCATTCGGCAATCCTTGATCCGCGAAAAATAAGTGCATGATTCATCGCGAGATTAGCATGGGGTCGACTGATTCCAACACGCAGGCGCGATTTCTTTGGCCTGTCGATGAAATTGACTCTTAAATTGCCAAAGAAAAGCTGGATATCTTGAACGCTGCGATGTAACAGGTGAACCCGAAGTTTCGGGGTCATGCATTTGCCTCATTTTTCCATGAGGTGGAGTGCCGAACGACCCGATGGTTGGGGCAGCACGTCGCTGCTCCGAACGGATATCAGGAGACGGAATTCGTTATGATGTTCAAGTCTGAAAAGAAAATGCGGGCAGCACTGTCCGTTCTGGCAGTGGTGTTCGGCGCTTCGGCACCGGTCTCCTCCTTCGCACAGGATGCGGCGGCGCAGGCTCCGGCCGATGCCCCGGCACAGGCCGCTGGCGCGCCGAAGCTCGGCTGGTACAAGACCTGCAGCAAGCAGGAAGACAACGACATCTGCGTCGTCCAGAACCTGATTCTCGCCAATGGCGGCCAGCTCGTCACGGCTGTCGGCCTGATTTCGGTCACCGGCAAGATCAACCGCAAGCTCCTGCAGGTCTCCGTTCCCACGGCACGCCTCATTCCTCCGGGCATCAGCATGCAGATCGACGGCGGCAAGGGCCAGAAGCTCGATTATGCCGTCTGCCTGCCGGACAAGTGCACCGCTGAAATTCCGCTGACCGACGCGATGATCGCCAGCCTCAAGAAGGGCAGCGACGTGATCTTCACTTCGATCAACTTCCGCCGCGCGCCGAACCCGATCAAGATTTCGCTCGAAGGCTTCACCGGCGCTTATGATGGCGAACCGGTTTCCGAATCCAAGCTCGCCGAAAGCCAGCGCAGCCTGCAGGAAGGCATGCAGAAGAAGGCTGAAGAGGCTCGCAAGAAGCTGGAAGACGCTCAGAAGGCTGCCAAAGCTCAGTAATCTAGCCTACAGGCTTGAACAAAAAACCCGGCTTCGTGTCGGGTTTTTTGTTTCTCGCCAAGAAAAAGGCCTCGCCGGGAGATGCGAGGCCTCGTTTCATCGATCGGCGTGTCTGATCTTATTAGTGGGCGAAGCTCATCTTGGGTTTGAACTGCCCGGACGGAGCCTGATCGAAAATCTGGTAGATCTGCGGGTTGCGAAGCGGCGTGCCGCTTTCGTCATTCACCAGGTTCTGCTCGGAGACATAGGCGACATATTCGCTTTCGTCGTTTTCGGCGAGCAGATGGTAGAAGGGCTGGTCCTTGCTCGGGCGCACTTCGGCGGGAATGGAGTTCCACCATTCCTCGGTATTCGCGAATTCCGGATCGACATCGAAGATGACGCCGCGAAACGGAAAAACCTTGTGCCGGACCACTTCGCCGATACTGAACTTTGCTAGTCTTTCTTTCATGGTACGACTTCCTTTCATCACCAAATTTGGTGATTGGTGCGTGCAAATCAAGAATTTTGCACCAGCGCGTCACATGAACGTCATATCCTCCTTCTGCCGTTCATGACCGGGGAGGTAAAAGTCCCGGCGAACCGGGACTTTCCGCGTGGCGGCCGATCAGGCCGAATAATACATGTCGTATTCGACAGGATGCGGCGTCATTTCGAAACGCATCACCTCTGCCATTTTCAGCTCGATGAAGGCATCGATCTGGTCGTCGTCGAAGACGCCGCCGGCGGTCAGGAACTTGCGGTCCTTGTCGAGGCTTTCGAGCGCTTCGCGCAACGAACCGCAGACGGTCGGGATCTTCTTCAGTTCCTTCGGCGGCAGATCGTAGAGATCCTTGTCCATGGCCTTGCCCGGATGGATCTTGTTCTTGATGCCGTCGAGGCCGGCCATCAGCATGGCCGCGAAGGCGAGATAGGGGTTGGCGGTCGGATCCGGGAAGCGGACTTCGACGCGCTTGGCCTTCGGGTTGGAGCCGAACGGAATTCGGCAGGAGGCTGACCGGTTGCGGGCCGAATAAGCGAGCAACACCGGCGCTTCATAACCCGGCACGAGACGCTTGTAGGAGTTCGTCGACGGATTGGTGAAGGCATTGATCGCCTTGGCGTGCTTGATGATGCCGCCGATGTAGTAGAGGCAGGTCTCGGAGAGGCCGGCATATTCGTCGCCGGCAAACGTCGGCTTGCCGCCCTTCCAGATCGACTGGTGCACGTGCATGCCCGAGCCATTGTCGCCGAAGATCGGCTTCGGCATGAAGGTCGCCGTCTTGCCGTAGGCGTTCGCCACCTGGTGCACCACGTATTTGTAGATCTGCATCTTGTCGGCGTTACGCACCAGCGTGTCGAACTTGATGCCGAGTTCGTGCTGGGCGGCGGCGACTTCATGGTGATGCTTTTCGACGACGACGCCCATTTCCGAGAGCACCGTCAGCATTTCCGAACGCATGTCCTGGGCGCTGTCGACCGGGGGAACCGGGAAATAGCCGCCCTTGACGCGGGGGCGATGGCCGAGGTTGCCGGTTTCATAATCGGTGTCGTCGTTCGACGGGAGTTCGGTCGAATCGAGCTTGAAGCCGGTATTGTAGGGATCGGCCTTGTACTTGACGTCGTCGAAGACGAAGAATTCGGCTTCCGGGCCGACGAAGATCGTGTCCCCAATGCCGGAGGCCTTGAGATAGGCTTCAGCCTTCTTGGCGGTGCCGCGCGGATCGCGGTTATAGGCCTCGCCGGAGACCGGATCGAGAATGTCGCAGACGATGACCATGGTCGACTGGGCGAAGAATGGATCCATATGCACCGTTTCGGTATCGGGCATCAGCACCATGTCGGACTCGTTGATGGCCTTCCAGCCGCCGATCGAGGAGCCGTCGAACATCACGCCGTCGGCGAACATGTCTTCGTCGACGACGGCAACATCCATCGTCACATGCTGCAACTTGCCCTTCGGATCGGTGAAGCGCAGATCGACGAACTTCACGTCGTTTTCCTGGATCTGCTTCAGAATTTCGCTTGCGGTCGCCATTAAATACCTTCCTCCAATTAGCAATGACAATAGGTGGGCGCGGTGACGGTATCGGACTTTGCGCGGTAGGCAAAGTGGTCAGATGGCATCGATGCCGGTCTCGCCGGTGCGGATGCGGATAACCTCTTCGACATTGGAGACGAAGATCTTTCCGTCGCCGATGCGGCCGGTCTGAGCCGCCTTGCGGATCGCGTCGATGACCGCCTCGGCGTTTTCGTCGGCCAGCACCACCTCGACTTTCACCTTCGGCAGGAAATCGACGACGTATTCGGCACCGCGGTAGAGTTCCGTGTGGCCCTTCTGACGACCGAAGCCCTTGGCTTCCGTGACTGTGATACCCTGCAGGCCGACTTCCTGAAGGGCTTCCTTCACTTCGTCCAGCTTGAAGGGCTTAATGATCGCTTCGATCTTTTTCATGAGAAAATGTCTCTCCGCTTCTCCTGTTATGGCAGGGATGTTCCCGCTCGCGGATATGATGCAGATATCGTGCCAGTTTGAAATCCGTCTTATCGAAAAAAGACGTCGATTTTGTCGAAACCAGCGCGTCTGCGGGGAATTTAATGTCGATTTGGTGGCGAGAGGGGTGGAAAAACGTCGGCTATCGGAGAAAAATCGGCCGAAAACCGGAAAAGCCAGGTTTTCCTTCGATTGCAAAACCAAGTTGCGAGTCGATTAAAATATAAGCAAATGCACAAATTTAGATCTCTTTCGCTCCTCTCCAGACGGTTGTTTTTTGTGCGTTTTTTGAATTGAATAGGCTGATGAGCAAACATCTCTCCGAGCTTCTGGTGACGCCTGCCGAAATGAGCGCCATCGATGCTGCCGCAGCTGCCTCCGGAATCGATTCCTTCGGCCTGATGGAAAGGGCAGGGGCCGCCGCCGCTGCTGCCGCGCTCAGGCTTCATTCTGGGGCGCTGCGTTTCGTCGTGCTCTGCGGCCCCGGCAACAACGGGGGCGACGCCTATGTCGCGGCAAGGCATCTGCTGGAGGCCGGAGCGACCGTGGCGCTTTTTCATCTCGGCGATCCCGCAAAGCTGAAAGGCGATGCCGCCCGCGCTCGGGCCGGCTGCGCATTGCAGGGGCAAGAACTCGGCCGCTATCGGCCGGAAGACGGCGACGTCGTCATCGACGGTCTGTTCGGAGCAGGCCTCGGGCGCGCGGTGCCGGCCGATGTGGCTGCCTTGACCAAACGTGTCGCCGAGGCCGGTATCGCGGTGCTCGCCATCGATCTGCCCTCAGGCGTCGATGGCCGCACCGGCAAGGTGCTGGGTGCTGCCTTCCAGGCTCGCAATACCATCACCTTCATGACCCGCAAGCCCGGCCATCTCCTGATGCCGGGCAGGGAGCTTTGCGGCGAGTTGGAAGTCTTCGACATCGGCATTCCCGCCCGGATCATCCGGGCTGAGGCGGGCGGCGCCATCGCCGAGAACACACCTGACGCCTGGAAGGGCGTGCTGCCGGCCGAGCAGCTGGAAACCCACAAATACAAGCGCGGCCATCTGGTTGTTTTTTCGGGCGAGGCCGACAAGACCGGGGCTGCCCGCATGTCGGCCGTCTCCGGCCTGAAGGCCGGCGCCGGCCTGGTAACGATCGCCGCCCCCGGCGCAGCGATGGCCGCCAATGCCGCGCATCTCACAGCCGTCATGCTGCATGCAGTCGACCGCGAGGCGGATCTGGCAGAGTGGCTGTCCGACAAGCGGCTGCAGACCTTCGTCCTCGGTCCCGGCTTCGGTGTCGGCGCGAGAGCCCGCGGCTTCGTCACCGCGCTTGCCGATCGCCGACTCGTGCTCGATGCCGACGGCATCTCTTCGTTCAAGGACGATCCGCAACAGCTTTTTGACCTTTTCCAAGGCGAGCCGCGTCTGGTGCTGACGCCGCACGAGGGTGAATTTTCGCGGCTCTTTCCGGATATTGGCGACGACGAAACGCTGGGGAAGGTAGACAAGGCGGTGGCGGCCGCCCGCCGGGCCAATTCCGCGATCGTCTACAAGGGCGCCGATACCGTAATCGCCTCGCCGGACGGGCGCGCGCTCATCAATACCAATGCGCCTGTCTGGCTTGCCACGGCAGGTTCCGGCGATGTGCTTGCCGGCATCATCGGCGGATTGCTCGCCCGGGGCCTGCCGACTTTTGAAGCTGCGGCCGCCGCCGTCTGGCTGCACGGAGAGGCTGGCCAGCGCGCCGGCAAGGGGCTGACGGCGGAAGAGCTTGCAGCCGAGGTGTTGCCGCTTTAGCCCGGTCTAAGTCTCAATCGCCTATTTCGCCAGCAACTGCTGCAGCGCGATCGCCCCGTGCGGCGCATTGACCTTGCCCTCGTGGATCATGAAGGCGAAGACGTCGCGCGGCTCAGCCTTCACCTGACGATCCCCGTCGATCAGCGGCAGATCGTCCGGAACTTTGCCCTCGGCCCAGGTCTCGAGCCGCTTTGCCCAGGCCTTCAGATCCTTGTCGGGATAGCAGGTCGGAATATCATCCGATCCCTTCTGCAGTCGGGCATAGACGAAATCTGCCGTCACATCGGCGATCATCGGATATTCGAAATGTTCGGCACAAACCGGCGCCACGCCATATCTAGCAAGCAGAGTAACGAATTCCGGCACCTTGAAGGAATCGTGCCGCACCTCCACCACGTGACGGAGCGCCAGTCCGTCCTGCTTTGCCGGCAGCAGCTTCAGGAAGGCTTCGAAATCGTGCGGATCGAATTTCTTTGTCGGCGCGAACTGCCAGAGCAGCGGCCCGAGATGATCGCCGAGTTCGCTTATTCCGGATGTGAGGAAGCGCTCCATCGATTCACCGGCTTCCGCGAGCACCCGCCGATTCGTGACGAACCGCGTTGCCTTCAGCGAAAAGATAAAGCCATCGGGAACATCCGCTGCCCATTTCGCAAAGACTGCAGGCTTTTGCGTGCTGTAATAGGTGCCATTGACCTCGATGACCTTCAACTGACGGCTGGCATAATGCAGCTCGTCCTTCTGTTTCAGATCGGCGGGAAAGAAATGCCCCCGCCAGGGCTCGAAGGTCCAGCCGCCGACGCCGGTGCGGATAGTGCCGGATTTCGTCATGTCGTCCTCCCAGTTCGCGGCAGTCAAGCCGCATGAATCTCTTTCGTCATGTCGATGAGCGTCCATCCTGGCCGATAAGGGTTCGGCCTGCGACCCGTTTTCCGGAACCCGAAGACACTATAGAGCGCGATATTCCGTTTGGAGATCGTCGGGCGACGCCAACCTCATGGTCATTCCGCCGCGACCGCCTTCTTCGCCGGCCGCCGCTCCAGCAACTCCTTCAGGAACTGGCCGGTATAGGAGCGCTTTTCCCTGACGATCGCTTCCGGTGTGCCGGTCGCGACGATCTCGCCGCCGCCATCGCCGCCTTCGGGGCCGAAATCGAGCACCCAGTCCGCTGTCTTGATGACTTCGAGATTGTGCTCAATCACCACGACGGAATTGCCCTGGTTGACGAGCTCGTGCAGCATTTCCAGGAGCTTGGCGACGTCGTGGAAGTGTAGGCCGGTCGTCGGCTCGTCGAGAATGTAGAGCGTACGTCCGGTCGAACGTTTCGACAGTTCCTTGGCGAGCTTGACGCGCTGCGCTTCGCCGCCCGAGAGCGTATTGGCCTGCTGACCGACCTTGATGTAACCGAGGCCGACATCCTTCAGCGATTGCAGCTTGTCGCGCACGGCGGGGACTGCCGCAAAGAAATCGACGCCTTCCTCCACCGTCATGTCGAGCACGTCGGCGATCGACTTCTGCTTGAAGGTCACGTCGAGCGTCTCGCGGTTATAGCGCTTGCCGTGGCAGACGTCGCAGGTGACGTAGACATCGGGCAGGAAGTGCATCTCGATCTTGATGACGCCGTCGCCCTGGCAGGCTTCGCAGCGTCCGCCCTTGACGTTGAAGGAGAAGCGGCCCGGCTGGTAGCCGCGCGCCTTGGCTTCCGGCAGGCCGGCGAACCAATCGCGGATCGGCGTGAAGGCGCCGGTATAGGTCGCCGGATTCGAGCGTGGCGTGCGGCCGATCGGCGACTGGTCGATATCGATCACCTTGTCGATATGCTCGAAACCGTCGATGCGGTCGTGGTCGGCCGGAATTTCGCGCGCGCCCATGACGCGGCGAGCCGCCGATTTATAGAGCGTCTCGATCAGAAAAGTGGATTTGCCGCCGCCGGAAACCCCGGTCACCGCCGTGAAGACGCCGAGCGGGATCGACGCGGTGACGTTCTTCAGATTGTTGCCGCGTGCGCCGATCACCTTAATTTCGCGGCCCTTCTTCGGCTTGCGGCGCTCTTCGGGAACGGGAACGCCGAGTTCGCCGGAGAGATATTTGCCGGTCAGCGACTTCGGATTGTCCATGATGTCCTGCGGCGTGCCATGGGCGATAACCTCACCGCCATGGATGCCGGCGGCCGGACCGATATCCACCACGTCGTCGGCCGTCAGGATCGCATCCTCGTCATGCTCGACGACGATGACGGTGTTGCCGATGTCACGCAGGTGCTTCAGCGTGTCGAGCAGCCGGGCGTTATCGCGCTGATGCAGGCCGATCGACGGCTCGTCGAGCACGTAGAGCACGCCCGTCAGCCCCGAACCGATCTGCGAGGCGAGCCGGATGCGCTGGCTCTCGCCACCCGATAGCGTGCCGGAATTGCGCGAAAGGCTCAGATATTCCAGGCCGACATCGTTCAAAAAGCGCAGGCGGTCGCGGATTTCCTTGAGAATGCGGACGGCGATTTCGTTTTGCTTGGCGTTGAACGTCGCCGGCAGTGCCTCGAACCAGTCGCGCGCGATGCGGATCGACATGCCGGTGACTTCGCCGATATGCAGCTTGTCAATCTTCACCGCCAGCGCTTCCGGCTTCAGGCGGAAGCCGTTGCAGGCCGGGCAGGGGGCGGCCGACATGAAGCGCTCGATATCCTCGCGCGCCCAGGCGGAATCGGTCTCCTTCCAGCGGCGTTCGAGATTGGTGATGATGCCCTCGAAATTCTTGTGCGTCGTATAGGAGCGGGCGCCGTCGGCGTAGTGGAACTCGATCTTGTCGTCGGTGCCGTTGAGAATGACGTCCTTGGCCTCGTCGGACAGGTCGTTCCAGCGGGTGCCGAGCTTGAAGCCGTAATGTTTGCCGAGCGCTTCCAGCGTCTGGTTGTAATAGGGCGAGGTCGACTTGGCCCAGGGCGCGATCGCTCCGTCGCGCAAAGTCCGCTCCGGTTCGGGCACGATCAGGTCGGGGTCGATCTTCTGCTGGGCGCCGAGACCGTCGCAGGTCGGGCAGGCGCCGAAGGGATTGTTGAAGGAGAAGAGCCTGGGTTCGATTTCCGGGATGGTGAAGCCCGAAACCGGGCAGGCGAATTTCTCCGAAAACAGCACGCGCTCATGCGTTTCGTTCAGCGACTTGTTGGCCGAACCGCCGGCCGAGGTCTCTTCCGGCGGCAGCGGCTTGTCGGCGAATTCGGCGATCGCCAGCCCGTCGGCGAGCTTCAGGCAGGTTTCAAGGCTGTCGGCCAGGCGTGCCGAGACATCCGGGCGCACGACGATCCGGTCGACCACCACGTCGATATCGTGCTTGTATTTCTTGTCGAGAACAGGCGCCTCGGCGATCTCGTAGAACTGGCCATCGACCTTGACGCGCTGGAAGCCCTTCTTCATCAGCTCCGCCAGTTCCTTCTTGTATTCGCCCTTGCGGCCGCGCACGAGCGGCGCGAGAATATAGAGACGAGTACCCTCGCCGAAAGCGAGGATGCGGTCGACCATCTGGCTGACGGTCTGGCTCTCGATCGGCAGGCCTGTCGCCGGCGAATAGGGAACGCCGACGCGGGCAAAGAGCAGGCGCATGTAATCGTAGATCTCGGTGACCGTGCCGACCGTCGAGCGCGGGTTGCGCGAGGTGGTCTTCTGCTCGATCGAAATGGCAGGCGACAGCCCGTCGATCTGGTCGACATCGGGCTTCTGCATCATTTCCAGGAATTGCCGGGCATAGGCCGACAGGCTTTCGACATAGCGCCGCTGGCCCTCGGCATAGATGGTGTCGAAGGCGAGCGAGGATTTGCCGGATCCCGAAAGCCCGGTCATGACGATCAGCTTGTTGCGCGGCAGATCGAGATCGATGCTCTTCAGATTGTGCTCGCGCGCGCCGCGGATGGAGATCGTCTTCAGTTCGCTCATCGTCTCTGCTTTGGTTTTCTGGATAACAGCCCTTATTTAGTGATGCCGACGGGCGAGTCGAGGCTGAATATCCTGGATGGCTCAAGGTTTTCGATTCTGTTGACAGGATCATACGGATAAACTAGAACAAATAAAGAACAAAATTCCTGATGAATGCATGCGGCTTTCTGATGGATAAACATGTGGATGAACGACCGTTTACGCGCATTGGCGGTCCGCGATGGTTTAAGGTGCGCCGATCGATCAACGCCGCCGGGCAGGGCGGCAGGCAGGGTGAAAAGCATGGCTGGTAGCGTGAACAAGGTAATTCTGGTTGGAAACGTGGGTGCAGACCCTGAAATCCGCCGCACTCAGGATGGCCGGCCGATCGCCAACCTCCGCATCGCGACCTCGGAAACCTGGCGCGACCGCAATTCCGGCGAACGCCGCGAAAAGACCGAGTGGCATACTGTCGTCGTCTTCAACGAAGGCCTCTGCAAGGTCGTCGAGCAATATGTGAAGAAGGGCGCCAAGCTCTATATCGAAGGCCAGCTGCAGACCCGCAAGTGGCAGGATCAGCAGGGCCAGGACCGCTACTCGACGGAGGTCGTGCTGCAGGGCTTCAATTCGACGTTGACGATGCTCGACGGCCGCGGCGATGGCGGCGGCGCGAGCTCCGGCTTCGGCGGTGGCCGTGGCGGCAGCAGCAACAATGATTACGGCGATGACTACGGCGCCCCGGCTCCTTCATCATCGCCGAGCCGCGGCGGCGGCGGCAACTTCTCGCGCGATCTCGACGACGACATCCCGTTCTAAAGAGAATTGTGCGAACCCCGGCGGATCAGCATTGGAAGAACGGATTGAAATTGTCCGACTTTCTTGCTCGGGCTCGGTCGGCGAGACGCCAAGTGGTCTTTTGCGAGATTGGTTCCAGATGCTCCGCGAATAAAAGCGGGTGATCGGGCAGAACTGGTGTCGGGGATGAACGGAACCGCCTTATGCAGGTGGAGATTTCAGGCTTTCGGGGGATTTGCTGATGGGATCGTTTTCTATTTGGCATTGGTTGATTGTTTTTCTATTTTTCGGAGTGCCAATTTACTTTGCTGTTAGATCAGCCAGGAGAACAACAGACCCAGTCAACGGCCCGTCGGGTTTCGGTGGGTGGCTTCTGCTTTTAGCAATAGCAGAGGTCGTAGGACTACTTAAAATACTGGGAGCTGTTGCGAAGTCGGTAGAAAATTATGCTGAATATGATGGTGGCGGAGGAGGCCAACTGGTGTTTATTGGCGAGGCCGCCTTGAACTTTGCGCTTATGGCGCTTCAAGTAGTGGTACTCTGGTTTATGTTTAAAAAGGACAGAATATTTCCGAAGTTGTTCTTCTATCAGTGGATAGCTATCCCAGTCGCCCTCGTACTCGATATTGCCTTCGTTTCCACCGTCCTAGGTGTCGGTGTTAATCAACTTCTGACGGCCGAGATTGTTGCCCCGAGCGTATTTGCGACTATCGTCACCGGCCTGTGGGTGTGGTACGTGTCCAAATCGGTAAGGGTTCGGAACACATTTATCCAGCAAGTCCGCACTCGGAGCGAGATATTTTCGTAGAAAGCGACGATTTGATCCTCCCATTCAGCCTATACGCCGTGTTCTGATTTTCCGTTCTGACCGGTGGACCTGCGTGGTAGTACTTCGGAGCAGGATGTTCGAAAACGGCGTCAATGCTCTCGTTGATTTTCCGATCAATGCGGCGTCGCGCTGATCAGATTGAGCGCCGCCTTCGCACCGTCGACGACGAATTGCACTGCAAGGGCGGCGAGGATGACCCCGAGCAGCCGCGTCAGGATCGCCCGGCCGGTGACGCCGAGGAAGCGGTCGAGCCTTTCGGCGATCAGTAGCATCAGGAAAGTCAGCAGCAGGTTGGCGGCGATGACGGCGATCAGCTGCGCTTTTTCGACCGAGGACGGCAGTGTGCCGGCAAGCAGAATCGTCGCCGAGATCGCGCCCGGGCCTGCGATCAGCGGCAAGGCGAGGGGAAAGACGGCGACATTCTCGATATGATCCTTGGTGACCGCAGCCTCCGAGGCCTTCTCCTTGCGCTCCTGGCGCCGCTCGAACACCATCTCGAAGGCGATCCAGAAGAGCAGCAGTCCGCCGGCGATACGGAAGGCGCCGATCGATATGCCGAGCACGCCGAGCACCCCGGCGCCGAACAGGGCGAAGACCGCCAGTATGATGAAGGCGATGGTCGAACCGCGCAGCGCCACCTGCGTCCGCTGGGCCCTGCTCATGCCGGTCGTCAACCCCAGGAACAGCGGCGCCAGCCCCGGCGGATCGATGGTGACAAGTAGCGTCGTGAAGGCGTTGATCAACTGGTCGGCGCTTGCCATCGTCTCTCCGAAAGCCCATATGGGTGCGTGATTTTCTGCGATTGTGAAGCGGGGATTTGGATTTGGCAAATATGCCGCGGCGGCCCGCGGCGGATTTGTCCGGTTCGGTCGCACAAGTCCCGTGCTTTACCCTTTTTCGGCCGCAAAAGCCTGTTCAAAACGCGCTCGGAAATTGGCGCGGGAACAGGCTTTCCGCTATAAATCTTCAAGTGATTCTAGAAGAGATCGTGATCTGTTTTGACTGAGCAAACACCCCCCGGCGGCGGGAAGCTCCCGCCAGGCATCGAGCCCATCTCCATCATGGAGGAAATGCAGCGGTCGTATCTCGATTACGCCATGAGCGTCATCGTCAGCCGCGCGCTGCCCGACGTGCGCGACGGCCTGAAGCCCGTGCACCGGCGCATCCTCTACGGCATGTCCGAGCTCGGCATCGACTGGAACAAGAAATACGTCAAATGCGCCCGTGTCACCGGTGACGTGATGGGTAAATACCATCCGCACGGCAACGCCGCGATTTATGACGCGCTCGCCCGCATGGCGCAGCCATGGTCGCTGCGCCTGCCGCTGATCGACGGTCAGGGCAATTTCGGCTCGGTCGACGGCGATCCGCCGGCGGCCGAACGATACACCGAATGCCGCCTGGAAAAGGCTGCCCATTCGCTGCTCGACGATCTCGACAAGGAAACCGTCGACTTCCGCGACAACTATGACGGCACGCTGTCCGAGCCGGTCGTGGTTCCCGCCAAATTCCCTAACCTGCTCGTCAACGGCGCCGGCGGTATCGCCGTCGGCATGGCGACCAACATTCCGCCGCACAACCTGTCGGAAGTTATCGACGGCTGCATTGCGCTGATCAACGATCCGGCGATCGAGCTGCCGGAACTGATGCAGATCATTCCCGGCCCGGATTTCCCCACAGGCGCCAAGATCCTCGGCCGTGCCGGCATCCGCTCGGCCTACGAGACCGGCCGCGGCTCCGTCATCATGCGCGGCGTCGCCACCATCGAGCCGATGCGTGGCGACCGCGAGCAGATCATCATCACCGAAATTCCCTATCAGGTGAACAAGGCGACGATGATCGAGAAGATGGCCGAGTTGGTGCGTGAAAAGCGCATCGAAGGCATCTCCGATCTGCGCGATGAATCCGACCGCCAGGGCTATCGCGTCGTCATCGAATTGAAGCGCGATGCCAATGCCGAGGTCATCCTCAATCAGCTTTACCGCTACACGCCGCTGCAGACCTCCTTCGGCTGCAATATGGTGGCGCTGAACGGCGGCAAGCCGGAGCAGTTGACGCTACTCGACATGCTGCGCGCCTTCGTCTCCTTCCGCGAAGAAGTCGTTAGCCGGAGAACGAAATTTCTGCTTCGCAAGGCGCGCGAGCGCGCCCACGTCTTGGTTGGTCTCGCCATCGCCGTCGCCAATATCGACGAAGTCATTCGCGTCATTCGTCAGGCGCCGGATCCGCAGTCGGCCCGCGAAGAGCTGATGACGCGCCGCTGGCCGGCCGAAGATGTCGAAAGCCTGATCCGTCTGATCGACGATCCGCGCCACCGCATCAACGACGATCTCACCTACAACCTCTCGGAAGAGCAGGCGCGCGCTATTCTCGAGCTGCGCCTTGCCCGCCTGACTGCACTCGGTCGTGACGAAATCGGTGATGAGCTCAATAAGATAGGCGAGGAAATCCGGGATTATCTCGATATTCTTTCCTCGCGTGTCCGCATCCAGACCATCGTCAAGGACGAGCTTTCCGCCGTCCGCGACGAGTTCGGCACGCCACGCCGCACCGAGATCGTCGATGGCGGCCTGGAGATGGACGACGAGGATCTGATCGCCCGCGAAGACATGGTGGTCACCGTCTCGCATCTCGGCTACATCAAGCGCGTGCCGCTGACCACCTACCGCGCCCAGCGCCGCGGCGGTAAGGGCCGCTCCGGCATGACGACCCGCGATGAGGATTTCGTTAGCCGGCTATTCGTGGTCAATACCCATACGCCGGTCCTGTTCTTCTCCTCCCGCGGCATCGTCTATAAGGAGAAGGTCTGGCGTCTGCCGATCGGCACGCCGACCTCGCGCGGCAAAGCGCTGATCAACATGCTGCCGCTCGAACCCGGCGAACGCATCACCACCATCCTGCCCTTGCCCGAGGACGAGGCGAGCTGGGACAATCTCGACGTCATGTTCTCGACAACGCGCGGTACGGTTCGCCGCAACAAGCTGTCGGACTTCGTCCAGGTCAACCGCAACGGCAAGATCGCCATGAAGCTGGAGGAGGAGGGCGACGAAATCCTCTCCGTCGAGACATGCACCGAGCGGGACGACGTTCTCCTGACCACGGCGCTCGGCCAGTGCATCCGCTTCTCCGTCGACGACGTCCGCGTCTTTGCCGGCCGCAACTCGATCGGCGTGCGCGGCATCAATCTCGGCGAGGGCGACCGCATCATCTCGATGACGATCGTCGGCCATGTCGATGCGGAGCCGTGGGAACGGGCCGCCTATCTCAAGCGTTCCGCCGCCGAGCGTCGCGCGACGGGCGTCGATGAAGAGGATATCGCGCTTGTCGGCGAGGAAGTCACTGAGGAGGGACAGCTCTCCGACGAACGCTACGAAGAGCTGAAGGCACGCGAGCAGTTCGTGCTCACCGTCTCCGAAAAGGGCTTCGGCAAGCGTTCGTCTTCCTACGACTTCCGCATCTCCGGCCGTGGCGGCAAGGGCATCCGCGCCACCGACACGTCGAAGACCGGCGAGATCGGCGAACTCGTTGCAGCCTTCCCGGTCGATGACGGCGACCAGATCATGCTCGTCTCCGATGGCGGCCAGTTGATCCGCGTACCGGTCGGAGGCATCCGCATCGCCAGCCGCGCCACCAAGGGCGTCACCATCTTCTCCACGGCCAAGGACGAGAAGGTCGTTTCGGTCGAGCGCATCAGCGAGCCGGAGGAGGATGAGACGGAAGGGACCGTCGAAGGCGCCGATGAGACGCCTGTCGCCGATGGCGATCCGGGCGGTGCTGCCGAAGAATGATCGAATGAACGGGGCGGCTTCCAGCCGCCCTCAGGCTGCTGACAAACCCCGTCATTTTTTGGCGGGGTTTTGTTTTGTATTGATATTGGTGGCTTGAACGACTTGCGATGGCGGGCTTTCGGAGGCGTCATCGCCTCATGCGGGCGTTGGTTTTGGTGCCGTTGTGAGGGCCATTGCGATCTTCTTGATGTTCTGCGCTGCGGCTGCCAGCAGGCACTGGCATGCGACGCGGATTTGACTTCGGAAGCGGGCATAGCGATGTCCGTGAAGCTGTTTGGCATCCGCGAAGGAGCGTTCGACCGTCTCCTTTCGCCGCTTGTAGATTGCTTTGCCCCAAGGCTTCAGTCGGTTGGCATCGGTCCGCTCGCGGGCTTCGGCCCAGACGTGTCGGGTGATGGTGCGGGTCGAGGCGGCGTTCGAGGTGCAGGATGCAAGCAAGGGGCAGTCGCAGCAGATCACCGGGTCGGAGCGATAGTGGCGATAGCCGTTGCGGTCGGTGGTGGCGTAGGCGAGCAGTTGGCCTTGCGGGCAGCGGTAGCCGTCTTCTTGCCCATCGTAGACGAACTTCGACTTGCGCATCATGCCAGGCTTGGGCGGCGTCGGATTGCGATAGCCGGTGACGCCGAGGATGTCGCGTTGTTCGAGCCCTCTGGCAATGCCGGATGTGGCATAGCCCGCATCGAGCCCGACCGCTTTGACATCGAAGGAGAAGCGTTGGCGCTGACGGTCCAGCCGATCGAGATAGACGATGCTGTCATGCACATTGGCTGGGGTGACATGGGTGTCGGTGATGATGGCGTGCCGGCCGTCCACCGTGCGGTGGTCGAGATAGAAGAAGCCTTTCGGCTTGCCGTCGCGCACCATGTAGCCGCTGTCGGGATCGGTGCGCGACACCTTGGTTTCCCTGACCTCAGGCGCGCGCGCCTTTTCCTTCAACGGCTTCTGGCCGCGCACCAGGCGTTCCGCATCGATCGCCCGGTCGAGATCGGCCCAATAGTCGGACCGCGACTTTTCGATCATCGCAAGATCATATTTGCCCTTGTTGGCATTCGCCTTCAGGTGGGTCGAATCCGTATAGAGCACCGTGCCATCGACCAGCCCATGGCCGATCGCCTGCTCGACGATATGGTCGAAGATGTCCTGCGCCACATCCGTATCGTTGAAGCGCCGGCGCCGGTTCTGCGACAAGGTCGAGGCGTCGAACACCCCATCCGTCAGTTTCATCCGCAAGAACCAGCGATAGGCGACATTGACCTCGATCTCGCGCACCAACTGCCGCTCGGAGCGGATGCCGAACAGGTAGCCGATGAACAACGCCTTGAACATCAAGGTTGGATCGAGCGGTGGTCGGCCGTTGTCGGCGCAATACAATCCCGCAACGCGGTCGTGGATGAAGGAGAAGTCAATCACCGCCTCGATCTTGCGAAGCAGGTGATCCTTTGGCACCAGACTATCGAGCGTCACCATCTCGAGAGCTGTCTGTTCAGGGCTGGGTTTCTTCAACATGTCCCAGTGAATCACAAACCCCCAGCTCTCGCCAGGGGTTTGTCAGCAGTCTGGGGGCGGCTTCCAGCCGCCCTTTTCTGTTAGGGCCTTGCTTGCAGGCTGAAGCATTCAGTTGGCTCACTCACTGCCCAAGAAAAAAGCCGGACGCTGTTTGCATCCGGCTTTGAAAGGCCCAGGCGGCGAATGGTGCCGCTCATGGGAGGGGAAGAGAGGAATGTCAGAACGCGCTATGCTTTTCGTTCAGCGCCTTCACCTCTTCGCCTTCGCGCCGCAGCGCTGATATCGTCGAGGCCACAGACACGATGAACATGACGCTGATGAGGGCGGTGAGCACTGTCAAGATCGTGAACATAGGCATTCCTTTCCCGGGGAGTTGCGTACTCGCTCCTCAGTACTGGCCCAGTACGGCCGTGCGAGCCGAAGCATAGGGACCATAAACCTTGGAGGTATCGACCTTCTGATCGTAAAGAGCGACAGTTGCGGTGAGCATGCCCGTGACCATGACCATCCAGAGCACGTTAATCATCGTAATCTTGCCGGGCATTTTTGGTCCTTCCTGCCGCGCTTTGACGCATTTCTGTGTCGGTTAAGTGAACGCATCCGTTTAAAAATGGTTCCGCCGGATGTTGAGCGGGTGTTTACCAATGGCGATCTGAAGCCTCCTTGAATGTCTCGTTCATCTGGCGTTCAGATTCGAAGTCCTTTTTCCTAGCGCAGTCGGTCTTCATTTCCGCGCAGCGGCCTTTGGGCGCGCACGATCGCCGCGTGTTCGGCAAGCTCCGGCCGCACCCAGCTCACCTCGTAGCGATCGACGAAGTGGCCATAGGCTATCTCGGCGGCGAGGGAGAGAACAGTGGCGAGTGCAACGAGCACGATCAGCATGGATTTCGGTCTTTCGGGGAGCGCCGGCTGCCGGAATGGCATCGGCTGGGTTGATGATCCGAGTTAAACAGATCCCGTCTGAAACGGCCTTGAATGGCATGTTCATCCGCTGTTCAGCCGTGCGCCACGGCCGGGTAAATCACTTGCGACAAGTCCGCATCCGTGACAAAAGGCGTCAAACGAATGGCCGGGCCAGATGACGACAGCTTTTTATCCTGGGTCCTTCGACCCGATCACCAACGGACATGTGGATGTTCTGGTCCAGGCGCTGAACGTCGCCGAAAAAGTCATCGTCGCGATCGGCATCCATCCCGGCAAGGCGCCGCTCTTTTCGTTCGAAGAGAGAGCCGAGCTGATCCGCCTGTCGCTGGCCGAAGCCTTGCCCGGCAAGACCAGCGACATCACCGTCGTCGCCTTCGACAATCTGGTCGTTGATGCCGCCCGCGCCCATGGCGCCACCCTTCTGATTCGCGGCCTTCGCGATGGCACGGATCTCGACTACGAAATGCAGATGGCCGGCATGAACCGAACGATGGCGCCCGACATCCAGACCATCTTTTTGCCGGCCGGCACGGCGTCGCGGCCCATTACCGCCACATTGGTCCGCCAGATCGCCGCCATGGGCGGCGATGTCAGCGCTTTCGTCCCGGCCGCCGTCCTGCAAGCCCTCACATCCAAGCGCCCCAAACTAGCAAGCGCAAAAGCCTAGGCGGATAACGCCGCAACGGAGCTCACATGAAACTCTTCTATCTCGCATTTGCCGGCGTGCTGTATCTCGCCTCCTTCGCGGGGGATGCGTTGGCCCAGTCGGCCGATCATTATCTCACCGTTCAGCTGAAGAACGGCCCGGTGGTGATCCAGCTGATGCCGGATGTAGCGCCGAAACATGTCGCCCAGATCGAGGCGCTTGCCAAGAAGGGCGAATATGACAACGTCGCCTTCCACCGCGTCATCGACGGCTTCATGGCCCAGACCGGCGACGTCAAATACGGCAACATGGAGAAGGGCTTCGATGCGAGCCTCGCCGGCACCGGCTCCTCCGACATGCCCGACATCCCGGCTGAATTCTCCAAGACACCGTTCGTGCGCGGCACCGTCGGCATGGCCCGCTCGCAGGATCCGAATTCCGCCAACTCGCAGTTCTTCATCATGTTCGCCGATGGTTCCTTCCTGAACGGTCAGTACACCGTCGTCGGCAAGGTCGTTTCCGGCATGGAGAATGTCGACAAGATCAAGCGCGGCGAAGGCCAGAACGGGGAAGTCAAAAATCCCGACCGGATGATCAAGGTCACCCTGGGCAAGAAGTAAATTACGAGAGAAACAAGAGGAGAAGACAATGGCCGAGATCAAGGATCCCGAAAACACCATCATTCTGGAAACCACCAAGGGCAAGGTTGTCATTCAGCTTCTGCCGCAGGTCGCCCCGGAGCACGTCGCCCGCATCAAGGAACTCGCCCGCGAGAAGGCCTATGACGGCGTCGTCTTCCATCGCGTCATTCAGGATTTCATGGCCCAGACGGGTGATGTCGAATATGGCAAGAAGGGTTCTGAAACCTTCAATCCCGGCCGCGCGGGCATGGGCGGCTCCGCCAAGCCGGACCTGAAGGCGGAATTCTCCGCCACCTCGCATGTTCGCGGCACTTGCTCGATGGCCCGTTCGCAGAACCCGAACTCGGCCAACTCGCAGTTCTTCATCTGCTTCACCGACGCACCGTGGCTGAACAAGCAGTATTCCGTCTGGGGTCAGGTGATCGAAGGCATGGACAATGTCGACAAGATCAAGCGCGGCGAGCCTGTCTCCGATCCGGACTCGATCGTCTCCATGCGGGTTGCCGCCGACGTCTGATTGTGATTTCTGCTGAAACCCGCCCTTGCGCGAGAGCGCGGGGCGGGTTTCGCTTTGCCTGAAAGTGCACTTATGCGCGTAGACCTTTTTGATTTCGATCTGCCCGAGGAGCGCATCGCCTTGCGGCCCGCCGAGCCGCGTGACAGCGCGCGGCTGCTCGTCGTGAATGCAAATGCGGCAAGCACCCTCTCGGATCATCGCGTTTCCGATCTGCCGTCGTTCCTGCGCGCCGGCGACGCGCTTGTCTTCAACGATACGAAAGTCATTCCCGCCCAGCTCGAGGGCATCCGCCATCGCGATGGCGCCGGCGGGCAGCAGGTCTCGGCAACGCTGCACATGCGCATCGGCCCCAGCCGCTGGAAGGCCTTCGCCAAACCGGGCAAGCGCATCAAGGAAGGCGACCGCATCGCCTTTGGCCACAGCGGCGAAAGCTGCATGATCGGCTCGCTCGATGCGACCGTGGAGGAAAAGGGCGAAGCCGGCGAAGTGACGCTCGCCTTCGATCTTTCCGGTCCCGTGCTCGACGAGGCGATCGCCGCCGTCGGCCATATTCCCCTGCCGCCCTATATCGCCGCCAAGCGCCCCGATGACGCTCGCGACCGCGTCGATTACCAGACGATCTATGCCCGCGAGGAGGGCGCCGTTGCAGCCCCCACCGCCGGCCTGCATTTCACGCCTGGCCTGTTCGAAGCACTCGACAGGGCCGGCATCGAACGTCATTTCGTTACGCTGCATGTCGGCGCCGGCACCTTTCTGCCCGTCAAGACCGATGATACAGATGACCACAAGATGCATCTCGAAAGCGGTTATGTCAGCGCAGAAACCGCTGCCCGGCTGAACGCGGTAAAGCAAAGAGGCGGGCGCATCGTCTGTGTCGGCACCACCTCGTTGCGGCTGATCGAGAGTGCCGCCGAGGAGAGTGGAGAGATCAAGCCCTGGGCCGGGGCCACGGGCATCTTCATCACGCCCGGTTACCGCTTCAAGGCGGTCGACATGCTGATGACCAATTTCCACCTGCCGCGCTCGACGCTGTTCATGCTCGTCTCGGCCTTCGCCGGCTTCGAAACCATGCACGCGGCCTATGAACACGCCATTTCCACGGGCTACCGCTTCTACTCCTACGGCGACGCGAGCCTTCTTTTCCGGAAAGACTAGATGACAGAGAACTTCCAATTCACGCTCGAGAAGAGCGATGCCGGCGCCCGTCTCGGTGAGATTTCCATGCCGCGCGGCACGATCCGCACGCCGGCTTTCATGCCGGTCGGCACGGTCGGAACCGTCAAGGCCATGTATCTCGACCAGGTGCGCGAAACCGGCGCCGACATCATCCTCGGCAACACCTATCATCTGATGCTGCGCCCGACCGCCGAGCGCGTCGCCCGGCTTGGCGGCCTGCACAAGCTCATCCGCTGGGAACATCCGATCCTGACCGATTCCGGCGGCTTCCAGGTCATGTCGCTCGCCGGCCTGCGCAAGCTCGACGAGCAGGGCGTAACCTTCAAGTCGCATGTCGACGGAAGCCTGCATCACATGTCGCCGGAACGCTCGATCGAAATCCAGGGCCTGCTCGGTTCCGACATTCAGATGCAGCTCGACGAATGCGTGGCACTGCCGGCCGAGCCGAAGGAGATCGAGCGCGCCATGGAAATGTCGCTCCGCTGGGCCGAGCGCTGCAAGGTGGCCTTCGGCGAGCAACCTGGCAAGGCCATGTTCGGCATCGTCCAGGGCGGCGATATCCCGGCGCTGCGCATCCGTTCGGCCGAGGCGTTGACCAAGCTCGATCTCAAGGGCTACGCCGTCGGCGGTCTAGCGGTCGGCGAGCCGCAGGACGTGATGCTGAATATGCTGAAAGAGACGCTTCCGGTCTTGCCCGTTGAAAAGCCGCGTTACCTCATGGGCGTCGGCACGCCCGACGATATCCTCAAATCCGTCGCGCGTGGCATCGATATGTTCGACTGCGTCATGCCGACCCGCTCCGGCCGCCATGGCCTGGCCTTCACCCGCCGCGGCAAAGTGAATATCCGCAATGCCCGCCATGCCGAGGATATGCGCCCGCTCGACGAACAGTCGAACTGCCCGGCCTCGCGCGATTATTCGCGCGCTTATCTCCATCATCTCGTCCGCGCCAACGAAGCCCTCGGCGGCATGCTGCTCTCCTGGCACAATCTCGCTTATTACCAGGAACTGATGCAGGGCATCCGCAAGGCGATCTCCGAGGGCCGCTTCGCCGATTTCATGGCGGAAACGATGGAGGAATGGTCGAGGGGTGATCTCGACCCCGTTTGATCGGCCGAACGCAGTTTGATCAGATTCCCTTGCTGTCCGCATCCGGCATGATCTGCACGCCGTTGATCCGGTAGCTGCCGTCGGGCTGGCGCGTGACCTGGTAGATCGCCGTCCAGTCCTTGCCGTCGCGGCCCGAAATCAGCACCTCGTGATAGATCAGCGCGCCGTTGTCGATCGAGCGGCTGCGGCCGAAGGCGTAGTTGCCGGGATGATAGACCGGTTCGTAGCTCTTCTTCACCATGGCGAAGAACAGGTTCTTGTCGGGGTACATCGCCTTGATGCCGGGAGCGGCGAAGGAATAGGCGGTCTCGGCATCGTCCTTGAGGAAGGCTTTGATCTGTTCCTCGATCATCGTCCGCGTCGCGTCGATCGGATCTTCGGCGCGGGCCGAGACGGTGGAGAGGAGGGACGCGGCACACAGAAAGACAACTGCGAAGAAGGCGCGCATGGGTTTGTCTCCAGCTCTATCGGGGAATGATCCCCGACAGAGGGGAAGTGTAGGCCATTTCCAGCGCAAGGAAAGCGGACTTATGACCAGCGTCGGAAGAGGGCGCTGGCATTCACCCCGCCGAAGCCGAAACCGTTGGTGATCGCATAGTCCATTGCCACGGAGCGCGCCGTCTTGCCGACGATATCGATGCCGTCGGCATCAGGATCGACCTTTTCCAGGTTGCGGGTCGGCGGCGCGATCTGGTCGCGCAGCGCCAAAATGGTGAAGATCGCCTCCAGCCCGCCGGCGGCCCCGAGCAGATGGCCGGTCGCCGATTTCGTCGCGCTGACGGCAATGCCGCCATCCCGCCCGAAGACGGTGCCGATCGCAGCGATCTCGCCTTTGTCGCCGACCGGTGTCGAAGTGGCGTGCGCGTTCAGGTGTTTGACCTCGGATGCCGGGATCTTGGCCTGCCGGAGCGCTGCCTCGATCGCCCGGCGCGCGCCGTCGCCATCTTCGGGGCCTGAGGTCATGTGGTAGGCGTCCGCTGCCGTGCCGTAGCCGACGAGTTCGGCAAGCGGCGTCGCGCCGCGGGCAAGCGCATGCTCCAGCGTCTCGATCACCAGGATGCCGGCGCCTTCGCCCATGACAAAGCCGTCGCGGGCCGTGTCGAATGGGCGTGAGGCCAGTTCCGGCGTCTCGTTGAAACCGGTGGAAAGGGCGCGCGCAGCGGCAAACCCGCCAAGGCTCACCTTGTCGATGCAGGCCTCAGCGCCGCCGCAGATCACCACATCAGCCTCGCCGGAACGGATCAGCCGCGCCGCATCGCCGATCGCCTGGACACTGGCAGCGCAGGCCGTCACCGGCGCGCCGAGTGGCCCCTTGAAGCCGTAGCGGATGCTGACCTGGCCGGCGGCGAGATTGACGAGGAAGGAAGGCACGGTGAAGGGCGAGAGCCGCCGCACGCCGCGCGCCTCGCCGATGCGTACTGCCTCGGCAATGGCGGGAAAGCCGCCGACGCCGGAGGCGATGATCGTCGCGGTGCGTTCGCGCGCGCCTTCCTCGGTCGGCATCCAGCCGGCCTGCTTCACCGCTTCCTCCGTCGCCGCCATGGCGAAATGGATGAAGCGGTCCATCTTCTTCTGGTCCTTAGGTGTGATGTAGCGGTCGGGGTCGAAGCCCGCCTCGACATCCTCGGTGATGCCGGGAACGACACCGCCGACCTTGGCCGAGAGTTCGCCGACGACATCCTCGGGCAGTACCCTCAGACCCGAGGCGCCGCCGACAAGGCGTTTCCAGGCGGGTTCGACGCCGGTCCCGAGCGGCGAGACAAGTCCCATGCCGGTGACAACAATGCGGTCCATGATATTTTCCTCTCTATGCGTCGATGCCGAGATACCAGGCACGCATGCGGGCGATCCGCGCACGTACCTCGTCATCGGCTGCAGGGCCTGCAAGCAGGCTGGTGTTTTCGGGTGTCACTTCTTCGCCGGTCCGTGCGTCGACCAGCATGGTCTGACGCGCTCTGCCGGAGGCGGCGTCGCTGAGAAGAAAGGCGAGATCCTCTTCCGGAATGTGGCGGCTTCCCCAGGAAAACAGCGCCATCAGCACCGGAAAGAAATCGCGGCCCTTGTCCGTCAGCCGATATTCGTAGCGGGCAGGGCGCTGCTGGTAGAGCCGTCGTTCGAACAGCCCCTGATCGGTCAGATGTTTGAGCCGCCGCGTCAGGATGTTCGGCGCCACGCCGAGGCTTTTCTGGAATTCATCGAAGCGCGACAGCCCCTGGAAGGCATCACGCACTATCAGAATGCTCCACCAGTCGCCGACGCTGTCGAGCGCGCGCGCCGCCGGGCATTTGAATTGACTGAAGCTAGTCCGTTGCATGATGATAGTCACTACAGTAGTAACTATCATCATGCAAGTTGCCTTGCGTTGGAAGCTGACTGCCGTCAGCGAGGATCGCGCTTTTTGCGACCGCGGACTTCAAATTCGACGAGCAGCGACTTGAGTTCGATCTCGCGAACGCGTCGTGCCGCTTCATCGGGGCTGACCCATTCGAGAATACGCTGTCCTTGTTCCTTGAAGTCATCGTTGATCTCGATGACTTCAACTTGAAACAAATCGACGATGCAGGGGGCTATGTCGCCATCGTCGAGTTCTTTCAGATAGGTGTAGCGGCCGACTGGCTTCTTCCTCACGGCTCCGCGCACACCTGCTTCCTCCCAGGCTTCGATTGCCGCCGCTTCAAACGGCTTCTTCCCCTTCATAGGCCATCCTTTCGGAATGACCCAACGGGCACTCTCGCGCGATGTAATCACCAGAATTTCGATTCCCGGCCTGTCATCGGTGTAGCGGAAGCAAATCGCGCCGTATTGTTGGCGGAATGCACCGGAAAACAGCTTCGCAGGAACGGCGGCGAGCTGCCGCAGCAATGGCTGGGACTTGTCTGGTCGAGGTTTGCTGCGCTTTCTCGGAGTCTTCATGGCGATTGGGGCTGTTGGGTTTGCTTTATTCCTACTCACCTGAGCATGCTCGCGACCAGATTATGACAACCAGTTGTATGGGCAACCATTCGCCCTCGGCAGGCGTGGCGCTCGCCGCCACGCTGCGTCTCTCCCGTCTTATTGCCGTCGGAGGGAATTGTGAATCTCCAATAGCTCCGGATATGCGGTACCGTTGCTGGCAAGGACAGGATGCCCCTTAAACAAATCTTCCCCTTCGGTAGGGAAGGGCAGGTACTCGCCCCCAGCTTCTTTCACAAGGCAGTAGCCCGCCATGCAGTCCCAAGCCCGCATGTGAGGTTCATAGTAACCGACAAGACGCCCTGCAGCCACATAGGCAAGCATAAGCGCTCCCGAGCCGTTCCGAATGAACGTGCCGCCGCTGGCAAGCAAGGCTGTTATGATGGCGCCGACAACGTCCGGAGCGACGTGCGTATTGCAGCCGATACCCGTCAGGGCATTCTGTATTGTGCGGGAGGGATCGAGCAAAAGCGTCTCACCGTTCAAGCTCGCCCCAAGGCCACGGGCTGCTTCATAAAGCTCGTTCGCACAAGGCACCTGGATCACGCCGACCACCGGGACGCCTTGGTGCAGGACAGCGACCGAAACGCACCAGGTAGGCATGCCATTGACGAAAGGCGCGGTGCCGTCGATTGGATCGACAACCCAGATGTAGCCGGAACTTCCCGCTTGATGGCCAAACTCCTCGCCGAGGAAACCGTCCTCGGGAATAGCTGCCGCAACCCGCTCGCGCAGGAAGGTTTCGACGTTGCGATCCGCGATCGACACGACATCCTGAAGATCGCGCTTTGTCTCGATCACAAGAGTCTCGCGCTTATTGAAATAGTCGAGCGCCAAAGCACCAGCTTCCGCCGCAAGGGATTTGGCCAGGGTGAAGCGTCGCTCCAGATCGGTGTCATGCATCGTCATATTGCTATCCTTTATTCGCATTCCAAATGTTTCAGGCCCAAATGTTTCAGGCATTGATCAGCGCAACGCCGCGGTTCTCGAACCCGAGGGTGACATCGCTCGCAGGCGGCAGGTTTCTGTCGACGGCATGGTCGATGATGAAGAGCGTTCCGACATCGGTTTCGATCTCATATTCGACATGTCCGCCGAGATAGGAACTATGGAGTACGCGTCCCGACAGCCCCCGCTGGCCGGCTGCCGCTATGGTGATCGATCCGGGCCTGACAGCGAGTTTTGCCATGCCGGGCTTTGCGCTGCGGCCTGGCAAACGATGGTCCACACCGGCCACGCGGACAAGCGCCTCCGTACCTTCGACGCCGATCACCTCGCAAGGGATGACATTGGCCTCGCCCATGAAATCGGCGATGAAGGACGATGCCGGCGCTTCATAGAGCTCACGCGGCGTCCCGGACTGGGCGATCTCGCCATCCTTCATGACAATGATGCGGTCGGACACCGCCAGAGCCTCATCCTGGTCATGGGTGACGTAAACGGCGGTGAAGCCGAGCCGCTGCTGCAGTTCGCGGATCTCCGTGCGCACCCGGCGGCGCAGGCGTGCGTCGAGGTTGGAGAGCGGTTCGTCGAGCAGCAGCACCTGCGGCTCGAGCACCAGCGCGCGGGCAACCGCGACGCGTTGCTGCTGGCCGCCGGAAAGCTCGGCCGGCAGGCGATGGCCCATGCCGGCAAGGCCGACGAGCTTCAATCCTTCCTCGGCCTTTTCCCGCGCTTCCTTCTTGCCGAGGCCCGACGACTGCAGACCGTAAGCGACATTATCCAGCGACGTCATATGCGGAAACAAGGCATAGGACTGAAACACCATCGAGACATCGCGCTCATTGGCAGGCAGCATGGTAACGTCGGCGCCGCCGATCAGAATACGTCCGGATGTCGGATGCTCGAGCCCGGCCAGCATGCGCAGCGTGGTGGTTTTGCCGCAGCCGGATGGGCCGAGCAAGGTCACCAGCGTGCCCGGCTCGATGGAGAGGGAAAGGTCCGGAATGGCCGTGAATGCACCGAAAGACTTGTGGACATTCTGGAAGGTGACGGAACCGGGTTTGACGGTGATCATGCGGTTTTCTCCTGACCGAGAGGAACAGAGGGAGCTGAACTGGTGCCGGCGACGCGATTTTCGCGGCGTAGGCGGCGCTCGCCGACGACGAGCTGGAAGCCGGCGATGACAATGCTCATGACCACGATCAGCATGGATGAATAGGCGATCGCCACGCCGTATTCGCCATTCTCGACGAGGCCGACGATATAGGACGTGGCCATGTTGTATTCCGCGCTGACGAGGAAAATGACGGCGCTGATCGAGGTTATGGCGCGCACGAAAGAGTAGACCAGGGCAGCGGTGATGGCTGGCCGCAGCAGCGGCAGGATTACCTTGCGGATCGTGCGGAAACTGTCCGCACGCAAAGTCAGCGACGCCTCGTCCAGGCTCTTGTCGAGCTGGCTCATCGCCGCGATCCCGCCGCGTACGCCGACCGGCATGTTGCGGAAGACGAAGCAGAGGATGAGGATCAGCGCCGAGCCGGTCATCTCGATCGGAGGCAGGTTGAAAGCCATGATGTAGCTGACGCCGATGACCGTTCCGGGAATGGCGAAACTCATCATCAGCGCGAATTCGAAGACGTTCCGCCCGACGAATTTCTGCCGTACGATGATATAGGCCGTGAGCAGGCCCACCGCAGCGGTCAGGGGCGCGGAGACGAGCGCGATTTCCATCGTCGTCCAGAAGGAGTTCCACGCCACGCCGCTCCACGCGACCCCGCCATTGTCGAAGCCGATCGAGAAGGCGCGAGCGTAATGGTCGAGCGTCAGCGAGTTGTCGAGGCCCCAGGTTTTCACGAAGCCGCCGACCAGGATCATTCCATAGACGACGACGGTAAAGACCATCCACGGAATGACTACCGCATGCACGGCAATGGAAAGGCCGCGCGGCAACGCGATGTGAGCGCCGCTGTCGCCCTTGCCGGTGACCGTGGCAAAGCTCTTGCCGGATAGCCAGAGACGCTGAGCGAGGAATGCCGAGAGCGTGAAGCAGAGCAGCACGATGGCAAGAACGGCCGCGCGCGACGGATCGTTCTGCGATCCGACGACCGCAAAGAAGATTTCCGTCGAAAGCACGCCATGCGTGCCGCCGAGCACGAGCGGATTGCCGAAATCGGCCATGCTCTCGATGAACCCGATCAGGAAAGCGTTGGCGAGACCCGGCTTCATCAGCGGCAGGGAGACGCGCAAGAACGTGCGCCAGCGACCGGCACGCAGGGTCTGCGATGCCTCCTCCATCGACGGGCTGACGCCTTCGACGACGCCGATAAGAACGAGGAAGGCGATCGGCGTAAAGGAGAGCACCTGGGCGATCCAGATGCCCGTCAGCCCATAGAGCCAGCGGCCTGGCTCGATACCCAACAGGCTGGACAAGGCCTCGGTGATGACCCCTGCGCGGCCGAACAGCAGCGTCAGCGCCAGGCCGATGACGAAGGGCGGTGTGATGATCGGCAGGACCGTCAGCAGGCGTAATCCCTGTTTGAACGGAAAGCGCGTGCGCGTCGCCACCAGCGCAAAGCCGAGGCCGAGCAGGGTCGAGCCGGAAGCTGTCATGACGGCGAGAAGGAGTGTGCGCCAGGCAACGCCGCAACGTTCTTCGCCCGCTATGCAGCCGAGGCTCCAAATGCCGGGGTCCTGAATGTTGCGTATAAGGCCATTCGGATTGAAGGAGCCATCGAAGTCCTGCACCGAAGCGATGAACATGCTGCCGATCGGGTAGAAAACGAAGACGATGACGAGAAACGCGAGAATGCAAATCGAGCCGACGATGAAGGCATCTCCCTTCATCGCCCCGCGTTCGGCCAGTCCGAATGCAAAGAGGAGAACGAAGACGAGCGCCAAGAGGACCGCGCCGGCACCCATCGATGGTTGACCCTCGGACAATATGCCGAACAGGTTTTCACTGATTGCCCAGGTCCAGCCGGAAAAGCCGATCGCCAATCCCTGCAGAGACAGGAAGACGAGGCCGACGGCGCCGAGTGAGGCGAGCAATGTTCCGCGCCGCATCGGATCGCGCACCAGGCGCGCCAAACAGCCGAGCAAAAACAGCAGGACCACGCCGGCAAGCCAAGTTCTTCCATGCTGCAGGATTTGCAGCAGCCCTGGCGCGGTATCGGCGGAGAACGGGAAGGCAGACAGCCACTTGAATCCGAAGAAGCCGCCCTCGATGCGATACCACGGGACCAGGATCAGGGCGGCTGCCCCCAGGCCAAGGACGATGTCCAATCGGCGATTGCCACGTCTCATGGCATACCTCGCTTATTTCACGTTGATGAAATGGGAGAATGGAGCGGCACCCCGGATCCGTCCGGGATGCCGCGCCACTCATCGATCTTCAGTTGGCAACGGCGCCGACTTCCCGGTCCCAGCGCTCCAGCAGGGCCTTGCGCTTTGCCGGATCGCCATAGGTCTTGAAGTCGTAGTCGATCAGCTTGATGTCCTCGAACTTCGGCGCCTCCTTCGGCACCTCCGCCGATTTGTTCGACGGCAGCTGGAACGACTTGGCATCCTTCATGCGCGATTGCACTTCGGGCCGCAGCGCCCAGTCATACCAGACCTTGGCATTGTCGAGATTGCGGGCGCCTTTGATGATCGACATGGAGCCGATTTCATAGCCGGTGCCCTCGCATGGCGCGACCGATTTGACCGGAAAGCCTTCGGCGGTCTGCGCGACGGCGTCATGCATGAAGACGATGCCGAGGGCGGTTTCGCCCCGCGCCGCCGCCTTGACCGGAGCCGATCCGGACTTGGTGTATTGCGAGACATTGGCGTTCAGTTTTTTCAGATAGTCGATAGCCTGGTCTTCGCCCATGATCTGTACCAGCGAAGCGAGAGCCGTATAGGCAGTGCCCGAGGAGTTCGGATTGGCGATCTGGATTTCGCCCTTCAATTCCGGCGCCAGGAGATCGGCCCAGCAGCGGGGCTCCTTGTAACCCTTGGTCTTGAAGATCTCGGTGTTGTAACCCCAGCCGAGCGCACCGGCGTAGACGCCGACCGTCTTGAAGCCGGTGCTCTCCGCCTGCTTTTTGGCCCAATCCTGCAACTGATCGAGCATCGGCGACTTATATTCCAGCGTCAGGTTTTCCGATGCAGCCTGGACATGCGGATCCCCCGTGCCGGCCCACCAGATGTCGGTCTTCGGGTTGCGAGCCTCGGCGCGTATCTTGGCATAGGTCTCGCCCGACGACAGGCGCACCATATTGACCTTGATGTCGTGAGCCTTTTCGAAGTCGCCCTGCATCTGCTCGCAGATGACGACATCGGCCGAGCAGATGAGGTTGAGCTCGCCAGCGGCCTGGACCGAACCGGCAGCCAGCGCCGTTCCGGCAAAGAGAAGCGTGGAAAGAACTGTCAGTCGCATGGGTATCCTCCTGTTGCTTGCGTCTGAGAGGGTGTTGGGTCAACGGCACAAGCGCTGCCCGTCGCGGCGCGTCGATCGCACCGTGTTGTCAAGTTTCGGATGGAAGTTGGATTCCGGCCTATTGGGTCGGGGAGATCTCGGTGTCGAAGCGGGTCAGCAGCCGACTTCGCTCGTCGGACAGGCCGAATGTTGCAAAGTCATAATCCACCATCTTGATCATGGTGATGTCGGGCGCGGCCGGCGGCAAAGCCGCTTTGGCGTTCGACGGAACCTGGTTCTGGCCGGCCGCAGCGCCTGTCGCCTGGCCTTCGGGACTGAGGGCGAAATCGACGAATGCCTGGGCGGCTCCGGCATTGCGGCTACCCTTGACGATGCTGACCGCACCGATTTCGTAGCCCGTTCCTTCGCAAGGAGCGACGATGACCAGCGGCGCGCCTGCCTCCTTCAGGGTTACCGCGTCATGCATGAACGAGATGCCGATCAGGACTTCACCCCGGGCGGCAGCCTTTACCGGCGCCGAGCCGGACCTGGTATACTCGACGATATTGCGGTTGAGGGCAGCCATGTACCGGAACGCCTCCTCTTCGCCGAGGAGCTGCACGAGGGTGGCCAGCATTGTGAAAGCCGTTCCGGAGGAATTCGGATTGCCGGACTGGATATGGCCGCGATAGACCTCTTTCGTCAGGTCCTGCCAGCAGGTCGGGGCCGGAAGCTTCAGGGCGGAGAGCAGATCGGAATTGTAGGCAAAACCCAAAGCCCCCGCATATATGGCGGCCGAACGGGAACCGGACATAGCAAAAAAGTTCTGCGCCCAAGGCAGCATGTCGTGTTCATGGTCGGGCTGATATCGGTCGAGCAGATCCTCGGAGGCAGCCTGCAGATGGGCATCACCGGTTCCACCCCACCAGACATCCACAGTCGGATGTGATTTTTCGGCACGGATCTGATCGAGTATGTCGCCGGTGCTCTTGCGAACCATGGAGATATCGATACCCGCGCGGGCTTCGAACGCTTTTTCCATGGTCATGCACCAGGCTTCGTCAACGCCGCACAGGACGTTCAATCGTGCCTCGCTCATGCCTTGGCTTGCGCCGCATAGCCAGAAAGCCATGCCCGCAGCAAAAGCGGTGAATATCCTCACGCAAGCCTCCCTTGGAACCTCCCGTTCCAATCTCCACAGCCAGCATGTCAGATCTTCGCGTCACCGCAATCGAAGAATGGTTACCGATTTTTCATCCCCGGGCGGAGCACCGTTACATTCATTACAAATGTGACAAACCTCATCATCAGAGCGTCTTTGAACATTGGCGGCGTCATGCCTATGATGGCGCCGGGAGGATCAAGCGGTGCTGAATCAGAAGGTTCGAATTCTGATCGTCGAGGACGATCCGGATATGGCGGAGCTTATCTCCGATCTCATCGAAGCCGAAGGGTGGATTCCGACCTGCGCGGGATCCGCCGAGGAGGCGACCAATATCCTGGCGCGAGAGCAGATGCATCTGGTGCTGGTCGACCACAACCTGCCGCGGACATCCGGCCGGGCTTTCGCCCAAAAACTGCGGTCGGAGACCAATATCGGTATCGTCATGGTGACGGCAGCCGGCAGTGCCGCCGATCGTGTTCTCGGCTTGGAAACTGCTGCGGATGACTATGTGGTCAAGCCGTTCGAACCGATCGAACTGACGGCCCGCATCAAAGCTGTCTTGCGGCGAACCGTGCCGTCACTCAAACAGGAAAAGGAGAGTGAGCGGGAGCACGAATGTCCCTCTCTGCTGCTTGGCGATTGGGCCATCGACCTGATGGGCCGGCAAGCCGTCTGCCTCGCCGACCGCAGCAAAACGCTGACGACGGCCGAATTCGCCCTGCTTGAAATCCTTGCGCAGACCCCCAACCAGCCGGTGAGCCGGGCGCAGATCCTCGATCGGCTTGGCTCGGAAAGCGATCGCTACATCGACCGCAACGTCGACGTCCTGGTTCTGCGGCTCCGGCGGAAAATCGAACGCAATCCCGACCTCCCGCGGCATATCAAGACACGACGCGGAAAGGGCTATGTCCTGCATACCGGCGACGGCGAGCCGTCCGCGTGATCAGCCGCTCCTTTCTGTCATCGATTGCTTTTCGCTTGCCGTTCGCGATTGCGTTTATCTGCTTCCTGGTGTTCAGCCTGTCGGCGATCGCGATCTACGGGCTGCAGCGCGCCCGTGACGAAATGGCAGCCTACGGCCTGCAGGCCTTCACGAGCCTCGCCAAGGCCTCGCTCGTTTCCCGGCAAGTCTCCGATCTGGTGTCGAGCGCGCCCTTCCTGATGAACTCGACCTCGCCATACCGGGTGGCGAGCGAGAGCCGCGCTGTCGTGCTGCAGGTCGACAGCCTGCTGAAGACGGCCGCGCCTCAGGCAGGAGGCCAGGCTACGCGCGGCTTTGCGAGCACAAGGATGGTTGAGCTTCTCGATCTTATCAGGACACAGACGCTTGTGCTGGCCAGGGACGCCGACGCCGCTCAGAATCACAAGGCTGAAGCTGCCGCGGCGCTAGGGGAGGTGGCGACCGGCAAAGGCATCGCCGATCAGGATCTTCGCCGTCAAGTGAATGGAATCGTGCAAGCGGCTTCCACGTCCGACAGTCTTTTCCAGCTCGGTGAACTTCGCAGACGATACGTGGCGGATACGACGGCCGCGCAGGGGAAAACCGAGCCCGATTTGAGGATTTCGCCTGCCGAGCTCCAGCCGTATGAGCGTGTGTTCGAAGCTCAAACACGATACCTCTTGAACATGTTCGCCATCCGGGCGGCAGTCGCAAAGCTGCATGCCGTCTCCCGCGACCTCTCCCATGCGACGGAGACGCAAAGTGATGCAGTTGCACGCCAACTGAACGACGATCTGCTTTCGACCTCCGATGCCTTGAGCCGGCTGCTGGTAACCGTGGCCTTGGCTTTCCTGCTCGTGCTCGTCATGGCAATGTTCTCCATCCGGTCGGTCATGCGTGTGTCACGGGGCATCGTGGCGCTGTCGAACGGCATGAATGCGCTCGCCAAGGGCGAAAACGAAGTGGGTCCGCCAGCCTACCGTGGAAATGAAACCGAGCTTGTGCGTCTGCTGGACGCCTTCCGCGCCTTCAAGGACAGCGTGGATCGCGTGTCTCGATTGAGACGCACGGCAGAAGCCGCCGCTCGCACCATCCGTTCAACCTTTCGCAATATGAACGAGGGGATTGCGCTCTTCGACAGGATCGGGCGACCGATCACCATGAACAGGCGGATCATCGAACTGTTCGGCCATTCGGGTTCCGCGCGCAAATTGCCGCTGCGCCGATTTGTCGAGCCGGTGCCGGAGATCGATCCCGCTTTGCTGCCCTCCGATCCGGAGCGCGGCGCCCTGCTGGAACGTGCAGTCGTCCGCCATCGCACCGGCGACCAGCGGGTGATCGAGATCTCCATGTCACGACAGCCGGAGGGCGGCATCGTTCTTCTGGCACGCGACGTCACGCTGATGGATCGACAGGAGGCGGAAGCGGCAAAGGTTCAGCGACTGGACGGCATTATGCGCATGACGCATCAGGTGAGCCACGAAGTGGGCAACATGATCGGGATCATCACCGGCAGCCTCGGCCTTCTCGAGCGTGAAACCGGCTTCAACGATCGGCAGAAACGCAACATTGCGCGGATTCGCAAGGCTGCCGAGAGAGGACGGTCGCTGGCCGGCAGCATGCTGTCGGTCGGCAGCCAGCAGCCGTTCTATCCAAGCGCGGTGGATGTCGCCAGCCTCCTTCGCGGAATGGCCGATATCCTGGAGATCGCTGTCGGCGCAAAGTGCCACATCAAGCTGGAACTGGATGTCGGCCTGCCGGTCGTATCGCTCGACGCGGCCCTTTTGGAGCAGTCCGTTCTGAATCTCTGTCTCAACGCTTCGGCAGCGATGCCGACGGGAGGCGTCATCATTATCGGTGCAACGGCAAAGGGAGACACATTGCTGATCTCGGTGACCGACAGCGGCATAGGCATGAGCCCAGAGGTCGTAGACAAAGCTTTCGAACCCTATTTCACCACACGAGGCGGACATGGTGGAGCAGGGCTTGGCCTGGCCATGGTTTACGGCTTTGTCCGTCAAAGCGGCGGAGAGGCATCCATCAATTCCTCTCCCGGGCAAGGAACGACTGTCAAGCTTAGCTTCCCCACAGATCTGCGCTAATTCGCATCGCCGCCGAAAATCCGGGCGAGCAGGATGCCGGTGAGGAGCATGCCGGCCGCCACGAAGATCGTATCGCCCGGCGTGCCGATATAGAGTGGCCCGACATTGGCAAACAGCAGGAAGGCAATGAGGAAATTCGCCCAGCCCCAGACGACATTCGCCGTCGGCGAACTGGGCATTGCAAATGGAGTGCGGAAGCGCCGGCCGCTGACACCGTTGACGAAATGCGGGATGCCGTTGGTCAGAAAGGCGGCTGCAATGAAATGGGCGATATAGGCGATCCAGGGCAAGGGCTTCTCCGTTGCTGCGAGTGGCGTCAACGGAGAATGTGGCCGGCAATGTGATGCCGGCAAGAGGAGCCTGGAAAAGCGCGTTCGCGCAATATCCCGTCCCCTGGTTCACGACGAAAATCGGGTCATTGCCTTTCATCGCTGGAACGACGGCGAAGAGTTTCTCGTCGTGGGATCATTGAACGATGCTCTCTCCGATGACGGCTACTGGCTGCACAGCGAACGGGTGGGGGATGCTCTTGGCAGGAGGTCTTCAATACTGACGCCGGCCAATATAGCGGCTGGACATCGGCAATCGCGGAGACAAGATCAGAGCCACGGCAGAAGCGCTGCACGCCGTATTGGCTGCGTCAGGCGTGCTGGTCTTCCGCAGGCTTTGATGGGAGGCGGGAGCGGTCAGGCGAAGCCGAGCGGCAGGTTTTCCGGTTTCCTGTCGGCCCCATAATCGCGCTCGTGTGGCGAGCGGCGGCGGCTGTCACGGCGTGAGGAAAGGTCGATACGGTTTTCGGCGAAGATCCCGTCGGCATAGGTGCCGGTAGCAGGGCAATCGGCGTCAATCTCAGGAGCAAAGATTTTCAGGATCATCGGGGTTCCTCCACGCAACACGCGGAAAGGCCGCGTGGTTCCAATTATAGAAGCCGAATTATTAATAAATTAACCATAAATGGCGACCAAGAGTGAGCTGGTGCGCCCCCGGCGCAACATGCACCCGATCGAAATGCTATGCTCGCTGGAACTCCTGATGTTGCTCGCCGTTGATCCGGCATGAACACAGGAGGTTTCCATGCAATTGATCGACGCACGCGTGACACAGTCGGGCGACTTTTTCATCGTCGAATTCCTGGGCGAGGGAGGAGAATCGGTTACCGTCAAAATCGATAATTCCCATGGCGAGCTCGACGGCTCGACGGCGCTCGACCACGCCAAGGTGATGATGGTTCAGCTGACCGCCTTTCCCGGCCGCGACGCGGACGGCAGCATCAATCGTTACGACGCCTTGAGCAACGGCAACTTCGACGAAGGCAGCAAGGGTTTGGTCGCCCAGCCGAGCGCACGTTCGACCCACGACCGTGAAATGCTGGAAGAGGAGCTGAACGAAGGCCTCGAAGATAGCTTCCCGGCCAGCGATCCCGTTTCGGCGACGGTGTCGTCCATTCCCGCCAACGCGCCGCGGCACTGATCTTGGTTGACCCAGCCGCCGGCCGCCCCCATTCGTGGGCGGTCTAATTCGCCGCGGGCTGTTTCAGCCCGGAAAAATACTGGCAATTTGCAGTGCTGCCTGCGGGGGTGCGCTATGACCAGTGAACACCTGCTTGAGCCGTAGGAAACGCTCTTTCAATTGACCCTTTCAAGTGGGACGCTTGACTACGCACATGTTCATCTCCGACCGAACGACGAAGCCGTGGGCCACATAGAGAGAAATGGCCGATGTGTTGCCCGCATAGGCATGCAGATAGGCGGTGTCGCCGCCGGACGCTATTTCGCCGGCCACGAAGCGGAAGAGCAGGCTGCCGAGGCCGCGCCCCTGGAAGTCGGGATGGGTGCAAAGCCCGCTGAGCTCGATAAAGCCGATCTGCCGCATGCGCTGACCGGCCATCGCCACGAGACGACTTTCTTGCCTGATCCCCCAAAAGCGGCCAAGGCTCTGCGCACGCAACGTGAATGGACCCGGTTTGGTCAAGGTCGCCAATTCGAGCATATCGGCGGCGTCAGCCTCTGTCAGCGGCTGGATGCGGGCATCCGAAATTTTCTCGTGAGGCCGCTCGGCCACCATCTGGGTGACCGGTGCCTCCATTAACACAACAAGACTTGGGGGAATGGCGATCGGTCCGGCCTCGACCAGAAACATCCTTTCCTCGCCTGATGGCAGTTTTTCCAGGGCCCCGAGGCTTTCCGGCGTATCGTCGGCGGAGGCCGCGAAAGGGACGATGGACGGCGGATATCGCCGTGCGTGCTGTCCGCCTTCGGCGAAATCGGCATGCGCAGTCTGCAGAGCGCTCCAGATCGGCCGGTCGAGCACATGGTTCATTGTCATTCCTCCTCATTGGCGTCTGAGGGTAGGCGCGACGTCCTATTTGCGCCGCGGCGTATGAGCGGCGCCGCCGCAAGCCCATCCTCGATCGCCGCAAGTTGCTCGAGGATCGGTCCATCGAGGTCGCCGCAGAGATCCGCAACGGCAGCCGCCACGCGCGGCCAGATCGTCGTCTTCGAATGGTCGACGAGTTTCCGGCCCTCGTCGCTCAGCGAAACCATCTTGCGTCGCTGATCGTCCGTCGCCGGCTGCATATTGACGAAGCCCAATTCGAGAAGCTGGCCTATGGTCCGCGTCACGCCGGGCTGGCTGATACCTACCGCCTGCGAAAGCTCGCCGACCGTCAGCGGTCCGGCCCGGTCGATTGCCGCCAGGAACGGATATTGGCCGGCCTGAATGCCCACTCCGGCCTCGTCGATGACCTGCTGCGTATCTGCCTGCAATCTTTCCCCGATGCGTCGCAGCCGGCTGCCCAGGCACAGAAAACCCAGTGTTCGGACCACATCCTCGACCATGCCACCCTCTCATCTGGTCCAGAATTATATAAGCTGTTATGTATTTGGCCAATAGGCGAGTCCAGGGATAGGGGAGCAGTCACCCTCGACCCCCACTATGCCGAGGCCTATCGCTGGCTTGCCATGAACCACTGGATGGGATGGGTCCATAGCGGCGGGCCGACGGAATCGAACCGCGACGTTGCTTTGCAGTTGGCGCGCAAGGCTGTTGTGATCGATCCCAACGATGCCGGCTGCCGTTGGGTTCTGGCCTATCTGCTTGCCTATGCACGCGATTTCGCCGAGGCGGATGCGCAATTCGCCAAGGCAATCGAACTCGACCCGAACGAGGCCGACACCTTTGCCGCATTATCCCACATCACGGTCCTGGCCGGGCGGATTGACGAGGGCCTCGAACATGCTCGCAAGGCGTTCCGGCTGAATCCCTTTCCGGCAAGCTGGTATTATCTGGCGCTCGGCCAGGCGCAATATGCAGCCGGACAATATGAGGCCGCTGTCGAGACGCTGCGTCGCGACGAAACCTATCGCACGAGCTCCCGTCGTTTCCTGGCGGCAAGCCTGGCTCAGCTTGGACGGCTCGACGAGGCGCGGGCGGAAACCGAGCTCTTCCTTGTCGCCAACCCCGGCTTTTCCACCCGCCACTGGGCTGTGACCGAACCGTTTCGCGACGCTCGGACGCTTGACCATTTCGTGGACGGCTACCGCAAGGCCGGCCTACCGGCTTGAAGCGGCCGGCCCGCCCAAGGGCCAGGGAAGTCGCGTCAAACAGCCATGTTCGCCGCTGCAGACATCACATCCCGAGGCGCTGGACCACCGAACAAGTTGCGACCACCTTCCTCGACTTCCGTGAAACACCAGCGCACGACGCCATCGCGGTCGAGCAGGAATTCGCCGACAAGCTGGCCATGGCCGGTGGCGATCATCCGCGTGTCATCCTCCGTGAATTCGTAACCGTCGGCCTTGTCGAGATATTCGGTCGCCGCCATCACATCCATAGGCTCCGGCAGCTCGCCCGGCATGTCGATCCGCATTGAGGACATCGTGCTCATGCTGACCTTGTGCGGCCATTCATTCTCGGATTCGGTGAACTCGATATTCGGCAGGCCGAAGGCTCTGTGCGATACCCGTTCGGGGTCGGAGGCCGCCAGCAAATTGGGAAGCGGGTGGTAGCGGAAATAGAGGCGCGCTCGCTCGATCGGCGTATTGACGACCGTCAGGCTGTCGATGCCTTTCTCCTGCAACGCATCGGTGAGCTCGGCCATGGCGGCGATCTGCCGGCGGCAGAAGGGGCAGTGCAGGCCGCGAAACAAGCCGACGAGCACCGGCTTCTGGCCGCGAAAATCATCGATGGCGATCTTGCCATGGCGGGTGATCGCATCCAGCACGACGTTGGGCGCGCGATCCCCAGGCTGTAATGGTTTATCGGCGTGGTTCTCCTGCATTGTTAGTTCCTCCCTTTATGTTTTTGAATCGTTTGGTCTAATTGATGCAGAGCGAGATACGAAGCCTTCAGTCGAGAAACGGCAAGACGACGAATGTGCCGGGGTCGAGCTTGTGGCGGATGCACACATCCTGCGCCAGCGCAAAATACCGTTCCGCTTCATCCATGTCGTCGTGTTCAAGGCTCAGTGTCGCCAAACCATCATAACACGGAAAGAGCAGTTGCGGCTCGTCAATTTCCTTCGCAACCTCAAGGGCTTCCTCGTAATACTTACGAGCTAGCTTCGGCTGCCCATGACATTGATGTATCTGCCCGAGCACGATCAGCGGTACGGAGAGATGGTCGCGCTGATCGAGCGCCCGGTCGATTTCCACCGCCTTTTCCGCCGCCGGGACGCCTTCGGCTCCGCAGCGATCGGTGAAGGTGCAGCAGGAGACCGCGAGATTGGCGAGAAGACGCGCCTGGAAGCCGAGATCGCCGATACGGGTGGCGACCTCCAACCCGCGCCGGCAGATCCTGATGGCGTTGGCCGGATCGACGATCGTGTAGAGAACGCCGAGGTTGGAATAGGCGCGGCAGGCGGCGCTTTGCAGATCGGCCTTTTCGGCGACCGAAAGGCTGCGCTCCACTTCCTGCACGGCATCACGGCGGCGTCCGAGCCGCGCGAGCGCTGCACCCTTGGTGTTCAGTGCCTCTGCCATCGCCCGCGCTGCCTCCCGTCCAGCCTCCGTCGTTCCATCGATCGGCAGCGTTTGCAGGCATTGCAGCGCCTGTGTCGCCCATTCGGCAGCAGCAGCCTGGTCGCCGGTGCGGAAGGCGAGGTGGCCGCGTTCCTGCAGGAGATGGGCATGTTCGACCGGCGCATCGATCGGCGCGATCATCGCTTCGGCTTCGGCGCAATGGGCCTCCGCCTGATCGCGGCGCCCCGCATCGAGATGCAGGCGGCTGATCTTGCGCAAGATCCTCGCCACGGCGATCCGATCATCTTTCGCGCGATGGTTCGCAAGTGCTCGCTGATAATGGTTCAGGGCGGCCTCGCGCCGGCCGGCAGGACCGCAGAGATCGCCAAGGCGCTCCAACAGTGCCGATTGCTCCGGCGTCGCCTCCGGCTCGTCGGCAAAGGCGGCAAGAGCCTGACGGTAGAGACGCATGGCATCGTCATTGGCGTAAATCTTGCGCGCCATATCGCCCGCCGCCATAAGATAGCTGGCGCCCTTAGCCTTTTCGGTGGTCAGGCTGAAATGATGGCCGAGCTGCGCCAGATGCTCCGCCCGATCGGGCGCCACGCCATATTGACGTTCCAGCGCCCTGCCGATCCGTCGGTGAAGCTCCATGCGCCGTTGCAGCAGCAGATTGTGGTAGATGACATCGTGCATCAGCGTCTGGCTGAAGCGGTAGCCTGGCGCTATCTCGGCGTCCGGCCCGCGCAATTCCTCGATGATATTGGCATCGCAGAGATAATCCAGCGCCGCATCGATGCCGGCCGGGTCGGTCGCGACGGTGCGGAGCAGGGCGGTATCGAACTTAGGGCCGACGACCGCCGCCTCCTGCGCCAGACGCCTGATCTCCTGCGGCAGCCGGTCGACACGGGCAAGCAACAGGGCCTGTAGATTGACGGGTATATCGACATCCGTGTCTTCGGCCGCGACATGCCAGCGCTGGCCGTCATTGTGCAGCGTACCCATGTCGATCAGCCCGCGCAGGATTTCTTCGATGAACAGCGGATTGCCGCCGGCGCGATCGAGGATGCGCTTGCGCATCGGCGCCGGCAACTTGCCGTGACCCTCGCCAAAAAAGGCGGCAAGCAGCTTCTGCCCATCGGCAGCGAGGAGGGGACCGAGACGCTGGACGGTGACGCTGACGCGATTGGAGTCCAGCGGGTCCGTCTGCGACGTCGGCCGATAGATCGCAAGCAGCATCAGCCGGCTGCGCTCCAGTCGGTCCATCATGAAGCGCAGCACCTCCAGCGAGGCGGCATCCGCCCAGTGGAGATCCTCGATGACAAGAAGGAGAGGGCCTTGCGCCAGCCGGCGCTCGAAAACGGTGCGGACCGCATAGAAGATCTGCCGCCGCAATTGTTCCGGCTCGATGTGCCGGAGCGCGCCATCAGGATCGCCGAGGCCGAGAACATGCAGAAAGAGCGGCAAAAGCGCCTCGATGTCATCAGGCCTGAGATCGAGGGCACGGAACCCTGTTGTCAGCAGTTGCCGTGTCTTGTCGGGATCGTCGCGCTCGCCGATTCCGTAAGCGCTCCGCACGACCGCGGCGAGCGTGCCGTAGGATTGTTCGCCGAGGGGAGAGCAGCTGGCTTTGCGGATGGCAAGGCCGGGGAAACGGTCCGCATCGGCGGCGACGCCGACGAATTCGCTGGCCAGGCGCGATTTGCCGATGCCTGCTTCGCCGATCAGGCGGACGAGCTGCGCGGCCCCGCCACAGGCAAGATCGAGGCAGGTCAGCAGGCGCGACAATTCCGCGTCCCGTCCGACCATTGGCGCCTGAAGGCCGAAACTTTCGAGCCCGCGTGCCGTATGCGGCGCTTCCAGCAGCCCGCTCAGCCGATGCACGAGCACGTTTCCACTCTTGCCGCGCAATGCCTGCGCGCCGAGGCTGTCGAAGGCAAAGGCGTGGCGGGTGAGGCGATAGGTCAGCGGACCGACGAGAATATCGTTTTCGCCAGCCATGGATTGCAGCCGTTGCGCGGTGTTCACCGTGTCGCCGGTTACGGAATAGGATTTCGCACCGGCGGCGCCGAAACCGCCGGTGACGACAGGGCCGCTGTTGATGCCTATATGCAGACGCAGCGGCACGCCGGCGCGCGATTGCCAGCGTTTGCCGACTGTAGCGGCGCGGTCGATCATATCAAGTGCGGCGCCAAGCGCCCGCACCGGATCGTCCTCATGGGCGGCAGGCGCACCGAACAGTGCCAGAAGCGCATCGCCGACAAATTTGTCGACGAAGCCGCCATAGGCTTCCACCGCCCGGGTCATCTCTTCGAACAATTCGTTCTGCAGCGCCCGCATGACTTCAGGGTCGATCTGCTCGCTCAGCGACGTGAAACCGCAGAGATCGGCAAAGAGCACCGTCACCGGCCGTCGGTCGGCATCGCTGTCGGATTTCGTCGGCACCACCTCAATAATCGGCTTCGGCGCAGGCGAGGCTTTGCCTGAAATCGATGCGCCGCATTTGGGGCAGAAGGCAAAATCGGGCTGGCACGCATAACCGCAGGCGGCGCAAGAGAGAGGCTGCCTTGCGCCGCATCGCGGACAGAAAGCAAAACCGCTCTGAATATCGAAACCGCAGCCGGCGCAGTCCATCGCTGGCATCTCACGAACCCGGCATCCGACGGCTATATCAGCCGCAACCAACGGGCCTCAACAGAAGAGCAGCATGAACCTGTTGCCCCGTGCCCGCAAGCGTCAAACAGGTGGCAGAACAACGATCGCCGTTGAACGCCTGACTTTCTTAGATCCGCGTCGGAGGTCAAACGACATCACCTCGTCCCTGCCAGAAACTGGCGGAACCGTTCAGATTTCGGATGGGTGAAAAGCTCGGTGGGCTCCCCTGTCTCTTCGACGACGCCCCGGTGAAGAAAAACCACTTTGCTCGACACGTCTCGCGCGAAGGCCATTTCATGGGTGACAACAAGCATGGTTCGACCTTCCTCAGCGAGCGAGCGCATCACTTTCAGCACTTCGCCGACGAGTTCGGGATCCAGCGCCGAGGTCGGTTCGTCAAACAGCATGACTCTCGGCCGCTGCGCGAGAGCGCGGGCAATCGCAGCCCGTTGCTGCTGCCCGCCAGACAAATGCGCGGGATAGAAATTTCGTTTTTCGGCGATGCCGACCCGTTCGAGCAGAGCTTCGGCCTCCGCGATACATTCCGCGCGGTTGCGCTTCTGCACGTGCACCGGTGCTTCGATCACATTTTCAAGAATGGTCATGTGCGACCAAAGATTGAAATTCTGAAACACCATGCCGATGTGTTCGCGCATCCGATCGACTTGCCTGCGGTCAGCCGGCACCGTTCTGTGCCCCGATTTCTTCAGAGCGTACATCTCGCCGCCGATGCGAATTTCCCCGCTGTCGGGGATTTCGAGCATATTGAGGCATCTCAGCATCGTCGATTTGCCGGAGCCGGATGAGCCGAGGATGGAAATCACGTCCCCCTCATGCGCTTCAAGCGAAATTCCCTTCAGCACTTCCAGCGGGCCGAAACATTTGCGGAGATCCTTGACCGAAACGGCAGCGCTTTTGTTCTTGTTGTCGCCGACCAAAACTGTTCCCCTGTCAGACATGCACACTCCCGTTTAAGATTGCAGCCGCATACGCATATGAGGCGAAAGCCAGAAATCCACCGCCATGAGCATCCGTGTGACGATGAAAATGATCGCGAGGTAGATCGCGCCGGCGACGATGAAGATCTCGAAAGCGCGGAAGCTGTCGGCGATCAGTTTTCCAGCCAGACCGGTGACTTCCATGATCGTGATGACAGACGCGAGCGCTGTTGCTTTGATCATCAGGATGATCTCATTGCCGTAAGCGGGCAGCGCATGCCTGATGGCGATCGGCAGGATGATCCGTCTGAACAAGAGAATGCCCGACATGCCGCAAGCGCGAGCCGCCTCGATCTCCTGAGCGGACACGGCCAGCAGTCCTCCCCGGAAAATTTCGCTGCAGTAGGCGGCAGTATTCAGAGTGAGGGCGAGCACCGCACACCAGTAGGGTTCGCGAAAGAACCCCCAGACGCCGAGGTCCTGCAGGCCGTGTCTGAATTGGCCGAGGCCATAATAGATCAGGAACATTTGGACGAGAAGCGGCGACCCTCTGAAGACGAAGACATAGGCACGGGTTATGGTTCGGCCTATTTCACCGCCGGTCACGGCCAGGAGCGAGATCGCCAGCGCCAGCGCGCTGCCTGCCACGACGGACGTGACGGCAAGCTCAAGCGTCAGCGGCAAACCGGTCAGAAGCGTGAGAAACGTATCCCACATAAAGTCCAGATCCATCACAACGCTCTCCTTGTGCCCTGGATCGTTCGCGCTTCCATGCGTCTGAACAGGATTGATGAAAGCCAGGTGATGACGAGATAAAGAACGACCGCCGTCAGGTAGAACTCGAACGGCCGGCGCGTCGATCCGGCTGCGATCTGCGATTGGCGCAGCAGTTCGACGAGACCCGTGACGGAGATCAATGCCGATTCCTTCAGGACGAGCTGCCAGGTGTTTCCGAGGCCTGGAATAGCGTAGCGCAGGACGAGGGGGGCAACGATACGCCTGAATTTGGGCCATGGCCGCATGCCGACGGCGCTGGCGGCTTCGATTTCGCCGCGTGCAACCGACCTGTAGGCGCCGCGAAATACCTCAGCCTGATAGGCCGCCGAAACCACGCCAAGCGCCAGGGTTCCGGTCAAAAATGCCGGCATTCCAATGAAGCCTTGATAGCCGAACAGGCCGCCCAAGGATCCAAGGAATGCGCTGCCGCCGAAATAGAAAAGATAGATGACCAGAAGGTCGGGCACGCCGCGCAGAACGGTCGTGTAGCAATCCGCAAGCCACCGGATGGTCAGGTGGCGGGACAGCTGCATGAAGGTAATGACCGTCCCGATCAACGTTCCGGTCAGGAAGCCGCAGACGGACACACCGATGGTCATCGCGGCCGCAGTCAGTAGTAGCCAACCCCAACCCGTCTGCTCGAAGCCGACGAGAGCCAGGTAACTGTCGATAGGTGCCATGCGGGGACCCCTTGGTAAAAGATCGGGTTGCGCGTCAGTCGGCTGCGCGCCGATGCGCCCAGATGCGCTGGAGCTTCGACATGTTTTTGAGCGAGCTTTGCACATGCGCTCTTGCTGCTGCGGCCGCCGCCTCCCGGTCGCGTGCGCAGATGGCGTCTGCGATCGCCCGGTGTTCGTCGAGATCGGTGTGCTCCAGATCCACCCAGAGAACTTCGAGCCAAAGGGCGAGGCGAAGCTGCTGATAAACTTGATCCGTCACCCTGACGAGGGCCTCGTTTCGGGTTGATTCCACGATGACGCGATGGATGTATAGTCCAAGGTCGAGGTTGCGGGCCGCGTCAGAGGGCGTCTTGTTCGTCGTATCCTTCAGTTCAACCATCTGGGCAATGACGTCACGGAGCCGATCGAAGTCTTCCTCGCTCGCTACCTCGCAGGCGAGTTGCGCGGCGCAAACATCGAGCGCTTCGCGAACGACCAGCAGATTGCAGAATTTGGTGACGTCGAGGTCGGTCACCGTGTAGCCGAAATTCCGCTGACCGACGATAAGCCCTTCTTCTTCCAGCTTCATCAGCGCTTCGCGCAGCGGTGTTCGGCTGACGCCGAAGCGCTTGGCGAGCGTCACTTCCGACAGGCGCTCGGAGGGGCGAAGCTGGCCGGTGAGGATCAGATCCTTCAATTGCAGATAGGTGCTCTCACGCAACGATCCTCGCTGTTCTGTCTTGGTCGATGCCAATCGATTCCCCTTCCGTCTCTGGTCCATTCGCCCCTCGGTGATGACACCATAACTTTTTCCCTCTTGCTCGATCAAGCGGAATACGATTATGTATACAATGTTGGCTACAACAAGCAATCGTCTTTTCGCCGGCGTTCAAAAGTCGCCCGCGATCTGGTCGCAACATCTGGAGGTCCGATGCCGGAGATTCTCAGTCTGGACGAACTGCGGGAGCGCTTTTCGAACGCTTCAGGCGGTGAGATGTTCGATCCGGAGTTTCGCAAGGTGGCCGACCTGGTCTTCGGCGAGGGCGATCGTCGCCAGGCGCCTTACTGCGGCGTCCCGACATTGCTGAAAGCCCCGTATCGTCCGGACGCCGCGCCCAGTTTTGCCGATATAGATATCGCGCTTTTCGGCATTCCGATGGATCTCGGGGTGACGAACCGGTCGGGCGCGCGGTTCGGGCCAAGAGCCGTACGCAACGTCGACCGCGTTGGCCCCTACGATCATGTCCTGCGGACCGTCCCGACTGCCCATGCCCGTGTTGCCGATGTCGGCGATGTCCTGTTCAAAAGCCGCTTCGATCTTGCGGCATCCCATGACGATATCGAGGAATTTGTCGGCGGCTTGATAGGGGCGGGAGTCGTGCCCCTGGCCGTCGGCGGCGACCACTCGGTCGGCCTTCCCATCCTCAGGGCCGTCGGCAGGGATCGCCCTGTGGGGATGATCCATATCGACGCCCATTGCGACACGGGCGGTTCGTTCGAAGGATGCAAATTCCACCACGGCGGACCCTTTCGCCAGGCGGTTCTGGACGGTGTGCTTGATCCCAGGCGGACGATCCAGATCGGAATTCGCGGCAATTCCGAATATCTATGGGAATTCTCCTATGCATCAGGCATGACCGTCATTCATGCGGAAGACGTCGGTGATCTCGGCATCAGCGCCGTCATCGCCAAGGCGAGAGAGATCGTCGGGGCGGGGCCGACCTATGTCAGCTTCGACGTCGATTCTCTCGATCCGGCATTTGCGCCAGGCACGGGAACCCCCGAAGTCGGCGGCCTGACCTCGGCCCAGGCCCTCGGCATTCTGCGCGGTCTTATCGGCTTGAACATAGTCGGCGGCGACGTTGTCGAGATCGCTCCGCAATACGACCCGACGTCGAATACGGCGCAAATTGCCGCTCAGGTATTGTTCGAGCTCCTCTGCCTTGCGGCCGAGGCAATCAAGGTTCGCGCGTCCTAGCAAACGGACGTCGCGGAGTCTGCAACCGCCTCGCTTGGGAAAAGGGCAGGGCGCACCAAAAAGGGGAATAAAACATGCGAGTATCAAAACTTTTGCTGACGTCCGCTTTGCTCGGCGTCATCTCGGCCGGCGCTGCCGCTGCGCAGACGAAACCAACCGAAATCACCATCGCGACCGAGGGCGCCTATGAGCCCTGGAACTTTACCGGTCCTGACGGCAAGCTGGCAGGGTTCGAGATTGATCTCGCCAATGACCTTTGCGCACGCATGAAGGTGAAATGCACCATCGTGGCGCAGGACTGGGATGGGCTCATTCCATCGCTCACGGCCAAGAAATTCGACGCCATCATGGCCTCGATGATCGTGACCGAAAAGCGCCTTGCCGTCATCTCCTTCAGCAAGCCCTATGCTCCGACCGCGGCCGCTTTCATGGTCGAGAAAACCGGTCCTCTTGCAGATCTGCCGGGGACCGGGATGACGGTCGACCTCGCTGCGGACAAGGCGAAGGTTGAGCAGGAATTGCAGCCGCTCCGGGACGCCCTCAAAGGCAAGGCCGTGGGCGCCCAGGTGTCGACGGCGAACGCAGTCTTTCTCGACACCTATTTCAAGGGCGTTGTCGATCCAAGAGAATACAAGACCGTCGAGCAGCATGATCTGGACCTCCAGGCCGGTCGCATCGACGCCGTCGTTGCCCAAAAAACGTCGTTGACTGCAACGCTCGGCAAGGACGACTTCAAGGACTACAAGATCGCCGGCCCGACCTTCAAAGGCGGGGTCTTTGGACAGGGGATCGCGGCAGGTCTTCGCAAGGACGATACGATGTTGAAGTCGATGTTCGACGCGGCCATCGAAGCGGCGGAAGCCGACGGCACGATCAACAAACTTGCTCAGAAATGGATCAAGACATCCCTTGATTGATTAAGCGGCAAAGCTCCCACGGCAGCAATTGGCAGCCGGCGCACCGAGTAGGTCGCGCCGGCTGACCAGCGCAGCTGTACCGCGCGTCGCCAATGAAATAGACCCACATTTGGAGAACCTCTGTGACCATCCTTCTCAACTCCGTCGAATCCCGCGACGCTGCGTTTGTTCTTCATCCCTATACCAACGCTTCGCAGCATCTGAAGGACGGCCCGCTGGTGATCACCAGGGGCGAGGGGATTCATATCGTCGACAGCGAAGGCAACAAATATATCGAAGGTCTTGGCGGGTTGTTCTGCGCGTCGCTGGGCTTCAGCGAACAACGTCTGGTAGACGCCGCGACTCGCCAGATGAAGGAATTGCCGTTCTATCACAGCTTCGGCGGCAAAACGCATGAGACGGCGGTCGAGCTTGCCGAACGGCTCATTCAGCTTTCACCGGTTCCCATGTCGAAAGTGTTCTTCGCCAATTCGGGTTCCGAGGCCAACGACACGGCCATGAAGCTTGTCTGGTACTATCACAATGCCATCGGCATGCCGGAAAAGAAGAAGATCATCTCGCGCATGCGGGCTTATCACGGCGTGACCATTGCTTCGGCCAGCCTCACCGGGTTGCCGAACAATCACCGCGATTTCGATCTGCCGATTGATCGGGTGCTGCATACCGATTGCCCGGAGTTTTATCGCTATGGCCGCCCGGGCGAAACGGAGGAAGAATTCGCGACGCGCTGTGCCAACTCGCTTGAGCAGATGATCCTCGCCGAGGGACCGGAAACCATCGGCGCATTCTTCGCCGAGCCCTTGATGGCATCCGGCGGCTGCATCGTTCCGCCGCCGACCTATTACGAGAAGATCCAGGCGATCCTCAAGAAATACGACGTGCTGCTGATCGCCGACGAAGTCATCTGCGGCTTTGGCAGGCTCGGCACGATGTTCGGTTCCGAAAGCTTCGGGCTCCAGCCGGATATGATCGTCATGGCAAAGCAGCTTTCGGCAGCCTACCAGCCGATCTCCGCCCTGATGATCAACGAAAAGATCCATTCCGCGGTCGTTGCCGAGAGCGAGAAAATCGGAACATTCGGTCATGGATTCACCTATAGCGGCCATCCGGTCGCGACGGCCGTCGCCCTGGAAACCCTGAAAATCTACGAGGAACGTGACATCGTTGGCCACGTCCGCACCATCGCCCCAGTGTTCCAGCGGCGGTTGAACGAACTTGGCGACCATCCGCTCGTCGGCAACGCCCGCGGTCGTGGGCTCATCGGCACCCTTGAACTGGTTCGCAACAAGGAAACGAAAGAGCCGTTCAAGCCGACGGACGGCATTGCCATTCACGCAGGCAAGCAGGCCCAGGTCCATGGCGTCATCACGCGCGCCCTTGGCGACAACTACTCGCTATGCCCGCCGCTTATCATCACCGAGGCGGAGATCCACGAATTGTTCGATCGCTCCACGCGCGCATTGGATGATACCTATACATGGGCGAGGACAACCGGCCTCTATTGAGCGAAGGAAGCGACGATATGCGAAATTTCGAATTGCCGGGACGATCGATGGCCGTCGGCCGCAATGGCATGGCGGCGACATCACACCCGATGGCGACTTTGACCGCGATCGAGATCCTGAAAGCCGGCGGCAAGGCCATCGACGCCGCCGTCGGCGCCTGCGCCGTCCAATGTGTCGTGGAGGCTGGATCCACCGGCATAGGCGGCGATTGCTTTGCGCTGCTGGCGTCGAATGGAAATGATGATGTCGTTGCCTATAACGGCTCGGGACGCACGCCGGCGGCGGCACATTTTGCCTGGTTTCGAGAAAACGGCATCTCTTCGATCGAGCGGTCATCGCCGCATGCGGTGACCGTTCCTGGGGCGGTGGACGCCTGGACCCGCCTCGTTGCCGATCACGGCAGGATGCCGCTGTCGGAAATTCTTGCGCCGGCAATTGCACTGGCTCGCGACGGCTATGCGATCACGCCACGGGTTGCCGCCGACATTTCGAATCAACGTGACTTGCTGCTGCGCGATCCATCGACCCGTCGCCTTTTCCTGATCGATGATCAGGCTCCGCCGGTCGGATCGGTTCAATATCAGCCGGAACTGGCGCAGACGCTGGAAACGATCGCAACGTCGGGCCGTGACGGCTTCTATCGCGGTCCGGTGGCAGCCGACATGGTGACCCGGCTGAATTCCCTTGGCGGCCTCCATACAGTTGAGGATTTTGCCTCAGCTGCCGGCGAATATGTGAAGCCGGTCAGCGCGAGATACCGCGGATGGACGGTGCATGAATGTCCGCCGAACGGGCAGGGCATTGTCGCTCTGATGATCCTGAAGATCCTGGAGCGGTTCGAACGCAAAGGCGACCCGCTTGGTGTGGACAATCTGCACATCGAAGTCGAGGCCACGCGGCTGGCTTATGCGGCTCGTGATCGATGGGTCGCCGACATGGCCGCCTCAAACGTTCCGGTCGACTTCCTGTTGTCCGATGAACTCGCCGACAGCCTTGCCGCCAGGATCGACCTGAGCACCATCGCCGATGCCTGGGCCGTTATCGAAGGCGTCGAGCATGCCGACACCGTCTACATTTCCGTTGTCGACAAGGATCGAAATGTCGCCAGCTTCATCAACTCGATCTTCCATTCCTACGGAAGCGGAGTGATGGCACCGAATTCCGGCGTCTTGTTCCACAATCGCGGCCAGAGCTTCAGTATGAAGCAGGGGCATCCGAACGCGATGGGGCCGCGCAAGAGGCCCATGCACACGATTATCCCGGGTCTGGTCACCCGCAATGGTAAAAGCGTTTTGTCCTTCGGCGTGATGGGTGGGCACTATCAGGCGATGGGCCATGCCCACTTCCTCTCCAAGCTGTTCGATTTCAATCTGGACATACAAAGTGCGATTGATCTGCCTCGGCTCTTTCCGCTGCCCGGCACCACATCAATCGAAACCGAAGCGCTTCTTCGAACCTCGATCGGGCGTGATCTTGAAGCTCGCGGCTTCAAGGTCGTCGCACCGAAGTGGGCGATCGGCGGCGCCCAGGCGATCTGGATAGACGATCAAAACAACACGCTGCTGGGCGCCTCCGATCATCGAAAAGATGGTTGCGCGCTCGGTTACTAGAGGCGGTGGAGAGCTGAATGTCGGCATATCCGAATACTCAACTTTATATCAATGGCCGCTGGAGGCGGGGTTCAAACGACGATCTGACCGTCGTCAATCCGGCTTCGGGCGACGTCATCGGCCGTGTTTCCAATGCCGGCGCTGGTGATCTCGACGAAGCGCTTTCGGCCGCCGCCGCCGGGTTTGAGCAGTGGCGGCGCATAAGTGCGTTCGAGCGGGCAAAGCTGATGCATGCGGCGGCGGAGATCCTGCGGCAGCGCTCTGCGGCGATCTCTCGAATAATGACATTGGAACAAGGCAAACCGCTCGCCGAGTCCAAGGCAGAGGCAGCCGCGGCTGCCGATATCATAGACTGGTTTGCCGAGGAAGCCCGCCGTGCCTACGGCCGGCTCATCCCGCCACGAGCGGCCAATGTCAGACAGATGGTGGTCAAGGAGCCTGTCGGCCCGGTGGCCGCCTTCAGTCCCTGGAACTTTCCGCTGAACCAGGCCGTCCGCAAAGTTTCGGCCGCGCTTGCGGCCGGCTGCTCGATCATACTGAAGGGGCCGGAGGAAACGCCGGCAAGCTGTGCTGAACTGGTTCGCGCCTTTGCCGAGGCGGGCCTGCCGGCAGGCGTCCTCAATCTCGTTTTCGGGATGCCGGCCGATATTTCCAATCACCTGATCCCGCACCCCGTTATCCGGAAAATTTCCTTCACCGGATCGACCGTCGTCGGCAAGCAGCTTGCCTCCCTGGCCGGTGCCCACATGAAGCGGGTGACCATGGAACTCGGAGGCCATGCGCCGGCGATCGTCTTCGATGACGCCGATATCGATCTTGCGGTCAGACTGTTAGCCGCTGCGAAGTTTCGAAATGCCGGGCAAGTCTGCGTGGCGCCGACCCGGTTTCTCATCCAGGAACCCGTCTTCGATAAATTCCTCGATGGCCTGGTAAAGGCGGCCGAGGCGATTAAGGTCGGCGATGGATTAAGCGACGGCGTAACCATGGGACCGCTTGCCAACGCGAGGCGGGTAGGGGCCATGGAGGCGCTGACAGCCGACGCGGTGATGCACGGTGCGAAGATTGCGACCGGCGGCAAACGGATCGGCAATCTCGGCAACTTCTTCCAGCCGACGGTTCTCACCGACGTTCCACAACATGCCCGCGTGCTCAGCGAAGAACCATTCGGCCCCTTGGCGATAGTGAGTGCATTTTCGGACTACAATTCTGCCATCGCGGAAGCCAACCGCCTGCCGTACGGCCTGGCGGCCTATGCCTATACAACTTCGGCAAAGACCAGCGCAGCCCTTGCCCGCGATATCGAGAGCGGCATGCTATCGATCAATCATCATGGGCTGGCGCTGCCGGAATTGCCTTTCGGAGGCATAAAAGACTCCGGCTACGGTTCGGAAGGCGGTTCTGAAGCAATGGAGAGTTACCTCAATACGAAGCTCGTCACCGAGGCGGCTTGAGCAGGCTATCGGCCTGCCCTTGCTGTTCCCTTGCCCTTCATCCGGCAAAATTCGATCAACTGATCCGAGGTCATGGGTCGGGCCAGGGCGTAACCCTGGAGCAAATGGCAACCGAGATCTTTCAGGATCTTCGCGTGCTCCATTGTCTCCACGCCCTCGGCAACGATGTCGATGTTCTGCGACCGGCCGATTTCGATGATGGAGGAGACCAGACGGCGTTGCGAGGGGGAGGCGATGATCGGCTTGATGATCTCTCGGTCGATCTTGAGCCGTCGCGGTTCAAATCGAAGCAGGCTGACGATACTGGCATGTTCCGTGCCGAAATCGTCGATCTCGATTTCTATGCCCAGCGCTTTGATTGCCGGAATGACCTCGTTGAGAGCAGGCTGAAGCTCGTCGAAGGAGATTGTCTCGAGCAGCTCGAAACATAGGCGACCCTTCGCTGCGGGAAGCGCGGACAGCTCGGCGAGCAGATTTGCCTGCGCCAGCCGGCGCGCTGAAATATTGACGGAGACCCGTGGAATATACATTCCCAAGCCGTCCCAGCGCGTCAGCTCGAACAGCGCCTTTTGCAGGATCAGCTTGTCCATATCGCCGCTGCGCCCCAGTTTTTCCGCAGCATCCAGAAATGCGTTCGGGCCGAGCAGACCTTTTCGCGGATGATCCCAGCGGGCAAGCGCTTCGACACCTGCGATATCAAGCGTGTTTGCATTGAACTGCGGCTGGAAGAATGCAACGAGTTCATCGCGTTCGAGCGCTTGGTTGAATTCATCCGCCAGTTCTTTTGCATGGATTGCCGCGCTGCGAAGCTCCTCGGTAAAAACGGCTGCGCGGCCGCGGCCGGCTTTCTTCGCCTCGTACAGCGCCAGATCGGCATTCAGAAGCAGCTGGCCGAGGTCGCGGTCGCGGGCGCTTTCAGTCTCCCAGGCGACACCGACGCTGGCGCCGACTACATAACCAGCTCCATCGATAAAAATGGTCTGCTGCAGCGCGTCGACAATCTGTCTGGCCAATTCGGCTGCTTTAGGCTCGGGATCGGTGCTCCAGCTGGCGACAACGAACTCGTCTCCGCCGATGCGTGCTGCAACATCGTTCGGTCCGGTCAAATCGGCAAGCCGCGAAGCGGTTGTCTGCAGGACCATGTCACCGCCGGCGTGCCCCTTCGTGTCGTTGATCTCTTTAAACCGGTCAAGGTCGATATGGATGAGGATCAGACGGTCCTGCGGATCGGGCCTCGGCGGCTGCGAGATCATCTGGTCGACAAACCGCCGATTGGGTAGCCCGGTGAGGGCATCATGCAGCGACAGGTGCTCCAGCCTCTGCCGGGCCCGGACGAGCTTGCTCTTGTGAAGGCGAAGCTTTTCGATGGTCTTCTGGCGGGATTTGGTCAGAAAGCCCACCCAGACGATCGGTGCGACGACGCACAAGGCCAACAGACTGGCATAGAGCTCAAAAGTGCCGATGCCGTTATTCTGGCCCCAGCCATTCCTCGGAAGTGCGGCGAGGGACCATCGGCCGTAAGTCATATCGACGGAGGCGACGACCGGCTTCTTCCCAAAAGTTTCCAGGCTGCCGAGAAAGACCTGTTTGGGCGAATTCGGCTCCGGCGTCGTGCTGATGGCGATCTCAAGGTCGGTCGAACTAAGGCCGCTATCCCGGTATAGCCTCGGAATATCGACGATTCCAGAAAGCAGACCCCAAAAGATCTGGCTGTTTCCGTCGTCGACGTAAACCGGACACCTGACAACGAAAGCCGTTCCGCCTTGGACAAGTTCCACCGGGCCCGTGAGGACGATATTGTGGGTGTTGCGCGCCAGCATCGCAGCGGCCCGTTGCTTCTCATTTTTTCGGTAGTCGAGTCCGATGGCTTTTTCGTTTCCTGTTTCCGGATAAACCCACTGGACCACCATGTCGGGCGCTGCAGCGAAGCTTCGCAATTGCGAATCAGGCTGCAGAATCTGCGCGGCAAGTTTGGAAAATTTGTTCTGGCCCATCGCCGGATCGACCGCGATACCCGCCGCCAAACCTTGCAACAGCTTCACATTGCTGTTGAGGTTTGTCTGAAGTCGAGATGATATCGTCGCAAGCTCGCCGGCAACAACCGAGCGTTCGTCGGCCAACGACCGCTCAAGCCGCCAGTTCGTTGCCACCCAGACGACGATGGCTGCGATAATGGCCGCAAATAGTGCCGGAGCGAAGGCGCTCGCATGGCTCATCAGGGAGCCCGCGAGGCTGCGAATTGCCTTTGTATGTCTTCGAAACTTCATCAGGTCGCCAGTGTGAATGACAGGCTTGCATCCTTGCACAGTTTCTTTAAGGCAACGCTAAACCGTCGATCTGGTTGCAGGAAAGACAATCCAGTGGGGAATATCGTCAGTCGGCACGCACAGGTGCGTCCATCTTTGTAGAGCCGGGCGGGTAAGCGAGGAGGCGAGATTGTCGCATCTCTGACTGGCCCAACTGTCGCTACTAAATAGCTCCTACAATGTGGCGGGGAAGTTGGAATGTCCGCCGTTGTGCAAAGTAGAAATGTCCGCGAGGTTGCTACGCGGCACACCGATCAGCCCCGATCTGAGCGGCTGATACCGGTTGCAAGAGCAGATCGGGGCGGGTGAGACACCCCTTCGGCTTTAGCTTTGAGACTATCCGATCGACGGTTCACTCGGCAGCCTGCTGCCTCAACAGCGCTTTCTCTCGCCGCGCAATCACCGCCGGATCATTCATGTAGTCCGTGCGCCTTCCGGGCTTGCGACCTCTCGGCTTATAGCCATTTTTGTCGCTGTTGCTCTTCACGACCGGCTTTTCCTGCTGGTCCTGACGCTCCTTGATATAGGCCAGAACATCACCGAGCCGCTTGTTCTCGGTAATTGCCGCATGCGTCACCCGCTGGTCCTTGTCGAACACCGTGTAGGGCAGGGAATGTCCCTTCCAGCGCACATCCAGGCGGCCGTCAGCATAGGCATAGGTCTCGACATAGCGGCCCACCAGACCGCGCGTCACCTCGGTCTCCTCCAGCATGATCCGCTTGCGTTCAAACGAAAACGTCAACTGCGCCCCGACGTAACGCTGCTCGCGCTTGCAAAGGATCTCAGTTAACCGACCCGGGGCCAGATTCAGCGGCCGGTGCAAATCCTCGGACCGGGCAGGGATGATCGCAAACCGCGCATTGTAGTGCTCCATGAAGCCAGGCAAAAACGCATTGCCAGTCTCCATGTCGCAGATCCCCGCCAGCCGTAATTCCTTGACCAGCCGATCCTGCAGCGTCCGGTTCATGCGCTCGACGCGACCTTTGGCCTGGCTCGAATTTGCGCAAAGAATCTCGATGTTTAGCTCGCAAAGCGCCCGCCCGAACTGGGTCATCCCCTGGCCACCCTTGGCGTCCTTCTTCGCCACCCGGAATACCGAATGCTTGTCGGAGTAGAAGGCCACAGGCGCGCCGTGACGCCTGAGGTATAGCGCCAGTGCCTCGAAATAGCTGAAGGCGCTTTCCGAGCGCACAAACCGCAACTGCATCAATCTGCCAGTCGCATCGTCGACAAACACCAGCAGCGAGCACGGCGGCCCGCGATCCTCGAACCAGCGGTGTTCCGACCCGTCGATCTGCACCAGCTCGCCATAGGCCTCGCGCCGCAGCCGCGGCTGATGAAACGTCCGCCGCTGCTTGGCAGATAGCCACAGGCCAGCCTCCACCATCCAGCTGCGCAACGTCTCGCGCGACACACGCAATCCATCGCGTTCGGCCAGCTTCTCGGCCGCCAGCGTCGGACCGAAATCCGCATAGCGTTCGCCAACCAACGTCATCGCATAATCGCGAACGCCGTCGCTGATCCGGTTGTTCGATGGCCGACCGATCGCCTTGTGCCTTATCGATGCCGCGCCGTCAGTGCGGATCCGATCCAGCAGCCGACGCACCTGGCGCTCGCTCAGATCAAGCACATGTGCCGCCGACACCAACGTCATGCGGCCGTCGACCACCTTCGACAAAATCTCGATCCGCTGCAGATCGCGCTCGCTCATCGCTATCAATCCCATCCGCAATCTCCACCGTCATCAAAAACGGGAAGAGAGTGACATTCTAACTTTGCAGAAACAGGACACTTTAACTTTGCGGCTACAGCAAAAAATCGCATAAGGTAGATTATGGAACACGAGAGCGGATTTCCGACGCTTTGCTTTTGACCACAAACCGTCTCTCCGCAATGGTCAGCAGGATTTATCGCTGAACGAGATTATCGGATAAAAGGCCGACATGCCTAGTTCGGTCGGTCGAATGAAAGTAGCAGACTTTCCACTCCGCCCTCGATGACGTCTCGATACGGCAGAAACCCTGCGGACAGCGAACCCCGATTAGCTATTTTGTTCTCTTTAGCGTGACAAATGAAACATTTGCAGTCTTGGGGAAAAAGCGAAGGAACCACGTTCAGCACATATGAGCGAAGCATAGCTTTCCCCAAGCCTCTCCCTATGAACTGCACATCTCCGATAAATAAGTCGACCGCTACGCCGTCATGCTCGCCTATCTCAGACGCGAATTCGGGATAGTCGCGAAGCAAATAGCACTGCAATTTTCCGAAAGGCTCACCATTATAACAAGCTATATGGCAATGGGTAGGATGGCTTGGGCTCAGGCGCTCAGAATACTTCCTCTGAACTTCCTCGATCGTTATCGGCGTCTTCTGGTAGTGAGCACGCATATGAGGGCTATTTAGCCACTCACATAACATCGGAAAATCTGCTTCGGTGAGTGACCTGAAATCAATCATCTGGCTGAATCTTTAGGTTGATTGCTCGACAAGTTCTACTCGCACATCGCCCGCGGGCATTCAAACAAGGGGCATGGAAGCCTTGCGGTTTGTCACTCCTCAATCGGCAAGATGGGTTTTGTTGGTCTCTGGAGTTTCGACGCGGCGGCTGATGACGCTGCATCGGCCGTTCCGCCGGAGACATGCACCGTCGGTGTTGCAAACTGAATGCCCTTTTCGGCGAAGGTCTTCTTCAGCATGGCAAGCGCCTTTCGGCGGACGCCAAACTGTTCGCCCGGTTTGGCCATGAATTTCAGCCTGATCTGCACGCCATAATCCGCCATCTGCTCAATGCCCTGCATTTTCAAGGGCTCGATAATATTGGACCCCAGCTCGGCATCGTCCAGAAGCTCGACGCCAATGCGCTTGATGGTCTTGCGGACCTCCTCGAGGTCGCTGTCATAGTTCAGCGTAAGCGTGATGATGTCGATGACCCAGTCGCGGCTCAGATTTTGCACCGCGCCGAGTTCGCCGAATGGAACGATGGTGACAGGACCGCGGTGGTGTCGCAAGCGGATCGATCGCAGCGAAAATCCTTCGACAGTACCTTTGTATTTTGCCGCCTGGATATATTCTCCAATGCGGAAGGCATCGTCGAACAGATAAAAGACCCCGGAGATAATGTCCTTGACGAGCGTTTGCGCACCGAATCCGACAGCTATGCCGACGACACCGGCGCCCGCAAGCAGCGGTCCGATCTGAATGCCGACGGCATCCAGGATCATGAGGAAGCCGACGGCGCCGATCGCGAGGAACAGCACGTTGCGAAGAATGGGAAGAAGCGTATTCAACCGCTGACGGCGGCGCGCCTCTGGCCCCTCCTGATGGCCTGCATTCACGCTTCGCGACGCCACTTCCATCTGCGTGTCGATCAGAGTGCTGACGAGCTTCCAGATGACGTCGGTCACCAGCAATACGATCACGATCCGGATTCCCGCCCGGATCAGACGTGTGGTCACCGTTTCGGCTGCGGCAAGATCGCCGAGATTGACATCCCACGAGCGGGCGATGAGCAGCGCGGCAACCACGATAAGGCCGTTGCGCAATGTCTGCATGATAACGACCGACCATCCCAAGATGGCCGGATCCTCCACAGCACGCTGATCCTGCGAATTTATGATGATGCGCCGAGTGATATCGCGCGCTACCGATACCGTCAGCGGCAGAAGCGCAATGACGATCACCGTCCAGAATGCAGCCCGCATTCCCGACACCCATAACAGCCACGAGAGAATGATGCCTGCGCTGAATCCGACGCTGATCAGCCGGTTCACCGGCGGCCCGTCGGAACGGAACTGCCGCAGCCAGATCATCGCGATCAGCGCGATCGAGACGGCCGCGAGCCATGCCGCGGTAAAAAGATCGATCAATATGGCCGGAGCTCTTATCGTCCGCATCACTTCGATCGTGGCCCAGCCGGCCGCTAACAGCGCGGCCGTTGCAAGGAGCCAATAGTACCAGAACCACGCAAGCGACGTGACAAGGGTCACAAGCCGCATATGCGGCAGGCGGGCGCCCGGCGCGATCACGATGCGGCCCACCAGCACGCCGAGGCGCACCATGAGCGCAGCTGACAGCAGAATGAGCGCAACATCGCGAAACACAGCGGGCCACGGAAACAGGATGAAGGCGCCGAGGCTTCCGATGAGGTAGCCGATCAATGCGAGAAGTCCCATCGACAGCCGCCCGGCGTGCAGTTTGATCCGCTGCCGGACCGTGTCGGCAGGTGCGGTCAGTATAAAATGAAGAAGCCCTCGTCCCGACCACCAGGCGATGCGCTGCGCGAGAAATCCGCCTGCTATGAAGAGTGTGACCGCCAGGATCAGACCGACAGGGTCGATACGATTGTCTGTCTGGAAGAGCCGGATCGCCGCCTGGATCTGCCCCGGAAGGGTCGGAACTGCGTTGACGAGCGAGAGCAAGCGCTGACGCAACTCCTGCAGTGAGGTCGCGATCGACGGCGACGCTGGCTCTGGTGAGACGGCGGCTGGCGGCCTGGGCTCCTGATTGCCGGGAACGATCCGATCGACCAGAGCGCGACCGGAATCGTCGTTCGGCAATTCGATAATGACCCGGATCGGCGCCGAGGACCCGGATGACTCGGCCGAGGAAGCAGGATTGATGCCGATTGGCTGCAGCGTCGAAAACACGACCGTCAGGATTGTGAATATTTTCCGCAACAGATGGCGGTCGTCGTTGCTGCGCATGTGATCGTGGTCCTCGGACGGTGCCGCTTCTGCTGTAGAGGCTTGGCACTTTGTGAAGCGTCGTGCCATCTACGTCAATCGACGAACCTGTCTGGCCGAGGCAGGCTGATCGTTGCCCCAGCTGCGGTCATTGCCGATCTTTGTCTCGGTGACAGATCATAGGGGCGCCCTCCCCGGCCTGCAGACTCTCTACGGCACGGTGCCGGCGACGGTTGGCAATGTCAGAAATGAATTTGGGGCAACAGCTGGTGCGGCCCGCGGTCAGACCGCGGGCCGCACATCCGGCTCTCCCCCGAGTTGCCGGAGGACCTGGCGTCTCAGATGGTCAGCACTTCACCACCGTCTCGTCTCGGAGAGGTGCCCCGCAGCTCCCGCCAGCAAGATGCCGAACGGCAGACTGCGAATGATTCTGGCGGCGATGAAAGCCGCGCCCGTGGCCAAGGCGAGCTTTGCCCAGGGATAGCTGCCGAGTTGCACATGGGCGTTTGCGTCGATTAAGTTTGCCTGAGCTTTCAGGGCCGATTCCGCATCCTCGCGCAGGATGCCGATCCGGGCGCGCAACAGCCTTACTTCGTGCTGTAGGGTGTCGAGATCGTGATCGGCCTTCTCGCGGGCGGTCGCGGTAGCGGCATCGGCAAAAGGCGGCTCACCTTCCGCGACCAGCTCGTCGGGATCCGGCGGAAGGAAACCGTCGCGATTAATGGATGATTGCATGGACGTCTCCTCAATTATTCAGCAAGGGCGAACGTGGCCGGCTCTCGAGCCAGACACATCAGTGATCACGTCGGAATCCCTGACGTTGGCTCGATCCGCCTTGCGTCTGTGTCTGCGTTTGCCGATCGGGATCGGCCGATGGCGAGCCAGCGCTGGTGAAGGTATAGGCGCGCACCTTGGCGCTTCCGTGGGTAGTATCGCGGATCGCGACCGGTCGCGTATCGTCGGAAGACGGCGCTTCGAATGCGCTCTCGGACACAGCCAGATCTTCAGCGGCCTTGCCGCCATGCGCCAAGCCGGCAAAACCGGTATTCGACCCGCCTTGACGGCCGCTTTCCGATAACCAGAGATCCGCCCGCTCATCGATGTCGATGCTGCCCTCGTCGTCCAGAATATCGTGAACTGTCTCATAGAGCGCGTCGTCGATATCATTGACCTGAACGAGGAAGCCGCCTCGCCGCAGCCCTTCCGCGTACATCGCGCGGTCTTCGTCCGGGAAGAAGAAGTCGGCCAGCGCGTCGAAGAAGCCGCTGCGGTCGTCGCTGACGACGCCGGCATTCTTCCCATCCGCCTCATATCCCGGCATCAATCTTATTCTCGCGACCGGCACGCCCGCGTCCTCGAGACGGGAGATCGCAGATTCGGCTTCGGACCGGCTGTCGAAGAATGCGGTAAGGCTGCCGCCGCCCACCGGGCCTGAAGAACCCGGGTTGGTATCGTGGTGAATGTTGCTCACGGAACGCTCCTCTCGATGTCTCCTTCCAGCCGTCGACCCGACGCTGGTTTCTGACTTGAAGAACCGGCAGCCGAGATGAATGTTCCACGGCAGTGGGACGGATCGGCCGCATTCCGTGGCAGTTCCATAACGTTGCCGCCTGTCCTTTTTCAGATACACCAGGCAGTGAATCGCACCGTCTGTTGCCGCCTTCGGCGGTTGACGTCAAACCATCGAGACGCTAGCACGGCTTTCGACGCATTGGGGACATTTCATATGGACATCTTCACGGCAGCCGGTCTGACGGCTTTGCTGCAGGTCATTGCTATCGACCTTGTTCTCGCCGGCGACAACGCTGTGGTTATCGGTCTTGCCGCTGCCGGCCTCGAGGCCACGCAACGGCGCAAGGCGATCATCGTCGGCATTCTTGCCGCAACGGTTCTGCGTATTCTGTTCGCCAGTGTCGCCGTCTATCTGTTGGCGATCGTCGGCCTGCTGCTGGCCGGCGGCCTGCTGCTGCTTTGGGTCTGCTGGAAGATGTGGCGCGAGCTTCGCGACGGCCACAACGAGGATCGCGTAGCGGAAAGCGGCGAAGGCGCGCCGAAAAAGACCTTCTTCCAGGCGGCAACCCAGATCGTCATTGCCGACGTTTCGATGTCGCTCGACAACGTGCTCGCCGTTGCCGGTGCTGCGCGCGAACATCCGAGCGTCTTGGTCATCGGCCTCGCGCTGTCAATCGCGCTGATGGGTATTGCCGCGAACCTGATCGCCCGGCTGCTCGGCCGCCATCGCTGGATCGCTTATATCGGTCTGCTGATCATCCTCTACGTCTCGCTCGACATGATCTATCGCGGCGCCGTCGAGGTTCTTCCCTATATGCAGTGACCTGTGCCAGGATCGGGGCTCAGTCCCCGATCCTTCTGCGCCGCGCGTCTTTTTGGATGTAAAAGCACGCTGCAGCGCCGGGCTAGGCGCGAAACTCCGTCTCGAAGCTCATCTGATCAAACGCCGGCACCACGTGGTCCGGCGTCTGCGCCATCACTGCGTCGTAATCCAGCGGCGTATGCATGTGGGTGAGAATCGCCCGTTTCGGCTTCAGCCTGCCGATCCAGTCGAGCGACTGTTCCAGCGACAGATGGCTTGGGTGATAGGTGTACTGCAGGGCGTCGATGATTAGCACGTCGAGATTTTGCAGTTTCTCGACGGTCTGGGGCGGGAAATCGCTGATATCGCTGCAATAGGCTACATCACCGATGCGGAAGCCGAGCGAATTGATATCACCATGCTGCTGGATATGGGGGAAAAAGCCGATCTTGCCGCCGGGGCCGCGGATCTCGACGGGTTCGTCAAGATTTTCAATGACGACAGGCAGCACGATCGGCGGATAATTGCTGCCCGGCGGCGTCTCCAGGCAATAGCCGAAGGCTTCACGCAGTCTGTCCATCGTAAATTGGTCGGCGTAGATCGGCACGCGCCGGCGCGTATTGTGAAAATAGCCGCGCAGATCGTCGATGCCATGAATATGGTCGGCATGCGGATGGCTGTAGAGCACCGCATCGACATGGTCGGCCCCTGCCCTGATCATCTGCTCGCGAAAATCAGGCCCGGTGTCGATGACGACAGTCGTCACACCGCCATCAGGAGCGAATTGCTGCACCATGAACGAGGCGCGCGTGCGCCGGTTCTTTGGGTTGTCGGGATTGCAGGCGCCCCAGTCGCCGGTGATACGCGGCACGCCCGGTGACGACGAACAGCCGAGAATGGTGAAGCGCCGCCGATAGAGCACCTGCTAAATCCTTGGCATTTTCGAGAACAGGCGCAACGCGTTCTCCGTCGTGATCCGTGCGACGTCCGCATAGGAAAGACCGATCGTCTCGGCGAGCACTTCGGCCGTGTTGACGACATAGGACGGCTCATTGCGCTTGCCGCGCCAGCGCTTCGGCGCCAGATAGGGCGCGTCCGTTTCCACCAGCAGCCGTTCATGCGGGATGGTCTTGGCGATCTCACGCAGCTCTTCCGATTTCGGGAAGGTCAGAATGCCCGAGAAAGAGATGTAGCCGCCGAGTTCGACACCGGTCCGCGCCAGATCCGGTCCTGCCGAGAAGCAATGCAGGATGAAAGGGAAGGCCCCCTTCCCCGTTTCCTCGGTCAGGATGTCAGCCATATCGGCATCGGCGCTGCGGCTGTGGATGACGAGCGGAAGCTGCGTTTCTCGAGCCGCGGCAATATGGCGGCGAAAGCCGGTCTGCTGGTCCTCAGGTGTCTGCGTGTCGTAGAAATAATCGAGGCCGGCTTCGCCGATCGCCACCACTTTCTCATGCGCGTTCGCCAGGCGCACCAGCTCTTCGGTCTGAATGTCCAGCTCGTCGCCGGCATTGTTCGGATGAGTGCCGACGGAGCAGAACACCGACGGATATTTCTCCGTGATGGCGAGCAGCCCGTCGAGCTTACGCACGCGCGTCGAGATCGTCACCATCTGTTTGACGCCGGCTTGGTGGGCGCGCGTGACGATCTCGTCGCGCTCCGCCTCGAAGTCGGCAAAATCGAGATGGCAATGGGTATCGATCAGCACGGCCTCAGGCCTCCGGAGCCACATAGCGCGGGAAGACCGGCGCCGGCGCTTCGAGCGCCGTCCCGGTAACAAGACGGCCAGCCTCGCCAAGCGCGGCAAAATCGCGCTTGTCGGCAGGCGCGGCCACGAGATCGAGCAACTTGCCGGATGATTCCGGCATGAAGGGCTGCAACAGGATGGCGATCTGGCGCACCACCTCGGCCGTGACGTACAGCACCGTGCCCATCCGCGCCGGATCCGTCTTCTTCAGCGCCCAGGGCGCCTGGCCGGCGAAATAGCGATCGGCCTCCGAAACGACTGAAATGATCGAGGCGAGAGCGCGATGGATGAGCTGCTTGCCCATGTCCTCGCGCGTCGATGCATGCAGCGCGTCGGCCTGGGCCAGCATCGCCTTGTCCTCGTCGGTCAGCGGCCCGCATTCCGGGATCTTGCCGTCGCAATTCTTGACGATCATCGACAGCGACCTGCTGGCGAGATTGCCGATGCCGTTGGCGAGGTCGGAGTTGATGCGTGTGCCGATCGCCTCTTCGCTATAGCTGCCGTCCTGGCCGAAGGAAACTTCGCGCAGGAAGAAGTAGCGCACCTGATCGAGACCGAAATGATTCACCAGATTGACGGGATCGACGACGTTGCCGAGCGACTTCGACATCTTCTCGCCCTTGTTGAGCAGGAAGCCGTGGGCAAAGACCCGCTTCGGCAGCGGCAGCTTCGCCGACATCAGGAAGGCCGGCCAATAGACCGCGTGGAAGCGGATGATGTCCTTGCCGATGATGTGCACATCCGCCGGCCAGTACTTCGCCCTCGGACCATTCTTGTCCTCGATATAGCCCGTCGCCGTGATGTAGTTGGTCAGCGCGTCCACCCAGACATACATGACATGCGACGGGTCGTTCGGCACCTTGATGCCCCAGTCGAAGGTCGTGCGCGACACCGACAGGTCCTTGAGGCCCGACTTGACGAAGGAGATCACCTCGTTGCGGCGTTCGGCCGGACCGATGAAATCGGGATTGGCCTCGTAATGGGCAAGCAGCCTGTCCTGGTATTCGGAGAGCTTGAAGAAATAGCTTGCCTCTTCCACCCACTCGACGGGCGTGCCCTGCGGGCCGTAACGGACGCCGTCGGCGCGCAGCTCCGTCTCATTTTCCTGATAATAGGCCTCGTCGCGCACCGAATACCAGCCGGCATAGCTGTCCTTGTAGATGTCGCCATTGTCGGCCATCAGTTTCCAGATATTCCGCGACGTCTCGTGATGACGCTCCTGCGTGGTGCGGATGAAGTCATCGTTGGAGGCGTTGAGCAGCTTCGCCATCGCCTGGAATTCGCCGGAGTTGCGGTCGGCAAGCGCCTGCGCGGAGATTCCTTCGGCGCGCGCCGTCTGCTGCATCTTCTGGCCGTGTTCGTCGGTGCCCGTCAGGAAGAAGACATCCCTGCCGTCCAGGCGCTGGTAGCGCGCCATCGCATCCGTCGCGATCAGCTCATAGGCGTGGCCGATATGCGGCTTGCCGTTCGGATAGGAAATCGCGGTGGTGATGTAGAAGGGTGTCTTGTCTGTCATGGCGGCCAATGTCCGGCTTATTCTATCAATGGTCAGCCGCTCTTAGCGCATGTCACCGTCAAGCGAAACATCAAGTTTCGCCGCTGTCCATGATTTCCAGGACATGGGGTCGTGAGCTTGACTCCGTCTCGCACGCAATTTACCGGTCGTCAGAAAGAGAGGCGGGACCGAACGAAGTGCCAGTTTTCACCTACCACAATCCCCGTGGCCGGGCGCCGTTGGAGGCGCTTGCTTGACATTCGAGCCTCTCTATTCAATTTCGGGACTGCTTGTAGGCGCCCTTGTCGGCATTACCGGCGTTGGCGGCGGTTCGCTGATGACACCCCTGCTGGTGCTGCTCTTCGGCGTCCATCCGGCAACTGCCGTCGGCACCGATCTTCTCTATGCGGCGATCACCAAGACGGCGGGCACCGCTGTTCACGGCGTGCATGGGCGCATCAACTGGAAGATCGTCGGCGGTCTCGCCGCAGGCAGCGTCCCGGCCGCCTTGCTGATGCTCTGGCTGTTGGCAGGCGTCGATCGCAAGAGCATCGGCGTGACCAACACCATTACATCAGCCCTCGGTTGGCTTCTCGTCATGACCGCGATCATGCTGATCTTTCGCGGCCCAATCCTTCAATTGGCGCGCCGCGCCATCGGCGAACGCAACCCGCCGCGGCCGACAACCATCCTTGCCCTCACCGTCATTCTCGGATTCTGTCTCGGCGTGCTTGTCACCTTGACCTCTGTTGGCGCCGGTGCGCTGGGGGTGACGATCCTGCTCGTGCTCTATCCGAGGCTCGATGTGCGCGAAATCGTCGGCTCCGACATCGTCCACGCCGTACCCCTGACCCTGATCGGCGGCACCGGCTATTGGCTGATCGGCGAGATCGATTGGGCGATGCTCTTTGCCTTGCTCGTCGGCTCGATTCCCGGCATCATTCTGGGAAGCCTTCTGGCGCCGAAGCTGCATGAACGCATCATTCGCATTGTCCTGGCCATCACCCTTGCGCTCGTCGCATGGAAGCTGCTGGCCGGCTGATCCGCCCAACCTTGGCTGAAACTTTGGCTAGAGTCTGGGCTGCTTGATGTCGGCGAGAATACTGATGATCGTCTGCTTGCGGTCGAGATTATAGGCGTCGGAAACGGTAAGCCGCTCGATAATCTCCGAGTAGAGCCGCGCCAGCCGTTCGGCCGTGGCGATCTGCCCCTCGCCTGCCGCCGCGCGAGCGCGGCTCATGATGTCGTCGCCGACGTGACTGACGAAGAAATCGAAAATCGTATCGCTTTCCTTGCCCGAGAGCGCCTCGGCCAGCCGGTGCATCGCCTTGCGGGCGGTTGGCCCCTCGGCGGAAAGCACCTCGTCATAACCGGCGATGATTTCGCTGCCGCCATAGTTCAAGAGCTTCAAGGCTTCGCCGACGCTGCCCTTGGCCGCCGAAAGCACGCTGCCCTCGCCTGCTATGCCGAGATGGGCAAGGGCCGCAACGAGTGCCTCATCGGCAAGCGGCGCCAGTTTCAGCGGCAGGCAGCGCGAGCGGATCGTCGGCAGCAACCGCCCCGGCGCATGCGACAGCACCAGGAACAGCGCCCGCTTCGGCGGCTCCTCGAGGATCTTCAGAATGGCATTGGCGGCATTGCGGTTCATGTCGTCGGCAGGGTCGATAATGACGATTCGCCAGTTGCCGGTGCCTGAGGTCTGCGAGAAGAACTTGCCGGCACGGCGAACCTCGTCGACGGTGATCGCCGATTTCACCTTGCCCGTCTTTTCGTCCACCGGCCGGGCGAGATGCAGGAGATTGTGCGAGGCGCCGGAGGCGATCTGCCGGCTGACCGCCGAGGCGGGATCCGGATCACCGATCTTCTCTGGCGCCGCGTTGGGATCGGGATGCGAGAGCACGTGGTTGGCGAAGCGGAAGGCGAGCGTCGCCTTGCCGATGCCCTCCGGCCCTTCAATCAGAATGGCGTGATGGCCCTTGCCGGATCGGTAGGACTGGGCAAGGAAGGATTCCGCCTCCTCATGGCCAAACAGCCTGGTATTTTCGGCGGGCCAGATGGCGCCGTCCAGCAGTCCCGGCCGATCTTCACTCATAATGGACTTCACTCATAATGGGCGGCTTCCGGCATCCGAGCCCGGTCTGCGGGCGACATCAGCCGCTTGACGATCGCCAGAATTTCGGCGGCGATCGCCTCTTCCGTCCGCATGGCGTCGACCACGTGGCAGCGCTCCGGCTCGCGGGCGGCGATATCGAGAAAGGCTTCGCGCCGTTTTTCGTGCGTTTCGAGCCGCTCCTTTTCGAAGCGATCGGGACCTTCCGAAGCGCTGCGCTTCTGCGCCCGCTCCAGGCCGACCTTTGCGGGAATATCCAGTATCAAGGTGCAATCCGGCATGACGCCGTTGATGGCGACCCGCTGCAGCATCTCAATGAAATCGGGCTCGAGATTGCCGGTGATGCCCTGGTAGACACGCGAGGAATCCATGAAGCGGTCGCAGAGCACGATCTTGCCTGATGTCAGGGCCGGCCGGATCACCTCTTCGACGTGATCGTTGCGCGCGGCCGCAAAGAGGATCGCCTCCATCCGCGTGCCGAAGGCCTCGGCAGCGCCTGACAGGAGCACATGGCGCACGGCTTCCGCGCCCGGCGACCCGCCCGGTTCCCGCGTCACCAGCACGTCATGCCCTTCGCCTTTCAACGCCTCGGCGAGGCGACGGATCTGCGTGGATTTCCCAGCGCCTTCCCCGCCTTCAAACGTAACGAATAGTCCCGTACCGGATGACAATGACAACTTCCCGCATTCCGGACGCCGCACGCCCGCGCGCCCCGCCTCTTCTATCTATCCGAAGACATCGGGAAGGAAAACCTTTCGCGGCGGCGACATAATCACCTTCCCCGCAAATTGTATCAGAAGGTCAGGCATTCAAGTCTGGAGCATGACTGTGCGGCAACAGCACGCGGGAAAAGAAGCGCTGTGCGCAAGAGCCTCATCCCGGCGTTCAGCCGGGGGCGGACTTGTCCCAGAGCCAGGAGAAGAACAGCGATTCGCCGAGTTCCAGCACTGCGTCGACCGCCCGGCTGCTGAGCGAGCCTTCCCCGACCGCCTGCGCGGTATAGAGCGGCACTTCCCTGAGCAGCCGGCTGCCGGCGAAAATCCTGAGCGTGCCGGCCTGATAATCCGGCTTCACCGGCGCCGTCAGCGGCCAGTGATAGACGATGCGCGCCGAAAGCCGGTCGGGGTTGCTGATCGGAATATAGACACTGACCGGCGCCTTGGCGACCAGATCGACGGTGCGCGCCGAGCCACCATAGACGCTGGCTGCGCCGATCACTTCATGCTCGGTGAAGATCTGACGGCTCTCGAAGGCAGTCAGCCCCCATTCGAGCACGCGCTTGGCCTCCTCCGTCCGCTCCTTGTCTGAAGCGATGCCCGCAAGCGCCAGAAACAGCCGCCGGCCGTCGCGCTGGACCGACGCGACGATCGAATAACCTTCTCCCTCGGCAAAACCGGTCGCAAGCCCGTCGGCGCCGAGATCGAGCCCGAGCAGCGGATTGCGGTTGCGCTGGAAGATCTTGTTCCATTCGAAATCCAGCTGCGCGAAATAGGGATAGAGATTGGGATAGGATTGCTGGAGAGTGGTGGCAAGCGTCACCATCTCGCGTGCCGTCACTTTGCTCTTGCCGTCCGGAAGGCCGGTGGAATTGCCGAACACCGCTTTCTCCATGCCGAGTTCGCGGGCGCGGCGGGTCATCGACTGCGCGAATTGCTGCTCGCTACCGGCCATCCCCTCGGCGAGGATGATGCAGCTGTCATTGGCGCCCTGGATCGCGACGCCCTTGATCAGATCCTCGACGCGCACGCGCGATTTGAGGGCGGCGAACATCGTTGCCGTCCTCGACGGCGCGCCGCCGGTGCGCCAGGCATATTCGGAAACGGGATATTCGGTATCGAGCGTGATCTGGCTCTTGGTCACTGCCTCGAAGACCAGATCCATCGTCATCAGCTTGGCGAGCGAAGCCGGCGAAAAGCTCTGATCCTCATTCTTGGCAAGAAGCACCGTGCCGGTGGAGGCCTCGATCATATAGGCCTGCGCCGCCTTGGTGGCGAAACCGGCTGCCCCCCCGTCGGCGGCGTGTGCGCCGGCGGCGAGCGGCATCAGGCATGCAAGCAGACGAAGCACAGGCCTCAGCATCGCAATTCCCATCGGTCAACGGCGTTTTGAGAAGGTTAGAGCGCGGCGAAATTCGATGCAATCGCCATGCTCAACGCGCTGCCGATTTTGCCTGCTGGCGCTTGGCCGAGGCAAGGATGGAAGCCTGCGTCAGCCCGTCATTGCGCACCATCACCGCGTCGAAAGCGAGATCGACCGTTACCGTCTTCACCGCCTCGTTCTGGTAGCCGAGCGCGAGGGAGCCCTGCGAACCGCCATAGGGCCGCTCATAAGGCATGGGACCGATCTCCGGCAGCACGACCATCTGATCGAAGGCCGGCGCGGCACTGGAGGCAGAAGCCGAGGGAGCCACCAGAACATGGCCGGCCGGCGCAAGGGCGGGCGCCGCGTTGTAGCGTGCGCTCGGCGTCGAACCCGCATAGGAGGTCGCCGACATCGGTACCGGCACATTCGCCGGCTGCGTCTCGTAGTCTTCGGCACTCTGCAGCTGGTCACGGGTGATCTTGCGGCTGTTGGAAGCGACCATCACGCCGGTAGCGATCTGCCCTTCCGGATTGACGCCGGGGATGCGGCTGCCCTTCGGCACGTAAGAGGCCATCAGATAGGGCATGTCATGGCCGTCCATGCGGGCGCGGCCGACATATTGCACACGCACCTTGCCTGTGCCGCTATGCTGCAGATCCAGCATGTCGGCGGTCTTGTTGGAAAGGTCGATGATGCGGCCTTCGTGATAGGGACCGCGATCGTTGACGCGCACAATGATCGACGAGCCGTTCTCGACGTTGGTGACACGCGCATAGCTCGGCAGCGGGAAGGTCGGATGCGCGGCGGAAAGATGCATCTGGTCGTAGACTTCGCCATTGGCCGTCAGCCGCCCGTGAAAGGCCGAACCATACCAGGAAGCGATGCCGACCTTGTTATAGGAGAAGTCTTCCTTCGGATAATACCATTTACCCTTAACCACATAAGGATTGCCGACCATGTAGCGGCCGCCGCCCTTCGGGATGTTGTTGCCGGTGGCGACCCGCGGGCTGGCTTTCACGCCATATTCGGATTCAGAGAAATATTCCTTGCCGTGAGATCTCTTTTTGGGCACGGCCTGTGTGGTGCCGCACGCTGCAACCGTCGCACACATCGCCGATATCGCCAGCCACCGCCCTGCCGTTGCGAAAGACGCCCCGTATTCCAGTTTCATGTGCCCCACGCCGCTTAAAGATCGTTATGGTTAAGGAACCCTGCCCCATCCTGGGTCAACAACGCCTTATCCCCGCCCGCCTAACGAGACTTTAATCTTGCTGAGTTCGTGGCAAATTTACGAACGATTTCGCAGCGATAGCGACAATTCTAATGATTATGGTTTATAAACCGCTAACGCAAGGCCCGTTGCCCTGCCCTCTCGCTGTTGCAATGAGAGCCGAAATCGGCGTGCCGATGCGGGGCACATGGTAAACGTTGGCTGGATTTCTGAGGCCGAGAAGTACCGGATCGAGACACCGACGACAGCAGCAGCTGTTCTCCGGACGCGGGCTGCAACTGGAGCCTTTGTCCCAAGGTAGTAGATCGGCTTTTGCTCTCTTGTTTACGTGTCCTTCACGGCAAATGGCATCGGCCGTCACTCCCCTAGCGCGTGTAGTTTGTTGCTTGACTCAAAGTGGAGTAGAAAGTTTATTTGCAGCGTTCGGGTCGCAGCCCGGCGTCCTTTCCACGCTCATCTTTAGGAGACGAGCCATGGCAAATCACAAACCAATAGTGCCTGACGTGTCGGTCCACGACTACGCACCAGCGGAGGCCATCGAAGGAAACCTTCTCGACAACGCCTCGGATTCCGACGGCGATCTGCTTCAGGTTCAGTTCGTCAACGGGATGAGAATTCCTAATAAGGCGGGCGAGCCGGGATATCTTACCATCGAGGGTGAGCACGGAACGCTGACGATTTGGAGCAACGGCAGCTATAGTTACACGGTCAATGATCCGAGCGCGCTTGAGCCCGGCGGGATCTTCGGCGAGAATTTTTCATTCAAGATCTCGGATGGAAAAGGCGGCACGGATGTCGGCAGTCTCAACATCGGAGTCCACACTCCTCCGCAAGGACAGTATTCCATCGATTTCGAGAATGCTCCCACGGAATATCCCGGGCTGCCTGACATCGCCTCGGGCTATGCAGGATTCAAATTTGGCGACAAACTCGATGGCAACCTTTGGGCGGTCGCCGAATCCGCCGGCAACGAGTACGTCGTCACCAATCCCTACAATCCGTTTTTCGAACGCGTTGACGGCAAGCTCTTCACGATAGAGGGCGTCGATGTCGCAACCAATTTCGACCCCGCCTATGAAGGTGTCGATGCCCTCGTAACCTTCGAGGGTTATATCGGTGGCAACAAGGTGAGTGAGATGTCGCTGACGGTCTATGGTGACACCATTGCCGACGGCCAGCACATTTCGTTGGCAGCCCTGGGAGCGGTCGATTTTGTCCGCTTCGATATTCAGCCCGACGTCGAGCCAACCGGCTTTCCGCAGCTCGCGTTCGACAACTTCACCGTCCTGGTCTGACGGCGGCAGAGAGAAGCGGCTGTCATAGCCGCTCCAGGCTGCCGACAAACCATTGCAAACCCGCGACGTCATCCTCGGCCTCGTGCCGAGGATCTGCGCACATCAACTAAGCATCTGAAGATAAACGTTTTCCTGTCAAGCAATTGCGGTGCTCAGATGCTCGGCACAAGGCCGAGCATGACGGAGGAGACTTTGTCAACAAACTGAAGCGGCTGTCAAAGCCGCTTCTCTGCAGAACAAGTTGACGCTGCCATCAAAGCTGCTAAAAAGCCGGCCTGTGAGTGAATGGGCAGCAAATCGGCAGAAACCACCGATCCACCGGAAAGACCGAAACGGAATTTCTTCAGGCTTCCCAAATACTTGGAAGAGTGTCCGAGTGGTTTAAGGAACCGGTCTTGAAAACCGGCGTGCGGGAAACCGTACCGTGGGTTCGAATCCCACCTCTTCCGCCACTTGCAATTTCTCGCCCAACCAGCCGACAGTTCAGCCGTCGCGATAAGCGGTGTTATGCCGAATGCGGGCGGCGGGTGAAAACGGCGGAGCCGCCGTTTTCTGCGGCCGCGCCATCCCTGGTCGGCATCGCTGCTGCCGCGCCGGGCGCTCGGCCCGAACGTCCTCGGTCGTCTGGAGTTGCTGGGCAGCGTCTTATCCAGAGCCGGTGTCGAGGAGGCGGATTTGAACGGCGCGATATGGTCCCTCTGGAACTATGTGATGGGCGCGACCATCACTCGTGCGAACTTCGACCTTTCGGACGAAGACATGTTCGCCGGGCAGCAGCGCCTTGCTCATCTCAGCGCAGAATACCCGACGATCGAGCGTGCTCGTCTGCTGTTGGACAATGACTGGGACGGCGTTTTCAGGAAAGGTCTGGGCTTGCTGCTTGACGGGCTTGTTCCGAGCCGATGAACAAGGGCTCAGCTCCCGAACAGAAAACTCGGTCAGGGTACTGACCAGCTGGTCTTTCACGATCTGTACCCGGGGCGTCCGAGCCGCCTGATTCTGCACAAGAAGCCACAGATCTACCAGCGTATGCCTGGGAATGTCTTTGAGGATGGGCACCAGCCAGGTTCAACGCGCTCCTCAAGTCCGCTTCTGGGCCGCGAACGAAAGTGCAACATCCGTTCACGACAACATCGAGTATATCAGCGCACCGATGGAACCCCAGAAAATAACCGGCGTCAGGATCATCCCCACAACGAAGATTTTGGTCACCGCTAAACTCCGCAAGTTCGTTCCACCGCGAAAACCTATTGCAGCGACCGAGGGTTTGGTATCGGCATGAAGTCCGGGGCGGATCGGACCTTGGTCTCAGTCTCGACGGCGCTCTGCTTCAGCGGCCGCGGCGGCAAGTCACGGCCGCAATGGCGAGTGCCGCGGCGATCGCCATGGCGGCGACGGCAAAGGTGATCTGCATCCCTGAGTGAATGGCCTCGGGGGCCTGCCACGGCGACATCCGACTTCCCGATCCCGCGCATCGCTAGCTGCGCAGCTGTGTTCGTGAGGTCTGTTCAGCCGCGGATCGGGGGCAGGAGAACGAGAATCGGACGGGACGGGCTGGTGATTGACTCTCCCCTGTTGTCGTGATTTCCCCTCTCGGATCATCAAGCGAGGACATCATGGCCGAAGACATTATTGTAAAGGACAGGAGCTCAGCTTCACGACGGCGATTCCGTGACGTTGATCAAAGACCTCAAGGTCAAGGGCACCTCGGAGACGCTGAAGCGTGGGACCTTGGTCAAAGGCATTCGTCTGACCGACAATCCCGGCGAAATCGAGTGCAGCACCAAGCAGGTCAAAGGCCTCGTGCTGAAAACGGAGTTCCTGAAGAAGGCGTAGGATCTACCTGCTGCGGCCCGTGGGCCCCTGGCTGCAACTTACGGCACTTCCTCGGTGATCACTTCGAAGCGGGAAAGCTTCGCCGGGCCGAAAGCCGTCGACATCGCGACGTCTGTGGCATCTCGGCCTGTCGCCATCAGAATTCTGCCGATACGCGGGGTGTTGTGGCGGGCATCGACCGTGTGCCAGTGGCCGCCGAGAAAGACCTCGAACCAGGCGCTGAAATCCATCGGATTGGGATCGGCTGGGACGCCGATGTCGCCAAGGTAGCCGGTACAATATCTGGCGGGAATATTCATGCATCGGCAAAGCGCCATAGCGAGATGAGCGAAATCGCGGCAGACGCCGCTCTTGTCGGTAAATCCGCCATGAGCGGTCCGGAGAACGTCGGCCTTCTGATAGTCGAAGGTGATGTGGTTATGCACAAAATCGCAGATCGCCTGCACACGCGCCCAGCCGAGCGGCGTCGATGAAAAGGTTTCCCAGGCAAAATCCGAGAGCCTGTCGGTGTCGCAGTAACGGCTGCCGAGCAGGAAGACGAGCACCTCGTCAGGCAAGTCCTTGATCGCGTGCTGCACGGCCTCGGTGGGCACGACGTCGGCTTGTCCCGTATCGTAGATCTCGAAGCTGGTTGAAATCGTCGTCAGCCCCGGCGGAGCGACGATCCGGCTGCAGGCGTTGTTGAAACTGTCGGTATATTCCCAGGCTTCGATCGGCCGATCGAATGTCAGGACCTGCTCGCTTAGAAGATCGGCGCGACGCGAGGGGTGAATGTTGAGGACCAGCAGCATCGGCGTCGGCTGGATGCATTCATAGCCAAGATGAAATCCGGCGCGTATCTTCATTGCGGTTTCCTCGCCCTCTCCCAGCATGGGTGGAGGTGAGTATGGAACGTCGGTCGGGCTGCCCGGTTCCGCCGACCGTGGCTGTCGTTCGGCGCCGATCCGGCATCCCCGGCTGGCAATCGACCGCTACCCCTCTTTGATCCATGGCTGCCGCGTGGTCACGTTGACCTGCACCGTCATGCTGTCGAAATCCGAGCCATCGCCGTCATAGCTGCCGCTCAGGGGAATTGCCTGGCGCGGGTCGCGGGCAACGGCCACGCGGATGAGATCGCGATTGCCGACGATGCCGTTGGTCGGATCGAACTCAGCCCAGCCCGCACCGGGAAGATAGACCTGGCACCAGGCATGTGTTGAGCCGCCGCCGAGCACGGTGGAGCCGTCCCGGTCGGGGACATAGACATAACCGCTGACGAACCGGGCGGCCAGACCGAGCGTGCGGGCCGCCTCCATCATCAGAAGTGCGAAATCCCGGCAGGTGCCGGAGCGAAGCTGCAAGGTTTCGATCGGCAACTGCGTCCCGTGTTCCTGGCGCCGCGCATAAACGAAGCTTTCGCGAATGGCATAACACATCGTCATCAGCAGGTGCCCGGTCTCAGTCGGGTGGCCCACACGCACGAACCGCCGCGCCCAGCGGCCGACCTCATCGCCTGGATCGGGATAGTGGCGCTGCATCGCCGGCGCGAGATCGGCGACTTCGTCCTTGTCGTAAGAGAAGGGATAGGACAGCGCCGCCTCGTCGATGCGGATATCGGGAGCGAGTTGAGGTGTGTGATCGAGCGTGATCCAGGTTTCGAAACGAAGCTCCGCCGACGGCCGGGAAAAATCGACCAGCGCCACGCAATTGCCGAAAACATCGTGAATCCAGCGCACATGGCTTTGCTCCGGATAGGTCGTCAGCGACGCCTCGATCAGCCGCTGGTCGAAACTGTCGCGCGGTCGGAACATCAGGCGATGCTCGCCGAAATCGACATCTCGGCGGTAACGATAGGAGGTAATGTGTCGGACGGAGAAAATCGTCATGGGTTGGCGCCGGCTGATTTGTTCACGTTGCTGCTCCTACAGCGCCGCGCGTCTTATCAGACGCCGCAAGCGCCCTGCCCCTTTCCCGGCTCATCCCGATTTCTTGTCATATAAGCAGGTTCGAAAGATTGCTATTGTACCTTCACCGATCGACGGCAGAGCCGTCCAACCTAAGAGGATAACATGCATATCATCTGGGACGTACTGACGCTTCTGCTGACCATCGGTTCGCTCTATGGCGGTCGCGAATACCGGATTATTCGCGCCCGTGCCCGCGCTCAGAATTGGGGCAACTTCTGACCCGATTCTGACGCCGCTGCCGGAACCTTTCGGTCGCGGTTACGTCGAATGACGTACGGCGGCGCCTTTAAGGAAATGCTGTATCAGTCGGGACGGTTTTCGTCCGTCCATTCTCTCTGTTGTGCTAAGCCCGCCTCACCCCAGGCGGGCTTTTTTTCATGCAGGATTTGCCGCGTGTCGCCGGCAGTCGCCATTACTTCTTGGCGCCGGCCGAAAGCACCCGATGGGTCGCATTATCCATTGCGTGGCTCGCCTCCTGTCCATCCTTCTTCAGCCCGTATGCGGTATTGCCGCAGCCGGAGAGCGTAAGCAGGCAGAGGCAGCAGGCGATGGCGATTGCAGCTTTTGGCATCGAGGTTTTCCCTGATTGAACGAACCCGCGGAAAAATGATGCAGTCCGAGCCAAAATCAATCCGCCGGCGGCCGAACATAATTCAGCACCTGCGCCGAATTGGTGCATCCGGCCGCTCCCTGTTCGTCAAGAAACGAATTACTCCAATTAAAACGCTCCGAATTGTAGAATTGTTGGCGGGTAGTGAGGTGGATGCCAGTCATGCGTGTATTTAATCCTCATATCTCCGGGATTTTCGCGACTGCACCTCTGAAATTTATCATTTTACTTAAATATCGCGCTTAACCAATTATTAGTAATAACCTTGCGTAACACGCGCTTCGGCTTATGCTTTACTTCAAATGGGAGAGGAGAGAATGTTTAGCAAAAGCCTAATCATGCCTTTCGGCTTCGCAATTCTTGCCATTGCCGGCCTGCTGTTCCAGCTCATCGCTTACTTGCTCGAGACGCCGGTCACCCTGCTGCATCCGTGAGGGCTTAAGTTCCTCCAGGAGTGGAACTTTCTTTGGTTTCGTGCATTCTTGCGAGTCGTTTCACCAGGAGGGATCACCATGGAAAACGCAGGCGTGGGTTGGATTGCGGCCATCATCATCGGCGGCATCGCCGGATGGCTGGCAGAAAAGGTCATGAGCAGCAATATGGGCGTGCTCATGAACATATTGCTCGGCATCGTCGGCGCTATCGTCGCCAACTGGATTTTGGGTCTGTTGCACATCCAGCCGTTGGCGGGGTGGCTTGGTTACCTGATCACAGGCTTCATCGGTGCCTGCATTCTGATCTTCATCGGCCGCGCCATCCGCCGCTGATTGTCCAGGCATAACTGGCTGACATGACTAGAAGCCGGGCGCGCCTTGCGTCCGGCTTTTTCTGTCCAGAATTCCATGTTCAGCGGCGGCTCAGCAGGCCGAAAAGATAGGCTATGCCTGCCGTTACCGCGAGCGCCATGAACGGTTCTTCGCGAACCTTGTCGCGCAGCCGTTCCGTCATCAGCGAAGCTTCGTCCGTAACCACCGACTTTGCCCCCTGCCCCAGCGCCCGCACACTGTCCGTCAATCTGGAGAGATCTTCACGGAGTGCTGTAACCTGCGCCGACAGATCGTCTGCTGCAATATCCGCTTTGACGCGCGCAGCGGTGGATTCGGCGGAAGCGGTTTTCATTTCTGCCATGGTCTGCTCCTGTTTCATGGGATGCCGCTTCAACGAAATGGCGGCCTGAAAGGTTCCGCCGCGAGCCGATCTTTTGTTCACCATCAACGCCTTGCGTCGCCCTCGCGGCCATGCGCAGCTTTTCGCGTGACAAACCCTTCATTTCCTGTCGGCTTTGTTTTAAGGAACGTCGAATGTCTGCCCGTGCGCGGGTCAATAAATACTGCGAGGTTTGCGTTTCCATGTTCCATCTTCTGAGAAGAGCTGCTCAGACCTGGGTTGCCAAGCTGCTCCTGCTTCTCCTGGTGGCCTCCTTCGGCATCTGGGGCATATCGCGTGAGCTGATATCGGGCGGCAGCAGCACCACGGTCGTGACCGTCGGTGATCAGAAGGTGGGGGTCAACGAATTCCACCTTGCCTATCAGCGTCAGGTGGCAAGTGTCGGCCAGCAGTTCGGCATGCGCCTCACGCCCGAGCAGGCCCGCGCCTTCGGAGTCGAGCAGCAGGTGCTGTCGCAGCTTGTTGCCGGCGCCTCACTCGACCAGCTCGCCGAAGATATGAACCTCGGACTGTCCGAGGATCGTCTCGCCCAGCTCATTGGCGACGATCCGGCTTTCAAGGCTGTCAATGGCCAGTTCGATCGCGAGCTGTTCGTTTCGCGCCTGCGCAATGCCGGCATCCGCCAGGACGATTACATCAAGGAGCGCAGCAAGGTCGCCGTTCGCAGCCAGATCGTCGATGCCGTTTCCAACGGCTTTACCGCGCCGAAGACGCTGATCGATGCACTGAAGCTCTATGGCGATGAAAGCCGCAGCATCGACTACCTCTTGCTGACCAACGCCAATATCGAGCCGATCAAGGCCCCCGCCGACGACGTGCTGGCGAGCTGGTTCGAAGGCGTCAAGCAGCGCTACCGCGCACCGGAATACCGCAAGCTCATCTATCTCAAGCTGCAGCCGGCCGATATCGCCGATGCCGCGACCGTTACCGACGACCAGATCCGCGAAGCTTTCGAAAAGGGCAAGGATAGTTATCGCACGCCGGAAAGCCGGACGATCGAACAGCTGACCTTCACCAGCAAGGATCTCGCCACCGCCGCCGAAACGGCGCTGAAGGGCGGCACCAGCTTCGACCAGCTGGTCACCGACCAAGGCAAGACGGCAAGCGACGTGCTGCTCGGCGAGTTCACCAAGGACAAGGTTCCCGACCAGGCCGTCGCCGATGCCGCCTTTGCGGTGTCGAAGGATGGCGGCACGACGCCTGTCGTCGACGGCTCGTTCGGCCCGGTCATCCTGCGCATCACCAACATCAAGCCGGAAACGGTCAAGAATTTCGACGAGGTGAAGGAAGACATCCGCAAGCAGCTGGCGCTTTCCAACGCCTCTCAGGAAGTGATCAACGTTCATGACCGTATCGAGGATATGCGCGCCGGCGGCTCCACGCTCGAGGATATCGCCGGTCAGCTGAAGCTCAAGGCGGTGACCGTCGACGCCGTCGATGCGACTGGCGCCGACAAGGACGGCAAAGAGGTCAAGGATCTTCCCGCCAAGCAGCAGCTGCTCGGCGAAGCCTTCAAGACCGAGGTCGGCGTCGATGCCTCGCCGCTTCCGATCGGCAATGACGGCTATGTCTGGTTCAACGTCCGCGAAATCACGCCGGACCGGGACCGCCCGATCGCGGAGGTGCGCGAGAAAGCCGTCGAGGACTGGACAGCAGAGCAGCAGAAGGCCGAACTCGCCAAGAAGGCCGAGGAATTGAAGGCTGAGGCGCAAAAGGGCACTGCCCTTGCGGACATTGCAGCGCCGCTCGGCATTGCCGTCGAAAGCAAGAGCGGTATCACCCGCTCCACCGATGATCCGGTTCTCGGACGCGCCGCCGTTAAGGCCGCCTTCTCCGGCCCGGTCGATACGGTTGCGAGCGCGGTCGGTGCCGATCCCTCGACGCAGATCCTGATGAAGGTCACCGAGGTCAACAGCCAGTCGACCGGCGACGTGCTGAACAACCGCGACGCCCAGCTCACCGCCATGGCCAATGCCGCCGGCGATGATATCCTCGACCAGATGGTCAACCTGCTGCAGACGCAGTATGGGGCTTCGATCAACCAGACGCTCGCCGAACAGGCAACGACCCGCTAGGAGGTTTTATGACCGATCTGAAGCCGTTCCTGGCCAAGGCCGCAAGCCGCGAGCCGCTGACGCGTGACGAGGCCCGCGATGCCTTCGACATCCTGATGTCGGGCCAGGCAACGCCCTCGCAGATCGGTGGCTTCCTGATGGCGCTGCGCGTGCGCGGCGAAACCGTCGACGAGATCGTCGGCGCCGTCACCACCATGCGGTCGAAAATGCTGACCGTCGAGGCGCCGGCCGATGCGATCGACATCGTCGGCACCGGCGGCGACGCCAGCGGCACCTATAATATTTCGACGCTGGCAGCGCTGATCGTCGCCGGCGCCGGTGTTCCCGTCGCCAAACACGGCAACCGGGCGCTGAGCTCGAAATCGGGTGCTGCGGACAATCTGGCGGCTCTCGGCGTCAATATCGATGTCGGTCCCGAGGTCATCACGCGCTGCATCGCCGAAGCCGGGGTTGGCTTCATGTTCGCGCAGCTGCATCATTCCGCCATGCGCCATGTCGGCCCCTCCCGGGTCGAACTCGGCACGCGCACCATCTTCAACCTGCTCGGGCCGCTCTCCAATCCGGCCGGCGTCCGTCGCCAGTTGCTCGGCGTCTTCTCGCCGCAATGGCTGGTGCCGCTTGCCGAAGTCATGCGCGATCTCGGCTCCGAATGCGTCTGGGTCGTCCATGGCGATGGCCTCGACGAAATCACCACGACCGGCATCACCAAGGTGGCGGCGCTCGAAGACGGCAAGATCCGTACTTTCGAGCTGTCGCCCGCCGATTTCGGCGTCAGCCCCTGCATGCTTGCCGATATCAAGGGCGGTGACGGCGTCGCCAATGCCGCAGCACTTCGCGAAGTGCTCGGCGGCGCCAGGAATGCCTATCGCGACGTTTCACTTGCCAATGCCGCCGCTTCGCTCGTCATCGCGGGCAAGGCGGAGACGATCCGCGACGGCATGGCGCTTGCCGCTCACTCGCTGGATAGTGGCGCCACGGCCCTCGCCCTCGACAAACTCGTCGCCGTTTCCAACGATATCGATTAGGATTGGCCGATGACCGATATCCTGAAGAAGATCGAACGCTATAAGCGCGAGGAAATCGCCGCCGCCAAGGCGACGGTATCGCTAGCCGATTTGAAGGCGATGCAGGCCGGACAGTCCGCCCCGCGCGGCTTTTACAAGGCGCTCGTTTCCAAGCTGGAGGCCGGCCATTTCGGTCTGATCGCCGAGATCAAAAAGGCAAGCCCGTCCAAGGGGCTGATCCGTCCGGATTTCGATCCGCCGGCGCTGGCAAAAGCCTATGAAGCCGGTGGCGCGGCATGCCTTTCCGTGCTGACCGACACGCCGAGTTTTCAGGGCGCGCCGGAATTTCTGACGGCGGCGCGGGCCGTCTGCGCCCTGCCCGCCCTGCGCAAGGATTTCATGTTCGAGACCTATCAGGTCCACGAGGCGCGCGCCTGGGGTGCCGATTGCGTTCTGCTGATCATGGCGTCGCTGAGCGATGACGATGCGGAGCGTCTGCAGGACGAAGCTTTTTCGCTCGGCATGGATGTGCTGGTCGAGGTTCACGACGCGCCGGAAATGGAGCGGGCGCTGAAACTCTCCTCGCCGCTTATCGGCATCAACAACCGCAACCTTCGGACCTTCGAGGTCAGCCTGACGGTCAGCGAGACACTTGCCTCTATGGTTCCGGCGGGCCGGCTCCTCGTCGGCGAAAGCGGCATCTTCACCCATGCCGATTGCCAGCGCCTGCAGGCCGTCGACATCAATACCTTCCTTGTCGGCGAGAGTCTGATGCGCAAGGACGACGTGGCCGCCGCCACCCGCACGCTGCTCTTTGGCGAAGCCGCCATCGCGGCCGAATGACATGAGCGGCGCAAAGCCCGGCCTCACCCATATCGATGCCTCCGGCGAGGCGCATATGGTCGATGTCTCCGACAAGGCCGAGACGGTGCGCATTGCCACCGCCGAGGGTCATGTGAAGATGGCGCCGGAGACCCTTGCGCTCATCCGTCAGGGCAATGCCAAGAAGGGCGATGTCATCGGCACGGCGCGCTTGGCCGGCATCATGGCGGCAAAGCGCACCGCCGATCTCATCCCGCTCTGCCATCCGCTGATGCTGACCAAGGTCACGGTCGAAATCGAGGAAGATGCCGCCCTGCCCGGCCTGCGCGTCACCGCCACCGCCAAGCTGACCGGCAAGACCGGTGTCGAGATGGAGGCGCTGACCGCCGTCTCGGTCGCCTGCCTGACGATCTATGACATGGCCAAGGCCGCCGATAAGGCGATGGAGATTAGCGCCATTAGGCTGCTCGAAAAGTCCGGCGGCAAGTCAGGCGACTTCCGTCATCCGGAGGCAAGATGAACCTTCTGCCGGTCGCCGACGCCTTGGACCGCCTGCTCTCCCGCGCAAAGCCCGTCGCGGCGTCCGACACGCTGCCGCTTGCCGAGGCTGAAGGCCGCGTTCTGGCGGTTGATCTCACGGCGCGCCTGACCCAGCCGCCCTTCAATGCCTCGGCCATGGACGGCTACGCATTGCGCAGGGAAGACGCGCCGGAGCCGGGCGCCGTGTTGAAGGTCATCGGCACGTCATCCGCCGGCCACGGCTTCGAAGGAAGCGTCGGCCAGGGAGAGGCCGTGCGTATCTTCACCGGCGCGCCTGTTCCGCCAGGCGCCGACAGCGTCCTGCTGCAGGAGGATGCGGAAAAGATCGATGGCGGCATCAGAACCAGGTTCCCGGTGCGGCAGAGCCAGCATGTGCGACCCCGCGGCCAAGATTTCGCCGAAGGCGAAGCGGTGCTGCCTGCCGGCACCGTGCTCGATTTCTCCCGGCTGACGGTCGCCGCCGGCATGAACCGGCCCGATATCGAGGTTCTCAAGCGCCCGCTGATTGCCATCCTCGCAACCGGCGACGAGTTGCTGCCGCCCGGAAGCCAACCCGGCCCTTCGCAGATCATCGCCTCCAATACATTCGGTATCGCAGCCCTTGCCCGCAGAGCCGGCGCCGATGTCATTGATCTCGGCATCGTGCCGGACGACAAGACGAAAATCATCGCGGCGGTCGACAAGGCACGGGATGCGAAGGCCGACGTCATCGTGACGCTCGGCGGCGCGTCCGTCGGCGACCATGATCTGGTGCAGGCCACCTTGATCGAGGCCGGCATGCAGCTCGATTTCTGGCGCATCGCCATGCGCCCTGGCAAACCGCTGATGGTCGGCAGCTTCGGCCAAACCCATGTGCTCGGCCTGCCCGGCAATCCGGTCTCGAGCCTCGTCTGTTCGCTGCTGTTCCTCGAGCCCCTGATCCGCAAGCTCGCCTCCCTGCCCCCAGTGCAACGCGAGACAGTAGTCGAGGCGGCCGTCACGTTGCGCGCCAATGATCACCGGCAGGACTATATCAGGGCGAGGCTTGCGAAATCCACGACCAGAAACTGGCTGGCCGAACCCTTCGGCAAGCAGGATTCCTCGATGATGAAGGTGTTTGCGCAAGCCGACTGCCTCATTATCCGCCCGCCGCATGCCCCGGAGCTGCCGGCCGGAGCGCCCTGCCCGGTCATGCTGCTGCGGCCGGATCTCCTGACCTGAGGCTGGCCAATCCTTTCCCCTCCTGCCAGGCTGATGAGGGCAGCGGGAGCCACATTTGTAGGTGATGCTTATGTTACCCAGGTGCACGATATTGGCTGTCCTCCTTCTCTCAGCCTGTTCGTCCGCCTTTGCGGCGGCACAAGGAAGCCCCGCGCTGGAGCCGTCTCCCGATCCCGGTGCCCCTTGGGCGATTGAGTGGAGCATGCCTGATCGCAAAGACGAGATGACGCCAAAAACCCTTGTTCTTTGCTCGGACCATATGGACGAGCATCTCAGGCGGTATCGGTCGCTGATTAAAAAGCTCGGCGTGTTGAAAGGCTATACGATCCTGGATGGAAGCAAGCCTGTGGCATACAAGCCGGTGGCCGGCACCATCGGCCACATCTTCTCTGCACATAAAGGTAACGAGGACCGGACCGTAAGCGATTGCATCGCGAACTACCCGGAACTCCAGCCTATTGTCGCTGACTTTATCGAAAAGGCGATGTCGGCTCAACAAAATGATATGCAGAGTTTGGTAAAAGCTGGCGCGCTCCCCAAAGAAATACTGCCGCTCCAATGTTATTCGAAGTTCTACTATCCGACAGGAGACTATTTTCCCACCAGAAATACAAAGAATTGGTTCGCGTTGATCGATGTGGACGACTCGGCCGACAACAGATGTTTTGACGTGACCCTTCCATCAACTTTCGGCATTTCTCCTGACTCCTGTGAATCAGCCGGAATCTGCGTTGATGACAGGAAATAAAGGCACCTCGTCTACACGGGCCAAGCAGTCGGTCGGATAGAGGGTACGGCGGCAGACAAGTTAGCTGTTAATTCGCTTCCGGCTATTGCCGGAGCGAAAAGACGCCCGCCTGCACCGCTTTGCCCTCGGTACTTGCGCCGAAATCGGCAACCGCGTGGGTAGCGACGCGGCTGAGATCGCCCAGCGGCAGATAGGCCCGCTCCGGATCGCCGATCAGCACCTCGATGCCGCTTGCCTGGCAACGCCGCAAAAAGGCCGTTACCCGCACGGCAAGAACGGGATCGTAGAACAGGTCGCCGACCACGAGAACATCCGTCTCCGGCGGGGACGCCTCGATGATATCGGCGGCGATGACCGCAATAGTGGCCCCGTTGATCGCCGCGTTGAGACCGATCGCTGCAATCGCATTGGCATCAACATCGACCGCTGTTACCATTGCTGCTCCGGCCTTCGCTGCTGCGATGGCGACCAGTCCGGAGCCGGCGCCGAGATCGAGGACGCGTCGGCCGGCAACGATTTCCGGCCGGTCGAGCAGATGGCGGGCAAGCACCACGCCGCCGGCCCAGGGATAGGCCCAGTAAGGCGGCGCGTCGGCTTCTCGACGGCCGGCAAGCCGCCAGAGCCCGCTCGCAGGCCCGGCGGTGTGGAGCAGGATCTCGGGGATTGAGGGGACCGGTGAGATCGGCAGATTGGCCGTGATGAAGGCGGCCGGATCGGGACGCGGCGTTCCGGAGCGTTTCATCGTCGTCTGATCCTGTCGGTCAAGAAGTCACGCGGCGATCAAAATCAGCCGGACTTCTTCTTCGAGAATTTGCCTTTCGGCCCAGCGCCGCCTTTGCCCTCATGCTTGCCGCCTTCAAATTTCGGCTTTTCATATCTGGGCTTGTCGGATTTCGCGCCATCGTAGCCGGGCTTGGTCGTCTTCTTGCTCCAGGGCTTGGCGTCGCGCCGTTCCCCGCCGCCATTCTCGGCTGCGGCATAACCGCCGCTCGAACCCTTGCCGAACTTTTTCTTCGGCCGCTCGTCGCGGAATGCCTCGCCCGGCCGTTCGTCACGGGACGCCTTGCCGGCATAGGGTTTCGGCGACGGTGCGCGGCTGAAATCCGGCGTGCCGGCAAGCCTCGTCACGCGGATGCCGCGTTCGAGCGCCTTGTTCGGTCCGATCGCATTCAGGAAGCTCTCGGCGCTCGCTGCCGCGATCTCCACATAGGTTTCCTCGGGTTGCATCTTGATCGCGCCGATCTCGCGCTTCGTCACGTTGCCGTTGCGGCAGAGCATCGGGATCAGCCAGCGCGGCTCGGCGTTCTGTTTGCGCCCGACCGAGACGGAGAACCAAACGCTGGGGCCGAAATCTTCGCGCGGTCCCTTTTGCGCCGGCTCGAAAGGGGCGGCATTGTCGCGGCGCTTACGGCCGCGATCGTCCTGAACGGTAACCTCGATCAGATCTTCCGGCGCTGAATGATTGGTGCGGTAGAGACGCAGGAAAGCGGCTGCGAGCTTGTCGGCGCCGTGGCTCGCGAGAAGCTGCTGCACCAACTTCTGTTCTTCCTCCTGTGGCGCGTCGTGGAAGATCGGGTCGGCGAGCAGCCGCTCGTCGTCGCGCTCGTTCACCTCCTCGGCCGACGGCGGCCGTGCCCAGGCTGCCGAAATGCCGGCATTCTCCAGCAAACGCTCGGCCTTGCGCCGTGCACTCAGCGGCACGATCATGGCGCTGATTCCCTTGCGTCCGGCCCGGCCGGTGCGGCCGCTGCGATGCAGCAGCGTTTCCGGATTGGTCGGCAGGTCGGCGTGGATGACGAGATCAAGGCCCGGCAGATCGATGCCGCGGGCAGCGACGTCGGTTGCGATGCAGACGCGGGCGCGGCCGTCTCGCATCGCCTGCAGCGCGTGGCTGCGCTCGTTCTGCGTCAGCTCACCGGACAGCGCCACCACGGAGAAATTGCGGTTGTTGAAGCGTGCGGTCAGGTGATTGACGGCGGCGCGCGTCGAGCAGAAGACAATGGCATTGGTCGCTTCGTAATAACGCAGCACGTTGATGATCGCGTTCTCGCGGTCGCTCGGGGCGACGACAAGCGCGCGATATTCGATATCGACATGCTGTTTTTCCTCGGCCGCGGTGCTGATGCGCACGGCGTCGCGCTGATAGCTCTTGGCAAGCTTGGCGATTGCCGCCGGCACGGTCGCCGAAAACATCAGCGTCCGCCGCTCGTCCGGTGCCGAATCGAGGATGAATTCCAGGTCCTCGCGGAAGCCGAGGTCGAGCATCTCGTCGGCCTCGTCGAGCACCGCGGCCTTCAGCTCCGACATGTCGAGTGCGTGGCGGCGGATATGGTCGCAGAGCCGTCCGGGCGTGCCGACGACGATATGGGCGCCGCGCTCAAGCGACCGGCGCTCGCTCCGGATGTCCATGCCGCCGACGCAGCTGGCGATCACCGCGCCGGTCATCTCATAGAGCCATTCGAGTTCACGCTTTACCTGCAGGGCAAGCTCCCGCGTCGGGGCGATGACGAGGGCAAGCGGGGCGCCGGCAGCACCGAAGCGCTCGCTGCCTTCGAGCAGTGTCGGCGCCAGCGCCAGGCCGAAGGCGACAGTCTTGCCGGACCCGGTCTGGGCCGAGACCAGCGCGTCCGAAGCGGCAAGCGCCGGATCGAGCATCGCCTGCTGCACCGGGGTAAGTTCGGCGTAACCGCGCTTCTGCAACGCCTTGGCGATCGCCGGAACGACGCCGTTGAATTCTGTCATGAGTTCGATCTTTCGGAGCTGTCAGGCGCGAAATGCGCCATGGCCGGAGCCAGCCGGCGGGATATTTGCGCCGTTCCTAGCCGCTCCCGCAGCGATTGTCAAAGCGTGCGGCTGCGCCACAGCCAGGCGTCGATGTGGCTGGCCCGGCCGCGCAGTTCCGTTTCCAGTGGCCCTTCGATCCGGCCTGATTTGAGGAGCACGCTGTCCGGGCCTGCGGCGCCGACGATTTCGGCGCTGAGCGCCAGCTCGACGCCATGGCGGGCGGCGACCTCCATCAGGCGGCTCCCGACGTTCACCGTATCGCCCGCCGCCGTGATCTGCTGCCTGTCCCCGGTGCCGAGCCGCGAGGCTACGATCGGCCCGCAATGGGCGCCAACCTTGAAGCCGATTTTTTTCCCGGCAAAGCTCCCCTGCGTTCGAAGCCAGGCGCGGGTGCGCTCGCAGAGTCTGACCGCGCAGGCGATGGCCTGGGCGGCATCGTCGTTGGTCGGCTCCGGCAGGCCAAACAGGATCATCGCCCCGTCGCCCATGAAGCTGGTGATGGCGCCGCCGTGGGCGTGCGCCTCCTCATCGATGATTTCGAAGAAACCGCTCAGCACCTCGCTCACCTTAACCGGCCCGAGGGTTTCGCTGAGGCCGGTGAAGCCCGAGAGATCGATGAAGACGACGGCAGCGTTCTGGCGCACCGGGGCGGCAAGGAAATCCGGATGGCGCGCCAGCCATTCTCCAAGGCCGGGCGCCTCGATACGCTGCAGCAGCGCGCTTTGTTCGGCGAAATGGCGGGCGCGGCCACGGTCGAGCCAGAGCTCGGCTGCGCCGAAGATCAGCGCCGGCGGCAATGCTGCGGCGATCGGCAGGGCGGCACTCAGCCAATAGCCATGCGCAAACGCCGCCAGATTGAGCATTGCCCAGACGACCAGCGCCAGCACGATGATGGCATAGCCCGCAGCACTTCGCCGCCAGGCGGTCAGCGAAACCAGCATGATCGCCAGCCCGACGGCGATGGCGGCATCGATCAGCCTGATCCTGTGGTCGCGCACCATGCCGTCGCCGGTGACGAGATGGGTAATCGCGGTCGACATCACCTCGACGCCCGGCATGACGGGATCGAACGGCGTCGGGAAGACGTCGCCGCCGCCGGTGACGGTCGAGCCGATGACGACGATGCGGCCGGTGATCGCGTCCGCCGCCAACTTGCCGTCAAGCGCGTCGGCGGCGCTTGACGTGGCGATGCTGCCGCGCCGGCCATAAAAGGTCACCGGCAGGCGCTGGCCGATATCCGTCGGAATGCGCAATGCTCCGAGCATGATCGCATCGCGTTCGATGCTGGGATCGACACCGAGCGCCACCGAGGCGGCGCGCAGCGGAAAAGCCGGATCCAGCCGGTCTGCGGCGCGCGAAATCAGTGGAATGAAACGCGGCGTGCCGGTCTGGTCGGTAGCGACATTGACGACACCGACCGCGGCCGCGCCGGCAAAGCGGGGAAGCGGCAAGAGAAGCTGATCTGCCTCAGGGATGGCGGCAAGCGGATCGTCCGCCAACTCGGTAACCCGCTGCCGGCTCTGCGCAAAGGTAGCCGCCGCAGCAATCACGCTCGGTCCCGCTCCAAGGGCAGCGGTCACCGCCGCATCGCCCTCCTCCGGTCCCGGATCGACGAGCAGGATGTCGAGAGCCAGAGCCTTCGGCTTCAAAGCGTTGATCGCATTGATGAGGCGCGCCAGTGTCGCCCGGTCAAGGGGATAGCCGTGGGCCGCCGCCGTACGGTCGTCGATCGCGACGATCGAGACGACGGGAGGCGGCGCCTTCGCTCCGACGACGATGCTGCGAATGTCGGCGAGCGAGGCCTCCATCCGATCGAGAAGGCCTATCCCGCCATTGAGATTGAGATAGCCGAGCGCCGCGCCCCAAAGACCGGCGAGCAGTAGCGCGATCACGGTCAGCAGGCGATGATTCATGGCATTTATTGGCCGAGCCGGGCGAGAAGGGCGGCGACACGCGGTGCGGGCCAGCGGCGCACGACCAGCGATTCGGTTCCGCTGCTAACATCGACGCCCTCGCCTGGTGACAGCACCACCGGCTCGCCGGCGGGCCGGCGGACGGCCACGCTGCCTCTGACGACGAAGACCGAGGTCTTGCCGCCGGCGACGTCGACAGCCCATTGTGTGCCGCGCACGGCAGCGATCGCCTGCGGTGTCACCACCTGGAAACCACCGGCATGCTGACTGCCGTCAACATCGACGAGAATGGCCTTGCGCCGCACCGAGGCCGAATCGGGACTGCCGTCACGGTTGCGGTCGGAGAGTTGGAAAGACGCGCCGGCCTCCGCCGTCACCTTGACGCCACCAGGGCAACTGAGCGTCTGGCGGGCGCCGGCATCGCGCGAGATCGCGCAGCCCGCAGGTTGCGCGAGCGCCGCGTCATGCGGAATGAGGCAGGCAACGAGCGCGGCGGCAAACAGCTTGAGAAACGTCATATTCATGGAAAGCCCCCGTGACCGTGCGGAACTGCTTCTGCGAAAGCACCCGCCAACCGTCTTCTTCCATGCGAGGCATGATAGCCGAATTCGGATATTTCCATAGGCGAAAAAAGCAGGCCGCGCATCCTCAAGTGCTGCTCTTCATATCGGGCACCGGTCCGGTATACCGTGCCCGTGGCCGGATCAATTCGCCGCTTTCAATCTGCTCCATCGCATGCGCAAGCCAGCCGGTGCAGCGTGCAAGCGAAAAAATGACGATCGGCGCCTCTCTCGGCAGATCGAAGGCTGCCGCCATCGCGGCAAGTGCGAAATCGATATTGACCTTTTCTCCGACGATCTCCTCGCCCCTGTCCCTGACCTCGGCGAACTCAGGCGGCAGTGAAAATTGCGAAAGCAGCGCCAGCGCCCGGATATCGCCGTCCGGATAGAGCGGGTGACCGAAGGCGGATAAGCGATTGCCCTGTGCAAGGGTGCGGCGGATCGCCTGCGCCGGACCGAGGGCGCAAGCCGCCTCGATCAACGCATCGACGCTCTGCCAGGCGGCGCCATGCAGCGGTCCCGTCAGCGTCGCCAGACCGGAAAGCACGGCGGCCGATAGCGCCGCACCCGATGACGCGGTGACTCGTGCCGCAAAGGCCGAGGCGTTGAGTTCATGATCGGCAAGCAGCACCAGCGCGCGACGCAGGCAATCGCCGGCCTCCGGCCGCTGCCAGCTTGCCGCGAGCCTGAGATGCAGCGGCCGCTCCGAAGCGCCGGGCGCCAGCGCATCCGCGATCGTTGCAAGAATCCCATGCGCCTCGCGCCGGAGTGCCGCTGGCGAGCGGCCAAGCGACGGCAGGTCCGATGTCACCCGCCCGGCAAGCGCCAGGAACGCGGCCTGAAGCGATGGAAGGCCATGCGCGATCGCGGTCGAGAAGGCAGGCGTCTCCACTCCATTCCAAAGCAATGCCGCCGTCTGCTCCAGCGTCGCCGTCTCGGCAAGATTGGCCACGTCCTGGCCGCGATAGAAAAGGCGTCCGCTCGAAACGGTGGAGATTGTCGAGGAGAGAACGGGATCGCCCCAGCGGATCGTCTCGGCCGCGACCGTTTCCGCCTTGCGGCGGCCGGCATGGCGATCGGCAAGCCGCCGCACGTCTCCAGCGTGATAGAGGCTGCGGCGCGGATCGGCGGGATCGGGCTTCGCGCGGATGCGCCCTCGGCTGACATTGGCGTAGAGCGTCTGCGGTTTGGTCTTCAGCGTCTGCAACGCCTCCTCGGCGCTCAGCCACGGCATCACGGCCTCACATTGATCAATTGCGTCAAGATTGACGTCAATGAAACTAGGTCGGATCATCCTCGCGGTAAAGGAGAAAACATCATGCAGAACGGCTTGGAAGACGTCATTGCCGCCGAAACGCAGCTTTCGGATGTTGATGGCGAAGCGGGGCGACTGATCATTCGCGGCGTGTCGCTGGATCACTTGGTCGCTGGCGGAACCTATGAGCGCGTGGCCGCCCTGCTGCTCGACGGATTGATGGAACGGAGCTTCGATGAAGCGCAATTGCGCAACTGGCTGGCGGAAGCCCGAACAAGGACCTTTGTCCACGCCGAGGCCGCCGACGCCGCCTTGCTCACCCTGCCGCCGGTCGATGCGATGCGGGCGCTGATCGCCAGGCTGCCGGACGGCGAGGATTTCGACACCGCCCTCGCCCTGCTGGCAGCACCGGCAGTCTTCCTGCCGGCGATTCTCCGGCTGCAGCGCGGTCAAAAGCCGATCGCGCCCGACGCCTCGCTGCCGCAGGCAGCCGATATCCTGCGCATGCTGACCGGACGATTGCCGACCCAGGAGCAGACGGCGGCGCTCGACACCTATCTCGTGACGATATCAGACCATGGCCTCAACGCCTCGACCTTCGCATCGCGCGTCATCGCCTCGACGCAGGCCGGCCTCACCTCTTCGGTTCTGGCGGCGTTGAGCGCGCTGAAGGGGCCGCTGCATGGCGGCGCGCCCGGTCCGGTCCTCGATATGCTGGATGCGGTGGGAACGCCTGATAATGCTGGCACATGGCTTGCCGATGCACTCGATCGCGGCGAAAGGCTGATGGGCTTCGGCCACCGCATCTACCGCGTCCGCGACCCGCGCGCCGATGCGCTTAAAGGCGCGCTGAAGCCTTTGATCGCGTCAGGCCAGGTCGACAGCGCCCGCGGCGAACTCGCCGAGGCGGTGGAAGCCGCCGCATTGGCGATCCTGAAAGCGCGCAAGCCGAACCGGCCGCTCGACGTCAATGTCGAATTCTATACCGCGCTGCTGCTCGAAGCGCTCGGCTTTCCGCGGCAGGCCTTCACCGGCGTCTTTGCGATCGGCCGCACGGTCGGATGGCTGGCGCATGCCCGCGAACAGGCGCTCGACGGCCGGCTGATCCGCCCTCGTTCGGTCTATATCGGGCCGTTGCCAGCCGCTGCCTGAAAAGGAATGGCCGATTAGCCAGATCGCGCATAACCGCGCGATCTGGCGCCGCATGCGTCAGACGAGACGGCTCTGTTCGGTCGCCGCTTCGATGAAGCTTGCAAACAGCGGATGCGGGTCGAGCGGCCGGCTCTTCAGTTCCGGGTGATATTGCACGCCGATGAACCACGGATGATCGGGGTATTCGATCGTCTCCGGCAGCACGCCATCCGGCGACATGCCGGAGAAAACGAGGCCGCAGCTCTCGAGCCGATCTTTGTAGTCGATATTGACCTCGTAGCGGTGGCGATGACGCTCGGAAATATCCGTCGAGCCGTAGATATCCGAGATCTTCGTGCCCTTCTTCAGCGCCGCCTTGTATGCGCCGAGACGCATGGTGCCACCGAGATCGCCGGCTGCCGTCCGCTTCTGCAGTTCGTTGCCCTTGACCCATTCAGTCATAAGACCGACCACCGGCTCCTTCGCCGGGCCGAACTCGGTCGACGACGCGTCCGGCACATCGGCGAGATTGCGCGCCGCCTCGATGACGGCCATTTGCATGCCGAAGCAGATGCCGAAATAAGGCACCTTGCGCTCGCGGGCGAAGCGCGCCGCATGGATCTTGCCCTCGGAGCCGCGCTCGCCGAAGCCACCGGGCACCAGGATGCCATGCACCTTTTCGAGATAGGGCGCCGGATCTTCCTTTTCGAAGACCTCCGACTCGATCCACTCGAGCTTGACCTTGACGCGATTGGCGATACCGCCATGATGCAGCGCCTCGATCAGCGATTTATAGGCATCCTTGAGGCCGGTATATTTGCCGACGATCGCGATCGTCACTTCGCCTTCCGGTGTGCGGATGCGATTGCAGACCTCTTCCCACTGGTCAAGGCGCGGCTTCGGCGCCGGCTCGATCCCGAAGGCGGCGAGCACTTCGTCGTCGAGGCCTTCCTTGTGGTAAGCCATCGGCACGTCATAGATATTGGCGACATCGAGCGCCTGGATGACGGCCGACGGACGCACGTTGCAGAACAGCGAGAGCTTGCGGCGCTCGGCTTCCGGAATTTCGCGGTCGGCGCGCACAAGCAGGATATCGGGGTGAATGCCAAGCGCCTGCAGTTCCTTGACCGAATGCTGGGTCGGCTTGGTCTTCAGCTCGCCGGCCGCCGGAATGTAAGGCATCAGCGTCAGATGGACATAGACGGCGGTGCCGCGCGGCAGGTCGTTGCCGAGCTGGCGGATCGCCTCCATGAAGGGCATTGCTTCGATATCGCCGACCGTGCCGCCGATCTCGCAGATGACGAAATCGTAGTCCTGATTGCCCTCGGTGACGAAATCCTTGATCTCGTTGGTGACGTGCGGGATGACCTGCACCGTCGCGCCGAGATAGTCGCCGCGGCGTTCCTTGTCGATGATGTTCTTGTAGATGCGGCCGGTGGTGATGTTGTCGGTCTTGGTCGCCGAACGCCCCGTGAAGCGCTCGTAGTGGCCGAGATCGAGATCGGTTTCCGCGCCGTCGTCGGTGACGAAGACCTCGCCGTGCTGGGTCGGACTCATCGTGCCCGGGTCCACGTTCAGATAAGGGTCGAGCTTGCGAAGCCGGACCCTATATCCACGGGCCTGCAGCAACGCTCCGAGAGCCGCGGCCGCAATTCCTTTTCCGAGGGAGGAAACCACGCCGCCAGTGATGAATACGTATCGCGCCATGGGCTTCACCGGATACCTTTTCAAAAACGATTCCGCCAGCCCCAAAAATTCTTTTCCGGAATTTTCGGAGAGTGGCGCGGGAATCTGCACAAAAGAAAACCGGCAGACCCGAGGGCCTGCCGGCGGTTTATCTCGAAGTCCGGTTTACTGTCCCGTCGGGACGCCGGAAGGCTGAGCCGGCGCCGGCGCGGCCGGAGCTGCGGGCGCTGCCGGAGCAGTCGTTGAAGGCGCGGTGGCTGCCGGAGCCTCTGCTGCGGGAGCTTGCACGGCCGGAGCCTGTGGTGCGGGCACAGCCGCACCGCTGCTTGGGACACCGTTGCCGGCCGGCTGGTTCGCCGGAGCCTGTGCACCGCCGCCGAGCGAATCGAGAATGCCGTTGCCCTGGCCGCTCGTCGCGGGGATGCGGTTGAGGATGTCGCTCGGACGGCCCTCGTAGCGCGTCAGTATGCCGAGGCCAAGCGAGGTGAGGAAGAACAAGGTCGCAAGAATCGCGGTCGTGCGGGTCAGCGCATTGGCCGTGCCGCGGGCCGACATGAAGCCCGAACCGCCGCCGATGCCGAGGCCGCCGCCTTCCGAGCGCTGGATGAGCACGACGCCGACGAGGGCGAGCACGATCATGAGATGGATGACAATCAATACTGTCTGCATGGGTCCAGTCCTGCCCGTCTGGAGACGGACATAAATAAGAATTCTGGCGGCTCTTTACATGAGGCTCTCGCCTATTCCAAGCCCTTCTGCCGGAATAAACCGAGCTATGAACAACGCGTCAGGCGAGCAGCGCCTCATAGGCCCGGTAGATGGCGAGGAAGTCGGCGGCTTTCAAGCTCGCCCCACCGATCAGCGCACCGTCGACATTAGCGATGCCAAGCAGTTCTCCGGCATTGGCGGGCTTGACAGAGCCGCCGTAGAGAAGCCGCATCTTGCGGCCCTCGTCGCCGAAGCGGGACACGAGCTCCGCCCGCATGAAGGCATGCGCCTTCTCGACATCGCCCGATGTCGGCGTCACGCCGGTACCGATCGCCCAGATCGGCTCGTAGGCGATGACTGTGTTCTCGGCGGTTGCGGCATCGGGAACCGATGCGGAAAGCTGGCGCTTGATGACGTCGAGCTCCTGCCCGGCGCGGCGTTCGTCGGCCGTCTCGCCAATGCAGATGATCGCAGTGAGCTCGGCAGCGAAAGCCGCCTCCGCTTTAGCGCGGACCAGATGATCCGTCTCGGCATGGTCGGTGCGACGCTCGGAATGGCCGACAATCACGTAGGTGCCGAAGCTATCGGCGATCATCTCGGCGGAAATGTCGCCGGTATGCGCGCCCGACGGCTTCTGGTGGCAGTCCTGCGCTCCGATCGCCAGCGGACTGTCGGTGCAGAGCGCGGTTGCCACGTAGAGCAGCGTCGTCGGCGGGCAGATCAGCGCCTCGACCTTGTCGGCGAGCGGCGGGCGAACACCCTCGGCGATCGCCTTGATCTGATCCAGGGAGGCACGCGTGCCGTTCATTTTCCAATTTCCCGCCACCAGCGGGCGCACGTCAGGTGTCATGCCGGCCTTCCACAAACTTCATATCCCTGGCCGCATATCAAAAGCTTGCGCCAAAGAAAAGCATCATGCCCCTGACGTAACGGGAATCTCTGCGATCCCGAGCATATTTCTGCCGGAAAACGCCCGTTAAGCCGCAAGAATCCAGTTCAAGACCCTGCGCCAGTCGACCATTCGGATCGGCGTTCCGTGATTACCGGTCTGAAACAGCGTGAAGCGCGTCGGATATTTCGCCTTGAGCAGGCTCTCGAACAGCGCCTGCTGGTCGGCGGCGGCATAGACCGGATCGCGGCTGCCATGCGCGAACCAGAGCGGCAGCTTCGCCTTGTAGAAGGCGCTTCTGGTGAAATCCGGATCGGTGACGCCGCTCATGATCAACATGCCCCTCAACCGCTTGACGCTGGCCTCGTCACGCGCGATGCCCCAGCAGACCTGACTGCCCATGGAGGCGCAGGACAGGATCACCGGCCGGCCGGGCGATTGCGCGCTGGCATGGCGGATGAGGCCTTCGATCGCGGCAACGCCGTTGCTGTCGAAACTCCTGACTGTCGGCGAATAATAGACGCCGCCATTACCGGCGACGAGGTTCTTCAGCCGGTTGAAGTTGCCGCCGAAGCTGTAATCATTGGCCCCGAGCCGGCGGTCGCCGTCGCGGCCGTGGATGAAAATCACAGTGAAGGCGGCATTCGCGACCGGTCCCACCCTGGTGACATCGAGCCTGATGCCTTCGAGTGAGAGGGTTTCATCCGCCTGGGCCTTGCGGATGCCGAGCGACACATATTTCTGCTGCGCCCGCTTCTCCGGGATCTGGTCGCGGCCGTTGATATCGCGCATCTCGTCATAGTCGATGACCTCTAAGGCGCCGCCCTCGCTGGTCTGCAGCACAGTCTGCTTCGAGAACAGATCGTCCTTGAAAGGCGGCAGCGCGTCGGCCGCCCATGTTGGTCCGCCGGCGGAAAGAACGGCTGCGGATAGGAAAAAGGCCGCAATTGCTGATATAACGGTGTAATCACTTGTGGACATTCGCATGCGGATGGTTTCCTGAAGCCTGCCGCCGCTTGCCATTCCGCGCCCGGCAACGCAAATCATGTGTCAAAGCCCGCCAATCCGGCGGTGTCGCGTATCGCGGTGCTTTCTGGCAGAATCTGCCTGATTCGCAAACGTGACATGAAATGCGGTGATTTTGGGTCGGCGGCTGATGCAAGCCCCAAGCCAGACCCAAGACAGGACGAAGATCTGAACGGCTCCATGGACGACAGCAACGACCTTTTTTCCGGACTGCCCCTCTCCGAAAAACGCGAGGAGGCGCAGAAGCCTGCCGCGCCGAGCGAACGTCCGCCGGCGGCCGCTCCCTTGACGGCCGTGCCCTCGGCGCCGGCGCGCCCTGCGCCTGTCGCCTCGAACGCGGATGACTATGGCGCCTCGTCGATCCGGGTCCTGGAAGGCCTCGAGCCGGTACGCATGCGCCCGGGCATGTATATCGGCGGCACCGACGAAAAGGCGCTGCATCACCTCTTCGCCGAGGTCATCGACAACGCGATGGACGAAGCGGTTGCCGGACATGCCAATTTCATCGAGGTGCATCTCGATCTGCAGGGCTATCTCACCGTCACCGACAACGGCCGCGGCATTCCGGTCGAGAACCATCCGCAGGTGCCGGGCAAGTCGACACTCGAAGTCATCATGACCAAGCTGCATGCCGGCGGTAAATTCGACGGCAAGGCCTACGAGACATCGGGCGGCCTGCACGGCGTCGGCGTTTCGGTGGTCAACGCGCTCTCCGACTTCCTCGAGGTCGAGGTGGCGCGAAACCGGAAGCTTTACCGCCAGCGCTTTTCCCGCGGCCTGCCGCAAGGTGGGCTCGAAGAACTTGGCGACGTCCACAATCGCCGTGGCACCCGGGTGCGCTTCCATCCCGACCCCCAGATATTTGGGGACCACATGAAGTTCGAGGCCGCCCGCGTCTTTCGCATGGCGCGCTCGAAGGCCTACCTCTTCGGCGGCGTCGAGATCCGCTGGAGCTGCGAGCCGGGCGTACTGCCCGAAGGGTCGGAGGTGCCGGACAAGGCCACCTTCCATTTCCCCGGCGGCCTCAAGGACTATCTCCAGGCGACGATGGGCAAGGAATTCACCGTCACCCGCGAGATCTTCGCCGGCAAGACGGAGAAGGCCAGCGGCCACGGTTCGATGGAATGGGCGATCACCTGGTATGGCGGCGACCCGCAGGTGCATTCCTATTGCAACACCATCCCGACGCCTGAAGGCGGCACACATGAGGCCGGCCTGCGCATCGCGCTGACCAAGGGCCTGAAGGCCTATGCCGAGCTGACCCAGAACAAGCGCGCTGCCCAGATCACCACCGACGACGTAATGATCTCGGCCGTCGGCATGCTGTCGGTCTTCATCCGCGAGCCGGAATTCGTCGGCCAGACCAAGGACAAGCTTGCGACGGTCGAGGCCCAGCGCATCGTCGAGAACGCGCTGCGCGACCCCTTCGACCACTATCTTGCCGACAACCCGAACGAAGCGGCCAAACTACTCGACTGGGTGATCGAGCGCGCCGAGGAGCGGCTGCGCCGCCGCAAGGAAAAGGAAGTCAACCGCAAGACGGCGGTGCGCAAGCTGCGCCTGCCGGGCAAGCTTGCCGACTGCTCGCAGAACACCGCCGAAGGCGCCGAACTCTTCATCGTCGAGGGCGATTCAGCAGGTGGCTCAGCCAAGCAGGCGCGCAACCGCGCCAACCAGGCGATCCTTCCGCTGCGCGGCAAGATCTTGAACGTCGCCAGCGCCGGCCGCGAGAAGTTCGGCGCCAACCAGCAGCTCGCCGATCTGATCCAGGCGCTCGGCTGCGGCACGCGCTCGAAATACCGGCAGGAAGATCTGCGCTATGAGCGCATCATCGTCATGACCGATGCCGATGTCGACGGCGCCCATATTGCTTCGCTGCTCATCACCTTCTTCTATCAGGAGATGCCGGAACTGGTGCGTGGCGGCCATCTCTTCCTCGCCGTGCCGCCGCTCTACAAGATTACTCAAGGAGCGAAATCCGCCTATGCCCGCGACGACAATCATCGCGCCGAGCTGATGCAGACGGAATTCAGGGGCAAGGCCAAGGTGGAGATCAGCCGCTTCAAAGGTCTCGGCGAGATGATGCCCGCCCAGCTCAAGGAAACCACCATGGATCCGGCCAAGCGCACCCTGCTCCGGGTGCTGATCGACGAGGTGGATTTCGAAGGCACCCGCAGCGCGGTCGACGATCTGATGGGCACCAAGCCCGAAGCCCGCTTCCGCTTCATCCAGGAGCGTGCAGCCTTCGCCGAAAACCTTGATATTTAAACACGTCTCAGGCGCGCCGAATGATCTGACAGATACGCCCGGCGCGCCGCATTTTAGCATCTGCGATTTCACGGAACTGACGAAGAACCGTAACAACTCCGTCAAATAACCGGTGCATGAAGCGGACGGCGCGCGACCTCCCCCGGGGAGAAGCGCCTGCGCCGGTTCGAGCCGTTTTCAACCCTTGCCGGATTTTGCCATGACCAAGCGTTTTGCCGCGACTGCCGCTTTCGTTCTCCTGTCCAGCACCGTCCCCGTCAGCGCCACCGATATCGGCTCCACTTTCACAAGCGCCTGCCCCTTCGGCGATTGCGCCGCCGGCATTTCGCTCTCCTATCTCGGTGAATTCGTCATCCCCACAGGTCAAATGGAAAACGGCGTCGAGTTCGGCGGCATCTCAGGCCTCGATTTCGATGCCGCTACCGGCCACTTTATCGCCATCAGCGACGACCGTTCGGACAAGGCGCCCGCCCGCTTCTATGAACTCGACATCGATGTCGATGCGTCGGGCCTCAAGGGCGTTTCCGTCGTCAAGCATGTGACGCTGAAAGACAAGAACGGTGAGCCCTTCGCCGCCAAGACCGTTGACCCGGAATCGATCCGCCTCGGCAAGGACGGCATCTACTGGGGCAGCGAAGGCGATGCCAAGGTGCTGCTGCCACCCTTCATCCGCGTCACAGCGCCGGACGGTTCGTTCGTGCGCGAGTTCAAACTGCCGGAGGGCTTTGCTCCGACCATCGACAAGTCGACCGGCATCCGCGACAACCTCGCTTTCGAAGATCTCGCGGTCGCGCCCTCGGGCGACGTTTTCGTCGGCGTCGAAGCCGCCCTCTATCAAGATGGCCCGAAGCCGTCGCTGATGACGGGCAGCCTGTCGCGCATCATCCGCTATGACGGCGCAACCGGCGAGCCGAAGGCTGAGTATGTCTATCCCGTCTCGCCGATTCCGCAGTCCGCCATCAAGGCCGACCGCGGCAACGACAACGGCATGTCGGAAATACTCGCCCTTGACGATCACCGCCTGCTCGCCATCGAGCGCAGCTACGCCGAAGGCTTCGGCAATAACGTCAAGATCATGATGATGGATCTCGCCGATGCGACCGACATATCCGCCATCCCCTCACTCGCCAAGAACGACCTGCCAGTCGTCCCTGCCCGCAAGAGCCAGATCCTCGATCTCAGAGCAATCGGCCTCATTCCCGACAATATCGAGGCGATGTCGCTCGGCAAGGCCAAGGACGGTACCGACGTCCTCATCCTCGGCTCCGACAATAATTTCTCGACCACTCAGAAGACGCAATTCTACGCGTTCAAGGTTCTCAGCCGCCCGCGGCAGTAAGACGCCGTGTCTGACGGCCGAACAGTGATGCTTTATATCAGCTTTCACGGCGCGGACCTTGAAACCGCCGGGTTCATGGCCCATAACCAGAGTACAAGAATAAGAAGAGGCGCGCGTGGGTGTGTTCGACCGTCAGAAAACCAATCATGAGCCGCGATGGCTGGGGTCGTCGGCGCCGACACGCACGCCGCTGATTCCCTCCATCTCGGCGGCGCGCTGGCTGCTGGTGCTGGTCGCCGCCGCCGGGGTGTATTTCTTCTACGGTTTCCTCGTGCCGGTGCTGGCAGCTCTCGTCATCGGCTTTGCCAGCTGGCCGCTCTATCGCAAGCTGCTTGCCCGCGTCGGCGGCAATACGACGGTCGCCGCGACCATCGCCATCCTCATGATCCTTACCTTCCTGGTCATCCCGATCGGGCTCGCGGTCACTTATACGACCGGCGAAGTGCGCACCTGGCTCGCCTGGGCGATCCACGCCAACCGCGCCGGCGCCTCGACACCGAATTGGATCGTCGCCTTGCCGTTTGCCGGCCCCTATCTCGATGATCTCTGGACCAAATATGTCGGCAGTCCCGGCGCGCTCGGCGAACTCATCCAGGCGATCAGCGGCGCTCATATCGGCAACATCTATCGCGCCGTGCTGGCAGCCGGCGGCGGCGCTTTCCATCTTCTCCTCACGCTGCTCTTCATGCTGATCGCGCTGTTCTTCGTCTATCGCGACGGCTTCTCCTTCTCCAAGCAGATCGACATGCTGGGCGAGCGCATCCTGCCGAACCGCTGGGAGCGCATTTCCCGCGTCGTGCCGGCAACGATCAGCTCCACCGTCATGGGCATGACGCTGATTGCCATCGGCGAAGGCATCGTGCTCGGTGTGGCTTATTGGATCGCCGGCGTGCCGTCGCCGGTAACGCTCGGCGTGCTCACGGGGGTGATGGCCCTGATACCGGGCGGGGCGCCGCTCTCCTTCACGCTGGTTTCCATTTATCTCCTGGCGAGCGGCTCGCATGTCGCCGGCGTCGGCCTCTTCGTCTGGGGCACGGTCGAGCTTTTCATCGTCGACAAGACGCTGCGGCCGAAGCTCGTCGGCGGCCCGATCAAGCTGCCCTTCCTGCCGACCTTTTTCGGCCTTGTCGGCGGCGTCAAGACGATGGGTTTTCTCGGCCTCTTCATCGGCCCGGTGCTGATGGCGCTGATCGTCGCCATCTGGCGCGAATGGATCCATGAGGCCCGCAACGCCGAGAGCAGCGAGAGGGTGCCGCAGATCGTCATCGACGAACAGGCACCGCCGCCGTCCAAGCCGATCCCGCGCGTCGCCGAAGGCTGAACTGCCTTCGTGAAGCCTATCCCAGCCGCTTTTCCATGAACAGGCTGAGCGGATCCGGCAGATAGGTGCCGAAAGCCTCGATCTCCCGATATCCGTATTTGCGGTAGAGGGCGATCGCCTCCGGCTGATAGATGCCGGTCTCGAGCCGGATCGCCGTCAGCCGCTTTTCCCTCGCGATCGCCTCCAGCGCATTCATCAGCCCGCTCGCGATCCTCAATCCCCTCGCCTGCGGGTCAACGAACATGCGCTTGATCTCCGCCGTGCCGTCGCCGGCCTCGACCAGCGCGCAGCATCCGACGATCGGCCCCTCATTGCGGGCGACGAAGAAGCTTACCGAAGGTTTCTCCAGCAAGGAGAGGTCGACCAGGTGGTTGCTCTCCGCCGGATAGAGCGACGCTGCATAGGCGTCGGAAAGATCGAGAAGGCGGATGACGCCGTCCTGGCGCGGCGGCTCCTGGGCGATAGTGACGGACATGATGGTTTCCAGTGTTTGCGGGAGGCGCAAATTTTTGCCGAGATGACGAAGAGTTAATGCCTTCGCCTTGTTTCGGTTGGAATTGCGCCGTCTAAGGCGATATCGGGTTCAATAGCCAAGGAAGCAGAATATGCAAGCGGTGCTCATCGCGATGACGATTCTCGGTTGCGACGATTCCGTCAGCCAGTGCAGCTATGTCGCGACCGTCGACAAGCGCTGGGAAACCGTCGCCGCTTGCGATGCCGAAGCCGAACGCCGGCTCAAGGCCTATACCAATGTCAGCTATCCCTCGGTGATCGCCGTGTGCGAGGCGCCGAAAGCGCTTGCCGTCGCCGAACCGCCGAAACCGGCGCCCTTGCCTGCGGCCGCGGCCGACACCGCTCCCGTGGCACCCGAGGAACCAACAGGCCTCGCCGGCTTTGCTGAAAACATCGCCGGCCAGGTCCGCGCACATCTGCCATCCGGCCGAGACGTCAAGGAGACGCTTTCCAAACCTGTGCATTTCGTATCCGCCAGCTATTCCTGGGTTGTAACCAGGCTGAACGACTAAGCCGCTGCAAGCGCGGCATAGACACGGGCCGATTGCCGCTGTTCGGCGACGTGCAACTTCTCCACCATGTCGAGCAGTTCGCCGGCCGCGCCGTGTGCGCCACTGTGATGGCGGAATTTTTCGAGAAGACGGCCTCCGACAGTGCCGAGCACGCTGCCCGGCGCCTTTCGAACGGCCTCGCGCCACAGAAGCGTCGCCTCGACGAAGATCACGCTGATATCCCGCGGCAGGCCGGCGGATTCATAGAGCGCGCGCACGGCATGCATGCGCCCGGTTGCCAGGATCGAGCGCACCCTGCGCTCGCTGCACGCTGTTAGATCGACGATTGCAGCGGCGAAGAAGTCCAGCCTGCCGACGCAGAGCGCATGCATGAGCAAGGAGGGCGTCAGCCGGCCGTTGAGGCGCAGATGCTCGACGAGATCCGGTATCTCCCGCGGCGCGATATCCCCGGCGATCGAAACGATGGCTGCCTCGGTCGCCTCGCGGCTGATGCGCTGGAGGCGCTGCAGGCCGATCGCCGCCTGCGCCAGCGGCAGCCCGACCAGTGCATTGCTGACATGCTGGGCGAGCAGCTGGCGGGCATCGGCCGGAAGGTCGCTGCGGTCGAGCAGCAGGTTGCGAATATCGCAGCAATCGCCAAGCCGCTCAGCGATGCGTTTCAACGATTGGCTGGAGATGGCCGCGCCGTCGTTTTCAAGCAGGCAGAGCACTTCGTCTTCATCGCCGACCTCCGCGAGTGCAGCCGAGACCGGGCGGGTGACATGGCCTCTGGCCGCGATCAGCATGCGGGTGGCGCCGTTGCCGCGTGCGGCGAGGTCGACAAGATCGGCGTCGCTGAGAAGCGGCGAACAGGTAACGGCGTGGCAGGCAACCTCGGGCTGGTCCGCGGCAAGCGAAAGGATCAGGCTGCGCGGCGCGTCGGGCGACCAGGCGATCGCCTCGGCCAGCGCAAGCCGCACACGCGGCGACGGGTCATCGAGAAGAAAGGTCATCGCCATCTCGGCTGCCGCCCGCTCCTCGCCGCTCATCTCGGATTGCAGATAGGCTCGACCGAGTGCGTTCGCGGCCCGGGCCCGATCACCGGTCTTGGCCGTTTCGATCCAACGAAGGAAAGCTTCTACGATCACGCGACGCCCCAGCACTTGAACGCGATTCCTTCGCGTTTCATTCAATGCTGTGACCGTAGCGACAAAAGGTTTAAGATTGGTTCACCATATTTCTTAAGCCTTTGCATGCCTTGCGCTCAGGCTTCCGCCTTTGGTACCTGCGGCCGAAACATCTCGAAAACATCGCTGCCTTCGCTGTAATCCATGTAGCCCATGCGGGCCACAGGTCGGGCGATCGACATGTCCAAGCGGCCGTCCCTGACGATCGCCTCGTCGATATGGATGCCGACCACCTCGCCGAAGACGAGAACGTTTTCAGACGGCGCGCCCGATAACGTCTTCGGCTCGATGATTTCGGTGACCCTGCATTCGAGCACGGCGTAAGCCTCGCCAACATAGGGGGCGTCGATCAGTTCGGACTGTTTCGGCGTCAGCCCGGCGAAATCGAATTCGCTGTTGCCGTAAGGCAGCGCCGCCGAGGAGAGGTTCATCTTTTCGGCGAGATCGCGGCTGACGAAATTGCAGGTGAAGGCGCCGGTTTCCGCCGCATTGCGCTGGCTGTCCTTGCGTCCGGCGGAAGAAAACATCACCAGCTTCGGCCGGTCGGCGACGGCGTTGAAGAAGGAATAAGGCGCAAGATTGATCGAACCGTCCCGGCCCTTGCTGCCGATCCAACCGATCGGCCGCGGCGATACGATCGCCTTGAAGGGATCATGCGCGAGTCCGTGCCGGTTGCCGTCCGTCGTGTAGAACATCAGTCCTCTCCACCGACCCAGGTCACGGTATCGGCAAGCTCCGGCCGCGGCCGCTCGATCGCCGGGAATGTCGTCGAGCCGATATGGATGAAACCCGCCACCTTTTCGCCTGGCTCGACGCCGAGCAGCGGATAGGCGCGCTCGTCATAGGCGAACCATTCCGTCAGCCAGTTGGCGACATAGCCGCTGGCATTGGCGGCGAGAATGACATTGAAGCAAAGCGCGCCCGCCGACATCAGCTGCTCCCATTCCGGGATCTTGATATGCGGCCCCGCCTTGCTGACGACGGCGACAACGACCGGTGCGCGGGTGAAGCGGGTGCGCTCGACCTGGATCATCTCTTCGGAAAGCTCCGGCTTTGCCTCGAGCGCCAGCTTGAGAAGCTCCTCGCCAAGGCGCGCACGCTCATCTCCGCGATAAACGATGAAGCGCCAGGGAGCGATCTTGCCGTGATCGGGAACACGCGAAGCAAGCCGCAGGATCTCCTTGATCTCGGCCTTTTCAGGGCCGGGTTCGCACATCTGGAAAGCGGGAATGGAACGGCGCACGGCGAGGTAATCGATCAGCTTGATATCGGATTTCATGCGGGAGAAACTTTCATTTTTATGCTGCTGCAAAGCGTGGGTCTTGAATTTGCCATCGCGTTGGTCTTGAAGTGGCCTTTGCGATTTCAGAAGTCAATCGGTTCACGAAACAGATGTTTGGCATTTCGCCTCTTGCACGCATCGGCCTCGCCATCGCTCTGATGGTATTGATGCCCATCGGCGCCGGTGCGCAGGATGCCTTCAAGGACTTCAAACAGCTCGATTCGACGTCGAAGATGCCGAAGCTCAACGCCTTCATTGCGCCCGGCACCGCGCCCGAAGGAGCCAAGCTGCGCGACATCGAAATGGAAGCCAAGCTGACGGCCGACGGTACGCCTGTCGAGGACGGGCTTTCCTGGTATGTCTTCAGCCCGATCGCGGGCACCGACGGCAAGCTGCCGCTGATCGCCAGCGCCAAGGGCGGACCCGCTGCCTTCCAACTCGCTCCGGGCGATTATTTCGTCAATGTCTCCTTCGGCCGCGCCGGCGTCACAAAGAAGCTGACCGTGCCCGCTGACGGAGAAGTCGACAAGCAGGTGATGGTCCTCGATGCCGGCGGCCTGCTGCTCAATGCCGTCTCCGGCACCGATGCCCGCATCCGCCCCGACCAGTTGAGTTTCTCGATCTATTCCTCGGAAGTGCGCGACGACGGTGAGCGCGGCCTCGTCGTGGCCGATGTCTCGCCGAATACTGTCGTGCGCCTCAATGCCGGTACCTATCACATCGTTTCCGAATATGGCAGCGTCAACGCCGTCATTCGCGCGGACATCCAGGTCGAGGCCGGCAAGCTCACAGAGGCAACGATCCAGCACCGCGCCGCCCAGATGACCTTCAAGCTGGTCTCCGAAGCCGGCGGCGAGGCGATCGCCGACACCGCCTGGTCGATCCTAACGGCAGCGGGCGACAGCGTCGGCGAAAGCGTCAGCGCCTTCCCGACCATGGTCCTTGCCGAAGGCGAATACTCGGCCGTCGCCCGCAACAAGGACAAGATCTATCAGCGCGATTTTACAGTGGTTGCCGGCCGGAATACCGACGTCGAAGTTCTGATGAAGGACCAGCAACCGCAACAGCCCGAGAGCCCGGCGGCCCGCACGGTGCAGCAGGCGCCGGCCGGCACGCCGCCACCCCCGGGTGTCCAGCCGGCTCCGGAGGAGCCTCTGCCCTCCTACGAACAGCTCGTGCCGCAGGGCGGCGGCGACGGCGCCAGCCTGGATTGATTCTGCCGGGCACGCTTCTCCGGCGTACCAGCGATCAAGCCGATCGGCCGGCGCTCTGTAGCGCCGCGCGTCTGATCAGACGTGCAAACGACGCTATCATTTTGGATCTACGCATCGGCCGATGCCGCTAGACCAGGCGCGGATTTCATTCATTGGCAGGAAGATTTGAAAGTGGAGACGGGAGGCGCACGAGTGGCTGCCCCTCGCGAAAGACATTTCCGACAGCGCCGAGGTCGGCGCTGTCGTATTCCCCCTATTTTCAGGCCGCCTTGGCTTTCTTTGCCTCGGCCTTGCGACGGACGTCGGGCGGCGTCGCCTCGAGGGTGAGGCTCTCGACGGCGGCGTCAAGCTGCATCGAAACCTGGTCCTGACTGCCGAGGCGGCGGATGTTGACCGTGCGCTCCTCGGCTTCCTTCCTGCCGCAGACGATGATGACAGGAACCTTGGTGACGGAATGCTCGCGGATCTTGTAGTTGATCTTCTCGTTGCGGAAGTCGGTTTCGACGTTGAGACCGGCCTCGCGCAGCGCCTCGGCCACTTCAAGCCCATAGGCATCAGCTTCCGAGGTGATCGTTGCGACCACCACCTGTAGCGGCGATACCCAGAGCGGCATATGGCCGGCGAAGTTCTCGATCAGGATGCCGAGGAAACGCTCCATCGAGCCGCAGATGGCGCGGTGGATCATCACTGGCTGCGTCTTTTCGGAGTTGCTGTCGATATAGAAAGCGCCGAAGCGTTCCGGCAGGTTGAAGTCCACCTGCGTCGTGCCGCACTGCCATTCGCGGCCGATCGCGTCCTTCAGCGTATATTCGAACTTCGGACCGTAGAAGGCACCCTCGCCCGGCAGGATGCCGGTCTTGATGCGGCCTTCGGACTGCGCCTCGATCGTCTTCAGCACATCGGTCATCACGGCTTCGGCGCGATCCCAGAGCGCATCGGAACCAACACGTTTGTCCGGCCGGGTGGAAAGCTTGACGACAATTTCCTTGAAGCCGAAATCTTCATAAACCGAGAGGATCAGATCGTTGATCTTCAGGCATTCGGCCGCCATCTGCTCGTCGGTGCAGAAGATATGCGCGTCGTCCTGCGTAAAGCCGCGCACCCGCATCAGCCCATGCAGCGCGCCCGACGGCTCGTAGCGATGCACCAGGCCGAATTCAGCAAGCCGGATCGGCAGCTCGCGATAGGACTTCAGTCCGTGCTTGAAGATCTGCACATGGCCGGGGCAGTTCATCGGCTTCAGGGCGAAGACGCGGTTGTCCGCTTCCTTGTCGTCGGGATGCGTCATCGCATGCGCCGATTTTACGCCGAACATGTTTTCCTGATACCAGCCCCAGTGACCGGAGGTTTCCCAGAGCGAGGTGTCGAGCACCTGCGGTGCGTTGACTTCTTCATAATCGATGGCAAGCCGGCGGCGCATATAGGCGACGAGCGTCTGGAAGATGCGCCAGCCCTTGCCATGCCAGAAGACAACGCCCGGCCCCTCCTCCTGGAAATGGAACAGGTCCATTTCGCGGCCGAGCTTGCGATGATCGCGCTTTTCGGCTTCCGCCAGCATATGCAGGTAATTATCGAGATCGGCCTGGTCTGCCCACGCGGTGCCATAGATGCGTGACAGCATGGCGTTGTTGCTGTCGCCGCGCCAATAGGCGCCGGCGACCTTCATCAGCTTGAAGGCAGTGCCGACCTGGCCGGTGGAGGCCATATGCGGGCCGCGGCAGAGGTCGAACCATTCGCCCTGGTTGTAGATCTTCAGATCCTGGCCTTCCGGGATCGCATCGACGAGTTCGACCTTGTACTGCTCGCCCTTGGCGGCAAAAACTTCCTTGGCCTTTTCGCGCGACCAGATCTGCTTGGTGAACGGCGCGTTGCGGGCGATGATTTCCTTCATCTTCTTTTCGATCTTCGGCAGATCGTCGGGCGTGAAAGGCTCGTTCTTGGCGAAATCGTAATAGAAGCCGTTCTCGATGACGGGACCGATCGTCACCTGCGTGCCGGGCCAAAGCTCCTGCACCGCTTCGGCCATCACATGCGCGGCGTCATGGCGGATGAGCTCCAGCGCGCGCGGGTCCTTGCGGGTGACGATCTCGATCTTGCCGTCGGTGACGGCATCGGAAAGATCCTGCACGGCGCCATCGAGGGCAATGGCGACGGCGCTCTTGGCGAGCGACTTGGAAATGGATTCGGCGACATCCTTGCCTGTTGCGCCAGCCGGGAAGCTGCGCACGGAACCATCGGGAAATGTCAGGGAAACGGATTGGGACATCGAAATTCTCCTTGTCCAGTCCCGCCAACGAATGCGGGTGGTTGCAACGACAGCGCCTCCCTTTGTTGGATGCGCTGCCGCCTGATACTCAGATTTCACCTGGGAGTAAAGAAGCAGCCGGCTCACATGATCATTTGCGCAAGACCGCAAACGGTGTTCCAGTTGCGCATCGTTCCGACGCCGAGTCGCTGGGTCGTCAGCGCCGAAAGCAGTTTCGATTGACTCGGTTTGCCGGCGAAATCGATCCAGAGATCGCCGCCGACCACGGCGATACGTTGCCCTTCCGCCATCAGCGGTTTCAGCGCCTCCACCTTCTCAGGATCGATCGGCAGGCGCATCACCCGGACGATTACCTGGTCTCCGCTGCCGTCCCGGAAGGGATTGGTGCCGCAGAGCGCCATCCAGGTGCAGTCGCTGCGCACGATGATATCGACATGTTTGCCGAACTTCTCTTCGAAACCCTCTTCCAGCGCGACCTCGAGTTCATGCGGACGTATTTCGTCGGCCTCGAAAATGAGATTGCCCGTTGAAACCAGTGTGCGCGGCTCGCGATAGCCGAGCTCTCTGGCAAGCGCGCGCAGGTCTTCCATGATCACCCGGCGGTCGGGCGAGAGCACGATGCTATGCAGGAGGGCGACAAACATGCTCATAGCAACTCGCTCTCCTCCTCGCGATCGTAGTCACCGAACAGTGACCGCGCCTCACGCATCCTCGCTGCCCTGACCTCCGAAACACAATGATGTTCGCCGGGCATCGTCACCGCGGTCACCCTCTCTTGCGTCCAAGTACGAGATAGCGCCATGGGGTCCACCAGTGAAAATCGTTGCCGAGTGTCTCGGGCACCTGGTCGAGGCCGCTGGTGCCGCCCGGACAGCAGCGGCCGACGCGAAACAGCGTCATCCAGCCGCCGGCCCATAATCCGTGGCGGGCGATCGCCTCGTAACCATATTCCGAGCAGGTCGGGATATGGCGGCAGGAATTGCCGACAAAGCCGGAAAGCGTCAGCTGATAGAGGCGGAGGAGCCCCATGCCGAGCAGGCGGTCCGGAGTCTTGCGGAATGCTCCGGTGTAATTGCGGGAGTAGCGCGCAGTCTTTGCGTGCGGCTGTCTCGATGCGGCCGCGCCGCCATCGTCCTCATCGTCAGCCTGCCGGACGCAGAACTCGCACATCTCGGTTACGCCTCGACAACTTCCGCCCGTTTCGCCTCGATCTGCCCGATCGCGTCGACGACCGCGTCGAAGGTCAGCATCGTCGAAGCATGGCGGGCCTTATAGTCCCTCACGGGCAGGAGGTAACGCATATCTTCGAACCGCCCCGTCGGCCCTGCCCCGTCTGCCTTCAACATGGCGAGCATGTCCAGCCGCGCCTGCCGCAATTCACCAGATGTTGCGCCGACGACATGGCGGGCCATGATCGAGGACGAAGCCTGGCCGAGCGCGCAGGCCTTCACGTCATGGGAAAAATCTGTCACGACATCGCCATCCATCTTCAGCCAGATCCGTACCTTGGAACCGCAAAGCCTGGAGTGCGCCTGGGCGGTCGCATCGGCATCATCGAGCGTCCCGGTCAACGGAATATTGCCGGCGAATTCGAGGATTTTGCTGTTGTAGATGTCGTCCATGCTGGATTTCCGCTCCAAAATCGCTGCGGATCGGCCTAAATGGTGCTGTTATTGTTATTGAAACAAAAAACACACCGTGTCATCTGAGGATACTTACATATAATGGCCGTCTTCCTATATGTATGTCGTTCCAAGGCCATGAAAATGCAATGGCCTTGTGTAAGTTTGATTGGGAAACCGTGCCGGACGGGCATTGAATTTGCCCTGAAAGCCCCGGAGCCTGCCAAAGGTGCATGAATTCCCGCATGGGACTGACCAGTGGCAATTCCGACAGATGGGTCCGCGGTGCGGACCAGGAGACCATTGATCATGGACGCCATCGTAAAGAACTTTCCGCAGCCGAACCGGGACTCGGACCGCCCTTCCCAGCAGGAGGCCGAGGAAGCCGTGCGCGTTCTGCTGCGCTGGGCCGGTGACGATCCGACACGCGAAGGCCTCATCGAGACCCCAGCCCGTGTCGCCAAGGCCTATCGCGAGCTGTTCGCCGGTTACGATATGGCGCCGGAGGACGTGCTCGGCCGGACCTTCGAAGAGGTCGCAGGCTACGACGACATGGTCCTTGTCAAGGACATTCCGTTCTACTCGCATTGCGAACACCATATGGTGCCGATCATCGGCAAGGCCCACGTCGCCTATATGCCTGATGGCCGCGTGCTCGGCCTGTCGAAGATTGCCCGAGTCGTGGAGATCTATGGCCGGCGCCTGCAGACCCAGGAAACCATGACGGCCCAGATTGCGCGGGCCATCGACGATACGCTCAATCCGCGCGGTGTTGCCGTACTGATCGAGGCCGAACATATGTGCATGGCGATGCGTGGCGTTCAGAAGCAGGGTTCGACCACCTTGACCACGACCTTTACCGGAACGTTCAAGACCGAACCGGCCGATCAGGCCCGTTTCATGAGCATGGTGCGGAGCCGCTGATACCGGCTCCCTCAGGAGGGCCGCAATGAGTCAACTGATCTTCAATCAACCATCCGAAGACAAGTCGGCGTTGGAAGACGCCGGCGATTTCACGCCGCGTTTCGACGACCGCGGCCTGATCACTGCGATCGTCACCGACGCCGGCGATGGCGAACTGCTGATGGTGGCGCATATGAATGCCCAGGCCCTGGCGCTGACCATCCAGACGGGCACGGCCCATTATTTCAGCCGGTCGCGTGGCAAGATCTGGAAAAAGGGCGAGACCTCGGGCAACCTTCAGACGGTGAAGGAAATTCGCACCGATTGCGATCAGGACGCCATCTGGCTGAAGGTCGAGGTCGCCGGCCATGACGCCACCTGTCACACCGGCCGCCGTTCCTGCTTCTATCGGACGGTGACGCTGCGCCAGGGAAAACCGATGCTGGACATCGTCGACGACGAGCGTCATTTCGATCCGCAGGACGTCTACGGAAAATAGACTGACCGTCTCGGGCATTTGCCCCTTATTGTGCCAGAAACCGGTTCTATATACCATTTGGCAACCGATCGGGCACACTATCGTGACATACGTGTTCTGCTGGAGGGGAGAGCGCAATGCTGAACTGGAGTCTGCACCGTCAAAGCGCTGAAGGCGAAGGTTCCGGTTCCGGCATGTCGACGATACTCGAGACAATCCCTGCGCCCGCGCCTGTCAACAGAATCAAGATCGCGCTCGCTCTTGGCGGCGGCGCAGCCCGCGGCTGGGCCCATATCGGCGTCTTGCGCGCTCTGGACGAGGCCGGGATCGAGATCGGCATGATCGCCGGCACATCGATCGGCGCGCTGGTCGGCGGCTGCTATCTCGCCGGCAAACTCGATGAACTCGAAAGCTTCGCACGCTCGCTGACCATGCGCCGCATCGCCAGTCTGCTCGATCTGACGATCGGCGGCAGCGGGTTGTTCGGCGGCATGCGGCTGACCAAGCGCATGCAGGAGCATCTCGAGGGCCTGAACGTCGAGGATCTGGACCGGCCGTTCGTCGCGGTCGCGGCCGAGGTCAATACCGGCCACGAGGTCTGGATCGCCAATGGTTCGCTGATCACGGCGCTGCGCGCCTCTTATGCCCTGCCGGGCATCTTCGAGCCGGTCCGCAGCAATCATCGCACCCTGGTCGACGGCGCGCTGGTCAACCCGGTTCCCGTCTCCGTCTGCCGTGCCTATGAGCAGCCGCTGGTCGTCGCCGTCAATCTCAATTACGATCTCTACGGCCGCTCGGCCGTGGTCCGGCACAATGCCAGCCTCTCGCAGCAGGAATTGCAGAAACAGGAAGAGGCGCCCTATGCCCGCCTCGGCATGACCGGTGTCATGGTGCAGGCTTTCAACATCATCCAGGACAGGATTGCCCGCGCCCGCCTTGCCGGCGATCCGCCCGACATTTCGCTGCAGCCGCGCCTGAGCTATATCGGCCTCTCGGAATTTCACCGCGCCGGTGAGGCGATCGAACGCGGTTACGAGGAAGCGAGAGCCAGGCTTCCCGAGATCAAGCGCATGCAGGAAGTCTACGCCAGCGCTCCGTGAGGCGTCGCCCCGCAACAGGCAGCTCGGGCGACGGGATCCTTCGGACCAATGGGGCAAGCTCAGCCGGTAATATAGGCCTTGATATCCTCGGCCTCGCGCTCCACTTCGGCGATCCGCGACTTCACCACGTCACCGATCGAGATAATGCCGGCAAGCTTGCCGTTGCTTTCCACCGGAACGTGGCGAAAGCGGCGGCTGGTCATCAGTTCCATCAGCTCGTTGACAGTCGTCTCCTCGTGGCAACGGTAGACCTTTGAAGTCATCACCTGCGAGAGAGGCTGATCGAGGCTATCCTTGCCGTGCTTGGCGATGGCATGCACGAGATCGCGCTCGGTGAACATGCCGGAAATCCGGTTTTCCATGCCGACGACCACGATGGCGCCGATCTTCTTCTTGCTCAGAATGGCGGCCGCCTCGGCGACGGTTGTGTTCGGCCCGGCGGTGATGACGTCCCTGCCCTTCAGGTCGAGGATTGCTTTGACTGAACTGGTCATTCGAACCTCCTATGTCGAGCCCGTGACATCTGTCACAGGCGTCCGCGGCGGTTTCTCCCCCCAATCGCGGATCGTTCGATGGTGCACCGCCCCGCTCAGGATTGCAACATATCCTTCGCCGCTCCCGTCGGTTCTGCAGGCGGCCGTGGCGCCCGGTCGAACAGCGAAAACAAAAGGAAGCCGAAGACGAAGCCGCCGATATGCGCATCCCAGGCGATCTCCTGGTCGCTGTCGCCGACGAGCGGAATGCCGACGGCGATGAGCGCGTTGCCGACCAGCCAGAGAAGCATGAAGATGACGACGGTCCGGCTCTTCAGGGCGTCGATGATGGAAAGCCGGGCGTTGAGATGCGCCACCGGCATCGGTCGCCGATCGGCCGGAAAGGCGAATCGGCAGGCGGCCCCCATCAGCCCGGAAATGACGCCCGACGCGCCGATCAGCAGCGATACGTCTCCCCAGTTGAGGATCGCGTGCAGGGCGGCGGAAGCGACGGCGGACAAGATCCAGAAGAACAGGAACCGCAACGTCCCGATGCGGCGCACGACCGGCGCGCCGAAGGCCATCAGCCAGAAGGCGTTGAAGACGATATGCTGGGTGCTGCCGTGCAGCAGCGAATAGGTAACGGGCGTCCAGAACAGTTCCAGCCCCTGCTGCGACAACGGAATCACGTAGCGAGCGGGGACGAAACCGAAGGTAAACAGCAGCCAGCCCACCGCATCGTCCGAGAGAACGAGCGCCTGCACCGCGTAAATAAGGATGAGCAGGCAAAGGCTGAAGAGCAGCGCCGGCGGAAGGTTGAAGACCGGTACGCGCGGGGGCCGCGCCGGCGGCCGGGCCTCGGAAGGTTCGGGCGCCTTGTCTGGCTCGCCCGTCTGCTCGTTCATTTTTATCGCCTCGTTGAGGCCTCAGCCATACAGGAGCGCCTGTCAAAAAAAAAGCCGCCCGTAGTGCCGGGCGGCGTAACCCGAATTCCTGGAAAGACCCGGGATCGGCAGATCGTGCTGAACTCCGAAAGTCGAAGCGATGGCTGGACATTGTCACGATAGACGCCGCGCCTCAACCGAAACCCTTTCTTAACCTTAACGGCCTGGATCTGGCACGAAATCCGCAAGGTAGAAGCTGTACGGGCAATGACTGCCCGAAAATGCTCCGGAATGGGACAGGTTGGTGTGAAATGCGTGTGCAAACGACCATCGAAATTTTTGACTATTGGAACCGTATCCGCGGCGCTGCCGATGCGCCGCTGAAATCACAGGTCGAACCCTCTGCCGTTCCCCATCTACTGCAAAGTCTCTTCATCCTCGAGACGCGCGACGGCGGAGACATCGTTTTCCGGCTCGCCGGCACTCGCATCTGCGATTTCTTCGGGCGCGACCTGCGCGGTGAACGTTTTTCGTCTCTTTGGGCGCATGGCCAGCACGCGGATATCGAACGCACGGCGATGGGCGTCATGGACCATGCCATGCCGGCCCTGTTCAACACCACCGGCTACAGCACCGTCGGTCATCAGGCCTCCTTCGAGATCATCATGATGCCGCTGCGCTCGTCGGACGGCGCCTGCGACCGGCTACTCGGCGCGATCGCACCGAAGGCGCCTGCGAGCTGGCTGGAGATCGTGCCGCTGGAATTCCTGGCGCTTGACCGCAGCCGTCTGCTGCCCGAAAAAATCAGCAACGCCACGCCGGCCGAACTGCGCTCGATCAACGAGGTCGTCGCGACAAAAGGCATCGGGTTCGGCCAGGCCATGCGCCGCATGGTGTCACAGCTGCTGAGTGCCGAGGCGCGTTAAGTCTCGTTTCAGCACAAGGCGCGCACTCGTTTTCGGCTATGTCACAATAAGGCGAAACAACCTTCTGTTAATGGATTGGAGGTAAGGATTGATCTCTCCAGTTTTTATGAAGAAGCCCTTTGATGCACTCGTTCCAGCCAGCTCAGACGCAACGACCTGCGCCGCGCCCTGAACAAGGCGTTTTCCAGCGCGTGCCGATCAATATGCAGGGCCGGTTGATGCTTGCGAATTATGAGGAATTCGAATGCATGGTGATCGACATGTCGCCCGGCGACATGTACGTCATCTGCTCCGGCCGGCCGCGCGCCAACGAACGCGTCGTCGCCTATATCGACCATCTCGGGCGCGTCGAAGGTTACGTCCAGACCCTCGACGGCCGCGGCTTCACCATGTCGATCAATGCCACCGAGCGCAAGCGCGAGAAGCTCGCTGCCCAGCTCACCTGGCTTGCCAACAAGCACGAGCTCGGCCTGCCGGAAGATCGTCGCCACGACCGTCTGACGCCGCGTGATACGAAGACCGAACTCACGCTCGAGGATGGCACGCGCTATACCTGCCGCATCATGGACCTGTCGCTGTCAGGCGCCGCCATCGACGTCGAAATGCGTCCCACGATCGGAACGGCGGTGCGCCTCGGTAACATGCGCGGCCGTGTCGTGCGTCACTTCGTCGAAGGTGTGGCGATCGAATTCCTGTCGATCCAGTCCCGCGAGACACTGCGCGAGTTCCTTTGACAGCCTGAAAAACCACGATGCCTTGCGGCGGATCAATTCGAGGCCGATTGCTCCGAAAGCGCTTGCCAGGTCCGGAGCACACCGGGTCGGGTCGTGTTGAAAGCGCGAGCCTCACGGCAAGCGATCTGCAAGCGGCGGTAAATCCGGCTTTGGAAGGCCGGTGCGAAATCCTGTCGCAAGTCGTTCCAACCAGTAAGTCATGTAGAGTTATGAGTGGAACAAGCTGCGACACAGGTCGGGCGGAGCAGGCCGCGCGAAATTGGGCAGGATCTTGGGTCGAGGAATTTCCGGCCGTCGTCCGTCTTCCCTTCGTTATGAAGATGATGGATAAGGTCCGCCTCGACCGCAGGTGCACCGATGCCAGCCCTCTACCCGGTAATCGAACCCTATGATCACGGCCTGCTCGATACGGGCGACGGCAACCTGATCTATTGGGAAGCCTGCGGCAACCCGAGGGGGCGGCCGGCACTCGTCCTGCACGGCGGGCCGGGCTCGGGCTGTTCGAGCGCGGCGCGCCGGCAGTTCGATCCGGACGCCTATCGGATCATCCTCTTCGACCAGCGCAATTGCGGCCGGAGCCTGCCGAGTGCTGCAGATCCCGAAACCGATCTCTCCCTCAATACGACCTGGCATCTCGTGGCCGATATCGAGGAGCTGCGGCTCTTTCTCGGCATCGACAGATGGCTGCTTTTCGGCAACTCCTGGGGCTCGACGCTGGCGCTCGCCTATGCCGAAGCGCATCCGCAGCATGTCACAGCGATCATCATATCGGGCGTGACCACCACGCGGCGATCGGAAATCGACTGGCTTTGTCGCGGCATGGCGCCGCTCTTTCCGGAAGAATGGCACCGTTTCCGCCAAGGGATACAATCCGGCGCGCCACGATTGGATGAGGACATGGCCAGCGCCTATCACCGCCTCCTCAACGATCCGGATCCTGAGACGCGCCTCAAGGCGGCGCAAGACTGGCATGATTGGGAATCAGCTTCGATCCTGCTCGCCGGGGAAGAACTGCCGCGCCGCTGGGCCGATCCGGCTTATGTGCTGACGCGCGCCCGCATCATCACCCACTACTTCGTCAACGGGGCCTGGCTGGAGGATGGCGTGCTCTTGAAGAACGCCGCGCGACTTGCCGACATTCCCGGCATCCTGCTGCAGGGACGGTTCGACATCGAGGCGCCGCTCGTCACCGCCTGGGAACTGGCCCGCGCCTGGCCGCAAAGCGAGCTCGTAATCCTGCCGCGCGCTTCCCATTCCACTGCAAACCCCGATATGAGCGCGGCAATCGTCGCCGCTACCGATCGATTTCGCAATTTTCCTCAAAAATAATTTTAATGCCGCCCCCCGGAATCCGAGCGATATTCTGCTTTCGGCAGGTTCCAACCGGCCGATTCCGCCGGCATCGCCACCGCAAGCATCGCGCCGCAGCGCCGCAGGCATTTTTCCGGCTCAGCGACAGCTCTTAACGACGCGACGGCAGCGCAGGCTTTCCGTCGGCGAAGTCCTTGCCGCGTCCACTACAATTTTAATCGACTTCGTCACAAATGCGTGCCGAATTTTATTCGTATTCGAGCCAAGTTTTATCGGCATTTGATTCAACTAAGCATTTAATTCTATTACGTAATTTTGCGTGAGATAAAAACGTCCGTGTCATTGTCACCTCAACTTAGGGGAGACGGCAATGACAGCTGCGAATATCCTGAAAGGCGGCCTTTTGGCCGGTGCGCTCATGATGGCACTGACGGGCGCGGGACAGGCAACGCCCGCCAGCATGGCACTGGCGGGCAATGCCAGCCCGCCGATCGGACACTATGAATTCTGCAAGGCCAATCCGGCGGAATGCACCTATGCCGGCGGCGATGCCGGGCCGGCCGTGCTCACGGAGGATCGCTGGAAGGAAATCCTCAAGGTCAATTACACCGTCAATTCGTCGATCCAGCCGGAGACGGATGAACAGATCTACGGCGTCGAAGAGCGCTGGGCCTATCCGACCACCGTCGGCGATTGCGAGGACTATGCCCTGCTGAAGCGCAAGATGCTGATCGAGGACGGCTTCTCGCCATCCGACACGCTGATCACGGTCGTGCTGCAGCCGAACGGCGAAGGCCATGCGGTGCTGACGGTCCGCACCGATCACGGCGACTTCATTCTCGACAACATGCGCAACAAGGTGCTGCTGTGGTCGGACACCGAATACACCTATCTGAAGCGCCAGTCCGCAAGCGATCCGGCCCGCTGGTCGAAGCTTCAGGACGGCCGCGCTGTTGCGGTCGGTAGCGTCAAGTAGGCCACCGCCGGCCAAGCCGGCACAGGTTTCGGCCCGGTCAGTCCCCGCATCCCGTCCCCGACCGGTGCCCAAGAGCCGTTCCCGCTGTCCCGGGAACGGCTCGCTCCTTTTTGGGACAAGGGGTCCATCCCGGCACAACTGCGCCCCGAAATCTTAGCGAAGTATTAACCGTGCCGGTTCGATCATGTCGATGAGATTCATCATCGGCACCGGCGGCTCACGTTCATCCTGCGGCGGACCGAAACGCGAAGAACCGCCATGAGCCAAGCCGCCCAAAGCGCACCCGACGAGCAGCCGCTTCTTTCCACGAGGTTTCTCCTGCGCACGATGGTGGCGATATCAGTCCTGGCGGTCCTGACCGTCGCCATCAGCATCGCCGGCCGTTCATTCGGCCGACACATCTCCCTTGCCGGCAATACCGACAGCACGGCTGAAATCACGCTGACCATCGGCCGCGACACAGTGAAATTCCCCGAAAATACCATCCGCTTCCCGAGCCAGAGGCATGACGGCGGCACCGAGCGCGTCGATCTCTACCTCGCCTGGCCCTCCATGCAAGGTTACGGCAAGGACAACCATCTGCGATTCGACGATGTCGCCCAATCGTCCGGCCTCATCTTCCTGCAGATCGCCCAGAGCACCATGTCACGCGACATGTCCGGCCGGCTGGAGCCGATCTATTCGCATCTGATCGAAGGAACAGCCGAGCCTTTCCGGGACGGATTGACACTCCATCGACTTCGCGCCGACGCCGGTTATGGCGGAGAAGTGCTGCTCACGGCACCGGTCAAAGGCGGGCCGGACTACGTCGTGCGCTGCATATTGCCTTCAACTCCGGACAAGGCTGCAAGCGGAGATTGTCAGCGCGACATCAAGGTCGGCAAGGATCTCAGCGTCCTCTACCGCTTCTCCAGCAGCCATCTCGTCGACTGGGAACATATTGATGCCGCGATCAGACTCTTTGTGGAGCCGCGTCTTGTGAACCGTTCTGTGACAGGTCCCTAAAATGCCGGCGGAGAAGGCATGAAACGATTCATCATAAACGGATTGGTAACGCTGAATCGGTAATTTCAAAAGACGAGCTGTGCGGCGGGGGGTGTGCGGTTCCTGCCCAATATCTGAAATGCAAAGCGAAGAGTGGAATAGTGTCAAGGTCAGTCTCCTCCGTATCATCGTCCCGGTCCGGCAGCTTTTTCGCAAAGCTCCTGGCGATCCTTTCGATGGCTCTCACGGTCGTCCTGGTTGATTCGGTCAATGCCGACGCGGAGGCGGCCAATTCGAAATATGCGGGCATCGTCGTCGACGCCAAGACCGGCAACGTTCTCTACAGCGAGAATGCCGATCGGCTGCAATATCCCGCCTCTCTGACCAAGATGATGACCCTTTATATGACTTTCGAGGCCTTGGAGCAGGGTCGCATCCGCCTCGATACGCCGGTTCCCTTCTCCGCTCACGCGGCCGCCCAGGCGCCGACCAAGCTTGGCGTGCGTGCCGGCGGCACCATCACCGTCGAACAGGGTATCCTCGGTCTCGTCACTCTGTCGGCTAATGATGCGGCAACCGCGCTTGGCGAGATGCTCGGCGGCAGCGAAGACCGATTCGCCCAGATGATGACCGCCAAGGCCCATGCGCTCGGCATGACGCGCACCACCTATCGCAACGCCAACGGCCTGCCGAATACGGCGCAGATGACGACGGCGCGCGACCAGGCCCGCCTCGGCATCGCCCTTCGCCAGCATTTCCCGCAATATTACGGTTATTTCTCCACCCGCGCCTTCAAGTTCGGCACTCGCACGATCCGCAGCCACAACCGGCTGGTCGGCTCCGTGCGCGGCGTCGACGGCATCAAGACCGGTTATACCCGCGCCGCCGGCTTCAACCTTGTGAGTTCGGTACAGGTCGACGGGAAGTCGATCGTCAGCGTCGTGCTCGGCGGCACTTCCGGGTCGGCTCGCGATGCCCAGATGCGCAATCTGATCGCCGCCTACCTGCCGAAGGCGTCGAGCCGCGGCGGAAATTCGGCGCTGGTGGCCCAGGCAGCCCCTGCCCCTGAAATGATCGAAACGCCTGCTCCGGTTCAGCCGCAGAAGGCTCGGCAGCAGGTCGCCCCGGAACAGGTCGCAAAGACGATCACTGCGGCGCAGCCACCAGTTTCTGCCGCTGCCGCCGACCTCGGCCTGCCGCGTAAAGGGCCGCTGCCGGACGCCCGCTATCAGGTGGCCGAGACCGAAGTCGCCTTTGCCGAAACCTCCGCGACGAAATCCGACAATCCGCTGGTTGCCCAGGCCATGCCGGCGCCGACCAAGGTCAAGACCACGAGCTTCAAGCAGCAGGCTCCGGTCGCCGCACCTGCTGCACAGGATAACGCCGCCGTCGATCACGTCACGACCGCATCGACCAATGCCACCCCGGCAAGTGCTTCGCCTGCGGGCTGGGTCGTCCAGGTCGGCGTCTCGCCGAGCCGGCAGATGGCCATGGACCTCCTGGAGAGCGCCAAGAGCAAGGGCGGCAAGGCGCTGGCCTCGGCAAAGCCCTTCGCCGTCGCCTACGGCGCTGGCAACGACCAGGTCTACCGCGCCCGTTTTGGTGGCTTTGACGATCAGCGCGATGCGGTCAATGCCTGCAAGGCCTTGAAGAAGGCCGGCATCAAGTGCTGGGCCGCAGCACAATGAGTTATTCGGTGCTGCCTGCGACAATGCCGGCGGCATCCGTAACGGCCGGAATCGGTGTTTGCGTTTCCGGCCATCGGTTTGAACTCGATCAGTAATGCGTACGGGGAAAACTATGGCGATCAATGAGAATGTTCCGGGAATGCCAGGCGACCGCCGCGGCGGGGCCAAAGGGCGTTCATCCCTGCATCCGCTGCACGAAGCGGCTCTGCGACTTGCCGAAATCGGTCTGCAACGGCCGAGAGCGAAGTCTGCCAAGACCCGGGATCTCATCAATCTGCTGCTTTGCCATGGCGCCCGCGCCTGGCGCTATTCGCAGCCGGAAGCCCGCATTCATCTGCATGTGACTTCACCGGGCGGCAGTGCGCCGGTGCAACTGCGGCTGCGCTGACATCCGGCCTTCCGGAATCGGTGTTTCGGGCGATAAGGATTAGAGCAGGCCGAGTTCGGTCAGCTCGCGGCGCAGGTCCGCCGGCATTTCGGCGATGCCGGCGCCCAGACTCGTAAGATCGGCTGGGACGTCGTCCTGGGTATAGTAGCGCCAGCCCTGGAACGGCCGCTTCGGCTGCACCGCCGTTTCGATCACCTCGGGACCGAGCATCAGACGGCAGCGTGAGATCCCTTCGTCGTCTGTGAACGTTTTGATGTCGAGCAACCTCTGCCTCGCCTGCACCTGTCCCTTGATCACCCAATAGAGCGAGCCGCCGTCGAGAAGCTCCTCCATGCGTTTGGGCACCATGCGCGTCGTGTGAACCGAATGCGGTTCGAGCCCGGCGGCAATGGCGCGCAGCGAGCGCTCCGCCACCCATTCGCGCAGATCCTCGATCGAGTCGGCGCCGACACAGAGTTTGATGAGATGCAATGCCATGCCGCCGTTGAAATCCTTTTGGCGGCAGGCGTCAAGCGTCTAGAGCAATTCCAAGAAAAGTGTGAAGCGGTTTTCCCAGGCAAAGCGCCAAGCGTTTGCCGATAATTACGCAAAATCAAGAACTTAGATCGATTCAGCGCTCGCGTGAAGCGCTCAACCGCTCTAGCGAATCAGTTCGCACGCTCAGCATTCGACGACATTGACGGCGAGGCCGCCGGTCGAGGTTTCCTTGTATTTCTCGCTCATGTCATGGCCGGTCTGGCGCATCGTCTCGATGCAGGCGTCGAGCGGTACGAAATGCTGACCGTCGCCCTTGACGGCAAGCGATGCCGCCGTGACGGCCTTGACGGCGCCAAGCGCATTGCGCTCGATACAGGGAACCTGCACGAGGCCTGCGACAGGATCGCAGGTCATGCCGAGATGATGTTCGAGCGCGATCTCGGCGGCATTTTCGATCTGCTCCGGGGTGCCGCCCATCACCGCTGCCAGGCCTGCAGCCGCCATCGCCGCGGCCGAGCCGACCTCGCCCTGACAGCCGACCTCGGCGCCAGAGATCGACGCATTGTGCTTGATGATGCCGCCGATCGCCGCAGCCGTCAGCAGGTAATCGCGGATACCGTTCTGGTCCCAGTCTTCATGAAAGTGCTCGTAATAGCGGATCGTTGCCGGAATGACGCCGGCCGCGCCATTGGTCGGCGCCGTGACGACGCGCCCGCCGGCGGCATTCTCCTCGTTGACGGCCATCGCATAGACGCTGAGCCAGTCATTGGCGAGCAGCGGATTGACGCGATTGCTGCGCCACTCCTCCTGCAGCTTGTCGTGAATTCGGCGGGCGCGGCGCTTGACGTTGAGGCCGCCCGGCATGACACCCTCCACCTTGAGGCCGCGCTCGATGCAGGAGCGCATTGCCTCCCAGATGCGGTCGAGCCCCTGATCGAGCTCTTCTCGGCTGCGCTGGCTCTCCTCGTTCGCCCGCTTCATCTGCGCGATCGACAGCCCGGAGCGCTCCGCCATCTCCAGCATCTGCTTGGCGGTCGAGAAGGGATAGGGCACGCGCACGCCGCCCGTGGCATTCTTCTTCGCCCGCATCTGTTCCAGCTCGGTATCGGTAACGACGAAGCCGCCGCCGACCGAATAATAGATGCGCTTGAGGAGCAGCCGGCCGTCCTTGTCAAACGCCGAAAAGATCATGCCGTTGGCATGGCCTGGCAGCGGCTGTTTCTTGTCGAATATCAGATCGGTCTTCGGCTGGAACTGGTAGGCCGGATGGCCCGCAGGCGTGATGCGGCCGGTGCGCTCCACGGTATCGATGATGCCGTCCATCCTGTCGGGATCGACACTGTCGGGCGCCTCGCCCATCAGTCCGAGAATGACAGCCCTGCCCGTGCCATGGCCGATCCCTGTATGGGCGAGCGAGCCATGCAGGCTGACCTTGATCGCGACGACCTGAGCGCCCGATGACGGACGCGGCCATTCATTCGACAGGATCAGGTCGAGAAATCGGTTGGCGGCCGACATCGGACCCATCGTGTGCGAGCTCGACGGTCCGACACCGATCTTGAACACGTCGAATACCGAAAGAAACATGGATGCGCCTTCTGAACACTGGAATGCAAATTTAAACGCCGCCGGCGCCGGATCCAAGCGGCGAACCGACATCGCCTGGAGTCGGTGCGACATTTCACACTAGCGCAGAGCCATGAAAATCGGAATCGCTTTTCAGAGCTATATCGCCGTGAGTGTCCCCTTATGGACGCGCAGCGCTCTAAATCCGTGTGAGCCCGGCTTACCGGTCATTGCAGCATCTCAGCGCATATGTAAGGTGGCCGCAATCATGCGGAGACTGAATCATTGATGACGACGGCGGATTATATCGCTCTGGCTTTCTTTGCCTGTGTCTGGATGGGCTACTCCTGGCTGCTGAAGGGTCGCACCTTCTTCGGCCGCACCAGCCTGACCCATGCGATGACCGAACGGCGGCGGGAGTGGATCTATAATTCTCTGCGGCGCGACCTGAAGATGATCGACACGCAGATCATGTCCGGCCTGCAGAACGGCACCGCCTTTTTCGCCTCGACCTCGATCTTTGCGCTCGGCAGTTGCTTTGCCCTGCTCGGCGCGACGGAAAAGGTCGACGCCGTCTTTGCCGACCTGCCCGTCGTCTTCCATGGTGGCCATGCCGCCTTTGAGATGAAGGTCGGCGGTCTGGCGGCGCTGTTCGGTTATGCCTTCTTCAAGTTCGGCTGGTCCTATCGGCTGTTCAACTATTGCACCATCCTTTTCGGCTCCATTCCGATGATGCGCGAAGCCGAGAGCGACGTCATCGCCGCGGAGCGGGCCGCCGAACGCGTTATCCGCATGAATGTCATCGCGGGCAGCAATTTCAACGAGGGCCTCAGGGCGATCTTCCTGTCGATCGGCTATCTCGGCTGGTTCATCAATCCCTACGTCTTCATGCTGACGACGGCGACCGTCATCTTCGTGCTGACACGGCGGCAGTTCTTCTCGCAGGCGCGGCTGGCGATCATGGATGCCGGCCCGCCATCAAATCCACACCTTTCTGCTATTCGCCACGGCACGCCGTCGAACGACGGAAGTGATTTGACCGGGGGACTTTGATGACAATGCCGGCAATGCAGGCAGATGCGGTGGCAAGACCGCCGCGCATCGGTCTATTGGATACGGCGCGCGGCGTCGCATTGATCGCCATGGCGAGCTACCATTTCACCTGGGACATGGAGTTCATGGCCTATCTGGCGCCGGGCACGGCCGAGACCGGCTGGCTGAAGATCTATGCCCGGGCGATCGCCACGACCTTTCTCTTTATCGTCGGCATCAGCCTGGCGCTCTCCAGCACGCCGACGATTCGCTGGCCGTCCTTCTGGAAACGTTTCGGCATGATTGCCGCGGCGGCCGCGGTCATTTCAATCGCCACCCGCGTTGCAATGCCGGACACCTGGATCTATTTCGGCATCCTGCATTGTATTGCGGTGCTCACGCTCATCGGCGTCGTTTTTGTCAGATTGCCGATCGCTTTCACGCTCCTCGTCACAGTCGCGCTCCTTGCCGCCTGGATCCTCGATAATTTCGGCACACCGGGCCTGCTCCGTTCAGCCTTCTTCGATCCGAGATATCTCGCCTGGATCGGCCTTGCCGAAACGCCGCAACGCTCCAACGATTACGTGCCGCTGTTTCCTTGGGCTACGCCGTTCTTCGTGGGCTTGAGCATCGCCTTGATTGCCATCAGAACCAGGCTGCCGCATCGGCTCGCGGCCATCGGCACAGGCTCCTGGTGGCCGGCGAAGCTTGGCCGCCACAGCCTTGCCTTCTACCTCATTCATCAGCCGGTGCTGATCGCGATCGCTTACGGTCTTTCCCTTGTCGTCCCACCGCCGCAGCCGGATCCGGTCGAAACTTACCTTAGGCAATGCAACTCCGCCTGCGTCATGCAGCAAGGCGAAGCGCTTTGCCGCAGCTTTTGTCAGTGCACGCTCGACAGATTGCAGGCGCAGTCGCTGCTGACACCGCTGCAGGCGGGCAAGATCGATCTGCAGAACGATGAGCGGGTCCAGACGATTGCCGGCGAATGCAGCGCCGAGGCGCAATAAAGGACCGGCAACCGCCTGCGGCAATTCTCAGGTGGTGACGCCGATTTCGGCAAGACGGCCCAGGCAGGCCTCTTCGATATTGTCGAGTTCCGTCAGCGTGTCGTCTATGTCCTTGCGCTTCTGGCGCAGGTCCTCACGCTTCTCGTCGACGCGCTTCATCAGGAGCTTCAGCTGGCCGAGCTCGCCAGGCGGCTCCTTATAGACCTGGATGATCTCGCGGATTTCCGCGATGGTGAAGCCGATCCGCCGGCCGCGCAGGATTTCTCCGATGAGCCGTCGGTCCGCCGGCCGGAAGAGACGCGTGCGCCCTCGCCGCTCCGGATGGATCAGTCCCTCGTCTTCGTAGAAGCGGAGCGTGCGCGTCGAGACACCGAATTCGCGCGTCAGCTCCGTTATGCTATAATATTTGTTCACCGGCATGTGTTCCCCGTCATCGAACCGGCAATAATATTGACTTTTACGTAATAGTCAATTTCGGCGAACCGTCAGATGCCGAACCACCAGGTGGCGATACCGAGAAAAGCGAAGAAGCCGGTGCAGTCGGTTACCGTCGTGACGAACACCGACGAGGCAATCGCCGGGTCGGCGCCCACCTTGTCGAGCAGCAGCGGCAGCAGGATGCCGGCAAGGGCGGCCGCCATCAGATTGATGATCATCGCCGCCGCGATCACCCCGCCGAGCTGATAGTCGTGAAACCAGATGCCGGCGATCGCGCCCATGATCGTCGCAAAGACGGCGCCGTTGAGAATGCCGACGCCTGCCTCCCTGCGGATGATGCGGCCGGCATTGTAGATGTCGAGATCGCGGGTGGCGAGCGCACGCACGGTCACCGTCATCGTCTGCGTGCCGGCATTGCCGCCCATCGAAGCGACAATCGGCATCAGCACCGCAAGCGCGATCATTTTCTCGATCGAGGCGTCGAACAGGCCGATGACGCTCGCCGACAGCATCGCCGTGCCGAGATTGATCAGAAGCCAGAGAAACCGCGAGCGCGCCGTCGAGACCACGTTGTCCGACAGTTCTTCGTCGCCGACGCCGCCGAGGCGCTTGATGTCCTCGTCCGCCTCTTCGTGGATGACGTCGACGACGTCGTCGATGGTCAGCACGCCGACCAGCCGGCCGTTCTCGTCGACGACGGCAGCCGACAGAAGATCGTATTGTTCGAAAAGCTGGGCGGCCTCCTCCTGGTCCATCTCGGCGGGCACCGGATGGTTGGTCTCCCGCATGATCTGCTCGATCTTCGTCTGCCGCTTGGTGCGCAGGATCTGATCGAGATCGACGGCGCCGAGCAGCTTGAAGGTCGGATCGATGACGAATATCTGCGAGAAGGAATAGGGCAGGTCCTCCTCGTCGCGCATATAGTCGATCGTCTGGCCCACCGTCCAGAATGGCGGCACGGCGACGAACTCGGTCTGCATGCGGCGGCCGGCCGAGCTTTCCGGGTAGTCGAGCGCCCGGCGCAGCCGCACCCGCTCGGTAAACGGCATCTGGGCGAGGATTTCTTCCCGGTCCTCCTTGTCGAGGTCTTCGAGAATGTAAACGGCATCGTCCGAGTCGAGCTCGCCGATGGCGGCCGCGATCTGCTCGTTCGGCATCTGGTCGACGATCTCGCGGCGAATTGCCTCGTCGACCTCGGTCAGCGCCGTCATGTCGAAATCGTCGCCGAGCAGCCGCACCAGCGCCAGGCGCTGATCCGGCTGGATCGATTCGAGCAGGTCGCCTATCTCGGATTCATGCAGGCGGGCGACATTCCCGCGCAGGAACAGCGTGTCGCGATCGGCGATCGCCGCACCGACGAGCGCCAGGAAATCGCCGCGGACATTGCCGTCCTCGTCGTAAATATCCGCTTCTTCGTCATCGCGCCGGCGAATGCGGTCTTCCCCATCGGTCGTCGTCATCTGCCGCCCTCGCACCTGGTTCGAATTTCAACGACTGCCGCACCGCATTCGCAAATGTCGGCCGAAAACACATTGTCAACAAGCGGATAAGCGAATCCCGCGCGAGGCTCCCGCAGTCGGAATTCTTGGCCCCTGCTAGCTCAAAGCATCCTTGTCGTAAAGCGCCAACCGTGCTTCGTGATGACAATGTCTGCGGCCGGCGATAGTTTCCCCGCCGCTCAAAGAGAGGGGAACCCGCTTCATGGCCATCCGTCCGATCCTGCACTATCCGCATCCGGGCCTGAAGACCGTCTGCGAACCGGTGACGGACTTCGATGCTTCGTTAGCCGCGCTCGCCGACGACCTGCTGGCGACGATGCGCGCAGCCCCCGGCGTCGGCATCACCGCCGCCCATATCGGCGTTTTCCGCCGTGTGACGGTGCTGGAGCTCGATCGAGCCGACGGTGTGCGCCTCTACGTCAATCCGCAGATTACCTGGAGGTCGCAGGAGACGATGAACCATGCCGAGGGCAGCGTCTCCATGCCCGGCGCGACCGAAGAGGTCACACGTCCACGGGCGATCCGCTTTCGCTATCAGGATGCCGGCGGCATCGTGCACGAGGAGGCCGCCGAAGGTTTCCTCGCCATCTGCGTCCAGCACGAGGTGGACCAGCTCGACGGCATCTTCTGGCTGCAGCGGCTTTCGCGGCTGAAACGCGAACGCCTCGTCAAAAAATGGGAGAAAACCCAAGGCTGACAAATCGCCCGCCACACCGAACCATTCGCCCCTGTCGGCGTTGTCCCGAGAGAAACTAGGAGCGACTATAATGGCAAGGATCGGTGACAAGACCCCGATTTCACGCGAGGCCCCCGAGCTTTCCCGTGAAGAAGAATATCGCGACCTCGAAGAACGCAATCTCGATGACGGCTGGCCTTATGCCGACGGCACCGCCGCCAGCGACCCCGCCAACCGTCCCTATGGCGAGACCGCGGCAAATTTCGACAGCGATCCCAACACAGGTTTCCGAATCGACGGCACAGACCAAGACGGCAACGAGAATCGCCTCAAGGATTCGTTGCGCGCCGGTATGATCGATCGCGATGAAAGCGACGAGCTCGAGGCGCGGGTGAACGACGCTCTCGAAAATATTCCCGAGGTCGATATCAACAGTATCGAGGTTCATGCGGACGGTCACGTCGTCACCCTCGAAGGCTCGGTCGAGACGATCGGCATTGCCCGCAAGGTCGAGCTCGGCGCGCTATCGGTCGACGGCGTCCACCATGTCCGCAACAGGCTGCAGCTGACCGGGGTCGACGCGCATATCCCGAACGAAGACTGACCAGAGGCGCATCACGATGACCATCGCCAGGAGGCGGGCACACCGCCTCCTAGGTTCCTGACATTACCAAAAGTTAACAATTTCCGATTGCAGCAGGAGCAGGTAGCCTGCCGTCTGTTTTGCTACGCGGCTGCCGTAACGGAAACGTCACGTTCGTTGACAACACCGTGATTTCATTTGAACAAAAGGCATTGAAGCGATCGGCTTCCGTTCACAATATCGCCGCAATTGGCGCGCGAAATCTTATCTGCCGGGGATGGTTTATGTTGTTGAATGCAACAACAGATTGAGGAGAAGAACCATGCGCATCAAATTTGCCCTCGCCGCCTCCCTGTTTGCCGTCAGCCTTGCCGGCGCGGCCTTCGCCCAGCCGACTTATTCCGACGATTATACCAACGACAGCGATGGCTTTGCGCCCTCTAAGATGGCGCAGCCTGCCCCGGTGCACTATAGCAACAACCACAAAGCTCCGGCCTATTCCAGCGACTATACCAATGACAGCGACGGTTTCGCGCCGACGGCGATGGCAGCCCCCGCGATCGACAAGACCGCGACCGCAAGCATCAAGCCCCTGCCCCCGTGCCACAGCATGGTCGGCCCGAGCGGCTCCCATACCAAAGGTGCCGACAGCGGCGCCTCGCGCACCGAGGCCTGCCGCGCAACGCATTGATCCAATAAATAAGGGGCCGGAAAATCGGCCCCTTCATTCTAAACAGGGAGCTATCTGGCCTCAGAACACCAATGGAACGAGCCGGTAACGGGTTTTAGCCATGAAGACCGCGTAAACAGGATCCTCCCTGAGCAGGCGCTCCTCCGCAAGAAGGCGTAGACACTGTGCCGCAAGTGCCGTGGAATTAACGGCAAAATTCCAAGAGCTCGGATGGGCCAGGAAGAAGCCGACATGCGTCAGCAGATAACCTGCGTACATCAGATGGCGGATCAACCTGTAGGGCCCGCCGATCTTCACGCCGCGATTTGCCGCCACCAGGCCGAAGCTTCGCCGCAATACCAGCTTTGTCGATATCTGCAGCAGGAAACCGAGCAACATTGCCAGAAAACAGACGGCAGCGATCATGGCCACGGGCTGGTCACAGGCTGATCAAGGGATACGGAAATTATCGCTCGGCGAGCGTTTCCCTGAAAGGGATGGTGCGGTCGAGAAGACTCGAACTTCCACGGGTTGCCCCACAGCGACCTCAACGCTGCGCGTCTACCAATTCCGCCACGACCGCATCGTGGTAGGTGCCGATTTGCGTCGGCGGGGCAGCATGTAGCAAAAGCATTTGGGGTGCACAAGGGCGATATGACAGTTTTTTTGAAAACCTTTCACGGCATTTGAATTGGACGGAAAACGGGTCCATATAGGTCTCCTGCCGCCCCTATATCGTCAGGCATTTCGGACAGGCGGCAAGGAATGGCCATGCTTCGCACCGATCTCGAATTCTCCATGCTCCCGAAACTCGGTACTCGGCCTGTGCGCTGGCGTATCGCCGACGGACTCGTTGCCTATGAGGCGGCGGTGGAGACGATGGAGCGCGAGGTGGCGGCGATCGGAGAAGGCGGCGACGAACTTGTCTGGCTCGTCGAGCATCCGCCGCTCTATACCGCCGGCACCAGCGCCAATGCGGGCGACCTCGTCCAGCCGGACCGCTTTCCGGTCTTTGCGACAGGACGTGGCGGTGAATATACCTATCACGGACCCGGTCAGCGCGTCGCCTATGTCATGCTCGACCTGAAGCGCAGGCGCCAGGACGTACGCGCCTTTGTCGCCGCTCTCGAGGAGGTCGTCATCCGCACGCTCGACATGATGAACGTGCGCGGCGAGCGGCGCGAGGATCGCGTCGGCGTCTGGGTCCGCCGCCCGGAAAAGCCGTTGCTGCCAGACGGCACGATGGCTGAAGACAAGATTGCCGCCCTCGGCATCCGGCTGCGCAAATGGGTGACCTTCCACGGCCTGTCGCTCAACGTCGATCCCGATCTCGATCATTTCAGCGGCATCGTGCCCTGCGGGATATCGGCCTACGGCGTCACCAGCCTCGTCGATCTCGGCCTTCCCGTCATGATAGCGGATGTCGACATCCGGCTGCGCGCCGCGTTCGAGACGGTTTTCGGTGAAACGGCGAATGATCTCTGACTGCTTGAGCGGTTTCACGGGCTTGATTTGCCCGGCTTTCCCGTGATTGATGGACACCGTTCCCACAAGAATCGGCAGCCATGTCAAAGCCCCATCAAGATTCCCTGCAGGGCATGGCCATCATGTCCGGCGCTATGTTCATCCTGCCGATCATGGATGCCATCGCCAAATACATGGCGACCTTTGAATCGATGTCGCCGGGTCAGGTCACCTTCTACCGCTTCTTCTTCCAGATCGCCTGCACCCTGCCGATTCTCTTTGTCATTTTTGGACGCAAGGCGCTTTCCGCCAAGCGGCCGTGGATGAATCTGCTGCGCGGCGTGCTGCATGGGGCGGCGAGCCTGCTATTTTTCGTCGCCGTCAAATACATGCCGCTTGCCGATGTCTTTGCCATCTATTTCGTCGAGCCCTTCATGCTGACCGCCATGTCGGCCCTGCTTCTCGGAGAGAAGGTCGGCTGGCGGCGCTGGATGGCGATCGTCGTCGGTTTCGGCGGCGCGATGATCGTCATTCAGCCGAGTTACGAGATTTTCGGCTTGAAGGCGCTGCTGCCGGTGGCCTGCGCCTTTCTCTTCTCGCTCTATCTTTTCCTCAATCGCGCCATCGGCGAGGCCGACTCGCCCCTCACCATGCAGACCATGGCCGGCATCGGCGGAACGATCTTCATGGCGGCCGCCCTTCTCGTCGGCAGCAGCGCAGGCAATGGGGATTTCGCCATTTCCCTGCCCTCCTCCGGCCTCGGCCTTGCGCTGCTTGTCGCCCTCGGCTCGATCTCAGGATATGCGCATATGTTGGTGGTGCGGGCTTTCCGGCTTGCACCGCTGTCGCTGCTTGCCCCGTTTCAATATTTCGAGATCATCTCGGCCACCGTGCTCGGCTATGCGCTGTTCAATGATTTCCCGAATTTCTCCAAATGGATCGGCATTTTAATCATCGTCGCATCCGGCCTCTTCATCATCTGGCGCGAGCGGCTGCAGGCACAGTCGCTAAAATCGTCCTGATATCCGCAACAGCGGGTTAACTCCTCTTCTTGAGGGATCGTCAATTCGCAGCCGCTAAAACGGTTTCCGGCTTCATGATGAAGCCTGGAGTTAAAACATGAGCGAATTCCGTCTCGCTTTTCCGGCCTGCGTCGTGGCCGGCAAGCATCGGCTGACGGCCGAAGATATCGTGCTGCTGCGCAAACATGCTTTCCCCGAGGGGATCCGGACGTCTCAGGATGTCGTCGCAATGTTGGCGCTCAACAATTCCTGTCCCGAAAAATGTGCCGAGTGGAACGCTTTCTTCGTGGAGCAGATCGCCGGTTTCATCGTCCATTACACCTATCCACAGGGCTCGCTTGATGAAATCAACGTTGCCTGGATCATGCGCATGTTCACGACCGACGGCGTCGTCAACTCGGCGCTGGAGCTCGAGCTCATTCTCCACGTCATGGAGATTTCGGCCGATGTGCCGGGTGAATTGAGAGCGCTTGCCCTCGACCAGCTTCGGCTGGCGATCACCGACGGCATCGGCGGCTACAAGCTGTCGCGCGCCGTCGACCGCAAGAACATCACACGCCAGGACGTCGATTTTGCGATGCGCATCTTCAGAAGCATCGCCGCAGGCGGCGTCATCGCCGTATCGCCGGCTGAATATGGTGTCCTCCATCAGATCGAGCAGGCAACGCTGCCGGGCGCCAACCATCCTCACTGGGCTGGGATCATGGCCGCCGTCACGCTGCGCGATCGACCGGAACCGCGGCGCAGCCGCTGGCTGCGCATCGTCGACGAGGAATCCGTCGCGGAAGCCGCCGTCGCCTGACATTCCGCGACGTCATCCCACGTCTCCTGCGTGCCGGCGCCAAGCCCGATTGTGCGTTCCTGTGTTTTATGCGTAAAACTCCGGAACGCATTTCTGGGTGGAGTCTCGATGTTCAAGAAAATCCTGATCGCGAACCGCGGCGAGATCGCCTGCCGCGTGATCAAGACGGCGCGCCGCATGGGCATTTCGACCGTTGCGGTCTATTCGGATGCGGATCGGGATGCGCTGCATGTCGAAATGGCCGACGAGGCCGTCCATATCGGCCCCGCCGCAGCGTCGGAAAGCTATCTGGTTGCCGAAAAGATCATCGCCGCCTGCAAGGCGACCGGCGCCGAGGCGGTGCATCCCGGTTACGGATTTCTCTCCGAGCGCGCCTCTTTCTGCGCCGAGCTGGAAAAGCAGGGCATCGTTTTCATCGGCCCGAAGCCGAAGGCCATCATGGCGATGGGCGACAAGATCGAATCGAAGAAGTTCGCCAATGCGGCCGGCGTCTCCACCGTGCCGGGCCATCTCGGCGTCATCGAGGATGCCGCGCATGCGGAAACGATCGCCGGCGGGATTGGCTATCCGGTCATGATCAAGGCGTCTGCCGGCGGCGGCGGCAAGGGCATGCGCATTGCCTGGAACGAGGCCGAGGTGCGCGACGGCTTCGAGCGCGCCCGCTCCGAAGCGAAGAGCTCCTTCGGCGACGACCGCGTCTTCATCGAGAAATTCGTCGTTGAGCCGCGCCATATCGAGATCCAGGTGCTGGCCGATGCGCATGGCAACGTCGTCTATCTCGGCGAGCGGGAATGCTCGATCCAGCGTCGGAACCAGAAAGTGGCGGAAGAGGCACCCTCACCTTTCCTCGATGAAAAAACTCGCAAGGCCATGGGCGAACAATCGGTGGCGCTGGCGAAGGCCGTCGACTACCAGAGCGCCGGCACGGTCGAATTCATCGTTGACCGCGACCGCAATTTTTACTTCCTCGAAATGAACACCCGCCTGCAGGTCGAGCATCCGGTGACCGAACTCGTCACCGGCATTGACCTCGTCGAACAGATGATCCGCATCGCCGCGGGAGAGCCGCTGAGCTTCAGCCAGGACGCTATCAGGCTTAATGGCTGGGCGATCGAAAGCCGGCTTTATGCCGAAGATCCATACCGCAACTTCCTGCCTTCGATCGGCCGCCTAACGCGCTACCGCCCGCCGGCGGAAGGCAGGACCGGCAACATTGTCGTTCGCAACGATACCGGCGTTTTCGAGGGCGCCGAGATCTCGATGTATTACGATCCGATGATCGCCAAGCTCTGCACCTGGGCGCCGACGCGTAGTGAAGCGATTGAGGCCATGGGCCAGGCGCTGGACGGCTTCGTCGTCGACGGCATCGAGCACAATGTTCCCTTCCTGTCGGCGCTGATGAAACATCCGCGCTGGCGCGAGGGCCGGCTGTCGACCGGCTTTATTGCCGAGGAATATCCTGACGGTTTCGCGCCGATGAAGCCGGACCGGCAGGAGGAAGCCACGCTTGCCGCAATCGCGCTGTCTGCCTCGCTCATCGAAGCGAACCGCCGCGAACGTTTCGCCGATCGCCTGCGCTCCGCATCGGCCACGCTGCGGGAGCATTGGGTGGTCAAAACAGCTGGGAACTACGTCGCTGTCAGATTGCTCGATGGCCTCGTCACCATTCCTTTCGATATGGAGATGGAGATCGAGGGCGAAAGCCGGAGCGTTGTCACCGATTGGAGACCGGGTGATTCGGTCTGGAGCGGCAGGGTCGGCAACCAGGATATTGCCGCGCAGATCCGTCCCATCCTCAACGGCCTGCGCGTCGACTGGCAGGGACTGTCGGTGACCGCCAAGGTCTTTTCGCCGCGCCATGCGGAACTCGACAGGCTGATGCCGGTGAAGCTGCCGCCGGATACCTCCAGGCTCCTGCTCTGCCCGATGCCCGGCCTCGTCGTGTCCATTGCGGTCGCCGAGGGTCAGGAGGTCAAGGCCGGTGAGACGCTTGCCATCGTCGAGGCGATGAAGATGGAAAACGTCTTGCGCGCCGAGCGCGATCTCGTTGTCTCCAAGATCAATGCCGCGGCCGGCGAAAGCCTGGCCGTCGACGCGGTGATCATGGAATTCGCTTGAGCCGGCCTCGCCGGCCATGCCAAGCTTGCCCGGATACAGGCAATCAGAAACAGAGAAAATCAGGGAGATCTAAAGATGGACGTTCGCGCCGCCGTAGCCGTTCAGGCCGGAAAACCGCTTGAAGTGATGACCGTGCAGCTGGAAGGGCCGAAGGCCGGCGAAGTGCTGGTGGAGGTCAAGGCGACCGGCATCTGCCACACCGACGATTTCACCCTGTCGGGAGCCGATCCGGAAGGCCTGTTTCCGGCGATCCTCGGCCATGAGGGCGCCGGCATCGTCGTCGACGTCGGCCCGGGTGTGACCTCGGTCAAGAAGGGCGACCACGTCATTCCGCTTTATACGCCCGAATGCCGCGAATGCTATTCCTGCACGTCGCGCAAGACCAATCTCTGCACGGCGATCCGCTCGACCCAGGGCCAGGGCGTGATGCCGGACGGCACCTCGCGCTTCTCGATCGGCAAGGACAAGATCCATCACTATATGGGCTGCTCGACCTTTGCCAATTACACGGTGCTGCCGGAGATCGCGCTGGCCAAGATCAATCCCGACGCCCCCTTCGACAAGGTCTGCTACATCGGCTGCGGCGTCACCACGGGCATCGGCGCGGTGATCAACACCGCCAAGGTCGAGATCGGTTCGACGGCGATCGTCTTCGGGCTCGGCGGCATCGGCCTCAACGTGCTGCAGGGCCTGCGGCTTGCCGGCGCCGACATGATCATCGGCGTCGATATCAACCCGGATCGCAAGGCCTGGGGCGAGAAGTTCGGCATGACGCATTTCGTCAACCCGAAGGAGGTGGGCGACGACATCGTGCCCTATCTGGTCAACATGACCAAGCGTAATGGCGACCTGATCGGCGGCGCCGACTACACCTTCGACTGCACCGGCAACACCAAGGTGATGCGCCAGGCGCTGGAAGCATCGCACCGCGGCTGGGGCAAATCGGTCATCATCGATGTGGCCGGCGCCGGCCAGGAGATCTCCACCCGGCCGTTCCAGCTGGTGACCGGCCGCAACTGGATGGGCACCGCCTTCGGCGGCGCGCGCGGCCGCACCGACGTGCCGAAGATTGTCGACTGGTACATGCAGGGCAAGATCCAGATCGATCCGATGATCACCCACACGATGCCGCTCGAAGACATCAACAAGGGCTTCGAGCTGATGCACAAGGGCGAAAGCATCCGCGGCGTGGTGGTCTACTGATGGCGGTAGCCAACTACCAAGTCGATCTCAGGCATTTCGATGAGCTCCCCGCGCGGGAGCTCTACGATCTCCTTCGAATGCGCGTCGATGTCTTCGTCGTCGAGCAGAACTGTCCCTATCCGGAACTCGACGGCAAGGACATTGATGCCCTGCATCTCAGACTGTTGGAGGGCGGTGACCTCCTGGCGGCGGTGCGGATCCTGAAACCGCATGAGCCGCAGGACCCGTCAAAGATCGGCCGCGTCGTCGTCTCGCCTGCCCATCGCGGCAAACGTCTGGGCGATGCATTGATGCGCGAATCAATCGCCGCCTGTGAGCGGCTTTATCCGGCAAATCCGATCGCCTTGTCGTCGCAGGCCCATCTGCGCCGCTTCTACGAATCGTTCGGTTTTGTCGGGACGTCGCAGGAATATCTGGAAGACGGCATTCCCCATATCGATATGGTCAGACAGCCGGCCAGTCAGCCGGTATGAGGACACCGCCATGATCTATGTCGACGCCGATGCCTGCCCGGTGAAGCCGGAAGTTCTGAAGGTTGCCGAACGCCACGGCCTCGAGGTCACCTTCGTCGCCAATTCCGGCCTGCGCCAGTCCCGCGATCCGATGGTCCACAACGTCATCGTTTCCAACGGCTTCGATGCCGCCGACAACTGGATCGCCGAGCGCGCCGGCACGGGCGACGTCGTCGTTACTGCCGACGTGCCGCTCGCCGTGCGCTGCGTCGCGACTGGCGCCTTCGTCAGTGGTCCGACCGGACGTGTCTTCGACGAGACCAATATCGGCATGGCGAGCGCCATGCGCGATCTCGGTGCGCATTTGCGGGAAACCGGGGAAAGCAAAGGTTATAATGCCGCCTTCAGCCCGAAGGACCGCTCGCGTTTTCTCGAGACGTTCGATCGCCTCTGTCGCCGCGCCAAGAACCTTTCCGGTGAGGCCGGTGGCAGGTCATAGGGCCGGCAAGAAACGGGTGGCATGGCCGCCATGCCGATTCTTATCTTGAAGCCGGCCGCTTCCTCACGCATATAGGTTCCATCGCAGACGACTGCGGCATCCCAAGGATGCAATCGTCGCGGGGACGGCCTCGCTCTTGAATAAGGAGAGGCGTATGGCCTGGTTTCTGCTTTTTCTCGCTGGTCTTTTCGAATGTGGCTGGGCGATCGGCCTTAAATACACCGAGGGTTTCACGCGGCCGCTGCCGACGACGCTGACCGTCATTTCCATGGTGGTGAGCGTCGTGCTGCTCGGCTTGGCAGTGAAGCACCTGCCGATCGGCACCGCCTATGCGGTCTGGACCGGCATCGGCACGGTCGGCACCGTGCTCCTCGGTATCTGGCTGCTCGGCGATCAGGCAAGCGTCTCCCGCCTTGCCTGCATCATGCTGATCGTCGGCGGCATCGCCGGTCTCAAGCTGACAGCCTGAAATAAGCTTGAGGGGCGTCGTCGACGCCCCTCAGCAATCGCTCAAGCTGCCTTGCGGTTGTCGACGGAGAAAGCGCCGGCACCCGAGAAGAACAGGTAGAGGAAGACGAAGCAGAACAGAATTGCCGCGTCGCCCTGGTTGAGGGCCGGGAAGAAGCTTTTCGGCGCATGCGCCATGAAATAGGCGACCGCCATTTCGCCGGCCAGCAGGAAGGCCACGGGCCGCGTCAGCAGGCCAATGAGAATAAGGAGCCCGCCGACAAGCTCCAGAAGAGCCGCGAAAAGCATCAGCGGCGGCAGCGAGCCCGCCATCTGTTCAGCCGGGAAGGCGAAAAGCTTCATGGTGCCGTGCTCGATAAACAGCAGCGCGGTGATGATTCTGAGAGCGGCCAGCCCATAGGGGCGATAGGCGGAAAGACGCTCGAAAGTTGACATTAAACCTCTCCATTAAAGAAATTGCAGCCGAGCGTTAGCCCGTCCCCGGCCCTGATTGAACACACGGATCGCTGACGGCCGTTCACTTTTTCGACAGCAGGCAACACGCGGCCGAATGTCAGAGCGGGATGTTGTCGTGTTTCTTCCAGGGATTGGCGAGATCCTTGTTGCGCAACATCTTCAGTCCGCGCGCCAGCCGCCGCCGGGTCGAATGCGGCATGATCACCTCGTCGATATAACCGCGCTCTGCAGCGACGAAGGGAGAGAGGAACCTGTCCTCGTACATTTTCGTATGGGCGGCGATCTTCTCCGGATCGGCAATATCCTTGCGGAAGATGATCTCGACCGCGCCCTTGGCGCCCATCACCGCGATCTGCGCCGTCGGCCAGGCATAGTTCAGGTCGCCCCGCAGATGTTTTGACGCCATAACGTCATAGGCGCCACCAAAGGCTTTCCTGGTGATGACGGTGAGCTTCGGCACCGTCGCCTCGGCATAGGCGAAGAGCAGCTTGGCGCCATGCTTGATCAGGCCGCCATATTCCTGCGCCGTGCCCGGCAGAAATCCCGGCACGTCGACGAAGGTGACGATCGGAATGTTGAAGCAGTCGCAGAAGCGCACGAAGCGCGCCGCTTTGCGCGAGGCGTCGCTGTCGAGCACGCCGGCCAGCACCATCGGCTGGTTGGCGACGAAACCGACGGTGGAGCCTTCGACGCGGCCGAAGCCGCAGACGATGTTTTTGGCAAAGCTCTCCTGGATTTCGAAGAAATCCCCCTCGTCCGCCACCTTCCGGATGAGTTCCTTGATATCGTAGGGCTTGTTGGCGCTCGCCGGCACCAGGGTGTCGAGCGACGCATCGGTCTCGGTCACCGACTGGTAACATTCGATCTCCGGCAACGGGGAAGTGTTCGAAAGCGGCAGGAAATCGATCAGCCGGCGCACCTGCAACAGCGTATCGACATCATTCTCATAGGCGCCGTCGGCAATCGACGAGCGCACCGTATGCACCACGGCGCCGCCGAGCTCTTCAGCCGTCACTGTCTCGTTGGTCACAGTTTTCACCACGTCGGGGCCGGTGACGAACATGTAGGAGGTATCGCGCACCATGAAGATGAAATCGGTCATGGCAGGCGAATAGACGTCACCACCGGCACAGGGACCCATGATCACCGAGATCTGCGGGATGACGCCGGAGGCCAGCACGTTGCGCTGGAAGACTTCGGCGTAGCCACCGAGGGCCGCCACACCTTCCTGGATTCGGGCGCCGCCGGCATCGTAGATGCCGACGATCGGCGCGCGGTTCTTCAGCGCCATGTCCTGCACCTTCATGATCTTCTCCGCATGCGCTTCCGAAAGCGAGCCACCGAAGACGGTGAAGTCCTTGGCGAAGACGAAGACCGTGCGGCCGTTGACCGTGCCCCAGCCGGTGACGACGCCGTCGCCGGCGATACGGCTCTTATCCATGCCGAAATCGGTGGAGCGGTGCTCCACGAACATGTCGAACTCTTCGAAGGAGCCCTCGTCGAGAAAGAGGTCGATGCGCTCGCGCGCCGCTAGCTTGCCGCGCTTGTGCTGAGCATCGATGCGCTCCTTCCCGCCGCCGAGGCGGGCGATGCCGCGGCGGCGTTCCAGTTCTTCGAGAATTTCCTTCATGCGATCTCTCCTCGCCGCTCTCGCGGTCGATATGCGCTAGCGGCTGCGTCCGCTAAGTGAGAAAACCGAGCGAATCCGTGCAGCGACGTCCTCGGCCATGATGTCGTCGGCAAGTTTCGGATCGGCGGCGATACTGGTTACGTCGAAGGCGCTGACGGCAATCACCGAGCCATCCTCGACCGAAGCCGCGTCGACGCTGATTTTGGCGACGTTGCGGTCCTTTTGGAAACCGAGTCCCTTTTGAATCGAAACCACGCGGATTGTCAGCACCACCCGCGGCAGCACGGTGTCGCGCATCGTTGCATTGATCGCGGCATTGACGCGGTCGTTGATCCCGGCAAGCAGCTCGGCCGGGATGTTCGGGCCGGAGAGAACGACGGCGCTGCGCACATCATAGAGCGGCGCCTTCGGCTTGTTGGCCGAGAGGCTGCCGCAAGCCGTCAGCGCAATACAGACGAGCACGGTCCGGCAAAAACACGACCTCAGCCAATCCATCGCAAAATCCCGCACCACCCCGTTGGAGTCGCAGATTTCGCCATAATGTCTGAGAAGGCAATATGTTTCAGGCGCTTAGGGCGAAAAAAACATCCGCTGCCGCCTTGAACTCGGCAAAGCGCTTGGCTCTTCGCTCCTCGGCTTCTTCGTCGCGCCCCCAATGCTCGATCGTCCAGTCTTCGTCGAGATGAGCAAGCGACCACGCCTCCTCCACCGTCACCCGGCCCTCGGCCAAGGCAACCGCCAGGATCGCCGAGCCGGTCAGCGTCGTGACCGTATGGAGGGCGGCGAGCGCCATCGGACTCTGATGCCGCGCCAGCGTCACGGCAAAGGCCGCGGTCGCCTCACGCGGCTGTTCGTGATGCATCACCCCTTCGACGAGAATGAAACGGGCGCCGAGATCGCTGGCCGCCCAGTCGATGATCGGGTCCCAACGTTGCCTCTGGCGCTCGACCAGCAGCTCCGGCCCGTCGGCGCGGTAGCAGATGAGGTCGCTCGAGGAAAAGCGGAGAATATCTTCGAAGATCGCCTGCGTATTGGTTGCCACGCCGTCGAGCGCAGTGTTGACCAGCCGGGTCACCGGCATGGTGGTCGGATCGATTTCCTCGCCCTGCTCCCGCCATTCGGCGGCGACAAGCCGTGCGAGCGCCTCTGTGGGAACGGCAAGAACCTGCCGTGCCGGCGTGCGCACCGACTTGCCGTCGAGCGTGATCGCGAAACTGCCCCCGTCCTCGGCGACCGCCACGTCGGTGTAGAAACGCTTCGGCAGCGGCTTCTTCATCTGGATCTGGGCCCGGCGGATGGGATCGGGATGGCTCAGGCCCTCGGAAAGATCGTTCAGCAGATCGCGCATGGGCTCACCTCAGGAAAAATGGCGCAATATCTCGTTCGGATGGTAGGCGATCGCATCGGCGCCGTTGGCGATCAACTCATCCACACTGGCATAGCCCCAGGCAACACCGATCGCCTTGGCGCCGGCAGCCTTTGCCATCTGCATATCGTAAACCGCGTCGCCAATGACAATGGTATCGGCGGCATTCATCCCGGTTTCGTCGCAACATTCCGTCACCATGGCCGGATGCGGCTTGGAGGGGCAGTCGTCGGCGGTGCGCGCAACGACAAAATGCTTGTCGAAGCCGTGCGTCTCCATCACGAGGTTCAGCCCGCGCCGGGATTTGCCGGTCACCGCCCCGATCAGCAGATCCTCGCGGCCGCTGATCGCGTCGATCATCTCCCGAATGCCGGCAAACAGCGGCTCTCTGTGGTCGAGATCCTGACGTACGATCGTAAACAGCGATTTGTAATGCGCCGTCATGTCGATGTCTTCCTGCTCGACATGCGGCCTGCCCTGCATGCGCGCGATAGCGATATCCAGCGACAGGCCGATAATGGCCTTGGTGTCGCCAAATCGAGGCTCCGCCTTGCCGAACTTCTCGAAAGTGCGGCGCATGGTTTCGTGGATGAGCCCGGCACTGTCGACCAACGTGCCGTCGCAATCAAAGAGCGCAAGTTTCATGCTTCATCGTCCAGGATAGGGGCCGAATTTTCATCAAAGCCGAGCAGGTTCCAGCTCTGCACCATATGCGGCGGCAAAGGCGCGGTGACGCGCAACCGGCCGCCCGAGGGATGCGGAATGTCGATATGGCGGGCGTGTAGATGCAGCCGCTTCTGGATACCGCCGGGAAAATCCCAGTTCGGATCGTCGTCGAAATATTTGGGATCGCCGATGATCGGATGGCCGATGTGCAAGGCATGGACACGAAGCTGGTGGGTGCGCCCCGTATAGGGCTCCATCTCCAGCCAGGCGAGACGTTGCGCCGCCGTCTCGACGATGCGGTAGTAGGACACGGCATGATCGGCGCCCTCTTCGCCATGCTTGGCGATGCGCATGCGGTCGCCATCGGCGGTCGGCTCCTTGACGAGCCAGGTCGAAATCTTGTCCTCACGCTTGCGCGGCACGCCCTTGACCAGTGACCAGTAGGTTTTCTTGGTATCGCGCTCGCGAAAGGCCGCCGTCAGTTTCTGGGCGGCGCCGCGGGTGCGGGCGATGACGAGAACGCCTGACGTGTCGCGATCGAGGCGGTGGACGAGCCGCGGCTTCTCACCCTTGGGGCTGATCCAGGCTTCGAGCATCTGGTCGATATGCCTGGCGACGCCCGAGCCGCCCTGCACCGCAAGCCCGGGCGGCTTGTTGAGAACGATCACCTTTTCGTCCTCATGCAGCACCATGCGCGACAGGAGTTCGAAATCGCTGGAATGCTTGAGATCCTTGCCGGCGATCGGACCGGATTTCAGCTTTGCATCGACATCGAGCGGCGGCACGCGCACCATCTGGCCGGCCTGCACGCGCGCATCCGATTTGACACGGCCGCCGTCGACACGCACTTGGCCGGAGCGCAGAAGCTTCTGCAGCGGACCGAAGCCGAGCCCGGGAAAATGCACCTTGAACCAGCGATCGAGCCGCATGCCCGCCTCATCGAGTTCAACCTTGATATGTTCTATGCCAGCCATGAATAGTCTTTCGGAAATTGCAGCGCGGGCCAAGCCGGCGTTCTTGCCGCAGCCTTAGAGCATTTTCATGCAAAACGGAAACCGGAATCAGACCAAAGCGCGCATGATGGCGAGGCCCGTGAACACTGCCGCCATCGAAAGGCCGACGCTGGCTGCTATGTAGATGCCGCCGGCGACCGCCTCGCCGCGTTCGAAGAGCGAGATGGCGTCGAGTGAGAAAGCCGAGAAGGTGGTGAAGCCGCCGAGAAAACCGGTGATCAGCAGCAGGCGCAGTTCCATCGATGCGTTGAACTTCCGCGCGACCAGTTCGGCAAAGACACCGATGACGAAACAGCCGACGACATTGACGGCGAGAGTCCCCCAGGGAAAGGCCGGCCCCATGAGCCTCAGCGCCCATTGGCCGACAAAATATCTGAGGACGGAACCGATGGCGCCGCCGACGGCGACGAGGAGAGCCTGGATCATGGGCGGGATATCCGAGTTTGAGAGCGCATCCGAACGTGACGGACTGAAATTCTTTTAATTCAGTAAAATGCCAGCGACTTTCTTATGCCGGCGCCAAGATCCTGTCGATACTGTGCCGGCATGACCCAGCTCCTGTCCATTTCGGCAAGCACCGCCGCCATTGCCCTGGAAACGCTGAGAATACCGCAGCGCGTCGCCACGAGCACCGCCGCCCGCGACTCCCGCCGTCTCGCCGACCGGCAGTTGAAGGCCGAAGGCACCGAAGGAATCGACGATCCCTCCAGCATCATCCAGTCGACCGAAGTGGCGCTCGATCTGATGGAGAAGGGCAATCGCCAGCCGCAGGCCGGCCTCAAGCAGGCGCTGCAGTCCTACGAAGACGTCTGAGAAAACCGCCTTTCCAGCGAAAAGCCCGCGCCGCGGGCTTTTCTGTCTTAACCGGCCTGTACTCACTTGCCTTGCGCCGAAAGTACCTGCAACACCAAGTCAATCTTGCCGGCTTTCTCGAAGCTCAGCGTCACCGGCACCGTATCGCCCTGCTTGAACGGGGTCTTCACCTTCTGGAACATCAGATGCAGGTTGCCTGGCTCGAGCTTTAGGGTCTCGCCCGCGGCAATGGCGACGCCATCCTTCAGCTGGCGCATCCGCATGACATTGTCCTTCGTCGCCATCTCGTGAATCTGAACCTCGCCGGCCACCGGGGAAGACACCGATACCAGGCGATCATCCGTCTTGCCGTTGTTCTTCACCGTGAAAAAGCCGCCGCCGACCGGCTGGCCGGGCAGCATCGCCTTGGCGAAGGCGCCGGAGATTTCAAGGTCGCCGGCCTTGACCGTTTCTCCGGCCTGCGCCCCAGCCGCCATGGCGGACATGTCCATGCCGGCTTTGCCGGTCGTGTCCATGCCGGCTTTGCCGGTCGTGTCCATGCCGGGCATGCTCATCCCAGCCATGTCGTCATGGTCGTGGCCATGATCTTCGCCGGCAACCACTTTCAGCAGCGGCGCCGGACTTTTCAGCTCATGCGCATCGCCGCCGGCCGTTGCTACCTGATCCCAGGCCGTGACCGCATCGCCGCACAGCTGCGTCACCGGAAAGGCGAGCGAGCTGCCGGCTTCGACGCCCGAAACCTTCCCCTGGATGACGAAGGTATCGTAGAAATCATCGGAAAGATTGCCGTCCTTCCAGCGGATCTCGATGGCGCCTGCCTTCACCTTGTCGCCATGATTGTCGTAGGTCTTCTGGTAGTCGCCCTTGATCACTTCGAGCTCCCAGCCAGCCTTTGGCTGCGGTTTGGCGAAGACGAAACCTTCCGGCAGTTTCACCCGCACTTCCGTGGTCGCCTTGCCATCGCAGCCATGCGGCACCTGCAGCGTGGCGAGAATCGTGGTGTCCAGCGGCACCTCGCGGTCGAGGAAGCTGACATGCGCCTGGGCGCCGGCGAAGGCGGTTGCGGAAAGAAGCGCGGCAAGCGCGAAAGTCTTGATTGTTTTCATCGGATATCTCCTCGCCGGCCGCGATCTTCTTTTGGGCGAACCGGCATTCTGCGTCTTAGGTTGCGGAGGCAGATCAGATGAGGGAAGGAGGCGCACGCGAATTTGCCCGGCTGATGGCGCTGACGCCGGCAACGGCTGCGGCCTCGATCGGGGCATTGACGAGTGAGGCGAGCTTGCGCTCGAGCCACGAACACGCATCCGGTGTCGGCAGAATCACCGAGGCAGACAGCCGGCAGGCTTCGCAATTCGGCTTGAAACCGACAGTCTTGCCTTCGGCCTCCTTCACGGTGACGCAGAGCGAGGCAAAGGTGCCATCCGGCAGCATGTAGGCCGCGGCATCATAACCATCGGAAGCGATAGCCTGCGGCGCTTGATGGGCGAATCCGAGCAAAAGCAGGCCCAAGGCGCAAAGCATGCGCAGGAAGAGCGTCGCTTTCAGTCCTGTCCGCCGCATGAGATCCCCTTCAACAGCATGTCGCGATAGCCGTTTTCCCAGCCGAATGCAAAAGCAGATTTGCCGCAGATCGCGCCCTCCCCTGACTATGGCGACAAAAATTTGTCAGGTCACGACATTTGGCCTTGCCAAGCGCTGCGCCCGCCGGATAATTGCGGCCAACCCTGTTGGGAGAATCCGGTGCTTGTGCCACCGGTGCCGAAGGAGCAACCGCCCCGGAAACTCTCAGGCCAAAGGACCAGCAAGGGGGCAGACGGAACTCTGGAGAGAAGCGTTCTCGAAACGCTCGCCGAAGGGATAACAATCTCAGGCAAAGGGACAGAGGGGGCTCAGGAGAGAAGCGCGCAGCCGCGCCTTCAGATTTGAGCCCGCGCCTTAGCAAAAGGCGCAAACCCCGGAGGCGTCGTTTGGACGATACTGCTGCCCTGAAGAAAACCCCGCTGCATGCCCTGCATCTTTCGCTCGGCGCCCGCATGGTGCCGTTTGCGGGTTACGACATGCCGGTGCAATATCCGGCGGGCGTCATGAAAGAACATCTTCATACCCGCGCCGAGGCTGGCCTCTTCGACGTCTCCCACATGGGCCAGGTCATCGTGAAGGCGAAGTCGGGCAGCTACGAGGATGCGGCGCTGGCGCTCGAAAGCCTGGTGCCTGTCGATATTCTCGGGCTCCCGCAGGGCCGCCAGCGCTACGGCTTCTTCACCGACGATACCGGCGGCATTCTCGACGATCTGATGATCACCCATCTCGATGACCACCTTTTCGTCGTCGTCAACGCGTCCTGCAAGGAGGCCGATCTCGCCCATCTGCAGGCCCATATCGCCGACCAGTGCGACATCACCCTTTTGAACCGCGCGCTGATCGCGCTGCAGGGACCGCGTGCGGTCGAGGTTCTCGCCGAACTCTGGGCCGACGTCGCGGCGATGAAATTCATGGATGTGCGCCACTGCCGCCTGCATGACATTTCCTGCCTTGTCTCGCGCTCCGGCTATAGCGGCGAGGACGGCTTCGAAATCTCGGTCCCGGCTGACAAGGCCGAAGATGTCGCCATGAGGTTGCTCGAACATCCGGACGTCCAGGCGATCGGCCTCGGCGCCCGTGACTCCCTGCGACTGGAAGCCGGCCTCTGCCTTTATGGCAACGACATCGACACCACCACCTCGCCGGTCGAGGCAGCGCTCGAATGGGCGATGCAGAAGGCGCGGCGGGCCGGCGGCGCACGCGCCGGCGGCTTTCCGGGCTCCGGCCGCATCCTCTCCGAACTCGAAAACGGCGCCGCCCGCCGGCGGGTCGGCCTGAAGCCGGAGGGCAAGGCGCCGGTGCGCGGCCATGCCAAGCTTTACGCCGATGCCGAGGGCAAGACCGAAATCGGCGAAGTCACCTCGGGCGGCTTCGGCCCCAGCGTCGAAGGTCCCGTCGCCATGGGCTATCTGCCGGTCTCGCATGCGGCGGCAGGCACCCAGGTCTATGCCGAAGTGCGCGGCAAGTTCCTGCCCGTCGTTGTCTCCGCCCTGCCCTTCGTGACGCCGACCTACAAACGCTGAAACCCTGTTTTCCGAAAGGATTTTTCCATGCTGAAATTTACCGCTGAACATGAATGGCTCGAACTCGACGGCGATGTCGCAACCGTCGGCATCACCACCTACGCCGTCGAACAGCTCGGCGATCTCGTCTTCGTCGAACTGCCCGAAGTCGGCAAGAGCTTTGCGAAGAACGACGATGCGGCAACCGTCGAATCCGTCAAGGCAGCCTCAGAGGTCTATTGTCCGCTCGAGGGCGAGATCACCGCGGTCAACGAAGCGATCGTTGCCGATCCCTCGCTCATCAACTCCGATCCTCAAGGCGCCGGCTGGTTCTTCAAGCTCAAACTCAAGAACCCCGCCGATGCCGACGGCCTGCTCGACGAGGCCGCCTACAAGGAGCTCACCGCGTAATGACGACGCCGACCGAATTCCAGTTCACCGACTATCAGCCCTACGATTTCGCCAATCGCCGTCACATCGGCCCCTCGCCGGCCGAAATGACCGACATGCTGAAGGTGATCGGCTATAGCAGCCTCGACGGCTTGATCGACGCGACGCTGCCGTCCGCCATCCGTCAGAAGGCGCCGCTCGTCTGGGGCGCGCCGATGACCGAGCGTGAGGCGCTCGACAAGCTGCGCGAGACGGCCAACAAGAACAAGGTGCTGGTTTCGCTGATCGGCCAGGGTTACTACGGCACGATCACGCCGCCTGTCATTCAGCGCAACATCCTGGAAAATCCTGCTTGGTATACGGCCTATACGCCTTACCAGCCGGAGATCAGCCAGGGTCGCCTGGAAGCGCTCCTGAACTACCAGACGATGATTTGTGACCTCACCGGCCTCGACGTCGCCAATGCCTCGCTGCTCGACGAGGCTACTGCCGCCGCCGAAGGCATGGCGATGGCCGAGCGCGTCTCCAAGTCGAAGGCGAAGGCCTTCTTCGTCGATGCCGACTGCCATCCGCAGACCATTGCCCTCATTCGCACCCGCGCCGAGCCGCTGGGCTGGAGCGTCATCGTCGGCAATCCCTTCACCGATCTCGATCCGGTCGATGTCTTCGGCGCGATCTTCCAGTATCCCGGCACGCACGGTCACGTGCATGACTTCACCGGCCTGATCTCCCGCCTGCACCAGACCGGCGCAATCGCCGTGGTCGCAGCCGACATTCTGGCGCTGACGCTCTTGAAATCGCCCGGCGAAATGGGCGCCGATATCGCCATCGGCTCCTCGCAGCGCTTCGGCGTTCCCGTCGGCTACGGCGGTCCGCATGCCGCCTACATGGCGGTCAAGGACGCCATTAAGCGTTCCATGCCCGGCCGCCTCGTGGGTGTGTCCGTCGATGCCCGCGGCAACCGCGCCTACCGCTTGTCGCTGCAGACCCGCGAACAGCATATCCGCCGCGAAAAGGCGACATCGAACATCTGCACCGCCCAGGTGCTGCTCGCCGTCATGGCCTCGATGTACGCCGTCTTCCACGGCCCGAAGGGCATCAAGGCGATCGCCCAGCAGGTGCACCAGAAGGCCGTGCTGATGGCCAAGGGCCTGGAAAAGCTCGGCTACAGGATCGAACCGGAAAGCTTCTTCGATACGATCACCGTCGATGTCGGCCACATGCAGGGCCTCATCCTGCGCGCCGCCGTCGCCGAAGGCGTCAATCTGCGCAAGGTCGGCGACACCCAGATCGGCATGAGCCTTGATGAGCGCACGCGCCCCGCGACACTCGAAGCCGTCTGGCGCGCCTTCGGCGGCAATTTCAAGATCGCCGATTTCGAGCCGTCCTACCGCCTGCCGAAGGGCCTGCTCAGGACCAGCGAGTATCTCACTCATCCGATCTTCCACATGAACCGGGCCGAAAGCGAAATGACGCGCTACATCCGCCGGCTGTCCGATCGCGACCTCGCGCTCGACCGTGCGATGATCCCGCTCGGCTCCTGCACGATGAAGCTCAATGCCACGGCGGAAATGCTGCCGATCACCTGGCCGGAATTTTCCGATATCCATCCCTTCGTGCCGGCAGACCAGGCGCTCGGCTACCGCGAGGTGCTTGATGATCTCACCGAAAAACTCTGCGCCGTCACCGGCTACGACGCCTTCTCGATGCAGCCTAATTCCGGCGCGCAAGGCGAATATGCCGGCCTGCTGACGATCCGCAACTACCACATCGCCAATGGCGAAGGCCATCGCGACGTCTGCCTGATCCCGACTTCGGCGCACGGCACCAACCCTGCCTCGGCGCAGATGGCCGGCATGAAGGTTGTCGTCGTCAAGGTGCGCGAAAACGGCGACATCGACATGGAGGATTTCCGCGCCAAAGCCGAGGAGCACGCGGCCAATCTCTCCTGCTGCATGATCACCTATCCCTCGACGCACGGCGTGTTCGAAGAGACGGTCAAGCAAATCTGCGAACTGGTGCATCAGCACGGCGGCCAGGTCTATCTCGACGGCGCCAACATGAACGCCATGGTCGGCCTGTCCCGCCCCGGTGACATCGGCTCCGACGTTTCCCACCTCAACCTGCACAAGACCTTCTGCATCCCGCATGGCGGCGGCGGCCCCGGCATGGGCCCGATCGGCGTCAAGGCGCATCTGGCGCCGCACCTGCCGGGCCACCCGGAGACCGACGGCCGGCCGGGTGCCGTTTCGGCGGCAGCCTTCGGCTCGGCGTCGATCCTGCCGATCTCCTGGAGCTACTGTCTGATGATGGGTGGCGAAGGTCTGACCCAGGCGACCAAGGTGGCGATCCTCAACGCCAACTATATCGCCGCCCGGCTGAAGGGCGCTTACGACGTGCTCTACAAGTCGAAAACCGGCCGCGTCGCGCATGAATGCATTATCGACACTCGCCCGCTGGTCGACAGCGCGGGCGTGACCGTCGACGATGTCGCCAAGCGTCTGATCGACTGCGGCTTCCACGCGCCGACCATGAGCTGGCCTGTATCAGGCACGCTGATGATTGAGCCGACGGAAAGCGAGACCAAGGCCGAGCTCGACCGCTTCTGCGAGGCGATGCTGGCGATCCGCGAGGAAGCCCGTGCCATCGAGGACGGCCGCATGGACAAGGCCAACAACCCGCTGAAGAACGCCCCGCACACGGTGGAAGACCTTGTCGGCGAATGGGATCGGCCTTACAGCCGGGAACAGGCCTGCTTCCCGCCCGGCGCTTTCCGCGTCGACAAATACTGGTCCCCGGTCAACCGCGTCGACAATGTCTACGGTGACCGCAACCTGATCTGCACCTGCCCGCCGGTGGAAAGCTACGCGGAGGCTGCGGAATAACAGCAATTGTACAGGCCCTCCCGCGCCGTTCGGGAGGGCTGACACGCCGCCTTGCGCAGGTTGTAACCGGCGCAATGAACCAATGTACCTTTCGCGGCATTGGATTCAAATTTAACCTTTCTTAGCAAGTCTCTGTTAGCAATTCAAAATGGGCAGTTTTCCTTACCGAAAACGTCACCGTCGATCTTGGTCTTGCGTGCAGGTTCTTATGCGTTCATCGGCTGTATCAGCAATTCTCCTCGCCGCCGTGATCCTGTCGGGATGCTCCACGAGCTCTGGCGCCGAAGACGTGCTCACCCCTGTACCGTCCAAGGAAACCACAAACGCCATCGCGAAGCCGAGCGGTCCGATACCGTCCGCCGCCGTTGGCGAAGCTGCCCCACAGGCAAGCCCGCCGCAGGAAGCATTGAGCTGGACGGCACCGGTTCCGGAGCCCCAGGCGCTCGTGCCCGCAGACAGGCCGGTCGGCATGCCGATGCCGACGGAACGGCCGGTGGCGATGCTCATGCCCGCTGACCCGGCGATCGATCCGGATGCCGGCCCGAAATCACCGACGCGCTCGCGAATTTACGGCCACCGCTTCCGCGATGCCAAACCGATCAACTTCGGCAGGACTTCGCCGAGAAAGCTTGCCGTGCATGGCGTCGACGTCTCGCGCTGGCAGGGCGAGATCGACTGGGAAACTTTGCGCCAGCAGGGGGCCAACTTCGTCTACATCAAGGCAACGGATGGCGGCGATCACCTCGATCCGATGTTCAAGAAGAACTGGCGCCGCGCCAGGGAAGCCGGCCTGAAACACGGCGCCTATCACTTCTTCTACTGGTGCCGGACGGCCGGCGAGCAGGCCGACTGGTTCATCCGCAACGTTCCAAAGGAAGCCAACGCGCTTCCGCCGGTCATCGACGTCGAATGGAACGGCGAATCGAGCTGCAAGCGGCGCATTTCCCCGGCCCGCGTCCGGGAAAAGATGCAGGTCTTCATGGACAAGCTGGAGCGTCATTACGGCCAGCGCCCGATCATCTACACGGCACCGGACTTCTACCGCGACAATTTGAAGGGCCAGATGCTCGACTATCCCTTCTGGCTGCGCTCGGTCGCCGCCCACCCCTCCAAGGTCTATCCCGGCCGCAAGTGGCTGTTCTGGCAATATTCCGGCTCCGGCCTCTCCGACGGCGTCGACGGTAAGATCGACCTCAACGTTTTCAACGGCAGCGAAAGCGACTGGCACGACTGGGTGGCGTCGCGATAGCGACGGCCCGCCGTGCCACTCCGGAACAGGCGAAACGACCGAACGCGTATCCGCTAGGTCTTTGCTAACGCAATGCCTTCAGCATTCCCTAAATGCTTGCAGGTAAAAGACGATCATCCAGTTCTGGGGAAACGGCTGATGAGCATATCCGGGATTACCAACACTGCTCTTTCGGGAATGCGGGCGCAGACGATGCGGATCGGCGCGATCGCCAACAACGTCGCAAATAGCAGCACGCCTGACTACGCAAGGCTGAACACCAGCCTCACCGCCGCTGCATCAGGCGGCGTCCAGGCGACAGTCAGCCCGACGGCGTCGGATGTCGACCCGGCCACCGAACTAACCGATCTCATCGAAGCCGAACAGGCCAACAAGGCGAACGCAGTGGTCTTCGAGACCGGCGCGGACATGTGGGAAATGCTGATGAGCATTAAGCGCGACTGAGTGCGACTCTCAAAGTCGTCGTGCTGTTATAAATCTGCTTTGCATCGGACCTATGTCGATCTGCCGATTGCGCCGGCCGTCGCGAAATCAGCCGCTCTGTTAGCGGAATTGCCCTTTACGCGCTTACACATCATCTCAGGAAAGAATTCCGCTTGCGCCGCACCACCTTATCAATTCTTCTGAATTTGGCCCTGATAACCAGTGCTAGCGCTAACGAAGACCTTTCCGGTGTTTGGCGTGACCTGTTCACACGCTGTCGAATTGCCGTGGAGACGGGCAAAGACTTTGATGCAACAGGATTACGCGACCTTGGGCGTGACATTAGAACGGCGGCCCCGGTGACCGCACCTGGGGTACCCTTTCCACTTCTGCATGGGTACAAAATGGCTGAACAGCGCTGGGAGGTTCCCGGAGCTCGATTCGTTGTCGTCGAAACCGAGTATCCACCCGATCATGGCAAATCGCGACGTGCGTGCAAACTCGAACTCGCTCGGGGAGCAAAGCCGATCTCGGCAGACGAAGAAAACCAACTGAGGACGGCATTTCTTGCCGAGCGAGATGTACTCCTCGGCACTGGGCGCTACGAGCGCTGGAATCCGGACCCCATATTTTCCACCAACCTGGGTGTTCGGTTAGCCGAGAAAAATCCTTCGGACTGCCACGTCGTTTCTCTCATGCAAATCGAGACCCGATCCCAATCGCCATCATTTTTCGCGACAGGCACCGCCGAACAAGACGCAGCCTGTGGTGCAGCGCCTCGTTTTGCTCATCCATAAATAGAAAGCCGCGATCTTAACGGAGCCAAACCGGCTTCATCAGGAACGGATAGCGGCTAATTTCAGCGTGTGTGAGCGATGTCAGGAATGCGCCGGCTCGTTTTGGCGCTGTGCAGCAAGGGCAGCGAGATCGGCGGGTTTCAGTTCGACGGATTCACCGCAGCCGCAGGCCGATGTCTGGTTGGGGTTGGTGAAGGTGAAGCCGGAGCGCAGCGTCGTCTGCTCGAAACCCATTTCGGTGCCGAGCAGGTAAAGTACGGCTGAGGGTTCGACCCAGACCTTGGCGCCGTCGCGCTCGATCAGATCGTCCTTGGCATTCGGCTCGGTCACCAGGTCGATGGTATATTCCATCCCGGCGCAGCCGCCCTTCTTGATGCCGACACGAACCCCTTTCGCTTCCGGCCCGGAATTTTCGACGATCGCCTTGACGCGGGCGGCAGCCCCGTCCGTCATGCTCATCACTGCAAAGCCCATCGGCTTCATCTCCTTCCACAACCGGGGTCAAGATCCGGTGCTTCGTGAATCAAATGTAGTCGCCCGAGGTAAACGGATCAATACCGCGTGCGGTACTGCGTACTAGCGCAGCTCAGTACGGGTTCAGTACCAGCCGACGGCGACCTGCGCCTCCTCGGACATGCGGTCCGGCGTCCATGGCGGATCGAAGGTCATTTCGACCTCGACGCCCGACACACCTTCGACGGCGCCAACGGCATTCTCCACCCAGCCCGGCATCTCGCCGGCAACCGGGCAGCCGGGCGCGGTCAGCGTCATCATGATCTTCACCATCCTGTTGTCCTCGATGTCGATCTTGTAGACCAGGCCGAGTTCGAAGATGTCGGCAGGGATTTCCGGGTCGTAGACGGTCTTCAGCGCGGCGATGACGTCATCGCTGAGCCGCGCCAGTTCATCGGTCGGGATGCTGGAATGCACGATGCCTTCGCGCACGTCGATCTTCTGTTCGCTTTCGTCCAGGCTCATCACGGACACTCCTCAGGCAAAGAACTTGCGCGCATAATCAAGCGCATCAGCCAGCGCATCGACCTCGGCGCGGGTATTGTACATGCCGAACGATGCACGGCATGTGGAGGTGACGCCGAAGCGTTTCAAGAGCGGCATGGCGCAATGCGTGCCGGCCCGCACGGCAATTCCCTGCCGGTCGATCACCATCGAGACGTCATGGGCGTGGAGGCCGGCAAGCTCGAAGGAAAAAATGCTCCCCTTGCCGGGCGCCGTCCCGAACATCCGCAGCGAATTGACCGACCGGAGGCGCTCGGCTGCGTAAGCTGCAAGATCGGCCTCATGCCGGGCGATCGCCTCGCGGCCGATCTTCTCCATATAGTCGAGCGCATAACCGAGCCCGATCGCCTGCACGATCGGCGGCGTGCCGGCTTCGAAGCGATGCGGCGGATCGTTGTAGGTGACCGCGTCCTCGGCGACCTCGAAGATCATCTCGCCGCCGCCCTGGAATGGGCGCATCTGGGCAAGCCGTTCCTTCTTGCCGTAGAGCACGCCGATGCCGGATGGGCCGTAGAGCTTGTGGCCGGTCATGACGTACCAGTCGCAATCGATATCCTGCACATCGACCGGCAGGTGCACGGCACCCTGGCTGCCGTCGATCAAGACCGGGATGCCGCGCTCATGGGCGATGCGGCAGACTTCCTTGACTGGAACGATCGTGCCGAGCGCATTTGACATATGGGTGATGGCGACGAGTTTGGTGCGCTCCGTCAGGCTCTTCTCGAAATCCTCGATATGGAAGGCGCCTTCGTCGTCTACCGGCACCCAGACCAGCTTGGCGCCCTGACGCTCGCGGATGAAGTGCCAGGGCACGATGTTGGAATGGTGCTCCATGATTGTCAGGACGATCTCGTCGCCTTCGCCGATCTTCGGCATGCCCCAGCCATAGGCGACAGTATTGATCGCTTCCGTCGAATTCTTAGTGAAGACGATGTCATTGACCGAGGGCGCGTTGAGGAAGCGACGGACCTTCTCGCGCGCTGCCTCATAGGCATCCGTGGCGACATTGGAGAGATAGTGCAGTCCGCGATGCACATTGGCATATTCATGGGCGTAGGCATGCGAGATGGCGTCGATGACTGCCTGCGGTTTCTGCGCCGACGCACCATTGTCGAGATAGACCAGCGGCTTGCCGTGCACCTTCTCCGCCAGGATCGGAAAATCCCGGCGGATGGCTTCGACGTCGTACTCAGTGGCCGGCACTATCTTGTCCATGGCATTTATCCGATCAGGCGTGCTTTTCGAGCCAGGCCGAAATCACGCTTTCCAGCGCCTCGACCAAGGCCTCGTCTTCCAGTTCCTCGACGATCTCGGCGACGAAGGCGTTGACGAGCATCGCCCGCGCCTTGTTCTCCGGAATGCCGCGCGCCATCATGTAATAGAGATGATTGGCATCGATATCGGTGACCGTGGCGCCGTGGCCGCATTGCACGTCGTCGGCAAAGATCTCGAGCTCCGGCTTGACCGAAAACTCGGCGTCGTCGGACATCAGCAGCGTGTTGCAAGCCATCTTGGCGTCGGTCTTCTGCGCATCGGGCGCGACCCGGATCATGCCCTGGAAGATACCCTTGGCGCGGTCGAAGACGACGTTGCGAATCACTTCGGTCGAACCGGTATGCGGGACGTCGTGGCCGAGCACCATCGTCACATCGGTATGGCTTTCGACCCCGAGCAGGTTGATGCCGCGCAGCGTCAGATCGGCACCCTCACCCGTCACCTTGATATTCAGTTCCTGGCGCACCAGCTTTCCGCCGGCGTTGATGACGAACAGGCGAAGCTTGGCGTTAGCGCCAAGATCGACGCGGATCTGACCGAGATGCGTGTCGTCGGCGCCCTGCTGCTGCAGGATGATCCAGGTCAACTCCGTGCCCTCGCCGATGGTGATGTCACTGACGTGGGACACGAAGGCGGCATCGCCCGTCACCGCACGGTGACGCTCGATGACAGTTCCCTTGACGCCGGCGCCGAAGGAAACCGGAAGACGCGTATGCGTCTGCCCGCCGGCATGGATGAACTGGATTTCCAGCGGATTTTCAAGTTCGGTTTCATCAGGCACGTCGACCACATAGCCGTCGCGCACGAAGCTGCCGTTGATCCGACCGACCGCATCGTCGCTGCCCAACGCATCGAGCCTTTCGACGGCGGAACCGTCGATCAGCCGTTCGGAATAGGCCGAAAGGCCAAGACCATCGACGGCCGCCTTCTGATTGGCATGGCCCTGAATGACCGCCAGCACCGAGGAACCGGCAACGACCGGCTCAAGCGCGTTGGAGCCCGCGTCACCCACTTGCGCCGGTACGGCGCGCAGCAGATTCTTGAGGTCGGTATAGTGCCAGGCTTCGATGCGGCGCGTCGGCAGGCCGGCCTTCTTCAAATCATCGAGAAGCCGGTCACGCAGCGCCGTCACCGCACCATTGCCCGGCAGGTCGCCGATCTGCTGATTGAAGGCCTCGATCAGCGCCGTTTCGGCCGCGGTCAGGCGGCTCGTCGTCTGCATGTTCATGGACGTCGTCCTTTCCACCCGAACTCAGGCCGCTGTGCCGATGATGTCGGCGTAACCATTGGCTTCCAGTTCATGGGCCAAGGTCTTGTCGCCCGACTTGATCACCTGGCCCTTGTAGAGCACGTGGACGGTATCAGGCACGATATAGTCGAGCAGGCGCTGATAGTGGGTGATGACGACGACGGCGCGATCAGGCGAACGCAGCGCGTTGACGCCGTCGGCAACGATCTTCAGCGCGTCGATGTCAAGGCCGGAATCGGTTTCGTCGAGCACGCAGAGCTTCGGCTCCAGCAGCGCCATCTGCAGGATCTCGGCGCGCTTCTTCTCGCCGCCGGAGAAGCCGACATTGAGCGGCCGCTTCAGCATTTCGGTATTGATCTGCAGCTTGGCCGCAGCGTCCTTAACGCGGCGCATGAAATCCGGCGTCGTCAGCTCGTCTTCGCCGCGCGCCTTGCGCTGCTCGTTCATTGCCACCTTCAGGAACTGCATCGTGGCGACACCCGGGATTTCGACCGGATACTGGAAGGCGAGGAAAATGCCCTTGGCGGCGCGCTCGGAGGGATCGAGCTCGAGAATGCTCTCGCCGTTATAAAGGATGTCACCCTCGGTCACTTCATAGTCTTCGCGGCCGGACAGCACGTAGGAGAGTGTCGACTTGCCGGAGCCGTTCGGCCCCATGATCGCCGCAACTTCGCCGGCCTTCACCGTCAGGTTCAGGCCACGGATGATCTCGGTGCCGTCTTCGGCGATGCGGGCATGAAGGTTTCTGATTTCAAGCATCTCATTTTTCCTGTTCATAAAGCGGCTTCAAGGGCCGCCTGATTGACCGTTCGCACCGGCCTCGTCCGTCATCCTCGGGCTTGTCCCGAGGATCTAAGCCCTCAATTGTAATCGCTCCACTCCCGCGTATTCGGATGCGGTCGATAGACATTCTCAATTTCATCGATGCGCTCGTAGAGGTCCATCCAGGTCGGATTGAGCTCCTCGATGAGCTTAATTTTCCATTCGCGCAAATAACGCTTCAGCGACTTCTCCCGCTGGATCGCCAACACAATATTGGGATGATACTCAAACCAGACGAGGTTTTTCGCTCTGTATTTCTCCGTAAAACCCTTATGGATTTCGTTGCGGTGTTCCCAAATGCGCCCCTGCAGATCGCTGGTGACGCCGGTGTAGATTACACCTCTTGGTTTGTCGGACATCATGTAGACAAACCCGCTCACCCCATGCTCCGCAGACGTGCTTAGATCCTCGGGACAAGCCCGAGGATGACGGAAAACCGCTTAGCCAACACTCCCTTCCAGCGAGATGCTGATCAGCTTCTGCGCCTCGACGGCGAACTCCATCGGCAGCTCCTGCAGCACTTCCTTGACGAAGCCGTTGACGATCAGCGCGATCGCCGCTTCGGTCGGGATGCCGCGCTGCAGGCAGTAGAACAGCTGATCCTCGGAGATCTTCGAGGTCGTCGCTTCGTGCTCGAACTGCGCCGTTGAATTCTTCGCCTCGATGTAGGGTACCGTATGGGCGCCGCACTTGTCGCCGATCAGCAGCGAATCGCACTGGGTGAAGTTGCGTGCGTTCGACGCCTTGCGGTGGGCAGAGACCTGGCCGCGATAGGTGTTGTTGGAAACGCCGGCGGCGATACCCTTGGAGACGATGCGGCTCGACGTGTTCTTGCCGAGATGGATCATCTTGGTGCCGCTATCGATCTGCTGATGGCCGTTGGAGACGGCGATCGAATAGAATTCGCCTCTGGAGTCGTCGCCGCGCAGGATGCAGGACGGATATTTCCAGGTGATCGCCGAGCCGGTTTCGACCTGCGTCCAGGAAATCTTCGAGCGGTGACCGCGGCAATCGCCGCGCTTGGTGACGAAGTTGTAGATGCCGCCCTTGCCTTCCTTGTCGCCCGGATACCAGTTCTGGACGGTGGAATACTTGATCTCGGCATCGTCGAGCGCCACGAGCTCGACCACGGCCGCATGCAGCTGGTTTTCATCGCGCTGCGGCGCCGTGCAGCCTTCGAGGTAAGAGACGTAGGCGCCCTCTTCGGCGATGATCAGCGTGCGCTCAAACTGGCCGGTGCCCTTCTCGTTGATGCGGAAATAGGTGGAAAGCTCCATCGGGCAGCGAACGCCCTTCGGCACGAAAACGAAGGAGCCGTCGGTGAAAACAGCCGAATTCAGCGTCGCGTAATAATTGTCCGAGGTCGGCACGACCGAGCCGAGATATTTGCGAACCAGATCGGGATGTTCGCGAATGGCTTCGGAGATCGACATGAAGATCACGCCTGCCTTCTTCAGCTCCGCCTTGAAGGTGGTGACGACCGAGACGCTGTCGAAAACGGCGTCGACGGCGATCTTCGGCTTCTCGACGCCGGCCAGGATTTCCTGCTCGCGCAGCGGGATGCCAAGCTTCTCATAGACCTTCAAGAGCTCCGGATCGACCTCGTCGAGCGACTTCGGACCCGGCGCGCTCTTCGGCGCGGCGTAATAGTGGATGTCGTTGAAATCGATCTTCGGATAATTGACGCGCGCCCAGGTCGGCTCTTCCAGAGTCAGCCAGCGCCGATAAGCCTCGAGACGCCATTCCAGCATCCACTCCGGCTCCTGCTTCTTGGCCGAAATGAAGCGAATGATATCCTCGGACAGGCCCTTCGGCGCCTTATCCATTTCGATGACGGTCTCGAAACCGTATTTGTACTGGTCCACATCGATCAGGCGGACCTGGTCGATCGTTTCCTGCACGGCAGCCATTTCATTCTCCAATCTCGCCGGATACAAGGTCCGGCAGCTTGTAGCGCAAGGGCAAATCTCTTTGCCCTGATGTAAGAGGCCAAAAGGGACTTTTCAGCCCGATTGGCAAGCAGAAATTTGCGTTTCCGCAAGTTTATGATGCGGTCAGGCCGCCTCGCCCGCCGACCTGCGCCGGCAGGCGATCTTCGCGAAGGCGGCAATCGCCCTATCGATATCCTCTTCCGTTGTGGAAAAGCCGAGCGAGATGCGCAATGCCCCCAGCTTGGCGTCACGCCCCATCGCCGTCAGCACATGGCTTTCGCCGACCTTGCCGGATGAGCAGGCAGAGCCCGCCGAAAGGGCGACGCCTTCAAGATCGAAAGCGATCTGCCCAGTCTCCGCCTTCAGGCAAGGGAGCGTGAAGAAAATCGTGTTGGCGACTCTCGGACCACCGGCGCCGTGGATGATGACATCGGGCGCTGCGGCGTGCATGCCGGCTTCCAGCCTGCCGCGCAGCGCAGCAATCGCAGCGTTCCGTTCCTCAAGATCCTGAAGCACCGCTTCCGCCGCAGCTCCGAAGCCAATCAGCGCCAGCGAATTCTGCGTTCCCGAGCGGTGACCTTTCTCCTGCCCGCCGCCGCGGATCAGCGCCTTCGGCATCAGCGCCTCGCCGCGCGCGATCAATGCACCCGCCCCCTTCGGTCCGCCGATCTTGTGAGAGGAGACGATGATGAAATCCGCGCCGATGCGTTCGATCTCGATCGGCAGACGACCGGCGGCCTGCACGGCGTCGACAACAAAGAGACCACCGTGCGCCCGCACAATCTTGGCCGCTTCTTCGACCGGCTGGACGATGCCCGTCTCGTTGTTGACGAACATAATCGCCACCATCGGAAGACCTGTCGATTTGTCATGGGCATCGAGCAATGCGGCCAGCGCTTGCAGATCGACGATACCGGCGTCGGTCACCGGGATCTCGGTCGTGCGGTCCTTCGGGAATCGACCTCCCTCTCGTACAGCCAGGTGCTCGACGGCGGAAAAATAGAGGTGCCCGAGTTGAAGCGGCGTGCGGCCCATACGAAAATCCGGCGTCAGCACCAGATTGGCGGCTTCCGTCGCGCCACTGGTGAAGATCACGTTGCCCGGATCGGTGCCGGCAAGAGCGGCCACCTTGCGCCGTGCGCCTTCGATGGCGGCTCGGGCGGCACGCCCCTCCCCATGCACGCTGTTCGGATTGCCGAATATGTCGATGGCGCGCATGATCGCCTCGCGTGCTGCGGGGTGCAGCGGCGCTGTGGCATTCCAGTCGAGATAAAGGCGTGGCGGCGCCATGATCTTCAGTCCTGCGCTTGACGAGCTTGCTTCAGCGGCCGCGGTGCATTTTTCTTGAAATTTCCGCCGGGCTTGCCTTATGACACGTTCCACGACGCGTGGATCGCCATGCAAGTTTCGAATTGTTCTAAACTGCGTTTTAGAAAAGCTGACAACATTAGTCAAGTCATGTTGTCGTCCAACGCAGCGCGAACGCGAAATAAAACCCGGAGTACCAATGCCCGAAGTTATTTTCAACGGCCCAGCCGGCCGTCTTGAAGGCCGCTACCAGCCCTCCAAGGAAAAAAGCGCGCCCATCGCGCTCATCCTACATCCGCATCCGCAGTTCGGCGGCACGATGAACAACCAGATCGTCTACCAGCTCTTCTACATGTTTCAGAAGCGCGGATTCACGACGCTGCGCTTCAACTTCCGGGGCATCGGCCGCAGCCAGGGCGAATTCGACCACGGCGCCGGCGAACTGTCCGACGCCGCCTCCGCGCTCGACTGGGTGCAGAGCCTGCATCCCGATTCCAAAACCTGCTGGGTCGCCGGCTATTCCTTCGGCGCCTGGATCGGCATGCAGCTTCTGATGCGCCGGCCGGAGATCGAGGGCTTCATGTCGATCGCCCCGCAGCCGAATACCTACGACTTCTCCTTCCTGGCGCCCTGCCCCTCGTCTGGCCTGATCATCAACGGCGAGGCCGACAAGGTGGCGCCGGAAAAGGATGTCAACGGCCTTGTGGAAAAACTGAAGACCCAGAAAGGCATCCTCATCACCCATCGCACCGTCGCCAACGCCAATCACTTCTTCAATGGTCAGGTGGAGACGCTGATGAGCGAATGCGAGGATTATCTCGACCGTCGCCTCAACGGCGAGCTGGTGCCAGAGCCGGCGGCCAAGCGGATCCGCTGACCGCATAACCCCGGCGTCTGCCCACCGCCATCGTCACAACGCGCTGGGCTTCCACGACCGCATGCCGGCAGTCAGCTCGAATGCCGTGTCGAGCACTCCATCGATCAAGATCGGCGCGCGTTCGCGCATGCCGATCTTCCTGAGGACCTGCTGCGAAGCAATGTTTTCGGGATGCGTGAAGGCGATGAAGCCCGACGCGAACTCCCTTGCGAAGAACCAGTCGGCCAGCGCGCTCGCCGCCTCCGTCGCCAGGCCTTTTCCCCACGTCTCTTCGCGCAGAGAATAGCCGAGTTCGAATTCTTCGCTCCCGAACCGAGAAATGCCGGCGCGGCCAACGAAGCCGCCGTCCTCGGCAAGAAGCTTATATTTGGTCGTGCCGTCGCGCGCCTGCTCCTCCAACCAGCCGCGCAACCGGGTCTCGGCCTTATCGAGACTCCAGGGAGCGTTGCCCGGAAGGTAGCGCGTCGTCGCCGGCGTTGAATGCAGTTGCTGCAACAGGGCAGCGTCGCCTTCGTCCCACATGACAAAGCGCAGCCGCGGCGTCTTCAATATCGGGCTTTCGCTTGTCATGGCATTGCCAGCACGCCGCCGCTGACGGGAGCCGCAACTCCCGTCGTGCCGGGAAAGGTCAGCGGCAGCCCGTCCAGCGAGCGTACGGCGAGATATGCCCAGGCCTCGGCCTCCATCGCATCGCCGTCGAAGCCCGCGGCCTCGGCGCTCAACACTCTCGATCCCTCGGCCATCGCCGAGAGTTCGGCCATCAAGGTGCCGTTCAGCCGCCCGCCGCCGCAGACGATATAGGCCGAGGGACATTCGGGCAGAAATCCGGCGGATTTGACGATCGATGCGGCGGCGACATGCGCAAGCGTCCGGGCACCGTCTTCGAGGCTCGCCTCATCAGGCCGAAGCGGCACGAAATCGCCGCGATCGAGCGAGCGGCGAACATTGCCGCGGAAGAACGGGCTGTCGAGATACCGCTCCGCCAAAGCGGGGATCACCTTGCCGCGTCCGCCGATCTCGCCGCCGGGATCGTAGGTTCTGCCGGTCTGCATCTCTATCCATTGGTCGATCAGCGTATTGCCAGGGCCGCTGTCGAAGGCGGCGATCCGGCCGTCAGCGCCGATATAGGTGAGGTTGGAGATGCCGCCGATATTGACGAAGCATACCGCCTCTCCCGCCTGCTGGAATTTTCCCGCCAGTGCTGCGTGATAGGCCGGCACCAGCGGTGCACCCTGCCCGCCATGCACCATGTCGTTGGCACGCATGTCGTAGACTACTGATAAGCCCGACCGGCGCGCCAATTCCCAGCCGTCGCCGATCTGTATCGTCAGTCCCTCGTCCGGCCGGTGGAGCACCGTCTGGCCATGGAAACCGAGAACGTCGACGCCATTGGCAGCGAACCCGAAACGCTCGAGAAATGCCGTAACGGCAGTTGCATGCCGTTGGGTCAGCTCGAGCTCAATCTCGCGAAGTTCTCCCGGCCGTTCGTTCCTGTCGCGGAGCGGCCGTGCCAGTTCCAGCGCCCGTTTGAGCCGTCCGCGAAACTCTGCATCATATGGCATGCCGAGAAACGGCCCGCGCTCGATGAAGCCGCGGCCGTCGGTCCTGATCAGCGCGACATCGATTCCATCCATCGACGTGCCGCTCATCAGGCCGATCGCGGTTCTGACCACATCCATGAGGCTTGCCTCCCATGCGATTCCCGGATGCACTTTTGTAAAAACAGTGCTAAACGCGCCGCGACAGATCAACAACAACGAAGTTGCGTGAAGCCTGTGGGCGCAGCGCAGGCACGAAGAGACGAAAGCCATGTCCGAGTTCAAGTCCGATTTCCTCCGCACGCTGAAAGAGCGCGGCTTCATTCATCAGGTTTCCGATGAAAGCGGCCTCGACGACCTGTTCGCTAAGGAGGTCGTGACGGCCTATGTCGGCTACGACGCAACGGCGACGAGCCTGCATATCGGTAATTTGATCTCTGCCACCATGCTCTACTGGCTGCAGGAGACCGGCCACCGGCCGATCGCGCTAATGGGCGGCGGCACCTCGATGGTCGGCGACCCCTCCTTCCGTGACGAGCAGCGCAAGCTTTTAACGCCGGAGGCGATCAACACCAACATCGAGGGCATCAAGAAGATCTTCTCGCGCATCCTGCGCTTCGGTGACGGTCCGACCGACGCCTTCATGGTCAACAATGCCGATTGGCTGATGAAGCTCAACTATGTCGAATTCCTGCGGGATGTCGGGCGGCATTTCTCGGTCAACCGCATGCTCTCCTTCGATAGCGTCAAGCTGCGCCTCGACCGCGAGCAGTCGCTCTCCTTCCTCGAATTCAACTACATGATCATGCAGGGCTACGACTTCGTCGAACTCAGCCGCCGCTACGGCTGCCGCCTGCAGATGGGCGGTTCGGATCAATGGGGTAACATCATCAACGGCGTCGATCTCGGTCACCGCATGGGGACGCAGCAGCTCTACGCGCTGACGACGCCGCTTCTGACCACGAGCTCAGGCGCCAAGATGGGCAAGAGCGCCTCCGGCGCCGTCTGGCTGAACGAGGATGTCTTCAGCCCCTATGATTTCTGGCAGTATTGGCGCAACACCGAGGATGCCGATGTCGGCCGCTTCCTGAAGATCTTCACCCGCCTGCCGCTGGCAGAGATCGCCAGGCTCGAGGCCCTCGGCGGCGCCGAAATCAACGAGGCGAAGAAGATTCTCGCCACCGAAGCGACCGCGATCGTCCACGGTCGCGTGGCGGCCGAAGCATCCGCCGAAACGGCCCGCACTACCTTCGAGGAAGGCCGCGTCGCCGAAAACCTGCCTTCGGTCGAGATCCCGGCCACCGAACTCGACGGCGGCATCGGCCTGCTGTCGCTGATGGTCCGCGCCGGCCTGGCCGGCTCCAACGGCGAAGCCCGTCGCCACGTCCAGGGCGGCGCAGTGCGCATCAATGACGAGGCTGTCAGCGACGAACGCCGCCTGATCGGCAGCGGCGAAATTACCGCCGACGGCGTCATCAAGCTCTCGCTCGGCAAGAAGAAGCACATCCTGATCCGCCGCGCGGCCTAGAGCTTTTCCGGGTTAGATTGAAGCATTCTGCCGGAGCAGGTTTTCGTCAGGGCAGAGGCGATTGGCGACGGACATACCCCTCGGTACGTCCGAGCCGATCGCCTCTGATCCTGGCGGAAAGATGCCCGGCCCTCCGGGTTGGCTGAAACGGGCCGGCTGATCGACCGGCCGGCTTGGCCGTAGAGCTGGGCTACGACGCGCGCCGGCCGGTCGACCATCCGACTCCGTTTGAGCCAACAGAATGCTTCAATCTAACCCGGAAAAGCTCTAGGTGGCTTCAACTGAACGTATCTTGAAGCCGGCGCCCACCGCGCCGGCTTTTCTTTTGGCGCGGATCAGTCGGCCGGCGATCGGTATTCCGCTTCGTCTTGTTTCGTCTCTCGAAGGAGAGGTCCGGGCGGATTGACCTCCGAAGCAGGTCGTACGCGCGACCACCAGCCGATCGAGAAAATCGGCGGCGACATCTTTGCGTCGAGGGGAACCAGGAGGACATGCTCGGAGGGGGTGCTCTTCACCGGCTTCAGCCGTCCGCCTTTTTCTGCAGAGTTCGAGGCCTCGCCAACTGTCACGGCCATCACGGTGGCCGATAGGAAAGAGACTGTCCGGGCGCACTGCATGGCATCCTCCGACATTGCGCCGGCCGCTGCCGCAGCTGGCACCAATATTACATCAGAATTCTCTAAAATAATCAAAGCATCAATGACCAGCCTGTCGCCATAGGTCGGAATTATCCAACTATCCGCGCCACGATATCGTCTTCCGGAACCTTTTCCGCCCGACGGGATTTGCGACCAGATGCATTTGGAGCGCCGGCATGATCAACGACCTCTGGTATAAGAACGCCGTCATCTACTGCCTGTCCGTCGAGACCTTCATGGATGCGAACGGCGACGGTGTGGGCGATTTCCAGGGCCTGATGCGCCGTCTCGACTATCTCTCCGGCCTCGGCGTGACAGCGATCTGGCTCATGCCGTTCCAGACGTCGCCCGGTCGGGACGACGGCTACGACGTCTCCGATTACTATAATGTCGACCCACGCTATGGCTCGCTCGGCGATTTCGTCGAGTTCACCCATGGTGCCAAACAGCGGGGCATCCGGGTGTTGATCGATCTGGTGATCAATCACACCTCCAAGGATCATCCCTGGTTCGAAGACGCTAGGAGCGACCCGCATTCACGCTATCGCGAGTGGTACGTCTGGTCAGACAAAAAGCCCGCCAACGCGGATCAGGGCATGGTTTTCCCGGGCGTACAGAAGACGACCTGGACCTATGACGAAAAAGCTAAAGGCTATTATTTTCATCGCTTCTACGATCACCAGCCCGATCTCAACACGTCCAATCCCGAGGTCCAGGCGGAGATCCTTAAGATCATGGGCTTCTGGATCCAGCTCGGCGTCTCGGGTTTCCGGATGGACGCCGCCCCCTTCATCATCGCCACAAAGGGCGCCGAGGTCACCAAGCCGGTCGAGCAGTTCGACATGCTGAGGAAATTTCGCGAATTCCTGCAATGGCGCATGGGAGATTCCATCGTGCTGGCGGAGGCCAATATCCTGCCGAAGGACAATTTCGAATATTTCGGCGACGATGGCGACCGCATGCAGATGATGTTCAATTTCCAGGTCAATCAGACGCTGTTTTATGCTCTCGCCACGGCCGACACGCGACCTCTGAAGAAGGCGATGGAGGCCACGAAGCCGCGCCCGGCGACCGCGCAATGGGGGCTGTTTCTTCGCAACCACGATGAACTCGATCTCGGTCGCCTGACGGATAAGCAGCGCGACGCGGTACTCGCCGCGTTTGGACCCGAGAAGGGCATGCAGCTTTACGACAGGGGCATTCGCCGGCGCCTGGCGCCCATGCTCGGCGGCGACCGTCGCAGGATCGAGCTGGCCTACAGCCTGCTGTTCTCGCTGCCCGGAACACCGGTCATCCGCTACGGCGATGAAATCGGCATGGGCGATGATTTGTGCCTGCCAGAGCGCAACTGCACGCGCACCCCGATGCAATGGTCGATGGAACCGGAAGGCGGTTTCACCAAAAGCGCAAAGCCCGTTTCGCCTGTTATCAAGGACGGCCCCTACGGCTTCGAGCATATCAATGTCGCGGTCCAGCGGCGCGATCCGAATTCGCTCTTGAACTGGACCGAGCGGATGATCCGGATGCGCAAGGAGGCTCCCGAGATCGGCTGGGGCGATTTCTCAGCGGTCGACACAGGTGACGCCGGCCTACTGGCGCTGCGTTATGACTGGCGCGGCAATTCGGTGCTCATCCTGCACAACCTGCATCCGCACCCGACGGAAGTGACCTTCGATCCTGATGTTGGTGAACTCGGGCGATTGCTGATCGATATTGCCGATGGGGCAAGTAGTGAAGCCGACGACAAAGGGCGCCATACGGTCATGCTCGATGCCTATGGCTACCGCTGGTATCGGGTCGGCGGCCTAGACTATCTCCTCAGGCGGAAAGAAATCTAAGTCTCGCTTCCCTCACTGGAATTCGAAAATCTGCCGGAAAACACCAGGCGCGATGATCGACAGCGGATTGATCTGCAGGTTCGGCTGGTCGAACTTGCCGGTGAGCTTGAAAGTGATGCCGATCAGGCCGCGGTCGCTGCCATTGCCGAGGATCACGCCGATCAGCGGCAATTCGGCAAAGAGGCGATTAAGGCCGTAGGCCGGCATGAAGGTGCCCGTCATATCCATATTGCCCTTGCGGTCGCGCACCACGCCCTGGAAAGTCGCGCCGATCTGGTCGCCGCGCAGCACGCCGTTCTCGATACCGACCATGCCGTTGCGCGAGATGACGCGGGCAAAGCCGCGCTGGAAGCGTTGCGACGAGGTGTCGATGTCGCGTTTGACCGCCTCGTTGAGGCTTCGCTGCTCGTTGCCGACAGGTGTCGAGACGATCGAATGCAGGCGCTGTTCGTTGACGATCGAGAAGCGGCGCACATCGAGCGAGCCGTCCCATCCGCCCTGCGGCGAAAGCCGGATCGCCAAGTTGAGCAGGCCGCCCTGTATGTGCTGATAGAGATCGGCAAAACGCGATACCGCACCGGCATCGCCGCTGGTGATATTAATGACACCTCCGTCCTTCATCTGGCTGACAACCGCCTCGCCGCTGCCGGTGACGCCGGAAAAATTCAGCGTCTGCAGCTTGTCGCCGCGCAGCGACACCTGCGCCTGGAAATTGCCGATCTTCTCGTCGTTGAAGCCGACGACGTTTTTCAGCTTGGCGCGCACCGATACGCTGGTGTTATCGCCGTCGCCGTCCTCGCCGCCCTCCGAGCCCGATTTTAATCGGGCGATGACCGGCCGCGCATCGGCGCTGTCCCCGGAAACGGAGACGTCGAAATTACCCTTGCTGCGCTTGACCGACAGAGCGAAATCATCGAGCGAGGAGAGCCTGACACTGTCGAAATCCGCCGAAATAAGGCCGGCCTTGCCGACAACAAGCGATCCGCTGGCGCCGAAGCCGTCACCCTTCAGCCGGAAATTCTTGATCTCGGCATTCTCGGGCGGGCCGGACATCTCGAATTCGGCGGAGGCGGCAATGCCGCTGCCTTTCGACCAGCCGATCCAGGGCAGGTCGAGCATCGTTTTGGTGAGGTCGAGTTGAACGTTTTGCCGGTCGTCGTCGATCCGCGTCAGCACCATCTTCAGGTTGCCCCTGACGATATCGGAAAGCCCGGGCATTACCTTGCTGCGCTGCTCATCGGAGAGCGTCGCCGTGATTACGCGCTGCCGCTGCACGCCAGACGACGCCTCGACCGGCTCGGTCAGATCGATATTGGCGGGAATGCCGTCGATTTCGCCTTTGGCGTCGAGCGTGATCTGCTTCGGATCGCCGTTCAGCATGCCGCTGACATTGCTGATCGTGCGGCCGGAAAACGGCTTGGCAAGATCGACGTCAGCGAGCTTCAGGGCGGCCTTCCACTCGGCCGGCGGCGGGTTTTGCGAAGAGAGCAGTCCGAAATGCGCCTTCACATTCGCGTCGATATGTCCCTTGAAATCGTCGGGCGTAAAGCCGGCGCGCTGCAGCACCCGGACCGGCTTATAGGTGAGGAGTTCGCCTATGGCGTCCGCAGCACCCGATACCGCAAGATCGATATCGGCCATCAGCGGTTTGTCGTAGGCGGACGGTATGACGAACGTCCCCTGCCCGAGGCCGACGGACCGACCGGAGGGGAAATAGGACATGCCGCTCTTGATCGAAATCGTCGCAACGGCACCGGTCAGATCGAAATGCGCCGCCGTATCACGGACCGGCGGAATGTCGCCGGCGACGTTCATCCGCGCGCCGGCAATATCGAAGCCGATGCGGATCTGATTGGCGTCGAGCTTCAATCCTTTACCGCCGGCTGCCTCGTCAAGCCGGCCGAATGGAATGAAGACTGAAATCGAAGCATCGGTGACAGTGCCGCCGAAGAGATTGCCATGCACCCAGGTGCGCACCTTGGGCGCCATCCAGAACGGCCAGAGCTGCTTGATCGCCGTCGTCTGCAGCTCTCTGGACTGGCCGGCGAAGCTGATTTCCGGTGATTTTTCACCCAGCCTGATGTGCAACGCCCCGTAAAGCGCGCCGAGCGGGCTGGAGACGGTCATGTTGGGGAACAGGAATTCCCGGCCGGCGACCATATAGCGTCCGGTCGCCTGGATGTCGAAGGCAACAGGCTGTTCGCCGGAGCCGCTCGGGGCGGCGGTGCCGCCGCTGACGAGCAGATCGATGCCGAAGCCCTTGCCGGCTTTGGGGTCGAGTTTGTCGAGATCGATCAGCGCGCCATTGAGGGGCAGCGTGGTCGCGCCGAACCGGAGATTCGATTTAGCAATCTCGACTGTCTGCTTGGTGAAGTCATAGGCCAGATTGATTTGCCCGCCCGACAGCTCCTGCGGATCGCCATCGGCATAGATCAGACCGGGATCGATGTCGATCGTCGCCGCGAGGGCCGGTTCGACGCCATCGCGCGTCCTCGTGGCCGACACCGTCAGGTCGGCAAAAGTGTTAAGCCCTTGCCGTATCACGCCCTGATCGTTGCGTTTCAGCGTAAACGGCGTGAGGTTCGCGTGCTTGAGCGTCGCCACCACCTTCGATACCTGGCCGCCTTCCTTCTCGGCCAGCACGTCGAGTTCCGCCACCTCGCCGTTAAGCGCAACCTCGCCTCTCAATTGCAGCGAGGATGGCCCGCCATGAGCGAATACCAGATTGTCGACGACAAGCGACAGCGGACCGTTCGCCGTATCGGCAAGCTTGATGTCGATGCCGGAGATGCGCACGGAATTCGTCGAGCCGCGCGTCACGATGCTGTCGAACATGTCGAGTTGCTCGAAGATCGTCTCCATCGCCGCCGGCATGGCGTCAATGCGCAGATCGTCAAGCTTGACCGGGTTGCCGGAGGGCAGAAGCGCGGTGTCGAGTGCGATGTCCTCCGCTTCGATGTCCGCAACGGCGATACGGCCGCGGAAAAGCTGCAGCGGATCGAGACCCAGGCGCACCGAACCCGTCGTCGACAGGTGCTGGCCGCTCTTCTGATCGATCATGTTGACGTTGCGCGCTTCCAGCGCCAGCCGGAAGTCGGAGGTGAAACGGATGACGGTGGAGCCGACTTCGACACGGTAGCGCGGCCCGGCCACGCCATCTAGCGCCGCCTGCGCCTGTTGCGACAGCGGCTTGTCGAACATGCCGCTTTCGACGGTGAAGACGATGACAGCAAGGATAAGGAGAATCAGTCCGAGAAAAACCGACGTCAGCTTCGCCGTCCGTCGCATCGGCGAACGCGGCGGCGGGCAATGAACGATGATCGGATCCTCGGACTGAGCGGACGGCAAGCGGTCCAGCGCAACGATATCCTTCTTGCGAAACGTGACCTTTTCGCCGCGGATGGCTGACATGCGCCCTCGGGCTCTCCCTTAAATCGAAGAATTGAACCCGGCCATGCTGGACGGGTTTCCGTCCACTATATAATTCGGGGAGAGAGAGTGTCATCCACAAACCCGGCAAAAGAAAGGTTTTCCCAATGGCGGTTCCCGGCATCGGTGCCCTGGCCCCCGACTTCAACCTCCCCCGCGATGGCGGCGGCCGTGTCTCGCTATCCGATTTTCATGGCCGGCCGCTCGTTATCTTCTTCTATCCCAAGGATGATACGACGGGCTGCACCGCCGAATCGCTGGCTTTCACTGCGCTGGCGCCGGAGTTTGAAGCAGCAGGTGCCGCCGTTATCGGCATGTCGCCCGATTCGGCCGCCTGCCATGACAAATTCATCAGAAAGCACCGTCTTTCGGTCGCGCTCGCCTCGGATGAGGATAAGACGACGCTGCAGGCCTATGGCGTCTGGAAGGAAAAGAGCATGTACGGCCGCAACTTCATGGGCGTGGAGCGCACGACTTTCCTCATCCGCCAGGACGGCACGATCGCGACGATCTGGCAGAAGGTGAAGGTACAGGGCCATGCCGAGACCGTGCTCGAGGCCGTCAGGAATCTGGCCGCGTGACCGGTGATCTCGCGATAAGCTCGCTGCGCGGCGGCGCTATCGACGCCATCCGATCGGCCGACCTCGACCGCAAGACCGCCCTTGCGCAGGAAAGCGCCACCCGCTGGTTCGCCCGCCGGGTGTCGCTGCGCTCACCGCTCGACGCAGCTCTGCCCGAGAGGCCCGGCCGTCCCGAGAAACCGGTGCTGACGCCGCCGACCCAGGTGGAAAAGCGCTCGCTGCACACGCTGAAAGGCCGGATCGCCCTCCTCCATGCCATTGCCCATATCGAGCTCAACGCCGTCGATCTCGCGCTCGATATCGTCGCGCGATTCGCGACCGAGCCGGTGCCGAATTCCTTCTTCGACGGCTGGATGCAGGTCGCCTTCGAGGAGGCGAAGCATTTCCGCATGGTGCGCGCCCGCCTGAACGATCTCGGCGCCGATTACGGCGATCTTCCCGCCCATGACGGGCTGTGGCAGGCGGCCCATTCGACGCGCAACGACCTGACTGCCAGACTCGCGGTCGTGCCGCTCATTCTGGAAGCCCGTGGTCTCGACGTCACCCCTTCGCTGCAGGCGAAAATGCGTGAAACCGGCGATCTCGAAAGCGCAGCGGTGCTCGATGTCATCTACAACGACGAGAAAGGCCACGTCGCCGTCGGCGCCAAATGGTTCCGCTTCCTCTGCGCGCGGGAGAAGCGCGATCCGGCAAAGGCCTTTCAGGAGCTGGTGCGCGCCAATTTCCGCGGACCGCTGAAGCCGCCTTTCAACGATCTCGCCCGCGCCGAAGCCGGGCTGACGCCATCCTTCTACCGCTCATTGGCATCGATCAGCCATGCCTGAGCTGATTGATTTTCTGACGTAAACGCCGACGACGAAAGCATTCATTAACCATAAACGTGTCTAATTTTCCGAAAGAGGCGTAGAGCATCAATCGGGAGAGCCTGCGTGAACGGCGGACATCAGCACCGGGTATTCGGCAAGCGGGCGCAGGAACATATTCTGATCCTGGCAAGCGGTGACAAGGTTCGCCATATGAGGGTTCGGCCGTGGATGGCCGCCCTCGCCTTCTGCTTCGTCGGCGTCTTTTCCATCGGCTATCTCCTGGCGACCTCCTATCTCGTGCTGCGCGACAACCTGATCGGCGCCACCATGGCGCGCCAGGCCCGCATGCAGCACGACTATGAGGACCGTATCGCCGCCCTTCGCGCCCAGGTCGACCGCATCACCTCCCGTCAGCTTCTCGACCAGCAGGTGGTGGAAGACAAGGTCGACAAGCTGATGGAACAGCAGATGGCGCTCACCTCACGCCACGGCAAGCTCGACAATCTGCTCGACCGCGCCGAAAGCTCCGGGCTCACGGATAAGGACAGCGCGCCGTCTTCGCCTGCGCAATCCTATGCCCCCGCCATCAAGGACAAGCGCGCTTCGCTCGGCGAAAGCGGCATTGAGGCGATCGAGAAACAGCTGGCAGGCGGCGCACCGGCCGACGCCACTCCCGACAATACGACCCTCGCCTACGTGCCGGCCACCGAGACGGTCGGCGATCGCGCCGACCGCATCTTCTCCAAGGTGACGCTGTCGCTGAAGGATGTCGAACAGGACCAGCGCAACCGCGTCGAGCAGCTGACGAGCGACGCCGGCAACGCCGCCAACGCCATCGAGAGCGTGCTGACCCGGTTCAAGATCCCCATGCCCGAGACCGCTGCCAAGCAGGGCTGGGATGACAGCGCCGTCGGCGGTCCCTATGTCGAGCCGGAGAGCAATGACGATTTCAACAATTCGCTGATCGCTCTCGACGGCGCGCTGACACGGCTCGAAGCTGTACGCAGCACCGCCGAATCCCTGCCCTTCCGCAACCCCGCTCTCGGCAAGGAAATGACCAGCCCCTTCGGCAACCGCCGGGATCCTTTCCTCGGCCGCCTGGCGCTGCATTCCGGCATAGACTTCCGCTTTTCGCCGGGTGAAAAGATCCGGCCGACGGCGCCCGGTAAGGTGATATCAGCCGGCTGGACAGGCGGTTACGGAAATATGGTCGAGATCGATCACGGCAACGGCATCTCGACGCGTTACGGCCACATGTCCCAGGTCCTGGTCACGGCCGGCGATACTGTCGACCGCAACGACGTCATCGGCCTTGCCGGCAGCACCGGTCGCTCGACGGGCACGCATCTGCACTATGAAGTGCGCCAGAACGGCCGTGCGGTCGATCCAGTATATTTCATGAATGCCGGCCTTAAACTCGCCACCTATATCAAGTAATACCCACCCGGTAACCAAAGCTTCACTCTGCACAGGGTGCGGCCTCTCTATTTCTTGACTTGCCGGCCATTCGGGGCTATGTCGCGCTGCATTGCGGCATGCAATCCCGCCGACTCGTTCAGAGCTCGGCCGAACCGGAACGGAAACTGTTTTCCCTTTGACGACATTCGCTGACCTTGGCTTGAGCCAAAAAGTGCTATCCGCTGTCACAGACGCGGGCTATACGATCCCCACACCTATCCAGGCGGGGGCCATTCCCTTTGCGCTCGAGCGTCGCGACATTTGCGGCATCGCGCAGACGGGCACCGGCAAAACGGCATCTTTTGTCCTGCCGATGCTGTCGCTTCTGGAAAAGGGCCGCGCCCGCGCCCGCATGCCCCGCACGCTGATCCTGGAGCCGACGCGCGAACTCGCCGCCCAGGTCGCCGAGAATTTCGAGAAATACGGTAAGAACCACCGCCTCAACGTCGCCCTGCTGATCGGCGGCGTTTCCTTCGAGGACCAGGATCGCAAGCTGGAGCGCGGCGCCGACGTGCTGATCTGCACGCCCGGTCGCCTGCTCGACCATTTCGAGCGTGGCAAGCTCTTGATGAGCGGCGTCGAAATCCTCGTCATCGACGAAGCCGACCGCATGCTCGACATGGGCTTCATTCCCGACATCGAGCGCATCGCCAAGCTCATTCCCTTCACCCGCCAGACGCTGTTCTTCTCGGCCACCATGCCGCCGGAAATTCAGAAGCTGGCCGACCGATTCCTGCAGAATCCGGAGCGCATCGAAGTGGCAAAGCCCGCTTCGGCCGCAAAGACCGTGACGCAGCGCTTCGTCGCCTCGCACAGCAAGGATTACGAGAAGCGCGCGGTTCTGCGTGAACTCGTCCGCGCCCAGACCGAACTCAAGAACGCCATCATCTTCTGCAACCGCAAGAAGGATGTCGCCGATCTCTTCCGTTCGCTCGAACGCCACGGCTTCTCCGTCGGTGCGTTGCATGGCGACATGGACCAGCGTTCCCGCACGACGATGCTGCAGAACTTCCGTGACGGCAACCTCCAGCTGCTGGTGGCCTCCGACGTTGCCGCCCGAGGTCTCGACATTCCCGATGTCAGCCACGTCTTCAATTTCGACGTGCCGATCCACTCCGAGGACTATGTCCACCGCATCGGCCGCACCGGCCGCGCCGGCCGCTCCGGCGCCGCCTTCACTCTCGTCACCAAGCGCGACACGAAATTCGTCGACGCGATCGAGAAGCTGATCGGCGAAAATGTCGAATGGCTGAATGGCGACCTGAACTCGCTGCCACCGGCGGAAGAAGGCAAGGACAGCGACCGTCCGCGCCGCAACGGACGCGAACGTGGCGACAAGGATCGCGGGCGCGGGCGCGGCAGGCACAGTGCTGCGAGTCATAAATCTGATAACGACATACAGGATAATGACGTCCAAGTGATCGCAGCAGCACCAGCAAAGGCCGAAGTCGTGAAGAACGAGCGCAAAGCAGAGCAGAAGCCGCAAAACAATGCGCGCAACAATCGGCCTTACCCGGCAAACGACGACAGCCGCGACCGCCGCCGTCATCGCGATCACGACGACGGCCCGACCCCGGTCGGCTTCGGCGACGACATCCCGGCCTTCATGCTGATCGCCGGCAGCGCCAAGGTCTGAGCATCCAATGAGCAGGCCCGGCGTCGACTTTCCGGGCCTCGGCGTCGGTTTGGTGATCCTGCGCCAAGGCAGGATCCTTCTCTATAAGCGCATGCGCCCGCCTGAAGCCGGCTACTGGAACATCGTCGGCGGCAAGGTCGATCACATGGAACCGGCTGAAGAAGCCGCGCGACGCGAAGCCGAAGAAGAAACCGGCCTCAAGATCGGTCGGATCGAACGGATCGGCGTGACCGAACAGATCATCGATGCCGACCGCCAGCACTGGATCTCCATCCTTTATCTCGCCCACGACATTGGCGGCGAGCCGCAATTGACAGAACCGGACAAGCTTTCGGATTTCGGCTGGTTTGCCCTGACGGATTTGCCCACGCCGCTGTCGGCCTTCACCAGGGCGGCGATAGCAGCCTTGCCGACTGCCGAACGCGGTTAGAGCCTTTCCTGGTTAGATTGAAGCATTCTGTGGCTCAAACGGAGTCGGATGGTCGACCGGCCGGCGCGCGTCGTAGCCCGGTTCTACGGCCAAGCCGGCCGGTCGACCAGCCGGCCCATTTCAGCCAACCCTCCCGCAGATTTGCCTGGCAAATCTGCAAGACTTTGGAATCGCCGGACGCACTTGTCGCTTCGCCGTGGCGAAGCGGTGCGGCCGGTGGGCCGGGCATGTTTCCGCCAGGATCAAAGGCGATCGGCTCGGACATACCTGGGGGTATGCCCATCGCCAATCGCCTCTGCCCTGACGAAAACCTGCTCCGGCAGAATGCTTCAATCTAACCAGGAAAGGCTCTAATCCTCTGCGCGCAGCGCCGCCTCATAGGCAAGCCTTACCCATTTCGCCATCAGATCGGGATCGTCGTAGGCCTCTTCGGGGATCGACCAATAGGGCATTTTCACCGGTTTACCCTTCTTGCCCTCATAGGCCCATTGCGTGGCGCCGGCTGCGGCAAATTCCGGAGCGCTTTTCTCATCGGCCTTCAGCAGCATCTCGTCGCGCACTTCGACGGCGACGATGCGCCCGAGATGATAAATGCCCTTGCCGCCGAACATGCGCTTGATCGTGACGGGGCCGAGCCCCTGAAACATTTCCTCGATCCCGGCATTATCCATTCTCTGTTTCCTCGCATCCCCGCCAGCCGCATTACAGCGTGTGATAATCCCGGTTCATATAGATGAGCGCCGGGTGCTTCTCGCTGAAGCGGACGGCGGCAACCTCACCGAAGATGACATTGTGCGTCGGCATTTCCTTGATGTCTGTCACCCGGCAATCGAAGGCCGCGAGCGCATCGGCAAGAACGGGGGCGCCGGTGACGAGCGTATCGAAACGGCCGCTGGCGAAGCGCTCGTCATTGGCAATCGCGGTGCGCCCGGAGAAAGCGTCGGCGACGCCCTGGTGGTGGGCGCCGAGCGTGTTGAGCACGAAGATGCCGCTTCGGAAAAAGATCTCGTTCTTCGGATTGGTGTTGTTGAGGCAGAACAGCACCGAAGCCGGATTGTCCGAGACCGAGCAGGCGGCGGTGATGGTGACGCCGCGGCGCAGACCTTCCATCGCCGTCGTCACGAGCTGCACATGACCGGCATAACGGCTCATGGCATCGCGATAAAGGCCGGGGTCGATATGCTGCCTGTTCAACACGTGCTTCTCCCGCGCGCTCTTCTGCCTGCGTCGTTCCTTAAATCGGGATCGATTTAGGAGAACTATGCAGCAATTCAAAATGCTACAGTGTCCTTTGCGCGACTGAAATGACGTCCGACACCGTAGTTCGACTTGCTATCGCGCCAATATGGCGAGCATCGGTTACCTTTTCTACAATAGGACCGGTGAAAAGCGTCGGGTTCCGCTTGTTTTTCTTTGACGATTGCGGCCTTGCGGATAAAAGGGCATGGACGATGGCTAGGGATCTTCGCCTTTCATGATCAACCTGCGTGGCATAGCAGCCTTTCTGACGCTGCTCGGAACGGCGGCCCAAGGCCATGCGGCCGGCGTGACGATCGGCGTCGTCGCCCCGCAGGGCGGGCCGCTCGGCCTCCTCGGCGCGCAGATCGCTGCCGGCGCCGGTTTCGAGATCCAGCAGTCCGGTAATACACTCGTCGCCGTCAACGAGACCTGCGAGGACAATAGCGGCGCGGCGGTCGCCGATGCGCTCGTCAATGCCAAGGTTCAGATCGCAATCGGTTTTCTCTGCAGTGAGACGCTGGAAGGCGCACTGCCGAAGCTGAAGGACGCCAATATTCCCGCGATCACCGTTTCGGCACGTTCGCGCATTCTGATGGAGGATGCGCTGAAAAACGGCTGGCCGCTCTTCCGCTTGGCACCGGCCGATGGCACTGAGGCAGCAAAGATCATCGAGGTGATCCTTAAGGACTGGGCAGCCGACCCGATCGCGCTGATCGAGGACGGCACCATTCATGGCCGCGAACTGACGGAAGCTGTGCGCAATGCGCTGGAGCAGAACGGCCTGAAGCCGGTTTTCACCGATACCTACCGGCCGGGACAGGAGCAGCAGATCGCTCTGGTGCGCCGCCTGAAACGGGCCGGCGCCACAAGGGTCTTCGTTGGCGGCGATCGCAACGATGTTGCCGTCATGGCCCGCGACGCCAAGGCGGAAAACATTCCGCTGTCGATCCTCGGCGGCGATGCCATGCGCGCCGCCGATCAGCCGCTGCCTCTCACTCCCGGCGTGCGTGCCGTCGCCCTGCCCGAATATGCGCTTTTACCGGAAGGCGGGCCGGCGGCCGGCGCTTTGCGCGCCAAGGGCACCGAGCCTGAAGGTTATGTCCTGCCATCCCTGGCGGCGGCCCTGATTGCCGGCCGGGCGGCCGAAGCCGCCGCTGCCGCCGGCAAGCCGCTGCGGGAGACACTTGTCGGCACGACGTTCCAGACACCGATCGGCGCCGTCGCCTTCACCGGCGCGCATGAGCTTTCGCAAAACCCCTACCGCCTGCTCGAATGGCGGGGCAATGGCTTTTTTCCACCTGCTGCGCCGACGCAATGAGCGGCTGCCAGCCCTGAATTTCGGCGCCGTGCGCAAGTGGCGCCCATACGGGAGTAAGACTTGATGACGCTGCCCATTCGCATTGCCCCTTCGATCCTCGCGGCGGATTTCGCCAGGCTCGGCGAGGAGGTGCGCGACGTCACCGCCGCCGGCGCCGATTGGATCCACCTCGACGTGATGGATGGGCATTTCGTGCCGAACATCTCCTTCGGTCCCGATGTCATCAAATCACTGCGTTCCTACACTTCAGCCACTTTCGACTGCCATTTGATGATCTCTCCGGTCGATGATTATCTCGAAGCCTTCGCCAAGGCCGGCTGCGACCGCATCACCGTCCACACCGAATCCGGGCCACATCTGCACCGCTCGCTGCAGACCATCCGCAATCTCGGCAAGAAGGTCGGCGTGACGATCAATCCGGCTACGCCGCTGAGCGCCATCGAGAACGTGCTCGACGACGTCGACCTCATCCTCATCATGTCGGTCAATCCCGGTTTCGGCGGACAGAAATTCATTCCCGCAATGACGGCCAAGATCGCCGCGGCAAAGTCTCTGATCGGTGACCGGCCGATCGAGCTCGAGGTCGACGGCGGCGTCACCGTGGAAACGGCGCCTGATATCGCGCGAGCCGGCGGCAACGTGCTCGTCGCCGGCTCGGCAATTTTCAAGGGTGGTACGGTCGACAGCTACCGTAGGACCGTCGCCGAATTGCGTCAGGCAGCCGAAGGGGCACGAACATGAAGAAGAGTCTGATCATTGGCGGCATGCTTGCCGCCGCATTGGCCGGCCTGCCCGGCTTGTCGCTGGCCGGCGACATTGCCAGCATCCAGCCAATCGGTTTTTCCGCCGACGGCAAGATCTTTGCATTTCAGGAATTCGGCATCAAGGAAAGCGGCAGCGTCCCCTATTCCGAAACCTACTTCATCAATACCGACAGCGGCCAATATCTCGAAGGCACCCCCTTCCGCACCGAACTGACGGATAAGGACGCCAATCTTTCCAAGGCCCGCCGCCAGAACCTGACGGCGGCGCGCAGTCAGATGGATAAGTACGACCTTCTGACAAATCCGGGTCTGATTGCCGCCTTCAACCCGCCAACCGAGCTCGGCTCGCCCTCGAAGACGCTTCGCTACACCACACTTGCGATCGATGGACCGCCGAAGACGCCCTATACGCTCTCACTCGGCGAGATGCCGGTGCCGACGCCGAAGGAATGCGCAACGGTCGACAAGCGGATCCTTGGCTTCAGCCTGCAGATGATCGAGAAGGAAGGTGTCCCGAACCGTCAGGCGGCGCGGCAGGCAACAGCTGTTCCGGCCGAGCGCACATGCTCGGTCGAATTCAGGATCGGCGGCGCGGTGGTCTACCAACCGGAGGGCGGAAATCAAATTCACATTGCACTCGTCCTCGCCTTCGATGCTGAGAGGAACGGACGCTGGATCGCCGTCCCGGTCCATCCCTGAGCATGGATCGCCCGAGGACGGATCGTCTGAGGGCGGCAAAGCCGCCCTCCTCCGATCTCTTTGCCGGCGCACTGCTCTGGGGCGTGCAGATGCTGGCCGCCGCGATGCTCGGCCTGTACCTCCGCAACGGCCTCGAGACGAGCCGGCTCGCCGAGCTGGCGGCACTCTATTTTCTCGGCGGCCTGCTCTCCTGGCCCTTCGCCCTGCCGGTCGCTCGCTTTTTTGCCTATAACAGACCGCCGGAAGCGCGGTTCGCCGCCTTTTTCGTGACGCTGACGGCAGCCACGATCCTGATGACCGCCTTTCTCTTCGCCATGGAATACCGGATCTTCTATTCGCGCTGGCACGCGCCCTTCGGCAGCGTCGCCTGGGCCTTCCAGTTCGTCTTTACCGGCATCAGCGCCGTCTACCAGTTCCTGGTGATCGGCCTTCGCCTTTTCCTGCCGCTTGGCCTCGTCTGCCTTGTCGTCAGCAGCTATCATCTTGCCAAACGCATGCGTTGAGATTGCCGCCCGTCTTTGCTACAGGGGCGCTGAAGCAATTTCAGCAAAAGTGTTCAGCGGTTTTGCGCCCGAAATTGCGCAAAAACAAAACATCGATGCTTAACCTCTTGAAGTGAAGGCAGCCGCCCATGATCCCGCGTTATTCCCGGCCCGAAATGGTCGCCATCTGGTCTCCCGAAACCAAGTTCCGCATCTGGTTCGAGATCGAGGCGCATGCCTGCGACGCGCTGGCCGAACTCGGCGTCATTCCGAAATCGGCAGCGAAGACCATCTGGGAAAAGGGCGGTGCGGCCACCTTCGACGTCGCCCGGATCGACGAGATCGAGGCTGTCACCAAGCATGACGTCATCGCCTTCCTGACCCATCTCGCCGAGATCGTCGGCCCGGATGCGCGCTTCGTCCACCAGGGCATGACCTCGTCAGACGTGCTCGACACCTGCTTCAACGTCCAGTTGGTGCGCGCCACCGATATTCTGATTGCCGATCTCGACCGGCTGCTGGCAGCGCTGAAAACCCGCGCCTTCGAACACAAGGACACCGTCACCATCGGTCGCTCGCACGGCATCCATGCCGAGCCTACCACCTTCGGCGTCAAGCTGGCGCTCGCCTATGCCGAATTCGAGCGCTGCCGCCAGCGCCTCGTCGCCGCCCGCGAGGAAGTCGCGACCTGCGCCATCTCCGGCGCCGTCGGCACCTTCGCCAATATCGATCCGCGCGTCGAGGAACATGTCGCCGAGGCGCTTGGCCTGAAGGCCGAGCCGGTCTCGACCCAGGTCATCCCGCGCGACCGCCACGCCATGTATTTCGCCACCCTCGGCGTCGTTGCCTCGTCGATCGAGCGGCTCGCAACCGAGATCCGCCACCTGCAGCGCACCGAGGTTCTGGAGGCCGAGGAATATTTCTCCCCCGGCCAGAAAGGCTCCTCGGCCATGCCTCACAAGCGTAACCCGGTGCTGACCGAAAACCTCACCGGCCTCGCCCGCATGGTCCGCTCCTACGCCATGCCGGCCATGGAAAACGTCGCCCTCTGGCACGAGCGCGATATCTCTCACTCCTCGGTCGAGCGCATGATCGGCCCCGACGCTACCGTCACCCTCGATTTCGCCCTCTCACGTCTGGCCGGCGTCATCGAAAAGCTGTTGGTCTACCCGGAGAACATGGAGAAGAACCTCAACAAGTTCCGCGGCCTCGTCCACTCCCAACGCGTCCTCCTGGCGCTGACCCAGGCTGGCACCTCCCGCGAGGACGCCTACCGCCTGGTGCAGCGCAACGCCATGAAGGTCTGGGAACAGGGCAAGGATTTCCTGGAAGAGCTGCTGGCGGATGCGGAGGTCCGCGCTGCGCTCTCCGAGGAGGATATTCGCGAGAAGTTCGACCTTGGCTATCACACCAAGCACGTCGATACGATCTTCCGGCGGGTGTTTGGAGCTGCATAAGGATTCTTTTCCACGTCATGGCGGCGCCTTCCGGCGCCGTTGTCTCCTGTGCTGTCTACCCGACGCTCCGTCCTAGCCGCAGCCTGATCATGACCGGGAAGTAGATGCATGTCGCAAGGAGAGAAGGAGCGGACACAATCAGGATAATCTCCAATATTGTCATGTCCTTCCGTGTGAGATCATTTATCCCGCCGCGCATCAAAAAGAACGACGCAACGATTAACACCAACGTTGCGATAAAGATGATGGATCCCCACAAAAATGGCCTTGAATTTACTGCGGCATATTTAATGCGATAAAAAATAAACAATAAAAAAACGATCGGAAGCGAAAGAAAAAACTTCGCGAACAGCAGACCAAGGCCTAGATCACTGAAGAAAAAAGGCAAATGGCCCAATGGCAGCCCTATGAGATAGGCCTGAAAAAACAATTCGACCTGCGGTTCTCTGAGAAAGGAATCGCGCATTTCCCCCTGCAAAACAGCTTTAGACCCGACATGCGTTATAAAGCATATTGCGGAATTCAGCTCTTCTCAAGCGGTCGTTGCTTCATCTTCGAGCCCTTAGCATTCCCCGATCGCTTACGCGCATCGGTCTTTTTCGGCGCAGCGGCTTCCGCGGTCTCCGCAGTACTGCAAGCCTCCGTCTCGCCCCTGCCCTTGGCAGCCTTGGCGACCAGCTGGTCGAGATGTTTCAGCTCCTCCTCGTCGAGATTTTCGATGCCGATGAAGCGATTTTCGGCATGGCTTGTCAGGATGATTTCGTTGAGTTTGGCCTGGATTGCCCGGGTGTCGCGCGTCTGGGCGTTCTGCAGCACGAAGACCATCAGGAAGGTGATGATGGTCGTACCCGTGTTGATGATGAGCTGCCAAGTTTCCGAATAGTCGAAGAAGGGGCCGAGCAAGGCCCAGATAATGACGACGCACAGCGCCAGGATGAAGATGACGGGCTTACCCGCCCATTCCGATGTCTTGGTTGCGAAGCGGGCAAACAGATGCGTCATCGTCACCTCTGAACTCTCTCCTCGGAGTCTCGGGAGCATGATGTTGCTACAATCATGCTCTCGCAAAAAACTCCGAGGCAGGTTCGAGGTTCCCGAAAATCGGGGATCCCACGGTATCAAGGTTTTCCGCGGGCAGGATCGAAGCTATACAGCTTCCCGCGCAATCAGCTTGCGGTAGAGATGCCAGGTCGCGTGGCCGAGGATCGGGATGACGAGCGCGAGTCCGGCAAAGACCGGGATGGTGCCGACGACGAGGAGCGCTGCGACGATCAGGCCCCAGAGCAGCACCGGCACCGGATTGATGACCGTCGCACGGATCGAGGTCACGACGGCGGCGACCGCCCCGATATCACGATCGAGCAGAAGCGGGAAGGTGATGACTGAAATCGCCAGCACGACCAGCGCGAAACCGAATCCGATGAGATTGCCCCAGACGATCAGCTGTAGGCCTTGCGCCGTGCCGAAAACCTGGCGGGTGAAGTCCGTCATGGTGCGCGGAAACACTTCGCCGAGAAGATTGGCGTACAGCGTCTGTGCCGTCACCAGCCAGACGACGAACAGGCCAAAGAGCATCAGCCCGACCGCGATGATCGAAGGCAGCGCCGGCGAATGGCGCACCTCGAGCGCATGCGTCCATGACGTATCGAGGCCTTCCTCGCGCCGGCGGCTGATCTCATAAAGACCGATCGCCGCAATCGGGCCGATGAGCACGAAACCGGACATCAGCGGGAAGACCATTGGCAGAAGATTGGCGCCGGAGGTCCACAGCGTCAGGAAGACGCCGGCAATCGGATACATCAGGCACAGGAACACGTAATGGGAAGGCTTCTCACTGAAATCGTCGAGCCCGCGCTTGAGCGCATCGAAGACGTCGGCGATGCCGATGCGATTGACCACGGGCCGCGCCAGGTTTTCATTGGCACCCGTCATGACATGAAATGCCGCCATGGCTTTCTCCTCCTCAGCCGAGACTTGGTCGGCCGCGGACATGCATCGGCGGGTAAGCCGATACGAAATCCGCAACCGGCACTGGAGTAACATAACAAATTTCAGCGCCCGTGTCGCTCCCTTGCCGCCCCCTCTTGACATCTTGGTCAAGCCTTCTCACATCGGCGGCACTATGAAAGCCTCAGACGCAGATATTCTCATCATCCCCGGCTACACCAATTCCGGCCCCGGCCACTGGCAGAGCCGCTGGCAGGCGAAGCTCAGCACAGCGCGGCGCGTCGAACAGGCCGAATGGACAAAGCCGGTCCGCGAGGACTGGATCGCCCGCATCGCCGAAGAGGTGAACGCCTCGACCCGCCCGGTCGTGCTCGTCGCCCATTCGCTCGGCGTGCCCTCGGCGATCCATGCCATCCCACATTTCCGCAAACGGGTGGCAGGCGCTTTCCTTGTCGCTCCGCCTGAAGTCACCAATCCCGACATTCGCCCCAAGCACCTGATGACCTTCGGGCCCTATCCGCGCGACCCGCTGCCCTTCCCTTCGATCACCGTCGCCAGCCGCAACGATCCGTTCGGCAGCTACGACCATGCCGACGATATCGCCAGCAGCTGGGGTTCCTTCCTCGTCGATGCCGGCGAGGCGGGGCATATCAATGCTGAGTCCGGGCACGGCCCGTGGCCCGAAGGAACAATGGTCTTCGCCCAATTCCTCAGCCGCCTCTCTGCCTGATTTGGAACCCCCGACCCTCGCCATTTCAGCGACCGCTTTCTAAGCATTTCTTAATAGAAAGCCCCCAGACTGCGCCGAGATGAAATCAGCGAGAATGCCCGTGAAGAAAGCCCGCCCGGAGGCCGACAAACCGCATGGCGATCTCGCAGCGGCTGAGGCTGGCGTCGGCAACGGGTCGACCGACGATTCCGATCTGGCCGAGCGCGAGAGCCGCTGGAACCATGCGCTTGTTGGTTCTGGCCTCGGCGTATGGGATCACAATTACCGTCTCGACCGGAAATATTATTCGCCGACGTGGAAAATCATCCGCGGAATGGCGCCGGACGAGGACGTCGCCGGCGACTACGAGGCTTGGCTGCAACTCGTCCATCCCGACGACCGGGACTTCGTCGCTCATGCGATCGAGCGGCAGAATGCCGGCGATCCGGATTATCAGATCTTCCAATATCGTGAACGCCACAGGGACGGCCACTGGGTCTGGATCGACTGCCGTGGCGCCTGCGTCGAATGGGATGAGAACGGGGTACCGACGCGCATCGTCGGCACGGATATCGATATCACCGCCCGCAAGGAAGCCGAGGAGACGCTGTCGCGCCTGTCACGCCGGCTCGATCTGGCGCTGGAAATTTCCCGCATCGGCGTCTTCGAGGCCGACATCGAAAACGACAGCGTCGAATGGGACGATCGCCTGATTGCCATTTACGGCTTGCAGGGTGCGGCGCGCAAGATCGGCGGCGAGGCCTGGGCCGAAAGCCTGCATCCGGACGACCGGGAACGCGTGCTCGGGCTGGCCGACCGCAGCGTCGAAAGCGGCAGCGACTTTCAGCAGGAATACCGCATAATCCGCGGCGACGGCGTCGAACGCATCATCCGTGCCCGCTCGGCCTTCTTCGTCGACGGCAACGGCCAGCGCAAGCTGATCGGCGCCAATTGGGACGTCACCGAGGAGGTCGCGCTTCGCAACGAGCTGCAGCGTGCCAAGGAACTGGCGGAAGCCCGCAACCGCGAACTCGAAGCCGCCAAGGAAAGCATCGAACACCTGGCGCTGCACGATTACCTCACCGGCCTGCCGAACCGCCGCTATCTCGACAAGATGCTCGACGACGGCGCGGCGCAATGCCGGGCTAAAGGCCTCGCTTTGGCGGTTCTGCATATCGATCTCGACCGCTTCAAGCAGATCAATGATACCCTCGGCCATCGGGCGGGCGACGCCATGCTGCAGCACACCGCAAATGTGCTCAGATATTCCGTCCGCGCCGCCGATTTCGTCGCCCGTATCGGCGGTGACGAATTTGTCATCCTCTGCGCCGTCGATGCTGCATCGAAGAAGATCGCCAGCCTGGCCGAACGCCTGATCCGAGAATTGCGCCGACCCGTCAGATATGAGGGGCATGACTGCCGTTTCGGCGCCAGCATCGGCATCGCGGTCAATGGCGGCGCCAAGCTCGACGCCAAGCAGACGCTGCTCGACGCCGACATCGCACTCTATCGTGCCAAAGGTCTCGGCCGAAACCGCTTCGAATTCTTCTCGGCATCGGCCCGCAACGATATCGTCTCTGCCAAGCAGCTCGCCGATGAAATCCTGATCGGCCTGGAGCGCAATGAATTCGTGCCGTTCTATCAATTACAGTTCGACGCCCGCACGCTCGATGTCACAGGCGTCGAGACGCTCGCACGGTGGCAACATCCCGTGCACGGCCTGCTGACGCCAGACCGCTTTCTCGATATCGCCGAGGATCTCGACGTCGTCTCGACGATCGACGCCTTGATCCTCGAGCGCGCGCTGGCGGACCGCCGTGCCTGGATCAAGGATGGCCTGTCGATCCCGAAAATATCGGTCAACGTTTCCGCCCGGCGGCTGACCGATCCCGATCTTGGCAAGAAGCTCCGCGCCCTGAAGATCGAGCCCGGCGCGATCGCCTTCGAACTGCTGGAATCGATCCCGCTCGATGATTGCGACAAGGTGGTGGCGGCCAATTTGAAAAAGATCCGCAAGCTCGGCATCGACATTCACATCGACGACTTCGGCACCGGCCACGCCTCGATCGTCAGCCTTCTGCGCCTGAGCCCGAACACGCTGAAGATTGATCGCGAGCTGATCCGCATGCTGCCGCAGTCTGCCGAGCAGCGTAAACTCGTCGGCTCGATCATCGATATCGGGCGCTCGCTCAATATTCTCGTCATTGCCGAGGGCGTCGAAACGGCTGATCATGTGCGCATTCTGGAGCAACTCGGCTGCGACACGCTGCAGGGCTATGCGCTCGCCCGGCCGATGCCGGCCATGCAGATCCCCTCCTTCATTCGCGTCGGAAGCTGGCGACACGGGCTGACCGCCGCGCGCGGCTTGCAGACGCATCTTCTCCGCGCGACGCCAAGCAGAACCGCCAAATAAAACCTGTATAAGCGGCCCGCCATTTCGCCTTCATTCCAGCGTAGAGAAAAAGCCGCTAGACTCGTAACGCGAATTCATTCGATTCTCTTGGCGCTATTCCGTAAAATCCGGAAACAGGGCCATGAAATCCGGGAACCGGGGCCACGAAATCCGGAAACCGGGGAAGGAGCGACAGGCGGATTGTGAAACACTCTCTTTTCCTTTAAGGGGACGCCACGAGATCGATCCACTCGCGCTATCCCAAGAGCGCCAACAACAGAGAATGACCAAGATGAACCGTCGCCGCCGTATCTACGAGGGCAAGGCAAAGATTCTGTATGAGGGCCCGGAGCCGGGCACTTTGATCCAGTTCTTCAAGGACGATGCCACCGCCTTCAACAAGAAGAAACACGAAGTCATCGACGGCAAGGGCGTTCTCAACAACCGCATTTCCGAATATATCTTCAGCCATCTGAACAAGATCGGCATCCCCACCCATTTCATCCGCCGGCTCAACATGCGCGAGCAGCTGATCAGGGAAGTGGAGATGATCCCGCTGGAGATCGTCGTGCGCAATGTCGCCGCCGGTTCTCTCGCCAAGCGCCTCGGCATCGAGGAAGGCGTCGTGTTGCCCCGCTCGATCATCGAGTTCTATTACAAGTCCGACGCCCTCGACGATCCGATGGTCTCCGAAGAGCACATCACCGCCTTCGGCTGGGCCAATCCGGCCGAGCTCGACGACATCATGGCGCTCGCCATCCGCGTCAACGATTTCATGACCGGCCTCTTCCTCGGCGTCGGCATCCAGCTTGTCGATTTCAAGATCGAATGCGGCCGCCTCTTCGAAGGCGACATGATGCGGATCATCCTCGCCGACGAAATCTCGCCCGACAGCTGCCGGCTCTGGGATATCGAAACCCGCGAGAAGATGGACAAGGACCGCTTCCGCCGCGATCTCGGCGGCTTGCTCGAAGCCTATTCCGAAGTCGCACGCCGTCTCGGCATCATCAATGAAAACGAGCCTGTGCGCGGCACCGGCCCGGTTCTCGTCAAGTAAGGCAGGAAAGACAAAGTGATCAAGGCTCGTGTCACCGTCACGCTGAAAAACGGCGTTCTCGATCCGCAGGGCAAGGCCATCGAAGGCGCGCTCGGCGCCCTCGGCTTTTCGGGCGTCGGCCATGTAAGGCAGGGCAAGGTCTTCGACCTGGAGCTCGAAGGCGCCGACAAGGCCATGGCCGAGGCAGACCTCAAGGCGATGTGCGAAAAACTGCTCGCCAACACGGTCATCGAGAATTACGCGATCGCGATCGACTGACCTGCAGACCTGCCCGTCAACCGGCGGGTCTTATGGATTGAGCGTCATGCTGAAGGCAAAGCTGGAGACGGAAGTCTCGAAATTCATGAGCTATGTTTTGCGCCATGCGCCGGATGCCGCAGGCTTGACGCTTGATGCCGAGGGTTGGGTATCGTTCGATGATCTCGAAAAGGTGCTGACGTCGAAATACGGCGTCTCCCGCGCCGATATCCTCGAGGTGATCGACAACAGTCCGAAGAAACGCTTCACGCTTGTCGATAACAGGATCCGCGCCAATCAGGGCCACAGTGTCGAGGTCGACCTGGCATTGACCCCGGTTGAACCGCCGGCAGTTCTCTTTCACGGCACGTCACTCACGAACTGGCCGTCGATCGAGCGCGAAGGCCTGAAGAAGATGGAGCGGCACCACGTCCATCTATCGGCCGACATCGATACGGCGAAAATTGTCGCCGTGCGCCGCAAGGGCGACTATATCATTCTGCGTGTCGACGCAGCCGCCATGTTTTCAGAAGGCCATTCTTTCTTTGTCGCGGACAATGGAGTATGGCTCGCCGAGAGCGTTCCAGTCCAATATCTTTCGCGAAATGCGGGGACTCTATGAAATCAGCCGTCGTTCAACTTCCGGGCCTCAACCGCGATCGCGACATGATCGCCGCTCTCACCAAGATCACGGGTCACCAACCGGTGACGATCTGGCAGACGGAGACGGAAATCCCCGACGTTGACCTGATCGTCATCCCCGGCGGCTTTTCCTATGGCGATTATCTGCGCTGCGGCGCGATCGCCGCCCGCATGCCGGTCATGCAGGCGATCATCGACAAGGCTGCGAAGGGCGTGAAGGTGCTCGGCGTCTGCAACGGCTTCCAGATCCTCGTCGAAGCCGGCCTGCTGCCGGGCGCGCTGATGCGTAACGCCTCGCTGAAATTCGTCTGCCGCGAGATCAAGCTCGAAGTCGTCAATGCCGAGACGGATTTCACCCGCGCCTACGCGCGAGGGCAGGTCATCCGTTGCCCTGTCGCCCACCACGACGGCAATTATTTTGCCGACGAAGCGACGCTGGCGAAGATCGAGGGCAATGGTCAGGTGCTGTTCCGTTATGCCGAGGGCACCAATCCGAACGGTTCGATCAACGACATTGCCGGCGTGATGAACGAAAAGGGCAATGTGCTCGGCATGATGCCGCATCCCGAAAACCTGATCGAGGCCGCCCATGGCGGTTCGGATGGCCGGGGCCTCTTCGCCTCGGCGCTCGACGTCGTCGCCGCCTGACCCCCACCTCAGCCATGCCGCCCGCAGGCCTACCGCGGGCAACGGCGTGCAGCCGAGAAGACCTTCATCCGGATCACTGGAGCAAGATCAATGCGTCCCCGCCTCTCCGTCGCAAACGCCGCCTTGTTGACTGCTCTGGCAAACATTGTCGCCGCCTGCCAATCACCGGCACCGGCAGCAGGTCCAAACCGGGCGGCGTTGCCGACGATGGAGCGCGTAGCGCTCGGCGCCAATGCCTGCTGGTTCAAATCGGGCGATCCGGCCTTTGCAGCCTATAAGCTCGCTCCGGAGCTCAATTCCTTCTCCGGTCGGCCGCGCATCCTGCTCGTCCACAAGGCCAGCCCGGAAAGCCGGCCGCTGCTCGTCGTCCAGGCCGAGGGAAGCCCTGCCCGTCTGCAGGCCTTTGGTCCGATGATGTCGGACCCCGTCGCCGGCCGCATCGCCGCCGACGTCAATCGTTGGTCCGGCGGCAACAGAGCCTGCAATTGATCGCCGCGGTCGCCCGCAGCATCAGTCCCAGAAAAATGACTTGCCGATTTCGCGTGCGGCTTCGGACTGCGATACCCCGATATCCTTGAGCCCTGCCGCCGTAAGCTCCCTGAGCGCGCGCCGTCCCTCCCGCTTCTGATGCCAGAGACGAATGGCGGCCCAGATCCGTCCCAGAGGCATCGTCGCCTCGGCAGGCGGGCTGGGAAGAATGACGCGCCTGTCCTCATAAGAGACAATCGGCACAATTCGCGTATTGATTTCGGGCAATGCAGACATTCCAGGAATCCTCTCGGCTCATCCGTGGAATTGACTCTTAAACTTGACAGGCACACAGTGACAATATAAGCAATTGTCACCATGACAAATTGGCTTCCTGATCTTTCCCGCGGCTCCGGGCCGGTCTATCTCCGGCTTGCCGACAGCATCGAATCCGCCATTGCGAGCGGCGCCCTGCCCGCCGGCAGCAAATTGCCGCCGCAGCGTAATCTTGCCTATGATATCGGGGTGACGATCGGCACGATCGGCCGCGCCTATGCGCTGGTGCACGAGCGCGGCCTGGTTGCCGGCGAGGTGGGCCGCGGCACCTACGTGCTGAACCGCGCCGAGACGCCGCCCGGCGAACAAACCGATGCACTGGCCGTCTCGCTTGGCGGCACTCGCTTTCAGGACGCGCCGGCCGACAAGATCCGTTTCGATACGACAGCCGCCCCCGATCTCGGCCAGGGCAAGATCATCTCAGCCATCCTCGCCGAGATCGGCGAACAGCATCTCACCGAGATTTCCTCCTATTCCCGTAGCTTTCCGCGGAACTGGTTCGACGCGGGCCGCCGCTGGCTTGCCCGCAGCGGCTGGACACCGGAGGTCGAAAACATCGTACCGACGCTCGGGGCCCATGCCGCGGCGGTTGCCGTTATTGCCGCTGTCTCGGCGCCGGGCGACAAGATCGTCTTCGAAAATCTGACCTATACCCAGGTCAGCCGCAGCGCCCGCCTTCTCGGCCGCCGTACGGTGACGGTCGATTCCGACGAATTCGGCATCATTCCCGACGATTTCGAACGGCTCTGCCAGCAGCAGCATCCGAAGATCGCCTTCCTGATGCCGACCGTGCATAATCCGACAGTGACGATCATGCCCTACGAGCGGCGCGCGGCAATTGCCGCAATTGCCAGAAAGCACAGCGTCTGGCTGATCGAGGACGACCTCTACGGCGGCATGGCCGACGATGAGACGCCGCTCATTGCCGCGCTTGCGCCCGATCGCACCTTCCTGGTCAACGGCCTGTCGAAATCGGTCGCCGCCGGTGTGCGCGGCGGCTGGGTCGCCTGCCCGCCGCATTTTGCCCAGCGCATCAAGGTAACGCACAGGATGGTCACCGGCGGCCTGCCTTTCATCCTGGCAGAGACCTGTGCCCGCCTGGTCGAAAGCGGCCGGGCGCACGAGATCCGCAAGGAAGTTATCGGGGAACTCTCCCGACGTGCCCACCTCGCCCGCGAGCATCTGCGGGGTTTCGACTTCGCGTCGCACCCGCATGCGCCCTTCCTCTGGCTGAAACTGCCGGAGCCCTGGATGTCCGGCACCTTCAAGAATGCCGCCTTTCGCGACGGCGTGCTGGTCGATGACGAAGACGAGTTTAAGGCGGCCCGCGGCGAGAAAACCTACTACCGCATTCGCATCGGCTTCTCCTCACCCAAAACGGGCCAGGAATTGACCGCAGGCCTGATGATCCTGCGCCGGCTGCTGGAAAATGGCGGTTCCGCCTATGACGGCGAAATATGACCTGTTGCAAATACACGCCATAATTCCGAAAAAACGCACACGCCTGACGAGAGCGCTTTACCGCTCCGACCCCCGTGCTACCTCTTTGTTATTCCCGCTTGGTGCGAATCAAAGGACGGCAGATGAGGGTCGAGTTCGGAAAGATCGCGTTACGCTTCTTGGGGCTGGCATCCGTGGCGGCCGTAGCCGTCACTTCGATGGCGGGTTCGGCCAATGCCGGCGAGCAGATATTCGATGAATTGCGATTCGGGGCCTCCGCCTCGGTGCAATCGGGTCGTGCCGGGGAAGATGGCGTTTTTCCGGAGATTACCGCTCTCTTCGATCCTTTTGGATATGAGGAGGCCGTCGGCTGGCAGCAACAGCTGTTGCATCCCCGCGTCCATCTCGGCACCTCGATCGGCACCTCGGGTGAAGCAACGCAGTTCTTCACGGGCTTCACCTGGACGGTCGATCTCAACGAGAAGCTCTTTGCCGAAGCCGGATTCGGCGGGGTCATCCATACCGGCGAGCTGGACGACAATGATGACGGCCCGGAACTCGGCTGTCGCGTTCTGTTCCACGAATATGTCGGCGCCGGCTACCGTTTCACCCGCAATTGGAACGTGATGGCCCAGATCGCCCACTCCTCTCATGCCGATCTCTGCGACGGCCCGAACGACGGTATGACGCGCGCCGGCATCCAGATCGGCTACAAGTTCTGAGCGATTGCCGCCTTCACGAGAACAAAAGCCTGTCCGCCCTGTAAACTGAACCCCGAAGTTGGGTGTCCAACTTCGGAGATCAGTTCACTGTGTTGACGGTGGTTTTTTTCTGTCGCGCGCCGCCGCTACATAAGCTAAAGACAGCGCAAACCGCGCCAGGGACTTTCCGCTCATGACCATTCCAAACACCATCCCGATCACGTCGGAACTCATCGCAAGCCACGGCTTGAAGCCGGACGAGTACCAGCGCATTCTGGATCTGATCGGCCGCGAGCCGACTTTCACCGAGCTCGGCATCTTCTCGGCCATGTGGAACGAGCACTGCTCCTACAAGTCCTCGAAGAAATGGCTGCGCACGCTGCCGACCAAGGGGCCGCGGGTCATCCAGGGGCCCGGCGAGAATGCCGGCGTCGTCGATATCGATGACGGCGATTGCGTGGTTTTCAAGATGGAGAGCCACAATCACCCCTCCTACATCGAACCGTATCAGGGTGCTGCGACCGGCGTCGGCGGCATCCTTCGCGACGTCTTCACCATGGGCGCCCGGCCGATCGCCGCGATGAACGCGCTGCGCTTCGGTGAGCCGGATCACCCGAAGACCCGCCATCTCGTCTCCGGCGTCGTCTCCGGCGTCGGCGGTTACGGCAATTCCTTTGGCGTTCCCACGGTCGGTGGCGAAGTCGAGTTCGATGCGCGTTATAACGGCAATATCCTCGTCAACGCCTTTGCCGCCGGCATCGCGAAATCGAACGCCATCTTCCTGTCCGAAGCCAAGGGCGTCGGCCTCCCGGTCGTCTATCTCGGCGCCAAGACCGGCCGCGACGGCGTCGGCGGCGCGACCATGGCATCGGCCGAATTCGACGAATCGATCGAGGAAAAGCGCCCGACCGTTCAGGTCGGCGACCCCTTCACCGAGAAATGCCTGCTCGAAGCCTGCCTCGAGCTGATGCAGACCGGCGCCGTCATCGCCATTCAGGACATGGGTGCGGCCGGGCTCACCTGCTCGGCCGTCGAAATGGGCGCCAAGGGCGATCTCGGCATTCTGCTGGAACTCGACAAGGTACCGGTCCGTGAAGAGCGGATGACCGCCTATGAGATGATGCTGTCGGAAAGCCAGGAGCGCATGCTCATGGTGCTGCAGCCGGAAAAGGAAGAGCAGGCCAAGGCGATCTTCGTCAAATGGGGCCTCGACTTCGCCATCGTCGGCAGGACGACCGATGATCTGCGCTTCCGCGTCATGCATCAGGGCGAAGAAGTCGCCAACCTGCCGATCAAGGATCTCGGCGACCAGGCGCCTGAATATGACCGCCCTTGGCGTGAATCCGGCAAGCCGGCGCCCCTGCCCGCTAATCTCGTCGCCGCCCCCGAGGATTACGGCCAGGCGCTGCTCCAGCTCGTCGGCTCCGCCAATCAGTCGAGCCGCCGCTGGGTCTACGAACAGTATGACACGCTGATCCAGGGCAATTCTCTGCAGCTCCCCGGTGGCGACGCCGGTGTCGTGCGCGTCGATGGCCACAAGAGCAAGGCGCTTGCCTTCTCCTCCGACGTGACGCCGCGTTATGTCGAGGCCGATCCCTTCGAGGGCGGCAAGCAGGCGGTCGCTGAATGCTGGCGCAACATCACTGCGACAGGCGCCGAGCCGCTTGCCGCCACCGACAATCTCAACTTCGGCAACCCCGAAAAGCCCGAAATCATGGGCCAGTTCGTTCAGGCGGTGAAGGGCATCGGCGAAGCATGCCGCGCGCTCGATTTCCCGATCGTCTCCGGTAACGTCTCGCTCTACAACGAGACCAATGGCGTCGCCATCCTGCCGACGCCGACGATTGCAGGCGTCGGCCTGCTGCCGGACTGGCGCAAGATGGTCCGCATCGGCAGCGCCAATGTCGGCGACAAGGTGATCATGATCGGCGTCGACGGCAGCCACCTCGGCCAGTCCATTTACCTCCGCGATGTCCTTTTCAGCCGCGAGGGTCCGGCGCCGGAAGTCGATCTCTTCGCCGAGCGCCGCAACGGCGATTTCGTCCGCTCCGTCATCCGCAACGGCCAGGCGACCGCCTGCCACGACATTTCCTCGGGCGGCCTGGCCGTTGCCCTTGCCGAAATGGCCATGGCCTCGGACAAGGGCATTCAGATCGATCTCGCCGAAGGCAAGGGTGCTGCGCATGCGCTGCTCTTCGGCGAAGATCAGGCCCGTTACGTGCTGACTGTGCCGGCCGATGTCGCCGATTTCGTCTGCGTCAATGCGGAAGGCGCTGGCGTTCCCTTCCGTCGCCTCGGCACGGTCGGGGGCGATACACTTGATGTCGGCGATCTTATTTCACTGCCGATTCAGCAATTGCGCGATGCCCATGAATCGTGGTTCCCTGATTTCATGGAAGGCCGCGGCGAACTTGCCGCGGAATGATGCGCAAGGAGTAACGATCATGGCCATGAAACCCGGCGATATCGAAGACATGATCAAGGCTGGGATTCCCGGTGCCAAGGTGACGATCCGCGATCTGGCGGGCGACGGCGATCACTACGCCGCCGAAGTCGTCGCCGAAGCCTTCCGCGGCAAGAGCCGCGTGCAGCAGCACCAGATGGTCTACGAGGCGCTGAAGGGCAATATGGGTGGCCTATTGCACGCTCTCGCTCTGCAGACCTCCGCGCCGGATTGATATGCCGGCTTCGCCCGGTTGAAGCTTGAAATGAAACAGACCCGGGTGGAAGGATTCCTTCCTGCCGGGTCTTTGGTTCTCTGCAAAGCGGTTCTGGATGACAAAGGTGCCCGAACTCGTATGCACCCTACGTCAAACAGTTGCGACCACCTTGAGCTGGCGCGCAACCATTTAGGTCAGGCTGATACGCTTGCCCGCTGCGGCGGATCGCTTCACGGCATCGATAACCTTCAAGGTTTCTAGTCCCTCACGTCCGCTGACCAGCGGCGCTTCTTCGCCTCTGATGACCCTGCAAAGCTGGCGTATCTGCAAGATGAGCGGGTCTTCATTCTCGACTTCGGCGCGATTGCATTCGAATGGTTCCGTCCAACTCCGCTTGCTGGGATTGCTCCACATTTCGAGTGACGGCACCGACAGCGACCCGCGGGTGCCGCCGATCATGTAGCAGGCCTCCCCAGTTTTAGGATAGGCGGGATTTTCGCCGGTCGTCATTTCCCAACTCCATGGGGCGACGACGCAATCCGAAACGGAAGCAGTGCCGAGAATTCCGTTCTTGAACTCGATGAGGATCACTGCGGTCTCCTCAACGGCGTTTCCGCGAACTGCATTGGATTCGCATGCCTGGACGGCAGCGATATCTCCAAACAGGTAACGAAGGTTGTCGATGTCGTGGATCAGATTGAGAAAGACTGGTCCCGCGCCGCGTTCGCGCCGCCAGGAAGTGTCGAAATATTCCTCCGGTTTGAATAGCCAGAACATGGCATTTACGACCAGTATTCGCCCGAGCTCTCCGCTTTCGATAATCTGTTTAGCCCTTTGCATCATCGGATTATGTCGGCGATGATGTCCGGTCAGCAGCGGAACGCCTTTGGCCTCGGCTATCTGAACAAGCTTCTCGCCAGCGGCAATATCGTCGGCGATTGGCTTCTCGATCAAGGCCGGGATGCCGGCCTCTACGGCCTCAAAGCCGTTTCTGACATGGATCTGGTTGGGCGTCGCGATGATGACGCCGTCGGGGCGCCCCGCGGCGACCAGTTCAGCGAAGCTCGAAAACCATTTGGTGCCGACCTCGCTTGCGATCGCCTCTCCAGCCGGGGTCGGATCGACGATAGCGATAAGCTCTGCCATCGGTTCGTCCAGCACGTGTTTGATGTGACGCCTTCCGATAAGCCCCGCTCCGAGGACCGCCAGTCTGACTGCGGGAGCCATTGTCACTCCTTCTTCGGCACCTTGAGCATCGTCGCGACTCGGCGGATTCCGAGCTGATAGCCCTCCGTACCAAGACCGGCGATGACTCCATCGGCGCGGTGGGAAACGAAAGAATGATGACGGAAGCTTTCACGCTTATGCACGTTGGAGATATGGATCTCGATGACGGGACCTTCGAATGTGTTCAAGGCGTCGAGAATTGCCAGCGACGTGTGCGTGAATGCGGCCGGATTGATGACGATGCCGGCTCCGTCTTCGCGCGCTTCGTGGATCCAGTCGATGATTTCATATTCACGGTTGCTCTGGTGGAAACGGATCTCGTGGCCGAGTTCCGAGGCCAGTTTCCGGCAGTCTGCTTCGACGTCGGCCAGCGTCTCGTGACCATAGATGTGAGGCTGACGCTTGCCGAGCAAATTGAGGTTTGGGCCGTTGAGAACGTAGATCAAACTCATTGTAATTGTCCTTGTGAGGGCGTTGCCAGGCTCAGGCGAACGCTATTTGCTGGAATGCGAAGTCCGGATCGGATTCGTAAAGATCTGCCCGCAGCCCCAGCCGGCCCGCATGCAGCGCGGGGGCCGCTACATCGCACGCGGCTTCGAGGACCGCCTTCAACAGCCGCCGCTTCGTTTCTGCCGGCCGGCCAGGCGCCATGCGCACGATTATCTGGATGAAGTGATTGTCCGGATGCTCGTCGCCGACGCAGGAGAAGGTCGCCTCCCTGGCAAACGTCCGCACGGCTGTGGGTTTCACCAGGCCTCCGTCGCGCACTCGATGATGGACCGCTCTGGTCAATTCGTCGATCGCTACCCGTTCGGCAGCACCTCGGCTGTAGTCGATGATAATGTGCGGCAAGGCATGTCCTCCCGGTCAGGCTGGAGCTCGGCACAATTCTTCGAAGTGACGCGACATGCGTTCCGCATCCGGTTTTACACACGTGAATAGTTCAAAGGCAGCCGCGGCCTGGAACACGGTCATGCCGCCGCCCGGCAAGGTCCTGCACCCCTTCTTCTCTGCCAGGGCCAAAAGTTCCGTCACGAGCGGCATATAGACGATATCGGCGACCCAGTGACGTGGGTGAAGCCATTCCGGTTCGATCGGGAGACCCGGATGACTTCGCATGCCCGTCGGCGTCGCGTGAATCAGCCCATCGGCCGAAGCGAGCGCCGCACCGACTTCCCTGACCGGCTGCGCGCAGGTTCTTGAAAAGCGCCGGTTGAGCTGATCGGCAAGCGCGGCGGCGCGATTTGTGTCCTGGTCGAAGATCGAGAGCATCTCGATACCCAGCTTAATTGCTGCGTGCGCGACCGCCACCCCTGCGCCGCCGGCTCCGAGCAGGACGGCATGCGTTTTGGCGACACCGGGCATGCCGCGCTCGAAATTCTTGTAGAAGCCATACCAGTCTGTATTGTGCCCGATCCGCTTTCCGTCCCGAAGCACAACCGTGTTGACCGCTCCGAGCATCTCGGCGTCCTCCGACAGGCTGGTAAGATGAGCGATGACCGTCTGCTTGCAGGGGTGCGTGATGTTGCTTCCCGCGAATCCGCGGTCTTCGAACTCTACGAGCAATTCAGGCAGCGCAGAAGCGGGTAAACTGCGCTCGGCGAAATCGACGAGTTCATAATGGTAATCCAGCTTCAGGTGCCGCGCCTCGATTTCGTGCAGTGCGGGTGACTTCGACATCTGGATGTCGGCCCCGATGAGACCGACGAGGAATTTGTTATTGTTCATCTCAAAAACCCAATCGGCTCAGTGATGTGCGAGGATCTCGCCAAGGAAAGCCTTGGTGCGCTCATGCTTCGGAGACTTGAAGAAGACCTCGGGCTCGGCCTCCTCTATGATCTCGCCGGAAGCCATGAAGATGACCCTGTCTGCAACCTGACGGGCGAAGCCCATTTCATGGGTGACGCAGATCATGGTCATGCCGTCGCGTGCGAGTCCGATCATCGTGTCCAGCACTTCCTTGACCATTTCCGGATCGAGCGCCGATGTGGGTTCGTCGAACAGCATCGCCTTGGGTTCCATGCAGAGCGCCCGGGCAATGGCGACACGCTGTTGCTGCCCTCCGCTGAGCTGCGCGGGATATTTCTCCGCCTGGTCAAGGATTCGAACTCGTTCGAGGTATTTTCTCGCCAGCCTCTCGGCGTCGGCCCGGCTGGTTCCGCGGACCCTCATAGGTGCAAGCGCGCAGTTCTGCAGAACGGTCATGTGCGGGAACAAATTGAAGTTCTGGAACACCATCCCGACTTCACGCCGAATGGCATCAACCGCCTTGCTTGTGCCGTCGAGCAACTGCCCCTCGACGATGATCCTGCCTTCCTGGATCAGCTCGAGAGCGTTGATGCAGCGGATCAACGTCGACTTGCCGGAACCCGAAGGTCCGCAAAGGACGATCTTCTCACCTTTGCGAACCGACAGGCTGATGTTTTTCAGCGCATGGAAGGAGCCGTACCACTTCTCCACCTGATTTAAAGATATCAATGTCGACTGATCATTAGCGGAACTGAGCACGGCACCCTCCATGTATGCTTTACTTAACGGTGAACGGAATGTTGGGGATGGATTCCGGGAACGTCGGCAGATCGATCTTCATCCACTTCTTGGTGATGGCTGCAAGTTCGCCATTAGCCTTGATCTTGTCGAGAAAGGCATTGACGGCCTCGTTCCAGTCCTTCTCGCCCAGTCGCGTTCCAACGCCATTGTAAGTCGTCAGGAAGTCGATCTTGCGCTCGTAGGTGCCGGCGCTGGCGGCATCGAGCCGCTGTCCGTAGAACATGTTGCCTCCGACGGCCTTGACCTGTCCGGAGACCAGCGCCTGAATGGTTGCGGCGTCGTCGTCGAAACGGCGGACGGTCGCCGTCGATCCCATCGCGTCGGTAATAGCCTTGTCCTGCGAGCTGGACTTCGGCACGCCGATTTCCCAGCCGGCTACATCGGCAGGCGTTTTTGCGGTATCGGCCTTTGCCGCATAAAGTGAGATCGTGTTCGCCGCGTATGGCTTGCTGTACTGGATCGATTTGGCGCGCTCTTCCGTCATGGCCATGGTGGCGAACAGGATGTCGACCTTGCCGGTGGTCAGGGCCGGAATGCGGTTGGCGACAGCGAGCGGCTGGAACTCGACCTTAACTCCGAGTTCCCTAGCGAAGAGTGTCGCGACATCGGCATCGAACCCGTCCTGCTTGCCGCTCGTGTTGACGAAGCCCCATGGCGCGTTGTCGCCCTGAATGCCGACGACGATCGTGCCCTTGGCCTTGATCTCCTCGACGGTCGCCGCGGAAGCCGCAGCAGCGCCTACCGTGGCGAAGGCGGCCGTAGCCAGGGCCATTCCAAGAAATTGTCTGCGATTGCTATACATTCCATTCTCCTCCTCTGTGGTCTTTGCTTCGAGCGAAGCAAGGTTAGCGGGCAGCTTTTGCCATCCGTTTTTCGAGGCCGCTCCCGATGTGGGAGAGAGGCCAACAAATGATGAAATAGACTATTCCGACGATCCCAAAGACGAGCAGCGGGCGGTAGGTCTGGTTCGAAATGATCTGTCCGGCACGGGTCAGCTCGATGAAGCCGACGATTGCTGCGAGCGATGTGCCCTTGATGAGCTGAACGAGAAATCCGATGGTTGCAGGCATCGAAATCTTCAGCGCCTGTGGTAGGACAATGTCCTTCATCCGGGAGACGTAATGCAGCCCGAGCGCGTTCGCGGCTTCGGTCTGTCCCTTCGGAACGGCCTCGATCGAGCCGCGCCAGATCTCGCCCAGGAAAGCGCTCGCATGCAGGGTGAACGCTATGGCCACAGCGATCCATGCATTGACGTCGACGCCCAAAAGCGCGACGCCGTAGTAGACGACGAAAAGCTGCATCAGGAGCGGCGTGCCCTGGAAGAGCGCTATGTAGCCCGACGATACGAAGCGTGCGACACGGTTCTGCGACGTGCGCACCAGAGCGATCAGGATTCCGAATATGCCTCCGCCGAGGAAGCCGATGATGGCCAGCAGCACAGTCCACTTCAGACCCTGCAAGAGGAAGAACAGCTCGTTTTCGCCGATGGGACCCATGAACGCCTCCTATCGGGTCGGGTAGTTGAAGTAGGAACGGGAGATAAGGGCGAAGATGCCCATCATCAGGCTCGAGATGACCAGGTAGATTGCGGTCACGCTGAAATAGACCTCGAAGCTTCGGAAGGTGTCGGATTCGATCCGCTGCGCCGCCGAGGTCAGCTCGTAGGCGGCGATTGAAGTGCAGACCGAAGTCGTCAAGGTCAGCATCACGAACTGGCTGGTCAGGGACGGATAGATCGCCCGCAGAGCCGGCTTCAAAACGATCAGCCGGAAGACATCGGCCTTATGCAACCCCAACGCAAAGCCTGCCTCGACCTGCCCCTTGCTCACGCTTTCCACGCCGCCTCGAATGATCTCAATCGCATAGGCGCCGCCATTGATCCCCAGCGCGATGATGGCAGTAGCTGTAGGGTTTAGACGGATGCCCATAAGCGGAAGGGCGAAGTAGATAAAGAATATCTGCACCAGGAACGGTGTGTTTCGAACGATCTCGATAAAGGCAATCACCGGAGCTCGGACAAGTTTGTTCTTGGACGTTCTTGCAGCGACGCCGAGAATACCGATCGTGAGCGCAAGGATCATTCCGGCAACCGCGAGACCGAGCGTCCCAAGCGAACCCCAAAACAATTCCGGGGCGCGGTCGAAGACCGCACCAAAATCGAACGTATAGCCCATATGTTGACTTCCTCCCTCCGGCGCGGCTCACGCCTTGCCGGCGCCGGATCAGCGATCCGGCCCGAATAATTCTTCGGCCCTGTCGTACAGATGTTTCAAATGCGTCTCAGGCGGGGCAGACCCTGCGAGTGGGACTTCCACCGAGATCGCCGCGGAGCTATCGACCGCTGCAACGAGTTCCTTCAATGGCAATTCACCCTCCCCCGGTGCGAACCGCCCGCCTCTAGCTTCAGTGATCATCTCCTCTGGTGTCATCGGCGCTGGTCCAGTGACATCGCACAACTGAACGTGCCTTACCCTGCCAATCTCGGTTCGGAGCGAGGCGAGCGTACCGCCATTCCTGAAGAAATGTACTCCGTCGACGAGGGCGCCGGCATTGCGGGCACCGCTCGCCTTCACAAGATTGACGCTGTCCTGAAAGGTTTTAATCACCCGCCAACCCATGTTCTCGATATCGACAGCCAAGCCGTAGCGGTCCGCAAGGCCGCAGAGATCCGAGAAGTTCGATGCCAATCTGGCTTGATCAGGATCATCTCCGCAGACACTGAGCCGGCGTGCTCTAATGTTCGCAGCCGCAGCGACTGTGGCCTCCACCGACGACGCGTCGAACGAGGGGTCGATTACGAAGAACTCGATATCGAAAACCTCGATGCCTTCACCGGCAAGCACGGTTTTCAGCTCGCGCGCAGCCGAACCACCGACAGGCAACTCGTAGTAGGGCGCACCAGGGAACGCCGGATTCAGTCTGAGCCCGATCCTGGAAAATCCCGCGCACGCAGCGGCCTTCGCAAATTCTATGGGAGACAGCAATATCGCGGAGAAGTGCGCGACGCCAATCAGTGGCGCCGATTTCGATGTTACGGCGGCCATCACGCGATCCCCTTCGCCGCGAGATGGTTGCGCAGATTGGTGCCGGTGCGATGGATGTGCTGGCGGAGCTTCTCGCAGGCATAGTCGACATCACGCGCGACCGCTCCCTGGGCAATCTCGCTGTGCTCCTGCCCTACATTGCGATCCCCCGACGTACGGATCAAGAAGACGCGGCGATATCGGTCGTTGAGATTCAGCAGAAGACTGCAGAAGTGAAGTAGCAGAGGTTTGCCACAGCCCGAGATCAAGGTGAGGTGGAATTCGCGGTGAAGCGCTTCCCATTGTTCCAGCGTTTCGGGACGCGCGGCGTCGCGCTCCGAGCGGTTTAGACGATGAAGCGCACGCATAATGTTGCCCTCCCATTCGACGTCGCCAAGACGCATGGATTCACGCAACGCAAAAACCTCGAGCTCCTCGCGCAGGCTCGTGACCTCTTCCAGATTAGCCAGCGAGATCGGGGCGACGCGATAGCCTCTGTTGTCCTGAAACTCGACCAGGCCGTCTGAAATGAGCCGGGCCAAGCCCTCCCGCAACGGGCTCAGGCTGACGTTGAAAGTCTTCCGCGCCTTGTCGAGATTGATCTTGCTGCCCGCTTCCAGCTCACCGGAGATGATCGCCTCCCGAAGGCGCGATGCGAGCTGGCTGCCGATGGTGTTCTTACCATCGTCGAGAAAGCCGGTTGACGGCACATCTTCTGTCAACGGCCCAAGAGAGCTGTCGTCGGCCGTGTCCATTCTTCCTCCAGCAATCCGGCGCAAGTTTCGATTATCGGTATAATAAACGATTATTTATGTCAACCTAGAAAAGTGTCGAGCTTCCCATCTCTCGCCTTCAGAAGCCTTTTAATCACGTCATTTCCAATGCTTACGGCATCCTTCTGGCCATGCTTTCATTGGCAGCCAGCATTGAGCGCATAGTGATAGCTTGACAAATAATCGATTATTTTGATAGTCGAACCTCATTGGGAGGTAGCCTTATGGCAATAAGAATGGAAAGCGAGTTGACGCCGGCCGTCCTCGCCGTGATGAACCGCACGGAAGATCCACGGTTGCGGGATATACTCGTTGCAATGGTGAAGCACCTCCACGCATTCGTGCGGGAAGTCAGGCTGTCGGAAGTCGAGTTTCGCGAAGCGACCGCCATCCTCAACGAAATTGGCCAGCTGCAGACCGACAGCCACAACGAATTCGTGCTCATCGCCGGATCGCTTGGCGTCTCGTCCCTTGTGTGCCTGCTCAACAACGGCGACAACGGGCAGACCGAGACTTCACAGTCGCTACTCGGGCCGTTCTGGCGGCTCAACTCTCCGCGGGTGGAAAACGGCGGAACCATCATCCGGTCGGAAACGCCGGGAACACCCCTGTTTGTCCACGCGAAGGTGGTTGATCGAGGAGGCAAGCCCATCCAAGGCGCCGAGATCGACGTATGGCACGCCTCGCCTGTCGGCCTTTACGAGAACCAGGATCCTGATCAGGCGGAAATGAACCTGCGCGGCAAGTTCACTACGGACGACGAGGGTCGATTCTGGTTTAGAACGGTCAAGATGGTGGGCTATCCCATCCCTGTCGACGGAGTCGCCGGTCGGCTTCTCCAGGCGCAAGGTCGCCACCCTTACCGACCTGCGCATCTGCACGCCCTGATCTTCAAAGAGGGATACAAAACCCTCATTTCCCAGGTCTTCGACCCGAGCGATCCGAACATTGATTCCGATGTGCAGTTCGGCGTCACCGCGGCTTTGACAGGCGACTTTGTCCGTCATGACGAGCCGCACCCGTCCGACACGGACGTCACTGGCCCGTGGTTCTCGCTCGACTACACCTACGTCATGGAGCCAGGCGAGGCCATCCTGCCGCGTCCCCCGATCAAATAACGAAACCAACAGAGCCAAATCATGATTACGCAAAAGGAACGCCAGGCGGCAGCCGACGCACTGCTGAAGGCAGAAACCGAACGCAAGCCCATCGTCCAGCCGAGCAGGACATATCCGAATTTGGAACTTGAAGACGCTTACGAGATCCAAGCACTCTGGGCGCAGGCCCGGATTGCAAAGGGGGCGCGGATTGCGGGTCATAAGATCGGACTGACATCGCGGGCGATGCAGATGGCCTCGAAAATGACGGAGCCCGACTACGGCGTCATTCTGGATGACGCCCTTTTTAACGACGGAGCGCAGATCAGAGCGGAACTCTTCATCAAGCCTCGTCTCGAAGTGGAGCTCGCCTTCGTAATGGGCGAGGATCTCGAGGGACCGGGCACTCGGATCTATGATGTCATGCGCGCGACTGAATTTGTCGTTCCTGCGCTTGAGATCATCGACTACCGAACCGAAGTGCCCAGAGCCATCACCGATACGATCGCCGACAACGCCGCCTTCGGAGCGATCGTCGTGGGTGGCCGTATCATCCGGCCGATGGACATCGACATCCGCTGGGTCGGCGCGACGCTTTCAAAAAACGGCATCATCGAGGAATCGGGTGTTTCCGCCGCTATCATGGGGCATCCGGCCGCCGGAATCGCCTGGCTCGTGAACAAGCTCCATGCCGTCGGAGGCGGTTTGAAGAAGGGCCAGATCGTGCTTGCCGGCTCGTTCACCCGCCCTGTGGACATCGTCAAGGGCGATGTCATCCAAGCCGACTATGGTCCGGTCGGCTCCATCGGCGTCTCGTTTGTGTGAGGCGCCGATGGAACTTCCCGTCAATCACTTCAAACGGAAACTGAGAGCCGGCAAAAGCCAGATCGGTCTCTGGTGCGGCCTTCCCGGAAGCTACGCGGCAGAAATCGTCGCGCCGTCGGGCTTCGATTGGGTGCTGTTCGATACAGAGCACTCTCCGAGCGACGTCCTCACCGTCCTACCGCAATTGCAGGCGGTCGCGCCTTACGACGTTTCCCCGGTCGTACGCCCGGCATTTAACGATCCCGTGTTGATCAAGCGCTTTCTGGATATCGGCGTCCAAACGCTCCTCGTTCCCTATGTTCAGAACGAAGAGGAAGCGAAGGCGGCGGTCGCCGCCATACGGTATCCGCCGCACGGGGTCCGCGGGGTCTCCGCTCTAACGCGCGCCACCCGCTTCGGGCGCGTGCCGAACTACGCGCGCATTGCCGAACAGGAGATCTGCCTGCTTCTGCAGATCGAGACCCGAGAGGCACTCGGTCAGCTAGAGGCCATCGCAGCGGTCGAAGGCGTCGACGGCGTCTTCATTGGCCCCGCCGACCTGGCGGCCAGTTTCGGTCATCCCGGCCAACCGGGGCATCCCGAGGTGGTCGCGGCCATTGAAGACGCGATCGGACGCCTGAAAATTCTTGGAAAACCGGCAGGCATCCTCACGCCGGACGAGACGTTTGCAGCCCGCTGCATTTCGCTCGGGACGTTGTTCACCGCCGTTGGCGTAGACGTCGCCCTCCTTGCGAGAGGATCGGAGGCGCTCGCAGCCCGGTTTGCATCTTAGGGAGTTCGCGCCGATGTCGACGCGGAAGAAAGTTCTGTCCGAGATAGCGCCCGCGGGTGTGATCCGGGCCGCCGTCAACATGTCGAATACAGCGTTGGTCCAGTGGGACGATCAGGCGGGCACCTTGGTCGGTCCAAGCGCTCGGATCGGTCACAAAATTGCCGAGCAACTGGATCGCGGCCTCTCGCTGATTCAGTACAGCTCGGCCGCCGACATCCTCGCCGCTGCGGACCGCGGCGAGTGGGACATTGCTTTTATTGCCTCGGATGCATCGAGAGCCGACCGGTTCTCCTTTTCACCTCCCTACATCTCCGTCAGAGCGACCTATTTGGTGCCGGAGGACTCAGCGCTTCGAACGGTCGGAGATGTCGATGCTGAAGGACTACGGATAGCCTCCGCAAGAAGCGCCGCCTATACGAAGCAGCTCGAGCGTATTCTTGAAAAGGCCACTGTCTCGCATACGGACAGCCCGGCAGCTGCCATCGATCTCCTTGTCGGGTCGCAATGCGACGCGGCTGCGGGATTGACCGAATTCCTCGTTCAGAGTTCGGAGCGAATTTCCGGCTTCAGGCTGGTGGAGGGAGCGTTCTCTGAAATTCCCCAGACGATCGCCGTGCACCGAAGAGCCATTCATGCCTCAGCCTTCTTTGCGGATTTCGTACACCGTCTGAATGCAAGCGCTGGAGCGCCGTAAAGTAACGTCCTCGGCTCTTGGGCACGTGCTGGCCTTGGCGGGATCAGAACGGCAATTTCGTAACCAGCCAACACCGCTGGAGCCCAGCCTTCAAGCCGGCAGCTTATTCTGCTCCGGAGAGGCAAAGACCGAGGCCGGCATCGGTCCTGACGTCATCAGGGTGAAATCAAAGGGCGCCTTGAGATCTGGGCCGAGCACATATTGCCGATGGACCCGCAGTTGGTCCTTGCGGATCTTCCGGTAATGTTCGCTCGTCAGCATCTGCTTGACGCGGATAAGAAGGATCTTTGCCGGCGGCGCATCTGCATGGCCGGAGACGGCAACGACCGGCACCTTGTAGAAATTGATCGAATCCGTCAGGCATTGCACGTCAAGCCAGGAGATCTCCGGACAGCGGGCGATCAGGCCAACGCGGGCGCGAAGCAATGTTGCCGATGACAGCAGGGCGCATTGCAGAACGGCGCTGCCGAGTGTGGCGAATACCACTCGCTTGCCCGCGAAGATCCCCGGCTCCCTTTCAAGCAGTATGCCGATGACATGGGCGGCGACGCTCGATCCCATGCTGTGCGAGGAGATCACGTACTCGTCCGCCTCCTCGGCGAGCGCCTTGCGCACCGCAGTCGCCCGCTCTTCCAGCCAGTCGTTGAAGTCGGCCCGATCCATACGGCCGAGCGCCACTGCCATTTCCCAATCGGCAAAAAGATGCAGCGTATGGAAACGCTCGGAAAAAGGCAGGAAGGCGAAGATGAAGAAGCAGAGCGCCAGTGACCCACTCCAGAGCACGTGCCAGGCGGAGAAGCCGAGACTATAGGGCAGGAAGACGATCTCGGCCGTCAGCGCGATCGCCAGCGCCGTCAGCAGGAACGGAAAGAGGAAGAACAGGCCGAAACGCCACGCATGCCTGAAATATCCCCGCATGCCACCTTCCAGCATGATCTCGGCGCAGCTCCGAAATCCTGCAATGATCCGGCTCAGTGTATTGCGGCCGCGCAGCCGACGCACGAACATGTCGTGATCAACCATATGGATCCGGCTCTTCGTCCGCCAGCCGGCGGAACCGGTCTCCGCCGCAGGCGCCGTTTCGCGGGCTCCCGCGCTGCCAGTCGTGACCTCGAAGCTGAGAGGATCGCTTCCCGCCTCCGGCGCACCGGTTTCGACGGAGTAGCCCCAGACGGCAGCACTCTGTCTGGCAGAGCGTTCGTACCGCGCCCTATGGGCAAGGCCGTCGAGCGGCTCGAAGCCCGGGAAATGCAGGACGACCCGCTTCTTTATCAATGTCATTCCGCTGTTCCGGCCGGGCAAATAGCCGGCATATTGCTGCAAACCACCTGCTGACCGCCGATATCGCGAAAAAGCAGGTATGATTTCAAAGCCGTCTTGCTAACCGAACTCATCCGGAATTCAATAGCAGGCACGTCGTTTTCACCGCAAACGGAGGGGTTTTGTGGCCGATCTTGTAAAAGAATTGATATCGGGTGTCGTCGACAGCGTGCTGAAGGAAATCCTGAAGAAAACCACAGGTCGCGTCTCGACGAAACGCAAGAGGCGCAAGGCGCGCCCCGGCGCGACGACGACGGCTGTCAGGAAGACGGCTACGGCCAAGCGCAAGCCCGCCCGCAAACAGGTCAGCAAGCGCCGCACCGCCGCCGGCCGCAGCCGTCAGCGTCGCGTCTGAGAAGCAAGGCAAACTTCCGACCGTAACGCGACAGCAACAATCGCAAAGTGGTCTGACCAGATGGTCTTTTTTTGGCTCGGGCGGCTGGAATTCCTGCTGTCACATGCTATCTAAGGGAAACGATTGAAACGGCGGGCCTTTAACTCGCCTGTTGAAAGGATCAGATCCCATGAGCGGCATTCACGAATTCATCGACAACGAAATCAAGAGCAACGACGTCGTCCTCTTCATGAAGGGCACGCCGCAGTTTCCGCAGTGCGGGTTCTCCGGCCAGGTCGTGCAGATTCTCGATTACATCGGCGTCGACTACAAGGGCATCAATGTGCTCGCCGATTCGGAAATCCGCCAGGGCATCAAGGATTATTCCAACTGGCCGACGATCCCGCAGCTCTACGTAAAGGGCGAATTCATCGGCGGTTGTGACATCGTCCGGGAAATGTTCCAGGCCGGTGAACTGCAGCAGCATCTCCAGGAAAACGGCGTCACCGTTCGCGGCGCCGCCTGACCGGTCACCGGACGTCCGCCCGGTTTCCAAATCTGTTTCTCGAGTCCGAGGCGCTGCGGTGAGCAGCGCCTTGGCCTGTTTATGGGAATTTCATTGTGACAGATTCATCACAAGCCGTGTCCGCGGGCCGCCTGCCCATGGGCAAGCGTGAGTTCATCGCGCTTGCCGCCTTCCTGATGGCCATCAACTCGCTTGCCATCGACATCATGCTTCCGGCGCTGCAGCAGATCGGCGCGAGCCTCGGCGTCGAAAGCGAGAATCACCGGCAGTTCGTCGTCTCCTCTTATCTGCTCGGTTTCGGCTGCGCCCAGCTGTTCTACGGTCCGCTCTCCGACCGTTTCGGCCGCCGCACGCCGCTGTTGATCGGCCTCGTCGTCTATATCACGTCCGCCATCGGAATCGTTTTCGTTCCCTCCTTCGCCGGCCTGCTGGTGCTGCGCTTCGTCCAGGGCGTCGGCTCGGCCGCCACCCGCGTCATCACCATCTCCATCGTCCGCGACATCTATGGCGGCCGGCAGATGGCGGAGGTCATGTCGCTCATCATGATGGTGTTCATGATCGTGCCGGTGATTGCGCCCGGCACCGGCCAGGTCGTCATGTTCTTCGGCAACTGGCACCTGATCTTCCTCTTCATCGCCACAATGGCGACGGCGATCGGCGTCTGGGCCTATGTCCGCCTGCCGGAAACCCTGCATCCGCAGAATGTCCGCCCCTTCACCGCCCGCTCGATCTTCGGCGCCTTCAAGCTGGTGCTGACCAACCGCGTGGCGCTCTGCTACACCATCGCCAGCACCTTCATCTTCGGCGCGCTGTTCGGCTTCATCAATTCCGCCCAGCAGATCTATGTCGGCATCTACGGCCTCGGCGTCTATTTCCCGTTCGCCTTTGCCGGCGTGGCGATCTTCATGTCGCTGTCGTCCTTCTTCAATTCCCGTTTTGTCGGCAAACTCGGCATGCGCCGCCTGTCACACGGCTCGCTCCTCGGCTTCATCGCCATCAACACCATCTGGCTGATCGTCCAGATGGCAAGCTCCGAGCCGATGCCGTTTGCGCTGTTCATCTCCTTCTTCGGCCTTGCCATGTTCCAGTTCGGCTGGATCGGCTCGAACTTCAATTCGCTTGCCATGGAGCCGCTCGGACACGTCGCCGGTACCGCCTCCTCCGTTCTCGGCTTCATGAGCACGGTCGGCGGCGCCCTTATCGGCGCCGGCATCGGCCAGGCCTTCGACGGCACGGCGCTGCCGATGGTCGCCGGTTATTTCATCGTCTCGATCATCGGGCTCATCTTCGTGCTGATCGCCGAAAAGGGCCGCCTCTTCCATCAGCACAATCCGGCCGTTTGAGCGGCCGGTCCCTTCCGCATCCAGGATTTCACCGCATGACGCCGCCGCATAAACCGCACCAGGAAAACCAGGGTTCCCGCCGCATCGGCATGGGCTTCGGCGAATTCGTCGTCACCATCGCCATCATGACCGCCAGCATTGCCATGGCAATCGACAGCATGCTGCCGGCATTGCCCAATATCGGCCATTCCCTCGGCGTCACCAACACCAACGACGCCCAGCTTATCATCGGCGTGTTCTTCCTCGGCTTCGGCGTCTCGCAGATATTCTTCGGCAGCCTTTCCGACACCTTCGGCCGCCGCAACATCCTGCTTGGCGGCCTTGCCTGCTATGTAGTCGCGATGTTGGCCGCTGCAGCAACCGGCAGCTTCGAAATGCTGCTCCTCATGCGCTTCATTCAAGGCGTGGGCGGCGCGGCCGTGCGCATCACCACCATGGCCATCGTCCGCGACTGCTTCGGTGGCCGCGAAATGGCCCGCGTCATGTCCTATGTCATGATCGTCTTCATGATCGTGCCGATCGTTGCCCCTTCTATCGGCCAGCTCATCATCCTCTATGCCAACTGGCACTGGATCTTCATCCTGCTCGGCGCAGTCGCCAGCATCCTGTTCGTCTGGGCTCTTCTGCGGCTGAAGGAATCGCTGCCCCCGGCAGAACGCCTGCCGCTGTCGGTCGGCTCTGTCGCAGACGGCTTCAAGACCGTGCTCACCAACCGCATCACCTGCGGCTACATGATCGGTCTGACCATGTTTACAGGCGTCATCAGCGCCTATGTGATTTCCGTGCAGCAGGTTTTCGGCGAAGTTTATGGCCTTGGCGACTGGCTGCCGATCGCCTTTGCGGCGACCGCCGGCGGCATTGCCGTCGCCAATTTCGCGAACGGCTTCTTCGTCCGCAAATTCGGCATGCGCCGCATCTCGCACGCCGCGCTGCTGATCTTCACGGCACTGTCGGCTCTCGGCTTCGTCATCGCCTTGGCGGGCAAGCCGGACTTCGCCACCGCCTACAGCATCTTCACCATCGTTCTGATGATGTTTGCGGTGATCGCCACCAATTTCACCGCCATCAGCCTCGAGCCGATGGGCAATCTCGCCGGCACGGCGACCGCCATCACCGGCTTTGTCTCGACGACCTTCGGCGCCATCCTCGGTGGCCTGGTCGGCCAGATGTTCAACGGCACGGTGCAGCCGCTCTTCGGCGGATTCGCGCTGTTCGGCCTGGTGACGATCACAGCCACGCTATGGGCTGAGAACGGCAAGCTCTTCACCCATCCCGGTGACAATCCGCAACTCGATCCGGGCGCGGCTCACTTCTGAGGCAGGAGCACCGGATCAACTCAAGGCATTCTCGATGAACGAGCGAATTCTGATCAGGCCTTATGTACCGGGTGACGTGGACGCCACGATCGAGATTTTTCTACGCTCCATCCGGGAAGTCTCGTCAAAAGACTATTCCGCCGCTGAGATCGAAGCTTGGGCAAAGGTGGAGGATCGCGCCCTATGGGCGGAACGAAGGATGAGCAGGCCGGCCTGGATGGCAGAGATCGCCGGAAACCCCGTGGGTTTTTCGGATCTCGCCAGCGACGGGTGCCTCGACATGATGTTCGTGCACCCTGGCTATCAAGGGGTCGGTGTAGCAACCTGCCTGCTGGGCAGGGTCGAAGAAGAAGCTCTCAAGCTGGGATTTCGCCGAATATCTACGGAAGCAAGCAGAACTGCTCGTCCGTTCTTTGAACGCAAAGGATTTCGCGTGATAACCCGGCAAACCGTCGAGAAGCGCGGACAAGGCCTGGAAAACTTCCTGATGGAAAATTTCTACGCCTAAATTGTCATTTGCGATCGGCTTTGCGACGGCCGGTCGCATCGGTTTTAGATGGTAACGACCTCACGCCGCAGCGTATCCCACGATGCCTTGTCGGGCGCAATCAGCAGTCCGCCATCGAGATGCTGCGGTAAATAGGGCGAGCCGTCGAAGCGGGCCGCATAGGCGCCGGCCTCCTGCGAGATCAGCGTGCCGGCAAGATGGTCCCAAGGCATCAGCTTGTTATACATCAGGTAATGGACGTGCCCGCCCGCAAGAGTGCGGTATTCGTGAGCAGCACAGCGGTAGTTGGTGAGGAAGCGCACCTTGGCGAGATTGCCAAGGACCTCGGCGCGCTTCTCGACCGGCAGGTAGCCGGTGGAAGCCATGCCGACCATCTGGGCGAGCGCGACAGGCTCGGCTGCGCGCAGTCGTTGCGCCTCACCATTCGGTCTGCGCAGCCAGGCACCACCGCCCTTCTCTGCCATGACCCAGTCGTCGCCCATCGGGTCGTAGATGATGCCGGCAATGGTCTCGCCGCCTGAAATGACCGAGGCCATGACGCCGAAGGCCGGGATGCCGGCGGCGAAGTTGAACGTTCCGTCGACCGGATCGACTACGATCGCGAGATCGGCATCGGCAAGCCTGCCAAGCAGCGTCGGGTCGGCCGCGACCGACTCTTCCCCGAGAAACAGCGCGTCCGGCCAGAGCTGTTGCGCTTCCGCCTTGATCATCCGCTCGGCCTGCTCGTCGGCCTCGGTGACAAGATCGGTCGCCTCGCTCTTGGCGCGCACTTCATCCCGGCCGAGCCGGCGGAAGCGCGGCAGGATCTCGGCCTTTGCCGCGCGGCGCAAGAGATCGGCAAGAACGGTCACGTCAACGCTTGTTGTCATATCAAATCCTCTCACTTCGGCCGAGGCCTTATATCAGATGCCGACAATCTCGCGCCGGATCAGCTGCCAGCTTTCCCTATCAGGCGCAGAAATGATGCCGCCGGTCGTCTCGCCCGGACGATAGGGTGTGCCATCGAATTTCGCCGTGTGGCCGCCCGCCTCCTGGTGCGCGAGCACGCCGGCCAGGTGATCCCAGGGCATCAGCTTCGCATGACCAATGAAATGCATCTTGCCGGATGCGACCATCCAATATTCATAGGCCGAGCAGTTGAAAGCGAAGGTCATCCGCGCCTTTGCCATGTTGGCGCAGATGCGCGAGCGATCGGGCTCTTCCATATGGCCCCATGACATGCCGCCGACCATCTGGTTCAAGGCGGCAGGCTCAGCCACCCTCAGCCTGCTCGATTGTCCATCCCGGCGCATCAGAAAGGCGCCCGCCCCCTTGATCGCCGTCACCGTGTCGCCGAGAGCGGGATCGTGAATGATGCCGGCAACGGTTTCGCCGCTCACGGTAACCGCAAGCATCGTTCCGAAAACGGGAAGTCCGGCGGCGAAATTGAACGTGCCGTCGACAGGATCGATGACGAAGGCAAGCTCGGCATCGGCAAGCGCCGGCACCACCGACTTGTCGGCGTCATAGGCTTCCTCGCCGACCACGAGTGCCGAGGGAAAGCGCTCTTTCAGGGCCGCGGTGATCCGGTGTTCGGCAAGCAGATCCGCCTGCGTCACCAGATCGGTTGCCGAGGTTTTTTCCGAAACATCCGTGTCGCCGAGGTTGCGAAAACGCGGCATGATTTCCGCACGCGCCGCCTCCTTTACGCATTCGCCGAGAAAGAGAATATCCTGATCTGAAATGGTCATGCGAATTGCTGTCCTTCATGCAAAGAGCCAGCCTGCTTAGCCGGCCTTTCATGAAGGATCGGTGACACCAAGGCTGGAAAAGTCGAAGAGTTTCGGATCGAGCAGATGCGACGGGTTCACGTGCGAAAGCGCTCGCAGCATTGTGTCCTTGCGTCCAGGCATGCGCCGTTCGATATCGGCGAGCATGTCCTTCATCGCATTGCGCTGCAGCCCGTCCTGGGAGCCGCAGAGATCGCAGGGGATGATCGGGAACTGCATGGCGACGGCAAACCTGGCAAGATCGTCCTCGGCGGCATAGGCGAGCGGCCGAAGCACCATTAGGTCGCCCTCGTCGTTCAGAAGCTTTGCCGGCATCGAGGCAAGCCGTCCGCCGTGGAAGAAATTCATGAAGAAGGTTTCGAGAATGTCCTCACGGTGATGGCCGAGCACCAGTGCGTCGCAGCCCTCCTCCCGCGCGATGCGGTAGAGATTGCCGCGCCGCAGCCGCGAACAGAGCGAGCAATAGGTGGCGCCTTCGGGCACCTTCTCCTTCACGATCGAATAGGTGTCGCGATATTCGATCCGATGCCGGACGCCGATCTTCGTCAGATAATCCGGCAGCACATGCTTTGGAAAGTTCGGCTGTCCCTGGTCGAGATTGCAGGCGACGAGCTCGACGGGCAGCAGCCCACGCCATTTCAGATCAAGCAGCAGCGCCAAGAGACCGTAGGAATCCTTGCCGCCGGAAAGGCCGACAAGCCAGCGATTCTGCCCCTTCAGCATGTCGAAGTCATCGAAAGCCTGACGTACTTGCCTGAGCAGGCGCTTGCGCAGCTTGTTAAAGGAGACCGAACGTGGCGCATCGGCAAAGAGTGCGGGGCCTGCGCCGTCGTCGATTTCGCTAGTTTCCGGATCATCAGCGATGTTGGCTGCGATATTCATTGCTCCGTCCTATCGAAGGTCTGCCTGCCTTAGCAGAAAGTCATCCGGCAACACAGCCTCAATCGCCGAAAACCGACCAGCCGGTGCGGGCCGCAAGCATCTCAAGCGCCACGGCGCCGAGCTGCGAATTGCCGACCTTGTTCAGCCCCGGCGACCACACCGCGATCGAGGCGATGCCGGGCGCTACCGCAAAAATGCCGCCGCCGACGCCGCTCTTGCCGGGCAGGCCGACATGATAGGCAAAGTCGCCCGAACCGTCATAATGGCCGCAGGTCAACATCAGCGCATTGATGCGCCGCGCCCGCTTCGGCGAGACCACGGAATGACCGGTCATCGGATTGCTGCCGCGCGCCGCCAGGAATAACCCGGCCCGGGCCAGCTGCTCGCAGCTCATTGCGAGCGCGCATTGATGGAAATAGACGCCGAGCACGTGATCGACGGGATGGTCGAGATTGCGATAGGCGCGCATGAAATTGGCAAGCGCAACATTGCGATATCCCGTCTGCGTCTCGGAACGCGCTACCTTGTCGTCAATGGTGATCGACTCGTCGTCGGCGAGATACCGCACGAAACGCAGCAGCTCCCCGATCGCCTCGCGCGGCGCATGGCCCGCCATGACGACGTCTGTGACGGCGATCGCCCCGGCATTGATGAAGGGATTGCGGGGAATGCCGCTCTCGTGTTCGAGTTGCACTATCGAATTGAAGGCCGATCCCGATGGCTCGCGCCCGACGCGCTTCCACAGTCCCTCACCGACCTTGCCGAGCGCCAAGGTCAGCGTGAAGACCTTGGATATGCTCTGGATCGAAAAGGCGATATCGGCATCGCCGACACGAAAGACCTGGCCGTCGACGGTGACGATCGCCATGCCGAACTGCCGCGGGTCCACCTTGGCAAGCTCGGGAATATAGTCGGCGACCTTGCCCTCGCCGATACGCGGCAGGATATCGCTGTAGATGCTATCGAGGGTCGCCTGCAAATCCGCCATCGCTTCTCTCCGGATAACAAAAAAGCCGCCCGAAAGAGCGGCTTTTCCATATGCGAAAACGCCTGGGTTTTCTTAACGCGAATAGAATTCGACGACGAGATGCGGTTCCATGACGACCGGGAACGGAACGTCGCTGAGGGTCGGAACGCGGCCGTAGGTGGCGACCATCTTGTTGTGATCAACTTCGATATAGTCGGGCACGTCACGTTCGGCGAGGCTGACGGCTTCCAGAACGGTCACCAGCTGCTTCGACTTTTCGCGAACTTCGATGACGTCGCCGGCCTTGCAACGGTAGGAACCGATGTTGACGCGCACGCCGTTGACGGTCACGTGGCCATGGTTGACGAACTGACGGGCAGCAAAGACCGTCGGAACGAACTTGGCGCGATAGACGATCGCGTCGAGGCGGGATTCCAGCAGACCGATCAGGTTTTCCGAGGTGTCGCCCTTGCGGCGGGCAGCTTCTGCGAAGATGGCGCGGAACTGCTTCTCGCGCAGGTCACCGTAGTAACCCTTGAGCTTCTGCTTGGCGCGCAGCTGCACACCGAAGTCCGAAAGCTTGCCCTTGCGGCGCTGGCCGTGCTGGCCCGGGCCGTATTCGCGGCGGTTCACCGGGGACTTCGGACGACCCCAGATGTTTTCGCCCATACGGCGGTCAATTTTGTACTTGGACGATTCGCGCTTGCTCATCGTATTTCCTTTCAAAGGTTTATGGCGGCTTGTTTCCAAACCGCGCGAAGGAAACACGCCCTCCTCTGACCTCTGCCGAGACCTGACAGGATGTTTCGGTTACGCGAACAGAAACGATCCACGGGACATGTCAAATGAAACACCGGACATTGCTGCCCGGTGCTTGGCGCGGTCTTTAGAGGCCCGTCATGAAAATGTCAACTGCGCCAAAGCCAGAAACGCCGCTATTCCGCCGCCAAAGGCTGATCGCCCGTATCCGGCGCGTTTGCGTCGCCAGGCGCCGTCTGACAATTCATGTCGGGGAACGCCACGATGCGCTTGCCGGAGAAATCCGTATGCACGACGACGATGCCCTGTTCCTCGAAATAACCGAGCAGCCGTCGGGCGCGCCGCGCCGAATGCGTGCCGTAGGCGCGGGCGATGCGCGCGTCGGACGGGCACGCTTCGCCGCGGACGGCCGCCTTGGCGAGCATCAGGAAGACGCCCTGCAGGTCATCGGTGACGTCTGCCGACAGCAACAGCGCCGTCGCCCACTCATCGCTCGCCGCTGTTGCCGCATCGACGCCGGAGCGCGAGATCGCCACGCGCCGGCGGAAATCCGGCAGCGCGATCGGCGGCCCCGGCACGCGGCGCATGCGCAGCCGGACAAGGAAATCCTGGTAAAGCACGGAATCGGTGCGGAAGGCGGATGCGGGATCGTCGAGTATTTCGGCGAGCACGCCGGCAAGGCGCTCCTCCCGCTCCTCGGGCGAGATCTCCGCCTGGCTCGCCCTCGCTTCGACCGGCGCCGGGGATGCCACCGGCGTCGAGCGCGAGAGTTCGGCCAGGATATCGGTCGTCGGTCGCGGCACCGGCGGCGCGCGGCGCACGAGCGGGCGCTGGAACTCTTCCGGGTCGGGCGTGAAGATCAGGTCCTCGACGTCCTGCGGCGCATCCGGCAACGGCATCAGCTTCGGGCTGGAGGAGCGCGCCGAGGTCTCCACCGCACCGATCTGGATCGGCAGCGGCCGGCGCGACAATGCCGGCCCAAGGGCAACAAAATTGCCGCGCTTGAGATCGCGGAACATCTCCGCCTGGCGCCGGTCCATGCCGAGCAGATCGGCGGCGCGCGCCATATCGATATCGAGGAAGGTGCGGCCCATCAGGAAGTTCGAGGCTTCGGCCGCGACGTTCTTGGCGAGCTTGGCGAGCCGCTGCGTTGCGATCACCCCGGCAAGCCCGCGCTTGCGGCCGCGGCACATCAGGTTGGTCATCGCTCCCAGGGACATTTTGCGTGCATCTTCTGAGACGTCTCCGCCGACGGAGGGCGCAAACATCTGCGCCTCGTCGACGACGACGAGGACCGGATACCAATATTCGCGATCGGCATCGAACATGCCGTTGAGGAAAGCGGCGGCGGCGCGCATCTGCTGCTCGATATCGAGGCCTTCGAGCGTCAGCACGCAGGAGACGCGATGCTGGCGGATACGGTTGGCGATGCCCGCCAATTCCGCCTCGGTGCGCTCGCCGTCGACGACGACATGACCGAACCTGTCGCTAAGGGTGACGAAATCACCCTCGGGATCGATGATGACCTGTTGCACCCATTGTGCAGACTGCTCGAGCAGGCGGCGCAAGAGATGCGACTTGCCCGACCCGGAATTGCCCTGCACGAGCAGGCGCGTCGCCAGCAGCTCCTCGATATCGAGCGTCGCCGGAGCGCCGGACGCCAATCCCATATCGATGCCAACCTGCAATGCTGATCCTCGCGGCGAAGAGACTCACATGAATGAAGCGCCATTCTTCCGAAACGGCAAAGCCCCGTCTATCAAAGAATTTGCAGTTTTTCAGGACCGGATTTCGCCAACCCACAGGACAATTCCGCTTACGCTCTCAAGCCGAATCCCTGCATCAATCGTCGCGTGGCAAAATCGGGATTGCCTGATGTGAAGACTGCAAAGTCGAAATTATTCGGATGCACAGCATCGGCAACCAGCGGCACCAGCGTGCGGGCGCGCCGCGCGATTGCCTCGGCCGGATCGAGCCAGTCGACCGGCCAGGGCGCAAGACGGCGGAAGAGATTGGCCATGAACGGATAGTGCGTGCAGGCAAGCACCACGATATCGGTCTTGTGCCCCTCTTTCTCGACGAAGCACTGGTCGATCTCCGCAAGCACGGCCTCGTCGGAGACCGCTTCGCCACGAATATAGGCTTCGGCCATGCGCGCAAGGTTTTCCGAGCCGACAAGCCGTACGTGGCATTGCTGTGCAAAGGACTGGATGAGATCGCGCGTATAGGCACGTTTCACGGTACCCGGCGTCGCCAGCACCGAGACCAGGCCCGAACGCGTGCGCTCCGCCGCCGGCTTGATCGCCGGCACGGTGCCGACGAAGGTCATTTGGGGAAAGGCCGCGCGCAGGTCGGCGCCGACAAGCGTGAAGGCGGTGTTGCAGGCGATGATGCAGACTTCGGGATCGTAATCCTGAAGCAGCTTGCCGAAGAGCCCGATGATGCGCTCCGTCAGCGCCTGCTCTTCCCAACCACCATAAGGGAATCCGGCATCGTCGGCGACATAGACGAAGCCGCGCTCCGGCATCAGCACGCGCGCCTCGCGCAGCACGGTCAGCCCGCCTATGCCTGAATCGAAGACGAGGACGGGTTTCAGCTCATTGGTCGGCGCTGTCATCGGTTGCCGCTTCCTTGCCGGATCTGGTGAAACCGCCTTTGCGCGGACTGTTTCGCGAAAAGCGATCGAGGGAGGAGATGACGCCGCGCAGCACGCTGATTTCCTGTTCCGTGAAGGCCCGGCGGGAGAGAACAGCGCGAAGGTTGTCCACCATTTTCGGCTTTTTCGAGGGCGGATGGAAATAGTTGCGCGAATCGAGCGCTTCTTCCAGCTGGTCGAACAGGCCGAAGAGCTGCTCCTTGGTGGAAGGGCGCTGCTCGAGCGCCTGGAACGGCACCGCTTCCAGATCCTCCATGCCGGACTTCATCCATTCATAGGACATCAGAAGCACGGCCTGAGCAATATTCAGCGAGGCGAAGGCGGGATTGACCGGAAAGGTCACGATCTCGTCCGCCAGCGCCACTTCCTCATTGGTCAGCCCCCAACGCTCGCGGCCGAAGAGAATGCCCGTTGCCTCGCCCGCCCGGAACCTTGTGCGCAGCGTTTGCGCGGCAAAGACCGGGGAGCGCACCGGCTTATAGTTGTCGCGGCTGCGCGCCGTCGTGGCGTAAACGAAATTGAGATCGGCAATTGCCTGCTCCAACGTGTCATAGACTTTGGTGCCCTCGATCACGTGGTCCGCCTTGGAGGCCGTCGCCTGCGCTTTCTCGTTCGGCCAACCGTCGCGCGGATTGACGAGACGCAGTTCGGCCAGGCCGAAATTCGCCATGGCGCGCGCCACCATACCGATATTCTCGCCCATCTGCGGCTCGACCAGAATGATGGCCGGCCCTTCGGCCAGAAGTTGACGCTCGCTGTTCGTGCCTGCCATGGTCTTATCCCTGTTTCGAGCGCGCAATAGCCTCGCCCGACGCAAACGGCAAGGTGTCGGCCTGCGGATAGAGCCTTTCCAGCGCCGAACCGATCATCTCGAGCCCCACCCGGGCGCCCTCTCGCGACACTGGCAAATGCCTTCCCGTCGTCCGCGACGCCTTACGTTCGATAAAGAAACAGCTCGCACCGCGCGGCGCCGCGTCATCGATCAGTGCCACATCCGCTGCGATCAGCCTCTTCTGATCACTGCCGGCAGGCGGTGCTTCGTAGCTCCTCGCCAGGACGCGCGCCCAATAGGTGCAGGAAAGGAAGATCGCCAATGTCCGGCGGATCTGGCCGGGTCGCGTCACCACCGACCAGGAGGAGCCAAGCGGGCGGGCCGCCACCGTCACGTCGCGGTAGCAGGCATCGATCTTCTGCGATAGTGCGATCAACTCGAAACCGCCCTTGCCCTCGCCGATTGCGCCGAGTAGCTCGCGCAGCGCCTGGAACCAACGGGCGAGCGCAGCATCGAGCGCGCCGCGCGTGCGCGCCGGGAAAACGACGAAAGCAACTGCCGTTCCGGCCGCCGCGCCGATCACGGTCTCCCCGATGCGCAGTTTGAGCAGATCAAGCGTCAATACGCCGGTCATGCCGTAGACCAGACAGAGCACGATCGAAATGAAGAAGGTCATCGTCGCGTACGAAACCTGCAGGAAGTAGAAAGCGAGAAAGATGCATATGGCCATAACCGGGATAGCGATATCAGGCTCGCCCGAAATCAAGGTCGCCAGGACGAGGCCCATGGCGATGCCGAACACCGTGCCGAGCGAACGCGATAAAGCTTTCATGGCTGTGTCGCCGCGCGAATTGGTGTTGGTAAAGACAAGGAAAGAGGCAAGCACCGCCCAAAACCAGCGCTCGCGCGACAAGAGCAGACCGAAGCCCATGGCGATCGCCGAGGCGAGCGTGATCTGCAGCGCGGAACGCAGCAGCGGATTGGCCAGCGAAAAATCGATCGCCTGAGCTTGCGCTGTTTCCTTGGCCGCATCAATGCCGGAGAAACCGGAAGCCCGTCCCGTGTTGATCGCCTCGGTCAGTTGCCGCCGCGCTTCGCCCAGCCAGAGCAACGCCCGTATGGTTTCGCCCTGCGGCTGATCCTTGATGGCCTCGGTCGTTCCCTCATATCTTTCGAGTTCTGCCGCATCGGCCTCGATCACCGCGTGAACGAGTGCAAAGGGCGGCGGGCTCTGGAAGCTCAGCACGATAGCGCTTTCGGCGGCAAGATGCGCATCGAAGAGCCGGATCGCCAGCTCTGCAGCGGGATTGGAAGCGCCGTCGAAGACGCCCGCTGATGGGCGCGGGATGAAGGTCTCGGCCATCAGCACCACTTCCTTCAGCCGGTCTTCCAGCTGGCGCAGTTCCTGCCGGTCGGCATCGCCGATGTCGCCACTGGCGGCAAGGGCAGCGAGCTTGAAGAGGATCTGATTGATCCGCCCGCTGACACTTTCGAGCGAGCGCAGCAGATCGCGCCGCCAGTCATCAGGTAGAAGCACCGCCCTTACCACATGGCCGACAAGCACGGAAACGACCGGCCCGATCGCCACCTCAGGCAGTTCGGCAAGCGGCGGCTGGAAATAGGCCCCCATGAAATAGGAGGTGAAGGCGAACATTCCGATCGCAAAGCCGCGCGGCCCGAACACCCGGCCTGCCGATGCGAGCAGGATGATGACGAGAAAAACGAGATCGGAGAGAACGCGCTGATCCTCGAGCCCTGCGGCAATGGCGACGACAACAAGGCTTACGGCACAGCCGAACAGCCGCGTCACCAGCTGGCGCGCATTACCCTTGTCGCGCACCGCCACCCCACCTTCGATCGACAGTACGATGCCGAGGCCGAAGGCCGCCGTCGGCAGCGGCAAGATGAAAGCCTCTATGGCAAGCAGGATCAGGAATACGAGGACAATGGTCAGCGTCACCCGCGAGGCCATGCGCAGGCGCGAAAGCGCCGGATCATTGGCAAGCAGCCAGTCGCGGAACTGAAAGCGGGAAAACAAATGCATGAGCCCCTCATGCCATGAAGCATCGATAGATACCGCCGCGGGAGCGGAAATCAAACCGCTGACGCGCCCCCCGATGCGATCGGATGTCGCCCGCTTACTGGCCCTTGGCGATCAGCATCATGGTTTCCTTGAGCGAGGTCGGCCCCTGCCCCTCTTCACCCTGAACCATGATGTCGTCGATGACGGATTTGCCGTTCTCCTCAATCACCTCGAAACGCACAGTCGTGACGTCATCCTTGTTGGGGGCGCCTTCCATGCAGGTCGCCGCCTTGAATTTCACGGTCACCTCTGTCGTGCCGTTTGCCGGCTGGCCGCTTTCGATGGAAAGGTCCTGCAGCGGACAGGCATCCTGGCCGTTGACGATCACGTCATAGTCGAAGGGCGAAATGCCATCCTCGTCGGCCGCCGGGTTCTGGGCGGCTACTTTGTATTTGTCGCCGAAGTCCTTGCTGTAGAGCCGGCCGAGTACGCTTTCCTCGAAAATATCGATCCAGTCACTGACGTCGCTCGCCCAGTTCGTCTGCGTGTCCTTCATGATTTCCTTGACCGGCTCGGTCGCATCGGCTGCAAGCAAAAGCCCAGGTGCGACAGACACGGCGGCAATAAGGCCGGCGAACAGAACGGCGATCTTCTTCATGGCAAAATGTCCGGGACTCAGGCGGGCTTATGCCGCGGAGGTTAGCCAATTTCCGCCACTTGGCAATGGCGGCAAAAACGTGATGTCCCTGCCCGTTGCAGCTTTGCGTTCCCGGCTCACAATGCTATAGCGCTCCGGATTACATCACCCAGCCGGGACAATATCCCCTTCCAAGCTTAACGAGGCAGATACATGAAGAAGATCAAGGTCGCCAATCCCGTCGCCGATCTCGACGGCGATGAAATGACGCGCATCATCTGGCAGCTCATCAAGGATAAGCTGATCCATCCGTATCTCGACCTCGACATCGACTATTACGACCTCTCGGTCGAAAATCGCGACGCCACCAACGACCAGGTCACGGTCGACGCCGCCAACGCCATCAAGAAGTACGGCGTCGGCATCAAGTGCGCGACGATCACGCCGGATGAAGCCCGCGTCAAGGAATTCAACCTCAAGGAAATGTGGAAGAGCCCGAACGGCACGATCCGCAACATCCTCGGCGGCGTCATCTTCCGCGAGCCGATCATTTGCCGCAACGTGCCGCGCCTTGTCCCGGGCTGGACGCAGCCGATCGTCGTCGGCCGTCACGCTTTCGGCGACCAGTACCGCGCCACCGACTTCAAGTTCCCCGGCAAGGGCAAGCTGACGATCAAGTTCGTCGGTGAAGACGGCACCGTCATCGAGAAGGAAGTCTTCAACGCGCCGGGCGCCGGCGTTGCCATGGCCATGTACAATCTTGATGAATCGATCCGCGAATTCGCCCGCGCCTCGATGATGTACGGACTGATGCGCAAGTGGCCAGTCTACCTGTCGACCAAGAACACCATCCTCAAGGCCTATGACGGCCGCTTCAAGGACATCTTCGAGGAAGTCTACGAGACCGAATTCAAGGATCAGTTCAAGGAAGCCGGCATCACCTACGAACACCGTCTGATCGACGACATGGTCGCCTCGGCCCTGAAGTGGTCCGGCGGGTACGTCTGGGCCTGCAAGAACTACGACGGCGACGTCCAGTCCGATACCGTCGCCCAAGGTTTCGGCTCGCTCGGCCTGATGACCTCGGTTCTGCTGACGCCTGATGGTAAGACGGTCGAAGCCGAAGCCGCCCACGGCACGGTGACCCGCCACTACCGCCAGCATCAGAAGGGCCAGGAAACCTCGACGAACTCGATCGCATCGATCTTCGCCTGGACCCGCGGCCTCGCTCACCGCGCCAAGCTCGACGACAATGCCGAACTCGCCAAGTTCGCCTCGACGCTGGAAAAGGTCTGCGTCGACACCGTCGAATCCGGCTTCATGACCAAGGACCTGGCGCTTCTAATCGGCCCCGATCAGCCGTGGCTCTCGACCACCGCTTTCCTCGACAAGATCGACCAGAACCTGCAGAAGGCGATGGCGTAAGCCAGCCGTTTCGGGATAGCATTGAAACGGCGGGGATTTCCCCGCCGTTTTCATTTTGGGAGAACCGCAGATGACGGCGTCCGTGCGCCCGCTCGAACCCTCTGATCGTACCGCTTGGGAGCCACTATGGAAGGCGTATCAGCGCTTCTACGAGGTGGTCATCCCTGCCGAAACCACGGATCTCACCTGGGCCCGCTTCCACGATCCTGACGAACCGATGCACGCGCTCGGCGCCTTTGATGAAGACGGCCGCCTCGTCGGCATCGTGCATGCGATTTTTCACCGCTCCTGCTGGCTGCCGCAATGGACCTGCTATCTGCAGGATCTCTATGTCGCCGATACCCAGCGCGGCCTCGGCACCGGTGCCGCACTGATCGATGCGGTCGCCGCTCTTGCGCGCGCAAACGGCGCAGGCCGGCTCTACTGGATGACGCACGAAACGAATGCAACGGCGCGGCGGCTGTACGACCGGATCGCCGAACGCTCAGGCTTCATCCAGTATCGCAAAGCTCTCTGACGATCGGACTTGCACAAAGACCCCACCGCGCTATTGATTCCGGGCGACGGCAATGCCTGACCAGCACGACAACAGGAGGAGGAATGTCATGGCCGAAGAACTGGTATTCTACACAAACCCGATGTCGCGCGGCCGCATCGCGCGCTGGATGCTGGAGGAGATCGGCCAGCCCTACCGCACCGAACTCCTGACCTTCGGTGAAAGCATGAAGGCGCCGGAATATCTCCGTGTCAATCCGATGGGCAAGGTGCCGGCAATCCGCCACGGCAACACCGTGGTCACCGAATGCGCGGCAATCTGCGCCTACCTCGCCGAGACCTTCCCGGAAAAGGGGCTGGCCCCAAGACCGGAGGAGCGCGCCAGCTATTACCGCTGGATGTTCTTTGCTGCCGGTCCACTGGAATCGGCGGTGACGATGAAGGCGCTCGGTTTCGAAATTCCGACGGAGCGCCTGCGCATGGCCGGCTGCGGCGGTTTCGGCGACGTCATGAACACGCTCGAAATGGCCGTTTCCGGCTCGACTTATGTTACCGGCGAGCGCTTCACCGCCGCCGACGTCTATGTCGGCGCGCATATCGGCTGGGGCCTCGGCTTCGGTTCCATCGAAAAACGCCAGGCGTTCGTCGATTACTTCGGCCGCGTCAGCGAGCGTGACGCCTATAAGCGCGCCAATGCACTGGACGACGAGGCCGGCAAGACGATGCAGGCCGCCTGAGCGTTCAGGCACGATCGACGACGCGGCAACTCCGCCGCGTCCTCGCGCGAGCTCAGGCAAGCGGCATGTGGATTTCTGTCAGCAGCTCGGTTGGCGGCACGTCGCGTGGGTTGTTGAGATATTCCTCGAACATAACGCTGTCCTTCAACTGCCGTCCTGATTTGGGCAGCCATTCCGCATAAAGCCACTGATAGGCCTTGTGCATGTCGGCATAGGGACCTTTGTGACGCAGCACGGCATAGGTGCCGCCGTCGATCCTGCGTCTCTCGAACGGCGCTTCGGCCGGAACGTCGGCGGAGCCGGTTACACAGGCGATCGAGCGCAACTGTTCGGCCGGCACGATATCGGGATCGTCGAGATAGACACCGATTATCCTCATGTCGGGCCTGGCGAGGCCGCGGGCGTAAAGTGTGCCGAACAATGTCTCGAAGGCTTTGCCGATCTGCATATAAGAGCCGGTATGGGCGACGCCGATCAGCTCGGTTGGTGCGATCTCACGTATGGTAACGTCGAACATGATTTGGATCTTTCCGTTAGGTGAGGGTTTAAAGGCTGTGTGGCTTCCCTCTTTTCGATAGCGGGCCGGCGGCATGCCGTAGACCGACTTGAAAATGCGATTGAAGGATTGGAGATTGGGATAGCCTGATCGTTTCGCAATCTCACTGACGGCAAGCTCCGTGCCGACGATCTCGCCCGCCGCGCGATGCAGCCTCAGCCGCTTGACGGTGGCCGCCAGCGTCTCGCCATAAATCGCCCGGTAGATCCTGTGCCAGTGATAGCTCGACAGGCAGGCGATCTCAGCCAGGCGCTCCATATCCAGCTCCTCGTCGAGGTGGTCGTGAATATAGGCAGAAACCCGTCTCAGACGGCTTTCATAGAGTGCCCATGCCGTTTCGCCATTCATGTCAAACCTCATGCAAATCGATCGGCTGCAACAAAGCATAGCCCGATTTGATAAATCCTGCGGACTTGCGGGCGCTCCGGAGCGCCAACGCCATCACCCGCTAAGCGAGGGCTAGGAAATTGCGCTAGGTTGACTTTCCCTACCCAACTGGCAGCTTTCGCAGGGAATGGTTGATATTCATAATGTTGGTCGCTCTGAGCAAGTGACTTGAGGATTAAATCAGAACCCTGAGAAAATGCACGCTATCGTAAATCAGTCAAATCCACAGGCATACAATGAAGTTTCCACTTGGTAAGACTCTACTTTTCGGAATATTAGTGTCATCTATATTTTTTATACTGCTTATCTATATTTATGGAGAAACTCTCCAGCACATAAGAGCCCGGAAGAGCAGACGATGGATATATTAAAAAAATACCTTACGGAATCCGGAGAAGTCGACCGATTGCGTTTTGCGACTTGCTTCAGAATCGAAGAGTCAGAAATCGATCCAATTCCAAACGTCAGCTTCTTTATTGGGTGCGAGATAAAGAAACCGCTTTCGGCAGAACCGATTGCTCTCTCGGTGGCGTTCGGTGTTCGCGGGCAGGTTGAATTTATGGATATGGCGAGGGGCGAGAAATAGCGGGGTTTAGGTTCGCAACTCCTCTGACGAGTGTTGGACGACAGGAAACGCGGAAGTATTGGGAAGCCGGCAACGAACCATTGTCTACTTTGATATGCCGGCTCCGCCGCGCCTCTCCTCACAATTCCTGTGCCCGTCACAGAAATCTAGCCACCGCGCCTCTGCGCGGTGAATGAACCTATGCGACATTGAAGAGAGTCTCCCGCGCCCAAGGATGCGGGCGCGCTGGATTCCTGTGACAGGAACGAGGAGCGCTGGGGGAACCACGAATGAAGAACAAGCCTGTCAGCAAACAAAGGCGGAAGCCGAGCTTCCGCCTTTTCGAAACTTGGGAATGAACCGGCAGCTCACCCGGCGAGTGCTACGGCCACTGCCTCGATCGCTTCATCTGCCTTCGATCCATCGGGGCCGCCGGCCTGGGCCATGTCGGGACGGCCGCCGCCTCCTTTGCCGCCGAGGGCGGCAGAGGCGATGCGGACGAGATCGACAGCGCTGTAGCGCTCGATGAGATCAGGCGTCACCGCGACGACGGCGCTTGCCTTACCGTCATCGGACACACCGATCAGCGTGACGACGCCGGAGCCGATGCTGGTCTTGCCATCGTCGGCGAGCCCCTTGAGGTCTTTGGGATCGACGCCCGATATCGACTTGCCGAGGAACTTGACGCCGGCAACCTCGCGCACGGCATCGCCCGAGCCGCCCTGCCCGCCGCCCATGGCGAGTTTACGTTTGGCATCGGCCAATTCTTTCTCGAGCTTGCGTCGTTCATCGATCAGCGCTTCGACGCGCGACAAGACTTCCGACGGCTGCACCTTGAGCGACGCCGCGAGCATCTTCACGCGTTCGTCCTGCTCGGCAAGGTATTCACGCGCCGTTTCACCGGTCACGGCTTCAATTCGGCGGACGCCGGCGCCGACTGCACTTTCGCCGAGGACACGAACCAGGCCGATCTGGCCGGTCGCCGACACATGCGTACCACCGCAGAGCTCGACCGAGTAAGGTTTGTCGGTCTTCGCGCCGTGCAGACCCGTGCCCATCGAAACGACGCGCACCTCATCGCCGTATTTCTCGCCGAAGAGCGCCATCGCGCCTTCGGCGATCGCGTCATCAACGCTCATCAGGCGGGTCGTGACGGGCGCATTCTGCAGCACGATCTCGTTTGCCATGTGCTCGACGACCTTCAACTCCTCGGCCGACATCGGCTTGGGATGCGAAACGTCGAAACGCAGGCGCTCGGGCGCAACCAGCGAGCCCTTCTGGGCAACGTGCGTACCGAGTACTTCGCGCAGCGCCTCGTGCAGCAGGTGGGTTGCCGAATGGTTGGCGCGCAGGCGCGAACGGCGGGCGTGGTCGACAGTCAGAACGACAGCATCGCCGGTCTTGAATGCACCTTCGACGACAGTGCCGGAATGCACGAAGAGACCCTCGCCCTTCTTCTGCGTGTCCGATATCTCGATCTTGCCGTGGTCGGAGGAGATGACGCCGGTATCACCCATCTGACCACCGGATTCTCCGTAGAACGGCGTCTGGTTGACGACGATCTGCACCTTGTCGCCGGCCTTGGCTTCTTCCGCCACGGCGCTGTCTTTGACGATCGCCTGCACCACGCCTTCAGCACTCTCTGTGTCGTAACCGAGGAACTCGGTTGCGCCATGCTTTTCCTTAAGCTCGAACCAGACGGTTTCGGTTGCCTTCTCGCCGGAGCCGGCCCAGTGCGAGCGGGCTTCGGCCTTCTGGCGCTCCATGGCATCGGTGAAGCCAGCAATGTCGACGCCGATCTCGCGAGCGCGCAGGGCGTCTTGCGTCAGGTCGAGCGGGAAGCCGTAGGTGTCGTAAAGCTTGAAGGCGGTCTCGCCATCCAGCATGTCGCCCTTGTCGAGATCAGCGGTCGCATCCGAGAGCAGCGACAGGCCACGCTCCAGCGTCTTGCGAAAGCGGCCTTCTTCGAGCTTCAGCGTCTCCGAGATCAGCGCCTCGGCGCGCACGAGTTCCGGATAGGCGCGGCCCATCTCCTGCACCAGCGTTGGCAGCAGCTTGTACATCAGCGGCTCATTGGCGCCGAGAAGCTGGGCATGGCGCATGGCACGACGCATGATACGGCGCAGCACATAGCCACGGCCCTCATTCGACGGCAGCACGCCGTCGGCAATCAGGAAGGCCGAGGAGCGCAGATGGTCGGCGATGACGCGGTGGCTGGCGCTGCCTTCCGCCTTGACTCCTATCGTATCCTCGATGGTGCCGGTCAGCGTGCGGAAAAGATCGGTATCGAAGACGCTCTGAACGCCCTGGAGGATGCAGGCCATGCGCTCCAGACCCATGCCGGTGTCGATCGACGGACGCGGCAGCGGATTGCGAACACCCGGCTCGGTCTGCTCGAACTGCATGAAAACCAGGTTCCAGAATTCCAGGAACCGGTCGCCGTCTTCCTCGGGCGAACCGGGAGGGCCGCCCCAGACATTCTCGCCCTGGTCGATGAAGATTTCCGAGCACGGGCCGCAGGGGCCGGTATCGCCCATCTGCCAGAAATTGTCGGAGGTCGGGATGCGGATGATCTTGTCGTCGGAGAAACCGGCGATCTTCTTCCACAAAGCCGCGGCTTCCTCGTCTTCGGAATAGACGGTCACCAGCAGACGATGCTTCGGCAGGCCGAACCCTTCGGTCACCAGCTTCCAGGCAAGCTCGATCGCATTCTCCTTGAAATAATCGCCAAAGGAGAAATTGCCGAGCATTTCGAAGAAGGTCAGGTGACGCGCGGTATAGCCGACATTGTCGAGGTCGTTATGTTTGCCGCCGGCGCGCACGCACTTCTGCGAAGTTGTCGCCGTCGCATAAGGACGTTTCTCAAGGCCGGTGAAGACGTTCTTGAACTGCACCATGCCGGCATTGGTGAACATCAGCGTCGGGTCGTTGCGCGGCACGAGCGGACTGGACGGAACGATCTCGTGGCCGTTCTTCTTGAAATAGTCGAGGAAGGTCGACCGGATATCGTTCACGCCGCTCATTCTATGCCCTTCAATGCGGCCCGAGGCCGGTAAATACAAATCCATCGGCTTTTAACGTTCGCCTCCGCCACTGTCCAGCAGACAAACAAAACCGGCGGCATTCTGATGAGGGAATGCAGCCGGCTGAAATATCAGATCAAGTTCAAGCGCGAAAATTACATTTCCGCGGCGGCATCGCCGTCATCGGCATCCGGACCGCCATTCTGCAGGAACCGGTCGGCGATCAGACCGGCATTCTGGCGCAGCGCCAGCTCGATTTCGCGGGCGAGATCCGGATTGTCGCGCAGAAAGGTCTTGGCGTTTTCACGGCCCTGGCCGAGACGCTGGCTGTTATAGGAGAACCAGGCGCCTGACTTCTCGACGATACCGGCCTTGACGCCGAGATCGACGAGTTCGCCCGTCTTCGACACGCCTTCGCCATACATGATGTCGAACTCGACCTGCTTGAAGGGAGGCGCCATCTTGTTCTTGACGACTTTGACGCGGGTCTGGTTGCCGACCACCTCTTCGCGCTCCTTGACCGAGCCGATGCGGCGAATGTCGAGGCGCACGGAGGCATAGAATTTCAGCGCATTGCCGCCCGTCGTTGTCTCAGGCGAACCGAACATGACGCCGATCTTCATGCGGATCTGGTTGATGAAGATCACCATGCAGTTCGACTTGGAGATCGAAGCGGTCAGCTTGCGCAGCGCCTGGCTCATCAGGCGGGCTTGCATGCCCGGCAGACTGTCGCCCATCTCGCCTTCGATTTCGGCCCGCGGCGTCAGAGCGGCGACCGAGTCGACGACGAGAACGTCGACGGCGCCGGAGCGCACCAGCGTGTCGGTGATTTCGAGCGCCTGCTCGCCGGTGTCTGGCTGCGAGATCAGAAGGTTCTGCAGATCGACCCCAAGCTTGCGGGCATAGACCGGATCGAGCGCGTGTTCGGCATCAACGAAGGCGCAGATGCCGCCCTTCTTCTGCGATTCCGCAATGGTCTGCAGCGCAAGCGTTGTTTTGCCCGAGCTTTCCGGCCCATAGATTTCAATGATACGGCCCTTCGGCAGGCCGCCAATGCCAAGCGCGATATCGAGGCCAAGCGAGCCCGTCGAAACCGTCTCGATCTCGACAACGTTCTCGTTGGAACCGAGTTTCATGATCGAGCCCTTGCCGAACGACCGCTCTATCTGTGAGAGTGCCGCTTCAAGCGCCTTGCTTTTGTCCACCGATTTGTCCTCTACCAGCCGCAATGAATTCTGAGACATCCGATCCACCTTTAGGTTATTGAAGCCGCTCAAGCAATGTCGAGTTTGTACCCGATTTGTTCCATTCCCGCAATAGGCGTACAAACATTTGAAAGAGAAAGGCAAAACGGTCCGTGTTCTACTTTTGTTTTATCGATGCAAAGCAACGGCTTAGACCATATAAGCCGGCTTTGTCGCAGCCAGGCGGAACGCTTCGATTCGCCCTTCGCGGGTTATGAGAGCGGGTGAGTTGATGAAAAAGATTCTCGTTCTCGGCGGTGCCCATGTCGACCGGCGTGGCCGCATCTCCGGCGAAACGGCGCCAGGCGCCAGCAATCCCGGCACCTGGTTCGAGGAGCCGGGCGGCGGCGGTTTCAATGCGGCGCGCAACCTTGCAAGACTGGGCTTTCACGTGACGATGATCTCGCCGCGCGGCGGCGATCCCTTCGGCGAAATGGTCGGCGAAGCTGCCGATTTCGCCGGCATTGACGACCGCCCCTTCGTCTTCCTCGACCGCAAGACACCGAGCTACACAGCGATCATCGAGAACAACGGCGACCTCGTGATCGCCCTTGCCGACATGGATCTCTATCGGTTCTTCGTGCCGCGGCGCCTGTCCATCCGCTGGGTGCGCGAGGCCTTCGCCGCCCATGATTTCATTCTCGTCGACGCCAATCTGCCGGAAGAGACGATCGCGGCGATTGTCGCCAAGGCGAACTTCCTGGCCAAACCCGTCGCGGCCATCGCCATCTCGCCGGCCAAGGTGGTCCGGCTGAAACCCTGCATTGGAGATATCGACTATCTGTTCCTGAACGAGGCCGAAGCCGCTGCCGTTACCGGCGTGCAGCCGGAGGATTCGGGCGGCTGGCTGCCGCTCCTGAACGAGATCGGCATCAGAAACGCCGTTGTCACCCGCGGCCGGCGCGAGCTCGTTGCGATTTGCAAAGACCGCGCCGTGGCGCTGCAGCCGCCAATCGCCGATACCGTCGCCGATGTCACGGGCGCCGGCGATTCCCTTGCCGCCGGCACGCTCGCCGCCTTGATATCAGGCCTGCCGCTTGAAGAGGCCATTCGCCACGGCGCGGCGGCGGCAGCGCTCACGGTGCAGTCGCGGCACGCCGTCAACGAAAATCTGACGCCGGACCTCTTGAATGAGGCGCTTGCCCTTGTTCCCGAGGTCAGAATTCTACATTGAAGCGACTGAATTAAAGAGTTGAGCATGATGCCGTTCGAGAGCCGCCACGCTTTTCGCTATCATGCTCTGCCGATCACAGGACAAGATCATGACCAAGCCCATCTCCCCTCTTCTGCCGATCGCCTATTCGAAGGAGGTCGCCAGCGCCAAGCAGCGCGGCGCGCCGCTGGTGGCGCTGGAATCGACCATCATCACCCATGGCATGCCCTATCCCGGCAATATCGAAATGGCGCGCAGCGTCGAGACGATCATTCGCGAACAGGGCGCGGTGCCGGCGACGATCGCGGTCATCCACGGCACGCTGCATATCGGCCTTGAAGCCGCGCAACTGGAGCAGCTTGCCAAGGCAACCGAGGTGATGAAGGTGTCGCGCGCGGATCTTGCCTTCGCGATCGCCGAGCGCCGCACCGGCGCCACCACGGTCGCGGCGACGATGATCGCGGCGGCCCGCGCCGGCATTCGTGTCTTTGCCACAGGCGGCATCGGCGGCGTGCATCGCGGCGCCGAGGAAAGCTTCGATATATCAGCCGATCTCGAGGAGCTAGCGCGCACCGGCGTTATCGTCGTCTGCGCCGGCGCCAAGGCGATCCTCGACATTCCGAAGACTCTCGAAGTGCTGGAGACCCGCGGCGTGCCTGTGGTCACCTATGAGAGCGAAGAATTCCCCGCCTTCTGGTCGCGCTCCTCAGGCATCCGCAGTCCGCTGTCGCTGAACAGCCCAGCGGCCATCGCCAATTTTCAGACGGTGCGCGAGCAGCTCGGTATCGACGGCGGCATGCTCGTCGCCAATCCGGTGCCGGAAGCCGACGAGATCGCGCGCGAAGAGATGGAGATCTACATCGAGCGGGCCTTGGACAGTGCCGAACGCGACGAAGTGACCGGCAAGGCGGTGACGCCCTATCTGCTCTCGACCATCTTCGACCTGACGGACGGCCAGAGTCTCAAGACGAATATTGCGCTTGTTGAAAACAATGCGCGGCTGGCGGCAGAGATTGCCGTGGCGCTGGGGGAGTGAGGCCTACGGGGCTGGCCGGAACCGCCTTGCCCAGATAGGTGGTGCCGTTCCAGCCCCCTCTGCCCTGCCGGGCATCTCCCCCACAGGTGGGGAGATTACAAGCTGCGAAATCTTCGGTTCACATCAACGTTTCGCCAAGCTGCAATGGATACTTGGTTGGGGAAGCCGCTGCGCCCAGCCGATCTCCCTCCTTGTGGGGGAGATGCCCGGCAGGGCAGAGGGGGGTGCGGCACGGCACAGCGTGCCCTCCAACACTCACTTCCCTCACCCGTCCAGCGTCTCTTTCACCACAACAGCCAATTGCTTCAGCGAAAACGGCTTCGGCAAAAATCCGAATTTCGCATCCGGCGGCAGATTGCGGGCGAAGGCATCCTCGGCATAGCCGGAGACGAAGATGAATTTCAGATCGGGGTAGTTCTTACGCAGCTCCCGCAGCAGCGTCGGGCCGTCCATTTCGGGCATCACGACATCGGAAACGACGATGTCGACCTTGCCCTCAAGCTCCTCCATGATGCTCAGAGCCTCGACGCCCGAGCCCGCCTCATGCACGGTGTAGCCGCGCGTTTCCAGCATGCGCTTGCCGCCGCGGCGCACCGCTTCCTCGTCTTCGACGAGAAGGACGACGGCCGAGCCGGTCAGATCCTCCGGCTGCTGCGCGGCCACCGCGGGCGCGGCTGGGACTTCATTGATCGCGTTGTCGATCGAACCCGCCTCCGCGGCAATCGCCGGCTCAGGGATGTGGCGCGGCAGGAAGACCCGGAAGGTCGTGCCTTTGCCGACTTCGGATTCCGGCTGGATGTAGCCGCCAGACTGTTTGACGATACCGTAGACCATGGCGAGACCGAGCCCGGTGCCCTTGCCGACATCCTTGGTGGTGAAGAAGGGCTCGAAAATCTTGTCCATGATCTCGGGCGCGATGCCTGTACCGGTATCGGCGACTTCGACCAGCACCATGTCCTCGGCCGGCATGTACGAATAGTTGAACGTCGCGACGTCGGCTGCGGTCAGATTGCGAGTGCGCAACGTCAGCGTGCCGCCGTCGGGCATGGCGTCGCGCGCATTGACGCAGAGATTGATCAGCACCTGTTCGAACTGCGAAAGGTCCGTTTTGACGGGCCAGAGATCGCGGCCATATTGCACATCGAGCTTGACATTGGTGCCCGAGAGCAGCCGGTCGACCAGCATGCGCAGGTCACCGACGACATCGGTGAGGTTCAGCACCGAGGGCCGCATCGTCTGCTTGCGCGAGAAGGCGAGCAGCTGGCGCACCAGCACCGCGGCGCGGTTGGCGTTGCGTTTGATCTCCATCAGATCGGCGAAGCTTGCATCGGAAGGACGCGCCTGCAGCAGCAGATGATCGGAAGAAAGCAGGATCGCCGTCAAGACGTTGTTGAAGTCATGCGCAATACCGCCGGCGAGCGTTCCGACAGCGTTCATCTTCTGCGTCTGCGCCATCTGCGCTTCCAGCGCCTTCTGCTCGGTCACCTCGACCGCATAGACGATCGCCGCCTCTTCTGGCGCTTCGTCGCTCTGATCGATGACGGCGTTGACATAAAAGCGGAAATAGCGCGCCTCGTCGGTCGGCGTGCGGGTATCGAGTGGCGGGATGTCACCCTGCCGGTCCTTGGCGGCCGTCAGCGCCGCGGCCAGTTGCGGCCGGTCGCTCTCCTGCACGATGGTTTCGAGATACGGCGCCTTTTCCAGGTCGTCGCGCGAGACGATGCCGGAGAACAGCTTCAGGAACGGCGCGTTGGTGCGCAGGATGCGTCCGTCGCCGTCGACCGAGGCGATCGCCATCGGGGTATTGTTGAAGAAGCGGGTGAAGCGCATGGCCGCAGCCGAAGCGGACTGGCCGCTCTCGCTGCTCTTTCCGCGCGCCAGCACGATCGTCCGGCTTTCGCCGGGCGCGCCGTCGCGCATCGAGGTGACGCTGTGGAGGATCTGCACCGGCAGACTCTGGCCGTTGGTTTTGCGCAGATCGAGATCCAGCGTCACGGTTTTTTTCAGGCCGGGCTCGGCCTGCACCGACTGGATCAGCGCCAGCCCCTCGCCCGCCACCAGGTCGCCGATCGACATCGAGCCCGGCAGGAACTTGGTCAGGTCGAGACCCAGCCACTCCGCAAGCGTCGCATTCAGGTAGAAGATCTCGCCCTTCCTGCCGGCGGAGAAGAAGCCGGCCGGCGCGTGGTCGAGATAGTCGATCGCATTCTGCAGCTCTTTGAAGAAGCGCTCCTGATCGTCGCGTTCGGCGGTGATGTCGGTGATTTGCCAGATCTGCAGCGGCTTGCCGCCATCATCCTCCGGCTGCAGCAGCCGCACCTTCAGCCGGTACCAATGCGCGCCCGAGCTGTTGCTGCCGGGCCCGACGGCGCGCAGCAGGCGGAATTCCTCCCGACCCTCCTTGCCCTCGCGCAGACCATTGACCAGCCGGTAGAGCGCCTCGTTGGATTCACGGTGCCGCGACAGCAGCGTTTCCAGCGTCTGCACTTCTGTTGCCTTGCGCGCGCCGGTCAGCGCGCCATAGGCGGCGTTGGCATAGATGATCCGGCCCTTATCGTCGGTGATCAGCGTGCCGTCCGGGTGGCTGTTGAGGAAGGTGCGCGCCAGGCTGTCGGACTGGCGCTGCGGCATCACTTCGATGAAGCCGATAACGGAAGATACCAGGAAGAAGATGCCGACCATGGCGAGAACGCCGAGACCGCCGAGCACCATCTCGTTGTCGAGCGATCGCTTGAAGACGACAAAAGCCCCGGCGGCCGCGATCAGCACGAGCGCCAGAAGAAGAATGCGCAAAACCGTGCCAGAACGCCCCCCACGATCCACAAGCGGTGCGTTATAGTCGTCGACCTGACGCGGTTTCGTCATATATTCCTCGCATAAGCCCCTCCCACCTCGTAGCACGAACAAGAAGCGGGAATCAGGCGCTCTTTCCTTCTTAGCAATTTGCCACGCCGGCAAAAACACCGGTCGCCGGCAAGATCGCTTGAATTCACAGGCAAGAGCGCCATCTGCGCCTGATGCCCGCGGCAAGTGCTCGCGCCAAGCCGGCAGCTGCAATTCGGCATAACACGAAATCGCCTTCGTGCATGACTGGACAGGACCGGCTGCCCTTGCCTAAGGAACGGAAAAGTCGTCAATATGTGCCGAATGTGAAATGGAGTGAGTGACTATGTTCGATGATCTTGTCGCAGCCTATGGCAGCCGTTTCCTGCTTGCGGCCGGTGGCGTCGGCCTGGCGCTCCTCCTGCTCATTCTGGCACTCTGGCTGATGCGAGGCCGCGCCCCGTCGCCCTTCGTACGCGGCGGCCGCAACCGTCAGCCCCGCCTGCAGGTGCTGGATGCGGCAGCCGTCGATGCCCGCCGCCGGCTGGTGCTCGTGCGCCGCGATGATGTCGAGCATCTTATCATGATCGGCGGGCCGACCGATATCGTCATCGAAAGCCGCATCCTCCCGGAGCCGGCCGAACAGCCGGAAAGCCTCTCACGCCCGGAGTCTGCCGCCGAGCGGCCGATTGCAGTCCCGCGGCCGGAAACACCGCCTGTTTCCGCCGCCCGTGCGCCGGTCACCCCCGCCGCCGAGCCCTCCTTCACTGCGCCTGCCGCCGCGGAGCCGCGGCCGCGTCCCGAGCCGCCGGCACCACCCACCATGCCGCCGCCGGTGGCCACCAGCCCTCTTCCGCCAGAACCCGCGACGACACCTCTATCGGCCGAACGCGACCAACCCCTACGAGCTGTCCCGCCCCAGGCGCGCGAGCCGGAGCGTCCCTCTGCTCCCGCCGGTGTGCAACCGGCATCGTTCCGCGATACCGCAAGCGCCGCCGAAATCCTGGATGCCGCCCGCCAGCGCGTGCTGCCGCAGCAGCGCATCGAGCCCGAGGTCTCCGCCCCGGACATGCCCGCGCCCCGCGCCGCAGCCGCTACGGCCGAGGACGATGCGGCTGCGCAATCGGCAGCGGCGATCCGCCGTGATTTCCAACGGGTGCTGGAAGAGGAAATGTCGAACAATCTGACCGCCGAGCGCATCGTGCCGGCCCCGGCAAACCAGGCCGCTCGCCAGGCCGCACCGCAGCCAGCCAACCTGCCGCGCCGCGATCCCGAGCTTGCCCCCATCACTGGTGCCGACACCGACCTGCAGAAAGAAGTTGCCCGCATCTTCGGCGAAATGAGTGTCAATCGCGACAAGTAAGACAACGCTTACATCCGGTTGCCGTCGCTCAGCCTTCGTCATGAAGTTGCATAAAAGCCGCAATGCTGCGGCTTTCACGTCACCGATGCCTCGGGGACTCCCTATCTCACTGATCATTTGCTATCGATCAGGCTGAAGAGCGTTGGCGCATTCGAGGTAGACTTTGCCTAAGTAAATACCGGTCTCACCCCAGTTTCACCCGTATTGTCGCAAGCGACGCGCTGGCGGCATGCGAACATGTTCATCGGGTGGTGGCGAGAGACCGGTTTGGCATTGTTACAACTTGCCATGTGCAGCTCCGCTGTCTCAGCTCTTCAGCCGCCCAAGACATCGCCATACCGCGCCCGCAAGGGTTTTCTCATGCACCATCTTGGTGGACTTCCGAATGGAAGACCAAGACGATATGTGCAAGACACTTCGGGTCCGATGGACCATCACTCCCAAGACGGCGCCCCAGCCATGGATCGCCTGCGGCGGATGCGGGGGCCTCAGAGCTTTCCGATCCAGCGGCAAGATCCGGCTCAATGCCAACGGTCGCAAGCTCGACGCCTGGCTGATCTACAAATGCCTGATCTGCGACAGGACGTGGAACCGACCAATCTTCGAACGCCGAAATATCCGAGACGTCGATCCGATGATTCTCGACGCGCTGCAGTCCAACGACCCGGACTGGATTCGGGCGGAAACCTTCAATCTTGATGCGCTGCGGCGCAAGTCACAGCGCGTGGACGAGTTCGCCGAATTCGAGATCGCCAAGGAAATTCGGCACGAGACCGAAGGCTGGACGAGCCTGGAAATCGAACTAACGGCCCCGTTTCCAACAAGCCTACGCCTGGACCGGTTGCTGGCCGGCGAGTTGAAGATATCACGCTCCCGCCTGCAGGCTCTTCACGATCGGGGCCTCTGTCGAACGGAACCCGAGCGGGCCGACATCATGAGGCGGCGGATCATGAATGGCACCCTCGTCACAATCGATCTCGCCACGCAGGCAGAGCGGGAGCCATTCTGGAAAGCTCTGGCGACCGACTCTTTCCCGTAACCGCCTCTTCGACACGCCGGAGATGGCTCAACAAAAAGCGCCGCGGTCGGATCGCGGCGCTGAATGTGTCTCATCTCTGCATGGGAAAGATCATTCGTCGCGGTAGACCTTTTCGCGACGTTCGTGGCGTTCCTGCGCCTCGATCGACAGCGTCGCGATCGGACGGGCGTCGAGACGCTTGAGACCGATCGGTTCGCCGGTTTCCTCGCAATAGCCGTAGGTGCCGTCTTCGATGCGCTGCAGCGCCGCGTCGATCTTGGAGATCAATTTTCTCTGCCGGTCGCGGGCGCGAAGTTCGATCGCCCTGTCGGTTTCCGACGACGCCCTGTCGGCGAGATCGGGATGGTTTGCGCTTTCCTCGGCCAGATGGTCGAGTGTTTCGCGCGCTTCTCTAAGGATATCGTTTTTCCAGGCGACCAGCTTTGCCCTGAAGTAGGCACGCTGGTTTACGTTCATGAATTCTTCCTCTTCCGAGGGAACGTAATTGCTAAGATCGATCTTCTCACTCAACGCGATTCTCCTGAAGAACATCTCATCTGGCGGGGTGTATATCCCAAGCGCTAGCCGCGATTCAAGCCAAATACGACAGCTAAACAGATTTTTAAATCTGTTACAATTTTCGGCTAACGGACTATTTTCTCATGATTATTCGCGTTCGCAATTTTCGTTTGGTCTTCAAAACGCCGTGTTGTCGGCCACGTTTTGGGCCGTTGCGGCATGGCTGGCGGTTGACGGCGGATGATCGCAACCGCTACTGAAAAGACCCGCCGATCCTGGATTTGCCCATGACCGTACCGCTGCCTCCGCCCAATCGCATCTATCTCCTGCGTCATGCCGAGGCCGCCTGGGCCGAACCCGGACAGCGCGATTTCGACCGGCCGCTCAACGAAAAAGGTTACGGCGATGCCGAGGTTATCGCCGACAAAGCCGCCGATAAGGGCTACCGTCCCGATCTTCTGATCAGTTCGACGGCGCTGCGCTGCCGCGATACCGCCGATGCCGTCCATCGGGCGATGGGTGTAGCACTGGACGTGAGTTACGTCGATGCGCTCTACAACGCCACGGTCGATACCTATGTCGAAATCGTCGACGCGCAGCATAATGCCGCCGTCATGCTGGTCGGCCACAACCCGACGATCGAGCAGGCGCTTGAGGCGCTGATCGGCCACGAGGCCATGGTGAACGCACTTCCCGCCGGCTTTCCGACGGCAGGTCTCGCCGTTATCGATTTCGACGCTTCCGCCAGCGGTTGGCGGCTTATCGATTTCCTCGTCGTCTGAAGTCTTTCGCTCCGCTTCTTTTGCGAGCAGCGCAGTCTTCCTATATTGCCGGCAGTCATCAACCGGAATTGCGCCTTGCCGCCACGCCTGACATCCCTCGCCGACGACGCCCGCATCGCGTTTGACAATCTCGCCGACAGGGCAAGCGGCCTCGTCAATCCGATCGTACGGCTCGGCGTCACCGGCCTCTCCCGTTCCGGAAAGACGGTCTTCATCTCCTCCCTTGTCCACAATCTCCTGCATGGCGGCCGACTGCCGCTGTTCGAGCCGGTGCAGTCGGGCCGCGTTTCAGCCGTGCGGCTGGAGCCTCAGCCGGATGACGCCGTGCCCCGTTTCCAATATGAGGATCATATCCGGGCGCTGGTGAAGGACCGCGTCTGGCCGGATTCCACTCGCGCCATTTCCGAACTGCGCATCACGCTCGATTATCAGAGCGCCAGCGGCTGGAATCGCCTGTTCTCGCCCGGCCGGCTGTCGATCGATATCGTCGATTATCCAGGCGAATGGCTGCTCGACCTGCCGTTGCTCGGCAAGGATTACCGCACCTTCAGCGAGGAAACGATCGCGCTTGCGCAAAATGGCGTGCGCTCCGAACTGTCGCGGGAATGGTTGGCGCTGACCCGTGCCGCCGATATAAATGCCGGCGCCGACGAGATGGCAGCCCGCGAGCTTGCCACCGCCTTTGCCGATTACCTCAAGGCTTGCAAGGCCGACGAACGCTCGCTCTCCACCTTGCCGCCCGGGCGCCTGCTTCTGCCCGGCGATCTCGACGGCTCGCCGGCGCTGACCTTCGCCCCGCTCGTCCTGTCGCCGGGCGCGCGTCCCGATCGCGGCTCACTCTGGACGATGATGGAGCGGCGTTACGAGTCCTATAAATCGGTCGTCGTCAAACCTTTCTTCCGCGAACATTTCGCCCGGCTCGACCGGCAGATCGTGCTGGTCGACGCACTGCAGGCGATGAACCGCGGCCCCGAAGCCGTCCAGGATCTGGAGCGCGCGCTGACCGACGTGCTTGCCTGCTTCCGCCCAGGCACCAATTCGCTGCTTTCGTCGCTGCTGGGGCGCCGCATCGACCGTGTGCTGGTCGCCGCAACCAAGGCCGACCATCTCCATCATGAGAGCCATGATCGGCTCGATGCGCTGACCCGCCGCCTCGTCGATCGCGCCATCGCCCGCATCGGCATGGCCGGAGCCGGCATCGACGTGATGGCGCTCGCTTCCGTGCGCGCCACGCGCGAGGCATCGGTCAAGCGCGACGGCCATGAACTGCCTGTCATCGTCGGCACGCCAATGGAGGGCGAAACCATTGCCGGCGAGCGATTCGACGGCCAGAGAAAGACCGCAATCTTCCCCGGAGACCTGCCGCAGGATCCGGAAAGCCTGTTCAATCGCATCGCCTCGGGCGAGACCGCCGATACCCTGCCCGAGGTCAACGTCGTCAGGTTCCGTCCGCCGCATCTCGAGGAGACCGGCGGCGGCATCAAGCTGTCGGTGCCGCATATCCGCCTTGACCGCGCCATGCAGTTCCTGTTCGGAGACCGTCTCGCATGAGTAAGCCCCCCTCCGATTTGCCGCACCGCCCACCCGCCGCCTTCGCCTATGAGGATGAGGCTGCCGTGTCGCGCGACAATGGTCGGAAACAGCAAGGCCGGCGCAAACCGGAAAGCTTCTCGGACGAGATCATCTTGACGCCCGACGACGAGGATCCCTTCATCAATCCTGACAGGGATGCGAGCGCAGTGCCGGTGGCAACACCGCGCAAGCGGCGCACCTCTTTTGGCAAGATTGCGCTAGGCGCCTTCGGGATCCTGCTATCGCTCGGCATCGGCCTCTGGACCGACCGCCTGATCCGCGATCTCTTCACCCGCGCCGACTGGCTGGGTTATGCAGCTCTTGGCGTGCTGGCGATCGGCGTCCTCGCCGTGCTTGCCCTCGTCATCCGCGAGACCGCGGGCATGATGCGCCTTGCCGCTGTTCAGGCGATCAAGGCGGAAGCAGAGGCGGCGATCCTCGAAACACGGCCGGCGAAAGCGCGCGCCGTCGTTGCGCGACTCACCACGCTTCTTGCGGCCAATCCCGAGACATCGAAGGGTCGCGCGACGCTGAAGGCGACCGAGGGTGAGGTCATCGACCCCCCGCATCTGATCGTCTTGGCCGAACGCGAGCTGCTGGCCCCACTCGACCGCAAAGCGCGGGCGCTCATCGTCAACGCCTCCAAGCGCGTCTCGATCGTCACCGCCGTCAGCCCGCGCGCGATCGTCGATCTGCTTTACGTGCTCTACGAATCCGTGCGCCTCATCCGCGCCATGGCCGAGCTCTACGGCGGCCGCCCCGGCACGCTCGGCATGTTCCGCCTCCTGCGTGACGTGCTGGCCCACCTCGCCGTCACCGGCTCGATCGCCGTCGGCGACAGTCTCGTCCAGCAGGTGCTCGGCCATGGGCTTGCCTCGAAGCTATCGGCCCGACTCGGCGAAGGCGTGATCAACGGCCTGATGACCGCTCGCATCGGAATCGCGGCGATGGATCTCTGTCGCCCGCTTGCCTTTCGTGCGGTGAAGCGACCGGGAATCGGCGATTTTATCGGCGATCTCACACCTTCAATGTCGCCGCGCGGCAACAATCCTTAACCGACGAGGCGATTCCGTAGCTCTCACCTTCCCGTAGGTGAAGTTGGCGAAATTAAGCAGATTCAACACCGTAGCCGCCGGATCCTAAGATCCGCGGGCGCGACAGAAATCCAACCCCTCGCATTTCGGCACAATCGAAAGGAAGGATTAACCATTCTTCGGCAAAACTTGGCACCACTTCGTGAGTGGTGTTTGCCAAGGAAAATCCATGTATTCGCGCCAGTTTCTCTTCTTATGCGGCCTCGCCGCCGCGGCATTGTCTCCTGTCGCAGACGTCGCTCCGGCAGCCACTGCCGCAACCCGCGACAAGGCCTTCTTCGAATCCGTCACCGGCTCCTGGAAGGGCCCCGGCGAGATCGTCGCCGGCAAGTACAAGGGCACGAAATTCACCTGCAATCTGACCGGTGAACCCACCGGCGACGGCACTGCTGGCATCAAGCTCGATGGAACCTGCCGCGTCGGCGTCTTCAAGCAGCCGATGAGCGCCGTCATCTCGCAGTCGGGCTCCACCTACACGGGCAAGTTCCTCGACGGCGCCGCCGGCAAGGGTCTTGACGTCGTCTCCGGCGCCGTAACCGAGGATACCGTCGTGGTCGGCATCAACCGCGCCAAGCTGAATGGCGCGATGATCGCTCGCGTGCGTGACGACAAGACGATGAACGTCACCGTGTCGGTCAAGGTCGAAAGCCAGATGATCCCGGTCATCGGCCTGACATTGACTCGTCAGGTCGACGAAATGGCAGTCGGCTCCATCCAGTAGACGGACTGCATGACGGGTTTTCCTGAAGCGGCGGGTTTCCCGCCGTTTCGCATTTTAGGGCCTTAGGCGTTCCGCCACCAGTCGCCGCTGTCATCGGCGACCTCGATGCCGGTCACGTCAACATCGAGCAGCCAGTCGCTTACCGGCCGGCCCCTGACGAGAAGGCCTGGGGCGATATCGGCAAGCGGCATCAGGACGAAACCGCGATCGGTCATACGGGGATGCGGCAACTCCAGCCGCGGCGCCTGCTGGACGACGTCGCCATAGGTCAGCACGTCGATATCGAGCGTGCGAGGCCCCCAGCGTTCGACACGCTCGCGTTTCATCTCGCGCTCGATCGACAGGCAGACGTCGAGCAGCGCCTCTGGAGGGAGCCGGGTTTCGACGGCGGCGCAGGCATTGAAGAAGAACGATTGGTCGGTTTTGCCCCACGGCGGCGTGCGATAGAGCCGCGACACGGCGGTGACACGACAGTCGTCGCGCCCGTCCAGTCTCTGCAGCGCCGCGGCCATCGCCTTTACCGGATCGCCGATATTGCCGCCGAGGCCGAGCGTGGCTGATTGCGATGCAGCCTCAGGCAAAATGTTCAACACTCACCTGCACGAAATCGAGCACGCCGGGCACCGGCGCATTCGGCTTGCGCACCGTGATCTTCGCCCGCCGCACCTGCGGGAACGTCTGACAGAGGCCCTTGGCGATATCGAGCGCGAGGGCTTCGATTAGATAGCGTCGCTTGCCGGTGACGATCTCCTCGATCACCGTGAAGGCAATGCCGTAATTGACGGTGTCGTTGATCGAATCGCTTTCCAGCGCCTCGCCCGCGACGACATCGAGCTCGGCATCGACGAAGAATCGCTGGCCGAGGAATTCCTCCTCGTCATGCACGCCGTGGCGCGCGAAGAAGGCGCAGTTCTGCAGCGTGATCGTGTAGGTCGTCATGTCGGCCGCTTCCTCTCGAATTCCTGGCGCGCATTGAGCATAGCATCGGCGATAGCAAGCGCATCCCTGTTGATTGCGACATTGTGCACCCGGAAAACCGCAGCCCCTTGAAGCCTGAGCAGCGCGCTTGATGCGGCCGTCGCCGCATCCCTCTCCGGCGCCTCGCGCCCCGTGACCGCGCCGAGGAAGCGTTTGCGTGAGGTGCCGGCAAGCAGCGGCAGGCCGAAGCGCGACAGTTCGGAAAACCGCGCCATCAGCTCCAGGTTCTCCTCCGCCGTCTCCTTGGCGAAGCCGAAACCCGGATCGAGCACGATCCGGTCGCTGTTTACTCCGGCCGCGGCGGCGATCGCCAGCGACCGTTCGAGGAAATGCGCCTGGTCGGCGATCACATCGGCAAGTTTGGCCCTGTCGCGGCCGGTATGCATGATGCAGAGCCCCGCCCCCGTGGCCGCGGCCAGATCCGCGATACCTGCATCTTTCTGCAGTCCGAAGACGTCGTTGACAATATGGGCGCCGGCGCCGACGGCCAGCCGCGCCGTCTCGGCGCGATAGGTATCGATCGAGATCAGCGCCTCGGTGCGACCGCGTAGCGCCTCGATGACCGGCAACACCCGCGCCTGCTCTTCCGAAGGGCTGACCGATGCCGCACCCGGCCGGGTCGATTCACCACCGATGTCGACGATCGCAGCACCGTCGCTGACCGCCTGCAATGCGTGTTCGACGGCGGCATCGACGGTTTCAAAACGTCCGCCGTCGGAGAAGGAGTCCGGCGTCACATTGACGATCGCCATGATCGCCGACCGACGGCCGAGTTCGATTTCCCGGCCATGGCCGACACGCCAGAAACTGCCTTCGAGCCCTGTCACCAGACTTGTCCTATTGATGACGAAAAAAGCCGCCATCCGATATTGCGCTTACGGTGGCTATGCCCCAAGCTCCTGCCGATTTCAACATGGGTTGCGTTCAGAATGCCGCTTGCAATGCGTTATATGTGCCTTCCTGTCGCCTTTTCCATTGCTCTTTCTCTCAGCAGTCCAGCGGCAGCCGAAGTGATCGCATCGAAAAGTTATTCCTATTTCGACATCCGCGGCAAAACCGCCGATGAGCTAGACCGGGAACTCAGCCGGCGCGGCCCGACGGCGAGCGGTTCGTCGGCACGCCATCCCGGGGCCACCAAGATTCGCTTCGGCGGCGAGGCCACCTATATCCAGGATAATGGCAGATGCCGCGTCGGCAATGTCAAGGTCACCGTTCACACCCAGATCATCCTGCCGCGCTGGAATAGCCGCAGAGGCGCCAGCAAGGAGCTGTCGATGATATGGGACGCACTGTCGAGTGACATCAAGCGCCACGAGGAGCGTCACGCCGAGATCGCCAGAGATCAGGCCCGCGCCATGGAGCGCGCCATCCGCGCATTGCCGCAGCAGCGCAGCTGCGAGGCCATGCAGGAGCTCGTCTCCAACGAATCAACTCGCGGCATAGAGGAGCACGATCGGCTGCAGGCGCGATTCGACCGGGTTGAGGCGGTCAACTTCCAGAAGCGCATGCTGAGATTGCTGAAAAATCGAATCAACGGTCGAGCCGGCGGAAAATAAGGCTTTTTCGAACTGGTGACGAGCGGAAAAACTTAGCTGCGCAACGAAACTTGTGCGAAACTTACCCCTTCCCCAGCGTTTTAATGGTCATTTTTCATCCTGGCAGACTCAACCGTAACGCGTTAATATGAACACATTCGAAAGTTCAGCTACGGCATCTGGACTTTCCTCGCTGGGTTCTCCTGGCGCGTTCCGAAGCCGCGGATGTTCCTCCCTCATCCGTTGGTAATGCGCCCGCCTCGCCTCGCTCGCACCAGCGCGCGAGGCGTCTTTTTTGTGGTGATGGTGTCGGTTATTCAACTCCGAAAATCGGTTCCGATTTTCGGGCCGATACGTTAGCGCGAAACGCGGGGCGCCTCAGGCCTGGCGTTCGGGCACGTGCACGACGAGCCCGTCATAAGCGGCCTTCATCCGGATCTGGCAGGAGAGCCGCGAGGTCGGGCGCACGTCGAAGGCGAAGTCGAGCATATCCTCTTCCATCGCTTCCGGCTGGCCGACCTTCTCCGTCCATTCCTCGTCGACATAGACGTGACAGGTGGCGCAGGCGCAGGCGCCGCCGCATTCGGCCTCGATGCCGGGCACCGAATTGCGCACGGCATTCTCCATCACGGTGGAGCCTTGGTCGACGTCGAGGTCGAAGCGCGTGCCGTCGAAGGCGACGATGGTAAGTTTGGGCATCAGGACTATTTCCGGTCTTCAAATGGGTGGGCGAAGTTTCTTCCGACAATTCGACGCGTCAGTCAACATTCGGAAATCCGCCATAACCTCGCAGATCGGGCCTTCGCCCGCCGTCTTCAAAGCGTCATCTGGGACGTCGCAAAAAGACCCGTGGTTCCGCAATGAAACAACGGGCCTCGTTCGATCAACGAAAGAAGACTTGGAGGTCAGCCGCGGCAGAGCTTGAGAATGAAGTTCTCGGCATCGAGGACGGCAGCGCCGAGCGCCGCCACTGCGCTGGCATCGCCGCCGGTCTCCTCTACGACCTCAGCCGTCTGCGACACGCGGAATGCGCCGACCGAGCTCGCCGCGCCCTTCAGCCGGTGCGCGGCCGCGCCGACACGCACGGTCTCACCGCTCGTCATGTCCTGGAGGCACGCCCGCGCCTGGCGCGCAAACATTTGAAGGACTTCGATTTCCAGAGACTTGTCGCCCATCGTCTGCTTTGCGAGATGGACGAGATCGATCGGCCGGACCTTCGAGGGGCACGACCCCTTTGCATTATCAGGCGCCTCGAATACGATCTTCAATGCTGCCAGCTGGGCCGCCATTTGCCATTTCTCCCGTCTCAGATCGTCCGCACTTGCTACAGTTCTGCGTCAGAAGGGTGGCCATCGCGTTAAATTCCGGCACATCCGGCGCGGAAATCTCGCCATATGGTTAACATCCGTTAAATATCCCTAAATTATTGGTTTTTAAGCAGGGCCTCGGATTCAAAGATGTTAACAACGGGTTAATGAGCCATGAATCTCAGGCCTTCATTAATTGTGTGCAGAGCCCAGATGTGTCACTACGATACTGGTGGAGCGGGTTTATGGTACGCGCCTTTGCCGAGTGAGTGGATAATGGTAGTGTTTTGATACCTTCCGTTTGAAAAAGCGGCTATCTACTCTGAAATGACATGCTTATCCGTCCGCGGTTGGGATGGAGGGCCGTTACGGCAAAGTTGTTCCCGGACAAGGTGGAAGCCGGGGATGTGCTGCCGGGCCGGCCGACAGTAACGAGGCGTAACCGAATGGCGAATAACAAATATAACGAGTCGATCGAGGACAAGGCGTTCAAGGCGTTGGACGAGGCGCTCCAGATCGACTTCGGCAAGGATAACGTGCCGTCTCGCCGCGGCGACGCGCCGCAGGCGCCGGAGGGTAATGTGTCTGATCCATCGAATGCGCGCAATCAACAGGGCCAGGAAGAAGCGCAGCGCCGCAGCCGCCGCGGCGCCGGGGCCGAGCAGGCTTCCAGGGCTTCGTCCTTCGCGCCCGCCAATGATGCTAGCCGCAATACGCCCGCCTCGATCCTGAAATCTTTCGACGGCGCTTCCAGCCGCTCGGCCATGCGCACCGCTACCCTGTTTTCCGTGCTTTGGGTGATGGCGGGCCTCGGCCTGATGTCGCTGCTATATGCGCCGCAGATCTGGCAGATCCGCTCGATCGCCGATCTCGTCGCCCTGCCCGGCGTCATTGCCGGCCTGGTCGGCATCATCATTCCGGTGATGATGTTCTATGCTTTCGCCATCATGATCTCCCGCGCCCAGGACATGCGCAACGCCGCCCGCTCGATGGCAGAGGTGGCATTGCGCCTGGCGGAGCCGGAAACCATCGCCTCCGAACGCATCATGACCGTTGGCCAGGCGGTGCGCCGCGAAGTCTCGGCGATGAACGAAGGCATCGAGCGCACCATCGCGCGCGCTTCCGAGCTGGAAACGCTGGTCCATTCCGAAGTCAACGCTCTCGAACGCTCCTATGCGGACAACGAGTTGCGCGTGCGCGGTCTTGTCCATGAACTCGGTTCGGAGCGGGAGGCGATCGTCAACCATGCCGACCGCATCCGCACCTCGATCGGCAGCGTCCACGACCAGCTGAAGGAAGAACTGTCGTTGGCGACCGAAGAGATCGCCGTGCGGCTCGCCACATCGGGCGAAGCCTTCGCCTCGCTGATCGACACGCGGGCGGCGACCATCCTGGAAAAATCGGACAGCGCCCTGCAGTCGATGGGCAGCCTGCTTGCCGCCAAGACCGACAGCCTGCTCCAGACCCTCAACGCTTCCGGTTTTGCGCTCGCCACCGAATTCGACAACCGCCTCGAGGCGCTCTCCGTCAACCTCAACGAACACGGCGAAAAACTTCTCAGCCAGTTCGAGACGCGCGCCTCGACCATGGACAGCAGCACCGAGAAGCTGAACGCGGCGCTGAACGAGCGCACGCATCAGCTGAACGAGATCCTGATCGCCCGCACCCGCGAGATCAACGAGAGCCTGACATCGGGCGAACGCACCATCGGCGGGACGCTCGACGATGTGCTCTCGAAGCTGAACAGCGCGCTCGATGAGAAGGGCGCAAGCTTCCGCCAGAGCCTGCAGAGTACCGCCGACGACGCCGTCATGGATCTCGACCTGCGCTCCGGCTTCTTCGAAGAGCGGCTGCAGACGACCGTCGCCCAGCTGTCGACCGCCTTCGACGAGCGGGTCGCCGAATTCACCAGCGCTTTCGACAAGCGCACCGGCTCGCTCGACACCAAGCTGATGGAGAGCCTTGCCCGCATCAACGAAACGCTGACCGGCGGGTCGGATTCGATCGAGGGCATTTTGAGCTCCAGCATCGACCGGCTCGGCTCCTCGATGACCGACCAGTCGCTGGCGCTCGCGGCGGCGCTCGCAACCGGTCATGAAGTGCTGGAGAGCACGCTCAGCAGCCGCACCGAAGAAATCACCACCGCACTCACCAGCCGCACCGGCGAGCTGACCTCGGCGCTGCAGAGCGCCACGTCGGACATCGCGCTGGCGCTTGCATCCGGCACCTCCGACCTGCAGAACAATCTTCAGGCCCGCTCGGCCGAGTTCCGCGATACGCTGCACACAACCACCACCGATTTGACCGCCGCCGTTGCCGCCGGCACCGAGCAGGTTACGACGGCCTTCGGCGGCCGCGCCGAGGAACTGACCAGCGTATTGACAGCGCGCGCAGCAGAAATCCGGGACGCGGTTGGCACAGCCCATGAGCGTATCGACAGCGTCATGGCGGAGCGCGGCGGCGCGCTGATCGATGCGCTGACCACCCATCACGGCCACTTCGAGGAAGCGCTGACGACCCGCTCCGACGCCATCATCAACGCCGTTTCCGGCACTCATGACCGCCTCTCCGAGACGCTCGACGAAAAGGCAATGGCGCTCGCCATCTCGTTGAACGAAAGCCAGAGCCGCATCGAAGACACGCTAGAGACCCGTTCCGCAGCCTTTCTCAACGCCGTCTCGGGCACACATGATCGGCTGTCGGAAACGCTGGATACCAAGGCAGCGGCCCTGACGACCTCGTTGGACGAGCGCCATGCCCGCATCGAGGACGCGCTCGGAACCCGCGCCGAAGCATTGTTGAACAGCGTGTCCGGCACGAGCGACCGGCTTGCCGAAACCCTTGATGAAAAGGTGATGGCGCTTGCCATTTCCTTGAACGAGAGCCAGGCCCGGATCGAGGAAACGCTGGAAAATGGTTCTGCAGGCCTGCTGAACGCCGTCTCCGGCACCCATGACCGGTTTGCCGAGACGCTGCAAGATAAGGCGGCAGCTTTTGCCAACTCGCTAAATGAGACCCAGGCACGCATCGAAAATACCCTCGAAACCCGCTCCGCGGCCCTGCTGAATGCCGTATCCGGCACTCATGACCGTCTCTCCGAGACGCTCGATGAAAAGGCGATGGCGCTTGCCATCTCGCTGAGCGAAGGCCAGGCCCGCATCGAGGACACGCTGCAGACCCGGTCGTCGGCGCTGCTGAACGCCGTTTCCGGCACGCATGACCGCCTGTCGGAAACGCTGGACGAGAAGGCGATGGCGCTCGCAATCTCTCTCAACGAGAACCAGACGCGGATCGAAGACACGCTGGAAGCCCGCTCCGAAGCTTTCCTCAAGGCCGTCTCCGGTACGCATGAGCGTATCGCCGAAACCCTTGATGAGAAGGCATCGGCGCTGACCGCCTCCTTGAGCGAAGGTCAGAGCCGCCTGCAGGACACGCTGGAGAGCCGCTCGGAATCCTTCCTCAGTGCGGTTTCCGCCACCCATGACCGCCTGTCCGAGACGCTCGACGATCGGGCGATGGCCCTTGCCATTTCGCTGAACGAGAGCCAGAGCCGCCTCGAGGAGACGCTGACATCAGGCGCCGATGCGATCACCAATGCGGTCTCCGGCACACATGAACGCCTGAACGGCGTGCTCGACCAGAAGGCCAGCGCCCTGGCCGCCTCGCTGAACGAAGGGCAGGTCCGCCTCGAGGAAGCCCTGGGATACCGCGCCGCCGCGCTCGTCGGTGCCGTAACGGCAAGCCATGACCGGCTCACCGATACGCTCGATGAAAAGACCATGGCGCTCGCCATTTCGCTCGATGACAACCAGAGCCGCTTCGACAGCGCCCTCGAAGCCCGCAGCAATGCGATCATGGAGGCCGTCACCAGTGCAGAGGCCCGCGTCGCCGGCGCCTTTGCCGACAAGACAGACGCCATCCACAACGCCTATGCCGACAATCAGCGGCGGCTTGAATCCGCCCTCTCCGAGCACAGCGCGGCGCTTTCGGGCGTTCTCGATGCGGGCGGTGCCCGCTTCGAGGATCTCGTCGGCGGCTTGACCGGCCGCATCGAAGGCCGCCTCAGCGATGCCCATGCGCGGCTCGGGAGCTTGGCCGAGGAAGCCGCGGCGCGCATCGAAGGCGGGCTCGCTTCTGCCCATGAGCGCATCCGCACGACGCTTGAGGATCGCGGCAATGCCATCGAGTTGTCGCTGAGCCAGGCGCATGCGCAGATCAGCGATACGCTCACCGAACAGGCGACCAGCATCGGCACTTCGGTGGCGACGAGCGTCAGCATGCTCGAAATGTCGCTTGAAGATCGTGAAGCCTCGATCCGCCAGGCGATCGACGCCGGCGCCCAGACATTGGAAGATCGCATGCGCGCCGGCGCCGGCCAGATCGCCGGCCGCTTCCAGGAGGCGGCAAACACGATTTCGAGCTCCGCCCAGAACCTTTCGGCCCATCTCGATCAGTCGGTCGAGAACCTTGCGGGACGTCTTGAAGAAACCGGTTCTCGTATGGAAGCCGACCTTACGGCGATCGAGACCCGCATCCGTGACGGCGTCGGCGGCGTTGCCGAAAAGGTCGAGGCCGCCAACAGCCAGCTCTCCGGCGTGCTTACCGACGGCATTTCCCGGCTCGGCGCGCTCGGTGACGACGCCACCCGGCGCATCTCGGCGACGCTCGAAGGCAGCGCCGCCAATCTTACACAGGCAATCGACAGCCGCACCGCCAATCTGGCCGAGACGCTGGACAGCCGCACGACCACGCTTGCAGGCGCCATCGAGGGCCGCACGGCAAGTCTCGGCGAAACCTTGGACCGCGGCAACGAACGCATCGAGGAACGCCTCTCCACCATGGATCGCGCGTTGACCGTCGGCCTCGACGCCGTCAACCGCACCATCGAGGGCAAGGCCGCCGGCCTCGCCTCGACGCTACGCAGCGCGGTGGCCGAAGCCGCCCAGGGAATGGAAGGCGAAGCGACGAGAACCACGGAACTGCTCGGCAAGACCGGCCAGCAGTTCGCCGAGGATCTCAATGCAAAAAGCGACGAATTCACCCGCACCATGGATGAGCGCTCGTCGCAGATCGTCACGCGGGTTGCCGAAGCTCAGAACCGCCTGGCAACCCAGGCCGCTGCCGTCGCCCAGACCTTCTCGGAAGCCGGCAATGCCATCGTCAACAAGGTCGCCGAGGCTGAGACCGTTGTCGGCACGCAGGTCAATGCCATTTCCAGGGCCCTGTCGGACGCCGGCCAGTCTCTCGAGGCGCGCGGCAATGCCATCCGTACGACGCTGTCGGGGGCCGGCAGCGAGATTTCCGCCACCATGGCGGATGTCGAGCGGGCGCTCGAAGCGCGCAGCAGCGCCATCCGCTCCAATCTCGAGGAGCGTGTCCGCGAGATCGATACCTCCCTCTCCGATGTCGACCGGGCGCTCGAAGCGCGTGGCAACTCGATCCGCTCGACGCTTGAGGAACGCACCCGCGACCTCAACTCGATGCTATCGGGCCGCTCTGTCGAATTGACCCGCATACTCGATGAAACGGCCCGCCCGATCATCGATCGCTACACCGATGCCGGCGAGCAGGCCGCTGCCCGCATCACCGCCGCAGCCAATCTCAGCGCCGATCGCCTGCGTGCCGAGAACGAAGCGCTCGCCAGCGCCGTGGCCGCCCGCACCGAGAATGTTGCCAACGCCGTCAGCGCCATCGAGAACAGCCTGGTCGGCAACGTCAACGGCCTGGTCCAGCGCATGTCGGAAAGCAGCGCGGCAATGGCAATGATGATGAATCGCGCCGCCGAGCAGCTGACGAGCGTCGACGGGCGTCTCGGCGAAACCACGACCCGCTTTGCCGACTCCGCCACCAAGGCTGCCGAAATGGTGAGCGCCTCGACCAGGCTTCTCGAAGGCAAGGTCGACCGCCTCTCCGACATCTCTGGCCAGACTCTGGCTCAGGTCGGCAGCATCATCGGCCGCTTCGACGACCATTCCAAGGTTCTGACCCAGGCCTCGCAGCTTCTGGGTGCCGCCCAGTCCAACCTCGCCTCGACGCTCGAAGAGCGTGAAGGCGCGCTGCAAGCCCTCTCCGTCAGCCTGGTCCAACGCTCCGACGAGATCGAAAAGACCATGCGCGGGCTCGGCGGCATGATCGAGACCGTGTTCGAGCGGGCCGAGCAGCGCTCCAACCAGGTCACCGGCAACCTGCGCCAGGGCGTTCAGTCCTCCTTTGCCGATATCGGTCGCGTTCTGACGGAAACCGAGAAGCGCGCCCAGGAAGCGGCCGAAACCATGCGCGAGGCGATCACCCGCGCCGGCGACGAGGCCAATACGACGATCGACAGCACCTTCGCTAATGTCGAGCGCCGTTCCGGTGATCTCTCCAATCGTATTCGCGGCGGCCTCACCGCCTCGCTGTCGGAAGTCGAGCGCATGCTCGGCGAAGCCGGCCGCGCCTCCGACGGCGCCGCCCAGCATATGCGGGAATCGCTGCGTGAGGCGATCGAGGATGCCGTCGGCCGCTTCTCCGGCGCCACCGAGGACATCCGCCGCTCCGCTGCCGACATCCGCAGCGAACTCGACGCCACCCGCGCCGAACTGAAGCGCGGCGCCTTCGACCTGCCGGAGGAAGCCAAGGAAAGCGCCTCGGCCATGCGCCGCGCCGTCGCCGAACAGATCAAGGCCCTGCAGGATATCTCGCAGCTTGTCGGCCGCTCCAGCCAGCAGCTCGAAATCTCAGAGCCCGCCGCCCGCTCGCTTGCCCAGGCGCAGCCGGCTCCGCGCCCGACCCCGCCGATCGCAGCCCAGCCGCCGCAGCCGGCAGCGCCTCCGCCGATCGAAGCCACCGGTCTGCGCGGAACGATTGCGCCATCCGCTCCGGCCGCCGCTCCTCAGCGGGCCGCCCAGCAGCCAGCCCCCGCTCGCCAGGAATTGGGCCGCCAGGAACCGGCGCGGGAAAGCGGTGGCTGGATCAGCGATCTTTTGCGAGGCGCATCCCGCGAAGACGCTGCGGACGTGGCGCCGGCCCGTGCTCCCGCGCGCCCGGCGGAAACCGCCGCACCGGCCGCACGCAGCAACGACAGCCGCAATCCGCGCCATGTCGTGGAATCGCTGAATTCGCTCTCCGTCGATATCGCCCGCGCCATCGATCACGATGCGTCGGTCGATCTCTGGCGCCGCTACCAGCGCGGCGAGCGCGACGTCTTCACCCGCCGGCTCTACACGCTGAAGGGCCAGCAGACCTTCGACGAGATCAAGCGCAAATACGACCGCGAACCGGAATTTCGCACCGCCGTCGACCGCTATATCGGCGATTTCGAAAAGCTGCTCGCCGACGTCGCCCGAACCGACCCGAACCAGACAGTCACACAGTCCTATCTGACCTCGGATACGGGCAAGGTTTACACCATGCTCGCCCATGCAGCGGGCAGGCTGAGATAGAGTCTGGCCGATATCGTGGAGCTTAAGCCGCCTGAACATGTGTCAGGCGGCTTTCCCTGATGATGGGGATATGATCTGCTGCCCAGCCCGGAACCGCGAACGAAATGACCAAGGCCCTTCTGATTATCGACGTACAGAACGCAATTCTCTCCGGAAAGGCCACGCCGGAGCGCCAGCCCGAGGTCGATTCCGCACTTGATGAGACCGTCGCTCGATTGGCGTTGCTCAAGGAAAAGGCGCGTCAGGCCGGCGTACCGGTCGTGCTGGTGCAGCATGATGGCGACAGCGGTCACCGATTGGCCGTGGGCACGCCAGGATGGGCGCTGCGCGGGGAGATTGCGCCGCAAACAGGTGAGGTCGTCGTGCGCAAGAAAAGCGCCGACTCCTTCTTCGGGACCGATCTAGCCGACCGCTTGCAAGAGCGATCGGTTACCCACCTCATCGTCGGCGGCTGCATGTCGCAATTCTGCGTCGACACGACCGTCAGGCGGGCCGTTTCGCTCGGCTATGACGTGACCTTGGTTGCCGACGGCCATACAACTGGCGACACGGCGACCCTTAAATTCTCCGCGATTGTCGCCCACCACAACGAAACGCTTGATGGTTTCGATGCGGGCAAGGCGATTGTGGATGTCCGCCCTGCCGCCGACATTGCCTTTTCATAAGGCTCCGGCAACAACCGCTTATATCTTCCGAACAACTGCAGCTAAAACCGGGATCGCCATGCGGTCCCGGTTTTCCGTCCCTCATGCCTCGGCCGCTATGCCCCAGTTGTACACGCAACGGTCGAGGCCGATGGCGATTTCGAGCACGAGGACGTTGTGATCGACGGCCGCTGCCTTCCGGGGCTGCGACCGGTAACGGTATGGAAAGTCGGTACGCCGCGAGATCGAGCAGACCTCCATCCACTTGTCGCCATTATCGACCTCGACATCCATCGTCACCTCTGAATAGGCCGGCAGCCGGTCGGAGGGCACGACCCGCGTCGGCAGATGGATCAGCGAGGCGATCATGCGGCGCACCGGCTCAAGGCACGCCGCGTGATAGTCGTTGCCGCTGTCGGCGGTGAAGGCGCATTGAAATTCGAGCTGCCAGAATTCCTTCAGCCGCATGTGTTTCGTCGGCTGCTCCTGCTCGCGGCGGTAGGACCTGCCGGCCTGCCAGACACACAGAGGCAACCGCGTCTTTGAATGGTTTCCAAGAATATGCTGCATGTAGACATAGGTCGAAGGCGTGGTCTCCGGCCTCAGCACCAGCGCAGTATCGCCGGCCGCGAGCTGTTCCTGGACCCAGATGTCGGCATTCGAATAGGCACTTGAAACCAGCGACCGCGGCGTCAGCGCCGGCGCCTCGACCCTTCGCATATCCCAGGCTGGATTGACCGATCTGAGAAAGCTGCGGACCTCTTGGGAGAAAAAGCCGATCATATGATCGCGCAGATTGATCTCGCGCTCCTCCCAATGGACGAGCGAATTGACGTGATAAATATTGAGCATGCTGCCTGTCTCCCGGGCAACCCTGTTGACGTGGTGAAGGGCTTTACGTCCGGCGGCGCGCCGGACGCATGCAGCGCCCGGACGTCACAGCAGGACGCGGAGACCTCGTCCGCCAATGGCGCGCGCGATCGCGACCTGCGGGCAGGTGCGGTCATGGTGGGAGAAAGGCGCGCGCTTCATGCTCATGACAAATTTCTACATGCCATGCGCGCGATTGTCAAAACCGCAGGGGCCGAGACAAAAGGTATCATCTGTGGATAGGCCTTTTTTATTGCCCACCTTCCTTCATTCCGTCACAAACTTTTTCGATCCGCTTGCGTTTAAAGCCAACGGCGCCTCGGCCGTGCAACGAAAGAGACAGCAATACCGATGACCACGACGACATCCCGGCTCCTTGCCATCGCGCTCTCGTCCACCCTGCTGATGGGCGCTTTCATTCCGGCTAAGGCCGGTCAGGCAAGCTTCGTCATTGATGCGCAATCCGGTCAGGTCCTTGAAGCCTCCAACCAGGATGATCTCAACTATCCCGCGTCGCTAACCAAGATGATGACGCTTTATCTCGCTTTCGAGGCGCTGCACGATGGACGCCTCACCTGGGATCAGAAGCTCACCATGTCGGAAAATGCCGAGAGCAAGGAACCCTTCAAGCTTGCCGTCGGCGCCGGCCGCAAGGTAACGCTGCGTGAAGCGGTCGAAAGCATCGTCGTGCTGTCTGCCAACGATTCCGCCGTGGCGATCGCTGAACAGCTCGGCGGCTCCGAACCGGCTTTCGCCAGAACGATGACCGACAAGGCACGCCAGCTGGGGATGAAGGACACGGTCTTCAAGAACCCGTCGGGCCTTCCCGATCCGGAGCAGGTTACCACGGCGCGCGACATGGCTACGCTCGGCCTTTCGTTGATGCGGGACTTTCCAGAGGAGTTCAAGCTCTTCTCGATGCGCGGCTTTCAGTTCCGCGGCATGAAACTGCGCGGCCATAACAATCTGATGTATCGTTATGACGGCGTCGATGGCATCAAGACGGGCTATACCGATGCATCCGGCTACAATGTCGTGACCTCGGCGCTGAAGGATGGCCGCCGCGTCGTCGGCGTCGTCATGGGTGAAAAGACTGCAAGCCTGCGCGACGACAAGATGGCGGGCCTCCTCGACAGCACCCTGCCGTCATCACCAACCGCCACCGCCTCCACCATCCCAGGCAGCCAGCCTGCAGCGACGATGACGGATGCGCTGCCGACGAAGTAGCCGGCAAGTCAAGCTCACAAATTCATGAAGAAATTTAAATAGGGTGGCCGCTCCAATCTGATGGGGCCAATATTCCGCAATCAGCAATTTTTGACGTCGGCGCAGCGTTTAACAAACGTCTTGTCAGATAGAGCGCAGCGTCCAGCTGACAATCTCCGAAACCACCGTCGAAAAGGCGCGGTCGAGACCCTTGACGAAGCCGACATTGTCGCCGCCGGCCGGCGTCATGGCGCGGAACACCTTCTGGGCGCGCACCGAGCCGTTTCGGTCGTTCAGAATCTTGGCGGAGATTTCGACTACCGCCTGGTTGCCATTCGAAGCGTCGATCTCGAATGCGCGGATATCGGTGACGATCTGGTAGTCGATCGCCAGCCCCTGCCCCGGCATGCCGACCCCGCCGAGCTTGCCGGAATTCTCGAAGGCCTCGACCAGTTTCGATTGCACGATGCGCGGCAGCTTGTCGCCCCACTGCGCCCGGGACAGGTACTGGATTTCCGACGAGGAGACGCGGATGACGATCTGCTCGCTATCGAGCGATCTGAGTGCCGTCGGGCCGGCGATCAGGATCTGGCGGGATTTGGCAGCAGGCCCATCGCCATCGACGGCCGCAGAGAGATCATAGGTATCGTTCTTGGCTGAAGTGCCACACCCCGACAGGATCAACGCAGTCAGCGGCAGCGCGATCGCCGTTCCCCTGATCCACGAACGGCGCGACAACAGATGCGATGCGACCATACTGGGCTACCCCTGACTTTCCCTGTTAACGCCGCGTCCGGCCGTCGTACTGTTTGACCGTGTCCCCGCCGAAGATCAGGCGTTGCGGATTGCGGTCGAAGTTGCTGATCGTATCGTTGAGATTGCTCACGGTTCCGCGCATGTCGTTGATGAGAGTCTGCACGTCGCGCAAGCCGCCGCTCGAGAACTTCTGAAGATTATCGGCGATCGGACCGATTCGCGAGTTCAGATTGTCGGCCACCTTCTTGAAGGATTCCAGCGTACCGCGCGCCTCGGCGAACAGCGATTGCGTGTTGTCGGTTCCAAGCAGCGCATCGACCTTGATGAGAATGCCGTCGACGCGTGTCGAGGCCGAATTCAGCTTGTTGGCAAGCTGCGACACGTCCTGGATCGTCTGGTCGATATCTTTCTGGCGCAACGAAACGGTGTTGGCGACGTCGCGGATCGAGGCGACGGCCGCACGCGCATCCTTTGTGGCTTGCGAGATATCGTCGACCGAACCCTTGATCTTCGCCGGGTCGATCTGGGCGACGAGCGTGTCGACGCGGTCGAGCGTTGCCTGCGCCTGCTTGCCGAAATCGTTGAAGGTGGTGGCGGTCTCGTCGAACTTCTGGATCGCGCCCTTGAGATCGCCCGAGGCATCGGCGACATTGGCGGTGATCTTCTCGGCATTGGAGACGATATTGTCGACCTTCTGCGCGTCGACGGCCCTGACCAGCGATTCCACCGCCTGAAGCGTCGAATCGACACGCCCGGAAACCGCCTTCACCGTGTTGGAGAGCTCACCGACGCTCTGCAGGAAGGCGTCGATATTATCGGAATTCTTGGCCAGCGCATCCGAGAAGGTTTCGGCATTCTTGAACGTCTGGGTCAGCGGAGCACGCGAATCTTCGATGAAACCCTGAAGTTCGCCGACCGCGTCATTGGCGCGATCAAGAATCTTGTCGGCGGTCGCCAGAAGATTGGTGACGCTCGACTGGTCGGCGACGATAACGGCGCGTTTGCCGTTTTCGATCGCATGTTTAAGGATACTCTCCTCACCCTTACGGCCACCCGACAGTTCGATATAGGCGGCCCCCGTCAGGCCCTGAATTTCCAGCGCGGCCTTGGTGGAGGGATAAATCGGTGCGTCCGTGCGCACTTGGGTGAAGGCGAGCGAATATTGGGGATCGTCGGCATCGATCGACAGCGTCTGCACCGAGCCCACCTGGATACCGTTGAAGCGCACCGGCGAGCCGACGCTGAGCCCGTTGGCCGAGCCGGGAATACGCACGATCAGCTCCGTCATCGGGCCGCCGCGGCCATATTCGGCCATCCAGTAAACAAAGCCGAAGGCGGCCGCGATCACCAGCACCGTGAAAAAACCGACAATCGTATAATTGGCTTTGGTTTCCATCTATCCGATCACTTCCCGCCGCTGCCATTATCGTGCCGCGCGCCATTGTCCTGCGGCACGATCGACCGTGCTCGCTTTCCTCTAAAATAGGCCTGCACCCACGGATCGTCATAGGCCAGCATGTCGTCGATCGTGCCTTCCACCATTACCCGCTTCTTTCCGAGCACGGCAATACGGTCACAAACCGAAAACAGGCTGTCGAGATCGTGCGTCACCATATAGACGGTCAGTCCGAGACTATCGCGCAGATTGGCAATGAGTTCGTCGAACTCGGCCGCCCCGATCGGATCGAGACCTGAAGTCGGTTCGTCCAGAAAGACGAGCTCGGGATCGAGCGCCAGGGCGCGGGCAAGCGCGGCACGCTTGATCATGCCGCCCGAAAGCTCGGACGGATATTTGTCGGCGGCATCGGCCGCCAGCCCCACCATGCGGATCTTCAGATGCGCCAGCTCATCCATCAGCGAGTGCGGCAGATCGAGATATTCGCGCATCGGCACTTGGATGTTTTCCTTGACGGTCAGTGATGAAAACAATGCGCCTTGCTGGAAGAGCACGCCGAGCCGCATGTCGAGCGCGTTGCGCTGCGGCTCGTTGAGCTCGTCGAAATCCTGGCCGAGGATCTTGATCGTGCCGGAGCGGCGCGGCAGCAGCCTCAGCACCGTGCGCATCAGCACCGATTTGCCGGTGCCCGACGCACCGACGAAGCCGAGGATCTCACCGCGATAGATATCGAGGTTCAGTTTGTCGAGCACCACCTTGGAGCCGAAGGCGACGGTGACGTCGCGCGCCGAAAGCACGACATCCCTGCCCTGTCCTTCGTTTTCGATCGGTTGCTCGTCCACGCTGCCCGCCATGCTAGAAGTCGATCGCTGCATAGAACATCGCAAAAAGCCCGTCCATCAGGATGACGACGAAAATCGCCTTCACCACCGAGGCCGTCACGTGCTGGCCGAGCGACTCCGCACTGCCGCCGACCTTCAGCCCTTCGACGGCGGCGACGATACCGATGACGAGCGCCATGAACGGCGCCTTGATCATGCCCGACAGCACGGTCGACAGCGTAATCGCCTCATGCAGCCGCGACAGGAAATTGGCGAAGGTGATGCCGGAATAGCCCCAGGCGACAACCGCTGCACCGGCGAGCGACGCGAAGTTCGCCAGCACCGTCAGAAGCGGCAAGGCAATGGTCAGCGCCACTAGCCGCGGGAAGATCAGCACGCCGATCGGGTTCAGCCCCATCACTTTCAGCGCGTCGATCTCCTCGCGCATCTTCATCGAGCCGATTTCGGCGGTGATCGCGCTGCCGGAGCGGCCGGCAATCATGATCGAGGTCAGCAGCACGCCGATTTCGCGCAATTGCAGAATGCCGACGAGATCGACGACGAACACCTCCGCCCCGAAATACCGTAGCTGGAAGGCGCCCTGCTGGGCGATGATCGCACCGATCAGAAACGACATCAGCAGGATGATCGGAACGGCGCGCACGCCCATGTGATCGATCTGATTGACGATCGAGGCCGGCGAAACGCCGCTGCCGCGGCCGAGCTTCATCTGCGCCCCGCGCACCGCCGAGCCGAGGATATACATCGAGGCGGCGAGATTGTCCCAGATGTCGTAGGTCATCTTGCCGACCGGCGCCAAGATACGCGCGGCAATCGAGACCTTTTCCTTCTGTTCAGGCTCCGGTTTGGCCGGTTCCTCGGAAAACATCTCCAGCATTTCGTCGATATGCGGATTGGTGCCGACGAAGCGCACCGTGCGTCCGGTCGCCTCCGCCTCCTTCTTTAGCCGGCACAGAAGCCAGATACCGGCGGTATCGATGTCTGATACATCGGAGAGATCGAGCGTCAGATTGCCGGTCTTCTCTCGCTGAAGCTTTTCGAAGTCGCGCAGCACAAGATGCACATAGGCGCTGCGCCAGTTGCCGCTGAGACGAACATGCTGCCCCGAACCATCTGACCGGTCGTCCACTTGCAGCGAGGCGGCGTTGCGATTCTCGGCGTTCAAGATACTTGTGTCTTTCAAGGCTTACGGCGACATTGCCGACTCGCGAAGCGGATCGTCGCCGCCGGCGCGTCAATATACAGAAGCAACGTCCAATTTCCATGCTCGCAGGATAGCAATAATGCCGCGCACCCTCGATATCCAGATGAATTCCTTTCCGATTGCCGGGACCTTCACCATCTCGCGCGGCGCAAAGACCAAGGCCGAGGTCATTACCTGCACAGTCACAGAAGAAGGCGCGCAAGGGCACGGCGAATGTGTGCCCTACCGCCGCTACGGCGAGACCATGGAGAGCGTCTTCGCGCAGATCGAGGCAGCGCGCCCGCTGGTCGAATCCGGCATTTCGCGCGACGATCTCTTGTCGGCGATGCCGCCGGGTGCGGCACGCAACGCCGTTGATTGCGCTCTCTGGGATCTCGAAGCAAAACGGACTGGCCAAACGGTCGCTGCCCGCCTCGGCCTCACCGCCCTCAAACCGCTCACGACAGCCTACACCATCTCGCTCGGTGAGCCGGAAGTGATGGCCGCGCACGCACGCGAACATGCCGGTCGCGCTCTGCTCAAGGTGAAGGTCGGAACCGGCGACGATGAAAGCCGCATCCGCGCCGTCCGCGCGGCCGCACCCGACGCCGCCATCATTCTCGACGCCAATGAGGGCTGGCCGGAGGCGGTGCTGGAACGTCATCTGCAGATCGCCGCAGAGGCGGGCGTTGCCCTCGTCGAGCAACCGCTGCCGGCGGGCCGCGATGCGCTGCTTGCCGAAATCCGCCGCCCGCTGCTGGTCTGCGCCGACGAGAGTGTGCATCACACCGGCGATCTCGCAAGTCTTGCCGACCGCTATGATGCGATCAACATCAAGCTCGACAAAACAGGCGGCCTCACCGAGGCCTTGGCGATGAAGGCCGAAGCCGAGAGACTCGGCTTTTCGATCATGATCGGCTGCATGGTCGGCACCTCGCTGGCCATGGCGCCGGCCGTGCTGCTTGCGCAGAATGCCGATTTCGTCGATCTCGACGGCCCGCTGCTGCTTGCCCGCGACCGCGAGCCCGGCCTGCGCTACGCCGCTTCCGTGGTCTTTCCACCGGAAAGCGCCCTCTGGGGCTGAAGATAATAGGCTGAGATGACGAGTCCGAGGCCGGAAAGCGCGACGAGCGCCATAACGTAATAGCTGACGAGGCCGAGCCAGGCGTAAAGATAGCCCGAAGCGATGGTCATCAACCCCATCGCCATGCCGACATAAAAGAAATAGGCGCCCTGCGCCGAGGCCTCCTGCGTTTCCTGCACCGTCGCCATGATCCGCCGCTGCACGCCGGTGTGCACGAAGGCATAGGTGAAGCCGTGGAAACATTGCAGCAGGAAGAAGCCGGCAAAACCGGCGTTCATGGGAAACAGGATCCAGCGGCAGACGCTGACGGCGCAGCCGAAGCGGATAAGCGTCCAAGCGCTGAAGCGCCGATTGAGACGCTTCGACAGAAAGAACACCGTCACCTCCGAGGCAACGCCGGCGCTCCAGAGCAGGCCGACTTGCGTGCCGGAAAAGCCGAGCTGATGCCAATAGATCGAGGAAAAAGCATTAAGCACCGCATGGCTCGACTGCTGGATGGCGACGCCGATCAGAAGCAGCAGCAAATGCGGCTCGCTCAGACCGCGCCCGGTGGCGGCCGGAAGATCGATCGGCTGGCCGCGCCGCCGCGTCGGTCCGATCCGCGGACAGAAGATCGCCATCACCACGGTCATCGTGAAGCCGAACACCATCACGACGAGCACCATGCCGCCGCCCCACCGGCCGATCAGCTGACCGCCGAGGAGCGTCGAGATGATGAAGGCGATCGACCCCCACACCCGCATCGATCCATAGTCGAGCCCCCAGCGGCGCACACCCGAAATGACGATCGATTCGACGACCGGCAGATAAGGCGCGAAGGTGGCGCCCTGCAGCGCGAAGACGATCGTCACCGGCCAGAAGCTCGTCGTCCAATAAAGTGCGATTGCGGTCAGCAGCGACAGGCCGCCCGACCACAGCAACACGTCGGCGCGCTCCTTCAGGCGGTCGGCGATCATGGCGACGACAGGCGCCACCAGAACACGAACCACCATTGGTATGGCAAGGATGATGCCGATTTCATGGTCGCTGAAACTGTGGGTTTCCAGCCAAACGGGGAAGAACGGCAGCACGACGCCGTTGACGAGCAGCGGCGCGCAATAGGACAGCGCGCTGAGCAGCCGGAAGCGCTGCGGCGCTCCCTCACCCGAGGAATGTTGAGCGGGAATCATGGGTGGACCTGAAGGAAACTGGACGTTGTCCTAACACACCACCCGGAAAGCGACTATTGCGAGAAATAGCCGTCCGGAAACGTTTTAAGAAATAAATTGGGCCTGTCACCTCGCGGTAACGGCTAAATTGCTGGAGAGCCGCCGCGACTGCGACGGCGCCAAAATCAAGCCGCCTGCGGGGCGAGTTCCGCCTCTTCGGGACGCTCGACGGCGGTAAGCGCCGGTACGGCGGTGGCAAGCGCCCGCCAGGTGATCAGTTCGAAGGTGCCGTCGGCATGTTCGGCAACCGCCGTGCAGCTTTCCACCCAGTCACCCGTGTTGATGTAGCGAATGCCGTCCATGTCCTGGATGATGGCGTGGTGGATGTGGCCGCAGATCACGCCGTCGGCGCCGCTCTTGCGGGCCTCTTCGGCCACGACGCGCTCGAACTCGCCGATGAAATTGACCGCATGCTTGACCTGCAGCTTCGCCCAGGCGGAGAACGACCAATAGGGCATACCGAGGCGGCGGCGTACGGCCGCGAGCAGGATATTGATCCGAATCGCCGTATCATAGGCCCAGTCGCCGAGATAGGCGAGCAGGCGGGCGTTGCGGACGACGACGTCGAACTCGTCGCCGTGCAGGATCAGGTATTTCTTGCCGTCCGCGCCGTCATGCATCATACGCTCGACGACCTCGATGCCGCCGAAATGCATGCCCGGGAAGTCGCGCAGAAATTCGTCGTGATTGCCCGGGACGTAGACGACGCGCGTGCCCTTGCGCGCCTTGCGCAGCAGCTTCTGAACGACGTCGTTGCAGACCTGCGGCCAATACCAGCTGCGCTTCAGGCGCCAGCCGTCGACGATGTCGCCGACGAGCACGATCGTGTCCGCCTCGTGGTAGCGCAGGAAATCCAGCAGGAAATCAGCCTTCGCGGCCTTCGAGCCGAGATGGACATCGGAAATGAAGAGCGTGCGGAAATGTCTGGGTTCCATCATGTCTATCACGAGCTGCCGCTCATGCCCCATCTTTCATCTAGCCTTCCAAAACCAGACTCGTGTTTCAGGAAGATGACAAGCTGGGGAAAAGCCCTTCAGACTCCACCCATTCCGTCCGGATGGTAAACGCCGATCTCGTCGGTGGCGAAGCTCGCAATACCGACATCGGAAATCCGATCATCATAATTTCTCGCCGCGATGTTCCGGATCTTTCCCGTATACCGAGAATCAAATTAACAGCAGCTGCCGATCAAGGCGTAACCTGGGGGATTGATGATGCGCGCCCACACCGCGACAATAATGATTTCTATTGCACTGCTTGCAGGCTGCGCACCGACGCAGCAGGACTATGATGCGACAGTCACGCTGCTGCAGGGCAGCGCGAGAGCGAGAAATGAGTTCGTCAAAGTGTGCGCAAAGGATTTCGATGCAAATGCGCGTCGCACCGCAGGGATCGTGACAAACGCCTCCGACAAGGACGCTCCGAGGGTCGCCTGCCAGCGATATCTGACGGCCGCGACCTCCGGTCGCGCCACGTATCAGGATCTGCTCGACATCAAGGCTCACCGGTTTACGCCAAAGCTCATCAAGATCTTCCAGGGCCGCTGATAGCCCGGAAGACGCCCTCTCGCTCGTCGATTTTGAAACCGACGTGAACAAGTTCGACGGGCCAAGCGGATTGGGGGGGGGGAGCGGCCACTGGACACTCGCCCCTCTTTCGGACGGCGATGTTGCCCTGCCGATCGAGCGCGTTCATGATGACGACGATTTCATATCCGAAAAAGCGGGATGGCCGATGCGTCTCTTTCTCGTTCGCCATGGCGAATCCCTCGGCAATATCAACGAGCAGGCCTACCGCCAGTTCGGCGATCATAACGTGCCGCTGACGGAATGGGGCTATCGCCAGGCAGCGGAGGCAGGCGCTGTCATCGCCTCGTACCTGAGAGGGTTGCCGAGCCAGGGATTTCAGAAGCTGCATATCTGGTATTCGCCGTTTCTGCGCACGCGCCAGAGCAAGGATGCGCTGCTCGAAGCGCTGCCGGAAAACATCGTCGGCGATGTCAGGGAAGATTATCTCCTGCGTGAGCAGGATTTCGGCCTCTTCACCGAAATATACGACCATGCCGAGCAGAAACAGAAATTCCCCGAGGAATTCGAAAAATGGGCGAGGCTGCGCAATAATAGCGGCAAGTTCTATGCGCGGCCGCCGGACGGCGAAAGCCGGGCAGATGTGGCGCAGCGGGTGCGTCTCTTCCTCCAGACCGTCATGCGCGAGGCCGAAAGCGGCAACCACAATGTCGCGATCGTCGGCCATGGCGTCACCAACCGGGCGGTCGAAATGAATTTCCTGCACCACTCCGTCGATTGGTTCGAGCGCTCCGACAATCCTGGGAATTCCGACGTCACGCTGATCGAGGGAACGCGTCTGCAAGGCTACGACACCACACTGCTGCACCAGGCCGCCGACCGGCAGCCGGGACAGGAGGACAGACTGCGCGATGCATATGGCGCTGATGTGACGATGACGCCCGAAGCGCGGCGGATAGACCCCTCCCCAACCCCTCCCCACAAGGGGGAGGGACTAACGAGCGGCATCAACGGTGATAAACCCCGGCCTCTCCGCGGATGAAACGGTGAGTTAAAGAAGGACGGTGCGGCATCCTAGCCCCTCCCCCTTGTGGGGAGGGGTTGGGGCGGGGTTTTCTACGCTCTTCACGCAGCTCGCACCGCCGCCATCGGCTTCACGTTCTGATTCATCCGGAACAGGTTGTTGGGATCATAGCGCAGCTTGATTTCCGAAAGGCGCGCATAATTGGCCCCGTAAGCCATTTCGACCCGGTCGGTCTCGTCCTCCGGCATGAAGTTGATGTAGGCAGTACCCACAGCATGCGGCTTGGTTGCCTCGAAAAGTTCGCGCGCCCAGCCAACGCAGTTTCCGTCCATCTCGGTTTCCCGCCAGCGTGCATGGACATTCATGACGAAATGCGAACTGCGCTGTGGAAATGCCGTGGCTTCGGTCGGCACGCGACCGGCGGCGCCGCCAACATGGCCGATGAATATTTCGCATTCCGGCCCCGGCAGCTTCCGCACCGCATCGATGAGAACCTCGATCGCCGCGTCGGAAAGGGAGGCGAAATCCTGGCTCTTCCAATAGTTACGGGCGCCTGGCGTTAGAAGCGGGTCGAATGCCTGCTGCCAGCCGATGAACGGCATTGGGCCGACGATGTCGGCGATCGGCTTTCCGATCCCGCGCAATCCAGCCGCCGCCTTTTCGCCCGCCGCCATGTCCCCGCAATAGCACATGGCGAGCACCACGATCTCCTTGCCATGCCACTCAGCCGGAAGGAAAGGCAGCGGCGGCGCCTGGCGCATCACCACCCAGCAGGTCAGCTCGTCGGGTGCTGTTTCCAGCGCCTCCCGATACTCCCTGAGAACTTTTTCCGCATCGGCGAAGGGATGCACCACCAGTCCGGCGAAAACTTCCGGATGGAGTGGGTTGAGCTGGAATTCGAATGAGGTCACGACACCGAAATTGCCGCCGCCGCCGCGCAGCGCCCAAAACAGGTCCGGCCGCTCCGTCTCGCTCGCCTTCACCAGTTCGCCATCGGCCGTCACCACATCGACGGAAATCAGATTGTCGAGCGTCAGACCGAATTTCCGGGTGAGCCAGCCGAAACCGCCGCCGAGCGTCAGGCCGGCTATGCCGGTCGTGGAATTGATACCGGTTGGCAGCACCAGTCCGAAGGCCAGCGTTTCCTTGTCGACATCGCCGAGCGTGGCGCCGGGTTCGATCCTGGCGCGGCGTATCTCGGGATCGACCCGCACGGACTTCATCGGCGATAGGTCGATAACGACACCACCTTCGCAGACCGCATTGCCGGCAATGCCGTGCCCGCCGCCGCGCACCGAAACGAGCAGATTGTTGTCGCGCGCAAAGCGCACCGCGCGCACCACATCAGCCGCCCCTGCGCAGCGCGCAATCAGACCCGGCCGGCGATCGATCATCGCGTTCCAGATCGCCCGCGCCTCGCCGTAATTCATGTCTTTGCTGGTCAGGAGACTGCCGCGAAAACCAGCGGCAAACGCATCCATGGCCACGTCATTGACCATCGTCTGACCCCGTTGCAGGGTCGTGAGGTTCAAATTGTCCATGATTTCCTCCATGCGACCGGCGCCCCGCACCGTCGCGGCCGGCATCTTGCGCTCGCAGGGGGCGTCAAACAAGTTTTCCAAAAGGATTAGTACCGGCGATGACGGTACGTCAGGCCTACCCGCAGTACACGGCACTCGCTCTCGACGAAAACTTCTACCATCCCTCATTTCCATACTGTCGCCCGTATCTGATTGATGTATGGAGGGAACTCCAGAAAAAGACGTGCACGGAGGCGGCAATGGATCACCAGGATAAATCCAAGACGGACAAGAACCTGCCGGGCGGCGATCTCGACGAGCAGGCGCTCTTCTTCCATCGCTATCCCCGCCCCGGCAAGCTGGAGATCCAGGCGACCAAGCCGCTCGGCAATCAGCGCGACCTGGCGCTCGCCTATTCGCCTGGTGTTGCCGCCCCCTGCCTTGCCATCCGCGACAATCCGGAGATGGCGGCCGAATATACCTCGCGCGCCAATCTCGTCGCCGTCATTTCCAACGGCACCGCCGTGCTCGGTCTCGGCAATATCGGGCCGCTGGCTTCGAAGCCGGTCATGGAGGGCAAGGCCGTGCTCTTCAAGAAATTCGCCGGCATCGACGTCTTCGACATCGAGGTCGACGCCGCAAGCGTCGATCAGATGGTCTCGACCGTTTCCTCGCTGGAGCCGACCTTCGGCGGCATCAACCTCGAAGACATCAAGGCGCCGGAATGTTTCGAGGTCGAGCGGCGCCTGCGCGAGAAGATGAAAATTCCGGTGTTCCACGATGACCAGCACGGCACCGCGATCATCGTCGCCGCCGCAATCCTGAACGGGCTGGAACTTGCCGGTAAAGCGATCGAGAACGTCAAGATCGTCGCCTCGGGCGCGGGAGCGGCCGCCCTTGCCTGCCTCAATCTGCTGGTGACGCTCGGCGCTAAACGCGAAAACATCTGGGTCCACGATATTGAAGGCCTGGTCTACGAGGGCCGCACCGAGCTGATGGACGAGTGGAAGTCCGTCTATGCCCAGAAGAGCGACACGCGCACGCTCGCCGAAAATATCGGCGGCGCCGATGTCTTCCTCGGTCTCTCGGCTGCAGGCGTCCTAAAGCCGGAGCTGCTGGCGCAAATGGCGGACAAGCCGCTGATCATGGCGCTCGCCAATCCGACGCCGGAGATTATGCCGGATCTCGCCCGCGCCGCCCGCCCCGACGCAATGATCTGCACTGGCCGCTCGGACTTTGCCAACCAGGTCAACAACGTCCTCTGCTTCCCCTACATCTTCCGCGGCGCGCTCGATTGCGGCGCCGAGACGATCAATGAGGAAATGAAGATGGCGGCCGTGCGCGCTATCGCAGCGCTTGCCCGCGAAGAACCCTCCGACGTCGCTGCCCGCGCCTATTCCGGCGAGACTCCGGTCTTCGGCCCCGACTATCTGATCCCTTCCCCCTTCGATCCGCGCCTCATCCTGCGCATCGCCCCTGCCGCCGCAAAGGCCGCCGAACGGAGCGGCGTCGCGCGCCGCCCGATCCAGGATTTCGACGCCTATCTCGATCAGCTGAACCGTTTCGTCTTCCGTTCCGGCTTCGTCATGAAGCCGATCTTCACGGCGGCAAAGACCGCCGAGCGCAAGCGCGTCATCTTCTCCGAAGGTGAGGATGAGCGCGTGTTGCGCGCCGCCCAGGTGCTGCTCGAGGAAGGCTTGGCCAAACCGATCCTGATCGGCCGCCCGCAGGTCATCGAGACGCGCCTCAAACGCTACGGGCTGCGCATCCGGCCGTTGCAGGATTTCGAGGTCATCAATCCGGAAGACGATCCGCGTTTCCGCGAATATGTCGATCTCTATTTCTCGCTCGTCGGCCGCCGCGGCGTCATCCCGGAAGCCGCCCGCACCATCGTGCGCACCAATACGACTGTCATCGGCGCGCTGGCGCTGAGGCGCGGCGAGGCCGATGCGCTGATCTGCGGCCTCGAAGGCCGTTATGAAAAGCACCTGCGCGACGTGCGTCAGATCATCGGCAAACGCAAGGATGTCCGCGATTTCTCGGCGCTGAGCCTGATGATCTCGCAGCGTGGCGCCACCTTCTTCACCGACACCTACGTCACTTTCAATCCGAGCGCCGAAGAGATCGCCGAGGCGACTGTCATGGCGGCCGAGGAAATCCGCCGCTTCGGCATCACGCCGCGCGCTGCCCTCGTCTCGCATTCCAATTTCGGCTCGCGCGAGTCCGAAAGCGCGACAAAGATGCGCAACGCGCTACAGCTTGTACGCGACGCTGCCCCCGATCTCGAAGTCGATGGCGAAATGCACGGCGAAAGCGCCATCACCGAAGCGCTACGCAAGCGCGTCATGCCGCACACCACGCTGCATGACGAGGCGAACCTCCTCGTCTTCCCGAACCTCGATGCCGCCAACATCACGCTCGGCGTTGTGAAGTCGATGACCGACGGCCTGCATGTCGGCCCGATCCTGCTCGGCGCCGCCATGCCGGCCCACATCCTCGCACCCTCGGTCACCTCTCGCGGCGTCGTCAACATGGCCGCACTCGCCGTCGTCGAGGCATCGCAGCCGGCGTGAAAGCTGCAGGCTGCTGATAAAGTCGGCAGGGCCTATTTCGTGATGCTCGGGCTTGTCCCGAGCATCTCCAGCGGTTGATATGCTAGAGATGTCACGCACCCTGTACCGATAGCCGTCCTCCATCCGCAAGCTCATCCGCGCGTTCGTTGCCGGCGATGCCGCAATGACCCTTGCACCAGGCAATGGTTACCAGGGCATTCTGTGATAGTTGAAGATCGACCGCTTTCCAGAGTTCCGCATTAGCGATGGTCCGGCTTCGGGCGTGCCCGTTCGGACCGCTTTTCTTCCAGCCGTTATTCTTCCAAATGTGCCGCCTGTCGTTGCAGCCTTTGACGGCATAGATCGAATCCGACCAGATGGTCGCGGCTTCGCCCGTTGCTTCGCTATTGATCCACATGACTGCCTGCAAGACGGCGGTCAATTCCATCGAATTATTGGCGGAATCACGCACACCGCCGAAGCTGGATGCGATTTCCGCCGCCTCGCGATAGACGACAAAGGCCCAGCCTCCGTGCCCGGAACAGGGGTCATAACAACCGTCCACGAAGACGTGGAGCCCGTGTTGAGCTTCCGGCACCCCGGCTGTCATTGCGGGGCAGCATAGCTCGGTGGAAATGACTGCCATTTTCGCCTTCGCTAAGCCCGTTGCCCGAAGCGGACATTGGAATTGTACCTTCCGTTGTGTCAACTACTGATGTCAGCGGCGCCGATGGTCTGGCAGCCGCTTCTGGCCTTGGCCCAAAGCAGGCATTGCTCTGGGCCAAAGGCTGAACGGTCTGGAGACGGCGACGTCAGTTGTTCGCAGATCGTTTGGGAGGCTCGGCCAGGTTGATCCGGTTGCCCTCACCGTCGAATATCTGAGCCACGCGCCCAAAGTCGCCTTCGATTTTGTTGGCGAGTTGCAAGCCCTGACGCGAAAGCCTTTCGAGCTCAACCTCGAGCTCGGGGACGACGATCGTTATGATCCCGTTGCCGGCGCGTTCGTTATCCTTCCAGACCTGCAGGCCGGCTCCGCCCATATTACGCCACTGAGCCATGCCCGGTATCGGTTTGCTATCTGCGGGACGTCCCATGAGCTTCTCATACCAGATGAGCGCCTCGTCAAAGTTGGAAACGGCGGCGGAGGCGAAGATGCTCTGGACAGTTATTGAAGTGGTGGTCATGTCGTACTCCTTGGTTGGACAAACGGATGTCGTGAAGGAGTTGTCGATTTCGACAGGCCGCGCAAAAAAGCTCGCATCAACACAAAACTTTTGAGCGCTGTTCTTCGAGGTGGCGTCGTTCTGCCTCCGACCAACACAATCCGATAGCGATCGTGAAAGCTTCCGCCGCCTCGACATGCCTGCCTAGATCGGCGCAAATCTGCGCGCGGGCCGTCCAATACGGCAGGTAGTCGGCCATTCGCGGATCGCGGGCAAGCGCATGTATGTCATCAAGAGCCGCGTCCACCTGCCCTATCCGCATGAGGGCCACGCACCGATTGAGTGTCACGACAGGCGACGGGGCAATCCTGCCCAGCACGTCATAGAGAGAAACGACGGCCTGCCAGTTTGAGATACCGCTCAAACGGCGCGCGACATGAGCAGATTGGATGGCCGCCTCGATCTGGTAGCGGCCGGTCGGACCGTTTGCATTTGCTTCTCTGAGGAGTCCTTCGGCGAGGCGCAATTGCTTGCGATCCCAAAGTCCGACATCCTGGCTGTCCAGCGGTACGAATGCGCCGTCGGGGCCTCTGCGAGACGATCGCCGCGCCTCCGTATAAAGCATCAACGCGAGAAGACCTTTCGGTTCCGGCTCTTGCGGAAGCAGGGATACGACCACGCTTGCGAGCCAGATTGCCTCTTGTCCAAGCGCTTCCGCCCCGTCGATGTCCATCCACCCGCTGGTATAGGCGGCATAGATGGAGGCGAGTACAGGCGGCAAGCGGTGCGACAGTTCCTCCTTCTCCGGCACAAGGAACGGAATTTTCTCATCTCTGATCCTCGCTTTGGCTCTTACAAGCCTCTGCCCCATGGCCCCAGGAGAGACGAGAAACCGTGCGCCGATATCTGCAGCGGTCAAGCCCAGCACGGTCTGGAGGATCAGCGGCGTTCGCGCCGAGACATCGATGCCAGGATGTGCGCAGGCAAACATGAGCGCCAGTCGCCTGTCCGCAATCTCCTCGTCCATTTCCGCCGCGGTCGAGAGTTCCTCGGTAATGAGAGCAAGATGATCGGCGCTCTTCGCCTTCACTTTGTGCCTGCGCCAGTCATCGAGCTTGCGCCTGCGGGCGATGGTCAACAGCCAGGCATCGGGGTTGTCGGGCACGCCATCGACAGGCCATTTTTCGAGAGCCGTGAGGAAAGCCGTCGCGAGCGCATCCTCGGCGGACGCGATATCACCCAAGCGCCCGCCAAGATAAGCGACGAGTCGGCCGTAGCTCTCGCGCGCCACCCGCTCTGCTACACCTCGGGCAACGCTGGAACCAGAAACCGTCATTCCGCATATTCCGACGCGTCCCTGATGCGACGAACCTCAACGGTTCCCCAGGTCGCGGCAGGGCAGCGTGCCGCCCATTTGTTGGCCTCGTCCATATCGGCGACGTCGATGATAAAGTACCCACCGAACTGTTCGCGAACATCGGCATAAGGGCCGTCCAGAACGCTGACCTCGTTTCCTTGAACACGAACGAGACTGGCCTCAGAGGAGCTGACGAGCGCATTGCTCGAGACGAACGCAGCCGCCTTCTCCAGCGCTTGTTGATAGGCATACATCTGCCCCATGAAACGCGCCATGTCCTCGGGCGCTATGGAGTTCCCGGCAGTTTCGTCCGCATGCAGCATCAGCATGTAGCGCATTGCTTCATCCTCAGTGAAAGCCAATTCCCCACAGGAACGAGCGCCGAGAATAACAATTCGTATGAAGAAGGGAACTGCTGTTGACGGCTCCAGTGTCCGCCTCCGGGTGCAATGCTGTGCCGACTTACCTGACGGAGGATTACCTGCATCTTCTGGATAAAATCTCGAAAATGCGCTAGGAATTGATCCAAGCTTATTAAGAGAAACACGTTAAGAGACAAGGTACGGCGGATGGACGCCACCTTTGACCGATCGACACTTTCTCATTCCCGGACAACGCCGTGAAACGCCGAAACCTGTCTCTTGCTCTTGTGCTTGCGCTGGCATCGCCGGCCGCCGCACAGAGCAGCGCTATTTGCAATGACTTGCGCGGTCGCCTTGCCGACCTACCACGATCGATCGGCAACAATAACGGTCCGGAAGCCCGCCAATACGCCAGCGCAATCGCCGAGCAAAACCTCGAATTGCGCAAAGTCCGCAACGATCTGCGCAGCTATGGCTGCACCTCAGGCAGCATGGTCGTGATCGGCGGTGAGAATGCCGATTTTTGCGCCGAGCTTTCTGACGCCGAAGCCCGGATGATCGAGAATATCCGCTATCTCCAGGACCGCCGCAACGAGCTGCGCAGCCAGGCCGGCGATGACGACGCGCGCCGAGAATTGACGGCGGCACTCGAACGCAATGGCTGCAACAGCGAAAATTTCTATGCCCCGACAGAGCGCAGCGCCAGCGAGCCCGCCCCAAGCGTAGAGGAACAGGCGATGCGCACCGACACATTCATCCCGCTCGGCGGCGGTGAAGAGGCCGATCCGCGTTATGGTCTGCCGAGGACCGAAATGTTTTCGCCGGTCAGCACCATCTGCGTTCGCAGCTGCGACGGCGGCTTCTTCCCGATCAGTTCGAACACCACCTCGGTCGATTTCGGCCGCGATGCCCAGACCTGCGCCAAGATGTGCCCCGGCATCGAGACCGAGCTCTTTTATCGCGACGTGACCAGCACCGAAGCCTCGAACATGATTTCGGCCGCAACGGGTGCGCCCTATAGCGCCATGAAGAACGCCTTCGCCTACAAGAACCGCGCGCCTGGCGAAAAAAATTCCTGCGCCTGCAATCTCACCGCCTATTACGAGGAGATGCGCGGCAAACAGGCCCTGAGCGAACCGCCGCAGCAGGGCTCGATCACGACGGTCCGCACCAATCCGCCGGCGAAAGATACCGCGGCAGCACCAGCCCCGCCGCAGCCATCCGTTCCCGAACGTCCCTACGACCCCACGCAGAACAAGGTCCGTCAGGTCGGCCCGCAATTCCTTGCCGGCGACCAGGGCTCGATCGACCTTGCCAATCCGGCAACGCCGGGCCCGCAACCACAACAGCAGTAATCGCTAAGGGTCGTTGCGTCCCCATCCATCATGGAACACGAGTTCCTCGAGCGGTAGCCGCTGCCGCCAACCTTTGACCGAGAGTTCCGGTTCATCATAAAGCCGGTCGACAAAGCCGGCACAGAGCCACGCGACCACCTCGATATGCTCGGGTATGCCGAGAATTGTTTTCAGGTCGCCTTCACGAAAGATGCTGACCCAGCCGATGCCGACCCCTTCGGCGCGGGCCGCAAGCCAGAGATTCTGGATTGCGCAAACGGTCGAATAGGAATCCATCCGCGGATTGTGCGTCCGTCCCAGCACCACGCTGCCGCCGCGGGTGGGATCGCAGGTCACGCATATGCCGAGCGGCGCCTCCACGATGCCTTCGAGCTTGAGGGAGCGGTAGGCCTGCCGCCGTTCGCCGTCGAACATCAGTGCCGCCTCTTCGTTGGCCTGTGCAAAAGCGTCCCGGACACGCGCGCGCACGGATTCGCTTTTCACCAGGATGAAGTTCCACGGCTGCATGAAGCCGACGGAGGGAGCGTGATGGGCGGCCATCAGAAGCCGCGCCACGACATCGTCCGGCAACGGATCGGGCAGGAACTGGCTGCGCACGTCGCGTCGGGTCAGGATCGCGTGATACACGGCCTCGCGTTCGGCCGGAGAAAAACCGGATGCCTCCGACAGGGCATCCTCAACAAAGGGTCGCATCGTCAAATCCCCAACAACGCAACCGCCCGCCGTCCGCGCGGGTTGGGTCTATCTTGCCAGGCCGGTCTTCTGACTTGGCGTCATCCGTCTGCCGCAGCCTTCCCGGCCAAAGCCAGTGGCATGATGAAGCGGCGGGCGTCGGCCTTACAGCGTTGGGCACGTTCCGGTCTTGCACCGGATTCCCGATTCTCCCGCGTGAAAGCGGGCACCTGACGAGGTATCTATTTCAGGAAAGCGCTTCGCGGGCAAGCGGAGGCAGCCGAGCCCGATGAGGCCGTTAGGCAAACAGCGATTTTTCCGCCTGACGTGCCGGTGAACAGGCGGCGGCCGGTCACGACCACGCTCGCAAATGCATTGGAGACTGCTGCACGCCCAAGCCCTCTTTCAGGCCGCAGATTCTGCGTGACAACGGAAGGCCGCCACGCTAAACACGCCGCATGTCGGTCACTTCTGTCTACGCCTCGCGATTTTATTGGTACCGCTGCTCCCAGCGGATGCGGGCCCGTGCGTAACTGAATTCGACGCGACGACCACCCGAACAGCCGCTAGTCTACCTGGCGGCTTTTTTGTTCCGCACGGTATGACCAAACAGGAGCCATGCCGTGCCCGATACCATTGATGATCTGCGTATCCTCGAAATCACCCCGCTCACCAAACCCGCAGATATCATCGCGGAAATCCCCCGAACCGTTGCCGTCAGCGAGACGGTGACCAGCAACCGTCATGCGATCCATCAGATCCTCGAGGGAGAAGACGACCGCCTGATCGTCGTCATCGGCCCCTGCTCCATCCACGATCCGGTTGCCGCACGCGAATATGCCGCGCGGCTGGCCGAGCAGCGACAGCGCTTCTCCAGTGATCTGGAAATCGTCATGCGCGTCTATTTCGAAAAGCCCCGCACCACGGTCGGCTGGAAGGGTCTGATGAACGACCCGCATCTCGACGGCAGCTACCGCATCGAGGAAGGGCTTCGCATTGCCAGGCGCCTGCTGCTCGACATCAACGCAATGGGCCTGCCCGCTGGGGTTGAATTCCTCGAGACGATCACGCCGCAATACATTGCCGACCTTGTCAGCTGGGGCGCGATCGGCGCGCGTACGACCGAAAGCCAGATCCATCGCCAGCTCGCCTCCGGCCTCTCCTGCCCGATCGGCTTCAAGAACGGCACCGACGGCGGCGTCCGTGTCGCGCTCGACGCCATCCTGGCCGCATCGCAGCCGCATCACTTCCCCGCCGTCACCAAGGACGGGCAGGCCGCCATTGCCTCGACGAAGGGCAACGAGGACTGCCACATCATCCTGCGCGGCGGCAAACAGCCGAACTATGAAGCGGACGATGTCGAAGCTGTGGTCGGCGAGGCCGTCAAGCTAGGCGTGACCCCGCGCATCCTGATCGATGCCAGCCATGCCAACAGCCGCAAGGATCCGATGAACCAGCCGCGCGTCGTCAAATCCGTGGCCTCGCAGATCGCCGCCGGCAACCGCCACATCAAGGGTATGATGATCGAGAGCAACCTCGTCGCCGGCCGCCAGGATCTCGTCCCCGGCAAACCGCTGGTCTACGGCCAGTCGATCACCGATGGCTGCATCGACTGGGACATGTCGGTCGCCGTACTGGAAGACTTGGCGAAAGCCGCTGGCGCGCGGCGCAAGGCGGCAGCGGCTTAATCAGCCGGGAAATAGCGCACATAAGCGAATTCTTCGCCATCAGGAGACCAGCAGGGCACATTGATCGTGCCCTGCCCACCGAAAAGTTCGAACAGCGTTTTCAGGTTGCCGCCATCCATGTCCATCAGCCGCAGCCGCACGTCGAGATCGCGCGGATGATCGAAAACCGAGGGGTCATAGGACAGGATCAGCACCTTGTCATTTTTCGGCGACGGATGGGCGAACCAATTGCCCTGATTGTCCGAGGTCACCTGCTCGAGGCCCGTGCCGTCGGGGTGGATACGCCAGATCTGCATCAGCCCGGTGCGGCTGGAATTGAAGTAGATCCATTGTCCGTCGGCCGAATAATCCGGTCCATCGTTGCGGCCTTCGCCATGCGTCAGCCGCGTCTCGGCGCCGCCGTCAACGGAAATGGTATAGATGTCAAAGAGATCGTCGCGGATGCCGCAATAAGCGAGCTGACGCCCGTCCGGCGACCAACCATGCCAGTAGGAGGGGTGGTTTTCAGTGACGAGCCGCGGCGTGCCGCCTTCGATCGGCAGGATATAGATGGCCGACTTGCCGAATTCGGTCTTGTCCGAGATGACGATTTCGGTGCCATCAGGTGAAATGCCGTGATCATTGTTGCAATTGACGGCAAAGCCCGTATCGACCCTGACCACCTCGCCGCCATCGAGCGGCAGCCGGAAGAGCAGCCCGTCGCCGTTGAGCAGCAGGTAGGAACCATCAGGCGAGAAGTTCGGCGCTTCCACCAGCCTGTCCGTTTGCCAGACCTCGCGAGCCCTGCCCGTCCCCACATTGTAGATCTCGACCGAGCTGCGCATGTTGCCTCACTGATATGTCGATTGCGTCAGCGATCGCGGAATCGATTGGTGATCGGATAGCGCCGGTCGCGGCCGAAATTCTTCTTGGTGATCTTCACGCCCGGCGCCGATTGCCGGCGCTTATATTCGGCGAGATAGAGCAGATGCTCGACCCGGTGAACGGTCGCTACGTCATGGCCGCGCGCGACGATCTCCTCAACAGCCATTTCCTTCTCCACCAGGCACTCGAGAATATCGTCGAGAACGGGATAAGGCGGCAGCGAATCCTGATCCTTTTGATCGGGACGCAGCTCGGCCGATGGTGCCTTGTCGATGATATTCTGCGGAATCACTTCACCCGACGGGCCTAGCGCGCCCGGCGGCACATTCTCGTTGCGCCAGCGGGCTAGCGCATAGACCTGCATCTTGTAGAGGTCCTTGATCGGATTGAAGCCGCCGTTCATGTCGCCATACAGCGTGGCGTAGCCGACCGACATTTCCGACTTGTTGCCCGTCGTCACTACCATCGCGCCGAACTTGTTGGAGATCGCCATCAGGATGACGCCGCGCGCGCGGCTCTGCAAGTTCTCCTCGGTGATTCCGCTCTCCGTACCCTCGAAGAGGTTGGACAGCGAGCTGCTGAAGCCGGTCACCGGCTGCTCGATCGGTACGATGTCATAGCGGCAGCCGAGCGCCTTGGCGCAGTCGGCTGCATCCTTCAGTGAATCTTCCGACGTGTAACGATAGGGCAGCATCACCGTTCGCACCCGCTCCTCTCCGAGAGCATCGACCGCGATCGCTGTGCAGATCGCTGAGTCTATGCCGCCGGAAAGGCCGAGAACGACAGTTTTGAAACCGTTTTTATTGACGTAGTCGCGGAAGCCAAGCAGGCAGGCGCGATAATCGGCCTCCTCACCCTCGGGGATACGCGCCATCGGCCCTTCGGCGCAGTGCCAGCCGGCTCCCCCACGTTTCCATGTCGTCACTGCAAGCGCTGTCTCGAACTGGCTCATCTGGAAGGCGAGCGATTTGTCGGCGTTGAAGGCGAAGCTCGCCCCGTCGAACACGAGCTCGTCCTGCCCTCCGAGTTGGGCGGCATAGATCAGCGGCAGGCCGGTCTCGATCACCTGCTTCAGTACCACCTGGTGACGGATATCGACCTTACCGCGATAATAGGGAGACCCGTTCGGCGACAGCAGGATCTCCGCCCCGCTTTCGGCCAGCGTCTCGCAAACGCCGAGATCACCCCAGATATCTTCGCAGATCGGAATGCCGAGCCGCACGCCGCGGAAATTGACCGGCCCCGGCATCGCCCCCTGCACGAAGACCCGCTTCTCATCGAACTCACCGTAATTCGGCAGATCGACCTTGTCGCGCACTGCGATAACCTTGCCGCCGTCGAGCACGGCGACGGAATTATAACGCCCCCTCTCGTCCTGCCTGGGGAATCCGATGACGACGCCCGGCCCACCATCGGCGGTGTCCGCCGCAAGGCTTTCCACCGCCTTCCAGCAGGCGCGGATGAAGGCCGGCTTCAGCACCAGGTCCTCCGGCGGATAGCCGGAGATGAAAAGCTCGGTCAACACGAGCAGATGCGCGCCCTCTCGGCCTGCATCAGCGCGTGCTTCACGTGCCTTGGCAAGATTGCAGGCGACATCACCGACCGTGGGATTGAGCTGGCCGATAGCGATGCGGAAGATATCGGAGAGAGCGTTTTCCTGTGTCATGTCATTTGTTTAGCCTGCGGCTCCCGTTACCGCAACACGTTCGCGACCAAAGCGTTGCACCGAGCTCACGAATTTTTCGTGAACAGGCGCGCTGGAGGCTTACGGCACCGATGCATTGCAATTTACCGGCGGAGCGGAATACTGACGCACGAAAGCGGCAGCATCGTTAACGGTCATCGGAAACAGGCCATGAATAATTTTTCGAACTTCGTGCACCATCATTTCGACAAACCGGCCGACGAACTCGGCGACACGGAAAAGCGCGTGCTGGCGAAAGCGCACGAGCGCAAGATCATCTCGACCGATGTCAACGCCGCCTTTTCTGCCGAGGCCTCTTTTGGAGAACGCATCGCCGACAGCATCGCCCGTGTCGGCGGCTCATGGTCCTTCATCCTCGGCTTCCTGGCCTTCCTCGTCGTCTGGACGATAATCAACACCATCGTTTTGGCGAGTGGCGCTTTCGATCCCTATCCGTTCGTCTTCCTGAACCTGATCTTGTCGATGCTCGCCGCCATCCAGGCGCCGATCATCATGATGTCGCAGAATCGTCAGGCTGAGCGCGACCGCTTCGAGGCAGCCAAGGATTACGAAGTCAATCTCAAAGCCGAACTCGAAGTGCTCTCCCTGCACCAGAAGATCGATATGCGCGTCCTGACCGAGCTGACGGCGCTGCGCGAAGACGTCGCTCGTCTCAGCGCCGCGCTCGCAGCCAAGACCTGAAGCGGGGCATCCTCAAATCAACGGGGCGGATACCTGTCATATTGCGGCAGACCATCTGATATTTCGTAGAAATCCCCCTTGTCGATGCAATAAATGTGATGGCTGAAGGCTAGGCCGCTCGGTTCGTCGAAAGCGCCTGCCAGGACCGAAACCTCCACCGCTTCATCCCCCTGCCAAAACAGCGCGGAGCCGCAATTGGCGCAGAAGCCGCGTTGCGCCTCACCGCTCGACCGATACCAGCGGACGGCGCCGGGATTCTCCACCGAAAGCGCCACGCGCGGCACGTTGACCGCGGCATAATAGAGTCCCGTCTGCCGGCGGCATTGGGAACAGTGGCAACCGACGACAGGCCCTGGCTTTGCCCGAATTGAAAATCGCACGGCGCCGCAAAGACAACCGCCTGTATGGTGTTCGCTCATGATCGCTCTCCCCTCGCTCCTGGAGAAACTTGCGGCCACGAGACCTCGTCGTCAAATCCATTCCCCTGAACGAATGATCAGAAATCTTGAAGCGTTCACGGGTGGCGGCGGCCCTCGGATGTTGCCCGTTGACAACACCCGCCGATCTCCTCTCGTCACCGCGTTGAACCGGACACTGTTATCGGTGATACTATAGGCTCAATTTATGCAACCGCCGGGAGACTGACATGAGAGCGACCCTGTCCAGACAGAAAGGAAACATCGCCCACAAGGACATTCTGCTTCATGCACACGCCATTCTCTCGCGCGAGGAAAAGCTCGCGACGCCATAACCTCTTTCTGAACTTCTTCCGCGACTATTCGAGCGCCACTGAACGCGAGCAGCGCTGGTCGCGCATGCGCAAGTTCATCTCCTATTACCGCCCGCATCTGCCTTTGCTGCTGGCGGATCTGCTTTGCGCCATACTCGTGGCCGGCACCGCCGTGGCATTGCCCCTCTGCGCCAACATCGTCACGAGCCGGCTTCTGGCTCTGCCTGATGCCCCCGAGGCCTTCGCGCAGATCCTTGCCATGGGCGGTGTGATGCTGGCCGTTCTCGCTGTCCAGATAGCGGCGATCTTCTTCGTCGATTATCGCGGCCATGTCATGGGCGCCCGCATCGAAGCGACGGTGCGGCAGGAACTCTTCGAGCATTGCCAGAAGCTGTCCTTCAGCTTCTATGATCGCCAGCGCACCGGGCAATTGATGAGCCGCATCACCAACGATTCCCTCTGGCTGGGCGAGCTGTTTCACCACGGCCCCGAGGATCTCGCCATCGCCGTTCTGAAATATGGCGGCGCCATGCTGGTCCTGTTCTTCATCGACCCATTGCTGGCGACCCTCATTCTGGTGCTCACCCCGGTGGCGGTGGCCTATGCACTCTATTTCAACCGGCGCATGAACCATGCGCTCGAAGCCAGCAAGCGGCAGATCGCCGCCGTCAACGAGCGCGTCGAGGATGCGCTCGCGGGCATCCGTGTCGTCCAGTCCTTCGCCAACGAGGCGCTGGAAAGGCAGCGTTTCGCGGCGCAGAACCAGCGTTTCCTGCAAAGCCGCGCCGAGGGCTACCGCAGCGAGGCCTGGTTTTCCGTCGGCACCGAAACCTTCGCCCAGCTCGTCACCATATTGGTGATCATCGCAGGAGGCCTGCGCATCCTGACGGCGGACCTGACCGTCCCGGATATGCTGACCTTCCTGCTCTGCGTCGGCGTGCTGGTCGATCCCGTGCAGCGGCTCGCGAATTTCGTGCGCCTCTGGCAGGAGGGATATACCGGCTTCATCAGGGCCATGGAAATCCTCGAGATCGATCCCGATATCACCGATCGGCCGAATGCGCGTCCGATGCCGGCGCCGAGAGGCGAGATCAGCTTTTCCGACGTCGCCTTCGGCTACGAAGCCGATGGTCCGAGGGTGCTGGAGCGGCTTTCCCTCACCATCGCTCCCGGAGAGTTTGTCGCCCTGGTCGGCCCCTCGGGAGTGGGCAAGAGCACGCTTTGCGCGCTGATACCACGCTTCTACGATGTCGAGGCGGGCGCAATCCGCATCGACGGAAGCGATATCCGCGACGTCACGCTGGCGTCACTGCGGCGCCATGTCGGGGTGGTGCAGCAGGATGTCTATCTCTTTGCCGGCACTGTTGCGGAAAACCTGCGCTACGGCAGGCCGGATGCGACCGATGCCGAGCTCGAAGCGGCGGCCCGCGCCGCCAATGCGCATGATTTCATCATGGCCCTGCCCAATGGCTATGACACCGACATCGGCCAGCGCGGCGTCAAGCTCTCCGGCGGCCAGCGCCAGCGCATCACCATCGCCCGCGCCTTCCTGAAAGATCCGGAAATCCTGATCTTCGACGAGGCGACCAGCGCGCTCGACAATGAGAGCGAACGGGCGGTGCAGCAGGCGCTCCTGAGCTTGGCGAACGGCCGCACCACCCTGGTCATCGCCCACCGCCTCTCGACGGTCCGCCATGCCGACCGCATCCTGGTCCTGACGGGCGATGGCATCGTTGAACAGGGAACACATGACGCGCTCATGGCGCAAGGCGGCGTCTACGCCAACCTGCACAGCGTTCAGGCGAGTATCTGAAAAGCAATAAAAAACCCGGCGTCACGCCGGGTTTTTGTCATCCGTTTCGTCCTGTCCTCAGCCGTTGGCGACCATGCGCTTCTCGTCGCGGCCGCCCTTCATGCGCTCGGCAAGCAGGAAGGCGAGCTCGAGCGCCTGGTCGGAGTTGAGGCGCGGATCGCAGTGCGTGTGATAGCGGTCCTGCAGGTCGTCGGCGGTGACTGCGCGAGCACCGCCGGTGCATTCCGTCACGTCCTTGCCGGTCATTTCGACATGGATGCCGCCGGGATGCGTGCCTTCGGCGCGGTGGATCTGGAAGAAGCTTTCGACTTCCGACAGAATCCGTTCGAAGGGACGGGTCTTGTAGTTGTTGAGCGTGATTGTGTTGCCGTGCATGGGATCGCAGGACCAGACGACCTTGCGGCCCTCACGCTCGACAGCGCGAATGAGACGCGGCAGATTTTCGGCGACTTTTTCATGACCGAAGCGGCAGATCAGCGTCAGGCGGCCGGCTTCATTGCCCGGATTCAGGATGTCGATCAGTTGCAGCAGATCGTCGGCCTGTAGCGATGGGCCGCATTTCAGGCCGATCGGGTTCTTGATGCCGCGGCAATATTCGACATGCGCATGGTCGGCCTGGCGCGTGCGGTCGCCGATCCAGATCATGTGGCCTGACGTGGCATACCAGTCGCCGGAGGTGGAATCGATGCGGGTCAGTGCCTCCTCATAGCCGAGCAGCAGCGCTTCATGGCTGGTGAAGAAATCGGTCTCGCGCAGGCTCGGATGGTTTTCCGAGGTGATGCCGATCGCCTTCATGAAATCCATGGTTTCGCTGATGCGGTCGGCAAGCTTGCGGTAACGCTCGCCCTGCGGGCTGTCCTTGACGAAGCCGAGCATCCACTGATGCACGTTTTCGAGATTGGCGTAACCGCCCATCGCGAAGGCACGCAGAAGGTTTAGCGTCGCGGCCGACTGGCGATAGGCCATGGCCTGCCGGTCCGGGTTCGGAATGCGTGACTCCTCGGTGAATTCGATGCCGTTGATGATGTCGCCGCGATAGGCGGGCAGTGTCACGTCGCCCTGCTTCTCGACGTTCGATGAGCGCGGCTTTGCGAACTGGCCGGCGATGCGGCCGACCTTGACGACCGGCAGCTGCGCGCCGAAGGTCAGCACCACAGCCATCTGCAGGAAGGCGCGGAAGAAATCACGGATATTGTCAGCGCCGTGTTCGGCGAAGCTCTCGGCGCAGTCGCCGCCCTGCAGCAGGAAACCGTTGCCTTCGGCCACATTGGCGAGATGCTTCTTCAGGCGGCGCGCTTCGCCTGCGAAGACGAGCGGCGGATAGCTGGCGAGCTGGGCCTCCGTCGCCGCCAAAGCAGCTGCGTCGGGATATTCGGGAACCTGCAGTATCGGTTTCTGCCGCCAGCTGCTCGGGGTCCAGTTCTCTGCCATTTCACTAACCTCACTCACATCCATTCCTCGGATGCCCTGTCTTAATATCCGGCGGCTTATAGACCTTTAGATCAAGCTTGCAAAGGCCAATCACCGGAAGCTTTAAACCAGCATATACCATGTCGATTTCCCCATATTTCAGACTTTGCATGTAGAAACTGAAGGAGTTTCAACATCGGGGACATGTCATGGCGATCCTTTCGCCCGGCTTCATATTGGACCGCTCGGGTAATTTCGGCATCATGACGGCATTGCTGATGGTGCCGCTCGTGGGTGCGGCCGGCATGGCGGTGGATGTGGCCCACGCACTGAGCCTGAGAACGCAGCTCTACGCCGCCGCCGATGCTGCGGCCGTCGGTTCGATCGCCGAAAAATCGGGCGCGGTCGCCGCCGCAATGACAATGAGCGGCAACGGCACGGTCTCGCTTGGCAAAACCGACGCTCGTAACATCTTCATGTCCCAGACGTCGGGTGAGCTGACCGACATTCATATCGATCTCGGCATCGACGTCACCAAGACCGCCAATAAGCTGAACTCGCAGGTTTCCTTCACCGCGACCGTGCCGACGACCTTCATGCGCATTTTTGGCAGGGATTCGATCACCATCTCCGGCACGGCGACAGCCGAATACCAGACTGCCGCCTTCATGGATTTCTACATCCTGCTCGACAACACGCCTTCCATGGGCGTCGGCGCGACCGCAACCGACGTTTCGAAGCTGCAAGCCAAGACCGGCTGCGCTTTTGCCTGTCACCAGATGGACCAGAGCACCAACAACTACACAATAGCCAAGAGCCTCGGCGTCACCATGCGTATCGACGTGGTTCGCCAGGCAACCCAGGCGCTGACCGATACGGCCAAGGCCGAGCGCGTCAGCAGCGATCAGTTTCGGATGGGTGTCTACACTTTCGGCACCAAGGCCGAGGACGCGAAGCTGACGACGATTTCCGGCCTCACCTCCGACCTGACAAAGGTCAAGAATTATACCGACGCGGTCGACCTGATGACAATTCCTTACCAGAATTACAACAGTGACCAGCTCACGAGCTTCGACAGCGCGATGACGCAGATCAACACGATCATAGACCCTGCGGGCGACGGAACCTCGAATATCAGCCCTGAAAAAATCCTGTTTTTCGTCGCCGACGGCGTCGGCGACAGCTACAAGCCCTCGACATGTACCAAAAAGACGACCGGCGGTCGCTGCCAGGAGCCGATCGACACGAGTTTCTGCAAGCCGCTGAAGGACCGCGGCGTCAAGATCGCCGTGCTCTATACCACTTACCTGCCGCTGCCCAGCAACAACTGGTACAACACCTGGATCAAGCCCTTCCAGAGCGAGATACCGACGAAAATGCAGGCCTGCGCCTCACCCGGCCTTTATTTCGAAGTCACGCCGACCGACGGCATTGCCGACGCGATGAAAGCACTTTTCCTCAAAGTCATCCGCGCGCCGCGCATCACCAGTTGACAGGGCTCAGAGGCGCTGCCCATCACGGATGCGGTAGCTCGGCGCATACATGGTGACGAGCTCTTCGGCCGCGGTCGGGTGCAGCGCCATCGTCCGATCGAAATCATCCTTGGTGCAGCCGGCCTTGAGCGTGACGCCGAGTAGCTGCGCCATCTCGCCGGCATCGTGCCCGAGGATATGAGCCCCCACTACCTTGCGGCTCGCAGATTCGACGATCAGTTTCATGATCATTCGCTCGGGCCTGCCGGAAAGCGTCGCTTTCAGCGGTCGGAACTGGGCGCGGTATACTTCGAGCTCACTGTGCCGCTTGCCCGCCTCCTCTTCCGACAGGCCGACCGTGCCGATCTCGGGCTGTGAGAAGACGGCAGTGGGGATCAGTTCATGGTCCGGCCGGGTCGGATTGTTCTTGTACTCGGTCTCGATGAAGCACATCGCCTCGTGAATCGCCACCGGCGTCAGCTGTACCCGATTGGTGACATCGCCGAGAGCATAGATATTTTCGATATTGGTACGGGAATAATCGTCGACGATGATGGCGCCGCGCTCGTCCATGGCGACGCCGGCTGCCTCGAGGCCGAGGCCTTCCGTATTCGGATCGCGCCCGAGCGCCAGCATGACGACATCGGCCTGCAACGTGCCGCTGTTCAGCGTCTCCAGCACGAGCCCGTCCTCGGCGTTCGAAACCTGCTGCAGCGTGTCATGGCAGAGGATGCGGATGCCCTTGGCGACCATTGCCTCGTGCAGGCCCCGCCTCAGATCCTCGTCGAAGCGAGACAGGATTTCGGCGCCGCGATAGATCAGCGTCGTCGCCACGCCGAGGCCATGGAAGATATTGGCGAATTCGACGGCGATGTAACCGCCGCCTGCGATCACGATCGATTTCGGCAGTTCGTCGAGATGAAAGGCGTCGTTGGAGGAAATGCAAAGCTCGTGACCGGGAAGCGCGACATGCGGGTTCGGGCGTCCGCCGGTCGCGACCACGATCGTCTTGGCCGTCACCGTCTGCCCTGTTTTCACGAGCCGCACCGTATGGGCATCGACGAGCTCGGCGCGCGTTTCCAGGATCTCGGCATTGGCGCCGGCGAGCCCCTTCTTGTAGAGGCCTTCCAGCCGCGCGATCTCCGCATCCTTGGCGGCCACCAGCTTCTTCCAGTCGAAGCTGCTTTGGCCGACCGTCCAGCCGAAACCCGCTGCATCCTCGAAGTGCTCGTGGAACTGCGAAGCATAGACGAAGAGTTTCTTCGGCACGCAACCGCGGATGACGCATGTCCCGCCATAGCGATATTCCTCCGCGATCGCCACCTTCTTGCCGAGCGAGGCGGCGACGCGCGCAGCGCGCACACCTCCGGAACCACCGCCGATGACGAAAAGGTCGTAATCATAGGAAGACATGAGAAGCTCCGGAAGGGGAATCGCAGGAAGGACGTTCCTGATATAGGGGCGATCATCATGAAAACAAAAGCCCTGCTCCTGCGTCTTCCTGTACTCCATTGCCGAATCTTGATCGGAAGTTGCCTCGGTCAGCGTTTACGGTTGACCGCGTCGGCAGAGGCTGGCAGGCAATGCACGAGACTGAAAGGATGCCGGAGCAAAAGATGGATCAAACTCTCTTCGCCAACCTGTGCAGGGCCGGCAAGTTCAAGGAAGCGCTCAACCTCGCCATCCAGGGCCACGAGGGCGAGAAATTCACGCCCAGCCGCTTTGCCATGGACAAGAAAACAGGGCTGCCGATCTTCTACCGCGGCAACAAGCGCGTAGAGCCGGATGAGACTGGCGTATGGCAGTTGGCCAAGAGTTCGAAGGACTGGGGCTGATCACCCTTGGCGTATTTTCTCTCTCGGGGATTTGCCGCTCTCAGCCGGTAATGCGGAAATCCCTCGGCATATTATCAAGCTGAGCCGCTTCCGTCTCGACGCTTGAGACCGATGCCCCTGCAGGTCCGCGCCTCAAACGCTCGATCATTGTCGAAATCGCGTTGTCCGCTCCAGCGATCAAGGCGGAGACAGATCCGTCCGCTTCGTTGCGCACCCAACCCGTTACGCCGAGCCGCAGCGCCTCATCGCGTGTCCACATGCGAAAACCGACACCTTGGACTCTGCCCGATATCCGCACTCGCACCGCCTCGTCATGATCGGACATATCGCCTCACCAAAACCTAGCCGCTATTTGCCGGGTCCATCATAGCAAAAAAGCCCGGACGATGCCGGGCTTTTGCAAATCTGCGGAGGCAGCCCTTACTTCTGGGCAGCCGGGGCCGGCGCCGGAGCGGGTGCCGGAGCCACTGGGCTGTCGGTTGCCGGCGGCGGCGCCTTGATGACCTTGGACAGTTCGGCATTGCTCTGCTTTTCCAAGTCTCGCGAAATGCCTTGCGCCCAGATGTCGGCAGCCTTGGCCGTTTCGCGGGAGGCGACCGGCCCATCGCGCAGCAGCTTCTTGCCGACGTCGGAATTATAGAAATCCGCAATCGCCTTCAGCTCGTCGACCGTGAAAGCCTTGGCATAGGTGAGCGCCGCCTCCTTTTCGAGATCCCCGCGGCGCGGCGCCAGCTTCAGCGCCTGCGCGTCGACCGTCGATGAAATGATGTCCTGATAGTTCGGCGAATCCTGGATCAGGCCGGCCTTCAGGCGCTCGGCGAGGCCGGGCAGGATATTGTCGAACTGGGCAGTGGCGCCGATCGCGTCGATCGCGGCACGAGACGCCTTGAGCTGCTCCTCGGAGACCTCCTGCGCCTTGACGGCGGAGCCGAAGGCAAGCCCGGAAAGAACGAGGGTCGCAGCGGCGAGACGGCCAAGACCTGCAATGTTCATCATGAGTGTATGCTCCTGTTATCTGTTTGCCTGCAGTGTGCGCGCACCCGCAGGACCGGCGATGATCGCAAGTGCCGCCATATTGATAAAGAGCCCGTGTTCAACGACGCCGGGTATGGAATTCAGCTCGCTCGAAAGCGCCTCTGCATCAGGAATGCGGCCAAAAGATGCATCGATGATGTGATGGCCGCCGTCCGTGGTAAACTCTCCGTCACCGGACTGGCGCAGGTTGAGTTCGCCGGAAAGGCCGAGCCGGGCGGCAACCTTTTCGATGGCGATCCGCGTCGTGACGAGACCGAACGGATTGACCTCGATCGGCAGCGCGAAGGCGCCGAGTGTTTCGACCAGCTTGCTCTCGTCGGCGATGACGATCATCCTCTGCGACGCTGCAGCGACGATCTTTTCGCGCAGCAGCGCGCCGCCGCCGCCCTTGATCAGCCTGAGCGCTGGATCGACCTCGTCGGCGCCGTCGACCGTCAGATCGAGCGTCGGCAGCTCGTCAAGCGACTTCAGCGGAACACCGAGCTCGACACAGAGCCGCGCCGTTCGCTCGGATGTCGGAACACCTTCGACCTGGAAGCCGCCTGCGACTTTCTCCGCCAGCAGGCGGACGAATTCTTCCGCTGTACTCCCAGTTCCGATGCCGAGACGCATCCCGCTTTCGACATGGGCGAGCGCGGCCTCGGCGGCCTTGATCTTCATTTCGCGCGCATCCATGCGCCGCCAGCTCCGAATTATTACGTTGGATGTGCTGTTTACACGGCTCGCCTGGCAAACGAAAGTCAAAATCATCACGGAAAATGAAAAGCCGAAACAAACGCCTGCGGCTTCCCGCTAATCCTCAGGCCGTTGCTTTCCGCCCCGCGATCGCCTACCTCAGGAAAAATATCATCATTCCCGGAAATGACGCGTTCCATCGACGCCGCTCGCAAGACGCCCATCGCACAAAGAGGCAAACCCCTTGACCCCTGCCCCCGCCCCGCTCGTCGTCTTCGATCTCGACGGCACCCTCCTCGACACCCATGCCGATCTCGTCGAAAGCCTGAACCATACGATCGCAGCGCTCGGCCTCGAACCGGTCAGTTATGACGACCTCACCCATCTCGTCGGCCAGGGGGCGCGGGTGATGATCGAGCGCGCCTGCCGGCTGCGCGGCCATTCGCTCGCGGAAGATGGCCTGCCGCTGCTGGTGGAACGCTTCGTCGCCCATTATGCCGGCAACATGCCCGGCCATACGGAACCCTATCCCGGTCTGGTCGCCGCGCTGAACCGCCTGAAATCCGCTGGCTACCGTCTCGCCGTCTGCACCAACAAGATGGAGAGCCTCGCGCTCGGTCTGCTCGACAAGCTCGAACTCGTCAGCTATTTCGAAGCCGTCACCGGCGGCGACACCTTCCAATACCGCAAGCCCGACGCTCGCCACCTCACCGGCACCATCGAGCGCGCCGGCGGCGATATTTCCCGAACGGTGATGATCGGCGACAGCATCAACGATATCGCAGTGGCCAGGAACGCCGCCGTGCCGTCGATTGCAGTGCCTTTCGGCTACTCGGATGTGCCGGTCTCAAGCCTCGATCCGGATGTCATCATCACCCATTACGATGAACTGACGCCGGAATTGGTGGAAGGTTTGCTGAAGGGTTCTGCGGCCAAAGTTGCCGTTTAGAGACGAGGCTGGCTCTTGTCCTCTGGCGGCATTCGGTGAGGGGGCACCCCCTCTGGTCTGCCGACCATCTCCCCCAGGAGATTGGCCAGAAGCCTAACCTTCGCGCATCACTAATGTTGCGCAGCTTGCGGCGCCGATTGCTTGGGGAAACCGGTGCTCCCAGCCAATCTCCCTCCTTGTGGGGAGATGTCCGGCAGGACAGAGGGGGTACCACACGGCACATCCTATCTGAAGCACCACCACCCAAAAACAAAACGGGCGGCCCAAAGACCGCCCGTCAAAATCACCACAAATCAGGCGTCAGATCTGTGCCCCACGCGCCTTGGTCGTCGCATCGAAAGCCTTGTCGACATAGGCGTCACGGCCGTAGACGTCATCGAAATACTCCACCACGCCATCCTTGTTCGGCCAGGCGGTGAAATAGGAGACGTAGACCGGGATCTTCTGCGGCACCTTCACCGCATGATTCTGGCCGCTCGCGATCTGCCTGGCGACATCGTCGGCCGTCGTGCCGAGCACGGCGGCTGCCATCGCGCGCGGATTGGCAAGGCGCACACAACCGTGGCTGAGCGCCCGCATGTCGCGCTTGAAGAAGCTCTTTGAGGGCGTATCGTGCATGTAGATCGCGTGGCTGTTCGGGAACAGGATCTTCAGTTCGCCGAGGGCGTTATCGCTGCTTGGCGGCTGGCGCACCGAAACATTTGCGGTCGAGCCGTACCAGTCGACGCTGGACGAGGCGACGGCATGGCCATTCACCTCAACCTCATAACCGAGCTGATCGAGGTAGTTCGGGTCCGACCGCAGCTTCGGCAGCATTTCGTTGATGATGATCGACTGTGGCACGCCCCAGAACGGGTTGAACTCCACCGTCTCGATCTCGTCGTTGAAGAAATAGGTCTGGTTGTTCTTGCCGCCGACCACCACGCGCATCGACAGCTGTTCCTTACCGTCATTATGGTAGTAGGCCATGTAGGCCGGCTGATTGATCATGACGTAGCGGGAACCCAGATCTTCCGGCAGCCAGCGCACCTGTTCCATGGCGACGACGAGCTTGTCGATCTTCGAGGCATTGGTGTCACCGCCGGTCATGGCGCGCACGGTCGCCTGGCCGATGACACCATCGGGCTTCAGACCGTGCTCCTTCTGGAAGTCCTCCACCAGCGAGACGATGTCGGGCGAATAGTCGCTGCCGCCCACATAGGCTGCAAACGTCGCCGCATGATCGGTCTTCAGCGTCTCGGACCCGTGCTTCTGCAGCGCCTTGACGATATTGGCGATCTCGGACGAACTGTCGCCGGGTTTGAGCAGCCCTTGGAGCGAAATGACGATCTGCTCCTCATTGCTATCGGCGGCGCGAAGCTTGGCAAGCTCCGCCTTCAGCGCCTCGAACTGCGGGCTATCGGGCGAACGGCTGGCGATATAGGCGCCGGCATTCGGGCTCATGCGCGCAAGCTTCAGCACCGGTGCCAGATTGACGACCTTGCGCTGGAAATCGTGATAGCCGGAAATCTTGTTCGGATCGATGCGGCCGCGGACCGTGTCCTGCACGAAGGCAAGCACCTTGGCCGAAAGTTCCAGCTCGAATTGCGTCAGCATTCGGTCGCGCGCGGCAGGATCGGGATTGGCCGGATCGACCGCCGGCGCCTGCACGGCGTAATCGGCAGGGTCGAGGCCCACGGAAGCCGCATCGGCCAGCGCCGCCATTGCCGACTGGGCGCGCTCGTTGATCTGGTTGCCGTCGACCCAGACGAGCGGATTGCGGCTATCGCTGTAATAGGTTTCCAGCGCCTTGGCGACGTCGGCATTGGCGCGAACCTTGGCCTGCGCCAGGAAGCGGCGCTGCACCACCGGTTCGGAATCGCTCCCAGGCGAAACCTCGGCAACCGCACCCGTGACGATGGGATCGGCGAACTTGCTGGTATCGACGAACTGCAGGGCTTCGGTCTTGTAGGTATAATAACGCGGACCGCTGACCTTCGGCAGCGGCGCCTCCGGGTCAAGCCCGCCAAGCGATCCGCCTTCGCCGCCACGCGGCGCCACACGCCCGGGCGGCATCTGATCCATGAAAATGGTGCTCTGAGTCCGCTGCCTGTCGCCGCGCAGCATATCCATCAGCGTATAGGCATGCGCGGGAGCGGCCATCATTGCCAGGCCGCAAGAAACTGCCAATGCGGATACCGCGCTTTTCAAAACGAACGTCATATATATTCCAGTCCCGATGTCATGCTGTTCTCAGCTCAAATCCCGCGAAACTCAAGCAGCGTAGGGCCTCATTGATCAGAAACCGGCCTTCGCCGCCAGCGCCGGCGGACTAATTTCATGTGAGAGGAATCCTGCGCGGCGCCGCACAGCAGTTCACACAAAATTATGAAATTATTAGTTAATTTTTTACCGAATTTTCGCCGCCGGGCCAGTACGGCAAAAACGTGCCGATGCATAAAATTTTCAACGTGGCCGAAAAAGCACGCCGCCTGGCAGGCACAAACATGACTGTGATCATCAATATTTCGCACCGCATTCGGTTTTCTTGCCCTGGTTTCCAACCTATAAGACCACATCTTTCGAAGATGCCAGAAAACAGCATGTGATAGGAAGGCAAGGCTCATGACCGCAACCCGCACCGAAACCGATACTTTTGGCCCCATCGACGTCGCCGCCGACCGATATTGGGGCGCCCAGGCGCAGCGTTCGCTCGGCAATTTCAAGATCGGCTGGGAAAAGCAGCCGCTGTCGATCGTCCGCGCGCTCGGCATCGTCAAACAGGCGGCCGCCCGCGCCAACATGTCACTCGGCCAGCTCGATCCGGCGCTGGGCAAGGCGATCGTCGCCGCCGCCCAGGAAGTAATCGACGGCAAGCTCGACGAGCACTTTCCACTGGTCGTCTGGCAGACCGGTTCCGGCACGCAGTCCAACATGAATGCCAACGAGGTGATCTCCAATCGTGCCATAGAAATGCTCGGCGGCGTCATGGGTTCCAAGAAGCCGGTGCACCCGAACGATCACGTCAATATGAGCCAGTCGTCGAACGACACCTATCCGACGGCCATGCACATTGCCTGCGCCGAACGGATCGCCCATCACCTGCTGCCGTCGCTGAAGCACCTGCATGCCGCCCTGGACATGAAGGTCACCGAATTCAGCCACATCATCAAGATCGGCCGTACCCATACCCAGGACGCGACGCCGTTGACGCTTGGCCAGGAATTTTCCGGCTATGCCGCCCAGCTTGGCTCCGCCATCAAACGCATCGAGATGACCCTGCCCGGCCTCTGCGAACTCGCCCAGGGCGGCACCGCCGTCGGCACAGGCCTCAACGCACCGATCGGTTTTGCGGAGAAGGTCGCGGACGAGATCGCTGATATCACAGGCATGCCCTTCGTCACCGCGCCGAACAAGTTCGAGGCGCTTGCCTCGCATGACAGCATGGTCTTTTCGCATGGCGCCATCAATGCGGCGGCTGCCGCTCTCTTCAAGATTGCCAACGACATCCGCCTGCTCGGCTCCGGCCCCCGCGCCGGTCTCGGCGAACTGGCGCTGCCGGAGAATGAACCCGGCTCCTCGATCATGCCCGGCAAGGTCAACCCCACCCAATGCGAAGCGCTGACGCAGGTTTGCATCCACATCTTCGGCAACCACGCCGCGCTGACTTTCGCCGATAGCCAGGGCCATTTCGAGCTCAACGTCTACAATCCGATGATGGCATACAACTTCCTGCAGTCGGTGCAGTTGCTGGCCGACGCCGCCGTTTCCTTCACCGACAATTGCGTCGTCGGCATCGAGGCGCGCGAGGACAACATCAAAGCCGGCCTCGAACGCTCACTGATGCTGGTCACCGCCCTCGCCCCCAAGATCGGCTACGACGCCGCCGCCAAGATCGCCAAGACGGCTCACAAGAACGGTACAACGCTGAAGGAAGAGGCGCTTGCCAGCGGCCTGGTGACATCGGAAGAATATGACGCGATCGTGCGCCCGGAAACGATGATCGGGCCGAAGTAAAAGAGCCGCGATACGCAGCCCCTGATCCGCCTGCCGGCACCTTCTCCCCGCTTGCGGGGCGAAGGGAGATAGCCGCAACCTCCCCGTCCCTCGCCAACCTCTCGCAGGGCACGTTCCCTCGCCCCGTCTTTACGGGAGAGGGTTAGGGTGAGGGGCGATCTTCGTCTGCCTGGCAGACAAGGGAGCAATGTCAAACCAACAACGAAAAATTGTCCATCACGACAGAATTGCCCATGAAGTCGAACCGGATTTCTTCGATGTCCTCGATATTTATCTCGAGACTGGGGCCGGCGACCTCGAGCTCCTGCTGATAGACGATCTGGCCGTCGTTCAGGGCTGTGAGCGTCAGGTGAAAGGGCGATGCCGACAATTCGGCGATCGAGACGCTCTGAAAGGTGAACTCCCCGCCATCGAGCAGTTTCAAGCTTACGGGGGCAGAACCGGGGGATAGAACGGTATCGCTGAAACCGTCTTCGGTAATGGCGTCGACGCCCGGGATACTATCATAGACGATGCCGTTCAGAAGCGTCACGTCGTGGCTGCCGTTCACCGAGAGCGCAAAGCCCCGGTAATTGGGGAGAGAGAAATTATCCGCCCTCGATAAGACGCCCATATCATCGAAATCCAGGACTTCGTGATATTTTTCGCCTTCGTTGACGCCGTCGATCGCCAGCGTCAGCACGCCGACATCCGTGCCTCCCCAGCCGTCGGACATCTTGTAACTCAGCTTTTCGATGAGCTGATCGTACTTCCCCAAATTCTTCACCACGTCGAGCGTATAATCCAGCTCATATGTGAAGTGACCATCAGGTTTCACTTTGAAGATTCCGTACTCGCCCTGAATGATCGTTTCGTGGTCAGGCCCATGTTTGGCGTCGATGCGGACGCCATTGACGAAGCGAACATACATGTCCGCTCCTTCGGGATCACTGGCAAGGCGCAGCAGATCGCCCCTGATCCAGTCATGTTCGAAAAAAACGAGAAGGTCGTCGACAGCAGTTGGCTTTGCATTTGTCATTGGAAGCCCCGGCAGGTTAACGCTGCCGGGAATATGAACTGGGCTCGAGTTGAAGGCAACCTGAAGTCGGCCGTTTCGCGACAGATGTCGATTTCTTCTCTCTTATTGCGTGTGCCAGGCGGGTTGCAAATGTGGCACGACATAGCCCCAGCTCCAGACTCCGCCGTTCCCAATTGCATTTGCTTCGCAGCAGATTTAGACCGGTACCAATTTTAGCGACGCACGCCCAGCAGAAAGGTCACTTGGATGGCTGACGATCTCTTCCCCCTTGGCGAGGATGCCACCCCCTACCGCAAGATCAGCAGCGACTACGTCTCGGTCGACAGTTTCAAGGGCCAGCAAATCCTGACGGTCGATCCCGAGGGTATCCGGCTGCTTGCCGAAACCGCCTTTGCCGACATCAATCACCTGCTGCGCCCCGGCCATCTGAAGCAGCTTGCCGCCATCCTCGACGACCCTGAAGCGACCGACAACGATCGTTTCGTCGCCTACGATCTGCTGAAGAACGCCAATATCGCCGCCGGCGGCGTGCTCCCCATGTGCCAGGACACCGGCACGGCGATCATCATGGGCAAAAAGGGCCGCCGGGTCTGGACCGAGGGTGAGGATACGGCAGCACTCTCCAAAGGCGTTCTCGACGCCTATGAGAAGAAGAACCTGCGCTATTCGCAGCTTGCGCCCATAAAAATGTTCGAGGAGAAGAATACAAAGAACAATCTGCCGGCACAGATCGATATCTATGAGGAAGGCACCGACTCTTACGACTTCCTCTTCGTCGCCAAGGGCGGCGGTTCAGCCAACAAGACCTTCCTCTACCAGGGTACGCCCTCGCTCCTGACGCATGACCGGATGATCGACTTCCTTAAGGAGAAGATCCTGACGTTGGGGACGGCAGCCTGTCCTCCCTACCATCTGGCGATCGTCATCGGCGGCACCTCGGCGGAGATGAACCTGAAAACGGTCAAACTTGCCTCGACCCGTTACCTCGACGAGCTGCCGACCGAAGGCTCCGAGAGCGGCCATGCCTTCCGCGACATCGAAATGGAAAAGGAAATCCACAAGCTGACGCAGCAGATGGGCGTCGGCGCTCAGTTCGGCGGCAAGTATTTCTGTCATGACGTGCGAGTCATCCGCCTGCCCCGCCACGGCGCCTCGCTGCCGATCGGCCTGGGCGTCTCCTGTTCCGCCGACCGCCAGGCCAAGGGCAAGATCACCCGCGACGGCATTTTCGTAGAGCAGCTCGAAACCGATCCGTCGAGATACATGCCCGAGATCGACGAGGCGAAACTGTCAGAATCGACCGTGCATATCGATCTCAACAAGCCGATGGCCGAAGTGCTCGCCGAACTCTCCCGGCATCCCGTCAAAACGCGCCTTTCACTGACCGGCACCATCATCGTCGCTCGCGACCTCGCTCATGCCAAGATCCGCGAACGGCTGGAAAAGGGCGAGGGTATGCCCGATTACCTGAAAAATCATCCGGTCTACTATGCCGGCCCCGCCAAAACGCCGGCCGGCTATGCCTCCGGCTCCTTCGGCCCGACGACGGCTGGCCGCATGGACAGTTATGTCGACCAGTTCCAGTCCTTCGGCGGCTCGATGGTAATGCTTGCCAAGGGCAACCGCTCGCGCGCCGTGCGCGAGGCCTGCAAGAAACATGGCGGCTTCTATCTCGGCTCGATCGGCGGCCCCGCCGCCCGTCTGGCCCAGGACTGCATCCGCAAGGTCGAAGTACTCGAATATCCCGAGCTCGGCATGGAAGCGGTCTGGAAGATCGAGGTCGAAGACTTCCCCGCCTTCATCGTCATCGACGACAAGGGCAATGATTTCTTCCAGGAGTTGAATCTGGGGTGACTGGGCGTGCCGTGCAGCCCCTCATCCGGCCACCTTCTCCTCGCAGGGGGCCGCAGGGGAGAAGAGGGTGCAAGCCGCCGACCATCATTTCCTATCGTAAAGGTCTCAATGGGAGTGAGGCGCTGCCACGAGTCCCTTCTCCCCAGCGGGGAGAAGATGCCGGCGGGCAGATGAGGGGGCCGCACGGCACCCCCTTCCGATACCTGCACCATTACTGAATATCTGCAGCGCTTACCATGTCCCCATCATCCACCCTCGCCAGAATCTCCGTCCGGAATGCGCCGGCAAAAAAGCCGGTGTGCTCCAGCAGCAAGGCGCCGCCTGCGAGGATGGTGAAAACGACGACGGCGAAAGAAATGGCGCGGGGCCTTTCCATGAGCTTACGCCGTGGTTTTCTGGCAGCAGTCGGGTTTAGTGCTGTTAATTATCTTTCCGAAACATTCACGCTGAAATAGGAGACGACCAAAACCTGATGTCGACAAGATGAATACGATCTCCAGCGAGAAAAAGAACTGTAAGTTTTTTTAAACACCATTCCCGCAAAGCGGGTAGGACTACTCGACAGAAGATACATTTTTCTATGGAAAATCATAGGCATGGTCGATGTATTGCCCCACTTCTGAGTTTTCATATGTAATCTTTGGTATATGTCGCTTTAATATTTTCCCAAGAAATCTAAGCTAACAACTAAAATATTGCCTTTGAATATATGAGGAGTTCGCCGGATGAATACGGCTGTCGCGCCCAAGGTGCAGGTTCCCGACGTCGCGGGTCAGATCACCTATGCCATGCGCTCGATGGGCGTTGCGCCGATACCGCGCAATTACGAACTCTTCTACGAGGCCTATATCGGCTCCAATCCCGCCCTCACCCGCGAACTCGCAGCCCTTGGCAGCCAAGCTACACAGGCCGAACTCGATGCGCTGGGCGCTCAGTATTTCACCGGCAGCCCCGCACGCGTCTTCGACGATGCCCATTCGCGCATATCAGGCGAACTCGACGGTCTGCTGCGGATTCTGAGGCAGGAGCAAAGTTCACTCGAAAGCTATACAAGGCTGCTCGGCGAGACCCATAAGCGCATTACCTCCAAAAGCAATGCCAGCGTCGAACTGATCGAAAGCGCCATCGAACTTTTGAGCCAGGCGACTGGCGACACCATGGCGCATGGCGAACGCACCGTCGAGGACGTCGTCCAGCGTTCGCAGGAGATGGACCAGGTCCGCAAGGAACTCGACGAATACAAGCGCATCGCCAACACCGATTCGCTGACGCGCCTTTCTAACCGCCGCGCTTTCGACGACCGCTTGGCAGCGGTCTTCAACAATCCCGGCATGCGGCCGGTGACGGCCCTGCTGCTCGCCGACATCGACAACTTCAAGAAGATAAACGACACCTACGGCCATCCCGTCGGCGACAAGATCCTCGCCACTGTCGCCTCCGTCATCCGCAGCAATGTTCGGCGAGACGTCTTCGTCGCCCGTGCCGGCGGCGAGGAATTTGCCCTGATCATCGAGGGCAACACAGCCGAGGAAGTGACGGCGATCGCCGAACGCATCCGCCGCACGCTCGAAACCACGCCGTTCAAGAATTCCCGCACCCGGGTGAATTACGGCCCGATCACCGTTTCGATCGGCATCTGCATGGCCTCGAATGCGGAGGATGCCGGCGAACTCTACAGCAAGACCGACATCGCCCTTTACGGCGCCAAGAACGCTGGCCGCAACTGCATCGTCCTTTATCAGGACGGCATGCAGAAGGACTTCAGCAAGAGCTGGCTGATATACAAGGCCTGACGCGGAACCCTCATGATAAGCACGCTGTCGCCATCAGGTGACGGCATCAGCTGTTGTCCGGTTCACTCCACGGCTATTACTTTTTCGACATCAGGAGCAGGAGGTAGCCGCTTCCTCCCTCATTCCTCTGCTCGTCACAGGAATGAGGGAGGAGAGGTGCGTGGCCACCTCTCGCCATCACGGCCGCTCGGCATCCCCTTACCACATCGTCTTCGCCGCCCGTCCCGGCCATTCCCGGTCGTAGGTTTCCTGATCGAAATCACCGACCGCGGCCTTCAGCATCTGGCCCGGCGTCGGCAGCGCCGCGAGATCGGCAAAGTGCTCGGCATTCCAGAGTTCGGCTCGCATCACCGCACGCGCACACTGGAAATAGACCTCGTCGATCGAAATGACGATTACGGTGCGGGGATGTTTGCCGTCCATCTCGAAGCTAGAAAGCAGCGCCTCGTCGTCGGAGACGACGCCGCGGCCGTTGATGCGCATCGTCGTATTCGAGCCGGGGATCAGGAACATCAGCGCAAGCCTGGGGTCGCGCACGATATTGGAGAGCGAATCGACGCGGTTGTTGCCGCGCCAGTCCGGCAGATGCAGCGTCTCGTCGTCGACGACGCGCACCACGCCGCCGAGATCGCCGCGCGGCGAACAATCGAGCCCTTCCGGCCCGACGGTCGCAAGCGCGGCAAAGGGCGAGATCTCGATCATCTCGCGATAGAGCGGCGTCAGCCGCTTGGTCACCTTGTCGACAGAGGCCTGCGACAGGCCGGCGCCATAGATCGTATTGAGCTCTTCGATGCTGTCGATGATTTTCATGAGGCGTTCCGCAGCGGCTGGATCTTGCGATGGACGCTACAATGCCGCGCGCCTCGCCGGAAAGTCAAAAAATGGAATGATCTCCGCATCTTTTTTGATGGTTTCGCCGGCTTCCTCGCCTGCGCCGTCTGCGAGAAAGGCTGCGATCGCGCCAAGCACGGGAGCCGCGCCGATGATGCGCCGGTGACCGAATCCGTTTGCCCAGAACAGCCGCACTCTATTTCCCGCCGTGCCGTAACGCCGGGCATGGTCCGCTGACACCTCCTTATCGTCCTCGGCATGGATCACCAGAACCGGCCGGCCGATCGAGCCCGCCGTATTGCTCGCGTCGAAATCCTCGAGTCTCCGCCCAGTGACACGATGTACCTCAATCTCCAGCGCGGCCTGGGCAACGGGGCGAAGGCCGACCATCCGGCCGAAATCGGTAAAGAGCCAGGCCATCTCGCTCGGCGAGCCGATCAGCACCAGTCGCTCGCCGGTAACGGGCACCGCATCCGGGATCAGACCCGCCGCCGAAACCATCAGCGCCGCGCCCCCGAAGGAATGGCCGATCGTCGCATCGAATGCACCGAACCGCTCGCCTGCCGCCGCGATCGCCTCGACCGCGAGCCCCATATGCAGGAAGCGTCCGCCCGCGCACCCGTGGCCCGGAAAATCGAGCGCTATCACCTCGGCACCCGTCGCCGCCAGCATCGAAACGAGATCGGCCATGTAGACGGCGCTCGAGCCCCAGCCATGTGTGACGAGATAGCGCTTGCGCTGACCGAGCGCCCCGCCGTTCAACCGGTAGGCATGTGCTTTGGCGCCGCCGGCAAGCCTGAGGACGAAGCGCTCGGCGCCAGCAAGCCGTGCCGCGCCCGCCGCATGCGCCGCCTTCGCTTTCTCGCCCTTCGGCCGCGGCGATGGTGTGCGGCAGAACAGCCGGAATGCTACCCTGCCCGCCAGCCGCTGCGAAATTACCTGCAGAAGCCGAAATCCGAGGCGGGTGACCTCAAGCGCGAAATTTGCCATAGTGGGAATCCAAAAGACTGTTCAACACTGAACAATAAAGTACAACGATGAACAAAAATCAATCCCTACCCTGGGATCATCCGCGTTTTCGCAGCTGGATCGCGGTGGCTCGCGCCTGCCAGCTCATGCAACAATCCCTGGCGCGCTCGCTTGCCGATCTCGACCTCAAGCCGCCGCATCTCGATATCCTCGTCAATCTCTACCGTTTCGAGGCCATCTCGCAGCAGGAACTGGCGCGCAAGCTCCTCGTCGGCCGCTCCAATATGAGCATGCTGCTGCCGCAGATGGAGCAACGGGGTCTGATCGAGCGGCGCGGCGACGAGCGTGACAAGCGGGTGCTACGCCTTTATCTCACCGGAGAAGGCCGCAAAGTAACCGAGGCAGCGATGGCGATCCAGACCGACCTAATCGAACGTACGCTCTCGGAGGAGCCGATCGAGCAATGCATGGCGACCGCCACCTCGATGGAGCGCATCATCGCCGTACTACTGAAAGATCTGCGCGACGACGATTGATCAATGCAGCGACGGCGCCGTCGATGTGCCGGTCAGCGAGCGATATTCCCAGGCCGCGACGATGATCAGCACCAGCGTCGCCAGGATGCCGAGCAGATAGACCTCGATGAAGGGGGCCACGAAGGCCAGCAGGACCACCAGCACGAGGCCGGCAAGATGCGACAGCGGCATCTGGCCGCTGGTCGCGCCCTTGAACCAGAGATTGCCGACGAGGAATAGGCCGGAGCCGCCGAGCACCGCCGCGGCGATGCCGACATCGCCCGTCTCGTGCGGATGCGAGAACATGAATTCAACCGCCACCGCATGCACGATGATGCCGGCCAGGATCGGGATATGCCCATAGGTGAAGGCCTGCCGCGCCAAGGCACCCGGCGTCTCCTCATGTTCGATGCGATGGGCGGCGCGCCCGTGGCCGAAGTGGAAATAGAGCCACCACATGGCGACCGTGCCGACGAAGCCGGTGACGAAGACGATGCTCGTCAGTCCCGAGATCGGGAGTTCGGAAAAGGTACGGCCGGAAACGAGAATCGCTTCGCCAAGGCAGATGATAACGAAGAGCGCGCAACGCTCGGCCATATGCGCGCCGGACACGTCCCAATCGCTTGGAACCGAACGGCCGAGCCCGGGCACTGCAAAGCCTGCGGCTGGCCCGGCATATTCGATGACAAGTGCGATCACCCAGGCAATCAGCCGGGCTTCATGCTCCATGAGCCCGCCGGCGATCCAGAAGACGGCGGCGACCGCAAGCCAGCTTGTGATGCGCACGAAATTCAGCGTATTGGCCCGGTCGACGCGCGTCATCGCATAGGTCGTAAACAGCGAACGCCCGACCTGCATAGCCACGTAGGCGCCGGCAAACAGCAGCCCCTTGTCGCCGAAGGCTTCGGGAACGGAGGCCGACAGCAGCAGCCCGAGCATCATCAGCGCCACCAGCATGCCGCGCACCGGCATTTTCTCGGGATCGAGCCAGTTCGTCACCCAGGCGGTGAAGATCCACACCCACCAGACGGCGAAGGTCATCAGCGCCGCTTCGGCAGCACCCAGCGGCGTATAATGGGCGGCAAGCGCATGCGAAAGCTGCGAGATCGAAAAGACGAAGACCAAGTCGAAGAACAGTTCGAGGAAGGTCACCTTGCTGCCGGCCGCACTTCCCTTGGCGCGCAGCCAGTTCTTGCTAGTCGCTTTCGCCATGTGTCCCCCGATGGCCATGGATTGAAATTCAGCGCGGCTTTTCCGACGTATCGCGGTTCATGCCCTTTTCCCGGAGCTCGTCCTCATAGGCCGAAAACAGCTCCGCCCCTCGTTCGCCGAGTTCGCGCAGATAAGTCCAGGTGTAGATGCCGGTGTCGTGCATGTCGTCGAAACCGATCCGCACCGCGTAATTGCCGGTTGGCGTCATCGAGATAATCGCGACATTGCGTTTGCCTGATACCGTCACCTTCTGCCCGGGCCCGTGGCCCTGCACCTCGGCCGAGGGCGAGAGCACTCGCAGCAGCTCGGCCGACAGGTCGAAGCTCTGGCCGTCATTGAAGGTCACCACCAGCCGCTGCCGGTCTTTCGAAACGCGAAGTTCGCTCGGCCAGATATCGCTCATCTCAATCACCCTCTTTCCCCTGGAGAAGTAGGCGTTCGGCTTTTTCGAGGCAAGCGCAAATTAGCGTGTGCGAAATCCGTTTCCCTTGACGGGGCAATCACATATGCACAAATAGAAAGATGTCGCTTGAAAACGGGCTGGTGTCCGGCTTGCACTGCTACAATCCCGCCGCGGAGGAATTGGTGAATACGAGAGTGGGAACGATAGGTAACGCATCGCCGCTCGCGGCAGATGCACATCCAATGATCGACCCTTTCGGCCGGACGGTCACCTATCTGCGCGTCTCCGTTACAGACCGCTGCGATTTCCGCTGCACCTATTGCATGGCCGAGAATATGACCTTCCTGCCGAAGAAGGATCTGCTGACGCTCGAAGAGCTGGACCGGCTCTGTTCCGCCTTCATCGCCAAGGGCGTGAGGAAGATCAGGTTGACCGGCGGCGAGCCGCTGGTGCGCAAGAACATCATGTATCTGGTGCGCAAGCTCGGCGAAAAGATCGGCGCCGGCCTCGATGAGTTGACGCTGACGACCAACGGCTCGCAGCTTTCCCGCCATGCCGCCGAGCTTTATGATTGCGGCGTACGCCGCATCAATGTCTCGCTCGATACGCTCGATCCCGACAAGTTCCGCAAGGTCACCCGCTGGGGCGATTTCGCCAAGGTCATGGAAGGCATCGACGCGGCGCAGAAGGCCGGCATCAAGATCAAGCTCAACGCCGTGGCGCTGAAGAATTTCAACGATGCCGAGATGCCCGATCTCCTGCGCTTTGCCCACGGCCGCGGCATGGACCTCACCGTCATCGAAACCATGCCGATGGGCGAGATCGAAGAGGACCGCACCGATCAATATCTGCCGCTCTCCGAGCTGCGCGCCGATCTCGAACGTCAGTTCACGCTAACCGACATAGATTACCAGACCGGCGGCCCGGCGCGTTACGTCAGGGTTACCGAGACCGGTGGCCGCCTCGGCTTCATCACGCCGATGACCCATAATTTCTGCGAGAGCTGCAACCGTGTGCGCCTCACCTGCACCGGCACGCTCTATATGTGCCTCGGCCAGAACGACGCCGCCGATCTCCGCGCCGCACTCCGCGCCACCGAAGACGACGCCCTCCTCCACGCCGCCATCGACGAGGCCATCACCCGCAAGCCGAAAGGCCACGACTTCATCATCGACCGCACCCATAACAGGCCGGCCGTGGCGCGGCATATGAGCGTCACCGGCGGGTGAGGCCCGGTCTGCGCAAAGCGGGGAGCGATCGATCCAGTGATCATCGCAGGGCCAACGCCCTGAGCCCAAGCGAAGGGCCGGGGTGCGCCAAACTCCACTAGTATCCAGAAGTGTCCAGCAACACCTGCGAGAGCCTCACGGCACGACGGTCAGCGCCTAGCCACCCGGTGTTGCTCCAACCCATCACCCAGGCTTACGCGCGCAAATCGCAAACCGCTCCTGCACCATGCGCTCCAGCCCCCGCAGGAACGGCATCTTGCGCGCCTGCGCCCAGTGGATATCCGCGAGCTTGCGATCGACCACGATATCCGTAAAGCCGGCCTTGCTGAGAAGATCGACCACTGCTTCGGCCGGCATCTCCTTGGCGAAGTGCACACGGGAGCGGATGTTCTGATGGCGCGCCATCATTTCAGGCGACATGTGGCTCGTCGGCGGCTTGCCCGTAATTTTCGTCCAGAGCTTCTGCAGGCCCTTGACCCACGTCTCCTTGCCCATATTGCCGTCGAGGATCAGCACCTTGCCGCCCGGCTTCAGCACTGAAAACCATTCCTTGAAAGCCGAAGCCGGGTCCACCAGCGTCCAGACGAGATGGCGGTTGGTGATGGCGTCGTAGCTGTCCCGCGGCTCCATGGTATTCTCGGCGTCGCCGGAAACAAAGCGGATGTCAGTGCCGCGCTTTTTCGCCTTGGCGCGCGCCTGCGCCAGCATCGCGTCCGACCAGTCGAGCCCCGTCACCTTGAAGCCGGCATCGTTCATCAGATGCGAGATGACGGCCGTGCCGCAGGCGAGATCGAGCGCCGCACGCCCCTGCCCCTCGCCGAGATGCTTTCGGATCAGCCGCTGCCAGCCTTTCCGTTCGGCCTCCGAAAAAATTTCATGGCCGACGCTCTGGTCGAAGGTCGCGGCCCTTTCCGACCAGAAATCGCGGATTTCATCGCGGATGGAGTAGTTCGTGTTCATTGAATTCATCGCAGGCACCCCGGCATGGCATCAGTTTGGAAATGCTCTAAAACATATAACTTGATTCACAAAGTCATATTTCTTATGCCTGCGGACATTATTCAGACCTCAGGGGAATTTCCAGATGAATTTCGTGAAAATGCTCGCAGTCTCCGCTGCTGCGATTGCGAGCCTGATGCCGCTGTCGGCGCTCGCCCAATCCTTCACCGTCAAGGATGTGGCCGGCCGCGAAGTGAGCTTCGACAAGCCGGTCGAGCGTGTGATCCTTGGGGAAGGCCGCATGCTCTATGCCGTCGCGCCGATCGAGAAGGAAGACCCCTTCGCCAAGATCGTCGGCTGGCGCAACGATCTCTGGACCACCGACAAGGACGGCTTCAACGCCTATGTCGAGAAGTTTCCCAAGGGCAAGGACCTGCCCTTCCTCGGCAACCTGACCGACGGCACACTGCAGACCGAAACGGTCGTCAAGCTGCACCCGGACGTGCTGCTGCTGCCGATCGGCAACAAGACGGCCGCCGACGAAGTGAAGCTCGAAGAGATGCTGAATGGCATCGGGGTCAAGATCGTCTACATCGATTTCCGGGAACATATTCTCGCCAACACCGAGCCGAGCCTGAAGATTCTCGGCAAGCTCTTCGGCCATGAGGACCGCGCCGAGGCCGTCGCCAGCTTCTGGAAGGAACAGATGGCGCGCGTCACCGACAGGCTGAAGGCGGCCAATCCGCCGAAGCCCAATGTCTTCATGTATCGCGCCGCAGGCCTGGTCGAATGCTGCGGCACCTTTGGTCCCGATAATTTCGGCCTTATGGTCGATTTGGCCGGCGGCCACAATCTCGGCTCCGATTTCCTGCCGGGTTACACCGGCTCCATCAATGCCGAACAGGTCGTCGCTGCCAATCCGGAGGTCATCGTCGTCACCGGTTCCAACTGGAGCCAGACCAAGGATGCCAAGGATTTTGTCAATGTCGGCCCGAATGCCGTAGCCACCCTCGGCGACAGCCGCAAGGCGCTCAACACGCTGATGGAAAACCCGGCCTTCACCGGCTCCAAGGCGGTGGCCGGCGGCAATGTTCATGCGATCTGGCACCAGTTCTACACCAGCCCATACCAGTTTGTCGCCGTCCAGCAGCTGGCGAAGTGGTTCCATCCGAACCTGTTTGCCGATCTCGACCCGGACGCCACCTTCAAGGAATTCCACGAGAAGTTCCTGCCGGTCGCCTATCAGCCGGGCTACTGGGTCGACGCCAAGGCGGGCAAGTAATCCGCGATGGCCGAGATCGCCGCCATATCGATCGAAGCCGAAGCCGGGCGGGAGCGCTACCGCGCCCTCGCCCGGCGCAAGCTGCTGATCCTTTTCGCCATGACCGCAGCACTTTGTCTGTCCTTCGCCGTCGATCTCGCCTGGGGGCCGGCCCGTTATAGTCTCGGCGAGGTCGTCTCCGCCCTCCTTGACCCCGCCTCCGTTTCCGATCAGATCCGCGCCGTCGTCTGGGACATCCGCATGCCGGTCGCTGTGATGGCGATCGTCGTCGGCGCCTCGCTCTCCGTTGCCGGCGCGCAGATGCAGACGATCCTCGCCAATCCGCTCGCTAGCCCCTTCACCTTAGGCATTTCGGCGGCAGCAGGCTTCGGCGCGGCGCTTGCGATCGTCACCACCGTTCCGCTTCTGCCTGTCGCAGCCGGCTTGCTGGTGCCGGTCAATGCCTTCATCATGGCGCTGATCGCCACCCTCTTCATCCATTTCGTCTCGCAGGCCCGCGGCGTTTCGGTGCAGACGGTGGTGCTGCTCGGCATCGCGCTGGTCTTCACCTTCAATGCCGCCCTCGCCTTCCTGCAATATCTCGCCTCCGAACAGGCGCTGTCGGCCGTCGTCTTCTGGACGATGGGCAGTCTCACCAAGGCCACCTGGCCGAAGATCTGGGTGACGCTCGCCGTCCTGCTGGCAGCGTTGCCGCTCTTTGCCCGCAACGCCTGGGCGCTGACCGCCATCCGCCTCGGCGAGGACAAGGCGGCAAGCTTCGGCGTCAATGTCCGCCGCATCCGCCTGGAAACCATGCTCGTCGTCTCGCTGCTTGCCGCGGTGCCGGTGAGCTTCGTCGGCACGATCGGCTTTGTCGGCCTCGTCGGCCCGCATATCGCGCGCATGATCCTCGGCGAGGATCAGCGCTTCTTCCTGCCAGGCTCGATCCTTTCGGGCGCACTGCTGCTGTCGCTGACCTCGATCGTCTCGAAGTCGATCATCCCAGGTGTCGTCTTCCCGATCGGCATCATCACGGCCCTGGTCGGCGTGCCCTTCTTCTTCTCGCTCATCCTCTCGAACAGGAGCCGGTCATGGTAGCGCTTCAGTTGCAGTCGGTCGGCGCCTTTCACGGCCGCAAGCTCTTCGTCGAAGACGTAACGACGCCGGTGATGAGGTCAGGCGAGGTCGTGGCGGTGATCGGCCCGAACGCCGCCGGCAAGTCGACGCTCTTCAAGCGCATCACCGGCCTGCTCAAGGGGCCCGGTCATGTCGTCGTCGAAGGCTCGAAGGCGAAAAACGCCATCAGCTACATGCCGCAGGATACGTCGGCAAATGCGGTGCTGACCGTCTACGAATCCATCCTGCTTGCCCGCAAGCAGGGCCAGTCCTGGGCCGTCGGCGATGGCGACCTGCGCTTCATCGACGAGATCATGGCAGCGCTCGATATCACCGCGCTCGCCTTCCGCGATCTCGGCGCGCTCTCCGGCGGCCAGCGCCAGCTCGTCTCGATCGCCCAGGCGCTCGTGCGCGAACCTGAAATCATGCTGATGGATGAACCCACAAGCGCCCTCGACCTCCACCGCCAGGTCGAAGTCCTCGACTTCATGCGCCGCAGGGCCCGCGCCAAAGGCATGCTCGTCCTGATCGCCATCCACGACCTCAACCAGGCCCTGCGCTTCGCCGACAAGGTGCTGGTCATCGCCAACGGCCGCATGCGCGCCTGCGGAGCGCCAAGAGATGTCGTTACCGCCGAAATGCTGCGGGAAATCTACAGAGTCGAAGCCCGGGTGGAGAGATGCTCGCTGGACCACGATCATGTGATCGTCGATGGGACGGCGCATTGACCCAGGGGAGCCTGTCCGGAGGGCGTCAATACCCGAGAGAGCCCATCCTTGTACGTTGCTGTTGCTGTATAGTGGGTTATGCGACGGGGATGCCTATTTCAGGATGACAGTGGATGGGCATGCCGTCACGCCAAGAGGGCCTCGTAGCCATCGGGCGAAGCCTCGAAGGACGAGGCGGGCACTCCACCCTGCCCGTCAGTCGATCAATCGCTGCGCGGTAAACTTGTCGGTCACAAGCATATCGATCACCCCGACGCGGAGCGCGCCGGCAATCGCGTCGGTCTTCTTGGCCCCACCGGCAAGGGCAATCACCCGGTCCACCCGCTCCAGATCCTCGAGCGGCAAGCCTATGACCCGGTCGTCCAGCGGCGTCTTGACCGGTTTGCCGTTCTTATCGAAGAAGCGAAGCGAGATATCGCCGACGGCGCCTGCTTCCGCGAGATCGGAGAGTTCGCGGGAGGAAAAGATATTGCCGGAGCGTGCGAGAAGTTCGGACGGTTCAACGGCGCCGATGCCGACGATTGCAAGCGTTATGCTGCCGAAGAGGTCCATCGTCTCACGGACGAACGGGTCGGCCTGCATCAGAAGCTTTGCTTCCCTTGACGTCGTCACGCCCTGCACGGGAAGCAGTTTCGGCTCGGCCCCGGTCAGCCGTGCAAGCCGCGTGGTCAGCTGCGTCGCATGCGTCTGCACGGAAGGATCGCCCATGCCGCCAAGGGTCTGGACGACATACTTCGCCTGAGCGCTCTTCTGCGGGTGAATGTTCTCGACCATCTTGAAGATGGTCTGGCTCCAGCTCGAAACGCCGATGATCTCCCCCGGCGCAAGCGTCACCTCAAGGAGATGTGCCGCCGCCTCGCCGATACGGGCCATGATGGCGCCGTCCCGGTCTTCCGTGCACTCGACGACGATCGCCTCCGGCAGACCGTATTTTTCGCGAAGCGCGCCCTCGAGCTCGCTATAGGTACCGACGGGCGGGATCACGCTGGTTCTCACGATATCTTCAGCTTCGGCACGCTTCAGCATGCGCGACACCGTCGCCTGCGACAGGCGAAGGTGCTCTGCGATCTCCGCCTGCCGCCGTCCCTCTATGTGGTACATCTGGGCGACCCTTGAAATGAGGCGGAGTTCGTTGAGGCGAGTCATCGCTAATCCCAGATTGAATTTTTATTCACCTTTAGCCTTTGTTTCGCGGGACGTCGAGCGGGCGAGCGCATCATTCCAAGTATCGAGAAGCACCCCACGATCCACGGGTTGCGGCTCGATGGTTTGCGTGTTTCGCGGCAACGCCGCGACAATTTCGAGATCGCTCCACAAGCCGAGTGACAGCCCCGCCAGATAGGCAGCGCCCAAAGCCGATGCCTCGGGTGCTTCGCATTGGATCACGGGATGTTCGATAAGGTTCGAGACACACTGCATCAGGAAGCGGTTCTGGCTCGGTCCGCCATCCACATAGAGCGCGCCGAGTTCGCCGCCGCTCTGCGTCCGCATGGCCGCGATCACGTCATGCACCTGGAAAGCGATGGAATCGGTCACCGACCGGGCCATTTGCGCACGTGTCGTATTAAAGTTGATCTGGGAGAACAGGGCGCGGGCATCGGCATTCCAGTAAGGCGCCCCCAGCCCCACGAATGCCGGCACGAAGCCGGGTCCGCCCGGCTCGGCGCTCGCCGCAAGCTCGACGAGGGCCGCCACATCCGCAAGGCCGAGAATATCGGCCATCCAGGGAAGACTGGCGGCGCAAACGAGAATATTGCCTTCGAACGCGAAAGTCGGCTTTCCCCCAATACGCCATGCGACTGTGGTCGTGACGCCGTTGCGTGGAGGAATGAATTGCGAAAGCGTCGTCATGACCGAAGAGCCGGTCCCGAAGGTCACCTTGCCGTCGCTCGGCTTGAATGCCCCATGGCCGAACAGGGCGGCGTGGCTGTCGCCGATCGCGGCCATGATCGGAGTGCCATCCGGCACCCCCGGCAATCCTTGCGTTCTGCCGAAATCGGCGGAGCTGTCGAGCACCTCGGGCAGCAGCGCGATATCCACGCCGAAGATCTCGCCGAGTTCCTCGCTCCATCTCTGCTCCCTGAGATCGAACAACTGGCTCCTGCCGGCATTCGAGGCGTCGCAGGCGTGCCGGCGCCCACCCGTCAGGCAGTGGACGAGCCAGCTGTCGATCGTGCCGAGCCGCACCGATCGCCCGGCCGGAATACGGTCGAGCAGCCAGCGGAATTTCGAACCCGGAAACATCGGGTCCAATGGCAGGCCGGTGAGCGCCTGCACCCGGTCAAGACGGCCTTCGGCAATCAGACGTTCGCAATCCTGCGCCGTTCGGCGGCACTGCCAGCTGACCACCGGCCCAAGCGCCTCTCCCGTTTCGGCGTCCCAGGCGGTGACCGATTCGCGCTGGTTGGAAATGGCCACGGCCTCGATAACAACATCGGAGCCGGCCTTCAGGCAGGCATCAACCGCTTCGCAGACCGAGGCGTAGAGCCGGCGCGGGTCTTGTTCGACCCAGCCCGGCTTCGGATAGGAGATGCCGACAGGCGCCGAGCCTCTGCCGACGATTTCTCCCTTTTCGGAAACGAGAACTGCCTTTGAATTGGTCGTGCCCTGGTCGATTGCCAGAATTGCCCGCATTCTATCCTCCCCGGATCAGGCGACGGCCGAAACCGCAAAAGCGTTCGGCCAGTCTTGATCCCAGTTACTTCCGCTTGATCAGCGCCTGCGCGGCGTCGGCGATTGCGGACGGCGCCATCCCGAATTCGTCGAGCAGGAACTCTGCCGAACCTGTGGGGGCATAGACGCCGGGAACGCCGAGACGTTTCATCGGCACCGGGGCATTGTCGACCACCACTTCGGCGACCGCCGAGCCGAGCCCGCCAAAGATCGAATGCTCTTCGGCTGTGACGATCGCTCCGGTTTCCCTGGCTGCGGCGATGATCGCCTCCTCATCGATGGGACGAACCGTCGCAAGGTTGAGCACCCTGGCACTGACGCCGCGCTCAGCGAGGATTTCGGCAGCCTTCAGAATGCGATGCGTCAAAGTACCGTTGGCGATGAGGGTGATGTCGGAACCCTGGCGAAGGAGATTTGCCTTGCCAAGTTCGAATTTATGGCCTTCCGGAAGCAGGTCGGGCACGCCGACCCGTGACAGGCGCAGGAAACAGGGCCCGTCATAAGTCGCGGCCCACGCAACCGCAGCGGCGGTTTCGATGCGGTCGCAAGGCGCAATAACCGGAAGATTGGGCAAGACCCGTGTCCAGGCGAAGTCTTCGATCGAGTGATGGGTCGGACCGAGTTCGCCATAGGCCATGCCGGAGGAGATGCCGACCAGCTTGACGTTGGCATTCGAGTAGGAAATGTCGGCCTTGATCTGCTCCAGCGACCGCCCCGTCAGAAACGGAGCGGCAGCGCAGACGAATGGAAGACGTCCGCCGTTGGCGAGGCCTGCTCCGACGCCCACCATGTTCTGCTCTGCAATTCCGACATTGACGAGGCGTTCGGGAAATTTCGACTTGAAGCCGCCGAGCTTGGAAGAACCGACCGAGTCGTTGCAGACAGCAACGATCTTCTCGTTTTCAGTTGCCAGCCGCTCAAGCGTGGTGGCGAATGCGTCGCGGCAATCGTGGAGCTTGGGTGGGTTGATTGGCGCGTTCATTACAGTGCCTCCGACAATTCTGCCAATGCGATTTCGTATTGCTCTTTGCTCGGCACCTTATGGTGCCAGTCGACCCGGTCCTGCATGAACGAGATCCCATGGCCCTTGTTGGTGTGGGCGACGATGCAATGCGGTCTTGTTCCCCGGTGTTCGAGAGCAGGAACGATCTCACTCATAGTGTTGCCGTTGATCTCGGTGACTTCCCAATCGAAGGCTTCAAGCTTCGGACGAAGCGGCGCGAGATCATTGGTTTCGGCGAGCGCCGCGCCCTGCTGAAACCTGTTGTGATCGATGACCAGCGTCAAGTTGTCGAGCTTGAATTGGGCTGCCGCCATGATGGCTTCCCAGTTGGAGCCCTCCTGCATCTCACCGTCGCCGGTGACGACGTAGGTGTGAAATTTCGCGCCCGAGAGCTTGGCGGCTTTCGCCATTCCGACTGCGACCGGGAGACCATGGCCGAGCGGCCCGGTATTCGTCTCGACGCCCGGAACCTTATTGCAATTCGGATGCCCGTTCAGCCGCGAATGCGGCTGCAGGAACGTGGAAATCTCCTCCTCGGGAATAAAGCCGCGTTTTGCGAGAGTCACATACAGGGCGCAGGCCGTATGTCCCTTTGAAAGAACGAACCTGTCGCGGTCGGGATGCTTTGGCTGATCCGGCCAGACATTCAGCACACGAAAATAGAGCGCCGTCAAAATGTCAATGACCGACATTTCCCCGCCAATATGGCCGGCGCCCGCTTCAAAGACCGCCTGAAGATCGCGCAATCGGATCTCGCGGGCGATGCGCTCAAGTTCTGTCGTATCCATCGATTCCTCGCGTGCATAAATATTCACTAATCAATATTTTTGCATAAGAAGCCGATTAGTCAACCCCCCTTGTACTCAGCATCACAAACATCCCGTCAACGAAATCTAGTTGACAGCTGGAAAGCAAGTTGTTAATGAATTTTCCAGCAGCAGTGAATAATTATTCGCTCCTGAACCAATATCGGATACAGGCCTACGCAGAGGGAGGAGCAATGGTGGCGCTCGATATCAATGAACACAGGCTTTCGTCCGGTGCGTGGTTGAGCAAGCTCAAGGGAGCGACCGGCCCACTCGTCGGATTGCTCGTGCTGTGCGTCTTTCTGAGCGTCAGCACAGACACGTTTCTTTCTGTTCGAAACGGGCTCAACATCCTCGACCAGATCACCGTTCTCGGCATCATGGCGGTCGGAATGACGTTCGTCATTCTGATCGGCGGCATCGATCTCTCCGTCGGCTCGGCACTCGCTTTGGCGATGATGGTCATGGGCTGGACAGCCAACGTCGCCGGCCTGCCGCTTCCCGTCGGGATCGCCTTTGCGCTGATCGCCTCGGCGGTATCGGGCCTGATTGTCGGACTGCTGGTGACGCAGTTCAGGGTTCCGGCCTTTATCGCCACTCTGGCAATGATGTCGGCTGCCCGCGGCGTTGCAAACATGATTACCGACGGCCAGCAGATCGTCGGCTTCCCCGACTGGTTCATGATGCTGGCGATCGATCGCCATTTCGGCGTCATGACCGCCACGGTCTTTCTGATGCTGGCGGTGGTTCTGGCGGCCTGGCTTTTCCTGCACTTCCGCTCCGAAGGCCGCATGCTCTATGCGGTGGGCGGAAATTCCGAAGTCGCACGCCTCGCCGGCATCAACGTCCCGCTCGTGACGATCGGCGTCTATGTCATGAGTGCCGTCCTTGCAGGCCTTGCAGGCGTCGTGCTCGCCGCCCGGCTGGATTCCGTCCAGCCGTCCAGTGGTCTCGGTTATGAACTGGACACCATCGCTGCGGTCGTCATCGGCGGCACCTCGCTCTCCGGCGGCGCCGGCGGCATCGGCGGAACGTTGATCGGCGTGCTGATCATCGGTGTGCTGCGCAACGGTCTCAACCTTCTCAACGTCTCGCCGTTCCTTCAGCAGGTGATCATCGGCATCGTCATCGTGCTTGCGGTCGGCGCAGAGACCATTCGTCGGCGTCGCGCCTGACGAGCGGGATCCGCCGCACTGGCGGACCCGGAATTCCGCCCCGGAAAATCGGGACGGATCTATACCCCGAGGGGGAGGACATACCCGAGGGTTCCATCAAACAACGGAGGAAATACAATGAAAATAGCGCGCACCATGCTCGCGTCTGCCGCACTGCTCGGTCTTATGCTCGGTCCCGTACACGCGGCGGAACTGAAGAAGCTGGGCCTCGCCGTTGCCAACCTTCAGGCAAACTTCTTCAACCAGATCAAGCAATCGGTCGAGGCCGAAGCCAAGAAGCGCGGCATCGAAGTGATTACGGTCGACGCCAAGGGCGACGGGCCGACGCAGGTCAACCAGATCCAAGATCTTCTGACCCAGAAAATCGACGCGCTGATCTATATTCCGGCCGGTGCGGCCGCGGCGAGCGTTCCGGTCAAGCTCGCGAAGAACGCCGGCATCCCGGTCGTAAACGTTGACCGCAATGCGGAAGGAGCGCCGGGCGATACGTTCCTTGCAACGGATTCCGTCGCCTCAGCCAAGGCTGTCTGCGACTACATCCTGAAGGAAGCCGGCGGCAAGGGGAAGATGGTCATCATCCACGGCCAGAAGGGCACGACGCCGGAAGTGGATCGCTCGAAGGGCTGCGCTCAATCTCTCAAGGCCTCCCCGGATGTAAAGGTCGTCGCTGAGCAGTACTCCAACATTTGGAGCCAGGATGAAGGCTTCCAGATCATGCAGAACATGCTTCAGGCCAACCCCGACGTCTCGATCGTATTCGCTCAGGCTGACGCTCTTGCACTCGGCGCCGCCCAGGCAATCAAGGTCGCGAAACCTTCCGGGAAAATCGTGGTCGGGGGCTTCGACGGCGACACCGCAGCGCTCGAAGCTCTCAGCAAGGGCGTCTTCGACGTTACGGCTACTCAGCAGACGCAGAAGATGGGCCGCGACGCGGTTGAAAATGCCGCCAAGCTTGTCGCCGGAGAGAAAGTACCGCCGGTCCAGCTCATGGATGCCACGCTGACCACCAAGGAAAACGTTGCAGGCTTCATCGCCAACCATCCCTGATGAAGCCGAGGTCTTGAGGAGGTGTGCCATGACTGATCCCGTTCTTTCCCTGAGGGGCATATCCAAGTGGTATGGGCCGCTCCAGGTTCTGAAGAATGTCAGCCTGGACGTCTATCCGGGCGAAGTGGTTGCACTTCTCGGTGAAAACGGAGCGGGCAAGTCGACGCTGTCAGGCATCATTGCCGGCTCCCGCACGCCCTCCGAAGGATCGATGACATGGCTGGGGCAACCTTACGCCCCGGCCACCCCGAGGGAAGCGATCGACAAGGGCGTTGTCCTGATCCACCAGGAGCTGCAGCTTCTGCCGCAGCTCTCGATCGCCGAAAACGTCTTCATCGGACGCTGGCCGATGAAGAACGGCGCCATCGACCGTGCCCAGATGGTTCGCCGGGCCCAGGACCAGCTCGCTCGCTTGAACCTTCACATACCTGCAACGCGAACGGTCGCCGGCCTCTCCACGGCAAATCAGCAACTTATCGAGATCGCCAAGGCGCTGGCGCTCAACGCAAAGCTGCTGATCCTCGATGAACCGACAGCCGCCCTTGGCGGCGCCGAGACCGAGGCTCTCTTCGAACAGGTTCGCAAGCTTCGCTCGGAAGGCGTCGGCATCGTCTACATTTCCCACCGCATGGAAGAGATCAAGAAGATCACCGACCGCATCGTCGTTCTTCGCGACGGCGAGCGGGTGCAGGAATTCTCGGACAGCGCGACCCCGGTGAGAACGATTGTTGAGAGTATGGTCGGACGCCCGCTCGACCGCTTGTTCCCCGCCCTGCCCGTTCCAACAGACCGCCCGGTACTTCAGGTGTCCGGCCTGAGCTCGCCGGACAACGCGTTCCGCGACGTTACCTTCGAGGTGCGGGCCGGCGAAATTCTCGGCATCGCCGGATTGGTCGGCGCCGGGCGCACCGAACTGGTGCGTGCGATTTCGGGAGCAGATCCGATCGGCGCCGGTTCGATCAAGCTGGAAGGCGAGGAACTCAGGCTGCACGACCCGGCGGACGCGATCGCCAAGGGGATCGTGATGGTTCCGGAAGACCGCAAGGAACAGGGCCTGATCGTCGGGCACCGGATCAGCGAGAACATTGTCTACGCCAATCTCGACAAGCTGGGCGGTGGTTGGATCACGCCGCGCATCAAGCGCTCCTTTGCGGAAAAGGCGGTGGCGAAGTTCGGTGTCAAGGGCCGTGCCGAGCAGTACGCCTCGGACCTATCCGGCGGCAACCAGCAGAAGGTCGTGATCGCCAAGTGGCTCATGCGCGATCCCAAGGTTGTCGTGCTCGACGAACCGACGAGAGGCATCGACGTCGGCGCCCGCGCCGGCATCTACGACATCATCGTCAATCTTGCCAAACAGGGCGTGGCGGTCATCGTCGTAAGCTCGGACCTCGAGGAAGTTCTCGGCGTCTCCAATCGCATTCTCGTGCTTGCGCAAGGCAAGCAGGCGGGGATCCTCGATCGTGACCAGGCCAATGACGTTTCGGTCATGGAACTGGCTACCATCTAAAGCAATTCCAGCAAAAGTGTGCAGCGGTTTTGCGTCAGGAATTGCGTGAAAACAAAACAACAGAGAAAGGAAGAGCGGTGTCCGACATCACTCTGAATGCCCCGAAGCTTTTCGATCTCAGCGGCCAGGTTGCCATCGTTACCGGCGCCGGGAGCGGCATCGGGCAGCGCATTGCCATCGGCCTCGCGCAATGCGGCGCCGACGTGGCCCTGCTCGACCGCCGGACCGACGACGGACTGGCGACGACAGCCGAACATATCCGCGCCGCCGGCCGCCGCTCGATCGAGATCGCGGCTGACGTCACGAACAAATCTTCCCTTGCAGATGCCGTCGCACGCACCGAAGCCGATCTCGGTGCACTGACGCTTGCGGTCAATGCAGCGGGCATCGCCAACGCCAATCCGGCAGAGGAGATGGAGGAGGATCAATATCAGACGCTGATGGATATCAACCTCAAGGGCATATTCCTGTCCAGCCAGGCCGAGGCCCGCGCCATGCTGAAGAATGGACGCGGCTCCATCGTCAACATCGCCTCCATGTCCGGTGTGATCGTCAACCGCGGGCTGAGCCAGGCGCATTACAACGCCTCCAAGGCGGGCGTCATCCACATGTCGAAGTCACTGGCGATGGAATGGGTCGGCCGTGGCATTCGTGTCAACACCATTTCCCCCGGATATACGGCAACGCCGATGAACACCCGTGCGGAGATGGTCCACCAGACCAAGCTCTTCGAAGAGCAGACGCCGATGCAGCGCATGGCGACGGTCGACGAGATGGTAGGGCCGGCGGTGTTCCTGCTGTCGAATGCGGCAAGTTTCGTGACCGGCGTCGATCTTCTCGTCGATGGCGGTTTCTGCTGCTGGTGATGCCTAAGAAGGCTCATTGCCAGGCCACTGGAAAATGAACGGTCTCGCCTCCTCCCTGGCTGAGACCGAGGCGCCGGAGGGTAACGGGCATGACGGCGTGCGATATCGTCGTCTGCCCGCCCTTCGCGCCGATCGAACGGGCGGTTGCGCCGAGATTTGCTGTTTATGTCAGGATACGAGGAAAGAGCATGAAACGCTTTGATCAAAAGACTGTCGTCATCACCGGGGGCAGCCGCGGCATCGGCGCTGCGATCGCCAGGCGCTTTGCGCGTGAGGGCGCCAATCTCGTCGTCTCGGCGAATGAAGACCTGGTCCACGGCGTTGCCGAAGGGATCAGGGCCGAAGGCGGCAAGGCGCTCTCCTTCATCGGCGATGTCACCGACAAGGCGAGCGTCGTCGCACTCTACGATGCGGCCGAAAAGGAATTCGGCACGATTGACGTCTCAATCCAGAACGCCGGCGTCATCACCATCGCACGCATCGAGGACATGACCGAAAACGAGTGGGACAAGGTGATGGCCGTCAACACCAAGGGCGTCTTCCTCTGCGCCCAGGAGGCCATTGCAAGAATGCGCAAGCACAAGCGCGGCGGCCGCATCATCAACACCGCCTCCGGCCAGGCCCGCGACGGCTTCATCTACACCCCGCACTACGCCGCCTCGAAGATGGGCGTCGTCGGCATCACCCAGAGCCTCGCCAAGGAAGTTGCGACCGAAAACATCACCGTCAACGCCTTCTGCCCCGGCATCATCGAAACCGACATGTGGGCCTATAACGACCAGGCCTGGGGCAAATTGCTCGGCAACTATGCCCCAGGCGAACTGATGAAGGAATGGGTCGAAGGCATCCCGATGAAACGCGCCGGCTCCGGCGAGGACGTCGCCGGCCTGGTCACCTTCCTCGCCAGCGACGACGCCGCTTACATCACCGGCCAGACGATCAATGTCGATGGCGGGTTGATCATGTCCTGAGCCCTCCGCAAGCGCAGGTGCAATGGTGGCCAGCCCCGTCCTTTCCCCCTTGCGGGGCACCTCAGCAAGGATGAGGCTGGAGAGAGGTCACAGTCCGCGACATCCACGATTAGCCCTCGTCCTGGAGGTGTGGAGGCCAAAGGCCGGAGCCTCGAAGGACGGGGGCGGGTGGCTCTACCTCCGAGATACGCTGGCCCCTCACCCGTCCTACGTCCGGCTAATCGAAACCCCACCATCCGCCAGCATCGCCGTCCCCGTCACGAAACTCGATAGATCCGACGCCAGAAACAACGCCGCATTGGCGATCTCTTCCGGCCGAGCCATGCGCTTCAGCGCATGCAATCCCTCGACGAAGGCAAGCACTTCCGCCGTCGCGTCGGGCGCGTTGGTGATGCTGGCGGGCGTATCGGTGCCGCCGGGCAGAAGGGCGTTGACGCGGATGTTGCGCAACGCGAGCTCGGCGGCCAGCACCTGCACGAGACCGATCAAGCCGGCCTTGCTCGCCGCATAGGCCCCCATGCCGGGCATGCCGGCGGTGTAGCCGACGAAGGTGGAGGTGAAGATCAGCGAACCGCCGCCCTCTCCCATTGCCGCCGACTGGTGTTTGGCGCCGAGGAAGGCGGCGGTGAGATTGGTCTCGATCGTCTCGCGCCAACCCTCCAGCGACAATCCGGCAACCGGCCCCATCTCGCCGAGACCGCCGGCATTGTTGAAGGCGATATCGAGTTTGCCGAAAAGGGAGACCGCCGTTTCGGCCAGTCTTGCCTGCAGCGCCTCGTCCCTGACATCGCCGGCAACGGCGACAGCCTCTCCGCCTTCTGCTTCGATTTCGGCGACGACGGCATCGAGTGCATCCTGCCGCCGACCGTTGATCACCAGCTTCGCGCCTTGCCGTGCAAAAACCCTCGCCGCCGCGCAGCCGATGCCCGAGCTTGCACCGGTGACGATCGCGGTTTTACCATTAAGAAGTGTCATATCCGTTTCTCCTCAGTTGTTGAGACATCCCAGATCTCAAACATCTGACGGTGCAGCCACCCGTTTCCCGCGCGCAAAAACAAAATCCGCCGATGACAGATGGTTTTGGCCGGATCAGTGCCCTCGGTGTTCATATCCGAAATACCGGATTCGTCAGATAAAACGGTAAGTTGCCGCGGTTTCCGCAGAGGCGCCTGCCGTCACGTCAGCACCATTGTGCGTCGCATCATCGATTTATCCCGGGTGTGACATTCATTCGATTCCCTTCACGTATCTTCCCGACTAAGAAGGGGCGCACAGGTAAAGGGAATCTCTTCATGCCGCGGTCACGCAATACTGAGGGCGCCATCTATATGAGCATGGCGATGGCCGGCTTTTCGGCGAGCGATGCCCTCTCCAAATCGGTGGTCGCCTATATGAATGCCGGCGAGATCATGTTCCTGCGCGGCCTCTTCACCAGCCTGCTCGTCTATCTCATCGCCAGGAAAATGGGCGCTCTGCGCTCCTGGCGCGTCGTGCTGCAGCCGATCATTATCTTGCGCATCATCTGCGAGATGTTTTCCGCCGTCACCTATATCACCGCACTCGGCTTGATGCCGATCGCCAATGCCTCGGCGATCCTGCAATCGCTGCCGCTGATCGTCACCTTTGGCGCCGCGCTCTTCTTCAACGAGCCCGTCGGTTGGCGGCGCTGGTCGGCGATCCTCATCGGCCTCCTCGGTGTCATGATCATCATCCGCCCCGGCCCCGAGGGCTTCACCCCCGCCGCGCTCCTCTGCGTCGCCGCGGTGCTGACGACGGCCGGCCGCGATCTCGCCACCCGCTCGATCGATCCGGAGATTCCGTCGTTGATGATCACCGTCATCACCGCGACCTCCATCTCCTTCTTCGGCGCGCTTCTCATCCCCGTACTCGGCGGCTGGCAGCCGGTCAGCGCCACTTCCCTTGGACATCTCCTGCTCGCCTCGGTGCTGGTGCTCGTCGGCTACCAGTCGGTCATCCTCGCCATGCGCACCGGGGAAATTTCCTTCGTCGCGCCCTTCCGCTATACCAGCCTGATCTTCTCCTCGCTGCTCGGCTTTTTCTTCTTCGCCGAAGTGCCCGACAGCTGGACGCTCCTGGGTGCCGCAATCGTCATCGCTTCCGGCCTCTATACGTTCTATCGTGAAGCCAAGCGCCGCGTGCCCCCGATCGCGCAGGAATCGGCGCCGCGCTCACCGGTTTGAGGCAGGATGATGACTGAATTCCCGCTCGACAGATCCGTAATAGCAGGCGTCGTGCTGGCCGGCGGCCGCTCGCAACGCATGGGGCGCGACAAGGCGGAGGTGATGCTCGGAACCGACAGCCTGCTCCGCCATGTACTGCTCCGTCTCTCGGAGCAGGTCAGCTCCGTTGCCGTCAATGCCGACGCAGTCGCCGAGGACGTGCCTGCTATTCCCGACCACATTCCTGGCAAGGCCGGGCCGATGGCCGGCATCCACGCGGCCATGGTCTACGGCGCCGGCCTTCCGGCGATTACCCACGTCGTCACCGTCTCTGTGGATTGCCCGTTCTTTCCCATCGATCTCGTCGCCCGCCTGGCCGCAGCCCTGGAGCGCCCACCGCAGATCGCCATTGCTGCCTCCGAGGGCCGCAGTCATCCTGTCTTCGGTCTCTGGCCGGTGACACTGGCGGCCGATCTGGAAGCCTGGATCGCTACCGACGAGAAACGCCGCGTGCGCGACTTCCTGTTGCGGCATGACGTTACGGAAGTGGCGTTTCCACTGCATCCGACCCGTGCCAGCCTGCTCGACCCCTTCTTCAACATCAACACGCCGGATGATCTCATCGAGGCGCAACGCTGGCTGGAGGCCCTGCGCACATGACCGCACCGAAAATCTTCGGCATCGCCGGCTGGAAGAACTCGGGCAAAACAGGGCTCGCCGTCCGGCTGGTGACGGAGTTCACCCGCCGCGGCTATCGGATCTCGACGATCAAGCATGCGCATCATGATTTCGACATCGACAAGGTCGGAGCCGACAGCTACCGCCACCGCCAGGCCGGCGCCCACGAGGTCACCATCGTCTCCGGCACCCGCTACGCCATCATGCACGAACTGCGCGGCGCGCCAGAACCTGCATTCGAAGAAATCCTCGCCCGTCTCGCCCCCTGCGATCTCGTCCTGATCGAAGGCTACAAGCGCGAACCGATCCCGAAGATCGAGGCCCGCCGCCTGGAAGCCGCCAATCGCGAGCCGCTGGCGCCGAGCGATCCTCATATCTGCGCGATCGCCGCCGATCACGCCGTCATGGACACGTTCCTGCCCGTCTTCGATCTCGACGACACAGGCGCCATCGCCGATTTCATCGCAGCGACCGTCCGGCTTGAGGAGATCCGATAGAGAGTCTCGAATCCGGCCGGCGACGAGATCTATCCTCTATAGCGAAGCGCATCGATGACAAGAGCAAATGCCGGGGAGGTATGCCGGCGGCTCGGATAGTAGAGATGGTAGCCCGGAAACGGCGGACACCAGTCCTCGAGGACGCGCACCAGCCGACCCTCGGCCAGCGGCGCCTCGACCAGGTCCTCCGGTAGAAAGGCAAGTCCCATCCCCGCCGAAACCGCGCTCAGCCGGAGCGCTATATTATTGAAGACCAGTTGCCCGTCGACTCGAACCTTGAGCTCACGTCCGTCCTTCTCGAACTCCCACGCATAAACGCCGCCATAGGTCGGGAGGCGCAGATTGATGCAATTATGATCGGTCAGATCCTGCGGCATCAGCGGCTTCGGCCTGTGAGCGAAATAGGCGGGCGTGCCGACCACAGCCATGCGCATGTCGGGGCCGATGCGGACGGCAATCATATCTTTCGCCACCTGTTCCCCCAGCCGCACGCCGGCATCGTAACGTTCCGCAACGATGTCCGTCAGGCCATAATCGACGATGATCTCGACATTGACGTCGGGATAATTCGGCAGGAGCTTTTCCAGGACAGGCCATAGAACGAAATCGGCTGCGTGTTCGCCCGCATTGATGCGGATCGTGCCCGCCGGCTTTTCCCGAAAAGCGCTCAATGCGGCCAGCTCGCTTTCGATCTCATCCAACCGCGGCCCGATGGAGACGAGCAGGCGTTCGCCGGCCTCCGTCGGCGAGACGCTGCGCGTCGTCCGTGTCAGCAATCTCAGACCCAGCCGCTCCTCAAGGCCGCGAATGGTGTGGCTGAGCGCTGATTGTGAAACACCCAGCTTGCCCGCGGCCTTGGTGAAGCTTTGCGCCCGGGCAACGGCGAGGAAAGCGATAAGGTCGTTGACGGCAGGGCGCGACATTTATGAAAATCCCTCATGGGTCCTTGTCGTTTATACCATCTAATCGAAACCAAGCACACGCGCTAACTATCCTGTCACCGCAAGTTCGCCGGACGGCGTCATTCCGATAGGGGAAGGAAGACAAGATGGATATCAAGCGAAATGGCTCGCAGCCTTCGGCCAAGGGACCTGTTGAGTGGTTTACAGGCAACGTGCGCATCGATCCTTTGTTTGCGGCGATCGAGCCCGCCCGCGCCGCCGGCGCCAGCGTCACTTTCGAGCCTGGCGCGCGCACGGTCTGGCACACGCATCCGCTCGGCCAGACGCTGGTCGTCACATCGGGCTGCGGACGCGTCCAACGCGAAGGCGGCCCCATCGAGGAAATCCGCCCCGGCGACGTCATCCGCTTCGCGCCGGGGGAGCGCCACTGGCATGGCGCAGCACCGACGACGGCGATGACCCATATCGCCGTCCAGGAACACCTCGACGGCAAGGTCGTCGACTGGATGGAACCTGTCACCGACGCCCAATATCAGGCTTAGAAAGGAAACGACTATGCAGACTCGTGAACTGGGAAAGAGCGGGCTTGAGGTCTCGGCCATCGGTCTCGGCTGCATGGGACTGAGCTACGGCTACGGTCCTGCGACCGACACGCGCGAAGCGATCGCGCTGATCCGACAGGCGTTCGAACGCGGCGTAACCTTCTTCGACACCGCCGAGGCCTATGGACCTTATAAGAACGAAGAGCTTTTGGGAGAGGCGCTCGCTCCCTTCCGCAGCAAGGTGGTGGTCGCCACCAAATTCGGCTTCAACTTCGATGCAAACGGCGGCCAGAGCGGCATGAACAGCCGGCCGGAGCAGATCCGCGCGGTTGCCGATCAGGCGCTGAAGCGCTTGAAGACTGACGTCATCGATCTGTTCTACCAGCATCGCGTCGATCCCGATGTTCCGATCGAAGATGTTGCAGGCACGGTCAAGGCACTGATTTCAGAAGGCAAGGTGAAGCATTTCGGCCTCTCGGAGGCCGGCGTGCAGACGATCCGCCGCGCCCATGCCGTCCAGCCGGTGACGGCGCTGCAGAGCGAATATTCGCTGTGGTGGCGCGAGCCCGAGCAGGATATCCTGCCGGTACTCGAAGAGCTCGGCATCGGCTTCGTCCCATTCAGCCCGCTCGGTAAGGGTTTCCTTACCGGTGCAATCAACGAAGCGACCACCTTCGACAGCAAGGACTTCCGCAACATCGTGCCGCGCTTTTCGACCGAGGCGCGCAAAGCCAACCAGGCGCTCGTCGATCTCCTCGCGGAAATCGCCGCGCACAAGAAGGCCACCTCGGCCCAGGTCGCTCTAGCCTGGCTGCTGGCGCAAAAACCTTGGATCGTACCGATCCCCGGCACCACCAAGCTGCATCGCCTGGAAGAAAACATCCGGGCCGCCGAGCTCGAATTGACGGCTGAGGATCTCGCCAATATCGAAAGCGCGCTCGCCAAGATCAAGGTGGAAGGCGACCGGTATCCCGCGCATCTGCAGGCAAGGGTCAACCGCTGAGAAGAGAAACGGCCGCCTTCGTTGACGGCCGCTTCTTCATTGACCGCATCACCGTCGCGGCGCCGGGGCGTTCTCCTGGAAAGCCCGTACCCCCTCCAGCTTGGCCACAATCCCCGCGATATTCGGCCACCGGGCGAGATCGAAGCCCATGCGCCGAGCGCTGATCGCTTGCGGAAAAAGGAAGATATCGGCAATGCTTGGCCGGTCGCCGACTGCGAAGGCGCCTTGCCGGCGGCCGGCAATCATCGTCTCCACAGCCGCCATTCCCTCGTCGACCCAGTGACGGCTCCACGCGGCGACCGCATCGGCATCGGCATTGAAGGTGGTCTTGAGATGTAGCCCGATCCGCGGCGGCAGCAGCGCATGGATCTCGGCTGCGATCGCCAGCGCGATCGAGCGGGCCAGCGCCCTGCCCTCCGCTGTTTGAGGCAACAGCGGCGGCTCAGGCTTGATTTCGTCGAGATACTCGATGATCGCCAGTGATTGCGTGATAAGCACGCCGCTATCCGTCAGCAAGGCCGGCACCAGCCCCTGCGGATTGATCTTGCGATATTCGGCCTGCCGGCTCTCGGCCTCCTCGCCAAGAATGGTGACCGGCAAGGCCTCGGCCGTCAGCCCCTTCAGGACCAGCGCGATCCTGACGCGCGACGTCGCCGAGGAGATTTCGTTTTGATAGAGCTTCATTGTCTTTCTCCCTGATGGTCTCGGATGAATGGCCGCCCTTGCGCCGCAGAAGTTGGCGATGCCGCTTTTACGAGGCCTGCAAGCGGCGAAGGCTCCTGCGAGCGAATGTCGTAGATGCAAGGCGCGGCAAACACTGCCGCCCCCAAGGCGCAGATGATCATCAATCTCATTTAATCCTCCGTCGGCGACGCCACGACCGGCCTCGCCCCTTTTGCTTTCGGCTCCTGCCAGTCAGGCAACGCTCAATTCGACCTGGATATTGCCGCGTGTCGCCTTCGAATAGGGGCATGTCCGGTGCGCCTCATCGATCAACGCCTTTGCGACATCCGCTTCGATGCCAGGCAGGCTGACCTTGAGACGGGCCTGCAGGAAATAGTCGCCATCGGCCGTGCCGAGATCGACCTCTGCATTCACGGCGGTCTCTGCCGGCACCTTGACCTTCAACTTGCCGGCGGCAATGCCGATCGCGCCGATGAAGCAGGCCGACCAACCGGCTGCGAAAAGCTGTTCGGGATTGGTGCCGGGGCGGGCGCTGCCGGGAGGCGAGAGCCTGATGTCCAGCTCTCCGTCATCGCTCTGCGAGGCGCCGTCGCGCCCGCCGGTTGTGCGGGTCCTGCCGGTATAAAGAACCTTGTCGATCTTGATCATGGAAACACTCCTTGTTGCGTCGCTTCATGCGACTGGCCGCCGACGCGACCGGGTTGACGGAGTGTGGTTTGACGGATCGATATATCCGGCATGTTTCCGGAAACGGCCGAAATGTCACAAAAGGTAGCATCCAGCGTCCATGACATTTTCCCGTACAAAACATTCCGACATTTTGACGTCACCGAATGGTGACTTCAGCCACCAGTCCGCCACCCGAGCGATTGTAGAGCCTCAGAGATCCGCCGATCTTCGCCGTCAGCTGCTGGGCGATTGCCAGCCCGAGACCTGTGCCGCCCGTCTCCCGGTTACGGGATTGCTCGAGCCGGAAGAAGGGCTGCATTGCGGCTTCGAGCATATCATCCGGAATGCCGGGTCCGCGATCCATGACGCTGATGACGACGGAATTGTCGGCGCCGCGCTCGACGCTGATCTCGGCGGCGCCGGCAAACTTCAAGGCATTGTCGATGAAATTCGACAGGATGCGGCGAAGTGCGTGCGGCCTGGTGAAGGCGGCGCCTTCAACCAGCCCGACGACGGTCACGGCCTTTCCAGTGTCCTGATAGTCGTAGGCTATGCTGTCGATGAACGATGCGAGGTCGATGCGAGCGTTCTTTTCCCCGCTGCCGTGGGCACTGCGCGCATAGGCTATGCCGTCCTGGACAAGACGCTGGATCTCGGCGAGATCGTGCACCAGCTTGTCCCTCTCGGGTGAATCCTCCGCCATGTCGGCGCGCAGCCGCATGCGGGTGATCGGCGTCTGAAGATCATGCGAGATCGCCGCCAAAATCTGCACCCGTTCCTCGAGATAGTGGGCGATCCTCTCCCGCATCGCATTGAATGCTCTTGCCGCATGCGCCACCTCGCTCGGCCCGGCCTCACTCAAAGCCTGACCGTCCTTGTTGGGATCGAGCGCATCGGCGGCGGCGGCGAGCTCGCCCAGCGGCCGTATCGCCTGGCGGACTGCAAACCAGGTGCAGAGAACGAGCAGCGCCATCTGGATTGCGAAGACATAGGGCAGCCATGCGGCGATCGGCATGACGCCTCTCGGCGTGACATCGATCGTCAGAGGAGTGCCGTCACTCAGCGTCAGATGCGCCTGCAGCCGGTTCACCTCACCCGGAATCCGTTCGACGCGGATCGGAAAGCGATGCCCAGCGGCCGCCTCTATCTTTCCTGCAATCTCCCGCGCCTTGCTGGAGCTGTCGGGCACACCGCGTAGGCCAGGTCCAAGTTCGAAACGGTAGTTGCCGCGGCTCAGCCAGTCCAGGAGGTCGCCGCGCTCGCTTGCCGGAAGGCGGTCGAGGACCGCAATCGATGTTGCGACGTCATTCTCCAGCGTGCCCAGCATCACCGCCTTGGCCGACATGTAGCGCTCCATGTAGAGAACGCTGAAGGAAAGCCCATAGGCGAAAGCCAGGCCGATCAGCAGGATGAGAAAGATCCGCGATCGCAGCGTTCTCGGCCACATCAGGCCCGACAGGATAGACATGCTCGCGCTCATCGGCGCGGCTCCGAAATTTCGACCGGAACAGAGAAGACATAACCTTCGCTGCGCACCGTCTTGATATAGGTCGGCTCGCGCGCATCGTCCCCGAGACGCTGCCGCAGGCGGCTGACGAGAAGATCGATCGAGCGGTCGAAGAGTTCGGCGTCACGGCCCTGCGTCAGGCTCAGAAGCTGGTCGCGATTGAGCACGCGCTGCGGGTGGTCGATGAAGACACGAAGCAGGCGGTATTCGGCGCCGCTCAGAGCAATCGCGGTCCCGTCCTTATCGAAAAGATGACGGGCGACCGTATCGAGCCGCCAGTCGCCGAAGGTCAGCAATTGCCCCGCCTCGCTGATCTGCAGGTTGGGCGGCAGCATGCGCGTGCGTCGCAGCACCGCCTTGATGCGGGCAAGAAGCTCGCGCGCGGCAAAGGGCTTGGCAAGATAGTCGTCGGCGCCCATCTCCAGCCCGAGAATCCGGTCCATCTCGTCGGTGCGGGCCGTCAGCATCAGGATCGGGATTGCCTTGTGCCGGCCGGCCCGCAGTTCCCGGCAGAGCACCAACCCATCGTCGCCCGGCATCATGATGTCGAGCACGATCAGGTCGACGGCATTGGCTTCCAGAAAGCTGCGCATCTGGCGCCCGTCGGCCGCAACGCTCGTCCTGAGGCCATTCTTCTGCAGATAGCCCGAGACCAGCTCGCGGATTTCACGATCGTCGTCGACGATCAGGATGTGGTCGACATGATCCATATTGCCCATTCCTCAACGATTGCGACCGCGCCCACCGCCTCGTTCACCATGTCGAAGCGCCAGACGCGACCTACGCATATTCCGCCCGTTCGAGCAACGAGCCTCTGCTGCCGATCAGAAGCGATCGACGTCGATGACCGCCTGGGCGAAGGCCTGCGGCGCCTCCTGCGGCAGGTTGTGGCCGATACCGCCGCCGATCGTGCGATGCTCGTATCTGCCGGAAAATTTACCGGCATAGGCCGAAGGCTCGGGATGCGGCGCACCGTTTGCATCGCCTTCCATCGTGATCGTCGGCACCGAGATCATCGGCAATGCGGCAAGCTTCTTCTCATAGGCATCATACTTCGCCTCGCCTTCGACAAGCCCCAGGCGCCAGCGGTAATTGTGGATGACGATCTCGACATGGTCGGGATTGTCGAAGGCGGCAGCGGATCTGTCGAAAGTCGCATCGTCGAAATTCCACTTCGGCGATGCCGTCTGCCAGATGAGCTTTGCGAACTCGTGCGTGTTGCTCTGATAGCCCAGGCGGCCGCGTTCGGTGGCAAAGTAGAACTGATACCACCAGGCAAGCTCAGCCTTGGGCGGCAGCGGCTTCTTGTTGGCCTCCTGGCTGCCGATCAGGTAACCGCTGACAGAGACCATCGCCTTGCAGCGCTCGGGCCACAGCGCAGCCATGATGTTGGCGGTCCGCCCGCCCCAGTCGTAACCGGCAACGACAGCCTTTTCGATCTTGAGCGCATCGAGCAGGGCGATCATATCGGCGGCAAGCGCCGAAGGCTGGCCGTTGCGCGGTGTCCTGTCATCGAGGAAGCGGGTCGTGCCGTAACCACGCAGATAAGGCACGATCACTCTGTAGCCGGCGGAGGCAAGCAGCGGCGCGACGTCGACAAAGCTATAGATGTCATATGGCCAGCCGTGTAGCAGCAGCACGACCGGAGCATCGGCCTTTCCGGCCTCGGCATAACCGATATCGAGCACATCGGTCTTGACCTGCTTCAGCGCTTCAAACGACGTATTGGTCCCGGCCTTTACGTCAGGCAGCGCTGCGCTGGAGGACTGCGGCTGTTGGGCTGCGGCCGCGCCGGCCACGCCGAATTCGACGGCTGCAAGCGCGATTGCCGTCATGCCGAAAAAACGGCGGCGGTGATGATTGATTTGCTCTGACATCGGTCTCTCCTGTCGAATGGATCATGGCGCTCAGATGACGTTCGGCTTGTATCGCCCATATGTCACAGGCTGCGGTTTTTGAATGCGAGTGTAACCTCCGCCCGCCGAGATACATTCTGATACAAACGCGCCACCTCAGCAGGGCATCCGGCGGGCTATCGCAGTTTTCGCCGCCGCCTCCGCGGAGAAGGCAGTTTGTATTCTTTTGTATCGCCCGCGCTCAGCGCAATAGTTCGGTACATTTTCCCGTCAAACCAGACACATCGGAGATACCTCCGCCCGGCTATCTCCCGGCCGTTGCTGGTTCAGGCCCATCGCCGTCCAGAGCCCGATCAATCGGTTCAAAGGAAACGATGATGACACTTCTGATCATTGCCTATCTCGGAGGCGTGCTGACCATTCTCAGCCCTTGCATCCTCCCTATCCTCCCCTTCGTCTTCGCCCGAGCCGGCCAGCCTTTCGTCAAGAGCACGCTGCCGATGCTGGCGGGCATGGCCGCCACTTTCGCGTTGGTCGCCACGCTCGCCGCGGTCGGCGGCGGCTGGGCGATCCGTGCCAATGAATATGGCCGTCTCGCCGCGATCGTCCTGCTCGCGCTGTTTGGAGTGAGCCTGCTGTCTCAGCGCTTTGCAAGTACGCTTGCCCGCCCGATCGTCGATTTCGGCAACAATCTTCTGAACGCCAGCGGCGGCGGACGCACTGCGCCGACGGTCAGGAGCGCGCTCATCCTCGGCGTCGCCACCGGCCTGCTCTGGGCGCCCTGCGCCGGACCAATTCTCGGCCTCGTGCTAACCGGCGCGGCATTGCAGGGCGCCAACCTGCAGACAACCGCGCTCTTGATCGCCTATGCAGCCGGTGCTGCGACTTCGCTTGCCGTCGCCCTTCGTGTCGGCGATAAAATCTTCGCCGCGATGAAACGCTCCCTCGGCATTGGTGATCGAATTCGCCAGGCGGTCGGCGCTGCGGTGTTGGTGGGTGTGGCGGTGATCGCGTTCGGTCTCGACACCAGCTTGCTGGCGCGCCTTTCCTATGCCAGCACCGCCTCGCTGGAACAGGCCGTGCTGGACAGGCTGCATGCCAAGCCGGTCGGCGGCACGCCCTCTGGGGCGGCGAGCAGCGACACGACCATTCCAGCGGCCGATGGAAAGAAGCCTCTCCGCAGTGATCTGCCGGTCGAAGCTTATGCGCCTTCGTTCGACGGCGCGGTCGAATGGCTGAACTCGAAGCCCCTGACCAAGGAGCAGCTGCGGGGCAAGGTGGTGCTCGTCGACTTCTGGACCTATTCCTGCATCAACTGCATTCGCACCATTCCCTATGTCAGGGCCTGGGCGGAAAAATATGCGGATCAGGGCCTCGTCGTCATCGGCGTGCACGCCCCGGAATTTGCCTTTGAGAGGAAGATCGACAACGTCAAGAAGGCTGTCGACGACTTTCGGATCGGCTATCCGGTTGCGATCGACAATGACTACAAAATCTGGCGCGCCTTCGAGAACAGCTACTGGCCTGCCGCCTATCTGATCGATTCCAAAGGTCAGATCCGCTATCACCATTTCGGCGAAGGCAATTACGGCAGAACCGAAAAAGCCATCCAGGATCTGCTGCGCGAAGCCGGCAGCCAGATGGCGGAAACGGCACCGGTCGTGCCTAATGCCAAGGGCGTGGAAACAGGTCCCGACCTCGCCGATATCGGCTCCGGCGAGACCTACCTAGGCTACGCACAGGCCGAAAATTTCGTCTCGCCTGAAGGGCTGCAGGCCGATACTTCGCAGAACTATTCGATCGCCGAGCCCGGCATCAACGCATGGGGCCTGTCCGGCACCTGGACCATCGGTAAGGATCAGGCAACGCTCGACCAGGCGGGCGGCGGCATCGCCTATCGTTTCAGCGCCCGCGATCTGCATCTCGTTCTCGGGCCCGGCGCCGACGCCAAACCGATCCGCTTCCAGGTGCAAATCGATGGAAAAGCGCCTGGAGCCGATCATGGCTCCGACATCGATGCCGATGGCAACGGCACGGTCACCGCAACGAGGCTTTACCAACTCGTTCGCCAGTCCGGCACCGTCGCCGCCCGCACCTTCGAAATCCGCTTCCTCGATCCGGGCGTCCAGGCCTACGCCTTCACCTTCGGCTGAACCCAGAACCATTTCGCATCCCGACCTTCAACATCAACTACAAGGAGTGACCCCATGAACAAGCATCTGACTTTCATCGCAAGCCTTGCCTTTGCCACCGCCGGAATCGCCTTTGCGGCCGAGGCCGCCGCGGTCAAGAACATCGTGATCGTCCACGGCGCCCTGGCCGATGGCTCGGGATGGCGCAAAGCGACCGAGATCCTCGAAAAGCGCGGCTTCAACGTCACCATCGTCCAGGAGCCACTCACCTCGCTCGACGACGACGTGGCGGCGACGAAGCGGATTCTCGACCTCCAGGAAGGACCGACGCTGCTCGTCGGCCACAGCTATGGCGGCATGGTCATCACCGAAGCCGGCAACAATCCAGGCGTTGCGGCCCTCGTCTACGTCGCCGCCTTCCAGCCCGACAAGGGGGAAAGCCTGCTGAGCCTCGCCAGCTCGAAGCCGGCCGGCAGTATGGACATCAAGGAAACGAAGGACGGCAAATATCTTTACCTCGACCCCGGCGCCTTTGCAGCGGCTTTCGCGGCCGACCTGCCGAAAACCGAAGCTGATTTCCTGGCAAGATCGCAGGTCTTCGCCGCCAAGCAGGCCTTTTCGGCCAAGATCGGAGAGCCGGCATGGCGTACGAAGCCGAGCTGGTCGATCGTCGCCACGGAGGATCGCTCCATCAATCCCGAGCTGGAGCGTGACATGGCCAAACGAGCCGGCAGCGACGTGACCGAGATCAAGGGCAGCCACGCCGTCTTCGCATCCCAGCCGGAAAAAGTCGCCGACGTCATCGAAAAGGCGGCTGCAAAAGCTGGCCGATAGAGACGGGTAAGACAAGGCGACTCCCCCTTCTCCCGGCCGGAGGAGGTCAGTGCCCCTCCCTGACGCCAGGGAGGGGCGGAAGCAGCTACTGGTTGGCGGCGACCGGACGCACCAGCGGAGTGACGCGGCGGATGGTGACGCGGCGGTTTTCCTGTTCGGGGCCTGACGTATTGACCTTCAAGTAACGTTCGCCGTAGCCCTGTGTCGCCATGTTTTCCGGCGGAATGCCATAGACGTCGGAGAGCACATTGGCGACCGATTCCGCCCGCTGGTCAGAGAGAACCAGGTTGCTCTGGTCGGAACCGACAGCATCCGTATGGCCCTCGATCAGGAAGGTCTCGCTCGGATCTTTCTTCAGCACCTGGCTGATCGCGTCGGCGACCTTGCGCAACGTGCGCGCCTGGGTCATCGGGATCTCGGCGCTGCCTGTCGCGAAGGTGATCGTATCGAGGTCGATACGGCGCACCTTATCGCGAATACGGGCGGAATATCTCACCTCGTCCAGTGAATAGACACGTTCCACCTGCTCGACGGGCGGCTCGCTGAGGAATTCGTAATAGTCCCGGTCAGGATCGCTGCTGGTGTCGATGATATAGTCGTTAAGCGGGACACGCAGCCGCATCGGCGGCAGATCAGCGCCCGGGTCATCGAAATAGCCGCGATCAGGATCCTCGTAGAGATCAGGTGAGTAGTAGAGCACGTATTCGCGCCCGCGGGCATCGACGCGCGACCGCTGGATGATGTCGCCGTAGCGGTTGCGGATGGTGACGATCCGATAGCCTTCCGGCCGGGTGATGATCTCGCGATAGCGATTGTCCGGGAGCTCTTCATAGATCGGCCGTTCGCCGTCGCGCAGGAACCTTCTGTCGTCGTCGCTACGCACGATCACCTGATTGTTGTACTGGATGATCACCCGGTTATCGTCCGTTTGATCGTCGATGCGCGCTCCCTCGGGACGGGCAAATTGCGGCCGGGTGTCAAGCCTCGTGCCCTTCTCGCTGGTGACCGCCTCGAGCTTGATCGCCGGCGCCGCAGCGGCGGCAGGAGCCTGCGCATCCGCATCCGAGGTCGGCACCTTCACCTCCTGGCTTTCGGCCCGAAGCTTGTCGCGGTCACGGCGGCTTTCCCGCCCCTTGCTGCGATCGGCGTCCTTGTCGCTGTCAAGCACGGCGGCACCGTTCTCGACCGGCAGCACGACGGTCTCGTTGCTCTTGGCCGGATCTGCGGCGATCTTTTTCCGGCGCTCCAGCTCCTCAGGAGAAACCTTTTCCGGCGCAGGAAGAGCCTGCTCCACCTGCTGTCCGCCGCTGGCATCCGGCAGCGGCTGGGCCGTGTCGGTGGCGGGCGCAGCGGGCTGTTCGCCGGCGGGCTGTTTGGCGACGGGTTGCTCACCGGCGGGCTGTTTGGCGGCAGGCTTTGCAGCTGTGCCCTCCGTCGGCACTTCGGCGGGCGCAGCTTCAGGAGCGGCCGCCTTGTCTTCGGCTGGCTTCACCGCCGGTGCTGCAGCCTCGCCTTTCTTCGGCTTCTTGGCTGGCGCTTCGGCAGCGGGTTTTGCCTCCGGCTCGACTGCGGGTTTGGCCTGTTCCTCGGTGGGCGTCACCGCCTCGGGAGCGGCGGTCTCGGTCTTAGCCTTGCCCTTATCTCGGCTCTGGGCCTTGTCCTGACCCTTCTTGCCACCTTCCGGCTTGACCTCGGGCTGGGCCTGTTCCGTTTCCGGCTGGGCTTGCTTTGCGGCCGGCTGCTGTTCAGGCGCCGGCTGAGCCTCTGGCTCGGCCTGCTCAGTCTGCTGCTTCTTCGGCTTTTTCGGCTTTTCCTGCGTTACCGGCTGCTGTTCTTCCTGCTGCGGCTCGGCCTCCGGCTGGGCTGCCTGCTTGGCTTTCCGCTCCGGCTTGCTCTCAGCCTTGGGCGCCGGCTCCTCCTTAGGCGCTTCGGCCTTCGGCGGTTCCGGCTCTGCCTTGGGTTCCGGCGCAGGCGCCTCCTTGCGCTCGGCCTTCGGCTTCTCGGCAGGCGCCTCCTTCGGCTGCTCAGCGGCCGGCGCCTGTTCGGCCGGGGCTTCCTGCTTCTGCTTGCGCTTCTTCTTTAAGAGCTCCTCTTCGGAGGGCGCGTCCTGCGCCACTTCGAAGCTGCCCTGTTCGATCTGCCGCACGGCCGCAGCCTCGGTCGTAGAGCCGCGTGCGGCCGCCATTGCCGATACCGGCTGCAGAGCCAGCGAGAGAGAAAGCAGCGGAAAAGCCGCGCTTGCGAATAACCTTGATTTCTTGCCCATCGGGTTTCCTCGATCCTGTTTGAGCTTCCTGAAGGCCGACAGGCCCTGCTTCCGCCCCTAGCGTCGCATTGAGGCGAAACGGCGAAATGGCTAAGCGCCAAACCGCCGATTTGTTCCGGTTCTAGGAAGCTGGGGATTAACCTCAGGTGAATGTTGCAGTCTGCCGCCGTTCATCTCGCCTGTTGTTTGCACCGCAAACCGAGCGGGAATTTCTGTTGCATTTCCATGAAAAAAAGTCTGATTATCGCCGCAAGGCGGTGCCTGTCACCGTTGAACAGCAGCCGTCAGCCCAAGAGAAAAAAGCGCGACGGCTACCAACTGAGAGGATCCTCATGCATATCTCTACCCGTATCTTCGCGGCAGCCTCGATCGCGGCAATGTCGCTCTTTGCCGGTTCGGCCATGGCCGATGGCGAGAAATACGTGATCGGCACCGATTCGACCTATCCGCCCTTCGAATTCGTCGATGCCAGCGGCACCATCCAGGGCTTCGACATCGATATCGCCAAGGCGCTCTGTGCCGAGATGAAGGCCGAATGCTCCTTCGTCAGCACCGATTGGGATGGCATCATCCCGGCTCTGAACGCCAAGAAGTTCGACATGATCGTCTCCTCAATGTCGATCACGCCGGAGCGCCTGAAGCTCGTCGACTTCTCCAACAAGTACTACAACACCCCTCCGGCCATCGCCGTACCGAAGGATTCGAAGATCACTGACGTTGCCGGTCTGAAGGGCAAGGTGATCGGCGCACAGACTTCCACGACGCATGCCAACTACGCCGAGAAGCACCTGGCCGACACCGAGCTGAAGCTCTATCCGACCGCTGACGAATACAAGCTCGACGTTTCCAGCGGCCGTGTCGATGCGGTCATCGACGACGTTGTCGTTCTCTCCGAATGGGTCAAGTCCGACGCCGGCGCCTGCTGCAAGATCCTGACAACCCTGCCGGTCGACAAGGAAATCAACGGCAACGGCGCCGGTATCGCCATCCGCAAGGGCGATCCGCTGAAGGAAAAGCTCAACACCGCGATCGCTGCGATCCGCGCCAGCGGTGAGTACAAGAAGATCCAGGACAAGTACTTCGATTTCGACGTTTACGGCGAATAAGAAATTCGGTATCTGGCCGATCAAGCGAATGGCGGAAGGCTTGCTCTTCCGCCATTTTTGTTTGACAAAGGTGGCAAGATCAAAACGGCAAAAGCCGTGAGGGGAATTCTCGCATGGGCGGATTGTTTTCCGCGCTCGGCTCCTTCTGGAGCTGGATTGTGCACATTTTCGATCCGCTTTGCGGACCCGTCGGCATCTTCACCTGGTTAGGTCAGTCGACGATTCTTGCTTGTGGCGATACCGGCTGGGGCGACGAAATCGCCCTTGGTCTGCAGGTCACAGTATCGGTGGCGATCGTTACCCTGCCGATCGGCCTTGTCATCGGTTTCCTCGTGGCTCTCGGCCAGCAGTCGGAAGAAAGGTCGCTGCGGCTGGCGGCCGGCATCTACACGACGATCTTCCGCGGTCTGCCGGAGCTTCTGACGCTCTTCATCATCTATTACGGCATGCAGATGCTCATCCAATCTCTCCTGGAGCTTGCCGGCTATGTCGGGCCGCCTGTCGAGATCAATGCCTTCCTGGCCGGCGTGATCGCTCTGTCGGTCGTCTTCTCCGCCTACTGCTCGGAAGTGTTGCTTTCGGCCTTCCGCGCCATTCCCAAGGGCCAATATGAGGCGGGAGAAGCGCTCGGCCTGCATCGCGGCCGCACGCTGCGGCTCGTCATCCTGCCGCAGCTAGTTCGCATCGCCCTTCCCGGTCTGACGAACCTCTGGATGGTGCTCCTGAAGGACACCTCCTACGTCTCGATCATCAGCCTTGCCGACATCCTGCGCCAGACGAGCGTCGCCGTGCGGGTGACCAAGGAGCCGTTCTTCTTCTATGGCATCGCCTGCTGTCTCTATCTGGTGCTCGCCATCCTCTCCTCCTTCCTGCTTGTCTATGTCGACCGCTGGGCCAAACGTTCGGAGGTCCGCCGATGAGCTATGCTGAGACATTGATCCCGCCGCAGCCCGCACCCCGCGAGGTGGCAAAGCCGGTTACGGCGGCACGCCTGTGCGGCTACGTCTTCGTTGCGGTCTGGGCGCTGTTCGCCGCGCTGCTGATCTTCACCGTCATCAATGGCTGGGATCCGGACAAATTCACCCGCTACGGACCGCGTTATCTGCACGGTCTCGAGGTGACGCTCAGCCTGGTTGCAATCTCCGTCGTTTGCGGCGCCATCCTGTCCCTGCCGCTCGCCATGGCGCGGCTGTCGAAGAACCGGGCGCTTAACTGGTTCGCCTATGGTTATATATATTTCTTCCGCGGCACGCCGCTGCTGGCGCAGTTGTTCCTGGTCTATTACGGCCTCGGCGTCTTCCGCCCACAGCTGGAAGCCGTCGGCATCTGGTGGTTTTTCCGCGAAGCCTGGTATTGCGGCCTCTTTGCCATGACGATCAATACGGCGGCCTATCAGGCGGAAATTCTACGCGGCGCAATCGAAAGCGTACCGCACGGACAGCGCGAAGCAGCGGCCGCCCTCGGCATCCACAAGAGCATCGCGTTCCGCAAGATCATCCTGCCGCAGGCCTTCATCGTGGCGCTTCGCCCCTACGGCAACGAGATCATCCTTTTGATCAAAGGCTCGGCGGTCGTCGCCATCATCACCGTGCTCGATCTGATGGGCGAAACCCGCTACGCCTTCTCCCGAACCTTCGACTACCAGACCTATCTCTGGGCAGCGATCTTCTACCTCACCATCGTCGAGGCGCTACGCCATCTCTGGGCCTGGATCGAGCGTCGACTGACGCGGCATCTCAGGCGCTGAGCATCACGGGGATGACGGATTGCTAAAGCAGCTTGGCAGCACTCGTATCATCATGCTGCCAAACCATTGAAAATAAAAAAGAATACTTCCTTCGCAATGTATCTGTTAAGCTTGCATTAACCACTCGCATGCTTCCATTTCATGTAGCGCTAATAAAGCGCTGAGTGGGAACGAGAAGAAGCTGAATACGATGCACAAGGACCTGGAAAAGCAACTGCAGGGTTACGGTCTGACGACCGCGCAGATCCTCTACCACCTGCCGGATCACCCGACGATCCTGCAGACCTACGTCTGGCAGGATTATGACCTCGCCCCCGATTTTCCTGAGATGCGCGGTTTCCTGAAATTTTGGCAGGAGAAACTCGATGGGCCGTTACACTCGGTGCGCTACGTCCACCGCAAGCTGATTTCGGCAACCGAGTGGCGGGCGCTGAAGGGTGAGTTCATCCTGCACTGATCAGACATGCGCCTCGCCATGGCCGAATTCGCCCTCGTTGCGATCCGGACGCAGCGCGAAATAGAGCATGCCGAGATAGAAGACGGCGACTGCTGCGATGACCGCAAGGCCGGGAACCGGCCCGAGCACGGCGTTGTCGATGACATAGGTCCATGATTGCGCCTGTAGCGCCGGTACACCCTCTGTTTGCAGTTTCGGCGTCGAAATCTTCAGGCACCAGGCAAGCAGCAGAATAGAATACATCCAGCCGTAATTGCGTTTGAGCCGCCGATGCATTGCTTCCCCATAACTGAGCAGGAAGCGTGGATGACGCAGGCTGTTGGCGATCACCCCAGCCCATTCGCTGCCGGCCGAAGCGTTCGGCGCCATGATCTGCGCGAAATAGCAGCGCTCGATCTGCCGGATTCGGGCGCGGTAGATATCAAAGAAGCGGTAGCGCCGCGCCTCGATTATCAGAAGCAGCGTCACCAGCATCATACCGAACAGCAGCACGCCATGATGCGAAGTCGGCGTCGACAGCGACACCGAGAGCAGCGCCGCCACCACGGTAATCGCCCAGTTGGACGTGCGGTCGATGCGGTCGCGCCAGCTCGTCATCCGCCCGAGTTCGCCGCGGTAATAATGGCTGAGCGTATTGGTGATCTCGCCCGGCGTCGTAGGCAGCAGCAAGGGGCGCTCACCCTCTTCTTCCCTTGCCGTCAGCAGCCTGTCTTGCTCCGCTTTCATGGCATTCCTCCCGTCGTGTTCTTTTTTGGCATTCTGCGCCTGTTGCCGCGCCATTGCAAAACATCGAAAGCCGCCTTAGAGCCATGCCTGAAAACAGAAGGACATGAACCGCGATGGCAAAGAAGATCGACGAAGAAGCCCTTGCCGAGGCCTATAACCGCGCGCTTGCGCTGGAGAAATCCGGTGATGTCGATGCGGCCGTGGCGGCCTATGAGCACGTTTTGGCGATCGATCCCGAGGACCACGGCGGAGCCGCCGTGCGCATCGCCGCGATGGGCCGCGGCGAAACCCCGGTCAAGGCGCCCGACGCCTATGTCGAGACCCTGTTCGATCAGCATGCCGAAGTCTTCGAGGACGTGCTCGTCGAGCAGCTCGGCTATCACGTGCCGATGCTGGTGCGCCAGCGCCTGCAGGCATTGAAGCTCGGGCCGTTCAAGCGGCTGCTCGATCTCGGCTGCGGCACCGGTCTCACCGGCGGCGCGCTACGCGACCTGTGCGAGGACATGACCGGCATCGACATATCGGAGAAGATGGTCGAGATCGCCCACGAAAAAGATCTTTACGAGACGCTCTTCGTCGCCGAGGTCGAGGATTTCCTCGACGACAATGACGAGGACGCTTTCGACCTCATCACCGCCACAGACGTGCTGCCCTATCTCGGCGCGCTCGAGCCGCTCTTCTTCGGCGCCGCCGAAAACCTGACGCCGGGCGGCCTGTTCATCTTCTCCTCCGAAACCCTGCCCGAGGAGACGCTTGCCGGCCGCGCCTATATGGTTGGGCCGCATCAGCGCTTCGCCCATGCCGATGCCTATGTCAGGGAACGTCTGACGGCGACCGGTTTCGAACTCGTCGAGGCATCGGAGATCAACGTCCGCATGGAAGACGGTCAGCCGACACCGGGTCACCTGGTGATCGCGCGGTATATCGGTTGAGTGAATAGTTTCACAATTGGCGAACTATTTGTTGCGCATTCTGTTTCGACCTGATACTTAGTCTTCCGGTAAAGTTTTCTACCGGATAAGAAAGGTCGCCGCATGTCGCTCGTGCTCTATGGGCATCCGCTCGCCTCCTTCTGCCACAAGGTGCTGATTGCGCTTTATGAAAACGCGACATCCTTCGAGAATCGCCTCATCGATCTGTCCGACGAGACTTCGCGTGCCGATCTCTTCCGCTTCTGGCCGATCGGCAAGATGCCGCTGTTGAGGGACGAGGCGCGCGACAGCACCATTCCCGAAACGACCATCATCATCGAATATCTCGACCATTACTACCCCGGCCCCGTGCGCCTGCTGCCGCTGGAGATCGATCGGGCGCTGCAGGTCCGCCTCTGGGACCGCTTCTTCGACCAATATGTCCAGGTGCCGATGCAGACGCTCGTCAGCCATCGCCGGCGCCCCGAGGGCACGGCAGACGAAATAGAGATGGCCGCCTGCAAAGCGACGCTCACTACTGCCTATGCGATGATCGAAAAGCAGCTGGGCGAAAGTCCTTGGATAACAGGCGAGGCCTTCACCATGGCCGATTGCGCCGCAGCCCCCGCCCTCTTCTATGCCGAGACGCTGGTCCCGTTTTCACAGGAGCAGCCGAAACTTGGCGCCTATTACGATCGTTTGCTGGCGCGCCCGTCCTTCGCCAGGGCGCTGGAAGAGGCCCGCCCTTATTTCAAGTTCTATCCCTATCAGGACAGGCTGCCCGCCCGCTTTCGGGATGCGGCGGAATGATCGAAAGCCAGGCGGATCTCGACCGCATGTTTCACGCCCTTTCCGATCGCAGTCGCCGCGGCATGATCGACCGCCTCGGCCGCGGCCCCGCTTCGGTCACCGAACTGGCCGCACCGCTCGCCGTCGCCCTGCCGACGGTGATGAAACATCTGCAGGTGCTGGAGGAGAGCGGTCTCGTGCTATCCGAAAAATCCGGCCGGGTGCGAACCTACCGCCTGCAGCAGGATGCGCTTGTCGCTGTCGAGCGCTGGGTGGAACAGCGAAAGACCCGCTGGACCGCTGCCTTCGACAGGCTGGATCAATTTCTCGCCGATGAGCCGGAGACCCTCCCCGAATGACGACACGCTCTGCCGAACATACCACCTTTGTCATCGAGCGCCGCCTGACGGCGCCCGTCGCCCGGGTCTTCCGCGCCTGGTCGACCCCGGAGTCCAAGCGGCAATGGTTTGCCTGCCACGGCGAATGGGTGCCGCTGGAATATGCGCTCGATTTCCGGCCGGGCGGTACAGAGAGGAACTATACCGCCGACACCGATGGGCTTCTGCACGCCTATGACGCCCACTACATTGATATCGTGCCGGATACCCGCATCATCTATGCATATGAGATGAAGCTCGGGCAAATCCGCATCTCAGCCTCGCTCGTCACCGTCGCCTTCGACGTCGAACCCAGCGGCACCAGAATGGTCTTCACCGAGCAAGTGGTTTTCCTCGACGGCTACGCCGACAACGGCGCCCGCCTTCAGGGCACCGAGATCGGCCTCGACAATCTCGAACTCTTTCTCGAACGCGAGACGAGCCCGATTCACTAACGCGGCCCGATGACCTGTCACACGCTGCTTGATTTCTTCCGCGAACCGGCCGCCCGCACCGACGTATTCAGCGCTGCCGCGGCTCGAATAAGCGCCTTCAACGCCTCCTCGTTGATCTCGTCGCCTTCATGAAAGTCGATGGCACGCCGGGTGTTGCCGTCGAGGCTGGAGTTGAAAAGGCTGTTCGGATCCTCAAGCGACGCTCCTTTGGCGAAGGTAAGCTTGACCACGTTCTTATAGGTCTCACCGGTGCAGATGATGCCGGCGCGCTCCCACACCGGAACCCCTCGCCACTTCCATTCCTCGACCACCTCGGGTTCGGCTTGCTTGATGAGCGCGCGGACCCGCGCGAGCATGTCGCCGCGCCAATCCTTGAGCTCCTCAATCCTCGCATCGATCAATTGAGAGGGAGAGGCTTGCCCGCTTCCTTCTTCGGAATCGGTCGTCTTCATGGTTGCCGTCATCTTCTTCATATTTGTCGTTCTCCCGTCGCCGCGCATCAAAAATCTCACATCCGTTCACCGGGCAACCGGCTCGCCTGCTCCACCCAGGAGGCAATCTGCGCCGCGTCGAAGGGATCGTCTTCGCGAATGTCGAGGTAGCGCACCTCTTTCTGCTTAGACTCGCCTGGCGGCAGGGGATGCAGCGACGCGCCCTTGAAGAAAGCCACCTTGACATAGCTGGCGTAGCAATGGATTCCGAGGAACCACCCCTGCCCTTCCACGCCGTAAAAGGGCGAGTTCCATTTGACCGCCTTGCAGACGCCCGGCACGGTTCTGGAGATCAGCGCATCGAGGCGACGCCCGATCTCACTTTTCCAGTCCGGCATGGCGGCGATGTAGGCTTGCACGGGCGCATCGCCATAACCCTTGGGAATTTGCGGGTTGCCGCCCGACAGAAGCTTCGGTGTCGCCCCCGCCGGTTCGGCGGCGGTGTTTTTCGTGACCTTCTCCGCGCCTTTCGACGTTCTGCCCGCCATAGATTTCCTCCTATCCGCCGATGCCTTCGACGCCGCGCCGTTTCGTGGCATAGGGCAGCACAAACAAGATGAGACCGGTAACGAGAAGCAGGCCGAGCGGCAGCAACCCCAAAAGCCCAATCCAGACCGCCGACTTCTCCTGCACCATGGCGATGATATTGACGATGACGGCCAGCGTAAAGGCAATGGACAGCCAACGGTGGACCTGCCGAAACCAGTTGTTCCAGTTCAATGAAGCCTCCTCCCGACGGGCCGCCCGCTCGACGACGGATCAGTCAACCCGCGCCAACACCTGTTCCAGTCTGTGGAAGAACTGCGGCCACCCGCTCCTGGCGCCGCCATAGGCCTGCCGCTGATCCGCCCGGAAACCTGACTGCTCCATGCGCAGATGCGTACCCGCGCCCGTCGGCGTGAGGGTCCAGGTCACGACGGTTTCGAGGCCATAGGCGCCCCAGCTGTAAGCAAGGGCCTTGTGTGGCTCGACTTCCAGAACTCGGCATTCCACCGCGCCCCAATCGGCGTTGAAGTTGAAGCGATGGTCGACGACCGCCTTGAAGTCGCTTTTCATCAACCACTCCTGGATCAGGTGCGGCTGGGTCAGCGCCCGCCAGATCTTTTCCGCCGGAAAAGGCATCTCCCGCTCGATGACGACGGAACGTGTTTCGGTCGATATATCTGTCATTGATCCATCCTCTTCAACAAATCTTCGAGGGCATTGAAGCGGCTTTGCCAGAAGCCGGCCATCTCGCTCGTCCAGTCGACGAGCGGCGCAAGCGCGCCGAGCTGCGCGCTATAATGCGTCTGCCGCCCCTCATGACGGTCGCGCACCAGGCCGGCTTGCTTCAGCAGCCCGAGATGTTTCGAAACGACCGGCTGTGAGACCCCGGCCTGCGCCGTCAAAGCCCCTACCGTCTTCTCCCCCTCCCGGCACAGCCGCTCGAAAAGCGCGCGCCGGGTGGGATCCGCAAGCGTCCTGAAGAGGACGTCCTGAACGTTCGACATTGAAGACCCATACCTATAAAGCTATGAATAAACCTATAGCCATCGAGGTATACGTATGTCAAGCCAGAAGGCGACAAACTGATTGGGAAAACCAATAGCAGACTCGCCAGCGGATACAACTATCGAAAAGACCACGACACATCTATAATAGCCCATTGGCTATGCATAATTGCGACCCGCCAGCCTCAGGGGCAATCAGAAAAACGCCGGAAGGCGCAGACGGCTTCCGGCGATACATGCTCTGCATCTTGTTTGAACTCAGGAGTCGCGGCGGGCGCCGTGAAGAGCGGCCATGCGCTTCTGTCCGACCGAATCGGATTGGTGGACAAAGCATTCCTGCGCCTCGCGGATCGTATCGTCATCGAGATGGCGGATCAGCCGCTCGGCCGCCTCCCAGGCTTCTTCGTCGATTTCCCGCACAATGAAATGCAGGCGGATGCCGAAGGTCACCTCCTCTCGCCTGCCTCGCTATCTCTCTCGGTATTCGGCGGCCAATCGCTCGCGAATGAAGGCGGGACCGCCGGCAAGACGTTTCGCAAGCAAGCTCGCCGGATCCACCATGCGCCAATATGGCGACACCACCGAAACCGGCTCGCCCTTCTCCACCGCGCCGAAGGATAGTTCGGCGATCGCACGCAAATGCCGCTGCACTGTCACCGGGCAGCAGGCATCCGCTCCATATTGGGCAGCGAGACGGCGGCGCAGGACGCCGGTCTCGGTGAGAACACCTTCAGGCGCCAACCGAATCTGCTCTTCGATCATCTGCCGCGACGGAATAAGCATCGCCTGCGTGCCGCTGCGGCCTTTGCGGCGCGGCTCGATCGTTGGAATTTCGTTCATGTCACCCCCGGAAACATTATCCTCGTTCCAATCTAGGGCTCGGCCGAACGGCGACCAGCCTCATGTGCGCCAACCGGAAGGAAGTCCGTCTTCACGGCTTTTCTGCTTGCGCCGTTTCGGTTAATCCTCAAGGCCTCTCACTCAGCATAAGGATAGGACATATGGCAAAAGTCGCGTTCATCGGTCTCGGCGTCATGGGCTTCCCCATGGCCGGTCATTTGAAGACGAAGGGCGGCCACGATGTCACCGTCTACAATCGCACGGCCGAGAAAGCCGCTGCCTGGGCCGAGAAATTCTCCGGCGAATCCGCCCCCACCCCTGCCGAGGCTGCCGCCGGCGCCGATTTCGTCTTCGTCTGCGTCGGCAATGATGACGATCTCCGCTCGGTGATCTCAGGCGAGAACGGCGCTCTGCACGGCATGAAGCCGGGTTCGGTGCTGATCGATAATACCACCGCCAGCGCCGAGGTCGCCCGCGAGCTTTATGCCGCGGCAAAGGAAAAAGGTGTGGATTTCATCGACGCTCCGGTCTCCGGCGGCCAGGCTGGCGCCGAAAACGGAGTGCTGACTGTCATGTGCGGCGGCGATGAGACCGTCTTCGAAAGAGCCCGGCCGGTGATCGACGCCTATGCGCGCATGGTCGGCCTCATGGGGCCGGCCGGTTCCGGACAGCTTACCAAGATGGTCAACCAGATCTGCATCGCTGGCCTTGTCCAGGGGCTTTCCGAAGCACTGCATTTTGGCAAGCGCGCCGGATTGGATATCGAAAAGGTCATCGAGGTGATTTCCAAGGGTGCAGCGGGCTCCTGGCAGATGGAAAACCGCCACAAGACCATGAATGCCGGCAAATACGATTTCGGCTTCGCAGTCGACTGGATGCGCAAAGATCTTGGCATCGTGCTCGCCGAAGCCCGCAGCAACGGCGCCAAGCTGCCGGTCACCGCCCTCGTGGACCAATTCTATGCCGATGTGCAGGCAATGGGCGGCAATCGTTGGGACACATCTTCGCTGCTCGCCCGGCTTGAGAAATGATCGGTCCCTCCTCCGATCCGGCTGAGCTGATCGCGCATCTCAAAACACTGCGCTCGGAGGAGAATGCCGCCGGAATGGCGCGATTCGGCATCGTTACCGACCGCGCCCTCGGCATTTTCAATCCCGACATCAGGGCGGTCGCCAGATTGGCGAAGAGGGATCACATCAGGGCAATGCAGCTCTGGCAAAGCGATATTCGCGAAGCCCGCCTGCTTGCTCTCTGCACAGCTGAGCCGAAGCGGCTGACGGCGGAAGAGGCCAGAAGCTGGGCCAATGATTTCAATTCCTGGGAGATCGTTGACTGCGCCGCCGATCTCTTCGTCGAGGCGGGCCTGGACGATCTCATTCCGGAATTCGCTGCCGACGAGCGCGAATTTATCCGTCGCGCCGCTTTTGCCATGATCGCCGGCGCCGCCGTCCATCGAAAGGGCGAGACCGATACGGCCATCCTCTCCTGGCTGCCGCTGATCGAGGAGCATTCCGGCGATTCCCGAAACTTCGTTCGCAAGGCGGTCAATTGGGCATTGCGCAGCATCGGCAAGCGCAATCGCACCTGCCATGGGCCGGCGCTCGGGCTGGCGAAGCTTTTAGCCGAAAGTCCGGATAAAACCGCCCGCTGGATCGGCAGGGACGCGGTCAGGGAGCTGAGCGGCGAAAAGCTTATGGCGCGGCTAAAATAGCGCGATGCAGCCTTTCATCTTGAGGCTGTCGCGCATGTTAGGGCAAGCTTCGTGATGTTCGTAGTATCCGCGATGAGCTCGAGTGTCTGCACTGCATAAAAGACGGTCGCGAACTTCGCGCTAGCGCCTTGACGAATATTGGCAAGTACTGCAGAGCATCTTCCCGGCGCAGCCCTGACGCGCAACCTTAGAGCTCATACGTCGTAACAATTTCGCGGAAAGCCTGGCCTCGAAAAGTTGGAGGAAGTCGCCCACATGGTCGGGCACTAGGCTTGAGCCGGTGCCTAAAATGGAACCTATCGCTGCGCGCGAGGTTGGCAAGCAGGAGGATTCAGCGATGGCCAAATGCGACCAGTGCGGGAACGATTATGACAAGGCCTTCCAAGTAAATTTGGGGAATGAAATCTACACATTCGATAGCTTCGAATGCGCTATTCAGAAACTCGCTCCCGCCTGCCCAAATTGCGGCGTCCGAATCATCGGGCATGGCGTCGAGCAGGGCGATATCATTTATTGTTGTGCGCATTGCGCCGAGCAGGAGGGAGCCGACGCTCTTACCGATCGCGCGCCTTGAGACCGACTTCGGTCTCTGACTTATTCCGGCGGCCTATTCGGGAGCCCTTTGTCGTTTGGGTTCGGTGCCGGCGTCTCTCTTGTATCTCGTGGCGGATGTTGGCGATCGTCGGGGTCTGCGGGCGCCACCTGGTCGTCGGAAGGGTGGACAGGCTTCTCTTTCGGGTCGATCCGTTTGGCGGGGGCAGCAACTTTTCTAGGCATAGCCAATTCCTCGGGCTTCACCGACAAGAATCGACTCCCACACTGAAGGTTCCGAATCCAGAAGCGCTGCTTGGATCGGAATCGATGTCACCAACCTCCGTAGCGCGCGAGAACATGCTCAAAGAATTCATCGAGCAGATGGCCAGTCGCAACGCTGCGTTCAGTGCGACATCAACACCGGCATCGAAATGTTATTCAGCAGATCACGCGTCGCACCGCCGAACATAAGCGAGGAGAAAGAAGAGATAGACTCCCACACAATTTTCACGGTTCGCGTCGAGTCGATTTCGACGACAGCACTCCGGCATGCAATCAGACGACCGGGTCTTGGCAGGAACGTTTCCGAATGGTGCGCGTTCACTCTGTTTATCCCGTGCGAGAGGCGCGGGCAGTCCCAGGGAGGTTATCATGAAAGTTAGCAATTGCATGACCACAGACGTGCAGATCACCGATCCGGAGCACACATTGCGAGATGTCGCCTTAATGATGGGACGTCTCGATGCCGGCGTTCTCCCGGTGGGCGAGAATGACCGACTGGTCGGCATGATCACCGATCGCGACATTGCCATTCGTGGCGTGGCAGAGGGCAAAGGCCCCGACGCAAAGGTCCGCGACGTGATGAGTACCGATGTCAAATACTGCTTCGATGACGAAGATGTCGAAGACGTCCTTCACAACATGGGGGATCTTCAAGTGCGGCGCTTGCCGGTGCTGAACCGAAGCAAGCGGCTGGTCGGCATCATCTCGCTTGGCGATCTCGCCATGAAGGGCGAGACCATGGAAACAGGCAAAGCACTAAGCGGCATTTCGCAACGCGGCGGTGCACATTCACAGACGGCTCACTGACGGTCCGCGTCGCGCCACACTGTCCACGGGTTCGCCGGTATCTGCTCATCAACTCTCAACTCTCGCTCCATTGCCTTTGGCGCGAGAGTTCTGCAATTGGCACATCAGGACGCTTTACGCAGCTCCGTTGTTATGGATCGAGCGCCAATTGGAACGAGCTTGGTTTGCTTCTGTTTTACCGAGACCTCGGCACCTCAGCCGAGGTTGAACTACTATTCGGCTCCGGTTGTTGAATCACCGGTGGTGGCGCGTCGCTGCCGCGATCAAATGGTTTGATCGCCAGGATACCGAGTATTGAAGCAATCATTGCTCCGATAATGACGATCATCAGCATTCGCATCATCAGGGACTCCACCCAAGATTCAACATTGGTCGAGGCGGATCGTTCCATTGATTGTCCGTGCCGCATGGTTGTCCGTGCCGCAGTAACCGCCAGCTTCGGTGCCAGCTGCCCGACTTGAACGATGACAGGCCGCCGCTCGAGCTTTTTCCCGCCTACCTAGGACATGGTCGTCTGAGGGCGCTACCCCATGTCCGGCTGAAGCCCCAGGATTAGATCGACGGCCAGATCTTTGGTAAAGCATCCCTGTAGGGCCGAGGCTTTCGCCTGGCCGTCAATGATGCCTGGATTTTTCCACCAGAAAATCGATCAGCACTCTGACCGCCGGCGGCATGCCCTTGGCGGTCGTGAAGACGATATAAAACTGGCTTTCCTCCGACTGCCATTGCGGCAGCACCCGCACGAGCCTCCCGGCCCGCAGATCCGCCTCACACGCGCTTTCGAGCAGAAGCCCGAAGCCGAGGCCGGCGCGGGCTGCATCGAGAATGGCGGTCATGCTGCGGCAGGTCAGCCTCGGCTGATGCCGGATTACCCGTCTGTCGTCATTCGGACCGATGAGTTCCCAGCTATGGAACGACACCCACGGCGTCATCGCCAGCGTCGGAAGATCGGCGAGCTCGTCGACGCAATTTAAACCGCCGATACGTTCGATGAGCGACGGACTTGCGACCAGGATTCGCCGGGCCCGGTCGAGCTTGCGCATCGTCAGGCTCGTCTGTGTCTCCGGCTCGTTGGTCGCCCTCACCTCAAGATCGATCCGTTCGTTGATGAGGTCGGCACGCCGGTCGGAGCCGATAATCTGCAGCTTGATCTTAGGGTAGCGTTCGAGGAATTCAGGCAGAATACCGCCGACGGAAATGTCGACCAGACCAAGCGGGCAGCCCATCCGCACCACACCCTGCGGGTCTGCTTGGGCTTCGGTGACGATCGATTTGGCGCGATCAGCCTCCTGCAGGATGGTCTGGCATCTTTCGTAAAAAGCTTGTCCGATCTCTGTCACCCGGAAGTGACGGGTCGAACGCTCTATCAGCCGTGCACCAAGCCCGTCCTCAAGCCGGCTGACCCGCCTGCTCAATTTTGAGCGCGGTATTTTCAGATTGCGACTGGCAGAAGCAAAACCACCGCTGGAGACGACGGCTGCAAAATAATAATAGTCGTTGAGATCGTCCATGCGAACAAGCTGTCCGAGAGTAGGAATGAATGCCGCCCCGAAAGGGTTGTATCCTCTCTCCAGCAAAGCTGTAATCACATTGTCGGCATTGAATCTTCTTTACGCGACCCGTCGCGGCAAAGCCAACCAATGCCCAACGGTCAATCCAAAACTCTCTTGAGAAAAGAATGGCCTCGATCAAGGCCTGCAGGATGCCGACGTGCGATACACAACATGCCGGTTCGGCTTACCTGGATGGCGCTCCGAAAATACAGCCACAACAGCGCGTGTCAAAAACACTGCAAGGACGGTCCGGCAGGGAAGACCGGACCCGTCCCCGTAGCTGATCGGAGGTCACTCGGATCAGAAACTGATTTGAAGTGTCCCCGGTCCGAAGACCGGGGACACTCACCAAGTGGATTAGAACGAACGCTGCAGGCGGAAGTAGCCCGAGGTGGAGTCGTCGCCATTGTCCGGATCGAAGTACTGAACCGAAGCCTTGGCGTAGAAGTTGTCGACGATCTGGTAATCGACCGTCAGACCAACCTTCCAAGCGTCGTCGTCGCTGAAGTCATCGCCAGCCTCGTAGATGTCGCCGTAGTACTGGACGCCGGGAGTGATCTTGAGCTTGTCGGTTGCCTTGATTGCGTATTCGGCAGCGACAGCCCATTCGGCTGCGGAGTAGTAGGAGTTCGGGCCGGAAGAATATACGGCTGCGAGGCCGAGCGTACCGGGACCGATGTCAACCGTACCCATTGCGCGGACAGCGCCGTCTTCGTTGTCGAAGTCCCAGCCGCCGGTGACCTGGTAGCTGAAGGCACCAGCCTTGCCGCCAACGCCGAAGGCAACGCCTACGTTGTTCGGGCCTTCGCCGGTCTTGTAGAAGCCGTCTTCCAGTTCGTCGACGCTGAGACCAGCGTAGAAGTCGCCGCTTTCGTACTGATAGCGGATGGAGTTGTGCAGCGTTACGATAGAGCCGATGTCGTCGGTTTCACCCGAGAGACCATCGTCCCACCAGCTGTAGAACAGACCAGCGCGGAAGCCCGCGATGTCGAGGTAAGCAGAGTCGAGGATGGCATCCTGGTCGGTGGCATTGTCAGCATTGAACTGCATGACGATGACGCCAGTCAGCGGACCATACTCGGTGTCGCTCTTCGCCGTGAACTGAACCTGACCGCGGGTCCTGGCATCCCAATCCGAATCGTTGCTGGCCGAGCCATTGAGCGGCTGATCACCAACGTCGACCTGGAAACGGATGTAGCCTTCGATCTTGAGGCAGGTTTCGGTGCCGGGGATGTAGAAGTAGCCGGTGCCGTAAGCGTCGCAGACGCGAACATATTCAACCGGTTCCGGCTCAGCAGCAACAATAGCGTCAGCTGCAAGAACCGGCGTCGATGCAGCAAATGCTGCTGCTGATGCGAGCAAAACCATTCTGATGTTCATTTACCAATCCATTCCTTTGTCGATCGGGGCTGACGTCTCATCGGGTAGTCAATTTGAAGCCGGCCCAGTTTGAACAGCCATCTCGGCGTGCGGATCGATCGAACCGCCAAACCGTCATCCCATACCGGGCATTATCAAGCAATTCTCGATATACGCGGGAGGGGTCCGATCGAGGCACTTTCCTCGAAAGCGTGATTTTTATACAACATTTTCAATTAGTTACAGCAGAAAAACGCACAAACGGCCCGGCGACGGAAACCCTCCATCGCAAGCCGCAAACGCTATATTCTTTCATCAAAATCCCCACCGTCCGATCTTCGTCGGACATAATGGTGAAGCTCATAAAACTCTACCGCCGGCCAATGAACACATACAAGGTGACGGCTTAGAACATAGTGTCCTGAATTCGATACCAATGCGTCAAAATGATGACATGATGCCCACTGGTTGTACGCACCATAGCCTCTTAATCGTTACTAGGCTATGTATTTCTTCAGGATTTCGCCGCGATTCGAGCGCTTTTCCGCTATTTATGAGACTTTTCTGCAGTCAGAACCCTCTCTCGGCCCTGCTTGCGGCCTCATTGCGGACATTCTCACGGATGATGAGAATGCCGCTCGAAGCCCATTTCTTGGGGAGGATACCCTCTGCGGTAGCAGACCGTGCCTCGATATTTCGATTATCGACCGCCATTCCAGGCGGCCGCAGAGCACGCTCGGACTCAATCCTCGTTGGATTTGGCGTTCTCGAGAATCATATAGTCCAGCGGCAACTGCGTCGAATACTTGATCTGCTCCATCGCAAAGGCGGAGGAGACGTCGCGAATCTCGATCTTGGCGATCATCCGCTTATAAAAGGCATCGTAGGCGGCGATATCGGGCACGACGACTCGCAGGAGATAATCGACATCACCGCTCATCCGGTAGAATTCGACCACTTCGGGGAATTCGGCGACCACCTCGGAAAAGCGGCGCAGCCACTCGATCGAATGGGTAGCCGTGCGAATCGATACGAAAACCGTGACCTTGGTGTTAACCTTCTCCGGATCGAGGATGGCGACCCGACGCTTGATGACGCCATCTTCCTCCATTTTCTGAATGCGCCGCCAGCACGGCGTCGTCGACAGCCCCACCTTCTTGGCGAGATCGGCAACGGCAAGGGTCGAATCTTCTTGCAGCAGACGCAGTATTTTTCGGTCGAGGCGGTCCATGCGCACGTCAGTCCTTTCGAATTATTTTCTTTGTATAACCCGATTCCGCGCGAGGAAAAGAATTTTGTTTCAGGAAAGCAGTGTTTTCACCCGCTCCTGCAACACAGGAAGCAATTCTTGCTCGAACCAGGAATTGCGTTTCAGCCAGCCGCTGTTGCGCCAGCTCGGATGCGGCAGCGGCAGCACCGTCGGCGACCGGCCGGACAGCAGGCTGTCACGCCAAGCCCGCACCGTCTCGGTCATATTGCCTCGCCTCTTGTCAGCCATATGCCAGGCCTGCGCATATTGGCCGATGACCAGCACCAGCTCGATCTGCGGCATTGCCGCGATCACCCTTTGCCGCCAGACCGGAGCGCATTCACGGCGCGGCGGCAGGTCCGCGCCCTTGTCGTCGTAGCCAGGAAAGCAGAAGCCCATCGGCACGATGGCGAATCGGTTGCGGTCGTAAAAGCTTGTTCTGTCAACGCCGAGCCATGACCGCAGCCGGTCGCCCGAGGCATCGTCAAACGGCAGACCGCTCTCATGCACCCGAAGGCCGGGTGCCTGCCCCGCAATCAGGATACGAGCGCTTGACGAAATCACCGCCACCGGCCGCGGCTCGTGCGGCAGCCGGTGCTGAGGTCCGCTTGCCGGAGCGTCGCGACAGATGCGACAGCCGGCAATTTCCCGCCGCAGCGTTTCCAGCTTGGCTTCATCGGTCATCACCTTACTCCCATCCGACGATCCGCCTGACGAAGCGCAGCGCGTCGCCGTAACCGGATTCGTGACGGGCACGGTCGCGCACATCGCGCGGCGGCTCGAAAGTCCCGGCCCACAGCCCCGCTTTCGCCCCTCTCGCCTCGGCCTCCTCTTTGCCGTAGCCACCATAGGAGACGGCCATGCCTCGGCGTACCATGCCGGCATTGATGTCGCCGCCCGTCGCGCTACGACAGACGACAAGCAGCCTGCCGTAGCGGTCGCGCCGGTCGCCTTGGCAAAGCGTTCCCGATGCCAGCACCATCTCCTGCAGCGCCTCCCGCGCCACGCGCCCGCAAGCCCAGGCCTTTCCCGCCCGTTCACAGCTCTGATTAAACTCGGGCGCGTCGATGCCTTCGAGGCGGAAGCGCTCCCCGCCCAATGTCAGACTGTCGCCATCGGCAGCATGAAAGGCGCCGGCACGCTTGATTGTTGCTCGATCGTTGATCTTGGCGGTAATCAGCGCCAGCAGCACCAGCAGGGCAAAAGCGGTCACGCCGTCGCGAATCAGGCGCAGGCCCCGTGTCACGCTTTCGCCTCCTTAAAAAACAAATCCTTGGCAAAGATGGCAAACATCTTCTTAAGAATTGCCGGTTAAGCTCTTATCCACCCTGGGATGAAGTTTCAACGTGCACATGAGTACCGGCGTAAGCACATCGACCGACAAGATTATCGTCGACAGGTCGCGCAGCCACCGCAACAAGGCCGTTTCCAAGGCCGTGCGGCAGACGCGCGAACGTCTTCAGTCCGGTCATGCGTCCAATTCCGCCTTCGACCGTGACGTACTCAAGATGTATATAGCATCGATGATGCAGGGCGCTACGATCATGCCGCTCTTCGTCGTCATCATTACCGCCCTCGGCGTCTATTTCACTCAAGATACCCAATTGCTCTTCTGGGCGCTGCTGACACTCACCTGTCACACCGGCAACATCCTGCTCGCCCGGCGCGCGCGCCGACAGGAGATCACCTCCGAGAGCGCCCGCAAATGGCGCCGCCTGCTGCTCGCCGGCCAATTCCTGGTCGGCTGCTGCTGGGCCGTCTTCGCACTGCAGGGGTGCGACACCTGCGAGCCGTCCAGCTTCATTCTCTATAAGGGCGCAACATTGCTGATTGCGCTTTCCGTCACGGCGATGTCGAACTTCATGCTGACGCCAGCCGTGCTGGTCGCCTTCGCGCCGGCGGTCCTGGCGCTTGGCGCCAAGAGCGGCCTGTCACGCGACCTCCTCGAAATCAGCCTGACCGGGCTCTTCACCACCACCCTCGTCTTCTTCAACTATATCAGCGACCGGCTCTTCAAATCCAACCTCAGGATCCTCTCCTACCAGTCGGAGAAGGACGACCTGATCGCCGAGCTGGAAGTGGCGAAATCGATGTCGGACGAGGCGCGCCGCCGCGCCGAAGAGGCAAACCTCGCCAAATCCCGTTTCCTTGCCTCCATGTCGCACGAGCTCAGGACGCCGCTCAACGCCATCCTCGGCTTCTCCGAGGTGATGTCGGCCGAAGTCATGGGACCGCTCGCCAATCCGACCTATAAAGAATATGCCGGCGACATTCATCGCTCCGGCCAGCATCTGCTCGATCTCATCAATGAAATCCTCGACCTGTCGCGCATCGAGGCCGGCAAATACGAACTGAGCGAAGAAGCGATCTCGTTGCTCGATATTACCGAGGATTGCATCGGCATGGTGCAGCTGCGCGCCCGGGCCAAGAATATCGCCATTTCGGATCAGTTCGAGCGGCAGCTGCCGGCCATCTGGGCGGACGAGAAGTCGATGCGCCAGGTGGTGCTCAACCTTCTCTCCAATGCGGTCAAGTTCACGCCGCAAGGCGGCGAAATCCACGTCAAGGTCGGCTGGACGGCCGGTGGCGGACAGTACATCTCGATCAAGGACAACGGCCCCGGCATTCCGGAAGAAGAGATTCCCGTCGTCCTCTCGGCCTTCGGCCAGGGCTCGATCGCCATCAAGAGCGCCGAACAAGGCACCGGCCTCGGCCTGCCGATCGTTCAGGCGATCCTTGCCAAGCATGACGGACAGTTCCTGCTGAAATCGAAGCTGCGTGAAGGCACCGAGGTCATCGCCATCCTGCCCGCCAAGCGCGTGCTCCAGAGCCTGCCGGCTGTCGAAGAGGCTCAGGCTGTCGCGCGCAAGCGCAAGAGTTTTGCCTAATGCATGTCGCCCGGAATTGTGCGGCGGTTCCCGGATAACGACATGCATAAAAACAAGGAGCTAAAGCGCGTCGCACGAATCAGGTTTCATGCGACGCTTTAGTTCAACTGAAAAACAGATGCTTGCCGAGCACGAATCCGAGATAGAGGCAGCAGGCGGCGATCATACAAGTCACCGCGAAGGAACCGAGATCCTTGGCATGTTTGCCGACGATCGAAATCTCCGGTGAAATCCGGTCGATCACTTCCTCGACAGCGGTATTCATCGCCTCCATCGAAAACAGCCCGAGGAACAGCAGCACCGCAATGACGATCTCACCGAAAGTGGCCCCCACCAGCGCCAGCCCCGCCAGCGAAATGAGGAAGAAACCGAGCTCCTGGCGGAAGGCCGCCTCTTTCAGCACGCGCAGGAAACCTGCCCAGGAATAGCTGGCCGCGGCGATGAAATGTCGAAATCCGGTCTGCTTCGTCACCGCGGGCTTCGTCAAGATTGATCCCCCAGAGCATGTCGCGCAAAAGTGTGCAGCGGTTTTGCGATAACGACATGCGTAAAACAAGGAATTAAAGCGCGGGCCAAGCGAATCTGAAAGATCGCGACGCGCTTTAATGCTTGTTGCTCACGCCTGCCTGGGCAAACGTCGCCATGCCGGAATGGCAGGCAGCGGCGGCCTTGACGATGCCGGCGGCAAGCGCCGCACCAGTGCCTTCGCCAAGCCGCATGCCGAGCGCCAGAAGCGGCGTCTTGCCGAGCATCTCGATCGCGCGCAGATGACCGGGCTCGCTGGAGACATGGCCGATCAGGCAATGATCGAGCGCGGAAGGATTGGCGGCTTTCAGGATCGCCGCCGCGGCAGTCGCGACATAGCCGTCGATCAGCACCGGTATGCGCTCCATCCGGGCGGCAAGGATGGCGCCGGCCATCGCCGCGATCTCGCGGCCGCCAAGCCGCCGCATGATCTCCAGGGGATCGTCGAGATGGTCGCTATGCAGCTCCACCGCCTTTTCCACCGCCGCGATCTTGCGCTCGAGCATCTCGCCTTCCGAACCGGTGCCGGGTCCGACCCAGTCGCGCGCCGAACCGCCGTAGAGCGCATAGTTGATCGCCGCCGCAATCGTCGTGTTGCCGATGCCCATCTCGCCGATGCAGAGCAGGTCGGTGCCGCCGGCGATCGCCTCCATGCCAAAGGCCATGGTCGCGGCGCAGTCGCGCTCGGAAAGCGCGGCTTCCTCGGTAATGTCGCCCGTGGGGTAATCGAGCGCCAGATCGAAGACTTTCAGCCCGAGATCATAAGCGACACAGATTTGGTTGATCGCAGCTCCACCGGCTGCAAAATTCTCGACCATCTGCTGCGTCACCGCGGGCGGAAAGGGTGTGATGCCCTGTCTGGTGACACCGTGATTGCCGGCGAAGATCGCCACCAGCGGCCGGTTGACGGCCGGTTGGCGGCCCGTCCAGGCGGCAAGCCAGAAGGCAATCTCCTCGAGCCGCCCGAGCGCGCCCGGCGGCTTGGTCAGCTGCGCGTCGCGTTCGCGTGCGGCCACCAGTGCGCGGGCATCCGGTCCGGGCAGGTCCCGGAGCAGGGTACGGAAATCGTCGAAGGGCAGGCCTGAAACGCTCATCGGTGCGTATTCCTATGAATCGGCTATTCTTGTTTTCACGCAAACCACTTGTTTGCGTCGAGCAAATCAGCTTCTTTGCGGTGGCTCTCTCTTAAAGCCGGCGGACGAAGCGAACAACATCAAAAGCGCCGCAGCCCCTCCGGCAGAACGAAACAGAATGAAGATCAAGGACTATGCGGTCGATACCGCCCGCGCCGTCGCCTTTTTGAGCCGTCTTCCGATGCCGCGGGCGCTGTTCGAAGGCTATGACGGCAGGCTCGGCCGCCTGGTGCGCGCCTTTCCCCTCGCCGGTCTTATCATCGGCTTCGTCCCGGCGCTCGCCCTCCTCCTTCTTTCAGGCCTGCGCGCCGATCCACTGGTGGCGGCCCTGATCGCGCTTTCCGTCCAGGCTCTTGCCACTGGCGCACTGCACGAAGACGGCTTGGCCGACACGGCCGACGGCATCGGCGGCGGCAAGAACCGCGAACAGAGCCTCATCATCATGAAGGACAGCCGGATCGGCACCTATGGCGCGATAGCGCTGATCCTCTCCTTCGCGATCCGTGCGGCCGCACTCGCCGCCATTGTCCGCCAATCCTCGCCGCTCGCCGCAGCCCTTGCCGTTCCCGCCGTCGCAGCACTCAGCCGTGGCGCTATCGCCTGGCATTGGCAACGGCTGCCGGCCGCAAAGGCCGATGGCGTGGCCGCCTCGACCGGCCAGCCGAATGAGGCGGCGATGCATTTTGCGCTCGTCTCAGCCGGTCTGCTCGCAGCACTTCTGATCTGGCCGGCATTCGGCCTGCGGCCGCTCGTCGCCAGCCTCCTCGCCGCCGGCGTTGCCGGATTTGTCTTCACGACTCTCATCCGTCGCAAGCTTGCCGGCCACACCGGCGACACGCTGGGCGCCACGCAGCAGATTTGCGAAATCGCCACCCTTTGCGCCCTTGCCACCACTCTTTGAAACTCCGATATATCAGCCATGCAAACACCCTGCATTCACGTCTGCTCCATGGTTCCAGCCACCGGATTTTGCGCCGGTTGCGGCCGCACTCTTCAGGAAATCGGTGGCTGGATGAACTATACCGATGCCGAACGGCGCGGGATCATGGCGCAGCTGCCGGCGAGGCTCGCAACCGCCGCGGCGACCAGCCGAATGAAAACAAGCCTCGCCGAGCCGCCGGGGCGGCCTTCATGATCCGTTTCATCGTCATTCTCGTCGTGATCGGCATCGGTCTTGCCGTGCTGATCCTCAACGGCGACAGCGGCCGCATTCTCGGCTTGCAAAGTGACGAGTTCGGCCGCTTCGTTTACCTGCTGCCGATCGCACTGATGCTATCGGCCGGGATTTGGGCGCGCAGCGTCGGTGAAACCATGCGCCAGATGATGATCTGGCTGGTCATCATCCTGGCGCTCGTGACCGTCTATCTCTATCGTCAGGAAGCGATCGGCGTCGGCAATCGGGTACTCGCCGGTCTCATTCCTGGCCGCGCTGTCGTCGTCACGACGAGCGAAGGTGGTGCGGAAATCATCCTGCACAAGCTGTTGAACGGCCATTTCGAAGCGGACGTCAATGTGAATGGCCGGACCGTCGAGATGCTCGTCGACACCGGCTCCAGCATGGTCGCGCTCTCACACGAGGATGCTGAACGCATCGGCATCGATCTCACGGGCCTCACCTACTCGATGACGGTCATGACCGCCAACGGCCGCAGCCGCGCGGCCCCCATTACGCTCGACCAGGTAGCGATCGGTCCGATCGTCCGCAACAATGTCGCAGCCAGCGTCGCCGAGGACGGCCGGCTTGACCAGAGCCTGCTCGGCATGAGCTTCCTGGAAACGCTGGGCTCCTTGCAAATGCAGACGGACGAATTGCGAATGCGGGATTGATCCGGCAGAACAATCATGCCCTCGATCCGCTCTCGGCCGACTCTCCATTGGGAATACGGACCGCAACTCGCCGGTCGACAAAAGCTGCAAAAAACGCTGCCGACAAGGCAAGTGAGGCCGATGTCAGCAACATCGCGAACAGCGTCGACACTGCGCCTGCCTCCCGGAGAAACAACCCGGCGATCGAAGCAATCAGCGCGGCGCCGGCGATCGACATGGCGGCGGCAAGGCCTGCAGCGGTGCCGGCGAGATGGGCGCGAACCGACATCACGCCCAGATTGGCGGCCGGAAAGGTCAAGCCATTGCCGATGCCGATGAACATACAGGGTCCGAAAAATGCCAGGACATGCGTGACGCCCGAGATCGACAAGATCAGCCCCAAGAGCAGACCCATGCACGTCGATAAACGCGCAATGACGAGCGTGGTGCTGAGCGATTTCCTCGTCAATCGGGCAGCGAGATAACTGCCCAGAATGAATCCCGCGGGAACCATTCCGATGAAGAAGCCCAGTTTCGCGCTCGATCCGCCGAGCGAAGAACTGACTGCCAAGGATGCGCCTCCGAGGAAGATATAGAGAGTGCCGGTCGAGCAGGCCATGCACAGCGTATAGGCCCAGAACCGCGCCGAACCGAGAAGCTGCCGGTAGGAAGCAAAGTAATCTCCTTTCAGTCTCGACGCTGGGCCGGCTGTTTCCTTCAACTCGCGCATGGAAATGGCGAGGATGACTGCGCCTATCAGCGCAAGAGCGACGAAGATCGCCCGCCATCCGAACGTTTCGTCGAGAATGCCGCCGATGCTCGGGCCGAGCATTGGCGCGATAGCCCATCCCATGGCGGCGTAGCCGATCCTGTTGGCGGCCCCGCGCTCGCCCGCCGTCTCCTTGATGGCGACGAGTGCGATGCAGAAGCAGGCGGCGATCGACGCCTGCATCACGCGAAACAACAGAAAGATGCCGATATTGGGCGCCAGCGCGCAGCCGATCGACGCGACGATGAAAATGGAAACGGCGATCAGCGCGATCGGCCGGCGCCCATAACGATCCGACATCGCGCCGGCGACAATTTCCGTCAGGGCGTTGATGATCGCATAACCCGCAACCGAGAGATTGACGAGCGCGAAATCAGCCTGAAAAGTCGCGGCGATATTTGGCAGCGCCGGCAGATATATGTTGACCGGCAACACCGAGAGCGCCGTCAGCAGGAGAAGGATCGTGCGCCGCGGCGCCGCAGTCGAAGTCGCAGCCGCCTTCTCGGTCAGGCGGTTGCCGGAAGTCTGCGCAGAATTGTCGCGTGACATGGCTTTGTCCGGTGTGTCAGGGAGATTGTGGGAATCTGACGAGGCGCAGCGCAAATTCAGGGCACAAAAAAAGCCCCGTCAGGAGCTTGTTTTATCGCGCATGGGGCTGATCGCCGGATAGTTACACCATCCTGCCCATGCGCGCTATCACCACGACAAGAACCATTGCGATCTTCATGACGGTACAGCTAGACAGAAATTTCCATCTCGTCAACGTGCGGTTTCAATGCTCGCAGAAAATGCAAGTCGACGAACCGTGCCGTGCGCGATGCAGCTTTACGGCGCCAGGCGGACCTGGCACCGTCAACGGCAAAACAACAAGACCACAAAGAGCAAAAAGAAACTCCTAGTCTGGTGGCACCCCGCATGTCCGATCGGCCCTCGCTTCAGGCGAAGGCCTTGCCCATGGGTGCGACAGGAGTTTCGCCATGAATTCACTCTGGCCGATCGTTATCGGCGGCATTCTGCCCGCCGTTTTCTGGGGCATCACCGCGATCTTCCAGAAGCAGAGTGCTGCGGCCGCTACCGGCTCTGCCGTCTATCTCATCGCCTTCGGCGCCGCCTGCGCCCTCGCCGGTCTGATCGCCGCGCTGATCTGGCGCCCTGTCGCCTGGACCGCTCAAGGACTTGGTTTTGCCGCAACCGCCGGCGCCTGCTTCGCCCTCGGCACCGGCCTCATCAGCTTCGCGCTCTTTGCTTATGGTGTCCCGGTCTCGAAACTCGCCCCGATCTGGAGCTGCAACGTGCTGGTGACGCTGGCGACAGGCGCAGTCTTTCTCGGCGAAGCCTCCGAGCTTAACATGGCGCGGCTCGCAGCCGGCACCCTTTTCATCCTGCTGGGCGCCCTGCTCGTCAGCAGTGCCTGACAGCCCCCGAATTGCGGCTGGATCGTCTTTGTTGATATCCTGCCATTGCGCAAATGCCGGAGCTCGAGATGACCCCACGACAACTGAAGACCTTCCTTGCCGTCATCCGCCATGGAAACCTCACGCGCGCCGCCGCCGAGGTCAATCTCGCGCAGTCGAGCCTCAGTGATCAAATCCAGGCGCTGGAAGAGGAGATGGGCGTTGAACTCTTCCTCCGCTCCCGGCAGGGCGTCGCTCCCACACCGGCAGGCATGGCATTGAAAGCCTATGCGGAAGAGATATTGGCGCTGAACGATGAGGCGCAGACCGCCGTCCGCATTGCCGCCGGCATTTCCGAAGCCTCTATCACCCTGGGCACGCTGGAAACCATTGCCGCTGAAAGGCTGGCGCCCTGGCTCTCCCTCCTCCGCAGGCAAAATCCCGATCTCGGTCTCAAACTCAAGGTCGGCGGCAGTGGCGAGTTGCATGCGAAATTGCAGCATGGCTCGGTTGATATCGTCTTCACCTTCGATCGCGGCCAGCAGGACGAGCGCTTCGTGACACGCCGCGTCGCCAGCGAGCCGCTGGTGCTGATTGCCGCCGGCAGCGCGCAAATCCCGCCGCCGGAAAGCCTCGCAGCCCTGCGCACCGCCCCGTTCATCGCCACCGCGACCGGCTGCGTCTATCGCCACCTGCTCGATATCGCCTTTGCCGAAGCGGGTTTAGCTGCGCCGGCCGTTGCGGCGGAAGCGGACAGCATCGCAACGATCATCCGGCTTGTGGCATCAGGCGCCGGCTACGGCCTGGTCCCGAGTCTTGCGGTGGGGCCGTCCATTGCGCGCGGCGATGTCGTCGAACTGCCCTGGCCCGGCCGACCGCCGGCAGCCTCGCTGGTGATGATGTGGCGACGCCGGCGCGTCCAGCCGTCGCACATCGCTTTCCTTCTGCAATCGGCCAGCGAAAATCTTTCGCCGGTCAGACCAGCCGATGCCCGCCTTCGACATGCAGGGTAGTGCCCGTGGTGAAGCCGTTGCCGATCAGGAAACGGATCGCATCGGCGATATCCTCGGGCTGCCCAACCCGCCCAACCGGCAGGCGCTGCGCCATCGCATCCAGCCTCGCCTGCTTGGCGTCACCGGCAACGAAGCTCCAGATCGGCGTGTCCACCCAGCCGGGCGAAACCGCGTTGACGCGGATCGGCGCCAGTTCGACGGCAAGCGCCCTGACGAGGCCTTCGAGTGCCGCGTTGACGGCCGCGACCACCGATCCGCGCGCGAGCGGCCGATAGGCCGCAATACCCGAGGTGTAGGTAATCGAACCAGACGACGGCAGTCGGGAGGCGCCATATTTCGCCAGCAGCAGCGGGCCGTAGAACTTGCTCTGGACCACCTTTTCTGCCGCCGCCAGTTCGAGCGACGACAGCAGCTGATAGGCTCCTTCGATTTCCGCCGCCGTGCTGACGATATGATCGACCGGTCCGCACTCCCGAAACAGCGCCGCGACCTCCTCCTCCCGGCCTATATCGACGACATGGGTTCGAAGTTTCGGGTGGTCGCCGAGATGACGGCAAACTGCCGCAAGCTTCTCCTGACCGCGCCCGGCAATCGTCACCGACGCCCCCTCGTCGAGCAGACGCCCGGCAAGTGCCAGCCCCATACCGGAACTGCCGCCGACAATTATCACCTTCTGACCTTCGATGCTCATAACAGCTGTCTCGCCTCTCCATTGGGATGAGACAGCAGATGCCTCCACCGGACGCAAAAGAAAAACGGAAGAAGCCGATAGCACTATCGGCTTCTCCGGTCATCGACGTTCAAGCGGTCAGTTGCGCAGCCGGTATCCGGTCTTGAAGATCCAGCCGAGCGTTCCCAGGCAGATCGCCAGGAACACGGTGATCATCGCCAGGCTGATCGCCGGGTTGACATCGGCGATCCCGTAAAAACTCCAGCGGAAGCCGCTGACGAGGTAGAGCACCGGGTTGAAGTGGCTGACCGCCTGCCAGAAGGGCGGCAGCATGCTGACAGAATAGAAACTGCCACCGAGGAAGGTCAGCGGCGGCACGACAAGCATGGGAATGAGGTTCAGCTGCTCGAAATTGCCGGCCCAGATGCCGATCATGAAGCCGAACAGGCTGAAAGTGATCGCAGTCAGCAGGAAGAACAGGATCATCATGAAAGGATGTTCGATCCTGACGTCGACGAAGAGATTGGCGGTTAAAAGAATGATGACGCCGATGATCAGGCCCTTGGTGGCCGCCGCCCCGACATAACCGAGCAGTATCTCCGTCATCGCCACGGGCGCCGACAGCACCTCATAGATCGTGCCGGTGAATTTCGGGAAGTAGATTCCGAAGGAGCCGTTGCTGATGCACTGGCCGAGCAGCGTCAGCATGATGAGGCCCGGCGTGATGAAAGCACCGTAGGACACGCCTTCCACTTCCTGGATGCGCGAACCGACTGCCGCCCCGAAGACGATGAAATAAAGCGAGGTCGAGATGACAGGCGAGATGACGCTTTGCAGCAGCGTGCGGCGCGTGCGCGCCATTTCGAAGAAATAGATCGATTTGACCGCTTCGAAGTTCATTTGCTCGCTCCTACCAGCGCCACGAAGATATCTTCGAGCGAACTCTGCCGCGTCGACAGATCCTTGAAATGGATATTGTTCTCGCCGAGCCGGGTCAGCAGCGTCGCGATGCTTTCCTGCTCGTTATCGGCGTCGAAATCATAAGTCAGGCGGCTTCCGTCCGCTTCGAGAGTGAGGCCATTGCCGGCAAAACAGTCTGGCAGCCGGCTCAGCGGTTCCGCCAAATCGAGGATGAGCTGCTTGCGGCCGAGCTTGGCCATCAACGCGGCCTTTTCCTCGACGAGCAGCAGCTCGCCGCCATTGATGACGCCGACGCGGTCGGCGATTTCCTCGGCCTCTTCGATATAATGGGTCGTCAGGATGATGGTGACGCCCGAAGCCCGGAGTTCTTCGACGACGTGCCACATGTCCTTGCGCAGCGTCACGTCGACGCCAGCGGTCGGCTCGTCAAGGAAAAGAATATCCGGCTCATGGGAAAGCGCCTTGGCGATCAGAACCCGTCGTTTCATGCCGCCGGAGAGCTGACGCAGCATATTATCCTTCTTGTCCCAAAGCGAGAGCGCCCGCAGCACCTTCTCGATATGCGCTGGATTGGCCTTCTTGCCATGCAGCCCGCGCGAAAAGCTCACCGTGTTGAACACCGTCTCGAACTGGTCAGTCGTCAGCTCCTGCGGCACCAGGCCGATCATCGAGCGGGTCGCGCGGAAATCCTTTACGACGTCGTTGCCGGCCACCAGCACGCGGCCGCCGCTCGGATTGGCGATGCCGCAGATGATCGAGATCAGGGTCGTCTTGCCGGCGCCGTTCGGCCCGAGCAGCGCCAGGATCTCGCCCTTCTCGACATCGAGGTTGATGCCCTTCAGGGCCTCGAACCCGTTGGCATAAGTCTTCGTCAGGTTCTGAACGGAAATAATGGGGGTCATGCAGGACTCTTGCAGATGCTCGAAGTATTTCGGCCCGCTATATAGTCCCTCTGTGGCGCTTTGACATCCTTCGGGAACATGAACACTGCATTCACGCCTCGCCAACACCGTCGCCTTTCGTCAAGCCGATCACCCATTGGTGACGGGCCTGCGATAGCCGGCTTCCGATTGCCGTCGCCCGCCGCCAATTCTCCCTGAAAGAAATGCAGCGGTCGGCTCCGGATGTCATCATCCGGTGATATTCATGCTCGATAAGAGAGCCGAGGCAAGCACCGGCATCCGCCCCGCCGCCCATTCCTTTGCGGAGCCGTCTTACCGGCGTTCTCGTTGCGCCCTTTTCCGCTGTCTCGGCATGTAATGAAAGTTATTGTTCAGTCACCAAGCGTTTGGAACCGGCCAGTATCCCTGTGCAGCCGCGTTCGTCTCAGCCGGCCTCTGCGCCGGCTTTTCTTTTGTGCGTGCGTCGTTGCAGCGGCCGACCTCGTCCTTCGATGCCCCTGCGGGCCACCTCCAGGATGAGGTCGGACAGAGGTCGCGGCCGTGTCGCAAGACATAGCAGCGAGCTTGGCAACAACGGATTTGGCGCAACCGAGCATGCCGATCTGGTCCGCAGCCAAATGGCACAACGACCAGCCCTTATCCTGAGGTGCATAGGCCAAAGGCCGAAGCCTCGAAGGACGAGGGCGGCTGGGAGGCAGTAGGTGCTACGCCTCACAATTCATCATAATTGAACCAGTCGAAATCCGCCGCCTTCCCTCGCCCAGACGTATCGAAGGCAAACACGCCGGCAAAGGCGCCGGTGAAGGAGCCGTGCTCCCCGCGCCCGCCCTCGTCGGAAATCACGCCGGCGTCGAGGACGGGACCGATCCGTTGCCAGGCGCCCTTGCCCTCCGTCTGCCAGGAGAATTGAAGGTCATTCTCGCGGATTTCCATGGCAAGCTGGACACGGCCCTCGGCCGGGATCGCGACACCACTTTCGGCGGGAAAGCTGAGGCGGCCGTTCGGGTAGTCGCCGTTGCAGGAGAGGATGGTCACGCAGCGGCCGAGCGTTTCGTGCAGCGTCACGGCGATCGCGTGGAACTTGTGGCGGTTGTAATAATGCGTCAGCCCCGCGACCTGCTGATACGTGTCAGGCGAAAATTCGATCACGGTTTCGGCGCGGAAACTATGATGCTCCTGCCGGCGCGCGACCAGCGACTGCTCGAACCAGGAGCCGATGCTTTCTCGACCGATCAGTCTGAGATGGCCGGGACGGTCCGTCAGATTGAAGATGCGCTGGGGTTCGGGCGTGCGCAGCCACTGGAAATCGGCCGGTAGCGCGCGCCCATCGAAACTGTACTCGCTGCGCATCGGCTTCTCCACCGGCGCAGCGCTGAAGGGAGCCGACACATCGATATCGGGCACTGAGGTGCCGTTTTCCAGATAGAGCCAATCATCGTCGCGCCAGACGCATTTCTGCAGGGACGTTTCGCGCCCCAGCGTGCATCGCCGTTTCGGCGGCAGCGGCCGGCCGCAGAGATGAGTGTGATAGGCCTGCCCCTCCGGTGTCTCGACATATTGGCCGTGCCCGGCCCGCTGCAGCACCGCGCCCGGATGATCCTTCGAGGTGATCAGATGCATGTTCGGATGCATCTCATACGGCCCGTCGATGCGGCGCGAGCGCGCCATGGTGACGGCGTGGTCGTAGCCGGTGCCGCCCTCGGCGGTCGTCAGATAATACCAGCCGTTCTTCTTGAAGAGATGCGGTCCTTCGACGAGGCCGAGCGGGCTGCCGGCGAAGATGTTTTTGATCGGCCCCTTCAGCGCCTTGGTCGCGGGATCCCATTCCTGCAGCAGGATGCCGTCGAAGGCGGGCGATTTCGGCGAGCCGCCGAAGCTCTGGGTTCGGTGGTTCCACTGCATGTTGACGAACCATTTGCGGCCATCGTCGTCGTGGAAGAGCGAGGGATCGAAGCCGGAGGAATTGACATAGACCGGCTCGGACCATTCGCCCTCGATGGAAGGAGACGTCACGATGTAATTATGCGCATCCTTGAAATTGCCGTCGAAACGCTTGACGTCGGTATAAACAAGCCAGAACTGCCCATCAGCATAGGAAAGACACGGCGCCCAGATGCCGCAGCTATCGGGATTGCCGCGCATGTCGAGCTGCGAGGCACGCTCTAGGGGCCGGCGCACCAGCGTCCAGTTTACAAGATCGCGAGAATGATGGATCTGCACACCCGGATACCATTCGAAGGTGGAGGTGGCGATGTAATAATCGTCGCCGACGCGGCAGATCGACGGATCGGGATTGAACCCGGGCAGGATGGGATTGCGGATCATGAACGGCCTCCTCCTAGATTATTGCGGTACGTACGTCAGATAGGTGCGGTTTAGCTAGCCTCTCCACCCTCATCTCTGTGCTTGTCACAGAGATCCAGCCGAACCAAGTCTTTGGGCCGGAAAGACCCCTTTTCACCGCGCGCACGCGCGGTGGCTGGATTCCTGTGACAAGCACAGGAATGAGGACGTGTGGCAACTACTGCCACATCCTCCGGTTGCCTTGCCTAATCCCGCTCGGCCGACCTCGCCCAGAGATTGATATCAGCCTCACGGGCATACACATCGATCTCCTTCAGCTCCTCAGCCGAAAACTCGATATTATCCAGCGCCTTGACGCAATCGACGATCTGCGAGGACCGGCTGGCGCCGATCAGCGCCGAGGTCACCCGCCCACCCCGCAGTACCCAGGCAATCGCCATCTGCGCCAGCGTCTGGCCACGCCGTTCGGCGATATCGTTGAGCTTCCTGATATTGTCGATGATCGAAGGGCGGATGAAATCGCGCTTCAGGAAATGATTCTGCGCCGCCCGGCTGTCGGCCGGAATACCGCCAAGATACTTCGTCGTCAGCATGCCCTGGGCGAGCGGCGAGAACACTATCGAACCCATGCCGACGTCGTCGAGCGTATCGAGCAGCCTGTCGTCCTCGACCCAGCGGTTGAGCATTGAATAGCTCGGCTGATGGATCAGGCAGGGCGTGCCGAGGTCCTTGAGGATGGCGGCTGCTTCGCGGGTGCGCTGCGAATTATAGGAGGAGATGCCAACATAGAGCGCCCGGCCGGAGCGGACGATATAGTCGAGCGCGCCACAGGTTTCCTCGAGCGGCGTCTCCGGATCGAAGCGGTGGGAATAGAAAATGTCGACATAATCGAGACCCATGCGCTTCAGGCTTTGATCGCAGGAGGCGATCAGGTATTTGCGGCTGCCCCACTCGCCATAGGGACCCGGCCACATATCGTAGCCGGCTTTCGAGGAAATGATCAGCTCGTCGCGAAGCCTGGAAAATTCCGTGCGCAGAATTTCGCCGAAAGCGGTCTCGGCGCTGCCGGGAGGCGGGCCGTAATTGTTGGCGAGATCGAAATGGGTGATGCCGAGATCGAAGGCCGTGCGGCACATGTCGATCTTGCGGTCATGCGGCGTGTCACCGCCGAAATTGTGCCAGAGGCCGAGGGAGACGGCCGGCAGTTTCAGGCCGGAACGGCCCGTGCGGTTATATTTCATCTTCGAATAACGGTCTGCGGCCGGTTGCCAGCTCATCTGAATGTCTCCTTGACAAAATATCTCTATGATCGTCATGCTCGGCCTTGTGCCGAGCATCTGCCGTGCTCTCGATAGATCCTCGGGACAAGCCCGAGCGCGCGAGAACTATTGGAACAAGCGCGCTGGATACGGCAAGCGAACGCGCGAGTTCCTACGGCTTCAAGAGTGCCCGCGACCAATCGATGCCGAGCATTCGCCGCCTGGTTTGCAGATCCTCGGCACAAGGCCGAGGATGACGTTCGGAGTGCGCACTTAGCGATCAGCAGACCTCAGGCGATACGTTATCACCTCAACAGCGCCTGCGCCTCTTCGATGCCAAGCGCGGCCGGCTGGGTGCAGGTCGTCGTGAGATCGATGAAGCGGCCCTCCTCGCCCGATTTCAGGATCGAGGTCATGACGTCGACGCCGTGCAGCGTGCGGTCGAGCGAGCAGCGCGCGTCGCGTCCCTCGATCAGCGCCATCGCCATATCTGCAAGGCCGGCCGTGCGGTAGTTGGCGCGCGCCCCGGTCGGGTTTTCCTGGTTGATCTTGCCGAAGGGATGATCCCAGTCTTCCAGCGGCTTGATGTCCTTGTCGCGGCCGCTGGCCTCGACGGTGCCGCCGAAGAAGTTCGGGTCCGGCACGTAAAGCGAGCCGTCGGTGCCGTAGAGCTCCATATTGGCATGGCGGTGCGACCACACATCCCAGCTCGCCGACAGCGTCACGGTAGCGCCGCTGACGAATTCGAGCAGCGCCTGGATCGTCGTCGGCGTCTTAACCGGGATGATCTCGCCATGGCGCGGCTGGCTGGTGATCGTCCGGGTCGCCGATGCCATCGAGGTCATGGCGCCGACGCGCTTCACAGGGCCGATCAGGTTGATCAGATTGGCGATATAATAGGGGCCGAGATCGAGGATCGGACCGCCGCCCGGCAGGAAGAAGAAATCCGGATTCGGATGCCACATCTCCATGCCGGGGCTCATGACATAGCAGGCGCCCGAAGTGACCCGGCCGATGCCGCCGTCGTCGATGAACTTGCGGGCGAGCTGATGCGCGCCGCCGAGGAAGGTGTCGGGCGCGCAGCCGACGGCGAGGTTCCTCGCCTTGGCGATGCGGCGAAGCTCTTCGCCCTGCTCCAGCGAAAGCACCAGCGGCTTTTCCGAATAGACGTGTTTTCCGGCTTCGAGGATCGCCTTCGATACCGGAAAATGCGCGTCCGGAATCGTCAGGTTGACGACAACGTCGATCTCGTCATTGGCGAGAAGCGCGTCGATCGTCTGTGCCTTCACGCCATATTCCTTGGCGCGGGCTTCGGCGGCCGGTACGTTGATATCGGCGCAGGCCAGCACCTTCAGCCCCTTGAAGAGCGGTGCGAGCGAGAAGTAGGTGGTGGAGATGTTGCCGCATCCGATGATGCCGACGCCAAGTTCCCTGGTCATGATGTGCCTCAATAAGTCTTGAAGGATGCGATCGAACGGCTGATGTTGCGGTCGATGTCTTTGGGATTGTCATGTTCGACGACGAAGTGCTTGGCCTTGGTGCCGCGAAGCGCCGCGATCAGCTTGGCCCATTCAACCTTGCCATGGCCGACATCGGCCCAGCCGTCCTCGTCCTTCGCCTCGCCTGCCGGCGCGATATCCTTGACGTGGACCGAAGTGATGCGAGAGCCGAGTTTCTCGATCCAGGCGAAGGGATCGGCGCCGCCGCGGATGACCCAGGCGATATCGGCTTCCCAGGAAATGTCAGGCGCGCCTTCGAAGATGCGCTCGATCGGCAGCGAGCCGTCGGCGAGCTTGACGAACTCGAAATCATGGTTGTGCCAGCCGAATTCGTAGCCGGCTTCTTTATAAGGCTTGCTCATCTCCTGCAGCCGCTTGCCGAAGGCCGTCCAGCCGGCGACATCCGAGGGGCGCTGTTCGGCCGCCAGGTGCGGCGCATAGATCGAGTCCATGCCGAGAATCTTGGCAATATTGAGCGACTTCTGAACTTCCTTCTCCAGGAAATCGGGGCTGAAATGGCCACTCGCCATGACCAGGCCATTCTTGTCGAGCTCGGCGCGAAGGCTTTTCAAGCCGGCATCGTCGAGATCGGCGTAGATGCCGCCGAAGCCTTCGACTTCGGCATAACCTGCCTTGCCGAGCTTCTCGAAAATCGCCGAATAGGGCTGGAAGTTGCGCGCGCTATAGAGCTGGTAGCTTAGTTTCGTCATCATGTTCTCCTTGGGCCTCGTGCCCATGCTTGGGAAGATCAATCCGCCGATTGGCAGGAATGCAGGTCGTAGAACCGGAAGTCCGGCAGCTTGCCGCGTTCGAGCTGATGTGCCGGGGTAAAGGTGATGCGGCGGCTTTCGCCGGCCGCGAGATCGAAGGCGTTGTCGGAATATTTGCCGTCCGTCTCGCTCTCGATCATCACGAAGAGCGCAAGTCCCTTCGCGGTGACGTTGATGTCGACGGCGCCGCTCGCCTCGACATATTCATGGGTGACCGTCAGCCCCGCGGGCTCGAGCTCCAGCGCCTTATAGGTGCCGTTGACATAATGCCCCTCGCCGCCCATGCCGTTCGAGGCTGTGAATTGCCAGGCAAGCAGCGTTCCCTCGCCGATCTCAGCGACGTCGATGGTCGCAGCCGTCACCGCCGCATCCGGCGAGCAGACCGCCTGCACATCTTTCAGGTGCTTCCGCTCGCCGTTCATCGTCAGAACAGAAATTGAAAGATCGACACTGACATCGGCAAGTGTGTCGTTGACCAGCGAGAAACGGATCGTCTTGCCGTCCTCGGAAGGAATGGCCGCGACTGCCACCGGTTGGAAGAAGCGCTTGACGAGATAATGCATCGCCTTCCAGCGCCCGCCATAATCGAGGCTCGACCAGGAAGCGACCGGCCAGGTGTCGTTGAGCTGCCAGTAGATCGTGCCCATGCAATGGGGTTTCAGCGACCGCCAGTATTCCACCGCCGTCTTGATCGCCAGGCCCTGCTGGATCTGCGAGAGATAGACGAAGTTCGGGAAATCCTTGGGGAAGCGGAAATAACGGAACATCGTGCCGGCGATGCGCTCGTTGCCGCCGGCATTCTTCTGATGCAGTTCCATGACCGGGGAAGCGACGTTCATGTCCTTCTCGTCGGCATAGGTCTTGATGACGGGCAGCGAGGTATAGGACTGGAAGCCGAATTCCGAGCAGAAGCGCGGCCGCACCGAACGATAATTGTCGAATGACTTGTTCTCGTGCCAGACCGACCAGTAATGCATGTCGCCGGAGCCGTCGGCATGCCAGGCATCGCCGAAATCGAGATAGCCGGAGGCCGGGCTCGACGGCCACCAGAGCGCGCCGGGCAACGCTTTCTTCACCGCCTGCTCGATCGTTCGGTTGAGCCGGTCGTAGGAGACGAGATAACGGTCGCGGTCCTTCCGCGACTCCTCGAACCAGGTCAGCGCGCCGACAAGTTCGTTGTCGCCGCACCAGAGCGCGATCGAGGGATGAGAGGAGAGCCGGCGGACCTGGTAATCGACTTCGATCGCCACATTCTCGAGAAAGTCCTCTGTCGAGGGATAGAGATTGCAGGCGAACATGAAGTCCTGCCAGACCAGGAGGCCCAGCCGGTCGCAGAGATCGTAGAAATGATCCTGCTCATAGAAGCCGCCACCCCAGACGCGGACCATGTTCATATTGGCGGCTTTCGCCGACTGCAGCAAATCCTCAGTCTTTTCAGGCGACGAGAGGGAATAGAGCGCGTCGGCCGGAATCCAGTTGGCGCCGCGACAGAAGATCTCTCTGCCGTTGACCTTGAACGCAAAGCGGCTGCCTGATGCATCCGGGGTGGTGATCAGCTCGATGGTACGAAGACCGATCTGCTTCGTCACCACCTCATCAGACAGCTCGACGGAGAGCGTGTAAAGCGCCTGCTCACCGCTGCCGGACGGCCACCAGAGGCGCGGCCTGTCGATATGGAAGAGGTAATTGACATCAGTCTCGCCCTTGACGCCGACATCGAGGCGCACGCGCTCTCCGTCGAGATCGAAATAGACCTGGGCGATGCCGGCATGCTTGGCATAGAGGCTCGCCGTCACCGTGAGATCGACAGAGCCGTCATTGTTGTGGGTCTGGCGGGTGACGACATGCTCGATGCGCGCCGTTTCGAGCTTCTTCAGCGCGATCGTGCCGTAGAGGCCGAAGGGTGCAATGGCGATATTCCAGTCCCAGCCGAAATGGCATTGCGGCTTGCGCAGCATGTTGCCGTCGGGGATCGGCGAATTGCCGGTGCTGTAGGGAATGTAAAAGGGCTGCTGCTTCTGCCGCTCGGCACCAACGGCGGGATTGGAGGCAAACACGATGCGGATGACATTGTCGCCGGATTTCAGCATGCTTGAGACATCAGGCCGGTAGCGGCGGAAGCTGTTGTCGGCTTCGAGCGCCAGGAAGCCGTTGACGTAGACGCTGGCGACCGTGTCGAGATAATCGACATCGAGATACCAGTCGCCGTCGACTTCCTGCAGTGCAAAGCTGCGCTCGACCGCCCACTCACGCTGGGCGACCCACTGCACCTTCTGCTCGTTGCGCCCGAAATAGGGGTCGGGGATCAGACCGGCCCGGTGAAGCGCCGTATGCACGTCGCCCGGCAGCGCGATGACGCTTTTGATCTCACCATCAACGGAGCTCAGCTGCCACGAACCGGAAAGGTCGATGCTGGAGGGAGGCGGTTGTTGCGTCACAATTTCATTTCCGATTTCGAAAAGGGTTGTGTTCTTGAAGGAAGGGCAAATGTCGCTGTTCGGCGGCGTTCACCTATTCGTTCGTCAGAGACGTGTCGTTTTTGTCCTCATCCGCCCACTCCGCTCTCCGTCATCCTCGGGCTTGACCCGAGGATCTACACCGCATCCACCAGCAGCAACTGCATGGATCCTCGGGTCAAGCCCGAGGATGACGGAGGGCGGGATTGGCCTTTTCGTCAAACTCGCCCGGGGGTAGTGGCCTCAATCCACAAATCTCCGCTAAAGCCGCAGCTCGCTCTCGGCGTCGAACACCGAAGCCAGCGTCATGTCGAAGCTCAGCTTCACCTTGGCTCCGACATTGAAGCGGCGCGCGCCGTTGACGCGGACCGACATCGTGTGGCCGGCATGTTTCAGCCACAGGAGATTGTCAGCACCCATCGGCTCCTCGATATCGACGGTCGCGTCATGTTCCTCGCCGCCGGTGTTTTCGTTGACCTTGATATGCTCGGGGCGAACGCCGAGCACCACCTTGCGGCCGGGCTGCAGCACTTCATTGGCGTCGTAAGCCGCCAGCGAGAAGATGACACCGTTGGCGGTAAAGGCGATGCCATCGCCTGATTTGACCAGCTCGCCACGCAGGAAATTCATCGAGGGCGAGCCGATGAAGCCGGCGACGAAGAGATTGCGCGGCCGATTATAGATCGTCGTCGGATCGTCGAGCTGCTGGATGATGCCGCTCTTCATGATGGCGATGCGATCAGCCAGCGTCAGCGCCTCGATCTGGTCGTGCGTCACATAGATCATCGTATTCTGCAGCGACTGGTGCAGGCGCTTGATTTCGACACGCAGTTCTGAACGCAGCTTGGCGTCAAGGTTGGACAGCGGTTCGTCGAACAGGAAGACGTCGACATCGCGCACCAGCGCCCGGCCGATCGCCACGCGCTGGCGCTGACCGCCGGAAAGCTCTGCCGGCTTGCGCTTCAGGAGCGGCTGGATCTGCAGGATCTCGGCCGCACGCGCCACGCGCTTGTCGATCTCGGCCTGCGGCACCTTGGCGACGCGAAGGCCGAAGGAGAGGTTCTTCTCCACGGTCATCTGAGGATAGAGCGCATAGGACTGGAAGACCATGCCGATGCCGCGATCCTTCGGCTCTTCCCAGGTGACGTTCTTGCCCTTGATGAAGATCTGGCCTTCCGAAGCATCGAGCAGGCCGGCGATGCAATTCAGCAAGGTCGACTTGCCGCAGCCCGACGATCCAAGCAGCACCAGGAATTCGCCGTCATTGATGTCGAGGTTGAGATCCTTCAGCACGCTGACTGATCCGAAGTTCAGCGACAGATCCTTGATCGAGACGCTCGAATTGGAGACAGTTGAATTCATGTTCATGTGATCACCCCTTCACTGCGCCGGCGGCGATGCCGCGAACGAAAAGCCGTCCGGAGACGAAATAGACGATCAGCGGCACCAGGCCGGTGAGGATCGTCGCTGCCATGTTGACGTTGTATTCCTTCACGCCCTGGACAGAATTGACGATGTTGTTGAGTTGCACGGTCATCGGATAGGTATCCGGCCGGGTGAAGACCACACCGAACAGGAAGTCGTTCCAGATGCCTGTGACCTGCAGGATCATGGCGACGACGAAGATCGGCAGCGACATCGGCAGCATGATCTTCAGGAAGATCTGCCAGAAGCCTGCCCCGTCGACGCGCGCTGCCTTGAACAGTTCCTCCGGCAGCGACACGAAGTAGTTGCGGAAGAGCAGCGTCAGGATCGGCATGCCGAAGATCGAGTGCACGATGACAAGGCCGGTCAGCGTGCCATAGATGCCGATTTCGCGGAGGATGATGACGATCGGATAGATCATCACCTGATAGGGAATGAAGGCCCCGATGATGAGGATCGAGAAGAACAGCTCGGAACCTTTGAACCGCCAGTTTGCCAGCGCATAGCCGTTCACCGAGGCGATGGCGATCGAGATGATCACCGACGGCACGGTGATGCGCACCGAATTCCAGAAACCGCGCGACAGGCCGTCGCAGTTCAGGCCCGTGCAGGCCTCCGCCCAGGCCTTGACCCAGGGTTCGAAGGTGATCTCCATCGGCGGTGAGAAGATGTTGCCGAGACGGATTTCCGGCATGCCCTTCAGTGACGTCACGACCATCACATAGAGCGGCAGCAGATAATAGAGCGCTGCAACCGTCAGCGTTCCGTAGAGCATGATGTTGCGCGCTGACAGCGTCGGGCGCGGCTTCGGACCGCTCGGACCGTCGCCGAGCCTCTGTGAGACGGCGTCGAGGCCGGCAGCCGTGGTGTTGAGAGTTTCGATATCAGCCACGCTTGCGCCCTCCTCCGAACTCCAGATAGGCCCACGGAACGATGATGATCGCGACTGTGACCAGCATCATCGTCGATGCGGCGAAGCCCTGACCCAGATTCTGCGCCTGGAACATGTAATCGTAGACGTATTTGGCCGGCACTTCCGATGATATGCCGGGACCGCCCGAAGTCTGCGCCACCACGAGGTCGTAGACCTTGACGATGCCGGAGGCGATGATGACGATCGTCGTGATGAACACGGGCCGCATCATCGGAATGACGACGAGCAGGTAGGTCTTCCACATCGGGATGCCGTCGACGCGGGCCGCTTTCCAGATATCCTCGTCAATGCCGCGCAGGCCGGCAAGCATCAGGCACATGACGAGGCCCGTTCCCTGCCAAAGCGCCGCGATCAGAATCCCGTAGATGACGATTTCGGGCGTGTAGAGCGGATTGAAGGTGAAGCTTGTCCAGCCGAGCGAACGCACTACCGACTGGACGCCGAAATCCGGGTTCAGAACCCACTGCCAGACGAGACCCGTCACGATGAAGGACAGCGCGAAGGGGTAGAGAAAGATGGTGCGAAAAGTGTTTTCGAAACGGATCTTCTGATCCATGAGCGCGGCGAGCACAAATCCGATGACCAGGCTGAAGATCAGCGAGAGGACGCCGTAAAGCGCCAGATTTTCGATCGCAGTAACCCAGCGGGGTGCCGCCCAGAGACGGTGATACTGGTCGAAGCCGACGAAGCTCAACCGCGGGAGGAGCTTGGAATTGGTGAAGGAATAAAAGACCGTCCAGAACGTGCCGCCGACAAAGATCACCAGCGCTGTCAGGATCATCGGAATGGACGCAATCTTGGCATTCAGATTGCGCAGTAGCTTGATTGGCCGGCCTGCTTGCGCTTGACCCGTCATGAACACTTCTCCTCAAACCGCAGCTGCGGCCGGTGACGGCCGTCTCTCACCCCTGCCCGCGGCCGCCGGAAGGGCCGGCAAGACCGTCGAAACTTGCGGGAGGATCCGGCTCCGGGGAGCCGGATCGCAAGGGCAGCGAACCTGCCGATCAATCGGCCGAAGCGATGATGCCGGCGAAACGCTTCTGAGCGTCTTCCGGCGTCATCGACGGGTTGGCGAAGAATTCGGAGAAGAGGTCTTCCTTCTGCTTCTGGCTGTCGGCCGAAAGCAGCTGGTCAGTGCCTTCGATCACATTGCCTTTGGCCAGGATGTCGAGGCCCTTCTTCATGCAGTCGTTGGCGGCGGCAAGATCGACGTCGCCGCGAACCGGCAGCGAGCCCTTCTTCAGGTTGAAGGCAACCTGGGTCTTGGGATCCAGCAGGGTTTTGGCGAGCACGGCCTGCGCCTTGGACTTTTCCTCATCCTTCAGCAGCGGGAAATAGAAGGCGTCACCGCCCGTCGAAATGATTTCGTTGACGCCGAGACCCGGCAGGCAGGTGTAGTCGGTGCCGGCCTTCTGACCGGCGAGCGCGAATTCGCCCTGCGCCCAGTCACCCATGATCTGGCCGCCGGCCTTGCCCGTGATGACGAGGTTGGTCGCCTGGTTCCAATCCTGGACGTTACTGCCCTTGGACATGCGGCGGGCGTCGTCGGCAGCCTTGAAGACCTTGGCGATCTCGGGTCCGGCGGCGACCTCTGCATCCTTGTCCTTGAACACCTTGTTGAAGACGTCCTTGCCGGCGACCGCGACCATCAGCACGTCGAAGGCGCCTGTCGCCTGCCATGGTTGACCGCCGACAGCGAGCGGAATGATACCGGCCTTTTCGAGAGCCGGAGCGGCAGCGACGAATTCGTCCCAGTTCTTCGGAACTTCGACGCCGGCCTTCTTGAAGGCAGCGTTCGAAAGCCACAGCCACTGCCAGGAATGGATGTTCACCGGAGCGCAGTAGATCTTGCCGTCGATCGTGCAGGAATCGAGCAGGCTCGACGGACGAATAATGTCCTTCCAATGCTCCGCGGTCGCGACATCGGTCAGGTCGCGCATCAGGCCAGCCTGAACCAGTTCCTCGGCCTGGCGGCCGTGGTTGAACTGGGTGGCGCCCATCGGGTCGCCGCCGGTGATGCGGCTGATCATGATCGGGCGCGCCGTACCGCCGGAACCGGCGATAGCGCCGTCGACCCAGTGGTTGCCGGTGGCGTCGAATGCCTTTGCCAACTCGGCGACAGCAGCGGATTCGCCGCCAGACGTCCACCAATGGGTGACTTCGAGATCGGTGGCGCCGGCGCTGATCGGAAGCGCAGCAGAAGCGGCAAGCATGGCCGCCATCATACGAATTTTCATGAGTTCTCCTCCCTCACTGAAACGTTGCCGGAAAAACTTAGATCAATCGATTTCCCCACGCAACTGCCCGCCCGTAAATTTTTCTTTAAAGATCCTGATTACCACTTCTGACTGTTTCGGAAGACCTCCACACACCCGCTGAATCGGCAGCCTGACACACTTTTCCGCAGGCGCTGCGTCCGGTCATCACAATGAAATTTAATGATAATTTTCAAATTTCAGTTTCGAGCCCCGCACTTCCTTTTTCGCAGCTGCAGAAAAATTCTGCAAGAATCACCAATTCAACCTATGCGAATAATATTGCGGCGCACACAAGAAAAACCACTCGACTTTTCTACTGTATCGTTACAGATTGAACTCCTCAGGGAGGTGCGATTTTGGCAGGCGGCGGGCTTACGGCGCCTGAAAAAGCCTCTATAAGCGAGACCAATTCGCGCAAGGCGGCCTACAGGGATGGAAAACAAGGGAAATTTCGGACAGGCGACATCGACGGCGGTGACGCGCGAGCGCCCGACATTGAAGACGATCGCCTTCATGACCGGCCTCGGTGTGACGACGGTATCGCGTGCGCTGAAGGACGCGCCGGATATCGGTGCCGAAACCAAGGAGCGGGTGCGCATGGTCGCCCGCCAGCTCGGTTACCAGCCGAACCGGGCGGGCGTACGCCTGCGCACCGGCAAGACCAACGTCATCGCCCTCGTCCTCAGCATCGATGAAGAGATCATGGGCTTCTCGAGCCAGATGGTCTTTGGCATATCGGAAGTTCTGTCCGGCACTCCTTATCATATCGTCGTGACACCGCATTCCCACAGCAAGGACCCGATGCTGCCGGTGCGCTATATCCTCGAGACTGGCTCGGCCGACGGCGTCATCATCTCGCGTATCGAGCCGGACGACCCGCGCGTGCGGCTCCTGTCGGAACGCGGCATGCCCTTTGCAACGCACGGGCGCACCGATGCAGGTCTCGTCCACCCCTTCCACGATTTCGACAACGAGGCCTTCGCCCATCAGGCGGTGGAACGCCTCGTCAAACGAGGTCGGCGGCGCATCGCCCTGCTGCAGCCGCCGAGCAAGCTCACCTATTACGCCCATATTCGGATCGGCTTTCAGACCGGCCTGCACGATTACGGCGCCGAGGAAGTGCCCCTGCGCATCAACACCGACGCGCCGCTTGCCGATATCCGCGACGTCGTCGAGGTGATGATGCGCTCGGCGAACGCCCCTGACGGCATCGTCTGTTCGGCCGGCAGTGCGGCGATCGCCGTCAATGCCGGCATCGAGGCCGCCGGCAAAGCGCTGGGGCGCGATCTCGACATGGTGTCCAAGCAGTCGGTGCCGATCCTGAACTGGATCCGTCCCGAGATCATCACCGCCCAGGAGGATGTGCGCCAAGCCGGCCGCGAAATGGCCAAAGCCGTCATCGCCCGCATCGACGGCGTCGAACCGGAACTGCTGCAGAGCATCAGTCAGCCGATCTGGCCGGAGGGTGACAGGTAGGGTGATGGCGGAGCGGGATGACAACTAGCAAAACAATGCCAACATCGAAAACATATACGATATAACGCCCCTGAGCGCGGCATTCTCCAACATCCCTCATCCTTGTACGTTGCCGTTGCTGTATAGTGGGGTTGCGCGACGGGGATGCGTGTCATCCCTGGGTTTTGAACTCGTGCCTCAGCGAGCATCTCCGTCGCCATGTCTTCGCTCGAACGGTTGATTGGGCCTTGAGCCCGCGTTGCAAGGAGGAGCACCCATGCGTATCCCGCAAGCTTTCATGGTCGGCATCGATGTCTCGAAAGCCCATTTCGACGTGGCCGTCGAGGGCAAAAGCGCCGTTGGCCGCTTTGACAACGACGCGCCGGGCCGGACCGCGCTGGCGACGGCGATAGCCGGCGCCGAGCTGGTCGTCGTCGAGGCCACCGGCGGTTACGAGATGGCGATCGTCAGGGCGCTGATGGCCGCCGGTATTCCCATCGCCGTCGTCAATCCCCGCCAGGTGCGCGATTTCGCCAGGGCCAGCGGGCGGCTGGCCAAGACCGATCAGGTCGACGCCCGCGTCATTCTCCACTTCGCCAGAGCGATGCGGCCGGCACAGATCCCCCATATCGACGACGGCCGCATCGCGCTTGCTGCCCTCGTCGCCCGCCGCCGGCAGCTCATCGACATGGCGGTCGCCGAGAAGAACCGCCTCGAACATGCCCCGCAAGCCGTCGCCGCGCTGATTGGCGAGACCCTCGCCGCCCTCAAGAGCCAGCTCGCCCGCGTCGATGCCGCCATCGCGCTTGCCATCGAGGCCGAGCCCGACATGGCCGCACGCCGCGACCTGCTGCTGACCGTGCCAGGCATCGGCGAGGTCGGCGCCGCCGTGCTCATCGCCGAGCTGCCCGAACTCGGCGCCATCGACGACAAGAAGCTCGCAGCCCTCGTCGGCGTCGCCCCGGTCGCCCACGACAGCGGCACCTGGCGTGGCCAGCGCCACATCGCCGGCGGCCGCGCCACCGTCCGATGCGCTCTCTACATGGCAACGCTCTCGGCCATCCGTTGCAGCCCGGCCATCAAGGCCTTCCACAAAAGACTGCGCGATGCCGGCAAACCACCCAAGGTCGCCCTCGTCGCCGCCATGCGGAAATTCATCGTCATGATCAACACGATTATCAAAAGACGAACCCCATGGAGCGAACCCCAACAACACGGTTGCTGAGACGCGCAGCCCGCAGGGCGGAGCCTCGAAGGGCACGCCGCAGCGCTCTTCCTTCCATCAATTTCCCGCATCAGGATGAGGCTCTCTCTATTTTAAGTTGCATCGAAGAAAAACGCGCCCTACCGTCGGATTCGCAAGTGGGCATCGGCTTGAAAAAAGCCAAGATTGGCCGCCATCTCACGAAACGAACCGCGGGGATGTCGACAGGATGCAGCAGAGCAGCGTGCCTTATTTCAGCCAATGGGAAACGCCCGGCATGACGCTGCCGGTGCTTGCTGAGGGGTCGCAGGCGCTGCTCAGCGATCCGCTCTGGCGCCAATCGGGAGCCGCGACCATTGAGGAATATGCGCGCTGGGCGGTGAATGTCTGCGGCATGGCCTGCTTGAAGATGATTCTCGCCGCGCGCGGCGAAATCCATCCGACTCTCGAGCTTGCCCGCGCCTGCACTAGATATGGCGGTTATGTCATCAACGAGATCGACGCTTCGATCAAGGGGCTGATCTACGCTCCCTTCGTCCGCTTTGTGAGAGAGCGTTTCGGGCTCGGCGCCGAGACGATGACCAACGTCGAGACGTCGGCCATCCCGGAACTTCTGTCGAAACGCTGCTTCTTCATCGCCTCGGTGCATTCGGCCATCCGCTGGCCGGAGCGCGAGCCGCCGGCAAAGGGCGGACATCTCGTGCTGGTGACATCAGCTTCGCAGGAGACGATCCGCTTCCACAATCCGTCCGGCCATGACGCGGCAAGCCAAGCGGATGTCACGCTGCCGCTTGCCGTCTTCGATCGTTTCTTTGCCAATCGCGGCATATCGGTCGAAGCCTGATCTTTCCGCATCCTATCGCTTCGGAGGCTTTCATGACCCCTTCCCCCAACAGGCTGCGCATTGCCGTGCTCTTCGGCGGCCGTTCGGCTGAGCACGAAGTTTCCATCCTCTCGGCGACCAACGTCATGGCTGCCCTGGAGCCCGAGAAATATGACGCCCTTCCCGTCTTCGTCACCCGCGAGGGACAATGGCTGCTGAGCAGCTTCGAGGACGGCCGGCTGGCGACACCCTCGTCAGGCACGGAAATCTGCCTCGTGCCGGGCGGCCGCGGGCGCATGCTGGCGATGTCAGCCCACGGCGCGCCACATGAATTGCCAAGGATCGACATCCTGTTTCCTGTGCTGCACGGCCCGCATGGTGAGGACGGATCGGTGCAGGGCGCAGCTGAAGTGGCGCGCGTGCCGCTCGCCGGCTGCGGCATCCTCGGTTCGGCCACGGCCCTCGACAAGGATATCGCCAAGCGCCTGCTGCGGGCGGCGGGCCTGCCGGTCGCCCGCGCCGTGACGATCCACGAGGGTGCTGCCCCTTCACTCTCCGCGCTCGAAGGCGAACTCGGCCTGCCGCTCTTCATCAAGCCGGCACGGCAGGGATCGTCGGTCGGCGTCGCCAAGGTCCATGCCAGCCAGGAATTCGCCGCAGCGCTCGAGCAGGCCTTCCGCCATGACCGCATCCTGCTTGCCGAGGAATTCGTCGCCGGACGCGAGATCGAATTCAGCGTGCTGGAGGATACCGACGGCAAGCTCTTCGTCTCCCGCCCGGGCGAGATCGTGCCGGCCGAAAGCCACGGCTTCTACAATTACAACGCCAAATATATCGATGAGAACGGCGCTGCCTTGAAAGTGCCGGCCGACCTGCCGGCGGAGATCGAGGCCGCCATGCGCGACATGGCCGCAAGGGCTTTCCGAGCCGTCGGCTGCGACGGCATGGCGCGCGTCGATTTCTTCCTGACATCGGACATGCGCTTCGTCATCAACGAGCTCAACACCATTCCCGGCTTTACCGATATCAGTATGTATTCCAAGGCGATGGCGGCAAGCGGCGTAAGCTATGCCGAGATCATCGACCGTCTGGTGGGCCACGGCATGGCGCGCGCCCGCAGGGCAGGCTAGATGATGAACAGGTCGATTCTGATTTCCGGATGTTCCGGCGGCGGAAAATCGACGCTGCTTGCGGAGCTTGGCCGCCGCGGTCAAAGAATCGTCGAAGAGCCCGGCCGGCGGATCGTCAAGCAGGAGCTCGATGGCGATGGCGCTGCCTTGCCTTGGGTCGACATGGCGGCCTTCGCCCGTCGTGCGATCGAAATGGCGATTGCCGACCACGCGGCCGTCGCACGGCAGCCGGGCTGGACGTTCTTCGATCGTGGGTTGATCGACGCCGCGGCAGCGCTTCAGCACCTGACCGGAGAACCGATCCTGGAAAGGTTGAGCGCCGCCTACCCTTACGACAGACGCGTTTTTCTCACGCCGCCATGGGCGGAGGTCTACGTGAGCGATCCTGAGCGGCGCCATGGCTTCGACGAGGCTGTCGCCGAATATGACCGGCTGGCCGCGATCTATCCCACGCTCGGCTACGAGGTCATCATACTGCCGAAGAGGCCGGTCGCCGATCGGGCCGATTTCGTGCTCGACCGCCTGTCTCGGGAAGCGAATTAGCTGCTTCTCGCCCGCATCTCAGCGCCTGTGAAGAACACACCATTGGAAAGACTGCCGGCCGCCGCCGGGCGTCGCATGCTCCTCGCGCCAGTCGCGCTCCAGTATGAAGGCGGGCGAGAACTCCGCCGCCAGCGCTGCCGCGTCATAACGCCGGACCGGCAAGCCGCTGCATCGTTCCGGCCCGTCCGGCGCGAAGGTCGCGATGATCACCGCGCTGCCCGGCACTGTGCCGGCTTCGAGCGCTTGGTGGTAGGCAAGCCGCTGTTCCGCCTCGGTGAGGAAGTGAAAAACGGCGCGGTCGTGCCATACGTCGTATTGGCGATCCGGTCTCCATTCGGTGACATCGGCCACCACCCAGACAACCTTGATGGCTTCATCCCGCAACCGCGCCTTCGCGACATCGAGTCCCGATGCGGCGATATCGAGAACGGTCAGATCGGACCACCCGCGCTCGACGAGACGATCGACAAGGCTCGAGGCGCCGCCGCCGACATCGATCAACGAGGCCTTGACCGGCAGCTGCAGTTCGTCAAGCGCGCGCAGCGAGGGCTCCGGTGTCGGCTGATACCAGCTGACGCAGTCTGCGGCTTTCGTGCGGTAGACCTCGTCCCAATGCTCCCGCTTTGCATCAGCCATTTCGACATCCTCATCGCTCGCTGAACCCCATCCTGACCGATCAACATGTAAGGATTGAGACGTCCCCGGCAATCACTGTTTTCTTCGAGTTGCGAGGCTCGTGACTTCATGAGAGGCTGTAGCTGGTCGACAGGGGAGCAATGAAATGCGGTCGATGCCATGACGCCCGTTGCAACCACCAGCGGTCTACCTCAAAACTTGGCCGGCCTTGGTCGCCTGCTTCGTGGAGAGCTTGTGCTGCCGGGCGATCCCGGCTTCGAACAAGCCCGGCGCGTATGGAACGGCCTCGTCGACAAGCGCCCTGCTGCAATCGCCTATTGCACCGGGGTCGATGACGTTGTTGCAGCCATATCCCTCGCGCGAGAAAATAATGTGCCGCTGTCGGTGCGCAGCGGCGGGCACAATGTTGCCGGCAATTCTGTGTGCGAAGGCGGACTGGTCATCGACCTGTCTCGAATGAAGAGCAGGCTGGTTGACGACACCAGGCGCGTCGCTGCCGTGGAAGCAGGCCTGACGCTGGCGGAATTCGACAGCGCGACGCAGGCCTTCGGCTTGGCGACAACCATGGGCGTCAATGGCGATACCGGTATTGCCGGGCTGACCCTTGGAGGCGGCTTCGGCAAGCTCGGTCGTCGTTACGGGTTGGCCTGCGACAATCTGTTGTCGGCGGAAATCGTCACCGCGGACGGCCGTGTCCTGCAGGCGAGCGCGAGCGAAAATCCCGATCTTTTCTGGGGACTGCGTGGCGGCGGCGGCAATTTCGGCGTCGTCACCAGATTCGAGTATCGGCTTCACGAGATTGGGACAGAGGTCCTTGCCGGGGCGGTTACTTTTCTGGAACCCCGTGCGCGCGAGGCGCTGAGATTCTATGATAGCTTCGCGACAGCGGCGCCGGATCAGCTCAGCCTCGATGCAGCTTTCGTTACATCGGCAGGCGAACGTCTGTTCAGCATCGCGATTTTTTATTCCGGCCCGTCCGGCAAAGCGGAGCAGATACTGGCGCCGCTGCTCGACTATGCCGAAGGCACTGCGGCGGACGTGCGCCTCGCTAGAGTCCCGTACCTGCAGGTACAGTCAGCCGGAGACGCCGTTTTCAGGACAGGGCGCCGTTATTCCTGGAAAGCGCAGTTCATGCGCGAATTGACCGAGGATGCGATCGACGTTTTGTTGGATGTCTACCGGAGGGCGCCGAATGAGAACGCGCTGCTCGTTTTCCAGCAGGTCGGGGGTGCGATCTCTCGCATCCCGGTGTCAGAGGCGGCCTATGCGTGCAGGAACGCCGAATTCGACTGCTTTCCAATTGCCATATGGGACGACCCTGCCAAGGACCAGGAGAACATCAGCTGGGTTCGCGAGGCCTGGGCGGCGATCAGGCCGCACTCGACGGGCGCCGTCTATGTCAACAATCTCGGCGAAGAAGGCCAGGAGCGGATCAAGGCAGCCTACGGGCCAAATTATCAGCGGCTTGTTGAACTCAAAAACAAATACGACCCGATGAATATGTTCTGTCTGAACCAGAACATCAAACCGACAGCGTAGCCATCATTGAAAAGCCCGGCGCGACGGCCGGGCTTTTCCTCAATCATTTTGGCAAATCTCAGAAGGTCGCGGCACCGCTGCCCCAGGGGCCGTGGTGGAAATCCTTGCCATCGAGGCGGTCGAAGCCGTGGGCGCCGAAGAAGTCGCGCTGGGCCTGGATGAGGTTGGCCGTTCCCCTGCCCTGGCGGTAGGCGTCGAAATAGGTGAGCGCCGAGGTCAGCGCCGGCACCGGCAGACCGGCGGCGAGAGCGGCGATCACGACGCGGCGAAGCGCCGGGATCGATTCCTTGACCATGGACGAGAAGGCCGGCGTGACGATGAGGTTCGCCGCATCGGGCGCATCGGTGAAAGCCTTGGTGATCTCGTCGAGGAACTGCGAGCGGATGATGCAGCCGGCGCGCCAGATCTTCGCGATAACAGGCATCGGCAGCGACCAGTTGAACTCCTTGGAAGCTTCCGCCATCACGGCGAAGCCCTGCGCATAGGCGCCGATCTTGGCGGCAAACAGCGCCAGTTCCAGATCCTTGTTGAGTTCGGGACCGTAGGCGATCGGGAAGGATACGGCCTGCGTGCCGAAAATCTTTTCGGCGGCTTCGCGCTGCGATTTCATCGAGGAAAGGCTGCGGGCCGCGACCGCGGCTTCGATCGCCGTTGCCGGAATGCCCATGTTCTGCGCTTCGATGGCCGACCATTTGCCGGTGCCCTTCTGGCCTGCCTTGTCGAGGATCATGTCGACCATCGGGCCGCCGGAAACCGGATCGGTCGCCGCAAGCACCTTTTCGGAGATCTCGATCAGGTAGGAGTTCAGCCGGCCCTTGTTCCACTCGCCGAAGATGCCGGAGATGTCGGAGGCGCTCTTCCCGAGGCCGTCGCGCAGGATGCCGTAGATTTCGCCGATCATCTGCATGTCGGCATATTCGATGCCGTTATGGATAGTCTTGACGAAATGGCCGGCGCCGTCATTGCCGAGCCAGGCGACGCAGGGCTCGTCATTGTAGCGGGCGGCAATCGAGGTCAGTACCTTCTCGACGCGCTTCCAGGATTCTTCGGTGCCGCCGACCATGATCGACGGTCCGTGGCGCGCACCCTCTTCGCCGCCGGAAACACCCATGCCGATGAAGGTGAGATCGGTATTCTTGAGGCGGTCGAAGCGGGCGACGGTGTCGCGGAAATTGGCGTTGCCGGCATCGATCATGATGTCGCCCTTGGAGAGACGCGGGCGCAGCGCCTCCATCTGCTGGTCGACGGCCTCACCGGCCTTGATCATGATGATGATCGGACGCGGCGGCCGGATCGCATCGACGAACTCTTCGATGGTCTTGCAGGGAATGATCTGCTTCTTCAGATCGCCGGCGCTTTCGTAGAATTCATCGGTTTTCTCAGGCGTGCGGTTGAAGACCGCGATTTTATTGCCTTTCTCCGCGATGTTGAGCGCCAGGTTGGAGCCCATGACCGCAAGGCCGATCAGTCCGATTTCTGCCTTTTCCACGACAAACCTCCGATGTGTCATTTGGACCGGTGTTGTGGCACTGTCTTGCTCAAACGGCAAGTCTGCCAAGGGTCTAATCGGTTCGCAAAAGCCAATGAAATGAAGCTTCCAATGCCGGCTTGTCCGACAAGCTGCCATCTGATCGGCAGGCAGCGATGTGGTGTGACCTGCCCTAGAACAGGATGATTTTGGGCCCGGTCGGCCTAAAATCTGAATCCTGTTCTAAATTAAAGAGTTAGAGCATGATGTCGCCCGAAAACCGCTCACACTTTTCGGCATCATGCTCTCGCGCATCTGTAATGTCCTATCTCATGGTATCATAGGCCGTTCGGGAGATGTCGCGTGGCAACGGAAAAACGAAACTGTGGAATTCTCCTGGCGGCCCGCGCCGGCCGCTATCGCGAATATGCGCCGCCGCCGGCGCTGCGGCGCCATTTCAGCCGGCTCTGGTCGCATTCGCTTCACGATGGACCGCCGGCAACGGTGGCGATCGTCCCGGACGGCTACTGCGATCTGCTTTGGATCGGCGGTCGGCTGGTCGTTGCCGGGCCTGACAGGACGGCGGCCTTTCCCCTCATCCGGCCGGGCACGACCGTCATTGGTGCGCGGTTTGCACCGGGCGCCGCCGCACCCTGGCTGAAAACGCCGCTCTCGGCGCTGGTCGGCTGCTCGGTGCGGCTTAGCGATATCGGCTGGACGGACACGGCCGATTTTGAGGCGCGGCTGCAAGATTGTCCCGCCGCTGCGGACGCGATGACGTTGTTCGCCCGACTGCTCGAAGAGGCCGCGCGCGAGGAGGAGGAGCCCGCCGCGGACGCCGCGGTGATCTTTGCCGCCGCCGACAGCGGCTGCCCGGCATCCAGGCTGCGCCACCGGCTCGACATCAGCGAAAGACAGCTGCGCCGCCGCTGCCACCAGCATTTCGGCTACGGCGCCAAGACGCTGGAACGCATCCGCCGATTCCAGCGTTTCCTCGACCTCTGTCGCAGATCGCACGCGATGCCGCTGGCCCATCTTGCGCTGGAAGCGGGCTTTGCCGATCAAGCCCACATGACGCGCGAGGTCGGCGAACTTTCATGCCTGACGCCTGGCGTCATTCTCGATCAACTCAACGCACGGGAAATGCCGGACTGACCGTTTTGTTCAAGACGCCGCGGATCGGGCTGTTATTCTCGCTCGACCAAGATCAAGGACCTGCAAGCCATGTCGACTATGCCCGCAAGAATCATCCACCAATCGATCGAGCGTGACTGGCGCGACGTCTACGACTTCGCCGGCAAGCCGGAGAACATGCCGCTCTGGGCCTCCGGCCTTGCGACCGGTCTCGAGCCCAATGGCGCCGATTGGATCGCCCATGGCCCTTTCGGCACCATCAAAGTCAGCTTCGTGCCCGCCAATGAATTCGGCGTGATCGACCATACGGTGACGATCGAATCCGGTCTTCGGGTCTATAATGCATTGCGCATCGTGCCGAACGGTGATGGTTGCGAGATCATGTTTACGCTGCTGCGCCTGCCCGGCATGACCGACGCGCAGTTTTCCGCCGATGCCGCCCATGTCGAGAAGGACCTCGCCATGCTGAAAGCCCTGATGGAGAGATAGATGGCCGATAAGTCAGAAAACCACGACCGCCGCATTGATTATGTCGAGTTCAACGTCGCCGACATCGCTGCCGCCAAGGCCTTTTATGGCTCGGCCTTCGGCTGGCGTTTCACCGATTACGGGCCGAACTACTGCGAATTCGACGATGGCCGTTTGAAGGGCGGCTTTACCGATTTCGGACCTGTGCGGCCAGGAGGGCCGCTTGTTGTCGTCTACGCCAATGATCTGGAGGAGGTGCTGACGTCGGTCGAAAGGGCCGGCGGCACGATCTGCCGGCCGATCACCGATTTTCCCGGCGGCCGCCGCTTCCATTTCCTCGATCGAGACGGTTACGAGCTCGCCGTCTGGGCGACTGCATAAGTTCGATCACCGATCCATCACGATCAGAGCACCGATCACCGTGCCGCCGGCATCGCGCAGCGGCGACATGCGACAGCGCACCTGCCGCGATGATCCAGCGCCAGTCGCCCGCTCATAGGTGTAGTCGATCTGCTCGCCGGCAAAGCAGGCATCCAGTTTATGCCTGGCGCATCCGGCAAAGCGTTCTTCGCCGATGAATTCGGAAATATGGTGGCCGATGAGATCCATCGGCTTTCTGTCCAGATGAGCGCTGTCGGCCGCATTGGAATAGAGATAGCGATAGTCCCTGGTCAGCACCGCCACCCGATCGGGCAGGCTTTCGAGGATCGCCGCATTGAGAAACTGGCCGTTGTCGGTGTCGGGCACGTAGGCTGCGGGCGGCTCGATTCGCACATCCTGCGGCGAAGGCACCCGCCAGTCCGGCCCATGCGTGCCGAAATAGCGATCAAGCAGGTAGGAAAGCACCGTCGTGTGTTCTCGGACGCTGGCGCTGTCGTCGGCATCCCGGGCGATGAGATGGCTGACGAACTGCAGTTGCATATACACTTCCAGCAGATTGGCGGCCTTGCATGCCAGGATCGCCTCGACCAGTGGCTCGACATGCCGATCGAGCGACATGACGCGCTGATCGTCGCCGAGGCGTATGGCTTCCTCTATTTGCGCGTAACGCAAGGAAAAGGCTCGAAATAGCTCCAGCAAGACGCCTCTCACTCCCATTGTCCCAAGCGGCGTGTCCAATAACCGGGATGGTGCACGTGCGAAAATGCGCCTTCCGGTAGATTTTACTCGCGCCATGGTGGTGACGGGTAACATGAAGTGTACTCGGTTTCAATCCGAGAGCACCTGCCGCTTTTCACCGCTGATAAATGGGGGGTGGACCTTCTTAGAGCCTTTCCTAGTTAGATTGAAGCATTCTGCCGGAGCAGGTTTTCGTCAGGGCAGAGGCGATTGGCGACCATCCGACTCCGTTTGAGCCAACAGAATGCTTCAATCTAACCAGGAAAGGCTCTAAGCGAGCGTCTTCTTGATCTGCCAGCGGTCGTGATACCAGAGCCACTGTTCCGGATATTCCCGCACCCAGCTCTCGACCTTGTCGTTGAGCAGCTGGGCCGCTGCCGGCAGGTCGAGATTGCCTCTTTCGTCGCGCGGCATCTCCAGCCGCGGCTCGATTTCCAGGCGGTAGCGGTTTCCCGGCAGGCGGATGCAGCGCGCCGGATAGACCTCGCAACCGAACTGGCGCACCAGCTTCGGCAGCAACGGATTGGTCTTCACCTCACGCCCGAAGAAGGTGCCCTTCAGCCCCTTGCCGAATTTTTGGTCGACGAGCACGCCCACGCCCTGGCCGGCTTCCAGCTGACGCGCCAGCGCGAAGGAGGAACCGGCATGAGACGGCACCAGCTTGCCCATGCGGGCGCTGCGGAAGTCGAACACCTTCTTGGCGACGTAAGGGTTATTCGGCGGCCGGAAGAGCACGGTCACCGTCAGTCCGAAGGCAGCACCCGCCACCGGCAGCAGCTCAAAATTGGCGGTGTGGCCGGTGAACACGATAAAGGGGCGCGGATTGTCGCGCAGGTCGAGGAAGATCGGAATGCCCGAGACCTCCACCCTGCCCGGTTCCGATTTTTCGGGATCATAGTCGAACAGCTGGTCGAGGAAGACATATTCGGCCGCGAGCCTTCCCATATTGCCCCAGCTGGCGAGCGCGATCTTCTCGATCTCGGCCTCGCTCTTCTCGGGAAAGGCGTTGCGCAGATTGGTCAGCATCAGCTTGTGGCGGCGGGTCCGCCGGCCGAGGCGGCGCATCACCCTGTCGGCAAAGCGGATCGCGCCGTCGGCCGGAAACAGCTTCAGCAGGTTCAGGAAGCCGAACATCGCCTGCGCCACCAGCCATTGCTGGAAATTCCTGAGCGCCAGGACGAGCCGGGTGATGATCAGCTTCACGTCAGGTCAATCCATCTTCAGGATGATCTTGCCGAAGATCTGGCGCGATTCCATCCGCTCCAGCGCCCGGTCGATATCGTCGAAGCCGACTTCGGTGTCGATGACGGGATGGACGAGCCCGCGGCCCATCTTCTGCATGGCATCAGCCATATTCTCCATGCGGCAGCCGAAGGAGCCGAGCAGTTTCAATTGCTGCTGGAACAGCATCATCAGGTTCATTTCGGTCGAAACACCGGAGGTCGAGCCGCAGGTGACAAGCCGCCCGCCGCGCTTCATGCAGAGCATCGAACCCGCCCAGGTATCCTTCCCGACATGTTCGAAAACGACGTCGACGCCCTTCTTCTTGGTGAGCTTGCGCACCACGCCCTCAAAGCGGTCGGTGCGGTAGTTGATGACGTGATCGGCGCCGAGCGCCTTGGCCTTCTCGATCTTGTCGTCGGAGCCGACGGTGGTGATGACGGTGCAGCCGATCTTCTTGGCAAGCTGGATTGCCGCCGTGCCGATGCCGGAGCCGCCGGCATGGACGAGGATCGTTTCACCGGGCTCGAGCTTGGCATTGTCGAACAGCATATGCTCGACCGTGCCGAAGGTGACGGGCGCGAGCGCCGCACCGATCGCATCGACTCCGGGAGGAGCCGGAACGAGCAGGCGCGCGGGAAGGTTGACCTTCTCTTGCGCAAAGCCGTCGAGATGAAAGCCGTGCACGCCGGAAACGTGTTCGCAGAGATTATCGCGGCCTTCCCGGCAGGGGCGGCAGAGCCCGCAGGTGCGCGCGCCATAGATCGAGACCAACTGACCCGGCAGCACGTTGGCGACACCGGGCCCGATCGCCTCGACGACGCCGGAGGCTTCCGCGCCGATGACGAGCGGCATCTTGCGCTTGGCAAACGCCATGCCGCGCCAGCCCCAGACGTCGATATGGTTGAGCGCCACGGCCTTGACCCGCAGCGTCACCTCGCCGGCTGCCGGTGCATCCGGTTCCGGCAGGTCGGTGATCTCAAGCTTGCGGTCATCGATCAGTTGCAGCGCGCGCATAATATATAGTTCTTTCTTCTACATGGATCGTCGTCATGCTCGGGCTTGTCCCGAGCATCTGCCAGCGGTCATTGAGTGACGCAAGTAGATCCTCGGGACAAGCCCGAGGATGACGTCAAAAACCACTTCGTCCCAAAATCAAGGAGGGTCTCTATGCCGGTTCGAGCGCCATGACAAGGCTGGCATTCTGCCCGCCGAAGCCGAAGGAGTTGGAAAGCACGGCCGAAACCTGGGCCTCCCTCTTCTTGTTCGGCACGACATCGAGCACGATCGACGGATCGGGATTGGTGTAGTTGATCGTTGGCGGCAGCGTGCCCGTCAGCATCGTCTGCAGCGAGAACACCGCCTCGACCGCGCCTGCAGCCGTCAGCGTATGGCCGATCATCGACTTGTTGGACGACACCGGAATGCCGACAAGCTTCTCACCGAAGACGGCGGACATCGAGCCATATTCCATCTTGTCGTTTTCAGGAGTCGAGGTGCCATGCGCGTTGATATAGCCGATGCCGCTCTCGTCGATGCCAGCATCAGCAAGGGCCGCGCGGATCGTCGCGATGGCCGGGCCGCCGTCGGGCGACGACCGGGTGCGGTGGAAGCTGTCGGCCTTGTCGCCGGCGCCCTTCATAATGCCGAGCACCTTGGCGCCGCGGGCAACCGCCGATTCCAGCGATTCCAGCACCAGCGTCGCGGCACCCTCCGCGATGACGAAGCCGTCGCGGTCCTTGCTGAACGGCTTGGAGGCCTTGGTCGGCGGATCGTTCTGCGTCGAAAGGGCAGACAGCAGCGAGAAGCGGATCAGCGCTTCGGCGCTCAGCGATCCGTCCGTCGCAACGGTCAGCGCGCGGTCGGTGCGACCCTGGCGGATCGCTTCGATGCCGAGCTGGATCGCAGTGACGCCGGAGGCGCAGGCCGTCGACAAGGTCACGGGAAGGCCGCGCGTACCGAACCGGTCTGCGAGGCGCTCGGAAATCGCGCCGAACAGGGCCGCTTCGTGGAACGCCGGGTCCGGCCGTTGGCGCAGCGCCGTCAAGAAGCGCTCGTAGGCGTCACCCGGATGGTCGGCCGCCGGCGAACGGTCGGCAAGTTCGAAACGGGCGCTCCATTCGGGCTCGATCGGCGGCGCGGCAAGGAACAGCGGGCCGTTGAAATCGCCTGAGAGACCGGCGTCGGCCAATGCCTCGATGGTCGTCTCGCGCGCGAAGGCATAGGAGCGCTCGACGGCGTTCGGCACCGGAATGTCGATAAAATCGACGGTGCCGGCGATCCGTGTGGACAGGCCTTCTGTGGGAAAACGGTTGATTGCGTGGATGCCCGAGGTGCCGGAGGAAAGGGCTGCCCAATTGTCCTTCAGGCCCTGGCCGAGCGAGGTGATGATGCCCATGCCGGTCACTGCGACGATCGGCCGGCCGAGATGATCCTTGTAAGCAGAATCCGTCATATCTGTCTCCTCACGCCTCAGCAGAAAGAACGGCGACGCCCTCGCCGCGCTGGTGACCGACTGTCGTGACGACAGCAGCCTTCGTACCTGCCTTCATTGGCGCTTCATGGGCGGCATCGAACGGCGGGACCTTGGCATTGGCATCGATGGCAAGGGCTGCGAGCGCCAGCCCCAGCGGGAACTGCGCCTCGATCGTGTGACCGGACACACCGCCGAAGCCGCGGATGGCAGCGCCGGGAAGCTGATGCTCCAGCACCGCCTTTTCGCGGGCTGCGATCTCATGCATGCCGGTCGAGCCGGAGAAGATCGCTGTGCTCTCCGCCGGCAGCTCGGCGGCAGGCTTTAGCAGCCGCTCCATGCGCACCTCGAAATTGCCGGCGCTGCGATTGCCGCGATCGCCTTCGACGGCGCTGATCGTCGCATAGATATGCGCGCCGCGCTCTTCCGCATGCTTGCGCGATTCCAGCACCAGGAAGGCACCGGCCGAACCGGTGATCATGCCGCCGCCCTCGAGGCCGGAGCGCGACCAGAGCGGCGCCCACTCGCCGCGCGTATGCGCGCCTATCGCCTCGGTCAGCAGGATCATGTCGGGGCGCTCGGCAGCAAAGGCGCCGCCGACAAGCGCATGGGTGGATTCGCCGGAGCGAATCCGCCAGAACGCCGTCTCGACGGCGGAAACGCCTGAGGCTTCCTCGCCCATGAAGGTGCGCGACGAGCCGGTGACCTTGTGAACGATGGAAATGTTGCCGGCGAGCAGGTTGGAAAGCTGCGCCAGGAAGAGCGTCGGCCGGAGTTCCGTCGTCAGCTTCTCGTTCAGCAGCAGCTCGCGGTCGTTGCGCTTCAGGCCCTCGTCGACGATCAGCGTATCGACGTTGATGTCGCGTTCGCCGCCGCCGGCCGCCACGATCATATCCATCGTGCCGCAGGCCTCGATATTGTCCTTGAAGCCGGCATCGTCGAGCGCGAGCCCCGCTGCGAACACGCCGATGCGCTGCCAGTTTTCCATCTGGCGCTGGTCGCCACGCTTGGCGATCTGCTGCGACCAGTCGATCTCCGGCAGCGGATGCACCGGATAGGGCTTGAATTTTTCGGTCTCGACGATCGCCTTCGGTGCCCTTTCGGCCGAAAGCAGCGCGATATGCGCATCCTTGCCGACGCCCTGACAGGTGACGATGCCGACGCCAGAAATGACGACGTCGTTTGCGGCCTTGCTCATCCAATCACTCCCTGCGCTGCGATCGCCTCGAGAAGCCCGACCTCGCCGGCGCGTTTTTTCACGATATCGCCGAGCGGAACCTCGCTGAAGGGCATGGTGCGCAGTTTCAGCTGCGCGTCGCAGACCTTCTTGCCGCCGCTGGTGATCTTGGCCTTAGTGACCGCGAAGCCCGAACCGTCGTGCTCCAGCACCGCCTCGATGTCGAGCACGGCCTCCGGCTCGACGAAGGTGCGCATCTTGGCGCCGTCGACCGACATCAGGAAGGGCATGGCGGCGAAATCGGTTGCGGCAAGCACCAGCATGCCGGAGGCCTGCGCCATGGTCTCTATCAGCAACACGCCGGGAACGAGCGGCATGCCGGGAAAATGGCCCTCGAAGACGGGGCTTTTGGCCGGCACGACGGATCGCGCCGCAAGCGTGCCCTTCTTCAGGTCCACCGCTTCGACGCGGTCAATCATCTGGAAATATTCCAGCAGCATTCGGATCCTCCGGCCCGACGGGCAAGATCCGCCCACCGGTGACGCCTAGTTAGGAACGAAACCGCCCAGCCGCCATAGTCAGGGCGGCAGGGCGTTCAAAAAAGACTGGTGTGTCGCTCAGGCCTTGGCCGCTTTAAGCTCGTCGATCTTGGCGCAGAGGTTCTTCAGCACGAAATATTCTTCCGTAGAAACCTTGCCTTCGTTGACCTCCTGCGTCCACTTTTCGAGCGGAATCTTGATGCCGAATTCCTTGTCGATCGCAAAGACGATGTCGAGAAAATCGAGGCTGTCGATACCGAGGTCGTCGATCGTATGGCTCTCCGGCGTGATCGTGGCGCGATCGATCTCGCTGGTTTCTGCAATAATGTCGGCAACTTTATCGAATGTAGCGGTCACGCGCTGTACCTCATGAAATGACGATTTAAACCCCCTCATAGGCAAATCCTTTTCAAAAGCCAATGCTTTCGTCCGGGCGTTACGGCAAATTGACAATAAGGTGTTGCCTAAACAGCAATGGAACGCCGGCGAATGCAGGCGCCGAAAACAGGATGCGGCTGTCCACCATCCGCACCAGTCTTTGATCTGGATCAAATTATGCGCGCTGGCATTTGATAATCATCAAGCTGCGCTGGAAGGAATTGCGATCGCGTTCCAGCATGTCCGGCTTTTTGAAGGATCACGACGATGGACGTTGCCAGCAGCGAGATTTTCGAGACAGGCACGCCCGTCGCATGTCGTTCCTGTCAGGCGCGGCACGGCGTCGTCTGCGGCGCCCTGTCGAACGCTCAGTTGAAGGAGCTCAACCGCCACTCCCTGCGCCGCAAGATCGAGGCCGGCTCGGAGATCGTTGCGCAAGGATCGGAAAGTTCGTTTTATTCGAACATCATGCGCGGCGTGGTGAAGCTCTGCAAGATGATGCCGGACGGACGCCAGCAGATCGTCGGCCTGCAGTTCGCTCCCGATTTCGTCGGCAGGCCCTTCGTCCGCGAAAGCACACTATCGGCGGAGGCGGCAACCGACGCCGAAATTTGTGTCTTCCCGCGCAACCTGCTCGACCGCATGATCGCGGAGACGCCGGAGCTGCAGCGCAGGCTGCACGATCAGGCGCTCAACGAGCTGGACGCCGCGCGCGACTGGATGCTGACGCTCGGCCGCCGCACGGCGGAGGAGAAGGTTGCAAGCCTGCTCCACCTCATTGCAACCCATGCCGAGCCGCAAACCGCCGTCAGCACGGCCTTCGATTTGCCGTTATCGCGCGCCGAGATCGCCGATTTTCTCGGGCTGACGATCGAAACCGTCAGCCGGCAAATGACAAGGCTGCGCAAGCGGGGTGTTATCCTGATCGAGAACTCCAGACATATCGTCATTCCCGATCTGGATGAGCTGGAAAGGATCAGCGCCTAACGCGATCACACGTCGAATTCGGATTCAGGCGCTGATCCGGGATCAGCGCGTGATGACGACGCGGGTATTGGCAAGACCCGCCTGCCGCGCCAGTGAGAAGAACTCGGCCGCATTGTCAGGATGCAGGCGAACGCAGCCATGCGAGGCCGGTGTGCCGAGTCGCTTCAGATCGAAAGTGGCGTGAACGGCGTAACCGCCGTTGAAAAATACAGCATACGGCATCGGCGCATTGTCGTATTTGCGCGAACGGTGATCGCGCGACAGCCATTTGGCGCTCCAGGAGCCGGTGGGCGTGACATAACCATTGCGCGCGGTCGAAACCTTCCAGCGATATTTGACGAAGCCGTCCTCGGTGACGGTCATCGTCTGTTTGCCGATACTGATATTGGCAACCAGCGTCGCTGCTTCAGCCGCAACCGGAGAAAACTGCAGCAATAAGCTTGCCGCCGCGGCGGCAAAAATCGTCTTCATGATAACCCCTCTTCGCACCCGCGCATTTGATTGCGCCCTCACGACAGAGAGACTACGACGATACTTGATTATATAGCTTTAACCCGAATGGTAATCACAATTCTAACAGGGCAATGACGGGTTTAAGCGCCGCAGGACGGCCGCTCTGTCTCACTGAAGCTTGCGCGCCGCCGGCCTTTGCTTGAGCTGCTGATAGGCCTTGTTCATCCTTTCGCGGATGGAGGCCATGGTGCCGAGATTATGGCCGCAGGCCGCGCAGCTTATGATGTCCGTCTCCCGGATCTCCGGACGCTCGAATTTCATCTTGGTGCTTTTGCACTTCGGGCACGGTAGTTCAACCTGAACTGTCATCGTTCTGCTTCCGGTCTGATGGATATGAGGCGTTTCGCATAAAGCTTTACGGCAGGACTGTCCACTGGGGCGTGAGCTGTGCCGCAAGTCCCTCACAGAAAGCACAAAAACAATCCGAACGTCACGCCGGCAAGCACCATGCAGCTCGCCTGATACACGGAGACTCCGTCTTCGATGTCGCCGGATGTCGCGACATCGCGCCCAGGATTGTTGATCATCGGTTCGGTAACGAGCACGCCGCCATAGATGCGCGGTCCTGCGAGCTGGACATTCAGCGCGCCAGCCATTGCCGCTTCCGGCCGGCCGGAATTCGGCGAACGGTGCAGACCGCCGTCGCGCATCGCCACCCGGATCGCCTCGCGGCAGGCGCTGGTGCCGCGCCGGATCCAGGCGCCGGCAGCAATCAGCAGGATGGAAAGGCGCGCGGCCGGCCAGTTGGCGACATCGTCGAGCCGGGCGGCCGCCCAGCCGAAATCGATGTATTTTTCCGATCTATGGCCGATCATCGAATCCGCCGTGTTCAGCATCTTGTAGGCAAAAAGCCCTGGCAGGCCGAAGATAGCGTACCAAATCGCCGGCGCGACGACGCCATCGGAGAAGTTCTCGGCAAGGCTTTCGATCGCCGCGCGGCAGACGGCCGGCTCATCCAGCGTCTCGGGGTCGCGCCCGACAATGCGGGCGACGGCGGCCCGCCCACCGGCAAGCCCCTCCTCACGCAGGGCGACGGCAACGGCAGCGACGTGGTCGGCAAGGCTCTTCTGCGCCAGAAAGATCGCCACCAGCCCGGTCTCCAGCAGGATGCCGCCGAGGCCGAACAGCGCGAAAAACCGGTTGAACACGAAGCCTGCCGCCACAGCCAGCAACAGCAGCGCCAGGATGGCGGCAACGCCGTTCATCCGCCGTTGATGCCCCGTGAGGCTTGAAGGATTGAGCTGCTGGTCGGCATAGGAGATCACCGCTCCGAAAATCGCAACGGGATGCGGCACGCGTGACCAGAGCCATTGCGGATCGCCGAGTATCCGGTCGAGCAGCAGCGCCAGAAGCAGCACGAGAAGGTTTAGATCGATCGTCATCGCTCAAATCTCTGAAGGACTTCGCCAAGCCGCCGGTCCGCCGCCGGATCGGGCGTCAGCCCGAAACGGAGCCAAGCGGGCGCATAGTCGAACTTGCGGACGAGAATATGATGGCGGCAGAGATGCGTGTAAATGTCGCTCGCCCTGGCATCGTCGACAAGGGTAAACAACGCCGTTCCCCCTGTGATCTGCAGCCCGAGCCCGGTCAGCACCGCATGCAGCCCGGCGCGGCGTTCATCGATGCGCCGGCGGATGGGGGAAACGTCCGAACGCAGCAGCGAGCCCGCTATCGAAAGGGCCGGTCCGGAAACCGCCCAGGGTCCGAGCCACTCCTCGAAACGCTTGAGAATATCGTCAGGCGCAATCGCAAAGCCGAGCCGCAGACCGGCGAGCCCGAAAAACTTGCCGAAGGAGCGGAAGATCACCAGATTGGAAAGCCTCTGCGCGTGGCCCGCGAGACTGAACGCCGGATCGGCATCGCCGAAGGCTTCGTCGACAACCAGAAGTCCGTTGACCGCCTTCATCCTGTCATGCACGCCAATCAGCGTTTCCACAGGCCATGCCAGCCCATCGGGATTGTTCGGATTGACGACGACGGCAAGCCGATGCTCGGTTCCGATCGCCGCGACATGATCGACGGTATCGACGGCAAAACCGGCCGAAATAAAAGCGCGCGCATACTCGCCATAGGTCGGCGCCACGACGGCGACCTTGGCGCCCTCACCCGTTGTCAGCAACCGCGGCAGAAGCTGGATCACCGATTGCGTGCCGGGCACCGGCAGCGGCAGGATCTCGCCGCTCCCGTAGTAATCGCGCGCCGTCCGCCTTGCCTCATCGACCAGATGGCTGTCCGGGAGGCGGTGCCAGGCCCTTGTCGGGATTTCCGGCAGGGCCGCCGGGCATGGATTGATCCCGGTGGAAAGGTCGAGCCAGTCTTCCGGCCTGCCGCCAAAGGCGGCAGCAGCGGCAGTAACTCCGCCACCGTGAACGATCAGCGCGCTCATGCGGAGATCCCGGCAAGATCGATCAGATGCATGTAGGAACCCGCCACCTGCCCGCGCCGGAGCCCCGCCGGGCCGAGATCGGTTCCGAGCGCATCCCGCACCTGAAACAGCCGCTCGCCCTCGCCTTCGGAAATGAGGGTAGAATAGTGGAATTCATGCGCCGTCATCGCCCGCTGAAAGATCGCATGATCGAGCGGCATGACGTGGCGATAACCGAGATGGCGTTTGCGCGCGGCATAGCTGGTGACGACGGGCAGCAGACCGAGCATCTCGTGACGCTTGCCCTCTGCGTCGATCAGCCCTTCGCCGAGCACCATGTAGCCGCCGCACTCGCCATAGATCCGGATGCCGCGCGCCACCGCATCGAGGAGGGCAGCGCGGAAATTCCGCGCCTGGGAGAGCTTTCCGGCATGCAGTTCGGGATACCCCCCGGGCAGATAGATAGCATCGGCATCGGCAGCCGGCACCTCGTCGGCGAGCGGCGAGAAGAAGGAAATCGCAGCTCCCCGCCGCCGCCAGCCAAGCAGCATGTGCTCATAGGAAAAGGCAAAGGCGATATCGCGGGCCACCGCAATGCGACTGCCGAGCGGCGGCAGGCGATCGATATTGGCGGCCGACGGCCGGTTGAGGCCCTGCCTGGCGATGCGCAGCAGAAACTCGAAATTGCATTCCTCGGAGACGGCATCCGCCGCATGCTCGATGAAACCTTCAAGGCTCGCATGTTCACCGGCCTGAACAAGCCCGAGATGGCGATCCGGCAGGGCAAGCGCCTTGTCGCTGCCGATCACGGCGATCACGGGCATGCGGATCGCCTCGAGCGCCTGACGCAGCATCGCCTCGTGCCGTTCGCTGCCGACCTTGTTGAGGATGACGCCCGCAACGCGGACATCGGCGCGGAAACCGGCAAATCCGGCCACCAGCGGCGCGACCGATTGCGACATGCGTGAGGCGTCGACGACCAGCACCACGGAAAGGCCGAGCTGGGCGGCCAGATCCGCTGCCGTCCCTTTGCCGTCGGCCGCCCCGTCGAACAGCCCCATCATCGCCTCGACGACGAGAATGCGGTCGCCGGAGCGGTGCAGCGTCGCATTGGCCGAGATCAGCTCCGTCCGCATCGCCCAGGGATCGAAATTCAGGCACAGCGTGCCGCTCGCGGCGGCATGGAAGGCGGGATCGATATAGTCGGGGCCGGCCTTGCCGGGCGCGATCGCGATGCCGCGCCGACGCAAGGCTCTGAGCAGGCCGAGCGTCACCGTCGTCTTGCCGGCACCGGAAGAAGGAGCTGCGATCAGGAGGCCGCTCATGCCAGCACCTGGCCGGACTGGCGGAACGGATCGGGCTGCAGGCGTCGTCCGGCGAGAGCGCCGAGCCAATCGAGCGAGACTCGGAGCCGCACCACCTCGCCGACGACGACCACCGCCGGCGGCTCGAGCCCGGAGGCGGCGACAGCCTCGGTCGCCTGCCCAAGCGTCGTCTCCAGCACCTGCTGCGCGCCGGTCGCCGCATTGCAGACGAAAGCCACGGGCTCGGATGGCAAGCGGCCAGCCGCAATGAGGTTGGCGCTGATCTGGGCGATATGCTTCATCGCCATGTACATGACGATCACGGGCGAACCCTTGCCGATCGCTTCCCAGTCGATCCTGTCGGGCACGATGCCGGAGGAATCATGGCCGGTGAGAAACGTCACCGCATGATTGATCTCGCGATGCGTCACGGGAATGCCGGCATAGGCAAGCCCGCCGATACCGGCGGTGATCCCCGGCACGATGCGGAACGGGATATTGTGCTCGACCAGCGTCAGCGCCTCCTCGCCGCCGCGCCCGAAGACGAAAGGATCGCCCCCCTTCAGCCGAAGCACCCGCTTGCCGGCGCGCGCCAGTTCCACCAGGCGCAACGAAATATCCCGCTGCTTAGCCGAGGGTTTGCCGCCGCGTTTGCCGGCATATTCGAGTTCGGCGCCGGGGTGCGCGAGCCTCAGACAGTCCTCATTGACCAGCGCGTCATGGACGATCACATCGGCCTCGGCGAGCCCCCTGGCGGCCAAGAGCGTCAGCAGGCCCGGATCACCCGGACCGGCCCCGACGAGCCAGACGGTGCCCGGCTCCAAGGCCGGCAAATGGGAGACTATGCTATTCAACATTTTGTTGATCTAGGCCCAGCAAGAGCCAAGGTCAACGCCGCTCGCACCACCTTGCTTGAAGTTGCTGAGATGACGATGAATCACTTTGCGAACAGCCGGATTCGAGATCGCAGGAAAGCTCCGCAGCAACATGAATACACTATGATAGTACCCCTAGCGATCGACCATGGCACAGATTGTTGCCAAAGTCGGCGCCTGCTGCGGCGAAACACAATGCAATCGGCCTTCAAGGCGCTCAGCCGCGAAGCAGCGTATCGCGGATCAGTTTCAGGACCTTTTCCGACTCGATCCCTGTGGTGACGATCTGGCTCGGCCGATCGTCCCAATCGCCGGGCGGGAAGCGGCGGCCATCCGGCTTGACGATCGTCTGCCCGTCGGCAATGCCGCCGCAGACGACACGCACCGCGCCCGATATCGACGAGAACAGTTCCGGCGCCACGACGTAGACTGCGGCGCAGCTGTCATGCACCATCATGCCGTCCTCGACCGCATGCTTGTAGAAGTCGATGTAAGACTGCGAGAGTGCATCGAGCATTTTCACGGCGCCATCCCCCTCGGCCCCCATCCTGCCGAGATAACTGCGGCTCATCGTGGTGATCGAGGTGACGTCGAGGCCGATGACTGCGACTTTCCAGGGCGCGGTCATGACGATGTCGGCGGCCTCGGGATCGCCGTGAATATTGGCCTCGGCGACCGGCGAGACATTGCCGGGCACATAGAAATTGCCGCCCATGATGACGACGTCCTTGACCAGGGTCGCGATCTCCGGGTCTTCCTTCAACGCCCGCGCCAGATTGGTCATTCGCCCGACCGCGACCAAGCGCACCTCGCCAGGATTGGCACGCACGGTGTCGATGATGAAGCGGTGCGCCGGGCGCGGATCGAGCGGCAGGTCGATCGCTGCCGGCACCTCGATATCGCCGAGACCGTTGTCGCCATGCACCATGGAAGGCCATTCCCGCTCCGCTCGTGAGGCATCGATGGTGACGCTGGCGCCCTTGGCGACGGGCGCGGGAATATTCCATTCGCGCTTGAGGAAGAGCGCATTGCGCGTCGTCGTCTCGACCGATGCATTGCCAAAAACCGTGGTGATACCGATCAGATCGATTTCTGGATGGCGATGCAGGAAGAGAAGCGCCATGGCGTCGTCAACGCCCGGGTCAGTGTCGTAAATGACCTTGTGCATGATATGTCCTCTAAATGTGAATCGCGAAGCTGCCGGTTGGCGCCGCGAATTGCCGCCACCATAACGACCATCAGGCTTTCTGCAACCCGCCGCGGGCGACCGCCGCCGTCGCTTGCGCCGATTTGATTTTGCCAAGCACCAGTTCGGCATTGTCACCGATCGCCGCAAGTGCTGCCGATTCCGCAACGCCATGGCAGCCGACGCGAGCAAAGACGACGGCCGAGGGATTTTTAAGCCGCGGCGTTTCCCGTTCCAGCCGCGGAGCGTCGAAAAATAGGGCCGGCACGGCAAGATGCCTGGCAACTGCGAGGATTGCCGCCTCCTGCCGGCGGCTATAGATAGAAGCAATGGCGGCGAGTTCATCCGCGACGATACCGGCGGCCTTGAGCGCCTCGACGGCGAGCGCCAACACCTCCGCAGGCTGCGTCCCGCGCTCGCAGCCAAGACCGAGCACATGGCGCCGTGCCGGAGTGAAAGAAATGTCGCTCATGGAAGCAGCCGAATGTGCCCTTGCTGTGTCCTTGCAGCCATTGCAGCTTGGAGAGGGAAATGCAACAAGACCGGCTGAAAGCCTTTCTGGAATAGCATCTTGCCTGACATTGCCCTCCATCTGCTTCTGCTGCTCTGCGCGGCTGCCTTCTTTGCCGGTTTCGTCGATGCCATTGCCGGCGGCGGCGGTCTCATCACCGTTCCCGCCATGTTGATCGCCGGCATCCCGCCGCTGCAGACGCTCGGAACCAACAAGGTGCAATCGATCTTCGGTGCCGCTTCCGCGACGCTCGCCTACGCCCGCAAGGGCCATGTGGAGCTTTCCGAACAGCTGCCGATGGCGCTGATGGCGCTCATGGGCGGGGCACTCGGCGCCGCCCTTGCGACGATCGTACCAGGACAGGTGCTTCAAGCGATCATGCCTGTGCTGCTGCTGGCAATCGCGATCTTCTTTGCCGTCAAGCCTAATCTCAACGACCTCGACAGACACCGTCTCATCACGCCCTTCGCCTTCGGCTTGACGCTTGTGCCGGCCATCGGCTTCTACGACGGCGTCTTCGGCCCTGGCACCGGCTCTTTCTTCATGCTCGCCTTCGTCACCCTCGCCGGCTTCGGCGTGCTGAAGGCGACGGCCCACACCAAACTTTTGAATTTCGGCTCGAATTTCGGCGCACTGATCGTCTTTGCAAGCTTTGGCGCGATCCTCTGGAAAATCGGCCTGCTGATGGGCGTCTGCCAATTCCTCGGCGCACAAGTGGGCTCACGGCTTGCCATGCGCATCGGCGCAAAGCTGATCAAGCCGCTGCTCGTGATCGTCTGCGTCGCCTTGGCGGTTAAGCTACTCGCCGATCCCGCAAATCCGCTGCGGCTCTGGCTCGGCGTTTAGCCGCAATTAGAACTCCACACCCGGCTGCCCTTTGATGCCGGAGCGGAAGGGATGTTTGACGAGTTCCATCTCCGTCACCAGATCGGCGATCTCGATCAGGTCTTCCTTGGCGTTGCGCCCTGTCAGCACGACATGCGTCATGGCGGGCTTCTCATTCTTCAGGAAGGCGACGACGTCGTTGACATCGAGATAATCGTAGCGGAGCGCAATGTTGATCTCGTCGAGCAGCACCATGGAATTGCGTTCGTCGCGGATCAGCTCCTTGGCCTTTTCCCAGGCCGCCGAGGCGGCGGCGATGTCGCGGGCCCGGTCCTGCGTTTCCCAGGTGAAGCCCTCGCCCATGGTGTGGAACTGGCAGAGATCGGAAAAATGTTTTTCGATCAGATCACGCTCGCCGGTCCACATCGCGCCCTTGATGAACTGCACGACGGCCGACGGCTTGCCGTGGGCGATGTGACGGAAGATCATGCCGAAGGCAGCCGACGATTTGCCCTTGCCCTTGCCGGTGTGGACGATGATCAGGCCCTTGCCGTCCGTCTTGGTCGCCATGATCTTGTCGCGCGCAGCCTTCTTCTTCGCCATCTTCTCTGCGTGGCGCGCATCATCCTTGGCCGATTCGTTTTCTGGGATCTCGTCGCTCATCAGTGCACCTCATTCAGTTTCGTAGCGGCCAGGTCGAACCGGGCCGAATTGCTGCGCGGCGTCCAGAGCCCGCGATCGATCGCCTCGCGCAGTCGCTCTCTCATCTCATCGAATGCCGCCGGGTTCTTCTCGATCATGAAGCCACGCACGCCCGGATCAGCGACGAAGGCCCGATAGACCGCCTCGAAATGATGCGCGCCGACCGCGCCCGTCGTCGCCGCGAAGGCGAAGAGATAATCGACGGTGGCGGCGATCTCGGCCGCACCCTTGTAGCCATGGCGCATGACGCCCGATATCCATTTCGGATTGACCGCGCGCCCGCGCACGACGCGGCCGATTTCCTCCTCGAGCGAGCGGATCAAAGGTCGTTCGGGCCTGGAATGATCGTTATGATAGATCGCGGGGCGTGTACCGGCGAGCTGCTCGGCCGCCGCCGCCATGCCGCCCTCGAACTGGTAGTAGTCGTCACTGTCGAGCAGGTCATGCTCGCGATTGTCCTGGTTCTGAATGACGGCCTGCACCGAGCGCAGCCGCTCCTCGAACAGGCCGCGTTCGGCCCTGCCTTCCTCGCCGGCGCCATAGACATAACTTCCCCAGACGAGATAGGCCTCGGCAAGATCGGCACGCCGCTCCCAGCCCTTTTCATCGATCAGTGCCTGCAGGCCCGCGCCGTAGGCGCCAGGCTTCGAGCCGAAGATGCGATAGCCCGCCCGCTTCGCCGCCGTCTTCTCATCGAGCCCAGCCGCAGCGAGCCGCGCCGTCTCGCCGCGCATACGCCCGGCAATCGGATTGTCAGCCGCATCCTCTTCCAGCGCGCCGACTGCCCGGATCGCCTTGTCGAACAGGGCGATCTGCTCGGGAAAGGCGTCGCGGAAGAAGCCGGAAATCCGGAGCGTCACATCGACGCGCGGCCGCCCGAGCACTGCTTGCGATATGATCTCATAGCCGGTGACGCGGCGCGAACTCATGTCCCAGAGCGGCTTGACGCCGATCAGCGCTAGCGCCTGAGCGAGATCGTCACCGCCGGTGCGCATGTTCGACGTGCCCCAGGCCGTCAGCCCGAAAGAGACCGGCCACTCGCCGTGATCCTGAACATAGCGGCGCACCAGTAGTTCGGCCGACTTCTTGCCCAGTTCGTAGGCGGCCGGCGTCGGCACGGCGCGGCTGTCGACCGAATAGAAATTGCGGCCTGTCGGCAGCACGTCGGGCCGGCCGCGAGTCGGGGCGCCGGAGGGTCCGGGGGCGACGAAGCGACCGTCGAGGCCTTTGAGCAGCCCATCGATCTCGGCGCGGCCGCAGGCGAGGATGGAGGGTTTGAGATGAGTTTCAATCTCGGAGAGCACCGATCTGGTTTGAGACCAGAGAGTTGGGCACCCCATTTCACCGGAAACGAGCTTGGCGGCGAGCAGTTCAATGCGCTCGACGGTGTCACCGTTGCTGCGCCAGGGGGCGTCGAGGATATCTGCGAGGACAGCCGGGCGTGGCCCGACCCAAGGAGCAGCCATGTCGCAGTCGAGTGGGTCGAAGACAGACCCCTCCCCAACCCCTCCCCAGAGGTGGGAGGGGCTTGCTGGACGCGCCGCCTCCACATCATCTTTGAGTGCAGAGATTGCCGCGGGCGCAGCGGTAAGTCCCTCCCCCTTGTGGGGAGGGGTTGGGGAGGGGTTTCTCACAGCATCCCCAGCAATCGCCCGCTGCAGACTCGCATCCCCGCCCTCGCCGAGCCCGCGCGGCACCCGCGCCAGCGCCACGGTCAAGTCCGTCAGCAGCCGCCCCTCCGGCGACACGCCGAACACGTGCAGCCCATCACGGATCTGCATCTCCTTCAGATCGCAGAGATAGGCATCAAGCTTCTTCAGCGCCTCACCTTCGCTCTCGCCTTTCGCAATCCCCGCATCCCGATCCAGCCCGATATCGGTGACGAGATCGAGGATCTGGCGGCTGAGCAGCCGGATACGGCGAGGGTCGCCGCCAGCGGCCTGGTAATATTCGTCGACCAGCGCCTCCAGATCCTTGAGCGGCCCGTAGCTTTCGGCCCGCGTCAACGGTGGCGTCAGGTGGTCGATGATGACGGCGGCGGTGCGGCGCTTGGCCTGCGTGCCCTCGCCCGGATCATTGACGATGAAGGGGTAGAGATGCGGCAACGGCCCGAGGATCGCTTCCGGATAACACGTCTCCGACAGCGCCAGCGCCTTGCCCGGCAGCCATTCGAGATTGCCGTGCTTGCCCATGTGGATAACGGCGTCGGCGCCAAATTCGCGCCGCAGGAAAGCGTAAAAGGCAATATAGCCATGCGGCGGCACGAGATCCGGCGAATGATAGCTCTCCTTCGGATCGATATTGTAGCCGCGCGCCGGCTGGATGCCGACCAAGACGCCGCCGAAACGGGCGAAAGGCAGGGCGAAGACGCCGTCGCGAAAATAGGGGTCGTTCTCCGGCTCACCCCAGCGCGCCCTCACCTCATCCTGAATCTTTTTGGGAAGAGATTCCAGGAAGTTTTTGTAGCGACTGAGCGAAAGAGCCTCGCGGATGACCCGGTCGTCATGCCCGGAATTGGTCGGCCCCTCCATCAGATGGCGGATCAGCGCGTCGCCGTCGGCCGGAACATCGGCGACCGGATAATTCGCACCCGCCATCGACCGAAGCACCTCGATGCTGCCGGCCGGCGTGTCGAGCCCGACGCCGTTGCCGAGCCGGCCGTCGCGGTTCGGATAATTCGCCATAACGAGGGCGATGCGCCTCCTATTGGCGGGCGTCCCGCGCAGCCGCGCCCAGTTGGCGGCGAGCTCCGCCGTGTAGCGCACTCGACCGGCATCGGGCAGGCTGGCGACGATGTTCGCCTCGACAGCCGTGTCGTAACGCGCCGCCGTCTTGAAGGACACCGCCCGCGCCAATACGCGCCCGTCGACTTCGGGCAGCGCCACATTCATGCCGAGGTCGCGCGCCGACAGACCTTGAGACGAAGCCTCCCAGGCGTCCCGCGACGAGGCCGACAGGATTGCCTGCAGCACGATGGCGTCATTGACCTCAAGCACGGTCGGCTCGCGATCGGCACCAGGGGCGGAGACGGCAAAGCCTGTGGTGTTGATGACGACATGGGGCTTGAGGTGGGCGAAGATGGATTCGAGGATTCCTTTGGAGACGGGGTCTTTGAGGCTGTAGGCGAAGACCGGCAGCGGGTGCAGGCCCTGCGCTTGCAACGCCTCGATCAGGGCTTCGATGGGTCGGGTTTCTCCACTTTGGACGAGGGCGCGGTAGAACGCGATGGCGACGATAGAGCGGATCGTAAGTTCGGTATCCACCTTTTCCGTCGAATGTTCGCCCTTATCTTCGTCCGCGCGTGCGGTACCCCCCTCTGCCCTGCCGGGCATCTCCCCCACAAGGGGGGAGATCGAGTCGCCGACAGGGCTTCTCCAAACAACTGATGTAGGGCGACGGTCTCGCTCCTTGCCGATCTCCCCCCCTGTGGGGGAGGTGTCCGGCAGGACAGAGGGGGGTGCTTCCGCAGAAGTGCCAGAAACCAGCCTCTTCCACTCCTCAGTTCCAACCAGCCCCCGCCCCGGCCACCAGATGCCAGCCTTCATCAAAGGCGCGGCCGGCGCCGGCTTCTCCGCCCCTGACAGCATCGCCGATGCATAAGTGAGAAAATCCCGCGCATTGGCGTCGCCGCCTTCGATCAGATAGGCCCAGAGCGCGTTGAGATCGTCGAGGTCAACATTGGAGAAAGGAACCAGCCCGGCATCCGGCTTGGCATCGCCAGGCAACACCGCGATCAGCGCACCGTTGCGGGTTGCCGCCGCATGCAACGCCTCCAGCGCATAGTGGAAGTAGCTCGCCCCACCCAGCGCCCGCACAACGATCAGCTTGGCGTGCCGGGCCGTTCGCTCGACATAGGTATCGACCGACATCGGATGCTTGAGGCTCATCAGGTTCGCGAGCCTCAGCGAATGCGACATCCCCTCACACTCGCGATAGGCGGCCGCGATCGCGGCAAGCTCGGTGTCGGCAGCCGACAGGAACAGGATATCGCCCGGCGACTGGCCGAGGTCGATCGCCTCCTCGCCGTCGCTGATCGTTCCCTGCTGGGCCAGAAGCAGATGCATCGATTATCCCTGAATGAGCGCTTCGATCGCTTTGCGCACCGCGTCCTGGTTCATTTCGTGCAAGCCGATGACGACAAGGCGCGTGCGGCGCGCCTCGCCCGCTGCCCAGGCGCGGTCGAAATACTGGTCAATGCGGCTGCCGACGGCCTGCAACTGCAGGCGCATTGGCTTGTTCGAAACGTCGATGAAGCCCTTGAGGCGCAGCACGTCATGCTCAGCGATGATGTCCTTCAGCTTCTCGACAAAGCCTGTCGGATCGGAAACGGCGCCGAGTTCGACAACGAAGCTGTCGAATTCGTCGTGGTCGTGCGGCGTCCCTTCCTCGTGCTCCAGCTCGTGATGGGACTTGCGGTTGGCGATATCGTCTTCCGTGCCGATGCCGAGGCCGAGCAACACGCCGGCCGGCACCTCGCCATTCATGGCCTCGATCATGACCGGCTTGCGGGCGACGCGGGAGGCAACTTCGCTCTTCACGCGGCCCAGGCCATCGCCATCGATCAGGTCGGTCTTGTTGAGCACGATGAGATCGGCGCATGTGAGCTGGTCTTCGAACAGCTCCTCAATCGGGCTCTCATGATCGAGCGAGTCGTCTTCGCTACGCGCCGCCTCGACCGCATCATGGTCGTCGGCGAAACGACCGGCGGCAACGGCCGCGCTGTCGACCACCGTAATGACGCCGTCGACGGTCACCTGGGTGCGGATATCAGGCCAGTTGAAGGCGGCGACCAGCGGCTGCGGCAGGGCGAGGCCGGAGGTTTCGATGACGATATGGTCGGGCCGCTGTTCGCGCTCCAGAAGCTTCGTCATCGTTGGGATGAAATCGTCGGCGACGGTGCAGCAGATGCAGCCATTGGTGAGTTCGATGATATCGTCCTCGCTGCAATTCTCCGCGCCGCAGCCCTTCAGCACCTCGCCATCGACACCGAGATCGCCGAACTCGTTGATGATAAGCGCAATCTTTTTGCCGCCGGCATTGGTGAGCAGGTTGCGGATCATCGTCGTCTTGCCGGCGCCGAGGAAGCCGGTGATGACGGTTGCGGGGATTTTCTGCTGGTTCATGGAACTTCAACCCTTCATTTTCAACGGCAGACCGGCCGCGATGAAATAGACTTCGTCGGCCTTCGCCGCGATTATTTGGTGCAGCCGTCCGGCATGGTCGCGAAAATCGCGCGCCATTCGATTGTCAGGCACGATGCCAAGGCCAACCTCGTTGGAAACAACGACGATCCGCGCCCTGGCGCTAGGCAGGAAATCGGCGAGCGCCGTAAACTCCGCTGGGATATCTCGCTCCTCCATTATCAGATTGGTCACCCAGAGCGTCAGGCAGTCGATCAGCACAATGCGCCTCTCGCCGTCGATGGCGGTAAGCTTCTCGACGAGATCGAGGGGCTCCTCATGCGTCGTCCAGGAGGGGCCGCGATCGGCCTTGTGCTGGGCAATACGCGTCCGCATCTCCTCGTCCCAGGCACGGCCGGTGGCGAGGTAGTGGCGCTCGAGGCCGCTTGCCATAACGAGATTTTCGGCAAAACGGGATTTGCCGGAGCGCGCGCCGCCGAGGATGAGGGTGGTGGTCATACTGAAGCGGCCTTCGGAGAGAAGATGTGGCCGTTAGCCGTCGAGGCTGTGACACCCGCATACTCGACATAAGCGGCCGAAATCACCGCACCGCCGCCACTGTATCGCACCACCGCAGGCGGCACTGAATTCGTTCGTTCAGCCAAAACAACCTCCGTGCTGGCAGCGGGTCTCTTGCCCAGGGTTGGGCTTTTCGCCCGGCACGGAAGGCAGGTCTCCTGGCTCGCGGTTATCGGCGGCGATCGGGGCGAACCGGAAGCCCGGTCGCCCCTGATCGTGCCAGCGGATCTGCCTCGCCTTCCCGGCTGCCTCGATGAAAAGGTGGACGATTCGTAGAGATAGAGGCGTCCGACCCCGGTTGATCACCATGCATTTCCAGTGGCTTTTCCGGCATGTCGCCCATCCCACCCGCCTGCACGATTGCAGCCCGCCAGCCGAAAGGGTTCGATGCCGGATGGAAGACCCTGACCGCTCTACAGTCGCGGGGTCGGCTGTGATGAAGGCGCCCGATGTGGGTCCGCCCCGTCACATTCCCTTTTCATCCGGAAAGCGAAATGCCGATCCGGAACCATCCGTTATTCCTCGGATGGTTAGGCAAGCCGGCGGGTGAAGTCAACCGACCTTCGCAAACACCTTCCCGCAACGTTGCGCGAAAGGCCAGCCAACACCACTGACTCTACCGGAAATATCGTCTTTTATCAGATGCTTACGTCATAAATATTTGACCCGCCGGTCGGCTTTTCGCCGCAATTGCGTTGCAAGGCAACCGCACCTCCGCCCTTGACCCGGCCTCTCCTCGCCTAGTTGTCTAGCCATGCTTATGAAATTGGATCGGCGCCGCCTGCGCACGCTGCGTGTTTTCTTCGATCCGGGGCGGCTGCGTGCGCTGACGCGCCGCAGCGAAGTTGGCCTGTCGCTGACAGGCGCCATCGTCGGCATCGCTTCGGGCCTTGCCGTGACCGGCATGAGCTATGTCTCCAACCAACTGCACCAGCTTGTTTTCGGCATCGCCGACAGCGACAGGCTGAGCGCGTCTGCCATCGAGGACAAGATGCTGCTGCTCACCGCCCCCGTCATCGGTGGCGCCCTGCTCGGCCTACTGCTCCTGGTCCTCGCCAAACGGCGCAAGAAACCAATGGTCGACCCGATCGAGGCGAACGCACTGCATGGCGGCCGCCTCTCCCTGACCGATAGCATCATCGTTGCCGTACAGAACCTGATCTCCAACGGCTTCGGCGCCTCCGTCGGCCTGGAGGCCGGCTATACCCAGCTCGCCGCCGGCATCGCCTCCAAATTCGGCCTGAAGCTGCAGCTACGCCGCTCGGACCTGCGCATCCTCGTCGGTTGCGGCGCGGCCGGCGCCATCGCCGCCGCCTTCAACGCGCCGCTGACGGGCGCCTTCTACGCCTTCGAGCTGATCATCGGCACCTATACCATCGTGTCGTTGACCCCGGTCGTCGTCTCCGCCCTCGTTTCAACCCTCATCGCAAGGTTGCTTGTCGAGGGCGATTTCACCATCGATATCGGCAGCTTCGGCTCGGTCGTGCCGGCCGATTATATCCCGGCGCTGCTGCTCGGCGTCTTCTGCGCCGGCGTTGGCATTCTCCTCATGCAGGGCGTAGCCTTCATCGAGGAGGTGGCGCGCAAAAGCTCGATCGCCCCGCCCTTTCGCCCGGCGCTCGGCGGCATCATCGTCGGGCTTCTCGCCATGATCTCCCCCCAGGTTCTTTCGGCCGGCCACGGCGCGCTGCATCTCAACCTGTCCCGCGACGTGGCGATCCCGGCGCTGATCGGTCTCTTCCTCCTGAAATCCCTTGCCTCGGCGATCTCGATCGGCTCCGGTTTCAGGGGCGGGCTGTTTTTCGCCTCGCTGTTCATGGGCGCCCTGCTCGGCAAGCTCTTTGCTTATTGCGCTCCCTATTTCGCCGATGCGACATTGACGCCGGTCATTTATGCCGTGGTCGGGATGAGTTCCCTGTCGGTCGCCGTCATTGGCGGGCCGCTGACGATGACCTTCCTGGCGCTCGAAATCACCGGTGATTTTCCGATCACGGCACTGGTTCTTGCCGCCGTCATCACCTCCTCGCTCGTCGTGCGCTCGACCTTCGGCTACTCCTTTGCCACATGGCGCTTCCACCTGCGCGGCGAAAGCATCCGCAGCGCCCACGACGTTGGCTGGATCCGCAATCTGACGGTGAACAAGCTGATGCGCGCCGACGTGAAAACGGCAAGGGCCGATATCTCGTTGGAGGAGTTCAAGAAGACCTTCCCGATCGGCTCAACCCAACGCGTCATTCTCGTTGAGGAGAACGACAAATATGCCGGTCTCGTGCTGGTGCCTGAGATCTACGCCAACCCGACCGACGCCCAGGACGAGAGCCAGACGCTTGCCGATTTCGTCCGCTACCGCAATGATTTCCTGCAGCCGCAGATGAATGCCAAGCAGGCGGCGGCGATCTTCGACAAGAGCGAAAGCGAAGCGCTCGCCGTCGTCAACAATCTGATCGAGCGCAAGGTGGTGGGACAGCTCAGCGAAAGCCACACGCTGCGCCGCTACAGCGAAGAACTCGACCGCCGCCGCCGCGAGGTGTCGGGCGAGATTTGAGCGAGCCTTAAGAAGCGGCGCCGGCAAGCCTGAAGACGTCGACTCTCTTGGAAACGCCACGCAGCTCGAAAGACCCGAGATAGTCGCAGGGCACGGCGCAGGTCGCTGCGAAGCTCTCCGACAGCAGCAGCGGCTGCTCAAGCGCTCCGCACAGCTTTTCAAGCCGCGAAGCCTCGTTGACGGCCCTGCCGATCACGGTGAAGTCCAGCCGGCCTTGGGCACCGACATTTCCGTAAAAAACCTCGCCGAGATGCAAGACGACATCAATCCCGATATCGGGGCCACCATTCAGCGTCCGTTCGCGATTGAGCTCCTCGTTTGCCCTCAGCAGGTTCTGCGCCGAAGCCAATGCGGCTTTGCAAGCCATTTGCGGATCCTCGGTGTCCGTCGGAAAGATTGCCAGCACGCTATCGCCCATGAACTTGAGGATCTCGCCGGAATTCTCCTCGACGTGCCGGTCGATCAGTTCGAAGTGCTCGTTGAGAAAGCCGACGATCTCCCCCGGCTGATAGGCCTCGGTCAGCGCCGTGAAGTTGCGGAGGTCAGCAAGCAGGATGGCGGCATCGATGGAGCCGCCCATCCCCCTGCGGGTTTCACCGGCAAGGATGCGCGCGCTCGTCCTGGCGCCGGTATAGACGGCGAGGATATCGGTCGCGGTCTTGGAAACCGCGACACGGTAAGCGGCAAGCCCCAGCGCTGGGAACAGTTCATCGATGATCGCCAGCTGATCATCTGAAAATCCGCCCGGAGAATCGCTCGTTAGAGAGAAACCGAGCCCGCGCAGCGCGACTTCCTTCGGGAACTCGAAAAGATTGACCACATGGTCCGTGCCACCGGCAAGCGCAAATTCGTAGAGCTCGCCATAGTGGAGACCCTCGCCTTTCGCCAGGTTCCACCGCCCCGTCTTCTCACCGCGGTTCAGAAGATAGAATATCGGCGTCTTCTCAAAGTTGCGCTCGGTCTCGCTGCCGTGCTCCGCATTCTCGAGAACAGTCTCACCGCCCCGCATGAAATTGGCGGCGATGCCGCGATACATCGGATGTAGGGACGGCATGCGGATGCTTGCGCGCCAGATCGGAAACCCGTCCGCGATCAGCCGTTCACACAGGCCGGCGACGAGATCGCCGATATGCTCGCTGGTGATTCCCTGCTCTATAACCCACTGGATATGATCTTTAATTTTGGAAACCTCCGCATGAGGATGGGAAACCTGGAATGGGCGTCACCATCGAGGCCGGTGCCGGGAACAACAGGACAGGTGCCGAAAGGGCCTAGCCGCACACACTACTTATTAGCCTGCTTCGCATTGCGATACTACTCCCGCGCGAATTATGTGATAGAGAATACAGATAGGTATGCGCCGTGTGGCCCCCTCATCTGCCTGCCGGCATCTTCTCCCCGCCGGGGAGAAGGGACTCGGGGCAGCGCCTCGCTCCCATTTGAGACCATTACGGTAGGAAAACGATGGTCGGCGGCTTGCTCCCCTCTTCGCCCCGGCAGACCCCGGCGGGGAGAAGGGTGGCCCGAAGGGTCGGATGAGGGGGCCATACGGCTCACTCTTCACTGCCCTTGCGCTCAGTAAATTCTCCCGACCTCCAGCAATTCACCCAACCACCGCGCATCCAGGCAGCGCTCCAGTTCCCCGGCAACCTCATCAAGCGCCCGCTCCACGCTCTCACGGTAGTTCCCCTGTCCGCCGGAAAGCCCGAAGCTTTCCAGCAGCCGGGCGCGATAGGCATCGCTCCCGAAGAGCCCGTGTAGATAGGTGCCCATGATCCGCCCATCCGCCGAAACCGCTCCATCGGGCGCGCCGTCGACGATCGCGGAAGGCCTGACACAATCCGGGCCGCGGGTGATGCCGAGATGGATCTGGTAGCCGGAAAGCGGCGCGTCATATTCGGTCGAGCGGGCATGGCTGTTGCGCACGGTCTTCTCAGGCGCCATCTCGGTTTCGACGTCGAGAAGCCCGAGCCCCGGCGTCTCGTTCGTGCCGCCCTCGATGCCGCGCGGGTCATGCACCATGCGACCGAGCATTTGATAGCCGCCGCAGATGCCGATCACCCGCCCGCCGCGCCGGACATGTGCCGCAAGATCGCGGTCCCAGCCTTGAACTCTGAAATCGGCGAGGTCCGCTATCGTCGATTTCGACCCTGGAAGAATGACGAGGCTCGCATCGGCAGGCAGCCGCTCGCCTGAGCGCACGAAGACCAGCTCGACATCCGCCTCCGCCCTCAGCGGATCGAGGTCGTCGAAATTGGCGATGCGCGGCAGCACCGGCACGGCGATCTTCAGCGCCCCGGCACCGCCCCTCGCCAGCCGCTCGAGCACGACCGAATCTTCGGCCGGCAGACGCGCGGCAGCCTGCAGCCACGGCACGACGCCGAAGCAGGGCCAGCCGGTGAAGCCTTCGATGGCGCGGATACCGTCGTCGAACAGCGAGATGTCGCCGCGAAATTTGTTGATGAGATAGCCCGCGATCATCGCTCGATCGCCCTCGTCGAGGATCGCCTTCGTGCCGACCAGCGAGGCGATGACGCCGCCCCGGTCGATATCGCCGACGAGCACGACGGGCACGCCCGCTTTCGTCGCAAAGCCCATATTGGCGATGTCGCCGGCCCTGAGATTGATTTCTGCCGGCGAGCCGGCGCCCTCGACGATGATGAGGTCAGCGCCGGCAGACACCTTATCGAAGCTTTCGAGTACGGCGCCGAGCAGTTGCGGCTTCAGCCGCTGATAATCCCGCCCCTTCGCCTGTCCGAACACCCTGCCCTGCACGATGATCTGGCTGCCGCTTTCCGATTGCGGCTTGAGCAGCACCGGGTTCATATGAACCGAGGACGGCGTTCGGGCGGCGAGCGACTGCAGCCATTGCGCCCGGCCGATCTCGCCGCCGGCATCGGCGACCGCCGCGTTGTTCGACATATTCTGCGGCTTGAACGGCCGCACGGTCAGCCCGGCATTGGCCGCCAGCCGGCAGAGACCAGCCACCAACACCGTCTTGCCGACATCCGAGCCGGTTCCCTGCAGCATGATCGCTCTTGCCATGGCGGCCGCCTTTCCCTAAGGCATCGCGCGTCCGAAAATCGGTTCGGATTTTTCGGGCCGATGCACTAGCCGGAGGCCTACAATGGCCGCCGATCCCGGGTCAAGACTTCGGATATTCTTGTGAAAGCGCGAAAACCGCGCATGGCCTTGGCTCTGCGCGGTTTGCCGAAAACTCAGGCGTCTTCGCCCCTACACGGCGAAGCTCGCTTTCTCCGGTACGCACTACCTGAACCGGAGAAGCAGCGGTCGTTGCCGCCACGCCCCAACAGATAACGGCACATTCTTACCGGAGAGTTATTGAAGGCTTACGCAAATGTTAATTTCGACTTTTTTTGATCTGCCCAGGCGGAATTTCCGCCACCATTGCGCCGGCGTTCGCAAACAGCGTCCATTTTCGATCCGGGGAAATTTCAGCTACGAACTATATTCTTCGAATTCAATAATTTAGTACCGCAACCACGAGCGGAAGACGGTTGATTTCTGCGAGCGAACGCGTAGGCTTCAAAAAAAATACGCCATTGCCAAATTTGGTCTGCGACGAGTTGCAGGAGCCGGTAGGACGGCGCCCGTGAACGGGAAAAGCCAGTTGCGGCATCGCCGCCAGCTGAATCCCGGCAGCACGTTGCCTAAGAACAATTCGGGGAAGACGATGAAGACGCTTTTGATTTCTGCCGTCTTTGCCGCGGCTCTTTTTAGCGCGACCGCGCCGGTCGAAGCCGCCGAATGCGGCAAAGTTTCGATCGCCGAGATGAAATGGGCCTCGGCCGGCATTGCCGCAAACTTCGACAAGATCATCCTAGAAAAGGGCTATGGCTGTTCCGTCACCATCGTCGACGGTGACACCCTTCCGACCTTCGCCTCGATGAATGAGAAAGGCACCCCCGATATCGCTTCGGAATACTGGATCAATTCCGTCAGGGCGCTGCTCGATCAGGCCATCAACACCGGCCGGCTGGTGCAGGGCGCCGAGATACTCGCCGATGGCGCGGTCGAGGGTTGGTTTATCCCGAAATTCATTGCCGACGCCAATCCCGATATTCGCTCGGTCGAGGACGCGCTGAAGCACCCCGAGCTCTTTCCAGCCGAGGATGATCCGTCGAAAGGCGCGGTTTACAACTGTCCCGCCGACTGGAGCTGCCAGGTATCGACCACCAACCTCTTCAAGGCCCTCGCCGCCGACAAAAAAGGCTTCGAACTCGTCGAGACCGGCAGTCCCCAGCGGCTCGACGCCTCGATCGCCCGTGCTTTCGACAACAAGATCGGCTGGCTCGGTTATTACTGGGCGCCGACCGCTATCCTCGGCAAATACGACATGACGCGGCTGAGCTTCGGCGTCAGTCACAACAAGGCCGAATGGGACCGCTGCACTGCGGTTGTCGGCTGTATCAGGCCTGAGCTCAATTCCTATCCGGTCTCGCGCGCCTTCACGCTGATGACCAGGTCCTTCGCCAGCCGCGCCGGACCTGTCACGACCTATCTCAGGACCCGAAAATGGGACAATGAGACGATCAACCAGGTGCTCGCCTGGCAGGATGAAAATCGCGAAAGCAACGAGGATGCCGCTATCTATTTTCTGCGCAATTACGAGAACCTATGGATGAAATGGGTGCCGGCCGATGTAGCCGAAAAAGTCAAAGCGAGCTTATAACGGCAGATGACACCAATGACCGGACGATTCGAATGACAGGCAACGTTCCCTTCCCCGACCGCGATACCGTTGCGGAAAAGCTCGCCGCGCTGTCGGAAGCGGACAAGTCATATCTGGCCTTGCTCATGGAAAACGCCGCCCAGGACGACAACCTGCTCGACGGCCTGCGACGCCATCTCGATCATGCCGCGGAATCGCGCTTCCTGAACTCGCTGAAGCTCGAAAATCTCGGACTGTGGCTCGGGACCCAGGCGCCGCATCGCCTGCAGATACGGCTGACGGAAACCGCCCGATCGAGCCAGCATCCCGCCTACCAAGCCTTCCGGACCGGTCTGAGCCGATCCGGCGGTCTCGAAAAGGCATATCCTGCGGTGCCTTGATCCGGCCTCGGATAGCCTGTTCAATCCGGCAAAGCGGCCGGCCGATTACTTCCTCGCAGCCCGGTCGACCGAGCGGCCGGCATCCTGGGTGGCGTTGACGGCGTTCGCCGTGTCTTTTCCCATGCCGCGGATTGTGTTGCCGCAGGAGGAAAGAGCAAGAAGAACCATGAAGGCTGCGGCAATTTTGGCCGTTGTCGTCATTTCGAATATCCTTGTTTGAAATCAACCCCGAACGGCACTCATGCCATCCGCGCCGATAACGCACAAGGGAACAAAAGGTTCAGCGGGAGAAAGACGTCCTCAAGCGGCGACGGCCTTCGCTCTTTCGGCAAAAGCACTGCGGATGCTGTCGGCTACCGTCTCGATCGGTCCCGACATTTGCGAGGCGGTCAGCAGGCGGATATCGAAGGAGCCGAGCTCCGGCAGTCCTTCCTGCATGCCGAGGATGGTCATGTCCTCGCTGACATAGGAGAGCGGCAGCGGCGCGATGGCGAGATCGGAGAGCACGGCGGCGCGTTGCGCCATCGTATGGCCGCTGAGATAGGCGACGCGATAAGGCCGTTTGTTGCGTTCGAGCTGGGCAAGTGCCTCCTGCCGCCAGATGCAGCCATCCTCCCAGATCGAAATCGGCAGGGGATCGCGCCGATGCGCCGAGCCGCACCTTGCGCCGGCCCAGACCAGCCGCTCGCGGAACACCACTTCGCCACCGGTCGGAAACGGCCGGGTCGCGCAGTTGATCAGCGCCAGGTCGAGCCGCTGCTCCTCCATGCGCTTCTTCAGCCCGACGCTCATGTCGATCGTCACGTCGACCATGATGCCGGGGTAGCTTTCGGCAAAACTCTTGAGGATTCTCGGCAGCAGCCGCTCGCCGATATCCTCCGGTGCGCCGAGCCTGACGACACCGGTCAATTCCGGCATGATGAAGCGCGACACCGCCTCGTTCGACAGCGCCAGGATGTTGCGGGCGTAGGAAAGCAGCATTTCGCCATGGCGCGTCAGCGTCACCGAGCGGGCATCGCGTAAAAACAGCGTTGCGCCGAGCTGCTCCTCGAGCTTCTTGATCTGCATGGAAACCGCCGAAGGCGTGCGGAATACCGCTTCGGCGGCGGTGGAAAAATTGCCCGTCTCGGCAATGGCGACGAAGGTGCGCAGCACATCGTTGTCAAGCAAAGGAATGGGACGGCGAAAGGGAAGGCTCATCGTCGCATCTTTCAATTTTTCTGATCTTTAACCGCATATCATTTTATTTGGCTGAATGTCAATCAAACCGCCCAAGGCCCTACGGTCTCTGCACAATGCCCGGTCCCCGTATCGGAAATCCGCCGGAATAAAAAATGTCTGACCGCACTCCTCTCCGCGCCATTCAATTTTTCTGATTTATAATGCCATTTCATTTCATTTGATTGAACATCAAGTGCATCCCATAGTCTTCTTATCGGAAACAGCAAAGGAGACTCGACGTGGCGCACAAAAGCACCTGGACTATCCTACAGGCCCTTTCCGCATTCAAATCGCGTCGGCGCAGGGATGCGAACCACGAACATGCGCTGCGGGAGTTGAAGCGATTTCCGTCGCACCTGCTGGCTGATTGCCAGCGTGAAATCGAGTTGCCGCTCCTCAACGCGGCCGCTCGACCGAAGCGGGGTCTGAGGATCGTGGAATCGCGTGCATAACGCGGATCTTTGGCTCGGATCAGAACACTCGGGCCCTCTGCAGACATTGCCGCTCGAACTCGGCGATACGGCACGGGCCGATGGCCTCATACGGCGATCGGCTCACATCCCGCCTATCAGCTTGAAGGCGATAATCCACATCGTCGCCGCGACGAGCGTCTCGAGCATCCGCCAGGAGGCCGGCCTGGAAAAGATCGGCCGCAGCCATGTTGCGCCATATCCGAGCGCAAAGAAGAACAGGAAGGAGCCTGTCACGGCGCCTGCGGCAAAGGAAGCCTGCTGTCCCGGATAGCGCGTCGATATCGTGCCGAGCAGCACGACCGTGTCGAGATAGACATGCGGATTAAGCCAAGTCAGCGCGAGGCAGGTCGCAAGCGTCCGGGAAAAGCTTGCCGTTTCGGCTTCCGCTGCTGTGAGCACAGCGGACGACCGTAAGGCGGAATAGAGGCTGTTGGCTCCGTACCAGGCCAGAAACGCGGCTCCCCCGTAACGCATGACCGGATCGAGCCAAGGCAGCAATCCGGCAATCTGCCGGAGGCTGGTCACGCCGAGCAAAATCAGTACGGCGTCAGACAGGGCGCAGGTGAGGCAGACGGCGAGGACATGTTCATTGCGCAGGCCCTGGCGAAGGATGAAAGCGTTCTGCGCGCCGATTGCGACGATCAGGCTGAGGCCCATCAGCAGGCCCGTGACATAAATCGAAATATTCATCGTTTCGGCAACCGCTCTCAGCTTCGATGCAGTTGCGGTATCGCCTGAAGTTGGCTTAGTCTAATTAGTCTGTCTTATCTTGATTAAGCGAAACTAATCCATGCTCGATTATCCCGCTCTGCGCGCCGTTGCAACCGTCGTCCAGACCGGCAGCTTCGAAAGGGCGGCGACCGTGTTGAACGTGACACCGTCGGCTGTCTCGCAACGGGTGAAGCAGCTCGAAGAACGCCTCGGCGTCATCCTGATCACCAGAGGCACCCCCTGTACGGCGACCGAAAAGGGAGAATGGCTCTGTCGTCACGTCGAGAATGTCGGCATGCTGGAGGCCGAGCTTTTCGGGCAGCTTCCGGCTCTCGTCAATCCCGACGAGCCACGCCAAAGGGTCACGCTACAGATCGCGACCAACGCCGACAGCCTCGGCACATGGTTCGTGGAGGCCATGTCGAATTTCTCCAAAACCTCGTCCTATCTGTTGAATGTCGCCGTCGACGACCAGGATCACACCGCCGAATGGCTGCAGCGCGGACGGGTGATCGCAGCCGTCACCAGTCTGGAGAAGCCGATCCGGGGATGCCGGCGCTTCGCCCTTGGAACTCTCCGTTACAACGCCACCGCGACACCCGATTTTGTCGCCCGCCACTTCCCGGACGGCGTGACATCGGAGGCGATCCGCAACGCTCCGGCCCTGACCTTCAATCAAAAGGACAGGCTTCAGAGCAGTTGGGTAAGGCAAACCTTTGGCCAAGATCTGGACTACCCCACACATTGGCTGCCCTCGCCGCAAAGCTTCGTCGAAGCCACTCTTTCCGGCATGGGATGGGGAATGAACCCGACCCAGCTTACCCGCGCTCATCTCGCATCGGGGCGGCTCGTCGAACTTGTTGCCGACACGCCACTGGACGTCCCACTCTACTGGCAGATAAACCGCCTCGGCGCCGAGCGCCTAGCGGAGTTGACGCGCGAAGTCGTCGCCGTGGCGAAGCGCCGTCTTTAATTGCCGTCAGGCATGCCGCTTCTCCAGGCTCCGCCCCGGCAGACGGATTTAGTCGGTTGGAGCGATCACACATAGGCCGTGCGGCTGCCGAACCCGCTGGTCTCGTCAAAATTCTTGGTGCCGATACGCTGGCTTTCGCCCGAAAGCTCTTTCGGAGCTTCGCCGACGGGCTTTGATGCGGCAGACGACTGAGTTTGGCTGCTCTCGCGAGATTCGAGCTTGGCAATCTTGGCTTCCAGCGTCTCGATCGATTTTTCGATCGTCGCCTTTTCCTGCTGGTCTTGCGTCTGCGATAGGGCTGCCTGCTTTTCGGCAAGTTGCGCCTCAAGAGAGACAAGCTGATCAGATGAACCGGAAGACGAGGTCGAAGCGGCTGAACTCAAGATGGTGGATGCAGAACTGGAAATTGGGCTGACCATGAACATGACCTTCGATGACGGAATGTCACCGTCTAGCCCAGGGGCGTAAACATCCGATAAATAAAGTACCATCCGGTACCATTTTCATGATAATAATCTCAGCGTTCCGAACTCGGCATATTTTGACGATCTTCTCTAGGAAATGGCGATAACCTCCAGCTTCTGGCCGCCTGTCTCCACCACATCGCCGACAGCCTTGCCCATCAGCAGCCGCGCCACCGGAGAGACGTAGGAAATCGATCCCGCCTTGGGATCTGCTTCGTCTTCTCCGACGAGCCGATAAGTCTGCACGCGCCCGTCGTCGCGGCTGAAAGTGACCGTATTACCAAAGGCAACCACGTCGGCTGACGGTGGGTCAGGCATGAGCTGGGCCGTGCGAAGTCTGGCCGATAAATATCGGAGATCACGTAAAGGATTGGCAGCCTGGCGCCGCCGTTCGTTTACGTCTTCGATGGTGCTCGTCGCATCATAGGCCGCGCGCGCCTGCTGAAACTGCAGTTCGAGAGCCCTCAATCCCGCTTCCGTGACGAGGTTGGGATGCGGCGAAATTGGCCGGTCCGGCAACAGGGTTTCCGAAGCGGTTTCGAAACTCTCTTCCTTGGTGAAGGCAACGGCCAATCAATGACTCCGTTTTAGACGCTACGAGCTCTTATGGTCAGTGGGGATTGTCCCAGTCCGAAACCATACATACACCGACCGCCGACAAACCGCCAATCTTGCCCTGTTGCAAAAGTCTGCAGCCCGAGGCTCCGGAACGTCCGGGCCGACATTGCGTTTATCTCATCCGGATGCACTGTAGCGCAGGAGGAACGAATGCCCGGCCGGCAGCGAAAGAGCGGCAACACAGTCAGGATCAGATCATGCCTTCATTCCTGACAGATGCGATGCCGCTGACGCCAAGCTGGTGGGAGATCGCCTTACGGATCGTACTGACGGTGGTCGCGGGCGGTCTCATCGGCCTCGACCGCGAGCGCGGCGGTCACCCGGCGGGATTCAGGACCACGATCCTGGTGGCTCTTGCCGCATGCCTGGCGATGATCCAGGCAAACCTCCTTCTATCGACCTACGGAAAGACCTTTAGTTATTTCACGCAGATGGACGTGCTGCGCTTTCCCCTCGGCGTGCTGACGGGCGTCGGCTTCATCGGCGGCGGCGCGATTCTGAGACGTGGCGACACGATGACCGGCGTCACCACGGCCGCGACTATGTGGTTCATGACCGTCGTCGGTCTCTGCTTCGGCGGCGGCCAGATCCTGACGGGGACGGTGGCGACCGCCGTCGCCTTCATCGTCTTGTCGCCGATGAAGCAGCTGGATCTATGGCTGCGTTGCGAACAGAAGGCAACACTCGTCATTCACGGCACCGAAGCCGAGTTGCCGGAACTGTCTGAGGTGCTTGGACCGCTGGGTTGCACTGCCCAGTTCGTTTCTTTTGGGCAGACCAGCGAGGGCCGCCCTGGTGTCACGTTCGAACTGCGCTGGATGGCTAAAGACCGTGACGGCTCCGCCCGCGCGATTTTCGACGCCCTTTCAGAGGCCTATCATGTCGCGGGATTTTCCATGCTTTCGACCTCGACATAGGTCTCGTGGGCTCGATCATTTCGAGACATGCTCGGGTTTGCCCTTGGTCTTGGTCGACGCGAATTCCTCAAGCTGTTTTTCGCTCATGGATTCTTCCATCTGCTTCGAAGCGCCCCTGAGTTCCTTCTTGGGCGTCTCTCCGCGTTTGGCTGAAAGTGCGGCACCTGCCGCCTTCTGCTGGGCTTTGGATTTGGCTGGCATTTCGATCTCCTCTCGTCCGGACGAGGAATGGGGCCCCCTTGCAGGACGAGGCCGCAGCCTGAGCCGCAGCCTCTCACTCCTTAATTGATGGTGGCCCACTGGCTGCGGACATCTCGGGCACTCTTCGACAGGTGAACATGGGCGTCGACGTGATCGACCCAATCGAGCGGAATCAGATGATGTTTGCCGTCCTCCGAGTCGGTTTTCGTCAGCTTGATGCGGGTCGGCCCGTCAAGCTGATCCACCGTTCCGACGTGAGCGCCGTCGGCAGCCCGCACTTCCATATGTTCACGGATCTGATCTGCGGAAATCATCGTTTCCTCCTTTTGCATCATTGGCAGTTACCAAGCGGCAACGGCGTGGGAGGGACATGGTTCCAAAGCTTTTTGCCGCACGCTCACGGACATGACGACGGCTCTCTATCGGCCATCGACATCCGGCTTAAGAGCGGCCTGATGCAGCCGGCTTCCTTCTGCCGGCGGCCACAGAATCGCCGACAGGAGCAGCGCATAGATTAAGGCTGCCGCGACATAGGCAATACGGCTCGCGAAGGATTCCGCGGCGCTTCCCGGCAGCGGAGATACCCCGAGACCGAACAGAATAAGGAATATCGTCAGGATGCCAGCGAACACGCGAGCATCCTTCGAGCGAGCGGCAGCGCGCCCTCCGATGAGCAGAGCGACGACCAGCAGGATTAGGAAAATCGAGAGAAGGCTTGGGCGCAGCGATAGCGCGGCATAAGCAACGGAGGCCAGCACGCCGCCGAGGAAATTGACGAGCACCATTCCGATCGCCGCCCGCGCGCTTGCGGCAACGTTGAGCTGCCCGAGCAGCGACGCCACGGTTATGGGAATGACTGCCGCAGCGCTCAGATTGTCACTCGTCAGACAGATGACGACCGACGTCAGAAGGATGAAGGCATTTGCCAGAGCCCGAAGCAAGGCCGGCGGCCGTTCTTCGACAGCGGCCGCTTCGCTCCCCGGAGAGACCGGTTCGGGAAAGATCGCATAGGCGAGCCACATCAGAACCGCGCCCGACAAAACCCCCGCAACCAGGATCGAAAGGATCGAACTCGCGAGTTCCTTGTTCAGGATGCCGAGGAGAGGCACGATGATCGATACGACGAGCACGAGGAAAACAGCTGGCCCCCGTCCCGCCGACTGTAGCGCGAAGCACGCAAAATAGGTGAGCCCAAGGATCAGCAGGAAAGGTACCGGACGTTCGCCGAGCAAGTCGGTCAAGGCCATCATCGCCATACCGGCAAAGACAATGATCATCGCCGCACCGATGGTCTTGCCAGGCGGCATGGGCCGCGAACTTCCAAGGAGAAACTGAGCGGCAACAAGCGGACCGAGGAAAGGCAGGACAGCACCGGCATGGACTGCCAGGGTGAAGCCGATCGAGACGGCGAAGGCGACCCGCAACCCTTTGCGTTTCTGCTCCCCGTCAGCTGACATAGGTCAGCACCGACATGATGCGGATCCACAGCGATCCCCAGGCATTGGTGACCGGGTTGTCACCCGTATAGATGACGACGGTCGCCTGAGAGCCGTAGCGTACCCCGCCTTTCGGCCGCTGCCCCTCCTCGATATTCAGCCGGACAGGAAACCGCTGTGGCTCCTGGACCCAGCCGCTATCATTGCGGATCGTCGGCAACCCGGTACTCGGGTCGGTGCTGCCTTGCGATACGCCGAACCCGACGCTCTCGACCGTTGCAGGAAACAGCCGGCCGGGAAGCGCGTCGAAGAGGATGTCCGCTCTGTTGCCGACGGCGACCTTTTCCAGGCTGTTTTCCTTGAATGCCGCGTTGATCCAGATGGTGCCGGCATCGATGAAGGTCATCGCCGGCTGGCCGGCCGAAACGACCTTGCCGATGGTGAGTTGAAGATTGGTGACGACACCGTCTGACGGTGCCAGAACGGTCGTCCGCACCAGATCGAGCCGGGCCTTTTCCAATCCGGCAAGGGCTGCACGCAGCTGCGGATTGTCGTTGCCGGACGGGCCTAATTGCTCCTTGGCCTTGACGAGGTCGGCTCGCGCCCCCGACACGGAAGCCTCGGCCTGATCATAGGCGGACTTGGCCGCGTCGAACCGGGCCCTGGAAAAGACCCCGCGCTTCACCAGCTCGGTCGCCCGGGCATACTGATCGCGCAGATTGTCCCGGTCAGCCTCGATCTGAACGAGCTTGGCCTGTGCCGCATCGACGGCCGCGGTCGACGCTCCGATCGACTGGCCGACGCTTGCAAGCGCGGCTTCGGCCTCATTGACCGCGAGCTCATAACGCTCCGGATCGATCCGGAAGAGAACCTGGTCGGCCTCGACGCGCGAATTGTCAGCGACCCCGACCTCCACGACCCGGCCGGTGACCTCGGGCGCGATGCCGACAATATAGGCCTGGACCTGCGCTTGAGAGGTCGACGGCGTGCGCCGCTCCATAAAAATGGAGAGGACGAACAGAGCCAGCGCCAGCAGGACGACCGTGAGAGCTATGTTGCGCAATGGATTCCGGGGTGTCGAGGAAATGACAGGTTCGTCCAAATTTTCGGAAACCACGACAGTACCCTCGAAAGCGTTGTGAAGCCCGGAGTTTCAGCGCCGGCTGTCTCTCGCGATGGTCGTGGCCGAAAGGGTAGAGCGCAAGTAAGTAACCGTAACATACGCCTTGCGGTGGCTGGCCCCCGTATCGACCGCATCGATCAGTCAGCGGATGGCGGCGCCGAAGCCTTGTCGAGCGCGCCCTCTATCTCCTTGAGAAGCTCCGCGATCAGTTCCCGGTATTCGGCAACGCGTTCGGCACGCTTCGGATCGGCCGAGACGCTCCATCTTTCCATCGCCAGTCCGGCGTCGGCAAAGTCCCTGCAGATTTCCCGAAAGTCTTCACTGCGGGCGGCAAGATCATCGATCGTCCTGGCTCTGGCCGGAAAATGCCGACGGACTGCTGTCACGCCCTCCTCCATGGTTTGCTCCCTGACGGCATAGCTGACGCCGCCACTGCAGCGTGTGCCAGCTCCCGATCTTCATGGACGGCGACCGGTTCGAGGAGTATGTTACTGTTACATACAGTCTGGCAGTGATGTGACTCAACGGGGGATTGGGGACAGACATGCTGACGTCTATGCCGCCAGAAGGGTCCGCGGCGTCCTTTCCTTCGGAGTCGGGACCTCAAGCGCACGATATCACGACACAACTGGAACGCGTTATATCCAGTCCCGAATTTCCTGGCGTTGGCCGCGCCGCAGCTTTTCTCCGCTATGTCGTCTCCGAGACCCTCGCCGGTCGAGGCAACCGGATCAAAGCCTATTCCATTGCGGTCGAAGTATTTGGCCGGGATGCCGGCTTCACCCAGGACGATCCGGTGGTCAGGATCGAGGCAGGACGCTTGCGACGATCGCTCGAGCGCTATTATCTGGTTGCCGGCCAGGATGATCCGATCCGGATCGACATTCCCAAAGGAGGCTATATCCCGACCTTCACCTGGTCCTGCCCAGCCTCGGCTGACACGCGCAACGAAAAGACTGTGGAAGCGCTGCCCCCTCCGGCCCGCCCTGAACACTGGTGGCGGACAGGGCGGATTGTGTTGCCTGGCGCTGTTGCCTTCGCCCTGCTTGCTGTTTCGCTCTATTGGCTGGCAGCACTGCCTGCAGCACATTCGCTCCGAAGGGCTGCAAGCCTGTCGCCCGATCGTCCAGCCTTGGTGGTGGCCCCCTTTGCCAATCTCGGCGAAGGGCCCGAGGCGCAGCTCTACAGTGCCGGTCTGACGGAGGAACTGATGACCGTCCTGCCGCGGTTCAAGGAGATCAAAGTCTTCGGCCGCGAGACCTCCCGATCTCTTCCAGCGGATGTGCGGGCATCGGAAATCCGGGCGGAATTCGGCGCGCGCTATCTGCTGACCGGCGGTGTACGGACTTCGGGCCAGCGTCTTCGCGTAACGGCCAGGTTGCTCGACACATCGGACGGCGAGATCCTCTGGTCGGAAAACTACGACAAGGACCTCGCGTCGGGAGACCTGTTTGCGATCCAGACGGACGTCGCCAGAAAGGTCGCGACCGCCATCGCCCAGCCGTATGGGGTCATGGCACAGGTCGACGCCGCCAGTCCGCCGCCGGACGACATCGGTGCGTATGAGTGCACGCTGCGCTTCTATGCCTACCGTTCAGAGCTCAGCGCCGAGGCGCATTCGCGCGTGCGCAATTGCCTTGAGAGCGCGATAGCTCGATTTCCCAACTATGCGACCGCCTGGGCGATGCTGTCGATCGTCTACCTCGACGAGGACAGGTACAGATTCAATCCGACGCGAAACAAGGAGGCAGCCGTAGAGCATGCGCTCGATGCTGCCAGGCGCGCGACACAGATCGATCCGAGCAATACGCGAGGCCTTCAGGCGCTGATGACGACGCTGTTCTTCGACGGACAGCTCGCCGAGTCATTGCGCGTGGGAGAACGGGCCCTCGCCACGAACCCCAACGACACCGAATTGATGGGCGAGTTCGGAACGCGGTTGGCAATGGGTGGCCAATGGCGGCGCGGAGCAGCCCTGCTCGATGAGGCCATCGCACTCAATCCCGGTGGCGGCGGCTTCTACCACGGAACACGGGCACTGGCCGCATACATGCTCCGCGACAACCATACCGCCGTGCTGGAAATCAGACAGGCGAACATGCAGAAGTTCCCGCTCTTCCATGCCGTGGCTGCCATCATCTATGCCGAGGCCGGCATGATGGAGGAAGCGCGGCGGGAGGGAGAGGTTTTCGTCAGGATGCGGCCTGACTTCCTGCCGAACATTGCAACGGAACTTGCGATGCGCAACATCCAGCCTGAAGACCGGGACCGTCTGATCCGCGGACTTCGCAAGGCAGGGCTGGCGGTCCCCGATCCCGACAAATTGGCATCGACCGCCGCCGGCATCTCCGAGCTGCAGCCCCGCTGATACTGTCTCCTGGACTGTAACCTACCAGATCATACGGGAAAGCTATCTCATCTTCGCATAGTCTGACCTAAGGGCCGCGGTGACCGCCGCGGCCCATTGGGGCGACCTGCACGGGCTTTGGGAACAAGCTCCTGACCGGCACAGGCAAGTGGCGGCGGCAGGTGACGCGGCGAGCCTGATCCCTTCCGCCAACGGCTTGGAAACGGTTCGCCAAATCGGGATGGACAATGGTTGTGCTGTCTAGGATCCGCACGATAGTGCCGTTTTCCGCAGGGGCCGCTCTGGCTTCTCTGCTACTCTGCGCCTCGATTGCAATGGCGCAGAGCGCGATGCCTGCGGACCCGCAGCCTGAAAGCGTCCAGCGCTTCATCGGAATGTTCTCGGATCCTGACGTCCAGCACTTCCTGCAGCAGCAGTCGCAGGCCGCCAGGCATGTGCCGGAACCGACGCCGGAAGCGCCGAACCGCGACCCCTCTTTCTCCGAATTCGCGATGCGGTTCCGCGCCCACGGTTCCGGCCTTCTCGGCGCGGTGAATTCCTTCCCCCTGGAGGCGACCCGGGCCTGGGCCATGGTCGAAACGGACATCGAAGCAAACGGCGGGACGCGGCCGATCTTCCTGATCGCCGCCTTCGTTGCCGCCGGGCTGGCCGCACAACGGCTGTTCTGGTGGGTCAGCGCCGGCTGGCGCACATGGATGTCGCACGCATCGTATGCGACGGTATCGGGGAGAGTTGTCGCATTGGCGGCGAGGCTTCTGTGGGCGGGATGTTACGTTCTTTCCTTCGGCTTGGGCAGCATCGGCTTTTTCCTGCTGTTCCAATGGCCGCCCGTCATAAGGGAGATCGTCGTCGGATATCTCCTGGCAATCGTCATCTTCCGTCTGGGGAACGCACTTCTTGATGTTTTCCTGCTGCCGCGGGCCGAAGAAGAGGGCGGGTTTCGAGTCGTTCCGCTCGCTGGGGATGCTGCGCGCCACTGGACGAAACGGCTGGGTTATCTCGTCGGCTGGTATGCCTTCGGATGGGTCACCATCCGCCTGTTCGGCACGTTGGGTTTTTCCCTCCCGGCTCGGCAGCTCGCCGCCTATTGCCTTGGCCTCATACTTCTCTTGATCGGCATTGAAGCCGTGTGGAGACGTCCGTCCCGATCATCGTCCAGTCAAACCAGCCGCATCGGCATGCGGGCGCGCAACTGGCTCTGGACAGCCTATTTCTTTGCCGTCTGGCTGCTGTGGGTGGTCGGCGCCATGCGGCTGTTCTGGATTGTCGTGGTCGGTGCCGCCCTGCCTGCCGCCATCGCTCTGACCAAGGCCTCGGTCGACAATATCCTGCGGTCTTCCGCAGCCGAGGAGGACGGTCACAAGCGAAGCACCGTCGTCTCGGTGATCGTCGAACGCGGGATCAGGGCCGCACTGATCGTCGCAGCCATCATCCTGCTTGCACAGGCGCTCGACGTTCGGTTGACTGAGATGACGATGCAGGATTCCCCGCTTCTGCGACTCGTGCGTGGCCTCCTCAGCGCCGGGATCATTCTCATGGTCGTCGATTTGGCGTGGAACCTCGTGAGAGTCCTGATCGATCGCAAGCTCGGCGCCACCGAGGCGGTCCTTGAAGCCGGAAGCGATCGGGAACGGCGGCGTATGCGCATCAGGACCCTTCTGCCGATCCTGCGCAATTTCCTGATGATCCTCTTCGTCGCAATCGCGATCATGATGGCCTTGTCATCGCTCGGCGTTGAAATCGGTCCGTTGATCGCAGGCGCAGGCGTGGTCGGTGTCGCAGTCGGATTCGGGGCGCAGACCGTGGTCAAGGACGTCATCAGCGGGGTGTTCTACCTGCTCGATGATGCCTTCAGGGTGGGCGAATACATCCAGAGCGGCAGCTACAAGGGCACTGTCGAGTCGTTCAGCTTGCGATCCGTCAAGCTTCGGCACCACCGCGGCGCAGTCTTCATCGTCCCTTTCAGCGAGCTCGGAGCGATTCAGAACCTGAGCCGCGATTGGGTGATCGAGAAGATGACGATCACCGTCACCTACGATTCCGACATCGAGAAGGCCCGCAAGATCATCAAGAAGATCGGCCTCGAACTGTTCGAGGATCCGGAGTTCAAAGCTACCACCATCGAGGCGCTGAAAATGCAGGGGATCGACAGCCTCGGTGACTCCGGTCTGCTCCTGCGGATGAAGGTCATGACCCTTCCGGGCCAGCAGTTCACGCTAAAGCGGCGGGCACTCCGAATGATCCATGAGGCGTTCCACGAGAACGGTATCAAGCTCGCCGTGCCGACCGTTCAGGTCTCCGGTGGAAACGACGACGCCGTCGGCGCCGCCGCCCAACAGACGATCGCGGCGCACAATGCGGCGATCGCCGCGGGGCCGGCCTGAACGGGCGCGAACCAAACGGAACCAATAGGAGGAAACGAAATGAAGATCCTGGTCATCCTGACACACATGCTTTCCACGCTGGCCGTGCTGATGATGGTTTGCACGCCCCTCCTCGTTCCGGCGACTGCCGAAGCTCGTCGAGGCGTGGCGGCATGCGGTCCGAGAGGCTGCGGTGCGGCCGCCTGCGGTCCGCGCGGATGCGCTGCGGTCGGACGCACCCGCCCGGCCTATCGTCCCGCGGTTCGACCGCCCGTGCGTCGCGGCGTCGTGGTCATCACCCCTCGCCGCTACTGGCGTCCTGGTGCGGCCGTCGCCGCAGGCGCTGCCATCGGTTTCGTTGCGGGCGCTGCCGCCGTTTCATTGGCGGGTACGCCACCTCAATCCGGACAATGCTGGTACTACACCACACCCGCAAAAACCACAGGGTTCTGGGACGTATGTCCCCGCTGAACGAGCTCAAAAAGGGACCCGCAAGTCTTCTGCTCCCTGCTGGCCCTCCCTCATGGGGGAGACCCTACTTTCGCGTCATAAATTTTAGAGGGAAGGTTCATGGACTTCACAGTCATCGACGCCGCACTTGTTGGAAAACTTCTCCTGCTGCTTCTGATCGGTTTGGGGCCGAAGATCGCCCTGGTGCCGTTCCTGGAAAAGACCCACACCTTCGACACCGAGATCAAGGTACGCATCGGCCGCCGGATGGTTCTGATCGCCGTTGTCACGGCCCTGATCCTGTTCGCGACCGGCGCTTTGCTGATGCGGCTTCTCCACATTACGGGCGGAGCCGTCGCGGTCGCCGGCGGCATCATCCTCGCGCTGATCGCGATCAAGATGGCGTCGGGACCAATGGATAAGCCGCACGACGACGTTGCAGCCCCCGTCGACCCGGACAAACTCGCCGTATTTCCGCTCGCGGTCCCTTACCTGCTCAATCCTGTCGGCATCACGATTATCGTCATCGCCTCGGGCGAAGTCATCTCGATCGCCAGCGCCATGCTCGTCACCGCTCTGATCCTGATCGTCGGTGCGTTCGACTATCTGGTATTCACCAACACCGAAAAGCTCGCCAAGCACATGAAGCCGGCCAGCATGATCGTCTCAGAGGTCGTCTTCGGTATTCTGCTGACCGCAGTCGCCGTCCAACTGATCGTCGTTGGGCTCGGCAACCTCGGCATCATCAACCCGCCGGCAGCGCATTAGAGCGCTTCCGATTTTAGCTGAATTGGAAGGGATTCCGTTTTTGGCTGTTTTGTGATTCAAGATGCTGGCTGGAATGGAGGCCAGCATCGGATGACTCGACCTCTTTCAAATGATCTTCGCAAGCGTGTTGTTGATGCCATCGAAGCGGGCGAGAGCTGCCGGTCGGTGGCGGTGCGGTTCGGTATTGCGGTGTCTTCAGCGGTGAAGTGGTCTCAGCGCTACCGCTCGAGCGGATCTGTGGCGCCTGGGAAGATGGGCGGTCACCGCAAGCGTGTTCTTGAGCCGTACCGGGCGTTTATCGCCGAGCGAATTAACCAGACGCCGCATCTATCACTGCACGGATTGAAGGCAGAATTGGCCGCACGAGGGGTGAAGGTATCCCACGACACCGTATGGCAATTCCTGCGGCGCGAGGGGCTGCGGTTCAAAAAAAACACTGTTCGCCCTTGAACAGGGACGTGCCGACATCGCGCGGCGACGACAACGCTGGCGGTCCTGGCAGACCGGTCTCGATCCTAGGCGGCTGGTCTTCATCGACGAAACCTGGATCAAGACCAACATGGCGCCGCTTCGGGGCTGGGGGCCGAAGGGCAAACGCCTGCGCGGCTTCGCCCCGCATGGCCATTGGCGCACCCTGACTTTCCTGGGCGCGTTGCGCTACGATCGGCTTGCCGCACCTTGTGTCTTCGATGGACCCATCAATGGCGAATGCTTCCGAGCCTATGTCGAACAGCAACTCCTGTCGGTGCTCGAACCCGGCGACATCGTCGTGATGGATAATCTTGGCTCCCACAAGTCGGTCGCCATCCGTCAGATGATCCGCAACGCTGGTGCGCGACTCTGGTACCTACCGCCATACTCTCCCGACCTCAATCCGATCGAACAGGCCTTCGCCAAAATCAAGCACTGGATGCGCTTGGCTCAGAAGCGAACGATCGATGACACTTGGCGCCACATCGGACACCTCGTCACAACCATCGAGCCCAGCGAATGCAGCAACTACTTCGCCAATGCCGGATATGCTTCCGTGAAAACCTGAAACGCTCTAGATGCAGACGGTCCAGATCGGGAGAACCCCTCCCGCGGCATGCAACTCCTCGACGGTGTCGACGTCGATGAGAGCCGCCTCGCCGATTTCCACCTCGACGCGGGGTACGTCATGACCGTCAATCAAGCGGCGCGCGCCGACATCACCTTCGAGACCCTGAATGGCATCCAGCAAAAGACGGGGAAGGATCACCGGGTTGCCCGGCGATCCATTCGCAACGGCGCGCACCACATGAGCGCCGCCGCTCTTACGAAAAGCTTCGATGAGCATGTCGATTGCTTATCGCAGGCATGTCGGCAAGCATTATCATGATGCCGTCGGGCCTATCCTTTTGCGCCCGCGCCGCTCCGAGCCGCAAGGATGCCGCCATGCCCGATGCGTAGTCCTCGTTGCGTACCACCTCGACCGGCAGATCACCGATCGCCTGAAGCACGTCGTCATGCCTGTAGCCGGTGACGACGTAACCGTGGGAACACTGGCAGGCCAACGCGTTGAGGACCGACTTTCGAACCAGAGGGACGCCGTCGAAAGTCGCAAGGAGTTTGTGATCCTCTCCTTTGCCCATTCGACTTGATCTCCCTGCCGCCAGGATAACGACGGCAACCTGGAAAACTGGAATGATCCCGGTAGCCATCAGCCGTATGCCGACAAGCGGCTGGCAGCGACATCGGCAAGCACCGACAGGGCCAGCGAACTTTGCATCCCTCGTCGGCCCGAAAAGGCCGATGGGCGCTTTTATCCTTGCTCACCTGAAAACTCTGCTGCCGCGTCTAACTGATACGGATCGCGCTGCAATATTGCAGATCAATCAGGTGTTGGCGAATGGTTGATCAGGGTGGGTCGGCCATACCAAGCACAATGGTCTACGATGCCGTCATGGGTATCCGGGTATCCGCTACCGGCCTTTACAGCGTCCGACACAAGGCGAAGCGACCGTACGATCCGGATGCAAGGGATTTTGACAAGCTGTTTTTTCTTTGCAAGCGCCAGGACGAGATGGCTCCGCAGGCGGGCCTGGAAACAACTGACGTTGGTTTCTTTCCGCCTGACGAGCTTCCAGACTTGTCACGCGGACGCGTGGTAGAGAGCGACATCCATGCTGCATTCGCATTCAGCAGGGGCGATCAGCAGTTCGCCACTTTTGACTAGCGCTCACTATCGGGACCCGCTGAGATCGTTCAATATTGTTGATGCTATCCATCAGCTCTATTCGTTTGAATGATGGGTTTCCGACGCCCATATTAACAGCGTGGACATGGACGAGCTCCCATCGACGACCATGCCCCTGACCCAGGAAAGGAACTGGATAATGACCACGCTCACCTATCGGGGTGGTGGCAAGACCCTCACCTCCGGCGAAGGCCGCTTCGATCTGGGCCACTACGCCCAAAAGCTCGTGCTTGCCTGGACGCGCTGGCGGACCGCCCGTGAAATTGAAGCCATGCCGTTTGACGTCCGCAAGGATATCGGCTGGCCGAGCACCGACGACAGCAAACACCGGACCATGTAATGAATGCGACATTCCTCCTGAGATGAGGGCGGCGTCTGCCTCGCGCAACGCCGCCTTTTTCGTGCTCGCCGTGCCGTTCCCAGCCGTCTTCAGTCCCGAATTTCAGCCGCCTATAAGCCTGTTTTCTGCCCCAACCGGCGATATGACCGGTCAAATTCCGGTCAATGTCGCATATTTGCTCTTCTCGGCCGCATTTTTCCATGCCACTGTCGCTTTTAGGACATCGGCGCGACGCATTCCGCGCAACGAATATGTCATCGCCCCTCGAGCATGGATTTCGCTATGAACAGGATGCAGATCAAGAAGCGCTCACTGGTCTTCTTTATGGTACCGCAATTCACCATGCTGCCCTTTTCGGCAGCGGTGGACACCTTGCGCATCGCCAACCGCATGCTCGGCTATCAGGCCTATACCTGGCGGCTTGCCTCGGTCGACGGAGAGAAGGTCTATTCCTCCTGCGGCATCGGCATCGAGGCAAACTCCTCGCTCGCCGAGGAACGCCGCCATCTCGGCGGCGAAAACCGTCCCGGCATGGTGCTCGTCTGTTCCGGCATCGATATCGAGGAGTTCAACAACAAATCCGTCAATGCCTGGCTGCGTGAATGCTACAATCGCGGCGTCGCCGTCGGCAGCCTATGTACGGGCGCGCATGTGCTTGCGCAGGCCGGTCTTCTGAACGGCAAGCGCTGCGCCATCCACTGGGAGAACCTGCCCGGCTTTTCCGAAGCCTTCCCGCAGGCGGAGGTCTATGCCGATCTCTACGAGGTTGACGGCAACCTCTATACCTGCGCTGGCGGCACCGCCTCACTCGATATGATGCTGAACCTGATCGGCGAGGATTTCGGCGAAAGCCTCGTCAACCGTATCTGCGAACAGCACCTGACTGACCGCGTGCGCAATCCGCACGACCGCCAACGTCTGCCGCTGCGCGCTCGCCTCGGCGTGCAGAACGCCAAGGTTCTGTCGATCATCGAGCTGATGGAAGGCAATCTCGCCGAGCCGCTGTCGCTGATCGAGATCGCCGATGGCGCCGGCCTCTCCCGCCGCCAGATCGAACGGCTGTTCCGCCAGGAGATGGGCCGTTCGCCGGCCCGCTACTATCTGGAAATTCGCCTTGACCGCGCGCGCCACCTGCTGGTTCAGTCCTCGATGCCCGTCGTCGAGGTCGCCGTCGCCTGCGGCTTCGTCTCGGCCTCGCATTTCTCCAAGTGTTATCGCGAACTCTACCATCGCTCGCCGCAGCAGGAACGCGCCGAGCGCAAGATGACCATGGCGACGGCAAGGCAGGCGGTTGCGGCTTGAGGCATCGGAAGGTCGCCGAATGATACTAAGGGGGTGCCGCCCCCTTGCATCCGCCTGCCGGCACCGCCCGGGGTCGAGCCACTGGTCTCGACCCGTCCTTCGGACCCCCGCTTGCGGGGCGAAGGGGATATGCCGCACCGGCTTCCTCAACCTCAACGCTGCATTTGGCATGTCCCCTCGCCCCGTTTAAGCGGGTGTGAGGGGCGGCCATTGGCGCAAACCGGAGGGCGGTGGCGAGAGGCTGAAAGCAGCCCTACTGCGCCACCTCCTCCGTCATCCTGGCGTCGGAATAGACCTGGTTACGGCCGCGGTGCTTGGCCATATAGAGGAACTGGTCGGCGGCGTTGAGATAATTCTCGAAGGTTTCGTAACTGCCGATTTCGGCAATCCCGATCGAGATGGTGACGCCGAGTTCCTCGTCGTCGGCCGTTACCTTCAGCCGCGAAATATCCGAGCGGATCTCGTCGCAGAGCTTGGTGGCGGCGGCCGAATCCATCTGCGGGAAGAGGATAGCGAACTCCTCGCCGCCGAGGCGGGAGAGCAGGTTGTCACTGCCCTCGAAGATCGTGAACAGCCTGTTTGCAACCGCCTTCAACACCTTGTCGCCGATCTCGTGGCCGTATGTGTCGTTCAGCCGCTTGAAGTGGTCAATATCGAGAATGGCGACCGAGCTCGGCACTTTCAACCGCAAGCACTCGTTCACCAGCTTCGGGCCATTGTCGTAGAAATAGCGGCGGTTATAGAGGCCGGTGAGATAGTCGCAGGCTGCAGCGGCCCTCAACTGGCGCATCTGCGCCAGTGTTTCCGCATTGTTGGCGATGCGGCATTGCAGCTCCTCGGCGACGAAGGGCCGATAGACGAAATCGCTGGCGCCGGCTTTGAGGAAACTCGCGGACAGCATACGATCGTTGGAGGAGGAGACGCCGATGACGCGCAACCGGTCCGAACCGAAGCGATGGCGGATGCGCCGCGTCAGCTCGTAGCCGCTCATATCGGGCATGTGATGATCGGTGACGACGAGTTCGATATCGCTATAGGCTTCGAGCGCCGCCAGCGCCTCGAGCCCCGAGCTTGCCTCGACGACCAGATATTGCTGTGCCTTCAGGAGATCGACGAGAACCTGGCGTACCGAGACGACATCATCGACGACGAGCACCCGCGTCTTGCGGTTGGAGATCGCACGGCGGACGGTGGCGACCAGATTGTCGAGCGCGAACTCATTGTCCTTCAGCACGTAATCGATGACATTGCGCTCCATGATCTTGTTGCGCGTATTGAGATCGAACGTGGCGGTGAAGACGATTGCTGGAATATCGTGCTCGATCGTGCAGTCGAGCGCCTCGCCATAGGGCGAATCCGGCAGGTTGAGATCGACGACTGCCATGGTGTAGCCGTGACCATCTTCGGCAAGTTCCCTGCGAAGCGCTTTCAGCGACGAGCAGGATTTGACGGCAAGGCCAAGTTCCGTCTGGAACCGATGGCAAAGCACGGCGGAAAACATTCGGGAATCTTCAACCAGAAGTATCTTGAGCCCGCCGGAACGCAGCCCGAGCCCATCCCGCTGAAAATCCGCCTGAAAAGCCACAGCCGCTATCCCCCCCTGCGCCTTACGGGCTCGACTCGGCCCTCCCCCCGGCGCGGCGGACGATAACCGAGAGGCTCATCCGCGTGAAGGGGACAAATATTCAGATTACCTGTAATTGCAAAAATCCAGCGCCCGGCAGCGCCGATCGCCCCCGGCTTCCTCGCGATCAAGATCCCGGAAGAGCCGTCAGGCAACCGCCCGCTCCTTGCGCATGGACTGGATCTGCAGCAGCGTGTCGAGATTCTGGTTGACGCGGCAGTAGAACTCCTCGTCGATGAAGGGACGCAGCATGAAATCGTTGCCGCCGGCCTTCAAAAACCGCGCCGAAAGCAGCCGGTTCGAGGACGAGGAAACACCGATGATGCGCAATTCGTGCGAGCCGATATGGGCCCGGATGCGCCGCGTCAGTTCAAATCCGTCGATATCGGGCATATTGTAATCGGTAATCATCAGGCCGATATCGCGATTGACCTTCAGGGTCTCCAGCGCCTTGGCGCCGTTTTCGGCGGTGCTCACTCGGAAATTATAGCGCTTCAGCCGGCTCGACAGCAGCGCGCGCGCCGTCGCGCTGTCGTCGACGATCAGCACGTGATGGCGATGATTGGTCAGGAACCGGCAGATCGACTCCGCCAGAAGGTCGACGGCGAAAATATTGTCCTTGAGGATATAGTCGACGATGTCCTTGGCGATCAGCTTGTCGCGCATGCCTTCGTGAAAGGTGCCGGTAAAGACGATGGTCGGTATGGAGAGATCGACCAGATATTCCAGCGCCTCGCCGTTTTCGGCGCCGGGCAGGTTGATGTTCGAGATCGCCAGCGTGATCGGATCGGAAGACTTGTCGTAGGAAAACTGCAGATCCTCGAAGCTCCGGCAGATCTCGACATCGATGTCGAACAGCTCCTTCAGGCGTTTGCTGATCATGGAGGTGAATACGTTCGAATCTTCCGCGACAATAATCCGCGCACCGGCAAACATTTCCCCGGAATATTGCATCCCCGAAATACCTAGAAACGCCATAAGCAAACCTTTGATGTAAATTCTTTCCCCGAGCCAATTCGATACATCAATTGATTTGAATAATTATTAATCAGCATCTGCCGCTGCGAAATGAACACGCGGCGCAATGGTGCGCCTGCGATTTCTTTGCAGATATGATTAAGAGTCTGATTGAGAAAGCGAGATAGCGGACCAGCCTTCGTGTCATGAGCTTGATCATTGCAGCCTGGATGAACGTAGCGCATGCTGCTTCTATGTTGACGCCTGGTAGCGGGTGTCCAGATCATTCGATCTCTCCGCGTTTGTCGCACTAGAGTAATTTCCAGACATTCATATTATGCGTCGTTGACGAATACCACATGAGACGTCCGATGCTGGAAACCAGATCAATAGCCTATGCTGTTGTCAGAACCCGAGGCCTGCTTAGCGTGCTGCCAGTCTTGGCAGCGGGACTGCTCTCTGGTTGCGCCAGAATGCCGCCGGTATTTTCAGATGATGGCGCAACAATTTCATTCAAGGGTGAAAAGTTTAGGTACCGAGTTCCTGGTCAACCCGAAGTGTCTTGCGATTTTGATGATCAGCGAAAATTGGCAGTTTGTGACAATGGCCTAACCTCCAAGTTGGTGGTGGCTGGGCTTCCCTTCCGTGGCGTCGTCTTAGTTGAATTCGATGGGCGGCGATTTAGGCCCGCCGAGCGTCGCTAAACGAGCGTGGTCCAAACTGGTTGCCGTCACGCTGCGGGCGATGCGGGTGCTCAGATGGTGGGATACGCAGGCATTAATCAGACACTGACGGCAAACTCAGCGAGCGCCGGAAATGCGCCTCGATCTTGTGCAGCAATTCCGCACGCATCAGACGGTGAAGCGGACGGCGCCGACATTAGCTCGGCGATGTTCCATCTACACGACCGGCGGTCAGTCAATGATCTTCACATCGCACTCACGTAGCCTCATGCATTCTACGCGCAGCAACCGCTCCTTGCCGCCGCCGGTCCGCAGCAAGCTGCCGCTTTCTTGCTTTCTTCCGCCAGCCAGCGATCGCGCGGCTTACAGCTTGCCGGCCGTGGCGACAGCTCGACATGCACTGCGCCGGCGCGCAGAACCGGCGCCGCGGCACAATAAAGCTGCATCGGCCGCACGCCGTCGCTCACTTCGAAGGTAAGTTTGGCCGAACCGTCGAGCTGCACATGCTCCGTCACCTTGCGGATGATCGCATGGAATTTTCCGGCCGCCATATGCGTGCGCTCGCCCTCCTCGATGTCCCAGAGCTGGATGAATATCGCCGTCCATGCTTCCGGATTGGCCCCGCAATCAAGCGCCGAGAATTGGCCCGCCTTGACCTCGGTGATATGATAGCCCGGCTTCACCGGCCGGCCGTCATAGTGGAAAACCAGCGGCGCGTCCTTGTCGCCGGAGAGCGCATCAAACAGCAGGCCGAGGCTGATCTCCTCCGCCTGAATTTTATTGTTGTCGATCGCATTCATCTGCGCTAATCCTCGTTTCAACGATTCAATGATTATTGAAATATGGATCAACGTCAAGCCCTCGCCGCATTCGGCGCACTATCGCAGGAAACGCGCCTTCACATCATCCGCATGCTTGTCGTCTCGGGTCCTGACGGAATGGCGGCGGGCTCCATTGCCGACAAGGCGGAGGTTTCCCCTTCTAACGTCTCTTTTCATCTGAAGGAGCTGGAACGAGCTGGGCTAATCACTCAGCAGCGAGAATCCCGCTCGATCATCTACACGGCTAATTACGAAGCGCTCGGCGGCCTGATCCGTTTCCTGATGGAGGATTGCTGCGGCGGGAATGCCGAGATCTGCGCCCCCGCCGCCGCCGTTGCCGCATGCTGTGCACCTGCAACCAAGGAGGAACTGCAATGACCACGCACCGCGTTTACAATGTTCTCTTTCTCTGCACCGCCAATTCTTCGCGCTCGATCCTGGCGGAATCGATCCTCGAGACCGAGGGCAAGGGCCGGTTCAAGGCCTACTCCGCCGGCAGCCAGCCGAAGGGCGAGGTCAATCCTTTGGCGCTGAAGGAGTTGCAGGCGCTCGGTTATCCCGCAACCGGCTTTCGCTCGAAGAGCTGGGACGAGTTCGCCAAGCCCGACGCGCCGGAGATGGATTTCATCTTCACCGTCTGCGATACCGCCCATGGCGAAGCCTGCCCGGTCTGGATCGGTCACCCGATGACCGCCCACTGGGGCGTCGAGGATCCGGCCGCCGTCGAGGGCAGCGAGGTCGAGAAAGGCCGTGCGTTCGCACAGGCCGCCCGTTTTCTGAAAAACAGGATTATGGCCTTCCTAAGCCTGCCTTTATCCTCGATCGACAAACTGGCCCTGGAGCAGCACCTGCGCCAGATCGGCGCGATGGAAGGCACGACCGCAAAACCGGCAGGTGCCGGCTGATGGCTTCCTACGATCTATCGCGCCGACTGGTCGCAGAGACCCTCGGCACCGCTATGCTGGTCGCAACCGTGGTCGGTTCGGGCATCATGGCGGCATCGCTCACCGGGGATGTCGGGCTTGCCCTGCTCGGCAATACACTCGCGACCGGCGCAATCCTGGTCGTGCTGATCACCGTGCTGGGGCCGATTTCCGGCGCCCATTTCAACCCGGCCGTCTCGTTGATCTTCGCAATGTCGGGTTCACTGCCCAAACGCGATCTCGGTTTCTATGTGCTGGCGCAGTTTGCCGGTGGCGTAGCCGGAACGATCTGCGCCCATCTGATGTTCAACCTGCCGCTCCTGGACCTGTCGAGCAAGATCCGCACCGGCGGCGCGCAATGGTTTTCCGAGGGTATCGCGACCTTCGGCCTCGTCGCGGTCATTCTCGCCGGCATCCGCTTCGAACAAAAGGCCGTCCCTTGGCTGGTCGGACTCTATATCACCGCCGCCTATTGGTTCACCGCGTCGACCTCGTTCGCCAATCCGGCCGTGGCTTTCGCCCGCTCCCTGACCGACACTTTCTCCGGCATTCGTCCGGTCGACCTTCCGGGTTTCTGGCTTGCTGAAATATCAGGTGCGGTCGCAGCCCTGCTCCTCTTCAACTGGCTGCTGCAGCCAGCCGAGACATCGTCAACCCTATCCTCCGAGGCAAAATTATGAACGTCACTATCTATCACAATCCCGCTTGCGGCACCTCGCGCAACACGCTGGCGATGATCCGCAATGCCGGCATCGAGCCTGAGATCATCGAATACGTCAACACCCCGCCGTCGCGTGCGGAACTGGTCAAGATGATCGCCGATGCCGGCCTGACCGTGCGCCAGGCCCTGCGCGAGAAGGACACGCCCTACGCCGAACTCGGCCTCGGCAATCCCGCTCTGAGTGACGACCAGTTGCTCGACGCCATGCTCGCCCAGCCGATCCTGATCAACCGGCCCTTCGTCGTCACACCGCTCGGCACGCGGCTGTCGCGCCCGTCCGAGCTGGTCCTGGAAATCCTGCCGGAGACGCACAAGGGCGCCTTCACCAAGGAAGACGGCGAGAAGGTGCTCGATGCCGAAGGCAAGCGCATTGTCTGACCTTCCAGCCACTTCGCCGGCCCATCTTCACCAGCCGGATCTGGCGGCCTTGCGGCCGCCCTTCTCGATGCACAAGCCGCGCATTCTCATCCTTTACGGCTCGCTCAGGGCCGTATCCTACAGCCGTCTGCTGGCACATGAGGCATCACGGCTGATCGAGCATTTCGGCTGTGAGGTGCGGATCTTCGATCCCGAAGGCCTTCCCCTTCCCGATGGAGCGCCGGTCGCCCATCCGAAGGTGCAGGAATTGCGCGAGCTGTCAGCCTGGTCGGAAGGCCAGGTCTGGGTCAGCCCGGAGCGGCACGGCGCGATGACGGGGATCATGAAGGCGCAGATCGACTGGATACCGCTGTCGGTAGGCTCGGTGCGGCCGACGCAGGGCAAGACGCTTGCCGTCATGCAGGTATCCGGCGGGTCGCAGTCGTTCAATGCCGTGAACCAGATGCGCATCCTCGGCCGATGGATGCGGATGATCACCATTCCCAACCAGTCGTCGGTGGCAAAGGCTTTCCAGGAGTTCGACAGCGACGGACGCATGAAGCCGTCATCCTTTTACGACCGCGTCGTGGACGTCTGCGAGGAGCTGGTGAAATTCACATGGCTGACACGCGACGCCTCGGCCTATCTTACCGACCGCTACAGCGAACGCGGGGAAGAGGCCGATAAGCTCGAACGACGCGTTGGCGTCAAATCCATATGACGCCCGCCGGTTCCGAGCGGCCGCCGGTTGCCGCCATCCTCGCGCTCGGTCTGACGCAGATCATCGGCTACGGCACCCTCTACTACAGCTTCAGCATCCTCGCGCCCGACATGGCGCGCGGGCTCGATTGGTCGGCGCAATGGATCTTCGGCGCGCTGTCGGCGGCACTGCTGATCGGCGGCCTGGCAGCACCCGCCATGGGTATGTGGATCGATCGTTTCGGCGCGGGGCGGGTCATGACCGTTGGCTCGGCCATTGCGGCGGTCGCGCTTGCCGGCTGCGCCTTCGCTCCCGGCAAGGCCGCTTTCGTCGCTGCCCTGATAGCCGTCGAGACGACGTCGAACCTGGTGCAGTATGGCGCGGCCTTCGCCCTTCTCGTTCAGATCCGGCCGCGCGCGGCCCAGCGCAGCATCACCTATCTCACGCTGATTGGCGGTTTCGCCTCGACGATCTTCTGGCCGATCACCACCGCCCTGCACGCTCATCTCTCGTGGCAGAACGTCTACCTCCTCTTCGCCACGCTCAATCTCCTCGTCTGCCTTCCCATTCACGCCTTGCTGGCCCGCGGCGCCGGCACCTCCGGCACGGGCGAGAAGAGCGGCACGGCGAAGCGAATCGAAGCTGGCCTCCCCGCTGCGGCACGCAGGCCGGCCTTCATCCTGATGATCACCGGCTTTGCGCTGCAAAGCTTCGTCAATGCGGCGCTTCTGGTCCATATGGTGCCCGTCATGTTGGCACTCGGGCTCGGCGCCATGGCCGTGATAGTCGGCACGCTTTTCGGCCCGTCGCAGGTGCTGAGCCGCTTCGTCAACATGGTCTTCGGCGGCGGCCTGCCGCAGCTCACGCTCGCTGTCATCTCCGCCGTGCTCCTGCCGGCGGCCCTTGTCATTCTCCTCCTCACGGCGCCGTCCGTTGCCGGTGCAGTGGTCTTCGCCGTGATCTTCGGCCTGGGCTCCGGCCTCAGCAGCATCGTGCAGGGAACGCTGCCCTTGGCGCTCTTCGGAAGCGAGGGCTATGGCCAGCGGCAGGGAAAAGTGATGTCGGCCCGCCTCGCCGTCTCTTCGACGGCGCCTTTCGCGCTGGCCTTCCTGATGGGCAATATCGGCGTGTCCTGGTCGCTGTCGATCACCGCCGCGTTCGGCGCCGCATCCGTGGCGGCATTCCTCGCCATCCGGCCGCTGATGCGGACGTCGGCGCCGGCGCAAACGGCGCTGGCGCGAGAGCCGTAGCTCCGTGGGGCCGCAGCCTTACTTGACGACCGCCGAGCCTTTGACGATGTCGATCGTCTCGCCGCCATCGAGCCCGATCCGGTCGCCGTCGGGTGTCGTCATGAAGCAGCCGGAGGAGCAGAGGCTTTCGGAAGCGCCGGCATCGACCACAACTTCGACGCGCTGTCCGCCCTCGGTGATGACGAGCACCACGGCTGCGGGATCGGTGTTGGTGATGGATGCGGCGTTGACCGCCGGCGCAGCAAGCAGCGGGACAAGCAAAAAGGCGGCAAATCTTGCCATCATGTGCGGCGGCGCTGACGCGCCCTCCCCTCGAAAGATCGGTGCTGCCCTCGGCAGCGATCCCGATGGAAGGGATCATGCACATAGACCTGTGAATGATGGCTGAATACGCTGTTCAGCTCTCCGCTGCCCGCCCGCGCAGTTGGCGCACCGGCCGCTCTTCTTCCTCCACCGGTCTATCCTTGGAATTCTCATGGCCGTCAGCATGCTCCTTAACCGCATTGGGAAGGACGAGGGCAGCCTCCCGATGGATGGTAAGGTCGCTCTGTGGCAGCGGGATTTCTATGCCTTCCGCCTTGAAGCGCTTGAGGATCTCGATCCTCAAATTGTTGCGCACCGTCAGACCGTCGCCCATGTCAGCGAGGAAGAAGCGAAGCTCGAAATCGAGCGAATAGGGGCCGAAGCGCAGGAATTCGACATGCGGCTCGGGATTGCGCATGACGAGCGGTATCTTCGCCGTCAACTCCAAGAGAATATCCATCACCTGTTGCGGATCGGCGTCGTAGCTGACGGAAACCGGGATTTCCGAGCGACCGATCTTGTTGCGATGCGTCCAGTTGCCGACGAGGCCGTTGATCAGTTCCGAATTCGGCACGATGATCGCCTGCTTGCGGAAAGTCTCGATCTCGGTAGCGCGCACCGAGATCCGCTTGACGATACCTTCGGCCGTGCCGGAGACGACGTGATCGCCGACCTTGAACGGCCGCTCGACCAGCAGGATCAGGCCTGACACGAAGTTGGAGACGATGTTCTGCAGGCCGAAACCGATACCGACCGAAAGCGCCGAGGCGACAAGCGCGAAGCTCGACAGATCGATGCCGGCGGCGGAGACGCCGATGATCGCGGCGATGCCGACGCCGAGATAGCCGATGCCCGTCTTGACCGAGTTTCGCACGCCGAGATCGACATGGCTTCGCGCCATGACATTGCCGTCGAGCCAGCGCTGCAGCCAGCGCGTCAGCAGATAGACGCCGGCAAAGAGCAGGATGCCGGTGCAGATTCCGAGCAGCGAGATGCTGATGCCGCCGAGCTTGACCTCGGTGAACAGCCGGAAGGCGATAAGCTGCAGATCCTGTACATGGAAGCCCCAGAGCAGCAGGATCAACGGAATGCCGACGAGCAGCGCCACCGCATACATGGCAAGGCCAACGAGCAGGCCGACCTGGTCTATCGCCACCGGCCCGAGGTTGAAGCGCCGCGCCAGGAAGCGGGCGAAGAAGGTATCGCCGAAGCTCTCCTGCCGCGAGATCGCCTTGCCCGAGAGCAGGCCGACATACATGGTGGCGACGACCGCGCCGGTGATGATGAGCTGCGTAGCGACAAAGCGGGCAAGTCCGACATAGCCGGCAAGCGCCGTAACGATCAAAGCGGCACCGACGACACGCAGGATGATTGCCATGCCCCGCGGCCAATGTCTGCCAGGCGCGTCGGGATCGCCGCTTCTCGCCAGCATCGGCTTGCTGAAGGAGACGGCGATCAGGATGATGCCGATGATCAGGGCAGCGATCAGGCTCCGAACGACGGTCAGCACCAGCGGTGAGCCCATCGCCTCGCTGACCGTGCCGAAGAGGTAGTCGAGCCCGTTGACGACAGCCATCGCCGAGAGACAGTAGCCGATCGAGCGGGCGCCGAGATTGGAAAGCTTCACCAGCCGCCAGTGCGGTTCGCTCGGCGCGAAAATGGCGTTGACGAAGCGGCCGACGAAATAGACGAGACCGATCGTGCCGAACAGCGCGCCGATAACAGGCGCAATATCCGGCCGCAAAACATTGAAACTGTTAAGGAAGAAAAAGGAGGTAACAAGCAGGACCGCCAGCGCCAGCGTTCGGATCAGCGTCGACCAGAAGGCGATCGACAGCCTGCCGATATAGGAGGGGTCCTCGACCGCCTCATCGCGGCGCAAATAGGAGCCGAACAGCCGGTAGCTGCCGGAAAGCAGGATGAGTGCTGAGGCGAGCGACAGGAAGATGGCGGCGAACAGTGGGAATCGCTTGAACTTCCAGACGAATGAGGCCCAGCTCGCCAAAGCCTGTGAGAATTCGCTGATCTCGTGCACGAAGGCGCTCGCGGCATCGTCAAGCACCGAGATGGAGATTTCCGTGCGCCTGAAAAGCGTATCGGCGAAAAGCTGCCGCCGCATCTCGATGATCTCGTTCATGAGCTTCGTCACGGCGATCGACAGGTTTTCGGCGTCACCGGTCACCGCATTGATCTGCGCGCGCTCGGCGGCAAGCGCGTTACGCTCGTCGGTGACGATCTGCGCCTCGGGCGGCTGCCCATCCTTCGGCGGCTCGCCGATCTCGGTCAGCCGGTTCTTGATCTGGTCGAAACGCGGTCTCAGGTTGACCGATATGGTGATGACGGCGCGGCTGAGCTCATCGGCCTTGGTCGCAAGCCCGACCAGCGCATCGTCATTATCGGCGTTCTCCTTGACGCTGTCCTGAAGCGAGCCAAGCTGGACCTTCGCCTTCTCGATCTCCTTCGCCGCCTGGGCCGAAGGCGTATCGACAAGCGGCGCCTCTGCTGCCGCCTGCGGCTGCGGTTCCTGCGCGAAGGCTGCTGCGCTCTCGAAATGCGCACCGGCGAGCGCCAGCGTCACAAGAAAAATGGTGCGAAGCAGGATGGATCTCAGCCGCAAAAAGGCCTCCGGAAAGGTTGTCATCGAAATTGAATGCTCGCTTTTCATCGCAAAGAAAGGCGACAGAAAGGCGGGAGATGCCTAAAGCGCCCTGCACCGAGCTTGTCCATGCAGCGCACGTTCGTCCAAACAGCTCAGAACCCCGCGCCGGGCTTGGAGAGATAGTCGAGTTCTGCTGCCGTCGATTCCCGCCCGAGCATGGCATTGCGGTGAGGAAAGCGCCCGTAGGCGGCGATTATCTCACGGTGTCGGATCGCATAATCGAGATATTCCTCGTCGCCGAGCGCGGTGAACAGGGCCACCGAACGGTCCTGCTCGTCGAGGTTCTCGGCGTGTTCGAACGGCAGGTAGAAGAAGGTTCGGCAAGCATGTTCCACCGCCTGGTCGGCGCCGGCCGCGAGCGCGAGCTTGGCTTCCCGAAGCGCCAGCCCGTCGGTAGCAACGGCAAGCCCCGTGCCGCGATAGATGTTGCGGGGAAACTGATCGAGCACGATGACGGCCGCCAGCCGGCTCACCGGATCGGCCCGCCATTCATCGCCGACGCCCGCGGCAAGCGCCAGATGCGTATCGCGGAAAACATCACGGATCTCGGCATCGAGTTCCGGCGGCGGACGAAACCATAGCTCGCGGCCGCATCGAACGAACCAGAAATCGTAGACCTCCCGGGGTGTGCGGATCGCCGTCATGCCTTCCTCCCGTAGCGTTAGGTTTGATGATGTTGTGCCGGCAAGCTCTTGTAGAAATAGGACAAGGTGTGCCGTGTGGCCTCCTCATCCGCCCTACGGGCACCTTCTCCCCGCCGGGGAGAAGAGGGGATCGAGACATTGCCGCGAATCCCTTCTCCCCAGCGGGGGTCCGAAGGACGGGTCGAGACCGTGGCTCGACCCCGGTCGGTGGCGGCAGCCGGATGAGGGGGCCACTCCCTTCATGATGTCCTCGCCTCTACCTATTTGTCCTCATGCAACGAAAATACCAGCATCGCCCTCGTCCCGTCATGCCCGGGATCATAAGCGAAATCCGACTTCAAGCTCGCGGCCATCGCCGTCAAAATCCGTGTGCCGAGCCCCGTCCCCCTGGCCGCGCCCTCTGGATCAAACCCCGCTCCATCATCCTCGACGATGACGCGCAATTGCCCGTCCGTCTGGTCGACAAAAACGCGGATCTCGCCCGAGACGCTGTCGGGATAGGCATATTTGAAAGCATTGGTGACGAGCTCGCTGACGATCAGCCCGAGCGTGATCACCTTGTCGGTCGCCAGATTGACCGGCTTTGCGGTCAGCACGATACGGTGCGGCCGCTTGTCGTCGCGCATCGAAGCTTCAAGCTCGGTTAGCAGACTGTTCAGATATTCATCGACCTGCACCGAACCGATCTGCCGGTTGGTGTAGAGCCGGCGATGCACGCTCGCGATCGCGTTGATACGCATCTGCGTCTCGTGCAGCGCGTCGATCGCCACCTGGTCCTTGGTCATGGAAGATTGCATGCGGATCAGCGCGCCGACAAGGCCGAGGCTGTTGGCGATGCGGTGATTGACTTCGGCCAGCAGCAACTCGGCATGATCGCGCTGCTGACGGATCACCTCCTGCGCCTGCGCCGTCTCGCGGCGGAAGCGCGCCCGCTCCAGCGCCTGTTCGAGAGCGGCGGCGAGCAGGTCGAAATAATCGGCCGAAATCCCCTTCAGCATGTAGTCATCGGCACCCGCCTTTAGCGCCGCGACCGCGATGCTAGTGTCGTCCGACCCCGTTGCATAAATGACCGGCGGATGATCCGGCACGGACGTGATGCAGGGCAGAATATCGAGTCCAGTCTCGCCGCTCAGGAGATGATCGAGCACGACGGCGTCGATGCCGCCCTCGGCGATCCGCGCAAGGCCGGCAGAACCATTCTGCGCCCACTCGACCGAAAAGCCGCGCCGCGCAAGGTTCTTCTGCATCAGGAGAGCGAGCCCCTCGTCGTCGTCGATATAGAGGATGTGGATCAAGGCATCCGCATCGCCGCTAGAATTGCTCATTCCGTCTCCCGGCGTTCTCTCTAAGCAACGACGGCCGCAAGGTCCGAGTCGTCAGCATGGGCACTGTCGTATTGCATTGCCCGCCTGAGGTAAACATCGCTCGTCCCTCGCTCTTGTCGCAGGCGACGCTAGCTCTTCTGGAATTTCCGATGGCCGGAGACTTCGGCGCCCGCCTCCTTCGGCAATTGCAGGAAGCGCAGCGACGAGACGATGCCGATCGCTCCGACCACGACGAAGGCCCATCGGAAGTCGGCCAGAACGGGATTGTCGGCGCCTCTGAGAGCCGAGGAAATGTTGAGCGCGGCGGCGGCCACCGCAACGCCGAGCAGCATGGACATCTGCTGCAACATGCTCGACAGCGTCGAGGCCGAGCTTCGCTGCGCCGGGCCGATATCGGCAAAGGCGAGCGTGTTCAGCGCCGTGAACTCCATCGATCGCGACAGGCCGGCGAGAAAGAGCAGCGCATGGATGAAAAACGGCGGCGTGTCAGGCGTCAGGAAACCGCAGGCAACGATCGACAGGGCTGCAATCAGCCCGTTGAGCCCGAGAACGGTACGGAAGCCGAAGAAGCGTAAGAGCGGCGTCGTCACCGCCTTCATGCTGAAATTGCCGAGAAAATAGACGAGCAGATAGGTGCCTGCGGCAATCGAGCTCAGCCCGAAGCCGAGCTGGAACAAGAGAGGCAGAAGGAAAGGCGTCGCGTTGATGGCCGTTCGGCAAGCCGTGCCCGCCGAGAGCGTCGACATCGAAAATGTCTGGACGCGGAAAGCCGAAAGATCCAGCAGCGGATTGTCGGCGGCAAGGAAATGCCGCGTCGCCATGACCGATAGGACGATGCCGGCCGCGAGCATTGAGATGACCGGCCAAAGCCCGCCCTCCCATTTGGCTGAAAGCTCCAAGGCCGCGAGCAGCAGGGTCAATCCGGCCGCGCTCAGGATAAAGCCGCGAATATCCAGCCGACCGGGATCAGCCTCGCGCTGTTCGGGCACAAAACGCAGCACCAGCCCCATGCCGACGATGCCGATCGGAATGTTGATCAGGAAGTTCCAATGCCAGCTGGCATAGGTGGTGATGAAACCGCCGAGCACAGGGCCGACCACGGGCGCCGTCAGCGCCGGCCAGGTGATGAGCGCAATCGCCTGGACGAGTTCGGACTTGCGCGCGTTCTTCAGCACGATGATGCGCCCGACCGGAGTCATCAATGCGCTGCCCGCCCCCTGCAGCGCACGCCACAGCACGAATTCCGTGAGGCTGCCGGAGAGCCCGCAGAACAACGACGCGACCGTGAAGACGCCGATCGACGTCAGGAAGACACGCCGCGCCCCGAACCGGTCGCCGAGCCAGCCCGACAGCGGAATGAAGGCGGCCATCGTCAGCATATAAACGGTGATGCCAATGCTCATCGACACCGGCTGCACGCTGAAGCTCGCCGCCATCTGCGGCAGCGAGGTGGCGACGATCGTGCCGTCGAGGATCTGCATGAAGAAGGAAACGGCAACGACCAGCGCCACGATCTTCGCCTGGCGGCCGCCCGCCACCTCTTGCCCCTGCTCGCTCGTCTCTGCCGTGGTCATCGATCTGCCAATGGAAATTCCGGGTGTCGCGACAGGGAACGGAAAGGAAGCTGATCGGAGGTCCGCCGCGGGAGGCGCGTACAAACCGCGCACTGGCTGAATACGCCCGTTGCGTCAGTCCGGAAAGGCTAAATCTCGCACTGCGACGGAATATTCCCGATGCGGCCCGTCCACTCAAGAAAAAGGCCCCACCGAAGCGAGGCCAAGTTTGAACCGTTCCGGGAAAACAGGAGCGGCGTTGAGGTCCATATCCCGCGAGCTCTCCCGCAGCGAGGCCAGATTTCGCCGTATCGGTACGCTTGCGAATGAAATTTCCCCAGATCACCCGAAAGACCGCTCCTGGAGATAGGTGAACTACCTGTGCACTGCAGCAACGATTGTCACTTGCAATGTTTATAAAAATAGATATCACTAAACATATTGCTAAACATGATGAGTGAGGAGTTCATGTGAGCATTCTCTGAAATGGGTGAACGTGCGACGCTGGCGGGAGCCGGCCTTGGTTCTGGGAGGAACTTATGCAGAAAACATCGAAAGCCCTTTTGGGGCTGGCCACGGCGCTTGTCACGTCGTCGGCATTGCCCAATCTCGCCAAAGCCGATGAACTGACGCTGTGTTGGGCCGCCTGGGACCCCGCGAATGCGCTGGTCGAGCTATCGAAGGACTTCACCGCCAAGACTGGCACGCAGATGAAGTTCGAATTCGTTCCCTGGACGAGTTATGCCGACCGCTTCCTCAACGAGCTGAATTCCCATGGCAAGCTCTGCGACCTCATTATTGGCGACAGCCAGTGGATCGGCGGCTCGGCCGAGAACGGCCACTACGTCAAGCTCAACGACTTCTTCGACAAGGAAGGCATCAAGATGGATGACTTCGTGCCGGCGACGGTCGTCGGCTACTCGGAATGGCCGAAGAACACGCCGAACTACTGGGCGCTGCCGGCCATGGGCGATGTCGTCGGCTGGACCTATCGCAAGGACTGGTTCGAGAAGCCGGAACTGCAGAAGGAATTCAAGGCGAAATACGGCCACGATCTCGCGGCCCCGAAGACCTATGACGAGCTGAAGCATATCGCCGAGTTCTTCCAGAAGCGCCAGATCGACGGCAAGACCGTCTATGGCGCCTCGATCTATACCGAGCGCGGCTCCGAAGGCATCACCATGGGCGTGACCAACGTCCTCTACGACTGGGGCTTCCAGTACGACAATCCGAAGAAGCCTTATGACATGGAGGGCTTCGTCAACTCGGCCGACGCGGTCAAGGGCCTCGAATTCTACAAGTCGCTCTATGATTGCTGCACCCCGCCCGGCAGCTCCAACGTCTACATGGTCGAATCCGCCGACGCCTTCAAATCCGGACAGGTCGCCATGCAGATGAACTTCGCCTTCACCTGGCCCGGCCTCTACAAGGACGAGAAGGTTGGCGGCGACAGGATCGGCTTCTTCCCCAATCCGGCTGAAAAGGCGCATTTCGCCCAGCTCGGCGGCCAGGGCATCTCGGTGGTTTCCTACTCCGAGAAGCGCGACGCCGCCCTGCAATACATCAAGTGGTTCGCACAGCCCGATGTGCAGGCCAAATGGTGGGAGCTCGGCGGGTTTTCCTGCCTGAACTCCGTCGTTAACGCGCCGGATTTTGCCAAGAGCCAGCCCTATGCCCAGGCCTTCCTGGACTCGATGGCGATCGTCAAGGATTTCTGGGCCGAGCCGAGCTATGCTTCGCTGCTGCAGGCCATGCAGAAGCGCGTCCACAACTACGTGGTCGCGGGCAACGGTGCCGCCAAGGAAGCGCTCGACGGCCTGGTGAAGGACTGGAGCGACGTGTTCAAGGACGACGGCAAGATCTAGTGTCGGACGACGGGACAGGCGGAATCCCTCCGCGCGCCATCCTCACCAGGATGGCGGCCCGGATCGGCAGACGAGCCGGGCCGCCAGATCTTCCAAATCGCAATAGACTGGGTGAAGAATTGACAATTTCCCATTCCTCCATTGTCGAGAAGGCGGCCGATGCGACAGCAAGGGCAACGCCGGTCTCGGTCGCCCGGCGCGTCCGCGGCCTCTCCGACAGGGCAATCGCCTGGCTGTTCATTGCGCCGGCCATCACATTGCTGCTGGCGATCAACATCTTCCCGCTGCTATGGGCGCTCTATCTCTCCTTCACCAATTACCGCGCCAATCGGCCGAATGCGCCGGTGCAGGGCGTCGGCCTCGGGAATTACAAGCGCGTCCTCAACGATCCCGACATCTGGCAGGCGATGCAGACCACCGCACATTTCGTCTTCTGGACGATCCTGCTGCAGACGGTGATCGGCTTCACGCTCGCCTACCTGATCGACCGCAAGTTTCGCGGCCATGCCTTCTGGACGACAATCATCCTAATCCCGATGATGCTGTCGCCCGCTGTGGTCGGCAATTTCTGGCGCTTTCTCTACGAGCCACAGATCGGGCTCTTCGCCTATGCCGTGTCGCTGGTCTCAGGCATTCCGACTTCCGATATCCAGATGCTCGGCAATGTCTCTTTGGCGCCCTGGGCGATCATCATCGTCGACACCTGGATGTGGACGCCCTATGTGATGCTGATCTGCCTCGCCGGCCTGCGCTCGATCCCTGACTATATCTACGAGGCGGCCGAGGTCGACCGCGCTTCGCCGGGGCGCCAGTTCTGGTCGATCACCGTCCCGATGGCCCTGCCCTTCATCATGCTCGCCGTGCTCTTCCGCGGCATCGAGAATTTCAAGATGTTCGACATGGTGACACTGCTCACCGGCGGCGGGCCAGGCTCGGTCACCGAAGTCGCCTCGATCACGCTTAAGCGCGCCGCGTTCGAAAGCTGGGCGACCGGCCGGGCCTCGGCCTTCGCCATCATCCTCTTCGTCGCGGTGTTCGGCCTCGCCAACATTTACGTCAAGGCATTGAACAAGGTGAAGCAACGATGAGTGCCGCTAACTCCGCCCATTCGGTCGTTGAACCGAGCCTGTCCAACAAGCGCATCGCCGGCACCATCGTCGTACTGTACGCGCTGATCACCCTCATCCCGCTCGTCTGGATCTTCCTGACCAGCATCAAGTCGCCGCCGGATTCGATCAGCTATCCACCCAAGATCGTCTTTACCCCGTCGCTCGAGGGCTATTGCAACCTGTTCACGACGCGCACCCGGCAGACGCCGGATTATATCGCCTCGCTGCCGGCGCCGGTCGGCACTTGCGATGAGGTGACGCGCAAGCGGAACATGGTGATAGCAGGCCCGTCGAATTTCGTGCCGCGCTTCGTCAATTCGCTTGTCATCGCCTTCGGCTCCACCTTCCTCGCGGTCTTCCTCGGCACGCTCGCCGCCTATGGCTTTTCCCGCTTCAAGGTGCCACTCGCCGACGACCTGCTGTTCTTCATCCTGTCGACGCGCATGATGCCCCCGATCGCCGTCGCCATCCCGATCTACCTCATGTATCGCGAGCTCGGCCTGTCGGACACGGCGCTCGGCATGATCCTGCTCTACACCGCGGTCAACGTCTCGCTCGCCGTCTGGCTGCTCAAGGGCTTCATCGACGAGATCCCGCGCGAATATGAGGAAGCGGCGATGATCGACGGCTATACGCGGCTGCAGGCCTTCCGCAAGGTCGTGCTGCCGCAGGCAACGACCGGCATCGCCGCCACCGCGATCTTTTGCCTGATTTTCGCCTGGAACGAATATGCGTTTGCCGCCCTGCTGACCTCAGGCGACGCCCAGACCGCACCGCCCTTCATCCCGACGATCATCGGTGAGGGCGGGCAGGACTGGCCGGCCGTTGCCGCCGGTACGACGATCTTCCTGATCCCGATCCTCGTCTTCACCATCCTTCTGCGCAAGCAGCTGCTGCGCGGCATCACCTTCGGAGCCGTCCGCAAATGAACCATCTGATCCAAACACGCACCCCTGCCCGTCCGAAACGGCCGTTCTTCCTGCGGCGCGGCCCGATGGAGGCCATCGCCACCGTGCTGATCGGCCTCGGCTTCCTGATGCTGTTCCAGCCCTTCCTGCTGGTGCTCTACACCTATTCGCTGGTCACCCTGCTTGCAGGCACCGTCATGTTCATCATCGTTTCGAAATTCGCGGAGTGAACCATGGCGGACATCCGGATTGAAAATCTCCGCAAGGAATTCGGCAGCTTCGTTGCCGTTCAGGATTCGAGCTTCACCGTCCATGACGGCGAGTTCCTGGCGCTGCTCGGTCCATCAGGCTGCGGCAAGACGACGACGCTTCGCATGATCGCCGGCCTCGAGCTGCCCTCGAGCGGCAAGATCTATCTCGACGGGGAGGACGTCACCTTCAACCGCGCCAGCGCCCGCGACATAGCCTTCGTCTTCCAGCTCTTTGCGCTCTACCCGCATATGAATGTGCGCAAGAATATCGGCTTCCCCTTGCTGTCACAGGGCATGCCCAAGGCCGAAATCCGTCAGCGCGTCGAAGAGACCGCGCGGCTCCTACAGATCGATCGTATTCTCAACCGCTCAGTCTCCGGCCTTGCCGGCGGCGACCGGCAGCGTGTGGCGCTCGGCCGCGCCATCGTCCGGCGCCCGAAATGCTTCCTGATGGACGAGCCGCTCGGCACGCTCGACGCCGAGTTCCGCGAGGTCATGGTCCACGAGCTGCGCGAACTGCACAACCGCATCCATGCCACCACCGTCTACGTCACTCATGACCAGCACGAGGCAATGGCGATGGCCGACAAGATCGCCGTCATGAACCATGGCGTCATCGAGCAGTTCGGCACGCCGCAGGAGATCTATGCCAAGCCCGCGACCATGTATGTCGCCGATTTCATCGGCTCGCCGCCGATGAACTTCATGCGCTTCACCTCGGGCCTGAAAAGCGGCGACACGTCCATCGTGATCGATGGAGTCGATGTCGCTGTTCCCGAGATCCATCAGGACATGGCCGAGAGCGAGCTGGCGCTCGGCGTGCGGCCGGAGCATATCCGCTTCAGCGATGCGTCGCCCCTTCGCGGCGCCGTCTACGGCAGCGAATATCTCGGCACCAATCAGGTCGTGGCTGTCGAAACTCGGGGCAGCCTTATAAAGGCCCGCGTTCCCGCCAATCGCACCTTCCGGATCGGCGAGACCGTCGGCTTGGAATTCAACCCGGTAAAACTCACGCTCTTCGACTGCACGTCGGGCCGCGCGGTGCCATCGCAGCTTTATCAGGAGACCCGGCATGGCTGACATCGTCCTTAGGAACCTCGCCAAGCGCTTCGGCGATACTCAGGCTTTGGCCGATCTCGATCTGTCGATCCGCGACGGCGAATTCGTCGTGCTGCTCGGTCCCACAGGCGCCGGCAAGACCACGACGCTGCGGCTGATCGCCGGCTTGGAAAAGCCGGACAGCGGCCGCATCGAAATCGGTGGCCGCAATGTCGCCACTGAGGCGCCCGCCGAACGCGATGTCGCCTTCGTCTTCCAGCAATATTCGCTCTATCCGCACATGACGGTCTACGACAACCTCGCCTTCCCGCTGAAGGCGCCTGTGCGCAAGCTGAGCGCCGAGATGATCGACCGCCGCGTGCGCGAGGTCGCGCGCATGGTCCGGATCGACCATAAACTCGCCAACCGCTCGACCAGGCTTTCCGGCGGCGAGATGCAGCGTGTCGCGATCGGCCGGGCACTGGTGCGCCGGCCGGCGATCTATCTGATGGACGAGCCCCTGTCTTCGCTCGACGCCAAGCTGCGCGCCGAACTCCGCCTGGAGCTGAAGCGCATCCAGAAGGAGTTGGGCTCGACGCTGCTCTATGTCACCCACGACCAGGTGGAAGCCATGACCATGGCCGACCGTATCGGCATCGTTGCCGAGGGCCGGCTGATGCAGGTCGGAACGCCGCGCGAAATCTACAGCAATCCCGCCAACCTGCATGTCGCCGCCCGCCTCGGCCAGCCGCATATCAACCTTCTGCCGGCGGACCTGCTTCCCGGCGGTCAGCCGCCGGCTGGTACAAAAACAGTCGGCGCCCGCACCGAACATCTCGATATCATTGTCGGCAAGGACGCCAATGCCGAGATCGACTGGATCGAGCATCTCGGCGACCAAAACCATCTCCATATTAGAGCTGGCAATCACAAGCTCGTCACACTTGCAGATCCATATCTGGCGATCGCGCCGGGCGACCGGATCAGCCTGACGCTGCGCGATCCGCTTTATTTCGATGCGGCTGGACAGCGCCTATCCTGACCGGCAAACACACATGACGACGGCATGAAAAACAAACAGACGGGTCTCAATCGATGAAACACTTTTTCAACCGCAGGGAAACTATCGTTACCGAAGCTCTGGACGGTCTGCTTTTGACGAGCGGCAACGGTCGTCTCGCCCGCCTCGACAGCTTTCCCGACATCAAGGTGATCCTGCGCGCGGACTGGGACAAGTCGAAGGTGGCGATCATCTCCGGCGGCGGCGCCGGCCATGAGCCTTCGCATGCTGGCTTCGTCGGCAAGGGCATGCTGACGGCAGCCGTCTCCGGCGAAATCTTTGCGTCCCCGAGTGTCGATGCCGTGCTGACGGCGATTCGCGCCGTGACGGGCCCTAAGGGCGCCCTGCTGATCGTCAAGAACTACACCGGCGACCGCCTGAATTTCGGCCTCGCCGCCGAAAAGGCGCGCGCCGAAGGCTTTGACGTCGAGATGGTCATCGTCGCCGACGACATCGCCATCCCCGGCATCAACCAGCCGCGCGGCGTCGCCGGCACGCTGTTCGTCCATAAGATCGTTGGCTATCACGCCGAAAGGGGCGAGGACCTGACAACGGTCACAGCCCAGGCCAGAAGTGCGGCTGGCGATATCGTCTCGCTCGGCATGTCTCTCTCCACCTGCAGCGTGCCCGGCCAGGCGCATGAGGACCGTCTCGGCGCTGATGAAGGCGAACTCGGCCTCGGCATCCATGGCGAGCCCGGCCTTGAGCGTATCGCCATGCAGCCAGTCGCCGATATCGTCGCCACCATGGTGGCGCGCCTGTCGCCTGCGCTGCGCGAGGGGGCAAGTCACGCCCTCCTCATCAACAATCTCGGCGCCGTGCCGCCGCTCGAAATGACCGTCATCGCCAATGCCGTGCTGTCCTCATCGCTTGGCCGCCGCATCCGGCTGATCATCGGCCCAGCGCCGATGATGACTGCGCTCAACATGAACGGTTTCTCGCTGTCGCTGATCCGGCTGGATGCCGCGCGTGAAGCGGCGCTGACGGCTACGGTCGAACCGCATGCCTGGGTGCCGGCCGTCGAGCTCCACGAGATCCAGATCATCGCCGCGCCGAAAACATCAGCCGGATTGAACGGCGCGGCAGTGGCCGGGGAGAACAGCCGCAACCGTCGCCTGATCACGGCGCTCTGTGAGCATCTGATTTCGCAGGAAAGCGAACTCAATAGGCTGGACGGCCGCGTCGGCGACGGCGATACCGGCTCGACGGTGGCGACGGGCGCCCGCAGCGTGCTTGCGCGCCTGGACATGCTGCCGCTCGACCGGCCGGCGGCAACGCTCGCCTCGCTTGGCGATATTCTCCGTACCAGCATGGGCGGATCGAGCGGCGTGCTGCTGTCGATCTTCTTCACAGCGGCGGCAAAGGCGATGGCCGACAAGGCCGATATATCGGCAGCCCTTCTTGCCGGGCTCGACAGGATGACGTTCTATGGTGGAGCCTCAGTTGGCGACCGGACGATGGTCGATGCGCTCTCGCCTGCCCTGCAGGCGCTCGCATCCGGCGATGTCGGCGCAGCCGCAAAGGCAGCCGCAGCGGGTGCGGAGTCGACGAAGACGATGACGAAGGCGAGAGCCGGACGCGCCTCCTATGTCGGAGAAAGGGATCTGGCGGGGGTTGCCGATCCCGGTGCGGTCGCCGTTGCTGGCGCGTTCGGCGTGGTGGCAAGCCTGGCCTGAGCGGCGTAAAGTTTGAGAGCCGCGCGGGAGATGTGGCGACAGGGAGGACGGCAGTGCAGGCGGAACCGATGCTGGTGGCAGGATTGATCGAGGTGTGCCGCGCGACGATCGCGGAGAATACCGATCACCTTTGCGCGCTCGATCGCGCCATCGGCGATGGCGATCACGGAACCAATATGCGGCGCGGCTGCGAGGCGGTGAGCGCCGAGGGCGAGAGCCTGTCCAACCTGCCCTTCCCCGACGCGGTGGAAAAGATCGGCCTGGCGCTGGTGATGAATGTCGGCGGTGCGGCCGGCCCGCTTTACGGCACGTTGCTGATGGAGATCGGCCGCGAGCTTCGCAAAAGTGAGGAAGCGGCCGATTTTCCGCAGGTGCTGAAACAGGCGATCGACGCGGTGGCAAGGCGCGGACGCGCCCATACGGGCGACAAGACCCTACTCGACGTACTCTATCCCGTACATGCGGCACTGGCGAAGCGATCACCACTCGGTGACATCGCCCGCAAGGCCGAACGTTCCGCCAATAGGACCGCCGCGATGAAGGCAATGCGCGGGCGTGCGGCTTATCTCGGCGACCGTTCGATCGGCCACGTCGATCCCGGCGCGTGGAGCTGCGCGTTGCTGACCACTGCGATCTGCCGCTATCTCGGGGAGCAGCGGCCCCAATGAATGCAAGGACCGACATGACTGCTAAGACCGCAAACGTGGGTATCGTGATCGTTTCCCACTCGCCGCTGGTGGCACGCGGCATAGCCGACATGGTGCGCCAGATGGTCGGCGACTGCGTGCCGCTCGCTTGGTCGGGCGGCAATGTCCACGGCGAACTCGGTACCGATGCTGGCGGCATCCTGAGGGCGATCGAAGCCGCCTGGTCCGATGCCGGCGTCGCCGTCTTCGTCGATCTCGGCGGCGCCGAAACCAACAGCGAGATGGCGATCGAAATGCTGGGGCTTCCCCGTTCGGCGCTCGTCTCCATTTGCAACGCGCCTTTGGTCGAAGGCGCCGTCATCGCTGCTGCCGAAGCGTCGGGGGGCGCGTCACTGGCCAAGGTCGTCGCTACAGCCGAGGAACTGTCCCCCTGATGACGAACGGATTGCGTATTGAAAAACAGGAGCCTGGTCCATTGCATGTGAACTGCCAGACGGAGGTGGAAGTCAAGCACGGCGTCGGGCTGCATGCCCGCCCCTCCGTCACCTTCACGCGGCTTGCCAAGTCCTTCCCTTGTTCGATCGAGGTCGCAGTCAACGGCAGCGACGTTTGGCTGAACGGCAAGAGCATCATCAAGATCATGAATGCGAGAATCCGCAAAGGGTCTGTCCTCCGGATCCGCGCCGACGGCATTCTCGCCGAAGAGGCGATCCGTGCGCTGAAGGAACTCATCGAGCGCAATTTCGATGAGGAAAAGAAACATGGCCGAACCGCTTAGGCTGAAAGCAAAGAGCGCATCCCCGGGCGTCGCATCCGGCCCGGCCTTTCTCGCGGAGGAGCCGAAAGCTCCTTCCGCCGCCGAGCGGCCGGACGCCGATCTCCCGCCTCAAATCGCCGGCGGATTCGGCGCGCTGGAAAAGGCGATCGATATCTCGATCGGCGAACTCGAGCGCCTTGCCGAGGGCGCCGATGCCGAAAGCCGCGATATCATCGATTTTCAGATCGAGGTGCTGCGAGATCCAACGATCGCGGAAGCGACCGGCGCGCGTATGGAAAAGGACCAGAACGTGGTCTTCGCCTGGGTCGCCACGCTCGACGCCTATATCAGCGAACTCGAAGCGGCCGACGAGGAACAGATGCGGGCGCGTGCCGTCGATATTCTCGACATCAAGAACCGTGTGCTCGGCGCGCTCGCCGGCACCCCGGTTGCCGATTTCCCGGCCGGCTCGGTCTTCGTCGGCAAGGACATGGAGCCAAGTCGCTTTCTCGCCCACGACTGGTCGAAAGGCGGCGGCATCGCGCTGTTTGCGGGCAGCACCGCCGGCCATGTCGCCCTGCTCGCACGGGCGAAATCCGTGCCGATGGTTGTCGCCACCGGGCGCTTTTCAGCCGCAGACGGCGATCCTGTCAGTGTGGATGGCGACGCCGGTGCGGTCATTCTGCAGGCGGGCGGCATGCTGATCCCGCCGCCGGCACCCACTCAAGTGCCTGCCGTCGACACGCAAACCGTAAGCGGCGAGCTCCGCACGGCGGACAGCGTGCCGATCCTCATCTCCATCAACATCAACGATCCCGCCGAGATCGACGCGCTCGATCCGGCAACGGCGGGCGTCGGCCTGATGCGCTCGGAATTTTCGGTCACTTCGCTCGCCGATGCCGCCAACGAGGAAAGGCAAGTGGCGATCTATCGCCGTGTGCTGGAACAGGCGGGGGAAAAGCCAGTGATCATAAGAATGCTCGACATCGGCGGCGATAAGCCGCTCACCGGCCTCGAAGACATGCTGATTCTCGAACCGGGCCTGCGCGGCATCCGGCTGCTGCTTGCCCGGCCGGAAATTGCCCGTGTGCAGGCCCGCGCCCTGCTGCGCGCCGCCGTCTACGGCAAGCTCTCGGTGATGCTGCCGATGGTGACTTTTCCCGAGGAAATCGACAGGATGCGCGAGATATTCCGGGAAGAAGCCGAAAGGCTCGGCCGCCGTTCGCTGCCACACCGGATGCCGCCGATCGGCATGATGGTTGAGGTACCATCGGCCGCATTGATGCTCGACACCTTCGGGTCGGCGGCGTTCTTCTCGTTCGGAACCAACGATCTCACACAGTATCTTGCCGCATCCGCCCGCGACGACATCAACGTCGATGCCGGCAAGGCCGCACCCGCCGTGCTCCGGCTTATTGCCCAGGCGGTGAAGCTTGCCGCCGGCAAGCCCGTTAGCATCTGCGGCGATATGGCCGGCGATCCCCGCTATCTCTCCGGGCTGCTCGCCGCTGGCCTCCGGCATTTTTCCGTGGCGCCGGCCCGGCGTCCCGCGATAAGCTCGGCAATCATCGGTCTCAATGCCGATGGCACAAAGGCAGCCGGAGAATAGAATGGCGCGCGAAGACACCGAAGACGCCATTATAGTCTACAAGTCCATTCTGGCGCAGATCATCGACAACAGACCATCGGGCACGCGCCAGCGCCTGGCGACGGCGCTTGGCAAACATCGCAGCTTCGTTACCCAGATCACCAGTCCGACATATGCGACCCCGCTGCCGGCGCGCCATCTGGCAACCATCGTCCGTGTCTGCCATTTCAGCGCCGCTGAAGAGGAGCGCTTTCTCGAAGCCTATCAGGCTGCCCATCCCGGCAAGCTGCCGGATCTCGGCCATTCTGAGAAATTGCGGCACCTGTCGCTGATGGTGCCTGACTTCGGTGACGATCGCAAAAACCGCCTGCTCGAAGAGGCGATCTCCGATCTTGTGCAGAAGATCGTCGCGATTTCAGAAGCGAGTGAGCAGTGAACTGACGTGGCGTAATGCTTGGCTCTGGGAGGGGCTTGATGAAGAAGTTCATGAACACTGCGGAAACCATGGTCGCCGAAAGCGTCGAAGGCTTCGTGCGCGCCCATGAGGCCTTCGTGGTGTTCGGGGCCGAGCGCAAATGCATCCGCCGCCGCCACCTCACGTTGGGCAAGGTGGCGCTCATCTCAGGCGGCGGCGCCGGCCATGAACCGATGCATATCGGCTTCATCGGCCAGGGAATGCTGGATGCCGCCTGTGTCGGCCATATCTTCACCTCGCCGACACCGAGCCAGATCATTGCCGCCATTGAGGAGGCGGACACCGGCGCCGGCTGCCTGCTCGTGGTCAAGAATTACGATGGCGACCTGATGAATTTCGAAATGGCGATCGAGATGGCCGGCGACCGCCACAGCCTCGACATGGTCGTCGTCAGCGACGATATCGAGACGTCGAGAACAGGCGAAGGCCGCGGCCGGCGCGGCGTCGCCGGAACGCTGATCGTCGAAAAGCTCATAGGTGCCGCGGCCGAACGCGGAATGTCGCTTGCCGAATTGAAGCAGCTTGGCGAGGGATTGAACAGACGCTACCGCTCGATGGGTGTGGCCCTGAACGGCGTGACAGTGCCGCAGACCGAACGCAAGACATTTGCGCTCGGACCCGGCGAAATGGAAATGGGCGTCGGCATCCACGGCGAGCCCGGCCATGTCAGGCAGCCCTTCGCCGCCGCCGACGCCATCATCGGACATCTCTGCGAAACCATCGCCGATGACATCGCGGCAGCGCCGGGCATGCGAGCCCTGCTGTTCGTCAACGGCCTCGGCGGCACGCCGCCCGCCGAACTCTACCTCGCCTATAACAGCGCCCGCCGTTTCATCGAGGAAAGAGGCATTCCGATCGAGCGCTCGCTTGTTGGAACCTACGTCACCTCGCTCGACATGCAGGGGCTGTCTGTCACCCTTGCTTTGCTGACCGACGAGGAAATCGCTCTCTGGGACGCGCCGGTGGCGACGGCGGCTCTGCGTTGGCCGTAACCGCAATCCAGAAATATCAGATGGAAAGCGGCGCCGAGGCCGCACCGCACCTGCCCTCCGCGGCAGCGGCAGCCAGCCGCCGATGCGAAACGCGCCGGTCGAGAGATAGACGAGGTCGAGCACGTGCCAGTCGGCATGGCTGAGCTCGCTGCGGGAAAGCACCGGCTGCGGATCGACCGTCAGCGCCCTTCAATACCGCTCATCCCAGAATGCGTCGAACCATCCGGCTCCTCCGGCGGCTTCACCGCTGCGACGGAGAAATTCGCCTAGAGCGTTTCAGGTTTTCACGGAAGCATATCCGGCATTGGCGAAGTAGTTGCTGCATTCGCTGGGCCCGATGGTTGTGACGAGGTGTCCGATATGGCGCCAAGTGTCATCGATCGTTCGCTTCTGAGCCAGGCGCATCCAGTGCTTGATTTTGGCGAAGGCCTGTTCGATCGGATTGAGGTCGGGAGAGTATGGCGGCAGGTACCAGAGTCGGGCACCAGCGTTGCGGATCATCTGACGGATGGCGACCGACTTGTGGGAGCCGAGATTATCCATCACGACGATGTCGCCGGGTTCGAGCACCGATAGGAGTTGCTGTTCGACATAGGCTCGGAAGCATTCGCCATTGATGGGTCCATCGAAGACACAAGGCGCGGCAAGCCGATCGTAGCGCAACGCGCCCAGGAAAGTCAGGGTGCGCCAATGGCCATGCGGGGCGAAGCCGCGTAGGCGTTTGCCCTTCGGCCCCCAGCCCCGAAGCGGCGCCATGTTGGTCTTGATCCAGGTTTCGTCGATGAAGACCAGCCGCCTAGGATCGAGACCGGTCTGCCAGGACCGCCAGCGTTGTCGTCGCCGCGCGATGTCGGCACGTCCCTGTTCAAGGGCGAACAGTGTTTTTTTTGAACCGCAGCCCCTCGCGCCGCAGGAATTGCCATACGGTGTCGTGGGATACCTTCACCCCTCGTGCGGCCAATTCTGCCTTCAATCCGTGCAGTGATAGATGCGGCGTCTGGTTAATTCGCTCGGCGATAAACGCCCGGTACGGCTCGAGAACACGCTTGCGGTGACCGCCCATCTTCCCAGGCGCCACAGATCCGCTCGAACGGTAGCGCTGAGACCACTTCACCGCTGAAGACACCGCAATACCGAACCGCACCGCCACCGACCGGCAGCTCTCGCCGGCTTCGATGGCATCAACAACACGCTTGCGAAGATCATTTGAAAGAGGTCGAGTCATCCGATGCTGGCCTCCTCCAGCCAGCATCTTGAATCACAAAACGGCCAGAAACGGAATCCCTTCCGATTCAGCTAAAATCGGAAGCGCTCTAAGCCTGGGCCGACGGCACCGGCCTTTTCGAAACACCACTTGCACCGTTGCGATTTAATCGGATGCGATATATATAGTTATTGAAACCCCGGACAGGACAGAGCCATGATCACGTCTAAAACCGCAGAAAAGGCCGACACGGCTGCGCCCGCCTTCAAGGAGGCCGGCAGCAGGAAGCTGTCGACCTTCCTGTGCTTCGCGGTCTATTCGGCCAATCTCGCCTTCGGCCGCGCCTACAAGCCGATCCTCGACGCGCTCGGCCTGACCTATACGCAGTATATTGCCATGGTGGCCCTCTGCGAGGAGGACAACCAGACGGTCAGCATGCTGGGAGAAAAGCTGTTCCTCGAATCCAACACGCTGACGCCCATTCTGAAGAAGCTGGAGTCGGCCGGCTTTATCACCCGCCACCGCGATCCCGCCGATGAACGCCAGGTGCGTGTCAGCCTGACGCCAGCGGGGCGCGATCTTCTCGAGACCGATCCCGGCTCCGCCCTGATCGACGCCGTCGGCCTCGGCGACGATTTCCCCGTCGTGCAGAAATCGGTGACGCGGCTGCGCGACAACCTGCTACGGGCGCAGGCGGAGCTGCAAAAATCATGATCGCGGCACATGTCTTCGCCTAGTGACATGCCCGAGATCGCAATCGGTGCATTGATCGGGAATGGGAGCGTTCTTCTCGCCAGGCGAAGTTCGGAACGCAGGACGCACCCGGAGCGGTGGAGCCTGCCGGGCGGTCACGTCGAAGACGGCGAAGACGCCGAGACGGCACTGCGCCGGGAATTGCTGGAAGAAATCGGCGTGACGCCGCAGCACTGGCTGTTGGCCGGAGAGTTCGTTTCGGAAAGCCCGCCCGGGGCATCCGCCACCTTCCATGTCTATCACGTCGACCGATGGCAGGACTCTCCGCGACTTATCGGCGATGAACACACGGCGCTCAGATGGTTTACCGCCGCGGAGATAGAATGCGAAACCGAACTGGCGCCGCCTCAGCTTTGTGAAATGCTCTTAAACCTGCTCAGACCGAAAACGAACCGGCAGGCATCATGACGGAAAAGAAGTGGCGCGCCCCTACAGAGCGCGCTGCCTTCCCTCCGCAAGCGCGTCTTCCTCCATCATCTCGGCCGCTTTCGCGTAACCGCCGCCCATTCCATCAAGGAAATGCAGATGCGAATCCGGCCGCCCCGATGGCACGAGGCAGGTCATCAGCGCGTGAGACTGGCGGTGCAGCCCGAAGTCGATCTCGCCGCGCGCCCGCGCTGCATCGAGCATGGCTTCCACGCTGTCGATCTGGTCCGGCGCGCAGTCCAGCGTCAGGCGCAGGCCGTCGTCGAACTTGCGGAAATCCGAATTGGAGGCGACCTCCGACCAGCGTTTCGCGCTGACCTGCTTCTCTCTTGCCATAGCCGTCCCTCCGGAAAGCGGATGAGACCGGCGCGGCGCGGCATCGAAAACCGCGAGCACGCGTCTTGCCAGCGCCGCAAACACCTCCGGGCGCGTGTGGTCGCGCGGCTCGACCAACAATGACAGGATCTCGCCACGCTGGCTCGGGAACGGCGCCCAGTCGCAGCTCAAGCCCGTCAGGTCAGGCGTCATCGCATAACGGCCGGGCTTGACCAGAAAGCGGCCATTCTTGATCTGCTGGTCCGCCCATTTGAGCCCGCCTCCGGCAAACATCGCATAGGTCGCGCTCTCGGAAGCGGCATAGCGCGCGATCCTGACGTCGCGCCCGTTGGCACGGATTTCGCCGACGGTGACGAGCCCGACACGCAGGTCGAGATGAAGCTCGGCTTTGGCGAAGCCCGCGACGTCACGCAAGGCCGATGTCGCCGCCATGATGCCGTTCGCCGGCAAGGCGAAGGCTGCTCCGTCTCCGCGAAACACGAAGGGAAAAGCGAACGAACCCCAGGCGTTGCCGAGGGCGGCGATGATCGATGCGCCGGCATAATTGACGTCTTCATAGCGTCCCGATCGGATCGCCGCGGTCGAGCTGACGACATCGGTGATGCCGATCAGCCAATCGTCGGGCAACGGCTCGTAGACATCGGGATCGAGCACCAGCGAAAACTCGTCATAGGCGGCCCGGCGCGGCTCCGCGTGGCTGTTGATCATGGCATGTCCTCCGGATCGGCAGGTTTGGCTGCTGGCTCAGAAGCGGGTCTGCCGATCGGCAGACCCCCGCTTGAAGGTGACGGCGCGACGCCGGCCCCTCCTGTTCAGATAAGCTTGGTTTCGACGTCGATATTGCCGCGGACTGCCTTGGAGTAAGGGCAGATGCTATGGGCCGCCTCGATCAGTTCCTGTGCGATCTCACGGTCGATGTCTGCAAGGCTGACATTGAGTCGTGCACGCAGGAAGTACGAGCCGTTATCGCCGTTGAGCGTAATTTCGGCATCGACCTCGGGCCCGGCTGGCAAAGTGATCTTCCGCTGCGCGGCGGCGAGCTCGATGGCGCCGATATAGCAGGCCGACCAGGCGGCGCCGAACAGGTTTTCGGCCGCCGGGTGCGGGTGCGGCAGCTTGATGTCGAGCGTGCCGTCGCTGCTGCGTGCATAGCCGTTGTGACCGCCGGCGATGTGGGTCTTGCCGGCGAAAAGAAGCTTCTCGGTCATTGTCGTATCCTTTCGGTTGATGATTTTTAACGTACCCGATTAAATCGGATGCGTGTTAATATGTCGAACCGAATCCGATGTCAACACCATTCCGATTTAATCGGATACGATTTATTTTCCGGGAAAACTTGAGCCAGCCGCACAGGCAGCTCGACCGGTTGCGCATTCACGTCTTGTCCGGGAAGGAGGCCGCCTATAGGCTTGCCTCGAGGCTCGGGGCTTCACGAGGAAGACGGAGAGTTGAGATGTCCTCCATAACCGAAGGCAATTCGAGACAATATGGCGACAGCCGCAAGCTCGCCGCCCGCGCCAGGCTCCATACCGAATATACGATCGCCGAAACGGGCTGGTTTCCATGGGTTGCCGCGCAGCTGCCTTTGAAACCGGCAGATCGCGTCCTCGACGTCGGCTGCGGGCCGGCATGGTTCTGGGCGGTAACGGCGGATCTGCTGGCGGAGAATCTGCAGCTGACGCTCACCGACCTTTCGCCAGGCATGGTCGACGAGGCAGTGGCGCGCTGCGGCGCATTGCCCTTCGGTTCCGTTCGAGGCTGCCGGGCCGATGCCGCCGCCCTTCCCTTCGAAGACGGCGCCTTCGATCTCGTGATCGCCATGCATATGCTCTATCACCTGCCCGACCCCGCCGCCGGCATCGCGGAGATGGCGAGGGTGCTGAAACCGGGCGGCTTTCTCGCGGTCACCACCAACGGCATCGGCAATATGCGCGAGATCTATCGCCTGACGACCGTCTTCGGCAGCGCGCCGACCGATCCGGCAGCCGTAGCCTTTGGATATGACGCCGCCGAGCAAATGATGCGGACGCGATTCGGAAACGTCGCCATGTCGCAGTATCCGGCAAGCATGCGGATCACCGAACCCGAGGATGTCTTCCTGGCCCTGACCTCTTATCCGCCCGGCGAAGGCGCCGGCGAGCCTCAGCTCAGCGGTTTTCGCAGGGCGATCGCCGATGCCTTCAGGCAAGGCAGCGGCGCGCTCGATGTCAGCAAGGAGACCGGGCTGTTCCTCAGCAGGAAAACGGCCTGATCGGATCGCCGTCTTTCAGGAACGCGTCCGGCCGAGATCGCCGAGAACAGTGCCGGCGGTGAGCGTGAAGAATTCCCTGAGATTGCCTATCACGTAGCAACCGCCTCCACCCCCGGACGCATACCGAGGAAGAAATCGACGAGAGGATGCGGCGCCTGGTCGTTGAAGCAGAGAGCAAGACCCGCGGTTGATTCCTGAGCAGCGCTTTCGCTGCGGGGAAACATGGCGGTTTCGTAGCTGGCGAGCGCCGCCTCGATATCGTCGTGAGCGAGGATCGCCTGGGCCAGGTCCGCGCCGTCGCGCATAGCGAGATTGGCTCCCTCACCGGCGAAGGGAGACATCAGATGCGCGGCATCGCCGATCAGGGTGACACCGGCCCTGCGACCCCAGCGAAGGCCGACGGGCAAGGCAAAGAGCGGCCTTGCAACCAAAGGCGCCTCGCTCCTGGCGATGAGATCGACGAGCGACCGGTCCCAGCCGTCGAACCGCGCCAGCACGTCTTCGAGCAGGCCGCCGGCCTTCGATACGACTTCGGCCGACCACTCGGCCGGCGCCTCGAAGGCAGCGTAGCTGCAGATCATATCGCCCGGCTCGCGATGAGCCAGAATGGCCTTGCGTTCGGAAAGCGCCATCATTGTCCCCTTCCCGACGATCTCGGCCTGCTTCGGAAACCGGGCGGAGACCTCCGTCAAACGCGCTTCCGCAAAAGACAGGCCGGTATAGACCGGCTCGCTATCGGTCAGCAGCGGCCGCACCTTCGACCAGGCGCCGTCGGCGCTGATCAGCACGTCCGTCCGGACCGATAGCCCGTTCGCGAAGCTGACGATATAGGCGCCATCCGCCGCGGCAGCGACAGCAGTAGCGCGATGCCCCCACCGGATGATCCCTTCCGGCAGCGATGCGATCAGCATGGCCCGCAATTGGCCGCGCTCGACTTCGGGACGCAGATCGTTGCCGGCTTCCGCGAGATGCACCCTGCCCGCCTTGTCGAGAACGCGAAAGGCATCGCCTTCCTCCAGGACGATCTTGCGAAACTTCTCGTAGAGGCCGGCCGCCTCGAGCGCTTTCTGGCCGGTCTCCACATGCATATCGAGCATGCCGCCCTGATGCCGCGCGGAGGGGGAGGCGTCGCTTTCGAAGATGCGCACATCCATTCCGTGGATATGCAGGATGCGGGCGAGTACAAGGCCGCCGAGGCCGGCGCCGAGAATGTTGATCATGCTTTCGTCTCCGCACGTCGTGCCGCGAGAACGCCATTGATCAGCACATCGAATGCCCAATCCAGCCGGTCGCCGCCGCCTGAAAGCAGATCGCCGCTGAGCCGCGTGATATTGGGCAGCGCCTCGGCATCGGCCGCTTCGATCGCCACCGTCAGCGAGGAGAACTCCGATGGCGAGCGTGATGATGCCTTCCAGGCGGCCTTTTCGGCGGCCTGCGCCGTGGCGTAGAGCAGCAGCAGATCGAGCGCCCATGCCGCATCGGCGTCCGGCACGCCACCCTCGTTCAGGAGCGCCAGAATCGTCTCGACAAGTGCGAGGTAGTTCGCTCCGCTCGGCATGGTCGACATTGCCATCCGCGCCAGTTCCGGATGCTCGAAAAGCACCGCCATATAGCTGCGAAGCGTGCCTTTCAGCCGGCCGCGCCAATCCGCTGACGAAGAAGGCACGGCAACGCCCGCAAGCAGCGCATCGAGGATCTCGGCGTGAAGATCCTCGGTGTCGCTGATATAAACGTAAAGCGACGCAGGCCCGGTATCGAGCACGGCGGCCACACGCCGCATCGTGACCTTCGCCAGTCCTTCCTGATGGAACAGGTGCAACGCTGCTTCAACGATCCCCTCGCGGCTCAAAGCCGGCTTGCTCGGCCTCTCGCGCCGGCTCCTGGGCTGTCGCGCCATTGACCTATCTCCATTAACGAACATGTTCGTAACAAACATGTTCGTCGATGGGTGTCAACCAGCAGAACCGGAGATCACCGTTCGAAACCTGACGGATTTGTGGGCTGTCGGCCGCTGCAGCGCCGGAGCGGCGCTCAGACCTTCTCTTTTTTCCTGGTCTTTTCCTTCGGTTCGACCGGCGCATCGGGCGTCGGCGCCAGAAGCTTGCGCAGCGATGCGATCTTGTCCTTCACCAGCGGCCGGAAGCGCGTCGCACGATAGGGCATGTCGGCGGCGCCGTAGCCTTCCGGCCCGTCATCATTACCGCGATGGATTTCCGCGAGCTTCACCCCGATGAACGTGCCGTCGACATAGTGGGTATATTCGCCCACCCAGCGGATCGTATAGATCTCGCCCTTACGGATCAGCTGGTCGATGCTGACATGCTTGAAGGTGTCGTTGATGCAGACCACCTTCTGGCCGACATGAAATTCATAGCTCATGGATCAAACTCTCAAACGGCAATCCGCCTCGCCGTTCTATAGCGCGCCCGGCGGCGGGGATGAACCCTTTTCTGCCGGCGGACGTCATGCAGCGTGACTGCGCCTCTCTCCGACAATGCCACAAGCTCAGTCGCAATAGACCTTGCCGCTCTTGCGGGAGCGCAGATCGAAATGGAAGTGGTTCCAGTGTTCCGGGTTGCTGCCCGGCCCGAGCACCGTGTTAAAATAGCGGCAGCTATCGGTGCGTACCGCCTTCAGCAGCCGGCCCTCGCGATAGGAGAACAGGCCTTTCTTGCGCACATCGATCGCGTGGCCGTTCTTCAGCACGAACTTGCCGACGTCGATAGCATTCCCGCGGGCGTGTTCCGACATCGGATTATATCTCTGCCGGCTGTTGTTCATGCGCCGGCAGGAATAGCCGCCGAGCGGCTGGATCGTCTTGATGCCGCTCCAGTAGCGAAAGCGGGCCGACGGCGCCAACTCGTTCTTCACCCACTTGGCGAAGGCGAGCGTCACCTGGCAATTCAGCGTCACCGCCGGCTGCACGCCGATATTGCCGGAAAGGCCCTTTAGCGAGACCGGATAAGGGACCTGGCAGGCCGGCCCTTGCGATATCGGCGGCTTCTCGTCGAAGAGCACGCCCATACGCTTCAGTTCGCGCCGGCAGGCGAGCTCGGAAGCCGGCATGACGCTCGGGTCGACCGGTGCGGCGGGCTGGCTCATCATCGGATTGTTGGGCCGGAGCATCGCGACTTCTTCGCTCTCGTCCTCTTCGGGAACGCGGGTCGGCTCCAAGACAGGGCGGCCGTCATTCCAGGCGGGGGCTGAGCTCATCTCGGCCTGGGCTGCCGGCTGCGGCATTGCCCGGGGTGCGGACTGGCGCACTGGCTGATTGATCTGAGCCGGACTGTCGGTGCCGATGCCGTCGACGACAGGTTCGCTGGCGTTGCCCTCGGCGATCTGCTGCTGCTGTTCCTGCGCCAGCCCGACGACCGGTTCGGCCCCGAGCTCTTCATCCATGTTGACACCGCCGGACGGGACAGCAAGGTTCTGCGTGCCGCCCCAGTTGCCGTTCGGCTGGCCTGCCGCCAGCGCCTCGTCGCTGTCGATCATCGGCAGCTTGCGGCCATGGGATTCCGGCGCGGCCAGCATCTGCGGCGCCTGTGCCGCGTGCCCGGTGCCGGCAAGGTTCGGCGTATCGAGATAATCGACCGAGCCCTGGCTGCTGCCGACAGGCCCGCCGGAGACGGGATAGGAGGCCTGAGTTTCCGCCGGCGCAAGGCGCTCCGCACGCGCCATACGCGCGGCACCGCGAGACGGTGAAATCGAACTGACCCGGGTGCCATTGTCGACATTGGCCGGCGGCACCAGCCCATCGCTGATCGAACAGGTGGTCAGCGCCGCCGAGAGCAGCACGGGCAGGAAGGCTCGCCGCGGAAAGGAAACAAACGCCATACTCTTATCGCTTCCATGGGCCGGCCGCAGAGTGACCGAAAAAACTCGGTCCAATTTTAATTAAAAACGGTGAATGAAAACTTACCGGCACAATCTGAAGGCGGTGGGAATTGAAAAAGGCCGGTCGCCCGGCCTTTGATCTTTGCTGTTTTTCACGCTGCCCGTGTGTATCGGGTTTCGGTCGGACGCCCCGCCTCGCGCAGCCGGAAATTCGCAAGCAGCGTCTTCAGCTGCGTACTTTCGTCGGCAAGCGTGCGGCTGGCCGCCGTCGTCTCCTCGACCATCGCAGCGTTCTGCTGCGTCATCTGGTCCATGTGATTGACGGAGCTGTTGATCTCGTTGAGCCCCGTCGACTGCTCGCGCGCCGCCGTCGCGATCGAGGCGACATGGTCGTTCACCTGGTTGACCAGCGCCTCGATCTCCAGCAGCGCGTCACCTGTCGAGCGCACCAGCGCAACCCCGCCCTCGACTTCCGCAGCCGACCGGCTGATCAGTTCCTTGATCTCCTTGGCCGCATTGGCGGAACGCTGCGCAAGTTCGCGCACTTCCTGGGCGACGACGGCGAAGCCGCGGCCCGCCTCGCCGGCCCGCGCAGCCTCGACGCCGGCGTTCAGCGCCAGCAGATTCGTCTGGAAGGCAATCTCATCGATAACAGAGATGATCTGGTTGATGCGGCTCGAGGATTCCTCGATCCGGCCCATCGCGGTCACGGCGTTGCGGACGATGTCGCCGGAGCGGCCGGCGCTCGCCTTGGTTTCGGCCACCATCTCGCGCGCCTCGTTCGCCCGCTCGGACGCGGTCTTGACCGTCGCGGTGATTTCGTCGAGCGCTGCGGCCGTTTCTTCGAGTGCGGCCGCCTGCTGCTCCGTGCGCTTCGACAGATTACCGGTCGCCTCGCTGATGTCGGACGCGCTGTCGTTGACGACGCGGCTCGATTCGGCGATCGCATGGATGACGCCGTTCAGCGCATCGACGGCGGCGTTGAAGTCGCTGCGCAGTTTCGCGTAATCGTCACCGATATCGCCGATCGAAACGGTCAGATCGCCGCTTGCAAGCTTCTCCAGGCCGACACCGAGCGCCTGCATCGCGCGGCTCTGCCGCTCGGAAGCCGAGCGCAAGCTCGCCTCGTTGCCACGGCGCTCGTCCTCGATCTGGCGCTGCCTTTCGTCTTCGCGTCCGCGCAATGCGCTACGCTCGTCGACAGAGTCGCGCAGAACCAGCAGCGCCTTGGCCATCTGGCCGATCTCGTCGCGACGGTCAGCGCCGGCGATCTCGACCGATGCTTCCTCGGCGGCAATCGCATTCATCGCCGTCTTCAGTCGGGCAATCGGCGCCGTCACACTGCGGACGATAGCATAAGCGATCGCGATGGTGGCGGCCGCGCCAAGCAGGCAGAGCGCTGCAGCCCAGATCGCATTCTGGCGATAGAGCGCCGCCAGATCATCGGCATAGACGCCGGTGCCGACGATCCAGCCCCAGGGCTCGAAACCGGCGACATAGGAATATTTCAGCACCGGATCATCGGCGCCCGGCTTCGGCCAGTAATAATCAACGAAGCCCTTGCCGTCCTTCTTCACCTTGTTGACGAACTCGACGAACAGGAACTTGCCGGTCGGGTCCTTCATCTGGGAGATATCGGTGCCGTTCAGTTGCGGCTTGATCGGATGCATCACCATAGCGGGGCGCATGTCATTGATCCAGAAATAGCCGTCGGCGCCGTAGCGCATGGCGCCGATCACGTCCTTGGCGGCCGCCTGCGCCTGCTCACGGGTCATCGTACCCGCCTGTTCCATCTTGTAATATTTGTCGAAGATGCCGAGAGCTGTCGCCTCCATCTTCTCCAGCCCGACCTTCCGCTCCGCTTCCAGCTCGGAATAGGAATAGTTCAGAAAGAAGACCATCGTCGCGGCGAGCACGGCAAGCGTGAAGCCGACGAGGCAGTAAAGACGGGTGGAAATCTTGACGTTACGCATGAGGGTTCCCGGCGATTCTTGGACATGAGACCGCTCACATTCTGAACTACCGGAATTACCGGAGCGTAAAATTTTATTAGAAGATAATTGAATAACGTGAGGTGAGATTCCGATTGTGAAAATCAATCGGCTGAAAACGAGTGGAATTTAGATCGATGCGAGCTGCCATATTTGGTCTGCCGTTCCTTGGTATATGACTTCGAGAGACCTTACCCGCTAGTCCGCAAGATTAAGCAACTTCAACAACAAAATCGTCTCTTGCCACCAAGCAGCCCATGCGACGCAGAACCCGCAAAAGAACAAGAAGGTGAGCAGCCAGAACAAAATCGGATGGTCGCTCCGGCGAAGTGCAGATCGCTGACCAGAAAAACCGGTTTGAAACAGCAAACGACCGTTTCGGAGCGCATCGCAAAAAACAGCTGTTACCAAGACTGCTATGAAACAGACCAACACATAAGTACCTATCTCCGAGTACATTCATTGCTCCGCTGCATCGCCTAAACCGGGCGAAATCTCACCTGACATTTTTCAACAGTCAAAGTCGATTGGCGCTCGCTCACGTTTCAGCATGGCTACCGGTTGCTTTTCCGCGTAGAGCGCTGACAGGCTGCGATGGGGTCAATCTTGCGCATCTTATGCCTGGAAAACCACTGACACGTCTCGATATCATGCACTAGGGTGACTTCAAGTGAATCACCGGCCAACCCCAGATCAGATGGAGATCTTTTGATGACCGATGCCGCCAAGCCGAGAGGCGAACTGACGCTGCGCACGCTCGCCATGCCTGGCGATGCCAATCCGGCCGGCGATATTTTCGGCGGCTGGGTCATGGCGCAGATGGACCTTGCCTCCGGCATCCGCGCCGCCGAGCGCGCCAAGGGCCGCGTCGTCACCGCCGCCGTCAAGGAGATGGCCTTCGATTTGCCGGTCAAGATCGGCGATACGCTTTCGGTCTATACCGATATCGACCGCGTCGGGCGCACATCGATTACGCTGATCGTCGAAGCCTGGGCGCACCGCTCGCGTTATGCCAAGATGGAAAAGGTCACCGCCGCCACCTTCATCATGGTGGCGCTCGACGAAGAGGGCAAGCCCAAGCAAGTCCCCGAGGAGTGACAGGCCGGGATCGACACCATGGAAACGGTCAGCTCGCCGGAGGTCTTCGTTCATATTAAGGTGGTGATGGGCATGGTCATCAGCCTTTCGCTCGCGAGGCTGTTGACCGGCGTGGCCGGTATCGTCCAACACCCGGCCAACGCGCGGGTCTATGTCGTCCATCTCGGCTGGGCGCTGTCCCTGTTCCTCTTCATCATCCATATCTGGTGGTGGGAATACCGCCTGCAGGCCGTGCCCGTCATCGGCTTCGGCATCTATCTCTTCCTCGTCTGCTTCTGCAGCCTGTTCTTCCTGCTCTGCGCCCTGCTCTTCCCGGCGAGCCTCGATGAATATGGCGGCTACGAGGAATATTTCATTTCGCGGCGTAAATGGTTCTTCGGCGTCCTCGGCCTGATCTACGCCGTCGATATCCTCGACACGGCGATCAAAGGTCCGGAGCGCATCCTCTCGCTCGGCTGGGAATATCCCGCCCGTAACATCGTCTACATCCTGCTCTGCGCCCTCGCCGCCTGGACCGCGAACCGCCGCTTCCACACAATCTTCGTCATCGGCAACCTGCTCTACCAGGTGAGCTTCATCTTCAGGCTTTATGATGTGTTGGAGTGAGGCCCGGTTCCGCGAAGCGGGAGCGATCGATCCGGTGAATCGATTGCGGGGCCGAACGCCCTGAGCGAAAGCGAGGGACCGGGCAGCGGCAAATTCTCAAACCTTGTTGGAAGGTCGCGCCCTCTCTCCAGCCTCATCCTGGAGGTGCCCCCGCAGGGGCCTCGAAGGACGGGCTGGCCTCCGCTTCGCCGAGTGCGGATGCTGGCGTGATGCCAAGCCACCCGCCCCCGTGGTTCGAGACGGCCCTTCGGGCTCCTCACCATGAGGGTTGGTCGTCGTGCCGTCCCGCCCCTCTCACACCTTCAAAAACTGTGATCCCTTATCAAAGCCCAGCCCGGGAAATATCTTCCCCGTCAGATCGTCCACACCGACATCGAACTGCCGGTAGAGCATCGCCGCCGCCACCTCGCGCACGTCGGCCGTCGGCATCAGGTCGCGGTCGTCGAGCAGCTGGCCATCGCCGATCCCCGGCCAGCGGCCGAGGATGCGGCCGCCGTTGATCGCGCCGCCGGCAAGGACAGCGCAGCCGCCGGTGCCGTGGTCGGTGCCGGCGGAGCCGTTCTGGCGGACGGTGCGGCCGAATTCCGTCATGGCAAGCACCATCGTCTTTGCCCAGATCTCGGGCCCGAGCGTCGTCTTCAGCGTGTTGATCGCCTGGGCGAGATCCCCTGCCGGTCGCTTGAATTGGCCGGCCTGGCCGATATGGGTGTCCCACCCGGTGATCGAGAAGCTGGCGATGCGGTAATCGCCCTTCAGCATGTTGGCCGCAAGCGTCGCGACGTCGCCGATCTTCTCGCCGCGCTCGCCGTCCAGCTCGATCATCATCGCAGCGCCGTCGGCGCGCGTCGCCTCGGCAAGTGCCTGGGCGAAGGGCGGATCACCGGCATAGAGCCGCGCCAGGAACTGCATCTCGTCACGCGCCGGCGCCAGATTGGAATCCGATGCCCAGACGTCGACATTGTTCGGCCCGGAGAGGATCAGCTCCGTCGACGTGTTGACGTCGATCGCCTTGCGCGCATCCGAGCGGGGGATGACAGCGAGCGCCCGGTTCAGCCAGCCAGTCTTTTCCTCGGCGACATGTTCGCCGCCGGATTCAAGCATGTCCTGCCCGTCGAAATGGCTGCGCTGGTCGCGATAGGGCGTCGACACAGCATGGACGAAGGCGAGCTCTCGGCTCTTCCAGAGCGGCATCAGGTCGGCGGCGGCGGGATTGAGGCCGAAATGCCCGTCGAGATCGAGAAGCCCGCTATCCGGCGTCAGCGCCAGGGTCGGCCTGAGCGCGGCAAAACCGGCGTCGCCGTAAGGCTGCACCAGGTCGAGCCCATCCATCGCGCCGCGCAGGACGATGGTGACGAAACGATTATCGCCCGGCATCGCCGCGAAGCTGACCGGCGTGAAGACGGGGGCGGCGGCAAGACAGCAGGCCGAGGTCAGAAAACCGCGGCGGGAAAGCAAGATCCGGTTCATTGGGAGCCTCCTATCGGCGGTTGAATTCCGGCGATGCCAGCACCAGCGTCAAACCGCTGATCCTGTTCGGCGCCTGCGATACCACGCGGATCGTTTCATCGCGCGCGGCATCGGCAAGCGTCGATCTCAGGAACGCGCGCGGATCCTCGTCGCGGCCAAACTGCGCCGCGGCCCGCCTTGCCCAGGCCAGACGCTCGGCGAGCTGGCTGCCGGTGATCCAGGCGGAAAAGCCTTCCTCGAAACCGGCAGGGCTCGGCGGCAGCCAGATCGGCTGGCCCATGCGCTTCAGCGCCCCCTGCCCCAATGCCCGCGCCGCCCGAAAGGCCTTGAGCCGCTTGTCCCTCGCCTCTCCGGCGGGGTCCGTCGTCACTGGCGCTCCCGCCATACCAGGCGTATTGGCAGCCATATCGCCCTCGTCCGTTCCCTGCTGATTGGCTGCCAGGAAGCTGCCGACGACGCCGTTGACCGGCCCCGCGTTCAGCGCCCTCAGACCGGCAACAACAAAATCGAACGGCTGGCGCGCCTTGGCGCCCTCGTTCTGCCAGGCGGCCGGATGGTCGAGCATGGCGGTATAGACGGCGGTGAGGTCGCCATCCGTCTTCTTCCACGCGGCCGCCATATCAGAGACCATCCCCTCGTCTGGTTGGTCGGAGACGAAATGCACCGCGAGCTTGCGGCTGATATGCGCCGCCGTCTTCGGATGGACCGAGAGGTCGTCGAGCATGTCGAGATAATCCTCGCGCGAGCGCCGGCGCCCGCCATAACTGACGCCGAGCACCTGATGCTCGCCGGGCTCCGAAATGTTCGGCCGAAAGGCGATATCCATCTCCTTGCGGTCGATAGTGAGTCCCGTCAGCACCATGGCCGCGGCGGTAACATCCGCCTGGGTATAGCCGCTGCCGGCCCCGAGCGTGTGCAGTTCCAGGAGCTCGCGTCCGAGATTTTCGTTCAGCCCCTTGTTGCGCTTGACGCCGCCGGCCGAATCCGGCCCGAGCGAATCCGCCTGGTCGAGGTAGATCAGCATGGCGGGATGAGCGGTGGCGCTGCGCAGAAGATCGCCGAACCTGCCCGAAATGAACGGCCGGATTGCCTCGGCCTCGTAGAGCGGCACGATAAGGCGCATCGGCAGGCTCTTATTGGCGCTGGTGGAGAAATGATCGGTCCAGAAGGTCGAAAGCCGCTCGTAAAAGCCGTGGGGCGACAGCACCGCCTGCATCAGCCGCAGGTTCGCGTCGTGCTGAAACTGCTGCTGCGCCTGGCGCTGCACAGCCTTACGCATCTCGCGCCGCGTCGGATCGTCAGTGACCGTCTTGGCATCTTCCCGGATCTGCTTCAGCTGGTCCTGCAGGCTGAGGATCGCCCGGTGACGCATGTCGGGGCCGCCGAGCGGAAAATCCGGCGTTGCCGCCGCGCCTTTGGATAACTGCCCGATCAGCTCATCCTTGCTTTGCGGCGCCACCTCGCCCGGCCGGAAACCATAACCGAACCGGATCGCCGCCATCGTCGGGAAAGAGAGGCTCATGCCCGATCACCTCCTGATCACTTGATGGTGACAGGCTGACACCCGATTGCGACGGGAATCTGTAGGAAATGCGGCGATATCAGGACATGGACGATTTGTAATCTACTGAAAAGGCTCAGGTTTCATGCGCGGAACATGAAGGATACTCCGATTTATTGTCGTAGGCGGCTTCAGTTTCAACCCGCCGACGGCCCCGATCTTTCATTCAGCAAGCGCTTTCGAACGCGGCTTCCGCCAACGCCCCTCGCGATGAGGCTCTCTCTGGCCTTGGCGACATCCTCCAGCTTTCCTCATGCTGAGGTGCGCAGCCCGAAAACGGCGGAGCCTCGAAGCACGCGCCTCAACGTTGCTCCTTGCATCTTTCTTCGCCGCCGCACCGCCTCTTCATCGCAACAGGCGCATCCGGCCGACCGCCTCAAGCTACCCTGCCCCGGCACGCCCACGCCACCGAAGCGAACGATCGCGGCCCATCCGGCTCGCCAGCCTCATAGGCGGCCCGAATGGCGGCGTCGACGGCCTTTTTCTTGTCCGGCTCGAGTCCCGCAACATACCTGCCGAGCGGCCCTTCGCCGGCTGCGATCGGCTGCCAATAATCGTCGAAGGAAAGATAGTCCATCCGCACCAGGAGCGAGGTTTCCTCGACATCGGAAAGGCCCTGCGCGATGAAGGTCTCTTTCATTTCCCCCGGCCGCATCATCGGCTGAAAACAATATCGGCGGCGCAGCGGCAGCGCGTCCTCGTCGAGCATGACGGCAGTATCCCACAGCATCCGCATGTTCGACATACCGCCGTAATGGTCCCAGACGGCGGCGGCGACCACGCCGCCGGGGCGGACGACGCGAGCCATCTCGGCCACCGCCTTGCCCGCCTCCGGCACGAAATGCAGCATCAGCAGCGAAATCGCCCTGTCGAAACGGCCGTCCTCGAAAGGCAAGGAGCAGGCATCCGCCTGTTGGAACGATATGCGTGGATCGGTATTGGCCCGTTTCGCCGCCTCGACGAAGACAGGAGAATAATCGATGGCGGCGATCTCCCGCAGGCCGGGCGTTTGCGCAAGCGTGAACGCCAGGCTGCCGGTGCCGCAGCCGACGTCGAGCACGCGATCGCCATCCGCCAGCCCGGCAAAATCGATGAGCATCGGCGCCAGCTTCCGGCTCCACCGGCCCATCAGCCGCTCATAACCATCCGCACTTTCGACATGAAAACTCGACGGCATTGAAGCCTCCTCCCCCAAAGGACCGTGGCTGATTATGAACGCGCCGCCGACGGCCGCAAGCGGATAATCGCTGTCGGTCCGCCGGATCTCCTTGTCCCTCATCCTCGGCCCCGCGCCAAGGATCTGCCGCCGTCAACCGCCGCGGAACGCGTCAGCCGCCAGCCTTGTCCAGAACGCTCCAATCAAACCCGCCTGCCCAATCGGCGTAACGGTGCCAGCCAACGTCAGGAAAATCGCGGCGAAGGGAGAGAATGTCGGCGTCGTAGCCGGTGCGGTCGAACCATTCATACATCAGCGCCGCATCCTCGCTCTGCTGCCGCATCGCGGCAATCAGCAATTCCTGATAGCCGATCGGACGGCCGAGCACTTCCGACAGGACTTTCACCTGCTCCTCGCCGGACAATTCGTCACCGGCAATGTCGAAACGCCTGCCGAATACCTGTTCGCGCCGTTCGGTCAGGGCCGCAACGAAGGCGCCGATATCGGCAAGGCAGATCTGCTGCAACACGCGCCCGGGCGGCAGGGCTGCGGCGTAGACGCCCTGGCGCAGCCCGTCGATAGCCCACGCCGCCACGGTGTTTTCCATGAAGGCGACGGGCGCGCTGATCGTATAGGGAATGCCGAGCCCGGCAATATGCTGCTCGACCAGAAACTTGCTGTCGAAATGCGGAATGCCGGTCCTTCTATCGGCGTCGGCGACGGAGGAATAAATCAGGTGCCCGATACCGGCAGCCTTCGCCGCATTCGCGGCGGTGATGCCCTGGCGGGTTTCCGCATCCGTCCCGGCCTCGTAGCTATTGCCCATCAGGAACATCGTGTCGACACCGCTCGCAGCCTGCGTCACCGACCCGGCATCGTCGAGATCACCGGCGACGACTTCGACTCCCGCCGCGGCCAGGCGCCTGGCGCTGTCGCTCTCCGATCTACGGCAGATCGCCCTGACGCGGTGGCCCCGCGCCAGCAATGCGCGGGCGACCGCGCCGCCCTGCTGTCCGGTCGCGCCCGTTACCAGCACGCTTCTTGGCTTGCTCATGTCTCTGCTCCTTGTCGTTTGGCGATGAGCCAGAGGTAAGACTTGCCGCATTGAACCATAATGGCCTAAGATTGAGAAACATCGTGCCACTGGTGAATACAATGCTCGATCTCAACGACATCGTCGTCTTCGCCCGTGTCGTCGAGGCCGGCAGCTTCACCGCCGCCGCCCGCCTGCTCGCCATGCCGAAGACGACGGTCAGCCGCCGTATCGCTGCGCTTGAGCGCGAGGTCGGCGTGCGGCTCCTGCAGCGGACCACCCGCAGCCTCAGGCTGACGGATGCGGGACGCCTCTATTACGAGGAGAGCAGTGAGGCGCTTCGCACCCTCGAGCAGGCGAACCTTCGGCTGGCCGAGGCGCGGGCCGAGCCAGCCGGCACGATCCGCATCTCCGCGCCCGTCGGCTTCGGCGACCATTTCCTCGCCGCTGCGATCTTCGACTTCCTCGCGGCCTACCCGAAGACCAAGGTCGAACTGCGCCTGACCGACGACAGGCTCAATCTTATCGAGAACGGCATAGACCTCGCCTTCCGCACCGGCATTTTGGAAGATTCGACGCTGATCGCCCGCAAGCTCGGCTCGACCTACAGGATTCTCTGCGCCAGCCCGGACTATCTCGCCCGCTGCGGCACGCCCGGTCGGCCGGCGGACCTCACCGGCCACGACTGCGTCATCGCCGGTCCGTCGGCGGCCAATGTGCCCTGGGTGCTGGAGAGCGCGGACATCCGGGAAACAGTCACGGTATCGGGACGGTTCGCCGCCAACGAGATGCAGGCGGTCATGGCCGCTGCAATTGCCGGCTACGGCATCGCGCAACTGCCGCACGGCCTCGCCGAGGCCTGCATCGCGGACGGCCGACTGCGCCGCGTCCTTGATGATTACACGACGCCGACCGGCGGCCTGCATGTCGTCTACCCCAGCAGTCAGCACCTGTCGCCTTTGGTCAAGGCCTTCATCGACCTCGCCGCCACGCGGCTGAACGCGGGGAATGGCGCGAACGATGACCTGGCGGTCATATTGCCATAGATCCGTATGCCTCCCGTCACTGCCAAAGAAAATCCGGTCCGGTGCTCTGCGACGTCAGCTTGAGAGTGCCGTCCGGCTGAACGACATAGGTCTCGAAGACGCGGTAGCCGAACTGGCCGAGAAAGGTGTTCTTGACAACCGTTCCCGCGCGATATGGCGGATGAATGACCTTTCCGCCATAGGTGAGACTACCGGGAACCGCCTGCGGTTCGCCGGCCGCGCTGGCACAGGCTGTCAGCGCCGATAGAACGGCAATGAGCGCGTGCTTCATCAGACGACCTCGAGGTTGACATTGTCGGCCAGACGCCTCGATCTCTTCGACAGCCGGGCGGTCAGAGGACGGCATTGCTGCCCTCGAAGTCCCTGCGCAAAGCCTGTGCCCGCGAGAGCGCGCTGGCGATCCTGTTGTCGGTGAAGGGTTTGGGGATGATGTCGAGTGCACCTTCCATGCCATTTCCGACATTCTCCGGACTGCCGGTGACGAAGATGACATCGATGCCGTAGCGGTCGATCAGGCGGCGGGCAAGCTGCGCGCCGCTGACCCCGTCCGCGAGACTAAGATCGACGAGCGCGACGTCGCTTTTCGGAGCATAGGCGAGGGCCTGCTCAACGGTCGAAACCGGTCCGACGGTCTGGTGTCCGGCATCCTGCGCGATACGTTCGAGCTCCAGGGCGATGAGGCCCTCGTCTTCAACGATCATGACTTTCATGGATCCTCCTCCTCCCATCGGTGGACACATCCCCGGTCACCGCCCTAACGCAACTCCCGCTCGAAAGTTTCCGCCGCAAAGGAGGGGCGTGCGAAAAATGGTAAGCAATTCGGTAAGGGCATCGGCAGCTACCGCTCGATGCTGCCGTTGCGCCGGATCTTCCGCTGCAGGAGCAGAATGCCGTAGAGCAACGCTTCGGCCGTCGGCGGGCAGCCGGGAACATAGATGTCGACCGGCACCACCCGGTCGCAGCCGCGCACGACGGAATAAGAATAATGGTAATAGCCGCCGCCATTGGCACAGGAGCCCATGGAGATGACGTAGCGCGGTTCCGGCATCTGATCATAAACCTTGCGCAGCGCAGGCGCCATCTTGTTGCACAGCGTACCTGCCACGATCATCAGGTCCGACTGCCTCGGGCTTCCGCGCGGGGCGACGCCGAAGCGCTCGACATCGTAGCGCGGCATGGACATCTGCATCATCTCGATGGCGCAGCAGGCAAGACCGAAAGTCATCCACATCAGCGAGCCGGTGCGCGCCCAGGTGATGAGTTCGTCGGTGCTGGTGACTAGAAAGCCTTTGTCGGCAAGCTCGGCATTGATCGTCCCCATCGTCGGGTCGCCCTGCCGCTGTTCACCGGGGAACTGAAAATTGCGCGGGGCCGAGTGTGGTTGCGTGAAGGACGGCATCCTCTTCTCCTGTGAGCCGACCTCAAACACAGCGCGCACGACAAAGTTCCAGCCGCGCCCGTCCCGGTACGATAACGGACGGGAGTTTTTTTCATAAGTTTTCCAAGATGCGGCGCTCAACGCCAAAGCGATCGCCCGCCTTATCACTGGCCCTTGTCGAGGAACCAGCCGATGGCAGCATCGTTCCGGCATCGGGAAAGCGGCAATTGCCGCACGGAGTGAATACGGGTGATTCCCTCCTCACCGTCCGTGTCGACGTCCATGCAGGCGCAGGCATAACCATGCGAGGCATAGGTGTAGACAAATTCGCCGGCCGTCAGGTCGGGGATCTTGTCCATTCCCTCGGCGGCCTTGTAGCCGCTGCCATTGTCCATGATGGTCCAGCCGCCGCCGGCATCCATGAGCGACCATTTGGCCATCGAGGGATTCTCCAGCCAGCCGCAGCGGCGTTCGGCATGCGCCGCGGCGGGCGCGAGAAGCACCATCAGAACAAGCGCATGCAATCTCATCATCGACCCCTCCGCCTCGCCGGCCACTATGCATGGTCAGTGGCCGGCAAGGCAACTCGGGTAATTCAGACCGCGCGACTTCTCTCCATCATCGCGCCAACTCTTCCAGCCGCTCGCTCTCGTCCTTCGAGGCTCCGGCCTTGAGCACGAGATACTTTCGTCTTTCCTTTGCGGGCGTGCTGTGTGGCACCCCCTCTGCCCTGCTGGGCATCTCCCCCACAAGGGGATCGGCAGAGGTTGGACCATCGTTCCCTCGTGACCGTAGCGCAGCAGCTATAAGGTAGTTGTTTGGGGAAGCCATCGCGCCCAGCCGATCTCCACCTTGTGGGGGAGATGGCCGGCAGGCCAGAGGGGGTGCCACACGGTACCCCCATCCCCTTCATCCTGAAACGCGCATCTTCGCCGCACAACCGCATCAGACAGCTACGGCAGCGTACAAGAATGAGGGCTGATCCTGAACGCGGCTCAGGATTTCCCCTTGGCGCTTTCCTCCCGGAACGCCGCTTCACCGGCATCGGAGACCTCGACCCATTTCTTGTCGGGCTCGGCGTCGGCAACGTAACTGTCGTGCCAGTTCCACCATTTGTAGGTCGGGGTCTGCGGATAGCCCGCAGGCGAATCCTCCCAGACTTCCTGGCGTCCGAGCGGCGTGATGTCGAGATAATTCCAGGTGCCGCCCATCTGCTCGTCGCCGCGGTTATTGACGAAATAGGTGCGGAAGATGCGCTCGCCGTCGCGGTAGAACACATTGGTGCCGTGCCATTCGTCGACGCCGAAATCCTTGTCGAAGTCGTCGGTGATCGTCACCCACGGCATCGTCCAGCCCATCCGTTCCTTCAGCCGCGCTATGTCGGCCTGCGGCGCGCGCGAGGCGAAAACCAGCGTCGTGTCACGGGCGTTGAGATGGGCGACATGGGCGACCTGATCGGCAACCATCGAGCAGCCACGGCAGGCATGCTCGGGCCAGCCGAAGACGCCAGGCTCGTAAAAAGCGCGGTAGACGATGAGCTGGTGCCGGCCTTCGGACAGGTCGAGCAGGCTGATCCTGCCTTTCGGCGCTTCGAAAGCGTATTGCTTTTCGACGGCCATCCATGGCATGCGCCGCCGCTCGGCGGCAAGCGCGTCACGGGCACGCGTATGCGCCTTTTCCTTCACGAGAAGCTGCCGGTGAGCCGCCTCCCAGGCCGCCTGCGACACAACGGGCGGCCTCTGCATGGTCTGTCCGCCCTTTCCATTCCCGGCTGTTGCAGTCATCGCTTCAATCTCCTCTTTGGGGCGAGTTCCCGCGCTCCCTTCCGAAAGCCGGTGCATCGCGATTGGTCGGAGATAGTTTCGCATCCGGCGTCGAACAGTGGGAGTAACAACTGTGTCTGTTATCCCACGGCCAACGCAGTTGGTCCGTAGGCCGACGCAGTTGGTCCGTAGGCCAACGCAGTTGCTCCCGCGGCCAACGCAGTTGGTCCGCAGGCCAAAGCAACGGCTCCGCCCGCGGTCGATGAAACCTCCTCAACCAACACAACAGTTGCCAAAAGCCACATGTTGACGGAAGCTTCACCACGGCCATTGGATCGCGCGACATGACGACAGAATCCACCTTCACGGAGCAGGCAAGGCATGGCAGCGCCAGGATCTGCCGCGGCTGCTGGGATCAGATGCATATGCCGATCCCGATCGGCGGCCCGCTCGCGCTTCCCTTCCGCGCCTTCGGCATCACCCGTAGCAAGATGAATCCCGATATCTGCACCATCTGCGAGCGCTCGTTCCAATATGTGAAGAAGCAGCGCCAGATCACCGTCGATGCCACCATCCTGTTCGCCGACATCAGGGGCTTTACCGATCTTTCCGAGCGTATCGAGGCGGTGCGCTTGAGCGAAATCGTCAGCCTGTTCCAGGATCGCTGCGCCCAGGCGATCTGGGCGCATGACGGCATCGTCAACAAGCAGATGGGCGACGGCCTGATGGCGATCTTCAATTTCCCGATCATCCGCAAAGATCACGCCGGCGCGGCGATCAGCGCCGCCCAGGAGATCCAGCGCAACTGCGCCGCGGCGCTGAATAGCCTGGCGCCCGACGCCCTGCCCGGCCGCTCCATCGGTGTCGGCGTCGGCATCCATTCCGGCGAGGTGCAGATCGGCGAATTCTCCAGCTTCCGCAGCGACTTCACCGCCATCGGCGGCGTCGTCAATCAGGCCGCCAGGCTGGAATCCCAGGCCGCCGCCGGCGAGATCCTGGTTTCCGCCGAGACGGCGGCCGGGGCCGCCGCTCTCGTTGCCGGAGCGGAAGAGCGCACGCTGACGCTGAAGGGCATAGAACAGCCCGTATTAGCGCGGGTGCTGGTCAAGCACTGACCGATCAGGCCGCGCGCCACCCAGGCATCATCCCACCCTCAAAGTCGCGGAGAAATTCTCGCGCTGTGATTGATGACGAATCGCCTTGCAATCGATTAATCTGCAAAAGCGCGTTCATTAAACCATTTAGCCGTTGGGGTATTACATGGGCAGTTTTTCTCTGTGGCACTGGCTGATCGTCTTGATCCTCATAGCCGTGCCGTCAATCTTCATCTTCAGAAAACCGCCGGCCGGCCCGAACCGCTTCGGCGGCCCGGCTGAGCCGATGGGTTTCGGCCAGGCGATCGGCAGCTATTTCAAGAACTACGTGAACTTCCGCGGCAGAGCGAGCCGATCGGAATTCTGGTATTCGGCACTCTTCCTCTCTCTCGTCGCCATCGCTTTGCTTGCCGTGGATCGGAGCGAAACCTTGAACCGGATCTGGTCGCTGGCCACGTTTCTTCCGTGGATCGCCGTCGCCGCCCGACGCCTTCACGACGTCAACCGAAGCGGATGGCACCAGCTTCTCGGATTTTTGTTTCCCGTTGGAACGATTGCCGTCCTAGTATGGTACTGCAGAGCGCCGACGGCGGATCATTCCAGAGAGGCGGTCTTTGCCTAGGGACGGTGTGAGGATGGTTCTCCCCGCGGGTTAGGTGTTGCCTTTGCTGGTGCGGCCTATCCGTTGCGCGGACTGCCGGATGCGCAGTCCGCTTCCGGCAGCCGGAGGTTGGACGATGCCGCAGCCCCTACCCGCGCGCCGCGGCTATGTCGGCAAGGCCCACGAGAGCCTCACCAAGGTGCCTCGAACGGCGAGGCGGGCGCGCCGGCGGTCGGTGGCTATAAGCAGCAAAACCGACGCGGGCGAGCCCTCGCAGCCGCGTCAGGTCTTCATGCCGGTCAGCTCAGGAAACGGGTAGTAGCGCAGCCGCTTGTCCTGGCAACGGTAGTCATTCGCCGTTGCGCCGAGGATTTGGCCATCCGTGAAGGAGACGCCGAGATAGGCCCAGTCGCCCCAGCTGTGCTTGGGCACCACGCGTACACAGTAAGCATAGATCTTTTTCTCAGGCTCAAGCAGCACCACGCTGGAAATTCGCGCCCAAACCACTTCTCCCGCTTCGTGTCTGTAACTTCTCTTGAATACGATGTTGATGAAGTTCTGTCGGACGTCACTAGAGGGCGCACGTTGGGAATCCGCAACGGATTGCGACACTGGGGCATTGCAGCCGACCAGCATCAGCAGGGCAGCGCAAGCGAGAATTTTTATTCTCATTCGGTTGTTTCTCCAAAGAATCGGAGCGTAATAAACGCCACTCATTCCTACAAACACAGCGGGAACAATATTTGCAATACACGAAAATAAAACTTATTCACCCTGCGAATGTGACTGCGTGACCGTGGATATGGCTGCGTCGCTCGACCTACACCGGAGGGTTCGAAATGGAGCTTGCAGTGCCATTCTCATCGTCGGCGATCGCCACGCCAGCCTCCAGCGCCGCAAGGATAAAAGCCTGCCGCACCGTTTCCGCCGGCATCCGGCCGGCAAGCCAGGCGCGGCAGAAATCGATCGCCCTCTGCTGATGGACGCCGCCATTGATCGGCCAGTCGGAGACGAGTGCGTAAAGCGCATCCTGCGGTGAGCGGAGAACCAGCCGCTCGCCGGTATCAAGTTCGATCGAGATCGATTTTTTCCAGAAGGCGGAATGGTCGCTAATGGCAGTCGCACCTGCAGCTGAATTGACATAGGATTAACTGCCGAGGGCCGATCCCGGTTCCAGTGCGGGCGAGAGGATGGGACCGGAGCCCCGCCCAAGAGAGCCTCATCCTGGAGCGCCCCGCCGGGGCCCGAAAGAGAAGGCGGGTGCGCTGACGTTCATGCTGCAAGGAGCAGCGCTGGAGCGTGTCCTTCGAGGCTCCGCCCGCCGGCCACAAGCCGGCCAATTGTTGAGCCAATCCGAACGATTCATTCGTTTCCCTTTTGTACTCTTTGCCTCTTCCCTTTCGCGCTGACTCTCTCCATATTCGCGCCATGGCCAAAGCTCCGAAAAAATCTCCGACCTCGAATGGTTTCGAGGAAGCCCCGCAATCGTCCTTTGAAGGCGCCCCCCTCTCCGGCTCCGTCGCTGATTGGGTGAAGCAGCTTGAAGCCGATGCAGAAGCCTCCGGCGTCGAGAGCCAGCGCGAGATTGCCTCGAAAGCGGGCAAGCACCGCAAGAGGGTGGAGAACGAAGCACGCAAGCATTCGGAAGCCGTCAGCGTCAACAAGAAGGCGACGGTGAGCAAGACCGCGCGCGGCGTCTCGATCGGCGGTTCCTCCGACCCGAAGACGCGCGCCGCCGCCGGCCTGAACCCGGTGGCGGGTCTCGACATTTCGCTCGAGGATGCCGGCAGCATCTCGCCCGGCGGAGTCACCGCCACCGTGGAGGCGCTGTCGAAGCTGATCGAGAGCGGCAACCCGCTGCACAAGAACGGCAAGATCTGGACGCCGCACCGCCCTGCCCGCCCGGACAAATCCGAAGGCGGCATCACCATCCGCATGGACTCGGAGTACAAGCCGGCCGGCGACCAGCCGACGGCGATCCGCGATCTCGTCGAGGGCCTGCAGAATGGCGACCGCAGCCAGGTGCTGCTCGGCGTCACCGGCTCCGGCAAGACCTTCACCATGGCCAAGGTGATCGAGGAAACGCAGCGCCCGGCCGTCATCCTGGCGCCGAACAAGACCCTGGCCGCCCAGCTCTATTCCGAGTTCAAGAATTTCTTCCCCGACAATGCGGTGGAATATTTCGTTTCCTACTACGATTACTACCAGCCGGAAGCCTATGTGCCGCGCTCCGACACCTATATCGAGAAGGAAAGTTCGATCAACGAGCAGATCGACCGCATGCGCCACTCGGCGACGCGCTCGCTGCTCGAACGCGACGATTGCATCATCGTCGCCTCGGTCTCCTGTATCTATGGTATCGGCTCGGTCGAGACCTATACGGCCATGACCTTCCAGATGAATGTCGGCGACCGTCTGGACCAGCGCCAGCTGCTGGCCGATCTCGTCGCCCAGCAATATAAGCGCCGCGACATGGATTTCACCCGCGGCTCCTTCCGCGTTCGCGGCGACACCATTGAGATCTTCCCCGCCCACTTGGAAGACGCGGCCTGGCGCATAAGCATGTTCGGCGACGAGATCGACGCCATCACCGAGTTCGATCCGCTGACCGGCCAGAAGACCGGCGATCTGAAATCGGTGAAGATCTACGCCAATTCGCACTATGTCACCCCGCGCCCGACGCTGAACGGCGCCATCAAGGCGATCAAGGAGGAGCTGCGGCTGCGCCTCGCCGAACTGGAGAAGGCCGGCCGCCTCCTGGAGGCTCAGCGCCTGGAGCAGCGCACCCGCTACGATATCGAGATGCTGGAAGCCACCGGCTCCTGCCAGGGCATCGAGAACTATTCGCGCTACCTCACCGGCCGCGACCCCGGCGATCCGCCGCCGACGCTGTTCGAATATATCCCCGACAACGCCATCGTCTTCATCGACGAAAGCCATGTCACCGTGCCGCAGATCGGCGGCATGTATCGCGGCGACTTCCGCCGCAAGGCGACGCTGGCCGAATACGGCTTCCGCCTGCCCTCCTGCATGGACAACCGGCCGCTGCGCTTCGAGGAATGGGACGCCATGCGCCCCGACACGATCGCCGTCTCGGCCACACCAGGCAGCTGGGAGATGGAACAGTCGGGCGGCGTCTTCGCCGAACAGGTGATCCGCCCCACCGGCCTGATCGACCCGCCGGTCGAAGTCCGCTCCGCCCGCACCCAGGTCGACGACGTGCTCGGCGAGATTCGCGAGACCGCGGCCAAGGGCTACCGCACCCTCTGCACCGTGCTGACCAAGCGCATGGCCGAGGACCTGACCGAATATCTGCATGAGCAGGGCGTGCGCGTGCGCTACATGCACTCCGACATCGACACGCTGGAGCGTATCGAAATCATCCGCGACCTGCGCCTCGGCGCTTTCGACGTGCTCGTCGGCATCAACCTGCTGCGCGAGGGCCTCGACATTCCCGAATGCGGCTTCGTCGCCATCCTCGACGCCGACAAGGAGGGCTTCCTGCGCTCGGAAACCTCGCTGATCCAGACGATCGGCCGAGCCGCCCGTAACGTCGACGGCAAGGTCATCCTCTATGCCGACAACGTCACCGGCTCCATGCAACGTGCCATGGACGAGACCGCCCGCCGCCGCGAAAAGCAGATGGCCTATAACCTCGAAAACGGCATCACCCCGGAATCGGTCAAGGCCAAGATCTCCGACATCCTCGACTCCGTCTACGAGCGCGACCACGTCCGCGCCGACATCTCGGGCGTCTCCGGTAAAGGCTTCGCCGACGGCGGCAACCTCGTCGGCAACAACCTGCAGGCCCATCTCAACGCGCTCGAAAAAAGCATGCGCGACGCCGCCGCCGACCTCGACTTCGAAAAAGCCGCCCGCCTGCGCGACGAAATCAAACGCCTCAAGGCCGTGGAACTCGCCGCGATGGACGACCCGATGGCGCGGGAGGAAGCCCGCAACCAGGAAGGCGGCAAAAGGAACGGAAAAGCCAACCGCGAGTCGATCTCCCCCCTTGTGGGGGAGATGTCCGGCAGGACAGAGGGGGGTACCACACCCTCCTACTTCTCCAAACCCACCCTCGACGACATGGGCCCAGGCACCGACACGGCCACGCCGCTCTTCCGCAAGCCGGAACTCGACGAAATGGGCCGACATGTCGCCACCCCCGCCGACAACAAGAGCCTCTTCCGCCGTAACACTCTCGACGAAATGACCGTCGGCCGCACGGAAAAACCGGTGAGCGGCCATGTGCCTGACAAGCCGGACGCCGCCAAGGGCACGAAGCGGTTTTCACCACTGCTGGAAGGCCAGCCGGAACGCGACGACGATGTCAGGCCGGTGGTGCGCGGCAGGGTTGGCGCCGGGAGCTACGAGGAGCCGGCACAGCAGAAGCGCAAGGGGCGGACGAAGGGGAAGACTGGGCGGCCGGGGCGGTGAACAGCAAGCAGCTGCAAACACAACCTCTACAACCACTTAGAAATGGAATATTAATCCATAACGGGTACTGACGTATCACCTCTGCTCTTAATGGAATGACATTAATGCCTGAAATCAATAGAATTTCTAAAGATGATGCTTTAGCACTGTGTACTCGTCCGGAAGGCGACTTATACGATAAGAAAGCGGCCGCAATCGACGGTAAAAAGGTCGAGAAGATCGCGGTAGCTTTTGCCAACGCTGACGGCGGTGAATTTATCATCGGTATTGCCGATGATAAATTTCTCCCCTCGATAGATGGAACGGCAAAAACACATCGGAAGAATATAATTCAATTCTACAATGTCTTTTCAATTTAAATCCATCAATTGCGTTTCGGCATGAGTTCCTGGACACTGATGAACGGCCGGGTATTGTCATGCGTGTCTATATTGATAGAAGTCAGAATGTCTGCAAAACTAGCGAAGGAAAAGTCTACCAAAGAATGGGTGCCCAGTCGCTCCCCGTTACAGACCCCGAGAAAATCACTTCACTATCCTTTGCGAAAGGCGCCGCAAGCTACGAAGATACGTTATTGAACAACCTGCGTGCTGAAGACATAGTAGATTCCGACGAGCTGAAACGCTTCAGTTCTGATCTCATGCCTTCGCAGGAACCACTCGCTTACTGCGTGAACGAAGGCCTGATAGATCGCAATGCCTTCGTGCCGAATTGCGCGGGAATTTTGCTATTTTCCGATAGACCCCAACCTGTTTTTCCGCGCCGATGCGGAGTGAAGATAATTTTCTACGATACAAAGCAAGACATTCCGGAAAGAGAGCATTTGAAAAAGAATATAAATATAGAAGGATCACTTTATCAGCAAATTCACAATGCTGCGGAGACAGTTACCGAAATAATGTCCGGTATAAGCATTATGACAACGGAAGGACTGAAGGCAGTCGCTTACCCACCAGAGGCCATATGGGAAATATTAGTTAACGCGGTTATACATCGCGATTACTCAATTTCCGATGATATACAGGTATTGATTTTTCAGAACAGAATTGAAATTAAAAGCCCGGGGCGTCTTCCTGGGTTTGTTACGACAGAAAATTTTCTTGATGTCAGATATAGTAGAAATTCTAAAATTGTTAGAAGTTTAGCTAAATATAAGGATGCTCCAAACAAAGATTTAGGTGAAGGCTTGAATACGGCCTTTGACAAGATGAAAGAGTGGCGCCTTAAGAGTCCGACTCTCCGCGAGGAGGGTAACTATGTCGTGGTGACAATACCTCATACTCCGCTTGCGACGCCCGAAGAACTGGTCCTTGAGTATCTAGCCACTCATCCAGAAATTAGGAATCGTCAGGCCAGAGAAATCACCGGAATAAAGTCCGAAAATCAAATGAAGGAAGTCTTTTACAGACTCAAGAACCAAAATCTGATTGAGCTGATTCCAGAGCGGAAGGGCAATGCCGCGGCGTGGCGTTTGATTGCGGAAAAAGAAGAAGAAGAAGAAGAGAGAACACCTGAAGCGATTTCGAACTAATCGTTAAGAGGATCGAAGGGCGTGCCGTTCTTCTGCATTCCGGTGCTTATCACAGGAATGCAGCCGAAGCGCGTCCGTACGACGGATGACTCATTAACCTTTAGCAACCGCCATCTTGGGCGAATGGCCAGCAGTTCCACAAACCAACATCTCATGCTCCCCCCTCGCCTCCCCCTTCACCAGCGCAAAATAAATCCGCTCTACCCGGCAGGCCGCGCTCCTCGCGCTCGCCTCGTACCCCGCCGCCGGCCATCCGCGCCGTGGGCTGCCATCGGCCGCCATCAGCCAGTACCAGCGCTCGTCGGAGCCGGTGAGATCGATCTTGAAGATCCGCCCCATGCAGGTTTCGCCGTCAAAACCGATGAAATCGTCGCCTGGTTTCTCCTTCCAGGCGTGGCGCCATTTGCCCCTGGGCCTCTCGCCGCTGACGATCACCTCCCAGTCTTTCCAGCCGTTATAGTTCGATCGCGCCGTCAGCGACCCGTCATAGGGCTTCTGGTCGAATTCCATGCAGGCTTCCAGGAAAACAGCGACGGACTCGCAGACGGTTCTCCACGCATCGTCATCGCGGGATGTCAGCCTGTAGGCGAGCTCATCGGGCACATTGCCCAGCGCCTGGGCGATGGCGAAGACCACGCCTTCCCTGGTCGCCGGTCGGCCGTTCGCCGTGATGTCGAGATAGGTGCAGAGGAACTCGGCTACCTCGTCCGCCATCGTAGCGATGACATCAGGCTTTCGGCGCTTGCCGATCTCATAGCCGCCGAAGTCCCGGATCCGGCGCTGTGTCTGTCTGCGAAGGGCATTGTTGAGGAACGACCGTAAAAGCGTTCCGGCGTCGTCCTGCATGCGTTGTCCTCTCCTCGTGAGGATGTGTTTGCCGCATGGTTTCGTGAATGGCTCCGCCCGAGCCGGTGAATCAGAGCGTTTCCGGAGGTAAGACCGCCACCGCTTTGCCTGACTTACCCTAGAGCAGCGTCGGCTCCGGATCGTCCTCGACTTCCTCGATGATCTCAGGCCCGTCATTCCTGGGCGAGCCGACGCCCCGCCCGATCTTCCACATCGTCATCAATTCGGCCGGGAAAGGCCTCATCAGATCGTTCGGATCCGGCTCCGGCGACAGCCAGCGTTCATAATCCTCGCGATGCAGGATAACAGGCATGCGGTCATGGATCTCAGCCATCATCTCGTTCGGCTCGCAGGTGACGATGGCGAAGTTGCGGATCGAAATGCCGTTCTCATCTTTCCAGCTTTCCCAGATGCCGGCGAGCGCGAAGGCGGAGCCGTCCTTCATCGCGATCGCATAGGGCTGCTTGTTCTTGCCCGTGCCGTGAATGTCCTTCCACTCGAAGAAGCCGTTGATCGGCACCAGGCACCGGCGCGAACCATATGCCGCGCGAAACATGCCATTGGAAGCGATGCTCTCGCAGCGGACATTGACCGGCGGCGGCCGGCCGCCTGATTTGGCCCAGGAGGGCAGCAGACCCCAGCGTGCCGACACGAAGATGGGGCCTGTTACATCAGGCTCGCGCACGACGTCCCTGATGATGATGGGGTAATCCAGTGACGGCGCGCCATTCCACCGGGGAAAGCGATTTCCCAGCCCGTCAATATCCCCGCCCCTGACAGCAAATGGGAAATTGCTGATCAGCTCCTCAAGCGAGGTCTTGACGAATATGCGTCCGCACATGGAACCCTCTCTGCCGGTGGAATGTCAGATGTTCTCATTATGTTCCGTGGCGACAGGGTGTCAACGACGCCTCAGTTGCGCCCCTGCGGGAATGCCCGCGCCTCATATGTGTAACATGTGCTGCAGCTTCGAACCAATCCACCGTGATTGATCCGCAACCTCCCGGCCCTAGCTTCTGCTCTCGGCCGGCTCGAACGGAGAAAACCACCCATGCTGGAACTGCGCACCGACCCCTTCCCCGCCGCCGACGAACTGAACGCCCTCTTTTCTGCCGCCTGGGGCAGCCCGCACAGGCGGGATTTCGCCGAAATCCTCTCCCGCAGTCTCGCCCATATCGGCGCCTATAACGACGGCAAGCTCGTCGGCTTCGTCAATGTCGCCTGGGATGGCGGCATTCATGCCTTCCTCCTCGATACGTCGGTCCATCCCGATATGCGGCGGCAGGGCATCGCGACGCGTATGGTCAGGCAGGCTACGAGCATCGCCCGCGAGCGCGGCGCTGAATGGCTGCATGTCGATTTCGAACCGCAGCTGACCGGCTTCTACCGCGCCTGCGGATTTATCCCGACTGCGGCGGGCCTCATCAAGCTCGCATGAGAGATTTCACCGGAAGCCATCCGCAGGCGCAAGCCCAGGCGGGAGAGCGACGCCGATGATCAGGCGCCGACGCGCAATATCATAGCGCGTCAGGCGAAGACAATTTTTCACGCTTACGCCGCGAGCTTATCTCCGCGCAGGACGCTTATGAATTAAAAGACTAAAATACGACTTTTGGTTTGCAAATTCAAAGTCCTTCCGCAGTATTTCAGCCTTACTTTTTCGTTAAAAAATCAAGTAAAAATCACAATTTTTCATTGAAAACTTCATTTATGATTGGCATAGATCCCCGAGAGGTTGTCGTCCGTTGAACCAACAGTTCTTTCGGGGATTTCTCATTTTTCAGAGTAAAACGCATCTTTGGGGAAGATTAAAATATGGCTTTGAATATTCTGGATACAAACGGCACTACAATTACCAACACTGGCGCTGAATTCGAAGCCTACGACGTTATTCGCGACTCTGAAGCCAATCCTTCCGTACCTGTCTCTCTCACCGTCTCCGATTCCTCCGCGGCAGATCTGGCCGATGAGTTGGGTTCGGTATCGGCGAACGTGACCGGCTCGAGCGGTGACAACACGATCACAACAGGTGCCGGCAACGACACCATCTCAGGCGGCGACGGCGCGGACACGCTGAACGGTGGCGCTGGCGACGACACGATCTACGGCAATGCGGGCAACGACATATTGATCGGCGGCGACGGCAATGATCGGATCAGCGATGGCGGTTTTGGCTTTGTGCTCGGACCTGATGGCGGCCTGCAGCCAGAAATCGTCAACATTGACGGCGGCGCCGGCGACGATCTGATAACCGTTGAGCGATTCGCTCCATTGATATCGGGAACGATCGATGGCGGTGCGGGAATCGACACCTTGCAAGGCTCGGCGCTCCGCGGCCTGACGATCGAGAACGTCGAAGTGCTTGAACTGGCCGATTTCCAGGTAAGCGGCTCGAGCGCGCAGTTCGAGAGCTTTGATAGGATCGTCAGGTCGACCGACCCCTTCTTCAGTTATGACCCCTCGCTAGTGGTGACGGACAGCGCCCATCTCGATCTTTCCGACGAATTAGGAGATCTCGGAAGTCGTGTCCACGGTTTCTCCGGTATCGACATCAAGACCGGCGACGGCAACGATGAGTTCGCGGGAAGCGATGTCAACGACATTTTCGACGGCAGCGGCGGCAACGACGTCATCAATGGCCACGACGGCGACGATAAACTGACCGGCGGCGCCGGCGACGACACTATCGATGGCGGCGCGGGCATCGACACGGCGGCCTTCGCCGGCAATTTCGTCGATTATTCCTTCACGGTCGACAATGGCAGCCGCGTCGTGACGAGCGCGCTGGAAGGCACGGATACACTGACAGACGTCGAATTCGCGCGCTTTGCCGATGGCGTCTACGACTTCGCGACTGAAAGCTTCACGGTTAACAGCACCGAGCCGGGCACCCCGCTGAATATCCTGGACACTAACGGCGCAACGATTACCAAGACCGGGGCAGAGTTCGAAGCCTACGATCTCATCCGCGACTCCGAAATCAATCCTCTCGTGGCAGCTCACCTGGTCATCTCGGATTCCGGGACGGTAGACCTTTCGGACGAACTGGGCTCGGGCTCCGCAGATGTCACGGGCTCAGGCGGGGACAACGTGATCACGACAGGCGCAGGCAACGACACCATCGCAGGCGGCGACGGTTCAGACACACTGAACGGCGGTGCCGGAAACGATTGGATCAATGGCGGAGTTGGCAATGACACGCTGAATGGCGGTGACGGCAATGACCACATCTCCGGCGACATTGGAAACGATGTCATCAGGGGTGGCGCGGGCAACGATACGATCGACGATGGTAAGCTTTTCGGCCTGAACCCTGAGGTCGTTGACATCGATGCGGGAGACGGCGACGATTTCATAGCCGTAGAGACATTCGCTCCCATGAATTTCGGAACGATCGATGGCGGCGCCGGGATCGATACGCTACGAACCGGCTCGCTTCTGGGCCTGACGATCAAAAACATCGAAGTCCTTGAAACGGCAGGATATACCGTCGCCGGTTCGAGCGCGCAGTTCGAAAGCCTCGACAAAATCGTCTGGTCGACCGATCCGTTCGGCGATTTTCGAGCCTCAGTGGCCCTGACGGACAGCGCCCACCTCGATCTTTCCGACGAACTGGGAGATCTCGGATCTTTCGTAGCCGGCAATGCGTTCGGCATCGACGTCAAGACTGGCGGCGGTGACGATGAATTTACAGGCACCGACGGCAACGACATTTTCGACGGCAGCGGCGGCAACGACATCCTCAACGGCAATGCTGGCAACGACAAATTGACCGGCGGCGCCGGCAACGACGCCATCGATGGCGGCGCCGGTATCGACACCGCGCTCTTCTCAGGCAATTTCGCCAATTATTCCTTCGCGGTGAACAATGGCGATCACATCCTGACGAGCGCCGCCGAAGGGACGGATACGCTGACAGACGTCGAATTCGCCCGCTTTGCCGATGGCATCTACGATTTCGCCACGGAAAGCTTCACGCCCAAAAGCAACGCCGCGCCGACCAATATTCAGCTCTCGAAAACCGCCCTCTCCGAGGACACACCGATCTGGACAACGGTTGGTCTGCTCAGCGCCAAGGATGCCGACGGCGACACCCTCACCTACACGTTGCTCGACGGCGCCGACGATCACTTCCGGCTGAAGGGCAATCGAATCGTCACCTCGAAGGCGCTGGACTACGAGACGGCCAAGTCGCACACGATCAAGGTGGCCGTCTCCGACGGCAAGGTCACGGTCGAAAAGGACATCACGATCAACGTGCTCGACGTCAACGAAGCCCCGGTCAACCAGGCGCCGATCAAGCTCTCGTTCTCGCGCAGTTCGATCTCCGAGAATGTCGCAATCGGCACCTCGGTCGGCCTTCTCTCAGCCGTCGATCCGGAGGGCGGCACGGTGAAATGGCGGCTGACGGATGATGCCGACGGCATCTTCAAGCTCGTCGGCAACAAGATCCAGACGAAGGCTGCGATCGACTTCGAAAGCACCCACAGCCTGACCTTCACCGCCGAAGCCTATGACGCGGCCGGCAACATCACCAGCCACGACTTCACCCTCGCCGTGAAGGACATTTTTGAGCCGTCGTCATCCAGCCTGCTGCATGACACCTTGATCTAATCGCGGCAGGATAGTTGCCAGACGCCAAGATGTGCGCTGTCCGGGCCTTCAGCACCGGTGGGACTTGCAATCTGCAAGCCCCACCGGCTGCGATTTTCAGGCGCTTGCCTGCTGGCACCAGCCGGACGCGGCAAGGCAGGCGACCCGGCCGGGGCACCTCCGAAAATGCCGCTCCACCTCAACGGTCGTTTCGGCTATGATTCTCTGCCCATCGGAGGAGAGCCAGCATGCGTCTACCCACCGTCATCCTCGCCCTCGCCATTTCGGCTTTCGCGGCCCTGCCCGCCTTGGCGGAGACCTACAAGACGCCGAAGGCGCTGCTCAAGGCGCTTTACAGCTACGACACCGACAGGAGCGATGCCGAGGCGCCCTCGCCCTATTCGATCTTCTTTTCCGACCATCTGAACAAACTTCTCCAGGCCGATCTCGACAACACGCCCGAGGGTGATGTCGGCGCGGTCGATTTCGATCCCGTCATTGCAGGCCAGGACGGCGAGGCAAGCAACGTCAGGATCGGGCAGCCGATCCTGTTGGACGACAAGGCCGAGGTGGAAGTGCAGTTCGACAACGGCAAGGAGGTGACGCTTTTCTACACCCTCGTGCGCGAGCATGGCGGCTGGAAAGTCGACGACATCGCCGATCAGCAGGGGGAAAATCCCTGGAGCCTGAGTGCACTGCTGGGGGATACGCAGTAAAATCGCAGGCCAAAAGAGAGCCCTCATGGTGAGGAGACCCAAGGGCCGTCTCGAACCACGAGGGCGGGCGCAAACGCCTTACCTGCATTTCACAAAGCCCCTATGCAGAATCGAAGGCAATGGCGCCGGTGGCCGCCCCCGTCCTTCGCGGCTTCGCCCTGCGGGCTACGCACCTCGGGATGAGGGCGGAACAAAGACGGCGCCAGGAACACCGGAGGCAGGCTCTGCGATCCTCACCATGAGGGCTGATCGATGTGGCCTGCCGCTCCGCAAAATCCATGCCCGGCCACCGAAGCACCCCTCATCCCGTTTCGGCACGGAATCCCACAATGGCACAGGCATGCAAGGATCCGCTAACTTTTTGTCAAGTATCTGAATCTTCGGCATTTCCTGTCATTATGAAGGTCATGCCACAATAATGCCGCTTGCTTTTTGCCCGAAATGCTGGCACGAATTCACTCACTCGGGCATTTGCATGCCGGTGACTGGACTGATGTGGTAATCCCTTCCCTCACGGAAGGGGGCGCGGGAATCCCCGCCTGCGTAGACGTTCTTTCCCCGTACGTGACTTCTCCGACTGACCCTTCGTCCCCAACCCCAATCGGGACGAAAGCTAAAGCCGTCCGCTTCCTCTCGGGGGCGCGGATAAACACAGACTAAGGGAAAAGGACTATCCCAATGGCCACCAAAGGCATCGTAAAATTCTTCAACCAGGACAAGGGTTTTGGTTTCATCACGCCGGACGGCGGCGCAAAGGACGTTTTCGTCCACATCTCGGCGCTGCAGGCTTCTGGCATCCAGTCGCTGCGCGAAGGCCAGCAGGTCACCTTCGACACCGAGCCGGACCGCATGGGCAAGGGCCCGAAGGCTGTCAACATCTCGGCTTCGTAAGCTAGATTATCGCTTCGGCGGCAGGAACGGCGCTCTGAAAGGGGCGCCGTTTTTGTTTGCCACGCCTGGATTTGTCGATCGCAAGGCCAGGTGTTATATGCGCCCTTAATGATGATCTCGCCGGAGCGGCGATGCAGGGCGCCAACATTGAGGCGCCACGGCTACAAGGAACAATGGACCGTCGATGACTGAGAAGAGGCCGATATTTGCGGTCGCCCCGATGATCGACTGGACGGATCGGCATTGCCGTTATTTCCACCGCCAGATCAGCCGGCAGGCGCTGCTCTATACAGAGATGGTGGTGGCCGACGCCATCATCCATGGCCCGCGCGAGCGGTTGCTCGGCCACGACGCCGCGGAACATCCGCTGGCGCTGCAGCTCGGCGGATCGGATCCGGTCAAACTCGCCGAGGCGGTGAAAATCGCCGAACCCTATGGCTATGACGAGATCAACCTGAATGTCGGCTGCCCCTCCGACCGTGTGCAATCGGGCACCTTCGGCGCCTGCCTGATGCTGACACCGGAGACGGTGGCCGAATGCGTCGCGGCGATGAAGGCGGTCGCGACCGCGCCCGTGACGGTGAAATGCCGGATCGGTGTCGACGAACAGGAGCCGGAAGAGGCGTTGCCCGCGCTTATCACCCGCGTTCTCGATGCCGGCGTCGATGCGATCTGGATCCATGCCCGCAAGGCCTGGCTGAAGGGCTTGAGCCCGAAGGAGAATCGCGAGATTCCGCCGCTCGACTACGAGATCGTCTACCGGATGAAACAGCGCTGGCCCGATGTGTTCATCGGCATCAACGGCGGCATCCGCACGCTCGACGAAGCCGCCCAGCACCTCGCCCATGTCGACGGCGTCATGCTCGGCCGGGCCGCCTACCAGAACGCGGCGATCCTCGCCGACGTCGACCGGCGCTTCTTCGGCGCGCCGGCGGCCGAGCCCGATTGGCAGGCGCTGTGCGACCGGATGATGGCCTATGCCGAGCGCCATATCGCCGGCGGCGGCCGGCTGCAACAGGTTGCCCGGCACATGGTCGGCCTCTTCACCGGCCTGCCCGGGGCGCGTCGCTATCGTCAAATCCTCTCCACCGACGCGGTAAAAAACGGTGCCGGACCGGAAGTGCTGGCGGCAGCCTTCGCCGCAGTGGATTTCTCCGGGACGGAGCCGGCGGCGGTCAGCGCCTGACGGAACGGAACGTTGTCTGTGTTTCCACCGGCAGGTGATGGCCGGCGCCTGGAGCGGGCCTTCTCAACGAGCCGGTCGCGGTCGCGCGCTCATTCGGTAAGTCGCGGCTGTCGGTGGCAACAGTCATCATGACCGCGGCATCGGCAGCAATATCTTCTTCTCGATCCGGCCGGCCACCGAAAACACCAGAATCTCCGTCTCTTTGCCGATCCTGCTGCCATCCATCAGTCTGACGATATCGTCGACGCCGCCGACCGGGCTGCCGTCGATGGCGAGGATGTAATCGCCCTCCTGCAGCCCGCCCTTTGCCGCCGGCCCCTCCGGTTCGACCCTGCGGACGCGGACGGATGTCGTTTGAACCGTACCCGCCGCAAGTGCGACCCGTCGCGGCAGCACGATCGTGTCGCCTGCTATGCCGAGGAAGGCGCGCCTGACCTGACCATAGCGAAGAATCTCCGACACCACGAAATTGGCGGTGTTCGATGCAACGGCAAAGGCGATGCTCTGTGCGCCCTGGATGACGGCGGTGTTGACGCCGATAACCTCGCCGCCGGAAGACACCAGCGGCCCCCCGGAATTACCCGGATTGAGCGCGGCATCGGTCTGGATGACATCCTCCATCAGCCGGCCGCTGGCCGCCCGCATCGACCGGCCCAGCGCCGAGACGATACCGGCAGTGACGGTCCATTCGAAGCCCAGCGGATTTCCGATCGCGATCGCGATATGGCCCCTGCGCAGGCGCTGGGAATCCCCGAGCCTCGCCCAGGCGCCGGTGCTGGTGTTGGCGCGAATGAGGGCGACATCAGTATCGACATCCCGGCCGAGCACCCGGCCTTCGGTGACGAATCCATCAGGCGTGGTGATGCGAACGACCTTGGCGTCGTCGACGACATGGCTGTTGGTGATGATCAGGCCGTCAGGCGAGACAGCGAATCCCGACCCGTGCCCCTGCCGCCCACCCAACCGCTCGATCCGGCTGACGGCCGGGCCGACCGTGTCGACTGCTGCTGCGATCGATTGCGAATAGGCATCGACCAGCGCCCCGTCATTCTGGGGCGCTATATCCTTATCCATGTAACCCATGTTCTGATCCTCAGGCGGCAGACGGCCGTCCCGCGCCGGCAAAGCAATCGCGGATGCGATCGTCGCCATGACGTTGTTGTGAGGGATTAGATGGTTGGGCGTCGATCCCCGTTCAAGTGAGCGCCAGCGGACTGCATCCGGCGCAACATAATCGAAGGCGAAACACACCTACCCGAACGTATAGATTGCACGAAAGGGAATAAAGTGGCTCATTGCGGATATTGCCCGTTAGTTCGGCCGCCTTCACTGCGCTGCCCAGCTACCGTGATCAAGGAATGTCGCAGCGCGAAGCAGTCGGGCAAGGACCGCCCTATTGCGTCGCCGTCACCGGTTAACAGGGCACTGAGCGTCCTGGCAACTGACCATGCAAACTTCTGTCATATCAATAGAGTAGAACGAGGCATTCAATAAGCACATCATCATATTGTCGATTCCATCCCCAGGCGCGACTTTCTTATCCCGTCATTGGCGTCACGGCGCTCGTGGCGCTGCCGATCCCGCCTGCCGCAGCCTGTTTAGTCAAATCCAACCACAAGGAGCCATGAGATGAGCACAGTCACAACGAAGGACGGCGTCGAGATTTTCTACAAGGACTGGGGACCGAAGAGCGCCCAGCCGATCATGTTCCATCACGGCTGGCCGCTGTGCTCCGACGACTGGGACGCCCAGATGCTGTTCTTCCTCGACAATGGTTACCGCGTCGTCGCCCATGATCGGCGTGGCCACGGCCGCTCCACCCAGGTGGCCGACGGCCACGACATGGATCATTACGCGGCCGATGCCGCAGCCGTCGTCGAGCATCTCGATCTCAGGAATACCGTCCATGTCGGCCATTCCACCGGCGGCGGCGAAGCGACCCACTATGTCGCCCGGCACGGCGAGCCGCAGGGCCGAGTCGCCAAGCTCGTCATAATAGGCGCCGTACCGCCGATCATGGTGAAAACCGATGCCAATCCCGGCGGCCTGCCGATCGCAGTCTTCGACGACCTGCGCAGGCAGCTCGCTGCCAACCGCGCCCAATTCTATCATGACCTTCCCGCCGGCCCGTTCTACAGCTTCAACCGGCCGGGGGCGAAAGTGTCGGAACCGGTCATCAACAATTGGTGGCGCCAGGGCATGATCGGCGGCGCCAAGGCGCATTACGACGGTATCAAGGCCTTCTCGGAAACCGACTTCACCGAAGACCTGAAGATCATTACCGTGCCGACCCTCGTCATGCATGGCGACGACGACCAGATCGTGCCGATCGCCGACTCCGCGCTGCTTTCGTCCAAGCTCCTGCAGAATGCGACGCTGAAGGTCTATGAGAAATTCCCGCACGGCATGTGCACGACCCATGCCGATATCATAAATCCCGACATCCTCGCCTTTATCAAAGGCTGATCCGACGTGTCGTCGGGCGCTGGCGAGGCGCCCGGCGGCCGCGCCGCTTTTTGGCAAAACGGTTTTATCATGAAACCGTTTTCGTCGATTTGCGTTTAGCGGCCATGAAAAGAGAACGTGAACCCTCATCAAAGGCTTACCGGCAGGATCGTTTCGAAAATACCGAGCGAGCCGCAAAGGAAACCATCGAGGCGGAGCAGCGGGCTCGCCGGGAAAAGACCAAACGCCTGAAAGAGCTGCGCCTGTCGCAGCAGGGCGGTAAGGATCCCGCGGCCAAATAGAGATATTCTCCCCGCCTATTCAGTCCGGCCGAGGCGCCGGTTGATTTCAGCTCCACCCCGGCGCCGCGTCTTGCCGCGGCTCCCATATTGTTCTGATTTCGGACGTTCGCCCATCTTGCGAAGCCAAGGCTGCGAAATTATCTTTTTGCACAATAGCGATTCACGGCATCCCAAAAGGGCTGATTGCGATGTCAGACAAGCTTTTCAGCACGCGTGACGAACCACTCGCCTCCGCAGATCTCGATATTTGCAGGCGTGTACATGAAGCCCTGTGTAGCGGGCTTAATATTGATAGAGCAGGCTGGGAAGCCGATCGTCTCGGAGCCCTGATCATCGAGCTTTATCGGCAGGGGGTGCATGATGAAGACCAGCTTCGACTGCTTGCCGGCGGGAAGCGAGTCTGACGGCGCGTGTCAGTTTCCCCGCGACACCTCTGCCCGTGATCCTCGTTTCAGACGCACAAAGGGTGCGCTAACGCTCTGAATCTAATTATGTATCGGCTCGAAAATCTATTCCGATTTCGAGCCGATACGCTAGCCACTTTCGGTGATTTAGAGGCCGGTCGCCTCGGGACTCGTTGCTGTGGCCGAGGTTTCTGTTGAATCGACAGCCGGCGCCGACTCGGTCGTTCCCGATACTTCTTCCGTGCTGCCCGTCTCGGCTTCCGGCGTTTCCGCGGTCGCGCTAGGATCTGTCGTCTCGCTGCCCTCGGCGGTTTCGCCAGCCGGAGTCTCGGTTGCCGGAGTCTCCGTCGTCGGGGTCTCCGCCACCGGTTCTTCCGCGACCGGCGCCGCAGCCGCCAACGCGTCTCTCATCTGGTCGATCGTGCCGACAGCCGTGCCGATGCCGAGCGTGTCCTTGGCCCAGGCCAAAGCTTCGGGGGTGAGCGTGCCCGTCTTGGTCGCCGAAGCCAGTGCTGCCGTCAGAGCGGCGTCGCCGAGAACAGGATCGTCCGCCGGCGGGGCAACCCCGTTGGCCAGCTCATATTGAGCGTAAGCGGTAGCGTACGTCGCAATTGCAGCCATACGCGGATCCGCCGTCTTCATGAGGGCATCGAAATTGCGTTTCAAGGAATTGAGACCGGCAAGCTGTGCTGCGGGTTTCTTGGTCGACTTTTCCGCGGGCGCCTTGACGGAGGTCGTCTTCTTGGCGCCGCCCTTGGTGGTCACGCTCTGCTTGGTCGTATTCGCCTTGCCTGTCTTGCCGCTCGACTTGTTCGAGCCATGGCCGTTCTCCGTCTTCCCGCCTGAGCTGGAGCTTCCCTTTCCGCCGCCGCTGCTATGGCTGCCGCCGCCGTTGCCGCCGCCACTGCCACCGCCGTTGCCGCCCCCGCCACCGCCGTGATCACCACCGCCACCCCCGTGACCACCACCGCCACCGCCGTTGCCGCCACCGCCACCACCTTTTGCGAAGGCGGGCGATGTATCGGTAAAGACGATGTTGAGGGGCGCAAGCGCAAGACTGGTGGATAGACAGAGAAGGCCGATGATTCTGGAGAGCTGCATGGTCGTCTTTCTGACATTAAGGTGACGCGTTACATGTCAGGCATTGAAGCAGCAGCTCCATAAGAACCAGTTTAAGATCTACTTGCAATTTGAACTTCCTCCAGATTCCGGTCGTCGATAGCGTCCCTTGCGCGCTTTCAGAGAGGTGTAGCGCAGGAGAACCGCCGATCCGATCGCAATGATTCGGCCGCGCAGTCCATTGCGTTAGCGAATGCGCACATAGTCGGGTCCTGACCCCAAGAGAAACTTATTTTCTCGGTCCGCGTTATCCCTCCATACTTCCGTGACTCAAGGTGAGTGACATGAACAGATTCGCCATCATTGCCCTATCGATAGCGACGGCATTCTCCGGGACGCCGGCTACGGCAGGCCCAGCCTTCGTGCCCAGTCCGGTACAACAGGCGGTGCAGCCGACGCCTGACGGCAGCGATGCTCGGATCATCGCGGTCGGCTGCAACAACTTCACGAACTGCCCAGGCCAGTTCGATAATGGTCGGAGGTGGTACCCGAGGCGCCACTACTACCGCGATCGCCACTACTACCGCGATCGCGACTACTATCGGGACGACCGCTATGGCTGGGACCGCCGCTACGATCGCAGATGGCGGCGTCACCACGACAATACCGGCGCCATTATCGGCGGCTTGGCGGCCGGTGCCATCATCGGCGGCATCATCGCCTCGCAGCCTCGCGCCGCCTACAGCTCGCGCGGATACAGCTCGCACGCCGAGTATTGCTACGCCCGCTATCGGTCGTACCGCGCCTGGGACAATACCTATCAGCCGAACTACGGCCCGCGCCGTCAGTGCCGGTAATCCGAATCGCCGAACGCACGGCCAGCCTCGCATGAAGATGCGGGGCTTTTTGCTGTCGCGTAAGCGCTTCCCAGCGGCTCTCAGTCATGCTTGTCTAGCCAGGATCGAACCTTCCGAGCGGCTGCATTTGCAAGGTGACCTATGACCTCAGGAGACGCCGCAACACCCTCCGGCTGCGTGACCCTGCTTGCGCCGGTTTGGAAAACCTGTCGGGCTTCGAAGCAGCGCTTGCGGCCGGTTGGCCTCCCGACCCGCGCCGTGCCGGCGACCAGGCCTATATCCGCGGAGAACTCCAACGGCTGCGCCAGGACAAATCGAAATTTCTCGACGATCTTAATCTGGGCGACAGACAGCGCACCGTATCCGCGTCGCCGCTGACGGTTCTTCTCTTCTGGATCTGGGATCGCGAATTCTGCGGCAGCATCAACCTCCGCTTTCATCAGGGCACAGAGGAGCTGCCGCCCGAAGTCTCGGGCCATGTCGGATATTCGGTCGTGCCGTGGAAGCAGCGCAGCGGCCGCGCCACCGCAGCGCTCGGCCTCCTGCTCGATGTGGCGGCAAAACAAGGCCTCACCCGCCTCGTCGTTCTCTGCGACGAGGACAATGACGCCTCGCGGCGTGTGATCGAGCGCAACGGCGGGCAATTCTTCATGCGCGGTCCGCACCCTTCCGACAGGCCTGAGCGAACCAAACTCTATTTCTGGCTACATCCCGCACCCGCTGCCTGAAAACACATCCGAGCGCTAGAGACGGACGGAGCAAGGCCGTCGCCCTTCTCCGTCCGTCCGATCAGCCCAGCTCGGGGTGGGCTGAGCACTCGATCAAAAGGCAGTCGCCGGCTTCGGCTTCTTCTCGGTCCATTGCGGCGGCGCGCCATATTTGGCGGCCACCATCCCGACCAGCCCAGGTTCGCGGCCGAAGGCGTCGCAGGCGACGTATTTCGGTTTTCCCCCGAACCAGGATTTCATCCGCTGGCGCGAGGGAAGCCGGAGGTCCAATCCCTTCGGCTCCCTGCCTGCAATCAGCATACGGGAAAATTCGCTGCTGAATTTCCCGGCAAGGGCGTAGGCATCGCCCACCTCGGAAACGCGCGGGTTGTTCTGCAGCGAATTCGCGCCCCGCGCCCAGACCATCGCCGCGCGCTGCGCGCCCGACTTGTCGACCGCCTCGGCCTCCACAGCCAGCCCGCCGAGCCCGACCGGCAGGCGCGGCACGCCGACCGGCAGCGCCAAGCCGGTGCCGACGGTTACGACGGTTGAAACACCTGCCATTGTCTTGTTGGTTGGCACGATGTCGGTGACGACGGAGCGGATCGTCAGATCCGCGGGCTCGCCTGACTCCACCATCTGATACCGGTCGCTGAGGGAAATGCAGAGTGCCCGGTCGAGCGCATTGGAGACCATCGCCCGGCCTTCAGGCCACTTGATGCGACTCGCGGCGCTGAAGGCGAAGCTCGTCGGTTCGATCGCGACCGTCTTTATCGGAGCGAGGCTGAGACCATCGACATAGACGCGCGATTTCGAGAGTTTGCCCTTGGCCGGCCCGAGATGAGAGTAGGACGTCAGCGTCCCGCCCTCCTTGAGCGGAACCGAGCTGCAGCCGGCAGCAGCCACGGCAAGCGCGAGCGGCAGGACTAGCGAAAAGGCCCTCGACACCCGTTTTGAAAGAAATGAAGTAAATCGATTGCTGCGCACTCCGCTTGGCCTCCGTCGCCGTTGATATCAGGCGAAAGTGGTGGCGAAGAATTGCCGCAGCATTACATTACTCGCGGCAACGCAGACTGCCGAAACAATTCGGCCTATCCCAGTTGGATCGCCACCTCGGCCCCGGCAGCCCTGCGCTCGATGCGGACCTCGCCGCCGTGGTTCAGGACGATCTGCTTAACGAGGCTGAGGCCGAGCCCTGCCCCCTTACTTTTCGGGGTGACGCGGTAGAAGGGCTCGAACACCAGCTCCCGGTGCTCGGCCGCAATGCCCGGCCCCTCGTCTGCGACGCTGATCCGCCCGCCGCCGGCTGCCGACACAGAGACAGTGATCATGCCGCCGCCGCCGCCATGATCGATGGCGTTGCGCAGGAGGTTGCTTACCGCCCGCGGCAGGGCCGAAGGACTGCCCTTGCGTTTCAAGCTTTCGACCTCGCTCTGAAACGTGATCTGGTAACCGGCGCCGATCGCGAGCGGCGCAAGATCGGCCACCACGGTCCGGGCGATTTCGACCAGATCGACGGTCTCATGGAGATCGGTCGCCTGGTCGTTGCGCTCGAAATCGAGCAGCTGTTCGGCCGTCTCGGCCAGACGCGCGACGTCGTCGAGCAATCGCCGGCGCTCCTGCCCCTCGGCCGTTCCATCGATCCGCGTCTGCATGATGGCAATCGGCGTCCTCAGTTCATGCGCCGCATCGATCAGGAAGTGCTGCCGCTTGCGGTGCTCGTTTTCCAACCGGTCGAGCGCCTCGTTGAAGGCGATCACCAGCGGCGCGACCTCCCTCGGAATGCCTTCCAGCGGCAGGCGCGCATCGTAGCGGCGCGGTTCGATTTCCGATGCCTTGCGGGCAACTTCGCTGACGCTGGCAAGCCCGCGCCTGATGATCCTGGGAACCGCCAGAAAAACCGCGGGCAAGGCGACGGCAAACAGCGGCACGTAGATCGGATAAACCGCGCCCATCAGGGTAAGAACCGGCCAGCCTTTGTCGGCGACGCCGCCGAACAGCACCCGGAGTTCGCCCACCGGGGTCTCCGCGCTCTCGACCGAGGCGATCTCGTCCGTGCCGGCCGCCCCTCTGATGTCGGCCCCTTCGAACAGATAGGTCAGACGCGCAAGTTCGCTATAGGCTGCGGGAATTGTCCCATAGGATACGAAGGAGCCGTTCGTCGTGGCCGCGACATACCAGAGCCCGTCATATTCTCGTTTCAGCGCGTCGAGCTCCGGCGTATCTTTGACTTCGAGTCGCCCTTCGGCATCGAGTGAAACGGCCGGCGCCAGCACTGATGTGATATGGTCCTCCAGCGCGACATTCGGCGAGAGGATCGTCGCACCATAGAAGCAGAGCCCGATGGTGACGGCCGTCACCACGCCCGCGAAGACGAGGCTGAGCTGCCAGCTGAGCCGCCACCAGAGCGAAGGATTGGACTTGCTCCCCCCGCCAATCATTCTTCCCTCATGAGATAGCCGACGCCGCGGATATTGTGGATCGAAACCTCGGCCCCGGCATCGGTTAGCCGCTTTCGCAGCCGCGATATATGCGCATCGAGCGCGTTCGACTGAATTTCTTCCTCATAATTGTAGACCGCCGCCTCCAGCGTCGAGCGCAGCACGGTCTTTTCCTTGCGCTTGGCGAGGGCGGCGAGCACCAGAAGCTCGCGCCGGGGCAGATCGAGCGGCGTATCGCCGACGCTAACGCTGAGATGTAAGGGATCGATCACCATCCGCCCGGCCGTGATCTTGAGTTCGGAAAGGTTCGGCTGCCGGCGCAGCACGGCCCTGAGCCGCGCCATCAGCTCTTCGACCAGAAACGGCTTGCCGAGATAGTCGTCGGCACCGAGATCGAGCCCTTCCACCCGCTGCTTCGGCTCGTTCAGCGCCGTCAGCACGATGATCGGCGTATCCCTCCCCGTTCGCCTGAGCTCCGGAATGAACCGCAGCCCCTCGCCATCAGGCAGGCGCCGGTCGAGCAGGATCGCATCATAGTGGTTCTGCCGCGTCAGCTCGACGGCATCGCCGAGATGCATTGTGTGATCCGTCACGATCCCATGCTTGCCGAGCGCCGCCGACAGCGCCCCGGCCAGCTCCCTCTCGTCCTCGATCAACAGAATCCGCATCGCCCACCATTCCTTGCGCCCAGGTTTCGGCCGCAAGGGTTGCAGCAACATTGCGGAACTTGAAAGGCAGCCGGTCATGCTGCCGCAATTGTTGCCGCCGAGGATCGGGCATCCCAATCCAGGACGTCAGCATGATCCGCTTCAAATCCATCCTCCGTGTCCTCCAGACTTACTTCCTCTCCGCCTTCATCCTCGCCAGCCTGCTGGCGGGGCCGGTGGCTATATTGTTCGTGAGGTAGATCCGCTGGTGACCAATGAGCACGACCGGATATTTTTCGTAGAAAGTGAAAAAAGCGTCCCACCGTGTGGCCCCCTCATCTGCCTGCCGGCATCTTCTCCCCGCTGGGGAGAAGGGACCAAGCCGCACGACTCCCCTTTCAACCGAAATGTCGGAGGGGCGAGGCGCTGCCACGATTCCCCTTCTCCCCGCGGGGAGAAGGCGGCCCGAGGGTCGGATGGGGGGCCACACGGTAGATCTTTCAATTATCCTTTTCTTACATCACGCCCCGGCCGCCGCCATTCTTCCCCGCACCTCCAGAAACGCCGCCGTCAGCCGCGCCAGCACCGGCGAGGTAACAGTCCCGTTCGCCCCGCCGATCGGATCGACGATGTGGATCTGCCGGAGATCCTCCATGAATTCGTCCCAGAGCGGCTGTCCGCCCTCTTCCAGCAACTCGGCGCGAATGCTGAGATCCTCGCTCACCGGCAGGTGACGCCTGCCCCAGGCGCCGATCATGGCGAAGAGGGGAACGAGCTGGATTGCCGGTTCCGTCAGGCTGTAGATTGCTTTCTGGCTATGGCTCGGATCGTCACGCTTGCTGATGAAGCCAAGCGAGAGCAGCCGCTTCAGCCGGGCCGCCAGGATATTGGAGGCGATCCCCTCCTCCGAATGAGTGAGCAGATCGCGGAAATGCCGGCGGTTGCCGAACATGATGTCGCGGATGATAATCAGACTCCATCGGTCGCCCAGCACCTCCATCGTCAGGTTGATCGGACAGCCGGACCGTAATTCTATATCCACGAAGCATCTCCTATGGAAACCAGTTGCATTATAGGATCACTTGTGCGAGATAACAACTAGTTTCAATCAGCAATCAGATGGAGGAAAGCATGTCCAAAGTGCGCGTCGCAGGGTTTTCCGTTTCCGTGGATGGTTTCGGCGCCGGGCCGGAGCAAAGCTTGAATGATCCGCTCGGAAAGCGCGGGCCGGAAATGTTTCAGTGGTTCTTCCACACGCGCACCTTCCGCGCGATGATGGGTAAGGACGACGGTTCCACAGGCATCGACGAGGATTATGCGTCCCGCGCCATGGCCAATTTCGGCGCCTTCATTCTCGGGCGCAACATGTTCGGCCCGATCCGCGGCGAATGGCCCGACGATGCCTGGAAAGGCTGGTGGGGTCCGAACCCGCCTTACCACGCGCCGACCTATATCCTCACCCATTATCCACGCGAACCGCTCGTCATGGAGGGCGGCACCACCTTCCACTTCGTCACCGGCGGCATTCATCAGGCGCTCGATCAGGCGAAGGCGGCGGCCGGCGATAAGGATGTGAAGATCGGCGGCGGAGTGGCGACCGTCCGCCAATATCTGCAGGCGGGTCTGATCGACGAGCTGCATTTCGCCGTTTCGCCCGTCGTGCTCGGCAAGGGCGAAGCGATGTTTGCAGGCATCGATCTTCCCGCGCTGGGCTTCCGCGTCACCGAGCATGTCGCCAGCGAAAAAACCACGCATCTCGTGCTGGCGAAATAACCGAGCCGCCGGTTCAGTCCGGCGATCTCTCCGGCGTGAGCGGCGCCGGAAACACATTCATCCCGGCGCCTGGACGAGGCGGCTGTCCAAGGCCATCTCGCCCGGCTTCAGCAGCGTCACATTTTGCCCATGCTTTTCATCGCGTTCTGCATGTGCATCTTGCAGTCGTCCATCTTGTTGGCCGTCATGGAATCCTTAGCCATCATCATTTCCTTGGACGCCATTTCCTTCTTTTCCTTCATGGCCGGATCGGTCATGGCGTCCATGTCGGACTGCATTTTCATCATCGACGCCTCGTCGCATTTCATCATCGCATCCTGTGCAAGGACAGGCAGTGCGGATGCGGCGGCGACAACGATGGCTGCAGCTGTGCGTTTCAACATTGTATTCTCCTCCTTTTGGGCAGCGTTGCCCGTTGCAAATGGTGGAATGCAAGTTCCCAAGAACGTGCCGCGGCGCGGGATGAAGACATGTATAAATCAAGGACGTGAGATTATCCCGGCATCACCCGGTAGACGCATGCCATCCCCTCCACGCCCCGAAGCGGAGCCTCGAAGGCGACCAGCCTGTGGCCGGAGAGCAGCCGCCTGACGTCAGGCGCGGAAAACAGGGCTTCGGATAGACAGATCTCGCCGGCCTCGGCCAATGATTGCACCCGTGCCGCGACATTGACGGTCTGCCCGAAATAATCGAGGTTGTCGTTCAAGGTCACGGCGATCGACGGACCGCAATGGGCGCCGATCTTCAGAATAATGCTGGGGTCGCCATGCTCCCCGTTGAAGCGTTCGATTTCCTCGAGCATGTGCAGAGCAGCCGAGACGGCGTCGCTCGGGCGGGAGAAGGCAGCCATCACCGCGTCGCCGATCGTCTTGACGATTGCGCCCGAATGCTCCTGTACAGTGGCGCCGAGCAAGGCGAAGTGTTCACGCACCAGTGCATAGGCATTGAGATCGCCGAGCCGCTGGTACATCGCGGTCGACCCCTTGAGATCGGTGAACAGAAGCGTCACCTGGCGAATGCCGAGGCCCTCCCTTTCATCAACGCATTCGGAGCGAAACAGCCGCCGAAATGTCTGGCGCGCAAGCAGCATTCCGCCCGACATGTAAGGATCGAAATCGAGAACGGGCTTGATGGCCTGCGCCAGAATCTCGGGCGGCCAGTTGATGAGAAGCAGCGAGCCACGCACGGCAGCCGAGTTCTCGACTTCGAGGATGACCGGGCCGGGCCGAACGGCTGATGACGAAGGGCAAAAATGCCGACCGTCATACCCGATCCTGAGGAGTGCCGGCGCCGTAGCGGGCTCGCCTGCCACCGGCAGCGCAAAGCTCGCCTGGGTCTCGACATTGATGCCGGCGAGCGCACCCGGGCCGAGTTCAGCCCTGATCGTCGTGACCGAACCCGGTGCCAGGAAGGAAAGGCCGCGCGCCAGCCCTTTCAGGACGTCGAGAAAGCGGACCTGCTGACCGGGCAGTCGCGCATCGCTGAGAAACCGTGCCTTCCAGTGAAAATCCTCGATCGAGAGCGAGCCGGGATCATGAAAAGACAGCCGGCGCAGCTGCGGCGACACTGTGAAGGTGACCTCGATGAAATCGTCGAGATCGGTTTCGCCGGAGACGTCGCACAGGCCGCAGACATAGTGCGTCTTCAGCGTCCTCAAGGCGCCGAAACTGTCGAGCACCATTCCGGATTGGGGACACACGACGTCCCAGCGCATCTCGAACAAACCGCTGCGCGTTGCATGGAGAAAGAGATCGATGCTTTCCGCCTCCGAAATGGTGCCGTCGTGCGCGAAAGCCAGCGGGTTGATGCGGTAGAGGGACAGATCGTCACCGCTGCGGATCAGGTTTTCGAATTTGGCGATGCCCCGCGGGCTCCAGGACCGGGCCTGCCGGATCTCGGTCATCTTGCTCTCAAGGAGCCGTTCCTGAACGTCAGTCATCTGACGCCTCACAAAGTTCGGCCGGGCCATGCGACCGGGGATCGCCGCGATTATAGCAGACGCTCGTCCGGGCGGATCAATCGGAGCCTGGCCGAGCAGAAGTCTTACGGATTAGCCCGGAAAGGCGACGCTGGGGTTTTCAGAGCTTTTCCCGCTCGACATCGCTTATGTCGGCATTCGCCATCTGCGACATCCGGACTGTGTCAGCGGACCATGACGCTCAGCAGTCTTGTTCTCGACCTGTCGTCAATTAAGCGTGTCCAAGTAGCTGTGGCATTGCTGCAGAATGAGCGTAGAGTACGCATCATCGGCCCGTAGGATACCGGCACGACCGCTTGAGAGACCATCGTGCTCTTGCCGCTTCATAGAGGGTACGAAGATGCTCTTGTCGCTTATTTCACTCGACGATAGCCAGATAACCATCGTCACCGATGCCGTTCGGCAATGGTGCTGCGAGAAAAAGCTCGACATCGACAGCATCGAAGGACGCCGCGCCGTCACCGTTGCCGTCGATCTCGTTCAGCTGGACATCGCCCAGAACCGGCTTTTTGCCGAATTGTCGAAGCAGTTGGACCACCAGTAGGAAACAGAAATCGGTCCATCAGGGCTGCCCCCGGCGCCGTGACAAGGTTGCGATAATCCGTGGCCGGTTCGCAAAAAGCCTCTCATTTGCCGTGTCGAGGTCCTTTGTTAGGAATTCACCGTGTCCCGGCCGGATTCGAGCTTTTCAAGGTAGGCTGCGAACATCTCGGCCATGGCTTCGGCGTAGGTTTCGATCTCGCCCAAGCTTCGGGAAGCCTCCGAGAACTGCTTCCCCACCGTGGCGAGCGTCGTGACGATCAGGTCACCGGCAAGCGCCCGGCTTGCCTCCGGGACCGATGGCAGCACCTCCTGCATGAACAGCCCGATGATGCGGTCTCCCGACGCCCTCGCCGCCTGCGCCTCCGGCGCATCCCGATAGAACGGCGCGGCGTCGTGAAGCGCCACTCGCATCGCCGCTTCCTCACACTCGGAGCGAAGAAAGGCGTGAACAAGGCTGCGCAGCCGTTCGAACGGCGGTCTTTGTGCATCGGCAAGAATGTCGGCGAGCATGTCGTTCGTCTGCCGCCATTCGTCGCTCTGCAGCCGGAAGAGGATTGCCGCCTTGTTGGGGAAATATTGGTAGAGCGAACCGGTACTGACGCCCGCCCTCTCCGCTACCCTCGCCGTGGTGAAGCGATGGGCTCCCTCCCGTGCCAAAACCTGAGCAGCAGCATCGAGGATCGCCCCCACGAGCTCCGTCGAGCGGGCCTGCTTCGGCTGCTTTCGTGAAGAAATCCGCGTACTTGGCCGGTCGCTCATAGCAGTGCTCCGCAATGCGATTAGAAAATGCGAGGGATTATTCGTATTTTTGAGGCAGCGCAAGAACCTCATCATTCCAAGGAGCCCTCCAATGACGACACTGACCACCGCGCCGCTCGCGCCTCTCCTCCTCCGCCTGTTCGAAGAAGCCGCCGCGGCGACGAGCCCCGCCATATCCGAGCTTTCCAGCGACGAGAGAATGCGCCTGATCAGCAGCAAGACGGAATATCTCGACCTTTACGGGCGACTGAAGGATCTCTGGCTTCCCGTCTCGCGCGAGGCCGGCACGCTGCTCTACATGCTGGCGCGCAGCTGCCGTGCTCAAACGATCATTGAGTTCGGCACATCCTTCGGCATCTCGACCCTGCACCTTGCTGCAGCACTGCGCGACAATGGCGGCGGCCGGCTGATCACCAGCGAGTTCGAACCGTCGAAAGTCAGGCGGGCGCGCGAAAACTTGACGGCTGGAGGCCTCATCGACCTTATCGAAATTCGTGAGGGAGATGCCCTCCACACCCTTGGCACCGATCTTCCTGATACGATTGACCTCCTGTTTCTCGACGGCGCCAAGGGGCTCTATCGTGATGTCCTGGAGCTGGTTGAAGACCGCCTGAGACCCGGCGCCCTCATCGTCGCCGACAATGCCGACGTCAGCCCCGAATATCTCGCCCGCGTTCGCTCAGCCGCCGCTGGCTATCTCTCCGTCCCGTTCGAAGAGGACATCGAGCTGTCGATGCGGGTTTGATATCGGGAGCCTGAGCAGGCGCTTCACAGCGAAGTCTGCACTTCACTTGCGCTCAGGCACTCGATCCTACCGTCGCTCGCCCTCCCATTGCTACCTCAACTGTGGGAACGACGCCGTGCGGCTTGCCTCTCTTCTCCCCAGCGGGGAGAAGATGCCGGCAGGCAGATGAGGGGGCCACACGGCACATCCTTCACTGCCTTGGCCTTGCTACACAAAGCGAAGGGCAGATATCGAACAACCCACCGCCCTCACGCACAACCCATCTTGCACATCCCCACTCCCTCACCTAAGGCAATGCAACCTCCCTTCCGCAAGGCCGCCCGGTGCTCCGCTTCATCCTCCACGCCCTCGCCGCTCTCATCCTGACGCTGCTCACTCAGATCGGTGGCATCGTCTATCTCATCGCCCTTGCCGCTGCGCACGCCTTCGGCCTCAGGCGATTTCCCGCAAAGCTCACACCCTTCCTTTTGTGCTACGCCGCCGCGACCGTCGCCACACAATTTGCCGCACCGGCATTCGGCCGCGTTCCGCTCTCCTGCCTGACAAGCGCCGAAGACAGGCTCGTGGTCCGCTCGCCGATCTACTGCGCACTGAACCGCAACTACGTCACGCCCAAGCTTCGCGATCTCGCAGAGGCGCTCGCCGCCCATATGGACGCGCAATTCCCCGGTACCGTCACCGTCGCGCTGGATGCGAACTTCCCCTTCGTTAACGGTTTCCCGCTGCTGCCGCATCTCTCGCATGCCGACGGCAAGAAGCTTGATCTCGCTTATTATTATAAGGATGCCGGCGGTGCCTTCCTGAACGGCGACACCCGCTCACCGATCGGTTATTTCGCTTTCGAGCAGCCTGGCCCGGGTGACGAAATGCCTTGCGCGGGTCGCCATGACTGGCTCACCACCCGCTGGAATTTCGATGCGCTGCAGCCGTTATTCCCGGCCTACCGGATCGATGAGCAGCGCACGGCGGCGGCGGTCGCCTGGCTGACGACAGAAGGGATCGCGCGCTTTGGCCTGCAGAAGATCTTCATCGAACCGCATCTGAAGAACGCACTCGGCATCACCGACGCCCATGTCCGCTTCCAGGGTTGCCGGGCTGCCCGCCACGACGACCACATCCATATTCAGATCGAGTGAGCGCATTCGAGCGCCAGCCCGGATCGGGCGCCGCAACCATCCGTGGCAGCGCCTCTTTCCAGCTGCCGGCCGATTGACTATTTTCGCTGCCCATATCCCTGAATGAGAGGTTTGCTTGTGAGTGTCGGCCTGATTGCCCTCCTTGATGATGTCGCAGCGCTTGCAAAGGCGGCCGCTGCTTCCCTGGACGATGTCGTCGCTCAGGCGGGCAGAGCCGGCGCCAAAGCCGCCGGCGTCGTGATCGACGACGCTGCCGTCACGCCGCGTTATGTGACCGGCCTGTCGGCGGCGCGCGAACTGCCGATCATCGGGAAGATCGCCGTCGGCTCCCTCAAGAACAAACTTCTGTTCCTCCTGCCGGCAGCACTCGCCCTCAGCCTTCTCCTGCCGCAGGCAGTGACGCCGCTGCTGATGCTCGGTGGGCTCTACCTTTGCTACGAAGGCGCCGAAAAGGTCTACGAGCTGGTCGTGCCGCATGCCGCCCATGCCCACGAGGCGGAGCTCGAGACGATCAGCATCGATCCCAAAACCTTTGAGGACGAAAAGGTCGCGAGCGCCGTCAGGACCGACTTCATTCTGTCGGCCGAGATCATGGCGATCACGCTGGGCTCCCTGTCCGAGTCGGGGCTGGCGGTGCAGGCGCTGGTTCTCGCCCTGGTCGGCACGATGATCACCGCCGCCGTTTACGGCGTCGTCGCCTTGATCGTGAAGGCGGACGACTTCGGCCTCTGGCTTGCCCAGCGCTCTTCCCGCTCGCGGACAGGGGCGTTCCCGCGCATGCTCGGACGCGGCCTTGTGCAGGGCATGCCCTATCTTCTCCAGGTGCTGGGTCTGATCGGGACGGCGGCGATGATCTGGGTCGGCGGCGGCATCATTGTGCACGGCGCCGAAAGCTTTGGCTTTGCCTGGCTGAGCCATCTGCTCCACGATGCCGGAGAAGGCGCCGCGCATGCAATGCCGGCCGTCGGCGGCGTGGTTTCCTGGCTGGTCCAAGCTGCCGGCTCAGGTCTCGTCGGCATCCTCCTCGGGCTTGCGGCCATCCCGGCCGTCGGCTACGCCGTTGCGCCCGCATGGCGGTGGTGCGCAGCACGCCTGCGCAGGATGAGGACTGCGTAAGCGCGGGACAGCAGATGTTGCTTACGTCGAAGCGCCGGCATCATCAACCGGCGTCCCTTTCATCATACGCACGCTGCGCCGCAAAAATTGCGTCCATGTTCTGCTCTGCCCAATGGCTGAGTGCCGAAACCGTATCCGTCAGCGTGCGCCCGAGCGGCGTCAGCGCATATTCAACGGTTACCGGCACGGTCGGAAAGATCGTGCGCGAGATCAGGCCGTTGCGCTCGAGCCTTCTCAGTGTCTGCGACAGAACCTTCTGCGATATGCCCTTGATATCGCGCCGGATGTGATTGAAACGCACCGGCCCGCCTTGCAGCCGGTCGAGGATCAGCAGCGCCCATTTGTCCGCCAGGCAGTCCAGCACCAGCCGCGTCGGGCAGCGATCCTCATAAACATTGTAGCTCTGCTCTGTCGTCGTCATTCCATCCTCCCCTTCCCGCCCCGGGTTTCCCGCAGGAAACCAGGTGAGAAAAAAGTGCTCTCTTTTCCGATCCCGTTTTCTCTGTATGTATCCTATGGAAAGATAGTTTCCAACAGAAACCACGGAGAGTGATATGAGCAGCAAAATTCTGGTTCTCGGCGCGACGGGCACCGTCGGCCGACATGTGGTCGATGGGCTTTTGGCGAAGGGCGAAGCCGTCAAGGCCGCCTCTCGCGCCGGCAAGCCGGTAGCCGCCGCCGAGGGCGTCGCCTTCGACTATGCCAGGCCTGAAACTTTCGGCCCGGCCCTCGAGGGCGTCGACCGTGCCTATGTGTTGCTCGCCTCCGGCTATGTCGACTCCAAGGGCCTGCTGCTGCCGGTGATCGAAGCGGCCGCTGCCCGGAAGGTGAAAGTCGTGCTCCAAAGTGTCATCGGCGTCGATGCCGACGATTCCATTCCCTATCGCCAGGTCGAGATTGCGCTGGAAAAATCCGGCACGCCCTATGTCATCCTTCGCCCGAACTGGTTTTCCGACAACTTCCACACTTTCTGGAAACCAGGCATCGACCACGGCCAGATTGCGCTTCCCGCCGCCGAAGGCAAATCGAGCTTCATCGACGCCCGAGACATCGCGGCAAGCGGCGTGGCGGTGCTCACCTCCTCGTCTTTCGACGGCAAGGCCTTCAACCTGACCGGCCCGGAAGCGCTCTCCTATGCCGAAGCCGCCGCCATCCTCTCCGAAGCGATCGGCAAGCCCGTCACCTATAACGCCGTCTCCGACGAGGCCTTCATCGAAATGCTGACGGGGGTCGGCGTGCCGGCCGGCTATGCGAGCTTTCTCGCTTCAATCTTCTATCCCGTCCGCCAGAACTGGACAGCCGTCGTGACCGGCGACGTCGAGACGCTGACCGGCAAGGCCCCGCGCTCGCTGAAGACCTACGCCGCTGATTACGCCGCGGCGCTGAAGGCGTAATCGCCACCCTGTCGTCGTCATGCTCGGCCTTGTGCCTGTCCTTGTGCCGAGCATCTGCAACCGGTGCAGCAGATCCTCCACGCAGGCTTGCTGCGGGCTAACACACTCTACGAGGGTCAGTATCTCCTCGGCAGCTCCATCGCCCGGCCGCTGATCGCCAAGCATCTGGTCGCCATAGCCAAGGAGATCGGCGCGGACGCCGTTGCCCACGGCGCGACCGGCAAGGGCAATGATCAAGTCCGCTTCGAACTGGCCGTCAATGCGCTCGATCCGTCAATCAAGATCATTGCTCCGTGGCGTCAATGGAACATCCGCTCCCGCACGCAGCTGCTGGAATATGCCGAGAAGCATCGGATACCTGTCCCGAGCGACAAGCGTGGCGAGGCACCGTTCTCGATCGACGCCAACCTGCTGCACACTTCGACGGAAGGCAAAATTCTTGAAAATGCAGCGGAGGTCGCACCCGATCATATCTATCGGCGCACGATCGATCCTGTCGACGCTACCGATGCCCCCGAGATCGTCACCGTCGGCTTCGAGAGCGGCGACCCTGTTGCCGTCAACGGCAAGGCAATGACACCGGCAGCCTTGCTGACCGAACTCAATGAATTGGGCGGCCGGCATGGCATCGGGCGGCTCGATCTGGTTGAAAACCGGTTTATCGGCATGAAGTCGAGGGGCGTATACGAGACACCGGGAGGAGCGATCCTGCTTGCCGCGCATCGCGGAATTGAATCGATCACGCTCGATCGCGCCGCCGCGCACCTGAAGGACGAGATCATGCCACGCTACGCCGAGATGATCTACAACGGCTTCTGGTTCGCGCCCGAGCGGGAGATGCTGCAGGCCCTGATCGACCGAAGCCAGGTCTTCGTCAGCGGCGAAGTGGCGATGAGGCTCTATAAGGGAAGCGCCTCGGTCATCTCTCGCACGTCGCCCTCCTCACTCTATTCCTCAGACCTCGTCAGCTTCGAGGAAAGCTCCATCGCCTATGATCATCATGATGCCGAAGGCTTCGTCAGGCTCAATGGATTGCGGCTCAAAAGTTGGGCGGTCCGCAATATACGGTGAGCGGCTGATCTTAACTCAGCAGCGCCATCTCTCAGCATCTGCCAATGCCTTCATCGAGGGCATTGCTCCCAACGCTTCAAGTGCTTCTTGGAGCGCACTATGCGGATCTCGCTCGCGGCCGAACCACTGCCCAATCCATGGGAAAACCGAGGAAGCTAATTTCAAACGATTTTAAAAAAAGCTAATCGATTTTAATTTTCTCATTCAAATTTTCTTGTTGCGGCGCGAGAGGATTTAACCATTTATTTCCGCAGATGCTCAGTATGTTCGTTGGAGGAACCCGCATGACTGTGACATTTCCGCTGACCGAGAAGCGCGACGCCGAGGCGTTGCTGAAGCACTTGACGATGCACAAACTTAGCTGTCCGGGAAACTGCGTCGTATCGCTCAAGGTACATGTCGCCCACGTCTCATCCTCTCATACAACGGCACTCGGCACCGCCCGTACCGCCTGGTAGGGTTGAATGTTCCCAGCTTTGCCGGGGTGTCTGGGTTCTGATGGGCGGCGTTTGCCGCTGAGGCTCCTTCCCCCTCATCTGCCTGATCCACCTCTTCTGCCAGCGGAAGAAGCGGAGCCAGATGCTATCGTTTCCTTCCTGTAGAAGAAGGAGGCAGGCGTCGACGTCTCACGAAAAATCTTGGAATACCAATCGCGGCTGACAGTCATTGCTGTGCCGGTAAAAATTCCTATTCTTGGCGCCGCCGATGGCGATGAAAAACCGGCGCTGCGGCCGCACGATAGGAAATTAGATCTCGTCATGACTATTCTGACACCACTGACCTATCTCAAACAAGGCGTGCTCGCTGCGGCCATGATGCTGGCGGCAATGATGACATTCCTGCCTCAGGCGCATGCAGAGCCATGCGAACAGGAAACTTTCGAACAGGCGACATACGTCGTTTGCACGCTGGAAGCAGGAAAAGCCGATCTGCGCCTGTTCTGGAAAGATGCCTATGGCGAACCATACCGCGCTTTTTCAAACCTCGCCGAAGCCCTTCGCTCCGAGGGGAAAACGCTGGCCTTTGCCGTCAACGCCGGAATGTACCGGGCCGACTTTTCGCCGATGGGACTGTATGTCGAGAACGGCGGGGAATTGAAACCTCTCAATACGGCAGGGGCCGGAGGCTCTGCCGGTCAGGTCCCGAATTTTTATAAGAAGCCGAACGGCGTGTTCTTTCTTGATGAAGCAGGCGCCGGCATACTTCCGACCGACGAATTTCTGAAGCGCGCCCCTAAGGTGCGGTTCGCCACGCAGTCCGGCCCAATGCTCGTCATTGCTGGAAAGCTGAACCCGATCTTCATCTTCGGCTCGACAGACCGAACCCGCCGAAGCGGTGTCGGCATCTGCACAAGCGGCGCAGTTCGCTTCGCGATCAGCGAAGACAGTGTCAATTTCCACGACTTCGCACGACTCTTCCGCGACCGGCTGAAATGTCCCGACGCGTTGTTTCTCGATGGTGGACGCGGTGTCGGACTCTTCTATCCGGTAATGGGCCGCAACGACCGCTCCTGGCACGGCGGCTATGGCCCGATCTTCGGCCTTGTGGAATAGGACGCGAGGCATCCCGCGTTCATCGCTCTCCGCGACCCCGTCACACGGCCTTTGAAATGAAGAAGCATGGCCACAGGCCCCTTGGACGGCGGCGGCCTGCAGGCAGCATGATCCGGATTTCGAAAGGATTGCATCTGACATCGTCACGGGCCGACCGGATCAATAGGCAAGCGGCAATTGCGGTCACCGCGCGATTAAGGCACGATGCGGTGCTTGAAGGAGAGCAGCAAGTGAACTCACGCTCATGCTGACAGGCTCATGTCATTGCGGCAAGGCGAGCTGGACGCTCCAAGGCGATCCTGGATCGATCACCGCGTGCAACTGTACCCTCTGCCGACGCTACGGCACGCTCTGGGCCTATGATTACGAAGGAGAGCGTATTGCGCTCACCGGCCAGACCGCCTCCTACACCCGCTCCGGCAGGGAGACGTCATCCCTCGAAATTTTGTTCTGCCCATCCTGCGCTTGCGTCTTGAGCTGGCGCGGTCTGCGCCTGCAAAAGGATGGCCGCCGCCGCATGGCGGTCAACATGCGGCTTGCACCTCCGGAACTCGTCGCCGATCTCCCCATCGATCACTTCGACGGGCTGGACACATTCAAAGACCTTCCCTCCGACGGGCGCTGCGTACGCGATCTCTGGTTCTGACAGGCCGTCATGTGTCGGCCTCGGGCGGCAATGGCGCCTCAACCGCGCCGAGCCGCCTCGATCGCCGCGACATCGATCTTTTTCATCGTCATCATCGCGTCAAAAGCACGCTTTGCCTGATCACCACCCGCCGAGAGTGCTTCTGAGAGGACGCGCGGAGTGATCTGCCAGGACAAACCCCATTTGTCCTTGCACCAGCCACACTCGCTTTCCTGGCCGCCATTACCGACGATGGCGTTCCAGTAGCGATCGGTTTCTTCCTGATCCTCCGTGGCGATCTGAAACGAGAAGGCTTCACTGTGTTTGATTGCAGGGCCGCCGTTCAGACCGATGCAAGGGATACCCGCGACGGTGAATTCAACAACCAGAACGTCTCCCTGTTTGCCTTCAGGATAATCTCCCGGCGCACGCGTGACAGCACCCACAGCGCTGTCGGGAAAGGTCGCGGCATAAAAGCGGGCGGCATCCTCAGCGTCTTTGTTGTACCATAGGCAGATCGTGTTTTTTGCCATTGCGCGGTCCTCTTAGTTTGCAATTCCCACTCAAATAAGAGGGAAATCGCCTTTCTCCAGCCCATGTAGGTTATTTCGGCAAAGGCTCCTCGGTTTGATCCATGCACACCCGGCACGCTGCGGTTTTCGCATCGCAAAAAGCGTGTCAGACTGTGCAAGCTGCGCATCGTCCGCGCGCCGATTAAAAGGGCCGAAGCCATGCACAAGTTCACCGTTACCCTCACCCGCGAAATCGAGGCCGATACCGCCGAGGAGGCAGCCTTGCTCCTGTACCAGGAACTTTCGAAGGGACCCGTCCCTGACCGCTACTCGGTCACCGACGAGACGAAGGTGACCACGGAGATAAACCTCGACCGGAACAAGGCTGATGAATTCGCCAGCATCGATCACACCGCCGATCCCGGCAACTGGTAAGGCCAGGCGTTCACAGGGACGGTCGCAACAAATCCCCTGCTTTACGCCGGGAGCGCAAGTGCGGTAGGTGCAGAATGCCGTTCCGGCGCGAACCCCGGATGCAAGCGGCCGCTCTATCGGAAATATGCCAGCCAAGGAAAACACGTGACCTCACCTGTCAAAATAGCCGTCGCCGGCGCGAACGGCCGCATGGGTCGCACCATACTGCCGCTGCTCGCGGCCGATCCGGCTTTTGCGGTCATCGGCGGCATCGGCCGTCCCGGCTCCGCCGGTGACGGGCTGATCGACCGTGGGGCAGCAATCGCAGCCGCCGACGTGATCCTGGATTTCACGACGGGAAATGCCGCTGCCGAACTCGCCGGCCTCTGCGCCTCTGCAGGCGGGCCGGCCCTGGTGATCGGAGCGACCGGTTTCGAGCCGGATGAGATCCAAAGGATCGCCGCCGCCGCCCGAACGATTCCGATTCTGCGCTCCGGCAACTTCTCCATTGGCGTCAACATCCTGGTCGGCCTCGTCGCCCAGGCGGCGCGCGCTCTTCCCGCGCATGGCTGGGATATCGAAATCCTCGAAGCCCACCACAACAGAAAGATCGATGCCCCGTCCGGTACGGCGCTGATGCTCGGCGAAGCGGCCGCCGAGGGGCGCGGCGTTTCCCTGGCATCTGTCGAGCGGCGCGGGCGTGACGGCGTCACCGGCGAGCGGCCGACCGGCGAGATCGGCTTCGCCGTCCTGCGCGCCGGCGGGCTCATCGGAGAACACAGCGTCCTGTTCGCCGCCGCCGACGAAGTCGTGACGCTGTCGCATTCGACTCTCGATCGCGGCATGTTCGCCCGCGGTGCGCTTGCCGCCGCCCGCTGGATCGCAGGGCGCGCACCCGGCGAATACAGCATGCGGGATATGCTGGGTCTGACGGCGGAAAGCGCGAATAGAGAATGAACGGAGGCTTGAACCACCTCCTTGAATCAGGGTCTGCACCGACGCATCCAGCCTATCGAGGATCGCCGCCGCGACGGCAACTTCGGTTCCGGCGAGGCCCACGGAACAGAACAGTGTTAACTCTTCGGGCGATCCTCGCCCCGCCACTTTCCCGGCAATGATCTCGGCGAGGTCAACCAGACGGCCGTCGCTGCCGGAGCCCGCCAAGAAAAAGGGCGATGGGTATGCGCGCGCCTGTTCGGGAGAATCCGTCGCGATCACGGCCGCGGCGTCTGCGACATCCAGGCCGAGTTCGTAACCGTGAAGCGTTTTCGGGCCGACAGTGTTGACGTGCGCGCCGGCCTTTAAATCGCCGGCGTGGAGGACGGGCGTTTGGCTAGTCGTTGCGCAGATGACGATGTCGGCGTCTTCAACGGCTTTCGAGACGCTGTCGACGGGCTCCACCTCAAGCCCCAGCGCGAGTTGCATCTCGCTTGCAAAGGCAACGCGATTTTTCTCGTCACGGCTGTAAACGCGGGCGCGATCGAGGTCGCGAACGGCGGCAGCCGCGGCGAGCTGGGTTCGCGCCTGCGCGCCGCTGCCGACGATGCCGACGATCTTGGCGTCTGGCGCACCGAGATGCCGGATCGCGAGACCTCCGATCGCACCGGTCCTGAGGCTCCCGAGGCGCGATCCGAGAACGATGCCTTTGAGCTTGGCGTCGTCGGCCGACCATACGGCGACGATCTGCGCATGCTCAGCCCCATCGAATGTGTCGTAGACGCGAAAGCCCGCAAGCGGTTTCTCGCCCAGGATACCGCCAACGGTAAAAACGAGATCGCCTCGGTCAGCAAACGACACATGATGCCTCGGCGGCGAGATCAACCGGTTGGCGGCCCTGGCATGGAAGGCGGTCTCCAGCGCATCGATCGCGACCGCCATCAACCCGCTATCGTCAATATACTTGTCCATCAGGATTTTCATCACGGCAACCTCCGATTCAGGCGGCATCCTGCAACCCCAATCCCGCTTGAGGTCAAGAGGCCGGATGGCCCGCCGCGCCGCGACGGCCTACCCCACCAGCCGCCGCGCCATCATGACATCGTCGATCTCCCGGCCATCCTCCAGCACGCCGCCGGGGATACGGCCGATCTCGGCAAAACCTTGCCGCTGGTAGAACCGTATCGCCACCGAATTTTCGGCGCTGACGAAGAGTTCCAATTGACCGATGCCGATATCGCGCGCGTGATCGGAAATCGCCTCCAGCAGTTTGACGGCAAGGCCGGTTCCGCGCAGCTTGGCTCTGATATAGACCATGACGACCGTGGCGCGGTGGGCCATCTTGCTCGACCGCTGCCGAAATAGGCCCATGATGCCGACGGGTTCGCCCTTCTGGAAGGCGATGAAAACCGGCTCGTTCAGCCGATCGCGCCACTCCTGCAGAGACAGAATTTCCCAGTCTTCGTAGCGGCTGGCAAAGGAGGACGGCTCGGCACAAAGCGCTTCCAGACGGATATGCCGGAAAGCCTCCACCTCGTCTGCGCCTATGAGCTTGATCGTCACGCCGTCTGCATCCATCTCCACCTCCCGGACTATCGGAGATATGTCATCGCAGCCGGCTGCAGTGGATGCAACCCGGAAGCGTGAGTTCGATTGGCGCCGCCTGGCCCCACCGCGGCCCCGCCAAGACTCAAGAGAGCCTCATTCTGAGGTGCGATCCGCAGGATCGCCTCGAAGGACGAGGCGGGTCTGTCGGCGGTTGATGAATGCAAGAAGCGGCGTTGGGCCGCGTGCTTCGAGGCTCTGCCCTCCGGGCTGCGCGCCTCAGCATGAGGGAGGTTGGAGGATGCCACTCCCTTATAGTGGCAGGCGTTGGAGGATATCGCGCCCGACAAGAGGGAGGCCTGGGCGCGAACACTGCTCCAAACTCCCTCAGCCCTGAAGACATGGAATTGGTGAGGGAGCAGAAGTAGTACCCGCAACAGCCTCAAAGGAAGAGGCGCGCGGTACGCTGTCAAACAAAGGGCAGTGCCAACTCCACCTACTGCGCCGGCGTTCCCACCCGGCCGCCTTTGCGCACGCCTGATTGATCGGGCTGCGCCTCCGGCTGATTGCCAAGCCGCAGATCCCATTGGCTGGGAGGCCGCATAACGGGCTGATCTGTCCTCGGTTCGCGGGTCGACCGCACAATCAGATCATCCGGTTCGAAGGCCGTCTGATCGCCAGGCCTCTCCATCTGAACCGGTTCAATTTGATAGAAGACGACGAGAAGAATTATCCCGACTACCGAGCACACGAGCGCATAGAGAATGAAATATTTCAGTGCATATCCCTCGCTGATCGACAGAGCTGCCTTGATAGCAGCGCGAATGATATTGCCTACATTATTGATGGATACTTCAAAAGATGGCAATAGATTTTAGCCGATCTTTGGAAAATTTCGAGAGTAGGCTGCATAAAATCAAAACATCTACTGGCGAAAATCGCTTAACTCCTCCCGCAATGCTTGATTTATTCAATATCGCGACAAAGACGGCGAGCGATAAACCAACAGCTCAACCTCGCTTATATCGCATCCGGAATTCACGGGGGCTGCAGCCCTCGCGCTCACGAAAGACGCGAGAAAAATAGAACGGGTCTTCGATGCCGACCATGGCTGCGACGGTTTCGATCTTCTCGTCTGACGTGGCGAGCAGCTGCTTGGCATGGTCCATACGCGCCCGAAGCTGGAAGTCCTTGGGCGGCATGCCCGTTTCGGCGATGAATTTCCGCCGCAACGTGGCTGGCGACATGCGGTGCTCGGCGGCCAACGAGGCAAGGTCGAGAGGCTGCAGCGACCTGCCCCGCAGCGTCTCGACGAGATCGCCGGTCGCGCCCTCGCTTTCGCGACCTGCAGCAGCGCTCGCCTGCCGCGCGGCGGTGATGACGATGCGATGGAGCCCCAATGCCGCCGAGGCCTGCCCGAGATGACTGTCGTCGACGAGATCGGCATGCAGCCGCGCGAAGAGCCGCACCACCTCCTCGATCTGGCGTAACCTCACGAGTGGATGGCGCTCGCCAATCAGCCGCATCCGCAGGAAATCCCGTGTGAACGAGCCTTCGAACAGCGCCCAGCGCTCGTCCCATCCGGCGTCGTCTGGCCCATAGGAATGGAGACGGTTCGGAAACAGCCAGAAGAGCGCCGGCCCTTCCACACGCTGGCGCCCGCCGGCGGCTGTTTCGAGAAAGCCCTGCCCGCGCTCCACCAGCACGGCCGCAAAACTCGGCAGCTTCCTGTCCTTCACCGCATGGCGCGCATGCTGCCTGCCGCTGCCGATCACGGCAAGCCCGCCTGCCGCAGCGAGGGGAGATCGATAGACGGCGTCAGCTTCTCTCATGAGCGAAAAATCCAGCTGCAACTTTCCTCCATGGCGATTGGCTCACGTAACAAGCAAGCTGGAGGCAGGAAAAGTCAAAGCAGGAATGAATGAAATGTCAATTGCCGTGAATGCCGCCGGGATGGGAGTGACGCAAACGCCCGTCGCCGCCCATGGCAAAACAATCCCCGCTGAAAAGCTCGGCCCGCTCGCGCCGACCGATCCCGGTATCGGTATCGAGGCCATTCGCCGCCGCTATGAGGAGGATGGTTATGTCTGGCTGAAAGGCCTCCTGCCGCGCGCCGAAGTGATCGACTTCCGCCGTTGGGTCTTCACCCACCTCGCCGAAACCGGCCTGCTGGCGCCCGGCCATGATTCGCACTCGGCATCGCGGCCGCCGAAGGCTTCGACTGGAATCTCGCCAACCGCCGCCTAATGTCGATCGTCCGTTCCGCCGCCTATGAAGGCTTCTGCGCCCAACCGCGACTCGTCCGCTTCATGGACGCCTTTGTCCAGGGCATCTCCTATCTCCATAAACGCAAGCTGATGCGCTATGTCCAACCCGGCACGGCGGTGGCCACGCCCGCCCATTATGACCTCGTCTACCTCCGCGGCGGCACCAGTCGCCTCGTCACCGCATGGATCCCGATCGGCGACATCCCGGCCGAAATGGGCGGTCTAGTCTATCTCGAAGGCTCGCATGCGCTCGGCCGCAGGATGGAGGCGGAATTCCAGACGAACAGCGGCACTCTCTCGCCGGAAGAGCGGATCAGCGCCTATAACGATCACATGGCCGAAGGCGGCTGGATCTCCAAGGATCTTCCCGACATGGCCGAGCGCTTCGACGCCCGCTGGCTCGCCGCCGATTACGAGGCTGGCGACGCCGTGCTGCACTCTCCCTACATGATCCACGCCGCCACCAACAACGAAGACCGTGCCCGGCGGCTGCGCCTCTCCACCGATATCCGCTACCAGAACGTCGACGACGAAATCGACGCCCGCTGGAACAACCACTGGAGCCTGGGGGATATGCTGTAGGGCTTTGGCTCCGCGCCGCAATGCTTCAGCCGAAGCCAAACCCGCCTGGGATCGATTTTTCCCGAACCAAGACAGCGACGGCGATATCGGCTAGACTTGCCGGGCCGGCAAGCTTGCCTGGAGGCGGTCCCCGGGGCCGGTGGGCGCTCGGCTGAGGGGGACCCCGCATGTCGGCAATCGCATCTTTGTTTCAGGAAGCCGCCCGCCTTGCAGCCGGATTTCGTGAGCGCGCGCCGAACCGCCATGTCCCCCGGCACGATTATGCCGCCTCGCTCGCCGCCTTCGATGAGCCGCTGCCGGCGGTCGGCGCCGATATGGCCGATGTCATCAGGCAGCTCGCCACGGACGCCGAGCCCGGCCTGCATTTCACCACCGGTCCGCGCTTCTTCGGCTGGGTCATCGGCGGCTCTCATCCGGTCGGCGTCGCGGCCGATTTCCTGACCAGCGCCTGGGGCCAGAATGCCGGAAACCACGTCGCCGCCCCGGCCGCGGCTGCCGTCGAAACAATCGCGGCCAGATGGCTTCTTGACATCCTGAAGCTGCCAGCCGAAAGCTCTGTGGGCTTCGTCACGGGAGCCACGGTCGCCAATTTCACCTGCCTTGCCGCCGCCCGCGGCGAGGTGCTGCGCAAGGCAGGCTGGGATGCGGATGCCAAAGGCCTGTTCGGCGCGCCCGAGATCACCGTGCTGATCGGCGACGACGCCCACACGACGGTCTTCTCCGCACTGCAATTCCTCGGCCTCGGTCATGACCGCGTGCTGCGCCTGCCGACCGATCCAATGGGCCGGATCGATCCGGCCGCACTCGGCGACGCGCTTGCCCCGGTCAGCGGTCCCTGCATCGCCATCCTCCAGGCCGGGCAGATCAATACCGGCGGCTTCGACGATTTCATCCGCTTGATCCCGGCCCTTCGGGAAAAAGGCGCCTGGGTGCATGTCGACGGCGCCTTCGGCCTCTGGGCACAGGCATCAAAGAAATTCAGCCATCTCGGCCGCGGTGTCGAGGCGGCCGACAGCTGGGCGACGGATGGTCATAAATGGCTGCAGACGCCCTATGACTGCGGCTATGCAATCGTGCGCAACGAGCTTGCCCACCGCCGCGCCATGACGATCGCCGCAAGCTACCTGCCGCTCGCAGCCGAGGGCGAGCGCGATCCTTCCCATTACGTGCCGGAGCTTTCCCGGCGCGCCCGCGGCTTCGCCACCTGGGCAATGCTGAAACATCTCGGCCGCGATGGCATCGCCGCCCTCATCGACCAATGTTGCGCGTCGGCCCGCCTGCTGGGCGAGCATCTCCAGCGCGAACCAGGTATCACTATCTTGAACGAGATCACGCTGAACCAGCTCATCCTCCGCTTCGCCGCCGACCGCCCGGACGATGAAAGCGACGCGATCACCCGCAAGACCATCGCAAAAATCCGCGACGACGCCACCCTCTTCGCCGGCGGCGCCAAATGGCGCGGGCGCGACGTCCTGCGCCTCTCCGTCACCAATTTCCAGACGACCGCAGACGAAGCCCGGCTGGCCGCTGACAGCATCATCGCTGCCTTCCGGAGTGTCAGCCGCGGCTGACGCCTGCGCTGACTGGCATTGTGTCGGGCCGGCCAATTCATTGTGTATGGCGCGATGCCGCCAGGTACCCAACCACCCGCCCCGGTCCTTCGAGGCTCCGGCCTCTGGCCTGAGGGGCCTCGAAGGACGAGGTCGGCCACCGGCCGGCGCCGGCGAAGTTCCACACGCGGTAGCGGATCGGCTATTGACTCATCTCCGAGCAAAGCTACCGTCCTCTCTTCTGGATTGTGGATATGAAACCAGCACCCCCTCCCTCGCTGTTCTCAACGGTCTCCCATGTCTCGACATCTCCCCGCGATTGCCGCTCTTCTCGCTCTGATCCCGGCCGCCTCCCATGCCAGCGAGGCACGTGGCGAATCCACGCCTCTTCCGGCGAAGGACTGCGTGGAGGTCAGCGGGACTGCTCTGTCGGCAATAGCCGAAGGCCCGGCCTATGCGGCAGCCGAGATCAAATGCGGTGCAAAGCTGTCGCTGGTGCTTCGGCGCCAGACCGGCATGAACGGAAACCTCCCCGTCTGGACCGTGCTCGACCAGGTAACGATCTCAAAGCCGTCGCCCCGCCACGAGCTTCTGCAGCCGGCCTATTGCTCGTCCAGCCGGTTTCCCGACCTCGCCGTCTTTGCGCTCGGCAGGATGGTGGAGCAACCGGATGGCTCCTATCGATCCGAGAATGTGGTCAAGGCCTGGCGGTTCGACATCAGGCGCGAAAGGCTGGCAGCCATTCCCGTCGACGGCGTGATATGTGCGTTGGACGGGGTTGATTGACCGTCGTCGTCCTCTCTCCGGCCTCATCCTGAAGCGCCCCGCAGGGGCCTCGATCGCACCATGAGCTATTGGATTTGCTGAAACCAGCGGAAAGGTGAGATTTCCCGCTTCATCGTCGAACGGCAACGACCGAGCTGGTGCGGTAACGTGACAGCTGGACGCGGTTGGATTGGTTGCCGCCGAAGAGATAAACGTACTGGCGTCGTTGGTCGAAGTGGTCGAACAGGCTGACGTGGAAGCGCCTGCCGCTTCGAATGACAACGACATCACCCCGCCTTGCCGAGCGGAAGAAGACGGGCTTGCCAAAGCTTTTCCAGGAAACTGCCATATTGGGATTGGGCGGCGGCTGGCGGGACGATCGTTTGGCGACGAAGGCGAGGAAGGCTCCGCACCACGACGTTCTGCGGGGATTGATGCCGAGAAACGAAATGGAGCGTTCGTGCATGCGATTATATTTCGAAGCCGTGACGAGCATGTCGGCCTCACACGGCACGGCAAAAACCGTGAGGGCTATGACGAGAATAATTTTCATTGTTTCTCACCATTGTTTGAATTATTTGGAACATCCGAAATGTGGCGAAGAAAAAATCGCGGCCGGAACGTATATTTGAATCATGGCAGCAATTAGAAGCAATTTGACCGCGTATTTTTTCAGAATTTACAGAAACAAAACTTTACGTAGCCTGCAGCATCGCGATGAAAACAGGTAATCTGGCAGCATCCAAACGCTCCATTGGCGAAGCCGGACGATGGGAAGTTCGGTCCTGGAGGCAACGAGATACCCGCGCAATGAGGATACTCACGGCGAGCCACCCACCGACACCTCACAAAGAGGCAGAGGCAAGGCTATTAGGCGCGAGGCGATTTATATTTCAGGACCGCGTGGAATACTTCGATCTGCGCAAAAACTATTGCAGACCGGCCGCTTCAATCTGGCAAGGCCGCGAAACTCAGGCTTTGGCTGAGATCGCGCTCAGTTCCTCGAGATCGAGATCCCGTTCCAGCTCCTGCAGCGTCTCGTCATCTATATCACCGGCGCGATGGAGCCGAATGAGTTCCCGGCGTCCGGTTGCAACCGCCTCGAGAACGACATCGAAATGAGCATGGAGCACCGGGATATAATGTTCCGTTCTGGTGGCGTAATCCACGATCGCCGTGGCACGGCGCTGGTACCGTTCGAGCAATTGTGGGTGGATAAGATTTCCCTCGAGGTCGTATGCCAGGTTTTGAATGGTTCCAAGCTGCGCCTGCGCCATGGCGGCTTCGGCCTGACTCATTGTGAGACGCGCTCTCTCCGTCTCCGGCTCCACCAGTCGTGCCCAGGCAATAATCCGCCCCAAACTCGTTCCCTGGACGAGCACGGTTCCGACAATGACGGAAAAAGATGTTGCGAGGATGAAGTCGCGGCCGGGGAATTCTTCCGGCAGGCTGAGCGCCAGGGCGAGCGTCACCACACCGCGCACGCCGGCCCAGCTGAGGACGGTGGCGCCGCCGGCGCCCAGCGGCTTGGCGCGTTTGAACCCCAGCGGCGCGCAGAGCCGGATGACGACATCTGAGGCGAAGACCCACGCAAAGCGGGCGATCACGAGCGTCACGAGGATTGCCAGCATCGGCAGTCCCATGGTGGCGATCACTGTGGCGAAACCGCCGCCGCGCTCAACGACATCGCGCAGCGACAGCCCAATCAATGTGAATACAGAAGCTTCCATCAGGAAGATCATCACAGTCCAGAACGACGTGCCTCGCATGCGTGTTGCGGCCGAGAATACAGTGTGCTGGTGCCAGGAGGCGATCAGACCCGTAGTAACGGTGGCGATGACGCCGGAAACGTGCAGCAGTTCGCCGAGCAGATAGGAAATCCAGGCGAGCAGCACGGTGGCGGCGATGATGAGATATTCGTCGCCCAGGCGCCGGACGAATTTCACCCACGCCGTTCCGACAACGACGCCGACGACCGCGCCGCCGAGCGCCAGCACAAGGAAGCTGGCAGCCGCCTCCACCGCGCTAAAACTTCCCGTTGCGGCGGCGGCGACGGCAAAGCGAAAGAGAACCAGCCCGCTCGCATCGTTCAGCAAACTCTCGCCTTCCAGCAGTATCTGCAACCGTCGCGGCAGCTTGACGCGCTCCAGCACGGCACGAGCCGACACCGCATCAGGCGGTGAAACGATCGCGCCAAGTGCTGCACAGGCGGCCCAGGGAAGTGACGGAAAGAGAAGATGGGTCACGACGGCCACGACGGCACAGGTGAAGAACACCGCTCCGACGGCCAGCGAGGCGATGCCGATCATATGGCGCCGCAGCCGCACGAGAGCAATGGCCCAGGCTCCGTCCATCAAGAGCGGCGGCAAGAAGATAACGAGCACCAGCCCGGGATCGACAGTAATCGCCGGCAGCCCCGGCACGAAGGCCAGCAGAGCGCCGCCGGCCAGCAGCGCCACGGACGGCGGCAATCCCAGCCTGTGGGCAGCGTAGTGCAGCGCGATGATTGCGAGCAACATCGCAATGACCAGCTCGAACAATTGAGTGGGTTCCATCTCGCTTGGCCCCGGCCTGATACTGATTTCGGATGCCTACTACATAATTTTCAGGACCGAAATCGATTCATTCTGAACGTCTTGCGGCAGCCATGCCGGGCCGGCCTCCATGCTCGCTTCGTCGCGAAAAGTTTGCACCCGTACAAATTTACTTGCCCTTCTTCAATGCGGCATATGTTTCCGTCTGTAAGCAAGCGACGTGAGCGGGGAAACATGACTTCAGCACGTGCAGATAAGACCGGTGATGTCGCCAGCCGGGCCGGCTTTGTCGGATTGGTCGTCGGCGCCGTCGGCGTCGTCTATGGTGATATCGGCACCAGCCCGCTTTACGCCTTTCGCGAGGCGCTCAGACCGTTCACGGCCGATGGCGTCCACGAATTCGAGGTAATTGGTCTTATTTCGCTGATGATCTGGACGCTGACGATCATCGTGACCTTCAAATATGTGCTGTTCCTTCTCAGGGCGGACAATGACGGCGAAGGCGGTACACTCTCGCTTCTCGCTCTCCTGATGAAAAAGATGGGGCGAAACGTGCCCGTGCTGTTCTTCGCCGGCCTGATCGGATCGGCACTTTTCATCGGCGACGCGATGATCACGCCTGCCTTGTCGGTGATGTCCGCGCTTGAAGGCTTGAAGCTGATTACCCCAGCTTTTGCCGAATACGTTCCGCCCCTGTCGGCGGCGATCATGATCGTTCTGTTTGCCGCCCAGTCGCGGGGGACCGCCGCTGTTTCAATGTTTTTCGGGCCGATAACGGTCTTGTGGTTCCTTGCCATGGCGGCAGGTGGCGTGATCCATATCGGCGACGATTGGAGGATTCTGGCCGCAATCAATCCTATCAACGCGCTCTCGTTCCTCGCTCATGCCGGCACCGTTGGGCTCATCGTCCTCGGCGCGGTCTTTCTGACAGTCACGGGCGCCGAAGCGCTTTATGCCGATCTCGGCCATTTCGGGCGACGCCCGATCCAGACGGCATGGTTCGTGCTCGTCTTTCCGGCATTGCTGCTGAATTACCTCGGGCAAGGCGCGCTCGTTCTCAGCCAACCCGCAGCGATCGCCGATCCGTTCTTTCTGATGTATCCCGATTGGGCCTTGCTGCCAGTGGTTCTTCTGGCGACGCTCGCAACCATCATCGCCAGCCAAGCCGTGATCACTGGCGCGTTTTCCTTGGCCCGCCAGGCGGTTCACCTCGGCTTTCTGCCACGGCTACGGATCAAGTTCACCTCGGAGACCAATACCGGCCAGATTTACGTGCCGAGTGTCAATCTCCTCCTGCTGACCGGCGTGCTGGTGCTGATCTTTTCCTTTGGCGACTCCGAGTCACTGGCAACGGCTTACGGCATCTCGGTGACTGGAGCCATGGTGATCACAACCATGCTGGCCTTCCAGTTCCTTCGCGCCGCTTGGGGATACTCCTTCATGCTCGCATCTGCAGTGCTTTTGCCGCTCTTCGTCATCGAAGTTGTCTTCCTCGCAGCCAACCTGCTGAAAATCCAAGACGGCGGCTGGGTTCCGGTCGCCCTGGCGCTGGCGATCATGATTTTGATGTGGACATGGACCCGCGGGCAGACCTACCTCAAGAGACTGCGGGCCAACAACGAGATTCCGCTCGATTCCTTCATTCGCTCGATCGAGCGGAAGTCGGACCATTCACCGGTTACCGTTCCGGGAATGGCGGTTTTTCTAACCAGCGTGCCGGACCGGACGCCGAACGTTCTGCTCCACAATCTCAAGCACAATCACGTGCTCCACGAACAGAACGTCATCCTGACGGTCTGGACCGAGGACGAACCCTATGTTCCCGACAACAGGCGCATCAAGATAAGCCAGCTCTCGCCGCGTTTCGTGCGTCTCGACATCACTTTCGGCTTCATGGACGATCCCGACGTCACCAGGGCGCTGGCTCTCTGCCGGGAGGGAGGCTTCAAGTTCGAGATCATGAGAACGTCCTTCTATCTCGGTCGCCGCAACCTCGTCAGGACGCCGAACACCGGTCTGCCCGGCTGGCAGGAACGCATATTCATGGCGCTGGAGGGCTTTGCCATCGATCCCTCCGATTACTTCAACCTGCCGTCAAACCGCGTCGTCGAGCTTGGCGAACAGGTTGCCATATAAAGTCTGATGGCCTCGCCCTGCTTCGCGCCGACAGCCTCGTCACCGTCGATCATTGCCGGGATTTAACTGGTAGTCCCGGCCTATCCCCCTTACACGCCAGATCTTGAGACAAAGGAGGACATATGAAGAGGCGGACTCTTGTACTTGGCGGCGCCGCGATTGCCGCATCGTCGGTTGTTGCGACGGCAGTCTGGCCGCGGCGGCATGTCATGGCGGCAGCCAGGACATTCGACTGGAAGGGCACTGATTTTCTGAGCGGCGGCACCAAGTCTGTCGCCTTGGAAAAGCTGCCCGCGCCGCTCTTCCGCACTCGCCCGAATTGCGTCGTGACCATCGCCCAGACCCTTGGTCCCTGCCATGTCAACGACGTCCCGGCCCGCCAGGACATCTCGGAAGGAGAAGCCGGACTGCCGTTGCGGCTGGCCCTCCGTATCGTCCATGCAGCCGATTGCCGGCCGGTTGAAAATGCCGACATCGAAATCTGGCATACCGATCACCGTGGCATCTATTCCGGCCGAGAGGCTGCGAAGATGTGTACACTCGGTGATGCCAAGGCGATAAGCGGGCTCGCCTTTCGCGGCCGCCAGCTGACTGACAAGGCCGGGCAGGCTAGTTTTCTGACCGCCTATCCCGGATGGTATAGTGGCCGCACGCCGCATGTTCATTGCCGCATCCTCGTGGACGGCAAGGAGCTTCTCGTCAGCCAGGTCTATTTCGATGATGCCCTGAGCGACATCATCTATGGTGAGCATCCCGACTATCGTGGACGCCCCCGCCGCGATACGCGCAACGACGACGACGGCCTCATTCCGCAGGACGCCACCGATCACATCTTCGATTTTGAAAAGCTTGATGGCGGCGTGCTTTCCGCCACGATTACGATCGGCCTCTCTTCCTGAGCCGATGGCGGCGAGCGACAGGAGAGCCCTTTCCCCGAACGCTGCTCGGCGACCGCTGATGCCGCCACGGCTTCTCGCCGCAGCGGCGACGCGCCCGGCTATCCTCAGTGCAGCACGCCGTGTTGAAGCATAGAGACGATCAGCGGGTCCGCTTCTGAATGATGCAACGGCTGAGGCGTGATCTCATGGTGTGAAATTTCGCTGCCGTTCTCCGGGCCAGCAAGATCAGCGGCTTCGATGGTGACGCCGTGATCGCCGTTGCCAAGTGTCAACCCGTGCTTTTCGGCAGCCGCCTTGCCGAAGTGACGAAGCAGCAGCGTTTCATCCGATACACCGTTTTCCCAGATGGGATTGTCGTGGCGGGCGCCGACCTTATCCGCTGCAATCTTGTCGGCAGCAAGTTTCAGCTCGTTGTGGGATGTGAGCCCGGTGTCCGATACGAGGCTGATGCTCGCATCGGCGGCGGCGAGACTGTCGGCGCTTGCAAGCGTGGTAGGACCTTCTTCGATGATCGTGTTATCGCTGACGGGAAAGGTGCCTGCAGCGATGATCGAGGGGGAGATGCTGTATGGCGTGACATCGCTCGCGATGAAATTGTCATGGAAGGATCCGGATGCCGGCCGGTCGACCTTCAATGCCGCCTGGGTCAGGTCATCGAAGAGGTTGCCGTAGATATCGATGCCCTCGCGAACATAGGTCGTCGTGCCGGCGGAGCTGACCGACACGCCCCAGACGCCGTCATGGATATAGTTGCCTGATATATCGTAGTTGCGTGTATCGCCCGTGTCGCCGAGACCGATGGCGTAAGACCAGCTGTAGCCGCCATAGCCGGATATATCGTTGTCATGGATGGCAATATCCGTGCCGGCCTGCGCGCTGATCCCGAAGCCGCCGCCGAGGATGGTGTTCCCCTCGATCACCGCGTCCACAGGCCGGATGAGCGTTAGTACGCCCTTTGGCGTCACCGCACCCGTCTGATCGAGATAATTGCCGCTGATGACGATGTTGCTGCTGTCGTTTATCTGGACGGCATCCGCCGTGGTGCCGTGGGCGTTAGTGACGGTGTTGTTGAGGAGAGTGACGCCGTTGATCTTCTCAATCCACATGCCGTCGCCGTTGACATCGTTGATCGTGCTGTTTTCGATGGTGATGTTCGAGCCGGTCCTGATGCTGATGGAACCGGCCTTGCCCGCCAAACCGGTGTGGTCGACCTCGACATTGTTGATCGTCCAGTTCGAAACATAACCGCCATAGATAGCCGCGCCACCGGTGTCGGTGATCTTGATGTTCTCGATGACGATGTTCGAGGTGTAAAGGCTGTGAATGCCGTCGCCCGGGCTATGAATGACCGGAGCGTCGCCGATCCCGTAGCTGCCGATGGTGATCGGGGCGTCGACAGTGCCGGAATATTTGAGATCGAGCTGGTCGTTGAACACGCTTCCGGCGGCGAGAAGCACGCTGTCGCCCGGCTGGAGTTTCAGGTTTTCCACCGCCCAGAACGATGCGAAGGGGGAATCCTCGCTTGTTCCGGTGTTCGAGTTGGAGCCGGTCGCTGAATTCACATAATAGACTGTCATATCGCCTTGTTCTCACATTGTCGCGCAGTCGACTGGCTCGACTGCAACGAGTGGATCGGATGCGATCGGGACTAAGGCCGAAAACGCCCCCAATGCTGCGGCTACAGCGATCGAAGGCCCATCGGCCTGCCTTGTTCCCGAGAAGCGCCTGGCGGTGGCGGCACCCTCAAGGCTACAACCTCAACGAAAATAATCCATCGAACAACGACCAAATGGTGAATGAACGGTATCGGACTGCCTGCGGGCAAGGGCTGTTGAAATGATGTTGACCGCAGTCTTGCCGGTTCCCGGTGCACTTTGAATGCGATTGTGGTTCATCGTGAGACAGCACAATGTTCCGAAGGCAAGGGCGGGGTGAGAACGCCAGACCCGTGTACCCGCTCGATGCACGATCAGGGCGCAATTCTGGTGAATGTTGCGTTCATTCGGCCGCGGCTGGTCGTCAATCCAGTCCCGCAGCAGCAAAGCGGCCGGCTGCCGCTCATGAAACCCCGGAAATTATCCGGGATTTCTCTTTGGTTCAGTTTCAGCTGCGCGCCCTCAGCTCAGCAAGCTATCCATATGGAGGTAGACGGTCAGCGTATCGCCGTCGCTGTGGTACGAGTTTCCATCGTCGATCCCGTAGCTGAAGGTCTCGCTCACATGTCCGTCATGGTCATGGTCGGGGAGCTTCGTTTCATCGAGCGTGTAGGCATAGTTGCCCTCCCGGTCCACGTGGATGACGCCGTAGTCGCCGGTCAGCGTCAGGCCGTCCTTGCCGACGCTTTCGTTACCGAAGCGGCGCAGCACCAGGGTCCCGTTATCGGAGCTGTCGTTTTCGAGGAGATTGCCGCGGTGGGCGTCGCCCGTATCCGTGAGAATCTTCAAATTGTCGTGGACGGCGACAACCGCCGGATCCGCCGACGCCTCCGTGACTGCGGCAGTCGTGACAACCGGGCTCGCCAGCGCCGTCTCGACATTGGCGACCGTATGGTTGTTGCTGACAGTGAAGGTGTGCGCGTCGACGATCGAAGGCGATATGCTGGTGGCGTTGGTGCCGCTCTCGATTGTATTGTTGGAGAAGGAGCCGGAGGCCGGTCTGTCGACCTTCAGCGCCGACTGCGAGAGGTCGTCGAAGACATTGTCGTGGACCTTGATATTCGTGCGGGTATAGCTCGGAGCGTCGGCGGGGGCGGTAATGACGACGCCCCAGGCGCCATCGTGGATGTGGTTGCCCGCAATATCGTAGTCTCTCGCATTCCCGTCATCACCGAGACCGACGGCGAAGGACCAGTTGTAACCGTGAAATCCCGATATATCGTTGTCGCGGATGGCGACGTTCTTGCCCGCTTGTGCGCTGATGCCGAAGCCGCCGCCGCTCAGAGTATTATCCTCGACCACCGCGTTCACCGGCCTGATGAGCACGAGGACGCCCTTGGGGCTATCGGCTTGCGTCTGGTCGAGATGATTGCCTTGGATCAGGATGTTGCTGCTGTCGTTCACCTGGACGGCATCGGCCTTGGCGCCGTGGCTGTTCGTCACCGTATTGTTGAGAAGTTTGAGGCCCTCGACCTTGTCGATCCAGATGCCGTCGCCCTTAGCGTCCGAAATCTTGCTGCTTTCGATCGTGATGTTCTTGCTGTTGCGGAAATTCATGGCGCCTGTTTCACCCGACAATCCCGCCTTGTCGACTTCCACATGGCGAACCGTCCAGTTCGAAACACTGCCGCCAGAGATGGCAGAACCACCGCTATTTGTTATCTTGAGGTTCTCGATAACAATGTTCGACGCATAAAGGCTATGAATGCCATCACCGCCACTATGGATGACGGGTGCCGCCCCCGTCCCGTAACTGCCGATCTTGATCGGCGCGCTCTCGCTGCCGGAATATTTGATATCGAATTGTTCGTTGAACACGCTCCCCTTGGCGAGCAGCACACTGTCGCCTGGTTTCAGTGCTAGGGATTCCACTTTGGACAAAGTCGCAAAAGCCGAGTTCTGGTTCGTCCCATCGTTGCGGTCGGAGCCAGTCGCTGAGTTCACATAGTAGATTGTCATATCGCCAATGTTGCCCTGTTCGTCGGATCGCTATGTCACCACTGAGACCGGCCGGGATCGGCCGATCGCCTGCGGCGGGGGCAACCGTCCACGGCAAGAAGGCGAGAAGATGTTATCAATGCGGCAGCGGACCGGTTTACGGGCTTTACTCCACAGGCAATGGCGCCGGGTCCGATAACGCGCTGAAAAGCTGCAACTAGAATCGAGAAACCAGCGACTTGAAGGCGAATAAATCGGAGAACGGCGGGCGGCAGATATCTCTCCTTCAGGCTGCACCGCAGTGATTCTGCTCTCGCTTGCGCTCAAGCTACAGCGCCACGCATGCCGATCAGCCACATGGTGAGAAGACCCGAGGGGCCGTCTCGAATCATGGGGCGGGTGATCATCTCAGCGCCATTTCCCCCTCGCCTGCAAAGCCGAAGTCAGCGGCAGCCGCGCGGCGGCAAACGCCGGCAGGGCGCCGCCGAGTATGCCAATGGCAAGGCCCAGCAGGCCGGCGGTGAAGACCACGTCCGGAGTGACGTCGAGCTGAAAGGCCATCCTGGTATTGTTGGCGCCCATGGTGCTTGCCTGCCAACCGTCGAAAGCGAGCTTGGAGGCGAAGACACCGAGGCCGGTGCCGGCCACCGACAGGAGTACCGCCTCCACCCAGGTAGCGGCGAAGGCCGGCAGGCGGGCAAAGCCGAGGAGGCGCAGCGTCGCGATTTCGACGCTGCGGTCGGAAACCGAACTCATCATCGTATTCAAGGCGCCCGCCGCCGCACCAATCGCCATCAGCAGCGCGATCGGCCAGCCGAACAGGCGGATCAGGCTTTCTGTGCGCTCGGCCTGGCCGGCGTAGAGATCAGCCTCGGAAACGATTACGAGCGGCGCGCCGGGCAAGCCCGAAAGGCGATCACGCAATGCCGCCAGTGCTCTTGCGGGATTGCCTCCGCCGTCGAGCCGCACACGCAGGCTCTGCACTTGCCCCTGTCGGTCGAAAGCCGATTGCACCACCTCCAGATCCGCCCAGATCTCGGATTCAAAGGCGCTGCCGCCCGAAGTGAAATGCCCGACGATCCTCCAGTCGAGTGCGCCGAACCGGATCGTCTCGCCGACCGCAAAGCCGGGAAAGGTGTCGGCGATGCGGGCGCCGACGACGATCTCGCGCGCGCCTTGCGAAAACAGCCGCCCACGCGAAAGCCGCGCGCGTTCACGCAAGCCGGGGCCTGCCGGATCCATGCCTCTGAGCGACAGCGTCTGCTCGACGCCCTCGCCTTGTCTGACATCGACGGGAACGACGGTCTCGCGCGACAATGCGGGCTTGCCCGCGCCATCGCGCGCGATCCCGGTCTCGCCGCTCATGGCCGCAAGGCTGCGGATTGCCTCGGCCGGCACCTCCGAACCAGTCTCCTGGTTGGTGCCGCCGCCGAGAATAACGGCAATAGCAGGCGAGCCGGCGCCGGCGAGCGCGGCCTCGAAGCCGCGCGCCATCGCCAGGAAACCTGAGAGCACCGCCACGACGAGGGCGACCGACAGTACCATCGACAACGAGATCCAGAGCCGTCGCGGCAGGCTGCCAAGGTTGACTCTGATCATGAGAAAGGTCTGCTTGAGCGTTGATGACATTGGGTTATCTCGTTCTGAAGGCGTTGACGATGGGCAGGCGCACGGCGATCACCGCAGGCAGCAGTCCGGTCAGCAGGCCGAGCCCCGCCATAATGGCGAGAGATTTCGCAAGCACGCTCGTGCCGAAGACGAGGCCGAACTCCGGTCCGATGGAAAAAGTCGCAAGCGTGGCGAGAACAAGTCCGCCTGCGCCGCCGACAAGAAAGATAAACAGTGTCTCGCCAAGAATGAGCGCGAGAATCCGCGGACTGGAAAAGCCGAGTACCTTCAAGACGCCGATCTCGAAACGCCGCTCCCTCACCGCAAAGAGCATAGTGTTGACCGCGATCATGAGGATGGTGACGAAGGCCGCCCCCACGACGAGGCTCACGATCAGGCTGATATCAGCGAATTGCCGGAGAAACGCTTCAAGGAACTGCTTTTCCGACTGCGTCCTCGTCTGCGCCGCCGAATTGGCGAATAGAGCATCGATCCGCGCTGCCAGCACACTTGGTGACACGCCCGGGCGCGGACGTACCACGAAAGCGTCAACCGTATCCTTGTCGCGCGCACGAGCCGCATTGAGGGCGTCGTAGCGGGTGAGCATGAAATACGTATCGGTGCTGGCATCCGCCCCCTCAAAAATACCCGCGATCGTGAAGCTCCAATTGCGGCTGCCGTCAGCCCTGGCAAGCTGCCCGGTAAAACCGATGCGCTGGCCGATCGACCAGCCCTCGGCTTCCGCCAGTGCCCTGCCGACCAGCACCCGATCACCGGCCTCTTCCAAAGCCGCGATCAACTTCGGCGTCAGTTTGAGCTCGTCGCCGTTGGCCGCGGCGATCGCCTGTGGATCGACGGCACTGACGGCAACCACATTCTTTTGAACCTCGACGAAGCCCCGCATACGTGCGGTATAGGCGACTGCGGCGACATCGCCGTCGGCCGCGATCCGGTTGAGATAAGCAAGCGGCAGCGGCAGCCCGCGGCTCGATTTGTTGAAGACGCCGAGCAGATTGTCCCTGGCGCCGGCCGCGCCTTGGCTGCCGCTGACGAAGCTCGCCGCAAGCCCGTAGATCAGGAAGGCGATGCCGACTGAAAACATCAGCAAAATGGCGCGCAGCCGCTTGCGCCAGATATTGCGCCGCATGAGCTGGAAGAAGGTCATCGGCCCGCCCTTTCCTCGCTGACGAATTCACCCTTGTTGAGACGCAGCGTGCGCCGGGCAAAGGAAGCGGCCTCGGGATCATGCGTGACCATGATGATGGTCTTCTGAAGCTCGCGATTGAGAAAGCTCAGTATCTCCAGGATATCATCGGCCGATTTGCGATCGAGATCGCCGGTCGGCTCGTCGCAAAGAATAAGATCGGGATCGGTGACGATGGCGCGGGCAATGCCGACGCGCTGCTGCTGCCCGCCCGACATGCTCGACGGAAACTGCCACTGGCGGCCCGCAAGTCCGACGAGATCCATGACCGTATCGACGCGAGCCCGCCGCTCCTTGCGGCCGAGCGGCTTCAACAGCAGCGGCAACTCGATATTCTCCGCCGCATTCAGCGGCGGCAACAGATTGTAAAACTGGAAGACGATGCCCATGGCATGTGCCCGCCAGACCGCCCTTGCTCCTTCGCCCATCTGCTCGAGACGGCTGCGGCCGACCCTGATTTCACCGGCATCCGGGCTGTCGATACCACCGAGCATGTTGAGAAATGTCGATTTCCCGGAGCCAGAGGGTCCCATGACAGCAACGAAATCGCCGCGCGGAATGGAGAGATCGAGCCCGGAAAAGATCGGAATTGTCTCCGCTCCGATCCTGAAGGACTTCCTGACGCCAGCAAGGGCGATATAGGGTTCTGCGGTGTCGGTCATGGTTCTGCTCCTTGGTTGTTTATTCATCGGAGTCGCGGCGCGAAAAACGGAGAAGAGACCTGCCGCGCCCGGCACACTTCTTTTCACCCACGTAGGCATCTGCATCCGCCGAACCCCGTGACCAGCCCCGTCCTTCGAGGCCCGCGAGCACCTCTGGATGAGGCTGGAGAAAGGTGCGGCCCGCAGCGCCCCTCATCCGGCTGCCGCCACCTTCTCCCCCCGCGAGCGGCGAGAAGGGGACATGCCGTGACCTCTCCGTGCCCATTCACACTACGCGAGGCACGTCCCCTCTCCCCGTCAGAACGGGGAGAGGGTTAGGGTGAGGGGCAGCCATCGGCGCGATCCGATCAGCCCTTATCCTGAGATATGCAGGCCAGCGGCCGGAGCCTTGAGGGACGAGGCCGGGTGATGAGCCTCCTCGCCCACCACCAGCCGAATGCGCGCCGCCATTGCAGGCCGCATTCCCGGTGGCGGCGAAGAGGGCGACAGGCGCAATGTCACCGTGCCCTTCTCCTTGGAAATAACCGGCGCAATTTTCGCCACTTCGACCGTGAATGGTTTATCGGGGAATCCGTCGAGCACCACCTCTCCTTTGAGACCCGGACGCAGCAGCGCCATATTGACTTCGGCCACATCGGCATCGATGACCAGACTTGCAGTATCGGTGATGGCAAGCAGGCTTTCGTTCTCCCGCACGCTATCCTCGCGAGACAGCACGGTGTCGCCGACATGCGCATCAAGCCGCGTCACGGTGCCGGAAATCGGCGCCCGCACGGTCAGCGCCTCCATCTGCTCGCGCGCCCTGTCGATATCGAGCTTCGCTTTTTCGAGATCCTGCCTTGCCTGTGCCGCGGCATTCCCGGCCGTATCGAAGGCGGTGCGCGCCGCCTCCAGCGCCTCGGCCGACATAGCGTCGCGCCCAGCCAGCCGCTCTGCACGATCCAGCGAAGACCGCGCCTGGACGAGCGCAATATTCCCAGCCTCCAGCGCCAGCTCCGCCGCCCGCCCCGCTATATAAGCGCCTCGGAGCGCGAAGCGTGCACCGGCATCATCAAGCCGAACGAGCACTTGGCCAGCAATGACCGGATCGCCCGCCTCGACCTCGATGGCGACGATCCGCCCCTCATATTTGGAAAAAACGGTGGCGATGTCGGGCGCCACGACATAACCGGAGCCCGTGATCTCGCGGCTTGGCGTACCCCGGTTCGGTGCGACGATGCCCGGAGTTGGCGTGGCGTCGTCAATCGCCGCGTTCTCAGGCAAAGCCGTGATTGGCAACGCCGCTCCACCAGCCGATAGAACTGCCTCACCGCCCATAAACTTTGTAAGGGTAGCGATCCGCTCCAGCGCATCCGGCCGATAAAGAAGAGCCACCGCCAGCGACACCACCCCCGCAAGGGCCAGCATCGCCGATACTCCCCGCCGCCGGGCTCTCCGCTCCGGCGGCTCAATCTCGAAGACCGTGGGCTCGACCGACAGCGATCTGAGCCTGGCGGCAAGGTGTCGTTCATGTTCCGATGTCGTGTTCATGCCGACAGAATGGCCGCCGGCGAAAAAACCGCGACCTGGAACATCTTTCAGGCATGCCTCGATCGCGATTGTGTACGTGGTGGCTGCACTATTGGCGGCCGTGACTGCGCATGCGCGCCTCACCCAACAACTGTATTGCCGTGTGGCACCCCCCTCTGCCCTGCCGGGCATCTCCCCCACAAGGGTGGAGATCGGCAAGAGCTTGACCATCGGTCCCTCTCAAACGGCATCGACAATTACAATGCTTTCGTTATTTTTGGGGCTTTAGTTGTTTGAGGAAGCTATCTCGCCCAGCCAATCTCCCCCCTTGTGGGGGAGATGCCCGGTAGGGCAGAGGGGGGTGTCCCACGGCACGCCCGCCACAACAATCGATGGCGAGTCCTACAGAAGAGCAAGCCCGGTGGGCCCCGCACCTCACCTCTTCCTCTGCCGCCAAGTCACCGGCGTCATATCGGTCACGCGCCGGAACTCCCGATTGAAGTTCGACTTCGTCTGGAAGCCGACCTCGAACATCACCTCGGTTACCGATTTTTCGGTGGCGGAAAGCAGGCGGCAGGCCTCGCCGATTCTGTAGTCGTTGACATATTGCGAGACGTTCTTGTCCATCGTCCGGTTGATCGCCGCCGAGATCTGGCGGGCGGGGATTCCGGCCTTGCGGGCGAGCCGTTCGAGATTGAGATTGGCGTCGCGATAGAGCTCTTTTGCCTCCATCAGCGCGTCGACCATCGCGATCGTCTCCTTGTCCTCGCTGGTATCTGACCTCGGCGCTACCTCTGTTATTTCCGGCGGCACCCGGCTGCGGCTGGCGGCTGCCGCAGCAATGCCGAGAATAACGAGGGCGGCGAGATTTCCCACGCTGATCAGCGCCAGCGCCCGCTCGCTATGCGCCGAGATGAAATCGAGGAAGACGAAAGTATCGACAGCGGCCGAGAGACAAAGCGCGGCTGCCGTGAAGATGATTGCCCGATATGCCGGCACGGCGCCTTCGAAGGGCGCGAGCCGCAACGCGTCCGCCCCCGGGCGCATCAATAGCAGGATCGCCACGGCGTAGCCGACAAAGACGAGCACCAGCGCCACGTCGATCGCGTCCCGCCAGAAGGTTACCAGCAGCAGGATAAGGATAGCGGGCACGGCATGCAGCCCGATCCGCGCAGCAAGCGACCGCCGGCTCGTCCTCACCAGCCTGGAAACCCCGGCATAGGCAAGCGGCGGCACCACTGCTGCAATCACGGGCGCAACCAGCCCCACCCCCTGCACGCCATAGCCCCAACGCAGGCCGGAAAGCGCGGATTGCAGCGCCGAGACCAGGATCAGTGCCAGAAAAGGCAGATTCGGCGCCACCTCCTCATCGCGCCTGAGAACAGTGGCAAAGAGGATGAGCAGCAGGAGAGCAACGACGAAGGGAAGCGGAATGAAGATCATGGGACTCCAAGATCGGAATGACGAACGGCGCCATCATCACCGAGTCCACCGCCCGGCGCGACCTCCATCATGTTTTAGGACATATCTTATGTGGGAATTTTTGGATTGGCGGCCGCGGGGTTCGAGCGAGCCATGAACGCCGGATCAGACGCGCTCCAGAAACGCAAGCACGCGGGCAGTGAGCAGAGCGGTCGCATCCGAGTCATATGTCGGAAGCGAGCTGTCGGCGAAGTAGTGCTGGTCGCCGGGATAGAGGAAAAGCTCCGCGTCCGCGACCTTCGCTACAATCTCGCGAGCGGCATCGATGTCACCCTCGCCGACGAAGATCGGATCGTTGTCCATGCCATGGATCTGGACCGGAACGCCCTCCGGCCAGGGTCCGAAGGCCCACTCGCCGCTGATCGGCAGGCAGGAATGGAAAAGCAGAGCCCCGCAGGCTCCAGGCCGCGTTTGTGCCAGCTTCTGCGCTGGCAGCACCCCAAATGAGAAGCCGGCATAGACCAGTTCGGGAGGCAGTTCGTCGGCGAGCCGGACGCCATGTTCCCTGATGGCGTCGAATCCGATCTCGCCGACATAAGCGAGACCCTTCTCGATGCGATCGAACGTGCGTCCGTCGAACAGATCGGGCGTGTGGACGATGTGGCCCGCCGCCCTGATGTCGTCTGCGAAGGCACGCACTCCAGGGGTCAACCCTTGTGCGTGATGAAACAGCAAGATCTCAGCCATAAGACGTCTCCCGTCGAGGTGTTGGCCCGCTCGATAAGAAAGTTCAGAGGAGTTCAGACTGGGCCTGCGGCAGTCATCTCAGGCGTCGCGCTCGGCCCCCCGATGACAATATTTAAGGGGCCGCTCCGAAAAAGGCGAGCCGCGTAACAATCGTATATTGCGATTCCGATACCATCAGTGCCACGAAGACCAGCACCAGCACCGGCGGCATCAGGATGGCGTAGACGAGTGCCAGCCGCTCCCAGGCCATATGCATGAAGACCGCGACGATCAGCCCGGCCTTCAGCATCATGAACAGAAGGATCAGCGTCCATCTGAGATAACCCTGAATGCCGAAATAATCGACAAGGTAGGAAAAGGCGCTGAGCACGAAGAGCAAGCCCCAGACGAAGAGATAGAGCCGGATCGGATGCTGCTGTCCAGTGTGTGCTTGTGCATGCACCGTTTGGGTTTGGGCATGCGCCGTTGTCTCGCTCATGACGACCTCACCACAGATAGAAAAACGCGAAGATGAAGACCCAGACCAGGTCGACGAAGTGCCAGTAGAGGCCCATGATCTCGACGGCTTCGTAGCGGCCTTTCCGGCTGGTAAAAAAACCGCGCCGTTCCACGTCGAAATCGCCCCGCCAGACCTTTCGGGCGATGATGAGCAGGAAGATGACGCCGATCGTGACGTGGGTGCCGTGGAAGCCGGTGATCATGAAGAAGGTAGATCCGAACTGGGCTGCCCCCCACGGGTTCTCCCAGGGGCGCACGCCTTCGGTGATCAGCTTCGTCCATTCGAAAGCCTGCATGCTGACGAAGGTTGCGCCAAGAAGTGCCGTCAGCAGCATCAGTATCGCGGTCACCCGGCGGTCGCGCCGATAGCCGAAATTGACCGCCATCGCCATGGTGCCGCTGCTGGAGATCAGCACGAAGGTCATGATCGCGATCAGGATCAGCGGCACATCCTGGCCGCCGATATGCAGCGCGAAGACCTCGCTCGGATTGGGCCAGGCGACGGGCGTCGACATGCGGGCAGTCATATAGGCGATCAGGAAACAGCCGAAGACGAAGGTGTCGCTGAGCAGAAAAATCCACATCATCGCCTTGCCCCAGGAGGCGGTCTTGAAGGCGCGCTGATCCGAGCTGAAATCGGCCGCGACTCCGCGAAGGCCCGCGGGCCTGAGGTCTGCCTCGCCGTGTGTCTGGACAGAGTGTGCCATCTGCAAATCCCCTAGCTTATCAACGTGCGGCAGAGATCGACGAAATCATTCGCCCAGCCGGCAAAGAGCGCGAAGAGCAAAAGCCAGACGGCGAGCATGAAATGCGAATAGATGGCCGAAAGGTCGACGCTGAGCCGCAGTCTCTCCGGCGCGGCATCGGCTGCGAACGCCTTGACCGTCGTATGCGCGAGGACGGCAAGCCCGCCCAAAATATGCAGCCCGTGCAGGCCGGTGAGCATATAGAAGAAGCTGTTGGCGGGATTGTCGGCCAGTACGTAGCCGGCCACCGTCAGTTCCCGCCATGCCTGGATCTGCCCGGCGAGAAAGAAGACGGCAAGCGCAAGTCCTGTCGCAAGCGCCGGCCGCAGGCTTTCTATGCGGCCATGCTGTGCTTCACGTTTGGCCCATTGCAGCGCGGCGCTGCTCAAGGCCAGTGCCGCGGTGTTCACCCAGAGCAGCCGCGGAACCGGCATCCCCCACCAGTCCGCCGATGCCGCGCGCATGAAATAGGCGCTGACGGCAAGGCTGAAGACGGCGCCGACGACGCCGAGAAACACGAAGAGGCCGATTTTCACCGCAGGCACGGGCGGCCGGTCTACACCATGATGGTCCGGCAGCTGCACCGAGCCGGTTTCCAGCCAGGGCTTCGAGGTCAGCCGCTGCCCGGCCAGCCACCAGATCATGATGGCGGCGATGGCGGCGAGGAAGATCAGCACGACGCTCATGCCGGGACCTCTCGCGTCACGCCGTCGCTTGCCGGCACATTCTGCGGAATGAAATCTTCGGCCGCCCCGGGCACGCTATAATCATAGGCCCAGCGGTAGACGACGGGCAGATCCCTGCCCCAGTTACCGTGTGGGGGCGGCGTCTGCGGCGTCTGCCATTCGAGCGTCGTCGCCCGCCAAGGATTGCCGCCTGCCTCCCTGCCCCGGAAGAGGCTCCAGACCAGATTGAACAGGAAGACCATCTGCCCGGCCCCGACCACGAGCGCCATGACGGTGATGAAGATATTCAGCGTGTGGGCCGACGGTGGCACGAAGGCCGTTTCTCCCATCTCGAAGTACCGGCGCGGCACACCGAGCAGGCCTAGATAATGCATCGGAAAGAAGATCGCATAGGTGCCGAGGAAGGTGATCCAGAAGTGGATATGGCCGAGTGTCTCGTCCAGCAGGCGTCCCGTCACCTTCGGATACCAGTGATAGATCGCCCCGAAGATAACAAGGATCGGCGCAACCCCCATGACCATGTGAAAATGCGCGACGACGAACATCGTATCCGACAGCGGCACGTCGACGACGACATTGCCGAGGAAGAGGCCGGTCAGGCCGCCATTGACGAAGGTGACGATGAAGGCGAGCGCAAAGAGCATCGGCAGCGTCAGATGGATATCGCCGCGCCACAGCGTCAGCACCCAGTTGTAGACTTTGATCGCCGTCGGGATGGCGATGATCAGCGTCGTGGTGGCGAAGAAGAAGCCGAAGGCCGGGTGCATGCCGCTGACATACATGTGGTGCGCCCAGACGACGAAACTCAAGCCCCCGATGATGACGATCGCCCAGACCATCATCCGGTAGCCGAAGATGTTCTTACGCGCGTGCGTGCTGATCAGATCCGAGACGATGCCGAAGGCCGGCAGCGCGACGATATAGACCTCCGGATGCCCGAAGAACCAGAACAGATGCTGGAACAGGATCGGGCTGCCGCCACCATGCTGCAGCTGCGTGCCCATCTCGACGATCGCGGGCATGAAAAAGCTGGTGCCGAGCACGCGGTCGAACAGCATCATGACACAGGCGACGAAGAGGGCCGGAAAGGCCAAGAGTGCCATGACGGTCGCGGTGAAGATGCCCCAGACGGTGAGCGGCATCCGCATCAGCGTCATGCCGCGGGCGCGGCCCTGCAGCACTGTCACCACATAGTTCAGGCCGCCCATGGTGAAGCCGATGATGAAGACGATAAGCGAGGTGAGCATCAGCAGGATACCCCAGTCCTTGCCGCCTGGTGTGCCTGACAAAACGGATTGCGGCGGATAAAGCGTCCAGCCGGCCCCTGTCGGGCCGCCGGGCGCGAAAAAGCCGGCGACGAGGATCAGCACTGCAAGCAGATAGATCCAGTAGCTCAGCATGTTTGCATAGGGAAACACCATGTCGCGGGCGCCGACCATCAGCGGAATGAGGTAATTGCCGAAGCCGCCGAGGAAGAGCGCGGTGAGCAGATAGATCACCATGATCATGCCGTGCATGGTGATAAACTGATAATAGTGATCGGCATCGATGAAGGCGAAATAGCCGGGAAAGGCGAGCTGAATGCGCATTAGCCAGGAGAGCACCAGCGCCACCAGGCCGATCGAGATGGCGGTCAGCGAATATTGGACGGCAATGATCTTGGCGTCCTGGCTGAACACATATTTAGTCCACCAGCTGTGCGGATGATAAAGCTCGACATCCTCGACTTCGGCGGTCGGGATGACACCTGCGCTGCCGGACGGAATCTCGACCATGATATCTCCTCCTATACCCGCCGGTTGGTTAAACCGGCCCTGCGGCCTCCGGCCGTCTTGCGGCCAGTTCAGTTCGCCGGCGGCGGCTCTCCCGATGACGCCGTCAGCTGGGTGAATGTCTGCTGCTGCCCGAGCCAGGTCTGATAGTCCGCGTCGCTGTCGACAATGACGGTGCCGCGCATCTGCGGATGACCGACGCCGCAAAGTTCCGCACAGAGGATCTCGAACGTGCCCGTGCGCGTCGGTGTCAGCCAGAAATAGGTGACCATGCCTGGGATCATATCCATCTTGGCGCGGAACTCCGGCACGTAGAAATCATGGAGCACATCGACGGAGCGCAGCAATATGTGCACGGGCTTGCCGATCGGCAGATGAAGCTCGCCGCCTTCGACGATGATGTCATCGAGGCCGTTTGCATCATTTTTGTCGAGGCCCAGCGGATTGTCGGAAGTGACGTCACGCGTCTCGGCACGGCCGAGCTTTCCGTCCGCACCCGGCAGGCGGAAGCTCCACAGCCACTGCTGACTGACTACTTCGACGGATGCGGCATCGGCGGGTACTGTGATGAACTGGTTCCAGACGATCAGGCCGGGCGCCAGCATCGCCGCGACGCCAACCGCCGTTCCCGAGGCCAGAAGCAATTCCAGCCTGCGATTTTCAGGTTCATAATGCGCTCGATTGCCCGGTCTGTGGCGGAAGCGGAAGACGCAATAGGCCATGAAGGAAACCACCGCCACGAAGACGATGCCGGTGATCCAGAAGGTGATGACGAGCGTGTTGTCGATATAGCTCCAGTTGGACGCGATCGGCGTCCACCACCATGGGCTCAGCACATGGAACAGCACGGAGCCAACGACAACCAAGACGAGAACCAGCACAACAGCCATTTCCGCCCCTCCTGGACCGACCGACCGTGAAACCGCACTCCAAACGCGTCGAGTTTATTATCGCACAAATAGAAAATGTCGGCAATTACGGCGATTTAGGCATGCGCCTCCGCCGGCAACCGGTCATTTGGAGTATTGCCTTCATTGGGAATATTGTTTGAGATAGGCGATGAGATTGGTGATCTCCTGGTCATCCTTCACTCCTGCGAAGGCCATCTTGGTGCCCTTCACCTTGGCTTTCGGATTGTGCAGATAGTCGCGCAACGTCGCCTCGTCCCAGACGAGACCACCCTCGCCGGCCGCCTTCATCGCCGCAGAATAAGCAAAATCAGGATGCGTTCCGGCCGTCCGGCCGAACAGCTTGTTCAGTGACGGCCCCACCTTGTTGGTATCGGACTCGGCGACATGACAGGTGGCACATTTCTTGAAAACGGTGGCGCCGGCCGTCGCATCCCCCTCCTGCGCTCCAGCGTCGAAAGGGAAAAGGGCAATGACGGATGCGGCGATCAGCAGAATAACACGGTAATCCACGGCAAACCCCATCCTCCTCAAGGTCGCCAGCCACTCTCACCCTCGGCCATCATTCGCGCGGTGGTGGTGGTTGCCATGGATTAAAGTTAGTCCTTTGCGGATGCAAGTCAATCGCTTCCACGATTGCTGCCACCTAGGCGCAAACCGATAGCCTGCGGCCCCGACCCAATACCGGATCCGAAACCCGGCCGGCATACGGTGATCTGCTGGAGAATGGCGCCGCGCCATCCAACTTATACTCCGATCGAAAGCGCCTCTTGCACCGCCAATTCGGCCATGGCAAGCGCCGCGTCGCGGGTTTTGGCGGCAGCGATGAAGCGGCCGTTATGGCAGAAGCTCGCGCCCTCGACGCCGCAGACCGCCTCCAACTCACTATTGGTAAGGCCGGCCCAGGCTGCCGGCAGATCGGCCCGGAGCTCGAAGCCGTCGTCGCCACGACGAATGCCGGTCACGCACCAATCCTTTTCGCGCGGGTGGACGACGAACAGCAGGTGATCGGCGCCGGCCTTGACGATGGCGGGACGGAAGGGCATCCCTCGCGGCAATTCCAGAATGCGCCCCTGCCCAGCAGCCTCGATCGCCCGATACACGATCGCCTCGGCCCGCAGTTTCGCGGCCCTCTGGGCGATCCCGGCATCGATGAAACTGCGGGCAATGGCCAGCGCCGCATGGAAGGCACGATCGTCAGCCTCGGGTTCCTCCGCATCGAATACCGGTTTCAAGGTCTCGAGCAGCGCCGGCAGCGCCAGGCCAGCCAAAGGGCCAGAGGGGCTGAGCGCACCATTGTCGGTCATGTCGATCGGCAGCACGAAACCGGTGTCGAAAGCCGTGTGCAGGGCCTCGACATGATGATCGGGAAGACCGGCAGCTGCGAGGTATTCGCGGCCATAATGTTTCCAGATCAGGCCGAACGAGCTGTAGGGCTGGCCATCGTCGCGCAGCGGCGCGCCGCGCTGATGATGATCGAATATGCCGGCGGCAGGATCATAGGCTCCTCCGACATCATAGATGATCCGGTCCGGGGCTGGTGTGATCCATTCCGGCGCCCGGCTGCGGATCAGACGCGCCTGCGGGAAAAGCCGCGTCAGAATGACGCTCGACAGCAGCTCGTCGGCATGGAAACCACCGGAATGGGTAACGAGGAATTCGGGGCTCATCGAAGCTATGCGCCTTGTGGTTTGGCGGAGAACCGCTTGCGGGTCTGAACGAGATAGCCGTTGCCGGCCGCTATCTCAACCCGCCTTCGCGCATTCTGCATAGTGTCGGAAGGCGACCGGGCAGCTTTGAAACGATATGTGTGGAGGCAAAGGCCTAAGGCAGCGCCGGTCCCGGCTGTGCTGCAACGAGCGCGCGGCCCGCCGCTGCGCCGATGTGCAGGCAGATCAGCCCGATCACGGCGAGAGAATTGATCAAAAGAACCTCGGCGACGACGGCTGCCGAGAACGCGCCATCGCCGGACGGAAGCACTACCGTCGCTGCAAAGAGCACGGCTTCATACGCAACGAACCCGGTAATAAAGGCGCCGGCCATGGTGGCGGCAAGGCTGGCCTTACGGCGAACCGCGCCGAGTGATGCCACAAGCGATGCAAATGCGGCGATACCGATCGTCAGCCCCCAGGCAAAGCTGTCGAAGGTCTGGGGATAGTCGAGTATGAGATATCCGACCGTCTGGTTGGCAAGCCAGGCGAGCAGCACCGCCATTATCGCCATCTTCCGGGGAAGAACGACCGCCGAGACTGCCGCCAGGGCAACGAAAGGCGTGACGCAGGCAAAAAACAGGCTGAGAGCGACGCTGGCGCCAGCAATGACCGTGACCCAGGCGACGGCGAAACCGGGAGATGCCGGGCGCAAAGGAAGCTGCTTTCGTTCGAGCATGTCTAAACTCCGTTCGACCGGACGCATACATTCCGGGAAATCATAGGCCAGTCCGGGAAAAAGGCCAACGAGTTCATGACGGCCGTCGCCACCTCGCCGCCTCCGTCACAAGGCATCCAGCGGGATCTTCAGATACCGGCGGCCGTTCTCCTCTGGTTCCGGCAGCCGGCCGCCGCGGATGTTGACCTGCAGCGCATGCAGCATCAGCTTCGGCTTGGGCAGCGTACGGTCGCGCGCTTGACGCAACGCCACGAAGCCGGCCTCGTCCATGCCTGCAATATGCGGATTGGCGCGCTTTTGGGCTGCGACCGTGCTTTCCCAGCGCGGGTGACGACCGCCGGGCTGATAATCGTGACCGGAAAAGAGGCGGGTCTCCTCGGGCAGCGACAGGATCGCCTGGATCGAGTGCCAGAGGGCGGCCGCACTGCCGCCCGGAAAATCCGCGCGCGCAGTCCCCGAATCCGGCGTGAACATCGTATCGTGCACGAAGGCGGCATCGCCGACCACATAGGTCACCGATGCCAGCGTATGGCCGGGCGAAAACATCACACGGGCGGTAAGACCGCCGATTTCAAACGTGTCGCCGTCGGCAAACAGCCGGTCCCACTGCGAGCCGTCGGTCGCGTGCGCCGGCCAGTTATAGATCTCCTTCCAAAGCCTCTGCACATCGGTGACATGGACGCCGATCGCCGTCGGCGCGCCAGTCCTTTCGTTGAGATAATGGGCGGCGGAGAAGTGATCGGCATGCGGATGCGTGTCGAGGATCCACTCGACCGTCATCCGTTCGCTCTCGATGTAAGCAAGGATGGCATCGGCGTTCACCGTTCCCGTCGCGCCCGACATCTCGTCGAAATCGAGCACCGGATCGATGATGGCACAGCGTTTCGTCACCGGATCTGAAACGACATATTGCACGCTGCAGGTGCGGGGCTCGAAAAAGGCCCTCACCTGAAGCCGCCGGCTTGCCGCTTTTTCGAGCCAGCGGCGTGCGCCGGCAAGATCGAAGCCGAGGCCTTCGCCGAAGGTCTGGACATCCGCCGGCTTCATCCGCCCGTCGAGCACCTCGCCCAGCGCATAGAGCGTCAATGCCCGCGTGCCGCTCTTGCAATGGGCGAAGACCGGTCCCTTCGCCTCAGCCATGGCCGCCTGAAAGGCGCGGATATCGGCCTCGGTAATCTCATTGCCGTTCACCGGCACGAAACTGTAGGAAAGTCCGGCGGCGGCAGCGGAAATCTTTTCTGCAGCATTGCCTGGCTGGCCCGCCTCCTCGCCGTCGGGCCTGGCGTTGATGACGGCGGCGAAGCCCTCCTTGGCGAAATCGGCAAAATCGGCTGGATCGGGCTGCCCCGCCACCGATAGCCGCTCATTGACCCTCACGGGCATCATCGAAGCCTCCGCGCCGCCCTGATCACGCAGTATCGCACGTATAGCGGTACAATCTCACAAGTATATTGCCGAGCGCAAGAATAGAGGCGCCTGCTCTCGCGCTCGCCCGGCCCTTCAAAACGACAGCGTCGCCGCCCCTTGCTTGATCTCCGCATGCATGGCACTGGCGCCGACGATGACGACGCCGTCGAGAAGATCGTCATGCGCGTAACCTCCCGGCGGCGTGAAGGTTTCCACAGGCCGAATGCGCCACCGGTCTCGACGGCCGTGGCACGGATGACGATTCTCGCGCCGAACGGCGTCTTCGCAATCCGCTCCCCGCCAGCCAAGAAACGACGGCATTTTTGAACTCGATATATCTACCTACCCCTACGGCGACATCTGATGAGGCTGACGTCCTTACGCCGGTCGTTCGTTGATCATTGCCTCGATATTGTATCCATCGCGATCGAGGACGAAGCAGGCATAATAGTTTCCGGCGTATTCCGGTCTCGGACCGGGCGCGCCGTTATCCCGCGCTCCGGCCAGAAGGGCCGCCTGATAAAAGGCCGCGACCTCCGTCCTGTCTCGCACCCGGAAAGCGACGCGCAGACGCGTGAGCGGTGGCTGGTCGTCGGTGCGCTGGATCTCGAAGAGGCTGCCACCGACATCGAAGGCCCAGAACACGCCCTCCTTGCCGAAGGCGCGGCGATAGCCAAGGGGCTCGAGAGCGCTTTCGTAGAATGCCTTGCTCTTCTCGAGGTCACTCACAGCGATGGTGATGTGATCGATCATCTCATCTCTCCCATTCCGTTCCTGTCATGATTGATGCTCTCCCTTCGAGCCTCTCACGCGCATCTCCCGATGGCAATGCGAACCGGCCGCAATCAGTCCTTGCTGCCGCTCGACATCGAATGTTCCGTCGGTTTATGGTCTGCGGGAAGGGACCGGATATGCGCTAATGCCTTACGCGATCAGCCTCAAATGTCTGAACGACACCGCCTCGCCGGTTTTCAAGCTCTGGGATGAAGCCGCAACATTCGAAGAGACGGCTTCGATGCGGGCTATGAACTACCCGCCTCATATCACCCTCGCCGTTTATCAGGAGATTGCGGTCGACCGGTTGGCAGAGGCAGCCGAGCGTGTTTTCCGCATCCCCCCTGCCGTAACGTTAAGTTTTTCAGGGATCGGTTACTTTGAGAACGAATTCCTGGTCTTATGGGCGCGGCCGAACCACGACGAGCGCCTCTTCCAGCTGCATGCGGCGCTTCACTGGGAAATCGATCCCGTCCACTGTCACGAGCACTATCGGCCGCGCAATTGGGTGCCGCATTGCACGATCGCCACCAAAATCCCGAAGGCAAAATCGCAGGCGGCGATCAACTGGGCGAATCGGAACCGGATGAAATTCCGGGTGACTCTCGATGCCGCAGACTGCGTGAGATTTCCGCCCGTCGAAGTCCTGAGCGAAATCGGACTGGCGTCGCAGTGATCGTGGACAGTGCCGGCGCTTTGGCGAAGCCCGCGCCTCTCAAAAGAACGCGGGCAGGGATGGGTCATAACGCGTTTGCCAAGCGCGGCTGCGTGAAGTCAATCCCGGCCCTGCAGGCGATCCATCACCTGGAGCAACAGATCGGCGCAAACCTTCGTCGGTTCGTCCTCAGCGCATTTCAGGTCGATCCGGGTATTTCCATCCTCGATCTGAAAACGGGCCGCCTTGGACAGCGGCGGCAGGCGATGATCGCGGTAGTGACGGAAGCCCATGTCGCCTCTCGAGCCGTGCCACCGGTAGTCGGGGCGGTCTCGGGACTGCTCATCCGGCCCGTGACGCATCATCCTCTCATCATCAGGCGCAGGCGGGGGTGGCGATGCAGGCTCGTTCGCTGCGGGTGGCTCGCCGGCGGGTGGGGCGGGCGGTTGTTGGGCGAAGACGGTGGTGGCCGATGCTGCAAGGGCAAGACCGGATAGCAAGAGTCTTTGCATGGGATGTTCCTTTCAGAGAAGACGCATGCCTTAAACACCGCGGCGCGGCTTTAGTTCACGCCCCGTAGGCGCTTGTGATCGAAATCAGCAGCGCGGCTACGTTTGACGCCGTGCTGCGAGAGGAAGCGCCATGCGCTTGCCCACCGCTTCGAATTTGCCGACGCAGAGCTGACCAGAACTTCGTGCCGCTCAGGGCGCCAGCGCTTCTTTCGCCTCGCCTCTGCCTTGTTGCGCGACTATGCTCAACGCCGATTCGCTGTCCGCGACGAGGGCGTGCGGAAACGAGATATCGAAGGAGAAGACGATGACGGACGCCAAGAGCGGCATTACCGGGCTGCGGCCGCAAATCACCGTGATTGGCGTCGGCGGCGGCGGCGGCAATGCGATCAACAATATGATCGCGGAGAAACTGGCAGGCGTCGAATTCGTCGCCGCAAACACCGATGCCCAGGTTCTCGCCACCTCCAAGGCATCGCGCCGCATCCAGCTCGGCGCGAATGTGACGGAGGGCCTCGGCGCCGGTTCCCTGCCGGAAATCGGACATGCGGCGGCGGAAGAATCGCTCGACGAGATCATGGATCACCTGGCAGGATCACACATGTGTTTCGTCACCGCCGGCATGGGCGGAGGAACGGGCACGGGCGCAGCTCCGGTCATCGCGCGCGCCGCACGTGCGGCCGGCATCCTGACCGTTGGCGTCGTCACCAAGCCGTTTACCTTCGAGGGCAATCGCCGCATGCGGACGGCGGAGGCTGGCATCGAGGCGCTTCGTCAGGCCGCCGACACCGTTATCGTCATTCCCAATCAGAATCTCTTCCGCATCGCCGATGCGAAAACCACCTTCGCCGATGCCTTCATGACGGCCGACCGCGTGCTCTTTGCCGGCGTCGGCTGCATCACCGATCTCATCGTCAAGGAAGGTCTGATCAATCTTGATTTCGCCGACGTGAAGTCGGTCATGCAGGGCATGGGCCGCGCCATGATGGGCACCGGTGAAGCCGCCGGCGAAAGCCGGGCGATGAAGGCGGCGGAAGCGGCAATCGCAAACCCGCTTCTGGACGATATCTCGATGAAGGGCGCCAAAGGCGTGCTGATCTCGATCTCCGGCGGCTCGGATATGACCCTGTTCGAAGTGGACGAAGCGGCAAGCCGCATTCGCGACGAAGTGCAGGACGACGCCGATATCGTCGTCGGCGCGATTTTCGACCGCAGCCTCGACGGCAAATTCCGCGTCTCGGTGGTGGCGACCGGCCTGGAAGGAAACGCTCTATCCGCGTCCCCTTCTCACGCGCCCGCCGAACCGATTCAGACGCGCACGCTGCAGTAATACGGTCGCTGTTACCACGGCTCGCTCATGGCGGGGCTGCCGGATAAACGTTGCCCTGCCAGTGGGGAATGGGCGGGGCAACGTCGGTACTCGGCCTGTGAAGGCCAATGGCACGAAGAGCATGCCCAAGGCGGCTAATAGGTGAAAAATTCCCGATAGCGGTGAACCAATTTAGCTGGCTGGTAAATAACGCGGATAACCCGTCACCCCAGCAAACTCCTGATCCTCGCCGCATCCTCCGCCGTCGCCGGATTATACACCACCATGCTCAAATCCGGCCGACCGTCCACCTGAAAGGCCGAATATTCGAAAGAGAGCAGCCCGAGCACTGGGTGCTTGATGTGCTTGGCGCCCTCGCCGTGGGTCCGCACGTCGTTGTCGCGCCACATGGCCAGGAATTCCGGGCTCTTGCGGCAGAGTTCGTTGACCAGCGGCTCCACCTCGGCGGCGGCACCGGCGCGCGCCGCATCCACCCGGAAGGCGGCGACGACGAAGCGGGCTACGCTTTCCCAGTCATATTGGGCGGCGCGCACACGCGGATCGAGGAAAATGAAGCGCAGTACGTTGCGCTCTTCGGGCGGCAGCGCGCCGTAATCGGTGAGCAGCACGGTCGCCGCCCGGTTCCAGGCGACGACATCCCAGATCGCGGTGCGGATCAGCGCCGGGCATGGATCGAGCGCGTCGAGCACGCCCTGCAGCCGCGGCGTGACGCCTTCGTCCTTGCGATAGCGCACCTCCGGCGGGCGGCCGAGACCGATGAGGAAGAGGTGTTCGCGTTCGATATCGGTCAGGATCAGCGCCCGCGAGATCCGGTCGAGCACATCAGCGGACGGCGCGCCGCCGCGGCCCTGCTCCAGCCAGGTGTACCAGGTCGGGCTGATATTGGCGCGGCTCGCCACCTCCTCGCGACGCAGCCCCGGCGTGCGGCGGCGCTCGCCGGCAAAGCCAAGGGCGGCGGGATCAAGCCTGGCGCGTCGGTCCTTGAGGTAAGCGCCCAGCCGGTTCTCGGAGGTGACGAATTCGCTCATCCTGTTAGCCATTATACCATGATAAGGTCACTACTTTACCATGATAGCAGCCTGCCCGATATCTGTCCCGTCAAATCAGGAGAGATCGACATGCGCGTATTCGTCACTGGAGCTACCGGCTGGGTCGGCTCGGCCGTCGTCAAGGAGTTGATCGCCGCCGGCCATCAGGTTCTTGGCCTCGCTCGTTCGGACAAGGGAGCGGCCGAATTGGCGGCCGCCGGCGCCGAGGTCCAGCGCGGCACGCTCGACGACCTGGAGGGTTTGAAGCGCGCCGCGGCCGAGGCCGACGGTGTCATTCACACCGCGTTCAACCATGACTTCTCGAGATTCGCCGAGAATTGCGCCGCCGACCGGCGCGCCATCGAGGCGCTCGGCGAAGCCCTCCGCGGCTCCAACCGACCGCTACTGGTCACTGCGGGACTCGGCCATGCGCCGGGCCGCATCGGCACGGAGAAGGACCCGCCGATGCCGACGACGCACACCTATCCCCGCGCCTCCGAAATCACTGCGGTGTCGCTTGTGGCCCGCGGCGTGCGCGCCTCCACCGTCCGGCTGCCGCCATCCGTGCACGGCCATGGCGATCACGGCTTCGTGCCGATCCTCATCGAGACGGCCCGGCAGAAAGGCGTCTCCGCCTTTATAGGCGACGGGGGCAACCGCTGGCCGGCCGTGCACCGGCGCGATGCGGCCCGCGTCTACCGCCTGGCGCTGGAGCGCGGCGCCGTGGGCGGTCCCTTCCTGGCGGTCGCAGAAGAGGGCGTACGGTTCCGGGAGATTGCCGAACTCATCGGCCGGCGGCTCAACGTGCCGGCCGTCTCGCTGTCGCGGGAAGAGGCGGCGGAGCATTTCGGATGGTTCGCCATGTTTGCCGGCTTCGACGTGCCGACCTCCAGCGCTCACACCCGCGCCCTTCTCGGCTGGCAGCCGACGGAGGCCGGTCTGCTTGCCGATATCGACCACCCGGCCTATTTCGGTGGGTAGCTTAAGCCTGAGGGGGAGAGATATCGCGCCAACGCTCACGAGAGCTTCATCCTGAAGTGACCCGAAGAGGCCCCGATGGACGGGCGGGTGGGCTGGCGGTGGATGGATGCAAGAAGCAATGTTGAAGCGCGTCCTCCTTCCGCCTACGCACCTCAGGATAGGGAGCCGTGGAGAACGCCGCACCGGTAGGAGGCGCTGGGGACACCACGTCAAATGAGGCGGCATTGGCGGGCGCCGCGCCATCCAAGTGAGCCTCAGCCTGAGGTACCCCGCAGGGGCCTCGAAGGACGCGGCGGGCGCCTCAGCGCATCCGCCCCTCATTCATATCGGCGGGATCGTAGTTGATGTCCCAGTCCTTCTCGGGCTTCTTCTTGCCGGGCGGGTGCTTGTTCACCGTGGCGTCCTCGGAGCCGGTGATCACGGTCGGCTTGGCGCTCGCCACACCGCTGGCTTTGCGGTCGGCCCGGGATTTGGCGAACTGGCCGGCCGCGTCTTTTTCGGGATTGGCCATGTCATTCGCCTTTCTGCTTCATCGCGTCGGAAATGTCGTTCATTTCGGGATCGCGATTGTTTTCGCCATTGGCGTCGCGGTTTTTGTCTGGATCGTCCTTGGCTTTGAGATAACCGCGCGGCCTATTGCCCTTCGGTCCTTCCCAGCGGGGGGACTGGTCGGTCGTGCCGGGGGCTCCGTCCTTGGGTGTCGTCATGCCCATCTTCGTTTCTCCTTGTTGAGTAGGGAAAACCGGAAAGATGGCGAAGTGTTCCGGTATTACCGGATCGAGGCGAGCGTGGCGCAACAGAACGCGAGGAAGGTGACCGCGGCATTGGCGGCATGCGAATACTCCCACTGGCGGCGCAGGCTCTCCCAATGTTCCGGCTGCACGGTCCAGTTCTTCGTCGCCGCATTGGCCGGCCGGGTGAAGATCATAAAGATGAGGAGGTTGACCACGATCAGCACGGCGGCAGCGATCGACAGCACCATGGCCGCTCCATCGGCTCTGAGGGCCGCGGCGTTGCCGATATTCGCGAGAAAAGCGAGCGGCAGCATGAGGCCGACCATCCACCATCCGGCATAGGCCCGCTGAGCGATAAAATAATCCGCCTTCCCCATGCCGATCTTGTTTGGGAGCGAGAGAAGGTGGGCGGCAGGCGCCAAGACCGCTAAGCCCGTGATGATGACGGCAAAAAATCTCATGTCTGAGGAACCGACAGCCGGACGAAGGGTTCCCCGAAAATATGGAACCGTGTCGGCTCCCATCGGTTGGTGAAAGGTCGTAAACCTTAAAAAAAGGAGCCGAACATGAGCAAGACCAACGTTCGTGAACTTCAAAAACGCGCCGAACAGCAGGTCAGGAACACCAGCGCCGGCGGCCACCTCGGCGGCACCTATTTCGGCCAGCAACCAGACGGAAAAACAGCGTCTGACACCACCAACGACAGCGCCAAGGCAAGGCCGAACGATGGGCGTAATTGAGGCGGGACGCCTTTCCTATCGCGTTTGCGGTGATGGGATAATTGCGAAAGGGCGCGCTGTGGGGCACCTCCGCGGCTCGCCCCTTCCTCCGCCCCTGTTTAATCTTCGCCAAAAGTAACAGCGTATCGTAACGACCGTGAAGAGACGCCCAGCCCGAAGGGCGGAGAGCACCTTCCCGGGCTACCTTGAACGGAAACGCCCCTGCCCTAACTTTCGCGGACGGCTAGCGGACCATAGCGGGACTAAAGCGGAGGGGCGACGTGGCATCCTATTCGATTGACGACGCGATCCGGGAGCTCACTCCGGTTCTCGGCAAGGCGGCGCCGGCGGGCGCCGTCAGTGGCGAGTGGATCGCCACCACCATGCAGGCCGGGCATTCCTCACGCACGGGCGGCTATCGCGATGCCGGAGGAAACCTTGTCAGCGAGGAATCGACCAAGCCGCTTGATATTATCGAGGATGTGATCGAGAAGCTCGATGCGGCCGCATCGCACCGCTTCAACAAGGTGGTGATCCGCTGGAAGAAGGCGAAGCTTCCCTTCATGCGCGGCGAGCTCACCATCGACACCACCTATGATCAATCGATCGTTCCGCGCGGGCCCGAGGACCCGGTCTATGAGGCGGCCACGGCCGCGCGGCGCGCCTTCTGGCAGACCCGCGGCGGCGTGCGGGAGGGCTTCGCTGCCGAGCGCGAAACGGCCAACGTCCATAACCAGACGAAATGGTTCGGCCCGCACCGCCGTGTGCTTGCCGTCGATGCGCCGGAAAAGCTCATCCTCGCTACCGACGGCCTCTCCACTCCCTGGGCGGGTATCTCCGAGCCTGAAAATGGCGTCGAATGCGAGCTCTTCATGGAATTCGATCCCGCGACTCTGGATTCGACGGGAATGGCAAACTGGGCAAATCTCCTGATCAATCTCGGCGATCTCGTCGCTGACGGCCACCACGTTGCCCGTGACGTTGAAAAGCACGGCGCCATCCTCTTCTGCCGGCTGACGGAGGATTACGCGCCGCTAACCCGCATCATCCTGAGCTGCGACCCCAGCCGCATCGACGGCTTGCCCTTCGGCTCTGTGCCGCTGATCCGCGCGACACCGGTCGCCGAAGCTGAGATCGAAGGCCGCGACCCTGACGAGGACTGGGGGGCGACGGCGGCGCGCCAAGCGCTGGCGAAGCGCGGGATCAGGCTTTAGAGCCTGATCATTTCATCGACATGTCATGAAACTTCTAGCTCCGGATCGGCTTTCTACAACGAAGCCAAACAAGGAGCTCCAAATGTCCGGCGAAGCCGAAAATAATGGTAAAACCGCCATCGTTCCACTTCTGAACCCGTCAGCAGGCGAACAAGCCGCCACTGCGTCCGTGCTCGAAGACATGCAGAAAGCAAGCCTTGAGACCCGTCAGCCGGAGCCGGCGGTCGCGTTGTTCTCCTGGGAGATCGATCCGCCGGACCTGATCAAACTGATCTCCGAGATGATGACACTGCCGATGATCCTGTGGTCGACGGGCATATCCCTGACCTATTCCCTCTGGCTGTCTTCGCTGCTCCCCGCACGCGAGACGATCGGCTCGATCAAGCAAAGCGCGGATTACGCTTAGCAACTTCGGCCGACTACGGCCACGCCCCTAGCCCCTGCAAGCTCCGCCTCTCCGCCCCCGTTCCACGGAATATTTGCGGAATGAAGGGCGGGTAGAGAATGCTGGTCGTGAGCACAGACCGCCTCAGCCAAACAAGAAGTCGCCCGAGTTGAAATTGGCAAGCCCGCCGAGGGTCGTGATGTTGTCGAATTCAGCGACCAGCACCGCGCCGCCGGCTGAACTTGGGTTCTGATCGTAGTAGACCGCCACATGGCCGAGATCCGTATTGTGGAATACGAACAATGCCCCTGTGGTTATGTTGCTGTAACCATTGATGGTGCTCTGGACGGTTGCGTTCGTGACGCTCACGTCCGTTTTGACGCCAATCTCCGTTCCGGCAACATTGATCGTGCCGTTGTTTCCTACCTTCACATTGTCCACGCTTGTATTGTTGTTGCCGACGGCGAACTCGAACGTGCCGCCTCCGACGTCCAACTGGAACTTATCCACGGTTGTGCTATTCGTCCCAGCATTGAAGTCAGTCATATGGTTCGTGGTGGTGGCAAACTTTTGGAAAAAGAAGGTGTCATTTCCCACGCCCCCGGTCAGGGTGTTGTTGCCAACACCGCCGTTTAGGGTGTCGTTGCCGTCTTGGCCGAAAAGAGTGTCGTCACCTCCCAGCCCGAACATCATATCGTTACCGCCACCGCCGTAGAGCACATCGTCGCCCGTTCCACCGGTCGGATTGTCCACTGAGTTGCCATTGCCACCGGTGATAATCGTGAACGTCTCGGTCTTTTCGAAGGCCGGCCCTATAGGATCTCCGGTCTGCGTTGCCGTTACCGTCACTGAAAATGTACCGTTCGTCGATAGCGCATCCGAACTAAGCGTATTGCCGGTTATTGAAAACAAGCCAGGGTTCGACTGCGAAGCAATGCTGAAGCTGAATCCACCCGTATCGGGATCACTCGCCGTCAGCAGACCACTGAACTCAAAACTATTGAAGTTGACGCTGTCCGCCGGGACGACAGGCGTCAGCTTGATGTCAGTCGGTGCCTCCCGAGCTGGTCCATCATCTGCGCCGGTGATGGCGACGACGATATTGTGGCTGGCGGTGCCGTCGAGCGAGCTGACGCTCAGCGTGTCGCTGACCGCGTCGCCCTGGTTGAGCGCCTGCGTCGCCGCCCGGCTGTTGTCGAGCGTATAGGTCCAGCTGCCGCTGGCGGCATCGAAGCTGAAGCTGCCATAGATGCCGTTGAGTGAGGCCGGGGCGGCAAACACCGCCTCGCCGTCGTCGACATCGCTGACCGTCAGCTTGCCGGAGGCACTCGGATCGCCGCTGCCGGCCGCCCCCGCCTCGACCGTCGCCCGGTCGTCGGTCACCGTCGCATCGACGACGATCGAAGCCGCATCGTTGGCGCCGGTGAGCGAGATCGAGACATTTGCCTCGCTCAACGTGCCATTGCCGAGCCGTATCGCGTAGACGAAACTATCTTTGAGGATCTCACCGGCAGACAGCGTGTTGATATCCGCGCCCGAGCCCGCGATGCCGCTTCCATCGCTAATACGGTATTCAATCTTTCCATTGTTGATCCTGACCCAATTGCCGAGCAGAGTCGTCTCCCAGGCAGATGCCCCATTCGCTCCGACGTCTTTCGCAAGAAGCTCATAGTCAGTGGTAATTGGATTGCCGTCTCCGTCTTCGACCGAGAAGAGGGATTTGGCATTCCCACCAAGATCGTTCGACATCACGTCAAGGGTTATGGTTTTGGTGGCCGCATTGTAGAGCTGGAGACTGAGCAGCTGATCTTCCGTCCAGATGTAAGAGTCATCCTTCGCCTGTGGCGTATTGGTGAAAGAAGTCGTGCTGCCACCGGTGCTTTGCGTAGCCATTAAAATACCCCCAAACACAAAACAAGTAACCGGGAACTGATTCAAGACTATTCAGGCCAACACGGCACGCATGAACGCGCGATCACCCCGATATTGTCGAGGCAAACACCATTTTTCTTAAACAAGAACCGGAATACTCCCCACTCCTAATGAAGTGTTAACATATATACTGTGAAATGAAAGGCGATTTTCTTGCGACGGTTAATTTCTCCCCGAGTTCACTGCGAGAGAGGCCTCTTGTCAGCGCGGCACGCGTGACGGCGATCGCCGAGGCTGAAGTGTAGACCTCGTCCTGACGGGCAATGGGGTGCGACGGCGCGCGAGCCCGTTGGCGAAGCGCAGGCTCAAACGTCAGAGCGTTTCCGCTTTTCCTCGATCAGGTCAGCACCGGCTGAATCCATGCCGATCATTTCATCGACATGTCATGAAACTTCTTGTCCCGGATCGGCTTTCTACAACGAAGCCAAACAAGGAGCTCCAAATGTCCGGCGAAGCCGAAAATAATGCTAAAACCGCCATCCTTCCAGTTCAGAACCCGTCAGCAGCCGAACAAGCCGTCACTGCGTCCGTGCTCGAGGACATGCAGAAAACAAGCCTGGAGAGCGGCCAGCCGGAGGCGGCGGCCGTGTTGTTCTCCTGGGAGATCGATCCGCCGGAACTCGCCAAACTGATCTCCGAGGTGATGACACTGCCGATAGTCCTGTGGTCGACGGGCATGACCCTGACCTATTCCCTTTGGCTGTCTTCGCTGCTTCCCGCACGCGAGACGATCGGCTCGATCAGGCAAAGCGCGGATTACGCTTAGAATTGGGCCGATTGCGACCGATCACGCCCCCAGCTCCTGCAAGTCCCGCCTTCGCCCCCCGTTCCATCGAATATTTGTGGAATGACGGGCGGAGAGGTGACGAGCGGCTGTGCGGCGGCGCTCGTCACGTCTCGCGCAATTGCATCATTCGTTGATGTCAGGCTCGACGACCCGAGCCAGATTGCGCAGCGACTCCTGCCAGCCGAGATAGCAGGCTTCGGGCGGGATGAGATCGGGCACGCCGGCCTGGGTGATATCCACCTCAGTGCCGACCGAGACCTTCTTCAGCGTCACCGTGACTTCCATTTCGCCCGGCAGGTTCGGGTCGTCGAACTTGTCCGTGTAACGAACGCGTTCGCCCGGGACGAGCTCACGAAATTCGCCGCCAAAGGCGTGGCTGTTGCCCGTAGTGAAGTTGCGGAAGGACATTCTGAAGGTGCCGCCGACGGCCGGCTCCAGGTGATGCACGGTGCAGAGGAAGCCGTTCGGCGGAAGCCATTTGGCGAGCGCATCGGCCTCGATGAAGGCGCGATAGACCTTCTCCGGGCTGGTGGCGAAAACGCGGTGCAGTCGTATGGTGCTTGGCATGGTCGTGATCCTTTAATGGACGGAATGAACGAGCTAAGGACGGACAAATCCTCACCGATCCGACACGGGATCGAACTTTTCTTCAAGAAAAATCACTCGGGATATGCGTGTGTCAGCTCGGCATGCCCTCGAACTGCGGAAGATGGAGCGGCGTTGCCCAGGCCAACCGGCGTTTGGTGAACATCTCGACCCCAGGCTGTATCAACTCGGGCCGGTCGAGGCTGCCGAGTGTAACAAAGACAAGGCCAGGGAAACGTTCGAGGTTGCTGCTGAACAGCCTTGCGCCGCAATCGGGGCAGAAGTTGCGGTCAAGCCCCTTGCCGGAATCGGCAATGTAATGAAACGCTTTCGGCGTGCCGGCCGTCAGCGTGAAATCATACTGCGGCACGGCGAAGAAGGTGGCGGCCTCACCGCCCGAGGCCTTCTTGCAATCCAGACAATGGCAGTCGGCGACAAAGGTCGGATCGGTATCGAAGGCGAACTGCACCGCACCGCAGGCGCATTTCCCGGTATATTTCCTGCTAATGCCTGGCGCCCTTCATCTGGTGTAGGAATGTCGGAAGGCGTTGCCATCGGACTCAGGCTGCGGTCTGCTCGCCCAACGCGTTGAGCAGCAGGCGGGCGGCCTGCTTCGACGAGGCCGGGTTCTGCCCGGTGATCAGCTGATCGTCCTGGACGACGTGTACGGCCCAGTCTTCCGTCGTCGAAAACTTCGCCCCCTGCTCTCTCAGCACGTCTTCGAGCAGATAGGGTACGACCTCGACGAGCTGCACGGCGGCCTCTTCGGAGTTGGTGAATCCGGTCACCGTCCGACCCTTCGCGATCGGCCCGCCGTCCGGCGCCTTGACCTTGGTCAGAATCCCCGGCGCGTGGCAGACGAGCGCCAGCGGTTTTCCCGCGGCAAGCGTCTCCTCGATCAAGGTGTGGGCGTTGTGGTCGTTCGTCAGGTCCCAGAGCGGACCATGCCCGCCGGGAAAGAACACGGTGTCGTAATCGGCCTGGTCGACGTCAGACAGCCTCAACGTGTTTGCGAGCGCAGCCGTGGCGGCCGGGTCGCCTTCGAATCGGCGCGTGTCTTCCGTCTGAAACGCCGGCTCGTTGCTCTTCGGATCGAGCGGAGGCTGACCTCCTTTCGGCGAAGCGAGCACGATCTCGGCGCCGGCGTCACGGAAGACGAAATAAGGGGCGGCGAGCTCCTCGAGCCAGAATCCCGTTTTCCTGCCGGTGTTTCCCAGCTGGTCATGCGATGTGAGAACCATGAGAATTTTCATTGCCCAGCTCCTTCGGCCGGCCGGAGGACAAAGTCTCCCGCGCCCGGTTTAACGGTGAAATACTGCCTGCAATCTCATGCTGAACTGGCAAAATCATAGATCGGCCACCGGTGCGACACAAGCCTCCAGTTCCATTCGGAATGATGAGGACGCGCCTGATCCTCCCGCCCTTCAAATTCTTATTGGAGACGCATAGAAGATCGGTAACGCTGTTGCGCATCGGTTCAGCGAAGCCTTCGGGGAAGTTGGAAAGTGAGCAAGCCGAATTATCGGGATATCGCCCGCCATGCCGGCGTCGGCACTGCAACGGTCGAGCGCGTCCTGAACGGGCGCGGCGGCGTTCGGCCGGAGCTGGTCGAGAAGGTGATCATTGCCGCGCGCGCGCTGGATTATCCCCGCAAGCTCCCGGACACCCATCGCGGCCTGCTGCGCATAGAGGTGTTGATGGTACGTCCCGAAACCACCTTCTATCAGCGGCTCTCCGCGGCATTCGAGAGGATTGCGGCGACTCTCGACCCGCTGGTCATCGTGCATCGCAGCTTTACCGAAGAGATGAAGCCGGAAGAAATTGCGCGCCGAATCTTGTCGGCCGGCCTGCGGCGCGCAGGCCTGATCCTGGCGGTGCCCAGCAACCCGGTGATCGGCGCGGCCGTCGAGAAGGTCAGCGCCCAAGGCTTGCCGGTAGTCCACGTCGTCACTCGCGCCTCGGAACATACAGGCGAATTCGTCGGCATCGACAATTATGCCGCCGGCCGGACGGCAGCGCTCTTCATCGGCCGAATGGGACGCCGGACTGGTCCCGTCTTTGCGATCTGCCATCCGATCTATCAGGTGCACCGCGATCGAATCCGCGGCTTTTCGGACTATTTTCTTGAGCACCCCGGTGCCACCAGCTTCCAGTGCCTGGGGTTCGGTCTCGACGAAGAGCATCTCGGCGCTGAACTCCTGTCCTCAGCATTACGGATGTATCCTGATCTTGCCGGCCTCTACAATGCCGGCGGCGGCAATTCCGCGCTGATCAATGTGCTGCGGCGGCATGCGCGCGAACGCGGCATCTTCTTCGTCGGCCACGAGCTCACCGACTATACGCGCAGCGCCTTGCAGGACGGCACCATGGATGTGGTCCTCGACCAGGCGCCCGAGGCGCAAGCCAGGCGATCGCTCGATCTGATCCTGCGCCGGATCGGCCTGACCGACATCGAACCGGATCGGGCGCCCATCCGCTTCATCACCATTACCAAGGAAAGCCTTTGATCTGATTTGATCAAGAATGCTTTCGGCGCCGTGGCGGTCTCCTGCTACTTTCAAGACAGGAGAGAGCCGACGCGTCGACAGCCGCGACATCCGGGCACGAAAGGCGCTCTCCCGCGATCAAGATGCATATGCGGGCAGACGAATCCGTCCGGCCGAAGGAGAGAGCAATGGACGATCTGAAATTCGGCACGCGCAACAAGCGCGGCGACTGGGCGCCGAACCAGCCGGCGGAAACCGCGCCGCTGTTTGCGTTTCCGCCGCGGCTGATGGCGATCCTGAAATGGCTGCCGCATTACTTCTTTCCTTGGAATGCGATTTTCGCCGCCTCCGCGATCGCTTACTGGGCCTGGGTCATTCCGCCGGTGGAGACGATGCAAACGCTCGGCATTGGCTGGATCGCCTGGCTCTACGCCGTGAACGCGATCTGCGTTTTGCTCTTTTACGGCGCCTTCGAGGTGCATCTCTATGTGCTGAAGCGGCAGGAAAACCGCTTCAAATACAATGGAAAGTTTCCGTCCGAGCAGAAGAACAAAGCCTTCTGGTTCGAGCGCCAGAACGTCGACAACATACTGCGCACTTTCCTGTCGGGCGTGACGATCTGGACGGCGATCGAAGCTGCGATGCTCTGGGCCTACGCCAACGGTTACGCCCCCTGGTTGAGCTTCACGGAGCACCCCTGGACACTTGCCCTCGTTGCGCTCGTCGTGCCGATCATTCACGAGTTCCACTTCTTCTGCATCCACAGGCTCATCCATACGCCCTTCCTCTATAAGTGGGTGCACTCGGTCCACCACAACTCGGTCAATCCCTCGCCCTGGTCGTCGCTGTCGATGCATCCGGTCGAGCACCTGCTCTATCTCGGCACGGCGTTCTACCACCTGATCCTGCCGTCCAATCCGATCATCATGCTCTACCAGCTGCATTATGCCGGCTTCGGCGCCATTCCAGGCCATGTGGGCTTCGACAAGGTCGAAATCGGCGGGGACAAGCTCATCGATAGCCACGCCTATGCGCATTACCTCCACCACAAATATTTCGAGGTGAACTACGGCGACGCCCTGATCCCGCTCGATAAGTGGTTCGGCACCTGGCACGACGGCTCTGCCGAAGGCGAGGCGCAGATGCAGGAGCGCTACCGCAGGCGCAAGGAAAAACTCGCGGCCCGCAAGGCCCGCCTGGAAGTCGGAGAAGCCGCCGAATGACCTGGATCACAGCCGTCAAACTCGAGGACATCGAACAGGAAGGCGCCATCCGCTTCGACCATGGCGGGCGCACCTACGCCATCTATCGCGGCCCTGATGACAGTGTCTATTGCACCGCCGGCCTCTGCACCCACGAGGCGATCCATCTCGCCGACGGGCTGGTGATGGATTTCGAGGTCGAATGTCCGAAGCATTCCGGCGCCTTCGACTATCGCACCGGCGAAGCCTTGAGGCTGCCCGCCTGCGAGAATCTGAAAACCTATCCGGCGGAGGTGATCGACGGAGAGGTTCGCGTGGCTCTGATCTGAGCCCGCAACACAGGCAGGCCTGAACAGCCTCCGGAATAGATCGGGTGGCCCGGCGCCCTTTGGGAGGAAAACATGAAATCAATCTGTGTGGCGGCCGTCCTGGCCGCCCTGACGACGACTGCTGCCTCGGCCGAGACGATCGGCGTTTCGATGCAGAGTTTCGATAACAATTTCCAGACGCTGCTGCGCGAAGGGCTGCAGGCACGAGCCTCCAAGCTGAACGGCGTCAGCCTTCAGATCGAGGATGCGCAGACCGACGTCTCCAAACAGCGCAGCCAGGTCGATAACTTCATCGCATCGGGAGTGGACGCGATCATCATGACGCTGACCGATACATCGGCCGCCACCGGCATCAGCGAGGCCGCCCGAAAGGCGGGCATTCCGCTCGTCTACCTCAATCTCGAACCGGAAAATATCGACAGACTGCCCGAAAAGCAGGCCTATGTCGGTTCGAAAGAAACGGATTCCGGAAGGCTCGGCGCCGAAGCCGCCTGCGATCTGCTGAAGAAAGAGGGCAAGGCCAACGACGCCCAGGCTTACATTCTGATGGGCGATCTCGCGCATCAGGCCTCGCGCGACCGGACCTCGTCTGTCAAGGCGACGCTTTCGGCAGGCGATTGCAAGGGCGTGACCATCGCCGATGAACAAACCGCCGCCTGGACGCGCACCAACGCAATGGATCTGACTACGAACTGGCTCACGGCAGGTCGTCCGATCGACGTGATCTTCGCCAACAATGATGAGATGGCGCTGGGCGCCATTCAGGCGCTCAAGGCATCCGGCGTGTCGATGGACGACGTCATCGTCGTCGGCATTGATGCCACGCAAGACGCGCTAGCGGCGATGGCGGCGGGTGATCTTGACGTGACGGTCTTCCAGAACGCCAAACAGCAGGCCGCAAGTGCGGTGGATGCAGCCGTCGCGCTGGCGCACGGCAATGCCGTCGACAAGGAAGTCTGGGTGCCGTTCGAACTGGTCACACCCAAGAACATGGCCGAATACGCGAAAAAGAACTGATCCTCCGGCCGGTGTCTCCTCCTCACGAGCGCCGGCCGCTCTTCTCTGGAGAACACAATGGACGGTATCGTCATCATCGGTGCAGGCGAATCCGGCACCCAGGCGGCCTTCGCCCTGCGTGAGGCCGGTTATTCCAGGCCCGTTACGCTGGTCGGAGCCGAACCGCATTTGCCCTACGAAAGGCCGCCTCTGTCGAAAGCCGTCGACGGTGCGGTGCAGATGAAGCTGATCTGCGCGGCAGATGCGCTTGATGCAGCGGGCATCACCTATCTCAAGGGGTTGTCCGCCGCCAAGCTGGATGCGGCCACCGCGACCGTGACGTTAAGCGACGGTCGGCTATTGCGTTATGAAAAGCTGCTTCTGGCGACTGGTGCGCGGCCAAGGCGGCTTGCCTGCCCCGGCGCAAAGCGCGCGCTCGACTTCCGCACCCATGCCGATGCCGAAGCGATCTTTTCCAATGTCATTCCGGGCCACAGCGTCGCGATCATCGGGGCGGGACTGATCGGGATGGAGCTCGCAGCAGTGCTTCGCGGAATGGATGTAGCGGTCAGCGTCATCGAAGCCGCGCCGAAACCTTTAGGCCGCGCCGTTCCCGCCCGCTTTGCCGAAAAGTTGCATGCCCGACACGATGCCGAAGGTGTGCGTTTCCACCTCGATCGCGGCGTTGCGGCAATCGGCAATGACGGCGTTACCCTCAGCGACGGCAGCGTGGTCCCCGCCGATCTCATCGTCAGCGCCATCGGGGTCCTGCCCGAGACTGCCCTGGCGGAAGCGGCGGGGCTGGCAACAGGCAATGGAATTCTGACGGACCGGCGTCTTCGCACTAGCGCGCCGAAGATTTACGCGGCAGGCGATTGCGCGGCGGTCGCCCAACCCGGCGGAGGGCATGTCCGCTATGAAAGCTGGCGCAACGCCAGGGCGCAGGCCGAAACGGCAGCGCGGAACATGGCAGGCGCCGCCGAGACTTTTACCGCCATTCCCTGGTTCTGGTCGGACCAGTATGATCTTGGCCTTCAGGTGGCGGGGCTGCCGCAGCCCGGGCATCAGACGGTCCCACGTGCGACGGTGGCGGGCGAGCTTGAATTCTATTTCGACGAAGGCCGCCTCGTGGCCGCCGCCGGCCTCGGCATCGGCAACGGCCTGGCCAAGGATATCAAGCTTGCTGAGATCCTGATCGCAGCAGGCATCAGCCCCGCGGCTGCGGAACTCTCCGACCCGGGATTAAACCTCAAGACCCTTCTGAAAAGCGCGCGGGCCGCATGACGCAGAAGCTGCTGGTCTTTCAGTCGCTCTGGGCCATGGAGCGCCGGCACACGGACGGGTTCGAGCCCACACTCGATGAAAACGTCGCGATGATTTCCGATGCGGGCTTTGATGGCATCAGCGCGCACTACACCAACCGTGCGAATGTCATTCGGCTGAACGAAGCCATCCGGGGCACGGGCTTGAAGATCGAGGCGGTCTGCTTCCCCCGCTGCGTCGAGGATTTGCGTCTGCCGCTGGAACTTGCTGAGGCCTTTCCGGTCAGCCACATCAACCTGCAGCCCGATATCCGCCCCCGCCGGATCGAGGATTGCCTGCCGATTCTCGATGGCTGGATGCGGCTCGCCGAAGATGCGGGTATTCCGGTATTCATCGAAACCCATCGCGACAGGATGACGACGGACCTGTTCTTCACGCTCGATCTGCTCGATCGACGTCCCGATCTGCCGTTGCTGGCCGATCTGTCGCATTTCCTGGTCGGTCGCGAATTCGCCTTTCCGGTCAATGAGGAAAGTCACGCATACATCCGGCGCATCCTACGGAATGCCCATGCATTTCACGGCCGTGTCGCTTCCCGAGAGCAGGTGCAAATCGAAATCTCCTTTGCGCACCACCGGCCCTGGGTCGATCTCTTCCTGCAGTGGTGGGATTACGGCTTTCGCCATTGGCGATCACGCGCAGCCGATGACTCCGAGCTGGTCTTTACCTGCGAATTAGGCCCCAAACCCTATGCGATCACCGGGAGAGACGGCAACGACTCGACGGACCGATGGGCCGAGGCGCTGGCGCTGCGCCAGATGGTGCGCGAACTGTGGGCTGCCATTGCCTGAGCCGCAGCGCATGAACAATCGCGGCAATCCGTTCTCTCGTCAGCCCCTGCAGCCGCCTTCCGATGGCGGCAACCACTTCGTCGGACCAGTGCGCGCGCATCCACAGCCGCAAGCACATTGGGCAGACGTTAGGGATTGTTAATCAGAAATGCCTAATGTATTTCTTAACGTGCACAAGTTGTGCGGGAGTTGAGTTGCTATAGTATCTGGTAAGACATTCAATCAGGGAGAGCCTCCGACATGCGGAAAATTCCTGCTACCCGCTTGGCCCTCGAAAAAACGGAGGCAATAACCTGGGGCTTGATCGACCGGCTTTTATTCTTTGATCGCGATTTCAATCCGGTTGAAAATTTGCTTGGCAATGCGCTGCCCGCTTCCGTCAAACCAGCCGCCTCCTTCTGGGAGCTTTTTCCGGAGCTGGACAAATCGGCCGTCATGCTCGCTTTCCGTTCACTGGGTGACAGCGCTCAGCCTTTGCGAATAACAGGCGCACTCGGCGGATCACATGATTTGACGATCTATCGGATCGGTGATCTGTTTGCCGTGGTTCGGTCCGAGGAACACATTGACGACGAGCGCGCAACCCTTTTACATCTCGCCACCCATGATCCGCTGACTGGACTGCCGAACCGGCGCCAATTCAGCGAGGACCTGAGCGCGCTGTTGCAGGAAACTGCAGGCTCGAGCGAGACCCTTTCATTAATGCAACTCGACCTTGACGACTTCAAACCTGTCAACGACACGCTCGGGCATGCTGCGGGCGACAAGCTTCTTCAATCGGCTGCAAGGCGTATCCAAGCCTGCCTCTCCAGCGATGACCGGGCCTATCGATTGGCCGGCGACGAATTCACAGTGATCTCCGTGGGCGGAGGACATCCGGCCAAAGCGCACCGCTTGGCGGAAGACCTGGTTGCCGCCTTCAAAAAACCCTTCACGATAGACGGCATCGAGCTCTTTGTCGGCACAAGCATCGGCATGTCCACCGCTCCGCCGGATGGCACGAGTCCAGAACAACTGATGAAAGCTTCCGACCTCGCACTCTACGACGCCAAGAAAGAGGGGCGTGGTCGGGCAAAAGCCTATGACCCAACGATGCTAGAATTGCTGGAGCAGCGGGAACTGCTGCGCCGCAGTCTGCGTATGGCGCTCGAGCAACAGCAATTCTATGTCGAATACCAGCCGATTGCCGAGGGCGGCTGCATTGTCGGCTTCGAGGCGTTGCTAAGATGGCACCACCCCCTGCTTGGAAAAATTCCACCGGCGGCATTCATTCCGATGGCCGAGGCGGACGGAATGATGCCAGACATTGGCGCGTGGGTTTTGGAGCAGGCATGTCGTGAGGCGATGAAATGGCCGGAGAACTACCTCGTCGCCGTCAATCTGTCAGCGGCTGAATTCTTGACAAGCGGCCTGACCGACCGGATTTCCCACACGCTGGACGTGGTCGGACTGCCGCCCGAGCGTCTGGAACTCGAAATAACCGAGAGCGTGCTGCTCGAGCGCACCGTCAACAACATTGATACGCTCAACACGCTCAACTTACTGGGCTTACGAATTTCGCTGGATGACTTCGGCACCGAATATTCGTCCCTGAGCTATCTGAAGACATTCCCTTTCGACACGATTAAGATCGACAAATATTTTATTACCGATCTCGAAACCGATCTGAAAAGCCAAGCAATCGTCCGCTGCATCGTGAACCTTGCACATGACCTCGACATGCAGGTGACAGCCGAGGGAGTTGAAACCCCGGGGCAGGCGGAATGGCTGCACAGTGTGGGCTGCGACAGGCTTCAGGGCTATCTGCTGAGCAGGCCGCTTCCCGTGGAGGCCGTTGACGAATTCATCAAAGGGGCGGAAGCATCCAAAAGCCGCGCCCGACAATAGTGCTCGAAACTTTTCGCCGTGCTTCTACATTGCATGCAGATCCAACGCTCCTGACACACGAACGGAGGGCATATTGGAAGAGGAAGCATCCCGCTTCGACGACCACGCATTTGTACCGATGGTATCGCTGGAAATGAACGTTGCGATGTTCAAATCTCAATGGCAGTTTTGCGACGAGATTACCGAATATCTCTCCGACATCCTCGGTCAGGGTCACAGTGATCCCGCTCGCTACTCCAACTTTCTTTCGGTCGCGGCAAACGAACTCGTAGAGCTCGCCTTCCGCGCGACAAACGAACGGGGAAAGATACATTTCAGCCTCTCACGCAACGCGACGTTCAACCGGCTGAGAATTGCCTTTCCTTGCGATGAGGAATTCCGCCGCAAACATATCAAGGTAGGATCAAGCGAAATAGAGCATGGCCTCGATAACGGCTCCGGTCACCTGGTTACCAAGCCCGATGAGGCCTTGCTCAGTAATCTGGCGACGATATTAGGCGCCGCTATCCGCATCGAGAGAGACGGCGAGGACGGGATCGAAATCATTGCCGATTTCCCCTCCGCCGAGGATTTCCAATGAGCCTGCTTCCCCTGCCCTATACCGTGCGGTTTGATCCGACAAACCAAGAGCTCGTGCTGTCCGGCAAGATGCGGCCCGAAAGCACCGCGGAGATTGCCGATGCCCTCGAACTGATGCGGCAAAGTTTGGAAAGATATAGCGGCATCGTTTACCTCAACGTCAAACGCCTGACGCACATCAATATGACGGCCTTCGCCGCCCTCTCCGATGTCGTGGCGGCAGGCTGCCGAACCAGGCCGGAACGGCAGATTAAGATCATTACGTCGAGCGTGATGGCGTGGTCTGCCTCGCTGTTCGAGACGTTAACGGCTTCGCAACCAAACCTGTCGGTGGAAGTCTATGATTCGGCCTTTTATCCCGGGCAAAGCTTTGTCGAGGACGAGAGCTTCATTCCCATTCTGCGCACGCAGACGAAAATGACATGGAGGCACGAACGCGAACTCTTGCCACGCCACGGTCTGCGCCCCGGCCTTGTCATGGCCGATATCTGTTGCGGCATTGGTGATTTCGCAGCTCTGGTTCAACGGGAATTCAACCCGACGCGCCTTGTCGCACTGGACCACTCCGTGCGCAGTCTGGACTATGCCCGCAAAGTCGCCGCCGAGTTCGGCCTGGAAGGCATCGAGTACACCTATGGCGATGCGTCTCAGATGCTGCTTCGAGACAATCAATTCGACTTCGTGACCTGCCGGCACTCGCTGCAGATTTTTGACCGCCCCGAGATGCTGCTGCGGGAGCTTTATCGCATCTGCAAGCCCGGCGGCCGTGTCTACATCACGAATGAAAAGAATTCGCATTGTTTGGGTGAGCCGCATGGCGACTCGATAAAATGGACCTACGAGGAGGTGGCGAAATTGTTCAGGCATTTCGACATGGATGTCGAGATGGGCCCGAAAAGCCGCCACCTTCTGCTCAACGCCGGATTCGATAACATCCAAGTCGACTGCTTCATGGTCACGAATCTTGACGGCGATCCCCAGGACTTCGCAGACATCATCGAAGCTTGGGAGAATGTCTATGCAGGCGAGATGGCGGTGCGCCGCGGCGACTCGCCGGATTTCATTCGCAGATTCCGGCAAGGATTCAAGGATCACGTCTTTGCCGCTCTTCACCCCAAGGGTTACGCAGGCTGGCCGATCTGGGCAGCCTCTGGTCGAAAGCCGCTGTGATGGATGGATGGTCATCGAAAAGACCGGTCGGACTGAGCTCGTTTCGGGCGAAATTCATCCTGGTCGTCGGTGGAGCCGTTCTCTTCGACTTGTTGGTCAGCGGCGGCCTGGCACTTTGGAATGTTCAGAGGCTGTCGCGTGACGCAACGCTGGAAGTCGGCCAGGGCCTCGAAGCCGCCAGCCAGGAATATATCCGCACCTATGCCGATTCAACCGCAGCCCAAGTGACGCTGCTCCTGCGCCAGGTTCACAACGACGTCGACACTTTGGCGGGAGTGCTCCAGGGGCAGATCGACAATCCCGCCCGCAATTCCGATGTCGGAGCGGCGATCGCCCGCACGTCGCCCGGCAGCGTCAGTCTGTCTTACGACGAGAAGGGGAAGTGGTCTCAGAACGCGCCCGGCTCCGCTTCGGTCGTCAGCGTCTGGGGTTACCTGCTCGGTGAGGACCATCAGCCGAAACCGGAAATCCGGCGCGATATAGAGACAAGCGCAGTTCTCGATCTCGTCGCGCCGAGCCTGTTGCAGCACGGCGCTTCAAAGCTGCAGATGTATTACATCGGACCGAGGGAACGACCGATTTTCAGAACGGCACCCTACACCGACCAGGCTCAGACCTTTGACCGCCTTTATCCCGGGCACAACGAAGCTGATTTCTGGAACTTCTTTTTTCCGGGCCTGTATGAGTCCTGGCAGAGCTGGGCCCAGGACACGAAAACGCGACCCGTCGCAGACGATATCACGCAGACGGCCCCATATACGGATGCCATTACCGGCAAGCTGATCGTCAGTTTCTTTCATCCGCTCTGGACCGCCGACCGGAAGGACGTCGCCGGGACGGCCGGCGCCGATATCACGCTCGACCAGCTCGCCCAGACGGTTGAAAACGTCAAGGTGGCCCAGTCCGGCTTCGGCTTCCTGGCCATGTCCGACGGAAACGTGGTCGCGATCAACGGCACCGGCGAACAGACGCTCGGCCTGCGTTCCGCGAGTGGTGCGAGCGGAACCGGCGTGACCGGGCTGGAGCGTTCCTTGAAAGGAAGCTCCCAGCCTGCGATCGCGAAACTGGCGCTCGACCGGGAGCAGGGCATTCAACATCTGCTGCTGCAGCGGGACGGCAATGAGGTCCCCTATATCGTCATCGTCAAGAAACTGCCTGCGACCAATCTCTGGTCCAGCGGCCCGGTTCGGCAAGAGGCGATGTTGCTGGGAGTGGTTGTGCCGGAACGGGAAATCGATGCCTCCCTCTACGCCGCCCAGGCGAAAATATCCGAGGCCACCAACCGGATCGTGATCTATCAGATCCTGGCGATCTTGATGTCGCTGCTGATCGTGACGATCGCTGTGTTTGCGGCTTCGAAACGCATAACGAGCGGGATCAGCGCACTTGCGGGGGCCGCCAAGCGCATTCAGGCGCAGGACTATTCGGTCAGAGTGGCGATAACAAGCAAGGATGAGGTCGGCGCTGCCGGTGAAGCATTCAATCGGATGGCTGAACAGATCAGCTATCACACCGAAAATCTCGAGCAACTCGTCGAAGAACGAACGGCCCAGATCGAAGATCAGAAGGAAGAAATTTCGGCGCTGAACGCACAGCTCCAGCGAGAAAATCGCCGTCTCGGAACAGAGGTGGCCGTCGCTGAAAGAATCCAGCTCATGGTTCTTCCGTTGCAACAGGAGCTGGAGGAATTTCAGGACATCGAGATCGCAGCCTATATGCGACCGGCGGAAGAAGTCGGCGGTGATTATTACGACGTCTTGAAAAACGGAAGGCGGCTGAAGATCGGCATCGGCGACGTCACCGGCCACGGGCTCGAAAGCGGCGTATTGATGCTGATGGTCCAGTCTGTCGCCCGCGCCCTTCAGGAGGCGGGAAACACCGACGCCGTCAAATTTCTGGCGGATCTAAACAGCGCCCTGTTCAAGAACATAGTGAGGACGAAAATAGACAAACATCTGACCTTGGCCTTTCTCGACTATGACGGCCGGGAGATGATCTTGTCGGGGCAGCACGAGGAAGTTGTAATCGTGCGGGCGAACGGTGAGATCCAACGCGTCGACACCATGGATCTCGGCATACCAATCGGCTTGGACGCCGATATTTCTGCATTCATCAAAACTCGAGAAATTGCGTTCGAGAAAGGCGACCTCATCCTCCTGCACACCGACGGGGTAACAGAAGCAGCAAACGATGCGGGAGAGCTGTTCGGCATCGAACGTCTCTGCAGCGAAGCGCTTCGCTTGAAGGGTCAGAGCGCAGAGAAGGTCGTTTCCGGAATTGTCGCGACACTAATGCACTTCATCGGATCGCAGAAGATCTATGACGACATCACGCTTCTCGCAGTACGGCATAGGTGAGACATGGCGCCCACAATATACGGCATCGAATCTTTGGCGGAGATCAGCTTGGATTCCGGTGCTCGCCTGACATTGAGGGATGGGCCGCTTCAGCTTGGATGGAAGCATTCAGGAATGACGTCGGACTTCATAGCGGAGATCATGGCGCTGCCTTATTCCCGGTCGAGGAAAGATTACCTGCAGGCGCATCATGATATTGGATATCTCAGCAACGAGCTGATCGAAAATGCCGTCAAATTCCGACAGCCTGGCGAAATCCTCATCGAAGCCGGTATAATCGATGGAAGCTTTCTGTTCAGAGTCAAGAATACCGTCGACAGCGCGACAGCGTCTCGCTTCCAGCAGCTCCTGCACCGCCTTCAATCGAAGGAGCCCGGTGTACTTCTTCTTGAGCAAATCGAAATCAACGCCATATCGCCAGAAAGCGGCTCCGGTTTAGGCCTGCTCACCCTTTTGAGCGATTACGATGCGAGAATGGCATGGACATTCGAAGAGAATAATGACGAGCATATCATACTGACGACGACTGCAGCTGTGGCTATGCCCCCCTCCTCCAATCGATGAGCAAAGAATGGAAATCAGCGACGAAAACTTCCGCGTATGGGCGGAAAAAAACGAGGTGTATTTTGATGGCGTCTTCCGCCTGGCAGGCCCGGACGCCTATGCGCCGATCTATTCATTGATAACAGGCCTTCTCCATGAAGGGCACAAGCAGGTGACGTTCGACCTGACGGGCCTCGAATTCCTGAATTCCTCGGGCATCAACCTCCTGGCGAAGCTGACGATCGAAGCCAGAAAGATGGGCGACCTCCTGCTCATCGTCAAAGGGACCAATCAACATCCGTGGCAGGCAAAATCCCTCCCGAATCTGAAGAAGCTGCACCCGCTGCTCGATTTGCGCCTGGCGTGATCGGCCTTGAGCCGAGCATCCACGCGGCACCCACCAGCAGCCGCAGCATGGGTCCTCGGGCCAAGCCCGAGGACGACGGAGATTGGGGTTGGCGTCTCGCCAAACTCGGCACGCCCGCATGCCGCACCTCGGATGGGGACCGGTGCTCCGCTCCCACATTTGACCTCGCCGCGCCGATCTGTGATCGCTTTTCCATGGACGAGCAAAGAGGAATTTGCTCCATGGAACTCATTCCGCATAGCACGATCTCTCACCCATCCGGATGATTGTAATCACTGGTCCGATCTATAGTTTAGAGCAGGTTTTCGGCGAAGCCACGCGACAAGTCGTCGACTGGGGCTCGATCTTCGACGAACTCTTTTTTTGCAAAGGGCATGCCCGAGCAAGCAGATGTAGCAGGTGTAAAGAAACCTTCGTGGCTGGAGCAGCCTTGATCGGTCCGCAGGCTCCATGTGGTCGGATGATGTTTCAAAGGGAACGACATGCGTAAAACAATAGCAGTCGGCCTGGCCGCCTTGATCGCCGTATACTTTCTCGGCGGCATGAGCGCGCGACATGAGATCTTTCCCTGGCCACAACTTTCCGCGCTGAAGAAAATGATTGGCGGAGAGAAGGGGGCGGCTCCAAGCCGTTATACTTTCGACGACAAGGAACGACTCATCGGGGACGAAACAAAAACCACTGTGACCTGCCCAACTCAAACTGAGCGAACTGCTGTCTTACTCGTTCTTGGTCAATCGAACGCGGCCAACGACGGTGGACAACGGCACCGGTCGAATTATGGCGCTCGCGTTGTAAACGCCTTTGACAAACGGTGCTTCATCGCGGCATCGCCGCTTCTTGGATCGACCGATACCAAGGGAGAGTACTGGACGCTTCTTGGGAACAAATTGATCGCATCGGGACAAAATGACAGCGTCGTCCTCGCACCTCTCGCATATTCCGGATCTGATGTCGCACGATGGGCGACAGGCGGCGACCTCAATCCTGTGCTGGTCGATACAGTGAAACAGCTTCAGGATTCCGGTTATCGGATAACGAGCGTCCTCTGGGTGCAGGGAGAGGCGGACCTCGTTATGGGCACCACTTCGGAGGCCTATCAGAAACATTTCATGTCGATGGTTGACACATTGCGTCAGCACGGCGTCGAAGCACCCGTTTACATTTCGATCGCATCGAAATGCCTCGAACCGAGCAACGGCGGCTTCAAGGAGCATATTCCGGACAATGCGATCGTACGGGCGCAACTGGCACTGTCAAAAAGCGGCCACGGTATCCGAGAGGGCGTCAATTCTGACGCGGCACTCGATGGAGACGACCGCTACGACGATTGCCATATCGGGGGCTCAGGCGCGGAGAAAGTGTCGCAGGCCTGGCTGAACCTTTTGCGTGGTGAGAGCCACCTGGAAAGCTCGCGATAGTCCTCCCGAACCGTTTGCGCGCCTTCGCGAGCTTCGACCAAGGCCGCCCGCACGCCGCGCCTCGGATGTTTCCTTAGGACCATAGCCGGGGCCTTTCGCCGGACCTCAGTCCGATGTGCAACGCTCGATCGCAATCTATTCTTCACATCTGCTCAGTCGTGCAACTGCACGGCACCTGATGCTCTGATTCGGAGGAATACGATGCGGATTTCAACCTTAGCGTCCCTGGCCGTTCTTTCGCTGGCGTTCGCAGCGAGCCCGGCAACGCTTGCCTGGCTCGACATGAACGCCCTGGCAAAGGACGGTGGAAACGGTGGCGGCAATGGCGGCGGCAACGGCGGTGGTAACGGCGGCGGCCATGGAAATGGTGGCGGCCAGAACAGTGGTTCAACCCATGGCAACTCCAACTCGTCGGCCGTGAGAGGCAAATCGTCAGAGGCATCGGGCAAGTCCAAATCGGGCAAGTCAGACACCGCAGCCACCAGCACGAAGGAGAAGAACCTGTCGGCGCAGCTTGCGGGCCTGAATTCCTTGAAGCGGAACTATCGGGCGCTGATGAATACATCGGATCCACGCATGACTGCCATCTCGGCTTACGCCGTGGCTTATGCCCAGTATGAAATCGACAACGGTATCGAGCCTGCGGCCGACGATCCCCTGCTGGGCGATCAGGCGCTGGAGGACGCGTTGGCTTCCGCAACGAAAACCGGTCAGGTCAGCCCGACGGTCCTGGATGAAGCCAAGACCATTCTCGGGGTTGGCGATGCCGACGGCAAGATTGATCAGATCCGCACCTCGCTGGAAAACGCCGCGTCGGCGGCGCCAGACGAATAGCCACATGGCGAGATGTGAGAGGTGCGAAGCCGACTCTGGTAAGCTTCGCACCGAACTGAGAGCATTTCCGTTTCTGTCTGCGTCCGGAAATGCTCTATTTTTTTGCCAATTTTCCAGCGGTCCAAGCCTTCTTATCGGCCATTATGCATTGGCCAACTCAGCTTTCAGATCGGCAAAGGCCTCTCTCACATAGTCAGAAAGGGACTTTTGTCCCTGCTCTTCCGCCCAGCGGTCGATCGCAAGGCGCAACGCGCCGACAGACACCATCGCCACCACGCGCAGCGCCCGGCGTCGCTCCGCCTGCGGCCAGATTTCGCACAGCACCTCGAATGTCGCCTGCTCCATCTGCAGATATTTGGTCTGGTTGCTCGCGCGCAGCTGTTCGTTCGAGCGGAGGATCCTGTCGATGACGGCGGCCTGTTCGGTATCGAAATTCGCCAGCAATTTGAGATGGGCGCTGCAGACGACATCGAGCGGAGACCGATCCTTCGGTTCTGCCAGAACAGCGGCGCGAAAGGCCTCCGGCAGGCCCTTTTGCCATGCGGCGAGGATCTCCTCTTTGGAGGCGAAATAATAGAAGAAGGTGCGCCGCGAAATGCCGGCCGCCCCGGCGATCGCATCCAGCGTGGTCGCCTCGTAGCCATTGGCGGCAAACAGACTGAGAGCTGAGTCGGTGATGCGCTGGAGCGTCTCGCGTCGCTTCTTTTCGCGCCAGCCTTCCTTCGGTCGATCCTGTTCCATGTCGGCTGCGATATCAGGAATCGCATTCCTTGTAAAATCGCACTTTGTGCAGGCAGCGATGGAGGCTATTCGACGCACTTTGCCGAGATCGGAAATCGCCTTGGCGCTCCGGACATCGCGCTTCTCGGAATCGGCGCTTATGCGCCGCGCTGGTTCATGAAACCGGTCCATATAGACCCTGCCGAAGCAGTCGTCGCGCACAAGGACTTGGGCGCAAAACTGAGCATCGGCATGCATTTCGGTACTTTTCAGCTCGCGGCCGAACCTTTTGAGCAGCCTCGGATGAGCCTGCGGGAAGCCCTGGAGAAAGAGGGGGTAGATAAGGATAGTTTCGTCACTCTGCAGGAGGGAGAGACCCGTGTTTATGACATGGAACGCAGTGAGGAGGCCACTCTGAAATCAGGAGCGGGGCCGGCGCTCGTCAACACGCCTTGAGGAGCGCACCCCTTTCGATCTCGCGCCGAAAATCGCATCACTTGCAAAATTACACTGCGTGTAATATCTGTCCAACACCAGATCAGAGTGAGGACGGATATGAAAAGGGTGCAATATGACCGCTATGGCGGGCCGGAAAAAATGTATTTCGGCGAATGCGACATGCCTGAGGTGGGCGACAACGAGGTGCGCGTGTCGGTGAAGGCAGCGGCAATCAATCCCTTCGATTGGAAGCTGCGCCGCGGCGCCATGAAGCTCATCACCGGGAGACGCTTTCCGAAAGGCATGGGCACGGATTTCGCCGGCATCGTCGAGGCGACCGGCAGCAATGTCGGAAGCGTCAGCGTCGGCGACGAAGTCTTCGGCACTGTGGACTTCAAGAAATCCGGCGCCTTTGGCGAAGCGGTGGTGGTGGAGGCGAGTCACACGGCGAAGAAGCCGCCACAGCTTTCCTTCGCCGAAGCGGCCTCCCTCCCCATTGCCGCGATGACGGCGTGGGTGGCGATCATCGACAGGGCGCAGGCGCGCCCGGGCGCACGTATCTTCATCAACGGCTGCTGCGGCGCCGTCGGCGCTTTTGCCGTGCAGCTCGCGCTTGCCCGTGGCGCGCAAGTCGCCGGCGCCTGCGGATCGGCATCGAGGGAGAGCGCCAGAACCGCCGGCGTCGCGCCGGTCTTCGGCTATTCCAACGCCCAGGCCTATACACGGCAAGGAACCTACGACGCCGTCTTCGACACGCTCGGCACGCTCGACGTCGGCCACGGCTTTTCGATGCTCAATCCGAGGGGCGTCTTCGTCGATATCAACCCGACGCCGACAAGGCTCCTGCGCGGAATGCTGTCGCGCCGCTACAAACTCGCCTTCGCCACCATGGGCATCAGGCATCTGCACGAGATCGCCGCACTCGCCGGCAGCGGCACGCTGCGGCCGGCGATCGGCCTGGAAGCGCCCTTCACCGACGCCTTGGCGGTCATCGCCGATGCGGAAACCGGTCGGCGCAGCTCCGGCAAGACAGTGCTCGCGTTCTGAAACGCGCGTCGGGCCAACGTCATCGCATCCAAAGGATTTTCCATGGAAAAGCAACCAAACATCAGCCGCCGGGCTCCGGACATCGTCCGCCCGACGGTCGATCCTGCCCGATGCGAGGGCAAGGCGGCCTGTGTCGCCGTCTGCCCCGTGGACGTGTTCGAAATCGTGCGCATCCCCGATGAGACGTATAGGGACCTGCCCCTTCTTGCCAAATTCAAGATCTGGGCGCATGGCATGAAGACGGCGGCCACCCCTAACGCCGCCGCCTGCGAGGGCTGCGGGCTCTGCGTTTCGGCCTGTCCCGAGCACGCCATTCGCCTGCAGCGCGCTGGCTGATGGACGCAAGCAGCAGCGCTGCGGCGCGTCCTTCGAGGCTCCGCCTTCTGGGCTGCGCACCTCAGCATGAGGGATGTCGGAGGATGCCAGGCCCGGGCGAGGACGCTCATCCCTGTGCTCGTCACAGGGATCCAGCGCGCAAGTCCTTGGGCGCGGGAGACTCGCTTCCACCCCAGGCGAGTGCTGCCGACGCGCGGTGGCTGGATTCCTGTCACATCAGCCCTGAGGACAGAAGAAGGGAGGAGAAGTGACGCCCCGCAGGGCCTCACGGACGAGGCGGGTGCAACGACGGCGGGAAGGGCTACCACATCGTCAACGTTCTATGTGCCGGCTCTCACCCCTCCAACTCAACAATCGCACATCCATACCCCCCAAGCTCCAGCCTCCCCATCACCCTCTTTTCCCCATCCAGCAGATCCCGCCCGGCCGGCACACCACCCACCGTCACAGCCTGATCCATATAATTCTGCACGAACAGCAGCCGCCGCTCTTCGTTCATCCGCATCGTCACCTCCACACCCTCCGGCAACCCGCCGACCAGCGGCTCGATGCCGGCTGGCGCAAACAGCCGTTCCGTCAGCGCCTCGGTCAGCTCCGGCGTGAGATAGGTGCCGAGATAGACCACCTGGCCCCTGCCGACCTTGCGGGAGGTCGCCATGGGCTGGCCTTCCGCGTAGCGGTTGGACCAGGCGGCGATGACTTCGACGTCGGGGGCGATGGTGAGGTTTTCATAGAAATGGCCAGCGGCCATTTCGCGGTTGCCGATCTTGAAGCGGCGGACGCGGCGATTGCTTTCGGCCGGTTTGTTCGGCGGGATGACGAGGCCGCCGGAGCGCTCCATCACGTCGAAGAGGCCGTTGGCGCCGGGGGCGGCGAGGCGGCCGAAATCTTCGACACGCACGCCGGTCAGCTTGGAAAGCGCGGTGCCGGGAGCCGTCTCGCGGATGACGTGGTTGTCTTGCGTGCGGGTGCCGGTGCGCGCGCCGATGACGACAGTGCCGCCTGATGCGGCGAAGGCTTCGAGCCTCGCCGTCCATTCGTCCTTCCACATCACCCAATGCGGCACATAGAAGAGCTTCAGGTTGGAAAGATCGTCCTCGGGGTGGATGAAGCCGCAGGCAATACCGCGATCGTAGCAATGCTGATGCAGCAGGATCGCATCGTCCTGCGGGCTCGGCAGGCCGATCGGATAGGTCTTGTGGGCTTCCTGATTGTCGAAATCGGAGCCGGCGATGCCGACATCCATGCGCACATAGGTGCCGAGGATCTTCGGCTGCAGCGCCGTCATCTCGGTCGCGAAGCGTGTGGCTTCCTCATAGCGGTGGCGGCCGATATCGTCATGGTCGATGATGCCCATCCAATAGATCTCGGCGCCGAAATGGGCGGGCCGCCAGCGGAAGAACATCAGGCCGTCGGCGCCGCGGGCGACCGAGGAGAGCGCCATGCGGCGCAGTTCGCCTGGCTCCGGAGTCAGCGTGCAGAAGCCCGGCTGGCTGCCGAAGCCCGATTGCTGCTCGGGCACGATGTAATTGCCGGAAAAGCCGCGGCAGATATCAAGATGCAGCGCCTGCACCTTGGCGTGGTTGCCGAGCCGCATGAACTCGTCATAGAGCATGGGATAGATGTCGTAGCCGACGAAATCGAGATCCTTGCTGAACTGGCCGCGGAAATCGATATCCCTCAAGCCCCCGAGATTGTGGAAGACGAACCACGAGGATTTCACCTCCCTGAGGATCTCCACTTGGTCGTGCTGGAAGCGCGCCGTCGAGAAGGCGAGGAAGCGGTGGTAATCCTGCAGATGGCCGGGGCTCGGGAAGGTCGGCCCGAATTCGATCGGCAGCACCACCTGATCGAAACTGTCATAGGCCGTCGCCCAGAAATCGCCGCCCCAGGCGGCGTTGAGCTTTGATATCTCGCGGTATTTATCGGCGAGGAAGGCCTGGAACTCACTGAGCGTCGCCTGGGAAAAGCTTTCCGGCATGCTGGTGTTCAGCTCATTGTCGGTCTGCCAGCCCACGACATGAGGGTTGCCGCGATAATGCTCGGCCATCGCCCGGGTGATGCGCTTGCTGTGCTCGCGGAAGACGGGGCTTGCCGTATCGCAGTGCTGGCGCGAGCCGTGGCTCATCGGCCGGCCCTTGCCGTCGACCCTTAAAATTTCAGGGTGTGCCGCCGTCAGCCAGCGCGGCGGCGTGGCCGTCGGCGTGCACATGATCGTATCGATGCCGTGGCGCCCGAGGATTGATATGGCGCGATCGAAGAGATCGAAATCATAGGTGCCGAGCTTCGGCTCCAGAATGTGCCAGGCGAATTCGGCCATGCGCACGACATTGAAGCCGGCTTTCGCCATGCGCTCGGCATCGCGCTCCCAATAGCTTTCGTCGACATGCTCGGGATAATGCGGCACACCGACGAGGAAGCGGTCGGTCTGGACGGTGTTCCATGCGGAGAGGGTCTTGTCGGACACGGGCGGTTCTTTCCTGATTATTTGTCGAGGATGGGCTTGCGGGCGCTGAGCGTGCGGCCGCCATCGGGGGAGAAGAGATAGAGCTCGTTCGCATCGAGCTTCAGCGCCACCTTCTGCCCGGCGGCGAAGGGCGCGACGTAAGAGAGCTGCGCGGTGATGTTGCCGGTGCCGCTTTCCGATGCGATGGTGCGGAGATTGCCGGCATCGACATAGAGAATGGTCTCGCGGCCGAGATGCTCGACGAGGCGGACCTCGCCATGGATGGCCCCTTCCTCGCTGCCCTCGGCCACCACCGAGATCGCCTCCGGCCGCACGCCGAGCGTCAGGCCCGTGCCTTTCGAAAGCGTCGTCGGCTGCGCAAGCTCGACAGTCAGCGGCGCAAGGCCGGGGGCCGAAACCGTCACGCTGCGGCCGTTGACATCGTCGAGGGTGACGCCGAGGAAATTCATGCGCGGCGCGCCGAGGAAGCCGGCGACGAAGAGATTGTCGGGGTTGCGATAAAGCTCCAGCGGCGAGCCCACCTGCTCGATGATCCCCTGATTGAGGACGACGATGCGGCTTGCCATGGTCATCGCCTCCACCTGGTCGTGGGTGACGTAGACCATGGTGGCGCCGAGCTCGGCATGCAGGCTGCTGAGTTCGACGCGCATCTGGGTTCTGAGCGCCGCATCGAGGTTCGACAGCGGCTCGTCGAACAGGAAAACCTCCGGCGAGCGGGTGATCGCCCGGCCGATTGCCACGCGCTGGCGCTGGCCGCCGGAAAGCTGCTTCGGGCGCTTGTCGAGCTGGTCGCTGATCCGGAGGATCTTGGCGGCGCGGGCAACGGCCGCATCGATCTCGGCCTTCGGGCGCTTGGCCATGCGCAGGCCAAAGCCCATGTTCTCCGCCACCGTCATATGCGGATAGAGCGCGTAGGACTGGAAGACCATGGCAATGCCGCGATCGCCCGGCTCCTGCCGGGTGACATCGCGGCCGTTGATCACGATCTGGCCGGAGGAGATGGTCTCCAGGCCGGCGATGGATTTCAAGAGCGTGGACTTGCCGCAGCCGGAGGGCCCGACCATGACGATGAACTCGCCTTGCGCGACCGAAAGATCGATGCCGCGCAGCGCGTGATAGGCGCCGTAATTCTTGTTGATCTGACGAAGTTCGAGACTGGTCACACCCTGGCCCTCTCTTGTTGAAACGGAAGACGCCGGCTCATCCCTTCACCGCGCCCATGGTGAGGCCGGCGATGAAGTGCCGCTGCATCAGGAAGAACATGATGACGGGCGGCACGGCGACGATGATCGTGCCTGCCGAAACCAGGTTCCAGGCCGAGACCCACTCGCCGCGCAGATTGGCAAGGCCGGCGGTGACAGGCTTGACGCTGTCGCTGACGGTCAGCACCACGGCCCAGAAATAATCGTTCCAGACGAAGGTGAAGATCAGGATGGCCAGCGCTGCAAGCGCCGGCCGCACCAGCGGGATCACCACATGGATGAGCGTCTGGAAGGGCGAAGCCCCTTCGGCCCGCGCCGCCTGGAACAGCTCATCGGGAAGTGCCGCGATGAAATTGCGCATGAAGAGTGTCGCGAACCCCGTCTGGAAGGCGACGTGGAAGATGATCAGCGCCACCGTCGTATCGATCAGGTCGAGTTGCACCATCAGGTCGCGCACCGGGATCATCATGATCTGGTGCGGCAGGAAATTGCCGCCGACGAAGAGCGCGAAGATCAGCATGTTGCCGCGAAAGCGGTAGCGCGACAGCACGAAACCCGCCAGCGTCGACATGACGAGCACGCCGATGACCGAGGGAATGGTGATAATCAGGCTGTTGAGGAAATAGCGCGCCATCGGCGTGTCGGTGAAGACGGCCCGGTAATTGTCGATGACGCCGATCTCGGTCGGCCAGCCCCAGAGATTGCCGCCCATCACGTCAGCCGTCGAGCGGAAGGAGGTGAGGACGATCGCAAAGAGCGGGCAGAGCCAGAGGCTGAGCACGACGACGACGGCGAACACATAGAAGCGGCGCTGCCAGGTCGCGGTTTCAGGTATCGGACGAGGATACATCAGCCTCCCCTCTCTTCGCTGCGGATGATGTGGGTGAGATACCAGGCGATGAAGACGGCCATGATCACGAAGAGCACCGAGGCGATTGCCGCGCCGTAGCCGAAGCGGTAGGAAAAGATCGACTGCTCGTACATCTGGTAGGCGAGCACCGAGGAGGAGCCGAACGGCCCGCCCGCGGTCATGACGGAGATCATGTCGAAGGAGCGCAGCGCGCCCACGACCGTCACCGCAATGGCGATGAAGGTGACCTGCGTCAGCTGCGGCAGCACGATATGGCGCAGCATGTTCCAGCCCCTCGCCCCATCGACGCGGCCGGCCCCGATCAGCTCTTCGCTCAAATTGTTGAGGCCGGCGAGATAGAGCACCATGCAGAAGGTGATCTGCGGCCACAGCGCCGCGATGACGATCGCGAAGGTGACGAAATGCTCGTCGGAGAGCACTGCCGGCGCCACTGCCCCGAAGGCCCGGAAGATCAGCGCCAGCAGCCCGAATTCCGGCGTATAGACCCAGGTGAAGACGACGCCCACCGTCACCGAGGCCAGCACCAGCGGAATGAAGAACAGTGATTTCAGGAAGCGCATGCCTGCGATTTTCTGGTTGACCAAGAGCGCGATGGCGAGCCCGATCGGCGGTGCCGCCATGAACATGACGAGCCAGATCAGATTGTTCTTCAACGACACGTAGAATTGCGGATCGTTATAGAGCTCGATGTAATTGCCGAGCCCGATCCACACCATCGGCCCGAAACCATCCCACTCGTGAAAGCTGATCCAGACGCTGCGCACCGCCGACAACAGGATGACAGTGAAGAACAGCGCGATCGCAGGCGCGATGAGCAAAGTCGGGGTAAGCCACCAACGCTGGCGGCGCCATAATGTCTGCATCTCTGGAGCCTCAAATTATCTTGGGAGCGGGCTGATGCCCCAAAGCTGTTGATAAAGCCGTCTCGCTCTCCTGCCGTCATGCTCGGGCTTGTCCCGAGCATCTGCCCCCGTTCGATTGGGCAGCAGATCCTCGGCACAAGGCCGAGGATGACGTCGAGTGAAGGGCACGGCCGTCGACAAGCCGGGAGCGATCCGCCACCCTTCAGATCTTATAAATCCGCTTCCGCGTCCCCTCGAGCCGCGTAAGGATGGCCTTACGCCTCTCGGGTTTGGCCATGAACTCCTGGAAGCCGACCAGGCCGGCCTGGGCCATGTCCGGGTCGCTATCGCGGTCGTAATATTGCGAGGTGCCCTGCACCGTCTTCATCGTCTCGACAGCGATATTGACGAGCGGATCCTTACTCGGCGGCAGGTCGTGGCGCGGCGGCACATTGCCGCCCGGTTCTAGATAGGCCGCCAGGTTCTCCGGTTTGTAGAAATAGGTGAGGAAATCGCGCGCGCCCTGCTTGTTCTTCGCCTTGGCGGGGATATGAACCGAATTGACCGAGAACTCCTCGAAATGGCCGATCTTGGGATCGAGCACCGGGAAGGTCGCGTAGGCGAGCTGCGGCAGATCCGCCTCGGTGAAGGCGGAGCGCAGGAAGGCGCCGAGGTTCATCATGCCGGCCTTCTTCTGGGCCAGAAGTGCTGCGGCCTCCTGCCAGCCGAAAGAGGTATGGTTCGGCGTGAAAAAGCCTTTCGATATCATCGCTTCCCACTGGTCGAAGACTGGCGTCAGCGCCGGATCGAGATAGCTCATCTCGCCGTTCATCAGCGCCATGTGCCTGTCCAGCCCGTTGATGCGCAGATTCATCTGATCGAACCAGCCGGCCGCCGGCCACAATTCCTTGGTGCCGATCGCAACCGGGGTGATGCCGGCCGCCCTGCACTTGTCGCCATAGGCCATGAAGTCCTCGGCGGTCTTCGGCACCGTCAGGCCGTATTGATCGAACACATCCTTGCGATAGAACATGCCCCAGAGCGTGCCGCCCGTGGGCAGCCCATATTGTTTGCCGTCATCGGTGACGGCGCCGGCGGTCGCGCCCAGCACGTTCTTGTATTTCTCCTTCTCGAAGAGATCGGAAATATCGTCGAACAGGCCGCGCTTGACGAAGGCGCGCATGCGGTTTCCCGAAAACCAGAAGCAGATGTCGGGCGCGCCGGCGACGAGATAATTGCGGATCGCCGTCTTGTGCGCCTCGTGGTCCATATTGTTGATGACGACATTGACGCCGGCTTCCTTGCCGAAGCCCGCCGCGATCGACTTCAGCGCATCGAGTGCGGCGCCGTTATTCTCGGACGAGATGACGGTGACTTCCTGCGCCTGTGCGATCGCAGGCATCGGAAAGCTGCCCGTGACCGCCGCCGCCGAAACCACCCCCGCCCCTTTCAGGAAGCTTCTGCGGGTGGTTGAGGGAAAATGCTTTAAGAGTACCATTGAATTCCTCCCGGTTGATCGATCAACACCGCCTGGCCCGAGCCGCCTCCTCCTTGGAACGCGCTCGATCAGGCATTCAACGCGCCGATCCGGTGCCCTGACCTCCAACGTACAATCCCGCTGGCTCTGTTGATCGGCGGCCGAACTTATGCATAGATTGTGCAACCCCGCAATAATTAATTTACAAAATTAAGGAATGCATCGTGAAGCTGAAAGGCGACCAGACCACGGCGAGAGCCATGAACCGACGCCTCATCCTCAACCTTCTCCGCCGCGAAGGAGCGAGGAGCCGCGCCGATATCGCGACCGTGATCGGCCTGAGCCCCGCCGCGGTTACCTTCGTCGTCGCGGATCTCTTGGAAGAAGGCATCGTCACCGAGGGCAAGGCAGTGCCCGGCCCCGCCGGCCGCCGGCCGATCCCGGTCGAGATCAATTACGAGCATTCGCTCGCCCTCGGCTTCAAGCTGATGGTGGATTCGGTGGAATGCGTGGCGACCGATCTCGCCACCAATCCCGTCGCCGCCATGCGTGTTGGCCTCGAGGGCCATGATCCGGATTATGTCGCAGACCTTTTGGCGGGCACGGTCCCTGAACTGGTGAAGCTCGCCGGTCGGCCGAAAGCGAAACTCGCCGGCATCGGCATCTCCATGCCCGGCGTCATCAACAACGAACAGACCGCCTGCATACGCAGCCATCGCTTCCAATGGGACAACGTTCCGCTGGCCGCGCTGGTGGCAAGCCGCGTCCATGTGCCGGTCTGGCTGGAGGACGATACCAACGCCTATGCCATCGCCCAGCAGCTCTTCGGCCTCGGCCGCCAGCACCGTAACATGGCCGTGCTCGCCGTCGGCGTCGGCATCAGCTGTGCGCTGGTCATCGACGGCAAGCTCTACCGCGGCGCAAACGGTGCCGCCGGCAAATTCGGCCACACGCTGTTCGAAGAGAACGGCCGCCTCTGCGAATGCGGCAAGCGCGGCTGCCTGATGGCCTATCACTCCGAACTCTCGATGCTACGCCGCTGGCGTGAGGCGACCGGCCGCGGTGACGAACTCGGCCTCCCCGAACTCCGCAAAGCCCTCGCCTGCGGCGATGCCACTGCCCTCTCCCTCGTCGCCGGGTCCGGCCGCGGCATCGGCACCGCACTCGCCAATCTCGTCAACATCACCGACCCCGAAGTCATTGTCGCTGGCGGCGAAGCAGTCTCCCTCGGCGACCCCTTCCTCACGCCGCTGCGCGAAGCACTCTCCGCCCGCACCTTCCGCACCGCCCCGCCGCTGCTGCCCGATTGGGAGGACAATTCCTGGGCCCGCGGCGCGGCAGCGCTGGTGACCCAGAAGATCTTCGACTTTGAATCGTCGGGCGGGGTGACGGATATTGCGACACTCGGCGTGAGAGGTTCGACGTCGGCGGCTTGAGGGTGAGAGCGACGGGATCTCTCTTGCCGGGGAGCGGTGCGGCATCCCCCCCTCTGCCCTGCCGGGCATCTCCCCCACAAGGAGGAAGACCGGCAAGAGGTTGGACCATCGTTCCCTCACCGCCGCAGCGCAGCAGCTATACGGTCTTTGCTTGGGAAGCCATTGCGCCCAGCCGATCTCCCCACCTGTGGGGGAGATGCCGGGCAGGGCAGAGGGGGGGCACACGGCACGACGAAAAAGGCTAGCCCCCCTGACCACCTCTCTCCCGGCCATCTCCCAGGCCTCGTTGCAATTCGCGCTCACGCGACTACCTTTCATGCGAGGCCACTTTCCCAAAGAGAACATCACGCGAGCAAGCCATGTGCCGAAACATAAAACCACTGTTCAACTTCGATCCGCCTGCAACGGACGAAGAGATTCATGATGCCGCGCTCCAGTTCGTGCGCAAGCTCAGCGGAACGACCAAGCCGTCGAAGCGCAATGAGGCCGCGTTCGAACGCGCGGTCAGTTCGATTGCTGCTTGCGCCCGCGAATTGCTCGATTCGCTGGAGACGTCTCAGCCGCCTCGCGATCGCGAGGAGGTCGCAGCGAAGGCGCGTGCGAGATCCGCGATGCGGTTCGCGTAAGCAAAGCCTCGTTCTCGCAGGCAATCTCAGGCGGGCAGATACACGCGCTTACAAAAATGAGGGTTTCCCGACACATACCTGGTTCAATCATCGACTGAAATGGCGATGCGGCTAATTGGCCGCCAATTCAGGAAGGATGACACGATGAAAATGATCCAGGCTATGGCGCTCGCCCTTGCTCTCGGCACTGCTGCTGCAGCGCATGCGGAGCAACCGCTGCAGCGCACCGATCTCGTCAGGAGCGATATCGACGTACCCGGCCATGAGGCCGTCCAGGTGCGGGTCGATTTCGCCCCCGGCGTTCTTGCGCCGAGACACGCGCATCCGGGCGAAGAGATCGCTTACGTTCTCGAGGGGACTCTTGAATATCGGCTCGACGGCAGGGAGCCGGTGACGCTCAAGGCCGGCCAGTCCCTGTTCATCCCCTCCGGCGTGGTGCACTCGGCAAAGAACGTCGGCAGCGGCAAGGCTTCGGAGTTGGCGACCTATATCGTGCGCAAGGGCGAGGCACTGGTCGTGCCCGCCAAGTGAGGCCGCGTCAGGATTGGGGCGGGCGCAGGCAGCGCTCGCCGCGGGGATTTCTAGCCCGCCCGCCCCTCGTCCGACTTGAGGATGATGCAGGAGTGCGCTGTCTATTGCTGCGACTGCGCCGGCGGCGGTGTGCCGATCTTGTCCAGGACCTTCTTGGCCAGAGCCGGGTCGCTCTGCGCCGCCGTCAGGATAGACGAGTACTCCTCGACAGAGATAGCGTTGGAGGCTTTGACGGTATCGACCATCTGCTTCTTGGCCTCCTCCTGCAACTTTTGCTTGGCGGCTTCGTCCTTCGTCGCGTCGATCTTGGCCGAATATTCCTGCCTGACCTTATCGACCTGCACATAGGCAACGGCAAAGGCCTCGAGTTTCTGGTCACTGACGGGGGCAGCCGCACCGGTACCACCCTGTCCTTGCATCGGCGCCTGGCCCTGTGCCGGCGGCTGCTGTTGCGCCTGGGCAAGCTCGGTCGCGGATGCCGGGCTGAGAGCAAGCAGGCTGAACACCGCGGCGGTCATCGTTGCGAGGGATGTGTAACGAGTGATCATTTTCATTCCTTTTCCGGTGATTTTGGACGGCAGCAAGACCGCCTCGGTCGATCGCTCAGCCGCTCGAAAGGCTGGCGAGGTCGCAACGATGAAGCCTGAAAAGGGCTCAGTGCGGCGATAACAGGGCCATTTGCTGACGATTGAGCGGCAGTTTTGTGGCCCGAAGTCAGCCGCTACTTCGCAAACTTTCGCGCGCCCATCACGCAGAGAATAACCGCGACCGTCACGCGAAGCATGGCCCACGTCACCGGCTCGTGCAGCAGGGTGGCGGCGAGCGCCAGGCCGAAGAAGGGCTGGAGCAGCTGCAACTGGCCGACGGCGGCGATCCCGCCCTGCGAGAGACCGCGATACCAGAAGATAAAGCCGATCAGCATCGAGAACAGCGACACATAGGCAAGGCCGATGAGCGCCGGCGTTTCGATGCCGGCGAAACTCGCCGGCCGGTAAACGTACGCGACCGCGATCATGATCGGCAGCGACAAGACCAGCGCCCAGGATATCACCTGCCAGCCGCCGAGCGTGCGCGACAATCGGCCGCCCTCGGCATAACCGAGACCGCAGGCGAGAATTGCCCCAAGCATCAGCAGGTCGCCGACCGGCGAGGCCGTCAGGCCTTGCATCAAGGCAAAGCCCGCCACCAGCGTACTGCCGAGAACCGAGAACAGCCAGAAGGCCGGCTTCGGCCGCTCGCCGCCGCGGATGACGCCGAAGGTGGCCGTTGCAAGCGGCAGCAAACCGACGAAGACGATCGAATGGGCTGATGTGACATGCTGCAGCGCCAGCGCGGTCAGCAGCGGAAAGCCGACCACGACGCCGAGCGCGACAACGGCGAGCGAGAGGATATCGCGCCCGGCCGGCCGCTTTTCACGAAAGACGATCAGCAGGCCGAGAGCCAGCAGCCCGGCGATCGCCGCCCGCGCAACGGTCAGGAAGACCGGATCGAACTGCGCCACCGCCACGCGCGTCGCCGGCAGCGAACCGCTGAAGATCACCACACCGATCAAACCATTGACCCACGCTGTCGTCATTCGCTCCATCATGCATTCCTTCCGAGATGTATGCCGTCGAAGCGCTGCGGCCTTGAGAAAACGGCATGCATAACAATAACCTGAGGCGCGTTAGCTGAATCGAATTCGCAAGAACGAGCCGTCCAGCCTTATCCGCCAATACCGATGGCCAGGACAGTGACGGTCTGATACGGTTTCGCAAAACTGTTATGGTTCAAAAGGCAGTACGGATGAACGATGAGATAGCGGGGCGCACCCGCGTCGAGATGGTGATGGCGACGATCCGGCAGCGCATCGCCGGGCGCAGCCTGACACCAGGGGCAAGGCTGCCCTCGGTGCGCGGGCTCGCGGCCAGCATGAAGCTCTCGACCTCGACCGTCGTCGACGCCTATGAGCGCCTGGTCGCCGAGGGTGCGATCCTTTCACGGCCGGGTTCCGGCTTCTATGTCGCCAACCAGGCGGCCCCCTTCGCACTGGCCGAGGCCGGGCCGAAGCTCGACCGCGCCGTCGATCCTTTCTGGATTTCGCGGCAATCGCTGGAGGCGGATGAAGCCGATCTGAAGCCCGGTTGCGGCTGGCTGCCACCCTCCTGGCTGCCCGGCGAGGGCATGCGCCGGGCGCTCCGAACGCTTGCCCGCGCCGAGGGGCCGTCCCTTGCCGATTATGGCTCGCCGCTTGGCCTGCCGCCGCTGCGCCAGCTGATTTCGCGACGTATGGGCGAGCGCGGCATCGAGGCCTCGCCGGATCAGGTCCTGCTCGCCGACTCCGGCACGCAGGCGATCGACCTGCTCTGCCGTTTCCTGCTCGAACCCGGCGATAGGGTGTTGGTCGATGACCCCTGCTACTTCAACTTTCATGCATTGTTGCGCGCCCACCGGGCGAAGATCGTCAGCGTGCCCTACACATACTCCGGCCCCGATCTCGAACTCTTCGCGCAGACGCTCGCCGAACATCGGCCGCGGCTCTACATCACCAACTCCGCCATCCATAATCCGACGGGCGCGACGCTTTCTCCCGTGACGGCCCACCGGGTGCTGAAGCTCGCCGACCAATTCGATCTTACCATCATCGAGGACGATATCTTCGCTGATTTCGAATATACGGCCGCACCTCGCCTTGCCGCCTTCGACGGGCTCGAGCGCGTCATCCATATCGGCAGTTTTTCCAAGACGCTTTCGGCCTCCGCCCGCTGTGGCTTCGTCGCCGCCAGGCCCGAATGGATCGAGGGCCTCACCGACCTCAAGATCGCCACCTCCTTCGGCGGCGGCCGGATGACGGCCGAGCTGGTGCTCAACGTCTTGAGCGACGGCGGCTATCGCAAACACATGGAAATACTCAGGCAGCGGCTGGCGCGCGCCATGACCGAGGTCTCGGCCCGCCTGAAGGGCTTCGGGATAAAACCATGGCTGGAGCCCCAGGCCGGCATGTTCCTCTGGTGCCGCCTGCCTGATGGTATCGACGCGGCTGATGTGGCGCGGGCGGCGTTGGAAAAGCGGATCGTGCTGGCGCCGGGCAATGCGTTCAGCCTGTCGCAATCGGCGACGAATTTCATGCGGTTCAATGTGTCGCAGACGTTGGATGCGAGAGTGTTTGCGGTGTTGGGGGATGTGTTGGGGAGGTAGGATTAGATCGAAGGCCTCATCGCACACCCAATCATGCACGTCGCTTACGCTCCGAAGCCGGAAGACCCCTCCCCAACCCCTCCCCACCAGAGGGAGGGAATAATTTGCGGCGCCCGCGCAGCAAATATCAGCCTTTTCGCGGATGAACGACGAAGTGGGAAGCGCCGGTGCGGCAAGTTAAGCCCCTCGCCCTTGTGGGGAGGAGTTTGGGGCGGGGTCTTCTACCACCCCAATCAAAACGACCGATTAAGCGCCTTATCGTTCTCCAGCCGCGTCACGCAGCCCTCCAGCTTGGCGAGCAGCAGGTCGAAGTCGAGCGGTTTCGTGAGATAATCCGCAGCACCGGCCCGCAGACCGGCGAGCGTGTTTTCCCGGTCTGTCAGCGCCGTCAGCATGATGAAGGGAATGTTGGAGAGCTCCGGGTGATTGATCTGGATTTCCGCCAGAAGCTGGTGCCCATCCATAACAGGCATGGAAATATCGCTGATGACGATATCAGGCCATTTCGACAGGATCATTTCCAGGCCCTCTGCGCCGTTCGAGGCCTCGAGCGTCCTGTAGCCGGCTTCGTTCAACTCTTCGACGAGGAGATTTCGAATATCGACTTCGTCTTCTACGCACAGGACTGTAACCATATGCTCTTTCCTTAAGCTGCGACTTGTTGATCCGACAATAGAAACTCTATTGGCAGAAAGATGGTAAATGTTGTCCCCTTGCCAAGCTCACTCGTCACCTCGACGGTGCCGCCGTGCAGTTCGACGACCTGCTTGACGACGTTCAGGCCAAGGCCGGTTCCGGCAATCCCCGTCGCGCTGCGGGCGCGATAATAAGGTTGAAACAGTTTCGGCAGATCATCCGCATCCATGCCGATGCCGCTATCGGCAATGGCGATTTCCACCAATTTCCCACCAACCTTGGCGCGAGTTATCGCCGGTCTGTTGCCGATCATGATCGTGCGTGCCCTGGCTCCACCAGGACCAGCGTGATATGCGATGTGAGCCTGACCTTCAATACTCGCAACCTTTTGATGGCGCCCCTTCCCTCGAAATTGACACGCAAAAGTTGACGGACGGTGAATTGCTATCGGCAGGTATTTGCGTGCCGGAGCCGCCGGCACCCAAGAGAGCCTCATCCGGAGGCGCCCCGCAGGGGCCTCGAAGGACGAGGCGGGTGTGCTTGCGGTCGAGGGATGCAAGAAGCAGTGTTGAGGGCGTGCTTCGAGGCTCCGCCCTACGAGCTGCGCACCTCAACATGAGGGAGCGTTGGAGTTGCCGCGCCACAACAGCGGGGCATCGGAGAATATCTCACCGCAACCGCCAAGGAGGGCCAAGCCGGCTTCCAAGAGAGCCTCATCCTTGTACGTTGCCGTTGCTGTATAGTGGGGTTGCGCGACGGGGATGCGTGTCATCCCTGGGTTTTGAACTCGTGCCTCAGCGAGCATCTCCGTCGCCATGTCTTCGCTCGAACGGTTGATTGGGCCTTGAGCCCGCGTTGCAAGGAGGAGCACCCATGCGTATCCCGCAAGCTTTCATGGTCGGCATCGATGTCTCGAAAGCCCATTTCGACGTGGCCGTCGAGGGCAAAAGCGCCGTTGGCCGCTTTGACAACGACGCGCCGGGCCGGACCGCGCTGGCGACGGCGATAGCCGGCGCCGAGCTGGTCGTCGTCGAGGCCACCGGCGGTTACGAGATGGCGATCGTCAGGGCGCTGATGGCCGCCGGTATTCCCATCGCCGTCGTCAATCCCCGCCAGGTGCGCGATTTCGCCAGGGCCAGCGGGCGGCTGGCCAAGACCGATCAGGTCGACGCCCGCGTCATTCTCCACTTCGCCAGAGCGATGCGGCCGGCACAGATCCCCCATATCGACGACGGCCGCATCGCGCTTGCTGCCCTCGTCGCCCGCCGCCGGCAGCTCATCGACATGGCGGTCGCCGAGAAGAACCGCCTCGAACATGCCCCGCAAGCCGTCGCCGCGCTGATTGGCGAGACCCTCGCCGCCCTCAAGAGCCAGCTCGCCCGCGTCGATGCCGCCATCGCGCTTGCCATCGAGGCCGAGCCCGACATGGCCGCACGCCGCGACCTGCTGCTGACCGTGCCAGGCATCGGCGAGGTCGGCGCCGCCGTGCTCATCGCCGAGCTGCCCGAACTCGGCGCCATCGACGACAAGAAGCTCGCAGCCCTCGTCGGCGTCGCCCCGGTCGCCCACGACAGCGGCACCTGGCGTGGCCAGCGCCACATCGCCGGCGGCCGCGCCACCGTCCGATGCGCTCTCTACATGGCAACGCTCTCGGCCATCCGTTGCAGCCCGGCCATCAAGGCCTTCCACAAAAGACTGCGCGATGCCGGCAAACCACCCAAGGTCGCCCTCGTCGCCGCCATGCGGAAATTCATCGTCATGATCAACACGATTATCAAAAGACGAACCCCATGGAGCGAACCCCAACAACACGGTTGCTGAGGCGCCCGTAAGGGCGAGGCGGGTGCGCTGACGCCGGCTTCTTGTACGGAGCAGCCCCCCGGCGGCGCAGCGCTCACGGCCGGCGCACGGCGCGGATCTTGCCGCTGTTGCCTCCGCCACAGAAGAAGCAGCCGGCGCCGTCGGATTCGAGCCCGGAGACGCCGGCGCCGTCCGGCATGTCGAGCCGTTCAAGCACCTCGCCCGTCTTCGGATCGATGCGTCTGACGTCGCTGTCGTCGCCCTCCCAGGTGCCGTGCCAGAGCTGGCCGTCGACCCAGGTGACGCCTGTCACGACGCGGTTGGATTCGATGGTGCGCAGGATCTTGCCGGTTTCGGGATCGATCTGATGGATTCTGCGGCCGCGATGCTGGCCGACCCAGAGCGTGCCCTCGGCCCAGGCAAGGCCGGAATCGCCGCCATTGCCTGGGGCCGGGATGGTGGAAAGAATCTGGCCGGTCTTCGGGTCGATCTTGTGAATGACGTCCTCGGCGATCTGATAGAGGAATTCGCCGTCGAAAGCCGTTCCGGCGTGGGAGGCGACCTCGATCGACCGCACCACCTCGCCGCTGTCGGGGTCGAGCGCATTCAGCCTGTCGCCTGAGGCGAACCAGACATGCCGGCCGTCGAAGGTGACGCCATGAACGCGCTCCGCGCCGGGAAAGGGTCCATATTCACGCAGAATGGTCGCAGCCGATGTCTTCATGTCTTCCTCCTTGTCGGTTGACCCATACTAGTCGCTCGGCAGCGGTCCCGGGAGTAACAAGATCGTCGGGAAAGAGGAGAGCGGCGGGCTCATCCAGCGGCGCGCCCGGCCGCGTCCGATCGCTTGCACCCTCTGCTCGCCGGCGAGCGCATCCAGCGCCCGCTGCACGGTGCGCGGACTGGTGCCGAGCGCGATCGCCAGCGCCGAACTCGACCACGCTTCGCCATCGGCGAGGAAGGCGAGCACAGCCGCATGCGGCCCTTCGACGAGCGGGGCAAGCACTGCGACCTCAGCAGCGCCGGCAGGGGAAAGGGCGAAACCGCGCTTGGTAGCCGAGACCTCCGCCAGCCCGGCTAATTCCGCGCGCAGCCGGCCGATCTCGACGCGCAGCCGGGCGCGATGCGATTCATCGGCATGCTTGCCGCGGAAGGCGCGTGCGATCAGCGCGCCCCGCGACACATCCGCCGGCCAGGCTTCGGCAAGCGCACGAGCGAGCGCGAAAAGCACCGGCCGGCTCGCGAGCGGCACCATCGCGCCGGCGGCGCGCACGACATGGCGGCAGGCGTCGACGACGAGCGTGCCGCCGGAAAAGAGCGCCTCCACCTCGGCAAGCAGCAGCGGCTGGTCATGCCCGCGAGAAACCAACCGCGCCGCCGGCAGATCGAGCACATGTCCAGCGGCTTCGACCTCCGCCGTCAACACGGGCATATTCGCCCGCTCGGCCGCAAGCTGTGCCCGTTCGAGTGCTGCGCGGGCCGCATGCGTGCGCAGGCGCCGAACGGCGATGCCGGCCGCAACAAGCTCATGGGCGGCCCGCAAGGCCGGCGGCAGCGGCGTCGGGTCGAGCGCGGCCAGCGCCTGCTCGGCTTCGTCAAGGCGGCCGATCAGCACCAGCCGACGAATGGCGATATTGCCGGCATGGGCGGCGTTGACCCGGTCGCCATGCGCTTCCAAAACCTTGCGCGCCGCCTCCAGCGTCTTCGGCGGCCAGGTGAGATCGCGCGAGACGAGCGCGATTTCTGCCTCGGCGACGACACAGCGGGCGCGAGCCACCGCCTCCCGCGGTCCGAAAGCACGCACGGCACTCTTCAGCAGCGCCTTGGCGCGAATGAGGTCACCGAGCTGTGCCATGGCGATGCCGCGTAGCGCCAACGCCGGCGCATCGTCGCGCAGCGCCACCCGTTTCAGCGCGCCGAGCGTATCGCCCGATGCCAGCGCCTGCGCAGCAGCCGTAATCAGCGAGTCCATTCAAATCCCGTCACACTTGTCACTCCCGGCGTTTGTCCCTTCGGCCGTAATCTTCGCTCAACGGCAGGCAACCGAGCCGGATGCTACGACGAGAGACAGGCAAAGGAGAAGACCCATGACGGCAATGCTGAACGCAACCCGCGAGCAATGGCTGGCGGCGAGACTCGATCTGCTCGAGGAGGAAAAGGAACTGACGCGGCAAAGCGATGCGCTGGCGGCCAAACGCCAGCAGTTGCCGCGTGTGAGGATCGACAAGGACTACCGCTTCGATACCGAAGGCGGCGGTGCTTCGCTGAAGGATCTGTTCGGCGGGCGTTCGCAGCTCCTGATCTATCATTTCATGTTCGGGCCGGATTACAGCGCCGGATGCCCCTCCTGCTCCTCGATCGCCGACGGCTTCAACGGCTTCTTCGTCCACCTGGAAAATCACGACGTCGCCTTCTGGGTCGTCTCGCGCGCGCCGCTCGCAAAGCTTGAGGCCTTCAAGCGGCGCATGGACTGGAGCTTTCCCTGGGCTTCCTCGGCCGGCAGCGATTTCAACGCCGATTTCAGCGTCTGGTTCAGCCCGGAGCAGCAGCGTCTCGGCGAGATCGAATACAACTACCGTCGCGAACCGCCCGCCTCGGAACCGCCGGCGGGCAAGGCCGTGCCGGAATGGCAGTCGCGCGGCAGCGACGAACCCATCGTCCAGATCGCTTCGATGACCGGCACCGACGTTCCCACCTACACCCGCGACCGCCCCGGCGTCAGCGCCTTCGAACTCATCGATGGCGCCGTCTACCACAGCTATTCCAGCTATGCGCGCGGGCTCGACGGGCTCTGGGGCATGTATCAATGGCTCGACCGCGCGCCGAAGGGCCGCAACGAAATCGGCATCTGGTGGCGCCACCACGACCGCTACGGCAAGGAGTGACTGTCATGGCACTCTTCGCTCACGTCCCGAAACGGGCTGACGCCAACCCCTCCCTCGACACAGACAACTGGCTGTCGCTCGCCGCCGCCGCTGACGAACCCGCCGGCGAGCCGGCCAAACCCGCTCTCGCCGCTGATTTTCTGTCTCTCGCCGCCGCCCCGACCTTCGCGATCATGGCGCTGCTGACGGCCGCAACCGGCAGCGCCGACGTGATCTGCACCACCACGCCCGATAACTTCCCGCTGACCGGAATGGTGCCGATGTACCTGCTGATGACCGGCTTCCACCTGGCTCCGTGGCTGCGCCTTGTCAGTGGGGGCATGAAGCGATGCTGATAGTTCACCCGCTCGCCTGTGCTCGTCACACGAACGGAGGAGAGGGCGTGCCACACGGCATGCCATACAAACCTCCAGCATCTGCACCATCCAACCCGCCTACCAAAACCGGTGCCGGCTGCCCAGCGCCAGCCGCCGGCGCGGGTACGTCCTCGGCGCAGCGGCGCCGATCGCCAGCACAGCAACCGCGATGAGACCGAGGAGGAGCGGCGCCGAATACCTGTGCCGCGATCGGAGCCCGCCATCGATCCGGGCGGCGTCGGTGGAAGGCCAGTAGAGATTGCCGTCGCTTTCGGCGGCGCGCGGCGCCCGCTTGAAATAGGCGGCCATCAGCCGGCCGAGAGCCCTGGCGGCAAGATGGGGCGCCAGCAGATGGGCAAGCCGCGTCGCAGTGGTGACCACGCCGACCGTGGTGGTGGCGCGCGGCGACCTGGCGACGCCGACAATCGCCTCGGCGACGCGGCGCGCATCGAGAACCGGCGGCGGCGCGGTGACCTGGCGGCCGACATAATTGGCGCCACGCCTGAGGCCCGGCGTATCGACAAAGGCGGGATAGACGTCGCATACGTGAATGCGCGGCGTGTCGGCCACCTCCGCCCGCAGTGCTTCGGAGAAGCCGCGCAGGCCGAACTTGCTGGCGCTATAGGCCGCCGCTTCCGTGAAAGCGGAGTTCCCGAATGACGATCGCTCCTTGCGTATCGGCGCGCCGGCCCGGGAAAGGCGACTCATTTCCCGCCATTTACGAGCGTTGCCTCGCGTGCCGCTTCAGCAAGCGTCGCCTGCCAAGCGCGCCATTCCATTCCGGTTGTGATTGTCTTGCGCACCAAAACTATGCGATGACCGATCCATCATGAGATGCAATGGATAAAGGCGCGGCATGAAGAAAGTCGGTTTTCTCTCGTTCGGGCACTGGACGCCCTCGCCTCAATCGCAGACGCGTTCGGCGGGCGATGCGCTGCTGCAGTCGATCGACCTTGCCGTGGCGGCCGAGGAGCTCGGCGCCGATGGCGCTTATTTCCGCGTGCACCATTTCGCCCGGCAGCTCGCCGCGCCCTTTCCACTGCTTGCCGCCGTCGGCGCCAAGACCAGCCGGATCGAGATCGGCACCGCGGTCATCGACATGCGTTACGAGAACCCGCTCTATATGGCCGAGGATGCCGGTGCTGCCGATCTCATCGCCGGAGGGCGGCTGCAACTCGGCATCAGCCGCGGCTCGCCTGAACAGGTGATCGACGGCTGGCGTCATTTCGGCTATGCGCCGCCGGAAGGTCAGAGCGAGGCCGAGATGGCCAGGCATCATGCCGAAGTTTTCCTCGAAGTGCTGCGCGGCGAAGGCTTCGCCAAACCGAACCCGCGGCCGATGTTTCCGAATCCGCCCGGCCTGCTGCGTCTCGAGCCGCATTCGGAGGGCCTGCGCGAGCGCATCTGGTGGGGGGCGAGCTCCAACGCCACCGCCGTCTGGGCAGCCAAGCTCGGCATGAACCTGCAGAGCTCGACGCTTAAGGACGACGAGACCGGCGAGCCGTTCCACGTCCAGCAGGCCGACCAGATCCGCGCCTATCGCGACGCCTGGAAGGAAGCCGGCCACACGCGTCAGCCGCGCGTCTCGGTCAGCCGCAGCATCTTCGCGCTGGTCGACGAACGTGACCGCGCCTATTTCGGCTACGGCAACGACGAGGGCGACAAGATCGGCTTCATCGACGAGAAGACCCGGGCGATCTTCGGCCGCAGCTACGCCGCCGAACCTGACGTGCTCATCAAGCAGCTTGCGGAAGACGAGGCGATTGCCGAGGCCGACACGCTGCTGCTCACCGTGCCCAACCAGCTCGGCGTCGCCTACAACGCCCACGTCATCGAAGCGATCCTCACTCACGTCGCTCCGGCGCTCGGCTGGCGCTGACGGCGAGGCTTGTTGGCGCGAGCCTTCGATTTGGGCGGTGGTGACGCGAAACGGCAGCTGTCGCCGACCACCATCATTTCGATGCGCCCGGGACCTAACTGGCGCGGCCGACGTTGATGGTGCGAGCCTTGAATCGGTCACATCGCGACCGAGTTAAGGCTGCAGTTGAATCGCTCGAGTTGCCTTCATGCCGCGCACGAACCTGAACGATATCCTGATCTTCATGGCCGTCGTCGATGCCGGAAGCTTTATCGCCGGCGGCCAGGCGATGGGCCTCTCCCGTTCGGCAGCGGGAAAGGCCGTCACCCGTCTGGAAGAGCGGCTCGGCGCGCGCCTGCTCAACCGGACCACGAGGACACTGAGCCTGACCGATGAAGGACGAGTGTTCTATGACCACGGGCTGCAGATCCTGGCATCGGTCGACGAGGCGGAAGCGAGCATTGGGGGGCAAAGCGGTGTGCCGCGAGGCGTGCTCAGGCTCGCCGCTCCCGATGTCTTCGGATCGCTTGTCGTGCTCCCTTTGCTCGAAAAATATCTTCGCACCTGGCCTGACGTGCAGGTCGAAGTGAGCTTCACCGATCGCCCGGCCGACAACCTCGAGGATGGCTTCGATCTGGCGATCGCGATTGGCGCGACGCCGTCGGCGGCCGACAGCCGGTTGATCACGCGCGTGATCGCCAGTGACAAGGCGCTACTCTGCGCCTCGCCCTCCTACCTCACCCAACGCGGCATGCCCCGCGATATAGCGGATCTCGCCGCCCATGACTGCCTGTTCTTCACCAGCCGCGGCCAAAGGCAGGGTTGGCGCTTTCGCAGCGGCGGCGGCTGGATCAAGGCCCAGGGGCGCAGCCGCCTGAGGCTCGACAGCGGTGAAGCCGTTCGCGACGCCGCCCTGGCCGGCCTCGGAATCGCCCTTCTTCCGGACTTCGTTGCCGCCGCCGATTTGACCGCCGGCCGTCTCCGGCAGGTCCTGCCCGACCTCGAAACCGACGACACGAAGATCGTGGCGCTCTATCCCGACAAAGGCGTATTGGAGCCGCGGGTGCGCTGCTTTATCGATCTGATGATCGAGGAAATCGGATAAGGCTAGAGCCTGCGCGGGGGACTCATGCCATGGCCTTGTCAAAACCACGGAAGCTCTTGAGCGCCAGCGGAGCGAGAGTCGCGGCGAGATAAGCGAGCCCGCAGAGGAGCACCGCTGAACCAAGCCCGATCGTGCTGATCAGCGCGCCGCCGACGAGGCCCCCGAAGGGGATGAGGGCAAAACAGAGGGCGGTATTCATCGCGGTGACGCGCCCGGTTAGCGGCTTGGGGATACGCTCGAAGATCACCGCCGACAAAATGGGGTTGAGGAAACCCGAGGCAAAGCCCGCGATTGCGAGCGTCGCAAAGACGGAGCCGAGCGCCGCATCGACCGCGAGCACCAGAAAGCGCGGAAATCCGGTCAGGAGGAAGGCCACGGTATAGACGATCAGACGCGGCATGCGCTCGCCGATGACAGCGGCGATCGCCGCGCCCGCGATGGAAGCGCCGGAGAAGGCGGCGAACATCGCTCCGAGCAGTTCCGGCCCATGACCGGCGTTCTTCGTCCAGACGGGCAGCAGCACGGCGTGATAGGCCTGATCGAGCAGATTGGTGATCGCCACCATGGTGACAATGCTGACGAGCACGGCGTCGCTGCGCAGAAAGCGCCAGCCTTCCCGGAGATCGTCGACATAGGAAGGCACCCTGCCCCGCCGAGCGTCCAGCGCGGCGGGCAACTCCGGAGCGCGCCGCCTGCCGGGTATGCCGGTCGCGACGACCAGCGCTGCGGCGGCGAAGGTGGCGGCGTTGACGAGGAGCGCCTGCCCCGGGCCTATCAGCCCGATCAATGCGCCGGCGCCGGCAGCGCCCACCGTCGAGGCTAGCCGTTCGATGGCGCTGGAGACGCCGGTCACCCGTTCGAGCGGCACGGCCGCCAGCGCAGCGATATCGGAAACCATCGCTTGCTTGGCGGCATCGGAGGGGCCTCGCAGCACCCCCATGACAAAAACAACGGGCAGCAGCACCGGCACGGTCAGCATGCCGAAGAGATCGACAATCGGCACCAGCCCGACCACAATAACGGAAGCAGTGTCGCAGATGATGGCGATGCGCTTGGCGCCGATGCGGTCGATCAGCGGCCCGCCGAGCGCCTTGGCGAGCACATAAGGCAGCATCTCCATCATCGCCGTCAGACCGGTCAGCACGGGGCTGCCTGTAGCGCTCAGCACCAGCCAGGGAATGGCGATGGTCGATAGCCGGGTGCCGGAAAGCGAAAGCGTCTCTGCGGCGGCAAGCGCCAGGAAAGGCTTGCCTTTTCTCACGTCCCGTCCTCTCGCTCGCGGTGCGGCAGGCGGCCCGGATAGGGGAAAGCGTGCAGCATGACATAGAAAGGAACCATGTCAGGATTCCGGGAAGCGGCCTCCCCCAATGGTGGGGCGGCCCGCATGGCTTCCAGGATGATATCGCTCAGCCGTTTCGTCAGGGCCTCGGCCTGTTCCGCCGTCATCGGGATGATGATGTCGTCGGCCGCCGTCGCCCTGCGCCATTCCGCTGGCAGCTCGGCATATTCCTCCAGCGCCTGCTGCATCTGGCCGACCTGCAGCGAGAGGGCCGCCTGGTTGAAGGCCATGTCGAGATCGAGCGCCTCGCCTTCGGCTTCGCTCGGGGGAGCCGAGGTCAGCTCATGGCTGGCGCGCCACCAGCGGTCGCGCCGGGAGGCATGCGGCGCTTCCTCGATGAAACCATATTGGGCGAGCTGGCGCAGATGATAGCTCGTCGCGCCGCTGTTCAGGCCGAGCCGGACGGCGAGCTGCGTCGCCGTGGCGGGGCCGTCGATCCTCAGCATGCCGAGCATGCGCAGCCGGACGGGGTGGGCCAGCGCCTTCAGTGCGGTCGGTTCGGGCACGACACGGCTGACTATGCGCGAGGCAACAGCATCTGCGGCAGGTTCGGAGTTCTGCTCTTTCATGATCCCATCATATAATCGCAAACATATCTTTGCAAAAGCTTCTTTGCAAACTCTCTTCCTAAGGAATATTTGAAAACGATCTCCGGCAGTGGCTGGAATGATCACGCGCCATACGAGTGATTAACAATCATGATTCTTGTGAGCGCCAAACATGGCATGGCGGGCGCATTCGGGCAGCGCCATCTCGGGCTCAATCCTCGGCCAAAGTGAAGACGGCACAGGGCTCGGCGATGCCGCGCAGGGTGTGCTCGCCGAGCCGCGTCAGCGCGGCCTCGGTATTCGCAGCCACCGCGCCTGAGATCAGCACGCTGTGGCCGAGCGGCTTGCAGAGCCCTTCCAGCCGGCTGACCAGATTGACCGCCGGGCCGATGGCAGTGAAATCTAGCCGGTCGGCGGCGCCGATATTGCCCCAGAGGATTTCGCCGAAATGCAGCGCCGCACCGAAGGGCAGCGGCGCCAGCCCCTGCGCCCGGCGCATCTGGTCGAGATGGACCATGCCGGCGCGGCAGGCGGCGACAGCCCGAAGCGCCGCCTCGCAGGCCTCCCGATCAGCTCCGGCCTCGTTGCCGGAAGCGGCGGTGACGGGAAAGATCGCCAGCACGCCGTCGCCGATGAATTTCAGCACCTCGCCACCGAAGGCGTGCACGGCGCCGGCAACGCGGTCGAAATAAGCATCGAGCGCTGAAATCATCGCCTGCGGCTCCGTCACCTGAGAAAGCGCGGTGAAATCCCGCAAATCGGCGCAGAGAAGAGCGGCGCGAATGGTCTCACCGGTGCCACGGGCAAGCGCACCCGACTGAACCCGGGCCGCACTGCGCCGACCGAGATAGGCTTCCAGCAGTGCTGCCAGCGCCTCCCGCGCCGCAAGGGCTGCGAGCGGCGCGGCGGCAAAACGCGCGATCTCCTGCAGCCGCGCGGCTTCATCAGGAGGAAATTCGTCCGCCCCCGTCCCCCTGCCGACACCCGCCCAGCCGAGCATGGCGCCGTCCCGTGAAGCTCCAATCCTCTCCTCCCAAACCGGCCCGAGCCCGGCCAGCCATTCGCGCCCGGCATCGCTTTGAGGTGCGGCGGCAAAACCCAGCGCCTCGATGACGGCTCCGGTTTCGGCCCGCCACAGCCAGGTACGCCGCGCGATGATCGGATGCGGCACCGAAAGTGTCAGCGCGCCGCCGGAAAGCGCCAGGCCATCGGCCAGCAGCCGGCGCCCGAGCTCGGCCAGAAACCGTTCGGGACCGGGCGAAGCCGCAGCCTCGTCAATCAGCCAGGCAAGAGAGGAAGGCAGATCCATGGGTTAACATTGGCATTGCAACAAGACCTGGGCAACCCCCGGACATCAACCCACGGACACTCCTGCAACTTCTGAGGAGGTCTCCGGTCTCCGCCTGTTGGCAACCAAAATCTCCTCCGTCATCCTCGGCCTTGTGCCGAGGATCTGAGATGATCCAATTATGCATATGAAGAACGGTGGTCGTCCAAACAATTGCCCTGGTCAGATACTCGGCACAAGGCCGAGCATGACGGAGGAGATTTTGTCGGCAAACTGAGGACACCTCTGGTGTCCGGAGGATCTCCTATCGGCACTTGCTCCCGCCGAGTCCCTCCGCAACCCTGTCAACCCCACCGCCCGACAACTCTGTGGAAAACCATTCGCCACGGTTGAAAACAACCGAATAAACACGTTTAAATTGCGCGACATTGATTCGATTATGTGCCAGCTTGTCATCAGCGATTGAGGGGTTGCGATGGGCACGACATACTGGCCGAAAGACCCGCTTGACGGGAATGACATGACGCTGCTGACGTCGATCCTTCGGCGGTGGTGCGCGCGCTATGGGATCGAGTTCACGGCCGAGGAAAGCAAGCGGAAGGCGAAGGAACTCGTCGAATGGTTCGAGTTCGGCGTCAAAGATCCGGCCGAGCTCGAAGAGCTGATCGACGGAAAGCACTGGCTCGTCAGCCGCATCTGAGCGCGGTCGTTATTTCAACAGATAAAGGCCGGGCGAAACATCGCACCGGCCCTCGTTCGTCCGCTTCTGTCAAAGGCTTTTAGTAGTCATCCCGCCAGCGGCGTTCGCGGTCCCAGCGCCGCTCATAGCGCCAACGCGGGCCATCCCAATCGCGATGACGCCGCTCCCAGCCCCAGCGGGGCGGACCGCCATAGAAAGCTACAGGCGGCGGGCGGCGCCAGTTGTGCCGGCATTCGCCCCAGCGGGTCAGGTGCCAGCCGCGACCACAGGCGTAGTCGACCTTTGTGACAGTGCTCTCAACCTTGATTGACCCGATCGGCATCGCCTGAGCTGTGCCGATCGAGAGGCTGCCAGCGAGCAAGGCAGCCGCGATAGAAAGTGCCTTCATCGAAAACTCCATTTCATCCAGCCGCAATCACCTTAGGACCGCCAAATTGAACTGGAGATGAACTGCACGTTCATGTTTACCGACGAAAAAGCAGCACTTTTTTGACCGCGGCGGATCGTTCTTCCCGCAGCGTCAAGCGCTTGAGGAACATCCCGCCGCCTGCCGAAAACCGTTCATCTCCTGCCGTAAAATGGATCTGGACCAGGGTTCCGCCCGGCGGCGACCTCGGTGAGCCGCCCGAGGTAATGCGCCCAGCCTTCCTCATGGCCAGCGCATTGCTCCGCACTCGGCAGGCCGCTGTGGGTGAGCCGCAAAAGCGTCCCGCCTCCCTGCTCGATCAGGTCGATCTCGACCAGACTCGATCCCGGCGGCACCACCTCGCTGCCGTCCCAGCCGAAGCTGTAGGCAAGCCGATGCACCGGCACCACCTCGCGAAACGAGCCGCGCGCAAAGCGGGCGCCGGTGACGTTGACGAGATAGAGCCCACCGGGCTCCGGCTCGACCTCGGCCTCCGTCCCCATCCAGCGCAGGATCTTCTCCGGATCGGTCATCAGCGCAAACACCGCCGCCGGCGGCGCCGCAAGATGCGCCTCGCGGCGCACGACGAAAGATTCTGGCATGTCTCTCTCCCATGGTTGCCGCTCGGTCTCGGGGAACGACGTATCATGCTGTATTGACGTGGGTGTCCTCAATGGGAGCATGTAGGCGGAAGCGTGCGCTGAGCAAGGGCGGGCATCCTGCAGCACCCTTAGGTGAGACCCTCACCGGCCTCGGCGCGGCAACCTCCGAGCTCCCTCAGCCTGAGGCGCGCAGCCCGCAGGGCGGAGCCTCAAAGGACGCGCTCCAACGCCGCTCCTTGCTTCCATCCAATGTCAGCGCGCCCGCGTCGTCCTTCGGGGCCCCTACGGGCACCTCACAGGATGAGGCTCTCTTGAGGTTGAAAACCGCACCCACCCGAAAATATCTTCCCTATTGCCAGCTCGCCGCCTTGCCCCTATTGTCCGCGCCGTTCTCAGGGCGGGGTGAAAGTCCCTACCGGCGGTATGCAGTTTCAGTTGCGAGCCCGCGAGCGCCTTCCTCGGAAGGGTCAGCAGATCAGGTGAGATGCCTGAGCCGACGGTCATAGTCCGGATGAAAGAGAACGTGCGCTGCTGCTGCCCTCCAGGCTGGCGGCGGATGCTCGTGATCGCCTTGGGTGACGTGTCTGTACGCCAAAGGAGATTACCATGACACCCACCCGTTATGCCTTCGTCAAAGCCGGCTGGCACGCCGATATCGTCGACCGTGCGCTTGAAGGCTTCCAACAGCTTGTTCCCGCCGAACAAATCGACGTATTCGACGTCCCCGGCGCTTTCGAAATGCCGCTGCTGTCGCGCGATCTTGCCGCGACCGGACGTTATGCCGCCGTCATCGCCGCCGCCTTCGTCGTCGACGGCGGGATCTACCGCCACGAATTCGTCGCCCAGGCCGTCGTCGATGGCCTGATGCGTGCAGGCATGGATACGGGCGTGCCGGTGCTATCCGTTTCGCTGACGCCGCACCACTATCAGGAAACCGAGCATCATACGCAGATCTACCGCGCCCATTTCGTAGAGAAGGGCCGCGAGGCGGCACGCGCCGCCCTGATGATCGGCAAGACACGCGCCGCTCTTGCGGCGTGAAGCAGGTCGCGCAAAAGTGTGCAGCGGTTTTGCGCCAACGACATGCGTGAAAACAAAAACCTAAAGCGCAAAAAGCGAATCTGAAAGATCGCGACGCGCTTTAGCAGCCGCGCGACAGGCGGCGGGATCGGCCCGCCGTCTCTTCTGCACCGATAGAATAATTGATTCGACGCCCCTAACGCGCTGTGGTCCACTCGACCCCGACATGTATCGCCATTCTTAATGCGTCCAAACCCTGAGGAGCTGAAGATGAGCAATGCAGTGCGCAGTGAACCCCCCACCGAATCCGCGAGAACACGACCGGTCGACACCAAGCTCGAGGTGGTCGTCATCCCCGTTTCCGACGTCGACCGCGCCAAACGTTTCTATGACGGCCTGGGCTGGAGGCTCGACGCCGACTTTGCCAATGATGCCGATTTTCGGGTGATCCAGTTCACCCCGCCGGGCTCCGGCTGCGCCATCATCTTCGGCAGGAACGTCACGGCCGCCGCCCCCGGCTCCGCGCAAGGGCTCTACCTCATCGTCTCCGACATCGAGGCCGCGCGGCGCGATCTCATCGCCCGCAGCGTCGAGGTGAGCGAGGTCTTCCACGACGCATCGGGCGTCTATGCCGGCAAGGACGAGCCCTATCTCTTCGGGCGCCTGCGCATCGCCGGCCACGACCCCGAGCACCGCAGCTACCGTTCCTTTGCCTCGTTCAAGGATCCCGACGGCAATGGCTGGCTGTTCCAGGAAGTCACCACCCGCCTCCCCGGCCGCATCGACGCCGATGAGACGGCCTTCTCGACATCGAGCGACCTTGCGGCGGCACTCCGCCGCGCCGCCCAGGCCCACGGCGAACACGAGAAACGCAACGGCGGCAAGTATGATGAGAACTGGCCGGACTGGTACGCCGAATACATGGTCAGCGAACAGGCCGGCAGGCAATTGCCGTTGTAGGTGGCGGCGGCAGACGTTGGGAGCACCCGGCTCGCCTTCAAACCCCTCATGGCGGGCTTCTTTCCTTTTAAGCGTGCCGTGTTCCCCCTCTGTCCTGCCGGACATCTCCCCCACAAGGGTGGAGATTGGCAAGTGGCCTGACCGTCGCTCCCTCCCAGCCGGCAGCGACAATCACGATGCTTTAGTTGTTTGGGGAAGCCGTTACGCCCAGCCGATCTCCCTCCTTGTGGGGGAGATGTCCGGCAGGACAGAGGGGGGTGCGACACGGTGTCCTCTCATTCCAAGTCGCGCCGCAGCCACGCCTCACCGATCGAATATATCCCGCCACTGCTTCTCGCCGATCAGACAATCCGTCGTCGGCGCGTCCGCAGCGATCCTCTCCACCCCAGGCGACGGAGAAATGCCGCTGATCTCGAGCACCAGCTTGCGGCGCACCGCGATGGCGAAATCCTCGATCTTGTGGACCGGCAGCACGAAGCTGCCGGGGCCGCCGATCACGCAATCGGCGTAATATTTGTCGAGCCCGCCGGGGGCATCGGAAGGACGCAGCATGATGGTCAGGCCGTTGATGATCATGCCTGACGCCACCGCCTTGTCGCGCGCGGGTATGACGGGATCGCCGGAATTGTTAGGGCCGTCGCCGGAAACGTCGATCACCTCGCGCCTGCCGCGAAAGGGACCGGTGGCGATCATGCTGGCGCCCTGATCGATGGCGGTGGAGATCGAGGTGCGCCGTTGCGTGGCAATCGGCCGGGCGTCGAGCTTGCCTGCAAAGGCGATCGCATCCGCCTCCGTCTCGATGACCTGCCAGTCGATCATCGAGTCCTGGACGACATAGCCCGCCCATTCGAAGTAGCTGATGGCGATGCGGCCGGTGAGCCCGCCCTTGACCGCATCGATGAATTCCTTGTGCTTGAGCGCCTCGACGTATCCATCGCGCTGAATGCCAATCTCTTCGAAATCCATTGACCGCGAGGTGTCGACGGCAAGCACCAGCGTCACATCAACCTCAGCTGGCACGGTTTCAGCGGCCGGCACGACTCCTGAAACACCCATGAGCACCGCAAGCGTTGTCAGCATCGGCAAATCCCCGCGCCACCCCAAGCCGACAGACTTTACCACAGCTTGGCCGGGGCAGGATGCACGGTGAGGCGCTGGGCTTCAATTTTCGGTGATGAAAATGCGTCGCGTCTCAACGGCACCGATTCCGAAACTCTCAATGCAATGGCAGCCACAGCGGGGTGTTCCATGCCTTAAGCGCTTCGAGGAAGACCTGCAGGCGCAAGGGCAGGAAGCGGCGGGTAGGATAGACGGCATGCACGAAAATTTCCGGCGACGACCACTCCGGAAGAAGGCGGATGAGTTCGCCTCTTCGAATCTGCTCGTCGCAATAGGTCGAAGGCAGGAGACCGATACCGTGGCCGCGATAAGTGAAGGCGCTGACCGCATCGAAGTCTCGGCTCGAGACCGGCCCCGACACACGCAGGTCCAGCGATTTGCGGCCGCTGACGAGATGCCATTCCGCTTCGCCGTTGCGGCCGTTCAGGAGTACGCAGCGATGCTCCTTCAGGTCTTCCGGTTTGGCGGGAAGCGCCCTGCCCTTCAGATATTCCGGGGCCGCGACCAGATAGCGCACGCTCTTGCCGAGCCGCTGCGCGACCATGGACGAATCCTTCAGGTCGCCGAAACGGATTCCGACATCGATATTCTCCGCAACCAGGTCGAGGAATAGATTGGTGACGAAGAGATCAACCTGGATATCGGGATAGGTCTTCAGGAAGGCGGATATGAACTCATAGAAGACCTCCTGCCCCAAGATGACTGGCACCGAGATCTTCAAGAAGCCTGCCGGCTTTCTCTGCGTTTCGCTCACCGCCTGCTCAGCATCGAGGAGGTGGGACAGCGGCTCGCTGCACCTGTCGTAATAAGCCCGCCCCTGCGCGGTAAGGCTGAGTTTGCGGGTCGTACGCTGTATCAGCGTAACGCCGAGCTGTTCCTCGAGCGAGGTCACTTTACGGCTGACGGTTGAAACAGGCATGCCGAGCGAATGGGCCGCACGGCTGAAGCTCCCGTACTGCGCCACCTTCACGAAGACTGCAATGTCATTAAGGTCCGCCATGCCCCACTTTTGCATCAATGCAAAAGAGAATCCAGATATTTCCATCTAATCGCGCAATCGGGTTTTCGCCATATTCACTCTGCGAAAACAAGCAACAGCTGATGGCGTCGCGATCGCGGCGGCCCCATCTCGAGCGACCTCGCCTTCGCAAGGCCCGCGTTGCCCGAACCAGATCAATGGAGTTCAACATGACTACGCATAAAACTGTCATCGTTACGGGCGCCTCCCAAGGTATCGGAGCAGGCCTCGTCAACGCCTTCGTCGAGCGCGGCTACAACGTTGTCGCCACCTCGCGCCAAGTCAGCGCTTCGGATGCTCTCAAGGCTTCCGACAGGCTGGCAATGGTCGACGGCGACATCGGCGATCCCGAGACCGCGGCGCGTGTAGCCAAAGCGGCGATTGACCGCTTTGGCTCGATTGACGCCCTCGTCAACAATGCCGGCATTTTCCTCACCAAGCCCTTCATCGATTACACGATGACGGATTTCCGTAAGCTCTCCTCTACCAATCTCGAAGGCTTCATCCACCTCACTCAGCTTGTCATCAGGCAGATGCTAGCCCAGAAGACAGGCGGCAGCATCGTCAGCATTACCACACCGCTGATCGACCATCCGATCGCCGGCTTCTCCGCCTCGGTTTCGATGATGACCAAGGGCGGCATCGATGCGATCTCCAAGAACCTGGCGATGGAATATGCGAGCGATGGAATCCGCGTCAACACGGTCGCTCCGGGCGTCGTCGACACGCCCTTGCATAAGGATAATCCGAAGGAGTTCCTGAAGACGCTCTCGCCGATGTCAGGCATTTCCGACGTCGCCGAAATCGTCGATGCGGTGGTCTTCCTGACCGAGGCTCCGCGTGTCACCGGGGAGGTGCTGCACGTCGACGGCGGCGCACATCTGGGCAAATGGTGACCGGAACGAAAGCGCCGGCAGCCGGCGCGGAACAGCGGCTGCAGAAGCTCGGCATCGTCCTGCCGCCGCCGCCCACACCCTTCGGCGCCTATGTTGAGGCGACGAATTCCGGCAACCTCGTCTTCTTCAGCGGGATGTTGCCGGTTGTCGGCCATGAGCCCCGCTATATCGGCCGCGTCGGCGGGGTGCTGACGGTGAATGAGGGCCGCAAGGCTGCCGAGACGGCGACCCTCAGCGGGCTTGCGGCCGTCAGGGACTATCTCGGTTCGTTGGACAGGGTGGCGAAGGTCGTCAAGCTCGGCGTCTACATCGCGACGGAAGGCGACTTCCGCGACCACCCCAAGGTCGCCGATGGCGCATCCGAACTGCTGCTCCAGGTCTTCGGTGTAGACAAACTGTCCGGCCGGGTGGTCCTTGGCGTTGCCAGCCTGCCACTCGGCATGCCGATCGAGATCGAGCTCGTTCTCGAGGTTGTGGATTGACGAGGGACGGGGGCGCCTCAGCGCGCCCCCGTCCCCATGGCTACGTCGGAGAGTGGCAGCGCAACCTCACCCTGCCGCCAACAACAGCACATAGGCAACGACGCTGACCATCAACCCGCGAAAGGCGAAGGTTACACAGCGATATTTGCTGCGCGCGATCGTCGAGAGGGTGTTGGCATTTTCCAGATATTGGTCGAAAAGATAGCGCTCGTCTCGCCGCACGGCGGCATCGAAAAACAGATCGCGGTGCTTCGGCCAGGCGCCCCAGAAGAGCGAGGTCGAGGTGCCTAAATGACGCGGCAGCACAACCAGAATAGCTGAGAGAATGGAGAAGACCGAGGCTGCGGCAAGCAGGCCGGAGAAAAGCATACTTCCCAGCGTACCGCCCGTATAACGTGCCAGGCTGAAAACCGCCCTCACCTCGCTGGAACTCACTAAAAAGGCGAGCATGAAAGTAAAGATGTAGGCAGCCTTTTGGTCGGATATCTTGACCTGATCATAGAATATGTCGTTGATTTTCTTGATGTGGTCGAAATACTCGGCACTGACGTCCCCGCTCGACGGCCTGCTCAGCATAACCTCCGTAGCACTCTCGAATTCGCTCACCTGAATACTCCATCCCCTAAAGTGTTCCCCTGATATTACACTTTGAAACGAAAGCAAGAACACGTGTGCAACACGCTTGACTTTTTCACTCTACACCGACAAAGGGGAAAGCGGGGATGGGGTCGAGATCATGCGGGGTTACTCCAATAACATCTGTCGCATCGGGGTGGCGCTTGCGTTTGTCGTACCCGGTTTCGGGCTGCCGGCGATGGCCGATCCCGTGCCGCGTGCCACGCCGGTCGCCGGCTCGGTCATTGCCCGAAAGACCGGCGAGGAAGTGCGATTCATCGACGTGTCGGACTGGCGCGTCGTCGACATCAACCAGGATCTCCTGACTGGAGACGTACTGCGCACTAACGCCAACGGCCAGCTCGCCATCGTCTTTTCCGATCACACCCAGGTCCGCCTCGGCCGCAATTCGTCGCTGCAGGTCAAGAAGATGGCCGCGAGCGGCGACACGGTGCTCGAGCTTCAGGCCGGCACGATCTGGGCCCGCGCCCAGCGCGGCGGCCAGGCCCTGACTGTGGAAACACCGGCCGCCGCAGCCGCCATCCGCGGCACCGACTGGACGATGACCGTCAAGGGCGACCAGACCTCGATGATCGTGCTCGAAGGCCGGGTGGCGCTCTCCAACCCGCAGGGCAGCGTCGAGGTGAACCAGGGCGAAGGGGCGGTCGCCACCATCGGTCAGGCGCCGCGCAAGATCGTCAGCGTCAATCCCGACGATCGCGAACAGATGCTCTTCTATCTCACCCTCCGCAGCGGCTTTACCATGATGCCTGCCTCGCCGCTGTCGACGGCGACCATGCGCAGCGAGCGTGGGCGCATCGCCGCCGTGCCGGCGCAAAACCGCAGCGCTGCAGACTGGCTGACGCTTGCCGAAGTACAGCTGACGTTCGAAAGCGCCAAGGATGCGCTGGCTTCCCTCGCCCGCGCCCGCGCCCTGCCGCTTTCGGCCGCCCAACGCGCCCGCGGCGAGCTGCTCGAAGCCCTGATCGCGGGTGAGCAGATGCGTTATGCCGAGGCCGCCAAGCTTTTCGAGAAAGCGCTGCCGCATCTCGATCCGCAACGCCGCGCCGTTGCAGCCTATGGCGGCTATTATTCGCGCTCGCTCGCTGATCCGCAACGGGTGGAAAATCCGCCGGCCGATGCAGCCATCGGCCCGAACGGCGCTATCGCCAAGGCCTATACTGCCGGTTTCCTGCAAGATATCCCCGCCGCCATCGAGGTGCTGAAACAGGCCGAAAAGCAATATCCCAATGATCCGACATTGCCGGCGCGGCGCGCGCTGTTGGCCCAGCTCATCGACGACCGCGTTCAGATGAAGGAAGCGGTCGATCGATCGCTTTCGATCGATCCTCATGATCCCGACGGCCTGCAGGCGCGGGCGCGCTATCGCCAAGGTTATGAAAGCGACATCCAAGGGGCGCTTGCCGATCTCAACCAATCGCTTGCCGACATGCCGGGCTCGTCGATGAATTGGAACGATCTCGGTTTGCTCCAGTCTGACCGCGGCGCCGATCGCGAAGCCGAGGCAGCCTACAAGAAGGCGATCGAGCTCGATCCCGAGGATCCGGTCGCACACGCCAATCTCGCCATCCTCTATCTCGACCAATCCAGGATGAAGGAAGCCAAGCGCGAGATCGACACCGCCCTTGCCGTCGACCCCTCCTTCGACCTCGCCCTGCTTGCGCGCGGCCGCTACTACATCCAGAACGGCGAGACCGACAAAGCGCTCGACGATCTGCTGGCCGCCGCGACCGCAAATCCCGGCCTTTCATCCGCTCAGCTGGGACTCGCCATCGCCCATCTGGAAAAGGGCGATCGCATTCCCTTCAACCAAGCGGTCGACAATGCCGACCGGATCGACAAGAACGACCCCGATATCTCCGCCTTCCGCACGGCCGTCGATATCGACGACTACGATGCCGATGGCGCGATCCGGAATGCGCAGGAATATCTGCGCCGCTCGCGCGCCCGCGGCGGCGATTATAGTGCCCTCGGCGCCAATGCGAGCGCCGGCTCGACCCTGAACGACGCCTTCCGCCTGCAGGGACTGGATGCCTGGGGCCGCTTTTATGGCGATGCCGTCTTCGATCCTTTCAAAGGCACCGGTTATATCGACCAGTCGATCAAGGGCAGCATCTTTCCTTTCGTCAACGCGACGAGCTTCAGCGACGACAGCGTCAGCCAATATAGCATCAACACGTCGACCTATTCATCCTTCATTCAGGGCCTGCTGCTCTCTCCGCACATGCTGTCCGGCCGTTCGCGTTCGGTAACGCTTTTCGATGTGCCCTTCATCGAAGGCTCGCTCGGCGGCGGCATCAACAGTGTCGACGGCCACACCCGCCGCATCGGCGAAGCCGAGATCCAAGGCTATTCGAACGAAACCATTCCAATAAGCTTCCGCGCCGATATGACGTGGCAAGAGTTGGCGCTCGATCGCGACTATCGGGATTTCGGCAACGTTCAAACCGGTAACAAGTTGCTGAGCGCCGACGGTTATCTAACCGCGACGGTCACGCCTGATGATCGCGTGGTAGCCTTCGTCAACCATGCCAAGAATGATGGAGCGCTGAGCGCACTATCCTCAAATACCGGGTTCATGGAACTCCTGTTCGGTGTCCCTTTGCCGCTGCCTCTCTACACAACAGAGGAAACGGCACGCGAAGGCACATATGCCGGCCTCGGCTGGAGCCACACGTTTGCATATGAAAACGTGGTGAATGGAGCGCTGCTTTATTCCGGAAGCAAGTCGAAGACGAGCGACGCGCTTGATGTCGACCTGGATCCGCTGTTTATCCGTGCAGGGGTTCCCTTCATCATTCCCTTCACCGATGTCACTCAGGAGACCGAATCCAAAACCTATATCGGCGCTCTGAGCCATTCCATAGGCGCCGGACCTTTGACATTCCGCTACGGCATCGAGGGCGGCTGGATGGATATCAACAGCACGGTCGATAAGACGCTCCTGGGCTTGACAGCGCCTCCCGATCACACCGAGAGCACCATCGATATCGGCCGCGCCTACGTCGATGTGCTGCACGAGATCACCCCGGATCTCAAGGGCGAATACGCCTTGTTCGCCACGCACCTCGAGGGCGACGGCACCGACATCACCCGGCTGGAGCCGCGCTTCGGCCTCGCCTGGGCGCCGGTTCAAAACCACTGGCTGCGGGCCGCCTTCATGCGTCAAAGCTTTGATACTGGAATTCCGACGCTTGCCCCGATCGGCATCCTCGGCCTGCAGGCCAATCAGTTTTCCGCCGATCCGCAGGGCTATACGGATACGGTCGCCCTGCAATGGGATGCCGAATGGACCGACCGCTTCTTCACGTCGGTCGAATACCAGCATCAGGAACTGCACGATTTCTCGGTCGATTTTCCGCTGATCTCGCTTCCCTCCGATACCAGCCTGCCGATTTCGCGCGGCAGCATCGATCGCGCTTCCGTCACTGCCAACGTCGCGCTCGGCAACGGTTTCGGTCTTTCAGCCACCTATGCCTATATGGATTCGGAGAACAGGGATCCGCTCGAACCGATCTATGGCGGCCCTCTTCCCTTCATACCGCAGAATTCCGGGCAGATTGCCCTGACCTGGGTGAACGAGGCCAAGGTCAAGGCGACGGTTGCCGCGAACTATATCGGCGAGCGCGACGGCGATCGGTTCGGCACCAAGCTCGACGATTACTGGAGCCTCGACGCCCACCTGGTCTGGGAACCGTTCGACAAGCGCATCGAGCTGGAAGCGGCCGCCTATAACCTGCTCGACGAGGATTTCGAGGTCACGCCCGGCGTGCCCGGCTGGGGCCGCGCCTTCAAGGGCACGCTCAAAGTCCGCTTCTGATGCGGGTGCGGGACAAGCATCGGCAGGCCAGGCAGATCAGAGGCCGTCATCTGAGGCTGCTGGTGCTGTCGCTCACCACGCTGATCGCCATCTCGCTGCTGTCGCGCCTGCCCGCCTGGTCGCTGCTGGAGCTCAGAAGTTTCGATTATCTCTCGACCGTCGACGATCCCCGTCCGCCACCTGGCGGACCCGTCATCGTCGCGATCGACGAACCCTCGCTTGCCGATATCAATGCGCAATGGCCCTGGCCGCGCGGCCTGCATGCCGATCTCATCAGCCAGTTGCGCGCCGCGGGCGCCCGCGTCATCGGCCTCGACATCATCATGGCCGAGCCCTCGAACCCGGATAATGACGCCGCGATCACCAGGGCCGTCGGACCCGATGTCGTGCTGGCTGGCGACGAGACGCTGATCGAGACGCCACAGGCCTCGCAACTGATCCGCGCCACACCCCTGCCGCAGCTGACCGACGCAGGCGCCGTCACCGGCATCGCCTCGATCGATCTCAGCGGCGACGGCATCTTCCGCCGCATTCCGGGCTACGAGGATGGCTTTGCCGCCATGCTTGCAAAGGCCTCGGGAGTGGCGCCCGAAGCCCTGCCGGCTGGTCGGCTTATCCAATCCTTCGGCCCGGCCCGCAGCTATCCCACCGTCTCCTATTATCAGGCGCTCGACCCGAAGAACCTGCTGCCTCCCGATTATTTCAAGGATCGGGTCGTGCTCGTCGGCCTCAGCCTGCAGAATGCGCCTGCTATCGATAAGGGCGGCGTCGACGCCTTCGCGACCCCCTATACCGTTCACACCGGCAAGCTCGTCTCCGGCGTCGAGATCCAGGCGACGATCTACGACAATATCCGGCGTGACCTGTCGATCGCCGAGGCCCGGCTGCCGACGGTTGCCGCCTGCATTCTGATATCGGTGCTGCTTGCCGCCGCCACCGTCTGGCGCTCGACGGGATGGTTGACGGTCGTGAACAGTGCGGCCGCCCTCCTCGCCTTCGCGGCCGTCAGTGCCGCCTGTATCCGGCTGGCCCATGTCTTCGTCTCGCCGCTTGGGCCTACGGTCGCCTATATCTCCGTCGTCTTCGGCCAGGCCGCTTTCGATTTTGCCGAGGAGCGCCGCAACAAGCGCCAGATCACCCGCGCCTTCGCCCAATATATCTCGCCCGATCTGGTCAAGCGCCTGTCGAGCGATCCCACGCAGCTGAAGCTCGGGGGCGAGCGGCGCACGCTCTCGGTGCTGTTCTCAGACGTACGCGGCTTCACCACCATCGCCGAGACGCTGAAGGACGATCCGGAACAGCTGACCGGCCTGATCAACCGGCTGCTGACGCCGCTCTCCGATGTGGTGATGGATCACGGCGGCACGATCGACAAATATATGGGCGACTGCATCATGGCCTTCTGGAACGCGCCGCTCGACGATCCCGACCATGCGCTTCACGCCGTGCGGGCCTCGCTCGCCATGCAGGCGGCCATATCGAGGCTGAATGGCCAGCTGGAGCGGGAAGCGGCCGCACTCGGCAGCAAGCCGCACGTCCTGAAGATGGGCGTCGGCATCAATACCGGCGAATGCATCGTCGGCAACATGGGCTCGACCCGCCGCTTCGACTATTCCTGCCTCGGCGACAGCGTCAACCTCGCCTCCCGCCTCGAAGGCGCCTCGAAGAATTACGGCGTGGCGCTGCTACTCGGCGAGGAAACCGCAAGGCTGGTCGCCGATACTTACATCATCGTCGAACTCGACCGCATCATCGTCAAGGGCCGCACGGTCCCCTCGCCCGTCTTCACCGTCGTGCACAAAGCGGACGCCAAAGCGCTGGCGGCTCATCAGGCCTTCATCGACGCAAAATATGCCGGGACGCTTGCACCATCGGATGTCATCTTCGAAAAACTGGCCGGCGATATCCCCGAGCTTGCCGCCTATTACGCGATCGTGCAGGATGCACTGGTTAGCGATGGTGGGGAGTAAGTCGGGGACTAATTCCACCGGCGGGCGGCTAGATGGATGAGCAGCACTTATTCGATCTAACGGTAATGATGGCGTCCTACAAATCGCTTCAAATCCGTCCTCGTTAGCATTGGCAGGTCGCGGGGGGACGGCTAGCTATTCGGAGCCACCAGACCGGAGCTCAAGGATCGCCTTTCCGGAAACCAGCTTTTTGATGGCCAGCGTGTTTTCGGCACCCGATGTTTTTGCTGGGATTTCGATCTGAAGCTGCCGTCCAGAAAACAGAAGCGGGTCATCTAGGTGCGGCGATGAAACGACATTATGGTCAATCAACACATCTATGTCCATGCCGACATGACGCGCGGTAAATTCGGACAAATTTCGGGAGCCGTCGGAAGTAAGGGTTAGCCGGATTCGATTCTTTTGGCTTGACCGCGCAATCACTTCTCCGCTCGCGACCTGCAATTGAACAGTTTCTGCTATTGCGGGAACCGCCCATGAGACTGAGCAAGAAAAGACAAACGCAGCCATTTTTGTTCTCATTCGATCACTCCGATCCCGGCCTCGTTCTGGTCGCATGCCTCGTTGACGGCGGTGCCTTAAGGAGTAACTACCCGCAACTTTGCGACCTCAGGTCCAACCACCGCGATGAACAATCCGGGGTCGCCGAGAGCCCGCGCCGATAGCATCGCCCCATGAACGGAAGCCATCAGCATCTGGGCCTGCTGTTCCGGCCTGTCCAGCCGGAACAGCCCCTGCTCGACGCCGGCCTCCAGCACCGAGGTCAGCCATGCCGCCAGATTTCGGAAGTGGGCGCGCACGCGTGATGCCACCTCGTCGGGCAGCATCTGCATTTCGCCGGCAAGCATGGCGCAGACGCAGAAGGGCTGCGCGGCGTTCTCGATGCAGGAACGCCAATAGTCGATGTAGAACTGCAGCTGATCGGCAGGGCTTGCCGCCTGCTCGCGCAGCGACTGCAAGCCCGCCGCCGCCTGCCTGGTGTAACGATCCACCAGCACAGAGACCAGCTCGGCCTTTGTCGGAAAATGATGGTGGATGCTCGCCTTACGAATGCCGATCGCATCCGCAATGTCAGCATAGCTGAAGCCGTTATAGCCGCCCGCCACGATGAGCGACTGGGCAATATCGAGGATCTTATCCGATGTCGAAGCCATTGATTTCATGTAGTCGCCTACCTTCTGGTAGGGAGATTGTCAAGCCCTGGTGCTCCGTTTCCCTTCACAACAAGGTGTATGGAAACCGCATTGACTCCACTTTGCGGCCTTCCTACTAGTAGGTAGACAAAAACGGAGTCTGCTCATGCAAACCGAATCTTCGAACCAGTCCGACTGGTTGCGATCCTACTATTTCTTCCGCGCCGCATTCTCGGTCCTCTGGATTGCCGCCGCCATTGTCTTTGCCGGCCAGCCTGGCGCGGCGGCCTTTCTGCTGGTGATCTATCCCCTGTGGGATGCGCTCGCCAATCTGGTCGACGCCCGGGTCAATGGCGGCCTGCGGACCAATTCGTCGCAGACGCTGAATGTCGTGGTCAGCACGGTCACCGCGCTCGCCGTCAGTATTGCGCTTGGTAAGAGCACCCATGCCGTCCTCGCCGTTTTCGGGGCCTGGGCGATCCTCTCAGGCCTATTGCAGCTCTATACTGGTGTGAGGCGCTGGCGCACTGAAGGCGCCCAATCGGTGATGATCCTGAGTGGCGCGCAATCCGCCCTGGCCGGCGGCTTCATGATCGGCCGATCGCTCGGCACGGTCCCGCCGACGATCCTCGATATCGTGCCTTACACGGGTTTCGGCGCGTTCTACTTCCTGCTCTCCTCGATCTGGCTTGCCGTCGCGGCCTATCGCAGGGCGGACGCATAGGCACTATCCGGCTCTTGCGGCGGTAGGCTTGCCGCCGCTGGAAGCCGGGCACGACGCACTCATGATCTCGGCGATGCAAGAGATTTGCGGAAGACGATGACATCCTTTCGCGCTATGAAGGGCAATCACAGTCCCCGCGCCCAGCCTCCGAGGTCACTCCTATGGCTTTGAAAGTTCTCTTCATTGGCGGCACCGGCCAGATTTCCTATCCTTGCGTCGAACGCGCCGTTGCCGCAGGCCACCATGTCGGCGTCTACAATCGCGGCTTGAGAGACGCCGCCCTGCCCGCCGGTGTCACCTCGATCGTCGACGAATTGGGGTCGAGCGCTTACGCCGATCTCGCCAGGACCAATTATGATGTCGTCTGCCAGTTCATCGCCTTCACGCCGGATCAGGTCGCGCGCGATATCGAGGTCTTCTCGGGCAATTGCAGCCAGTACATCTTCATCTCCTCGGCTTCGGTCTACGAAAAACCCCCGCGCCACTACGTGATCACCGAGGAGACGCCGGCGATCAATCCGTACTGGCCATACAGCCAGGCCAAGATCGCCTGCGAGGAACTGCTCAAGAAGTCCGATAACCTCGCCTGGACGATCGTCCGCCCCAGCCACACCGTCCGCACCGGCCTGCCGATCATGATGGGCGACAGCGATATCATGGCAAGACGCATGCTGGACGGCGACCCCATCATCGTGGCCGGCGACGGCCACACGCCCTGGACGCTCACCCGCTCGATCGATTTCGCCGTGCCTTTCGTCGGCCTTTTCGGCAAAGAGGCGGCGCTAAAAGAGATTTTTCACATCACCTCCGATCGTGCGCACCTCTGGAACGATATCCAGAAGACCATCGCAAGATTGCTGGGCGTGGAAGCCAAGATCGTCCACGTCCCAACGGACACGCTGATCAAGTACAATCCGGAATGGATCGGCCCGCTCCTCGGCGACAAGGCCTGGACGGCCATTTTCGATAATTCCAAGGTCAAGCGCGTGGCGGGCGATTTCGCCTGCGCCGAGAGCCTGGATGAAATCCTGGCAGACTCGATCATGCACCTCAGGCAGCGCCTTGCTAAGGGCCGGCCGCCGAGGGATGAACTCGATGGGCTGATTGACAGGATTTGCGCGGAGCAAGGTGGGCTTGGTTAGGATACGGCAGGCAGCGAGTGGTGGCGACAGCGCACTCGCCCGTGGGACAGGCACAGGGAGTTTGGAGCGACGTTCTCGCCCATGCTCCTCCCCTCTCGTTGGAACGCGGCATCCTCCAACATCCCTCATCCTGGGCGCGCAGGCCAAAGGCCGGAGCCTCGAAGGACGCGCTCCACCGCTGCTCCTTGCCTACATCCGAAGCCGGCGCACCCGCCTTGCCCTTCGAGGCCACTCACGGGGCACATCAGGGTGAGGCTCTATCGACCACCCGCACCTATTCCAGCCGCCGCGCCTCCACCGGAGCTTCCTGCTTGAAGCCGTCGAAGAAGCGCCCGCCATGCAGGGCAAGTTCCCGATCGGCGAGAGCCAGGAGCCAGGCGCCGTCACCCTGCACCGCCAGCCTGAACGCGGCATCGAATTCCGCGGCCAGTTCCGCATCAAGCTTCATCATGAGCCGCGGCGCCCACTTGCCGCGGCCGGTCCATGCGCCGCGCCCAAGCAACATCAGATCGGCGAGCTTCTGGTAGAGAGCCGCCGCGATGGCAGCGATTTCTTCAGGCGGTCGGTCGCCGCGCAGGTCGTCGGCGAGATCAGTGACTTGATAGCGCAGCATATCATAGCTCGGGCTATCGAGAGGCTTCGGCCCCGCGGCGAGAACGCCCGCCGCCTTCGCCTGGATGAGGCGCCCACGCTCGACATCGGGTCCGATAATGCTGCCTGTCGCAACCATATTGACCATGACAGGACAGCCGCTCTCCGCGTCCTGATGGAGATAATGCGCCAGCGTCTGCGGATCATGGACGAAGGCTTCGACCGGAAAACCGTCTTCAGTGAAGGATTCCCGCCAGGCTCTGCCGAGCGACGAAAACACGACGACGAGATCAATGTCCGAAAAGGCAGCCCCCTCGCCGCGCATGATGGATCCGGAAACATAGGCGAAGGCGGCCCCGGCATAGCGGCTGGCGAGAGAGCGGCGGGCGGCGGCGCGCGCCCGCTCGGCAAGAATCTGTTTCTGGATATCGTCCACGTTCTCGTCCTCGAATGCGGGAGACGAGCGGCAACAAAAAACCCGCTCGTTTCCGGCGGGTTGGTGTCTTCTGCAATGAACGGAATTCAGTTCACGCGTCTGCCACCCACCGCCAAACGGTGGTCGTAGACATCGTGGAGACTGCGAAAATCCTGCTCATGGACGCAAGTTATCGCCCGCCGGCAACAGCGTCAATCCGCCAAGCACGCTTCCCCGCCGCACTGTTTTCCGTCTAAGATGCGCCCAAAGACTCGTTGAACAGGAAGGCCCGCCATGCCCCATCCCGCCACCGTCATTCCGCGTCCCGCATCGGTTTTGCTGCCGGTCGAAGGCAGCGACGAGCGTTTCCCGGTGCGCCGTGTCTATTGCGTCGGGCGCAATTATGCCGACCATGCGATCGAGATGGGTCATGATCCCAGCCGCGAACCGCCCTTCTTCTTCCAGAAGAACGCCGATAATCTGCTGCCGCCCGGCAATGCCTTTCCCTATCCGCCGCTGTCGAACGACGTGCATTACGAGGTGGAATGCGTGCTGGCGCTGAAATCGGGCGGCGCGAACATCCAGGCCGAGAATGCACTTGACTGCGTCTACGGCTATGCCGTCGGCATCGATTTCACCCGCCGCGACCTGCAGGGCGAGGCCAAGAAGCTCGGCCGCCCCTGGGAGCTCGCCAAAGCCTTCGAACATTCCGCCCCTGTCTCGGCGATCGTTCCGGCAAGCCGTCTCGGCCATTCCGCCGACGGCCGGATCTGGCTGGAGCAGAACGGCAGGCGCGTGCAGGACGGCGACCTCAACCAGATGATCTGGAAGGTGCCGGAGATCATCGCCGAACTGTCGAAGCTCTTCGTGCTGGCGGCCGGAGACGTGATCATGACCGGCACGCCGGCCGGCGTCGGCGCGGTTGCCAGAGGGGACCGGATCACCTGCGGCATCGACGGCGTCGCAAAGCTGTCGGTCGACATCGTCTGAGGAGAGGTCCATGCCCGTCTACGCGCTTGGCGGCCTGACGCCGAAACTGCCGCCCGCCGGCCTTCACTGGATCGCGCCGGATGCGCATGTGATCGGCGATATCGAGCTGGGCGAGAATGTCGGCATCTGGTTCGGATCGGTGCTGCGCGGCGACAATGAGAGGATCACGATCGGCGCCGGCACCAACATCCAGGAAGGCGTCATGGCCCATACCGACATGGGCTTTCCGCTGACGACGGGCAAGGGCTGCACCATCGGCCACCACGCCATCCTCCACGGCTGCACGCTCGGCGACAACGTGCTGATCGGCATGGGCGCGACCATTCTTAACGGCGCCAGGATCGGCAACAACTGCCTCGTCGGCGCCAGTGCGCTGGTGACGGAGGGCAAGGAATTCCCCGACAATTCCCTGATCGTCGGCACGCCGGCCCGTGTGGTGCGGGTGTTGGATGAGAAGGCTGTCGAGGGTATCCGCCGTTCGGCGGAAAATTATGTAGCGAATTGGCAGCGGTTTGCGCGAGATCTCAGGGCGATTGGGTGATTGGCGGTGGCCGTGGCGCCCTCGTCCTTCGAAGCGCCGGCTGGCAACCTCGGCCCAGCCACACGGCATACAACCCTCATCCTAGGATGCGCAGACTAAGGGCCGGAGCTTCGAAGGCCGAGGCGGGTGACAGGCGCTTCCAATCGCTTACCAAACACCCGGAATCCAGCGCCAGCGCACCCGTTCCATATACTCCGCATATCCTTTAAGCCCTTTGCGCAACTCCGCCTCCTCTCCGAGCGTCCGGCCAAAGAGCACGACGACGAGCAGCCCCACGGGGATCAACGCATAGAGCGACCCGAGTGACAGCGCTGTCCCGGCGGCGAGCAAAATGGCGGTTGCATAGCCGGGGTGGCGGATCACGGCATAGGGCCCACTGTCGATCACCTTGTGGTCGCGGTCGGTCTGGATGCGCACCGTCGGCTCGAAATGCCGGTTGACCGATTGTGCCCAGGTGAGGCCGAGATAGCCCGCGCCCATCAAGAGATAACCGAGGACAACGACCCACCAGGGTTGCGGCGCCCAGTGGAAACGGCCGTCGTCGAACGCGCCGATCGGAAGAATGGCAGCAAAGAGAATGATCGTCAGCGTCGCGACCACGGCATCCCAGCGCTTGGTTCCCTTCTGATATCGGCTGCGCGCCGCGAACAACTCCGAATTCGTCCGCGAGATCGAGACGAGCGCGATTGCTGTCAGCGCCAGGAAGAGGCCGAGAAAGATCCAGCCGCGCGGCCAGGCGAACGTGCCGGCGGGCCAGAACAGTGCGGCAACCATCACCGCGACGGTTATCGCGAGCGATCCGAGCGACGGCGCCGCCGCAAACGAGCGACGCAGCTGGCTGTGTTCCTGCGTCATGACCGTTTTCCGCTCCACCGGGCAAGCGCCTTCTGCTGTCTGCAGCGGCGGCAAAAATCCGACAGTCCTACGCCTGATTTAGGAAGTGAAACGCGCGCGACAACCCGTGGCAAGGCGGCAAATGAAACCGCCTCCGATAACAGACGTCATTGTTTCCGCAGTTGCGTGGCCGGAGACTGCCGTTGCGGCAGTGTTGGATATTGTTGAAAAACGCCTATTCGGCCGCTTCCAGAAACTGGTTCTCTCCGGACGAAGCGGCAAGCGCTCGAACCCTGGCTTCGGTCTTGGCGATCAGCTGATAGAACTCGTCCTGCGCTTCGACATCCAGCTGAATGACGGCATTGACGTCATCGGGGGTATCGCAAACACAGGCGACCGCCGAAATGGGACAGATGCCGCCGGGATAACGCTTACCGGTCCCTGTATAGGCGCGACGGCCCCAGCGCTCGGAATAGACCGTTTCCTCCCGATCGAGATGGAGGATCGTGCCTTTACAGGCGGTCACGATGGCCGCCTTGCCGTAAGCGAACCAATGATAGTTCAGCTTCCGGAGAATATATTTGCCAGTGATGTCTTCGCCAGCCAGTTCGGCAGGGTCTTCTATCATTCGGATCATGAGAGCGTCCTCAACATGAGAGCAATATCCGTCATCTCTACTTGCCTCGCAAGTCGAAAAGTGCAGCTTTTGTAGTAGCTTAGTCACAAAGTGTTTCTGATTCTTACATCTTGCATGCGCCAGGCAGCTTGCCGGCCATGCAATCCATCGTCGAATTTCCCGCCTTTGCACCTGATTCCGCCTTTTCCAGAGGGCAGCCATGCCGCCTTGCGTTTTCCCGCTGACGCCCAATATTTGAAATCCTGGATCGGCAATCAGCCGTCGGATGACGGCTCAACTGGTCCGCCGGTTCACACCAGCAGGAGTGCCCCATGGTCGAAGCCGTCAACAGCATCTCCTCCACAGCTGCGTCCGAGCCCACCAAGGTCGGCATCAGCACCTCGATCGGCTCGGAATCAGACAATGCCTGGGTTGCCGCCCGCCAGTCGCAGATCTTGGCCGATCAGCAGGCATCGAAGGGAGCTGCGGAGACGAATGGTGCGGGCACTCTCATTCCGCATCCGGATCTGCTCGTCGACGAGGAGCAGCATGGAAAGCGGCATGGGCATGCGCGATCGGGCGAAGGAGAAGAGGCCGGGGAAGCAGCGGAACAGCCGCTCCTGTCCGGTGAAAGCGAGCGGATCGGCACCCGCAATTTCGACAAGGATACGCCTTTCGGCGAGCGCGTCGCCATCCTCTGACGAAGTCCCGCTCCGCCGTGTCACAGCCCGTCCACAAGCTGAGCCTCGATCGCCGCCTTGTCGATGACCGACCAGACCTCGATGATTTTTCCGCCGCGAAATTCGTAGATCACGTTTTCGGTGAAGGAAAGGCGCCTGCCGTTCACATCGAGCCCGAGAAATTTTCCTTTCGGCGAACAGTCGAAGCCAAGCCGGCAGGCAACGTAAGGCGGATCGATAAGAAGCATCCGCACATTGAAAGAAAGATCGGGAATCAGATCGAAATCCCGCACCAGCATGGCGACGTAGCCCGCAAGCCCAAGCCGCCGGCCATTATGGACCGCATCCTCGTCGACGAACTGGCCGAGATCGGGCCAGTCCTGCCGATTCAGGCAGGCGATGTAGCCTCGGTAGAGATCGGCAAGTTCGGTTTTGGTCACAGACGAATTCCTTGCGCGGCTGAAGCATTCGGCAGCGGCAGCGAGCGCGCCGCGCTGCGGCTTTCAGCTCAGGAGAACTCGCCGGCGCGGGGACCGGCAAGCGTCACGCGCCAGCCGGTGCGCGACTGGAAATCCTGGGTGGCCAGAAACGTGTAACCCGTCGTGCGCCAGGGCTTCACGGCGCTGGTCAGATTGTCGAGCACATAATCGCCGCCGGCCGTGCGGGCAATCAGAACGACGTGGTTCTGATCATGCGGTCCGATCACCACGGAAAGCGCCAGCCTGTTCGATGGAAAACCCGCCTCGATCAAGTCCTTCATCTTCTGCAGCGCATAATCCTCGCAGTCGCCACGGCCGGCAACCGGCAGTGACCAGACATCCCCATTTCCGGATGACGAGCGATCTTCCGCCGAAACGATACGTCCGTTTACGGCACGATTGACCTTTTGAAGAAGCGCTATTCCCGCCTGCTCGTCCAACTGTTGCGCCACCGTACTGCCGCACAGCCACTTGTACTTGGCGCAGGCCGCAGCGAATCCCACCGGTGCGCCGATGCTTCGCGTCACGGGCAGCGACGATCCCGCAACTGCCTGAAAATGCGGAACAATCACCAAAAATACCGCAAGAGAAAGGAGACGCTTCATGGCCGATTCCCTCTGTTCGTCACGGGAGAATAACACAGCCAGTATAAAAATTTATTAAAATTTTATACTTGTGAATTTAACTGTATTTAATGATTGGAACAGATTAACCATTGTTTATTCTTCATATTAATCCCTTGTTAGTATAAACGTTCTTCCAATTAACGGTTAATTAACCTTGGGAGACGAATGAAATGATCGGCAGAGCAGCAAAATTCAGCCTCGCTGTGGCGTCCCTTCTGGCAAGCAGCAGCTTGGCAACGGCAGCCCCCACAGTTGTTAATTGCAAGGCCGCAGTCCGCGGCACCCTCGAATACAGGCTGTGCATGCCCACGCGGGCAATACAGACCGACAGCAAGTTCGGTCCGAACGATAAGGATCGCAGCAGTCACGACGCGGGTGGCAAGAAGACATCCAGCGCCAGCTCGCACGCCAGCAATGGCAACGGTGGCGATGACGGGGACAGCAAAGACGTCGGCCAAAATGGCGGCAGCGGTGATCAGGGCGGCAGCGGCGACCAGGGCGGCAGCGGCGACCAGGGCGGCAGCGGTGACCAGGGTGGCAGCGGCGATCAAGGCGGCAGCGGTGACCAGGGTGGCAGCGGCGATCAAGGCGGCAGCGGTGACCAGGGCGGCGGCGGCGACCAGGGCGGCAGCGGCGACCAGGGCGGCAGCGGCGATCAAGGCGGCAGCGGCGACCAGGGCGGCAGCGGCGATCAAGGCGGCAGCGGTGACCAGGGCGGCAGCGGCGATCAAGGCGGCAGCGGTGACCAGGGCGGCAGCGGTGACCAGGGCGGCAGCGGTGACCAGGGCGGCAGCGGTGACCAGGGCGGCAGCGGTGACCAGGGCGGCAGCGGTGACCAGGGCGGCAGCGGTGACCAGGGCGGCAGCGGTGACCAGGGCGGCAGCGGCGGCAAGGGTGACAAGGGCGACAAGGGCGACAAGGGCGGCAAGGACGACAAGGGCGACAAGGGCGACAAGGGCGGCAAGGGCGGCAAGGACGACAAGGGCGACAAGGGCGACAAGGGCGGCAAGGGCGACAAGGGCGACAAGGGCGACAAGGGCGACAAGGGCGACAAGGGCGACAAGGGCGACAAGGGCGGCAAGGGCGGCAAGGGCGACAAGGGCGACAAGGGCGACAAGGGCGGCAAGGGCGACAAGGGCGGCAAGGGCGACAAGGGCGGCAAGGGCGAGGAAGATCACGGCCATGGCAAGGGCGGCAACGACGGCACGGGCAGCAGCGGCAATGGCGATGCCGGCAAGGGCGGCAACGACGGCGCGAGCAGCGGCGGCAACGGCGATGCCGGCAAGAGCGGCAACGACGGCGCGAGCAGCAGCGGCAATGGCGACGCCGGCAAGAGCGGCAACGACGGCGCGAGCAGCGGCGGCAACGGCGATGCCGGCAAGAGCGGCAACGACGGCGCGAGCAGCAGCGGCAATGGCGATGCCGGCAAGAGCGGCAACGACGGCGCGGGCAGCAGCGGCAATGATGGTGCCGGCAAGGGCAGCAACGACGGCGCGGGCAGCAGCGGCAATGACGGCGCCGGCAAGGGCGGTTCCGGCAAAAACTGATCGGAACGATTGAGGCGGTTTGCCCGCCACTCGGCTGGCCGGCAGAGCGGGCGAACCCTTTTTTCCTGATGCTCGCGCTTGTCGCGAGCATCTCCGTACGGTCGACACGAGGCAGATCCTCGAAGCTAGCGAAAGCTAGCGCGAGGATGACTCGGACGGAAAAAGGTGGTCAACAAGTGGAGGGCCGGTTTGCCGGCCTTATCTTTTTGATCGCCCTATCGTCGGCAACGGAACGGTTTCCCGTCTTACGCCGCGCAGGCCTCGCACAATCCGCGGATCTCGATCGTGGTCTTCTCCGGCTTGAACTTCTGCCCACGCACCCAGCTCATCAGCCGGTGGTCGACCTCGTGGTCATGGAATTCCATCACCTGGCCGCAGCTTTCGCAGATGGCAAAGGCGACGATGCCGTGGCTGTGGCAATTGTCGCCCGGATGGGCGCAGGCGACGAAGGAATTGATGCTTTCGAGCCGGTGCACGACGCCATATTCGAGCAGTTTCTCCAGCGCCCGGTAGACCTGCAGCGGCGCGCGAAAACCATGGTCGCGCAGCTTGTCGAGGATGGTATAGGCGCTGAGCGGCCCCTCGGCCTTCTCAAGCACCTCGAAGACCAGCGACTGGTTCTTGGTGAGTTGCGGTGTTGTCATGAGCCTTGTCCTTGCGCAAGCGCGCGGCGCCTGACGGGAAGCAGGCTGAGAATGAAGAGGATCAGCGCCGCGACGACGATTGAGGGGCCGGACGGCGTGTCGTAGGTCAGCGAGCCGAACAGCCCGCCGACGACGGCGGCCGCTCCGATCAGCGAGGCGAGCACAGCCATGATTTCCGGCGTGACCGAGAAGCGCCGTGCGGCCGCCGCCGGAATGATCAGCAGCGAAGTGATCAGCATGATGCCGACGATCTTCATGGCAATGGCAATGACGACGGCCATCAGCAGCATGAAGAACAGCCGCGCCCGCTCGGGTCTCAGCCCCTCGGCCTCGGCAAGCTCGGCATTGACGGTGGCAGCCAAGAGCGGGCGCCACAGCCAGGCGATCGCCGCCAGCACGAACAGCCCGCCGCCCCAGATCAGCGCAATATCGGTGGTGGACACGGCCAGGATATCGCCGAACAGGAATGCGATGAGATCAATCCTGACCCAGCTCATGAAGGCGACCATGACGAGGCCGATCGCGAGCGTCGCATGCGAGAGGATGCCGAGCAGCGCATCGGCCGACAGCGCCTGGCGCTTCTGCAGGAAGAGCAGCAGCACCGAGACGAGCGCGGCGACGGCGAAGACCGCCAGCGTCAGGTTGAGTTCGAACAGCAGCGACAATGCGACGCCGAGCAGCGCCGAATGGGCGATCGTATCGCCGAAATAGGCCATACGCCGCCAGATGATGAAGCAGCCGAGCGGCCCGGTCGTCAGCGCCAGCCCGACGCCGGCAAGGATGGCGCGCACGAAGAAATCGTCAAACATGGCGGCCCTCCCCGCTGCGGGAATGGGCGTGTTCATGAGCATGATCGTGCCCATGATGATCGTCATGAGCGTGCGCATGCGTATGCCCATGATCTTGGCCATGTGCATGCTCATGGGAATCATGAGCGTGCTCATGCGGGTGATGTCCATCTCCGGGATGGCAATGATCCGTCACGGAGCCGTCCGCATGCAGCACGCGCCCATCCGGCAGGTGCGTATGATCGTGGTGATGGCTGTAGACGGCGAGCGTCTGGGCCGCCCGGCTGCCGAACAGGCGTACATATTCCGGGCTGCGGCTGACGGCCTCGGGCGTGCCGCGGCAGCAGACATGGCCGTTGAGGCAGATCACCGTATCGGTCTCGGCCATGACGACATGGAGATCGTGCGAGATGAGCAGGATGCCACAACCGCTGGCATTGCGGATCGATTTGATCAGATCGTAAAGCGCGATCTCGCCCGAGAAATCCACTCCCTGCACCGGCTCGTCAAGCACCAGCAGGTCAGGCTTGCGAGCAATTGCCCGGGCCATCAGCGCCCGCTGGAACTCTCCGCCGGAAAGATGCTGCACCTCGGCGCCGATCATATGGGCAATGCCGGCGGCTTCGAGCGCCGCCTGCATATCGCGCTCCGGCAGCGGCCCGGTCAGCGTCATCAGCCGGCGCACCGTCAGCGGCAGTGTCCAGTCGATCGAAAGCTTCTGCGGGACATAGCCGACCTTGAGGCCGGAAAGACGCTCGACCCTTCCCTCGTCGGGCTTCAGCACGCCGATCGCCGCCTTGGCGCTCGTCGATTTGCCCGAGCCGTTCGGACCGATCAGCGTGACGATCTCGCCGCGCGAAACGGAAAATTCGACGCCGCGCACCAGCCAGCGGCCGCCGCGCAGAACGCCGACATCTTCGAGCGAAACCAGCCGTTCGCCCTTGGTATTTGCGGGAGAGAGCATCAAATTTTCCGAAAGCGCTGTTGCATCCTGCTATTGCACACGTTATAGCATAACGCAATTGATGTAATAACATAACACTTACAATTCAAGCGGAGCATATGATGAAACGCGCCTTGGGGCCTACCCTGCACAGCCTGGCCCTCAGAATTCCGGCTACCCTCGCCATCCCGGCCCTTGCGATACCCGCCTTGCTCTTTGCCGGCACGATGCAGGCAGCCGATGCGCCCGTCGTCGTCACCTCGATCAAGCCGATCCATTCGCTGGTTGCGGCAATTATGGAGGGCGTGGGCGAGCCGGAGCTGATCGTCGATGGCGCCTCCTCTCCGCACACCTACAGCATGAAGCCTTCGAACGCGCGGTCGCTGCAGGAGGCCAAGGTCATCTTTTGGGTCGGCCCGAACCTGGAGGCTTTTCTCGAAAAGCCGCTCGAAGCTTTGGGCTCGAACGCCAGCGTCGTCGAACTCGATAATGCGCCAGGCCTGACCAAGCTGTCCTTCCGCGAAGGCGGCGCCTTCGAGCCACATGACGACGGGGATCATGAAAATGCCTCCGGAGATGACCATGGTCACGATCATGCGGCTGAGCCCGGACATGACGATGGCCACGCGCATGATGAGGATCACGAAGAACATGAACACGGCCATGGCGCCTTCGATACGCATCTCTGGCTCGATCCCATGAATGCGAAGGCGATGGCCACTGTCATCACTACCACGCTGGTCGCCGCCGATCCCGCCAATGCGCTGACCTATCAGGCCAATTCTAAGGCGCTTGATGACAAGCTGACGGCGCTGGACAAGGAGATCGCTAACACCGTCGCGCCCATCAAGGACAAGCCCTTCGTCGTCTTCCACGACGCCTACCAGTATTTCGAGCACCGCTACGGCATCCGCGTCGCCGGTTCGATCACCGTCAGCCCGGAAACCATTCCCGGCGCCGAGCGCGTCTCGGAAATCCACCGCAAGGTCGGCGAACTCGGCGCAACCTGCGTCTTTGCCGAGCCGCAATTCGAGCCGCGCCTCGTCAAGATCGTCATCGAGGGCACGAGCGCCAAATCAGGCGTGCTCGACCCGGAAGCGGCGACGCTCAAGGCCGGCCCCGATCTCTACTTCACCCTCATGCGCGGCATTGCCGATAGCATGAAGGGCTGCCTTTCCAGCGCATGATCGTCATGCGACGCCCTGGAAAGAGCTGAGGCGGAAAGAGGCGGATGACCCCGTTCCGCCTTTTTTCGGCATCAACTATGTAATGATATAACATTAATATTAATGAGGTTCCCATGGACAACAGACTTCCGGTCACGGTGCTCTCCGGCTTTCTCGGCGCCGGCAAGACGACGCTGCTCAACCATGTGCTCGCCAATCGCGAGGGCCTGTGCGTCGCCGTCATCGTCAACGACATGAGCGAGGTCAACATCGACGCCGCACTGGTGCGCGATGGCGGCGCCAATCTCTCGCGCACCGAGGAAGAGTTGGTCGAGATGACCAATGGCTGCATCTGCTGCACGCTGCGCAAGGACCTGTTGAAGGCGGTGCGCGATCTCGCCGATCAGGGCCGCTTCGATTACCTGCTGATCGAATCCACAGGCATCGCCGAGCCCCTGCCCGTCGCCACCACCTTCGAATTCCGCGACGAGAATGGTCGGAGCCTTTCCGACATCGCAAGGCTGGACACGATGGTGACCGTGGTCGACGCCGCCAATCTGCTCGCCAATTACGCCTCGGCCGATTTCCTGGCTGACCGCGGCGAATCCGCAGGCGACGGCGACAACAGAACCATAGTCGACCTGCTGGTCGAACAGATCGAATTTGCCGATGTCGTGGTGCTGAACAAGATCGGTACGGCAAGCGAAGAAGCCCGCGACGCCGCGCGCAAGATCATCGTCGGCCTCAATCCGGATGCCAAACTGATCGAGGCGGATTTCGGCAAGGTTGCGCTGAAGGAGGTGCTCGGCACCGGCCGTTTCGACATCGGGAGGGCCGAGACCCATCCGCTCTGGTACAAGGAACTGCACGGCTTCAGGGATCACGTGCCGGAAACCGAAGAATACGGCATTCGCTCCTTCGTCTATCGCGAGAAGCGGCCCTTCCATCCGGCAAAATTGCAGGCCTTTCTCGACAGGACATGGCCGGGCGTGGTGCGCGCCAAAGGCTTCTTCTGGCTGGCGACGCGGCCGCACCATGTCGGCGAGGTCAGCCAGGCGGGCGCGATCGTCCGCACCTCCATGATGGGCCTGTGGTGGGCTTCCGTGCCGCGCGAACAATGGCCCGAGGAACCCGGCTTCCTCCGTGCCATCGGCCCCTATCTCGACCCCGTCTGGGGCGACCGCCGCCAGGAAATCGTCTTCATCGGCGCCGACCCGATAGACGAGGCTTGGATCAGGAGCGAACTCGACGCCTGTCTGGTGCAAAGCGATGCCTTCACACCCGAACACTGGCGCAACCTGCCCGACCCCTTCACCAGCTGGAGCCGGCAGGCGGCATGAAGGCGACAGCGATCAAACGCTATCGCTGCGTCTGCGAGGAATGCGATCCATTGCCGCCGATCGAGGGGCTGCATCCGTTGACGCATGACGTTGTCGATGAGACGCCGCGAAAAGCCAGGGGATTGCTCAGGGTCATCGCGGAACAGATAGTGCCGTTGCGCCGAAAAGGCGGCCGAAGCCGCGCCAATCAGCGTCCGACGACAATACTGGAGATCACCCCGCTGGTAACGCCGATCAGCAGGAAATCGTTGTCGGCGCGGACCCAGCGATAGCCGCGGGGCGGGGGCGCCAGGCGGTAGCGGCGGTAGTCGTTGACGTCGCGAAACTGGCGACGTTCGCGGGCGTTGACACGATATCCCTTCTTCCAATGCGGCCGCACGACGGTCTTCTTGACGATCATCTTCTTCTGGACGACGACAGGCGGGCGACGCAAATCATCCGCGCTGGCTTGGGGGGCGATGATCGGCGAGAGAAGGAAGGAAGCGGAAAGAAGGGCTGCGAAGAGCTTTTTCATGTGGGGTTCCTCATGTTGGGCACAGGAGCAAACTAGGCCCGAAAAGATGAACCGAAACTGAAACTGAAATTAAACTTTGGTAATGGAATCCGATGCCTGCGGGGTGAAACTAATATTTTAGTTTAATCTTGTATATCCCGGTGAACAGCCGTTGTTCGCGACAGGACGCAATCGACGCATAGTCTGGAAGATCGGATTCGATTTTCTGCGGAATTGGGCGCAGATTCAAATAACGGAGCGTTGCTTCGCGCCTTCGATCGAGCGCCTGGCGCCGTTGGACCGCCGCACGGGATCGCTCGACTTAAGAGATGATGGAGGAAATCATGCCCGGCATCAGTATGCGTTATATTGTTGACGACGTCGACGCCGCATTGGAATTCTACACGCGGCATCTCGGCTTTTCGGTCGCGCTTCACCCGGCCCCGAGCTTCGCCATTCTGACAAGGGACGGTTTTCGTCTGCTCGTCAGCGGCACGACCGGACCGGGCGGCGCCTCCCAGGCAATGCCCGACGGACGAAAGCCGGAGCCCGGCGGATGGAACCGCATCCAGATCGAAGTCGCCGACCTCGAAGCCGAAGTCACCAAGCTGCGCCAGGCGGGGGCGCATTTTCGCAACGACATAGTCCAAGGCATCGGCGGCAAGCAGATCCTGCTGGAAGACCCGGCCGGAAACCCTGTCGAGCTTTTCGAAGCGCCGAAGCGATAAGCGCCGCGGCATCGCAAGAATGGCGGCCGCGCCTTGCCAGCTTTGTGCGAGCGTGTAGTTTCGGACTCGCATCAATTCAGGGGTAAGCAAAATATGTCCGAATCCGCGGGCGGGCTCTTCGACTTTGTCGGGATACTAGCCGTGTTCTTTCTCGTCGCTGCCAATGGCTTCTTCGTCGCCGCCGAATTCGCACTGGTTTCGATGAGGCGCAGCCGTGTTGCCGAGCTTGTCGCGACCGGTCACATGAATGCCTCCGCTCTCCAGCGCGCCATCGACAATCTCGACGCCAATCTCGCCGCCACCCAGCTCGGCATCACCATCTCGTCGCTGGCTCTGGGCTGGGTTGGCGAGCCGGCACTCGCCCATCTGATCGAACCGCTGCTCTCGTGGCTGCCTGAGCCATGGGTAACGACCGGCGCCCATACCGTCGCCATCGTCATCGCTTTCGTCATCATCACGGCGCTGCACATCGTTCTCGGCGAGCTCGCGCCTAAAAGCCTGGCGCTGCAGCGCAGCGAGGCCACGTCGCTTGCGGTCGTGCGTCCCCTCGGCCTCTTCCTGCTATTGTTCAAGCCGGCGATCTTCACCTTGAACGGTATGGGCAACCTCGTGCTGCGGGCGGTCGGCCTTCGCGCCGGAACCGGAGAATCCTCGTTCCACTCGCCGCAGGAGTTGAAGTTGCTGGTCGCCGAGAGCCAGGAGGCAGGTCTTCTGAACCAGGTGCAGCAGCAGCTCGTCGAGCGGGTATTCAACATCGGCGACCGGCCGATCTCCGACATCATGACCCCGCGTCTCGACATCGAATGGTTCGATGCCGACGACAGCGAGGCGGAGATTCTGAAAACGATCCGAGAGTGCAGCCATGAGCAGTTGCTGGTCGCCCGCGGCTCAATCGACGAACCGATCGGCATGGTGCTGAAGAAGGATCTTCTCGATCAGGTCCTCGACGGCGGCAAGATCAGGCCCTTGGAGGTGATCAAGCAGCCCCTGGTGCTGCACGAGGGTAGCAAGGTCGTGCGCGTGATCGACAGCTTCAAGGCGTCGCCCGTGCGCCTTGCCATCGTCGTCGACGAATATGGCAGTCTCGAGGGCATCGTCACCCAGACAGACCTGCTCGAAGCCATCGCCGGCGATCTGCCGGGCGCCGACGAGGAGCCCGACATCGTCGTGCGGGAAGACGGTTCGCTGCTGATCGACGCAATGATGCCGGCCTTCGACGCCTTCGAACGGCTGGGCCTCAAGGATCGCCCCGACGCTGATTTCCATACGCTGGCGGGCTTCGCGCTGCATCAGCTTCAGCATATCCCGGAAGCCGGCGAAACCTTCCTCTTCGAAGACTGGCGCTTCGAGGTGCTAGATATGGACGGCATGCGCATCGACAAGATGCTCGCGACCCGCATTCCCGCCGGAGGAGCAGAGGCTTGATCAATTCATCGCCAGCGTCCAGAGCATGCCTGCGATCGCACAGCCGAAGAGCGTCGTAATAACTGAGGTCTTGAAGCGGAAAAGTGCGATGGCGGCGGTGGCGGAGAGCACGATTGCCGCCGGTACGGCAGATTGCAGCTCGGGAATATCGAGCCGCAGGTTTCCGAAACTGACCTGCGCGACTTCGGCAAACAGCGTGTGCAGCCCGAACCAGATGGCGAGGTTGAGAATGACCCCGACCACCGCCGCCGTGATCGCCGACATTGCCCCGGCAAGCGCCACATTGCCGCGCAGCTTTTCGATGAAGGGCGCACCGAGGAATATCCAGAGGAAACAGGGCACGAAGGTTACCCATGTCGTCAGGATCGCGGCAAGGGTGGCGGCAAGCATCGGATCGAGCGAGCCGGGATTTCGAAAGGCGGCCATGAAGCCGACGAACTGGAGCACCATGATCAGCGGCCCCGGCGTGGTCTCGGCCATTCCGAGACCGTCCAGCATCTCGCCGGGTTTCAGCCAGCCGAAATGCTGCACGGCCTGCTGCGCGACGTAGGCGAGCGCGGCATAGGCGCCGCCGAAGGTGACGACCGCCATCTTGCTGAAGAAGAGGCCGATCTGGCTGAAGACGTCACCTGGTCCGAAGAACGTGTAAAGGACGGCGACCGGCACCAGCCAGAGGGCAAGCAGTATAGCCGATATGCGCAGCGACCAGGCGAGGTTGGCGCGCGCATGCGCCGGAATACCCTCGCCCAGCGCCGATTCGGCATCCGACAGCACCGCGCCGCTTGTGGCCTTGTGGCCGCTGCCCGCCATGAAAGCGTCGAGACCGAGCCTGCCGCCGAAGAAACCGATGATTCCCGCGGCCAGCACGATCAGCGGGAACGGCATGTGGAAGAAGAAGATGGCGATGAAGGCGGCGGCCGCGATGGCAAGCATGACGCGGTTCCTCAGCGCCCGGCTGCCGATGCGGATGACGGCCTGCACGACGACGGCAAGGACGGCCGCCTTCAGGCCGAAGAACAGGCCGGCGACGATGCCGATGCTACCATAGGCCGCGTAGATATAGCTGAGGCCGAGGATCGACAGGAAGCCCGGCAGCACGAAGAGCACGCCGGCGACGAGACCGCCCAATGTGCGATGCATCAGCCAGCCGATATAGACGGCGAGCTGCTGCGCCTCGGGCCCGGGTAGCAGCATGCAATAATTCAGGGCATGCAGAAAGCGGCGCTCGCCGATCCATCGTTTCTCGTCAACGATGATCCGGTGCATGACCGCGATCTGGCCGGCCGGGCCGCCGAAGCTCAAGGCGGCGACCCGCAGCCACACCCGGAACGCCTCCCCAAACGAAACGCCGTGGTGATGCCCCTCGCCCGCGTCCTTGTTGCCCGCCTGTCCGGCGGGCGCATTTTCCGTCATGTCGACCATCTCATGCCCTCTTTTTCGGTGCGGGCCAGTTGTGGGTCTCTTCGGTCGCATCGCGGCACCAGCGGAAGAAGGCATCGTAGAGAAGCATTCCGGCCTCGAGCTGCTCCAGATCGTCGGAATACATTCTGGAGAGGCCGAGCGAGGCGGCAAGCAGACCGGACGCCTCGGGCGCGAGATCGAGCCTGGCCGTATCCGCCGCCCTGACGATCTGCGCCAGGCGCAAGAGGGGTTCGGATGCCAACCCGAACTCCTCGACCATCACGTCGAAGGTGCAGAGCTCGCCGCGATGGCTCCAGAACACGTCCTCGATGTCGAAGGGCGCAGCCCCGAAGCGCTCGCCGACAGCAACAACCTCAGGGGCCGGCACGAACAGGAAGACGGCATTCGGATCGATGAAGCGCCGGATCAGCCAGGGACAGGCGATGCGGTCGATTTTCGGCCGCGCCCTGGTCACCCAGACGGTGCGCCCCTGCGCGTCACGGCGCGGCAGCTTCGCCTCGGGCACCGCTGGTCCGGCCGCGGCCCAGGCTTGGAAGCCGCCTGCGAGGGTTTCCGCCTCAATTCCCGCATGCCTGAGATAGGCGGCGACACCATGGCTGAGCTTGGCTCCCCTGTGGCAGACCACGACGACGGCATCGGCATCGAAGCTATCGGCCCAGGACGCAACCTCGGCGTGATCGCGCCGGATCGAGCCCGGCACCAGGCGTGGATCGAGCGCGAAATCCTCGTCCGTGCGGACGTCGATGATGCAGGGCGCCCCGGGAGTTCCGATGAGGCGGCTGAGCTTATCGGGAGATATTTCGAGAAATGACGGCATGACGCGTCCCTCCGTTGATCGGTTTTACCGGACGCGATTCTTCGGCATGTCGCCTCGTGGGGTGATCGCAACCCCAGACCCAAAGCATTGGCAAAGACACCCCGTCCTGTCAAGGACGAGACTTACGCTGCGGTTATGTCCGTCTATACGGCGGCTGTGCCGTGCGTATGACAGCCAGCGATCTCCTCAGGCTTCACCCCCCGCAATTGCCTTTCGCCTGCCGCTCAAGAAGCCGCTCCAGCCCAAAAACCCCGCCAATACAAACGCTTCGGCCCCAGAATGGAACAAAAGTCCCACTCATCCATTTCTTCCTCACCGAAAGAGGAGAAAGTACCATGACGTACGACCCCAATAATGCCAACGATCCGAACCGCCCGCTGAACCCGAACCTGGACCTGCGCACGACGCCGACGGCGCGCAGCAGCAATACGTGGGTTGTTTGGGTTGCTGCATTGGCCGTGATCGCTGTTGCTGCATTCGCCTATTCGCAGTGGAGCAGCACATCTCCCGGCACTTCGCCGGATACGACAGCCTCCACGACGCAGTCCGAGCCGGCCCCGGCTAAACCGATCGCTCCGACCGACAACAGCGCAACGCCTGCTCCCGCACCTGCACCGGCCACCCCGCCGGCCGCTCCTGCCCAGCAGTAACCGCTCCGGTCGTAAGAAGCCGCGCTAGATGCCTCCTTGGCGTATCCGGCTGGACACGCCAAGGAGGATCTATGCATCGAATAGCGTATGATCCTGGGGCGACCCCAACCTCAGGGTCACGCGGCCGGCACCAGCTTCTTTTCTACGGCCAGCCCTTGAATAACCGCAATCGGCACTTATTTAGAGATTATGAAATTTGTCTCTGACGGCTGACCACGGATGTACTGGCAGCCGTCATTGAGACAGATCGAGGAAGGTCGGTGCGAGTTTCGCCCGGCCTTTTTTCTTAGGGAAGACCGAGCGATTTCACGGTCCCCGCGTGAAGCGTAACCTGCAGCCCGATATTAATTGGGAATCCTGTTGTAGAAGGACGGCGGATCGTACACGCACTCATAGTCGAGAACGCACATCTTCCCGTCCCCATCCCTCACCGTTGCAGTGTCGTACTTGTCACCCAGATTGCATCGGGCCGGCGGATAACGGAAGCTGCGACCGCCGATGCCCATACGCACGAAAACGGCTTTGTCCTTACGGATGATTTGCGCAAGCTCCTTGCAGCTGTGATCCCTGGCATTGACCTCTACCGCCTCGACGGCAAGGGCTGCGGACGGAAACAACAGGGCGAAGGCCAAAAGGACGCTTTTCATGGGAACTCCTGGATGCGAGAGCGTGATGGCGGCAAAAAAACGAGAGCGGTTTCGGATGATATCCCACGCAACTGAAAACGAATTCTGATTTCAGGGGAAAATTATAGGGCGACGCCGGGTCGAACACGCAGGCATAGTCTAGAACGCAATCCCTCCCTTTGGCATCGCGAACGCTTGTGGTGCTGCGCTTGTCGCCCATGCCGCACTGCGCCGGCGGATAGTGGAAGCTACGGCCGCCGAGGCCGACACGCACAAAGACCTTCCTGTTCTGCCGGATAATCTGCGCGAGCTCGCTGCAGCTGTGGTCCCCCGCTCTGACCTCCATTGCGCTGGCGGCAAAGACCGGCAGCGGCAAGGATAAAGCCACGACGAATATGACGGTTCTCATCGACCCCTCCCGTTAAAGAGAGAGAGAGAGAGAGAGAGAGAGAGAGAGAGAGAGAGAGAGAGAGAGAGAGAGAGAGATAGGATGCGCAGGTCGACGCAGCCAGTCATGCCGAGACTTGCCCGCTGGCCTCGAAACGAGACCATGCGCTGACGCAATTCAATCAATCTTATCAAGAGATTTGGTGGGTGATGTAGGGCTCGAACCTACGACCCGCTGATTAAGAGTCAGCTGCTCTACCAACTGAGCTAATCACCCGTTCGCGCTTGGCTGCGCGGTGTGACGGGGCGTATAAACAGGATCGGCAGGCTTGTCCAGCGCATCAACGAAAATTCTTTGATTAATCTCAAAGATTTTTCCGCAGCGCCGAAATGCGGCGCAAATCCTGGAAATCGGAAGCGATCTTCGAGAGGGATGACGCGCCAATTCAAGATGATAGAGCGTCCCACCTGCCGGAGCGCGGCGCTCGCATAACTCAAAGATCGAGTGTGCCACTCGCCAGCCGCACCGCTTGGCCGCCGATCCGTGCGTTGGAAATCGTTCCGCCTTCGACATCGATATGCAGGTGGATGAAGGATGGACGGCCCATCTCGACGCCCTGCTCGATCATGATCGGGTGGTGCCCGTCCGTCAGCCGGTCAAAATGGCGGATTGCGCCGGAGAGCGCGGCCGCCGCCGCGCCGGTGGCCGGATCCTCGACGATGCCCATACCGCTGGCAAACATGCGCGCATGGAACTTCGCCACGTGGTTCACGCCGCCGCGGCAATAGACATAGGCCGAGGCCAGCGCGCCATCGGCGAAGGGCACGATCTTTTCCCAAAGCTGCGGATCGAATTCCACCCGTTGCGCCGTGCCGACATCGTGCACCGGAATGAGCAGAAACGGAACACCGGCGCTCCAGACCGAGGGGACGTGATTTTCGAAGCCGATTTCGGTGACCTTCAACGACAGCGCATCGGCAATACCGAGCTTGTCGAGCGGCATGACCGCCTGCTGCGATTTTCGCGGCAGGTCAAATTCGGCAAAACTCGCCTCACCTTCTCGCAGCCGCACCGCGCACCGCACCGGCCCGACATTTTCCTCGAGCACCGTAACGAGATCGAGCGCCGCTGCGCCGTGAGCCCGCTCGGCCAGCGCCACCGCCGTGCCGACAGTGGGATGACCGGCAAAGGGCAGCTCGCGGCCCGGCGTAAAGATTCTGAGCTTCGCCGCGTAGGCAGGATTGGTCGAAGGCTGCACGAAAACCGTTTCGGAGAGATTGATCTCCCGGGTGATCGCCTGCATCGCTTCGTCGCTGAGATTGTCGCCATCGAAAACCACCGCCAGCGGGTTGCCCGCAAGCTTTCGATCGGTGAACACGTCATAGACGCTGTAGCTTCGCGCCACATCGGCCTCCTTGAATCGATCGTCGCGCCGCCAACCTGCCCGACCATGCGACCGAGTGCAAGGCGCTAACTCGGGTAAGAACAACCCGTCTCCGGCACGAGACGTCGGCACTCGGCAATTTGCACGGGATCGTTAATGAAAATCGATTTTTCTCGGAAGCGCTTGACGAGTGTGGTACCCCCTCTGCCCTGCCGGGCATCTCCCCCACAGGTGGGGAGATTGGCTGGGCGCACTGGTTTCCTCAAACAATAGGACGACGTCGGCCTCCGATTGCCGCGCCCTATGCGCCCCCCTTCCCGAAATACCAGTCAATCACCGGCAGCATGGCGATATTATACGGATACGCGTTCCGGTCAGCCGAACGGATCGCCACCGCACCCGCGATCTCCTTGTCTTCGGCGACCAGCATGTGGGCCTCGATCCGCTCGACCATCTCGTCGGCCGTCAGGTCGAAGCGGAACAGCCTCAGCAACGTCACCGTACGCCTGGCGTGGCTGGCGAAGAGACCCTGCCCCGCCACCGAATCGGAAAGATCGAGGCCGGTTTCCTCGTAGACCTCGCGGCGCATGTTGGCCTCGATGTCACAGCGCCCGTCGAAAATATCCTCCGGTTCAAGCGAGCCGGCGGCGAAATAGACCTGGCCGGGATTGGCGGTGTGCGCCCCCATGCGAATCGCCACCAGCGCGCCGTCGGAGCTTTCGAGCACGGGATAGGCGAAGATGTGCAGCCCGCCTTGGCGCTGCGGCTGACGGCGCCAGTACATGAAGGCGGAAAAAGGCGTGACGTAGCCCTCACCTGAAATTCCCTCCTCGCCAAGCGACAGCCGCTGCTGGAAGATCAGGCGCCCGTCGAAGAGCGCCGGATTGGCGGCGATCTCCCTCACCCAGTTTTCGCGGATCGCCGTTTCCTCGGCGGCGACGAAAGGATGCGTGCCGGGCAGGATGCGGAGATCAACGCCGGCGATGGGGAAGACCGTGCTCTCGGGCGGCCAGCCGGCGAAATCACCGGGAAAATCAGTGTTCGGAAAACTTCTGCTCAAATTCGTTTTCATGTTCGCTTTCAGGGGAGATCCAGTGTCATGACGACGGGGCAATGGTCGGAGGCCTTCGGCCGGTCCCAGCCGGTACGGGGATAACGCTCCACCTCCTGCCCCGGCGGAAAGATGGTGCGGTAGGGTTGGCCGCTGCGGATGATCTCAGGCACGCGGCCGGCATTATGGGCGGCAAGTGCGGGCGAAAGCCAGATATAATCGAGCTGGCAAAGGTGCTGCTCCTGCGGCCCGCGCGCATGATAGAGCGTCCAGCGGTCGAGGGGCTGACGACGGCGTACGACATTTTCAGCAAAGCTGTCATGGCTGAAGACGTCGAGCGCGCTTTCGGTCTCCACCTGATGCTCGAAATGATAACCGGCGCCACGCCGCCCAACGACGTCGACGCGCTCCTGATAGTCGTTCATGTCGCCGCTGATGGCAAAGCTCTTCGAAGCTGTATGGCCGGCGCCGAAGCGGTCCTCGATGATGCGACGCACGGCGCGCGCCTCGGCGCGACGGAGCGGCAGTGTCGATTGCCGCCCGTCCAGCCCATCGCGCGGATTGCCCATTGACTTGAAATGCACGACATAGAGCGAGAAAGGCCTGCCGCCGATCAGGAGGTCGAGCTCCAGGCAGTCGCGCTTGAAGATCTTGTCGTCGATACGGTTGGTAAGCGCCAGTTCCTCGTCGAAGAGATCGAAATCTCGATAGGTCGTCATCGCATGGCTTCTGATATCCTTGAGCTCGATTTTTTGGCCGTCGCGCGTTTCCTCGCGCATCAAGACGGCGACATCGATGCCGCGGCTGTCATTGCCCTCAACCAGGAATTTCTGCCGATAGCCGTTTCCGACCATGCGGAAGAGATAGCCGTATTCGAACGCCTGAAGAGCGGCCATGTTGTCGATTTCCTGCAGGCAGAGAATATCGGCGTCGGCATCCGCGATCGCCAGCGCCGTCATCTGCCTCGTATCATCGGTGGCGGCGATCACCCGCGCCTGCTCGAGCTGCTGATAAACGCCCTCGCTGTTCACCTCGAAAAGCTTGATGACGCGGTCCTGGCGCAGCTGGTTGCGGAAGCCGGTGAAATCGAAACGGGTCAGCAGGTTTTCGACGTTGAAGGTGGCGAGGCGAAGCGGCATGGAATGAGTCCGGTTGAAGGCGCTACCTTAACCAGCAGCAGCGGCAGGAAAAGATGGCGAGGTCAAGAAAAGTGCGGACAGCCGAGGCTTTTGAAGCCGAAAGCGACCAACTGCGACTTGGATGGCTGACATTCTCCCACTGGCCTCTGATCGTTTGCCGCGGACGGCTATTGCCAATTCGCACGCGGGGCATTTCATGAAACGAATTCTGGCATCACTTGCAGTTCTGGCGCTCCTTGCCGACGCCGGCCCGGCGCTCGCCGACACCTATGGCGCCATCGCCTATTCGCCGTCATCAGGCACCACCGGCTGCTCCCATGCCTATGGCAACAGAGGCGCCGCCGAAACCGTCGCGAGGCGCAATTGCGACGACAGCGCAAATGACTGCCGCATCGTCATCTGGTTCCGCTACGGTTGCGGCGTGGCCGCCGTCGGCTATCGCGGCGGCTGGGGCTCCGCTGGGGTTACGACCGCCGCGAAGCCGAGCGCCAAGCGATCGGCAGCTGCAGCAGGCAGACCGGCGGCTGCCGCATCATCCGCTGGCAGTGCTCGGGCAGAGAATAAGCCGACGTGGCCTGAAAACGACCGCGGCCATCGGTCCGCGCACCGTGGCGGGTAGCAGCAATGTCATGTGCAGCAGTCTTTAATATGGCCCGTGCTTCGGGGGGGTCTTAACCGCTTGTTCTGACTCTACTGTAAATCGCACCCACCATAATGAGACTTCGTGTCGCCCTTTTCCGTAATCGAAATAATCCACCGGTAGACCAGCCGCGAGCTTAGCATCCGCCTCGGCCTTTCGTTCCGCCATGCATGAGTTATCGAGCATTGAAGCGACTTTTTCCGGATCTTTGTTTGAAACAAGATACGATTTTGTGGACCGCTCCAAGCACTTGCCCAATGCCCCCGCCGCTGACCCGACGCGACGTATCTCCGGGGTGTCATAGGGTGAAGTAGCACACGACGCTAGAGCCGTTACAACACTCAGAATAATGCCCGTATATCGCAATCCTATCCCCCGCTCACATTGAAATTGAGTCTCAGCGTTGCCTCGCTGCCACTGGAGCCTATGTTTCAACACCCGCGATCGAAGGCCATCGCTCAAGACCGTGCCATCATCCGCAGCTCCAAGGTGGATCTTGAATCAGCTTCGACCTGCGCCGTTACTTCGCAATCGATTCATCGATCGCAGGATCTGCTCTAGTTCGAAGCCGGGAAATATTCAACCACTTGGCGATTCGAAAGAAAATCCTAGGAACTTTCAACCCTATATTGTCGAGCTTCGACCGTATCACCGCAGAAGCAAAGCCTTCCTCCATCACAGCCGCCAGCCGGCGCGGATGACGATGCGCACCGTCTCGCCGGTCTCGACGGCGACGCGGCTATAGGCGCGCAGCGTCTGGCCGTTGCCGAGCGTGAGTTTGACGGCGTAGCGCTCGCCCTCGAAAAGCACGGTTTCGACGGTCGCGCGAGCGCCCTCGCCGCCGATGATCACATCCTCCGGCCGCACCAGAATATCGGCGCCATCGGTATTGGCCGCCTGCAGCGCATCCTGCAGCTCGTCCCACTCCAGATGGCGTTCGCCGCCCATCACAGGCAGCGTCAGGATCGCCCCACGCCCGATCAGCCCGCCGACGATGCGCCCTTCCGGCCAGGCATAGATCTCGGCGGGCGGCGCCACCTGCAGCAGGCGGCCTTCCGACATGACGGCGACGTCGGTTGCGAGCGCCATCGCCTCGCTCTGGTCGTGGGTGACGTAGATCATCGTTGCACCCGAGCGCTGATGGAACTCGCGGAAGGTTTCCTCCATCTCCTGCTTCAGGTGCCGGTCGAGATTGGCAAGCGGCTCGTCGAGCAGCACGACGTCGGGCGAAGTCACCAGGCAGCGGGCGAGCGCCACGCGCTGGCGCTGGCCGCCGGAGAGATCGGCCGGCCGCCGCCCGGCATAGTCGGCGAGCCGGACGGTGGAAAGCGCCTCGCTGACCTTTGCCCGGTAGGCCGCGCCCGAGATGCCGCGAACCTTGAGGGGATAACCGACATTATCGGCAACGCTCATATGCGGCCAGAGCGCATAGGACTGGAAGACCATCGCCATGTTGCGCTTCTCGGGCGGCAGCGACTGGGCGGCATCGGCCAGCAGCCGCTCCCCGAGGTGGATCGAGCCGTCCGAGGGCGTCTCGAAACCGGCGATCATCCGCAGCACCGTCGTTTTGCCGCAGCCGGAAGGCCCGAGCAGGGCGAGGAAACCGCCTTCGCGCACATCGAGCGAAAAGCCGCTGACAGCGGCGCGCCCGGTGCCGAAATCCTTGGCGACACGATTGAGGATCAGTTTCGCCATGGGACCACCCCTTTCGGCAGGCGTTTCGCCAGGAATTCCAAGAGCAGCATCAGGACGACGACCATGAGGACGACGAGCACCGAGAGCGCCGAGGCAAGGTCGGAACTGCCGCTGTCGTCGAGATTGTAGATGGCGACCCCGAGCGTCTGGGTGCCGGCCGACCAGAGCAGTGCGGAGATCGTCAGCTCGTTACAGGCGATGAGGAAGACGAGGATGACCGATGCGCCGGCGGCGGGCGAGATCAGCGGCACGACGATATCGCAAAGCCTGCGGAAGAAGCCGGCGCCGGAAAGCCGTGCCGCCTCCTCCAGCGTCGGATCGAGCTGGTGGAAGGCGCTGACGAGGGGTTTCAGGCTAACGGCGAAGAAGGAGGAGAAATAGGCGATCAGGATGATCCAGATCGTGCCGTAGAGCGAGACGTTGAGGACCGGGATCGGTGCGGCGAAAACCAGGATGAAGGCCACCGCCATGACGATGCCTGGCAGCGAATAGGGTATCTCGATCAGGCTAGCGACGACGCGGGAAACGGTATCTCTCCGTCGCGTCAGCGCATAGGCCGCAAGCACCGTCACGACAAGGAGACCAAGCGCCGTAGCGCCGGCAAGCGACAGTGAATTGATAAAGGCCGTGCGCGTCACCGCCTGCCGGAACAGGATCTCCTGAAAAGCATGCAGCGACATGGTCTTGAAGGTGAGCGGCACGCCATAGGCCGGCACCAGCGCGCCGGCGACGAGCGCGAAGAAGGGTGCGGCGAGCATGAAGAACAGGATGGCCCAGAGAAGCGGCGTAGCAAGGAAGCGCCAGGCGCCGAGCTGGAAAGCGGCACTTGCCCCTGAGAGGCCGATGACACGATAGTCCCGGCCTCTGAGCGCGCGGTCCTGGATCATCAGCCCTGCGACCGAGATCATCGCAATGACGCCCGAGAGCACGGCGACATCTCCGAAGGTGCGGCTGGTGAAAGCTGAGAATTTGGTGAAGATGAGCGTCGGCAGCGTGTAGATCGAGGCGGGGATGCCGAGAATGGCGGGGATGCCGAAATTGCCGGTGCAGGAAACGAAGGAGATCGCCGCCCCGGCGGTAATGCCGGGCAGAGAAAGCGGCAGGATGATATCGCGGAATACCCTGAGACTTGAGGCGCCGGAAAGCCGTGCGGCCTCCACGCCGTCACGCGGCAGCGTCATCAGCCCTGCCCTGAGCGCGAGATAGACCAGCGGCGCATGCTGCACGCCATAGAGCAGGACGATGCCGCCCACGGAATAAAGCGGCTGCGGCGAGCCCAGCGGCGGCGCAAGCGAGAGCGCCTTCAACAGCGGGCTCGACGGTCCCGACATCTGCACCCAGGCGAGCGCGGTCACCTGCGGCGGGATCATCATCGGCAGCACGAAGAAAAAGCTGAGCGGCCCCTTGCCGGGAAGATCGGTCAGCGTCAGCAGGAAGGCGAAGAGGCAGCCGATGGCAAGCGAGATGATCGTGCCCAAAACCGCGGCGACGAGGGTGTAACAGGTGGCCTGCCAGAGCGACGGCTCGCTCAGCACATCGACGACACCGCCGCTGGCGAAGGCGGTTATCCCGACCATGGCGAGACGGGCGAGCGGCAGCACGCTGAGGATAAGAACGATGCTGACGATAAAAGGAAACAGCCAGGTGGGCTGGCTGTTTCCTGGTCTTGCATATCCCTGCATGAAAGGATCAGTTCGAGCCGTAAATGCCCGAGAAGGTCTTCAGATCCTGGTCGGTATTCTTGAGCGCTTCGGCAGCCTTGATCGGCAGGACCTTGATGGCATCACGCGCCGGGAAACCTTCCGGCAGCTTCATGCCGTTGCGGGCCGGGATGTAGCCGAGCTTCAGGAAGCCTTCCTGGCCCTTTTCCGAGAGCACGTAATCGACGAACTTCTTGGCGGCCTCGGCATTCTTGGTGCTGGCGAGAATGCCGACCGGCTCGGTTACGGCCGAAACGCCTTCGCTCGGGAAGACGAACTCGACGGGCGCGCCCTTGGTCTTCTCGCGGATCGGCAGGTAATCGACGACCATGCCGTAAGCCTTCTCGCCCGAAGCAACCGACTTCAGGACGGCGCCGTTGCCACCGGCCGCGATTGCGCCGTTTTCGGCAAGCGCCTTGTAGAAGTCCCAACCGAGGCCGGGAACGGCGGCCAGCGTCTGTGTGTGGATGAGCGCGGCACCCGAAGTGAGCGGGCTCGGCATGGTGACGAGGCCCTTGGCTTCCGGCTTGGTCAGGTCCTTCCAGCTCGTCGGCTTCATCGTGGCTGAGGTGTTGTACATGATGCCGGTGGTGATCAGCTTGGTCGAATAATAGTAGCCGTCAGCGTCATAGAGGCTGGCATCGTACCCTGCGGCTTCCGGCGACTTATAGGCCAGGAGCTTGCCGTCTTCCTTGAGGCGCTCCAGCGTCACCATGTCGGCGATGAGGAGGATGTCGGCGACCGGATTGCCGGCCTGGATCTCGGCCTGCAGCTTGGCGATGATCTTCGGCGTGCCGTCGCGCACCCAGTCGACCTTGATATCGGGATTTGCGGCCATGAAGCCATCGACCGTCGCCTGCGCGTCTTCGTTCGGCTGGCTGGTGTAGAGAACGAGGTTTGCGGCCGAAGCCGGAATGGCAAGGAAGCTCGCGGCGAGAAGAGCTGCGGCGGAAACGATCGTCTTCATGGGAGGAGTCCTCGGGAATTGCGTCACCCTCCCTTATTAGGGGTCGTTGACAGAGATGTGACAAGGCGCAGCGGCTGCGCTACGCCTGAAACCACTGCATTGCCGTCGCCTTTCCGAGAGACGTTACTTCGCGGCCTCTTCGATGAGCTCCGCCACCTTCTGGGGCTGTGAAACCATCACGACGTGGGACGCGCCCTCGACCACGACGGTCCGCTTCGACCCTGCTCTCTCGGCCATGAAGTCAAGGGCTGCGGCCGGAATGTTCTTGTCGCCGGTGCCATAGACAAACCATGACGGCAGCTTCTTCCAGGCGGGCTCACCGGATTTTTCGGTCAGGGCTGCTTCCGTAACCGGTCGCTGGGCCGCCGCCATCAGGGCAGCCTGTTCGGCCGGCACGTCGCTGGCGAACTGGTCATGGAACTTGGCTTGATCGATAGAGAGATCGACGCCGCCTGCGCTGAGTTTTACCGGAGCCGCAAGCGCTCCGCTCAGAGTGCCGCCGGGAAACTTGCCGGCGAGATCGGCAACCGATTCCCCGGCATCCGGCGCGAAGGCGGCGACATAGACCAGGGACTTGACGTTGTCATGGCCGTTCGCGGCGGTCGAGATCACCTGCCCTCCATAGGAATGGCCGACCAAGACGACGGGGCCGGCAATGCTGCCGACGACATCGGACACATAGGCGGCGTCGCCCGATACGCTGCGCAGCGGATTGGCGGCAGCAACGACCGGGAAGCCGTCCTTACGCAGGATCTCGACGACGCCGTTCCAGCTTGAGGAATCGGCAAAGGCGCCGTGAACGAGGACGACGGTCGGTTTGGCCGGCTGCGCAAAGGCAGCACCGGAGAACAGAGCGCCCGCCAGGGCGACGGCAGCAGCAAGTTTGAACATTGGTCATTTCCTTTCGTCGGTTGAGTGTCACAGGAGCCGAACCGGGTTCGCGTTCAAGAGCTCTCGTGTAGGTATATAATTTGTAGGAGATTTCTTTGTACACGATCTAATTAGTCCGCCTTGCCCGCGGCGTCAATAGCTTGCAAACAGATCGCGCACAAATTATATTGGAGCCATAGGAGAGCGTGATGAAAAATACTCCATCGAATGATCTCGCCGGCGTGCCCCAAATCGATGAAATGCTGTGCTTTTCAATCTATTCGGCCGGCCACGCCTTCAACCAGCTTTACCGCCCCCTGCTCGACGAAATGGAACTCACCTATCCGCAGTTCCTCGTCATGACGGCCTTGTGGGCGCGTGACGACCGCACGGTGAAGGATCTCGGCGAAGCGCTTTTCCTCGATTCCAGCACCCTCACCCCGCTGCTGAAACGGCTGGAAAATGTCGGCCTCGTCACCCGCAACCGAAATCCCGCCGATGAACGCCAGGTGCTATTGCGCTTAACAAGCAAGGGCCTGGCCCTGAAGAGCCGCGCCGCCCACGTGTTCGACTGCATCGGCAAAGCCGTCGGTCTCGACGCCGAGACCGTCGGCAAGATCCGGGACACGATCGCTTCGATTCGCGACAACATTCACGGCAAGGACAAGGACGAGGCCTGACGCAAGGCTGCGCCAGGACGATTTCCGTCGACAAGCCGATAGCATATTGTACGATCCGTCTGCTGCCGGCACGCGCCATTGGTCAACACCGCAACGCGGCCCGAACTGCCGGCGCCCGCACTCTTGCCTAAGCCTCAAGCAGGCGTGACCACGCCGCCATTGCCATTCGGCCGCACTGAGGTACGTCAATCCTGTTTCGATGAAGGAGGAATTTCATGGAATATCGTCTGCTCGGCCGCTCCGGCCTAAAAATCTCGACATTGACCATGGGCTCGATGACCTTCGGCGGCGTCGGCTGGGCGAAGATGGTCGGCGATCTCGGCGTCTCCGAGGCGAAAAAGATGATCGACATGTGCATCGACGCCGGCATCAACCTGATCGACACCGCCAATGTCTATTCATCAGGCGAATGCGAAAACATCATCGGCGAGGCGCTCGCCGGCAAGCGGCCGCAGGGCGTGCTGCTCGCCACCAAGGCCCGCTTCGGCATGGGCGAAGGCCCGAACGACCGCGGTCTCTCGCGCTACCACCTGATCCGCGAATGCGAGGCAAGCCTGAAGCGCCTGAAGACCGATGTCATCGATCTCTACCAGGTGCATGAATGGGACGGCCAGACACCGCTCGAAGAGACGATGGAAGCACTCGACACGCTGATCCGGCAGGGCAAGGTGCGTTATGTCGGCTGCTCGAACTATTCTGGCTGGCACATCATGAAGGCGCTCGGCATCGCCAACGAACACAAATACCAGCGCTTCATCAGCCAGCAGATCCACTATACGCTCGAAGCCCGCGACGCCGAATACGAGCTGCTGCCGATCTCGATCGACCAGGGCCTCGGCGTGCTGGTCTGGAGCCCGCTGGCCGGCGGCCTGCTCTCCGGCAAGCACCGCCGCAACCAGGCTGCACCCGAAGGCACGCGCCAGTTCGCCGGCTGGACCGAGCCGCCGATCCGCGATGAAAACCGTCTCTGGAACATCGTCGAGACGCTCGTCGCGATCGGTGAGGAGCGCGGCGTCTCGGCCGCGCAAATTGCGCTCGCCTGGCTGATCGGCCGCAAGGCGGTCACCTCGGTCATCATCGGTGGGCGCACCGAAGCCCAGTTCCGCGACAACATCGCCGCCGCCGAGCTGAAGCTGACGGAGGAGGAACGCAAGCGCCTCGACGCCGTCAGCCTGCCGGCGATGCTCTACCCTTATTGGCACCAGTTGAACACGGCGAGCGACAGGCTCGGCGAAGCCGACCTCGAGCTTTTCGGCCCGCATCTCCAGCCATAGCCCCGAGGCATTGCACGGCGGAGGATACGCGTCACAAAAGATGCACTTTATCAGTGCTAGCATGAGATCCCGCCACCGCCAGGGAGGTTCTCATGCTGAAGAATTACAAGGTCCTGAAGGGTACGGCGAGCGCGCTTGCCCTCGATGACGACAACGATCCCCATATCGAAATCCGCATCGAGGCGGCAGGCGTCAGCTACCGCATCGCGCTCAATGTCCGCTCGAAGACGTCGCCGCACGACCTGCTCTACGCCAATATCGTCGATTTCAAGCACCAGGCGCTGACGGAGGCGCTCGAAGCCCTGCCGATGGGCCTGACCGACATTCGCAAGGACCGCCCGGAGCTTGCGATCGATTACGTCCGCGGCGGGCTGGTCGAGCGAGAGGATATGGATGTCGCGCCCTTCCAGCTCTCCGGCCCGAAGAACGATCTGCGCGAGTTCATCGAGCCGATCGTCGAGGAAGGCATTGCCGATCCCGATATCCACTTCTATGCCTTCGGCGAGGCCTGGGGGCCTGAGAACAACAAGCCTGACGAATATTTCCACTTCGAGCCGGGCAACGGCATCCATGACATCCACATGAACCAGGGCGACAATGGCGGCTTCAAGGCCACCAACGGGCCGAACCAGGACGGCGCGCTGCTCGTCCATTTCACCGACACCGACGAATGGGCGGCGATCTTCCTTTGCTTCCAGTCACAGAACTGGAACACTGATGCGGCGACCGGCTATCCGGTGGCCGAGGATCGCGGCGGCCAGGGCCGTGGCGAAGGCACCCGCCGGCCGCAGCCGGTCGTCGCCTCGTCGCTGCGCATCATCGCGGCGCTGATCAACCCGGTGAACGGCGAAGGCGGCATCGAGAATGAGACGGTGACGATCATCAACCGCTCCGACATATCCGTCTCGCTCGATGGCTGGAAGCTGGAGGACGAAAACGGCCGGATGCAGACCCTGTCGGGAACGCTTGCCGCAGGCGAACTGCGCACCATAGCACTCAACGCTGCCGCCGGCGGCCCGCAGCTCGCCAACCGCGGCGGTGACATCATCCTGCGCAACACCGACGGAGCAGTCGCCGACCGCGTCGGCTACGGCAAGAGCGAGACCGCGAACGAGGGGTGGACCACGATTTTTTGATTGGCGTTCTGCTTGGTTGATTTCCCAAGACGGTGGTGATGGAAGGATAACGCTTACCCTCTCTCTGAGAGAGGATGGCGGAAGTACTCCTCTCATCCTCATTCCTGTGCTCGTCACAGGAATGAGGATGAGAGGACGTGCCGTGCAGCCCCCTCATCCGGCTGCCGCCCCCTTCTCCCCGCCGGGGAGAAGGTGTTGTGGCACCGTCTCGCGCTCATCCCCGCTATCGAAAAGAGGAGCGAGCGGCTTGCTCCCTCCCTTCTCCCCAGCGGGGAGAAGGTGGCCCGAAGGGTCGGATGAGGGGGCTGCACGGCAGAGCGCCTCTCAAACAGTCACCCGCCAATCTCATCCGAAATCAGCTTGCCCAACCGGCCGATTCCATCCTCGATCATCCGCTCATTGGCGCAGGAGAAGCTGACGCGGAATGTGTTGGCGCCGGAGCCGTCGGCGAAGAAGGCTTTGCCGGGCACGAAGGCGACCTTGCCGGTTTCGAGCGATTTCGCCAGCAGCTTGGCGCCGTCCATGCCTTCCGGCAGCGTGATCCAGATGAACATGCCGCCTTCCGGCTTCGTCCAGCTGGTGCCCTTGGGCATGTATTTCTCGAGCGCCGCCAGCATGCAGTCGCGGCGATGGCTGTAGACCGCTTTGATCTTGGCGACCTGTTTGTCGAAACCGCGCACGGCGACATCCGATATCGCCATCTGGTTGATCGTCGAGGAATGCAGGTCGGCCGCCTGCTTCATCAGCACCAGCTTGCGGATGACGGGCGCATTGGCAACGATGAAGCCGACGCGAAGGCCGGGCGCCAGCGTCTTGGAGAAGCTGCCGCAATAGATCGTGCGCGTATCGTTGATATGGCCCTTGTCGGCGATCTCCAGCGCCAGGATCGGCGGGATCGGCTCGCCGTCATAACGCAGCGACTGGTAGGCCGCATCCTCGATGACGGCGATATCGAGCTCTTCGGCAAGCGCCAGCACTTTCTTGCGGCCATCGAGATCGACGGTTTCGCCGGTCGGATTGGAGAAATCTGCGGAGAGATAGGCGAATTTCACCTTGCCGCCGGCAGCGGCCGCGGCAACGCGATAGGACTCGGGCGTCCGGTTGCCGCTCGGCGTCAGCTGGTCATAGGCCGGTTCATAGGCGTTGAAGGCGTGCAGCGCGCCGAGATAGGTCGGCCATGTCACCAGCGCCGTATCATTCGGCGACAGGAAGAGCTTGCCGAGATAATCGAGCCCCTGCTGCGAGCCCGAGACAATGAAGACGTTGTCGAGTCCGCAGGGAATACCGAGCGCATCCATCTGCTCGACCAGCCATTCGCGCAGCGGCTTATAGCCTTCGCTGACCGAATATTGCAGCGCCGAGTTGACGGCCGCACCCGAGAAAATATCGGCATAGGCCCGCTGGAATTCCTCGGCCGGAAACAGCGCCGGATCCGGAATGCCGCCGGCAAAGGAAATGATGTCGGGCTGGTCGAGAAGCTTCAGGAGCTCGCGGATTTCGGATGCGCGCATGCGCGACGAGCGCGACGCAAACATGGTGTCCCAGTTCAGCATGGAGGTTTCCTCGTATTTTCTATATCGCCGACAAACCATGCGGCGGAAATTATGTCAACAATGCTGACCTATTTTCTTGTGATGGTGACAAGTCGGAGATCTTATTTCCAAGGCCTTGGTGCAAAATTCGCGCTGATGTCGCGGATTCACTTGATGGTAACGCTGTAGACGATCGACGGCGCTCGATTCCGAATTTGCTGCTCGACGTCGGCCACATCGAGCGATTATTCCTCTGATCAAGCCGAAACCGGCTGCTTCAGACCTTTCCAAGACCGGCTCGGCGGCGGTAGTGTCGCCCCACTATTCAATGTACTATCAAGGTGCCAGCAATGACCGTAACGTCGGCCTCTCCTGAAATCAAAATCGAATTCCACAAGTCCCCCGTCTCTGACGCCGACCGCATCCAGGCACTGGAGGCACCCGGCTTCGGCAAGATTTTCACGGATCACATGATCCTGGCACGATGGACGGCCGACAAGGGCTGGCACGATGCGAAGGTTACGCCCAGGCGGCCCTTGGAGCTCGATCCTGCAAGCGCCGTGCTGCACTACGCTCAGGAAATCTTCGAGGGCATGAAAGCCTACAAGGCAGACGATGGCCGGATTCTGCTCTTTCGGCCTGAAGAGAACGCACGCCGCTTCGCGCAGTCGGCGGCCCGCATGGCCATGCCTCCTGTGCCCGAAGAACTCTTCCTGAAGGCGGTCGAAGCACTGGTCCGCGTCGACAAGGCCTGGATTCCGTCCGGTGACGCCAGCCTCTACCTTCGCCCCTTCATGTTCGCCAACGAGGCGTTTCTCGGCGTTCGTCCGGCTCAGGAATATGTCTTCTGCATCATCGCCTCACCGGTCGGCGCCTACTTCAAGGGCGGCGCGAAGGCCGTCTCTCTTTGGGTCGAAACCGAATACACCCGTGCAGCCAACGGCGGCACCGGCGCTGCAAAATGCGGCGGAAACTACGCAGCCAGTCTCGTGGCGCAAGCCGAGGCGTCGAAGAGGGGTTGCGATCAGGTCGTCTTCCTCGACGCCGCGGAGCATCGCTGGGTCGAAGAACTCGGCGGCATGAACGTCTTCTTTGTGATGAACGATGGATCGATGGTGACCCCGCCCCTTGGCGGTACGATCCTGCCGGGCATCACCCGGGCTTCCGTCATCGTGCTCGCAGAAGAAAAGGGCTTACGCGTGGAGCAGCGTCCCTACTCCTTCGCGGAATGGCAAGAGGATGCCGCCAGCGGCAGGCTCGTCGAAGCCTTCGCTTGCGGCACTGCCGCAGTCCTGGCGGGGATCGGCCTGGTTCGACATGCCGGCGGCGAGTTTCTGGTCGGAGACGGACAGACCGGCAAGCTGACCAGCGAACTGCGCCAGCAGCTCGTCAGTCTACAGAAGGGCGTAACGAACGATGAGCACGGCTGGACGCGCCTCATCCCGGCCTGAACTTCAGACCTTCCACGCGAACGGCGGCGCCAACACCGACATGGTGGCGCCGCTCTCGGTCTCGCCCGCAAAGCCATCGGGCTGGCCGCAGTTCTCAAACTCGCCGCCGCCGATGCGATCATTTACGCGATCGCGAGCGCCACGACGCCGACATCCTGACTTGCGACACGTTTCAAGAATCTCGAACGTGCCGTCCACATCGATAAGAAGACCGACCATCGTGTGACCCAAGCGCTCGACTGCGGGGGGCAACGCTTCTATCACAGGGTGGGGAATGGTAACGGGCATCAGGGACAGCTGAACCGGCACGCGCGGACGGCAGCGAATTCAATGGCGAAAATGACGATCTCGCTTCCGGATAATCTGGCGGATTACATCGCGCGCCGTATCGCAAGCGGCAGATACGACAGCGCCGACGCATTCATGGCGGAGCTGATCGTGAAGGACCAGGACCATCGTAAGCTCGACGACGACGAACTGCGCGAGATCCTGAGGCAGGCCGAGGAGAGCGGTATCAGCGACCGGCGCATTCCCGATATCCTGCTGGAAACGAAGGTGAAGCTGCGTGACATCAACCTATAGGCTGACCCGAACGGCCGACGCCGTACTGTCAGACATCGACGAATATGCCAATCTGCATTTCGGCGAGGCGCAGGCGGATGCCTACCTTCTCGACTGGGACCGGATTTTCATACTTCTTTCGCGCGTGCCCTCCATGGGCGACGAGTGCGACGCGCTCGGCACCGGCCTGCGCCGCCTCCTCCATATGCGCCATGTCGCCTTCTATCGGGAAATACCCGACGGCATCCTGGTCATCGACATCATCGGCGCCGACCGGCTTGCCGAAAGACATCTCCAATCCAACCGACGACCCGGACCGGCAGCCCCCCATGCCCCATGACAGCACCTCCGCCTTCTACGACAATAACGCAGAGATATACGCCAACCGCGCACGCAGCCTGCCGAAACAGAAGCTCGACACTTTCCTTGCCCGACTTGCGCCGGGGGCCGCGATCCTCGAACTTGGCTGCGGCGGCGGCCAGGACAGCGCCTACATGCTCGCTCAAGGTTTCGACGTGACGCCAACCGACGGCTCACCCGAACTCGCGGCACAGGCCGAGGCGCGAATCGGCAGGAAGGTCAGTGTCATGCTGTTTGAGGATCTCAACGCTGAGGCCGCGTTCGACGGCGTCTGGGCCGAAGCGAGCCTCCTTCATGTCCCGAGATCGACCCTGCCCGACATCTTCGCCCGTATCCACCGCGCGCTCAGAACCGGCGGCATCCTTCACGCAAGCTTCAAGTCGGGAGAAGCCGAAGGGCATGATGGCTTCGGGCGCTATTACAACTATCCATCTGCCGATTGGCTGTCGGCGCTTCTGACCGCAGGCGGCTGGCTCAATCTCGCCGTCGAGGAAAGCGATGGTGGCGGATATGACGGCAAGCCGACCCGCTGGCTCATCGTGAGTGCGCAACGATAAAGGTCGGCGCTTCGCCCCCGTGTTCGCCGGCGATCTGGCACCGTCGCACTTTCAGGTGAAACGCCACCCCCTTCGTCATTCCTCTGGCTGTCGCAGGAATGACCGACAGAGGGTAGTGCCCCCACATTGTCATTCCGGTTGTGCAACGCGAAAGGCGGCCGCAATTCCACGCTTCCGCCGAAGAGGCGATCGACAGACCGGTGCCGCTGTAACGGAACCATCCGCTGCCTCCATGGTTGAATCGCATATCTGCGCTCTTGCCGCTCGGAGCATGCCATGGCTGTACTTTCCCCCACCGATCGAGACGCGACCGCCTATCCGATACAGTCGCTCTTCGTCCCGTTTCCTTTCGTCTGCTTCACGCTTGCGCTCGCGACCGATATCGCCTTCTGGCAGAGCAACAACCTCATGTGGCAGAACTTCTCCGCCTGGCTGTTGTGTGCCGGCCTGGTGTTCGGCGTGATTGCGATCCTGGCTGGTTTGATTGACCTTGCGCGGCCCCGCACCCGTCCGCTGCGGGCGGCTTTCCCGTCTGTGCTTCTCTACCTGGTCATCCTCGCCCTTGCCTTCCTGAACAGCCTTGTCCATGCCGGCGACGGATGGACTGCCGTGGTTCCTTATGGACTGACACTCTCGGCCGTTACATCAGCGTTTTGCCTGGTGGCAGCCGCTGTTTCCGCCCGCAAATATGCCAGATTGGCCTGGAGGATATGATGATGAGGTCCCTCATTCTCAGCACCTCGGTTCTATCGCTTTTCCTCGGATTCGGCGCGTCGGCGCAGGAGACCGAATTCGACCTGTCGCAGCAGATCGGCCCGAATCCGGTTCTGCCTGAGCCATCTTCCTCCCTGATATCTGATCTCAAGGTCGCGGAAGTGGTCGGCTGGAAGGAAAGAGAGACGCCTGCCGTTCCCGACGGCTTGAAGATCAGTGCCTATGCGAATGGCCTCGCCAATCCACGCACGGTCCATACCCTGCCAAACGGCGACGTCCTCGTCGTCCAGTCCCGCGGCCCGACCGGCGAACCGACCTCGCGGCCGAAGGATCTCATCCGCGGCTGGATCATGTCGATCGCCCACGGCGGCAGCGGTGAACAGAAAGAGAGCAATATCATTACCCTGCTGCGTGACACCAATCGCGACGGCACCGTCGACGAACGCCATGACCTGCTGAAGAAGCTCGATTCCCCCTTTGGCCTTGCCTGGATAGACAACACGCTTTACGTCGCCACGACGAGCGCCATCCTTGCCTACCCTTACGAACTCGGCCGGAACGGGATTACCGCGCAGCCGAAAATCCTGACGCCGCTTCCCGGCGGCCCGATCAATCATCATTGGACAAAGGATCTGGCCCTCAGCCCCGACGGCCAGACGCTCTATGTCTCGGTCGGATCGAATTCCAACATCGTCGAGAACGGGCTCGAAGCAGAAAAAGGCCGTGCAGCGGTCTGGCAGGTCGACCGGAAGACCGGCGCCGCCCGCGTTTTCGCCTCCGGTCTGCGCAATCCGAACGGTCTCGCCTTCAACCCCGAAACGGGTGCGCTCTGGACTGTCGTCAATGAGCGTGACGAACTCGGGCCGAACCTCGTTCCCGACTATATGACCTCTGTGGAGGACGGCGGCTTCTACGGCTGGCCGTGGAGCTACTACGGCAATCACGTCGACGCTCGCGTTCATCCACCCCGAACCGATATGATCGAAAAGGCAATCCCGCCGGACTACGCCCTGTCCAGCCATGTTGCCGCGCTCGGACTAACCTTCTCGATGAAGTCCGCGCTGCCAGCCGCATACGCCAACGGCGCCTTCATCGGCGAGCACGGCAGCTGGAACCGGAATAGCTTCAATGGCTACAAAGTTGTCTTCGTACCGTTCCAGAATGGCAGGCCATCAGGCAAGGCGCAGGACGTCGTCACAGGCTTTATTCAGGGTGATCAGGCAAAAGGGCGGCCGGTCGGAGTGGGGATCGATGGGACAGGAGCGCTGCTTGTTGCCGATGATGCCGGCAATACCGTTTGGCGCGTCGCTTCATCCGACGGCAAAGTCACGCCGCAGCCAATTGGCACGGACCAGCTGTCGGGGACTCCGCAAGGCTCGACGAATTCGAAAACGGCGCGGACTTTCGATTCGAACCCCGGCGTCGGAACGGAAACGACGAATTCGACCGCCCAAACCCAGGAACATCCGGCCTCGGCCGACGAGCGCTTGACCGGCCAGGAACCACTTTCCGGAGTGCAGGACAAGTTTCAGCCTGTGCAGATGCAGATTGCCCCTGCGACCGGCCCCTAAAGACTTGGTGGAGGCCGAATTCGAAGAAGGACCGAGACGACATCTGGATAAACACGAAACGGAGATTTCAGGCATGCCGACCACATCCCGGAAGTTCAAACGACTCCTCAGCGCGCTGTCGCTCGCCGTGGCGATCCTTCCCCTACCGCTCCAAGCGAACGCGCAGGCGCCGCCTGACAAATGCGTCGCCCCGTCACAGCCAAACCAGGGCCGCGGTTCAACGGATGACCATCAAGATCTCTCCAAGAAACTGGACGAATGCAACGGCGAACTCAGGCCCCCTCCCGTCGGCGACGCCGAGATGGTGGAGCCGGCGCCCGACACCGGTAATTCGCGCATCATCCGTCCGGGAGATATGCCGCCCAACACCAATCCGTCGAACAATTCCCATGATTAAGTTCACCGTCCAGAGATCTTTGTGTGGGCCGAGAAGGACAATCTCGCACACAATTGGCGGGTTTTTCTTCTTCAGCGGGAACCGAAAACCATCAAGAGGGTTCGGCCACAATCTGACGAAGCCGGCTAAAGCTGAACATGCCGCAGGTATCTCAAAAGCGGACGAAGATTGGAGGGGGAGATACCGAAGATCCCTTATTGACCACCTGTCTCCCTGGATGGATCGCCCGTTCGCTGGCCAGAAGTGGAGTTCACCGAATGAGCCAATTGGCAGATATGAAGAACGCCGAACTTCTCGAGCTCGCGGGGATCGGCCCTCGGTCCGTCGAGCAGATACGGTCGGCTATCAGAAAATTCAAACGTAACCGAACACACATCTCGGCGGCGCAGTCGAAGCAATGATCGACACTGCGGATCGGAGTACGGAATGAACGAGAAGGCTCGATTGGAAAGCGACATCGCAGCCCTGAGGCCGTGGTTTCACAATCTGCGAATTAACGGCGTTCAGACCGCGCCGGATCATTTCCTGGGTGACTATCCATCCTTCAAATGGGCCCACTTTCAGCAGGTCGTGCCTGAAGATCTCCAGGGATGCAGCGTTCTCGACATCGGCTGCAACGCCGGATTCTATTCACTTGAAATGAAGAGAAGAAATGCCGGACGGGTCGTCGGTATCGATTCCGATCCGCATTATCTCAGGCAAGCCGAGTTCGCAGCCAGACAGACAGGTGAGGATATCGATTTCAAGCTGATGTCGGTGTACGAGGTGGAAAAACTGAAGGAGAGATTTGACCTGGTCCTTTTCATGGGTGTCCTTTATCACCTGCGGCATCCGCTCCTGGCACTCGACCTTCTGCATGAGCATGTCGTCGGCGGCCAGATGCTGTTTCAATGCATGCAGCGGGGTGAAGAGGAAGTCGCGGCACTCAGCGAAAATTACGACTTCTTCAACACGACGATATTTGAGCAGCGCGGCTTTCCAAAAATGTATTTCGTGGAAGAACGTTACGCTGGCGACCCGACCAATTGGTTCATTCCGAACAAGGCGGCGGTCGAAGCGATGCTGAGAAGCGCCGGGTTTGTCATTCGTGCTAATCCGGAACGTGAAGTTTATCTGGTGGAACATGGAGGCCGCCATCCGATGGCGGAACCGCCTCCGTCACTTTGCTGAGAAATTTTCCGATCCAGACTGCTTCGCAGTCAGGGTCCGATCAATTGCCGCAGGCGGTCCAGGTAACGTTTGATGGTATTTTCAATGCGCTCCGCCTCGGCGCCATCGACGCTGGCCCTCGCCTGCGACCACAGGCCTATCTGAAAACCGAGATAGCAGGGCTCAAAAAACTTGAGCACATCGTCGCGCAGATCGCAGTCCGCTTCCCGACCGATGAGATCGGCAAGACGATCGCGCTCCTTGCTCGAGAATTCGAATTCCACGCAGGCACCCACGACGTCCCAGGCAATGTCCTGGCATCCGATCAGATCATGGGCCGCATTGTGGTCGAGCGCATCCGTCTTCATGATGCGCCCGGTGGTGGTCGTCAGCCATTCCCATGGGTGAAGCCGGTTGTCCGTATCGACCCGTCGCAATCGTCCGGCTAGCCGCTCGGGCGTGCCTGTCATGCACCTCAATTTTTCCGCCATGTCCGATCCCCCCGCTTCCGCAATATTGAAAACAGCCATCTCACACAGTTTGCGAATCGACGCGCCGCCGTTTCGTGCCGGGAGGTGACGGGCACGAAAACCGAGATAACGTCCGAGGTGATCGATGATGTCGCGCCTGCTTGCACCGCTATGGTCGAGGGGCGTTCCATCCAGCCACTCCTCGACAATAAATCCGTAACAGGTGCCGGCAATCCTAGGAATAAAGCCGGCTTCGCTCAGCAAAGAGCCTCTTCGGGCCTTGTCCACGTCGCTCCCGCAAAGCCCGGCAAACTTGACAAGCCATGCCCCTCCTCCGGCTTCCATCAGGAATTTGCGTTTTTCCATCTGCATATAGCTCGGCGGCCAATATGAAGGATCGCGATACCGAACAGCGCGCCATGCGCCACCCGACAGGTCCCGCCACGACGAACGCACGCCTCCGACAGCATCGGCCGCCCATGTCTGCAGACGATGTTTCGGATCTCGAGCTTTGAGGGTCAGATCGTCGAAGCTGACGACATGGCGTGGCCGACCTCGCCAACGGGTCCGATGCGGCCCGCTTGCATGCGGGCCCGGTTCACCCGTGTGGCTCGGGAAAAAATGAAGCCGACCAGACGCGACGCCGTTCGCCTGCAACCAGTCCTCAACGCAGCCAAACGAGCTCCCCGACAGCCCCGGCCCCTCATCGACGATGGCGAAATCGGTGTCACGGTCGGCGAGAATGCGCTTGGAAAGAGCCGGTGTGACGCGCAAGCATCGCTCGAAGGGATGGCCAGTCGGGCGCAGCGAATAGGCCGGCTCGGCACCCAAGGCGGCGGAAACCAGAGCCGCCAGTCCGGTCCCGATGCTTCGGATCCCGATGACGACTGTTCTAGGCGTCAAATTTGAGATCGAAGCCGCCTCGATATAGCTCTCGGGATACAAAGCATAAAAGGCGTAGCCCTCGGCGCGCTTCATCCGCACCGGATCGGCACTGGAGAGAGATTCGAGTTTGGCTTTCCAATCCTCTGGAAAGGACAAAACGCCGGCAAATCCGTTTCGCCACGATTGCATGATCGCGCGTGCCTGCATGCGCAGAAGTTTCGCGCCTGCGTCCTGAAGCTCGGACACATCGTCCGCGCCTTTTCTCCCGAATTCCTGATCGGCCAATCCCTGAACCAGTTCTCCAGTCAGGATAAACGCTCGAATTAAAGTTTCGTGGCGCTGCCGGCTTGGCTGCATTTCGATGCACGCCATCATCATTCGTGAAATCGATGCGCGTACTGCTGCCGCATTCTCGATGTGCTCGACATCGCCATAGACCAGCATCCGGTCCTCCTTCTCTGCCGCAATGCCTGCCTGAACTCGTCGGATGATCGTCAGACGCGATTGAAATAATCGGGAGGGCTGGGAACCGTGGCGGCTCCCGCTTGTTAGCTTTGTAGATGCCTCAGCAAGCAGCCCTTGGAGGGAACCATGCGTTCGAAATCCATTCGCGTTGGATTGGTGGGAGTTGGCAATTGCGCCTCGTCATTGGTTCAAGGACTTACCTACTATAATAACGCCCGGGAAAACGAGCCGGTTCCAGGCCTCATGCACATTGATCTCGGTGGATATCACGTGCACGATATTGAGATATCCGCAGCCTTCGATGTTGCGGCTTCAAAGGTGGGGCGCGATGTCGCGGAAGCGATCTACGCCGATCCAAACAACACGCAACGTTTCGCAGATGTCGCTCCGCTTGGCGTCGAGGTGAAACGCGGCAGGACGATGGACGGGATAGGGAGGTATCTTAAGGATCGGATCGAGGAATCGACGGAGCCGCCGGCGGACGTGGTGGAAATCCTCAGGCGAACCCGAACGGACGTGCTGGTTTCCTATCTTCCCGTTGGTTCGGAAGAAGCAACGAAGTGGTACGCCGAGCAGGCACTGGCGGCGGGTTGCGCCTTTATCAATTGCATCCCGGTATTCATAGCCTCCAAACCGGAATGGCAGCAGAAGTTCGCTGCCCGAAAGCTGCCGATCATCGGCGACGATATCAAAAGCCAGGTGGGGGCAACGATCGTCCACCGAATGCTCGTCAATCTCTTCCGCGAACGGGGCGTCCGTGTAGATCGGACCTACCAGCTCAATTTCGGCGGAAACACCGATTTTCTTAACATGCTGGAGCGCGAGCGGCTGGAATCGAAGAAGATTTCCAAGACCCAGTCGGTCACCAGCCAATTGGATATTCCGCTTCCAGCGGACGATGTACACGTCGGACCAAGTGACCACGTCCCGTGGCTCACCGATCGCAAATGGGCTTATATCAGGCTCGAGGGCACCACTTTCGGCGGCGTGCCGCTCAACGCAGAGCTCAAGCTTGAGGTGTGGGACTCGCCCAATTCCGCCGGCGTGGTCATCGACGCAATACGCTGCGCGAAACTGGCCCTCGACCGGGGCCTGGGCGGAGCTCTGACAGGGCCGTCGAGCTATTTCATGAAATCACCGCCGCAACAATTCACCGATTACGAGGCCCGCCGCCGAACGCAGAATTTCATTGATGACCAGGAGGATGTTCTGCGCGGAGCCGCGGAATGACGGCAACGTTCTTCCTGGTACGTCACGCGGCGCACGACAATGTCGGGAATTTCCTGGCGGGCCGTACAGCCGGTATCTCGCTGGGCGAAGCCGGCCGCTCGCAAGTTCAGCGTCTCGGGCAGAGGCTGCGGCGCGAGGACATCAATGAGATCTACACCAGCCCGCGCGAACGAACACGGGAGACGGCAGAAGGTATCGCATCAGCCTGTGGCCTGTCTCTACCGCGAACCGACGATGCTTTGGACGAGGTGAATTTCGGCAACTGGTCCGGAAAGACGTTCGACGTTCTCAATGACGATCCCCTGTGGCGCCGCTGGAATAACACACGCAGCCTCGCCCGCACCCCAGGAGGCGAGACCATGCTGGAGGTCCAGACCCGAATTTTCGGCCTTATGGAGAGCCTGACCAGCGGCGGGAATGAGAAGCGAATAGCTCTTGTGTCTCATGCCGATGTCATCAAGGCGGCTGTCAGTCATGTTCTGGGACTGCCGCTCGATGCTTGGCCGAGGTTTGATATTGCGCCCGCCTCCGTCACGACGGTTGTGATCGGCGACTGGGGGGCAAAAGTGATGACGCTCAACGAAGTGACCTTATAACCCGTTCGTTAAATCCTGCCCGGGGAAGTCAAATGATCGAAGCTGCAATGATCTGGAACGAGCCGAACAACAAATCGCACTGGGATCCTGAGATCGATCCCGAATGGAGCCTGTTTGCGCAAATGGCAATCCTGGCGGCCGATGCCATCGCAGCCAAGAATCCGGAACTGACGAAGGTGCTCGGCGGAATATCCCCAATCGACCCTTTCTTCATCAGCCGCATGAAGAATTACGGCGTGCTCGATCACCTCGATGCCGTCGCGCTGCATGGTTTCCCGCTCGACTGGAACCTCTGGCAGATTCATGACTGGCCGGAGAAAATCAACGAAATACGCGCCGTCACCGATCTGCCGATCTGGGTCAGCGAAGTGGGCGTTTCGACCTTCGGCGCGGAGGAAGTGCAGTTGTGGGGCCTGCAAAGAACTGCCGAGTTGCTCAAGGGCAAAGTCGAGCGCTGCCAATGGTACAGCCTCTACGACCTCCCTCGATCATGGGAGGCAACAACGCGTCATCGCGAAGCCGAAGGCTCCTCCTACTATCGGCACTACTATATGGGCATTCTACGCGAAGACGGAACGCCCAAACCGGCGCTTGACGAATTTGCCAAACACACGCCGGATTTCGGACTGGTCCAATGGTTCCACTTCGAAGACCCGCGGCTGGATGAGGCTGCTGCCTGGATGAGACGGCTGGGCGTGAAATCTGTGCGCACCGGACTTTCCTGGGCGGACCGATTCCGGCCCAATGCCCTCGAGTGGTTCGACCGACAGATGCAAGCCCTCGAAGATTTCGACGTAACGGTGACATTCTGCTTCACGCCGGAGCATAGAGGTATTGCGCCCCACCATACCAGTCCGCCCCTGGTGCCTGAAGAATTCGCCGGCTTCTGCGAGGAGATGGTCGAACGTTACGCCCCGCGCAGGGATAGCGGATATGCGTCACGCGTTGCCAAGTCGGCTGCCCAACTGCTGGAGCTTGAATCACGTGCGTCCCTCGGAGCCGGCTAAACCAAGGCTCTGGGCTATCCTGCCGATCGGCCCCCGGGAATGAGCGACTCCCTGATAGCATGCCAAGGCAGCACGAGCCCACAGAATGTAAAGTCTGGGGCTGTGCAATAAAACCGCGATCGCAAAGACGCGATGGCTCCAAAAGCTGATCCAATAGCGCATGATGTAGACCGCCATGCGCTGCAGAGACAGGCCATGGCTGCCGGCACGGACGCGTTTGCGCGGGCGCATACCCATACGCGGCCAGCTCAACCGGAATGCGAGGCCCTCGCGACGCTGACGGAACCCGGCGGCCTGAGTGGCTATAACAAAGTCGGAATCGACAGAAGACAGTGCGATCCTCTTCTCAGCGATGCCCGCATGAATCGCATCCAGAAGTGCATTTGAGCGGACGATCACCACGTTCGTTCCTCTTCCATCAGAGGAGTAGGGCTCCTTCCAGGCATCCCCGAAAGCGATATCGGCCGTTTCTGCAACGACGTCGTCGCAGAAATTGCAGGCGGAATTCTGGAAAAAGCCCGCACCCCAGTCCCCATCGACCAGATGCCACCAGTCTTGGGCGCACGTCTCTCCGTTTTCGAGTGTCAGCTGAGCCCGATACCAATTCGCAGGCCGATCCTGGGTTTTCTTCCTGTAGTCGAGCCGTTTAACCTTCCTGATGTCCTGCCCCATCTGCCATGCGAAGCTCTCGGCCATGCGCGCGCTTTTCATGTGGCCGCAAAACAGCCCAAGCGTGAAGGCAATTCGCTCTTTCAATACCGGGTCACCGGCACAGGCCAGTCGCACCGCCTTGATGAAACAGGGAATGCCAACCACGGCATACCGGCCCGGCGCCTCACGAATGGAATGAAGCACGCCGGAAAGCTCGACAGGATAATATCGAGATTTGGCGCCTGCCTGAAGTTCCTGCAGATTGCGCGACAGCGAATAATGAAACAGGCGTCCTTCCGATTGCGGATCATCGCTCTCCTTGACGTGAGCAACACAGTCGACAAGGCCCAGACGCAGCAGTTCCGCCGCCATCCAGGTGACCATGCCGCCGGAGCTGCCGTTCGAACGATATTCCCCTTCCTCGACATGGCCGACAAAAGCGGCCTCGAAACGCCCCAGTAGAGGGTCTCGATTTTTCGCACCGGCAAAATATTCGGCCGCCAATTCGTCCTCGTCCTGGGCCACCGGCGAAAACGGGCAAATTCGCGCAAATTCTTCATCACCGCCCTGCAACCACGTCTTCGGGCCTGCCGGTTTCATTTGCCCGTACCGGTCGAGAGCCATGTGCACATCAGGTCGCGCTGACCTGGCGACACAGGAGCCGCAGCCGATGCAGAAGCCGGAGCCTGCAATATCCTTGGGAGCGATGCCCGGCGCGAGCCGATTCTTCTGATCGGAGCTATTGCAAGGCATGGCTGAGATAGGCGTTGGATCTATCGCGCAGCGAAGATATTCGCTGCGAAATGCCCGTAGGAAGTGGGTTACCGAGGATAACATCCAGATGCGACGGGGTCTTATCCGCAGTCAGAACATGATGTTCAGCTCGGACGAGCCGCGTTAGATCGCGAATCTTGTTGGAGCGATAATCGGAGAGGACACATGCAAACGGCTTCTCGTTGACAAGCGAGAACACGCATCCATGAAAGAAATTCGTCACGACAGCCTTTGCTTCGGAAATGAAGCTGGCGAAGTCCTCCGGGCTGGCATCAATCCATTGCTTGTCGGCCCAATCGTTCCGATAGCCGATGCTGACAAGCGGATAGTCCCGGTCTCCTGCCCACCGGCGCACTGCATTCTGAAACCACGTGGGAAAACTGTGCCCGTAGACGGCTATATAGGTTGCCGCCTCCCCGTCATCCCTGCTCGCGTTCATCGTCTGTGGAAATTGCAGGCACGGGTCGAGAACGAGTTCGGGCTCCAATCCCAATGTTTCGTGGATGATCCGCTCCGAATGGAGGTCCCGCACCGAAATATGAGAAAACTTTCGCAGCTTTTCCGCCCACCCCTCCAGTCGCTCCGACAATGTCAAACTTCCAAACGTCGCGGCATAGGAGACAAGCCGCCTGCATCGCAGGCCTTCGCCGTAAAAAAGCGGATACCCGCCATACCAGGGATGGCGAAGGTTCCACACCTCGTCGCTGCCGACGACAATGAGCGGATAGTCGTCCATCGCGGCCGGGTTTTCCAAGGGAAAAGGCGATGAAAGAGGTAAGCTGGCAAACGAGTGAAAGAATTTCCGGATCTTCGCTTTGTAGAGCGGGTAGTCTTCCCTTGGCGTTGCGGCAGGAAGCAGCGGTTGCAGCGCGCATTGCCATTCCGCGCGGTTCACGCGATCGGACATGTGTTCCAGGAGAACGGCTTCTACTCCCATGGACGCGAGGCCTTCGGCCAGACAGCGTGCCTGCCAATAGGAGCCATAATTTATGCAGCGATGAAAGGTAAGAATTCCGGCCTTAGACATCTGATCCCTGAAGCAGATCGAATAGATCCCACTAACCGACCAGCTCCAGTTCCGTTCCCAACAAACCGAAGCTCGCCTCCTGGTCCGGGAGCAGCTTTCTTCAGCATGTCGCAATGAATCAAATAACCCCCGGCTCAGCCAGGGGTTATCAGCAGTCGGGAGGCTGGAGCTTTTACCCCGACCTCCCGTTTAAGCTAGCGAAACAGCTTAGTTGACCGACTTGTCGACCAGCTTGTTCTTGCCGATCCAGGGCATCATGCCGCGCAGCTTGGCGCCGACTTCCTCGATCTGATGGCTGTCGTTGTTGCGGCGGATGCCCTTGAAGCGGGCCGCACCCGAGCGGTATTCCTGCATCCATTCGGAGGTGAACTTGCCGGTCTGGATGTCCTTGAGGACGCGCTTCATCTCGGCCTTGGTCTCTTCGGTGATGATGCGCGGGCCCGTGACGTATTCGCCCCACTCGGCCGTATTGGAGATCGAGTAGTTCATGTTGGCGATGCCGCCTTCATAGATCAGGTCGACGATCAGCTTCACTTCGTGCAGGCACTCGAAATAGGCCATTTCGGGCGCATAGCCAGCTTCGGTGAGCGTTTCGAAACCGGCGCGAATGAGCTCGACGAGACCGCCGCAGAGAACGACCTGTTCGCCGAAGAGATCGGTTTCGCACTCTTCGCGGAAGTTGGTTTCGATGATGCCCGAACGGCCGCCGCCAACGCCGCAGGCGTAGGAGAGAGCGAGCTCAAGCGCATTGCCGGAAGCGTTCTGGTGAACGGCAACGAGGCAGGGAACGCCGCCGCCCTTCTGGTATTCGCCGCGAACCGTGTGGCCCGGGCCCTTCGGAGCGATCATGACGACGTCGACCGAAGCCTTCGGCTCGATCAGGCCGAAATGCACGTTGAGGCCGTGTGCGAAGGCGATCGCAGCACCGTCGCGGATGTTCGGCGCGATATCGGCCTTGTAGATGTCGGCCTGCAGCTCGTCCGGCGTCGCCATCATCATCAGGTCGGCCCAGCCGGCGGCTTCAGCAACCGTCATGACCTTGAAGCCGTCGGCTTCGGCCTTCTTGACGGTGGGCGAACCGGCCTTCAGCGCGATGACGAGGTTCTGGGCGCCGCTGTCCTTCAGGTTCAACGCATGGGCGCGGCCCTGCGAGCCGTAGCCGATGACGGCGACCTTCTTGGCCTTGATGAGGTTGAGATCGGCATCACGATCGTAATAGACGCGCATTTGAAGTTCCTTCCCTTGTGCTTGTCCTGTTGACTGTCATTAAGGCGAAATCAGCCGAGAACCGGCATCTCCGCCAGAACCTTCTCCGTGCCGTAAAGCCGGAGGAAGGCGGTCACCGCCCTCTCCGCCTGGCGCGCGGTATCCTTGAGGCCCGGTTCGCCGAGCAACATGCGTACATGCAGGTCGGACACAACAAGGCCGTAAAGCGTGTGATAGGCTTCGTCGGCATCGGAAAAACGCAGCAGACCTGCCCGCTTGCCGGCATCGATCAGCGCCATGGCGCGCCGGTCGATCTGGCGGCGCCCGCGTTCGAGCAGCAGTTTGCCGAGCTTCGAGCCGTCGCGGTTCGCCTCCGTCTTGTTGATTTGGCCGATCGCCAGTCGGTTCAGCGCCAGCGAGACGTCGCCCGCGAGCACCTCCAGCAGGTCACGCGCGAAAATGACCACATGGTCGTGCAGGCTCGCCGCCGTCAGCCTTTCGCCGTTGCGCTCGAAAGTGCGCACCTTGCTCGCCTGATAGGCGATCATTGCCGAGAGCAGCCCGTCGCGGTCGCCGAACCACTTGTAGAGGCTTTCCTTCGAGCAATTGGCAGCGCGCGCAACACCCGAGGTCGTCAGCGCTTTCTCGCCGCCATCAACGAGCAGCCGCAGCGCCTGCTCCAGAACGGCGTTCTGGCGCGGCGAAAATTCGCTCGGCTCTGCGGTATCGACGGACACGGTCATGGCTCCCACATACGTACCGTACGGTACGGTTCGCGGACTTTATGCGGCAATCCGATCGGGCCGTCAAGCAGGCCCGGCAGATTTTTATACGGGAAAGGCCGGTGCCGCACCAGAATTGGATAGGCGGACGCCGGATTGAGATTGCAGAATGCTGCAGAATGTCATTTGCCGGGAGCCTTCCATGTCGCGTCTATCTGCTGCCCTTCTCTTAGCCGGAGTGATGCTCCTGGCAACGACGCCCTTCACCGGCCGCGCCGCCGCACAGTCGGAGAATGAGGTCTATAACCGCATCGAGGAATTGCACGGCAATGCTGCCGGCTTCGACCGGCCGCTGCGCCAGCTTGTTCTGGCCATGCGCTCCGGCGACGCCGAGACCATCGCCGGCCTTGCCGAATATCCGCTGAGCGTTAAGGCAGATGGCGAAACCTATGATGTCGAAAACGCCGAGGATTTCATCGAGAATTTCGACGATCTGGTGACTCCGGAGACCCGCAGCGCAGTCGGGCGCCAGCAATATGAGGATCTCTTCGTCAACAGCGAAGGAGTCATGCTCGCAAATGGCGCCGTCTGGATGGGTGCAGTCTGCGACGACAACGCTTGCGAGGAAAGCCATTGGGCGATCATCGCCATCAATAATTAGCCCGCGACATTTGTCTCGATGTCAGCCGTCGCTGCGAAGCTTGCGCACCAACGTCTGAAGCTCCTTGAACGCTTCGTAACGCTTGCGGTGGAGATCTGAAATCTCGCCCTCTGACGGCTGAAAACGCTTTTCCACCCTGGTGAGCTCGCTCATTGCCTCGCCAACATCGGCAAATTGCCGGCCGGCGACAGCGCCGAGAATGGCCGCTCCCAGCAATACCGGCTCCTCGGCCTTCGTCGCCACTACCGGCTTGCCGCTCGCATCGGCGAGCAGCTGGCGGACGAAATCGTGCTGGCCGGCCCCGCCGCTGATGACGATGTTCTCGACGGTCACGCCCGCCTCGGCCTGCGTTTCGATGATCTGCCTGAGGCCGTAGCCGATGCCGCAAAGCCCCGCGATGTAGAGCGCAACCAGGTTGTCGATATCCCGCTCCATGCCGAGACCGGCAATGACCGCGCGGGCATGCGGATCGGCGAAGGGCGCACGGTTGCCGAGGAATTCGGGAACGACGTGCAGCCCAGCCACCAGCTTGACCGCGTCGGAAGACCGGCCCGCCTTGGCGGTAGCCATGTCGGCAAGCAGGACCGGCAGCGCAACGCCGGCGCTCTTGGCGAGCTCCTTCGCCTTTCCGGCCGCCGGATGAAAGGAGAGAAGGTGGTCGATCGCCGCGCCGGCGGCACTCTGGCCGCCCTCGTTCAACCAGAGACCCGGCACCATCGCCGAATAGTAAGGTCCCCAGACACCGGGCACAAAAGACGGTTCTGCCGTCGATGTCATCGTGCAGGAAGAAGTCCCGAAAACATAGGCAAGATTGGCTTGCGGATCGGTGCCAACGGTTCCGACACCGCCGGCATGGGCATCGATCAGCCCGGCTGCCACGGCCGTTCCCGGGCCCAGGCCGAGTTCCTCCGCCGCAGCCACGGTCAGCCCCTCGCCAAGCGCGGAGCCGGGCTCGACAATGATTTTGCCGATGCGGGCAAACCCTTCCCGGGCCAGCGTGCCGAGACCGATCTGATGGAAATAACCGCTGTCCCACCGCTTTTCATGAGCGAGATAGGTCCATTTGCAGGTGACCGTGCAGGTCGAGCGCGACAGATCGCCGGTCGCCCGCCAGGTGAGGAAATCCGCAAGATCGAAGAATTGCCAAGCGGCATCGAAAACCTGGGGGCGGTTTTCTTTCAGCCAGAGAAGCTTGGGGGTTTCCATTTCGGGCGAAATACGACCACCGACATAACGCAGCACATCATGCCCAAACGCATTGATGCGCTCCGCCTGTGGGACGGCGCGGTGGTCCATCCACACGATAACATCGCGTTCCGGATCTTCCGAAGGCCCGACGGGAAGCGACTTGCCGCCTTCGCCAAGGACCACGAGCGAGCAAGTGGCGTCGAATCCCAGCCCGACTACGGAAGCCGCATCGATGCCGGCTGCGGCAACCGCCTCTCGCACGGCGGCGCAAACGGCGCTCCAGATTTCGCTGCTCGATTGTTCGACGATGGAACCGGCTTCGTGAAACAGGCTGATATTCCGCTTGGCGGAGGCAAGCATGCTGCCGGCCATATCGAACAGGCCGGCCCGGGCGCTGCCGGTGCCCACATCGACGCCGATGACATATTTGGCGCCGGCTTCTGCGGTATGAGATGTGTCGGTCATGGTCTCTCGTTTCGGATCGCCAGGGATCGGGTTGATTAGCAGCTGCGGTCGAATTCAAAGTCTGTTGCCTGGAAAGATCCCCGCCTCCAGGGACGCTGACATTACGCGGTCACGGCAACATGGCAAGGAGGCTGGGCGCTGAACGCGCCCTCCGCCCGGCGCGCCATCACAGCCTCCCTCCGACATTTTCCAGAATGGCGGTGAGCTCCCCCGCGCCTGTCGCAACGGCCGCAGCTCCGGCGGCATCGAGCACGGCGCGGCGACCGGGCCTCGGGTCGGCCGGATCGACGAATCCGATGGCCGTCATGCCTGCGGCGATTGCCGCCGCCACACCATGAACGCTGTCGTCGATCATGACGCAGTTGGCCGGCCGGGCCCGAAAGCGCTCGGCGCAATGCAGAAGCAGATCGGGGGCCGGCTTCGGCCGAGAGACGAATTCGGCGCTGAAGACGTCTTCGCCGAAGGCGCTCCAGAGATCGAGTTTGCCCAGGCTGTTGCGTAGCCGCCGCATCGTGCTGTTCGACGCGACGCATTTCGGACGGTCGAGACTGTTGACGACCTCGGCAATGCCGGCAATGGGCGTCAGCGAGCGCGCGAATTCCTCGAAGAGATGAAGATGCCATTTCTCGAACAGCGCGGCGACGTCGATGATCTCGTATTCGCGCCGGCACATCTCGGCGATGATGCTTTCCGAATTGCCGGTGAATTTGACATGCGCCTCCGCCGCGCTGATCGCGATGCCGGCGCCTTGCAGCGTTTCCGCCAGCGTACGGCTGGCGATCGGCTCGCTGTCGATCAGCACGCCGTCGCAATCGAAGATCACGAGGTCGATGCTGTCCATGACGCCTCGGGTACCGGGATAATCGATGCGGTCATCGAGCACGCCTCACCTCCGCGCCTGCAGGGCGAGATCCGGCCGGTCCGTGGTGATCTGCCGGATCGGTTTGGCAAGCCAGTATTCGAGATCGCTCATCTCGTTCGGAACCCAGGCGCCGAGCCGGTCGAGCGGCACGAGCTTGGTGATCTCGTCCCACTTCGCCTGAAGCAGCGACTTCTCGACGGCGATGATATCCGAGTATTGCTTCATCAGGCTGAGGCCGCTCGCAAGGCCGAGACGCTCGGCCGACTTGGCGTCAAAGGACGACAGGGTGCGAATGCCGGGCGCGGCTTTGCGGATATCGGCAAGCACCTCGGGATGAAAGCTCGTCAGGATCGAGCGCTCCGTCAGACCAAACCGCTCGACGGCGGCGAATGCCTTGGCGGCCAGCCCCTCGTAGGGCGTGCCATCGGCATGCGTCTTCAGTTCGATATGAAGCTCGAGCGGCGTGTTCTTGAAGACGGCAAGCACATCTTCCAAGGTGGGGATCACCTCCCCGTCGCTATCCTTGAGGCTGACTTCGCGATGTTTTACCGGGCCGAGGTCGGCGACCGGCCCGCGCGCATCCGTCGTGCGTTCGAGCGTCGGATCGTGAATGACGAGCATTTCGCCCGAGCGCGTCAGGTGGATGTCGAACTCCACGCCATCGACCGGCATTTGCGCAAGGTTGCGGAAGCCCGAAAGACTGTTTTCAGGCCAGAGATTGCGGCCACCGCGGTGGCCGATGATATGCACCATCGTCTGAATATCCTTGAGATTTGCGTATTACTTTCCGGAGTCCACCAGCCCCTTGGTGAACCAGCGTTGCATGAAGAGAATGACGGCCGCGGGCGGCAGCATGACGAGCAGCGCAGCGCTCATCGCAATGTTCCAGGCAGGTGCCGAGTCCGAGACTGGAACGAGTTGCTTCAGCCCCAGGACCGCCGTTCCCATCTCCTTGTCGGTGGTGAAGAGCAGCGGCCACAAATATTGATTCCAGCCATAGAGAAACAGGATGATCGAGAGCGCCGCGATATTGGCGCTCGACAGCGGCAGCAGGATATCCTTGAAGAACTTCAAGGGGCCGGCGCCGTCGAGCTTGGCCGCCTCGCAAAGCTCGTCGGGAACGGTGAGGAAGAACTGCCGGAACAGGAAGGTTGCCGAGGCAGAGGCGATCAGCGGCAGGATCAGGCCGGCATAGCTGTTGACCATGTTCCATTTCAACGAGGCTTCGATGCTGTAGCCCGTCAGCCCTTCGACGACGCCGAAAAGGCCGATGATGCCGGCGAGCCAACGGACCGGCCCGGCGGCATCGGCGACCGCCTCATAGGTTGGGATGATGCGGACTTCGACCGGAAGCATCAGCGACACGAAGATCAGCCAGAACGCCGTCATCCGGAACGGGAAGCGGAAATAGGTGACGCCGAATGCGGCGATCAGCGAGATCGCCAACTTGCCGACGACGATGCCGGCGGTGACGATGATCGAATTCAGGAACAGCTGCGAGAACTCGCCCTGCTGCCAGGCGGCGGCTAGGTTTTCGAAGAAATGCGAGCCGGGCAAAACCGGAAACGGCGCCTGCTGCACCTCCTGCAAGGTGAGCGAGCCGGCGACGAAGGCGAAATAGAGCGGCAGGCAGACGAAGACCGCGCCGATCAGCAATATGGCGTGGCAGAAGATCGAAAGGCCGAGATGGCGTTCGGGCATGGCTACACCTGGTAATTGACCTTGCGCTCGAGCGCGCGGAATTGAACGATGGTGAAGAGGATGGCGATCAGCATCAAAAGCACCGATTGCGCGGCTGACGAGCCGAGGTCGAGCTGCACGAAACCATCCTGATAGACCTTGTAGACCAGGCTGTTCGTCGCCCCCGCCGGGCCGCCGCGGGTGACCGCGTCGATGATGCCGAAGGTTTCGAACAGGCCGTAGACGAAGTTCATCACCACGAGGAAGAAGATCGTCGGCGAGATCAGGGGAAGCGAAATGGTGAAGAAGCGCCGCACCGGTCTTGCGCCATCGAGCTTTGCCGCCTCCAGCAGCGAGGCAGGCACGGCCAGCAAGGCGGCGACGAGGAAGATGTAGTCGTAGCAGACATTCTTCCAGACCGAAGCGATCGTCACCAGAAGCTGCGCATCGAAAGGCCGCCGGTTCGGGTCCCATTCGAAGCCGAACCCATGCAGAAGCTGCGCGACCGGCCCCACCGCCGGATTGAACAGGAAGGCCCAGATGACGCCCGAGATTACAGGCGCGATCGCATAGGGAAGCAGGATGATGCTCTTGTAGATCCCCCTGCCCCTGATCACGAAATCGGTCGCGAAGGCAAAGAGACCGGCAAGCAGAAGCGTTGCGGCGTTCTGGGCAACGGTGAACCAGAGCGTGAACAGCGCGCTGCCGCGATATTCCGGGCTGGCGAAGAGATTGTAGAAATTCGTGAGCCCGACGAAAATCTGCGTGCCGCCGAAGGGATCGACCTGAACGAAGGCCAGCGATAGCGCCTTGTAGGACGGTATGAAAAAGAAGAACAGGAGGATCAGCAGTTGCGGCGCAACCAGGCCGAAGGCGAGCCACGGCTTGTTGAAGTGGGCGGACTTCAATCCGGCCTCCGACGGCTGCGCGACCGAGCGGCCCGTCGACAGAAGATCCGGGATGCGAAGGCGCCGGGCGGCGCCTTCCATCTTTCCCAAGGTTCTACTTTGCTGCATGAAGCTGCTCATACTGGCGAAGGATCTGGTTTCCGCGGGCCGCCGCGGCATCCAGCGCCTGCTGTGGTGTCTTCTGGCCGGTCCAGACACCCTGGATCTCTTCGACCAGAAGCGCCATCGCCTGATTGTGATTGCCGAAGCGGAAGCCGCGCGAGTTGTCGGTTGGGGTACCGCGTGTGAGCTGGAGAATGGCGATCTCGCGGGTCGGGTGGTCCTTGAAATAGCCCTCGGACTTGGCCTGCTCATAGGCGGCGTTGGTCACCGGCACATAGCCGGTCTGCTTGCTCCACCAGACCTGCGTCTTCGGTGAGGCAAGGAAGTTCAGGAAGGCGGCAGCACCGGCATATTCTTCCTCCGACTTGCCTTTCAGGACCCAAAGCGCGCCGCCGCCGATGGTGCTGTTCTTCGGCTCGATGCCTTCCTCATGCGGCAGGAAGGTCGCGCTCCAATTGAATTTCGCGCCGCTCTCGACGGCGGCATGCGCCGCGGTGGAGGCCACATAGGTCGAGCAGGTTCCGGAGGTGAACAGCTGGTCTGGCGAGAGCCCCTGCCCGGCGATCTGCAGGATGCCGGCGTCCATCCAAGTCTTCAAGCGCGTCACCTGACCGACCACCAACGGGCTCTTGTTGAAGATGAATTCGGTGTCGAGGCCGCCGAAGCCATTCGCCTTGGTGCCATAAGGCTGGTCCTGGATCGCAGCATAGTTCTCGATCAGGCTCCAGTAGAAGTCGTTCGCAAGCGCCATCTGGCACTTCGAAACGCCCTTCTCCTTGATGGCACGCAGCTGCTTGTCGAGCTCCTGCCAGGTCTCGCCCGGCTTGTCGAAGCCGGCTGCCTTGAAATGATCGGCATTGTACCAGAAGATCGGCGTCGAGCTGTTGAAGGGCATCGCCGCCGGCTTGCCGTCGACCAGATAGAAACCGGCGACCGGCGCGACGAAATCATTCCAGTCGATCTTGTAGCCTTCCTTCTCCATCAGCTCCGGCGCCGGAATGATCGCGCCGGAATTGTACATGGTCAGAAAGCCGCGCTCGGCCGCCTGGATCAGCACGGGCTGCTGATGGACGCGATAGGCGGCCACCATTGCCGCCATGGTCTCTTCATAATTGCCTTTGCCGATGCCGACGACCTCGTATTTGTCCTGCGAGGCGTTGAAGTCCTTAATCAGCTGGTTGGTGATCTCGGCCAGGCGACCGCCTGCCGCGTTCCACCATTCGATCTTGACACGATCGGCGGCGCTGGCGTGGCTTGCATTTGCCAATCCAAGCGTCACCAGGGCAGCGCCCGCCGCGAATGACCGGATCGTCCGCCCGATACGGGACCCTATCGAAGACATTGCCGTCATTTCGTTTTCCTCTCCATTGCCTTTGTTCGCCGACCGGTGCGTCGAGCGCCGGTCAACCCCTCCCAGAGTGGCGATAAAACAAGGTTGGGGTCACTTGTTACAAATGTCAATAGCATGTTACAAATGTATGACGACCCCGGAGGAAGGATGCATGGCGGCTATCGAACTGATCGATCTGAGGAAGAATTACGGACCGGTTCCCGCGGTAAAAGGGATCAATCTGACTGTCGCGGACGGCGAAATGATCGTGCTGGTCGGGCCTTCGGGATGCGGGAAATCGACCCTGCTGCGGATGATTGCCGGCCTCGAGGCGATAAGCTCCGGGCACCTCAGGATAGCAGGAAACGACGTCGGCCATGTCGATCCGGCCGGCCGCAACATCGCCATGGTCTTCCAGAACTACGCGCTCTATCCGCATATGACCGTTCGCCAGAATCTCGAATACGGCCTCAAGAACCGCCGCGTGCCGCGCGGGGAGATCGACCGGCGGATCGCCAATGCCGCCGGCATGCTGGAGATCGGCGAGTTTCTCGACCGGCGCCCCCGCCAGCTCTCGGGCGGCCAGCGCCAGCGCGTCGCCATGGGCCGCGCCATCGTCCGCGATCCCGCCGCCTTCCTGTTCGACGAGCCCTTGTCCAATCTGGATGCGAAGCTTCGCGTGCAAATGCGTGTCGAAATTCGCAGGTTGCAGCGGCAGCTCAAGACGACCAGTCTCTATGTGACGCACGACCAGCTTGAGGCGATGACCCTCGCCGACAGGCTCGTCGTCATGAATGGCGGCCGAATCGAACAGATCGGGACACCGGTCGAGGTGTATCGCCGTCCCGAAACTGTCTTCGTTGCCGGCTTTATCGGTTCTCCGCCGATGAACCTGATCGATCTGGATGAACTCGGCCCCAGCGACCTCGCGCTTCCCAGGGACACGGATCTCGTCGGCATCAGACCTGGTGCGATCAACCTCGGCGCCGGATCGGAGCATGATCTCCGGTTCGATGCCCATGTCGAATTGATCGAAACCGTCGGCGATGAGAACAACGTGCATCTGCGCATCGACGACAGCCGAAAGCGCATCATCGCGAGCGTGCCTACCGATCGACATCTGCGGGAAAGCGATCGCATTTCGTGTCATGTACGCATGGAAGCTTTGCATCCCTTCAACAAGTCGACCGGCCGGCGAACCGACTGATCGAGGTGAAGCGGCTGACACGGCCCCCGGCGATTGACAAGCGCCGGGGATTTGAGATCCATGGCGTCGAAGCGGAGGCGCAGATTATCGCATGTCACAGAACAGAAGTGCTTCTTCCGCGCCCGTAGCGCTCCCGGACGAACAGATGCAGGTGCGCGTGGTCTGGCTCTATTACATGGAGGGACGCACCCAGGGTGAAATCGCAGAAGCACTTTCGACCAACAGGCTTCGCGTCAACAAGATCATCGCCGAGGCGCGCCGATCTGGCCTTGTGACGATCACCCTCAATTCCCGGCTGACGTCCTGTGTCGCCCTGGAGCAGCAGCTGGCGGCAGAATTCAACCTCAATCGGGCAATTATCGTACCGACGCCCGAGGATGCGCAACTGATCCCGGTCCTGCTCGGCCAGGCGGCCGCCGATTATCTCGTCCAGCTGCTGAACGGCGGCAATATCCGCGGCGTCGGCGTCGGGTGGGGAGCGACGCTGCGCGAGATGGTGCGTCATATGCCTTCCCTCAGACGGCCTGATATCTGCGTCAATTCGGTCATGGGCGGGCTGACGCACGGCATCGAAATCAATACCTTTGACATTGCAAGCGATCTTGCCCGCCAGCTCAATGCCGAATGCTCCTATCTGGCTGCTCCGATCTATGCCGGCAGCCCGGAATCGCGGACGGCAATCGTCCGGCAGGATGTTTTTGAATCAGCCTTTCGACAGATCGAGACGAATGATGTCATCGTGCTCAGCATCGGCGACATGACGGAGCGTTCGCTGCTGATGCGCTACGGCTTGCCACGCAACATCAACATAGAGGAATTGCTCGCAGCCGGTGCCTGTGGTGACGTGCTCGGCCAGTTCGTCGATAAGATCGGGCGGCCGATCGACCATGCCATAAACAGGTGCGCAATCGCTCCCGAGCTGGAGGCCCTGCGCGCCATTCCCAATGTCGTCTTCGCGTCCGGCGGCCTGAACAAGGCGCAGGCGATCGCAGCCGTGCTGCTGTCCGGCCTGGGCAACGTGCTGATTTGCGACGAAGACACGGCACGACAGGCACAACAGCTTGCGCTCGAGCTCAGGACGACCGGCAGTTCGTAGAGCCGAACAGGCACGGCATCGGCAGCCTGGAGCGTAAATCCAAAAGCTTAGAGCGGTTCTGCACTTCCGTGAAACGCTGAACCGCTCTAAGACGCTCTGGCGCAACCGGCCGGGATCGAGAGAGGTTCCGCCGGCATTACCTTGTCGATCGCATAAAGCTGCGCGAAACCGGCATCCTCGATGAGCGTCAGTCCCGCCGGCATCAAGCTGCCGACATAACGGTCGGGGATATCGGCATTGGCAATGAGGATAAAATCGAAACGCCTGCGCCAATCCGACAAATAGGGCGTAAAATCCATATATTCCCGCATCATTGCCGGGCATGAAAGTACGGCGATCGACACCAGATTGCCCTCGGGAACTGCGATCTGGGACCATGGCGGCAGGACGGAAAGCGGCTGCTTGCCCTTTGCCGTGAAGAGCGTCGGCACGAAAGCATGCGAGAACGGCACGGCGAGCGTCGGCAAATGCCTAAAGGTATCCAATCCCCAGGCAAAGTGCCGATTGGAATGGGCAAGGCTGCTGGCGGTCTCCGGTTCATGCCCCAGAGGCAGCACGGCCGTGCCGGCGGGTATCTTTCTCAGCACAGCCTCGACAGCCGCGACATCTTTCTGCGCCAGCCACCAATTCCACCCGATCCAGCCGGCTCGGCCGAAGACCGCAAGATTGATGACCAGCGCCAGCGACAGCGCCTGCCGGCGTGTCAAATTGGCAAACGGGCACACCATCGCCATGGCGACGAGCGCCGTCATGATCGGAAAACGCCAGCTGATCCAGCCGGTGCCGAGAGCGTGTCGCGGCGAAATACAGGAAAGAAGCAACAATCCGCAGGCGGTAACGGCAAGCCCCGCATGCACCTGCATGTCGCCCGTACGTGCGGCCCGCGTGCAGATGAGGATCAGTGGCAGAAACAGCACGACGTCCACCAAGGGAACATAGGTCGTGATGGCGGAGACAAGGTTTATCAGGATCAGGATGACGCCATCGTTCCAGGCAAGCCCAAGGCCGCTCCCCCCGGCATCTGGTAAAGCAGCAGTGCGGAGGTACAACGCGAGCGGCGGTAGGGCGCAGGCACTGATCGCCAGCACCAATCGGCCGGTAAGCCTCGCCAAAGCGGCCTTTGATCGCAATATGTCGATGCGCCAGGAAAATTCGAGGCCGCAGACGATCGCTATATAGAAGCCCAGCGAGAAAATGTGCATCACCGTCAGCAGCAGTGCGGCGGCGAGCCGCCAGGCAAAAACCCAGACCGGATTTCCGCCCTGCAGCCGCAGATCGATGCACGAGAAGAACAAGGCCATGCCGAGGCCGATCTGAAAATTGATGAAGCCGCCGATCATCGTCGAACACCAGCCGAACGACAGCATGGCGATCTGCCAATAGTGCCGGCCACCGAAGAGCAAGCGGTGCAGCCCGATCGCACCAAGCGGCGGCAACACGATCGCCAGAAAGAGCAATGTCCGCGCCAACCTGTCGGTGCCGACCAGCGGCCCCAGCCAGACGGCGAGAAGATCTATCCCGACATTGGTGAAGGTGCGGTTCCAATCGATCGCATAGATCTCAGGGAACGGCTGTTCGCCGATGCCGCCCGAAAGCAGCCAAATCCGGGCGTAGTGATTGGCGTAGTCGAGAACCGGCGGAAAGTGAAACAGGACGACCAATGCAGCCGCAAGCGCGACGAAAACGGCGATCGCAATGGTGGAGTCCTGCCGGGCGATCAAATCCTCCGGCACGGCCGCGGCATGAACAGGCGCAGCAATTCGATTCATTATTTGATCCGGTTGCTCTTTTGCGGCCGCGGCAACTCTGCCGGCGCGAAGGCCGAATCCAGCGCGGCGCGCCGGTCGCCGGCGCTCATTTCAGAAAAAGTCGTCGGCAGTTCGGCCTGGTCGCCGCCCCGCAGGATCGTCTCGACCATGAACATCGGCCGCCTCTTGCTCTCCTGCACCAGACGGCCGAGATACTCGCCGATGATGCCGATGCAGATCAGCTGGATGGCGCTGAAGGCGCTGACAGCGGCCATGATCGACGACCAGCCGGTGACGGTCTCGCCCTGCAGCCAGCGAACGAAGGTATAGACGAGCAACGCCATCGCCACACCGGCGCTGATCATGCCGAGCCATGTGGCAATGCGCAGTGGCGTCGTTGAAAAGCTGGTGATCGCATCGAGGGCGAAATTGATCATTTTGCGCAGCGGATATTTCGTCGTTCCGGCAAAACGGGCGTCCCGCTCGTAAGGCAGAGCCACCTGCCGGCCGCCGATCCAGCTGACCATGCCGCGGATGAAACGATCACGCTCCGGCATCGCCAGAAGAATATCGACGACGCGCCGGCGCATCAGCCGGAAATCGCCTGTATCGCGCGGGATGCTTACAGAAGCGAACCTGGAGAGCGTGCGGTAGAAAAGCGAAGCGGAGGCGAGCTTGAACCAGGTTTCACCCTCGCGACGTGTGCGCTGACCGTAAACGACGTCGGCGCCGCGCTCCATGATCGGCATCATCATCAACAACAGCTCGGGCGGATCCTGAAGGTCGGCGTCGATCAGGAGCACGTGCTCGCCCCGTGACGCCGAAAGACCCGCCGTCGATGCCAGCTGGTGGCCGTGATTGCGCAGGAGGCGAACACCGAGCACCTGCGGCACCTTGGCTGCCAGATCCGAAATGATCTCCCAGGTGCCATCTGATGAGCCGTCATCGACGAGAATGAGTTCGAAGGCGTCACCGGCGACGCTCTGAGCAGCGGCGGCGGCGCGGCGGCAGAATTCGCGCAGGCCTTCTTCCTCGTTGTGACAAGGCGCGACGATCGAAAGGAACGGTGTTTGCGTCATGCGGACGACGGTGCCTGCTTGATTGTTGGCGCCAGCCTAGCCGGGAAACGTCAAACATCCTTTAATGCGGGCCGGCAGCAGCCGCCGAACGTCCCTAGCGCTATTCCGCCGCGATGATCTCGCGCACGCCGTCGACATCGCGGGCCGGCGAAGCGCCGTAAAGGCGGCTGTATTCGCGGCTGAACTGCGACGGGCTCTGATAGCCGACCCGGTGGCCGGCCGTGCCGGCATCGAGACGCTCGACGAGCATCAGCCGGCGCGCCTCGTGCAGGCGAAGCTGCTTTTGATATTGGACGGGCGTCATCGCCGTCACCGACTTGAAATGATGATGGAAGGACGACACGCTCATATTGACGCGTTCGGCAAGGGTCTCGATGCGCAGCGGCCGCGCAAAATTCTCCTTCAGCCAGGCAACGGCGCGTGCGATCCGGTTGCTGTGGCTGTCAGCTGTGGCGATGTTGATCAGCCGCGCGCCGTGCGGCCCAGTCAGCACCCGGTAAAGGATTTCCTGCTCGATCAGCGGCGCCATGGCGGGAATGTCGCCTGGACGATCGAGCAAGCGCAGCAGGCGAACGGCGGCATCCATCAGCTCCGGCGGCGCGACGTTCACCACCATCCCGCGCTGCCCGTCGGTATGGGCAGCCGGCCGCGGAACGTCGATGCGGCTGAGCAACTCCAGCAGCTTCTCGGAATCGATTGCCAGCCCGAGACAGAGATGCGGCACCTCGGGGCTCGCTTCCGTGACCCGCCAGGCGACCGGCAGGTCGAGCGAGGTCAGGAGATAGTCGCCGGTCCCGTAGCTGATCTGCTCCGTGCCGAGCTGCAGGCTTTTCGCCCCCTGCAGCACGAAGGCGAAACACGGGCGGTAGCTGCTGTGTAAGGGATCGCTCGGTTTGGAGCGGCGGCTGACATGAAGATTGCCGATGGCAGTCGAGAACTCGCCGTCGCCAGGCGCGAAGCGCATCGCGATGTCTACGATTTCCTGATAGGGGCTGAAGGGCAAGGTCATGCGGCAACTCTTTCTGTCGATTGTCCGACGCCGTCGATACCGCCTCTATCTAGAGTGCTTCAGCCGTTTCGCAAACAGGCGGGCGCCTCACTTTTGCAGGATCATGCAAAAAGCTGAGAGGATCGCTCTAACCCTCTCCCGCCGTTCCAAGCAATAGTCCGCCATCCCGCTCAACCCCTCCCATAAACGAAAAGGAAGGTTCCCATGCCTATTGCAAGAGGCTACGCCGCCACCGACGCTTCCAAGCCGCTGACCCCTTTCACCTTCGAGCGCCGCAACCCCAACCCGGATGACGTCGTCATCGACATCAAGTTTGCCGGTATCTGCCATTCGGACATCCACACCGTCCGCAACGAATGGAAGAACGCCGTTTATCCGATCGTGCCCGGCCATGAGATCGCCGGCATCGTCTCGGCCGTCGGTTCGGCCGTCACCAAGTTCAGGGTCGGCGACCGCGTCGGCGTCGGCTGCTTCGTCGATTCCTGCATCGGCTGCGCCGAGCGCGACCTCGACCGCGAACAGTACATGCCGGGTCTCAGCGGCACCTACAATGACTTCGAAGCCGACGGCAAGACGAGGACGCAGGGCGGCTATTCCGACTCGATCGTCGTCAAGGAAGGCTATGTCATGTCCATTCCCGACAACCTGCCGCTCGACGCCTCCGCGCCGCTGCTCTGCGCCGGCATCACGCTCTATTCGCCGCTGCGCCACTGGAATGCCGGCCCCGGCAAGAAGGTCGCGATCGTCGGCATGGGCGGCCTCGGCCATATGGGCGTCAAGCTCGGTTCGGCCATGGGCGCCGATATCACCGTTCTCTCCCAGAGCCTTTCCAAGAAGGAAGACGGGCTGAAGCTCGGCGCCAAGGAATATTACGCCACCAACGACCCGGAAACCTTCACCAAGCTCGCCGGCAGGTTCGATCTCATCATCTGCACCGTCAGCGCCGAGATCGACTGGAACACCTATCTCGGCCTCCTGAAGGTGGATGGTTCCTTCGTGGTGGTCGGCGTTCCCGAGAACCCGATCCCGGTTCACGCCTTCTCGCTGGTCCCCGGCCGCAAGAGCATCTCCGGCTCCATGATCGGCTCGATCAAGGAAACCCAGGAAATGCTGGATTTCTGCGGCAAGCACAACATCGTCTCCGAGATCGAGAGAATCAACATCGACCAGGTCAACGAAGCCTATGAACGCGTCCTGAAGAGCGACGTCCGCTACCGCTTCGTCATCGACATCGCCTCGCTGGCGGCCTGAGGATAATGGAAGGCGGCTCGAAAGGGCCGCCTTTTTTTTGCGGCAAACTCCACCGCCCTCATGCTGAGGTGCGCAGCCCGTAAGGCGGAGCCTCGAAGCATCGCCCGAAAGCGCCGCTCCCGCCCGCCACCGCGGAGCATCCGCCCCGTAGCTGGATTCGGACCGGCACGCCGTGTGCCCCATCCCATGACCAAAATGCGCCTCTCATACACTCCCTCGCAACCGCAGCAGATACTCCACCCCGTTAAACGGATCGGGTCCCGAACGCCGGCGTAGGCGCGGCGGCCCGGCCATCGGCGCATAGTGATCGAAAGCGGTTTCCATCGTCCCTGCCCCGCTCGTCAGCCCCGGCAATTGCTGCTGGACGCTCCGCACCATCTGAGACGCCATGGTGCCTTCGAGCCGGGCGACGCTATCGGCGATCACCGAATCCGTCGTCATCGCGGCTGATCTCGCAAGCAAGGTCAGTACGCCGCTTAGACTTTCCGCCGGCGCCTCGAGACGAAAGCGGTCGACCGGCTCGCAGAGCACGGTCTGCGCAGCCGATAGCGCCGTGGCCAGCACCCAGGGCGTCAACTGCCGGAAATCGGCGGCAGTGCTTGCCGGCGAACTGTGCCGGGCCGCCGTCATCGCCACATGGCAATCGATGACCTGCCAGCCGAAAATTCCCTGCTTCAGCGTCTCGAACACGGTTTCCTCGACCGCCCGGTAAAAGGCGACCGGCATCTGGCCGACATCCACTTCGAGCGCAAAGCTGTTGCCCGCCCCGGCAGGACGCGGCTCGACGCGCAGCCCGACGGTCGCGAGAAACGGATTCGGCTCCTTGAAGAGGATCTGCAGGCCGGTCCCGATTCCCACAGGCCTCTCGGCCAGGATGACCGTGCTTTCCTCAAATCTGGCATCGAGACTGAAATCCGTCAGCAGCGTCGATTGGATCACCTCCTTCTGCACCTCGCCATAAAGTGAGACGAACACCTCGTCCGTCTCGTCGTTGCGGCGCAGATTGATCAACGGGTCCTGTTCGGCCATCTGGTTCAGCGCCAGCCAGAGCGCCGCCTCGTCGGACGGGCGGCGGGCAAGCACGCGGGTTTCGAGTGTCGGCGGCGCAAAGTGAGCCTGCCCACCGGGAAACCGATCGCCGCCCACTGCGTCGCCGATCCGCGCGCCGGCGAGACCGCTGACGCGCGCGATCTGCCCGGCGCGGAGGCTCTCGGCGCCATGGATCCGGCCATCCTCGAACAGCTGAATCGCGGTTACGCGTTCGGGGCCTTTCGGCAGGTTCAGATTTTGCCGGAGCCATACCGTGCCCGAGGTCAGGGAGAGATAACACAGCTTTTCTCCGCCCCAGCCGCGCTCGATCTTGAAGATTTTGCCGGCGACCGGACCATCCGCGTCGGGGCGCCGCTCGGGCAGGATCGTCGCAATGGCCGATGCCAGGTCTGATATGCCGACACCGATCATCGCAGCACCCGCGAAGACGGGATGCACGAGGCCGCGCGCCACCTGATCGGCCAGAGAGCGCCCAAGCCTTTCATTTGTCAGCCGATCGGGAGCGAGCACATAGTCATCGAGCAGCGCCTCGTCATTTTCCCCAAGCGCCTCGCAGAGCGCCGAGAAAAGCGGCTCATCTCTCGGAGCGAGCGCCTCCACCCGGGCAAGCTTGCTGCCGGCATCGATAACGGTGGACATGGCGATCGGCCGGACGAAAAGCTGCGCGGCAAGCGCCTCCATCACCTCCTGATAGCGGGCGCCGAGGCGATCGACCTTGTTGACGAAGAAGACGAAGGGCACGCCGAGCCGCCGCAGCGCCCGCACCAGAACGCGCGTCTGCGCCTGCACACCTTCGACCGCCGAAACGACGACGACCGCGGCATCCAGCAATCCCAGCACCCGCTCGACCTCGGCGATGAAATCGGGATGGCCGGGCGTATCGATCAGATTGACGATCCTGTCGCCGATCGCAAACGACACCACCGCGGCCCGGATCGTGATGCCGCGCTGCCGCTCGAGTTCGAGATTGTCCGTCTGTGTATCGCCGGTATCGACGCTGCCGAGCCTGTCGATGACGCCGGCGTTGAAAAGCAGTCTTTCGGTAAGGCTAGTCTTGCCTGCATCCACATGGGCGAGGATGCCCAGATTCAAAGTGCGCATGAACCACCAACTTCTCAGAAATTCGGATGTGATTTTCGTGAGAAGTGACTCGGCGCATTGGAACCTCTGTCCGTTGTTACGGCTGGACGCGTGACCTCCCGATGTTGGGGAGACGCGGGTCGGATGCTAAGGGTGGGCGGGGAGATGTGTCAAGCTTGAACGCGTCCTGATTCAAGGCTTCAGCGGGCGACGTGTGCGCCTCCGGACGCTACGATCAGCCCTCATGGTGAGGAGGCCAGCAGGGCCGTCTCGAACCACGAGGGCGGTGCGCTGATATTGCTGGGTGAAACGAAGGTGGCCGGCCTCGTCCTTCGAGGCCCCCGGACAGGCAACGCAGCAGCCTACCCCTCCTCCCGCATCGTGTCGCGCTGCGTGATCAGCCGGGCGCTGTGCTGGCCGCTGAGATAAATCCACAGCCAGCTCCAGGCGACGGAGAAGCGCGAGCGGGTGCCGATCAGGAAGTAGATATGGGCGATGCCCCAGATCCACCAGGCGATCCAGCCTCTGAGCTTGATCCGGCCGAAATCGATGATTGCCGCACTCTTGCCGATCGTCGCGAGGCTCCCCTGGTGCCAATATTTGAAGGGCGCCGGCGCCGGTTTGCCCGACAGACGCGCGCGGATGACCTTGGCGACGTAGCCGCCCTGCTGCTTGGCGGCGGGTGCGATGCCCGGCACCGGCTTACCGTTCTCGCGCATCACGGAAGCCGTGTCGCCGATGACGAAGACATCGGGCAGGCCCGGCGCGCTCAGATCCTTTTCGACGACCACACGCCCCGCCCGGTCGGCCGGCACGTCAAGCCAGCGGGCGGCTGGCGAAGCCGTGACGCCGGCGGCCCAGACGATTGTCCGGCTCGGGACGAAGGTCTCGCCGATCTGCACGCCGTCGGCGCCGCACTCCGTCACCGGCTTGCCGAGGAGGACATCGACCCCGAGTTTCTCCAGCGCCTTTTGCGCATAGGCCGAAAGCTCCTTGGCGAAGGTCGGCAGCACCCGCGGGCCGGCCTCGACCAGCACGACGCGGGTCTTGCGCGTATCGATGTTGCGGAATTCCTTCGGCAGGGTGAAATGCGCGAGCTCGGCGATGATGCCGGCAAGCTCGACGCCGGTCGGCCCGGCGCCGACGATGGTGAAGGTCAGCAGCGCATCGCGCACGGCGGGATCGGCCTCCATCTCCGCCTTCTCGAAGGCAAGCAGCACCCGTCGGCGGATCGTCGTCGCATCCTCCAACGTCTTCAGGCCGGGCGCCACCGGCTCCCATTCGTCACGGCCGAAATAGGCATGCGTCGCCCCTGTCGCCAGCACCAGCGTGTCGTAACCCAGAGTCATGCCGTTGCGTAGCGAAACCGTCTTCGCACCGCTGTCGACATCGGTGACCTCGCCGAGCAGCACTGTCACGTCGGGCCGGTCGGCATAGAGGCGGCGGATCGGCCAGGCGATTTCCGAAGTGGAGAGAATGGTGGTCGCCACCTGATAAAGCAGCGGCTGGAAGAGATGATGGTTGCGCCGGTCGACGAGCGTGATCTTCACGCCTGCGCCCTTCAAACCGTTGACGAGCTGCAGCCCGCCGAAACCGCCGCCGACAACGACGACGTGATGATCGCTCATGCCCTGCCCCTTCTGCGCCATTTTGCTGAAAGCCAATGTGGGCTTCGGCGCAAAGGTTGCAACTGCCGTTTTGGAATGCCTCCCCTGCACCGATCGCAGTCGACCAAGCCCGCGAAGTTTGCGGAGGGGAAATCACGCGGAGTTATTGCTGCCCAGACTGGCCTCTGCTGATGTTCGATACAGACAGGCCGTCCGAACAGATCATGACGTCGGTCGGCCTAGAACCAGTTCACAGCGCCGATGCGCAAGCGCCAATCAATAGGGACCGATGCACTGGCGACGGGGTCCATAATAGGGCTGGAAGGTATTATCGAAAGCCCTGTATGAACGATAACGCGCGTAGCACCAGCTCACATGGCTGCCGCCCCGCCCATAAAAGACGGTCGATGCATAGTTCCGATAGGGCGGAGCATAATACCGGCCATAGTAGCGGTAAGGCGGCCCATAATATCGGTAAGGCGAGCCATAATACCGGTAAGGCGAGCCGTAATAGCGGTAGGGTGAGTCGTAATAGCCGTAAGGCGACCCGTAATAGCGGTAAGGCGAGCCGTAATAGGGCTGTGACAATGCGCTGCCGATGATGGTGCCGACGGCTAGACCGCCTAAGGCCCAGCCCAAGTTATCTCGTCGATGATGTCCGCCTCGGCCACGCCATCGTACTTGCTCTATCTGCTGCTGCTGTGCCTCGATCTTGGGTGGGTTCATAGCCGGAAACGCCTGAGCGGGCGTGATGCCAGGGGCACCTATGATCAAGCATAACGCGGCGACGGTTAGCTTTCTCATGACTGTTCTCCTCTATCCTCCAACTGGAGGAAATATCCTCCCCTCCTCCTGAACTAAAGGTGAACGCAATATGTCGAAAAACGTTCCGTAGCGAGACAAATGAATCGCTATCGCCGGCGCTGGAGATTATCGGCTCCGTGTGCAATCGTGTTGGGCGCCCGGATCGGAGAAGTTTTCCCCCAGCATGAAAAAGCGACGAATATCTCCGTCGATCATACTGCCATGCCTCGGCACATGACTGTTCATCGGACGTAACCCACGGGTATCGCCATTCCATGCTTCAACTCTTCCATCGAGATCGAAGCCGAGACGTCGAAGAGTTCCAGCTTGCGCACGATCTGCTTGTAGATGACATCGTAATGCTCGACGCGCGGCAGCACGATCTTCAGGATGTAATCGTGGTTGCCGGTCAACCGGTGGGCCTCGACGATCTCGGGAATATCGCTGATGATCCTGCGAAAACTCTCCGTCCACTCGTCCGAATGATGGGCCGTCTTGACCAGCGCGAAAACCGTCGTCGGCACGCCCATCCTTTCGCGGTCGAGCACGACGATGCGCCTGGCGATATAGCCGGTCTCCTCCAGTCGCTGGATGCGCCGCGAACAGGCCGAGACCGATAGCGCCACGCGTTCGGCCAGATCGGTCACGGATATGCCAGCATCCTTCTGCAGCATGTCGAGAATACGTCTGTCGCGATCGTCCAGCATGTGCGTGAAGTCAACTCTGCGCCTTGAACTTGCGCAATCTTACCACACCACGCAAAATAGTGGCACAAATTTCGCGCGAAGAACAAATAACGCAAACATGCCGCGCCGGAAATACGGCATGATTTTCGAAACTGGAAGCATGGGAGCATAAAGAGATGGAAACGATCGGCCTGATCGGCGGCATGAGTTTCGAAAGTTCGGCGGTCTATTATCGCCTTGTCAACGAGATGGTGCGCGCCCGCAAGGGCGGCCTCGCCTCGGCCGAGCTCATCCTGCACTCGGTCAATTTCGAAGAGATCGTCGCTCTTCAGAAGGCCGGCGACTGGGCTGGCGCCGCCCGCCGCCTCGGCGATGTTGCCGAACGCCTTCAGGCTGGCGGCGCCGGCTGCGTCCTCATCTGCACCAACACCATGCACCTGATCGCCGAGGAGGTCGCAGCAAGGATTTCCGTGCCGCTGATCCACATCATCGACGAGACGGCGAAATCGCTGCATGCCGCCGGCCGCAAGCGCCCGCTGCTGCTCGCCACCCGCTACACGATGGAGCACCGCTTCTACGCCGACCGCATGAAGAACCTCGGCCTCGACATCATGGTGCCCAACGTCGCCGACCGTACCACCGTGCACGACATCATTTTCAACGAGCTCTGCGCCGGCCGGGTGCACGACCGCTCGCGTGAGAAACTGATCGATATCATCGACCGCGCCATGGAAAACGGCGCCGACAGCATTATCCTCGGCTGCACCGAGATCTGCCTGATCCTCGATCCCGATCGCCTGCCGCTGCAGGGCTTCGACACGACGGCGATCCATGCCCGGGCGGCGGTGGAATTCGCTCTAGGCGCCGAGGAAGAGGCGGAAGAGGAAGCCGCGTAACGCCGCCGACAATTTAGTTGACTCAGTCAACCAAATGCATGACAAACGTCTTCATACGGAGACTTTTGTCAGTGTGTTGACACAGTCGGCCAACCCTTCTTTCGTCATGCTCGGGCTTGTCCCGAGCATCTGCTTCCGGTCGATAGGGCAGCAGATCCTCGTACAAGGCCGAGGATGACGGCGAGCGAGGAGCGGGCCTTGTCAGCAAATTGCGAGATCTCCCACTGGAGATCACCATGTCCGACATCGCCCTCATCGAAACCGCCCGCGACTTCAACCGCTTCTACACGAATTTCCTCGGCCTCCTGAACAAGGCCTATCTCGACTCGCCCTACACACTGACGGACGCCCGCATCCTCTTCGAAATCGGCTCACATGCAGGCGTCAGTGCCACCGCACTCGCCCGCGACCTGCATCTCGACCCGGCCTATCTCAGCCGCATCCTCAAGCGCTTCCGCGCCGAAAGGCTGATCGAGACCAGCCCCGACCCGGCCGATCTGCGCAGCCAGATCATTATTGTCACCGACCGGGGACGAGAAGAGTTCGAAGAACTCGGACGGCGCGCCAACGCGCAGATCGCCGCCCGTTTCGACACGCTCGCAACCGGCGAGCCGCAGGCGGTCGTCTTGGCCATGAATACGATCCGCGCCCTGCTAGACCCGGCCGCAAAGCCCGCGCCGGCGATCATCCGCGCCCATCGCGCCGGCGATATCGGCTGGATCGTCGAAAGCCAGAGCCGCTTCTATACCGAGGAATATGGCTGGGACCTGCGCTTCGAGGCGCTGGCCGCCGAAGTCGCCGGAAAGTTCCTCGCCAATTTCGATCCCGAGAATGAATATTGCTGGATCGCCGAGCGCCGCGCCGTCAATGTCGGCTCGGTCCTCATCACCAATGGCGGCGACGGCATCGCCAAACTGCGCCTGCTCTATGTCGACAAATCAGCCCGCGGCCTCGGACTCGGCAAGCTGCTGGTCGACGAATGCATCCGCTTTGCCAAACAGAAGGGCTATCGCCAGCTTTCGCTCTGGACCAATGACATGCTGGAGGCGGCCCGCGGCATCTACATCAAAGCAGGCTTCCGCCTTGTCTCCGAGGAGAGACATAAGAAGTTCGGCCCCGAGGCGAATGGCCAGACCTGGGTACTCGATCTCTGAATTTGCTGCATCGCAGAAATTCTGCTTGATTTGGAAACGACCATTCTCTAATTAGGAGCCATGACCGTTGCCGACCTCACAACAGATCAAAAAACCCGCAGCCGCGGCCGTCCGCGCGAATTCGATATGGACACAGCCCTCGATGCGGCCCTGCGGATCTTTTCCGAGCGCGGCTACCACGCCACCTCGATCAGCGAGCTGGCCGAGGCGATGGGCCTTGCCTCGGGCAGCATCTACAAGGCATTCAAGGACAAGCGCGGCATCTTCGTTGCCGCCTTTGCCCGCTATCGCAAGCTCGGCCGGCGGCGCTTGGAAGCAATGATCGCGTCAGCGGAGACAGGCCGCGAAAAGGTCTTTCAGATGGTGATGTATTATACGGAGCTCTCGCATGGCGAGGCCGGCCGCAAAGGCTGTCTCGTCGTCGGCGGCGCCAATGACTTCGCCTTGCTCGACGATGAAACTGCCGCCCATGTCGTCACTGCCTTTGCCGCCGACGAGAAGCTGATGGCCGATCTCATCCGCATCGGCCACGCCGACGGCACCATCCCGAAGAGGGTGGACCCTGATGCCGCCGCCCTCGCTTTTCTCTGCTTGACCAAGGGCTTGCGCGTCATCGGCAAAACAGGACGCAGCAGGCAGGAGATGGTCGCCGCGGCCGAAGCGGCGATGAAGCTCGTGACCTGAACGGGTGCGCCCGGACGATCGAAATAGCGGCATCCGGTCAAGGATCGGGTGGCCGCAGCCAGCATTCTTGCATTTAATTCTCATAATCTTTGAATACCGGAGTTTCTGATGAGCATTTCAGCCACCACGACGGACAAGGTGATTCCACGAGCGCTGTCCCCCTGGCTCACCTTCCTTTTTGCCGCCGCCTGTGGGCTGGTGGCCGCCAATCTCTATTACGGCCAGCCGCTTGCCGGCCCGATCAGCGCCGATCTCGGCTTCTCCCCCGCCGCAACCGGCCTGATCGTCACGCTGACGCAGATCGGTTATGGCCTCGGCCTGCTGCTGATCGTGCCGCTCGGCGACCTGACGGAAAACCGCCGGCTGGTGCTGCTGCTAATCGCCGTCTCTGCCGTGGCGCTGATCGGTGCCGCACTGTCGACGACGCCTGCGATGTTCCTCACCGCCTCGCTCTCCATCGGCCTCGCCTCGGTCGCCGTTCAGGTGTTGGTTCCCTTTGCCGCCAACATGGCGCCGGATGCCACACGCGGCCAGGTCGTCGGCAATGTCATGAGCGGCCTGCTCTGCGGCATCATGCTGGCGCGGCCCTTCGCGAGCTTCGTTGCCGAGGCCTCCTCTTGGCACATCGTCTATTATGTCACGGCAGCACTGATGCTCGTGCTCGCCATCGTGCTTCGCGCCAACCTGCCGGTCCGCATGCCGAAGACGAAGCTCTCCTATGGCGAACTTCTTGCCTCCATGGCTCATCTGGCGCTGACCTCGCGCGTGCTGCAGCGCCGCGCCCTTTACCAGGCCGGCATGTTCGGCGCCTTCAGCCTTTTCTGGACGACGACGCCGCTGCTGCTCGCAAGCCCGGCCTTCGGCCTGACGCAGAACGGCATCGCCCTCTTCGCACTTGCCGGAGCGGCCGGTGCTCTCGCCTCGCCGATCGCTGGCCGGCTTGCCGACCGCGGCATGACCAGGATCGCCTCGACCTTCGCCATGCTGCTCGGCATGGCCTCCTTCCTGATCAGCCATTTCGCAAGCGATGGCTCGCTCACCGCCCTAATCCTGCTGACCGTGGCGGCGATCACGCTGGATTTCGGCGTGACGACCAATCTCGTCTGCGGCCAGCGCGCCATTTACGGCTTGAATCCGGAACACCGCAGCCGGCTGAACGGCCTCTTCATGGCCACCTTCTTTGCCGGCGGCGCGCTCGGCTCGGCGCTCGGCGGCTGGGCCTATGCGACCGGCGGCTGGACGATGACGGCCTGGATCGGCTTCGCCTTCCCGGCACTGGCCTTCCTGCTGTTCCTGACGGAAGGGCGCGGCAACAAAGCCTAGCTCTCTGCAGAATCGAAACGCAAGCGGGCGTCACGAACTGCTTCGTGGTTCGCTTCCGCCCAATTCAAGAGCTGCGACAGCGGCTGGTAGAGCGAACGGCCGAGATCGGTCATCGAATATTCGACGCTCGGCGGCTTGGTCGGGAAGACTTCCCGATGGACATAACCGTCCCTCTGCAGGTCGCGCAGCGTCTGCGTCAGCATGCGCTGCGAGATATCGGGGAGCATCCGCCGCAACTCGCCGAACCGGCAAGGCCGAGCCGCCAGCACCTCAAGCAGTAGCGTCGACCATTTGCCGCCGATATGCTGCATCATGTCCCTGACCGGGCAGTTGGAAAAATCGAGACCGGCGAGATCGATCTCGCGCCGCATTCCCGGCATCCTGCTCTTCAGACTCAGGACCTCGCCGCTCATCTGCTGGTTCCCTTTTGGTAACGTACAGCCGAAAAACTGCCTCCTTTACACCGCGAAGTCAATTCCTATTCTAGTGTTAGTCTCTTTTTGAGACCAACGTCAAAACGCAGAAGGAAATGACGTATGAGCGAAACCATCCTGGTCACCGGCGCCGCCGGACAGCTCGGCCAGCGTGTCATCCACCATCTCATCGAGACCTATAAGGTCGCCCCCACCAGGATTGTCGCGGCGACGCGTAGCCCGGAAAAGCTCGCTGGGCTGGCAAACAAGGGCGTCGTCACCCGCAAGGCTGATTTCGATGATGCGGCCAGCCTGGAGAAGGCCTTCGCCGGCGTCGACCGGCTGCTGATCATCAGCACCGACGCGCTCGATACCCCCGGCAAGCGCCTCAGCCAGCACATGGCCGCCGTCGCTGCTGCCGTCAAGGCAGGCGTCAAGCACATCGCCTATACCTCGATGCCAGCCCCGGACGATTCGCTCGTCATCTTCGCGCCCGATCACCTCGGCAGCGAAAACGCCGTCAAGACAAGCGGCATCGCCTATACGATCATCCGCAACGCCTGGTACCACGACAATTACTTGCACGGGATGCCGCACAACCTGCAGGGCGGCAAATGGTACAGCGCCACGGGCGACGGCAAGATCTCGACCATTGCGCGCGACGACTGCGCCCTGGCGATCGCAGCCGCCCTCGCCTCCGGCACTTCCGAAAGCGCCACCTATACGCTGACCGGCACTGAACTGCTGACCAACCGGCAGGTCGCCGCCACCGTCTCCGAGGCCGCCGGCAAGCCGCTCGACGTGGTCGACGTCAATGACGAACAGCTCGGCCAGGGCATCCGCGGGGCCGGCCTCCCCGGCTTCATCGCCGACATGCTGGTCTCCGCCGACGCCAACATCCGCGCTGGCAAATTCGAAATCGTCACCGAAGACTTCACCAAGCTGACGGGTAAACAGCCGCAGCCGCTGAAGGATTTCTTCGTGGCGCATAAGGCTGCATTGACGGCCGCTGGCAGCGCTCTGGGCCATTGAGCACTTCGCTTATCCCTGCGCTTGCCGCCGGGATAAGGCTTTGAATGAGAAAAATCTCATTGCCGCAAATGAGTCACTCGCGGGGCAGACGCGCCGTGGCTGGATTCCTGTGACAAGCACAGGAATCCAGTGCGCCCAAGTCCTTGGGCGCGGCAGACTCAATATGCACCGTGCGTCTCACCGCCAGAACGTCGTCACTCGATCCCCCTCGAGGCGCTAAGGGCAACGACCTTCCTCAAACCTTCTGCCCACAAGCCCTGCAAAACCGCCGCACCGTTTCCGCCATGCCATATTCCAGCGCATCGGCGGTCAGCCCATGGCCGATAGAAACTTCGGCAAGATCGGGAATGCGCTTCACCAGATCAGGCAGGTTTGCGACGGTCAGATCATGCCCGGCATTGACGTCAAGACCGATCGCCAGCGCCGCGTCTGCAGTCTTTCCCAGCGCTTCGAGGATGGGAGCCGCCCGCTCGGGCGCGTCGTAACAGCCGCCGTAGGGGCCGGTATAGAGTTCGATCCGGTCGGCGCCGACCACCTTGGCGATCTTGACCGCTTCCGCATCGCCGTCGCCGTCGGCAAAAAGCGAGACCCGGCATCCCATCTTCTTTAGCCGCGCGACGACATCGGTGAGGAACGCCTTGTGTTTGCGGAAGTCCCAGCCGTGATCGGAGGTCGCCTGCGACGGATCGTCGGGCACCAGCGTCACCTGCTCGGGTGCAGCGCCGGCGCAGAGTTCGAGGAATTCCTCTGTGGGATAACCTTCAATGTTGAACTCGGCCTTCGGGAATTCGTCGTCGATCAGGTTGCGGATGACGGGTAAGTCGGAAAATCTTATATGGCGCTGGTCGGGGCGCGGATGCACCGTCAAGCCGCTGGCGCCTGATGCAAGGGCTATGCGCCCGAGGGTTTCGACGCTCGGCCAGGGCAGATCGCGCCGGTTGCGCAGCATGGCGATGGCGTTGAGGTTCACGGAGAGCTTGGCTGGCATGGCGGATTATCCATTGGTCTCGGAAATGGGAGGCCACGCTTTTAAGCCAAGTGCCCGGCGATGGCCAACGAGAATCGCAGATGAGTGCAACGCCGATCATTGATGAATCGGCATTACAACAGGGAGGAATGTACCAGGAATAGCAGTTCCCCCGGCTGCGAAGATGCGGCGGGCGCAGCGCGTGTTTTGCTTGAACCTTCGCGCAAAGCCTGCAAAGCGCCCCGTCGCGTTGCTATCCTATTTAAAAGAGATTATTTTTAGCACTTATAAAAAAGATCGTTCACGCATAACGTGGACATTGTGTCGCGTAAACGTAGGCCGCGTACTGCTTCTTTCTCCATGTAAGATGCTCAGAGGAAACCCCACTCGCCGCGACCGGGAAGCAACTGGCAAATCCGCATGAGGTGCAACAAGATGCCCTAGGAGGGTTCATGCCAGACGGTTCCAAACGCCTGTTTGCTGCCGCCGGTATCGCTTCGGAGGCCCGGTCGAAATACCGGTTCCTGCCTTCTGCCGCGCTGCCGCCGGATCTACCGGAAGGTCCGGTGCCTATCGCCGATATGGCCAACGCATTCGGCGTTACGCACAGGACGCTGCATTTCTACGAAGAAAAGGGATTGATCTCGGCCAATCGCATCGGCCTGATGCGGGTCTATGGCCAGGACGACGTGATGCGCATGGCTGTCATCACCGTCTGCCGCGAAACGGGCATGCCGATCGCGGTTATCCAGGAATTGATGGACGAGCTTCGCAAAGCCGATTCGCAGGAATCGGCCGAGGCGATGTTTCGCGAGGCCTTGCAGGTGCGCAAGCGCGAGCTGACGGCCGAAATGTCGACGCTGCACCGCCAACTCCAGCAGGTCGGCGATCTACTGGATTTCGACGACGGCATGGAGACGCAGCCGCTCAACGACAATCAGGACAGTTCCAGCCTGACCGAGCAGGAACTGCGTTGCCTGGAATTGATGGCAGAGGGCTATTCCACCCAGCGCATCGCTCGGGCGCTCGACCTGAGGCATGACGAAACCAGGGATCTCGAAGCTGGAATCATCCTGAAATTCCGCGCCAACAACCGTTTTCAGGCGATCGCCAAGGCCGTCCTGCTCGGCATCGTGCAGGCTTGACGCACGGACAACGCCCCGACGGCCGCACCGCCCCTTCCGCTTGATCGGGATCGCGACGCGATCGGGATCAGCGCACGATCGTCAGCGTCTCCGCCGCGCGTGTGATCGCGGTGTAGAGCCAGCGTTCCCGCGTGTCGCGAAAGGCCCAGCTCTCGTCGAAGAGCACGACGTCGTTCCATTGCGAGCCCTGCGCCTTGTGAACGGTCAGGGCATAACCATAGTCGAACTCGTCGTAACGCTTGCGGGTGTTCCAGGGGATTTCGCCTTCGACATCCTCGAAGGCCTGCTTGAGCAGCTTGATCTTCGCCGCCCCGCGATCCATGTCGTCGTCCTCCGGGCGGACGAGGAGATTGATGCCGGGCTTCGTGGTTTCCTTGGACGAGGTCATCACCTGCCACAGCGAGCCGTTGAGCAGGCCCTTGGCAGGATCGTTCCGAAGACAGACGAGCTTGTCGCCGGTCTGCGGATAATCGGCGCTGAAACCCTTCAATTCGCGCAAGCGCTGATTATAGCGCCGCCGCGTCCTGTTGGTGCCGACGAGCACCTGATCGGCACCCAGCACCAGCTGCTGCGTCACCTCGCTCTTCGGAATAACCTTCGCCGTTCCGTAATCGCCATACATCACCTCGTTGCCCTCGCGCACCTGCATGGCGAGCTTGATGATCGGATTGTCGCGCGCCTGGCGGTGAATATCGGTGAGGAGGTAATCCGGTTCCTGGTTGGTGAAGTAACCGCCGCCCGAAACCGGCGGCAGCTGGCCGGGATCGCCAAGCACCAGGATGGGCGTTCCGAAGCTCATCAGATCCTTGCCGAGGGCCTCGTCCACCATCGAGCATTCGTCGACGATGATCAGCGCCGCTTTGGCGACCGGGCTCTGCCGGTTGATCGAAAACATCGGCGCAATCGAGGTCTTGCCGGTCTCTTCGTCCTCCACCGCTTCCTCGCCGCGCGGGCGATAGATCAACGAATGGATGGTCTTGGCGTTGGAGGCGCCGCGCGAGCGCAGCACCTGGGCGGCTTTGCCGGTGAAGGCGGCAAACAGCACGTCGCCGTCGACATTCTCGGCAAAATGCCGGGCAAGCGTTGTCTTGCCCGTTCCGGCATAGCCGAACAGGCGAAAGAGCGGCGAGCGCCCTTCGTTCAGCCATTTCGAAACAGCCTTCAGGGCTTCGTCTTGTTGCGGCGCAAATTGCATGATCAGACGACTTGGCAGGATTCGCCGCTTTTAAGCAAGGCGGAAACCGATACTGCGTGGCCGTTGGCAGCAGATCCTTGCACTCACCGGTCCCAGCCCCGGTCCGCGCCGCCTGCGCACATCGACGGGTCCTGCCCCATCGCATCGATCAGAAAATCCAGAACTGTCTTGACGCGTAGCGCCATGTTGCGTCGCGAGGGATAGACGACGGTGACCGGCAGCCGGCTCGGCTGAAAATCATTCATCACCGGGATCAGCCGGCCAGCGGCGATATCGGGCTTGGCGATGATGTGGGAGAGCACCGCAAGGCCCGCGCCGGCAAGGGCTGCCCTGTGGATAGCGACGGCGTTGCAGGCCGTCAGCCGCGGCGAGATCCTGACCGATATGTCTTCCGAGCCGCTCGAGAAGGACCAGATATTGGCCTCACCCGCCCTGTTGTAGCACAGGCATTCATGATCCTTGATGTCCTTCGGTGCGCGCGGCGCCGCCCTGCGTGCGAGATAGGCGGAAGACGCGACGAGGAAGGCCGTCGTCCAGCCGATCCGGCGGCAGACGAGGCTGCTGTCGGCGACCGGGCCAAGGCGCACTTCAAGGTCCAGGCGCTCCTCAATCATGTCGGAGCTTTGCTCCCTGAAAAGCAGCTCGACCGAGAGTTTGGGATGAGCAGCGAGAAGATCGCCCAGCCGCTCGCTGAGATAGAGCCCGAGTGGTGCCGGAACGCTCAGCCTGACCTTCCCCGAAGCGATCGCTCCATCCGACCCGGCGGCATCGCCGAGCTCTTCCACCGCGTCGAGAATCCTCAGCGCCATCGGCATCATTCGCTCGCCTTCGGCCGTCAGCGACAGGCCGCTTGTCGTGCGATGCAAGAGGCGCATGTTGAAATGGCTTTCGAGGGCTGCGACCTGGCGTGAAACCGCCGGCTGAGTCACGTCGAGATCGTGTGCTGCCGCCGAAAACGATCCTGTCTCTACCACGCGCTGAAAGGTCCGTAATGCCGATACGATATCCATGACAGCCCCCTCATACTTTTGCGCATAGGCTTTATGCCGCCAGACTAAGCGAGAATGGCTTTACTGTCCAGCAATTAAGGATATCTTTTATCCATAAGGATAATAACTGTCCTTAATTAGAGGAGAACGACATGACCCAGCGATTGAACTATGCCCAGCATTCCCCCGAGCTTTTCAAGAAATTCATGGAATTCAGCATGGCGCTGAGGAGCAGCGTCATTGACGAGAAGCTGCAGGCGCTGGTCGAAATCCGCGCCTCGCAGATCAACGGATGCGGCTTTTGCCTCGACATGCATGTGAAGCAGGCAAAGATCCATGGCGAGAGCGAGCTCAGAATCTATCACGTCGCCATCTGGCGGGAATCGAACCTGTTCATCCCCCGCGAGCGCGCAGCGCTGGCATGGACCGAAGTCTTGACCAAACTTCCCGAGGGCGGCGTTCCCGACGAGATCTACGAGCGGGTTCGCGGCCAGCTTTCGGAGAAGGAAATCTCCGACCTGACCTTCGTGGTCATGGCCATCAATGCCTGGAACCGCGTCAATGTCGGCTTCAAGACCGTACCGGGCACGGCCGACAAGGCCTACGGCCTCGACAAGGCTGGCCTGAACTAACCCCTGCAATTCATTGAGAAGATTAAATTTGACGCTGCCGCGCCGCGACAGCGAAGGGAGATCCGTTATGAAAATCGTCGTCATCGGCGGAACCGGCCTCATCGGTTCGAAAACTGTCGAACGCCTGCGCAAGCGCGGCCATGAGGTGATTGCCGCCTCGCCGAACTCCGGCGTCAACACGATCACCGGGGAAGGGCTGGCGGAAGCGCTTGCCGGCGCAGAGGTCGTACTCGACCTTGCCAATTCGCCCTCCTTCGAGGACAAGGCCGTGCTCGAATTCTTCGAGACCTCGGGACGCAATCTTCTCGCCGCCGAAAAGGCCGCCGGCGTCAAGCATCATATCGCGCTTTCGGTCGTCGGCACCGAGCGCCTGCAGGAAAGCGGCTATTTCCGCGGCAAGCTCGCTCAGGAAAAGCTGATCAGGGCCTCGGGTATTCCCTACACCATCGTGCATTCGACGCAGTTCATGGAATTCCTGAATGGCATCGCCCAATCCGGCACGGTCGGCCAGACGGTCCGCCTGTCGCCGGCCTATGTGCAGCCGATCGCCTCCGATGACGTCGCCGACGCCATGGCCGACGTGGCGCTCTCCACCCCGGCCAACAAGACGATCGAGATATCGGGTCCCGAACGCGCTCGCCTCAGCGACCTCGTCGCCCGCTATCTAAAGGCGATGAAGGACCCGCGCACCGTCGAGGCCGACGCCGAGGCGCGATATTTCGGCGCAAGGCTGAACGATCAGTCGCTCATCTCCGACGACAATCCGCGGCTCGGTTCGATCACCTTCGAAGAGTGGTTTGCCAAATCAGCCGAGTCGAAGTGATTGGTTTGCCTCAGGACGCGGCCACTCGGGCGCGTCCTCTCCACCCCAGCAACAAAGGAGATTGCCATGATCAGAGCATCAATCATCGCCGCCGCGCTCGCCTTTCTGGCAGCCACCGGAGCTTCCGCCCGAGACAGCAGCAAGTCTGCCAAGGTGACGCTCGTCTATGAGCACGAGCTGCCGAACGTACCCGGCAAGAGCATCAAGGGCGTGCTGGTCGAATACGGCCCCGGCGGCTTCTCTGAAGGCCATACCCACCCGGACTCGGCCTTCATCTACGCCACCGTGCTCGAGGGATCGATCCGCAGCCAGGTCAATGACGGCCCGGTCAAGGTCTATCAGGCCGGAGAAAGCTTCTCGGAAATGCCGGGCGACCGCCACGGCGTCAGCGCCAACGGCAGCAAGACCAAGCCCGCCCGCCTGCTCGCCGTCTTCGTCGTCGACACCAAGCAGAAGGAGCTGACCTTCCCGCTGCAGAACTGATGGTCGGTCCTTGATCGCCCGCGCACGTCGATGCTTGCGCGGGTGGCCGACTTGCTAAATCATGTACCGCCCGCCCCTTCCGGAGACAGAGAGATGATCTACGACGCGCTGTTCGGCAAGCCGCTGATCTCCCTCATCGTCGTCGGCTTTGCCGGCATCCTCGTCTGGTATTTCCTCTCCAGTCAGCGGCCGACGACGCGGCTGGTGGTGCAGATCCTCTTCTTTGCTGTGATGACGCTGATCCTCGCCGGCAGCGGCATCGAGCCCCACCGTTTTCAGGGATATCAGTCCGAAGACCCGCAGGCCCTGCTCGTCATCGTCGCCAAATCGCTCTGGTGGGTCCACCTGGCATGGGCCGTGATCGGTTTCATCAGGCTCTATCTGGTGCTGGAGGGAAGCCCGCGTGAGGCCCGCCTGCTGCAGGATCTCGTCATCGGCATCGTCTATATCGGCATGGCACTCTCGGTCCTCGCTTTCGTCTTCGGCGTACCGATCGGCACTCTCGTCGCGACATCAGGCGTGGTCGCCATCATCCTCGGCCTGGCGCTCCAGAACACGCTCGCCGACGTCTTTTCCGGCATCGCGCTGACGCTCGGCCGGCCCTATGTTATCGGCGACTGGATCCTCTTGAGCGACGGCACGGAAGGGCGCGTCGTCGAAAGCAACTGGCGCGCGACGCACATCCTGACCGGCGCCAATAATGTCGTCGTCCTGCCCAACAGCCTCCTGGCGAAACTCGGCCTGACCAATGTCAGCCGGCCGGACGAGACCCATCTGCTGATCCTCACCATCCGCATCGCTCCGACCCGGATGCCGGCATCGATCCGCCAGGTCATGCTCTCGGCGCTCACGAGCTGCAATTCGATCGTGCGCGAGCCGCCGCCGGTCGTCTCATTGAAGGGGTTGGACGCCACCGCGCTCGAAGTCGAGCTGCAGTTTCGGGTGACGAGCCCCAGTCAGCGCGTGACAGCGCGAAATGAGGTGCTCGATCTCGTCTATCGCCATTGCAAATCCGCCGGCTTGCTTTTGGCCGTTCCACCCGCAGCCCAGGTGCTGACCGCCGATCTGCCGACGGAAGAAAACGCCAAGCCGCCGACCGTCACGCCGCTTGCGCTGATCGAAGCGATTCCCGTCTTTGCAACACTGACATCAGATGAGAGGCAGAGGCTCGCCGAGACCACGACTGTCCGGCAGTTCCGCAAAGGCGATGTGATCGTGCGGGAGAGCGAAATGCTGCCCTCGCTGATGATGGTGCGCGCCGGTATCATCGTGGCGCGTCGCGAAGGCGAAGAGCGCGGACGGTTTGCGCCAGGTGATTTCTTCGGCGAGACAGGCCTGCTCGCCGGCATGCAGGAAGTCTGCACCTTGGAGGCCCTGACCCCAGTGACGATCTATGAAATCGGTCAGGCGGCCTTCGCCCCGCTGCTTAGCGAACGCCCAGCCCTGGCCGAAGAGATCGCCGAAGCCCTCGCCGGCCGCGCCGAACGCTTCCGCGACGGCGTTAACCTGCCCCCGGAACAAGCACGCAACGCGCACGCAATCCTGAAGACCATCAGGACCATCTTCAGGGCATGATCAGCCGGCACGCTGGAGCACCCATTGGAACGTGCCTTGCCAGATGTCCGCCGGCACCTCCTCGGATAAGGTGCCAACGAGATCAGAGAGCCGCACGGCCCTCAGCGTGTTTCGCCAAGCCTCGTCGGCTTCCCACATGACGCGCGCAACCGCGCAAGGTTTGCTGTCGCAATAGCCTGCCGGCCGGCACGGATTGTTCTCCCGGATATTCGTACAGGTGAAGCTGCGCGCCTTTCCCTCCACCGCCTCGACAATATCAAGGAAGTTGATCTCAGACGGGGATTTCGCAAGCCTGTAGCCGCCGCTCGGGCCGAGCGTGGTATCGACGAGCGAGGCTTGTGAAAGGCTTTGCAGCGCCTTGGAGAGATATTCCTTCGGCAGACCATGAAGCTCGGCGAGCGCCTTGGTGGAGAGATACCTGCCCTCGGGCAGGCCCGCGAGAATGGCGCAGCAATGCAGCGCCCACTCGACCTGGCTTTTCAAGATCATTCAGCAACTCTTAATGGCTGGTTCTGTGAACCACATTAAGGATATATGCTATCCGCAAATCGATTTGATGTAAATGACTGCGATGACAGCGAAGACATCCACGGGGCTAGCCACCGCGCTGGCCGCAGCAATATCTGCATCCGGCAAGTAATCGAGCCGGCCACCCGCCCTCGTGGTTCGAGACGGCCCTCAGGCCTCCTCACATGAGGGCTGATCGGCGTGCCCCACTGCAACCCCCCATTTTCCGCGAAAACTTTCGCTCAGCCGGAATAAAATTGCCTCGTCGCGTGTCTCATCTCAGGTATCGCAGCATTGCGTGCCCAACCTGAGGAGAGACATTATGACATCCGTGAAATTCCTGTCCGTCGCGGCGGCAGCCGCTCTTGCCGCGACCGCTGCTTTCGCCGCCCCTCCCGTCAAGGAAGTCGAATCCGCCAAGGGCAAGGTGCTCGCCGGCGAAAACGGCATGACCCTCTACACCTTCAAGAAAGACGCCAAGGGCGTTTCCAACTGCAACGGCGATTGTGCCAAGAACTGGCCGCCGCTGATGGCCGCTTCCGATGCCAAGGCCGATGGCGCATATTCGATCATCGAGCGTAAGGATGGCAAGAAGCAATGGGCCAAGGACGGTATGCCGCTTTATTACTGGGTGAAGGACAAGAAGGCTGGCGACATCACCGGCGACGGTGTCGGCGGCAATTGGGATGTCGCCAAACCTTGATGCCAAGAGAGCCGGCGTGAAGACACCCCCACCTGAAACGTTCGAGGGCCAGATCCTGGCCCTCCTGCCCTCGCTCAGGCGCTATTCGCGCAGCCTGACGCGCTCGGATGCCGACGGCGAGGACTTGCTCCAGGACTGTGTCGAGAAGGTCCTGACGCGCCGCGGCCAATGGCGCGGCCTCAATCTGCGCGGCTGGGTCCTGACCATCATGACCAATCTCTATCGAAACGGCCGGCGCGGCAAGGCGCGCGACGGCCTGGTCGAGCTCGACGCCGCACAAGACGTGGCCGCTCCCGAACCGCCGGCCGATCCGCTGGAGCGCGCCCGGCTCGACGATGCGCTGAACAGTCTCTCGGAAGAGCACCGCGCCGTGCTGATGCTCGTTGTCATCGAGGGATACAGCTACAGCGAGGTCGCCGCCGCGCTCGAGATCCCGATCGGCACCGTCATGTCCCGGCTGTCGCGCGCCCGCCAGCGCATCGCCGAGCGGCTGAAGGCCGATAACGTCATTACGCTTCGGAGACCGAAATGAACGAGACCAACCCGATCGTCACCGAAGCAGATCTCCACGCCTATGCCGACGGCCAGCTGGCGGAAACGGCCCGCGCCCGCGTCGAGGCCTTCCTTGCCGACAATCCCGACGAAGCGGCGTTGGTCGCCGAATGGCAGGCGCAGAATACCGGCATCAGGACGCTGTTCGCAGGCTATGAGAAGGCGAAGGACACCGATCCCCAGCTCGTCACCCCGCCACGCGCGCCCTCCTCCGCGCCGAAGCGCTGGATGGCCGCCGCCGCGGCCCTGCTCGTCTTCGCGCTCGGCGCGGTCAGCGGCCATTATGGCCCCGCGCTTCTTCAAAAGCCGGACCTGCAGCTTGCCGGCTCCGAGACCCTGCCGAAACAGGCCGAGACCGCCTTCACCGTCTATGCCGCAGAGGTGCGCCACCCCGTCGAGGTCTTCGCCGACGAGGAGGCTCATCTCGCCACTTGGCTCGGAAAGCGGCTGGCGGTCGAAAATTTGAAGATCCCTGACCTGCAGTCGCTCGGCTTCAAGCTGGTCGGCGGTCGACTGCTTCCGGTCGACGGCAGGCCGGGCGCCATGTTCATGTACGAGAACCAAGCCGGCGAACGCCTGACGGTCATTGTTGGCCGCAACAGGGAAAACCGCACGACGAGCTTCCGCTTCGCCTCGTCGGGCAATCTCGAAACCTTCTACTGGGTCGACGGCGAACTCGGTTACGCCGTCACCGGCGAAGTCTCGCGTGAGACCCTACGTGGCGTGGCCGAGGAATGCTATCGGCAGTTTCCTTCTTGAGGGTCAGCGGTACGGATCGTTGGCGAGCTCGATCGGTTGCCCATGCGGCGTGGCTTCGGCTGCCCGCTGCCAGCTCTTCTGCAGGTCGAGAATGGCAGATGCATCCGCTATGCCGCGGCTGACAAGCAATTCGGAAAGCGTCGCCACCCAGCAGTCGAAATAATCGCTGCCGTCTTCGGCGCGGCCGGGCTTATGAAGTTCCCGAGACAGGAGCTCGGCCCATTCGCGCCAGGCAAATATCCCGTTCTCATGCAGATGCACGGTCATGGCGAAGGCTTCGGCGGCCCAAGGCTCGGGAAAGACCGGCCCGCCTTCCGGAGATTTCGGCAGACCGAGCGATTGGCTGAGCTCCGAGGGCATCTCACAAACGCTCAAGATAGCTCTCCCACGCATCGATGGAGACCGTCAGCGACGGATCCGCCCCCTCGCCCCAAATCTCGCCGCCGTCGAAGACGACAGTGTAGAGCCATTGCGGATTCTCGCCTCGGCCATGCGCATTGTCGTCGGGAAAGACGAAGGAGCCCTGCACCGCTTCGACGACGCCCATCTTGGCACGCGCATAGCGCGGCAGCCGCGTATGGGTCGGCGGATTGAAATTCCTCGCCCTCACCGCCTCACCGACCGCAAAGCGCGGCGCGGTTTCGACGGGACGATCGCAAGGCCCGCCCTTTGCCAGTACATCAGCCACCATCTCCGCTTTCAGCACCCGCTTCGGCGCAGCCCCATCCTGCAGCTTGTGGCCGGACAGCAGCTCCTCGCGTGTCGCAAAGCCGTGCCGCGCAAGCAGCGTCTCGACGCCGCGGATCCAGATCTCGTAGTAGCTGGCAGCGAGATAATCGGCCGGCGGGATATTCTCGCGCGCATGCCGGCTTTCATCGATCGTCCATGCACCAAAGGCGCCGCAGGAAAGCGTGATGCCGAGCGCCCGCTTTTCCCAGTCGGCATGGAAACAGGGCTCATCCTTTTCAGGCGCGACAGGCCCGAAGCCCATCTGTCCGCCGAGATCGTGCGGTCCGTTCATGGCAGAGCCTCCTGGCTGCCGGCAGCTGAAATCTTCGAGCTGCCTGCAATGGCCGTGCCGATCATCGCGTCTCGGCTAACGAGGCCGGCAAGTGCGGCCTCATCCATGCCTTCCGTGCCCGCCGGCCGCTCCGGAATCACGAGATAACGCAGCTCCGCCGTCGAATCCCAGACGCGGATCTTCTTGTTCACCGGCAGGGTCAGGCCGAATTCGGCAAGCACGCCGCGCGGATCAATCACCGCCCGTGAACGATAGGCCGGCGCCTTGTACCAGACCGGCGGCAGGCCGAGCACTGACCAGGGATAACAGGAACAGAGCGTGCAGACGATGAGGTTGTGGGTATCGGCCGTGTTGAAGACGGCGCGCATATGCTCGCCCTGCCGGCCGGTATAACCAAGGCTCGCTATCGCCGCCGTCGCATCGCGCCTCAGCCAGGCCGCGAATTCGGGATTGTTCCATGCTTTGGCCACGACATGCGCGCCGTTCCTCGGCCCCACCTTCGTCTCGTAAGTCTCGACAATCGCATCGATCGCCGCCGGATCGATCAAACCCTTCTCCGTCAGCAGCGTCTCCAGCGCTTTGACGCGCGCCTGCATGTCGGAGTAATGGTTGTCGTGGGCATGATCGTGGTGATGGCCGTGATCGTCATTGTGGTCGTCGTGCAAGGCAATATCCTCCCGGAACGGCGATCGGCCGCCCTGTTTCCTCAATGCGCGCGGCACGCTCCTCCTCTTCTCCCCAGCGGGGAGAAGGTGGCCCGAAGGGTCGGATGAGGGGGCCGCACGGCACACCCTTCATGATTTGCCCTTCGCTTGCGCTCCGTGCATTCGCGGCTCGCCGCTCACCCCCTCATCTGCCTGCCGGCATCTTCTCCCCGCCGGGGAGAAGCGGAGTCGTGGCAACCTCTCGTCCCAATTCAAAGCAGGTCGGTAAAACCGTCTCCCTTCTTTCTACCATACACCACAACGCCGCCAAGCCCTTCTATCCCAATCAAACTTTTCCGCTAATCTCCCGCCATGAACATCCTGATTCTCGGTGCAACCGGCTTCATAGGCTCCGTCGTCGCGGCCCGGCTCGCCACCGATGGGCATGCCGTGACCGGGCTCGGCCGCAATCCCGTGCGGGCGCGTTTGAGGCAGCCTGCGATAAACTGGCGGCGGGCCGATCTGTCCCGCATGACGAAACCCGAGGACTGGGAGGATCTCCTGAAGGATCAGCATGTCGTCGTCAATTGCGCCGGCGCGCTGCAGGACGGTCTTTCCGATGATCTGGCGGCCACGCAGGCAAGGCCGGTAACTTGGCTCGCCGATGTCGCGGGCCTGCTCGGCTGGCGTTCGCCGCTGCGCTCGACGGCGATGACCGTCATGTCGGAAGGCGTTAAAAGCGCGAAGGGGGAGAGCGGCCTTGCCGCGACATCCGCCGCGGCAACGCTCGCGGCCAATCCTTCCGGCGTACAGGATCTCTGGTTCGCCAGGCTCTATCTGCTGAAGCCACTCGTCATATCGGGCCTGTCGGCTTTCTGGCTGCTCTCCGGCCTGATCCCGCTGCTGGTGGTGCCGAAGGCCTCCGCGCATTTCCTGCCCTTCATGCCCGAGGCGGGCGCAACGGCGCTGACGCTTGTCACCTGCCTCATCGATATCGCGCTCGGCGCCGCCGTCCTTGTCCGCCCGCTCGCCAGACGCGCCCTCCTCGGCATGCTGGCCGTCTCATTGGCCTATCTCACAGGCGGCACACTTCTCGAACCCGCCCTCTGGCTCGATCCGCTCGGCCCCCTCGTCAAGGTGCTACCGTCGATCCTGCTGACGCTCACGGCCCTTGCCACCCTGGATGAACGCTGATGCTTGAGCAATGGCTGCTGCTTGCCCATGTGATCGGCGCGACCGTTCTGTTCGGCACCGGTGCCGGCATCGCCTTTTTCATGGTGATGGCGCACCGCACGCGCGATCCCGCCTTGATCGCCCATGTCGCCGCGACTGTCGTCATCGCCGACACGATCTTCACGGCGACCGCTGCTCTTCTCCAGCCGGTGAGCGGCTATCTCCTGGCGCGGTCGATCGGTTGGGACCTCTGGGAAGGCTGGATGGCGCTGTCGCAGCTGCTCTATGTCGTCACAGGCCTGTTCTGGCTGCCGGTCATCTGGATCCAGAACCAACTGCGCGACCTCGCTCGCGCGGCGGCAAGCTCGGGAAGCGCCCTGCCGCCCAGCTACCACAGCCTCTATCGCGTCTGGTTCGTGTTCGGCTTTCCCGCTTTCTCGGCCGTTCTCGGCATTTTTTGGCTGATGCTGACGAAACCGTCGATTGCGCTATTTTAGCATCGGCCAGAGGCTCGCCACCAGAAGCACGGCCATGCTGATATTGAACCATTTCAGCCGCACCGGATCGGAAAGCCATTCCCTGAGCGCCGAGCCGAAGCCTGCCCAGGTCGAGACGCTCGGCACGTTCACCACCGCGAAAGCCAGACCGACGATCAACACGCTGGCGAGGTAAAGCTCGGGATTGGTATAGGTCGCCATCGCGGTCACCGCCATCACCCAGGCTTTCGGATTGATCCACTGGAAAGCCGCCGCCGACAGGAAGGACATCGGCGCCGCACCGCTCTTGCCCTCGCTGAGCGAGCGCGACGAAGCGATCTTCCAGGCAATCCAAACGAGATAAGCGCCTCCCGCAAACTTCAGCGCCGTATAGACCACGGGCATCGTGTGCAGCAACGCCCCGAGCCCGAAACCAACGCCGATGAGCAGCGAGAAGAAGCCGGCACCGATGCCGAACATATGCGGGATCGTCCTGCGGAAGCCGAAATTCACGCCCGAGGCAAAGAGCATCATATTGTTCAGGCCCGGTGTGATCGACGTCGTGAAGGCGAAGAGAACGAGGGCGAGAAACGTATCCAGCGGCATGCGACCTCCCGAAGCCGGCTTTTCCAGCAGCCCACTTTATTTAGGTCAGCATAACTGTCCTAAATCGCCGATGCCATTGCATCATTGTCACGGTGACAGGATTACTTGAAAGATGGCGAAGCGGCCCAATCTCTTGAGCAGGAAGAAGAGCCATGCAGGACGACCCCATCCCCTCCGTAAAATTTCCGAACAGCATAGCCGTGCCGGCACTCGGCCAGGGAACCTGGGCCATGGGCGAGGATGCCGGCCATGCCAGGGCCGAGATCAAAAGCCTCAGAACCGGCATCGATCTCGGCATGACGCTGATCGACACCGCCGAAATGTATGGCGACGGCGGCGCCGAGGAGATCGTCGGCCAGGCGGTCAAAGGACGGCGCGACGAGGTCTTCATCGTCAGCAAGGTCTACCCCTGGAACGCCAGCCTAAAAGGCACGATCGAGGCCTGCGAACACAGCCTCGAACGCCTCGGCACGGGCCGTATCGATCTCTATCTCCTGCACTGGCGCGGCAACTATCCGCTCGCCGAGACCGTCGCCGCCTTCGAGATGCTGAAGGCCTCCGGAAAGATCGGCGCCTGGGGCGTCTCCAACTTTGATACCGACGACATGGAGGAACTGCTTGGCGTGCCCGACGGCGCCAATGTCGCCGCCAACCAGGTGCTGTATAACCTCACCCGCCGCGGCGTCGAGTTCGACCTTTTGCCCTGGTGCCGGAGCCGCGGCATCCCCGTTATGGCCTATTCGCCAATCGAGCAGGGACACGTCCTCCATCATCCGGAACTAATTCACATCGCCAAGGCCTACCAGGCGACACCGGCCCAATTGGCGCTCGCCTTCCTCCTGAAACGCGACGGCGTCATCGCCATCCCGAAGACCTCGAATGCCGAACGCGTTCGCGAAAACCGCGACTGTGTCTCGCTTGATATCACCGAGGAGGATTGGCGGGCGCTCGACGCCGCCTTCCCGCCACCGGTCAGGAAAAAGCCGCTGGAGATGCTGTGATCTACAGCGGCTGCCCAGCTAAAAAGCCCCTCATCCGGCTGCCGCCACCGTCTCCCCGCTTGCGGGGCGAAGGGGGTATGCCGCACCGGCTTCATCCACCTCAACGTTGTGTTTGGCACGTCCCCTCGCCCCGTTTACGGGGAGAGGGTTAGGGTGAGGGGCAGCTTATGGCACGGACCTGACGGCGGTAGCAGGCTCACATCCCCTGCGCACCACGGTTCATCGCCGCAATACCGGTGCGGCAGACCTCGATCAGGCCAAGCGGCTTCATGATCGCGATGAACTGGTCGATCTTGGACGACTTGCCTGTTATCTCAAGGATGAAGTGATCGATCGTTGCGTCGACCACCTTGGCGTGGAAAGCATCGGCAAGCCGCAGCGTCTCGGCGCGGGTTTCGCCCTCGCCGATCACCTTGACCAGCGCCACTTCCCGCTCGATCGGGCGGTCCTGGCCGAGTTCGCGAGCCCGCACCGTCAGGTCGACGACGCGGTGAACAGGCACGATGCGTTCGAGCTGCGCCTTGATCTGCTCCAGCACATGCGGTGTGCCGCGGGTAACGATGGTGATGCGGGACAGATGCGCCTGGTGCTCGGTCTCGGAGACGGTGAGGCTCTCGATATTGTAGCCGCGGCCGGAGAACAGGCCGATGACCCGGGCAAGGACACCGGGCTCGTTGTCGACGAGAACCGAGAGCGTGTGGCTCTCGACTGCGGTCGTTTCCGGAGAGATGAAATAGGCAGAGCCCGTGGGCTGAAGGTGTGCGTTCATGGTCCTGGGGTTCCTCTGACTTTTTCTTAGACGAGCTGACGGCCCTTGGCGTCGATCGCATTGGCGACCGCTTCGTCAGTGGCTTCGTCGGGCAGCAACATTTCGTTATGCGCCTTGCCCGAGGGAATCATCGGGAAGCAGTTGGCGAGATTGGCGACGCGGCAATCGAAAATGACCGGCTTCTTGACCTCGATCATCTCGATAATGGCATCGTCCAACTCATCCGGCTTATCGCAGCGCAGGCCGACTGCGCCATAGGCTTCCGCCAGCTTGACGAAATCGGGCATCGCCTCCGTATAGGAGTGCGACAGGCGGTTGCCGTGCAGCAGCTGCTGCCACTGGCGCACCATGCCCATGTACTGGTTGTTCATGATGAAGATCTTGATCGGCGCGTCGTACTGGATCGCCGTCGACATTTCCTGGATGCACATCTGGATCGAGGCGTCGCCGGCAATGTCGATGACGAGGCTCTCGGGATGGGCGATCTGCACGCCGAGGGCCGCCGGCAGGCCGTAGCCCATCGTGCCGAGGCCGCCCGAGGTCATCCAGCGGTTCGGCTGCTCGAAGCCGAAGAACTGTGCTGCCCACATCTGATGCTGGCCGACTTCGGTCGTGATGTAGGTATCGCGGTCCTTGGTATGCGCAAAGAGCCGCTCCAACGCATATTGCGGCATGATGACGTCGTTGTTCTTCGTATAGGCGAAGGAATTGCGCGCCCGCCAGCGGGCGATATCGCTCCACCAGCCTTCGAGTCGGTTCCTCTCCGGCTTCTTCGGCAGCGCCCGCCACAGGCGGACCATGTCTTCGAGGACATGGCCGACATCGCCGCGGATGCCGATATCGACGCGGACGTTCTTGTTGATCGAGGACGGATCGATATCGATATGGATCTTCTTCGAGTTCGGCGAGAAGGCGTTGAGGCGGCCGGTGATGCGGTCGTCGAAGCGGGCGCCGATGCAGACCATGACGTCGCAATCATGCATCGCCATGTTGGCCTCGTAGGAGCCGTGCATGCCGAGCATCTTCAGCCAGTTCTTGCCTGAAGCAGGATAGGCGCCGAGGCCCATCAGCGTCGAGGTGATCGGGAAATCGGTCAGCTCGACCAGTTCGCGCAGCAGCTTGGAGGCCTCGGGGCCGGAATTGACGACGCCGCCGCCGGAATAGATGATCGGACGGCGCGCATTCGCCATCAGCTCGATCGCCGCATGGACCTGGTTCAGGTCGCCCTGGATCTTCGGTTGGTAGCTCTTCTGGATCGGGTAATCGGCGGGCGGCGTGTAGGTGCCGGTCGCAAACTGCACGTCCTTCGGAATATCGACGACGACGGGGCCCGGACGGCCGGATTGGGCGATGCGGAAGGCCTCGTGAATGATGGCGGCGAGCTGGTTGACGTCCTTGACCAGCCAGTTGTGCTTCGTGCAGGGCCGGGTGATGCCGACCGTGTCGCATTCCTGGAAGGCGTCGGAGCCGATCAATGGGGTCGGAACCTGGCCGGTCAGGCAGACGAGCGGGATCGAATCCATCAGCGCGTCCTGCAGCGGCGTGACCGCATTGGTGGCGCCAGGACCTGACGTGACCAGCATGACGCCGACCTTGCCGGTGGAGCGGGCGTAGCCTTCGGCCGCATGGCCTGCCCCCTGCTCATGGCGAACGAGGATGTGCTTGATCTCGTCCTGCTGGAAGATCTCGTCATAGATCGGCAGGACCGCGCCGCCGGGATAGCCGAAGATATGTTCGACGCCGTTGTCCTTCAGCGCCTTGAGAACGATCTCCGCCCCCGTCATCCGATTGCCTGCCGCCTGATTGTCCGTGCTCATCTGTCTTTTCCGTTTGATGCTGGGATTTGAGTTTGTGGCCGGGAGCCCGATTTCGGGCACAAAAAAAGGCCCCGGAGGAGCCTGTCATCTAGCGCATGGGTGGCTATCGCCGGATGGTTACACCATCCTGCCCATGCGCCTTCCCACCACGATAAGAGCCGTTGCGATTTTCATGGCGGGAAGTGATAGACAGAAAATTTCGCAGCGTCAACGCATGCCGCAATAAAAAACTGCCCCGCGCCCGCGCCTCCCAAAATCGATAGGATGAAGGATTTGTTAAAGGATCGACTTTATCCTTTAACGCTACCGCAGGGAGTAGCCTTTGCTCAACAACGACTTGCGCATGTCTGGCAAGGCAGGCGAGCACGATCGACGCGACGGCCATACGCCGGGAAATCGCTTTCTCGGCCGCGTCGTTGCATGCAGCGGCTCCAGGGCGACCATTGCCGCCGTCGCCGAACAGGGCGGCACCGATCTCACCGAACTCTGGTCCGTCGGTCGGCTGATTTCGATCAGCGTCGGCCGTAACCGTGTCGTCGCCCTGGTCTATCAAATGAACACCGGCAGCCATGCCTGGGGCGAAGGCGAGGACAATTATTTCAGGATCGAGACCGAGCTTCTCGGCGAAGTCCGAGTCGACGAGGACGGTCGCGAAGAATTCTCGACCGGCATTTCGCGTTACCCCTATCTCGGCGCCATCGCCCATCGCATCCGAGCCGCCGACCTGATGCGCATCTACGATGCCGGTGAAGGCACAACAGCCGTGATCGGCAAGCTGACGCAGGACGAAACCATCGATGCGGCCATCCACATCCCCTCGATGCTCTCCAAGCATTTCGCCGTCGTCGGCTCCACCGGCGTCGGCAAATCGACGGCCGTGTCGCTGCTGCTGCACAAGGCGATTGCCGCCGACCCGAAGCTGCGCGTGCTGATCCTCGATCCGCACAACGAATTCGCCGCCGCCTTTCCCAAGCACGCCGTTACCATCGATACCGATACGCTCGACCTGCCCTTCTGGTTGATGCGGCTCGAAGAGTTCGCGGAAGTCGTTTTCCGCGGCCGCCCACCAGTGCCCGAAGAGCTCGACATGCTGCGCGACATCATGCCGGAGGCCAAGCGCGCCTTCCGCGGCAGCGACAACTCACTGGTGCGCCGCACCACGGAAAAGAGCTCGATTACCGCCGATACGCCGGTTCCCTATCGCATGGCCGATCTCCTGGCCCTGATCGACGAGCGCATCGGCCGCCTCGAGGGCCGCGCCGAAAAACCCGCCCTGCGTTCGCTGAAGATGCGCCTCATCGCCGCAATCAACGATCCGCGCTATCACTTCATGTTTTCCAACAACACGATCAGCGACACGATCACCGACACCATCGCGCAGATATTCCGCATTCCCGGAGACAGCAGGCCGATCTGCACCTTCCAGCTTGCCGGCATTCCTTCCGAAGTGGTCAATTCGGTCGCCTCCGTGCTCTGCCGCATGGCCTTCGAGGTGGCCCTCTGGAGCGACGGCGCCATCCACATGCTGGTCGTCTGCGAGGAAGCCCACCGCTACATTCCCTCCGATCCCAGCCTCGGTTTCGTGCCGACACGTCAGGCAATCGCCCGCATCGCCAAGGAAGGCCGAAAATACGGCGTCTCGCTTGGGATCATTACCCAGCGGCCGGGCGAGCTCGATCAGACGATCCTGTCGCAGTGCTCGACGCTGTTTGCCATGCGCCTGGCCAACGACCGCGACCAGGAAATCATCCGCTCGGCCATCCCGAATTCGTCGATCTCGACGACAAGCTTCATCTCGTCGATCGGCAATGGCGAGGCGATCGCCTTCGGCGAGGCGATCAGCGTGCCGATGCGCATGCGCTTTTCCCGAGTCGAGGAAAATCTGCTCCCGAAGGCTGCCAGCGCCAACAGCAAGCACAGCGAGGAAGATCCGGATACGGTCGATCTGCGCAAGATCGTCACCCGCATGCGGGCGGTGACGGTCGCGCCCGACATTTCGAACTTCCAGCAGAGCTTCGGCGCATCGACGGCGGGTTCCGACGAGGAGAATGACGCCGACGAGCATCTCGAGGCCAAGCCCTACGCCCCGCCTCCACCGGCCTCGCCACCGCCGGCTTCAGCGCCTCTCGAATCCTACCGGCGCGAACTGCTGCCGCAGACGCCGCGGCTGGACCCGGCAGCACCTCCATCCGTCGATCCTCGGCTCGACGCACTGCGCCGCGAGATGCGCCGCGAGGAACCGATCTTTCCGCGGCCTGCGCCGCAGGCGGATCAACCGGCCATCACCCGCCGGGAACCCGGCGCATCGCTGCGCGAAAGCATTTTGAAAAAGCCGCTGAGCAGCCTTTACAACAAGGATTGAGCCTTCTGACCGCCCTCCAGGGCGATCAGCGGCTCGACGACATCGAGCACACGCTGACGATCCGCTGATTTCAGCGGCAAAAGCGGTCGCGGAAGCTCCGCCCGGGCGAGCGAGAGATGCTCGAGCAGCATGTAAACGACGCGAATGCTTCCGAATGCCTTGAAGATTTGCCATAGGGGTTCGAACAGCTTGTCGAGGCGGCGGGCCTCATCGACATCCCCCGCCATGGCGGCCCTGGTCAGGCCGAGAGCCGTGCGCGGCAGCAAACCGCCGATGACGCTGTACCAGGCGTCCGCGCCGCAAAGCAGCGCGTCGGCTGCACCCCAATCGCCACTATAGCCGATCGCGAGACCGGTCTTCTCCCGCAAGGCGGCAAGTTCGCCTGGCAAATCGCCGTCAGCAGGCAACGGCATCTTCACCGCCTTGATCGTTTCGATATCGCAGAGGCGCTGCAGAAGCTCCCGGCTGAAGGTGAAATGGGTCGTGCCGGGATTGTTGTAGATGCAGACCGGCAGCTTCGTTGCCTTCGCGACCGCCAGGAAATGCTCATAGGCTTCTTCCTGCGTCAGCGGCGTATAGGAGACCGGCGCCAGCAGAAGAGCATCCGCACCGGCCGCCTCGGCATCCCTGGCAAGACCCACGGCGTGGTCCGTTCTGAGAGCCCCGGCCCCGACGATGAGGGGAATACGGCCGGCGACGCATTCCGCCGCGGCCTTGACGGCGCGCAACCGCTCCTCGCGCGTGAGGTAAGCATAGATCCCGGTGCTGCCGAGAAGTCCGATAGAGGCGACGCCCGCCTCGCACAAGCGTTCCAGAAGGCGGCCGAGGGCTTCGGTGTCGACACGGCCATCGATATTCGCAGGCGTTGCCGGAAAGGCCGAAAGGCCATGAAATGGAGAAGCCCAAGACATGATGTGATCCTGAAAAAGCGTCAGTTTGAGAACAGCAGGCGCGATCCGGCGCCCGCGAAGAACACCGCGAGGCTTGCCTCGATCCAGCGGCGCGCCCTGGCATAGCCGCGCACCATCGGCGCTGTCGAAAACAGCAGGGCATAACCGGCGAATATCGATATGCCGAACAGCACACAGCCGCCGAACGCCGTCACCGCCATCTCGGGCGAAGCGCCCGGTTTGAGGCCGAGCGACATGATCGCGACCCAGGCCAGAACCGCTTTGGGGTTTCCGAGATGCATCAGGATCCCACGGCGGTAGAGCACGCCCAAGTCCGTCGACGGCCGCGCCAGTTTGCGTGCCGGCGCATCCGCGGCAGCCGCCGAGCGAGCCGCCCTCCAGGCGAGCCAGAGGAGGTAAAGCCCGCCCGCGATCTTGAGGAATAACAGGGCATGAGCATAGCCAACGAGCAATGTCGAAATGCCAGTGACGGCAATCAGTCCCCAGCATGTCGACATCGTTATCACGCCGGCGGCAAGCGCCAGGGCCGGTCGGCGTCCTTGGCTCATCGCGACATTCATGATCGCCATGTTGCTTGGTCCCGGGCTTCCGGCTGCGACGATATAGGCGATATAGACGACGAGAAGATCCTGCATGTCCGCTTTCCAGAAGTCGCTGAGGCCTTCCTTCTCTTCTAAAATTGGTTCATCATGAAGCGCCATTTTCAAGAATCTTCATGGACCATTTTGCAATGTCGAAGCGGCGGGCGACCATCGAAATTCCGTCTCTCCATGGGATCGACAGAACGGCCCATGTCGGCCGCCGGCTTGCACAGGCCCTGCGGAACGCCATTGCCTGCGGCGAGTTGCGGCCGGGCGAGCGCCTTCCTTCGACGCGTAGCCTTGCCGCCTCTTTGAAGATCGCCCGCGGCACCGTCGTCGAAGCCTTCGACCAGTTAACCGCCGAAGGTTATCTCGAGGCGAGAGTGGGCGCGGGAACCCGTGTTGCTGCCGCCCTGACGGACATGGCGCCGGCACTGCCGCCGCCACCGCCCGCGCCGGCGGCCGCAGAGGCGATCGACCTGCCTGCCCCGGCTGCACGGCTGATCTCGATCGCCCGTGCGCTGACCCCTCACCCGCCCGTTCCCTTCGCTATTGCCGTGCCCGCTTCCGGCATCGCGCCCGACGACAATTGGCGCCGTCTCGGCAATCGAATGCGCGCCTCAAGGCAGGCCGCACCGTCGGGCTACCATGATCCGATGGGTGTGCTCGAACTGCGCATCGCCATCGCCGGCCACGTCCGCCGCGCAAGGGCCGTTCATTGCGAGCCCGAGCAGGTCATCGTTACGTCAGGCACGCAGCAGGGTCTCTATATGGCTGGCCGGGTTCTTCTGTCGCATGACGACCCGGTATGGGCCGAGGATCCCGCTTATCCCGGCCTGACGGCGGTGCTCGACGATCTCGGCGTACGGACGCATCGAATTCCGGTCGATGCACAAGGAATGAATGTGGAACGCGGCCTTGAACTGTGTCCAGAAGCGCGCGCCGCATTCGTCACTCCTTCGCACCAGTATCCGATCGGCATGCCGCTCAGCATGGCGCGGCGCAACGCTCTGATCGCCTGGGCCGACCAGAACCGAGCCTGGATCGTGGAGGACGACTACGACAGCGAACTGCGTTATGCCGGACACCCTTTCCCCTCCATGCAGGGGCTGCGTCCGTCGCGCGTCATCTATCTCGGCACATTCAGCAAGGTGCTCTTTCCGTCGTTGCGGCTCGGTTACGTCATCGCGCCGGCGCCGCTCGCAGAAGCCTTCGCCGGCGCACGCGCCATTCTTGACCGGCATTCGCCGATATCAGAACAGCGCGTTCTGGCCGCCTATATGAGGGAAGGCTATTTCGAGGCGCATATCAGGCGCATTCGCGGCCTTTATGCCGAACGCCGCGCTGTTCTGCTGGCGGCGCTCGAGCGGGTTCTGCCGGAAGGGTGCCATGTTCAGCCGAGCGATCAGGGCATGCACATCCTTCTATGGCTGCCGGCGGACGCCGACGACATGGGACTGGCAGCGCGCGCCCTTGCGGCCGGCCTCGCAGTGCGGGCGATCTCCCCCATGTATGGCGCGCAGCCGGGACGCCCCGGACTGATGCTGGGTTTCGGCGGCTTTCCGCAGGAGCAACTGCAGGCGGCGGTGGGCGAACTCGCCAAACTGCTGCAGGTGCGCGGCGCGTAACCGCACCTGAAGCGGAGGCCCGGGCTTACGCATTATAGGGCCAGCCGCTCCCAGCTCTCGTCCATCTGATTGCGGAACCAGGTCATTTGCCGCTTGGCATATTGCCGCGTCGCCGCAGCCCCCTGCTCCAGCACCTCATCGCGTGTCATCTCGCCCTTCAGCATCGCCGCGATCTGCGACACACCGATGGCCTTCATGACAGGCGCGTCGGCCGGCAGGCCGAGCGCAAGCAGCGCCTTTACCTCGTCTTCCGCACCCTGTTGCAGCATCTTTTCGAAACGGTCGTTGATGCGGGCATGCAGCACCGCCCGGTCCGGCAGAACGACAATTTTGCGGGCCTCGTCGGCATTGATCACCACAGGCCCTGACCGACCCTGGAAATCAGCGATCGAGCGTCCCGTCGCTTTGATCACCTCCAGCGCCCGGACGATGCGCTGGCCGTCCTGGCGGTTGAGGCTTGCCGCCATCGCGGGATCGACGTCGGAAAGCTCGGCGTAAAGCGCGTCCGGCCCCTCCTCCACGAGTCGCGTCCGCAATTCTTCCCGCAGGGCCTCGGGAATATCCGGCATGTCGGAGAGACCGCCGATCAGCGCCTTGAAGTAAAGCCCCGTGCCGCCGACGAAAACCGGTAGCTGCCCGGCGGCTCTGAGCGCCGGCAAAAGCGCCGAGACATCGCGCAGCCAGGCGCCTGTGGAATAACCGGCCCCCGCCGGCACGTGGCCGTAGAGATGATGCGGCACGCCTTGCATCTCCTCTTCCGACGGACGCGCGGTCAGCACTCGCAGCGTATCGTAGACCTGCATGCTGTCGGCATTGACGACCGCGCCGTCGTGGCGTTTGGCCAATTCGACGGCAAGCGCGGACTTGCCGCTGGCGGTCGGCCCGGTTATCAGGATCGCGTTCTCCACGCTCAGAAGGTTTTCCATCATGGCCCTCGTTGCCACGCTTGTTGCCAATCCGTCAAATCCTGTGCTTACTCCTGGCATCGCCGAACAAGCGGCTGAGGCAGTAACCGCTTCCGGCCTCTACTGGCTGGCCGACGGCGTTGCCTGCGACATTGCACTGCGCGACGGCACGGATGCGCAAGCCGCCGAGGCCAATCTTCTCGCCGTCATATCGAGCGCCCCCATCGACCTCGTCATCCAGGAGCAGGACAGCCGCCGCAAGAAGCTGCTGATCGCCGACATGGATTCGACGATGATCGGCCAGGAATGCATCGACGAACTCGCCGCCGAAGTCGGCCTGAAGGAGAGGGTCGCCGACATCACCGCCCGCGCCATGAATGGCGAGATCGCCTTTGAGCCCGCCCTGCGTGAGCGCGTCGCCCTCCTGAAAGGATTGCCGATCTCGGTTGTCGACGAGGTCATCGCCAAGCGCATCACACTGACGCCGGGGGGGCCGGAGCTGATCGCCACGATGAAGGCGAAAGGTCATTACACCGCTCTCGTCTCCGGCGGCTTCACCGTCTTTACCAGCCGCATCGCCGCCACCCTCGGCTTCGACGAAAACCGCGCCAATACGCTGCTGGACGAGGATGGCATTCTCTCCGGCTTCGTCGCCGAACCTATCCTCGGCAAGCAGGCAAAGGTGGATGCGCTGAACGAGATTTCAGCAAACCTCGGCATTTCGCCACAGGAGGCAATCGCGGTCGGCGACGGCGCCAATGATCTCGGCATGCTCCAGCTCGCCGGCTCCGGTGTCGCCCTCCACGCCAAGCCCACCGTCGCCGCTCAGGCGCAGATGCGCATCAATCACGCCGACCTGACGGCGCTGCTTTATATCCAGGGTTACCGGAAGACCGATTTTGTGACGGCTTGAACGTCCGATTTCAACAGAAGACGGATGTATAACAAAGGCGGCGCGGCACCCCCTCTCCGCCCTCACCCTATGCTTGTCACAGGAATGAGGGAGGAGAGGTTGAGCGAGAACAGGAAGGCGGCACCTAGTCGCCACCGCCGCAGTTCTCCTATTCCATCGGCACCGCCACGAACCGCAGATCGCCGTTTGCCGATGCGATCATCAGCTGGGCGTTGCGACGGCCTTCCTGTTTCAGCGATTTCACCTTGGCCGCGACCGCATCCGGGGATTTCATGAACTCCTGCGCCACCTCGACGATAACGTCCCCTGGCTTCAACCCCTTTTCGGCCGAGGCGGAGCCGGGCTCCACCTCCGTGACGACGACGCCGTCGACGCTTTCGGCGATGCCGAAAGCCTTGCGTGTTTCGGGACTGAGGAGCGACAGCGACAATCCGAGCACGTTCTTCGGCGTGGCCGCATCCGGCGATACCTGGCCCTGTTGGTGCTGGTCCGGCGCCGGTGCGCCCGGTGCGGGCGCTGCCTGATCGCCGGTATCCGGCTGATCCATATCGTTGTTCTCGTCGGGATCAGGGGTGATCACGCCGTCCTGCGAGCCATCGGGCGCTGCATCGCCGGATGCCGCCTGATCGCTGTCTTCGAGCCGGCCGAGCTTCACCTTGACGGTCTGCTCCTTGCCGTCGCGCAGCACCACGACGTCGACTTCTTTTCCGACCGTGCTTTCCGCCACGACGCGCGGCAGGTCGCGCATTTCATTGACCGCCTTGCCGTCGAATTTCAAAATGACGTCGCCCGCCTTGATCGAGCCGTCGTCGACGGGGCCGCCCTTGATGACGCCGGCGACCAGTGCGCCCTTGGCGGTGTCGAGCCCGAGGCTGTCGGCGATGTCGTCGGTCACCGGCTGGATGCGCACGCCGAGCCAGCCGCGCCGCGTCTCGCCATACTGGCGCAACTGCTCGACGACGCCGGAAGCAAGTTCGGACGGTACCGAGAAGCCGATGCCGATCGAGCCGCCGCTCGGCGAGATGATCGCCGTGTTGATGCCGATCACTTCACCCTTCATGTTGAAGAGCGGCCCCCCGGAATTGCCCTTGTTGATCGCCGCATCCGTCTGGATGAAGTTGTCGTAGGGGCCGGCATTGATGTTGCGGCCGCGCCCGGAAATGATCCCGACCGTCACCGAACCGCCGAATCCGAACGGATTGCCGATCGCCATCACCCAGTCGCCGATGCGCATCTCGCTGGAATCGCCGAATTTCACCGATTTCAGCGGCGTCTTCGGCTCGACCTTCAACACCGAAAGATCGGTCTTCGTATCCGTGCCGATCAGCTTCGCCTTGAGCTTCGAGCCGTTGGCGAAATTGACCTCGATGTCGTCGGCGCCCTCGATCACGTGGTTGTTGGTGACGATATAGCCGGCCGGATCGATGACGAAACCGGACCCGAGCGAGCTGACATTATGGTTGGGGCCTTTGTTGCCCTGCTGTTTGTTGAAGAAGTCGTTGAAGAACTCCTGGAATGGTGACCCGTCAGGGGCGCGCGGCGCCGGACCGACCCCTTCGTCATCCTTCACGTTCTGCGAGGTCGAGATGTTGACCACGGCATCGAGCAAGCCTTCGGCGAGATCGGCAACGGAAGCCGGACCGTTGGTCGGCACGACGGTCTGAACCGATGGCGTCTGCTGCGGCGCGGCAGATGCAGGTGGCGTGGGAGCAGCCGGAACAGGCGCGGCAACCCCTGGCGCTGCTGTTTCAGGCGTGGTTTGCGCAAAAGCAATCCCGCTCATGCCGGCTTGCGCCAGGATGGTGGCGCTGGCCAGAAGCGCGAGCGTTCGTCTGAAGGGCAAGCGAATCGTGGGGGCCATCAAGCTTCCTCATAAGGGGGTAAATGCGCATATTCAGCACCAGCATAAGGCGGAATGATGGAGGGTGAAATCACCTTTTCGCGAAATCCCCGTGCAATCTGACGGACCGTCACAAAAGCCCGGCCTTGGCTCTCGAAATCGAAAAGGGCCGGCGCTGGGCCGACCCTTTCTCGATCTTGCAGGGAAACAGATCCCAGTGTTTTTCAGTTCGCCGGCTGTGCTGGCGCCGGAGCGGTTGTTCCGGGCGTTGCGGGAGCCGACGCAGCCGGGCTGGCCGGCGCGGCGCCGGCAGCCTTGTTGAAATAGCGGAAGAATTCCGAATCCGGCGACAGGACCAGCGTTGTGTCCTGCGATGAAAGCGCCGCCGAATAGGCTGCCATCGAACGGTAAAACTCGAAGAAACCCGGGTTCCTTGAGAAGGCCTCGGCGAAGATGCGGTTGCGTTCGGCATCTCCTTGGCCGCGCAGAATTTCGGAATCGCGCTGTGCGTCCGCAGTCAGCTCGACGACCTGGCGGTCGGCGACGGCGCGGCGGCGCTGGCCTTCTTCGGTGCCCTGCGCCCGCAGCAGTTCGGCCTCCGCCAGTCGCTCGGCCCGCATGCGGTTATAGGTGCGCTCGGAAACATCCTGAGTGAGGTCCGTCCGGCTGATGCGCACGTCGTCGAGCGTGATTCCGAGCGTCTCCGCATCGGCTTGCAGCTCGTTGCGCACCTCGAGCATCATCGCCACGCGTTCCCGGGAGAGCGCGGCTTCGATGCTGCGCACGCCGTAGACCCTGCGCAAGGCGGAATCGAGGCGCGTGCGAAGCCGCGCTTCCGCCGCCTCCCTGTCGCCCGATACCGTTTCACGGAAACGGCGCGCGTCGTTGATGCGGTAGATGAGGAAGGCATTTACCTCATAAAAGGCGCCGCCGGAAACCTGGACACGGATATTGTCGAGATCGAAGCGCAGCTCCTGCTTCGGCACGTACTGCACCCTGTCGGCATCGGCAAAGGCGAAAGGCAGCTTGAAGTAGATGCCTGGGTCGGTCTTGACCGACTGGATTTCACCGAAGCGAACGACGATAGCCTGTTCGCGGGCGGTCACGACGAAGACCGAGGAATAGATTCCGACCAGCACGACCGCCAGGAGGATCAGAATTACGGGAAGTCTGTTCGACATGGGTCTCAGCCTCCCTGTTGCTGCTGCTGCTGTTGCTGCGTCGGCCTGCCGACCTCGTTGAGAGGCAGATAGGGCACGGCGCCGGCCTTTTGGTCGATAATCACTTTCTTGGAACCCTTCAGCACCTGTTCCATGGTTTCCAGGAACAGCCGCTCCCGCGTCACGTCAGGAGCCTTGGAATATTCGTCGTAGATCGAAACGAAGCGTTGCGCTTCACCTTCAGCCTCCTTGACGATCCGGTCCTTGTAGGCCGCTGCGGCTTCGCGGATGCGGGCCGCGTCACCGCGGGCTTGGCCGAGCTTCTGGTTGGCGTATTGGTTCGCCTCCTCCACGAGGCGCTGCTTGTCCTGATCGGCACGCTGCACTTCCTCGAAGGCATCGGCCACGTCACGCGGCGGCGCGACGTCCTCGATCGTCACGCGGTTGATCGCAATGCCGGCGCCGTAGCGATCCATCGTATCCTGGATGATGTTGCGCACTTCGGTCTCGATCGGTCCGCGATTGTCACGAAAGGCATCCTGAGCAGGGCGCCGGCCGACGATTTCGCGCATGGCGCTTTCGGAAACCTGCTGTAGCGTTTCAGCCGGATTTTCGAGACGGAAAAGATAGGATTTCGGGTCGTTGATCGTGTAGAGCACGGAGAACTGCACGTTCACGATGTTCTGGTCCCCGGAAAGCATCAGTCCAGCCGTCGAATTGCTGTTATTGCGTCCGCCGACATTCTGCTGCTGCTCCGTCACCTTCACGATCTCGACCGCGTCCATCGGCCAGATGCGGAAATGCAGGCCGGGCATGGAAATTTCTTCTCTCGGCTTGCCGAAGCGCAACTCGACGCCGCGTTCGTCCGGCTGGACGGTGTAGACGCACTGAATCAGCCAGAAAACGGCAACGATCGCCACGACGATCGTTGCCACGCCACCATTGAAACCGCCGGGAACGATATTGCGCAGCTGATCCTGGCCGCGCCGGATGATGTCTTCCAGATCGGGCGGTCCGCCCTTGCCGCCACGCGGGCGGTTCGGCCCCTGGCCCCATGGTCCCTGATTGTTACCGCCGCCGCCCCAAGGGCCGCCGCCGCCATTCTGATTGCTCCAGGGCATCAAAACCTCGTTATTCGTTAAGTCTTCCCCGCATCCGGGACCGTGGGGGCTGACCGGTGGATGCGTTGGTGACCGTTATAGGTATCACCGCACCCGCTTTCAACGCAGCGTGAGAAACTTGGTCAATTTAATTGGAAAATAGTTCATTTTCAGGCGCGCCGGCGTTCGTAGACGACGTAGCGCGTGGCATAGCTGTCCTTCTCGCCGGCCGGCACGGCGAGCGTCTCTCCCGCCTGCCAGATGGCGGGATCGATCGCCGGAAACGCCGCATCCCCTTCGAGGTCGGCTTCGACATGCGTGATGCACATCCGGTCGGCAAGGCCGATCGCCTGGGCATAGACTTGTCCGCCGCCGATAATGCAGATCTCGCCGGCGCCGGTTTCGTGTGCCAGCCTTTCGGCGAGCGTCAAGGCCTCGGGGAGCGAATGGGCCATGTCGACATCGGCATGATCGATCGTCGTCTGCCTCGAGATGACGACGTTCGGCCGCCCCGGCAGCGGCTTGCCGATCGACTCATAGGTCTTGCGGCCCATCACCACAGGCTTGCCCAGCGTCAGCGCCTTGAAACGCTTGAGATCGCTCGAAAGCAGCCAAGGCATATCGCCATCGCGGCCGATGATGCCGTTGCGGGAAACGGCGACGATGATGGTCTTCAGGATGTCGGCCATGATTCCCCCGGATCAGACAGCGATCGGCGCCTTGATATTGGCATCCGCCTCATAGCCGATCAGCTCGAAATCCTCGAACTTGAACCCGAAGATATCCTTCACATCGGGGTTGATGCGCAAGAAAGGCAGCGGCTTCGGCTGGCGCGTCAGTTGCTGCTTCGCTTGGTCGAAATGGTTGTGGTAGAGGTGGGCGTCGCCGAGCGTGTGGACGAAATCGCCCCCTTTGAGCCCCGTCACCTGAGCCACCATCATCGTCAAAAGCGCATAGGAAGCGATATTGAATGGGACGCCCAGGAAAATATCGGCGGAGCGCTGGTAGAGCTGGCAGGAGAGCTTGCCGTCGGCCACGTAGAATTGGAACAGGCAATGGCAGGGCGGCAGCGCCATCTGGTCCACCTCGGCCGGGTTCCAGGCCGAGACGATATGGCGGCGTGAGTTCGGATTGTTGACGATGCCTTTGACGAGATTGGCGATCTGGTCGATATGGCCGCCGTCAGGCGCCGGCCAGGAGCGCCACTGAGCGCCGTAGACGGGGCCGAGATCGCCGTTTTCATCGGCCCATTCGTCCCAGATGGAAACGCCGTTCTCCTTGAGGTAGCCAATGTTCGTCTCGCCCTTTAGGAACCAGAGCAGTTCATGGATGATCGAGCGCAGATGCAGCCTCTTCGTCGTCAGGACGGGAAAGCCCTCCTCGAGATCGAAGCGCATCTGGTAGCCGAAGACCGAGCGCGTGCCGGTGCCGGTACGGTCGCCCCGGTCGGAGCCCTTTTCCATCACATGGGCGAGGAGATCGAGATATTGCTGCATGTCGCGCTGATTCCGTTTTCTCCAATTTAAGCCTTCGCCTCGAGGAAACCAATCGCAGGCGGATATTTTCCCGTTCTTTCTATAGGCCGACATAAAGCTTTTATGACGTTTGCCCTTTCCTTGGACGGAAGAAATCACTATATCAGCCCTGCCGGCTTTCGGGCCGGCTATGGCAATAAATGAGCGGTGTAATAAACCTATTGGACCCGGGGGCGGTACCCGGCGCCTCCACCAAAAACCGGCGGTATCGAAGGCCGGCTTTTGATGGGGGCGAAACAGGATCGACAAGGGTGTAAAGATCGACTTTTTGCTCGGCATTGTACCGCCGTTATCGGGCTAAAATTGTAGTTGCAAACGACAACTATGCGGAAGCTCGTCTCGCTGCTTAATCGCGGTGTGACACTTCAATCAAAGTCCTAGTGGTTCGCACCTCTAGGCGGGGTCCGAAGGCACCTGGCAACAGAAGCCTTCACCTTCTCCCTCAGACTGAAATCATGTATGCTGATCTATGCGTGACTCGGCTCCGGACTTTCCCAAGGCGCCTGAACGTGCCATATACCTTGTGAAAAGACTTCAGAACCGACGAAAGACAGGAAAAGCATGGGGCAGGATCATATCCGCTACGACATTCTGGCGCAGGATGCACTTCGCGGCGTCATCCGCAAGGTTTTGGCGGAGGTAGCAACGACGGGCCGTCTGCCCGGCGACCACCACTTCTTCATCACCTTTCTGACCGGTGCTGCCGGCGTGCGCATCTCCCAGCACCTGAAGTCCAAATATCCCGAGCAGATGACAATCGTCATCCAGCATCAGTTCTGGGATCTCAAGATCACCGAGACGCATTTCGAAATCGGCCTTTCCTTCTCCGACGTTCCGGAGAAGCTGGTCATACCCTTCAATGCGATCCGCGGCTTCTATGATCCCTCCGTCAATTTCGAGCTCGAATTCGACGTGCCGCTCGCCGACGGTGAGGAACTGCCGTCCGGTGAGATCACCGCCTATCCCGTCGACGCGGCAGGAAAGCCCGATGAAGCCGCCGGCGCAAAACCGGCCGACGGCGAAGAGAAGAAACCGGGCTCCGTCGTCTCGCTCGACTCCTTCCGCAAGAAGCAGTGAGTTCAAAGGGAGGCTCAGCCTTCCTTTTTCATAAGGATCAAGCCTCGCGCATGAGCGCCGAAATCATCAATCTGCGTCAGTTCCGCAAAAAGCAGGCCCGCTCCGAAAAGGAGAAGCAGGCCGAGCAGAACCGCATTTCCTTCGGCCGCACCAAGGCCGAAAAGCAGCTCACCCGCAGCCTGAACGAGAAGGCCGACAAGGCTCACCGCGACGGCCGGATCGAGACGGATGACGACGGCGCATGAAGCTTCACGCAAAGCTTGAAGAGCCGGAAACGAATCTGCGATCAGCCACTTGCGCGATTTTCTTGAATCGATCCGCCAAGTCGATTGCGATGTGAACCGGCTGATGATCCGCAAGCACTCGGCAACACTGCATGGCCATCGCACCAGCTTTTCGCTGGAAGACGAATTCTGGGCCGAGCTGAAGACGATTTCGGCAAGCCGTTCGATGTCGCTTGCCGCCCTGATTTCCGAGATCGACGACCACCGTTCGCGTGACAGCAACCTGTCCTCGGCGCTGCGACTCCATGTGCTTTCGTGGGCGAAGGCCGGCTGTGGCGGCCGCCCGTGACGCCGGGAATTCGAATAAAAACCTGAAACATCTCAGGCGACGCAAACCCCGCGCGTCTTCATTGCGCCTGAATGCCCGGCAGATGGTCGAAATCGAGCTGACCGGGCTGCATCTGCCCGGAGCGCCGGGCCGCCTCCGCCTCGGCGGCCGCCCTCGCCTGCGCATCGGCCTTGGCTTTTGCCTCCGCTGCACGTGCGGCCTCCGCCTCGGCAGCGGCCTTCTGCGCAGCCGCCTCCTTCGCCAGTGCGCGCAGCCGCTCTTCCTCCGCCTGCCGTTGCCGTTCGATTTCGGCCGCTCTGACGCGCTCGGCGTCATTGAAACGATAGAGCGCCACCTCGCGGCGCAGCCGCTGCTTTTCGAGCACGATCGCCTGCAGCCGCTCGACGCGCCGCCGCTCGCGCTCAAAAGCACGCAGCGACAAGTAGCTGGTGATATCGGTCACGTCCATCGTCTTGCCGGGTGACGGCAGCATGCCGGAAAAGTTCAGCCTCAGCGCCGGCTCGACACCCGGAAGCGCCTCCGCGCCTGGATTGAGGCCGATGCCGACCGTCGCGCTGATCCGCTCCTCCGGCAAGGCGATCTGTGCGTCGGCGGTTACCCGGGCCAGATCGTTGGCCACGGTCACATTCTGCACCCTGAGCGTTCCGTCGGTGACGTTGAAGGGAATTCCGAGCGGCGGCAGCTTTGCTTCGCCGTTGTTGAGCAACGTCTCGACGATCGGATGCACCTTGCCGGCATTGATCTGTTCCTGCATCGGGTCGGTGGCGGCAAGCAGCGGCGGAAGGATGGCAAGGTTCAGTCCGCGTATGCTCGTATCGCCGAGTCTCAGCTCCCCCGATCCATTGAGCGAGCTGGCGATCTCGCCAACCGTCTTGCCCGAGGCCTCCATCGACAGCGACAATCCGAACTTGCCGTTGGCAATCGGCGCGCCGTCACGCAGCCAGATGACCCCGGCAAGATCGGAATCGGCGAGCGTCAGCTTCGTCTGCAGGAATCCGGTGCCGTCGGCATTGGTGAAGAGCAGGTTGCCGGAGAGCTTGCCGCCATCCCAGTTGCCGGCCATGTCGTTGAGCTGCAACTCGTCGCCCTTATAGGCGACGTTGCTGGTGAAATCGGATACTGCCGTTTCCGGCAGACCAGGCCAGAATTCCTTGGCCGACAGCTTCACCTTGACGTCGAGATCCTTGAAGGTGGGCAGGCCCAGCGGCGCCTTCGACAGCGTGCCGCTGGCCGGATCGACGATCTGGCCGAACACCGCCTCGCCGAGCCAGCCGGCATCTGCCTTGGCAAGCGTCAGCTCGCCGCTCGCCGTCGTCTTCGCAGCCTTGCGGTCGAAGGTCAGCGCACCGGAAAACGCGTTGTCGGCCGCATGTCCCTTGAGATCGGACAGGACGATCTTGTCGCTATCGACGGCGGCGTTGACCTGCAGGCCGAACGGCAACCCCGTTCCGGTCTGCGGCAGGGCGATGCCGTTCATGATGAGATAGGGGTCGATATCGGCGCTGTCGAGCGAAAGCGCGATCTGACCGTTCATGAAACTCTCCGGCCGCACGTCAACCTTGCCCTTCGCGGTAAACGAGGTCCGATCGGTCGCAAAGGTCAACGCCGCATCGGCAGGATCGTTGCCCGACGCCTTCACCTTGAGCGTCAGGCGGCCGTTCGCGCCGACATCGACCGGCAGCGGGTCGAGCCCGGCCTGACCGAACAAGATCGACGGCACGGCGTTTTCGAGCGTCGCCTCGAGGCTCGTCGTACCGTTGCCGGTCAGCGCCAGGAGATCGGACATGCGGTAATCGAGGTTGACCCGGCTGCCGTTCGAGACGCCAGCCAGCGTCACCGTCAGCGCATCGCCCTCGTCGCCACCGAGCGTCAGCGCGCCGCGCAACGCCGTATTGCCGTACCAGCCGGCGTTGCGCACCAGCCGGTCGAGCACAGGGTGGTGTGGAAGATGCTCGCGCAGCATGGTGAAGAAGCCGCCGGGATCGGCCGATTTGAAGGTGATCTCGCCCGCACCCTTATAGTCGAGCAGCGAGCCTTCGGCCCGGCCGGTCGCCGTCAGCTCGGCGCCCGCGACATTCTTGACTGACAGCCGGTCGACGGCAAGCGCCCCGTCGGCGATCGTGAAGGTGGTCTCGACATTCTCGGCGTCGACCCCGAAGGCAGTGAACCTGTCGGCCTTGAGCTGTGCGGCGATCTTATGGTCGAGAACATTGTCGCCGCTCTCCTGCCCGGTCGCGAGCCCGGCCAGTGCCTGCAGCGCGTCAAGATCGAGCGTGTCGCCATTCAGCGCCACCGACAGGGTCGGCGTCTGGCCGGAGATCGCCTGCCGCTCCAGCCGGCCCTTCAGCGTCGCCGATCCGACGGCGATTTCGAGATTTTCGAAACGCTGCAATTCATGAGTCAGGCTTACATTGGCGGAAAAACCCGCCTGCCGCAATTGGCGGATGGCCGGGTCGACCGAGCCGGCCAGCCAGGAGGCTAGCCCCGTTGGCTGGTTCGAGGCCATCACGATCTGGCCGTTGAACGAGGGTTCTCCCTGAAGCAGGAGCTTGCCCTTGCCTTCCACTTGCGTGCGCCCCGGCAGCGTGCCGACGGCGCTGTCGATCATCCAGCCGGTGCCGGCCGGCTCCAGCTCCAGTTGCACGTCGCGTAGCGTCGTGTCGCCGGCGACGATGGCCGGCAGCTTGACGCTTGCCTTGCCCGGCACCTGCGGAATCGGCACCTGCGCGACGATATCGATCAGAGAATTCAACCGCTGGCGCGCCGAAACCGCGGCATCCCGTGTCGTCTTGCCGGCCGCGCCCTGATTGCCGATGCGGTTCACGTCTATCTGCTGCCCGTCGGCGGTCAACAGGAATTCCGGCGCGTTGCCGGTATCGAGCGTCGCCTCCCCGGTTATCACATAGGGATCGTCCGTCGGGCCGATCTCCATCCGGTATTCGGGAATGCGGATACGTTCATTGGTAAGCTCGAAGCGGCCCTTGAGCCGCGGCGGCTGCTCGTTCTTGTTGGCCGACCTGGCACTGTTGCGGTTTTCGATCGCCGCCGAAAGCTGGCCCTGATAGTTCGGCTTGCGGTCGACCAGCTTCAGTTCGCCGTCGAGATCGATACTGACCGGATGTTTGTCCGGCGACAGCTTCGTGCGCATGCGCAGCACACCCTTCTCGTCCGGCTGGCTGCTCGAAATCGAGAAATTGCCGTGCTCACCGTCGAGCGCCGCATCGCCTTCGACACGCCAGGGGCCGGCGAGCGATTTGGCCGACATCTCCGCATTCAGGCCAGTGATGCGACGCGCCCGGCCCGACTGGTCATCGAGGAAGTCGACTTCGCCACCGCTGACATGCACATTTTCGAGAACGACTGTTTTGGCCGGTATTTCGGCGCGGCTGCCGCGCATCCAGTCGAGTGTGCCGTCCTTGAGCAATCTGAGGCGCACCTTCGGATTGACGACGCGCATATCGAAGATCAGCGCCTCGCCGGAAAGGAAAGGCGCAAGCTCGGCATCCATCGAAAATTGTTCGACCTTGACGATCGGCGTGCCGTCGGCCTCTTGACCGACACGCACGTCATGCAGCGTGACCGACGGAAACGGCAGCAGACGGGCATCCACCGTGCCGTGGACGGTGACTTTCTTGCCGATGATGCGGCTTGCCTGATCCTCGAAGTTCTTGCGGAAATCCGTCCAGTCGATGAACAGCGGCGCAAGCAGCGCCACAAACAGCACTACGACGATCACTCCCCCCAGAAAGACGAGGAACCGGCCTACCAATGCAAGGATTCTCCATTCGGGATTGTGTTGCCGACACTGTTCAGGGTTCTATTGTCGACACTAGCGCTATTCATGCGATGGGCAAGGCCCAAGTTCATGAGAATATTCCGTTTTCAGCCTTGATGGAAAATCTTGCCGGGATTGAAGATACCGTCCGGATCGAGCGCCTGCTTCACCTGTCGCATCAGATCCACCGAGCCTCCGAGCTCCTGCTCCAGAAAGGCCATCTTGCCTTGCCCGATCCCGTGCTCGCCGGTGCATGTTCCGTCCATATCGAGTGCCCGGCGGTTGAGCCGTTCAACGAAGCCCTCGGCCCTGGCGATGTCTCCGGCGCTTTTATCGTCGAACAGCAGCAGCACATGGAAGTTCCCGTCGCCGGCATGGCCGACGATAGGGCCGAGCAGCCCATGTTCCTCGATATCCGCCTGCGTTTCGGAAACGCAATCGGCAAGCCTCGATATCGGAACACAAACATCAGTCGAAAGTGCGGCAAGCCCCGGCGCCAGCGCCCTCGCGGACCAGTAGGCGTCATGACGCGCCTTCCAGAGCTTCGTCCGCTCCTCGGCATTGGCGGTCCAAAGAAACTCGCCCCCGCCGCATTCAGCCGCGATCTCGGCGAAGGCGGCCGATTGCAGCGGCACGGTCTCGTCTGTGCCGTGGAATTCGAGGAAAAGCGTCGGGCTTTCGGCATAAGACAACCCGGAATAGGCGTTGCACGCCCGCATCTGCACAGCATCGAGCAGCTCGATACGCGCCACCGGAATGCCCATCTGGATCGTCATGATAACGGCATCGCAGGCCGCCTTGATGCTCGGAAAGGCGCAGACGCCGCCGGCTATCTTCTGCGGGATCGCCTGCAGGCGCAGCGTCACCGAGGTCAATATGCCGAGCGTGCCCTCGGCGCCGACAAAGAGCCGCGTCAGGTCATAGCCGGCCGAAGACTTGCGGGCGCGCCGGGCCGTGCGGATCTCCTCACCGTTGGCGGTGACTGCCGTGACGGCAAGCACATTGTCCTTCATCGTGCCGTAGCGCACCGCATTGGTGCCGGAGGCCCGCGTCGACGCCATGCCGCCGATCGAGGCATTCGCGCCGGGATCGATCGGAAAGAACAGGCCGGTATCGCGCAGATGGATGTTCAGCGCCTCGCGGGTGATCCCGGGTTCGACCGTGCAGTCGAGATCCTCCGGATTGACCTCAAGCATCCGGTCCATGCGGCTGAAATCGATCGAAATACCGCCATTGACGGCATTGACCTGACCTTCCAGCGAGGAGCCGGTGCCGAAACCGATCACCGGCACCCTGTGCGCTGCACAGGCCCTGACCGCCATCTTCACATCATCGGCGTTTTCGGCAAAGAGAACGCCGTCGGGCAGTTGCGACGGAATATAGGTGGTCGTATGGGCATGCTGTTCACGGAAGGACTGGCCGGTCTGGAAACGCTCGCCGAAGCTCTGTTTGAGAATACCGAGCACGGCGGATATCCCCGCCTCGTTGCGTGTTCCAGCCTTTGCGTCCTTCAGCGCCATCCCTTTGATCTCCCTGCCATTCCGCGTAGACGAGACCGCGTCCCGCAGACCACTGCGCCGCACGTCCGTTCAGACGTACATGGACGCTGTAGAACTTTAAAATTGCTGCATAATTTCGTCTTATATCGATTCCGATTTAAGGAGATATGCAGCAGGCTGGGTATGGGGCAAGTCAAAGCGGCTGTCCAGTTAAGATTGGGAAAAGATTTCACTCCCCTTTTGTTGTAGACCAGGGGCCATGGACAGGCCGGCCCGCGGCCGCCTCATACGATCGGGGGATTGAGGAGCGCAAAACCCTGCTGCCGTCGATAAGGGAAATAAGGATAAGGCGCCGTCACCGCGCTGAGCGCGTCGAGCCTTTCGATCTGATCCTTCGACAGGCTCCAGTCGGCCGCGGCAAGGTTCTGCCTGAGCTGATCCTCGTTGCGGGCGCCAATGATGACGCTCGATACCGTCGGCCGGCCGAGCAGCCAGTTTATCGCGATCTGCGCCACAGTCTTGCCGGTCTCCGCTGCGATCGAATTCAGCACCTCGATGACGTCGAACAGCCTCTCATCGTCGACAGGTGGGCCGTACTGGGCTGTCTCGTGCAGGCGGCTTGCGGCCGGCAGCGGCTCACCGCGGCGGATCTTGCCGGTGAGCCGCCCCCAGGCGAGCGGGCTCCAGACGAGAGCGCCGACGCCCTGGTCGGCGCCGAGCGGCATCAGCTCCCATTCGTAGTCGCGACCCGCCAGCGAATAATAGACCTGATGGGCGACATAACGCGGATAACCCCAGCGCTCGGCCGCGGCGAGCGACTTCATCAACTCCCAGCCGGAAAAATTCGAGACGCCGACATAACGGATCTTGCCTGCGGCGACGAGGCCGTCGAGGGTCGACAGCACCTCCTCGACCGGCGTCGAGGCATCGAAGGCGTGAAGCTGCAAGAGGTCGAGATAATCGGTGCCGAGCCGGCGCAGCGCATCCTCGGTCGCGCGGATCAGCCGCACCCGCGAGGTGCCCCAGTCCTGCGGCCCCTCGCCCATCGGCAGCGCGGTCTTGGTCGAAATCAGCACGGCATCCCGCCGGCCGCGGATCGCCTGGCCGAGCACCTCCTCGGAAGCGCCGGCCGAATAAACATCGGCCGTATCGAAGAGATTGACGCCGGCTTCGAGGCAGATGTCGACGAGCCGCCGCGCCTCTTCGGCATCGGTATTGCCCCAGGCGCCGAAAAGCGGGCCGCTGCCGCCGAACGTGCCCGCGCCGAAGCTCAAAACCGGCACCCTGAGGCCGGATGCGCCGAGATTTCGATATTCCATGATCTGTCTCCTGGTTTTCCTCTGAGATAGACCCGGTCTCTCCGTTGATATAGATTGCCTGACAGAATAGCATCTGTGACTTGAATTCATCATGAGCCGTAAGGACATCAACCGCTCGGGCGAAATGGAAGTCTTCGTCAGCGTCATCGAGCGCGGCGGTTTTTCCGCAGCCGCCACGGCGCGACGCATGACGCCGTCGGCCGTCAGCAAGCTCGTCGCCCGGCTGGAGGCGCGCCTCGGCGCCCGCCTCGTCAACCGCTCGACCCGTAAGCTGCAGCTGACGCCGGAGGGCTGCGCATTCTATGAGCGCAGCATCGCCATCCTTGCCGATATTGCCGAGGCCGAACGCCAGGCTTCCTCGGGCGAACAGGCCTCGGGCCGCATCCGCATCAACACCAGCGCCTCCTTCGGCAATCATGTGCTGGCGCCGCTCGTGCCCGCCTTCATGGCGCTTCATCCCGGCGTGACGCTTGATATCACCCACACCGACAGGATTGTCGACCTGATGGAAGAGCGCGCCGACGTTGCGATCCGCACCGGCCCCCTGAAGAACTCCAGCCTGATCGCCCGCAAGCTCGGCGCCACCGGCAAGCTCATCGTCGCCTCGCCCGATTATCTCAGGCATCATGGCGAACCGCGCAGCGTCGCCGACCTCAGCCGCCATTGCCGCATCGGCTTTTCCTACGCCCGCGCCGTGGAGGGCTGGCCACTCAGCGAGAACGGCGAGACCGTGTCGGTGCCGATCACGCCAGGCTTGCAGGTTGGAGACGGCGAAGCCATGCGCCATCTCGCGCTCTCCGGCGCCGGTCTTGCGCGCCTGGCCGCCTTCACCGTCGGCGCCGATATCGAAGCCGGCCGGCTGGTGCCGGTGCTGGAAGCGGCCAATCCCGGCGATATCGAGCAATTCTATGCCGTCTACATGGGCCAGGGCGGACCGCTGCCGGCGCGCGTGCGCGCCCTGCTCGATTTCCTCGTCGGGTATGTTCGACTCTGATGAGATAACAAGGACTTGAGGCGGCGGCTTGAATCAAATTCGCATACTGCGTCACCGGAAGCCAGATTTCGCAATTGACCGCCCTCGCAGCCCCCGCCTATACCGAGGCCGCGCCGACCGGTCCTTGAGCCGGCCTCTCTTCGTCATGCCGGAGCTTCCTCCCACCCTCACCCTCAGGACTTGGCACCGGCCGGGAAACGGATTCATGCCACTCAACCACGCACGCCGCCTGCTGCGGGATGCCGGCCTGCCGAAATGGGCGCTGCTGCTCACGCTTTCCACGGCCTTCACCGTCTTTCTCGAACTCTTCGCCCTGCCCGCCTCGCTGCTGATCGGACCGATGGTTGCCGCCATCGCGCTGGCGCTGACTGTCGGCACGGGAAAGCTTCGCGTGCCGCTTCTGCCGCTGCAGTTCGGTCAGGTCCTCGTCGGTCTGATGATGGCGCGCACCATCACCCCTGATATTCTCGGCGCGATGGCGAAGGACGCGCCGCTCTTCCTGCTGTTCGTCTTCTCGGTCATCGCCATCGCCACCGGCCTCGGCTGGCTCCTGACGCGCTGGCAGGTGCTGCCGGGAACGACCGCCGTCTGGGGCTCGTCGCCGGGTGCGGCCTCCGCCATGGTCATCATGTCGGAAGCCTATGGCGCCGATGCCCGCCTCGTCGCCTTTATGCAATATCTGCGCGTCGTCTTCGTCGCCGTCGGCGCTTCGGTGATTTCGCGCCTCTGGGTGGCGGCCGACGGCGGCGAGCCGCCGCCGCTCGTCCTCTTCCCCGCAGTCGACTGGCCGGCCCTTGCGGCGACGCTCGCCTTTGCCGGCTTTTGCGCCTATGGCGTACGCCGCCTGCGCATCCAGGGCGGCATGATCATCGTTCCGCTCTTTCTCGGCGCCTTCCTGCAGGGCGTGGGCCTGCTGAAGATCGAGCTGCCGATGTGGCTGCTCGCCACCGCCTATGCGCTCGTCGGCTGGAGCATCGGCCTGCGTTTCACCCGCTCGATCATCAGCCATGTGGCGCGCGCTCTGCCGCGGGTCGCCGCCTGCATCGTGCTGCTGATGGCGCTCTGCGGCTGCATGGCAGCGGCACTGCACGTCTTCGCCGGCATCGATCCGCTGACGGCCTATCTCGCCACCAGCCCCGGCGGCGCCGATTCCGTCGCCATCATCGCCGCCTCGAGCGATGTCGACGTGCCGTTCGTGATGGCGATGCAGACCGGCCGTTTCCTGGTCATTCTGCTGATCGGGCCGGCGCTTGCCCGCTTTATCGCGCGCCGTTCCGGCCTTGCGGAAAACCCCGCCTAAGCATTGTCCACTGCCCGGGTGTAACGCCATAGGCTCTCTTGAAATGACGGTTGAAATGCGCCTGGTCGGCAAAGCCCGTCTCAGCCGCCACATCGGCGAAATTTTCGCCTTCGTCCATCAGCGCCTTCGCCTGCTGCAGGCGCCGCATCAGCATGTACCGGTGCGGGCTGGTGGCAAGGGCCGCGCGGAAATGTCGTGACAACGTGAAGCGGTCGAGGCCGGTGATTTTCTCCAGTTCGCCCGAGCGCACAGGCCGCAGCGCATGCGCCTCCAGGTAGTCGCGCGCTGCCCGCACCTGCTGCCAGGCGACCGTGCCCAGTGGCCGGCGGCGCACCTGCGAATGCCGCGACAGGCCGCCGGCAACGCGGCTGACGAAATCGTCGACGAAAAGCTCGTCCAGCTCCCGATCGAGTTCGCCGAGCGCTCCCAGAAGCACCTTCGCCAGCGCACTATCGGCAATCACGGGCTGCTCGACGAAGGGAAGTCCGATCTTCTCCGCCTCCAGGCATTCCATCAGCAGCGAAGGCTCCAGGTAGAGCATGCGGTAGTGCAGCCCGGCCTCCGTCGCCGCCCCGCCGTCATGCTCCTCGTCCGGATGCAAAACGATCACCTGCCCCGGCAGGCTGAAGCGCCGCTCGCCGCGATAGGTGAAGGTCTGGACGCCGTGCAGTGTCACGCCGAGCGCATAGGTATCGTGCCGGTGCGGTTCGAAGACATTACCGGAAAATTGCGCCTCGATACGCTCGATGCCGGGAAAGGCGGGCGCAGTCAGGATGCCGCTACCGGCGGGCGCGGCCAGCGTGCCGCTGCCCCCCTGCGGCTCGCACAAACGTTCAAGACCTTCGAAGACCTGCGGCGTTAAATCCTGGCTCAACGCGTTTCGATACCCTGATGAGAGAGACTGGAATGTTTGATACCAAAATTGCGATCGTCCTGCGAAACAATCTTGCCGGCTGGCAGAAGCTGAACGTCACAGCCTTCCTGTCGACAGGCATCGCCGGGCAGTATCCCGAAATCATCGGCGAGCCCTACAAGGACCGGACCGGCAATCTCTACAACCCGCTGTCGATCCAGCCAATTATCGTGCTGTCCGCCGACGAAGCGACAATCTCGACCATCCATCGCCGCGCGCTGGAGCGCGAGGTAACCTCCTCCATCTTCATCGAGGAGATGTTTGCCACCGGCCATGATGCCGCCAACCGCGCCGTCTTCGCCGAATATGCCCCCGACGACGCCAAGGTCGTCGGCATCGCATTGCGCGCCGACAAGAAGATCGTCGACAAGATCACCAAGGGCGCGACGATGCAGCATTGATGCAATCCGCAGAAACGAAGAAGGCCGGGCGATGGCCCGGCCTTCTGTTGTCTGAAAGAGCGCCTGACTCAGCCCTGCGTGATCGGCGCGATCTGGATCTCGACGCGGCGGTTCTGCGCGCGGCCGGCCTCGGAGGCGTTGGAGGCGACGGGCTGGGACGGGCCGAAGCCGACGGCGGAGACGCGGCGCTGGTCGATGCCCTGGCCGCCGAGATAGTCGGCAACCGACAGCGCGCGGCGCTGCGACAGGTCCTGGTTATGCTGCAGGCTGCCTGTCGAATCCGTATGGCCGTTGACGTCGATCAGCGTGCGGTTGAACTTGCGCAGCACGATCGCCACCGAATTCAGCGTCGGATAGAAGCCCGGCTTCACGGCATCCTGGTCGACATCGAAGGTGATGTTCGAGGGCATGTTGAGGATGATGTTGTCGCCATTGCGGGTCACCGAAATACCGGTGCCTTCGAGCTGAGCGCGAAGCTCGGCTTCCTGCTGGTCCATGTAGTTGCCGATCGCGCCGCCGGCCAGCGCGCCGATACCGGCGCCGATCAGCGCTGCGTTGCGCTTGCCATGCCCGCCGCCGCCGACGGCCACGCCGACGAGGGCGCCGCCGAGCGCACCGAGCGCAGCACCGCCCGCCGTATTGGAAACCTTCTGCTCACCCGTATAAGGATCGGTCGTCGTGCAGGCGCTGAGATAGCTTGCTGCGACAGCCAGAAGTACGAATTTCTTGATCATGGACAGGACGGTCTCCGTTCAAAACTGATGCGAGCAAATGGCAAGGATTACGGCAAGAAAATGAAGATGTTCTCTTGATAGGCGAATTTCAGGCGCCGAAACAGCAGCCATGTTGCAGCAATGCGCTGATATCACCAGTTTTAAGGGCAGGCTCGACCACGTTGACAGTGGCCGAGGCGCGCAGCCGCAGGGCGGAGCCTCGAAGGTCGGGGCGGATGGCTGGGTGGTCGCCCCCTTAGAAATTCTGGAACAACTGTCTGACCGTATCGTAAGTTGCGTTGGCGATGTTCAGCGATTGCAGGCCGAGCTGCTGCTGCGTCTGCAGCGCCCTGAGCCTGCTCGACTCCTCCTCCATATCGGCATCGACGAGTCGGCCGATGCCGGCGGTGATGTTGTCGTGCAGCTGGGTGGCGAAGTCGTTCTGCAGCTCGATGCGTTTTTCCAGCGCGCCGAAGGCCGAACCGACCGTCGTCAACTGCGTCAGCGCGGCATCGACGACACTGATCATCTCACCGATCTGCCCTTGCGTCGTCGCGGCCGACAGCGAAATGACGACCTGGCCGGCGGTGGTGCCATTTTTGCTGGTCATCAGCACGTAGTTCTGCGCAGTCCCAAGCTCGGTGGCGAAATAGGCCGAGGTCAGCACGCCGTATTCGCCCGAGCCGGTGGCGCGGTCGTCGATCAGATAGCGCGCATCCTTGGAGCTCGTGGCCCCGACAGGCGTATTGTCGATATGGTAGCTCAGCATGCCGATGGAGACCGTGCCGTCGGCATTGCGGATGAAGGACGCCGGGATCTGGCGCGGCTGCGTCGGCGTCGCATCATTGTTGAGGATCACCCAGTTGTCGCTGTTGAAGGTCGCCGATTCCGAAACGCTGCGCAGCTGCTCCTGCAGCTGCTTGAGTTCTTCGTTGATCTTGTTCTTGTCGACCCCGTTCTCGGTGGCGGCGACAAGCTTGGCCTTGATCTCGGAGACGACGTCGATGACGTTCTGCACACCGGTATAGGCCGTGCCCATCGTCGCAGCCGCCATGCCGAGCGCATCCTGGATCGCCGAAACGGCCTTGTTGTCGGTGCGTGCGGTAGTGGCGATCGACCAATAGACGGCGTTGTCGGCCGCTTTGCCGACACGCATGCCCGTCGTGATGTGGTTTTGCGTGACCGTCATATTGCGATTGATATCGCGCAGCACATGGAGCGCCGCATCAACGGAGACGCGCTGATAAATACTCACGGGAACTAAACTCCAAAAAAATGCAACAGAACGCAACTGGACTACGAATGAACCATCCACGCAGACACTCATGTCCGGGGGCGCTGGATCCAGCGCATTGCGGCCTTCGAGAAACAGAGAAGACCAGTCGGTTCCTGATCACGATCATTGCCGCTTATGCTTAATAAACGGCTAAACTTCAGACGAAATTTATCTTGTTCCGCAAGACTTGATATACCATAAAAAACCCCGCCAAATGGGAATTTTGCGGGGTGTTTCAGTCGGGATCTAAGCTCATTCGGCAGCTTGCAGCTGTTCCTCGTCGGGTGCTGCGCGCCTACGGGTGGCGACCGCCATCTCCTCGTGAAGGCGTGCTTCCTCATGGGCGTGCGGCTTGGCGAAGCGGGCAAGCAGCAGATAGGCGACCGGCGTGATGAACAACGTCACCAGCGTCGCGAAACCGAGACCGCCGACGATTACCCAGCCGAGTGCCACGCGCGCTTCCGCACCTGCGCCATGGGCAAAGACAAGCGGCACGCCACCGAGGATGGTGGCGATCATCGTCATCATGACGGGGCGAAGGCGCAGCGCGCAGGCCTTCTCGATCGAGGACCGCACGTCCTCACCGCGATCGCGCAGCTGATTGGCGAATTCGACGATCAGGATACCGTTTTTGGCCATGACGCCGACGAGCAGCACTAGGCCGATCTGGCTGTAGATATTGAGACTGGAGCCCGTGATGATGAGCGCGAAGACGGCGCAGGCAAGGCCGAGCGGCACCGTCGACATGATGATCAGCGAGGACAGCACGCTTTCGAACTGTGCGGCCAGCACCAGAAATATGATGACGATGGCGAAGCCGAAAGTCAGCGCCATGCCGTTTGAATTCTCCTCCAGCGTCGCCGCTTCCGCGAGCGGCAGCAGACGGGAGCCTGGCGGCAGCAGCGGCTCGGCAAGCGCCGTGACCTGCTTGACCGCATCGCCGAGCGACATGCCGTTCCTGAGGCCGGCGGTGATCGCGACGGAAGCGAGCTGCTGTTCGCGATTGAGCTGCGGGGCGACCGAACCTTCCTTCATCGACGCGATGACCGACATCGGCACGATCTTGCCGTCGCCGGTCTTCAGGAAGACGTTTTCGAGATCCGTGGGATCGTCGATCGGCCGTGTCGTCGAGGTCAAAAGCACGGGATAGGATTCGCCGTCGACAAAGACGTCGACCACCGAACGCCCTTCGAGCAGCGACTGGATCGCCGTCGAAAGCCCGGTGATGTCGATGCCGAGATCCGAGGCGCGCTCGCGGTCGATCGCCACCGATACCTGCGCCTGGCTGGGCTCATTGGTCAGGCGCGGCGTATCATATTGGCCGGTGGCGTCGAGCGCCTGCACCAGCTTGGCGGCCGCTGCCGTCAGCGCCTGGTGATCGTTACCAACAAGCGCCATCTGCACGCCGCTGCCGGCGCCGCGGATGCGCAGGCTGTTGGACGAGATGGCGTTGCCACGCAGCGCCGGCACCTTCGCCGCCGCCTGGTTGATGTCGCCGACGATCTCCGCCTGCGTCCGATGCCGCTCTCCCCAGGGGGCGAGCGTCAGCACCATGAAGCCGCTGTTCAAAGAACCACCCTGCCCGGAGATCGAAAAGACATTGCGGATGTCGCCGCTGTCGACCAGCGGCTGCAGATATTCCTCGACGAGCTGCATCTTGTCGCGGGTATATTCGAGGCTCGATCCCTGCGGCGTCGTCAGCCGCATCATCACCAGCGACCGGTCCTCCTCCGGCGTCAGCTCGCTCTTGACCGTCGAGAAGGCGATCAATGCCGCACCGGCAAACATCACCGAGAAAAGGATGATGACGAAAGGTGCGTTGAGGCAGCCGTGCAGCGCCCATTTGTAGAGGTTGGCAAAAGCCCCGCCGACGCGGCCGAGCGCGCCGTGATCCTCGATCATCGGCTTCGTCAGCATGCGCGAGGCGAGCATCGGGCACAATGTCAGCGCCACGATCGACGACAGCCCGACCGAGAAGGCGAGCACGAAGCCGAACTCGCGGAAGAGGCCGCCGACCTGACCCGGGAGGAAGGAAAGTGGGATGAAGACGGCCGCCAGCGTCGCCGTCGTGGCGATGACGGCGAAGAACACCTCGCGTGTGCCGAGCACGGCGGCCGCGCGCGGCCCCATGCCCTCGGCGCGCCGGCGCACGATGTTTTCGAGCACCACGATCGCGTCGTCGACGACGAGGCCGGTGGCGAGCACGATGGCGAGCAGCGTCAGAATGTTGATCGAGAAGCCGACCATATAGATCGCAGCCAATGTCCCGATCAGCGCCACCGGCATGCTGACCGCCGGAATCAGTGTCGCCCGCCAGTCGCGCAGGAAGAGATAGATGACGGCGGTGACGATGACGGCCGCAAGCACCAGCGCCAGCACCACCTCATGGATCGCGCCCTGAATGAAGACGGCGTCGTCGCTGGTGATGGCGATCGTCGTTCCCTCGGGCAGCGTCTTCGACAGCTGCTCGACGGCGGCCTTGATGCCGGTCGAGATGTTGAGCGTGTTCGACTGCGCCTGGCGGATGATGCCGAGGCCGATGCCGGGCTTGCCGTTCGAGCGCAGCGCCGTATCGCCGTCGCGGGGTCCGAGCGTCACGGTCGCGACGTCGCCCAACCGGACGCGGTCCTGCAACATCACATTGGAGAAATCCGCTGGCGTCTGCAGGTTGGCGGTGGCGCGCACGACGATATCCTGCGTCGTGCTCTTCAGCGAACCGGCCGGAACGTCGAGCGCGGCATTGTCGAGCGCCTTGGTCAAGTCGCCGATCGTGAGCCCGCGGCTGGCGAGCGCCCCCTGATCGACATCGACGCGGAAGACCTTTTCCTGGTCGCCATATTCCTCGACGTCGGCCACGCCATCGACGGAGGCGAGACGATCGATCACCTCGTTTTCGACGAGCTGCGTCAGGTCGTCCATGTTGAGGTTGGTGGAGGTGACGGCGAGGCGCATGATCGCCGAGGAATCCGAATCCGCCTTGACGATCTGCGGCGCATCCGCCTCGTCGGGCAGGTTCTGGGTGATGCGGCCGATCGCATCGCGCACGTCATTGGCGGCGACCGCGAGATCGATCGCATCGGAGAATTCGAGCGTCACCCGGCTCTGGCCGAAGGAAGAGGCCGAGGAGATCGACTTCAGGCCGCTGACGCGGGCGACCGCGCCTTCGATCACCTTGGTCAGTTCCTGGTCGATCGTCTGCGGTGAAGCTCCGTCGAAAGTGGTGCGCACGGTGACGACGGGACGGTCGACATCAGGCAGCTCCCGCACTTCGACGCCGACATAGGCTGCTAGGCCGGCGACGACCATCAGCGTGTTGAACACAAGCGCCAGAATCGGCCGGCGGACGAAAAGCGCGGTGAAGCTCTGCTTGCCCGACGCTCGGTCCTGAGGCAGTTCGGTCACGCTCATTGGGTCGCGACCTCCCCGTTCGCAGCGACATCGGCGGAAACACGCACTGCCCCGCCCTCACGCACGCGCTGCAGGCCCTGTGTCACGATCTTGTCGCCGTCTTTCAGATCGGCCTTGACGAGAATGAAGTCGGGATTGCGCTGCACGATGCTCACCCGCACCTTGTGCGACTTGTCGTCCGTCACCTGCCACACGAAGGACCCTTGCGAATCCCACTGCACGGACTGCGGATCGACAGCCGGATATTTGTCGCCGGGGAATTTCATGCTGACGCTGAAGGACATGCCGGCGCGCAGCTCGTCGGAAGAGTTGTCGATGCGGGCGCGCAAGCGCAACGTGCGGCTTGCCGCATCGATGCGGTTGTCGACCGCCTCGATCACGCCGGAAAACACCTGCCCCGGCTTGGCCACCGACATCGCTTCCACCGGCTGGCCGACCTCGACCGTATTGGAAAAACGCTCCGGCACCCAGAAATCGACAAGGATTTCCGAACGGTCGTCCAGCGTGACGATCGGCGTGGTCGTCGTGACATTGTCGCCGATATTGACCGGCACGATGCCGACGATGCCGTCGATCGGGGCCGTGATGTTGCGCCGTGCGAGATTGAGCTCGGCGGCCTGCAGCTGCAGCCGCGCGCCCTGCTCGGCGATCTCGGAATCGAAAACGTCCATGCGCGACACGCTGGACTTGATGTTGTGATAGAGATTGGACTTCTCGACCGCAGCTTTCACCGCCACATCCGCCTGGCCGCGGGCGATCACCTGCTCTTCGCTATCGAGCTTGGCGAGCACTTGCCCGGCCTTCACCCTGTCGCCCGACTTGATGAGGATTTCGCGGATCGTTCCCGTGGCCTGCGGCGTCACCGCGACGGAACGGATCGCATCGCCTGTACCGATGGCATTCAGCCGGTCGTTGACGACGCCTTGAACGACGGCCTGCGTCGCGACGAGAATGGCACTGTTGCGCCCGCCGCCGCTGCGGCGGTTCTGTCCCTGTCCCTGCCCTTGGCCCCGTTGCCCCTGCGCCCCGGCGGAAGCACCGGCATCGGCGGTTTCAGGAGCTTTAGGCACGATCATCGAAACGAGGCTATCCGGAATGCCTGCATCGCGCATCTTATCGCCGGCGCCGGGCGCAAAGAAAACCCACGCGGCAAAACCGGCAATGATGACGATGAGCGAAAGTATAAACTGCTTCCAAAAGGCCATTCACGTCTCCGGAGGGACTCGAGGTTGGACCAGGGTCGGTCGAAAGAGGCGCTGCGGGATCAAGCTTCCCATCTGATGCGACAATATCGCGCTTTTACAGCTTACCGACAAGCATAAGCACCCGGCATTACCGATTTGTAATATCAGCGAAGAATGGGAATAATCCGGCCGCTCACTTTTGCTTGAATGGAGCTCGCAAAGGTCTTCGATGCTGCCGGTCTATGGACGAAGATCACCAAAACCCATGAAAAATGAGGGGCGGAAATCTATCGGCGCATCGCCCATCGCAGGCCGATCATCGCGGCGATTCCCAGTATTGGCCAAACCGCCCAGAAGGTTCCACTCCAGGTGAGGACGTTGATGCCGATAATACCGAGCGCCGTGATCGCGAGTGTCACCATCCTACGGTCGAAACGCGCCTGGTCACGATTCCAGGCAAGCGCTGCAATGACGATGAGCGCAAGCAGCGGAAAGCGGGCCCAGAAAACTCCGTTCCATGTGAGGAGATTGATGCCGACGAGTACGGCGGCGATGACGCCGAGCACACTGAACAGCCTTCGGCCGTAGCCGGCAGCCGGTCTTGCCTCGGCGGTAACCGGAGCCGCCGGCTGGGGCCGAACGGTGGTGGGTCGTTCCGCAGGCTGCGCCTCCTCGCCTCCGTCGCCGATCTTGACCGCATAGCTCGGCACGCCCTCGTCGACATTCTTCACCGTCAGCGGCCCGAGAAACTCGAAACCAACAGCTACCTTGTTGCGCACCTGATCGTAAACGGTGCTCGATATCACGATGCCGCCGGGGGCGGCCGAGGCCTGCAGCCGCGCGGCGATATTGACACCGTCGCCATAGATGTCACCGCCGTCGACAATGACGTCGCCGAGATTGATGCCAATGCGGAAAAGCATGCGCCCGTCGCTTGGACGGCGGGCATTGAAGCCGGCGAGTTCGTTCTGAGTATCGACAGCGGCGCGCACGGCTTCGACCACACTCGGGAACTCGGCGATCAACCCGTCGCCCCAAGTGTTGACGACACGTCCGCCATGGCTTTCGATCAGGTGTCCCATCGCCTCGCGGCAGCGCTTCAGCGTCGCAAGCGTCCCCTCCTCGTCGGCCCCCATCAGCCGCGTATAGTCCTGCACGTCAGCACAGAAGATCGTCGTCAGCTTCCGCCGCGTTTCACTCATGGTCACTCGCCTTTGCTATCGGCCCCGAAAGGTCGCTGCAAAGCCGGAATTGGGTTGAATGGGGACCAATATGAACGATTGCAGCGGCGGTAAATTACGCAGCCTTTGTATTTGTTGCCATCAATAATTGTCGATCGCCACCCGGATGCGGGCGAAAGGATGGACGCTTACGACGCGCTTAAGCCCGCGCGCCGAAAAAACCGATCATTGAACAATCTTGCGCGGGCTCGCCGTATGTTCCTTCGCCACGGTGCTCGAGCCGTCGATTTCCTGAAGCAACACGTCGTAGCCCCAGAGATCGGCGAGATGTTGCAGGACGAGCTTCGTGTCACCTTCCTGCAGATAGCAGCCGTTCATGACGATATGCTGCAGCAACAGGCGGCGGTCGCCGGCGAGATCGACATCGACGATATCGATGGCCGGATCGGTCCAGCCGATATCGTATTCGCGGGAGAGCTGCCGGCGAATGCGCAGATAGCCTCGCTCATTGTGAATTGCCGAAACCAGCACACCTTCGGTCTGTTCCGGGTCGTCGTAGAGATGAAATAGCCGCAACCGCCGGATCAGGTTCGGGCTCAGGAACTGACTGATGAAACTTTCGTCCCGGTAATTTGCCCAAACGTCGCGCAGAACCCCCATCGCGTCGCCTCGTCCCGCAATATCGGGAAACCATGCGCGGTCCTCTTCCGTCGGCTTCGTGACGATCCTCTCGATGTCCTGCATCATCGCAAAACCAAGCGCATAGGGATTGAAACCCGAGAACCGCCGATCGTCGTAGTTTGGCTGGAAGACGACATTGGCGTGCGACTTCAGGAATTCGAGGAAGTTCCCGTCGCTGATCTGCCCCCGCTCGTGAAGCCGGTTCATGATCTGATAATGGACGAAGGTGGCGGTTCCCTCGTTCATCACCTTGGTCTGCCGCTGGGGATGGAAATATTGCGCGACATGACGGACGATGCGAAGGATCTCGCGCTGCCACGGCTGCAGTCGCGGCGCGGATTTCTCCAGAAAATAGAGGATGTTATCCTGCGGGAGACCGAGCGCGGCCCGGCGCTTTTCCAAACCTATGTCACCCGCCTTCTTCGCCTTGCCAACGGGAACCGTGCGCCACAGGTCGTTGAACATCTGCTCCTCGTGGGCGCGACGCTCCTGTTCCCGCTTCTCCTCCTGGCGAAGGTCGATGGTGGTCTTGCCGGCATATCGATGCACCCCATGCGACATCAGCGCATGCGCCGCATCAAGCGTTCTTTCGACGGCCGTCTCGCCGTAGCGCTCTTCGCAGCGGGTGATATAACCCTTTGCGAAATCAAGGTAATCGAGAATTCCCTCGGCATCGGTCCAGAGCTTGAAGAGATAGTTATTCTTGAAGAAGTGATTGTGGCCGAAGGCCGCATGGGCGATGACGAGCGTCTGCATCGTCGCCGTGTTTTCCTCCATCAGATAGGAGATGCAGGGAGAGCTGTTGATGACGATCTCGTAGGCAAGGTCGCGCATCCCGCGGCGGTAGAAGGTTTCATGATGCGCAAAGTGTTTTCCGAAGGACCAATGGCGGTAAAAGAGCGGCATGCCGGTTGAGGAATAGGCATCCAGCATCTGCTCCGAGGTGATGACTTCGATCTGGTTCGGATAGACATCGAGGCCGAGTTCACCGAGCGCGATCTCCTCGCACGCATCATGGACGCGCTGCAGCGTTGCAAAGTCCCAGTCGGCTCCCTCGAACAAGAGCCGCTCTCTTGGCCTCACCGTCATGGTCATGGCGTCACCTTCGGCTGTGCGTCACGTTTCTGGAAGAGATCGTGGAAAACAGGGAATATTTCGCTTCGCCGGCATACCTTGCGCATCGAAAGCGGCAGCGGTTCGGAACGGATCCCGTCATAGAGCATCCAGAGGGGCGATCGCGATACTGAAGAATCGCCGCCTTCCTCGCCGACCTCGATATAGGCGAAATACTGGCACAGCGGCAAAATCTCGCGCAGCAGTTGCCCGGTCAGATTTCCGTCCGAATGGGCATTGTCGCCGTCCGAGGCCTGGGCGCCATAGATATTCCACTCCGCCGGGTCGAAACGCGCCGCGATGATCGCCCGCATGGCGGCAAGCGCGCTCGACACCAGCGTGCCGCCCGTCGCCGGACCGTAGAAGAAGGTTTCCTCGTCGACCTCTTCTGCCCTGTCGGTATGGCGGATGAAGACGATTTCCACTTTCTTGTAGCGTTTCGACAGGAAAAGGTAGAGCAGCAGGTAGAACCGCTTCGCAAGGTCTTTCATGTGCTCCGACATGGAGCCCGAGACGTCCATCAGGCAGAACATCACCGCTTTGGCGACAGGCTTCGGCTCGTTTTCGAAGCGACGATAGCGCACGTCGAGCGGATCGATATAGGGAATGCGCCGGCTTTTTTCCGTCAGGGATTTGAGTTTTGCCTCAAGCGCCAGACGGGCCTCTTCGTCCTCACATTCCTCGATCTGCCGCTGCAGGGCTTCGATCTCTTCGCGGCGTGGGCGGCCAAGCGCAACGCGGCGCATCATCGCCAGCTTCGTGGTGCGACCGACGGCAATGTTGGCAGGGGATCCCGATACGGAATAACCGGCCCGGAACGGAGTTTCCTCCTCCGTTTCGGCTAGGCGCCGCTTGGCAAGGTCTGGCAATTCGAGGTCATCGAGGAACACATCGAGGAATTCCTCCCGCGTCAGCACGAAGCGAAAGCCGTCCTCACCGTCGCCTTCGCCTGCATCTTTTGGTTTTCCACCCTTCCCACCCGGCGGCCGCGGAATGATGTCGCCTTCGACGAAAGCCCGGTTCCCGGGCAGGATGTGGTCGGCGATGCCGCCTTCGCCCCGTCGAAAGCTTGGTTCGGCCATTCCATCGATCGGCAGGCTGATCTCCCCACCGTCGAGCACGTCTCGAATGTTTCGATTTTGCAGCGAACGTTTCACCGCCTGCTGCACGGCTCCCTTCATGCGTCGAAGGAACCGCTGACGATTTTCCAGACTTTTACCGCGCGGATTTAGCCGCCGGTCGACAATGTGCATAATGGCTCCGCATTAACTTGCCTGTTTGACGCGCATGTACCATTCGACGAGGCGCCGAACCTGCCGTTCCGTGTAACCTCGCGCGGCCATGCGCGAGACGAATTCGCTATGCTTCTTTTCTGTTTCCGAATCCTTCTTCGATCCGAAGGAAATGACCGGCAAGAGATCTTCGACCTGCGAGAACATACGCTTCTCGATGACTTCCCGGATTTTCTCGTAGCTCGTCCATGACGGATTTTTTCCGCCATTGGCCGCCCGCGATCTCAGCGAGAACTTGACGATTTCGTTGCGGAAATCCTTCGGATTGGCGATTCCCGCCGGCTTTTCGATCTTCGTCAGCTCCTGATTGAGGAGCTCGCGGTCGAGAAGCTGACCGGTATCGGGATCCTTGAAGTCCACATCTTCGATCCAGGCGTCGGCATAATCTACATAGCGGTCGAACAGATTCTGTCCGTAGTCCGAATAGGATTCAAGATAGGCCTTCTGAATCTCGTTGCCAATGAACTCTGCGTAGCGTGGCGCAAGATCGGCCTTGATGAATTCCAGATAACGCTTCTCGACATCGTCGGAAAACTGCTCGCGACGGATCGCCTGTTCCAGCACATACATCAGATGGACGGGATCGGCGCCGATATCCGTGGTGTCGTGATTGAAGGTGGAGGCGAGCACTTTGAAGGCGAAGCGGGTCGATATTCCGTCCATGCCTTCGTCGATGCCGGCAGCATCCCGGTATTCCTGGACACTGCGGGCGCGCGGGTCGCTTTCTTTCAGGCTCTCCCCGTCATAGGTGCGCATCTTCGAGAAGAAGGTCGAATTCTCGTGCTTGCGTAGGCGCGAAAGGACGGAGAAACGCGCCAGCATTTCGAGCGTTGCCGGGGCGCATGGCGCGTCCACCAGTTCCGATCCCTCGATCAGCTTTTCGTAGATCTTCTGTTCCTCTGTCACCCTCAGGCAATAGGGAACTTTGATCACGCAGATACGGTCGATGAAAGCCTCATTGTTCTTGTTGGCCTTGAAGGTCTGCCACTCCGCCTCGTTCGAATGCGCAAGGACGATGCCGGAGAAAGGTATGGCGCCGATATTCTCGGAGCCGATATAGTTGCCCTCCTGCGTTGCCGTCAGCAGCGGATGCAGCATCTTGATCGGCGCCTTGAACATCTCGACGAATTCGAGCACGCCCTGATTGGCGCGGTTCAGGCCGCCCGAATAGCTGTAGGCGTCCGGATCGTTCTGAGAATAGGTTTCCAGCTTGCGGATATCCACCTTGCCAACCAACGAGGAGATGTCCTGGTTGTTCTCATCTCCAGGTTCGGTCTTGGCAATTGCGATCTGGCGCAGTCGCGAGGGTTGTATCCTGACGACGCGGAACCGGGAAATGTCGCCTCCGAAATCGTCGAGCCGCTTCAGACACCACGGGCTCATCAATCCGTTCAGACGCCGCAGCGGGATCCCATACTGCTCCTGCAGGAGCGAACCCATCGTCTCCGGGTCGAAGAGGTTGAGCGGGCTTTCGAACACGGGGCTGATCTCGTCACCGGCCTTCAGCACGTAGATCGGATGAACCTCCATCAACTGCTTCAGCCGCTCCGCCAGCGACGACTTGCCGCCGCCGACCGGACCGAGCAGATAAAGAATCTGCTTGCGCTCCTCGAGCCCCTGCGCCGCATGCCGAAAGAAGGAGACGATGCGTTCGATTGTCTCTTCCATGCCGTGAAAACCCGCAAAGGCGGGATAAACCCGGATAGTCCTGTTCATGAAGATTCTGCCGAGGCGGGCGTCCTTGGCAGTGTCCACCATCTGTGGCTCGCCTATTGCAGCCAGCAGGCGCTCGGTCGCGTTCGCATAGGCGATCGGTTCGGTTTTGCAGAGATCGAGATATTCCGAAACCGACATGTCGCTTTCGCGGCGCGCTTCATAACTGCGTGTGAACGCATCGAATACGGATTCACTCAGCATGGGACCTCCATTAAGGTTATGCCGCAGGCTCTAAGCCGTATAACCATCGAGATGGCCACGGCGTTCCTAAGAATCAATAGTTTCGTAGGTATATTCGACGCTGACCGGCCGTTTGTAGCAATGCACAAAATTGTGCATTCACCGGTAATTTTTTTACTCCGCGAAACTGTTTCCCATTGTAGTTGAGAAAAGGGTCATTGGCATATCAGCACATTTAGCGACGTGACATGAATGTCAAAAAGGTGTGCAATGGCGCCCGTGATTCGAGCCGTGGAAATTCGGCAATCGGCCCGCCGGTGAGAGCAAGCCGGCTCTGACAGCAGGGCACCCAGCGCGCTCCCGCAGCATGGGACCGGGCGAACGTCGCCACGCGCCCGGTATGTTCCTATTATACGCTGGCACTTTTAGCCGTTGAATGCCTTCTCCAGCGCAGCCACATCGATCTTGACCATGCCGAGCATGACTTCGGTGACGCGCCTTGCCCGCTCGCGATCTTCGTCGGCGATCATCTCGGAGAGAGCGCGCGGGACGATCTGCCAGGAAAGCCCCCAGCGGTCCTTCAGCCAGCCGCAGGCCTCCGGCGTGCCGCCATTGGCGAGGAAGGCATCCCATATCCGATCGATCTCCGCCTGGCTCTCCAGCAGGATCGCGATCGAAAAGGAATGATTGAAGCTGTCGAGCGGACCGGCCTTCATCGCCAGGAAGGCCTGGCCGCCAAGCGTGAACTCGATCAGCTCGACGCTGCCGGGAGGACCGCTCGGCGTTTCCGCCGGAAGTACGGTGGTGCGGCCGATCCTGGAATCCGGAATGATCGACACGTAGAATTCGACGGCTTCGCGTGCCTGCTCCGCGAACCAGAGATTTGAAATGACCTTGGGCATGGACAGCCTCCTTAGTTGGCGAGTATCCCGGACTTCTGTCCGATGCTTCGAGGACGTCTGGTCGCCGCCCGTTCCGACAGGCTGCAATCGGAATTTTTTCGCCGCCCACCCGCGGCGGCCTCGCCGCCCACACCGCTGCAATAGCGGTGATTCCAGAATGAAAGCAGAACATCTTTTCTGGTCTTTCCTTCCCGAATCACTACATTACGCGCCATGAGCAATAGTTTCGACGATATTCCCTTCTTCGACGAAGAGCCGGGCGAAGTGGCGCGCAAGCCGCAGCCGTCTGTCGCAACTGCCGGAAGGCCAGCCGCCGGCGGCGGCATCGCCGCACGCGCCATGGCGGCCCGTGACGGCGGCAAGCGGCCGGATTATCTCGCCGGATTGAACCCGGAACAGACCGAAGCCGTCGAAACGCTGGAAGGCCCCGTCCTCGTGCTCGCCGGCGCCGGCACCGGAAAGACGCGCGTGCTGACGACCCGCATCGCCCATATCCTCAATACCGGCCGCGCCTTCCCGTCGCAGATCCTCGCCGTCACCTTTACCAACAAGGCCGCGCGCGAGATGAAGGAGCGCATCGCCCTGCTCGTCGGCGGCGCCGTCGAAGGCATGCCCTGGCTCGGCACCTTCCACTCGATCGGCGTCAAGCTCCTGCGCCGCCATGGCGAGCTCGTCGGCCTGAGCTCCGGTTTCACCATTCTCGACACCGACGACGTCGTGCGCCTGATCAAGCAGCTGATCCAGGCCGAAGGCCTCGACGACAAGCGCTGGCCGGCCAAGCAATTCGCCGGCATGATCGACACCTGGAAGAACAAGGGCCTCGGCCCCGCCGATATCCCCGAGGGTGATGCCCGCGCCTTTGCCAATGGCCGCGGCCGCGAACTCTATTTCGCCTATCAGGCGCGCCTGACGACGCTGAACGCCTGCGATTTCGGCGACCTGCTGATGCATCCGATCACGATCTTCCGCAAGAACCCGGATCTCCTGAAGGAATATCACGGCCGCTTCCGTTATATCCTCGTCGACGAATATCAGGATACCAACACCGCCCAATATATGTGGCTGAGGCTGCTGGCCCAGCGCGCCAAGGGCGAGCCGCAGAATGTCTGCTGCGTCGGTGACGACGACCAGTCGATCTATGGCTGGCGCGGCGCGGAGGTCGACAATATCCTGCGCTTCGAGAAGGATTTCCCCGGCGCCAAAGTCATCAAGCTGGAGCGCAACTACCGTTCGACCGAACATATCCTCGGCGCGGCCGCCCACCTGATCGCCCACAATGAAGGCCGCCTGGGCAAGACGCTATTCACCGACCGCGCCGATCCCGACGACGTCAAGGTGCAGGTTCACGCGTCCTGGGACTCCGAGGAGGAAGCCCGCGCCATCGGCGAGGAGATCGAGCAACTCCAGCGCAGCAAGCATCTGCTGAACGACATGGCGATCCTCGTGCGCGCCTCCTTCCAGATGCGCGAATTCGAAGATCGCTTCGTCACCCTTGGCCTTAACTACCGCGTCATCGGTGGCCCGCGCTTCTATGAGCGCCTCGAAATCCGCGATGCCATGGCCTATTTTCGGCTCGTCGCACAACCGGCCGACGACCTCGCCTTCGAACGTATCATCAACACGCCGAAGCGCGGCCTCGGCGATACGACGGTGCGCGCGCTACATGATTATGCCCGCGCCCGCGACGTCCCGATGCTGGCGGCCGCCGCCGACATCATCGAGACGGACGAGCTGAAGCCGAAGGCGCGCAAAGCCCTCTTCGACGTGATTCAATCTTTCCGCCGATGGCAGGAACTGCTTGAAAACACACCGCATACCGAACTTGCCGAGCAGATCCTCGAAGAGTCCGGCTATACCGACATGTGGAAGAACGACAAGAGCGCGGAAGCCCCGGGCCGTCTCGAAAACCTCAAGGAACTGATCCGCTCGATGGAAAGCTTCGAGTCGATGCGCGGCTTTCTCGAACACGTCTCCCTTGTGATGGATGCCGAGACCAACGAGAACCTCGACGCCGTCTCGATCATGACGCTGCATTCTGCCAAGGGCCTGGAATTCGACACCGTCTTCCTCCCCGGCTGGGAGGAAGGCCTGTTCCCGCATCAGCGCTCGCTCGATGAAAGCGGCCGCGCCGGCCTGGAGGAGGAACGCCGCCTCGCCTATGTCGGCATCACCCGCGCCAAACGCCGCTGCCACATCTGGTTCGTCTCCAACCGCCGCATTCACGGTCTCTGGCAATCGACCCTGCCCTCGCGATTCCTGGACGAACTGCCGGAGAGCCATGTCGAGGTCGCCGAGATGGAGCAGAGCTACGGCGGTTACGGCCGCGGCGGCTACGGCCAGTCCCGCTTCGACAAGGCCGAACCCTTCGCCAATTCCTATTCGACCCCCGGCTGGAAGCGCGCCCAGGCCAACAAGACCGATGCCACCCGCGACAATTGGGGCACCCGCTCCGGCCACGCCGTCGAACGCATCGGTTACGGCGAAAGCGGCCCGAAAGGGCGCATGATCGACGGCGAACTGGTGGCGAAGTCCACGTCCTCGGAGCCGTCGCGCTTCACCCTCGGCGACCGCGTATTCCACATGAAGTTCGGCAACGGCAACATCACCGGCATTGAAGGCAACAAGCTGACGATCGATTTCGATCGCGCCGGACAGAAGCGGGTGCTGGACGGGTTCGTCGAGCGTGTGTGATTTTGCGGTGATACTGCGTGGGAGCCCTTATCCGAACATCCGCATACTGCTGAGCCCGAGAATATCGTTCAGCAGGGCGATCCCCATTCCGACGGCGACGATCGACAGCCCGATCAGGAACAGTCGCCGATCCCGGTCATATTTTGCGGCGAGTAGGGAGTCGCGCGCGAGCAGATCTGCAAACACCTTCACCTGAATGGCGATACCGACAATCAGGAACGACATCGGCAGCAGATCGACGCGGCTCCAGTCATTGGGATTGGACACCCAGAGACTGATGAAATTGAGGGAGAAACCAAGAATGATCCCGGTCGCCGTCAGCGACCCGTTGCGGAACGTCGCATCGATCTTTTCATCTGCTTGAGGCTCGGACATGGCTTCAATCTCGATTTGCTGATGAGCCAAGAAAGGCAGAAATCGCGGCGGCGGGCAAGGTCGAGCGGACGCCGCCGTCGAAGAAGGCGCTGCAGCGGCTGGGCCGGTAAACCGATGACGGCTGACACCGGGTAAATGAGACTCTGCCGGGGCGATCCGCAGTGTAAAACCTCCGCCTTCCCGCCGTCGAGAGGAGAGTCGCCGCAATCAATATCTGTGGTTGTATTAGCGCATACTTTTTCGACCAATCACTACCGCAGGTACGAGAATTAACACTTGCGCAGCCGCGCCGGGAAATCCACTAGTGGTGTGTTCGGTGCATTTGGTATTTGCATTGTAATAACGCGAAGGGATTGGCCTTGATGAAAGCGCTGCTGCTCGTCGATATCCAGAACGGCTTCTGTCCGGGCGGCAATCTGCCGGTGCCGGACGGCGACAAGGTGGTTCCCGTCGCAAACCGGCTGATCGACAGCGGTAGATACGATCTGATCGTCGCCTCGCAGGACTGGCATCCGCCGGGCCACGGCAGCTTCGCCTCCGCCCATCCGGGTGCCCGCCCCTTCGAGATGGGCGAATTGTCCGGCAAGCCACAGATGATGTGGCCCGACCACTGTATCCAGGGTACGCTCGACGCCGAACTGCATCCGGAACTGAGGTCCGAAGAGATCGACCTGATCCAGCAGAAGGGCGAGGATCCCAGGATCGACAGCTATTCGGCGTTCCGCGACAATGACCGTGATGCCTCGACCGGTCTTTCCAATTTCCTCCGGGAACAGGGTGTCACCGATCTCGACGTCTGCGGGCTGGCGACCGATTACTGCGTCAAGTTCTCGGCGCTCGACGCGCTCGAGATGATGCCGGGCGTGCGCGTACGCTTCATCGAGGACGCAAGCCGCGGCATCACGCCCGAAGGTGCTGCCATCGCCATTGACGAGATGAAGGCGCATGGCATTGCTGTGATTAAAAGCGCAGATGCCTTGCGCCAATGAGCTTGCGATCACCGACTACTTCAACAGATAGACATCGAATGTCTCATCGCTGCCGGCAACGGGGCCGAAGCGCTTGACGAGAGTCGTCTCGCTCCGGAATGCGGAAATGTTCTCTGGCGTCAGGGATAGCAGCCAATTGTAACTTTCGCGCAATGCGACCGGCGCGGTAATCCGGTCAAGCCGCTGTGAGAGAAGAATGACGACGGGGGCATGCTCGCTCTGCTGCAGTTGCCGCGCCGTCTGTAGAATGTCGGCAAGGCTGAGCGAAAGCCGCGCATTGCGGGTATAGTGCACGATGGCACCGAACCGCTCCTCCCTTAGAAGGTAGGTGCGATTGGAAACGTAATAGGGCAAGGCTTCCACGAGATAGTCGGGGTCAGCCACGATGATCGCATCCTTGAGATCAGGACGAGATTGAATGAACGAGCCGAGATCCCGGGCTCGGCTGAGCGGCATGTCGGTGAAAAGGAACCGATGGACCTTCTCGATGCCGGACGCGACCTGCAACGCGAGCAATATCATGAAGCACAGACGCCCGATCTTCACGACGACGCCGGCAGCTTCGGTGCCGGCAACATCGGCGAGGCCCGGCCGAGGCGGCAGGGTCAAAGCGGTGACTGCGATCATGAAGACCAGCCACAGTGCCTGATGCCTGTAGCTACCTGGATAGACGAGCGTAAAAAGCAGGGAAAGCCCGAGGAGAACGAGCGCTGCTGCGAACATCGCCGGTCGCCGGTTCGCCAGCCCCAACAGGCTGCCATAGATGAGCACGGCCATAAGCGACGCGAATATCCGGGCGAACAATGGATCGGCCAAGACCAGTGCAACGATCCGATCGGGGTAGAACGCCATGAAGTAGGAATTGGTGGCGACAAGCGCCGAAAGGACAAGCAAAGCGAAATTCTTGCCCGCAAGATCGTTCTGCCCCGCATCATTGAAAGTCGGATAGACCGTCATGACGCAGAGAACAATGCCGATGGCGGCAATGGCAGCAGCTGTCACAAAGGCCCGATATGCGCTCAGAGGGGGTCTTGGCCGCGCCAGCACCAGATCGAAAAACCAATAGGCGAGGAAACCTCCGACGAGCACCACCGAATGGACGTTGGTATTGGCCAGCAAGGCGAACAGCAGGCCGAGCAATATCCCATTGCGTAGGCCTTTCTCCCAATTCAGGACGATAAGGAAGACCACCAGCATGCTGATGCCGTAATTTCGCGACATCGCGGCATAATCGAAAATCGAAAAGCTGCTGAACAGCGACAGCAGCATGATGGGAAGGGGCAGTTTCAGCCGGAAAACGAGAAGATATGCCGCGGCCGCCGCAATCGTCAGTGCGGCGATTTTCAGGACAACAGGTGAGCCGACCATGATATAGGCGGCGCGCAGCAGGATATACCAGAGAGCAGGATGCCCCTCACCATGCAACTGGCGGAGCATAGCGGCGAAATTGTCCCCCTGAAGAGCCAGCGACAATGCGCGAACCTCGTCACGCCATACCGTTTCGGACCAGCAAAGCGCAGACGCCAGCGCAAGCCAGACGAGAAACAGCATCGCCTTGCCGAGCCTGGCGGATCGAGGTTCATCAATAACAGAGACAATCAGGGCCAAATGACGCCAACCTGGTGAAGGAAAGCGCCGATCGTATCGCCGCAGACATAATTTGGCGTTAAGTAGGCCTGCCGCCTGATTTTCAGACGCTGGATTTCTGCTCTCTCTCAAGAAGATGAATATCTTCGGCCACGTCTTCCATTCTCTTCAGTAGGGCAGCCTGAGCATCTCTCAGCCCCTGATTGTAGAAGTACGGGCCAATCTCCTCGGTGAAAAAGTCGAGCAGGAATTCGGCCGGCAGGGTGCCGATGGGATCCAGTTCCCGGTCGAAATAAGCGCGGATGCGCGAAACGATCTCAGCCTTTTCTTCCCTGGAAAATTCGATCTTCTGCATGCCTGCCTCTCCGACAAATGCAATCACGTTGATGCTTCAGTGAAATCGATTGGTCAATCAACGAAATTCAATTGCCGCGGAAGACCATAGCCCATAAGGGAAATCTGAATTTCCAACAGGACACCCACATGAATCGCGCCGACTTTGTTGAAGGTTTGCGGGGCGGCTCGGCCGTTGCGCTGGCATCGGCGCCCTTCGGCGCGCTGTTCGGAGCGCTGGCGGTTGAAAACGGCATGTCGCTTTCGGAGGCCGCCTTCATGAGCGCCACGGTCTATGCCGGTGCCAGCCAGATGGTCGGCATCGAACTCTTCGGCCACAAGGTCCATGCCTGGCTGATCGTGCTGTCGATCCTCGCCGTCAATTTCCGCCACGTGCTCTATTCGGCGGCCTTAGCGCGCTACATCGGCCATTTCACCTCGGCGCAGAAATTCTTCACCTTTTTCCTGCTCGTCGATCCGCAATTTGCCGCGGCGGTCAAGCGCGGCGAAGCCGGCAAACCGCTCACCTTCGCCTGGTATCTCGGCTTCGGAATCGTCATCTACATTCCCTGGGTGCTGATCAGCATCGCCGGCGGCATGCTCGGCGGCTTCATCGGCGATCCCAAGGCGATCGGCCTCGATATCCTGCTGCCGGCCTATTTCCTCGGCATCGTGCTCGGCTTCCGCAAGCGCGACAATTTCCTGCCGGTGGCGCTCGTCAGCGCGGTGGCATCAGTGCTCGCCTATCGCTATGTCGGCTCGCCCTGGCATGTCAGCCTGGGTGCGGCCGCCGGCATCGTGCTGGCTGCCCTGCTGCCGCTGCCGCGCGAGGTGCCGGATCTCGAAGCCGACGCCCTTCAATCCGAAGTGCACGAGGTCTGAGCCATGGAATTCGATCTCCACATGGCGCTCGTCATCCTCGCTGCGGCGGTCGCCACCTTCGCCACCCGCATCGGCGGCTATATCCTCATCACCCGAATGAAGAGCATTCCCCCGCGCGTGGAAGCGGCGCTGAATGCCGTGCCGGCCGCCGTGTTGACGACCCTTGTCGCACCAGCCTTCTTCATCGGCGGCTGGGAATCGAAACTGGCGCTGATCGTCGCCCTCTTCGTCGGCCTGCGCATTTCCCATACATGGATGCTGGTTGCGGCCTGGGTGGTCGTGATGGCATGGCGTTATACGATCGGCGCTTGAGCCCTGCCCTACGCCTGAAAGATGCGCGGCCTCGCAGACCGAAGCAGTGCTCCGCCGCCTCTTGTCTAATATTCGAGCGGCAGCGTCGCGTTTTCGAGCCACGCCCTGACGTCGTGGTCGTGGATGAGCGGCATCAGCGCCTCGCATGTGCGGCGGTGATAATCGTTGAACCAATGCAGCTCATCATGGGTCAGAAGCTCGGGAATGACGAGGCTGCGGTCGATCGGGCAGAAGGTCAGCGTCTCGAAGCCGAGCATCGGCATGTCGCCGCCTTCGATCTCCTCGGCGCCGCGCACATAGATCAGGTTCTCGATACGGATGCCGAAGCTCCCCGGCCGATAATAGCCGGGCTCGTTCGAAAGGATCATGCCGGGCAGCAGTTCCTGTGTCGAAAGCCTGGAGATGCGCTGCGGTCCCTCATGCACCGAGAGATAGGAGCCGACTCCATGGCCTGTGCCGTGGGCAAAATCGGCGCCTGCCCGCCACAGTGCGATGCGCGCCAGCGGATCGAGGTCGCAGCCGCGTGTACCCTTCGGGAAACGTGCGGTGCTGATCTGGATCATTCCCTTGAGCACCATCGTGAAGAAACGGCGATGCTCCTCTGAAACCGTGCCGATCCCGACCGTGCGGGTAATATCGGTCGTGCCGTTGATGTATTGCGCGCCGGAATCAATCAGGAAGAGTTCGCCCGCCTCGATCATCCGGTTGGTCTCGGTGGTGACGCGGTAATGCATGATCGCCGCATGTTCGCCGGCGCCCGAGATCGTATCGAAGGAAATGTCCTTCAGCGGGTTCTGCATGCTCTGGCCGACACGGGCGCGCACCGCCTCCAGATGTTCGGCGGCGGCGATCTCGCTTACGCTGCCCGGTTTCTCCTGCGACAGCCAATAAAGGAACTCCACCATCGCGGCTCCATCCTGCAGATGTGCAGCGGCCGAGCCGTTGATTTCGACGTCGTTTTTCACCGCGCGCGGCAGCTTGGCGGGATCGGCGCCCTCCACCACTTCACCGCCAGCCCGGCGGATGATCTCCGCCAGTGCATGAGAGGCGATATCAGCATCGATCAGCACGCGGCCGCCATCCCTGGAAACGGCAGCAAGCCTCTCTTCGAGCGCCGAAGGCGGCAGCTGCGTGCAGATCTGCCCGAGATAGGCCTCGGGCTCGATGCCTGTCTTGCGCTTGTCGAGGAAGAGTTCGGACCGCCGGTCGGCATGGATGATGGCGCGCGCCAGCGGATGCGGCGTGTGCGGCACGTCGGCGCCGCGGATATTGAAGATCCAGGCAACCGACGAGGGATCGGCGATCAGCACCGCAGCGAGGTTTTTCTTCGAAAGATCGGCTGATATCGTCGCAATCTTATCCTTCGCCAGCACGCCGGCTTGGGCGACATTCTGGATGGTGACGGCGCCGAGCGGCTCGGCCGGCCGATCGCTCCATAACCGGTCGAGCGGATTGTACGGCAGGAACACCAATCTCCCGCCGATCTCAGCGAGCGCCCTTTCCAGGCGCCGTACCTCCGCACCCGCGTGCAGCCAGGGGTCGATGCCGAGCCTCAGCCCCTTGCCTCCGTTTGCGGCTAGCCAGACATGGGGGGGCTCGTTGACCAGATCGCCGCCCGAGAACACCGAGCCGTCGACCTGTTCGGCGAGTTGCGTCACATAGCGCCCGTCGACGAAGACGATCGCCTGGGTCCGCAGGATCAGCGCGATGCCCGCCGAACCGGTGAAGCCCGTCAGCCATGCCAGGCGCTCGGAGCAAGCCGGAACATATTCTCCGTTGAACTCGTCGGCGCGGGGTACGAGGAAGGCGTCGATGCCGAGCGAATCGAAAGTGGCGCGCAACGCCGAAACCCGTTCCTTGCCGAATTGTGGCGTGGAGGTGACCTCGAAAGACTGGAACATGCTGGAAATCCGAATGGTTGAAACGAATCCGGTAATGGGATGCGAGCCATGTTAGCGAAATTTCAATCGATAGGGAGAAAAAGCGACGAAATGAGTCGAAGTCACTGCGAACGCTCGGCATTTTGACAGAACTGTGACGCCAGAAGTTAATTTGGCACGCTTTATGCATTAGCCGCATGGCTCCCATGAGGAAAACCCTCTGCCTCCGCATTTCAGAATAGCTATATAGGCGCCATCGAACGGTTCGCATGAACCCCGCAACCAAAGGATTTTTTGAAATGACCGCCTCTCTCTCGCGCTTCGCATACAGCAGCCCGGTACAGGCTGGCGAACGCCAGACCGTGCGTCACGTGATCGGCGCCCGCCGCCCGCAGAACGAGGACAGCCTCAAGCTGCTCGGTGCCGGCCAGCGCGTCACGCGCCACCAGGGCGCCCCCAGCTACGCGTTCTAAGCTTAAAGCCTGTCCGTCTCCTCCCTCCCGGACCGGCCCATTGGAATGCAGTAGAGCCCGCTTGAGCGCTCCTCCTCCTTTGAGCTCGCGGGCATTGACCGGATAGACCGGTCCAAGGCGGTGCCACTGGCACCGCCTTTTTTGTTTGAGCGCCCGAAAGCGGTTCCGTTTCGATGGAGCGCAAACCTCTCCGCTCGCTCATTCCTGTGTTCGTCACAGAAATCCAGTGCGCCCAAGTCGTTGGGCGCGGACGACTCTCTCCAAAATATGATGAGTCATTCACCGCGCGGACGTGCGGTGGCTGGATTCCTGTGACAGGTAAAGGAATGAGGTAGAAGGCGGAAAGCCGGCGCCCTGAGCAAGCGTGCAGCAGGCCGAGCACCCACCTAATGCAGAACTCAAGGCCGATCAAAATGGATCGTCACCCAGCCGTTCCGCCAGATCGTCCTGACGTGCCGGAGCCTCGCACCGCTATAGGCGGCGATCACCTTCCATCGCTGCGCTGCCAGAATCCCCGACAGAATCACCGAACCACCCGGCGCCAGATGGTCGGCAAGCTGCGGCGCCATTCGGATCAGCGGCCGGGCGAGGATGTTGGCGATGATGAGGTCAAAGGGACCATGCTCGGAAAAAGCAGTCGAGTGAAAACCTGGCGCGGTTCTGGTGACGATGCCCGAGGCGATGCCGTTGCGGCGAACGTTTTCGGCCGCCACCCGCGTCGCGATCGGGTCGATGTCGGTGGCGAGCACCGGCATGTTCTTGAGCTTGCGCACCGCAATCGCCAGCACACCGCTGCCGGTGCCGAGATCGAGCGCGTTGCGGACACGGCGGGATCGCACCACACGATCGATCACTTCGAGGCAGCCGGCGGTCGTGCCGTGATGGCCGGTGCCGAAGGCTTGGCCGGCATCGATCTCGATGGCGATATCGCCGGGGCGGACCTTGTCGCGGTCATGCGAGCCGTGTACCAGAAATCGCCCCGCCCTGACGGGCTTCAGTCCTTCCAGGGATTTTACTACCCAGTCGACGTCGGGGATGACCTCCCGCAGCAACTGAGCATCGGGAAAGGCGTTTTTCAGCGCCGTCTCGACGCGGGAGCGTACCTGCGCCTCGTCCTCGGCCATCATGTAGACGGAGGCTTCCCAGATATCCCTCTTCTCGTCGACCTCGGTGGTGCCGATGGCAAAGTCTTCCTCGCCGAAGACTTCGGTGAGGAGATCGAGGATTTGTTCGGCCTGACTTTCGGTCGTCGACACGTAAAGGCGGATTTCACTCACGATAGGCGGTCTTTCCCGTTTCCGTTGCCCGCCATCGGTCGAGTCAAGGCTCCATCACGCTGAAACCATCACCCTTTGCTGACGAGATTCTCCAGCTTCTTTACCGCCGTGTCCGGGTTTTCGCCATAGGCGATCGTTCCGGAAAACCGTCCGGCCGAATCGAGCAGGAAAACCGAGGCGGTATGATCCATCGTATAGTCGCCATTCGGATCCTTCTCATCGACAGGCACCTTCTTGGCATAGACGCGAAACCCCTTGATGACGTCGGCGATCTTCTCGGGCGGGCCTGAAATGCCGGTGATACGCTTGGACACGTTGGAGACGTACGCGTTCATGATTTCGGGCGTGTCGCGCTCAGGATCGACGGTCACGAAATAGGCCTGCAGCTTGGTTCCGTCCGGATCAACCTTCTCCAGCCAGCCGTTCAGCTCGAACAACGTCGTCGGGCAAACTTCGGGGCAATGGGTGAAGCCGAAGAAAAGCGCTGTCGGCTTGCCGCGCAGCGCCTGCTCGGTGATCGGCTGTCCGCTCTGTGAGATTAGGGTGAATGGCACGCCGAACGGCGCCTCCGACACGACATCGGAAGACTTGTTAGGATAGAGCGTGATTGCGCCGAGAACACCGGCAACGATCAGCACGGCGACCCAGATGACGATACGGAATGTCTTCATTTCTTGAACCTCGATCGCGACGTGCTTGCGCGTTCCGCGTGATTATAGTCTCGGCCCCATACACGCAATTCAAGAATGTGTTTTCTGACCCGTGATTAATTGTCCCACCGGCTAAGGCCGCCGGCAATGGGAGATCCACCGATCGGCATCGGGAATGGAGTTAAAAATGCTGTTCCTTCAACAACTTGCCGCGAATGCCTACCAGCAGCCTGAAGATAAACATCGTTAGGAAAGACTTAAGCCGTCATATCTATATTTAGCAATGCGTGCGGCCCGATCGAGCCGTTCTGACATGAAGTCTGCCGAGTGGCGAAAACCCCGGACGTCCGCATGAGGGTAGGAAAACATAAACCCGAGCGGTTTGTGGAGGGGTCTTTTTTTATGACGAATTCATCAGTGCGCGGGAGCCTGTCGGTCAGCCAGAGGCTCTGGACGCTCGGTGGCGCAGCCTTCCTTGGTTTCGGAACGATGCTCGGCGTCGGCTGGTACGAAAACATGCGTGTCGACGCCGCCCTGCACCGTGCCGGCGACATTCAGGCGAGCGTCAATCACATCGATGCCATGCGGGTTGCGAATCTGACGATGGTCCTGGCCGCCATGGACATTATCGTCGACAAGGACGACAAGGTGGTCGAGCCTGCGCGCCTCAAGCTGATCGGCGATTCACTGACTGCCCTTTCCGGCGGTTCGAAGGAAATGCGCCTTCTTGCCGACGAGATGCGTGACGATGGCTTGTTGAAGAGTTACGACTCCGATGTCGCCGCAATGGGCAAGGCAATCCAGGTCGATCTCGTCGCCCTTGTTCAGCAGGGAGCGCCCGATGCCGAGTTCGACAAGATCGACGACGCGATCGACGGTGCCGGCGAAGAGCTGACTGCAACACTCGACAAACTCGCCGCTGACGGCACCGTCTTCGCCCAGCAGCATGTCGAACTTGCCAATGCCGTATCGCGGGAAGCCCTCATCCTGCAGGTCGGCCTGGGCATCTTGGCCATCCTTACCATGGCTGTCCTGCAATATATTCACGGTGGTTCGATCCGGCGTGGCATCGGCGCCGTGCGCGAAAGCATGCAGCGCATCATGAACGGCGACCTGATCAGCGACGTTCCGGAAAAGAACCGCGGCGATGAGATCGGCGAAATGGCCCGCGCCGCCGACGGCTTTCGTCTTGCCGCCATCGAAAAGCGCGACCTCGAAACCAAGAGCCAAACCGAGAGACAGCGCAGCGACGCTGAACATCGGGAGCGTGAAGCGGCAAAACTCGCCGATGCCGAGGCGCTGAACGCCGCCGTCACCGCCCTTGGCCACGGCCTTACCCGTTTGTCGGAAGGCGATGTCACCGTTACGATCGACCAGCCTTTCCGCGAGGAACTGGAACGCCTGCGCCGCGATTTCAACCAGACGACGGCGACATTGCGCAAGGCGATGAGCGACATCGCGGTGAACAGCAGTTCGATCGAGGCAAACAGCCGCCAGATGCGCGCCGCCGCCGACGATCTCGCCAAGCGCACCGAGCAGCAGGCCGCCTCGCTGGAGGAGACCTCAGCCGCTCTCGATCAGATCACCGCCACCGTCCGCAACGCCACCAGCCGCGCCGAAGAAGTCGGCCACATGGTCTCGCACACCCGGCAGAATACCGCCAAGTCCGACATCGTCGTCGGCGATGCAATGGCCGCAATGCAGCGAATCGAAGGCGCTTCCCGCGAGATCGGCAAGATCATCAACGTCATCGACGAAATCGCCTTCCAGACGAACCTCCTGGCGCTCAACGCCGGTGTCGAGGCAGCGCGCGCTGGCGAGGCCGGCAAGGGCTTCGCCGTCGTCGCCCAGGAAGTGCGCGAACTCGCCGGCCGTGCTGCGGGTGCTGCCAAGGATATCAAGGCCTTGATTGGAAAATCCGGCGAGGAAGTGAAGATCGGCGGCGAACTGGTGACAGCCGCCGGTGAAGCGCTTCGCCAGATCGGTGAAGATGTTCTGCGCATCGACGAACATGTTAAATCAATCGTAACCTCTGCGCGCGAACAATCGGTTGGATTGAACGAAATCAATACTTCGATCAGCCAGATGGATCAGGTCACGCAGAAGAACGCGGCCATGGTGGAAGAGACGAATGCCGCAAGCCATACGCTCGCCATCGACGCGGAAAACCTCACGCAGCTGGTCAAGCAGTTCAAAACCGGCGAGGGCATGAGCGCCCGGCAAACGCCGCGAGAGGCAACCGCCGCCTCGCATTCGAGACCTTCTCCCGCACGCAGCCTGATCGGCAAGGTCGCGGGCGCATTCAACGGCGGTTCCGCCGCCAAAGCCATCGCCGCTCCCGCCGGGGACAACTGGGAAGAATTCTGATCATGAACAACAACGCCATCAAGCAATCGGGCGCCTATCTCGAAATCGTTTCGTTCCATCTGGGCGACCAGGAATTCTGCATCGACATCATGGCCATCCGCGAAATCCGCGGTTGGGCGCCGGTGACGCCGATGCCGCATACCCCGCCCTACGTTCTCGGCCTTATCAACCTGCGCGGCGCGGTGATCCCGGTCATCGACATGGCCTGCCGCCTCGGCATGAAGATGACCGAGCCTTCCGAGCGCTCGGCGATCATCGTCACCGATATCGCCGGCAAGCTGGTCGGCCTGCTGGTCGAGCAGGTTTCCGACATGATGACCATCAAGAGCGAAGACCTGCAGCCGCCGCCGGAAATCATCCCGGAAGCCCAGCGCGCCTTCTGCCGCGGCATCGTCGCGCTTGAGAAAACCATGGTCTGCTTCCTGAACCTCGATACCGTCATTGCCGACGAGCTGAATCAGGCGGCTTGATATTCACCATAGTGATGTTGAAAGGCCCGGTTTGTCCGGGCCTTTTTGTTTTATACGGCGCGCGAGCAGGCATAGTCAGATTGTATTACAAGCCCCTCCCCAACCCTCCCCACAAGGGGAGGGACTAAACCGAAAGCCCCGCCTCGCTCCTCCCGAAACGCCGAAGATGTGGAAAGCGAGTGCGACAGGTTAAGCCCTTCCCCTTGTGGGGGTCCGGAGGACGGGTCGAGACCCGTGGCTCGACCCCGGACGGGTTTGGGGCGGGGTCTTTTATGATGAAAACCCCACCTACGGCTTCCCATTCTTCCAAGTCACGCTCTGCCCATAGAGCGGAATGGTCGAGATCGACATCTTCGCCGAGCCATCCGTCAACTCGCGCGAATGGGCGAGATAGATCAGCGTATCGTTGGTCTTGTCGTAGATGCGGTTGACAACCAACGTCTTCCAGATCAGCGACATCCCCTGGCGAAACACTTCGCTGCCGTCCCTGGAGAGGTCGATATCGCCGATCTCGATCGGCCCGGTCTGGCGGCAGGCGATGGAATTGTTGGACGGATCCTCGAACCAGTTGCCGTTCTTGAACCGGTCGATCAGGCTGCGATCGAAATAGGTGACGTGGCAGGTGACACCCTTGACCTCGGGATCGGAGAGTGCCTCGACGATGATGTCGTTGCCGATCCAGTCGACCCCGACCTTGCCGACGACTTCGGCCGAGGCGGCGCCCGTTGAAATGGCAACGAAGGAAAATGCGGCGAGAAAAAACATGCGCAGCTTGGACATGGCGGCTCCCTGGATGATCCCCATTCTAGATAAGCATGCCCCCAGGCTTTGCAAGAAAGCGCCGCTGCAGGATCAGATTCAGCCCTTCCGGCAGGTGCAGGGCGCGTAGCCCTTCGCCGTCAGGCGCCCAGGCGTCATGCCGATCAGCGCCGGGATCGCTTCCACGGCTTTCGCCTTGACCGCCTTCGCCATCTCGATCGCCGCTGCCGCACAGATCGCGGCATCCTCGGCGGCGTTGTGGTGCATGAAACGCAGACCAAGATGGTCGGCGATCAGGTTCAGCCGATGCGAGAGGAAATGCGGCCAGATCCGCTGCGCCATTTTCAGGCTGCAGAGATAGGTGAGTTCCGGATAGGATTGCCGGTAGAGATCGAGGCTCGCCCGCCAGACGCTAAAATCGAAGGCCGCGTTGTGCGCGATCATCGTCGCGCCGCTGATATCATCGTAGAACTCGTCCATCACCTCGGGGAATTCCGGCGCATCCTCGACATGCTCCGGCCGGATACCATGGATCGCGATGTTCATCCCAGAAAACCGCATCTCGCGCGGCCGGATCAGCCGCTCCTCGACGCGCGTCACCCGCCCCTCCTCGATCCAGGCAAGGCCGACCGAGCAAGCGCTGCCGCGCTGCTCGTTGGCTGTCTCGAAATCGATGGCGATGGTCGTCAAAGACAAATATCCGAATCGTCTACCGCTACCGGCATAATCATAGTGGAAGACGAAGGCAAATTTCGGCCTGTTGACATCTGCACGCGGATGGGGAAACCTCCGCGCATGATCAACTCTGTGGCCCTTACCATCCACCATATCGCCTCGACCTTTCCAGGGTACGCGGGAGCGATGGTGCGTCACTAGCCGTCCGATCATCCCGAAAACCCTGCCGAGGCGAGCAGGGTTTTCGAAAATCCAGCTCTCCTCCCTGAAACCGAAGGAGAGCATCTCATGTCAGAAAACAAAGAGAATGAACCCCGCGACCGAGCGCGCCTGCCGGACGGCGTCGTCGTGCGCGCCGTACGTCTTTCCGATGCTGAAGAGATCACCGATCTTATCAACTTACCGGGCTACCGGGCCGGCACCCTGCGGCCGCCCTACCAGCGGATTGAAGACGTTCGCAAGAACATGGAAAGCCTCTCGCCCGGCGCGCTCAACCTCGTCGTCACCCTGAATGGCAAGATCGTCGGCAATTGCGGCCTCAACCGCCTTAGCGGCCGTCGCCAACACGTCGCCAGCCTCGGCATGGGCGTGCATGACGACTTCACCGGTCGCGGTTTCGGCCGCATTCTGCTTGGCGCGATGGTCGATGCCGCCGACGACTGGCTCGACATCAAGCGGCTCGAACTGACCGTCTATACCGACAATGAGGCTGCCATCGGCCTCTACGAGAAGTTCGGCTTCGAAAAGGAAGGGCTTCTGCGCTCATTCGGCTACCGCGCCGGCCAATATGTCGACGCCTATACGATGGCGCGGCTGAGGAGCTGAAATAAAGGCCGATCGACACCGACCTTGAACCGCCAAGGAGGGCCTGCCAAACGCTCCTTTACCATCCTGGCCTTGTGCCGAGGACCTGCTGTGTATCGATCGCTGCAGGTGCTTGGGACACGGCCGGGATGGCGCCGCGGAACCCCCAAAGCTCCCTACCCGCCAATCAGCGCCAGCCACTCGTCTTCGTCCATCGTCTGGACGCCGAGTTCGCGGGCCTTGTCGAGCTTCGAGCCGGCGCCAGGGCCGGCGACGACGATATCGGTTTTTTTCGACACCGAGCCCGCTACCTTGGCGCCGAGACCTTCGGCCCTCGCCTTCGCCTCGTCGCGGGTGAATTTTTCGAGCGAACCGGTGAAGACCACCGTCTTGCCGGCGACGGGGCTGCCTGACGTGACCGGCTGTTCGGCCTCCGCGGGAGTCACCTCCTCGAGCAGGCGGCCGATCACCTCGATATTGCGCGGCTCCTTATAAAACTCGACCATGGCGCGCGCCACGACCTCGCCGATGCCCTCGATGGCGTTGAGATCGTTCCAGGCATCGCCGGAAAGCGTTGCCGCCTCCTTCATCGCGGTCGCAAAAGCCTCATAGGAGCCGTAGGAGCGCGCCAACAGCTTCGCCGTGGTCTCGCCGACATGGCGGATGCCGAGCGCATAGATGAAGCGATGGAGCGCGATGCTGCGCCGCTCGTTGATCGCCACATAGAGCTTGCCGACGCTGACCTTGCCGAAGCCGTCGATATTTTCCAGCTTGGTGAGCGAGGATTGCTGGCGCTTCTCCAGCGTGAAAATCTCAGGCGCCGTGCGGATCTGCAGCGACGGACCCTCGTTTTCAAAGAAGAAGTCGATCTGCTTCGAACCGAGCCCCTCGATATCGAAGGCGTTGCGCGAAACGAAATGCTTCAGATGCTCCGTCGCCTGCGCCCGGCAGATAAAGCCGCCGGTGCAGCGGCGCACCGAATCCATCTTGCCGGTTTTCTCGTTCACCTCGCGCACGGCATGCGAACCGCAGACCGGGCAGGTCTTTGGGAATTCATAAGGCTTCACCCCGGCGAGGCGCTTCTCCATTACGACATCGAGGATCTGTGGAATGACATCGCCGGCGCGCTGGACGATGACGGTATCGCCCTCGCGGATATCGTGCTCCTCCGACCGAATACGCTCACCGCTATTGCCGATGCCCTTGATGTAATCCTCATTATGCAGCGTCGCATTGGTGACCACGACGCCGCCGACCGTGATCGGTTTCAGCCGCGCCACCGGCGTCAGCGCCCCGGTCCGGCCGACCTGGATCTCGATCTTCTCGATCTCGGTAAAGGCCTGCTCGGCCGGGAATTTATGCGCCGTCGCCCAGCGCGGCGAACGCGAGCGGAAGCCGAGGCGCTGCTGTAATTCCAGGCTGTCGACCTTATAGACGACGCCGTCGATGTCATAATCGAGATCCGGGCGCTCGAGGCCGATTTCGTCGTAATGCGCCAGGATGTCGGCGACCGAATTCAGCCGCTTCATCAGCGGATTGACCGGAAAACCCCAGTCCTTGAAGGTCTGCACCATGCCGAATTGCGTGTCGGCCGGCATGTCCGACATCTCGCCCCAGGCATAGGCGAAGAATTTCAGCTTGCGGCTCGCCGTCACCTTGGCGTCAAGCTGGCGCAGCGATCCGGCCGCCGTGTTGCGCGGATTGACATAGGTCTGCTTACCCTCCGCCTCCATCTGCCGGTTCAGCGCCAGGAAATCGCTCTTGGCCATATAGACCTCGCCGCGGATTTCCACGACTGCGGGAACGCCCTTCGGCAATTGGTTGGGTATTTCGGCGATGGTCCGGATATTGGCGGTGACGTTTTCGCCCGTGGTGCCGTCGCCGCGCGTGGCGGCCGTCGTCAGCCTGCCGTTCTCGTAGCGGATCGACATCGAAAGTCCGTCGATCTTCGGTTCGGCGGTAAAGGCGATCGACTGGTCCGGCAGCCGGCCGAGGAAGCGATAGACGCTGGCGACGAAATCCTGCACGTCCTCCTGCGAAAAGGTGTTGTCGAGTGACAGCATCGGCCGCGCGTGAACGACGGGCGAGAAAGTGACCGAAGGCGCAGCACCGACCCGCCGAGACGGGCTGTCCTCACGGATCAGCTCGGGAAAACGCGCTTCCAGCGCATCGTTGCGGCGCTTCAGCGCATCGTAATCCGCGTCCGAGATTTCCGGCTGGTCCTTGCCGTGATAGAGCGCATCGTGATGCGCGATCTCTTTCGCCAGCCGCTCGAGCTCGGCAGCGGCCTCTTCGATCGTCAACGTGTCGACGGCGGAACCTTCGGTGGACATGGAACATCACTCCAGAGAATCTGGCCAGAAATCTGCATTGTTTTTAGAGCAAAATCGCCGGATGAAAAGGGAGGCTGCGTACGCCGCATTGCGAAGATTGACAACTGCCCTATTCCCAATCCCGCGCGTTGCGCAGCCGGATGCCGCTGACATGAAGGCCGGTGGTCCAGAGGCTCGTCAGCGACCGCAAACTGTCGACCACCCGCAGATCGACGGCGCGGGGCGCGAACTCCTGGTCGGGGCGTGAGATGGAAGTCCGCTCGATGGGAACGACGCGTCCGCGGGCCACCCACATGCCAGCATCGCCGATATCCTCGAAATCCTCAACCGGCATCTCATAGCGGTGGATCGTTTGCGCTTCGAGCCTTTCCAACCACCGACGCTCGATGAAGGCCGCTGCCCGCGCCTTGCCGAGCCATTGCCGGCGCTCGGCTTCTGACGTCTCGGATGTTGTCCATATCAGGATGCACGGGCAGTCTCGGGGAAAGAGATACATGAAATCGTGGTCGGCATCGATCGCCCAGACGAGCGGACCATTCAACCATTCCAGGCCCGTCGGGCGGACCGAGGGAATACGAACCGGGCGCGGCTCGAATGCTGCGATATCAGGATCATCACTGAAATGAAAAAGGCGCATGGCAACAGATCGCCGCAGATTGGAATGACGCGCATAGCGCGAAGCGGAATGTTTGTAACCGCGTCGGCGCAGTGAATGACTCTCTTTGCTGAAAAAGGGCTCCCCGTGCCGCCCAAGGCTTGGGCACCCTGCATCCCTGTGTGACGCACGGAGATGAGGAAGATAGAGGTCGGCATTCGCGCTAGATTTCATCGCTGAAAGCAAAAGCGCTAATCGCAACAGCGGCAGCTCGAAACCGGACTCACTATCGTCGGCCGAAGCGATCAGCCGTTGCCTGCCAGCAGCCGCTTCGCCGCCGCCCTCGCCTCTTCCGTTACCGAAGCACCGGCCAGCATGCGGGCGATCTCTTCGGTGCGATCCTTGTGCGCCATCGTCGCCACGCGTGTGGCGATTTTTTCCGATCCATCGGCCACCGGTCCCTTGGAAATCAACAGATGCGTTGCCGCCCGCGCCGCGACCTGCGGCGCATGCGTGACCGACAGCACCTGAACCCGCTCGGACAGCCGCTTCAGCCGCTGGCCGATCGCATCGGCCACCGCGCCGCCGACGCCGGTGTCGATTTCATCGAAGACGAGCGTCGGGGCCGAGCCGCGATCGGCGAGCGCCACCTTCAGCGCCAGCAGGAAACGCGACAGTTCGCCGCCCGAGGCGACCTTCCTGATCGAGCCGGGGCGCGTGCCGGGATTGGTCTGGACATGGAACTCGACGACGTCGATGCCTTCAGGCAGCGCCTCCCGCGCATCCGTGGTGATCTCGACCATGAAACGCGCGCGTTCGAGCTTCAGCGCCGGCAGTTCGGCCATTACGACGGCAGCCAGCGCAGTGCCGGCTTGATGGCGCTTGTCAGAAAGCGAGCGCGCCGCCGAATCGTAATTCTCTCGCGCCAGACCGACCTCCGCTTCGAGCCGCGCAAGCCGCTCCTCGCCCGCATCGAGGTCGGCGAGATCGGCGATCATGCGCACCGCCAGCGCCGGCAGTTCGGCGACGGGCACGGAATATTTGCGTGACGCGGCTCTGAGCGCGAAAAGCCGCTCTTCCACCCGCTCCAGTTCCCTCGGATCGTATTCGGTCTTGCGCAGCGCTGCCTCAACTTCCATCTGCGCATTGGAAAGCTGGTCGAGCGCGGCATCGAGCAGCGTCACCGTCTCTTCGAGCAGCCCGGGCGCTTCATGGCTCTTGCGCTCCAGCCTGCGCACCAGCGAGGCGATATGCGGCACCGGCGAGGCATTACCGTTGAGGAATTCGGAGGCTTCGGCGATGTCGCCGGCGATTCGCTCCGCCTTCATCATTCTCTGCCTGCTTTCGGCGAGTTCATCCTCCTCGCCGTCCTGCGGCGAGAGTTTCTCGAGCTCTGTCACGGAGGAACGCAGATAGTCGGCCTCGCGCGCCGCACTTTCCACCTTCTCACGATGCTTTTTCAGCGTCCGCTCGCTGTCGCGCCAAAGACGGTACAAACGGGAGACCTCCGCAACCTCATCGGTAAGGCCGGCAAAGGCATCGAGCAGGTTGCGGTGGGCATTGGTGTCGACAAGAGCGCGATCATCGTGCTGGCCGTGGATCTCGACCAGCATCTGGCCGGCCTGGCGCATCAGTTGCACACTCACCGGCTGGTCATTGACATAGGCCTTGGTGCGCCCATCGGCTGATTGCTGACGGCGGAAGATCAGGTCGCCCTCGTCGTCGATGCCGTTTTCACGCAGGAGCACGCGCGCCCCGTGGTCCATGCCGACATCGAACACTGCGGTCACTTGGCCCCTGTCTTCGCCATGGCGCACCAGACCGCCGTCACCGCGCCCGCCGAGCGCCAGCGACAAACTGTCGAGCAGGATGGATTTGCCCGCTCCCGTCTCCCCCGTCAGCACGGAAAGGCCGGTCTCGAAGGCAAGATCCAGCCGCTCGATCAGGACGATATCGCGGATCGAAAGCTGGATCAGCATGGGATTTAGGAACCGAGCAGGAGTTTCTTGCCTGCCGCCGCGATCCAGGAGCCCTTGTTCTCACGCGGCTCTGCGCCACCTGTCTGCAGCAGCTTGTAGGAATCGGCGTACCACTGGCTGTCCGGATAGTTGTGACCAAGAACGGCTGCGGCGGTCTGCGCCTCGTCGACGATACCCATGGCGTAATAAGCCTCGACGAGACGGGCCAAGGCCTCTTCGATCTGGTTCGTGTTCGGATATTTCTCGACGACGATGCGGAAGCGCGAGATTGCGGCGAGATATTCCTTCCGCTCCATATAGTAGCGGCCGATCTGCATTTCCTTGCCGGCGAGCTGATCCCGGGCGTAACGGATCTTCGCCTGGGCGTCGTCGACATATTCGGAGTTCGGATAATTATCGATCACAGCCTGCATCGCCTCGATCGTCTTGGCCGAGGCGCGCTGGTCCTGGGTCACGTCGACGATCTGTTTGGAATAAGTGAGACCGATGAGATACTGCACATAGGCAGCGTCCTGGGACTTCGGATATTGCGACATGTACCGATTGCCCGAGGCAAGCGCATCATCGAGCTTGCCCTGGCGGTATTTGACAAAGGTGCTCATGACAAGCGCCTTGCGCGCCCATTCGGAGAATGGGTTCTCGCGATCGATCGCGTCGAACTTGCGCGCCGCTTCCGCCATGTTGCCCGCCTTCATATTGGCAAGGCCCTGGGTGTAGAGCACGTCAGGCGGATCGGTTTCGAGGCCAAGCTTGGTGATGTCGATATCGGGATCCGACTGGCAGCCGGAGATCGAGGCGCCTGCGCTAAGCACCAGAAGCGATGCGAACAAAGCGCGCGCTGTCTTCATCATACCTTCAGATCCTGCATAAGCCATTCAAAAGAACCCCACTGCCGCCGCTCGCTCCACGACAGCCACGCCTCGCTGGCGTTTCTAGCCACAAATGTGCATCAAGAGCAACGCAATGATAAGGCATTAACGCATTTTTGTGGCAGCCGCCGCCGGATTGGCCGGCTTTTCCTCTTCTCTCCAACCTGTGGCAGCTAAGCAACTGCGAGAAAACGCCTATCACCACAGACTCGGGCCGACATAAAAAAACCGCCTCCGGGAAAGAGGCGGCCTGGTCTTGAGAATATGCTGGAGGTCATGCCGACCAGGGAGCGAATTCCGAAGCGCTGACGGCGATCAGTTCACGAGCGGCAACGCGCTGGCGCGGCGTCGAGGTCTCGACCACCTCGTAGGCAGAGGGATCGGCGAGCAGCGCCTTCAAAGCATTGGCATTCATCTTGTGGCCGCCACGATAGGATCGGTAGCAACCGATGAACTGGACGCCGGCGAGCGACAGGTCGCCTACGGCATCAAGCGTCTTGTGACGGACAAACTCGTCCTTGGCGTATCGCAGGCCTTCGACATTGATGACCGTATTGTCGTCCGAGATGACGACGGAATTTTCAAGCGAGGAACCGAGTGCATGTCCCGATGCCCAGAGACGCTCGACATCACGCATGAAGCCGAAGGTGCGGGCGCGGGAAAGTTCGGACTTGAAGACGGCGGCGTTTATGTCGCCGGCCCACTTCTGCCGGCCGATCAGCGGGCATTCGAAATCGATTTCGACTTCGAAGCGCGTGCCGTCATAGGGACGGAATTCGCTCCAGGAGCCGCCATGCTCAATTCGCACCGGCTTGGTGATCCGGATATAGCGACGCTTGACGCCGAGCGAGACGAGACCGGCCTGCTCGATCGCTTCGACGAAGGGCAGCGAGCTGCCGTCCATGATCGGCATTTCTGCGCCCTGCACCTCGATAATGACATTGTCGAGGCCGAGCGCATAGACGGCGGCCATGACATGTTCGATCGTCGCGACTGAATGCGTGGGTGAGAAGCCGAGCACCGTGCAGAGGTCTGTATTGCCGACCTGCGACGAGACGGCCTTCAGTTCGGTGATGTCACCATTATCATGCAGACGCTGGAAAACGACGCCGGTGTCCGCTTCGGCCGGATTAAGGGTGATCGAGACGTTCGCACCAGAATGAACGCCGATGCCCGAGAGCGTCACGGGGCGCGATACCGTCGTTTGAAAACCCAGCAAGCCAATAGCCATAAAATCTGCCTTTATTTTTCCGCTCCAGCGGTTGGTGCCACGGCGCGGTTATCATTCCTTCTGCGGAAAGAGTCTCGTCCAGACGACTCCCAGCGCAGTTTTCTTGCGCCATATTTACGTGCGCCGGCGCTGCAATCCAAATCACTGTTTCTTTCGTTTTGTTACGAAGTCACACAATTGATATCGCTCAGGAATTCCCGGCCGAAAAACAGCAATGCCCGGGACCTGGATCCCGGGCATGAACGGTGCCGAAGCCCCCGATATTTCAGTTCGACTGGCGGCGCAGGAATGCCGGAATTTCCAGCTGATCGTCTTCCTGCATCATGCGAGCCTGCGGAACCGCGCGACCCTGATCGTCGAGATTGCCGCGGCGCGGCGCATAGAGGCTTGCCTCCGGCGATAACGGACGGCGCTGCTGTGACGCGGCCGGCGGTGCGGCGGTCATGTCGGCGGCAACGGCGTCATCGTCGCGGCGGCCAAGCGAATTGGTGATTCGCTTGAGCAGGCCCATCGGGCCGCGCTCTTCCTGCTGATGCGCCGAAGCCGGCTGCGTGCGGTGGTCGAGTTCAGCCTGGACGACCGGCGGGAAATCCTCGACCTTCGGCATACGCACCGGTTCAGCCGCCTGCCGGATAATCGGCTCCTGTCGGATCGGCTGCTGCTGGATGGGCTGCTGGACGGGCTGGCTCATCACCGGCTGGCTCATTACCGGCGCCGGAGCCTGCTGTTGCACCTGCGGACGGATCGCCGGAGCTTCCGGTGCAGGCGCGAAGATCTTGCTCTGCGGACGGAAGACTTCCTGCTGCGCAGCAGGCTGCTGGATAGGGGCGCTAGCACGCGGGGCCGGAATTTCGAGCTCACGTTCCACCTCGGCTTGGCGGATGGTCTGCGCGATCGGATCGGCGGCCTTCGGTGCCTGCATCACCGGGGCAGGCTGAACTGCGGCCGCTGCCGGAGCAACAGCCGCGGAGGGACGGATAGCGGGCTTGGCGGCCGGCTGGAAGTTGCGCTCGGCGGCTTCGCTGATCGCCCGGTCGATACCGGTCGCGACGACCGAGACGCGGATGATGCCTTCGAGCGATTCGTCGAAAGTGGCGCCGAGGATGATGTTGGCGTCCGGATCGACTTCTTCGCGGATGCGGGTCGCAGCTTCGTCGACTTCGAAGAGGGTGAGGTCGCGACCGCCGGTGATGGAGATCAGCAGGCCCTGGGCGCCCTTCATCGAGGTTTCATCGAGCAGCGGGTTGGCGATTGCCGCTTCGGCTGCCTGCAGTGCACGGCCGGAGCCGGAGGCTTCGCCGGTGCCCATCATCGCACGGCCCATTTCGCGCATCACCGAGCGGACGTCGGCGAAGTCGAGGTTGATGAGGCCTTCCTTCACCATCAGGTCGGTGATGCAGGCGACGCCCGAATAGAGAACCTGGTCGGCCATGGCGAAAGCGTCGGCGAAGGTCGTCTTGTCGTTGGCGATGCGGAAGAGGTTCTGGTTCGGAATGACGATCAGCGTGTCGACAGACTTCTGCAGTTCCTGGATGCCCATCTCGGCGAGACGCATGCGGCGGCCGCCTTCGAAATGGAACGGTTTGGTGACGACGCCGACCGTCAGGATGCCCTTGTTGCGGGCGGCCTGCGCGACGACAGGAGCAGCACCCGTACCAGTGCCGCCGCCCATGCCGGCGGTGACGAAGCACATATGCGTGCCGTTCAGGTGATCGATGATCTCGTCGATGCACTCTTCCGCGGCCGCGCGGCCGACTTCCGGCTGCGAACCGGCGCCGAGGCCTTCGGTGACGTTGGCGCCGAGCTGAATGATGCGCTCGGCCTTCGTCATCGTCAGCGCCTGCGCATCCGTGTTGGCAACGACGAAGTCGACGCCCTGGAGGCCTGCGGTGATCATGTTGTTGACGGCGTTGCCGCCGCCGCCGCCGACGCCGAACACGGTGATGCGCGGCTTCAGCTCGGTGATGTCAGGCTTTTGCAGCTTGATGGTCATGGTACCTGTTCCTTCTCTCTCTGGCCGCATCGCCACGCCGGCCAATTACGCAAATTTCAGAAGCTTTCCTTCAACCACTGGCCCATGCGGGCGATGCGGCTGTTATTTCCCCCAAGCGACATGAGCAGACCGCTCTGTGACGCATGTGTCTCCATGTCCGCGACCTGCGGATAGATCATCAGGCCGACGGCCGTCGAAAAGGCCGGGCCCTTGGCCGCCGTCGGCAGTCCCGAGACGCCCATCGGCCGGCCGATGCGGACGTTGCGGGCCAGAATGCGCCGCGCCACCTCGGCAAGGCCGGTCAGCTGGCTCGCGCCTCCCGTCAGCACGACGCGTTTTCCGACGATCGGGCTGAAGCCGGAACGCTGGATCCGGTCGCGGATCAATTCCATCGTCTCCTCGATCCGGGCCGATACGATGCGCGAAACCAACGCCCGCGGCACCTGAGACGGCTGGTCGCGATCGTCCTCGCCGATCGGCGGAATCGAGATCAGCTCGCGCTCGTCGGAGGAATTCAAGAGTGCGGAGGCATGCACGACCTTCAGCCGCTCTGCATCCTCGATGCGGGTCGAAAGGCCGCGCGCGAGGTCGGTGGTGACATGATGGCCGCCGAGGCCGACGGCATCGGTATGAACCAGCTTGCCTTCGGCAAAGACCGAAATCGTCGTCGTGCCGCCGCCCATGTCGATCGCCGCGCAGCCGAGCTCGACCTCGTCGTCGACGAGAGCGGCAAGACCGGATGCATAAGGCGTCGCGACAATGCCTTCGACCGACAGATGCGCGCGGTTGACGCTAAGCTCGAGGTTCTTCAGCGCCGAGCGCTCCGCGGTCACGACATGCATGTCGACCCCGAGCGCATCGCCGTACATTGCCAGAGGATCGCGAATGCCGCGCTCGCCGTCGAGCGAGAAGCCGGTCGCCAGCGAATGCAGCACCGAGCGGTCCTGGCGCAGCGATTGCTGGCAGGCCGCCGACAGCACTTTCTTGAGGTCGTTAAGCTCGACTTCCTGGCCGCCGAGATCGATCGTCGCGGTGTAGATATCGCTGCCGAGGCGGCCGGCCGTCAGGTTGACGATCAGGCTTTCGACGGTCAGCCCCGCCATACGCTCCGCCGCATCGACGGCAAGACGGATGACGCCTTCCAGCGCATCGAGATCGGCGATGACGCCGGTCTTGATGCCGCGGGAGCGCTGATGACCGATGCCGATGATCTCGATATTGTGCGTGCGGCCCGGCAGGATCTGGCTTTCCTCGCGCGGCGTCAGCCGGCCGATCATGCAGACGACCTTGGTCGAGCCGATGTCGAGCACCGAAACGACATGCGACCGCTTCGACGAAAGCGGCTTCAGGCGCGGCAATCCAAAATGGGATGAACCGAACAAGCTCATATATTCTGCCCCGCCTTCTTCAATTCCTTGGTACGCTCCGTTACCGCCGCCTGCCGGCGGACTGCCGCGTCCGGCGTCAGCTGGATCGCGGTCCTGTCGGGCAACCTCAGATCCACCGCGGCGATATCCCGCTCCAGGAGCTGATGTTCCTTATCGAACTTCGAAAGCGTCGCCAGCGCCTGATCGATGCCGTCTTCCGGCAGCTTGACGATGACGCCGTTATCCATGTGCAGATCCCAGCGACGCCCTGATATCCAGACGTAAGCCTTCACGCGGGCCTTCACGTCGGGCCACTTCGAGAAGGCGTCGCCGAGAGAAGCCGCCGCGGTCTCGGCGTCGCGGCCGACGACGAGCGGCAGCGACGAAAACTTGTTGTCGCGAAGCGGCGCAATGACGCTGCCGTTCTTCTCGATCAGCGAAAGCTCCTGCCCGTGCTGCCAGATCGCATAGGCCTCACGCTCCTTGAGCTTCACTTCGATTGTCCTCGGATAGACCTTTCGAACCTCGACATTCTCGACCCAGGGAAGATGCGCGATCTTCCGGCGGGCCGCATCGACGTCGAGCGCCACCAGTGAGGTCGTGCCATCAAGGCCGATCAGTTGCAGGATCTCGATTTCGGAGGTTTCCGAATTGCCGGAGACTTTCACATCCTCGATCGCAAAACCTGCGGCCGTCGTCGTAGCCTGCGCGACGGCTTCGGTGTGACCGCCAAGTGACATGCCGTAGAGGCCGGTCGCAGCCAGGAAGGCAAGCGCCGACACCGTCCCGGTATGGGCCGGAATGTAGATGCGGCCGCTGCCGAGACTGATCAGGAAACGAGTGACGCGGCGCAGCGGACGCGGCAACACGAACCGCTCTTCGGCTTCCACGGTCGGAAGCACGGCATGATGGCTGGGGCGCCCTATCCTCTTGACCGTCAACGCAAACAAGACGCGTCCTCCACCATCCACCGGAGAAACTCACCAAAGGAATAGCCGGCATGACCGGCCATTTCGGGCACGAGCGAGGTAGGAGTCATGCCTGGCTGGGTATTGACCTCCAGCCAGATGATTTCGCCGTCTTCGGAGAAACGATCGTCGTAACGAAAGTCGGACCGACTGACGCCGCGACAACCGATTGCCTGATGCGCCCTTAGGGCCAATGTTTGTATTTTTTGGTAAATATTCGGTGAAATTTTCGCCGGGATGACGTGTTTTGAACCGCCCGCCGCATACTTGGAATCGTAATCATAAAAATTGTGTCCCTGCGGCACCACCTCGGTGACACCGAGCGCAGTTTCGCCCATGACGCCGCAGGTGAGCTCGCGGCCGTAGACATAGCGTTCGACCAGCACCTCTTCGCCATAGCGCCATTCGGGCGAGCTGGCGACCTGGGGCGGATGCGCCTGATCTTCGGTGACGATCACGACGCCGAAACTCGAGCCCTCGCGCACAGGCTTCACCACATAAGGCGGCTTTATCGGATGTATCGAAGGAAAGGCGAAACGGTTGATGACCTGCGATTCGGCGACGGGGATGCCGGCGGCGGCAGCGACACGCTTCGCCTTGTCCTTATCCATTGCCAGCGCCGAGGCAAGCACACCTGAATGCGTGTACGGGATCTCCAGATATTCCAGGATGCCCTGGATGGTCCCGTCCTCACCGAACGGCCCATGAAGCGCATTGAAGACAACATCAGGCCTCAATGCGGCAAGCTTTTCGGAAACATCGCGGGCGACATCGATCGTGGTTACCTTGAAGCCTTCGGCCTCGAGGGCCTCTGCGCAAGCCTTTCCCGAGGAAAGGCTGACAGGCCTTTCCGAGGAAAATCCGCCCATCAGGACAGCGACATGCTTGCGACTCATCAACACCCCCAAAAATAACTTCCACTTTTGAAATCGACGCTTGCGCGAAGCTGTCTGCGTCGTTTCGCGCCTTTGTCAGGCCTCACATGCATTAGAGCATCATTATGGTTAATGAAGTGTTTACTTTCGTTAACTCCTGGCACGGAACTTCGCGGCCTTTTAACTTTTGCTCATTGTGCGACCAATCCCTCGCCGCCCGAAAATGAACCTGCGCGGGAGTGAAAATGCTCATACGTTCAATCACATACCCAATCGCGCTCACCCGTGATGGAATCGGCCACAGAATCGGGTGTCATCTCTCCGCCGGATACCGGCAACAGTGAGGCGGCGGCCGGCGCTCGAATTGATTAATGCCGAGAGCATCGGCGCGCGGGCGTCACCGCTTTTCTATTGATGCCGATACCACTTCCGGTTAGCGAAGGCGCATAGGTGAGCAGGGAGAAGATCATGCGATGCCTCGTCACCGGCGCAGCCGGCTTCGTCGGTAGTCCGCTCGTCAAACGGCTGCACGCAGAGAAGACTTGCGAGCTCGTGGCCACCACGAGATCCCAGACCTCTGCCTTTCCGCCGGATGTAATGCATTTTCCGATTGAAATAACCGACGGAACCGATTGGACGCCAGCGCTTGAAGGCGTCGACGTCATCATCCATCTCGCCGCCCGCGTTCACATCATGAACGACCGCGCGGCCGATCCCCTAGCGGAATTCCGCCGGGTCAACACCGCCGCCGCGCTCAATCTCGCCGAACAGGCTGCCAAGGCGGGCGTGAAGCGATTCGTCTTCGTCAGCACCATTAAGGTCAACGGAGAAGAGACCGACCGGCCGTTCCGGCACGACGACAGCCCGAAGCCGATTGATCCCTACGGCATTTCGAAGCTGGAATGCGAAATTGGCCTGCGCGAAATCGCAACGCGCACCGGCATGGAAGTCGTCATCATCCGGCCGCCGCTGGTCTATGGCCCCGGCGCACGCGGCAACTTCGCGCTGCTCACCAATCTTGTCCGCAAGAAACTGCCGCTCCCCTTGGCTTCGCTGAAGAACCGCCGCACACTGGTCGCGGTGCAAAATCTCGTCGACCTGATCATCACCTGCGCGACCCATCCCGCCGCTGCAGGCGAGACCTTCCTTGCCGGAGATGGTGAAGACCTCTCAACGCCTGAGCTCATCAGGGGAATTGCCGCGGGACTGGGGGTCAAGCCGATGCTGGTCCCCTTCCCGCCTGCACTGCTGCACATGGCGGCGAAGGCAGCCGGAAAGGAAGCCGTCTACCAGCGCGTTTGCGGTTCGCTGCAGGTCGACATATCCCGGGCGCGCGAGGTTCTGGGCTGGTCGCCCGTCGTCACCTCGCGCGAAGGCCTCAAACAGGCAGTCGAATAGTTTATTCGCTCGTCACGCCCTGGAACGGGCGCACTTCCCGGCCGGGCATGAAGACGCCGAGGCGCTTGATTTCCCATTCGAGCTTGATGCCGTCTTTCTCGAAGACCTCACGGCGCACCTGCTCGCCGAGATATTCGAGATCATAGCCGGTCGCCTGCCCCATATTGATCATGAAATTGCAGTGAAGCGACGACATCTGCGCGCCGCCAATCACGAGGCCGCGGCAGCCTGCCTCGTCGATCAGCTTCCAGGCCGAATGACCCGGCGGATTCTTGAAGGTCGAGCCGCCGGTCTTTTCGCGAACCGGCTGCACCGTCTCGCGGTGATTGCGCACAGCGTCCATTTCGGCGCGGATCTGGGCGCGATCTTCCGGATAGCCCTCAAACAGCACCGAGGTGAAGATCAGATCGGCGGGCGCCTTTGAATGCCGGTAGGAATAACCCATCTCCGCATTGGAAAGCACATGCTTGTTGCCCTTGCGGTCGACGGCGTTGACCTCGATCAGCCGCTCACGCGTCTCCACGCCGTTCGCGCCGGCATTCATGCGCGCCGCGCCGCCGATACCGCCCGGTATGCCATAGAAGAAATGGAAGCCGCCGATGCCATTGTCCATCGCCATTGCCGCGACATGCTTGTCGGGGCAGATGGCGCCGGCGAGGATGCGATTTTCGCCGGCAAGCTCGACGAAGCCGAAGCCCTTGGCCGATAGGCGCAGCACCACGCCCGGAATGCCGCCGTCGCGCACCAGAATGTTGGAGCCGACACCGACCACCGTCAGCGGCACCTCTTCGGGCAATATCTTCAGGAAGGCAATGAGATCGTCGACGTCATGCGGCTGGAACATCAGTTCGGCCAGACCGCCGGCCCTGAACCAGGTGACGCGGTCCATGGGGGCATCCGGCGTGATACGGCCGCGGATATCCTTTACACCATCCCCGAGAGACGCGAGAAGCTTTTCCCCATTCACCTGTTTCATGCGGACTTTCCCGATAGGCCTTCCAATTGCTTGGGCAGTGCTGCTGCCCATGATGTGATGCTCCCAGCCCCCAACAGAACCACGAAATCACCAGGCTTTGCAACCTCCGCAACCATTTGCGGCAGAAGCTCCGCCGAAGCGAGGAAGCGGGCGTCGCGATGGCCGCCGGATTTGATGCGCGAGACGAGCGACATGGAATCGACCCCTTCGATCGCATCCTCGCCTGCGGCATAGACGGGCGCCAGAAAAATACTGTCGGCATCGTTGAAGCAGGCGGCGAATTCCTCGAACAGGCTCGCGAGTCGGGTGTAACGGTGGGGCTGATGGACGGCGATGATGCGCCCCTTGCAGGCCTCGCGGGCCGCCTTCAGCACCGCCTTGATTTCGACCGGATGGTGGCCGTAATCGTCGAAGATCTGCACCCCGTCCCATTCGCCGGTCAGCGTGAAGCGACGCTTGACGCCGCCGAAGGAGGCAAGCCCCTTGGCGATATCTTCATTCGATATGCCAAGCCGGTTGGCGACTGCGATCGCCGCCGTGGCGTTGGAAATATTGTGGCGACCGGGCATCGGCATGACCAGTCCCTTGAGCTCGCTCCTCTGACCGGTGCGACGGCGGCGGATCTCGACGTCGAAGATCGAGCGCGTGCCGTCGATGCGCACATTCTTGAAGCGCACGTCGGCCTGCGGGTTCTCGCCATAGGTGATGATCTTGCGGTCCTCGATGCGGCCGACCAGCGACTGCACCTCGGGGTGATCGAGGCACATGACGCCGAAGCCGTAGAACGGCACATTCTCGACGAACTGCCGGAAGGCGGCGCGCACGGCGTCGAAACTGCCGTAATGGTCGAGATGTTCGGGATCGATATTGGTTATGACGGCGACATCGGCGGGCAGCTTCAGGAAGGTGCCGTCGGATTCGTCGGCCTCGACCACCATCCACTCGCCCTCGCCCATGCGGGCGTTGGTGCCGTAGGCGTTGATGATGCCGCCGTTGATGACGGTCGGATCGAGCCCGCCGGCTTCGAGCAGGGTTGCGACCAGCGAAGTGGTCGTCGTTTTGCCGTGGGTGCCGCCGATGGCGATCGCATTGCGGAAGCGCATCAACTCGGCGAGCATCTCGGCGCGGCGCACCACCGGCAGCAGCTTTTCGCGCGCGGCGATGAGTTCCGGGTTGCTCTTCTTGATCGCCGTCGAAACGACGACGACTTCGGCATCACCGAGATTTTCGGCGCGATGGCCGACGGAGACCTCAATGCCTTTATCGCGCAGTCGCTGCACATTGGCGCCGTCCGATTGATCCGATCCCTGCACCTTGTGACCGAGATTGTGCAGCACCTCGGCGATACCGCTCATGCCGATACCGCCAATGCCGATGAAATGGACGAGACCGATCGCCTTCGGCAGTTTCATGCGCGTGTCCTCTTGAATTCTGAGACTGTCTTGCCGGCGGCAATAGCCTCAACCATGTCGGCAAGCAAGTTCGCCGCATCCGGTTTCCCGGCGAGCTTGGCCGCCGCCGCCATGTGCGAAAGCTTGTCCGGATCGTTCATCACATGGCTCAGTATAGAGGCGATGCGTTCAGGCGAAAGCTCCGACTGAGGGATCACCTTCGCCCCGCCGGTCGCAGCCAGTGCGGCGGCGTTCGCCGCCTGATCATGGTCGAGCGCATGCGGATAGGGCACCAGAATGGCCGGGCGTCCGATGACGGAGATTTCCGAAACAGTGGAAGCACCGGAGCGGCAGATCACCAGATGTGCTTGGGCAAGACGCTCCGCCATGTCGTTGAAAAAAGGGGCGATATCGGCTCCCATCTCCAGCTTGGCGACGCAGCCGCTGACCATCTCCATATCCTCAGGGCGCACCTGCTGCGTCACCCTGAGCCGCACGCGCAGACCGTCGTCGAGCAGGCTGATCGCCGTCGGCATCGCCTTGGAAAAATACTGCGCGCCCTGGCTGCCGCCGAAGACGACGAGATTGAAGGGCTCGCCGGGATGCGAAGGCAGGTAAGGCCGCTCGGCTGCGGCAAGGATCGCCGGTCGCACAGGATTGCCTGTTGCAACTGTCTTGTCAGAAAAAGCATCCCCGCTTTCTGATAGAAAGCCGCCGGCAATCGCCTTGACGCGCGGAGCCAGCGCCTTGTTGGCCCGGCCCATGACCGCATTCTGCTCATGCAGCATCGAGGCGACGCCGAGCCGCGTGGCGGCCAGCAGCGGCGGCACGGTGGGGTAACCGCCGAAGCCGACGACAATCACCGGCTTCAGCCGCTGGATCAGCCTTTTGGCCGCTCGCATGCCGCTCCATAGCGTCCACAGCGAGCGGGCGACGGCGACCGGGTTCTTCGAGCCGATCGTCGCCGACGGCACGACATGAATCTGCTCGGCCGGGAACTTGCCGGCATAACGCTCGGCCCGGCTGTCAGTCACCAGGTGCACCGAATAGCCGCGCTCCTTCAGCTTGAAGGCCAGCGCCTCCGCCGGGAACACGTGGCCGCCGGTCCCTCCGGCGGCAAGCAGCACGATGCCTTTGCTCATGACCTCTTACTCCGCGGGCATGCCGTGCGGGACGCGGAAGAGGCTCCGGTCCTGCGCACGTTTTTCCGGGCGGTGGCGCGTCAGCGCGAGGATAAAGCCCGCGGTAACGCAGATCGCCACCATGGAAGAACCGCCGTAGGAAATCAGCGGCAGCGTCATGCCCTTTGCCGGCAGCAGCTCAAGATTGACGCCGATGTTGATGATTGACTGGATGCCCATCTGCAGCACCAGGCCCGCGACGGCAAAGCGATTGAAATCATTGCGCTCGCGATAGGCATGCGAGAGGCCGCGCAGCACCAGCACGGAAAACAGCGCGACGAGCGCCATGCAGAAGACGATGCCGAATTCCTCGGCCGCGACCGAGAAGATGAAGTCGGTATGCGCATCCGGGATGATACGCTTGACGATGCCTTCGCCCGGTCCCTGACCGAACCAGCTGCCGCGGATAATCGCCTCACGGGCCGTGTCGATCTGGAAGGTGTCGCCCTCGCCGGTCATGAACTTGTCTATGCGCAGCGCAACGTGCGGAAAGACGTAATAGGCACTGAGCAGGCCGCCGGCGCCGCCAATGCCGAGCAGCATGATCCAGATCCACGGCATGCCGGCCATGAAGAACATGCCCCCCCAGACGGCGGTCGTCAGGATGGTCTGGCCGAGGTCGGGCTGCGCGACGAGAAGGGCCGCAACAATGCCGAAGAGGATGATGGCAAAGAGATTACCGGGGATTTCCGGCTGGCGCGCATGCTCGGCAAATAGCCAGGCGCAGACGACGACGAAGGCAGGTTTCATGAATTCCGACGGCTGGATGGAAAGGCCGGCGATCCAGATCCAGCGCCTGCCACCCTTGACCTCCTGGCCGACGAACAGCACCAGCACCATCATGGCGAGCGAAATGATCAGGAGCAGGATCGCGGTTCGCCGCACCTGGCGCGGCGTCAGGAACGATAGCCCGAGCATGACGGCGATCGACGGGATCATGAAGGCGGCATGGCGCTTGACGAAGTGAAAAGGCTCGAGCCCGATGCGCTCGGCAACCGCCGGAGATGCCGCAAACGACAGCATGAAGCCGATGCCCATCAAGAAGATGAACATCGCCAGGAAGAAACGGTCGATGGTCCAGAACCAATCGGCCAGAGGCCCACGTTCCGCGCGGCTTACCATGTCATTTCTCTCCTGTTGCCGGTCCGATCAGCATCGTCATTCCGTCAAGGGCGGCCACATGGCTGACGAAGGCATCACCCCTGACTTCGAAGTTCTTATACTGGTCGAAGCTTGCGCAAGCCGGGGATAACATCACGGCGGAAGCAGCAGCTTCGTCGCGCTCCGCATCGGCCGCCGCATGCGCGACTGCGCGCTCCAGCGTGCCGGAGATCTCGTAGGGCACGGCCTCGCCGAGCGTGGCGGCGAACTCCGCGGCTGCCTCGCCGATCAGATAGGCCTTGGCGATCCGTGGGAAATAGGGCGCGAGCGTCGAGATGCCGCCTGATTTCGGCAAGCCGCCGGCGATCCAGTAGATGCGATCATAGCTCGACAGCGCCGGCGCTGCCGCGTCGGCATTCGTCGCCTTGGAATCGTTGACGAAGACGACGCGGCCTCGTTTGCCCACAGGCTGCATGCGGTGCTTGAGGCCGGGAAAGGAGGCAAGGCCGGTGCGAATGTCGTCGGCGGACACGCCGACGGCAAGGCAGGCGGCGACCGCCGCCGCCGCGTTCTGCGCATTGTGGCTGCCGCGCAGCGTCTGGATGCCGTCGAGATCGGCAAAGGGCAGCATGGCGCCGCCGCCGGCCTGAACGAGCCTGGTGCCCTCGGCATAAATGCCTGATGCCACCGCGTTACGGCGCGAGATGCGGACCACCTTGACACCTGCCCGCTCGATCCGATCGGCGATTAGCGCCGAATGGCTGTCATCGATGCCGACGATCGCGACATCGCTGCCGGCGACCAGCCGCTCCTTGACGTCGGCGTAGTGCTGCATCGTGCCGTGGCGATCGAGATGATCGGGCGTCAGGTTGAGCAGGATGCCGGCGGAAGGGTTCAGCGTCGGCGCCAGATCGATCTGATAGGAAGAGCATTCGACGACGAAATAGCGCCCCGCCTTCGGCGGATCGAGCGTCAGCACCGCCGTGCCGATATTGCCGCCGAGCTGGGTGTCGTAGCCTGCGGATTTCAGGATGTGGGCGATCAGCGCCGTCGTCGTCGACTTGCCGTTGGTGCCGGTGATAGCGATGAAGGGGCAATCCGGCGCATGAGCGCGGCGCTCGCGCACGAAGAGCTCGACGTCGCCGACAATATCGACGCCGGCCGCCCGCGCCAGGTCGACAGTCCAGTGTGGCTTCGGATGGGTGAGCGGCACGCCGGGCGACAGGACGAACAGCGCATGCTGGCTCCAGTCGATGCCGTGCAGGTCCTCCGTCCGGATGCCTTCCGCCGAAGCCTTGGCGACGCTGTCGGGATTGTCGTCCCACGCGGTCACCTCGGCGCCGCCAGCGACCAGCGCGCGGGCAGTGGCAAAACCGGAACCGCCGAGCCCGAAGAGCGCGACCTTCCTGTCCTTGAGCGTCGTGACCGGAATCATCGCCGCCTCACCGGAGCTTCAGCGTCGAAAGGCCGAGCAGGGCAAGGCCGACGGCGATGATCCAGAAGCGGATCACCACCTGGCTCTCGGTCCAGCCCTTCTTCTCGAAATGATGATGGATCGGCGCCATCAGGAAGACGCGCCGGCCGGTCATCTTGAAGAAGCCGACCTGGATGATGACCGACAGCGTCTCCATGACGAACAGGCCTCCGATGATCGCCATGACGATCTCATGCTTGGTGGCGACGGCAACGGTGCCGATCGTGCCGCCGAGCGCCAGCGACCCGGTATCGCCCATGAAGATGGCGGCGGGCGGCGCGTTGAACCAGAGGAAGCCGAGGCCGGCGCCGATGACGGCGCCGAGCACGACGGCAAGCTCACCGGTGCCGGGCACGAAATTGATCTGCAGATAGTTCGCAAACACCACATTGCCGGCGAGATAGGCGATGACGCCGAAGGAGGCGGCCGCGATCATAACAGGCACGATGGCAAGCCCGTCGAGGCCATCGGTCAGATTGACGGCATTGCCGGCGCCGACGATCACGAAGCCGCCGAAGACGACGAACATGATGCCGAGATTGATCAGGAAGTCCTTGAAGAAGGGAAAGGCGATCGAGGAGCCGAAGGTCGAGCCGGCGGTCCCCGAGGCAAGGGCGGTGCGCATCATGAAGTAGACGGCGATGCCGGCGATGACGAATTCGATGCCGAGGCGCGCCTTGCCGGAGAAGCCCTTGTGGCTCTGCTTGGTCACCTTGAGATAATCGTCATAGAAGCCGATTGCGCCGAAGCCCAGCGTCACCAGCAAGGTGGCGACGACATAGACGTTGGAAAGATCGGCCCAGAGCAGCGACGCCCCGACGATGCCGGCCAGGATCATCAGCCCGCCCATGGTCGGCGTGCCGGCCTTCTTGAAATGCGTCTGCGGCCCGTCCGCGCGGATCGGTTGGCCCTTGCCCTGCCGGATGCGCAGCGAATTGATGATCGTCGGCCCGAACAGGAAGACGATCAATGCGGAGGTGAAGAGAGCGGCCCCTGTGCGGAAAGTGATATATCTGAACAGATTCAGAAACTTGAAATATTCCGACAGTTCGACAAGCCAGATCAGCATTCAGGGCCCCTTGTTTACCCGATCAAAGTTCGCGTTGCGTGTCGGCAAATGCCGGGAACTTGTCAAGGAGCGCGGCGACGATCTTGCCGAAACCGATGCCCAGAGACGATTTCACCATCAACACGTCGCCCGGCGCGACCGAGTCCAATACATATTCCGTCAATTCGCTCGTGTTCTCGCGGTATTCGACTTGCACGCTTTCCGGCAATGAGTCCTTCAGCGCGGCCATCTCGGCACCCGCAAGCCACACATGTTCGATGCCGGCGGCAAGCAGCGGCCCGGCAAGATCGGCATGGACCTTCTCGGCATATTCGCCCATCTCCAGCATGTCGCCGAGCACGGCGATACGGCGGCCGCGCGCGGTCGGCTCGGCGGCCGCCAGCAGCGCGATCGCCGCGCGCATCGAGGCCGGATTGGCATTGTAGCTCTCGTCGATCAGCGTGAAACTGCCGCGACCGCCGCCGATCGAAAGCCGGTGGCGCTTGCCCCTGCCCTTTTCCGGCTTCAGCGTCGCAAGCGCCTCGATCGCCTTCTCCATATCGGCTCCGACGATCCTGACGACGCCGAGCGCCGCCAGCGCATTCTCGGCGATATGGCGGCCAGGCGCGCCGATCGCGACCTCCAGCGTCTCGCCGCCGATCGTCAGCCATAGCGTCGAATTCTCGTCCGCGCCGTTGAATTCCGCGAGCCTGAATTCCGCCTTGGCATGCTGGCCGAAGGAGTGAATGTTCTCGATGCCGAGCGACTGCGCCGTTCGATCGAGGAAATTGAACTGGTCATTGTCGCGGTTGAGCACGACATGGCCGCCGGGCTCGAGCCCTTCGAAGACCTCCGCCTTGGCGGCGGCGATCTCCTTGATGCTCTTGAAGTTGCCGAGATGCGCCGGCGCGATCGTCGTGATGACCGCGACATCGGGACGGATCATCGCCACCAGCGGCCGGATCTCGCCGGGATGATTCATCCCGACTTCGAAGACGCCGTAATCGGTATCATCAGGCATCCGCGCGAGCGTCAGCGGAACGCCCCAGTGATTGTTGAAGGAAGCGACGGAGGCGTGCACCTTGCCCGACGGCGACAGCACGTGCCGCAGCATCTCCTTGGTGGTCGTCTTGCCGACAGAACCGGTAACGGCGATGATTTTTGCCCGCGACCGCTTGCGGGAAGCCTGCCCCAGACGCCCGAGTGCCGCCAGCACGTCGTCGACGACGATCATCGGCACCGTCAGGCGGCCAAGGGCGGGAAGCCTCGCTTCGCTGACGACGAGAAGCGAGGCGCCGTTCGCTATCGCCATCGACGCATAGTCGTGACCGTCGACGCGGTCACCCTTGATCGCGAAAAACGCCTCGCCTGATGTAATCGAGCGGCTGTCGATGGAAATGCCGGTGATGCCTTCGGGCAAGGTGCCGAAAGGGCGCCCCGCCATCGCTGCGATCATGTCTTCGGTCGTCCAGAGCCAGCTCAAGATTTCAGTTCCTCCAAGGCCTTGCGCACCTCCGCGTGGTCCGAGAACGGCAGTGTGACGTTCCCAATCGTCTGCCCTTCCTCATGCCCCTTGCCGGCAACGATCAGCGTATCGCCGGATTTCAGCATGCCGACCGCCTCACGGATAGCCGTGGCGCGATCGCCGATCTCGGAGGCTGAGCTCGCTGCCGCCATAATCTCCGCCCGGATCGCAGCCGGCTCCTCCGAACGCGGATTGTCGTCGGTGACGATCACGACATCGGCAAGGCGGCAGGCGATTTCGCCCATGATCGGCCGCTTGCCGCGGTCGCGGTCGCCGCCGCAGCCGAAGACGACGACGACACGGCCGGTGGTGAAGGGCCTCACCGAATTCAGCACATTTTCCAACGCATCCGGCTTGTGGGCATAATCGACATAAGCGAGTGCGCCATCTTGGGTATGGCCGACCAGTTCGAGGCGGCCCGACGCGCCGACCAGTTTCTCGAGCGCCGCCATCGCGACCTTCGGCTCGACTCCCGTGGACATGGCAAGTCCTGCCGCAACCAGCGCGTTGGCGACCTGGAAATCGCCGGCCAGCGGAATGTCCACCTCGAAGATCTCATCGCCGATATGGATCTCCGCCGTCTGCTTGTGGCGGAAATGCTCGACGCGTTTCAGAGACAGATATTTCCCCTTGCGCCCGACGGTGCGGACGTCATGACCGGCATCGGCAGCCGCCTTGATTGCCTGCGCCGACCACGGATCGTCAGCGAAGACGACCGCCGGCGAGCCCTTCGGCAGCAGCGTATCGAAAAGCCGCATCTTGGCGGCCATATAGTCTTCGACCGTCGGATGATAATCCATGTGGTCGCGGCCGAGATTGGTGAAGGCTGCGGCGGCGAGCCTGACACCGTCAAGACGGCATTGGTCGAGGCCGTGGCTGGAAGCCTCCATCGAGGCATGCGTAACACCCTCGTCGGCGAGCTCCGCCAGCAGTTTGTGCAGCGACACCGGATCCGGCGTCGTCAGTGCGCCATATTCATTGCGCGTCGGCGAAACGACACCTGTCGTGCCGATCATCGCGGCTGCATGGCCGGCATGTGCCCAGATCTGGCGGGTGAAAGAGGCGACGGAAGTCTTGCCGGCCGTGCCCGTGACGGCGACCATGGTCTCGGGCTGCCTGCCGTAAAAGCGGGAGGCGGCGATGGAAAGAAAGCGGCGCGGTTCCTTGACCGCAAGCACCGGGATGGGAGCATCGACAACCTGGGAGGTGATCGCGATGGCGGCCCCACGGCCGCCGGCATCCGCGATGAAACCCGCGCCATCCGCCTTGGTGCCGGCGACCGCGACAAAAGCATTGCCCGGTTCGACCTTGCGGCTGTCCGAAGACAGGCCTGAGATATCAAGCAAGCCTGCCGGGCCTTCGAGCTGTACTTCAAGTTCCGGAAACTGATCTCCGGCCAGGTCTCGCAATTTCATCGAACGCACTTTTCTCTCTTGAAGCCGGTTCACCCCTCGCGAATCGGCGTCGGTATTCATTCACACTCAATAAGACACCAGCAAGGCCGAACCGCCCTCCCCAAATTTCGGCTCAATGCCGAGAATGGGAGCCGCGCGGCGGATGATCTCACGAGCGATCGGGCCGGCAGTACCGGCGGAGATCGTTCCACCATATTGCTTTTCGCCTGTTTTCGGCTCGTCGCAGAAGGTGATGACGACATATTGGGGATTATCGATCGGGAAGGCGGAAATGAAGGAGTTGAAGTTGAGCGTCGCGGAATAACGCCCGTTCACCACCTTGTCCGCCGTACCGGTCTTGCTGCCGACGGCAAAGCCCGGCACACGGGCGACGCGTCCCGACCCCTTGTAACCGTTGAAATCGAGAAGATAGCGGATCTCATCGCTGGTCGACTTCTTGAGGACCTGCTTGGCAACCTGATCGGCCTGTTCGCGGGTGCGCGGCAGGAATGTCGGCTCGATCAGCTTGCCGCCGTTGACAAGGGCGGCAGCCGCCACGCCCGTCTGCAGCGCGGTCGTTGAGACGCCGTGGCCGAAGGAAATCGTGATCGAATTGATCTTCTTCCAGACGCGCGGCTGGCTCGGCATCTTCACTTCGGGCAGTTCGGTCTGCATCTTCGTCAGCAGGCCGAATTTGGTCAGATAGTCCTTCTGCGCGTCGATGCCGACAAGGTCGATGACGCGCGCCGTGCCGATGTTCGATGAATACTGGAAGATTTCGGGAACGGTCAGCCAGCGGCGCTGTCCGTGAAAGTCATGGATGGTGAAGCCGCCGATATAGATCGGCTTGCTGGCGTCGAACGTATCGGACATCTTCACCTTGCCGCTGTCGAGCGCCATCGCCAGCGAGAAGGTTTTGAAGGTCGACCCCATTTCGAAGGTGCCGTTCGTCATCCGGTTGAGCCAGCCTTCCTTGGCGCCCTCCTGCGGATTGTTCGGATCGAAGTCGGGTGCCGATGCCATGCCGAGCACTTCCCCGGTGTGCACGTCGATCACAGCGGCGCCGGCCCCCTTTGACTGGAAATTGTTGACGGCGTTGACGACCGCATCGCGAACGATGTTCTGCACGCGCAGGTCGATCGACAGCCGCACCGGCTCCAGCGGCTGGTCGCTCGTCATGCCGACCGAGGCGAGATCGGCGAGCCCCTGGTCGTCGATAAATTTCTCCATGCCGGCCACGCCGCGGTTGTCGATGTTGACATAGCCGAGGATGTGCGCCGCGGTTGAGCCGCCGGGATAGAAGCGGCGCTTCTCCGGCCGAAAGCCGATGCCGGGAATGCCGAGCGCCAGGATCTGGCTCTGCTGCTTCGGCGTCAGCTGCCGGCGCAGCCAGGCGAAATGCGAACTCTTGACCGAAAGCTTCTTGTAGGTGTCTCTGACGTCGAGCTCCGGCAAAACAGTTGCAAGCTTCTCCACCGCCTCATCAACGTCAACGATCTTGTTCGGCTCGGCAAACAGCGAGACCGTGCGGATGTCGGTCGCCAGCACCTCGCCATTGCGATCGAGTATGTCGGGCCGCGAGGCCATCAACCGGTCGGGCGGCAGGATGCTGGAGACGACCTCCTGATCCTTCATGGCATATTCGACCAGACGGCCGCCGATGACGACATAGACACCCATGAAGCCAAGGATCAGCAGCCCTACACGGCTTTTTGCCTGCCCTGTCTTCTTCTTGCGCGACCCCTCGATGGCCACGCCGGCGGAAGGGCCGCCGAAGCGGTTATAGACGCCGGTGGAGAAATGCGCCTGGCTCTTCAGGACCATGATGCGGGAAAGAAACGACATTATTCCACCGACCCCGTTTCGATCTCGTCTGCCTCGTCTGCCACCACACCACGCTGCTCGGCTGCGTCACGCTGCTCGGCTGCGCCGTGCTGCTGTACTGCGCCCCGTGGCATCGGCACGGGCTGCGCTTTGCCGGTCGTGCCTTTGGCGCTGGCCACGGCCGCACCCTTGGCGCCGGCTTTGGCCTCCGTCACATCCGGTACCGGAACCTCGGACTTCAGCATCGGCAGCTCCTTCGCATGCACGAGCGCCGTCGAATCCGTCGGCTGCAGCTGCAATTCCGCATTGTAGGCATTGACCAGCCGCTCCAGCCGGTTCGGCTGCGATTGCAGCGCCCAATCGGCCTTGAGAAGATCGATCGTGTCCTTCTCGAGCTTGATCTCGGCCTCGAGGCGATGAACCTCCTCGAGCTTCAATTCGGCGCGATGCTTGATCGTGTAGGTGACGGCGGCAGTCGCCGTCATGACGCCGATGAGCACAAGATCGAACGTTTTCAGCATATCAACCTCCGAGCTTTCCGAGAGAGGCAAGATTGGGAAACCCGAAGAGCGACATATCCGCCGCCTCGGCGGCCGCGTCCGTCCGCTGGCCGGCGCGCAGCTTGGCGGAGCGGGCGCGCGGATTGGCTTCAGCCTCCGCCTCGCTCGCCGAAACCATCGTCTTGCCGATCGCCGTGAAGGTCGCCGCCCGCTCATGTGCGGCCGGCAGGTGCCGCGAGCCCGTCGCCTTGCCGGCGCGGTCGGATAAGAATTTCTTGACGATGCGGTCTTCAAGCGAATGAAAGGTGACGACGACGAGCCGGCCGCCGGGCTTCAGAGCTCGTTCCGCCGCAAACAAAGCCTGCGCCAGCTCCCCGAGCTCGTTATTGACGAAAATGCGCAAGGCCTGGAAGACGCGCGTCGCGGGATGGATCTTGTCCTTCATCTTGCGCGGGGTGACCAGTTCGATGAGGCCGGCAAGATCGCGCGTCGTTTCGAAGGGCTTTTCCTCGCGCCGCTTCTCGATCGCATGTGCGATTCGCGGCGCCTGGTTTTCCTCGCCGAGAAAATGGAAGATGCGGATCAGATCCGCGACCTTGGCGCGATTGACGACATCGGCGGCCGAAACGCCTGTCCCCGACATGCGCATGTCAAGCGGTCCGCTCTTCTGGAAGGAGAAGCCGCGCTCGGGCTCATCGATCTGCATGGAAGAGACGCCGATATCGAGCACGACGCCGTCGAGCCCGCCTTGCGGCGCATGATCGGCAAGATTCGAGAACTGCGCATGAATGAGCCGGAGGCGGCCGGCATGAGCGGCAACCATCGCCTGGCCCGCGGCAATCGCTGTGGGATCACGATCGAGCGCAATCACCTCGGCGCCGGCCGCAAGGATGGCCGCGCTATAACCACCCGCACCGAATGTACCATCGAGAATGAGCTTGCCGGGTGCGGGCGAGAGCGCTGCGAGGACCTCATTGAGAAGAACAGGAATGTGACGAACCGGTCCGCCACCGGCATCAGTTGAACCTCCGCCAGGATTCGTCGCCATTCCGTTCCCTCGTTCCTTCAGGAACGCTTGCCCGCCAGCTTGCGCTCCCCTCGTGCCTGCGCCTGCGCAGCCAAGAATGCCTGCGGCTGCCAGAGCTGAAAATGATCCGCTCGACCGACGAAGGTCACTTCGTCCGAGATGCCGGTGAAGTCGCGGATGAAATCCGTGACCATCAGCCGCCCCTCGGCATCGAGCTTCATGAAGACCCCGCCTCCGTGGATCAGAAGCGACATCGCGTTCGCATCCGGCGAAAACGGATCTTCCGCAGCAATCTGCCGCTCGAATCTTTCGAGAAGATCCGGGCCGCCGATGCTGATCGCCGGAAACACAAAGTCCTGGAAACAGTAAAGCTCCTGAACGTTGCGCTGCGCCAGCACGGAACGGAACGCCGAAGGCACGGAAACCCTGCCCTTGGCATCGATCCTGTTGGTCGCGTTCGAAAGGAAGCGGCTCATGACTCGAAACATCCGTTCCCGCAGGGAGCCGGACAAAAAGACGCCCGAAAGTCCCAATATCAGGCACAGCTTCGCAAGCCGGATGAGCCGAATCCCACCCGACGCTTCTGGAAAAGAAGACGCCTTTGCTTTGCGATGAATGGGCAAATGATTGCCCTGATGCAGTGCGCATTTGGGATAACATGGGACCATATGGGCGTCAATGGGATACGCCCATTTTGCAACGGACGCATGATCAAACATTTATAAGCTGTTAAGTTTAACAAAGGGTTAGCGGTGCCATTTTACGACAGACACGCAATGATAGCGTCGCACAAAAACACGCCTAAAAGGCGCATGAATATGACCTGGCCCCTGCCGCGGTACGGATGTTAATCGCCAGTTGGCCTGTAAGCCGGGTTCTGTATGGCTCCGGCGTGAACCGGAACGTGGCAGCCATTCCTCTGGGACAGCGCTCGCACGCTGCCTCACGCAACCCACCCGGATGACTGGCCTGGAAACCGGCCGGAGAGCCTTTCGGCCCGCCGCGTCATCCCTATTCGGTCTTGCTCCCGGTGGGGTTTACCGTGCCATATCCGTTGCCGGAGATGCGGTGGGCTCTTACCCCACCCTTTCACCCTTACCTGTCATGACAGGCGGTTTGCTTTCTGTGGCACTTTCCCTGAGGTCGCCCTCGCCGGACGTTATCCGGCACCGTGTTTCCGTGGAGCCCGGACTTTCCTCACCCTACCGCCTTTCGGCATTGGTAAAGCGCGGCTGCCCGGCCAACTGGCAGGGCTCCCATAAACGAGAGAGCCCGTAATTGCTACCGAAATATGGGGGACAGGCTTAACGGAAATTAGGTGTGAAATCCGTGGAGTAGCCCTGTTCGCCGATTCTGCCCGACAAAAGCAGCTCCGCGCCGAGCCTGCCGATTTCGTCCGAACTCTTGGCCGAGGTGCCGGCGCAGCCCGTCAGCACCGCAATCGCGGGCGAAGAGGTATAGCCGATCATCGGATAGCTGCTTTCCGTAAACGAGACGACGCAGGCGGCCGTCGAAATCGAAAGCGGCGTCATATCGGGCACGAGGTCGGCGACGATGCGCTGCAGATGCGAGCGCACGCTCTCGCGCCCTTCGGTCCTGAACCAAGCCCGCATCTCGATGTCGTTGCGTAAGATCAGATCGTCGGGATCGCCGCCGATCTTCAGGTAGAATTTGCCATCGGGATAACGGATCGGCGGCAGCAGATAGATATGGATGCCGGGCACGTCGAGAATGAGCGACGGCATCGCCGCAAGGCGGAGCGCATCAGCCTCGCCGACCTCGAACAGCGTTATGGTCCGGCCATAAACCGTCATGTCAACAGGCCGTGGCAACAGGTTCTCGGCAATGGAAAATCCGCCCGCCGCCAGCAGCACCTTTTCACCGCGATAGGTGAAGCCCCCGGCAGTCTTGACGGTCGCCAGCCCGCCCTCCTCGCGGATCGAGACCACATGATCCCGGATGACAGTCGCGCCTGCCCTTTCTGCCAGCATAGATTGCGCCTTGACCAGCTTGCGCGGACTGATATGTCCGGCGCCCCTCGCCTCGAACACACCTGCACTGCCGGCGGGAAAGGCAAAGAAGGGAAATGCGGTCTTCAATCCGCCCGGGTCCAGAAGCCTGGTCTCGACGCCGAGCGAAACGGCAGCCTGCCGAGTCCTTTCGAGATAATCGCTTCCATTAGGCGCGACGACGGCGCAGCCGACCTCCCGATAGAAGTCGATGCCGCTCTCGTTCGCGATCTCGCCGTAGCGACCGATCGAGCGGTTGGCGAGCAGCGCCCAGTTGCGGTCGGGATCGATGGTGCGGGTAATGCGCCCCTCGTCGTAATGGCTGGCGAAAACGCCTTCATGCGCCTTGCGATCATCAGGCTCGTCCGGGCCGATCACCGCAACATCATCCGTCTGCCGCGCCAGATGCCGCGCGGCAGCGGCTCCCATCAGCCCGCGGCCGACGACGATATATTTGAAATCGACTGCCATGATATTCCTCTCAAACGAAGACCGGCGTCAGCTCGCGGCCGAAATCCTCATCCCCGAGCCGCCCTTCCCGGAGAAGCACGGCGCCGAGACGCCCGAGTTCGTCGGAGGATTTGGCCGCGACAAAATTGCCGCCGGTTAGCACCGCGATCCGCGGCGACGGCGTGAAGCCGACGTAGGGATAACCGGTCGGCGTGAAATTCGCCACGCACGGAGCCGATGTAACCGGGCAGCCGGCCAGCTCCGGCATCAGTTGCAGGGCGATGCGCGAGAGATGATCGCGCTCGGCCACACTGCCGTCGGAACGGAACCACGTGCCGGCCTCTTCCAGCCGGCTGAAGGAAAGCGCCTCGGTATCGCCGCCAAGCTTCAGATAGAGCTTGCCGTCGGGATAACGCACCGGCGGCAGGATATAGATGTGATCCTCCTCCCGGTCGCCGAGCACGATGGTCGACGGCATGTTGCCGAAGATCGCCATCTCGCGCTCGCCGATTTCGCAGAAGACAACGGTACGCGCCATCACGCTCAAATCGACGGGACGCGGCAGCAGGGCATGGAAATTGCTGAAAGCGCCGGCCGCGACCAATACGCGCTCGGCGCTGTAGCTTCTGTCGCCGGCCGTCACCTCGACATGGGAACCTGCATCACGCACCGACGTCACCGTCGCCTCGATCAGCGCGACGCCGCCCTGTTCGGCGAGCCTGGCTTGCGCGCGCACCAGCGCCCGCGGATTGATGTGCCCGGCGCGCTTGCGCTCGAAATATCCGCTGAAATCAGGGCCGACGGCAAGATAGGGAAAACGCCGGTCGAGTTCCGCCGGGGCGACGATCTCGATATCGCTGCCGAGCGTCCCGCTGACGGTCAGCGCCCTTAGAAGAAAGTCCTGCTCGTCCTTGGGCGGGGGACCGGCAAAAAGGCAGCCGACTTCCGAAAAGAAGGAAATGCCGCTTTTCGCCTCGATGTCGCGGTAGCGCCCGAGCGCCCGCGCGGCGAAAGTTCCCCAGGCGAGATTGCCGTCGAAGGTGCGGGTAATGCGCGCTTCGTCATAATGGCTGGCAAAGACGCCGTGATGGGCCTTGCGATCCCCCGGCTCCGAAGGGCCGATCAGCGCGACACCTTCGGCCATGGAGGAGAGATGCCGTGCCGCCGCCGCTCCCATCATGCCGCGCCCGATGACGATGAACCTGAAATCGATTGCCATGTCTCACCTTATATCGAGGTGGCCACCTCGTTTCGAGGTGGGATATCACGGCGAGCAGTCTGATTCATATCGCAAAAACAGTAGCGGAAGACTTTCCTCCGATCCGGGTGGCGGCTCAGTCGAGCATCGCCAGGACCTTGCCGCAATACGTCTTCGACACCGGGTTCATGCGCGTTGCGCCATGGCCGGCATTATATTTGAGGATGGTGTTGCAGGTCTGCCCGCCGCCGAGCTGGTGGGCGGCCGCCAGATACTTCATGCCGTATTTGATGTTAGTCTCGGGATCGAACAGCCCTTTGCGCGTGCCGGAATATCCCATCATCCTGGCCGTTGCGGGCTTGATCTGCATCAGGCCGATTTCGCCGGCGCTGCCGCGTGCCTTCGGATTGAAATTACTCTCGATGCGAACGACCGCCTGGGCGAGCGCCACCGGAACGTTGTATTCAGCTGCATATTTGTTGATCAGCGCAGCATAGGGAATGCTGTTGGAGAAATCGGGCATAGCATAACCGCTCTGGCGATCGACGGTTTTCAGCGGGATGGTTTCGGCCCTGACGCCCCAGTCATCATTAGCCGAGGCAAAGTTATACCCCGCCAGCAGCATCCCAAGGCATGCCGCAGCACCAACAATCAAATTTTTCATATAGTTTCTTCACTCCGACCCAAAGAACTGCAGGACTGCGCGCCTCGCCGTCATCCGGATACACGCGATCAAGGACTGATCGCGTTCCACAGCAATTCTTATCGTTTCATTTGGCGGTCACGGTTACACTTGAAATCAGCCGCGAGCGCCGTTCAGCGGGCGTCCTTAGACCATCGCAATGAGGAGATAATAGGGAAATGATGTGGCGGGGCGGATTTCTCGCTTGTGGCGGCAAAACTGCCCGGAAATCCACCTGCCGTCGTCAGGAAAATCGCGGTAGCGCCGACAGCAGCCGGTGCAGCGTGTCGATTGTCGAGAAATCGGCGATCCCGTCCACTCGTTCGGGCCGGAAATGGCGCTGGAAGGCTTCCACGTCGCCGGCGGTCTTTTCGGAGAATTCGCCCGTAATTTCAGTGCCGTAACCATAAAGCGACAGCATCGACTGCAGCGCTTCCACCGGCTGGCCGGCGTCCCCGCGCTGAAAGAAACGCCCGCCGGTGATCGTCGCCGGCTCGACCCAATGCCCCACACCCGCCCGATGAAGCTCGGCCCAAGGGAATTTCTCGCCCGGATCGACCTTGCGAATCGGTGCGACATCGGAATGCCCGAGCACTCTTTCCGGCGCGATCGACCAACGTTTGACACAGTCACGACACAATTCGATGACTGCTGCGATCTGTTCTTTCGGATAGTCGGGAAGGCCGCCGGGATGGCCGGCATTGGCGATTTCGATGCCGATCGACAGCGAATTGATATCGCTCTCGCCGTGCCAGCTGCTTTTGCCCGCATGCCAGGCGCGCCGCGCCTCCGGCACGAGCTGGATCACCTCGCCATTCTCGTGCACGAAATAATGGCTGGAAACCTGGCTCTCTTCCCGACAGAGCCAGTCGAGCGCGTCATCGGCCGTCGGCATCCCGGTATAATGCAGCAGGATCATGTCGGGACGCCGCCCGTCCGCCCGCTCGCCGTGGTTGGGCGACGGCCGCACGCAAGCGCCTCGATAATCGGCCTCGAAAGAGGTCATGCGGCGCGGCGTTCCTTCTCGATCGCCGCATAGGCTGCATTCAGCGCCGCCATGCGCTCATTGGCGATCAAATGAAACTCCTTCGGCACCCCACGCGAGATCAGTCGATCGGGATGATGTTCGCTGACCAGGCCGCGGTAACGGCGGCGGATCGTCGGAAAATCGTCGGAAGGCGACACGCCGAGCACCTTGTAGGGATCGCCGCCGGACGAGACGTGGCGAGCGGCGATCTGGTCGAAACGTGTCTCGCTCATTTCAAAGATTTCGGCGATGTGGCGCAGGAAATTCAGTTCCTTCTCATGGATCAGCCCGTCGGCCTTGGCGATATGGAAGAGACCGTCGAGCACGTCTTCCAGCACCGTGCAATTGGCTGCGCAGGTGGTGCAGAGCGTGGAGAGCCGCTCGGCGTAGGCCTCATAGCCGGCAACATCCTGACGCGCGAGGTTATAAAGTCTGGCGACATTCTTGGCTTGATCCGGCGGAAATTCGAAGATTTCCCGGAAGGCCTCGACCTCCCTCTCGCTGACGATGCCGTCGGCCTTGGCCATCTTGGCCGAAAGCGCGATGATCGCCACGGAGAACGCCACTTTGCGCCGGGTTTCGGGATCGCCTTCGAAAACCGTTCGGATCGCCTCGACGACCGCGGAAAGCGCATTGCCCGCGGTATTGCCAATGGCATTCAACAGTTTTTCCCAGAAGGACATCGAAAATCTCTCGCACGCTTGTCAAGTATGAGAAGTCAGCTTGACCAAAGAATCTGAGCCTTTGCAAGGCGACGATTGGTCGTAGGATCGAAAACAGTTTTCACAATTCGGTAATTATTGCACCGCAGCAAGCGGTCGGTCGCTTTCGCCGGATCTGCCGTAAGAGAGTGCCCGCACCATGTCACTCGATACTTAGCCGCCGATTTCCACAAACAGTTCCCGACAAGCAAAGCGGGCTTGAAACGATTATATCGATACTTCGCGCCGCCTTCGCCGTTGAACCCGGCAAAAAGCCGCTTCTTTCGTAAATTCTTTACTTTACAGAGCCCTTTCCCTGCCGCATCCATGCGCTAGCTAACGCTGCCGCACTGAACACCATAGGAGGGATCATGGCCAAACAGAAAGTCGCAATGCTGACCGCCGGAGGCCTGGCGCCCTGTCTTTCCTCCGCAGTTGGCGGCCTCATCGAACGCTACAGCGACGTCGCGCCCGAAATCGACATCGTTGCCTATAGGTCCGGTTATCAGGGCGTGCTGCTCGGTGATCGGATCGAGATCACCGGCCAAATGCGGGAAAGAGCGCCGCTGCTGCACCGCTACGGCGGATCGCCGATCGGCAACAGCCGCGTCAAACTCACCAATGCCGCCGACTGCGTCAAGCGCGGCCTTGTCAAGGAAGGCGACAACCCGCTGAGGGTCGCCGCCGAACGTCTTGCCGATGACGGCATCACCATTCTCCACACGATCGGGGGCGACGACACCAATACTACGGCCGCCGACCTTGCCGCCTACCTCGCCGCCAACGGCTACGACCTGACCGTCGTCGGCCTGCCGAAGACGGTCGACAACGATGTCGTGCCCATCCGCCAGTCGCTCGGCGCCTGGACGGCCGCCGAAGTCGGCGCGCATTTCTTCGACAATGTCAGCAACGAGCAGACGGCCGCACCGCGCACGCTCGTCATCCACGAGGTGATGGGCCGCCACTGCGGCTGGCTGACGGCAGCCACCGCCCGCGCCTATCTTCAGCGCACCAGCCGCAACCAGTATGTCGACGGCCTGATGATGGACGCGCATCTGAAGAGCATCGACGCCGTCTATCTACCCGAAATGGCCTTCGACCTCGACGCCGAGGCCGCCCGCCTGAAGGACATCATGGACCGCGCCGGCCATGCCACCGTCTTCGTCTCGGAAGGTGCCTGCCTCGACGCCATCGTCGCCGAGCGCGAGGCTGCCGGTGAGACCGTCAAGCGCGACGCCTTCGGCCACGTGAAGATCGACACGATCAATGTCGGCGCCTGGTTCCAGAAGCAGTTCGCCAACCTCCTCAACGCCGAGCGTTCGCTGGTGCAGAAATCGGGCTATTTCGCTCGCTCGGCGCCGGCCAATGGCGACGACCTCAGGCTGATCCAGAGCATGGTCGATCTCGCCGTCGAAAGCGCGCTCAATAAGGTCTCCGGCGTCACCGGTCACGACGAAGCGCAGAACGGTAAGTTGCGCACTATAGAATTTCCCCGCATCAAAGGTGGCAAAGCTTTTGACCTGTCGACGGCATGGTTTGCCGAAGTCATGGATAATATAGGGCAGAAATACAAAGAAGCATGATTGACGGACGGTTAATATGGTGTCTTTGCTTGTTCCCGACGGGATAGGAGGAGATTCCATGTCGCTTGAAGCCTGGCTCGCTTTTGCTGCCGCATCCGCCATCATGCTGGCCATACCGGGGCCGACGATACTGCTCGTCGTTTCCTATGCGCTCGGCCATGGCCGCCGGACGGCCTTTGCGACGGTGAGCGGCGTGGCGCTCGGCGACTTCACCGCCATGACAGCGTCCCTCTTCGGTCTCGGCGCGGTGCTCGCCACCTCCGCCGCTCTCTTCACGCTTTTGAAGTGGATCGGCGGCGCCTATCTGATCTGGCTGGGAATCAAGCTCTGGCGTGCTCCGGTGATTGGCGAGCCGGTCGCCGATAACGACAATCTGCCGGAGGAAAAGTCTCTTAAGATCTTCCTTCACGCCTATATCGTCACCGCCCTCAATCCGAAGAGTATCGTCTTCTTCGTCGCCTTCGTGCCGCAGTTCCTCAACCCGGCCCTGCCCTTCTTCGGGCAGATGGCGATCATGGAAGCGACCTTCCTGGTGCTGGCGATCTTCAACGCCGCCACCTATGCTTTTCTCGCCCATTCCGCTCGCGGACTGATTCGCAAGGCGAGCGTCCAGCGCGCCGTCAACCGGACCGGCGGCACTCTGCTGATCGCTGCAGGCGCCGTCACGGCTGGGTATCGGCGTATTGCGGCTTAAAAATCCGGGTATCGCGCTATTGCAGCTTAGAAATATTCCGTGGTTGCCGGAATGCAACGAATAAGTTAATGGGGTCATCGGGTTTAAGCTTTTTAGTAACTTTTATAACGCTGCCGGGGCGGCGCGATTTCACGAAAGTGACGGAATGGTAGCGATCGGATTGTCCGGCCTGAAACGCGGTCTTGTCGTTTCCACGATGCTCTGCTGCGGCGTGATCACCGGCTGCACGAGCGTCGAATATACCTCTCAGGCCGAACTGACAGCTGCTCAGACAGTGGTGCCGACGCCGAAGCCCGGCGAAGATGCGATGCTCGCCGCGGTCCCCACAGCGGAAGGTGCTGCCGGCCAGGCAATCGCCGGTACCGGTCTTCCCCAGGCAGCTCCCTCGCTCACCGCAACGGCTATGCCGACTGCGCCGGGCTCCCAGCCTGCCGATCTGACCATGCAGGCCGGCATACAGCCAGCGGCCTACGCGCAGATCCCGTTGACGCCTGAGATGACGGCGATCCAGTCCGTCGTGCCGACGCCGCGCCCGGGAACCCCCGCGCCGCCGGCAACGCAGCTTGCCTTCGCCGCCACGCCGCAGAACAGCGCGCTTGCAGCACTTGCCGCAGTCGACACCACGCCGCGCTCCATGGATTACGGCTTCGACGAGTCAGGACCGATCGATCCGCCGACGGCTCCCCCGATGTTCAGCGACGACGACAGGGACGATGCGCCGACGGTCGAGAAGAGCTTCGTCACCAAGCTCATCCAGAAATATTCGAAGATCTACGAAATTCCCGAGACGCTGCTCCACCGCATCGTCCATCGCGAGAGCCGCTACAATCCGAAGGCTTACAACAAGCGCGGCTATTTCGGCCTCATGCAGATCAAATACAACACCGCCAAGTCCATGGGCTATGACGGTGCGCCGGGCGGCCTCTTCGACGCCGAGACCAACATCAAATATGCCGCAAAATATCTGCGTGGCGCCTGGCTCGTCTCCGACAACAAGGAAGACGACGCCGTCCGCCTCTATGCGCGCGGCTATTATTACGACGCCAAGCGCAAGGGCATGAACGACGTCGCCCAGGGTAATTACTGAACCGGGCATCTGCCGAAACAGCCCAGTTGAAACAGCGGTCATAGCCTACGGCTGCGGCTGAGCCTGCCCTTGTGATCCGGCCTGCTGTTGCGGCGCTCCCGATTGCGGCAACGCCGCCAGGATCGCCTTCAGAAGCGTTTGCGGCTGATAGCCGAGCCAGCCCGGCGTCAGCCCGAGCCGGACGACGACCAGATTGGCGGAAGGGACGATCGCCATGCTCTGCCCGTCATGCCCCGTGAGCCAGAACGTATCCTCTGGCAACCCGAACGCGGCGCTGGAGCCACCGGGCGCGAGCCAGGCCTGACCTTGCGTATACCGGCCGTTCGAGGCCGCCGTCGGCGTGCGCATGGCGCCGACGAAGCCCTCCGGCAACAGCCGCTGGCCGTTCCACACCCCATCCTGCAGCAGGAACTGCCCGAAGCGTGCCCAATCATGCGCCGTCGCGTAGAGATAGGAGCTTCCGACAAAGGTGCCGCGCGCGTCGAGTTCGAGGACCGCACTCGTCATGCCGAGCGGCAAGAAGAGCGCGTCGTGCGGATAGGAGAAGGCTGCCGGCGCATTGCCGACTCTGTCCATCCAGATGCGCGACAAGAGCACCGCCGTGCCGCTCGAATAGCGGAAGCGCTGACCCGGTGCCGCCTCCATCGGCGCATTGGCCGGCAACGACACCATGTCGGGGTCGAGATAGAGCATGCGCGTCACGTCAGCGACGTTGCCATAGTCTTCGTTGAACGCCAGGCCGCTCTCCATGCCGAGCAAGTCGGATACCTTGATCCTGGCGCGCTGATCGTCCTTCCACTGCGCCAGCAGATGATCATCGTCGAAGGAAATCTTGCCATCGAGCATCAGCCGGCCGAGGATGGCCGCATTCACCGTCTTCGTCATCGACCAGCCGATCAGCGGCGTCTTCGCTGAAAATCCGGAACCATAGGCTTCAGCGACGATTCGGCCATCGCGCACCACCACGATCCCCCGCATGGCCGGGCCGGCAAGCCCTGTATCGTTAAGCACCGCAGCGATCTTTTCGTCCCGACCGCCGACACCCTCGCCTTCCGGCCACAACGCCGCGTTCGCCTCCATTCTGGCCGGCGCGTCGAAAGCTACCGCATTCACCGCCGCCTCGAAATCGCCGTCGGGCACGCTCGTGCAGCCGAAAGCGCCGCGGTAGAGTGCGTGGCTCGAAGCAAACAGCCCCAGGAAGCGCGCGGTCACACGGTTGCTGTCGCGGTCGACGCTGACGCGCACGAGCCGCAGCAGCGGATTTCCCGGCGCCTGCACGTCATCCGCCAGGACGTCTTCGGCGTTGCGGCCGGCAATGAAGACATTGGAGCAAACGATCTTGGCGGCATAGCCGTCGCCGACGCGCAGAAGCTCCGGCGGCCGGACGAACAGCCAGGCAGCGCCGGCAACGACGATGAGAACGACAAGGAAAGCAAGCGCCTTCAGGATACGCAGGACAAATCGCATGGCATTCCTCCGAATGCCCGGAGAGAAGCAGGAATTCCGCCTGCCGGAAAGGGCGCGACGCGAAGAATATTCCGTCACCACGATCACTTTCCGAGGAGGGCAGTGTTTTCGAAGGGCGCAGGCCCACAGCCCGCGTCATCAAACTGTAGCAGTGGCGCGCTACACGCCCTGAACGCTAAAAAGGTGACAGACTCATGTCAGAATTTGCACCGGATGCCGGCTTCCGCAAGAACCGGAAACTCAAGGACGCCCTTCTCCGCCACAAGGCTTTTTCGAAGGAGGGCTTCTCCGAGCGTCTCTTCGGTCTTCTCTTCTCCGGCCTCGTCTATCCACAGATCTGGGAGGATCCGGATCTCGACATGCAGGCGATGGAGCTGAAGCCCAATCATCGCATCGTCACCATCGGCTCCGGCGGCTGCAACATGCTCGCCTATCTCTCCAAGGCACCGGCCTCGATCGACGTCGTCGACCTCAACCCGCACCATATCGCCCTGAACAAACTGAAGCTCGCCGCCTTCAAGCATCTGCCCGATCATACGGATCTCGTCCGCTTCCTGGCGATGCCGAACGAGAAGTCGAACAGCCGCGCCTTCGACCGGCATCTTGCCGCCAATCTCGACGAGGCGACCCGCAGCTATTGGAACGGCCGCAAATTCGGACGCCGCCGCGTCACCGTCTTCGACCGCAATATCTATGAAACCGGCTTGCTCGGCCGCTTCATCGGCGCAGCCCATCTCCTTGCCCGTCTGCACGGCGTCAAGCTGCGCGAAATGACCAAGACCCGCTCCATCCGCGAGCAGCGCCAGTTCTTCGACGAGCAAATCGCCCCCCTGTTCGAAAAGCCGGTCGTACGCTGGATCACCGGCCGCAAAAGCTCGCTCTTCGGCCTCGGCATTCCGCCGCAGCAATATGACGAGCTCGCAAGTCTTGCCGCCGATCATTCGATCGCGCCGGTGCTGAAGCATCGCCTGGAAAAGCTCGCCTGTCATTTCCCGATGCGCGACAACTATTTCGCCTGGCAGGCCTTCGGCCGCTGCTACGGCACCGAAGAAGAAGGCCCGCTGCCGACTTATCTGAAGCCGGAGCACTACGAGGTGATCCGCGCAAATGTCGACCGCGTCAACGTCCACCACGCAAGCTTCACCGAACTGCTGGCCCGCGAGCCGGCGGCCTCCCGCGACCGTTACATCCTGCTCGACGCGCAGGACTGGATGACCGATGGCCAACTGAACGACGTCTGGCGGGAAATCACCCGCACGGCGCGCGAAGGCGCGCGCGTGATCTTCCGCACCGCAGCCGAAAAGAGCATCATTGAAGGCCGCCTATCTCCGTCGATCCGCGATCAGTGGGATTACTTCGAAGAGAAGTCACGCGAACTGACGGCGCTCGATCGCTCGGCGATCTACGGCGGCTTCCATATTTACGGGAAGAAGGCGTGAGCAAGGTCGGCACCGAGACGGCAGGAAAGAGCGATCAACATGCCAGCCTGATGGATGGCATGTACCGCTACCAGCGCCATATCTACGACCTGACCCGCAAATATTACCTCCTCGGCCGCGACAGCACGATTCGCAATCTCGACGTGCCTGATGGCGGCACGCTGCTCGAAGTCGGCTGCGGCACCGGGCGCAACATGGCTTTGGCCCACAGGTATTTCCCGAGTGCCAAGCTGTTCGGCCTCGACATTTCCCAGGAAATGCTGATCTCGGCGCGCAAGACCTTCGCTACGAAAGCGACAATCCCGGAATTCCGCGTCGCCGACGCCACGGCGTTTACGCCGCGCGAATTCGGCGTCAGCGGCTTCGACCGCATCCTGATTTCCTATGCTCTGTCGATGATCCCGGACTGGGAACGCGCCGTCGATGCGTCTATCGCCGCACTCAATCCCGGCGGCCAGCTGCATATCGTCGATTTCGGCCAGCAGGAAGGCCTGCCGCGTTGGTTCCGCCGCATGCTGCAGACCTGGCTTGCAAAATTCCACGTCACTCCACGCGCCGATCTGCAGGAGATCTTGGAAGCGCAGGCCGAGGAACACAATGCGCGATTGTCCTTCGAAACAGTCGGCGGCGGTTACGCTTGGCGGGCGGCCATCAGCAGGCGCTCATAATTCGCTTGAAACTAACCGATTTTTTACGTTGATATGATGAAAAGAGGGTTATTCCTCTGCTGGGCTCGTCATTTTCGAAGGTCAGGCTGTGGGGCAAAGAGATCATTCGGTTCACGACGGGATACCCATGCGCCGGCTTTTGTTTTGCGTTCTGCCCCTGGTCAGCCTGCTGGCGGGCTGTTCCTCCTCCGGTCACGACTATCTCGAAACTGCATCGATCAAACCGAAGACGCGCTTCCAGGACACCGATCCGCAGGATTTCGGCCCGAAGCATCCGCAGCAGAATGCAATCCACGGCATCGACATCTCCAAATGGCAGGGCGATATCGACTGGGCGACGGTGAGGAATTCCGGCGTCGCCTTCGCCTTCATCAAGGCGACGGAAGGTAAGGACAGGGTCGACCCGCGCTTCGATGAATATTGGCGCGAGGCGCGCGCCGCCGGCATCCCGAACGCCCCCTACCATTTCTATTATTTCTGCTCCTCGGCCGATGAGCAGGCCGACTGGTTCATCCGCAATGTGCCGAAGGAGGCCATGCGCCTGCCGCCGGTGCTTGACGTCGAATGGAACGCCGAATCGAAGACCTGCCGCTACCGCCCCGACGCGAAAACCGTACGCTCCGAAATGCAGCGTTTCATGGACCGACTGGAGGCCTATTACGGCAAGCGCCCGATTATCTACACCTCGGTCGATTTCCACCGCGACAATCTCGCCGGCTACTTCCAGGACTATCACTTCTGGGTCCGCTCGGTGGCAAAACATCCCGAGGTGACCTATTCCGACCGCCGCTGGGCCTTCTGGCAATATACCTCGACCGGCGTTATTCCCGGCATCAAGGGGCCGACCGACATCAACGTCTTTGCCGGCAGCGCAAAGAACTGGAACAATTGGGTCGCGGCCGTTTCCAAGGATAGAAATTCTTAGTAACGTCTTTCAATCTTTCTTGCTTCCGTCACATTCCTCTGTGAAAGCGACGGGCATCCATTTGCTATAAGGACCGCATTCATGCACCGCTCGCTCACAAGCCGCTCTGCACTCGCCCTCCTGTTTGCCCTCGCTATTGCAGGCGGCGCGGCCGCCCAGCAGGCGCCAGCGGCCTCGGCTCCGGCAGCCCCCTGCGGCGGCGATCTGTCTGCCTTCCTCCAGGGCGTCAAGGCTGATGCGGTCGCCGCAGGCGCCAGCGCCGCAGCCGCCGACGAGGCGCTGGCCGGCGCCGAAATCGATCCCAAGGTCCTGAGCCGGGATCGTGCCCAGGGCGTCTTCAAGCAGACCTTCCTCGAATTCTCGCAGCGCACCGTCAGCCAGGCCCGCCTCGACATCGGCCGCCAGAAGATGAAGCAATATGCCGAGGTGTTTGCCCGGGCCGAGCAGGAATTCGGAGTTCCCCCAGGCGTCATCACCGCATTCTGGGCGATGGAAACCGATTTCGGTGCCGTCCAGGGCGATTTCAACACCCGCAATGCCCTGGTGACGCTGTCGCACGACTGCCGCCGCCCGGAGCTCTTCCGCCCGCAGCTGATCGCCTTGATCGAGATGGTCGAGCACGGCGACCTCGATCCCGCCACCAATACCGGCGCCTGGGCCGGCGAGATCGGCCAGGTCCAGATGCTACCGCGCGACATCATCGCCTATGGCATGGATGGCGACGGCGACGGCCATATCCACGTGAAGCAGAGCGGCCCGGACGCCGTCCTGACGGCGGCGAAATTCATCCAGCACCTCGGCTTCGAGCGCGGCCAGCCCTGGCTGCAGGAAGTCACCGTGCCCGACAACCTGCCCTGGGAGAAATCCGGCCTCGGCGGCACGATGAAGGCCGGCGAATGGTTCGCGCTCGGCGTCAAGCCGCGCGACGGCAACACCGCTTTCGGCGATCTCGAAGGCGATCTCGTGTTGCCGCAGGGCCGCATGGGACCGGCTTTCATCGCCTACCCGAATTTCAAGATCTATCTCGAATGGAACAAGTCGTTCATCTACACGACGTCGGCCGCCTATTTCGCCACCCGCCTTTCCGGCGCCCCGACCTATCTCAAGGGCGCACCGGAACAAGGGCTTGCCAACGACCAGATGAAGACGCTGCAAACCAAGCTGCAGTCGCTCGGCCACGATGTCGGCGAGATCGACGGCATTCTCGGATCCGGCACGCGTATCGCGATCCAGAAGGAACAGCAGCGCTTGGGCATACCGGCCGACGGCTGGGCGACGCCTGCCCTTCTCAACGCTCTCTGATCGCCACTGACACTCCCGCCGCTCGTTTCGCAAGAAACGGGTGGCGCCGCTTATCCTCCGCGTTAAAGCATAATGGTGAGGAGCGCCGCCGGGTCTAAACGATGCGGCTTTGGATGGAGGAAGACGGCATGGACAGCAGAATGAGTGCCTGGATCTGGAGCCTGCTGCTCCTGCTTGGTCTTATCTGGGGCGGCTCCTTTTTCTTCGCACGCATCGCCGTCCAGCATATCCCGCCACTGACGCTTGTCTTCCTCCGTCTGCTGCTGGCCGGGCTGGCGCTGCACGTCTATATCGCCGGCCGTTTCGATATCTATCCGACTCTGAAAGCCCGCTGGCGCGAATTCCTGATCCTCGGGCTGATCAACAATGCCCTGCCGCATGCGCTGATCTTCTTCGGCCAGACCCGCATCGGCGCCGGCCTTGCGGCGATCCTGAACGCGACGACGCCGATCTGGACCGTGCTGATCGCCAATTATCTCACCTCCGACGAAAAGTTGTCCTCGGCCAAGATCGCCGGCTGCCTCGTCGGCCTCGCCGGAACGATCGTGCTGGTCGGCCCCGGCCTGTCGGCCAGCGGCCAAGCCCCCCTCTGGGCGCTGCTGCTTCCCGTGCTTGCCGCCATCTCCTACGGGTTCGCGGCGACCTACGGCAAGCGATTCAAGGACGTTCCGGCACCAGTCACCGCAGCCGGCCAGTTGACCGCGTCCTCGTTGATCACTTTGCCGCTGTCGCTGCTGGCCGATCGCCCCTGGACGCTCTCCTTGCCGCCGCTCGATATCCTGCTCGCCGTCCTGGCACTGGCGCTGGTGTCGACCGCCTTCGCCTACATTCTGTATTTTCGGATCATGGCGGCGGCAGGCGCCACCAACGCCTCACTTGTCACCCTGTTGGTGCCGCCGAGCGCGATCCTTCTCGGCGTGCTTTTCCTGGGAGAACGGCTGGCGGTTGGCGAATTCGCCGGCATGGCGCTGATCGGTTTCGGCCTTGTCATCCTCGATGGCCGCGCCTACCGCCTGCTGGTGAAAGCCGCGTGAGAGCTGGCTGTATATTCCTATGTTTTCAACCGATTGTCGATCTGCCCTGTTTCAGGCACATAGGTAAATTCCCAATCGCCCGATTTAACGACGCGTTAAAAACTGTGAACAAAAATAAACGCGAAATTATCTCGTTTTATCAAAAGCTTGTGAAAACTGCATTCGACTTATCCACCGGCCGCTTCGGCAGCGCAGCATAGAATCCGCTTTTCAACCGACATATTTCAGACATAATATCGGCCGGTTAACGCGAGGAGACAGACATGGGACTCACGCAATCCTTGAATGTTCTGTTGGTCAGTGCAGCGTTTGCTTTCGTCCTGTCCATGCTCTTTATCTGAGCTGACGGGCTGGTAACGCTGATAGTGCCTAAACTCCCCTGATCAATCCGCCAACGAAAAAGCGCATGTCCCGCCCGACATGCGCTTTTTCACTTTTGAACGTCTGGAGAATCAAGCGGCGGCGCCCGCGCTCTTTGCCGCCCGGCGGGAGTAGCCGAGATTGTCGAGCACCGCGGAAACCAGCGGTGCGCGGTTCATCGTATAAAGATGGAAATCACCGATGCCTCGGCGGACGAGATCCTCGATCTGCTCGGCAGCAACTTCGGCCGCGACCTTTGCCCGATCCTCGGGCTTGTCGTCGAAGCCCGCGAAGCGCTCGTCGAGGAAGGCGGGTATGACCGCGCCGCAGGCGCCGGCGAAACGCTTCAACTGCGTCAGGTTCTGGATCGGCATGATGCCGGGCACGATCGGGATCGAGATGCCGGCGGCGCGCACCCGCTCCAGGTAGCGCTCGAAATTGTCGTTGTCGAAGAAGAATTGCGTCAGCGCCCGGTCGGCGCCGTTGTCGGCCTTGCGCTTCAGCATCTCGATATCGGCGGCCGTATCACGGCTTTCGGGATGCTTTTCCGGATAGGCGGAGACCGAAATCTCGAAATCACCGACCGACTTGAGGCCGGCCACCAGTTCCGCAGCATTGGCGTAACCGCCGGGATGCGGCTGATAGGGCGCCCCGACGCCGCCAGGCGCATCACCGCGCAACGCCACGAAATGCTTTACTCCGACCTTGCGAAACGTATCGATCATTTGATGCGTTTCCTCCTTCGTCGCACCGACGCAGGTCAGGTGCGAGGCGGTGGCAAGCGGCGTCTGCGACAGGAAGCGCGTCACCGCCGAAAGCGTCGGCGCCTTGGTGGTGCCGCCGGCGCCATAGGTCACCGACACGAAATCCGGGTCCCAATCCTGCAGCTTAGCGACGGTATCCCAGAGCTGCCCTTCCATTTCTTCCGATTTCGGCGGAAAGAATTCGAAGGAGATTCCGAAGTTGCGCCCGCGTCCTTCGTTTTTCAAAGCCATGTCATACTCTCCCGGCAATTGTAGGTTCGGCGCCTTCGCTTAGTTGCGAAGCCATGAGGCGCCTCGGATCGCGCGCGAGCCAGACGGTGACCGTCAACCCCTGCCCGCCCTGCTGACCCGGATGAAGATCGACGACCTGCTCGACGTCGAGCCCGGCCTTGCGCAGCCAGTCGGACATCGCCTGGTGCGAAAAGCCGAGACGGACATGGGCATGTTCGTCACGAAGATATTCGAGCGTGTGCGGCGCGAGGTCGATAACCACGAGCCGCCCGCCCGGTCGCAGCATGCGCGCCGCCTCCGCGATCGCAATCTCCGGCTGGTCGAAGAAATGCAGCACCTGATGAATCGTCACCAGGTCGAAATCCTGCCCCTCGAACGGCAGGTTGAGGATATCGGCGTGGCGCACCGTCGCCTTGGTGATACGCGACTTGTCGAGATTAGCGCGCGCCACGCTCAGCATGTCGCGGCTGGCGTCGACACCGATAGCGCGGCGATAGAGCCCAGACAGGAGTTCGAGGATGCGGCCGGTGCCGGTGCCGAGATCGAGCAACGAATCGATCGGCTGGTTGCCGAGCAGGCGGATGACGGCGGCGTCGACCTCCTCATCAGCCGCGTGCAGGCGGCGAAGCTCGTCCCACTCCGCGGCGTTGCGGCTGAAATAGGCCTGCGCCCGCTCGGCCCGCTGGCGCTTGACCTGCGAAAGCCGTTCGCCATCGCGAAGAATGGTCGGATCATTCTCGGAGACATGTTTCAGCAGCGCCCGCACGAGCATGGCCGCCTTGCCGTCCTGCTTGAGGCGGAAATAGGCCCAGGCGCCTTCTTGGTAGCGTTCGATCAGTTCGGCCTCGCCGAGCAGCTTCAGGTGGCGGGAGATGCGCGGCTGGGATTGACCGAGAATTTCGGTAAGATCGGTGACCGTTAGATCGCCACCGTCGAGAAGCGCCAGAAGGCGCAGACGCGTGGGCTCGCCGGCCGCCTTCAAGACGTCCACCAACCCATCCAGTCCCAGCTTCAAAGGTTCGCTCATCATTGGCCCAATCAAGATATAAAGATATCTTTATGTGATTTGAAAAGCGGTGGCAAGCGGCAATTCACACTGTTCGCGAAATTGCCTGCGCAAATTGCGACAGGGTCTGACATGAAAAAGCCCCGGCCGAACCGGGGCTTTCGCAATCAGAAATGAAGCAGGATCAGCGTGTCAGGCGCTTATGGGCCTGGCTGCCCGGGTTCAGCGCATCCGGGCCGAGACGGCGGATCTTGTCCTGCTCGTAGTCCTCGAAATTGCCTTCGAACCATTCGACATGGCCCTCGCCTTCGAAAGCCAGGATATGCGTGGCCAGACGGTCGAGGAACATGCGGTCGTGGCTGATGATGATGGCGCAGCCGGCGAAATTCTCAAGCGCGTTTTCGAGAGCGCCGAGCGTTTCCGTATCGAGGTCGTTGGTCGGTTCGTCGAGCAGCAGAACGTTGCCACCAGCCTTCAGCATCTTGGCGAGGTGCACACGGTTGCGCTGACCACCCGAGAGATTGCCGACCTTCTGCTGCTGGTCGCCGCCCTTGAAGTTGAAGGCGCCGCAATAGGCACGCGAGTTCATGTCGAACTTGCCGAGCTTGATGATTTCGGCGCCGCCGGAGATTTCCTCCCAGACCGTCTTGTCGGCGGCCAGCGCGTCGCGGCTCTGGTCGACATAACCGAGATGCACAGTCTCGCCGATGCGGATCGAGCCGCTATCCGGCTTTTCCTGGCCGGTGATCATCTTGAACAGGGTCGTCTTGCCGGCGCCGTTCGGGCCGATGATGCCGACGATGCCGCCCGGCGGCAGCTTGATCGACAGGTCGTTGATCAGCGTGCGATCCTCGAAGCCTTTGGTGATGCCTTCCAACTCGATGACCACCTGGCCGAGCCGTTCGCTCACCGGGATGATGATCTGCGCGTCGCCGGGACGCTGCTTCTCGGCCGCCTCCACCAACTGCTCGTAGGATTTGATACGCGCCTTCGACTTGGCCTGGCGAGCCTTCGGGCTGGAAGCAATCCATTCCTGCTCGCGGCTGATCGCCTTCTGGCGCGATGCCTCTTCGCGGTTTTCCTGCAGCATGCGCTTGGCCTTGGCCTGCAGATAGGCGGAGTAGTTGCCTTCGTAAGGGATGCCGCGGCCGCGGTCGAGTTCGAGGATCCAGCCGGTGACATTGTCCAGGAAGTAGCGGTCGTGGGTAATCATCATCACGGCGCCGGGATAGTCGCGCAGATGCTTTTCGAGCCAGGCGATGGTTTCGGCATCCAGATGGTTGGTCGGCTCGTCGAGCAGCAGCAGATCGGGCTGCGAGAGCAGCAGGCGGCAGAGTGCGATGCGGCGGCGCTCACCACCGGACAGGCTGGTGACTTCGGCATCGCGCGGCGGGCAGCGCAGGGCTTCCATCGCCATCTCGACCTGACTTTCCAGATCCCAGAGGTTCTGGCTGTCGATGATGTCCTGGAGCTTCGCCCCCTCTTCCGCGGTCTCGTCCGAATAGTTCATCATCAATTCGTTATAACGATCGACGATCGCCGTCTTCGCGGCAACACCTTCCATGACGTTCTCGAAAACCGTCTTGGTGGGGTCGAGTTTCGGCTCCTGCTCGAGATAGCCGACCGTGGCACCCTCGGCGAGCCAGGCTTCGCCGGTATACTCCTTGTCCTGGCCCGCGATGATGCGCAGCACAGTGGATTTACCGGCCCCGTTCGGTCCGAGGATGCCGATCTTGGCATCCGGGTAGAAGGAAAGGTGGATGTTCTCCAGGATCTTCTTGTTGCCATAGGCCTTGTTGAGGCCGGACATATGATAGATGAATTGACGTGCCATGCTGCGCTGCTCCGGGCGGGAAACTTCGTTTCGTGCCGCTATGTAGGCGAAACAGCGCCTGTGAGCAACGCCGAAACCCGTTTACGCCGGATTCCGGTCAGAAGCCCGCCGCATCGACAACGCCCTCGTCACAGCCGAACGAGGTTTTTCCCGCCCCCTGGATCAGATCGGCAAGGCCCGCGCTTTTTGCCGATGCCGCTCCCGCATCCGCAGACAGGCCGATCGTCAACTCGCTGATCACCCTGACATTGCCAGCTCGCCGGCAGCTCATCTTGACGCGCTCGCCCGCACCCGGCCCGAAGCTCTTGTCGAAAGCAGCCTTGATCGCTTCGGCCTTGACCGTCTTGCCGATATTGGCGGCAAAGAGATCGCGCACGGCCGATGCGTTGAGAGCATCCACCAGATGGACACCGACGCCGAAATAATCCTCCACACTCAATTTCGTGCAGGTCCCATGCTTTGTCCATTCGTGCCGTTCAAGGCCGGACTGCGTGCCGGGCATCGCCTTTGCCAGCGCCGCCTGCGTTTCGGCCGAAAGCGTCACTTCCGGCAATGCAGCCCATTTACCGTCCTTGTCAGCAGCCTTCTGATCGTCGCTGACGCCGCAATAATCCTGCCGCATCGGCCAGAGGCCGTGCAGCGAGAAATTCGTCGCGTCATGGCGCTCGCCGGTCTGGCTTGCGCATTCGGGCTTCTTCTGGTTCGTCTGGCAGAAGGCGGGCTGCCAGCTCGCCGCAAGAATGAAACGGGTACGTCCGTCGGCCTCCTGCGCCATGGCGGCGCCGGCAAGGGCTATCGATACGGCGAACGTCAAGGTACGCAACTGCATGCTGCTCATTTCAACCCCCATATTAGAACAATGCACGAACAGATAAGCACAAAGAGTAAACATCAGCAACCCTGAATCGCAACGTTCCCGTATTTTGTTATCGATTGCATCTAACGCTTTAAAGTCACACAAAGGACGTTCCATCACTTTGAGTTGAAGCATGATTCCTCAAATCGATTTCGCATTAAGAAATTATGCGCTAGCGATCTGTTCTGCTGCGGCAGGGAGGATCCGAATGTTTTCTGAAACGCAATGGCTCTCCGTGCCGGGAGCATCGCTGGCCTATCACCATGCCGAGGCCACCGGCCCCGCTTGCGGCATTCTGCTGATATCGCATGGCTTGGCGGAGCACTCGAAGCGGTATCGCCGCTTTGCCGAGGCAATGGCGGCGCGCGGCTATCACGTTTATGCCCACGATCACCGTGGCCATGGCGAGACGACAGCGCCCGATGCCCCGATCGGCCGCTTCGCGCGGCGCGATGGCGTCGGACGGGTGATCGGCGACATCATTGCCATGCGCGCTCACGCGGTCTCGCGCCATCCCGGCCTGAAGGTGATCCTCTTCGGCCATTCGATGGGTGGCCTCATCGCGCTCAATGCCGCCGTCACCGCCCCGGACGACTTCAACGCGGTCGCCGTGTGGAATTCGAATTTCGCCGTCGGTTTTGCCGGCCGCGCCGCCCAGGCGATCCTTATCGCCGAACGCATGCTGAAAGGCTCGGACGTCCCGAGCGGCCTCCTGCCGAAACTCACTTTCGCAGCCTGGGGCCGGTCCATTGCCAACCGCCGCACCGAATTCGACTGGCTGTCGCATATGCCCGGCGAAGTCGACAAATATGTCGCCGACCCTCTTTGCGGCTTCGATGCCTCGGTTTCGCTCTGGCTCGACGTCTTCGAACTAACCTTCCGCGCACCGCAAAAGATCCATCTCGACCGGCTGCGGCGCGACCTGCCGATCCATCTGGTCGGCGGCGCCGAGGATCCGGCGACCGAGCGTGGAAAAGCGGTAGCCTGGCTGTCAAACCATTTGAAAGGCCAGGGCTTCTCCCGTATCAGCACTGAGATATATCAGGACACGCGGCACGAAACACTGAATGAGATCGGCGCAGAGGCAGCCATTGCCGCCTTCGCGGACTGGTGTGACGGCGCGGTCGGCAAGAGCCGGAACGGCCAAAATCCCGGATAACGAGAATTCCACCATGAGCAGCACCTCCGCCCGGCCCGTTTCATCCCCCTCCGACGTGACGACGGGGCTTGCCCTGATGTTTCTTTCGGTGATGTTCTCGCCGCTTATCGATATCTTCGCCAAGCTTGCCGTCGTCACCGTGCCCTCCGCCGAGGTCACCGCCGGCCGTTTTGCGGTGCAGGCATTCTGCATGCTGCCGATCGTCATATGGCGGCGCAGCTTTGACGATTTCTCCTGGCGCCAGAGCCTGTTCCATGCCATCCGCGGTCTGATCATCACCATTTCGATGATTTGCTTCGTCACCACGCTGAAATATATGGCGGTCGCCGACGCGATCGCGATCTTCTTCGTCGAGCCGATCATCGTGACGATCCTCGGCGGCATTTTCCTGAAGGAAACGATCGGCTGGCGGCGCTATACCGCTTGCGGCGTCGGCTTCTTCGGGGCGATGCTGATCATCCAGCCGAGTTTCAACGAAGTCGGCTACATCGCGCTCCTGCCCGTCCTCACCGCGCTCTGCATCGCCATTTTCGTGCTGATGACGCGCGTCCTGTCGCACAAGGAAGATCCCTGGGCAATGCAGTTTCAGATGGGCATCTGGGGCCTGATCTTCTGCGCCGTCCTGCTTTTTGCCGGCGATGGCAGCGGCTCCGATATCTTCGATCCCGTCATGCCCGTAGGCAACGCCTGGTTCTATGTCGCCGGCGTCGGCGCCATGGCCGCGATAGCGGGCATCTTCGGCGTCTACGCCTATCGCGCCGCACCGGCTTCGACGCTGGCGCCGCTGCAATATTTCGAGATCGTCTCGGCCACGATCTTCGCCTGGCTTGTTTTCGGCGACTTTCCGGATGCGATCAAATGGCTCGGCATCATGATCATCATCGCCTCCGGCATCTACATCCTCTGGCGCGAGCGCCGCTTTGCTTCCAAACCCGTATCCGATACATCTGAGGTGACGCCGGCGCCGTAGATTGCCTGGGAGGACCATGACCGAGAGCCTGACGAAAAAACCGCCGCTTGCCGGTATCCGGGTGATCGAGCTCGCCCGCGTGCTCGCCGGTCCCTGGGCCGGACAGATGCTCGCCGATCTCGGCGCCGATGTCATCAAGGTCGAAAATCCCGATGGCGGCGACGATACGCGCCAATGGGGCCCGCCCTTTGTCGAAGGTGCCGACGGCGAAAATCTCTCGGCCGCCTATTACCATGCCGCCAATCGCGGCAAACGCTCCATCGCCGCCGACCTGAAAAGCCCGGAAGGCCAGGATCTCGTCCGCCGGCTGGTCTCCACTGCTGACGTGGTGATCGAGAACTTCAAGGTCGGCGGGCTTGTCAAATACGGGCTCGATTACGACAGCCTGCGCAAACTGAACCCGAAGCTCGTTTATTGCTCGATCACCGGCTTCGGCCAGACCGGCCCCTATGCCAATCTGGCCGGCTACGATTACATCGTCCAGGGCATGTCCGGCTTCATGTCGATTACAGGCGAGCCGGACGGCCAGCCGATGAAGGCAGGCGTGGCGATCGCCGATATCTTCACCGGCATCTATGCCGTCTCGGCGATCGAGGCGGCCCTGATCCATGCCTTGAAAACAGGCGAAGGCCAGCTGGTCGACATGGCGCTGCTCGATGTGCAATCGGCCGTGCTCGCCAATCAGAACATGAACTACCTCGTCTCCGGCGCTGCACCGACCCGGCTCGGCAACGCCCATCCGAATATCTCGCCCTATGAGGTCGTGCCGGCGGCCGATGGCTACCTCATTCTTGCCGTCGGCAATGACGGCCAGTTCGCTCGCCTCTGCGGCATCCTCGGCCTTGAGGCGATTGCCGGCGACGAACGTTTCGCCACCAACAGGGCCCGGGTCGGCAATCGGGCCGAACTGCGCCGGCTCGTTTCGACCGAGACGCTGAAATGGCAGAAGGCGGATCTGTTGAAGGCCTGTGAGGAGAACGGCGTTCCTGCCGGCGCGATCAATACGATCGAGGAGATGTTCGCCGATTCGCAGGTACGCGCCCGCGGTCTGCGCATCGACCTTGCGGATGCCGCGGGCACACTCATCCCGGGGGTCAGGACGCCGGTGGTGCTGTCCGAGACGCCGCTGCATTACGTCAGGCCGAGCCCGCGCCTCGACGAACACAGAAAAGAAATTCTGGCGGAGCTCGCCGAGCGCGAGAGGGAGGCATCGTCATGAAGAGGACCGGTGGAGAACTGATCGTCGAGGCGCTGAAAGCCAATGGCGTCAAACGCCTTTCCTGCGTGCCCGGCGAGAGCTTTCTTGCGGTCCTGGATGCCCTGCGCGATAGCGATATCGACGTCCTCGTCTGCCGTCAGGAGGGCGGAGCGGCGATGATGGCGGATTGCTGGGGCAGGCTGACCGGCGAACCCGGCATCTGCATGGTCACCCGCGGCCCCGGCGCCACCAACGCTTCAGCCGGCCTGCATATATCAAGACAGGACTCGATCCCGATGATCCTCTTCATCGGTCAGGTGCAGCGCGAAGCCCGCGAGCGCGAGGCCTTCCAGGAGGTCGAATTCCGCCGCGCCTTCACTGAATTCGCCAAATGGGTGGGCGAGATCGACGATGCCGCCCGCATTCCCGAATTCGTCACCCGCGCCTTTGCGATCGCCACCTCCGGCCGCCCCGGCCCCGTGGTGCTGACGCTGCCGGAGGATATGCTGCGCGACGAAGTCGAGGCGCCCGGCGCCACGCGTCACACGAGCGTCGAGGCGCATCCCGGCCGCAGCCAGATCGACGATCTCTATAGAAGACTGCTGAAGGCCGAGCGGCCGATGGTGATCCTCGGCGGCACGCGCTGGGATGAAGATGCCGTCGCCGATTTTGCAGGATTTGCCGAGCGTTTTCAGCTTCCCGTCGGCTGCTCCTTCCGCAGGCAGATGCTGTTCGATCATCTCCATCCCTGTTACGCCGGCGATGTCGGCATCGGCATCAATCCTGTCCTCGCCAAGGAAATAAAGGAAAGCGACCTGCTGATCCTTCTTGGCGGTCGGATGTCGGAAATGCCGTCCTCGTCCTATACGCTGATCGATATCCCCTACCCCCAGCAATCGCTGGTGCATGTCTATCCCGATCCTTCCGAACTGGGACGCGTCTACCGCCCGGATCTCGCCATCTGCGCCGCTCCCTCCGATTTCGTCGCCGCACTCGCCGATCTCGAAGCGCCGGCCGAGCCGCACTGGGCGGAGCGCACTGAGCGCATGCACCAGGCCTATCTTTCCTGGTCGAAACCGCCGGCAACTGGTCCGGGCGCCGTCCATATGGGCCTGATCATGGAATGGCTGGAAGCCAATACCGGGCCGGACACGATCTTCACCAACGGCGCGGGCAACTACGCCACCTGGCTGCACCGCTTCCATCGTTTCCGCCGCTTCAACACCCAGGCCGCCCCTACCTCCGGCTCGATGGGTTACGGCCTGCCGGCGGCGGTGGCCGCCAAGCGGCTCTTTCCCGAGCGCGAAGTCATCTGCTTTGCCGGCGACGGCTGCTTCCTGATGCACGGCCAGGAATTCGCCACCGCCATCCGCTACGATCTGCCGATCATCGCAATCGTCGTCAACAACGGCATGTACGGTACGATCCGCATGCACCAGGAGCGCGAATATCCCGGCCGCGTCAGCAGCACCGATCTGACCAACCCCGACTTCGCCGCCCTTGCCCGCGCCTATGGCGGCCACGGCGAGACGGTGGAAAGCACGGAGGAATTCGCTCCCGCCTTCGAGCGCGCGCGCGCAAACGGAAAACCGGCGATCATCGAGGTCAAACTCGATCCGGAAGCGATCACACCGACCAGAACGCTGTCGGAAATCGCGCAAACAAAAAGCCGGTAGGGTCGCCCACCGGCCTTGAGAGACGGAACTGCGGCGATCTTAGTCGAGCGCAGCCGTAACGATGAACTCGACCTTGTATTTCGGCGCGGCGAGCTTGGCTTCGCTGGTGGCGCGTGCCGGCGGATTGGCCGGATCGATCCAGGCTTCCCAGGCTGCGTTCATCTCGCCGAAATAAGCAATGTCGGAAAGATAGACGAGGGTCTGCAGGATCTTGGACTTGTTGCTGCCGGACGCTGCAAGCAGACGGTCAACCTCCGCAAGCGCAGACTTGCACTGATCGGTGACGCTTTCGCCCTCGCCAACCTGGCCTGCGAGATAAACCGTGTTGCCGTGAGTGACGGCGCCGCTCATGCGTGCGCCGACGTCGATACGCTTAATGCTCATTATCGTCTCCTGAGTGAATGGAAGTGGCGGCGCTGCGCAGCAGCGCCTGAAAATCAGCGCCTCGTACGACGCTCAATTGCGGATATGGTGGGTTTTCTGGTAGATCGCCGTCGACCGCGCGCCCGAGCGGCAGTAGCCGAGCATTGGCCGCGGGAATTCGTCCAGCGCATCGACCATGCCCTGCACCGCCTCTTCGGTCACGCCCATCGGTCCAACCGGGACATGGGCGATATCGAGTCCGAGCTCTTTGGCACGCGCCTCGATGACGGAGAATGATGTCTGGTCGGGGCTTTCATGATCGGGGCGATGGCAGACGATCGATTTGAAGCCCAGCGCCTTGATCTCGTCGAGGTCCTCAAGCGTGATCTGCCCCGAAACCGAATATTCATCGTCGATCTGGCGAATATCCATCGTCTTGTCTCCTCAAAGATCGTGGGCTGATGGTCTACGACGGGAGGCCCGCAAGCGTCAACAACACTTCACTCACAGGAACGCAAAGGTGAGCTCATAGCTGCGGCTTTCGCCCGGGGCGAGCATGTTGAATTCACCTGCCGCCTGAAGCTCGTCGCGCGTGACCCAGCGATGCGACACAGGCTCGATGCCGAGAATATGGGCGGGCGCCTTCTGGTTCCGCCAGACCTGCAGATAAGGCAGCGTATCGGCGCGGAAGCGCACGCTGAGCGTCCTGCCGCCGATTGCGGCGATCGGCGCGAGCCGGACTTCCGCCAGGCCCTCCTCCGTTGCCGTCGCCGGCACACAGAAGATGCCGCCCGGCTCCTCGCCGAATGTCCAGGGGAAGCCGCCATTCTCCAGCATCCGGCCTTCGAGCCGCGTGCCGTCGTCCAGCCATTTGCCGCCGACATTCATATGGTACATCAGGAAGGTCGGCACCACCTGATCGCTGGTATTGATAATCCGGTCTTCGAGCCGCACCTCGCCGGTCGCCCCGTCGATCCGCCACAGCCGCTCGATGCGCTGCGGCAATCCCTCGACCCTGGTGATGTCGATATCGGCGCGGCATTCGGCATTGCCATTCTCGTATTTCTTCCACAGGATCTTGGCGGCGTGGCCGGAGGCCGATCCGTGCAGCGGATAGACCTTGCCGTCGGCCCGGCCGGCGATCGGCTGGCGATGGCGGATATGGTCCGGGCCGCAGGTGAAGAGGAAACCTTCGAGCGAGTGATCGATTCGCGGATCGCCATCGTCCGGAATGGCGCGCTTTGGCGCAATATCCACGCCGTCGACGATGCATCCACCGACATCCAGCACCGATGTTTCGTCCAGCATCAGGCGCGGCCCGCCTGCAGCGGCAAATTCGATCATCTCGGGTCTCCTCAAGGATTTATCGGCCGCCGTAGCGTTAGGTTTCGCACTGGCTTTCGTCAATCGCGCCGTTCTCCTCTTGCGCTTTTGCCGCAACCGTGGATTTTGCGGAACGGACACAAGGATGCAAACGTTTATGAGTAAAAGGAAATCTTAGGGATTTTCATATTTTGTTCAGCACGCTTTCATAAATTCCACACTAGCGTCAAAATTCGCGGGTGTGTGTCGGCCCAGTCACTGTTCGAGGTGTGAGACGTGAATCGCTTTTTGAAGTCGGCATTTTCGCTTGCGGCCGTGCTGGCAGCCGTTGCGGCTGCAGCACCGCAGGCCGGCGCGCAGCAGTTTCGTGACCGTCGCCAGAGCGATGTCGTGCTGGTCACGCCGAACGGCGAAATCCTCGATTATGTCCCCCGCGGCTTTGCCTATGCCCGCGATCGCAGCGGCAACCGCGTGCTGATCGACGCCTACGGCAACGTCGTCGCCACCGAAATGCGCGCCCGCGGCTACTATCCGCCCCGGCCCGGCTCGCGCGAGGTCTATGCCGACCAGGGCGGCAATGATCCCTACTATGCCGACGACAACCCCTATGGCGATACGCGTTATTCCGAGCGCGGCGCCGTCACCGGCGGCATTCCGCGCGACGCAGCGATCGAGCGCCTGCCGCTCGGCGAGGAGCCCTATCCGGACGACAACAGCATCGGCAATCCGCAGTCGGGCGACGATTACGCCTCGATCGATCCCGATCAGCAGATCCCGCCCGCCGACGCGCCGAAGGCAGCACCCGACGAGCCCGTGATCACGCTGAAGAACAAGTCGAAGCCCGAGATCGTCGCGCTGCAGGTCTTCCTCGACCGCGCCGGCATCTCTCCCGGCGTCATCGACGGGCATATGGGCTCGAACGTCACCAAGGGCATTTATGCTTACGACCAGATGACGGGATCAAAGCTCGACCCCAACGACACCGATGCCATTCTGGAAGAGCTGCGCATGAACGGCGGCCTGCCCGTCGTCAGCTATACGATCACGCCGGCCGATGCCGCTGGTCCCTTCGTCGCGGAGATCCCTGAAGATTATTCGCATAAGGCGCTGCTGCCGTCGCTCGCCTATACCTCGACCACAGAAATGCTGGCCGAGCGTTTCCATATGGACGAGGCCTTCCTCAAGGAAATGAACCCCGGCGCCGATTTCAGCGTTCCCGGCACGGTGATCAAGGTCGTCAATCCCGGTGAAGCGAAGACCGGCGAGGTCGCCCGCATCATCGCCGACAAGGGGCGCAAACAGGTTTTCGCCTATGACGGCGCCGGCAATCTCATCGCCGCCTACCCCGCTTCGATCGGCTCAACCGACACCCCCTCCCCGTCCGGCACGGTGACGGTCGAGCGCGTCGCGTTCAATCCCGGTTATACCTACAACCCGAAGATCAACTTTCAGCAGGGCGCCAACGACAAGATCCTCAACATTCCCCCAGGCCCGAACGGCCCGGTCGGCACCGTCTGGATGGCGCTTTCCAGGCCGACCTACGGCATCCACGGCACGCCGGAGCCCTCCAAGATCGGCCGCACCCAGAGCCACGGCTGCATTCGCCTGACCAACTGGGATGCGACCGAGCTTGCGAAAATGGTCAAGCCCGGTGTGACGGTCGAATTCGTCGACTGAGCCAAAGCCAGACTGATCACAAACGATAAGGCCGCCGGATCGCTCCGACGGCCTTTCTGTTCCATGCTTGGGTATTCAAGCCGCCGTCGCCATGCGGGCCGAGGCTGTCAACCGAACAGGCACCTTGCGCATGATTTCGTCGGCGAAACAGGTGGCGTTCTCACGCGCCTTGTCGAGATTGCTGACCCGCGTGGGGGCCATGGTCTGCAGCGTGCCGCCACAGTCGAAGATGTCGCGGAAGGCCGAACGTTCGATGATCGCCGTGTCCAGCACCGGCACGTGCCGCTCGCTGAGCAGCGACTTGACGAGCTGCAGCGCCCGGGTCGTCACCATCGAGTTGACGCGGGTCAGCACCACCGAATGGCCGATCTTTATGCCGGCCTTCTCGTCCAGATATTGCAGCAGCTCGAGCACCTGCGCGCCGCCGCGCGCATCCATGGCACAACCCTGGATCGGGATCAGCACGTGGTCGGAAAGGCCGACGGCGGTGGCAAGCAGCGGATTGCGTGCGCCCGGCAGGTCGACGATGAAATAGTCGGTGTTATGCTTGTTCTCGCTGATATGCTGCGGCAGCGAGGCGGTCGTCACGAAATCGATCACCGAAATATTGGGCACGTGCCCTGATATCTCGTGCCAGCGTGAAATCCAATGCTGCGGATCGGCATCCAGAATGGTCACGCGATAGCCCTGACGGGCAAGCTCGGTCGCGAGCAGGAGAACAGCGGTCGTCTTGCCGGCGCCGCCCTTGGTGTTTGCGAAAGTGATGACAGGCATGTTCGGTCCTCGAAGGGAAAATGGCGCGAGCCGGCATCGCTCTTTTGCGCACCGTCGGAGCATCGTGCGGTTAAGCCATCCTTTCCAATCATGGTTAACAAATCCTAAACGCGCGCGGTGAAATTGCAGCGGGCATTTTTCACATCCCTAAAATTCAGGATGCCCCAAGACAAGAAGGCCCGGAAAGCAAGAGCTTTCCGGGCCAATCTGCAGGTCCGCTGATCTTATCAGAAGCAGTCCCTGAAAAGTGCCTTGGTATTTTCGAGCGTCATCGGCATCGGGTTGCCGCCAGCACTCGGATCCTCGATCGCCATGGCCGACAATTCGTCGATGCGGTCGGGGGCGATTCCCATCGCCGTCAGCGTATCCGGCACGCCGAGATCGGAACGCAGCTTCAGCACATAATCGTAGAAGCCGTCGAAACCGCCCGAAATGCCGAGATAGGCGGCCGCGCGGCCGATCTTCTCCTCGATCACAGCGCGGTTGAAGCGCAGCACCGCCGGCATGACAACCGCATTGGTCATGCCGTGATGGGTGTTGTAGACCGCGCCGATCGGATGCGACAGCGCATGGATGGCGCCGAGCCCCTTCTGGAAGGCGACGGCGCCCATGGCGGCGGCGGCCATCATGTTGGCGCGGGCTTCGAGATCCGTCCCTTCCTTATAGGCACGCGGCAGGAATTCCTTGACGAGGCGCATGCCTTCGAGCGCGATGCCGGCCGACATCGGGTGATAGAACGGCGAGGAATAGGCTTCCAGGCAATGGGCGAAGGCATCCATACCGGTTCCGGCGGTAATGATTTTTGGCATGCCGACCGTCAGTTCCGGGTCGGAAATGACGACGCCGGGCAGGAACTTCGGATGGAAGATGATCTTCTTCACATGCGTGACGGAATTGGTGATGACGCTGGCGCGCCCGACTTCCGAGCCAGTTCCCGCCGTCGTCGGCACGGCGACGATCGGAGCGATGCCTTCGAGGCTCGCACGCGTCCACCAGTCGCCGATATCCTCGAAGTCCCAGACCGGCCGCGTCTGGCCGGCCATGAACGCAACGCACTTGCCGAGATCGAGGCCCGAGCCGCCGCCGAAGGCGACGACGCCGTCATGGCCGCCGTCCTTGAAGGCCTTGACGCCGGCATCAAGGTTCTTCTCGTTCGGGTTCGGGTCGACGTCAGCGAAGATCGCCCGGCCGAGGCCGGCATCTTCGAGGATATCGAGCGCGTTCTTGGTGATCGCCATCGAGGCGAGGCCGCGGTCGGTGACGAGCAGCGGCTTTTTGATGCCGAGGCTCTTGCAGGCGTCGGCCAGTTCCTTGATGCGGCCCCGGCCGAGCTTGACCGATGTCGGATAGCTCCAGTTTGCGATGATGTTGCTGCTGCTCATGCTGTCACTTTCTTCAGGTGGAAGGATTTCGGACGCGTCAGATTCTGGAAGCCGATGATCGAGAGCGAGCCACCGCGGCCGGTCTCCTTGACGCCGGTCCAGCAGAGCGCCGGATCGAGATAATCCGCGCGGTTCATAAAGACGGTGCCGGTTTCGATCTCCCGGCCAAGCCGCGCCGCCCGCTCGACATCCTTGGTCCAGAGCGAGGCGGTCAGTCCATACTGGCTGTCGTTCATCAAAGCGAGTGCTTCCTCGTCGCCCTTCACCTTCATGATGCCGACCGCCGGACCGAAAGTCTCCTCGCGCATGAAGGCCATGGAATGGTCGACATTGATGAGGACCTGCGGGGCGAGATAGGCGCCGCCGTCGTCCTGAGGGAAAAGCTTGGGATCGACAAGCGCCTTGGCGCCCTTCGCGACCGCATCGGCAATCTGCTCGCGCACCACCTTGGCGAAACGCTTATTCGCCATCGGCCCGAGCGAAGTCTCGGGATCGAGCGGACTGCCGAGCTTGTAGTTCGACACCCAGGCGACCGATTTCTCGACGAAGGCATCGTAGAGCGATTCATGCACATAGATGCGCTCGATGCCGCAGCAGCACTGGCCGGAATTATAGGTCGCGCCGTCCATCAACGTGTCGACGGCCGCGTCGAGATCGGCGTCTTCCATCACATAACCCGGATCCTTGCCGCCGAGTTCGAGGCCGAGGCCGGTGAAGGTGCCGGCAGCGGCCCGCTCCATCGAGCGGCCGCCTTCGACCGATCCGGTGAAGTTGACGAAATTGAAGCTACCGGCGGCAATCAGCGCCGACGTCGTCTCATGATCGAGGAAAACGTTCTGGAACACATCCTCGGGAACGCCGGCCTCGATAAAGGCCTGCACCAGCCGTTCGCCGACAACAAGTGTCTGCGAAGCATGTTTCAGCACCACCGTATTGCCGGCCATCAATGCCGGTGCGATCGTGTTGATCGCCGTCATATAGGGATAGTTCCACGGTGCGACGACGAAGACGACGCCATGCGCTTCGCGTTCGATACGGCGCTCGAAACGCTCGCTCTCCTCGACGACAACAGGCCCCAGCGCATCCGCTGCGATCGAGGCGACATAGTTGGAGCGTTCGTTGAAGCCCTTGTATTCGCCGCCGTACTTGATCGGCCGGCCCATCTGCCAGGCAAGCTCCGGCACGACGACATCGGACATCTCGTTCAGCCGTGCAGCACCCTTCAGGACAAGCTGAACACGCTCTTCAAGCGGTCGTCTCGCCCAGGCTTTCTGCGCCTTGCGGGCGCGCGCCACCACGTCTTTGGCGGCGTCGAGCGAAAGTGCTGCGCGCTCCGCGTAAACCGATCCGTCGATCGGTGAAATGCATTGGATCATAGCCATGATCGATTTCCGTCCTCGTATTCATCAAAAATTGAGTGAGGCCGCAGCCCCTCATCCGCCTGCCGGCACCTACTCCCCGCACGCGGGGCGAAGGGGGATGGCCGCGACCTCTCCGTTCCTCGCCAACATCTCGCAGGGCACGTCCCCTCTCCCCGTCAGAACGGGGAGAGGGTTAGGGTGAGGGGCAAGCAGCCCCCGGAATCCGTATTAAGCTCTTTCGAACCCCCGCGCCACTTCCCAATCGGTGATGCGGCGGTCGTATTCTTCCTGCTCCCATTCGGCAGCACGGGTGTAATGGTCGATGACGTCGTCGCCGAAGGCTTTGCGCAACATCGCCGATTCCGTCATTGCAGTCGTTGCTGCGCGCAACGTGCGCGGGATTTCGCGGATATCCTTGCCGCCATAGGCGTCGCCGACGAAAGGCGCTTCGAGCTCCATCTTGTTCTCGATCCCGTCGATACCGGCGGCAAGCAGCGCGGCGAAGGCTAGATAGGGATTGAGATCGGAGCCTCCGACCCGGCATTCGATACGGATACCCTTGGTCTCCTCGCCGCAGAGGCGGTAGCCGGCGGTGCGGTTGTCCTTGCTCCAGATCGCCTTGGTCGGCGCAAATGTGCCGGCCATGAAGCGCTTGTAGGAATTGATGTAGGGCGCCAGGAAATAGGTGATCTCGCTTGCATGGGCGAGAAGTCCGGCAACGTAATTGTGCATCAGCGGCGACATGCCGTATTTGCCGGCATGGTCGAAAAACAGCGGCTTTTCCTCGAGGCTCCAGAGTGACTGATGGATGTGCGAGGAGCTGCCGGCGGCATTGTAGTTCCACTTGGCAAGGAAAGTGATGGCCTTGCCCTTCGACCAGGCGATCTCCTTGCAGCCGTTCTTGATGATCGCATGCCGGTCGGCCATGGCGAGCGCATCGGCATAGCGCACGTTGATCTCTTCCTGGCCGGCGGAAGCCTCGCCCTTGGAGTTCTCGACCGGAATGCCGGCGCCCTGCAGCCCGGTGCGGATCGCCCGCATCACCTCTTCCTCCTTGGTGGTCTGGAAGATGTGGTAGTCCTCGTTATAGGCGCTGGCGAGCTTCAGATTGCGATAGCCCGAGGCCTGCGCGGTCTCATAGCTCTGGTCGAACAGGAAGAATTCGAGTTCGGAAGCCATGTAGGCTTTCATGCCCATGTCTTCGAGGCGCCTCACCTGCTTCTTCAGGATCGCGCGCGGCGAATGGGCGACCTCCTCATGGGTGTGATGGTCGAGCACGTCGCAGAGCACGAGCGCTGTGCCTTCCAGCCATGGAATGCGGCGCAGCGTCGAAAGATCCGGCTTCATCGTATAGTCGCCGTACCCTTTCTCCCAGCTCGTCGCCTTGTAACCGGAGACGGTCTCCATCTCCATGTCGGTGGCGATCAGGTAGTTGCAGCTGTGCGTTTCTTTCCAGGCGCTTTCGACGAAATATTCGGCCTGGAAGCGCTTGCCCATCAGCCGGCCCTGCATGTCCACCTGGCAGGCCAGAACCGTGTCGATGCGCCCTTCGGCAACATCCTTCCTGAGATCGTCGATTGTATAGCTGCTGCTCATGAGTGATCCGCCTGAAATTGGGATTGAAAAAATCGGGGCAACGAAATCGCATGCGCTCGGCCTGGTTTGGCGTCCCGATGCCTTTTCGTTGAACCGGTGATGGGGCCGCAGGAGCGGCCCCGCCATTTGAGAGGGAAGCCTCGATGCTTAACGTTCGCCGCTTTCGCCGACGGCCGCTTCTGCCGCCGCGATTTCGGCCTGGCGCTTCGCCACTTCGGCGCCGATCGGCGGCCCCTTGAAACGCCGGCGCTCGAAGCCGAACCAGACGATCGCCGTCAGCAAGAGGAACCCGACGGTAACGTAAAGCGCAGCACCGTTCGGCGGCTGGACTCCGAGAACGAAGATCAGGACCATCGCGATGATCGAGAGCACGGCAAAGAGCTTGAAGAGGCCTTCGCCGAGGTTCCACGGACCCATCTTGTCCCACTTGGACGTGCCCCAGGCGAAGAGGCCGAGCGTGATCGGTATCGCAAAGGAGAAGAACAGGAAGATGACCGTGCACGACACCACGATCGTGTAAACGGGCGTATCGCCGATTTTCACGAAGTCGAGTGAGGTGAACCAAACGAACAGCACCGACAGGATCGATCCCGTCCAGATCGCGGCCACCGGAGTGCGGTATTGCGGGCTGACCTTCGACAGCGCCTTGGAGGCCGGTAGGCCGCCGTCACGCGAGAAGGCGAAGATCATGCGGGAGACCGAGGTGACGGTCGCAAGGCCGCACAGCCACTGGCTGACGAAGATCGCAAGATAGAGGATATCCTTGACAACGGGGTTCACCTGGCTGTCCATCGCCCAGAAGAACACGTTCCAGCCCTGTTTGGCCGCGTCGTCCATGTTCGGCAGCATGAGGACGAAGGCGCACAGCATGATGTAGCCGAATAGCGCCGACCACAGGACCGAGGCGACCATGCCGCGTGGAACCGAATGGGCAGCCTTGACCGTCTCCTCCGATGTATGCGCCGAGGCGTCATAACCGGTGATGGTGTAGATCGGCAGCAGCAGGCCGAGAAGAAAGACCCAGGCCCCCGAGGTCGACGGCCAGACGCTACCGCCGACTTCGCCGGAATAGTTGGCGAAAGTGAAGAGGCGGCCGAACTCATAGGAAGGCGCCGAAAGAAGGCAGACAGCCGCCAGCGCGATCGAGGTTGCGAAGATCAGATAACCCGAGAAGTCCGTGAGCTTCGCGGTCAAGCCAATCCCCATGTGGTTTACCAGCGCCTGCGCGCCGGTAATTATGACGAGGAAAATGATCCGCACCGTGATCGTGTCCGTCAGCCCGAGATAAGTGGTGCCGAAGGAGCCCATGAAGAAGTAATAGGTACCGACGTTGATGGCGCCGAGAACGGTGACGAGACCGAGCAGGTTGAACCAGGCCGTCAGCCAACCGGTGAAGCGGTTGCCGAGGATCGAGCCCCAGTGATAGAGGCCGCCGGCCGTCGGATAGGCAGAGCTGATCTGCGCCATGGCGACGGCGAAAACGAACGAGATGAAGCATCCCACGGGCCAGCCGATGCCGATCGCCGCGCCGCCAGCGCCAGAGGTCGCCTGGGCCAGCGAATTGATGCCGCCGGAGAGAATGCAGATGATGGAGAATGATACGGCGAAATTCGAGAATGAACTCATTCGCCGTTCGAGTTCTTGGGCATAGCCCATCGAATGCAGGATGTGCACATCCTGCTTCTTGTCCAGTTCGGTATAGTCCGACATGACTTCCCCCTGTTCACGACCGGCCGCGGAATTGCAGCCGGTCCAGTGCCAATTGTCCGCGGCATTTTCGCCATGCGGACGTCCGCAGATAAACTGCTCCCTCGGGTCTTCTTTTTTTATCAGGCTTCCAGGCTGTGCTGGAGAAGTCCTGTCAGATAATCGGCCATGACCCTTTGGCCGCCATCGTCTGCGATGAGGTCGTTGCGGACCTCGATCATTACATTGCGCAGGCCGTTCGAAAGCCCGTGCAGGATCAGCGTGTGGGTCACGCCATCCTCGGGTCCGTAAGGCTGGTTGCGTTCAGTCCTGTAAAGCGGCGCATCGGCCGCGGCATCCAGCATGCGGTCGGCGAGCCGGCTGTCCTCATCATGCAATATGCCGAGTTCGACGGCGCGTTGCCGGCCGTGATAGACCGGCGTGAAGCTGTGCATCGTCACGATGACGGTATCCTGCCCCCTCGCCCGCCGATCGCGGATCAGTCCGCGGATGGCATCATGGAAAGGCACATAAAGCGCATCGGTGCGCGCCAGGCGTTCTTCGGCGCTCAAATCCTTGTTGCCGGGAATGGCATAGATCTCGCTGGTCTCCGGCATGGCGCCCGGTGAACTGGGCGGCCGGTTGCAGTCGTAGATGAGCCGGGAGAAGCGCTGGTAGACGAGCGTCGCGTCGACTGCTTGCGATATGCCGCGGGCAACGGCGAGCGCGCCCGGATCCCAGGCGATATGGCTCGACAGCGCTTCGCTGGGTAGGCCGAGATCGCCGAAGCGGGCAGGAAGCGTTTTCGAGGCGTGCTCGCAGACGAGCAATACCGGGCTACGGCCTTCGATGCGCTCGATCCCGACGCAATCGCCGTCCGCTTCGCTGAGGATGTTCGGCTGGGCCAGCACCAAAGGCGCCACTCCTATCCCTTAATAAAAGCTTTAAAGAAAAGAATTCTTCAGCTTTTGGCGACTGTCAAGCATCCTCTGAAAATTTCTTTTCATGACAGTGGTTGACATGGATTATGACAGCGTTGTTAACTTTGGTTGGGAGAGTGGCGCCAGACCACTCCCGGGGAGCAAAGTCACGTGACCACTGCGTCGAAGACGGTTTCGGACGTCATACATTCGCATCTCGGCGTGTTGACGCGTGCCGAGAAGCAGTTGGCGGAAAGCCTCCTCGACAACTATCCGGTTTCCGGCCTCGGCAGCATCACTACGATTGCAGAGAACGCCGGCGTTTCCACGCCCACCGTGGTGCGGATGGTGCAGAAGCTCGGCTTCAAGGGCTATCCGGACTTTCAGGCGCATCTGCATCTGGAGGTCGAGGCGACGATATCGAACCCGATCGCCAAACATGACCGCTGGGCGCAGAACGCGCCGGGCACTCATATTCTCAATCGTTTCGCCGATGCCATTATGGGCAATCTGCGCCAGACGCTGAGCGATCTCGACACCGCGACCTTCGACAGCGTCGCCTCGCTGCTCTCCGACCGCAAGCGCGGCCTCTATTTCGTCGGCGGCCGCATCACCGGCGCGCTTGCCGAATATTTCTTCACCCATATGCAGGTCATCCGGCCGGCAACGACGCTGCTATCGGCGAATTCCAGCAGTTGGCCGCAATATGTCCTCAACATGAATGCCGGCGACATCCTGATCATCTTCGACATTCGCCGCTACGAGCAGGAAATGGTCAGCCTTGCCACCGCCGCCCGCAAGCGCGGTGCCGAAATTGTTGTCTTCACCGACCAATGGGGCTCACCGGCCGCCAAACTCGCCCGCCACGCCTTCCGCGTCCGGATCGAGGCACCATCGGCCTGGGATTCCTCCGTCGTTACCCTGTTCATCGTCGAGGCGCTGATCGAAGCCGTCCAGAATTCGACCTGGGACGAGACAAAGGAACGCATGAAGACATTGGAGGGGCTGTTCGAGCAGACCAAACTCTTCCGCAAACCGGGTTAGGAGGACAAGACAAAGAGGGAGAAAAACAATGGCGGATTTTTGCGGAAATAGACCGCGCTGTCGCAAATGGAACATCTGTCACAAGCGCCTGCTATTCATGCAAAATCACCGTCACGCAGCCGTCACACAAGCTTCATGTAAGCTCATTAACAGCATCGCCAGACACTGAAAACCCGAAGGAGAACAACAGTGATCTCTAACATTTCTCGACTCCTGTCGCTTTCTACTGCGATGATCGTGGCTTCGACCGCGATTGCCGCTGCAGAACCGAGCGCAGAACTTATCGCTGCCGCCAAGAAAGAAGGCACGCTGACCACAATCGCTCTCCCGCACGACTGGTGCGGCTATGGCGACGTCATTGCCGGCTTCAAGGCCAAATATGGCCTCGAGGTCAACGAGCTGAACCCGGATGCCGGTTCGGGCGACGAAGTCGAAGCCATCAAGGCCAACAAGGGCAACACCGGCCCGCAGGCTCCTGATGTCATCGACGTCGGCCTCTCCTTCGGCCCGTCCGCCAAGAAAGACGGCCTGATCCAGCCTTACAAGGTCTCCACCTGGGATTCGATCCCGGATACGGCCAAGGATCCGGAAGGCTATTGGTACGGTGACTATTACGGCGTTCTTTCGTTCCTCGTGAACAAGGACCTCGTCAAGCAGTCGCCGGCCGACTGGGCCGATCTGAAGAAGAGCGACTACGCAAACACCGTCGCTCTCGCAGGCGATCCGCGCACGGCCAACCAGGCTGTCCAGGGCGTTTATGCCGCTGGCCTTTCCGCATCCGGCGGTGACGCGGCCAAGGCAGGCGAAGAAGGCCTGAAATTCTTTGCCGAACTCAACAAGGCCGGCAATTTCGTGCCTGTCGTCGGCAAGGCGGCTCCGTTCGCTCAGGGCTCAACGCCGATCATCGTCGCCTGGGACTACAATGCAATGTCCTGGGGTGAAAGCCTGAAGGGCAACCCGCCGTTCGAAGTCGTCGTTCCGAAGACGGGCGTCGTCGCCGGCGTTTACGTCCAGGCGATTTCTGCCTTCGCTCCGCACCCGAACGCTGCCAAACTCTGGATGGAATATCTCTATTCCGACGAAGGTCAGCTCGGCTGGCTGAAGGGCTATTGCCACCCAATCCGCTTCAACGATCTTGCCAAGAACAACAAGATCCCGAAGGAACTGCTCGACAAGCTGCCGCCGGCAGCAGCCTATGAAAAGGCTGTCTTCCCGACGCTCGAAGAGCAGGCCGCCGGCAAGGAAACCATCACCAAGAACTGGGATTCCGTCGTCGGCGCAGCCGTCAAGTAATCTCCGATCCTGCCTCCCCGCCTCAGGGCGGGGAGGTTTTTTTCTCACTCCGATGCCCCAGGATGAGCTTTTCATGAGCACGGTTTCAACGCCTATGGTGAGCAGCGCCCCCTTGATCAACAGAGACCGCGTGATCGACTGGCTGGGCATTGCACCTTTCATTATCTTTTCGCTGCTGTTCCTGATCATCCCCACGCTTTATCTGGTGGCGGGCGCGTTTCTGACGCCCGAGGGTAACTTCACGCTGAAGAATATCGGCGATCTCTTTACCCCGTCGATCATGAGCGCTTACTGGATCAGTATTCGCGTCTCCGTAGCGTCGGCTCTCGGCGGCGCGCTGATCGGCTTTTTCCTCGCCTGGGCCGTGGTGCTCGGCGGCCTGCCGAATTCGGTGCGCTCGACGCTTCTGACCTTCTCCGGCGTCGCCTCGAATTTTGCCGGCGTGCCCCTCGCCTTCGCCTTCCTCGCAACGCTCGGCCGCACCGGCCTCGTGACAGTTTTCCTGCGCGAATGGTTCGACTTCAACCTTTACAGCACCGGCTTTAATCTGCTGTCCTTCTTCGGCCTCACCATCACCTATATGTATTTCCAGATCCCGCTGATGGTGCTGATCCTCACTCCGGCGCTGGACGGCATGAAGAAGGAATGGCGCGAGGCCTCTGAGATCCTGGGCGCCACCAACCGCCAATACTGGACGATGGTTGCCCTGCCGATCCTGTGGCCGAGCCTGCTCGGCACGACGCTGCTGCTCTTCGCCAACGCCTTCGGCGCCATCGCCACCGCCTTTGCACTGACCGGCAGCTCGCTGAACATCGTACCGATCCTGCTCTATGCCCAGATTCGCGGCGACGTGCTGCACAATGCCAATCTCGGTTACGCCATCGCGCTCGGCATGATCGTCATAACAGGCGTCTCCAACGTCCTTTACCTCATGCTGCGCATGCGCGCCGAACGGTGGCAGAAATGAAAGCTCAACGCCTCGGCGCCTGGATCGCCATTATTCTGGGCGCATCCTATTTCGTCATTCCACTGATCGGCACGATCGAGTTTTCGCTGCGCATGCGCCGCGGCGAATATAGCTTCGACGCTTACCAGTCGGTCTTTTCCGATGCCCAGTTCCGCGAGACCTTCGGCTACTCCATGCTGATGGCGCTTCTTACGATCGTTTTCGGCATGCTGCTCGTCGTCCCCACCGCCTACTGGGTGCGGCTGCGCCTGCCGCAGATGCGCCCCGTCGTCGAATTCATCACGCTGCTACCGCTCGTCATCCCGGCGATCGTCATCGTCTTCGGTTATCTCAGGATGTATAATTCGTCGTCCTACTTGCCGTTGACGGGTTCGACGACCGGCACCAACGTCCTGCTGGTCTTCTCCTACATCACGCTGTCGCTGCCCTATATGTACCGCGCCGTCGATACCGCGATGCGCGCCATCGACGTCCGCACTCTGACGGAGGCAGCCGAAAGCCTCGGCGCCCGCTGGACGACCATCATGTTCCGCTGCATCTTCCCGAACGTGATGAGCGGCGTGCTCTCCGGCGCCTTCATCACGCTTGCGATCGTCATGGGCGAGTTCACCTTCGCCGCATTGCTCAACCGTCCGGCCTTCGGCCCGTACCTGCAGCTCGTCGGCGCCAACAAGGCCTATGAGCCTTCGGCGCTCGCCGTTATCGCCTTCTCGATCACCTGGCTCAGCATGGGCCTGATCAATCTCGTTTCCCGCTTCGGCAAAGCCCGCCCGGCAAAGGCTTAAGGTAATCGGCCATGTCTTTTCTCACACTGACCAACATTCAAAAGTCTTTCGGCCAAGTTCAGGTCGTCAAGAATTTCAACATGAACATCGAGAAGGGCGAATTCGTCTCCTTCCTCGGGCCATCGGGCTGCGGCAAGACCACCGTCCTGCGCATGATCGCCGGCTTCGAAACCCCGACCGGCGGCATGCTGACCATCAACGGCAAGGACCAGAGCGCGCTCAAGCCGAACCAGCGCAACATTGGCATGGTCTTCCAGGCCTACGCTCTCTTCCCCAACATGTCCGTGCACGATAACGTCGCCTTCGGCCTCAAGGTCGCCGGCGCGCCGAAGCCCGAGATCGACGCCCGCGTCAAGGAAATGCTCGGCCTGATCAAGCTCGATCACCTGGCCGATCGCTACCCCTACCAGCTGTCCGGCGGCCAGCAGCAGCGCGTCGCACTTGCCCGTGCGCTCGCCGTCAAGCCACAAGTGCTGCTGCTCGACGAGCCGCTGTCGGCCCTCGACGCCAAGATCCGCGTGTCGCTGCGCGAGGAAATCCGCCAGATCCAGCAGCAGCTCGGCATCACCACCGTCTTCGTCACCCACGACCAGGAAGAGGCGCTGTCGATCTCCGACCGCATCGTGGTGATGAACGCCGGCAAGGCCGATCAGATCGGCTCGCCCTTCGAGATCTACAACAAGCCGGCCACGCGCTTCGTCGCCTCCTTTGTCGGCACGCTGAATCTGATCGAGGCCAAGGTCGTCGATCCCGACACCAACCTCATCCAGATCGGCGATCAGAAGATCACGCTGAAGCAGTCGGTCGCAGCCCACAAGACCGGCGAGACCATCTCGCTGGCGCTGCGCCCGGAAGCAGGCTCGCTCTCCGACACCGCCAGAAGCGATACGGCACTGACCGGCCAGGTCGTCTCGGCTCACTTCCTCGGTTCGGTCATCCGCACCCGCATGAATGTCGGCGGCAACGTCATCTCCTTCGACATGTTCAACAGCCCCGGCGTCACCCCGCCGCAGGCCGGCGAAACCGTGACGCTCCGTTTCATGGCAGCTGATCTGCTCATCATCCGCGATTGATATTCGCGTGTCGCGGATGCAAAAAGGCGCCGTTTCGCGGCGCCTTTTTGCATCGTCCTGATGAATGGGATCGTTCAGCGGATCGCCCTGTCGTCCGCATCGAAGCGATGCACGCGCGCCTGGTCTGGCGTCGCGTAAACGATCTCATCGGGCTCATACTGGTGCTCGCCGAAGAGACGCGCCGTCAGCAGGCCGCACTGCTCGGATTCCAGATAGATGATCGTGTCCGCGCCGAGATGCTCGACATGCACGACCTTCGCACCCCACGTCCCCTGCTCGCGCGACAGCGTCATATGTTCGGGGCGCACGCCGATCGTCTTGGCGCTGTGATCGCCCACCTTTTCGCCGGGGATGAAATTCATCTGCGGCGAGCCGATAAAGCCGGCGACGAAGACGTTGGCCGGGCGGTTGTAAAGCTCCATCGGCGAGCCGATCTGCTCGATCGCGCCGGCATTCAGCACGACGATCTTATCGGCAAGCGTCATCGCCTCGACCTGGTCGTGCGTAACGTAGATCATCGTCGCCTTCAGACCGCGGTGCAGCCGGGCGATTTCGAGCCGGGTCTGGACGCGCAGCGCCGCATCGAGGTTCGACAGCGGCTCGTCGAACAGGAAGAGTTCCGGTTCGCGAACGATGGCGCGGCCGATCGCGACGCGCTGGCGTTGCCCGCCGGAAAGCTCGGCCGGTCGGCGTGCGAGATAAGGCGCGAGCGACAGCATGCCGGATGCCTTGCCGACGCGCTTGTCGATCTCGTCCTTGGCGGTGCCTGCCTGCTTGAGCCCAAGCCCCATATTGTCCTTGACCGTCAGATGCGGATAGAGCGCATAGGACTGGAACACCATGGCGATGCCGCGCTTGGCCGGCGGCGTCAGCGTCTCGTCGCGGCCGTTGATGACGACGGCGCCCGAGGTGACGTCCTCGAGGCCGGCGATGCTGCGCAAGAGCGTCGATTTTCCGCAGCCGGACGGCCCGACGAAGATGACAAATTCGCCGTCCTTGACCTCGAGGTCGATGCCTTTCAGCACCTCATGCGTGCCATAGGTCTTGCGGATGGATTTGAGTTGAAGCGATCCCACTATCTTTCCCTTACAATCTGACCGGCTGGCCGGTGCGCACGCTCTCGTCGGCGGCAAGGCAGATGCGTAGTGACGCCACCGCATCCGCCATGTGGCGATCGAGGTTCAGATCCTCGCGGATCACCCTCAGCATGAAGGCCTGTTCCAGGTCGCAGAGTGCCTGATGACCGGGCTCGCCCGTCATCCTCATATCCTGGTCGGGCCGGATGAACTTGCCGTCCGGGCCGGTCTCGGCCGTGTGCAGACGGATCACCGAGGTTTTGGTGTGCGTGTCGATATCGTCGGACTTGGCGTTCGGATCCATGACGATCGACACCGCCCCCTTCGGCGACATCACGTCCTTCACGAAAAAGGCAGTCTCCGAAATCATCGGCCCCCAGCCGGCCTCGTACCAGCCGACCGAACCGTCTTCGAAGAGCACCTGCAGGTGGCCATAATTATACATGCCGGCGACGATCTCATCGGAGAGCCGCAGTCCCATGCCGCGCACCTCGACTGCCCTGGCATCGGTGATCTGGCACATGACGTCGATATAATGCACGCCGCAATCGACGATCGGCGAGGTCGTCTGCATCAGCGACTTGTGCGTCGCCCAGGTCGGGCCGCTGGACTGCTGGTTGAGGTTCATGCGGAAGACGTAAGGCGGGCCGAGTTTGCGCGCCTCCTCGATCAGTCTCGTCCAGGACGGGTGATGGCGCAGGATATAACCGATCACCAGCTTGCGCCCCGCCTTCCTTGCCGCAGCAACAACCCGCTCGGCGTCGGCGACGGTCGTCGCCAGCGGCTTTTCCACGAAGACATGGCAGCCGGCCGCGAAGGCAGCGACGGCATAATCGGCATGGCTGTCGGAATAGGTGTTGATCGAGCAGAGGTCCGGCTTCAGCTCGGCAAGCGCCGTCATGAAATCGGGATGAACCGTATAGGCCTGCAGCGCGGGCTCCAGCGCCGGCGTCGAGCGATTGACGAGACCGACGATCTCAAAGCCGGGATTGTTGTGATAGGCAAGCGCATGGCTGCGGCCCATATTGCCGAGACCGGCAACGAGGACGCGGATCGGATTCTCCTGGCTCATTTGACAGCCCCTGACGTAATGCCGCGGATCAGCTGCCGCGAGAAGATGACGTAGAGGACGAGGATTGGCAGGATAGCCAGCGACAGCGCCGCCAGCACCGCATTCCAGTTGGTGACGAACTGGCCGATGAAGATCTGCGAGCCGAGCGTCACCGTCTTAGTGCTTTCGGCGGGCGCCAGGATCAGCGGGAACCAGAGATCGTTCCAGATCGGGATCATGGTGAAGACGGCGACGGTCGCCATGGCCGGCCGCACCAGCGGCAGTACCAGCCGGAAGAAGATCGCGTATTCGGAAAGCCCGTCGATGCGCCCGGCATTCTTGAGATCGTCCGAAACCGTGCGCATGAATTCCGACAGGATGAAGATCGCCAGCGGAATGCCCTGCGCGGTATAGACGAGGATCAGCGCCGTCAGCGTGTTGACGAGGCCGGCCGCCACCATGCCCTGCAGGATCGCCACTGTGCCGAGGCGGATCGGGATCATGATGCCGATCGCCATATAGAGCCCGAGCAGCGCATTGCCGCGGAAGCGATATTCCGACAATGCGAAGGCGGCCATGGCGCCGAACAGCAGCACGAGCAGGATCGAGACGATGGTCACGACGAAGCTGTTCTGGAAATAGGTGGCGAAATCACCCTGCCCCAGCACCGTCTGGTAACCGACGAGGCTGAAGGTCGACGGCGTCGGGATCATCAAAGGCGCGCGGAAGATCGAAGCGCGATCCTTGAACGAGTTGACGATGGTCAGGAACACCGGAAACAGCGCGACCAGCGTGTAGGCGGAGAGCGCCAGATGCACGAGGCCGGTGCGGATCGGAGATGTGCGTGCCTTGGACATGCGCGCTCCTCAGAACTGGTAGCGACGCATGCGCCGCTGGATGACGAAGAGATAGAACGAGACACCGGCGAGGATGATGAGGAACATCACCGTGGCGATCGTCGCGCCCATCGAGCGGTCGCCGAGCTGAAGCTGGAAACCGAAGAAAGTCCGGTATAGCAGCGTACCGAGAATATCCGTCGACATGTCAGGCCCGGCAAGCGCCCCCTGCACCGTGTAGATCAGGTCGAAGGCGTTGAAATTGCCGACGAAAGTCAGGATCGAGATGATGCCGATCGCCGGCAGGATGAGTGGCAGCTTGATCTTCCAGAACTGCGCCCAGCCGGTGATGCCGTCACATTCGGCCGCCTCGATCACCTCTTCGGGGATGCTCAGAAGCGCGGCATAGATCAGCATCATCGGAATGCCGATATATTGCCAGTTGGAGATCAGCGACACGGCGATCAGCGCCGAGCCGGGCTTGCCGAGCCAAGGGGCGAACAGGAATTTCAAGCCGATAAGATCGAGCATCCAGGGCGCCACGCCCCAGATCGGCGACAGGATCAGCTTCCAGATGAAGCCGACGATGACGAAGGAAAGCAGCGTCGGCAGGAATATCGCCGTGCGGTAGAAGGCCACCCCGCGCAGCTTCGGCACCGAAAGTAGGGCAGCGAGCGCAATGCCGATCGGGTTCTGCACGCACATGTGGATGGCGAAGAAGAGCAGGTTGTTGACCAGCGCATTCCAGAAATCATGCGCCCAGCGAGGATCGCCAAACAGCACTTTGTAGTTAGCCAGGCCGACGAAGGCCGGCTGCCCGTCAACCGTATTGTACAGCGAAAGCCTGAGCGTTTCGATGAGCGGCAGCACCATAACCGCGGAATAGACGATCACCGCAGGCAGCATGAAAACGAAGATATGCCAGCGCACCGGGCGCTTGATCGGGACGAAATCGGCCGCGTTGTCGGTTTGGCTCATGGCTATTGCCCGTTCTGATCACTGGCCGCAAGGCGCAGCGCAGATGGAAAACATGCTCCCACCCTAACCCTCCACCCACCTGGAGAGGGAACACGCCCGTGATGAAATCGGGCTGGGAGGTCGCTGCGAGTCTCCTTCTCCCCGCGAGCGGGGAGAAGGTGGCCGGCAGGCCGGATGAGAGGCCGCAAACGCCGCCCCTCGTCACATCACTTGGCCGGCTTGTACCAGCTGTCGAGCCCCTTCTGGAGCTTCTCGGCAGCGACCTGTGGCGTATCCGTGCCGTTGACCACGTTGGCTGATTCGATCCAGGTCTCGTTTTCGAGATTCGGCGTGCCGCGCGACAGGATCTGATAAGTCGAGCGCATGGTCGACTTATACGGGCCGCGCCAGGAGACGAATTCCTGAGCGAGCGGATCGGACATCTTGACCGGCTTGGAGTTCAGGCTGAAGAACCCCGGCAGCGCATTGGCGTAGATATCGGCGAATTCAGGCGAAGCGACCCAGCTCAGGAACTTCTTGGCCTCCTCGGCATGTGGGCTCTTGGTGTTCAGACCGACGCCAATATCCGGATGGTCGGAGATGTAGCCCGCGTCGCCTGCCTTCGGAACTGGCGGCGGGAAGGCGCCCATCTTGAACTGGGCCTGGCTGTTGAACAACGAGATTTCCCACGAACCCGCCGGATAGATCGCGGCACGGCCAAGCGTGAAGAGGTTCTGGCTGTCTGAATAGGTCTGGGCTTCGAAACCGTCGCCGAGATAGGGCTTCCACTTGGCAAGCTCTTCATAGGGCTTGACCCACTCGGCATCCGTCAGCTTCTGCTTGCCTTCGATCAGAGCCTTGCGGCCGTCTTCGCCCTTCCAGTAGTTCGGACCGATATTCTGGTAGCCCATGGTCGCGGCTTCCCAGAGATCCTTGGTGCCCATGGCGAGCGGAATATAGGTGCCGTCCGCCTTGATCTTGTCGAGCGCTGCGTAGAATTCGTCCTGCGTCTTCGGCACGGAGATGCCGAGCTTGTCGAAGGCATCCTTGTTGTAGATGAAGCCGTGAATAACCGAAGCCATCGGCACGCAGAAGGTCGTCTTTCCGTCGTCGGTCGTCCAGGCGGCCTTGGCGACCGGCGAGAAGTTCTCCATGCCGGGCAGATCATTCAAGCTGGCAAGATTGCCCTTCTCGAAGAGGCCGCGCGATTTATCGAAGGGACGGCAGGTGATGATGTCGCCTGCGCTGCCCGCGGCGAGCTTGGCTTCGGTGGCAGCGTCGTATTCGGTCGGCGCAGTCGGCGAGAAGACGACTTTGATGCCCGGGTTCTTCGCTTCGAAGGCCGGAATGATCTTCTCCTGCCAGATCTGCAGGTCGTCATTGCGCCAGCTTTCGACCGTCAGCGTAACGTCGGCGGCATGCACGAGACCGGCCGACGTCAGCAGGCTGGAGGCAAGCAGCAAGCTTTTCAGAGCAGTGTTTTTCATTTCCCTCTCCTGTTTTTAGCGCCGAAGGCGCCGTTTTCGATCTGAAACAAGCAATTGGCGTGTCTGAGGAAACACCCAATGCCCCTTGGAGGGCCGCCAGCGAAGCCGGCCCCGAAAGCTCGATGGACCGAAAGCGCTCGCCTGCGGTCGGACTGCGCGCTTTTCGGTGACCCGCACCGGACGCGCCGAAAATAATGGGAAAGCCGATGGATGCCTGAATTCCATCTTCGGCCCGACAGGGCCGCCGGCATTCTGGCACTCATCCTCGAAGCGGTTCCGGCTTGGTTTTGCTGCCGGTTTTCGTGGGGCTTCGAAACGCTGTTCCCTTTTACCGAATTAAGTCCAAAAAAATACCAATTGTCCAGACGAATTTTAACTTTTCGGCTTCCAAGGCTTCATTAAAAATTTTTATCAAGGAAAATCAATCAGATAAAAAGGTACAATTTCTCCGCCGTTCCCACTTGGTAAATGGTATTTTTTTGGTATTGTATGGAAAACAGGTGAGACGGCGTATTCGGAGGTCCGATGACAGAGCTTGCAATCGGCATAGATGGCGGCGGGACGAGCTGCCGGGCCGCGGTCGCGGACAGAAACGGCACTATCATTGGCCGCGGCAAATCAGGCCCGGCTAATATTCTGTCCGATCTGGAAAACTCTCTCCTCAATATTGTCGAATCCGCCCGGCTGGCTTTGCACGATGCCGAGCTCGCCGCGGAAACCATTTCCTCCGTCGCAGCAGTCGTCGGCGTCGCCGGCGCTAATGTCACGGATTATGGCCAGCGAATCGAAAAGGCCCTGCCCTTTGCCGAAGGCCGCGTTGTTACCGACGCGCTGATCGCCCTGCAGGGCGCGCTCGGCGATGCCGACGGCATCGTCGGCGCCTTCGGCACCGGCTCGGTCTATAACGCCCGGAAAGATGGTCGGCTGAACGGCATCGGCGGCTGGGGCTTCGTCGTTGGCGACCAGGCAAGCGGCGCTCGCCTGGGCCGCGACCTGATGGAACGATCGCTGCTCGCCCATGACGGCGTGCGCCCGGCATCGCCGATGACTGAGGCGATCCTGGCGGAATATGGCGATGATCCCGAGCGCATCGTCGAATTTGCGCATTCGGCAAGACCGACGGATTTTGCCCGTTATGCACCTGTCGTCTTCGAACATGCAACGAGCGGCGATGCGGTCGCGGTCGGCATCGTCACGGACGCGGCAACGGCGATCGGCGAAAGCCTTGAAGCGCTGCTCTGGCCCGGATGCCCGTCAATCTGCCTGCTTGGCGGTCTTGCGGAAGCCTATGAGCCCTGGCTTCCCCAACGCTACAGACAGCTGCTTGCCAAACCGAAAAACGATGCCCTTCACGGCGCGGTGGAACTTGCGGTCAAGCTCCTGAACGAGCGACAGAGAGGTGCGGCATGACCGACGATCTCGCAACAATCCTCTCCCTGGAACGCCTGCAGGCGGCCGGCACCGGCCCGCTCTACGTCAAGCTGCGCCGCACGCTCGAAGAGGCCGTGCGCGCCGGCACGCTTGGTCACGGCGACGCGCTGCCGCCGGAGCGCGACATCGCCGAACTTGCCGCCGTCAGCCGGGTCACCGTGCGCAAGGCGATCGACGAGCTCGTCGCCGACGGCCTGCTGGTGCGCCGCCACGGCTCGGGCACCTTTGTCGCCAAGCCGGTCTCCAAGGTGGAGCAGCGCCTGTCGCAGCTCACCTCTTTCACCGAAGACATGGCACGCCGCGGCATGTCCTCCCGCTCGGAATGGCTGCATAAGGGCATCCACACCCCCTCACCCGACGAGATGATGATCCTTGGCCTCGCCGCAGGCTTGAAGGTTTCGCGCCTCTCGCGCCTGCGCATCGCCGACGACCAGCCGCTGGCGATCGAGAACGCCAGCGTCTCCGGCGAATTCCTCCCCGATCCCTCCGCCGTGACCAATTCGCTCTACGCCGAACTCGAACGCCTCAACGTCCGTCCGGTCCGCGCCGTCCAGCGCATTTCGGCGACCAATATGAAGGAAGCCGATGCCCAGCTTCTCGGCGTCTCCGTGGGTGCGGCCGGCCTGTCAATCGAACGCATCTCCTATCTCGGCTCCGGCCGCGCCGTCGAATTCACCCGCTCGCTCTATCGCGGCGACGCTTATGACTTCGTGGCCGAGCTGACGATCGGGGTGACATAAGGCCTACCAGAAGCGGGCAATCCAAAGCTGATTTCCGGCGAGTTCATCGAAAATCGTGTCGGCGGAAATGATCGGTATCCCATTCTCCATGGCAGTCGCAGCGAGAAACCTGTCGAACGGATCACGGTGCGCCCAGTCCATCATGGCTGCCGCCAGACAGACATCCGGGGTCAATGCTGCTGCAATGGCGCCTTGCTCCTGCAGTAAGTCCGGCAGCCGGCCGACGAAAGGCTGCATCTCCGGCCATTTGCCGACACGCACTTTCTGCCCGATTTCAAACAGGGATATTGGACTGACAAGAATGGTCTCAGCCTTTTCAATCAGAGCGATCGCCTTGGCCGAGAGCCGCTTGTCGCCGGTCAACGACCATGCCCAGGCATGGGTGTCGAGCAGAAGCGAATTCACTCGATCCCTTCCCAGGCCGCGACTTCACTTTCGTCAATGGGCTCAAAAAAGTCCGGCCCATCTCCAGCAACCTGCCCTTTGAGCAAACCGATCTTGAAGGAAGACTGCACAATCGGAATGATCTTCACGACAGGCTTGCGCCCCTTGGCGATCACCACCTCCTCACCGGAAAGGGCGGCATCGATCAATTTCGACAGATTGGTCTTTGCGGCATGAATGGTCACTTGCATCGCAGCCCTCATTAGCTAACTTGGCTAAGGATACCATTCCACGTTCAAATCCGCTATCGAATTCACGAAGCCCGACCACGCGAGATTATCAAGACTATCAAAAGTATGAAGCCGGAAAGTGAATCACTTTCCGGCTTCATTGTTTCTTGATTCATCACGTTAAGAACGGCGAATGCGTCTCTATGCCGCGTCCTCAATCTCCTCGTCCGCCTTGCGCGGCACGTAGTTCAGCACCGGCCCGAGCCAGCGTTCGACCTCGGAAACCTCCATGCCCTTGCGCTTGGCATAGTCCTCCACCTGGTCCCGCTCCACCTTGGCGACGCCGAAATAATAGGAATCGGGATGGCCGATATAGATGCCGGATACAGATGAGCCGGGCCACATCGCATAGCTCTCCGTCAGCTTCACGCCGGCGGCTTTTTCTGCATCGAGCAGCTTGAAGAGCGTTGCCTTTTCCGTGTGGTCGGGCTGGGCGGGATAACCAGGCGCCGGACGGATGCCGGCATAGGCTTCACCGATGAGATCCTCGTTGCTGAGGTGCTCATCCCTTGCATAACCCCAATATTCGCGCCGCACCTGCTCATGCATGCGCTCAGCGAAGGCTTCCGCAAAGCGGTCGGCCAGCGCCTTGACGAGGATCGAGGAATAGTCGTCGTTCGACCGCTCGAAGCGTTCGGCGATGGCGATTTCCTCGATACCGGCCGTTACCACGAAGCCGCCGACATAGTCCTGCACGCCGCTTGTGACTGGCGCGACGAAGTCCGAAAGCGCCACATTCGCCCGCCCGTCCCGCTTCGAAAGCTGCTGGCGAAGCGTGTAGAAGGTGGCAAGCTCCTGGCCGCGGCTTTCGTCGGTGAACAGGCGGATGTCGTCGCCGACGGCGCCTGCCGGCCAGAAGCCGATGACGGCGCGCGGGCGGAACCACTTCTCATCGATGATCTTCTTCAGCATGGCCTGCGCATCGGCCCAGAGCGCACGCGCCGCCTCGCCCTGCTTCTCGTCTTCGAGAATGGCGGGGAAACGACCGCGCAATTCCCAGGTCTGGAAGAACGGCGTCCAGTCGATGTATCTCGCGAGTTCGGCCAGATCGTAATCCTCGAACACCCGAGTGCCGAAGAACTCAGGCTTGGTCGGCTTGTAGGCCGACCAGTCGATCTTATGCGCGTTCTCGCGAGCCCGCGACAGTGGCAAACGCACCTTCTCCGCTTCACTGCGGGCATGCGCGGCCGCCACCTTGGCGTATTCGGCTCTTATATCGTCGACATAGCCCTGCCGCGTCTCCGGCGAGAGCAGCGCCGAGACGACGCCGACGGCGCGGCTCGCATCGGTGACGTAGACCGCCTGGCCCTTGTTGTAGCCGGGATGGATCTTCACAGCCGTATGTACGCGGCTGGTCGTGGCGCCGCCGATCAGCAGCGGAATCTCGAAGCCCTGCCGTTCCATCTCGGACGCAACATGCACCATCTCGTCGAGCGACGGCGTGATCAGACCGGAAAGACCTATGACGTCGACCTTTTCGGCGATCGCCGTTTCAAGGATCTTCGTCGCGGGCACCATGACGCCGAGGTCGACGATCTCGTAATTGTTGCAGGCCAGCACGACGCCGACGATGTTCTTGCCGATATCGTGCACGTCGCCCTTGACCGTCGCCATCAGGATCTTGCCCGCCGACTGCCGATCGTCGCCGCCATTGAGGCGCTTCTCCTCCTCCATATAGGGGAGAAGGACGGCAACGGCCTGCTTCATGACGCGGGCGGATTTAACGACCTGCGGCAGGAACATCTTGCCCGAGCCGAAGAGATCACCGACGACGTTCATGCCGGCCATCAGCGGCCCTTCGATGACGTGCAACGGCCGGGCGGCCTGCCGGCGCGCCTCTTCCGTATCGGCCTCGATATATTCGGTGATGCCGTTGACCAGCGCGTGCTCGAGACGCTTCTCGACGCTCCACTCGCGCCAGGAGAGGTCCTGGACACGACCCTCCTTTGCCCCGGCGCCACGGAAACGTTCGGCCACTTCGAGCAGCCGTTCGGTGCTGTCGGGACGGCGGTTCAGCACCACGTCCTCGCAGGCTTCGCGCAGCTCGGAATCGATGTTGTCGTAGACGGCCAGCTGGCCGGCATTGACGATGCCCATGTCCATACCCGCCTGGATGGCGTGGTAGAGGAACACCGCGTGCATCGCCTCGCGCACCGGCTCGTTGCCGCGGAACGAGAAGGACAGGTTGGAGACGCCGCCGGAGATATGCACGAGCGGCATGCGCTCACGGATCGTCCGCGTCGCCTCGATGAAGTCGACACCGTAATTATTGTGTTCTTCGATGCCGGTCGCGACCGCGAAAATATTGGGGTCGAAGATAATATCCTCGGGCGGGAACCCGATCTTTTCGGTCAGCAGCGTGTAGGCACGCTCGCAGATTTCCACCTTGCGCTCATAGCTGTCGGCCTGTCCCGTTTCGTCGAAGGCCATGACGACGACGGCCGCACCGTAATTGCGCAGGAGCCGCGCCTGGGCCAGGAAATTCTCCTCGCCTTCCTTCAGCGAGATCGAGTTGACGATCGGCTTGCCCTGCACCCGCTTCAGGCCGGATTCGATGATCGAGAATTTCGAGGAGTCGATCATCACAGGCACGCGGGCGATGTCGGGCTCGGCGGCGATCAGGTTGAGGAACTCGACCATCGCCTTCTCGGAATCGATCAGGCCCTCGTCCATGTTGATGTCGATCACCTGCGCGCCGTTCTCGACCTGGTCGCGCGCGACATCGAGCGCTGCCGTGTAGTCGGCATTGGTGATCAGCTTGCGGAACTTCGCCGAGCCGGTGACGTTGGTGCGCTCGCCGACATTGACGAAGGGAATGTCCTTGGTCAACTCGAAAGGTTCGAGGCCAGACAACGACATGAAGGGGCGATGTTCCGGGATCGGCCGCGGCTTGTACTTGGCGACGGTCTCGGCGATCGCCCTGATATGTTCGGGCGTCGAGCCGCAGCAGCCGCCGACGATGTTGACCAGACCTTCACGGGCAAAACTGTCGATCTGGGCCGCCATCAGCTCCGGCGTTTCGTCATACTGGCCGAATTCGTTCGGCAGGCCGGCATTCGGATAGGCGCAGATGAAGGTGTCGGCGACGCCCGACAGTTCCTGCAGATGCGGGCGCATCGCGTTCGCCCCGAGCGCGCAGTTGAGGCCGATCGTGAAGGGATTGGCGTGGCGCACCGAATTCCAGAAGGCCGACGGCGTCTGGCCGGAGAGCGTACGGCCGGAAAGGTCGGTAATCGTGCCGGAGATCATCACCGGCAGGCGCACGCCCTTGGCCTCGAAACGCTCCTCGCAGGCGAAAATCGCCGCCTTGGCGTTCAGCGTGTCGAAGATCGTCTCGATGAGGATGATGTCGGCACCGCCGTCGATCAGCCCGTCGATCTGCTCGCCATAGGCTTCCCTGAGATCGTCGAAGGTGACGGCGCGGAAGCCGGGATTGTTGACGTCGGGCGAGATCGAGGCGGTGCGGTTGGTCGGGCCGATGGCGCCGGCGACGAAACGGCGGCGGCCGTCCTCGCGCTCGGCGCGCAGAGCCGCGCGGCGGACGATTTCGGCACCTTCCTTGTTGAGGTCGTAGACGGCGCCTTCCATCTGATAATCGGCCTGGGCGATGCGGGTCGAGGAGAAGGTGTTGGTCTCGAGGATATCGGCGCCGGCCTTGGCGTATTTATAATGGATCTCTTCGATCGCATCCGGCTGGGTCAGGATCAGAAGGTCGTTATTGCCTTTCTGGTGGCAGGCGCAGCCGATGAAGCGGGTGCCGCGAAACTGGTCTTCGTCATAGCCGAGGCCCTGGATCTGCGTGCCCATGGCGCCGTCGAGAACAAGGATGCGCTCGCTGGCGGCTTTCTTCAAAGCGGCGAAAACTTCACTGCCGTCACGCTTGCCCGTTTCCGGACCAAAGAGAGTATCAAACACGGGAGGGCTCCTTGACGTCGTAAGACCAGACTTCCAGATCACATAAAGATATCTTTATGTCAATATATGGCTGTCGATTTCGTGCTTTGCAAAGCTTGCCCGATGACAGGCTCGCCCGAGCTCTATATAGGCCTTTGCTAGGCTTGTGCACGAAATCGGAGGAGTATCATGGCACCCGCAACCGGCAACGCCACGCTTGGAAACTGGACAAGCCGCGCCTATCACCGCAGCTGGCTGCTGGCGCAGGCAAATGACCTCTTCGATTTCTTCCAGCACGATTCGATCAATCCCAAGGGTGGCTTCTACGATCTCGACGACACCGGCAGGCCACTCGATGCCGAGGGCCAGGTGCGCAGCATCCATATTGCGGCGCGCGCGGTCCATTGCTTCTCGATCGGCGCCCTGCTCGGCCGTCCTGGCGCCTCCGACGTCGTCGACCACGGCATGGACTATCTCTGGTACCACCATCGCGACCGCAAGAACGGCGGCTATTTCTGGTCACTCGACAATAACGGTCCGGTCGATTCCAACAAGCAGGGCTATGGCCACGCTTTCGTCCTGCTCGCCGCCTCCTCGGCCAAGACGATCGGTCATCCGCTGGCCGACGGCATGCTGGCCGATATCACCGAGATCCTGAACAAGAAGTTCTGGGAACCGCGCCACGGCGCGATCGCCGAGGAATTCACCGCCGACTGGCAGCCGCTCGACGGCGGCGCCTATCGCGGCCAGAATTCCAACATGCACCTGACCGAAGCGCTGATGGCCGCCTTCGAAGCCACCGGCGACAGGGATTACCTCACTAAGGCCGAAAGCATCGCCGATCTCGTCATCCGCCGGGCGGCCGGTTCGGTCGACTGGCGCGTCGCCGAACATTTCGACGCCGAATGGAACCTCGATAAGCAATACTATCATCCAAACGAAATGTTCCGCCCGGCCGGTACGACGCCCGGCCACTGGCTGGAATGGGCGCGGCTCATCCTGCAGCTCTGGGCGCTCGGCGGCAAGCGCATCGCCTGGATGCCGGATGCGGCCAAAGCCCTCTTCGAGCAATCCATGGCGCTCGGCTGGGACAGCGACAAGGGCGGCTTCTTCTATACGCTCGATTGGAACGACAAGCCCGCCAAGCGCAACAAGCTCTGGTGGCCGGCCTGCGAGGGGGCGGCTGCCGCGCATTTCCTCAACGAGCACCTGCCGAGCGACTACCACGAGGAATGCTACCGCAAGATCTGGAACGTGATCGAACGCGCCTTCATCGACCATAAGAACGGCGGCTGGCACGAGGAACTGACGGAGGACCTCGTTCCCTCGCATTCGCTCTTCCCCGGCAAGGGCGATATTTACCACGCCCTGCAGGCCTGCCTCATCCCGCTCTTCCCGGCAACGGGCAGCCTGACGAAGGGCATCGCCGAGGCCGGCGGCAGGCTATGACGGCTGTTTCCGCGGCCGGCCGCCGGCAGTCCGGCGCTCGGATTGTGCCGGCAGATGCGGCCGCGTCACAGCGGTGCGAGCCGCAATGTATCCAGATCCTTCGCCAGCATCAGCGCTAAGGCCTCGACCACAAGATTGTGGTCGTCGCGCTGCGGCAGGCCGGAGACGGTGACGGCGCCGATGCAGCCCGTGCCTTTGACATTGATCGGAAAACTGCCGCCATGCGGCGCATAATCGGCGCCATCAAGCCCGTTGTCCTCGACGGTCTTGCCGTCCTTGCTGAGCTTCAGGCCAGAGGCATAGCTGCTGCGGAAATAGCGCAGCACCATATTGCGCTTGCGGCGAACCCAATTGACGTTGTCGGGTGTCACACCCGGGAGTGCGGCGTAAAAGACCGGCATCGAATGCAGCGTTACGTCGATCGCAATGCCGAGGCCGCGCTCGCTGGCGAGTTCCTGCAGAAGCTTGCCGAGCTGCCAGGCAGTGGTGAGATCGAAGGCGTCGAAGCTCAGCGCCTTTTCCTGCTCGGCGATCCGACTGAGATCGTTGTCGATTGTCATGATAGGCGCTCCTCTCCTGCAATGATCCGCCGCAGACCATTCTCATCAGGAGAGAAAAAGTAAAGCAAAACTTGGACCTACCCTGATGTCAGAGCTTCGGCGTCAGCATTTCGAAACGATCGCGGATGGTGGTGCAGGTATCGCCGCCCAGTCTCGCAATGGCATCGACGGCGGCCGGATCGACATGCAGCCGTTCCGGATCGACAACACCGTCGCGGTAATGCGCATAGACGATCTCGCCCAGGATAATCTGCCGCGAGCGGCCGAGCTCCAGCGTCACATGCCGCCGGCATTCGAAGGCAGCCGGCGCCTCGGCGATAAAGGGCGACGCCACCTTCGCGCCCGGTATCGCCGTCAGCCCCGCCTGCTTCAGTTCATCGACGCCCCGCGGATATTTCGCGCCGCAGACATGCATGGCCTCGGAGATCGCAAAGGAGACGATGTTGACCGTGAAGACCTCCGTCATGCGGATATTGTGGCCGGTGTCCTTGAACGACATGTCGGCATTGTTCTCGACCCCGATCGCGAGAATCGGCGGATCCGCCGACAGGCAGTTGAAGAAGCTGAAGGGGGCGGCGTTGATCCGGCCGTGTTCATCGACCGTCGTCACCAGCGCGATCGGCCGCGGGATGATCGTGCCGATCATCAGCTTGTAACGCTCGCGCTCGCTGAGCTCTTTGAAATCGAACGAGACCGCCATGGTTCAGCCGATTTTCGGGATCGGCGAGAAACCGCTCATCGCGCCCATAAAGGGTTTCGGCAGCGGTGAGGCGTAGGAGCCGCGCTTGCTGGTGGAAAGCCCGAGCGACACCAGCGCCTCGGCCTGCTTGACGGCGGCCGCGACACCGTCGACGACGGGCACGCCGTAGATATCCTGCAATTCCCTGGCAAGATCCGTCATGCCGGCGCAGCCGAGCACGATCGCTTCGGCGCCGTCTTCGGCAAGCGCCCGCTCGATCTCGGCCCTCAGCTTGCCGATCGCGCCCGAAGCCGCGTTTTCCAACTCCAGTACCGGGATGTCGGAGGCGCGCACCTTGGCGCGCTCGCCCATACCGTAGCGGCGCACCAGATTGTCGATCAGCACCCGCGACCGCTCCAGCGTCGTCACCACGGTAAAGCGCTGCGCCAGGAAACCGGCCGTCACGACGGCGGATTCGCAAAGCCCGAGGATCGGCACATTGGCGAAACTTCGCGCTGCGTCGAGCCCGGTATCGTCGAAGCAGGCAATGACCGCCGCGTCGTAACCCGCCGCCTGCCGCTCCTTAAGTTCCAAGAGCAGGCCGGGAATCGCGAGCGCCCCGTCGTAATGTCCCTCGATGGAGACCGGCCCCATGCTGGATGTCGCGGCGATGATCTCGGTTCCGGATGCCGCCACCGCACGCGCGGCGACCGCAGCCTTCTCGGTCATGGAGGCCGTGGTGTTCGGATTGACGATGAGGATGCGCATATCAGTCTATCTTTGCCTGCCGCCGCCCCAGCATGGTCATGATGCCGAGAGCGATGAGAATGATGGTGAAGGAAAACAGCGTCGTCACCGTGCCGAGTGCATAGAGCACCGGCGTCGTGACGTTGGTGGTCATACCGTAGATTTCGAGCGGCAGCGTATTGTAGCTGCCCGAGGTCATCAATGTGCGTGCGAATTCGTCATAGGACAGCGTGAAGCCGAACAGCCCGACGCCGATCAGGCTCGGTGCGATCATCGGCAGCACGACGTGCCGGAACGTCTGCCAGGAGGTGGCGCCGAGGTCGCGGGCCGCCTCCTCATAAGCCGGCGAGAAACGGTTGAAGACGGCAAACATGATCAATACGCCGAAGGGCAGCGTCCAGGTCAGATGTGCGCCGAAGGCCGAGGAATACCATGCGGGCTTGAGACCGCCCTCCTGGAACACAACGCCGATGCCGAGCGAAATGATGATCGAGGGTACGACGAGGCTGGCGACCGTGGCGTAGAAAAGCGCGGTCGATCCGCGGAAACGGCGGCGGAAGGCAAGGCCGGCCAGCAGTGATACGACGACGGTCACCACCATCACCATCAGCCCGAGGGTGAAGGAGCGGCGGAACGAGGCGCCGAAATCGCCGACCGCCTGCTTCTCGAACAGATTGAAGAACCAGTGGGTGGAAACGCCATTCATCGGGAAGGTCAGGCCGCCGTCCGGTCCCTGGAAGGAGAGGATCAGGATCGCCGAGAGCGGGCCGTAGAGGAACAGTACGAAGACGATGAAGAAGATCGCCAGCAGATAGAATTCCAGGCCGCGTTTTTCGTGGTTCATCTCAAAGCTCCTTGCGGATATCGACGACACGCAGGATGGCGGCGACCATCATGAGCACCACCGCAAGCAGCACCACCGCATTGGCGGCGGCCGCCGGATATTGCAGCAGCGACATCTGGTTCTTCATCATCAGCGCCACCGAGGCGCTCTGGCCGCCGGACATGACCTGCACCGTCGAAAAGTCCGCCATCACGAGCGTCACCACGAAGATCGTGCCGATCGCCATGCCGGGTTTGGCAAGCGGAATGACCACGTTCCACAGCACCTGCCAGCCCGATGCGCCGGCATCGCGCGCCGCCTCGAACAGCGAGCGGTCGATGCGCATCAGCGTGTTGAAGATCGGCGTCACCATGAACAAGGTATAGAGATGCACCATGGCGAGCACGACGGCGAAATCGGAATAGAGCAGCCATTCGATCGGTTGCGGAATGATGCCCATCTTGATCAGCGCTGAATTGACCAGGCCGTTGCGTCCGAGCACCGGGATCCAGGAGATCATGCGGATGATGTTCGAGGTCATGAACGGCACGGTGCAGACGAGGAAGAGGATCATCTGCGTCGAGGTCTTGCGGATGTGGAAGGCCAGGAAATAGGCGACCCAGAAGCCGATGACGAGCGTCAGCGCCCAGACGATGGCGGTGAATTTCAGCGTGTTGAGATAGGTCTTCCACGTCACCCATGAACCGAGCGTGTCGGTGTAGTTCATGGTGAGGAAATCGGGATAGAGGCCGGCGAAGTCGTAATCCCAGAAGCTGACGACCGCGATCATGGCGATCGGCAGCAGGAAGAAGAAGCCGAGGATGGCGATCAGCGGCGTTGCCTGGAGATAGGAGATGGCTGAGGGGGAGAGGCGGAAGGCGCGGACTCGCGCACCGTGTTTGCCTTCCTCCGTTGCCGCTGCGATGGTCGCCATGATCGGTTCTCCGTTTCCTCATTATGCAGGTCGGGCAAGGAGCCCCCTCATCCGCCTGCCGGCACCTTCTCCCCGCTGGGGAGAAGAGGAATCGCGGCGGCGCCTCGGCCACCGCGAACCCCGATTTTCTTCACGCGACCCCAACCGCGAATTCCCGCTTCTCCCCAGCGGGGAGAAGATGCCCGAAGGGCAGATGAGGGGGCGGAGCGAAGCGACGTCTTGAGCGATAGCGAAAGACAGCGGCTCTCCGCCCTCCCGCTAGGCCTTACGCCGCGATGAACTCGTTCCAGCGGCGGACCATGTAGCGGTCCTCGTCCATGACCGAGTTCCAGCAGGCGACGGCGCCCATGCGGGCTTCGAAGGCGCCGCCGTCGCGCACTGCGCCGGCCTTTTCCATGACCTTGCCTTCGGGAGAGAGGATGTCGCCCTGCGCCGGCTTGCCTTCGATCCAGTAGCCCCACTCGTCTGCCGTCATGAAGTTCTTGGCGGTTTCCATGCAGGCGGAATAGTAACCCTGGCGGTTGAGGTAGCCGCCGACCCAGCCCGACGTGTACCAGTTGATATATTCGTAAGCCGCATCGAGCTGTGCGCCCTTGAGATGCGCGGCAAGGCCGAGGCCGCCGCCCCAGGCGCGGTAGCCTTCCTTCAGCGGCTGGTATTTGCAGGCGATGCCCTTGGAGCGGACGGCGGCGACGGCCGGCGACCACATCGACTGGATGACGACCTCGCCCGACGCCATCAGGTTGACCGACTCGTCGAAGCTCTTCCAGAAGGCGCGGAACTGGCCGTCGCCCTTGGCCTTGATCAGGAATTCGATCGTCTTGTCGATCTCTTCCTTGGTCATATTGCCCTTGTCGGCATATTTGATGTTGCCCAAGGCTTCCATGATCATCGCCGCATCCATGATGCCGATCGACGGAATGTTGAGGATCGAGGTCTTGCCCTTAAACTTCGGATCCATAATGTCGGCCCAGCTCGTAATGTCGCGGCCGACGAGATCGGGACGGATGCCGAGCGTATCGGCATTGTAGATGGTGGGAACCATCGTCATCCACTGCGTCGGCTCCTTGGCGAATTTTTTGGCGCCCTGCGCCTCGACGAAGCCGACCGTGTGCGGTGCCGTGCCCTGGGCGATAACGCTGTCCGGCTTCATCTTGCCGTTGATGAAGAGCGGCACGATCTTGTCGTAATATTTGAGCTTCTTGACGTCCATCGGCTGCAGCACGCCTGTCGGAAACACCTTCTTGGCGATCCAGTATTCGATGTCGGCGATGTCGTAGCTGTCGGGCTGGGTGACGGCACGCTGAGCGGCGGCGTCGGAATCGGTCGCCGTCATCTCAAGCGTGATACCGAGGTCGGCCTTGCACTTCTCGGCGATGGCGTTGATGTTCGAAACGCCGGTGCCGAACTGGCGAAGCGTGATGTTGGTCTTCGCCCAGATTGTGGGAAAGCCAGTGATGGCGCCAGAGCCGGCGATGGCGCCGACGGCGGCAGCACCCGTCTTCAAGAGCGTACGGCGGGATAGGCCCTTCGCAGTCTTCGTCGATGTCGTTTCAGTCGTCATGTCAGTTCCCCTTTTTGTTGATGCGGAAGGTTGGTTGATGATGGTTCATGCGGAGGAGCGGCCGAGAAGCACGGCGTCATCGAGTTCCCAGCTGAGCGCGACGGTCTCGCCGACGGCGACCGGACGGGCGAAATAGTCGTTGTCGTCTGATATGACGGTGAAGTCGTCGCTGCCGGCGCCGACAACGGTGATCTTCACCGAGGAGCCGCGATATTCGACGTTGGTGACGATGCCGTTGAAGCCGAGCGTCCACTCGGTCGCCACCTGCAGGCGTACACGATCGGTGCGGATGCCGATATCGACCGGCTCGCCGACTTCCCTGCCCTCGCCCCGCACGGAAAAGCTTTGCCCCTCCGGCACGGTCATGACCAGCATGCCGTCCGCGCTCGACGTCACCCGGCCGGACAAAACGTTATGGTCGCCCATGAAGCGGGCGACGAAAGCGGTTGCCGGCTTCTCGAAAACCTCGCGGGGTGCCGCCGCCTGCTCGATGCGGCCGTCATTCATGATGACGATGACATCGGCGAGCGCCATCGCCTCTTCCTGGCTGTGGGTGACGTGGACGAAGGTGATGCCGAGCGACTTCTGCAGCTTCTTGAGCTCTGCGCGCATACGGATCTTCAGGAAGGGGTCGAGCGCCGACAGCGGCTCGTCGAGCAGCAGCGCCTCCGGATCGGTGATCAAGGCGCGGGCCAGCGCCACACGCTGCTGCTGGCCGCCGGAAAGCTGAGCCGGACGCCTGTTGGCGTAGGGCTCCATCTGCATCAGCTTCAGCATCTCAAGCGCCTTGGCCCGCCGCTCCGCCTTGTCGACACCCTTCATCTTCAGGCTGAAGGCGACATTCTCGACCAGGTCGAGATGCGGAAACAGCGCATAGGACTGGAACATCATCGCCGTGCCGCGCTTGGCCGGCGGAAAATCGGTGACGACCGTATTGCCCAGCCGGATATCGCCTGAAGAAATGCTCTCATGACCGGCGATCATGCGCAGCGTCGAGGTCTTGCCGCAGCCCGACGGGCCGAGGAAGCAGCAATAGGAGCCGGCCGGAATCTTCAGGCTGATCCCATGCACGGCCATCGTCGCTCCGTAGACCTTCGAAACGGATACTATATCGATCTCTGCCGCTTTCGACATCATGCCTTCCCCTGTTCGGGAAAGATGATGCATCTGCCGTGCCAATCGCCTCCAACTTCGATTAAGCTCTTAACAGGAAAGGACTTTAACACTCGAAACCGTGCAGGCGCATTTTATGAGCACCGCATCGTCTGCACATCATTTAGGCTATCGTCTGCAATTTACGCAGAAAATCGTATACAATTTAACCGCTGTTTCGATGACAAATTCCGTTTAACTTTTGCCGCGAAGCCGGGTATGGTTTGCCCGCCATCAGGGAATAGTCTTCATGAAATCCGCCGCCAAGGCCATGCAGGCCGAAGAAATCGCCGAAACCGGCGCGCACCAGATCCGCGACGCCATTCGAGAGGCGATCGTCGAGCGCAGGCTTTCCCCCGGCACCAAGCTTTCCGAAAGCGATGTCGGCAATCTTTTCAATGTCAGCCGCACACTTGCCCGCGCAGCGCTGCAGGCGCTTTCCTATGAGGGCCTGGTCAGCGTCGAGAAGAACCGCGGCGCCTTCGTCGCCTATCCCTCCCCTGATGAGGCCCGCCAGATCTTTTCCGCCCGGCGCCTCGTCGAGCCCGGCATATTGCGCGAGGCGGCGGCGCGGATCACCGCTGACGATATCAGGAATCTGCGAGAGCTTTTGCAGGAAGAAGGCCGCCTGATGAGCGAGCGCGGCCAGACGGCCCGGCGCGCCGAGATCAAGGCATCCGGCGATTTCCACCTGATGCTGGCCGAAATTTCGGGCAATGCCATCATGCAGCGCTTCATGGAGGAGCTCGTCGCCCGCTCATCCCTTGTCATCGCGCTCTATGGCCAGTCGACCGCTTCCAGCTGCGGCCATTCCGAACATGGCGACATCATATCGGCGATCGAAGACAACGAACTCGACCGCGCCTGCCAGCTGATGCTGCATCACATCGCCCATATCGAATCCGATCTCGACCTGCGCGAACGCAAGAGCCTCGGCCTCAAGGAGGCCTTCGAACTCTGAACGGGTGAGCACACGTCGACCGCAGCTATCACGACGCCTTCTTCGGCAGCTTGTCCAGCGCGGCGAAAATTTCTTCCGCCGTGCGCGGCTCGCTGGAGCGCAGCTTCACCGTGCCGTCACGCCCGATCAGGATCAGCCCGAACTCGCTGTAAGGCGGCCCCTGCAGCCGCTCGCGAATATCGTCCGCATCAAGTTCCCAGCCATCGTCGAACAGCGAAAAAGCGCCGCCGCCGGCGATGATGAAGACTTCGACGTCTTCCTCAATGAGGCGCATCTGTGCATTCCGCAACCATTCGTCCTGGATTGCTGGGCGGTCGTCCTGCGCATCGGCGAAGATGATCAGCACCCGTTTGCTGTCTCGAAACCGCTCGAGCGATTGTGGAAGTTCCGGCTCACGTCGCGGTGTGCCGATGATTTCATGAACGATGGATCTCAGCATGGTGCTATTCCTCGCCCGTCATCTCACGGGCCTGTAACTGCGCCATTGCAGCGGTCGCGTATTTCAAGACGCGCAAGAACGCTGTAACGCGCTGAATAACTGAATAATTCCCAATCCGATACGAACTGGGAACATGCAGTAAACGGCTGGAATTGGGGGAGGTTCCGACGAAGCGGAAAAGGATCGCAGCTCAACATCTGTTGGCCACGATCCTTTTTCCCGTCAGTCGCGGCTCTGGTCCTCGGCCGCATGCGCCGAGACGGCGACGAGGTCCGCTGTGCCGTTGGCAAGCAGGCGTTTGCGCACCAGCACGCGCATGACGCGTGCCGCTGTCGAGAAGGTCATCTGGTCGAGCGGACCTTCGCCCTCCCACGGCTTGGTCAGCCGCTCGGTGACGGCGCCGACGATATTCATCGGCACGATGTCGGTGCATTCGCGCATGGCTTCGAAAACGAAACTGATCGGGATGACCCTTCCTTCATGGGTCACGATCGGTTCGGTCAATTCGCTGTCCCATTCCTCGAAAGCGTAAAGTGCTTCGCGAAACAGCTGCTGGAGGGTAAACGGCGCGTGGCCGTTATGAAGTGGCGGCAGGGCATTCATCATGTCTGTCTCCTCTTGATGGATTAAGCCAAAATCCTCCTGGATCGGTCGGCATGAACGCGGGGAACACAGCGTTTTTTGCCCCTGCGGACCGAATAACACGATTGATTCTATAGAGTAACACTCCGTGAATAAAGCCCGTTTCTCGACCGAGGCGGCACCCGTTTTCCTAAATGCATGAAATTCCTGCATGTTTTAGGCGAAATTTTCTCAGTGAGCCGGATTCTTGAAAATCTATGCCAGCCGCGTGGGAATGGCGCGGGAGGCGGAAAAAACCCTGAAATCACGGAACTTTTGCGGCTGTAATCTGTTTTGTTCGCGCACTTCGTAACAGCAGATGGGGTTACCACCAATGACGCAGATCCGTGAACCGGAGCGGCGGTCCAGAGTCCTGCGCGGCCGTCCTTACAGCCTTGACGAATTCGCCTCCAAATATGGCCTGCGCAGCGACCAGGCCGAGAGCCTGTTCACCCGCTTCGGGCCCTCCTCGATCGAACTCGATTTGCTGATGGCAGCCAAGCGCCGCGCGCCTGTTCTGCCGGACAGAATTGCCGAATAACGCCTTTCACGGGAATCGATAGATGAGCGACAGACGCCATGAGTGGATCAGCAAACGGGCCTATGCGATCTGGGAAGAACAGGGCCGCCCTGACGGCCGGGACGGCGAACATTGGCGCCAGGCAGTCGCCGAGCGGGACGCGCTGGAACGCACGCAGGCCTCCGTCGATGGACGCGAGGTGCTAGTGAAGTTCCGCCCGAAGCCGCAACGGCCGGAACTGCCGCGCGACGGCTGGCTCACCCCGCCCGCCAAGGCCGGCTGATCCGACGGCCAACCGCGAGATTCTGCACGGCGCCGCTCAATTGCACTGCATCCCGGATGCCGATGGCGGCCTCGTCCTTCGAGGCCCCTGCGGGGCGCCTCAGGATGAGGGCGGAGAGAAGGTGTGGCTTGTCTGACGATGGCGGAGAGAGGGGCCGGCTTGCCTCATCGACTGCGGACAGAGGCGCGGTTTGCCTCACCGCAGAACGGAGCGGCGCGTCGAAGGGGAGCGTCGATAATGGCACAGTCCAACCCTTTCCCCGAACACCGCTGTTTCCGCTTGAAACACTTCATCAAGCATATTGGCACAAATCCATGGAGTACGGGTTTTTCTTTCACCCGCCTGCGACATTGCCGCTCGACACTCCCGTCGCAAAATCGGAAACGGAACAGGGATGAAAAACTGCGCATGCGCGAAGCGTGATTCCATCCGGCCGCGGCGCTGATTGATGCCCGGCCGGAGCCTCTCAGGTCGGGGAAAACCTCACACTGCCCGCCGGGGCGGACCATGTCAGAAGGCGTTGTTTTCCTGGCAAAGCGCCCGGTGGACCTCGGTCCAGAACAGCGCCAGCGGGGTGTCGCCGTTGCGTTCGGCAACAAGGGCGCGGATCAACGCTTCGGAACCTGCCATGTCCTGCCAGCTGGATTTCAGGCCTTTGGCGGCCTGTCGGCATTCGGCAATCTCGAACGGTCTCTTGCTGTCCATATGAGGTCTCCTCATGAAGGCGCTAGCAGGCGGCGGCCGGATTGTCATTCCCCGCATATGTGGGGATGCCTTGTATTTATGACGGTCCTCGCGGTAGGATTGAGGGAACTGGGACAATGGAAATGATCGAGAATACCTACAGCGACAAGTTCGAACCCGCTTTCGAACAGATCAAGGCTGCAACCAATGTGGATGCCGCCATCCGTATTCTCCAGGCCGAATATGGCCTCGATTTCGTGACCTACCATCTCGCCCAGACGATCGCGAGCAAGATCGATTCCCCCTTCGTGCGCACCACCTATCCGGATTCCTGGGTCTCCCGCTACCTCTTGAACAGCTATGTGAAGGTCGATCCGATCGTCAAGCAGGGTTTCGAGCGCCAGCTGCCCTTCGACTGGAGCGAAGTCGAGCCGACGCCGGAAGCCTATGCCATGCTGGTCGACGCCCAGAAGCACGGCATCGGCGGCAACGGCTATTCCATTCCCGTCGCCGACAAGGCGCAGCGCCGCGCGCTCTTGTCGCTGAACGCCCGCATACCGGCCGAGGAATGGGCCGAGCTTGTGCGCCGCTGCCGCAACGAATGGATCGAGATCGCCCATCTGATCCACCGCAAGGCCGTCTATGAGCTGCATGGCGAGAATGATCCGGTGCCGACATTGTCGCCGCGCGAGATCGAGTGCCTGCACTGGACGGCGCTCGGCAAGGACTACAAGGATATCTCGGTGATATTGGGCATATCGGAGCACACGACGCGCGATTACCTGAAAACCGCCCGCTTTAAGCTCGGCTGCGCCACGATTTCGGCCGCCGCCTCGCGGGCCGTGCAGTTGCGCATCATCAATCCCTGAGAATCGGAATCGATTTTCCGAAAATACGACGTGTCGATTCAAAAGCCGAAGGATCGCGATCTTCCCGGCTGCGCCTCGTCTTCGCCTGTCGCGACCCCATCCTCATACTTTTGGGCTAATCCCCCCATCTGAGGGGGCCCATCTGAGGGAATTTCCGATCCGGCCTGCCTGAACCATTCTGCTCCTCACGAACTGCAAACGCTGGAGGGCAAAATGTTCGTTATCATTCAGGCACATGAGTATCAGAAACACGCCGCCGTACTCGAGCAGATGTTTCGCCTTCGCAAGAAGGTCTTCGCCGACCAGCTCGGCTGGGACGTACCCGTCATCGGCCCCTACGAACGCGACAGCTACGATTCGCTTTCTCCGGCCTACCTCGTTTGGTGCAACGACAGCCGCACGCGCCTTTATGGCGGCATGCGCCTGATGCCGACGACCGGTCCGACGCTTCTCTACGACGTCTTCCGTGAGACCTTTCCGGCTGCCGCCGATCTCGTCGCCCCGGGCATCTGGGAAGGCACGCGCATGTGCATCGACGAGGAGGCGATCGCCAGGGATTTCCCCAATATCGATCCCGGCCGCGCCTTCTCGATGATGTTGCTGGCGCTGTGCGAATGCGCGCTCGATCACGGCATCCATACGATGATTTCCAACTACGAACCCTATCTCAAGCGCGTCTACAAACGTGCAGGCGCCGAAGTGGAAGAACTCGGCCGCGCCGACGGCTACGGCAAGTATCCCGTCTGCTGCGGCGCCTTCGAAGTGTCTGACCGCGTGCTGCGCAAGATGCGCGCCGCCCTCGGCCTGACCCAACCCCTTTATGTCAGACATGTTCCGGCCCGCTCGGTCGTGACGCAATTCCTGGAGATGGCAGCATGAAACGCCTCGTTGAAACCGCAACACCGAAAGACATCTCCGCCCTGGAGCGCCATGTCCTCGCATCCCGCGACATCGCCACGCAGATAGGGGATCCCTTCCTCTCCTATCTGCTTTCGATGGCGCTGTTCACAATCTATGAAAAGAAGGCTCAGCATGAGAATGAGGCGCTGAAGAGCAGCTTCGGCTGAGGGTGCGGTCCCCTCCGCCGCACCTGAAGAGGGGCACGCCTCGCAGCGCCTCGCGCGCGGCCGCAAAACCTGTCCCCGTTTTGCGGCTGCGCGCCCCCGGTCACCTCGGGTCGTCAACACATCAGGGACATCATGCCATCAGGGAATCGATCGTCGCAATCAACGTGTCGTGCATATAGGGCTTCGGCAGGAAGGCGGCATTGGCGGGCAGCGCCATCGGATCGAGACGCACCATGCCCGAGGTGATGATGATGCCGATATTCGGCCGCATCGCCCTCACCCGCCTGGCAAGCTGGATCCCATCCATCGAGCCGGCCATGTTGACGTCGGTGAACAGAATGTCGACATCCTGCCGGCCCTTCAGCACCACCAGCGCCTCATCCGCATTCGCCGCCTCCAGCGCCACATGGCCGACATCCTCCAGCACATCGAGGATATTGAACCGGATCAGCGGCTCATCCTCCACGATGAGCACCACGGCACTGTTCGAAGCCACCATCTGCAATCGCCCTTTTCATGCGGAATCTGATTCGAATAAGTCTTTCCGCCATGCGAAGGTTCCAGTCCTTTTGCCCACGAAATACGCATCATCCACAGATGTTGTCCTGCCCGCTTGTGGCTCCCTGCAATTTGGGCTAGAGCGAACCGATGCTGCGGGAACCATTGCCCCGGCATCCAGGTGCCGTCACCGGCGCCAAGGGCCTGTAGCTCAATGGTTAGAGCCGGCGGCTCATAACCGCTTGGTTGGGGGTTCGAGTCCCTCCGGGCCCACCAATTCTATCTCGCCAACTACCCGGCAGCGTTTGAATTAAGCTGGACGAGTCACGGCGGCCTCCGCCTAGCAAATAAACGTGTGGGATCGATTTCAGACTACTTGGTGGCGAACGCGCAGATCGCTACACTAGATCTTCCGCTGACAAACTATATCCGCGAGGTCAACCTTGGCTATCACCGCCTTCATTTCCTACTCGCACGCCGACTCGAAGCATCTCGAAAGGCTTCATAAGCATATGGCCCAGCTTCTCAGAGACGAAGTCTTCGAGACGTGGACGGATCACGCCATCCTCGCCGGGTCGAAACTCGACAACGAGGTCTTCACGGCCCTCCGGTCAAGCCAAGTCTTCATAGCACTCGTCAGCCCGGACTATCTAGCCTCTAACTATTGCTATGAGAGAGAATTCGAAGAGGCGCAGAAGCTCGAAGCGGCTGGAAAGCTGCACATTGTGCCCGTGATCGTTGAACCCTGCGACTGGCTATCTTCGCCCTTCAGTACGCGCATGGCGCTGCCAACGGATGGCAAGCCGATACCGGAGTGGACAAACGAAAATGTCGCGTATCTGAACGTCATCCAAGGGCTTCGAGCCGTCGCGACATCCACGTACAAAAAGACTTCGAATCCTCTTGGCGAGCGCGCTACACCGGAAGTGGGCGGTCGCCGCTTGAAGATCAAACAAGAATTCGACACCATCCAGCGGCGAGATTTCGCGGACGAGGCGTTCCGCGTCATTCGAGAGTATTTCAAGACGTCGTGTGAGGAACTGGATCAGGCCGAGGACCTCCGCGCCCGTTTTGAAAACATGGGCGATAATTCATTCACATGCACTGTAGTCAATCGCGGCTACAAGGGCGGCCGAGACGCACACATCACTGTCCACAACAGCAAGGGCAGCCGCCATCACTTCGGCGACATCAATTACTCATGGCAATCTCATGGCGAATCCAACACGTCGAATGGCTCCGTTCAAGTTGATGCTGACGAGTACAACATGTTCCTGTCATTGAACGAATTCATCAGCAACGACAAGAAGCGATACGATGCGAAGCAGGTAGCAGACGCTCTCTGGCTCGAGTTCACCAAACAGGCAGGAATTGAATATGACTGAGGTCAAGCGCTTCCAATGCCTCAACTGCGGGCATCGATTTGAAATCGATGTTTTGACCACTGAGGAGAAGAAAGAGGCGAAGCGGAAGGACGAACCTGTCTATCCTGTCGCTTGCGCGCAATGCCGCAGGACGGATGTGAGGCCGGGTTGGGGTTAGATACTCGGCTCAAGCCTCCCCGATATACTGAATGGACCGATCTCCCTTTGTGACGGCATCAAAGACTTCTAGACCGGATGCCGCCAACATATCGTTCCAGATGGCATTCATGTCGTCGAAAGCTTGGTCGAGGAAGTCCTTTGTGACATACTTCTCCCATGATGCCTGCTGGAAAGGAAGGGCTTCCAGTTCCTCGTGTGTGGTGATCAGCTCGTCTTCCTTGCGCGTAATGATCTCAGGTTTGCCGTGAGCGAGCTGATCCCGTAGCGCCTTGAGGTCTTTCACTGTCTTGTAGGGGCGTTTCCCGAAATCCACCTTCAAGCCCACATGCTTGGCGACGATCTTAATCTTGGCTTTGATCTGATCCCGTTCGTCCCACTTCGTCGGGGCAAGCTTCCATCCGAAGAAATTCACATGGGCCTCCATCGCGAAGGCGATTATGATGAGGCATGCGGTCATCTCTAAGCCGACGCCTTCGCGGTCATCCTTCGCAAGCCGCTCCGCGATCCGCTGACGAAAATAGAAGGCCGTGTTGGCGAGATTATTGTGCACGAAGATTTCTTGCTTGTGGTGCAGCTTCACCTTTATCTTGCGCACGCGATCCCCCCGGTCTTCTGAAAGCGGTCATAGCATCCTTCGCCACCTTTATTGCGCCGCTGCGGGGAAGAAAATTGGATGAGTTGATCTTCCGCGGAATGATGGTTCAAACACCAGCGCTAGATCGTTGGTGGCGTCTGACCGAGCGCTTTTCAACCAGCTCCTGCCATCAGGCTATGAGATCGGGGGCCGATGCTACTGAGCAATCAGAGGATTTTGCTGACATTGCCATGGAACGCAAAAGCCCCTCATGGCTGGGCTTCTTATCGCTGATCCAACTTGACAGTTCTTAGAACTTCACGCCGATCCCGAATTTGAGTTCGTGCTGGTTGAGGTCGACATCGACACCGAGAATGTCTTTCTCGCCGAAGTCGTTATACCGATACTCGCCGCGGGCGAAGATGTTGTTGGTGATGGCAAAGTCGACGCCCGCGCCGACCGTGTAACCGTTGAAGGTCTCCGTTTCCTTGTCGGATCCCGGCAGGTCTACGTATCCGCGCGTGGCGGTCCAACCAGCCGCACCATAAAGCAGCGCCCTATCAAAGGCATAGCCGACACGACCACGAACAGCGCCGGCCCAATCAGTCCCGACATCCGCCCCCAGCGCTTCCTCTTCGTTCCAGTTGTATTCGAGGTTGCCCTCGATACCGACAACGATGTTGTTGTCGAACTGGAAATTGTAACCCGCAAATGCACCGAAGACGCCGCCGTTAAAGTCCTGAGAATCGCTGGCGCCGCCGGCGCTGAAGTCACCGTTTAGCCAACTGGCGCCGCCATCGATGCCGAGATAGGGGCCTGACCAGGTGAAAGCTGGCGCAGCCGCAACAGGTGCGGCCGGCACGTCCTGCACGGCATCCGCTGCAAATGCGCCCGTTGCGACAAGTGCTAGAAAAGTGGTGGCGATCGTGAGCTTCATGTTCGTGACCCCATGTCTTACAACACAACTGCAGGCTACAGCCTAACTCAACAAATAGCTGTAACGCCAAAGACACACTCGCAGAACCATACGGTAGAGAACATATCCGCCGAAGCGGTCGTGGCAAGTATCGCGGCTTCTAATAACTGCAAGACCGCCCATCGCCAGGTCTAAACCCATCGGCGCAGGCATGATTCAGGGGCGACTCTCCTGATAGTAACCGCCGCTGATCGACGACGTCTGATCGACGCTTGCCGTCGTACAGGCCGAAATGATCGTTAAAAGGCTGATCAGCGTTCCGGTCGCGATAAAGGCGAAAAATCGGTTCATCTGAGGCTCTCCTTCGGAAGGGCAGGCCTTGCCCCAAGCCGGCAATCTACCACGCCGCGGCGAGAACCGGCGTTGATTCATGGCATCGGCTGCTCTTGCCGGCCTCTTGTAACGCTAAAGTGATCGCCTTTCCGCCCATCTTTTCAAGCCCATGCGCTGTCACATAACTGTCATGCAAAATTGCCCATTGTTATGGCAGCCTGCGCAAAATATATGCCGCCGGCTAACAAAAAAAAGAATGAGTGAACTGCCATGAGCATACAGAAACTTTTCAACCGCAATCTCCTGACCCGTTTCGTCGCCGGTCTCGGTGCGGTTCCCCAGCGCATTCGCGAAGCCCGCGAAGAGCGCAAGCCCGCGATTCATCCCTCCTTCATGGATGATTTCGGCGCCTGACGCGTGGCAAGCCGCCGCCGGCGGCTCCTAATCGAGCGGCGGCGGACAATTCTTTTCGGAACCAGATTCGATCGACCGGCCGGCCTTCGTCCCGCCCGCCAATCCTGCCGAACTCGACATAGCCGAGTGTCGGATAAGGAGGACGCTTTACCGTGTCCGCCCTCTGCCGCGGGCCTACCGGGGCCGGCGCAGCACCCCCCTCCTCCCGCACCCTCACATTTTTCTCCCGATCCGCATCCGCCCCTTCCCTTCCGCCGCAATAGCTTCACAATCAACCGACAGAAAGCTCATCCGGGAAACGACAACTAGGGAATGAAACATGGCGCCGATTCTGTCCAAGACACTTGTGATGACTGCTCTTCTGGCCCTGCCGCTCGGCAGTGCCGCACCCGCCTTGGCGCAAGAGGCAAAGCCGCGAGAGGCGGTGATATCGGTGACGGGCGACGGCGAATCGGCCGTGGCGCCCGATATGGCCATCGTCAATCTCGCCGTCGTCAAGCAGGCGAAGACCGCCCGTGAAGCGCTCGACGAGAACAACAAGGCGATGAACGACGTGCTGAAGGCGCTGAAGGACGGCGGTATCGCCGAGCGCGATCTGCAGACATCAGGCTTCTCCATCCAGCCCCAGTATAATTATCCGCAGCCGGTCGACGGCCAGCAGCAGCAGCCGCAGCTGATCGGCTACCAGACGATCAACTCGGTCACCGTGCGCCTGCGCGATCTTTCCAAGCTCGGCCAGGTGATCGACCAGTCCGTCACGCTCGGTATCAACCAGGGCGGCGACATCCAGTTCACCAACGACAAGCCGGAAGCGGCGTTCGAAGAAGCGCGCAAGAACGCCGTCGCCGAGGCCGTCAAGAAAGCGAAAACGCTGAGCGAAGCCGCAGGCGTCAAGCTCGGCCGTATCATCGAAATCAACGAGAATGTGCCGCGCCCGCTGCCGCAGCCCGCTTATCGCGCCACGATGATGAAGGAAGCCGACGTAGCCGCCGTCCCCGTCCAAGGCGGCGAGAACAATTACACTGTCAGCGTCACCGTGACCTTCGCCATCGAGCAGTAAATGGAAGCGGCAGCGCGTCTATTTGAGGGCGCGCGATAGGCAGCAGATCCGCGGCAGGTTGATGCTGCGCGTTTGCGCCGGTGCCGCCGAGACCCCTCCCCACAAGGGGGCGGGGCTTAGAGCTTTTCCGGGTTAGCTTGAAGCATTCTGCCGGGGCAGGGTTTCGTCAGGGCAGAGGCGATTGGCGATGGGCATACCTCCAGGTACGTCCGAGCCGATCGCCTCTGATCCTGGCGGAAACATGCCCGGCCCATCGGCCGCACCGCTTCGCCGCGGCGAAGCGATCAGTGCGTCCGGCGCTTTTGAGTCTTGCAGATTTGCCTGGCAAATCTGCGGGAGGGTTGACTGAAACGGGCCGGCTGATCGACCGGCCGGCTTGGCCGTAGAGCTGGGCTACGACGCGCGCCGGCCGGTCGACCATCCGACTCCGTTTGAGCCAACAGAATGCTTCAATCTAACCCGGAAAAGCTCTAGATGCCGCAAACTGCGCGCAAAGGAATCCCACAAAAGAAAACCGCCCTTGCCGATCGGGGAGACTGGCAAAGGCGGTTCTGGTGGCCGCACCGGGGAGACGAGGCCCGTATTCTGCAAAAATCAGCGGCGCAAAGCGGGGCAGCCGCGGACGTTGGCGAAGCTCATTTCGTCGGGGCCTCGGCGGGTCCAGCCCTGGACGATGACGCGGCGCGGGGTGATGTCGACGACGCGCGGACGGCGGAAGCCCCAATCGCGGGCGAGATCTTCGGCCAGCCGCGGATCGCAGCCGCGCGGGCGGCGCCGGTCGAAGCCCGGCGGCGGAGGCGGACGGCGATAATCGCGCGGCGGATCACGATCCTGATCGCCGATAATGATACTGAATTGGGCGGCCGCCGGGACCACCGTGCCGGCAAGCGTACCGGCGGCAAGCATGGCGGCAAGACCCGCCTTTGCCAGAAACTGCATCATCGAAAAACCTTTCGTTCTATAGTCGGTGCGGTCGAGCCGCCCTCCCCACTCTCCGCATCACGCCGAAGAGTCAGTGGAATCACTTATACAAACCAGAGAAGAGACGGCTGAAAGTGTCGCCGTCAAGGCAAAAGGGGCGGCAAGCGCATGTCGGCGCTTGCCGTTCCGGTGTTCAGCGCCGGATCAGCGGGCAACCGCGGACATTGGCGAAGACCATCCTGTCCCAGCCGCGACGGTCGCGCCCGGCGACGACGACGACACGCGGCGACATGCGGGTAATGTGGGCTCTGCGCAGGCCGAAATCGCGCGCCTTGCGCACGGCGTGCATCGGCGAGCAGCCGCGGATCGGACGATGATATTGCGCCTCGACGATGAAGTTCGTCTGCGGCCCTGCGGCTGCCGCCGTGGAAACAGTGGCCGGAATGGATGAGAGCGCGAGCACTGCGGCAAGGCAAGCCTTGGTGAGGAAATGCGTCATGGAGTGTCTCCGTCGATTGGTCTTTTAAGCTCTCCCTTCAGGGATTGCCTCGACACTAAACGCGGCAAGCTGAATGCTGTTCGAACTGGCCATTCAGTTTGCATTCACAAGAAGATGAGCGGTTTTCGACGGCTCTTCTTTCGATCGGGATTCGCCCGATCTCTCGTCCGAGGGAGACCGCTCATCACCCGCCCCCGTCCTTCGAGGCTCCGGCCTATGGCCTACGCGTCTCAGGATGAGGGCTGATCGGTGTGCCTGTGGCCGGTGGGTTGTTCGATGTGCCGTAGCTTCGGCAAAGACGCGCGGCGACCTCAGCCCCCGAGATGCAGCACGATTTCGCGCCGGTGCGGCCGGTCGCGGTGTTCGAAGAGATAGAGGCCCTGCCAGGTGCCGAGCGTCAAGCGTCCCCTGGCGACCGGAATGCCGATCGACACCTGCGTCAGCGCCGCCTTGATATGCGCCGGCATGTCGTCCGGGCCCTCGGCCCTGTGCACGACCCAGCCCATCGATGGATCGGAGGCCGGCGGCACCAGCCGGCGGAAGAAGGCGAGAAGATCGGTCCGCACGTCGGGATCGGCATTTTCCTGGATCAGCAGCGAACAGGATGTGTGGCGCACGAAGACGGTGAGAAGCCCCTCCTCCCGTCCCGAGGCGCTGACGAAGGCCTCCGCCTGATCGGTGAATTCGTAAAGTCCCTGGCCGCGGGTGGACAGGGTGAGGATTGTCTGGGGCACGGGCGCTCTCCGTCTCGCAATGACATTGTTCGCGAGTTGGCGCGCCATGACGGCCAAGTCAATGGCCGTCGCACGGGCAGATCGATGCCCGCCACCCGATCAGGGCCCGTTCACCAGCTTGAGGATGAGCTGCTGGATGTTGCCGCCGTCGCCCATTTCGACCTTGTCGAAGTCGCGGCCGCGCTGGCGCTGCCGCGCGGAAATCTCGCCGAGGCGCCGGGTCAGCTCAACCCTGATCTTCTGGCAATCGGGGTCATCGGCAACCGTGAAGCCGACGCTCATCGCCTCGATTTCCTTGACCATGTCCTTGATGGTTTCGCCATGCACCCGCTCATGTGCGGCAACGCCTGAAATGAAGCCATCCCAGCTGCTCTTGACGGCAGCCGGCAGCGCGGCCGAGGGCTTCGGCAGCGTGTAGGTGATGATGAGCTTCGGCCGGTTGGTGACGATGACGCAGGCATTGCCCTGCGGCTCGTATTTGCGGGTCCAGGTCAGCTTGAACGTCGTATGCGCGATCACTCGGCCGGTGACTCCGGCCTTCGGCCCGTGCTCGCCGATCGATTCGTAGAGCGCGGCACCCGACGTGCCCGAGATTGCATAGGGCCGCACCTCTTCCACTGCCTGCCATCCCTCGGCCAGTGCTGCCGCCGGCAGCGAGGCGAAAAACGCCGCCAACATGCAAGATATGAATTTTGCCCTCACGCGCATCCCCGCTAGCAATGTTTTGCGCGACCCTAACGGGAGCGGTCGAAGCGTTCAACGCATCATGCATCGGCAGGCATCATTCCAAGGTTCAGCGGGATGGCCGAACCATGTCGATCCGGCCAGTATTTTCCATAGGTTCAATGGCTAGCCCCGGAACAATTGTCTTCGTCGGTGATTTCCCTTCTGACGCGCAGGAAAGAACATGGCTCGCTACTATTTCGATCTACACAATGCGGAAGGTCCAACGCGCGACGAGCACGGTACCGAGCTCAAGTCTCGTGAGGACATTCCAAAAGAGGTGACCCGCATCCTGCTGGATGTGGCCCGCGACGAACTGCCCGCGGGTGATCGCATGACGATCGCCGTCACCGTCCGCGACGAAAACGGCGAACCGGTCACGGTTGCCAGCCTCGTCTTCAGCAACGAATGGCTCGACGTCCTGCGATAAGGGCTGACGTCGGCCGCCTCAGAAGGTGCCGGCTTCCGGAGAAGCCATTTCCTCGATGCTGTCGACGCGGTCGGGATAGAAGGCGAGATGGCCTTTGATGTTGCTGACGGCGGCATTCGGCGCTTCATAGGTCCAGACGGCATTCTCAGCGCGTTCGCCGCCCCGAATGATGCTGTAATAAGCGGCGTCGCCCTTATAGGGGCAATGCGTGCGGTGATCGGTGCGCTGCAGCAGCGACATGTCGACATCCTTACTCGGAATATATTGCACCGGCGGATAAGAGGCTTCGCGCAGCGTAAGCGCGTCGCGGCTGTCGGCGACTGTCCTGCCGCCGAGCGTGACGACGACGCGGCAGGGATTGTGCTCGACGGTGATCGGGTGATCCGGCCCGGGGATCTTGATCGATTTATCTGACATGCGGTTCGTCTCCGGAAGCGATCGATCCCGGGAAGATAGGGCGGGCATGCCGCCAGCCCAAGATGTAAACGCTCCCTTCACGGGCGCGATCCGCTTCAGAACTCGAAACGCGGCGATCCTGCGCTGAGCAGCGCCACTTTCGCCGCCGCCGGCCAGGCCTTCCCCAGCTGATCCGCGAGTGTTGCCATCAGCCTGGCGATATCCGCCTCGGCCGACGCATGCAGCGCCTCGGCAACGATCAGCACCGACCGCGTCGTTTGCCGCACCGCCGAAAGCCCGCTCTGTCGGTTCGTCCAGCGCCGCGCATGGGCGCTTCCCCCGCCATCGGCGAAGATCACCTCGTTCGGCTCGGGATGTTCGATGTCGCCGCCGAAAGTCAGATAGGTCTCATGCCCCGTTGCATGCCGCACCTCGAGATCACCGGCGATCTTTTCGACATCGAAGACGGCAATGGGAATGGCGAAGGCGAGCGAGACCGCATTGCAGAGATCGACGAGCGGATGCAGGCGCGGCAGCGCGCGCTCCTGGCGGAAGCGGCGCAGCAGCGCCTCGGAGGCCGAGCGATACTGCGTCGGCTTCAAGCCCATACGGGAAAAACCGCGCCGCCAGGCCTGGATCTCCGGGAACTCGCTTTCCTGGGCTTCCGCGAGGCGGGCCACGGCGATCGCGCTGAAACTTACGATCGCCTCTTCGACGTCTGCCGACGCGTCAATGCCATCGGCATAAAGCGCACCGGCGGCAAGCTCCGGAAAAGCCTGCCATATCGCGTCGGAATGGCTGAACTGCATGATCATTTCCCTTCGATGAATTTCTTGCGGCTTCCGGCAAAGGCAAGCCCGGACACGGCCGCCAGCACGCAGGCGATGCCGGCGATCTGGTTGAAGCCGATCGGCTCGCCGAGGAGGACGAAGGCGAGCATGACGGCCGAAACCGGCGCAAGCGCGGTGAAGGGCGCGGCTTCGGTGCCGCTCACCCTCTCTGCCCCCGCATACCAGAGCAAAAAGCCACCGACGGTCGGCACCAGGGCGTAATAGACGACGGCAGCGGCAGCGCTTTCGGCAAACCCATGAACGGGCGCCTCGAAAATGGCCGGAACGATCGAGACGACGAAACCGATGCCGGTCATCAGCGTCGACTGGGCAAGCGGCGGAATGTCGGCCGTCAGCCGCTTGTTCAAGAGAATGAACAAGCCCTCGCAGATGACCGCGAGGAAAATCAGCAGATTGCCGGCAAGCGACCCGCCAGTCGCCCCCGGCGTGAAGGCGATCGAAAACACGCCGGCGCTCGCCAGCGCCACCGCCAGAAGCAGGGCGCGCCCCGGCCGTTCGCGCAGCACCAGGATCGAAACCGCCGCCGCGACCACCGGTAGCGTGCCGATGATGACGCCCGCATCGGCGGCCGAAGTCAGGCTGAGGCCCGATATCAGCAGCGTCGTATAGCCGACACTCCCGGCGCCGGCCTGAATGACGAGGATGAGACGGTCGTGGCTGGAGAGCTTCGGTACCCGGGCGCCGCTTGCCCGCATCAGCAGGAAAAAGACGGGAAGAGCGAGGGCGAAGCGCAAGGCGGTGGCCGTGAAGGGCGGCAGTCCTGACGCGATGATCTTGCTCGCAACGACAGTGCTGCCGACCGTCAGCATGGCCAGCGCCAGATAGAAATAGCCTTGAACCTGTCTCGACATTCCGCGCCTCCGATTGGATACGCCAAGGAAACAGCAGCGACCGGCCGGGGTCTTGAACGAAATTGCAGGCGTATGACCGAAGGTGGCCAGCCCCGTCCTTCGAGGCCCCTGCGGGGCGCCTCAGGATGAGGCTGGAGAGAGGTCGCAGCTGCGGCACCACGGAATCAGCCTTCCACCGCTCAGAGAAAAGCGCCGCCGGCATAAAGCCGCGGCGACAGTCCGTATTTGCGTACGAAGACGCGTGTCATGTGGCTCTGGTCGGCAAAGCCGCTGGCAAAGGCGGCTTCCGCAAGCGGCGTGCCCTCAGCGATCAGCCGCCGGGCGAGATGGATGCGGGCCTGGACGAGATAGGCATGCGGCGTCAGTCCCGTCGCCTTGGCGAAGCCGCGCAGCAGCTGGAAACGGCTGAGGCCGCTTTCCCGGGAAAGATCGGCCAGCGAGACGGCGGCAAGCGGATCGTCGTCGATCAGATCCCGCGCCGCGCGGATGGATGACGGCACCGGCGGCCTCTCCTCGCTGCCGTCGCCTTCCCGCATGACATGGGCGACGAGTTGCAGAAGCAGTTCCTCGCAGAGCAGCCCGTCGGCAGCACTTGCGGTCACCGCGCGAAACAGCGTTTCGAAGCGGGTGGCGATCGCCGCATCGCGAATGACGGGATGGGAGATTTCCGAGCGCTTTGCGCCGATCTCTTGCGAGAGGCCGGTGACGATCTCGGGATCGAAATAGAGGATGCGCCACGACCGGCGCTCGCCGATCGGCGCGCCGTCATGCACCTCGTTCGGATTGACGGTGATGATATCACCGGCCTCGGCCTCCACCACGCCGCGCCCGCTGAGCGATTTCTGCGCCCCCGATGAAACGAGGCCGATGCCGAACTGCTCATGCGTGTGCCTGGCGAAACTGTGAGGCGTTTCGGCTTCCACCGCTTCGACGCCTGTCAGCGCCGAGCGCAGCATCCTGAACTGGTTTTTCGGCATTTCACATCCGCAGGTTCGATGCCGTCAACTCTGCCAGCCGCGCATTGATGATGCAATCGTCTAGAAGAACTCGTCGAGCAGCTGATAATAACCGAGCCTTGCCGGATCAGGCGCCGGCAGGCCGTAACGATCGAGAAAGGGCTGCACCAGCGCCTCGCCGAAATTATAGGCGATGCTGCGGCAGGCGAGCGCAATATCCTGATAGCGGTCGGCGACGCCGAGGCGGCTGCAATCGATATAGCCGAAGAATTGGCCGCGGGAAGCGACGAAGTTCGGCAGGCAGGCGTCGCCATGGGTAACGACGAGATCCTCATTGGTTGGCCTCATGCTTTCGAGCGCGGCGAAAAGTTCGGCAGCCCTTTTCCCAAGCCGCGCCGGATCGAAATCCTCCTCGTCGACGATTCCCGCTTCCATACGTGCCTTGGCCACCGGCAGGCGCATTTCCAGGCGGTGGTCGAACGGACAGGAAGCAATCGGCAGGCGATGAAGATCGAGCAGTGCCTCCGCCAGCAATTCGACGCGCGCGAGCGGCATCAGCGCCGAAGCGCTGGCGAGATCGGTTCCCGGCAGCGCGCTCACCAGCAGCCAGTTACGCTCGCCGTCGCTTTCCCGGGCGATCACCTCCGGGCATGGCAGGCGGCAACCCTTGAGCCAGGCAAGCCGGGCCGCCTCATCGGCAAGTTCGCCGAACCGCCCCGCCGCCTCGACCTTCAGATAAAGCGCCGGCAGGCCCTCGCCTTCGAGCCGAAAGACGCTCGCGGCGGAACGGCCGAGCGCCTCCCGTTCCATCCGATAGCCGGACAGACGGGCAGCAAGCGGGCCAGGCAATCTCTCGAAAGATGTCAATGCAGCGTTTCGGCGGGCGCAGCTTCGACCAGGATCTCAAGGGCCTCTTCGAGGGCCGCCACCAGAATATCGGTCAGCTCGTCGCCTTTGTTTTCCAGGAACAGCGCAGCCACGGCTTCGTCATGACGCTCCAGAAAACGCTCGATCTCGTTTGACATATCATTGTCCCTTCTTCACCGTACCATCACGGCCATAGGGAGAGGCTAGATGCGGTTCCTTGCGTGTGGCTTGTTGGGGGCTCGTGCCACGTGAAGATCAGTACTTCAGGAAGCCCCGGCTTTTCCATTGGCTTTTTGGAATTTTGTCTCCAATGTCGAAACGGAAGGATATTACCTTCCTGGCATCATTATCGACTTGACATATCAAGGTAACGTCGTACCACGAGCCTGAACTCTGGAAGGCGCCGCCCGTGCCATTAAGAATATTCCCTTTCGTGACACGCGGAAAAGAAGGCAGGAAATCCGGCTTATACCCCGCCGGAGCATGGATCAGCTGCTGCTGAAGCTCGGTCTGGCAGAGCGCATTGATGCGCGCAGCTCGAGGTAGATTCTTAATGGCGTTCCTAATCATCGGATCAGCCGTAGCCTTCTCGGAATACAGTATCTTTGCCTCTGTAAGCTCTTCCGATTTGCTGACCTTAGCTTCCGCGGTAACAGGAGGCGTCGGCGCCGTTTCCTTTGGGTGCTCCGCTTGCTCCAAATTCGTCCTTGCCTCGTCCAATCCGACGCCGTCCGGCTCGTTTTTTTCCGGATTGACTTCAGCAATTTGCACCTGTGGCAGTTCGATATCCTGAGGCACGGCATTCGCCGCAGGCATTGTCTTCGAAACCTCGGATTTTTCGGGCTGCGGCGGCTCGACGGGTGCGCTTGCCGGTTTCACGTCGGCAATGGATGGCTTCGGTGCATCCGCATGCCGCGGCAATGCCTGTTCCTGTTGTTCCGGCGCAGTATCCTTGTCGGCAAACTCAGGGACTGAATGCGAGATGCTTTGCATCGGGGTGCTCGGCTCAGGCTTTACAGCGTCTGACGGCGGCGGCGGCGGTGGCGGGGGCGGAGGAGGCGGTGGTGGCGGCGGTTGCTTCTTGGCCTGTTCCGGCGGCTTCGGCTCCGGCGGCTTCTCGGGCTTCTTTTCTTCCGGCTTCTTCTCCTCCGGCGGCGGGACGAGCTCCACCTTCACGCTCTCGTCTTCAGGCGGCTTCGGCTCGATCTTCGGCAGGCCGAAAATGAGAAGGGCGATGAGCGGCACGTGCAGAAGCACGGACGCGCCGACGCCCCAGCGGATTTCAGGCCGCTGTTCTGGCGCTTCATGCGCTTCTGCCGGTTCGACGTCTTCTTCTGTCACAGCAGCGATGTGGCCTTTAAAGCCGGCAGCATCAAGCCACAAAAGCAAAAAACCGCGTGATCGCTGCCACGCGATTTCGAGCCGCGCCTTAGCTAATATCCGAACCGGCTTGAGCAGAGTCAGCCGAGCGAGCCGATGAGATCCCGATAGGCAGCCTCCGGGAACGCCTTCAGCGTCTCGGTGCGGACATTGCCCGCCATGGCGAGCGACAGCGTAAAATGCGCCATCACCGCATCATCGGGCGCCTCGCAGACCGCGACCATGTCGTGTCCGCCCATCGTCAGATAGAATTGGTTGAAGGAGCCGCCGACGCCGGCGAGCAGTTTTTTCGCCGCGTCCAGCCGTTTTGTCGAGTCGCGAACAGTACGGATGCCTTGGTCAGTCCAATCGATCAAAAGAATGTAAGTGGTCATGTCGCACCTCCTAACGGAGGATTGGCCGACAGGTACACATCGACCTCGCTCGCGCGTCGCGATCGATCCCTTCCCCCGTGGGCCGCGATTATAGCCTTGTCACCAGGCGGGGACAAGAAAGCCGCCATGATCATTGGTGTTAATCACAAAGCAAAAGCCGAGCATAAAGCCCGGCTTTTTCAACTCGCAACGGCATTAAAACCTAGCTGTCGAGGAACGAGCGCAGCTTTCTCGAGCGGCTCGGATGCTTGAGCTTGCGCAGCGCCTTCGCCTCGATCTGGCGGATACGTTCGCGGGTGACCGAGAACTGCTGGCCGACTTCTTCGAGCGTGTGGTCGGTGTTCATGCCGATGCCGAAGCGCATGCGCAGGACACGTTCCTCGCGCGGCGTCAGCGAGGCGAGAACGCGGGTCGTCGTCTCGCGCAGGTTCGCCTGGATGGCGGCGTCGATCGGCAGCAGCGCGTTCTTGTCCTCGATGAAATCGCCGAGATGCGAATCCTCTTCGTCGCCCACCGGGGTTTCGAGCGAGATCGGCTCCTTGGCGATCTTCAGGACCTTGCGGACCTTTTCGAGCGGCATGGCGAGCTTTTCGGCCAGTTCTTCCGGCGTCGGCTCGCGACCGATCTCGTGCAGCATCTGGCGCGAGGTCCGGACGATCTTGTTGATCGTCTCGATCATGTGCACCGGAATGCGGATCGTGCGGGCCTGGTCGGCGATAGAACGGGTGATCGCCTGACGGATCCACCACGTCGCATAGGTCGAGAACTTGTAACCGCGGCGGTATTCGAACTTGTCGACCGCCTTCATCAGACCGATATTGCCTTCCTGGATGAGATCGAGGAACTGCAGGCCGCGGTTCGTGTACTTCTTGGCGATCGAGATGACGAGGCGAAGGTTCGCTTCGACCATTTCCTTCTTGGCGATGCGGGCTTCGCGCTCGCCCTTCTGCACCATGTGCACGATGCGGCGGAATTCCGAGATCGAGATGCCGGTTTCCGTCGCGAGATTCTGGATCTCCTGGCGGATGTCGCGGATCGTCGTATTCTCGGCCTTGGCGAATTCCTTCCAGCCGCGAGCGGCCAGATTGCCGATCGACTTCATCCAGTTCGGATCAAGCTCGGCGCCCTGATACTGCTCCAGGAACGAGTCGCGCTTGACGCCGTAGGATTCGGCCAGGCGCAGCAGGCGGCCTTCGTTCTGCACGAGGCGCTTGTTGATGTCATAGAGCTGCTCGACCAGTGCATCGATGCGGTTCTGGTTGAGCGACAGCGACTTGACCGCCTTGATCAGCTCGTCCTTGAGCTCCTTGTAGCGGCGCTCCTGGGCGGAAGACAGCGTGCCGGTGGCGGCAAGGCGCTGCTCGACCTGCTGGTCCTGCAGCTTGCGCAGCTTCTTGTAGGTCTCGGCAATGATGTCGAGCGTTTCCATGACCTGCGGACGCAGCTCGGCTTCCATCGCGGCGAGAGAGAGGTTGGATTCGTCCTCGTCCTCTTCCTCCTCTTCGGGAGGCAGGCCTTCGCCGCCGACATCGGTGATGTCGTCGTCGCCGGAGCGGGCGCGCCGGGTCTTTTCCTTCTCTTCCGCCGCCTTGCGGTCGGCCTCGATCTTCTCGGGGCTCTGGAACTGCGGCGCGGCCTTGGCTTCCGGACCGGAATAGGTCGTCTCGAGATCGATGATCTCGCGCAGCAGCGTCGTGCCTTCGTTGAGTTCGTCGCGCCAGATGATCAGGGCCTGGAAGGTCAGCGGGCTCTCACAGAGGCCCGCGATCATCGTCTCGCGGCCGGCTTCGATGCGCTTGGCGATCGCGATTTCGCCTTCGCGCGACAGCAGCTCCACCGAGCCCATCTCGCGCAGATACATGCGTACCGGATCGTCGGTACGGTCGGTCGGCTCTTTCTTCTTGGCGGTCGCAAGCGCGGTGCCGGCCGAAGGCGCGAGCTCGCCGCCTTCGCTGTCCTCATCACCGCCGGCGTCGTCGTCATCGCCACCGCCGGAAGCACCAGCCTCTTCGGCTTCCTCGTCCTCGATGACGTTGATGCCCATGTCCGACAGCATCGACATCGTGTCTTCGATCTGCTCGGAGGTCACTTCTTCGGACGGCAGGACGGCGTTGAGCTCATCCATCGTCACATAGCCGCGCTTCTTGGCGGCCTTGATCATCTTCTTGACCGCATCGTCGGAAAGATCGAGAAGAGGGCCGTCGCTTGCGCCGTCGCGTTCGACTTCCGCGTCTTCGTTCTCTTTGACCTTGGTTGCCATTTATATCGTCGCCTTCCTGACGCTATCCAATCTCGCTACGGTGAATGGGCCGTCTCAGGGCCTGACGCGCCGCTCGCGTCGCCCTTGAATCACCTAGGCCCACCTAACGGGATGACATTTAAAGTCTGATTAACCACGATCGCCGGTACCGGACAGCAAAGCTTTCTTGCCTTTGGATTTCCGGCCATGGTTGCGCGATCCGCCTTGACCCTGTTCACCGTTTCAACAAGTCGAACGGTGATTCCCACATTTTTTGTTCTCGTCAAGCTTTTCCAGCAAAAAAGCCCGCGAAAACTCGGAAAAAGCCTTATCCACAGGCTTTGAACCGCGGCTGCGATTGCGAACCTTATTTAAGAAGCAGCAAACAAAAGACAAGGGCGGCCGGAATTTTGCCCGCCGCCCCAGTTGTTCCGGCCATTTCCTGCAATTGTGCCGACGGTATATTCGCCCTCTCCGGGTAAATATTGGCTAACGTGCCTGGCCGTCGTAAGGCGTCACCTTCAGCGCGCCGAGATCGATCGCGGGAATGCAGCGCAGATTGATCGAAGCCACCGCCGCACCGTTCGGCGCCACGCCCTCGCCGAAGGGGGCGATGCCGCAATTGGCGCAGAAATGATGCTTGATGACATGCCGGTTGAAAGTATAGGTCGAAAGATCGTCTTCCGGTGTCTTCAGCACCAGTTTCTCGCGCGGCACGAAAGCGAGAAGCCCTCCCCGCCTGCGGCAGAGCGAACAGTTGCAGTCCAGCGCCTCGGTGAATTCGCCTTCGACCGCGAAAGCAACGTTGCCGCAATGGCAGCTTCCTTCGTAGAGCATGTTGTCCTCCCTCACATCCAGTCCATCACGACCTTGCCTGAATTGCCCGACCGCATCGCCTCGAAACCATCGCGGAAATCGTCGATCTTGATGCGATGCGTGATGATGGGCGAAAGGTCGAGGCCGCCTTGCACGAAGGCGATCATCTTGTACCAGGTTTCGAACATCTCGCGACCATAGATGCCCTTGAGATTGAGCATCTTGAAAATCACCTTGTTCCAGTCGATCTCGAATCCGGCCGGCGCAATGCCGAGAATGGCGATCTTGCCGCCATTGTTCATCTTGTCGATCATGTCGCGGAAGGCGGGTGCTGCGCCCGACATTTCGAGCCCGACGTCGAAACCCTCCGTCATGCCGATCGCCTTCATCACGTCGGCGAGGTTTTCCTTCGATGCATCGACGACATGATCGATGCCGAGCTTGCGCGCCAGGTCCAGACGATGCGGATTGATGTCGGTGATAACAACCTTGCGGGCGCCGGAACGCTTGGCGACGAGCGCTCCCATGATGCCGATCGGCCCGGCGCCGGTGACGAGCACGTCCTCGCCGACGAGATCGAAGGAGAGCGCGGTATGCACGGCATTGCCGAACGGATCGAAGATCGCGGCGATCTCGTCTGTTATATCGTCCGGGATCGGCACGACATTGCTTTCGGGGATACAGACGAACTCGCCGAACGAGCCCGGCCGGTTGACGCCGACGCCGAGCGTGTTGCGGCAAAGATGCCCCCTACCCGCCCGGCAGTTGCGGCACTTGCCGCAGACGATATGCCCTTCGCCGGAGACCCGCTCGCCGACATGATAGCGGGTGACCGCCGATCCGATCTCGGCAATCTCGCCGGAGAATTCATGGCCGACGACCATCGGCACCGGAATGGTCTTCTGCGCCCACTGGTCCCAGTTCCAGATATGCACGTCGGTGCCGCAGATCGCCGATTTCTTCACCCGGATCAGCACATCGTTCGGCCCGACCTCGGGCACCGGCACATTCTCCATCCAGAGCCCGACCTCTGGCTTCGATTTGACCAGCGCCTTCATCATGTTCGACATCGACAATATCCCGCCCTTGTTTTGGTGCCGGACCTTGCGACTCCCTCTTCTCCCCAATGGGGAGAAGGTGCCCGTAGGGCGGATGAGGGGGCCACACGGCACGCCATAGAGACCTTATTGTTTCTCGCTTACCGCTCGAAACGTCGCTTTTCTCCGCCCCCTCATCCGACCCTTCGGGCCACGTCTCCCCGCTGGGGAGAAGAGGGAGCAAGCCTCGCTCAAATCACACCCAGCTCCCGCCCAGCTTCCGCAAAAGCGGCAATCGCCTGCTCCACATCCGCCCTGGAATGCGCCGCCGACATTTGCGTGCGGATACGGGCCTGGCCTTTCGGCACCACGGGGAAGGAGAACCCGATCACATAGATGCCCTTCTTCAGCATCAGGCCCGCCATATCCTGGGCAAGCTTGGCGTCGCCCAGCATGACCGGGATGATCGGATGGCCTTCGCCGGCGAGTGTGAACCCGAGCTTGGTCATTTCAATACGAAAGAGATCGGCATTGTCGGAAAGGCGCTTGCGCAGGGCATCGCCGTTTTCGATCAGGTCGAACACTTTCAGCGAGGCCGCGGCGATGACCGGGGCCAGCGTGTTCGAGAACAGATAGGGCCGCGAACGTTGCCGCAGCCATTCGACGACTTCGGCTCTCGCCGAAGTGTAACCGCCGGACGCGCCGCCGAGCGCCTTGCCGAGCGTGCCGGTGATAATGTCGATGCGGTCCTCGACGCCGCAATATTCCGGCGAGCCGCGGCCATTTCTGCCGACGAAGCCGACGGCGTGGCTGTCGTCGACCATGACCATCGCGCCGTATTTCTCGGCGAGGTCGCAGACGCCGCCGAGATTGGCGATGATGCCGTCCATGGAGAAGACGCCGTCGGTGGCAATCAGCTTGAAGCGGCTGCCTTCGGCCTTTTTCAGCTCCTCTTCCAGCGCCGCCATGTCGTTGTTGGCGTAGCGGAAGCGTTTGGCCTTGGAGAGACGCACGCCATCGATGATCGAGGCATGGTTCAGTGCGTCGGAAATGATCGCATCCTCTTCGCCGAGCAGCGTTTCGAACAGACCGCCATTGGCATCGAAGCAGGAGGAATAGAGGATCGTGTCCTCCATGCCGAGAAAGGCAGAAATGCGGGCCTCGAGCTGCTTGTGCTCTTCCTGCGTGCCGCAGATGAAACGCACCGAGGCCATGCCGTAGCCATAGCGGTCGAGCGCCTTCTTGCCGGCCTCCGCCAGCTCTTCGTTGTCAGCAAGGCCGAGATAGTTGTTGGCGCAGAAATTCAGCACCCGCTCGCCGGTGGAAATCGCAATCTCGCCCGCCTGCTTGGAACTGATGACCCTCTCCGACTTGTAGAGGCCGGCATCCCTGAGCGCCGAAATCTCGGCCCGGAGATGGGAAAGAAATGGCGAGGTCATGGGCGGCCCTTCCTGACGTTTTTTATAGCAATCGGGTTAGCATATCGCTGCTTGCTTGTCTTCTCGCCGCACCAAAATCAGCGGGCCCGTTCAATCCTTATCGTGCGAGAGAATGATCTCCAGGAAAGCGTCGCCATAACGCTCGAGCTTCGATTGTCCGACGCCCGATATGCCGAGCAATTCCTTGCGGCTGCGCGGCCGTTCCGTCGCAAAAGCGATCAGCGTCGTATCGGGGAAGACGACATAGGGCGGTACGCCGAGCGATTTGGCGATCGACATGCGCTCGGCTCTCAGCGCCTCGAAAAGCGTGCCGTCGGCGCCCGACAGGCCCGACTTGCGCTCGCTGCGCTCGGCCTTCTTCGTACGCCGTTCGGAGGCCGGCCGGTCCTTGCGGAAGAAGACCTGCCGTTCCTGCTTGAAAACGGCGCGCGCCTCCGACTCCAGCTTCAGCGCCCCATAGGCCTCATGATCGATACGGATCAGTCCCATGGCGAGCAGCTGGCGGTAGACGGATTGCCATGTGCGCGCCGGAATGTCCTTGCCGGCGCCGAAGACCGGCATATTCACATGGCCGAAACGCTCGGTCTTTTCGTTGATGTTACCGACCAGCACATCGATGACATGACCGGCGCCGAACCGCTCGCCGGTGCGGTAGACGGCGGCGAGCGCCTTGATCGCGGCTTCCGTGCCTTCCCAGGTCTCGACCGGCTTCAGGCAGGTGTCGCAATTGCCGCATTGGCCGGCATGCGCCTCGCCGAAATGGGCAAGGATCGCCTGCCGGCGGCAGGAGGCGGTTTCGCAGATCGCCAGCAAGGCGTTGAGCTTGGCGCGCTCGACCCGCTTGATTTCGTCTGCAGCGTTGCCCTCATCGATCATGCGGCGGCGCTGGATGACGTCGGCCATGCCATAGGCCATCCAGACCTCGGACGGCAGGCCGTCGCGGCCGGCGCGCCCGGTCTCCTGGTAATAGGCTTCCACCGAACCCGGCAGGTCGAGATGGGCGACATAGCGCACATTCGGCTTGTCGATGCCCATGCCGAAGGCGACGGTCGCGACCAGGCAGAGGTTCTCTTCTTTCAGGAAAGCATCCTGATTGCTGTCGCGCAGTGCCCGGTCCATGCCGGCGTGATAGGGCAGCGCGCGGATGCCCTGCCCGTTCAGCCAGTCGGCCGTGTCCTCGACCTTGGCGCGCGACAGGCAGTAGACGATGCCGCTGTCGCCCTTGTGGCCGGACAGGAAGCGCAGAAGCTGCTGGCGCGGCTGGTCGCGCTCGACGATTTCATAGGCAATATTCGGCCTGTCGAAGCTGGTGGTGAAGATTTCGGCATTGCCGAGCCCCAGCCGCTCGATGATATCGTCACGCGTATGCGGGTCGGCCGTTGCCGTCAGCGCCACGCGGGGCACGCCGGGATACTGTTCGCCGAGCCGGCCGAGCTCGCGATATTCCGGGCGGAAATCATGGCCCCATTGCGAGACGCAGTGGGCCTCGTCGATCGCAAACAGCGCGATCTTCTCACTGGCGATCAGCTCGCGGAAACCATCCGTCAGGATGCGCTCGGGCGTCACGTAGAGAAGATCGAGCTTTCCCGCCGAAAGCGCGCGACGAACCTGGACGAACTCCTCGCGCGACAGCGACGAATTCAATGCCGCGGCGCGGATGCCGAGCTGCTTCATCGCCTCCACCTGATCGCGCATCAACGCAATCAGCGGCGAGACGACGATGCCGACGCCGTCGCGGCAAAGTGCCGGGATCTGGAAGCACAGCGATTTGCCCGCGCCTGTCGGAAAAAGCACCACGGCATCGCCGCCGGAAACAATATGCTCCACCACCTTCTGCTGTTTGCCGCGGAAGGAGGAATAACCATAGACCTGTTTCAAGACGTCGAGCGGCGAACGGCCGGCCGAAAACAGCGCATCGGAAGCGGAAAAGCCTGGTTCATTGCGTCCGCTGAACGGCATCAGTGGTTCGCCGCCCCTTTGACACGGCCAGAAAGTACGCCGAAGCCGTCGATGATCGCCTCCTGGTTCTCGAGGCGTACGCCTTCGAGATGCACTTCCTGCTGCGCCCGTATCAGCTGAACGATCGCCTCGCCGTCGCCGGCTTCGGTCGCCAGCGCAATCTCGCGTTCGAGTTCCATCTTCTGCCGGCGCAAGGCCTTCGCACGTTTGTGGAAGGCGAGCGCCTGACGATAGCCCTCACGGGCATCCTCCATCGCCGCCTCCTCGGTCGCCGTCCAAAGCCTCGCATTGCGCACCTGCTGGTCGAGGCTCTTGATAAGCGGACCGAAGCCTTCGAATTCCAATCGTTCAGTCAGATATTCGCGCGTCAGATGCGGCCCTGCGACGGCAGCGGCTGCGCCGAGCATCGCCGACCAGAGCCGCTGCAGCTCGCGGCTGTCATATTCGATCGCGGCGATTTCATCATAATCGTCGATCATCAGGGCCGGATGATTGACGATGGTGAGCGCCAGCACGCTGTCGCGCAGCGCCGTATTGTCCCGGTGTCCGCGCACGGGGCCTGAGCGGGCGAGCCGGTCGGAAATCAGGCTGGGGCTTTTCGGTCCTGCCTTGGACGCATTGTCGCGGCCGTTCCGGGAATTGCCGCTAAAACCGCGCCGCTCGCCATTGTTGCGGTTCTGGAACTGCGGCTGGAAGAAGGCGTTCAGCCGGTCGCGAATATCCTGCTGGTAATGGCGGCGTACATTTTCGTCGGCGATGACGGCGACGAGCTGCTTCAGCCGTGCTTCGAGCTCGGCGCGCGCCTCGGGCGTATCGAACTTGCCGGTGTTGATTTCCCGGCTCCACAGCATCTCCGAAAGCGGCTTCGCCTGGCTCATCACCTTGTCGAAAGGCGCGCGCCCCTCGTCACGCACGAGATCATCCGGGTCCTTACCGTCAGGCAGAAGCGCGAAGCGGACGGAGCGGCCGGGCTTCAGATGCGGCAGCGCCAGTTCGGCGGCGCGATTGGCGGCGCGAATGCCGGCGCCGTCGCCATCGAAGCAGAGTACCGGCTGCGGCACCATCTTCCAGAGCAGCTCGAGCTGGTTTTCGGTGAGCGCCGTGCCGAGCGGCGCAACGGCGTTTTCGATGCCGGCCTGATAGAGCGCGATCACGTCCATATAACCTTCGACGGCGATGATGGTGCCGCTCGCATTGTCGTCCTGCTGATCGCCGCGGCCGGGACCCTGTATGGCGCGGCGCGCGCGGGCGAAATTGTAAAGGACATTGCCCTTGTGGAAGAGCTCCGTCTCGTTGGAGTTCAGATATTTCGCGGGCGCATCTGATGACATGGCGCGGCCGCCGAAGGCGATCACCTTTTCCCGCGACGAAAGGATCGGGAACATGATGCGGTCACGGAAACGGTCGTAGGAGACCGGCACGTTTTCATGCACGACCAGGCCGCAGGCCTCGATCTGCTCCTTGGAGACGCCCTTGCCGGCCAGGAATTCCTTCAGCGCATTGCGGCTGTCAGGCGCATAACCGAGACGGAAGGTCTCGATGGTACGCCCCGTCAGTCCGCGATCGCGCAGATAGGCGCGCGCCTTTGCGCCATTGGCCGTCTGCAGCTGGTCCTGGAAGAAGCTGGTCGCCATTTCCATGACGTCGATCAGCGAGCCGCGCTCTTTCTCGCGCTTCTCCATCACGGGATCGGCAAGCGGCATCGGCACGCCGGCCATCTCGGCGATCTGCTGCACGGCCTCGGGAAAACTCAAACCCTCCAGCTCGGTCAGGAAGCGGAAGTGGTCGCCGGTGACGCCGCAGCCGAAGCAGTGATACCGCCCCTTTCGGTCCTCGCAGTGGAAGCTCGGCGATTTCTCGCCATGGAACGGGCAGCAGGCCCAGTAGTCGCCACGCGAGACATTGGTCTTACGCTTGTCCCAGCTGACGCGGCGCGCGATCACGTTCGAAATCGGAACGCGGTCGCGGATCTCATCGAGAAAGGTGTTGGAAAAGCGCATTTATCCCTCTTGGCCAAGCTCCATATAAGCTGCTTTGCCGCACCATGCCACGAAACTCGTCGGGAAAACCCGCTATTCACAGGCAAGTGCATCCAACGGTGGTCGCGTCGGTTATCCAATCAACAACACGTGACCACCCCTGCGACAGGGGTGCGACATTATTGTCGTCGAAAGGCCTGGGGTCGCCCACGGCAAGGGCTTCGGCACGAGCGGCGGCGTAACACGAAACCGAATTAAAACGTTTCAAAACAGCCCCTTATCGCCACGACCACTCGCGCGTCGTGATCCTCGCGGCGCCTGCCGAAACTTCGCTTCGAAGCCCCTCAAAGCGCCGTTTCCGGCAATCATTATTTTTTTGTAATTTGAACAGACGTCCGCACCGCAATAGGTTTGATCTCAACAAAGCGATCCCCGAGCGAAGCACCATCCCTACCCCCGGCGCCGCTTCGCAAGGGTGCCTTTGCAAATACCCACCGGCTTGGGCCTCAGCCCTGCGTTGCCGGCGGAAGCAAAGAGCAAGAAGGCAGGAGCGCCCCCAGCTCCTGCCTTCTTAAATTTCAGGCTCTATTGCCAAGTCTCCCTTTGAAATTAACCGCTTATCGACAAAACCGTTGACAGACGGCGCGGGCATGAAAGATGTATGCGCCGAACTCCTGGACCCTTCCCAATGGCTTTCACCGCGGAAAATCTTGCAGCAGACGATCGCTTTCTCGCTGCGATCCTACATTGCGCCACTCAACTGCTTGCGATCTATCGCGAGAGCCCGCGCATCGCATCGATTTTCGCGGCGCAGCAGCGCTGGCTGATGGCCCATGCCGGCTTCGCACTTCATTACGGTCATCCCGACGACGGCCAAAGCGGTGGCCTCTATTCCGGCCGCTTTGTCGATTTCGCAGTCAAGAACGACATCGCCAGCCGCAAGACGGCCGCGGCCTTCATGCAGGAAATGCTGGCCTATCGTTTCCTGCGTGTGGTGCCCGGACCTGACAAGCGCACACGCTATCTGGAACCGACCGAAATTGCCGAACAGCATTTCACGCGATGGCTCGTCACCCATATGATGATCCTCGACAGCCTCGACGGCGGCGAACGCGCCGACCAGATCACCGCCGCCCCCTCCGCAACAATGGCTGCGATTCAGCCGCGGATCGCAAGGGCGATCATCGGCAGTGAGTCCGTGCGCAATCCAGGCCCCACCTTCAACCTCTTCAACTGGGCGAATTCGGGCGGACTGGTGATGGATTACCTGATCTCCCGCCTTCCGCAATTTCCTCGGGCGGCCGAGCGCGTCGTTATCGGTCCCCTGTCGCTGCGGGAGCTCCGCGAACAATTCATGATTTCCAATACCCACCTGAAGCGGCTTCTGACCCAGGCCGCGACCATGGAAAGCGTCGGCTGGACAGAACCTTCGCGCAAGGGCGACTTCTGGCTGTCCCGCCGCTTCATCCTCGAATATTGGAACTATCAGGCGGCGAAGTTCGCCATCGTCGATGCCGCCGCCGAGGCCGTGCTCGGACCTGCGGTCCGTGAGGAGCCGCAGGCGAGACGGGCCATCTGAGGCTTATCCGTTCAAAAGCTCCTTGACGGTTGCCGATGCCTTGGCGAAATCCATTTGCCCGGCATAACGCTCCTTGAGCGCCGCCATCACCTTGCCCATGTCCTTGACGCCGGCAGCACCTGTCTCGGTGATGATCGCCGAGATGTTGGCGCGCACTTCGCCGTCCGAAAGCTGCTTCGGCATGAAGTCCTGAATGACGGCGATTTCCGCACGCTCCTTGGCAGCAAGCTCCGGCCGGGAATTCTCCTCATAGATCTTTGCCGATTCGTCACGCTGCTTCACCATCTTGGCGAGAATCTGCAGGATCTCGTCGTCGCTCGCCTGCTCCTTGCCGGCACCGCGATTGGCAATGTCGCGGTCCTTGATCGCCGCCTGAATCAGCCGGACGGTCGACAGCCGCTCCGTATCCTTGGCCTTCATCGCCTCTTTCAGCTGAGTGGCGAGTTGATCGCGCAGCATGTGTTCACTCCTTTTTTGATGCCGCTTCATAAACCACGCCGATGCGACGGATCAAATAAATTGCGCGATCGTCGCGATAAAGCGCAAGAAAACGGCCGCAATCCCGGCTACAAAGATTGACGCTAAGCGATTGCGTGGCTATTTACCGCCACCTGCACCAAAATTCGTGATCAGGCCTGAAGCGCGCGGCATTGCCGTGCCCACACGTCTGCGAGATCAAATGGCGACGAGCGCGGCTAAGCGCATCGGCCGCCGGAAACGGGATGAAGATGACCGCAACAGCACCCTGGACAACCGAAAAGCCGACCGCCCTGCTCGTTCTTGCCGACGGCACGGTGATCGAAGGCAGGGGCATCGGCGCCACCGGCAAGGTCCAGGCCGAAGTCGTCTTCAACACGGCGCTGACCGGCTACGAAGAGATCATGACCGACCCCTCCTATCTCGGCCAGATCGTCACCTTCACCTTTCCCCACATCGGCAATATCGGCACCAACGACGAGGATATCGAGGACCTGACGCCTGCCGCCCGCCACGGCGCCGTCGGCGTCATCTTCAAGGCCGACATCACCGACCCGTCGAACTACCGCGCCGCCAAACATCTCGACCAGTGGCTGAAAGCACGCGGCATCATCGGTCTCTGCGGCATCGACACGCGTGCGCTCACCGCCTGGATCCGCGAGAACGGCGCTCCGAACGCGGTGATCGCCCACGACCCCAACGGCCTCTTCGACATCGAGGCGCTGAAGGCCGAAGCCAAGGCTTGGAGCGGCCTGGAAGGTCTCGATCTTGCCAAGATCGCCTCCTCCGGCCAGTCCTCACACTGGGCGCAGACGCCGTGGGTCTGGAACGAGGGTTACGGCGAACTCGGCGCGGCGGATGCGAAATATCACGTCGTCTGCCTCGATTACGGCGTCAAGCGCAACATTCTGCGCCTGTTTGCGGGCCTCGACTGCAAGGTGACCGTCGTGCCGGCAACAACGAGCGCCGAAGACGTGCTCGCCTTGCAGCCGGACGGTATCTTCCTCTCGAACGGTCCCGGCGATCCAGCGGCAACCGGCGAATATGCCGTGCCTGTCATCAAGACACTTGTTAAGACCGATATCCCGGTCTTCGGCATCTGCCTCGGCCACCAGATGCTCGGCCTCGCCTTGGGCGCGAAGACCGAAAAGATGCACCAGGGCCATCACGGCGCCAATCATCCGGTCAAGGATCACACGACGGGCAAGGTCGAGATCGTCTCGATGAACCACGGCTTCGCGGTGGACTCGAAGTCGCTGCCCGACGGCGTTGAAGAGACTCATATTTCCCTTTTCGACGGCACCAATTGCGGCCTGCGCGTTCTCGGCAAGCAGGTCTTCTCCGTCCAGCATCATCCAGAAGCCTCCCCCGGCCCGCAGGACAGCCATTATCTCTTCCGCCGCTTCATCAACATGGTGCGCGAGAAGAAGGGCGAACCGGCGCTCGCCGAACGCTGATTTCAAGAAGCGCCGGTTTCGCAAGGCCTGTTAGACGGGCAGCCACCTACGTAATGCGGCATCTCTTGAACTCGAAAGACAGCTATCAGTGAAAGGACCGCTATCTGCCCATAGCGGCCTTTTTTCATTGCCGAAGAACAGGGCTGCTTTGCGTTCGCAAGTGGAGGGCGGCTTCGCAGCTTTCTCAAAGCAGACCTTGCCGGCGATTACGCTGGGGAGTCGTGGTTGCGCCGGCACTGGCTGTTACTCAGCTCCGTGCAAACGGCGGCAACGGTTCAAGATCGGACATTAATCATCCGTCATTATACGACACCGGCCTTGCGTAGCCCCTCCACGACAAGCTCGAAATCGGCGGGGTTCTTGAAGGGCAAGACTTTGCGACGGTATTCCAGGGAGTAGTCGGGATTGACCCGCAGCACTTCTTGCCACGTCTCGCGGGCCTCTTCGAAACGGCCGAGGTGCCCGTAACACGCGGCGAGAAGCGCGCGCGAGACATCGGTAACGGGGTTGCGGCTCACGCGCTGCAGCAACAGCTCGACGGCCTCTCGGAACCTTCCCAGTTGAAACAGAGCCAAAGCCTGAAAGTGGAGAACGACATCCGGAAAGTACGGATTCAGGACCCTTACCTGATCGAAACAGGCGAGTGCCTCCTCGGCTCTGCCTGAATAGATGAGTGCCTCGCCGAGGCTGACCCGCCCTTCGGCGAAGTTCGGATTGAGGACTATCGCACGCTCGGCCTCGCTGATGGCTCTATCGTGCTGTCGCGAATAAAGCTTGACCAAGCTCAGCGCCCAATGTGCAACTGGATCATTATCATCCCGCGCTACCGCCAGCGTCGCAGCCTCTTCGGCTTGCTCGATCGAGCGCTGCGGCGACGCGCTCCACCGGTTCAGGTAGTCGAGCCCGTGGGTAAGGGCGAGAAAGGCGTGCGCCGAGGCGAAGTTCGGGTCCAGGTCGACGGCGCGTTGCAAAAGCTCGCGGGCGTCGCGGTTCGTTTGCTTCGTCAGGCGGTGCCACAGCTCCCGGCCACGCAGGAAGCAGTCATACGCCTCAGGGCGCCCGGTCTGCCCCGGCACCAGCCTTTTTCGATCGCCCTCTGTCAGACTGACCGCCAGCGCATCGACGATTTTCTGCGTTACATCGTCCTGAACCGCGAATATGTCGGTCAGGTCGCGATCGAACCGCTCCGCCCAAATGTGCCCGCCGGTGGTCGCGTCGATGAGCTGCGCGGTGATGCGTACCCTGTTCCCCGATTTGCGCACACTGCCCTCAAGAACATACCGCACGCCGAGCTTCGTGCCCACCTCCTGCACCTGTACGTTCTTGCCCTTGAAGGTAAACGACGAATTGCGGGCGATGACGAAGAGCTGCGACAACTTCGATAGCGCCGTGATGATGTCTTCCGAGATGCCGTCGGCGAAGTAGTCCTGTTCGGCGTCACCGCTCATGTTGGCGAAGGGCAGGACGGCGATCGACAGCTTCGGCGACGTTGCCGTCGCCGGCTGGCTCGTGGCGGTTTGCGAGGGCGCGACTGCCTTGGTCCCGGCGCTGCCGACTTGCAGCGAATAGACCCGGATCGGTTCGGCGATATTCTTGAGTTGCGTGTTGCCGAGATCGCTGACCGAGAGGTCGAGCCTCGCCTTGACCTGGCGATAGGCATCCTCGGATAGGCAGATCGCGCCCGCCGCGGCGACGCCCTCCAATCGCGAGGCGATGTTGACGCCGTCGCCCATCAGATCGCCATCACTTTCCTCGACGACGTCGCCCAAATGGATACCGATCCGGAACTCGATGCGACGGTCCTGCGGCACGCCGTCATTGCGCTCCACCATACCGTTCTGCACCTCAATGGCACAGCGCACGGCGTCCACCACGCTGCGGAACTCGACCAGCGCACCATCGCCGGTGCGCTTCACCACCCGGCCATGATGCACGGCGATCGTCGGATCGATGAGATCGCTACGTAGTGCCCGTAACCTCGCCAGGGTGCGGTCCTCGTCGGCGCCGGCAAGCCGGCTGTACCCGACCACGTCTGCGGCCAGGATTGCAGCCAGCTTTCGGTTCTCGCTCATGGCGCGGTCTCCTCACTTCCAGGATAGCAGGGAGACAGAGGGCAAGAAAGAACTTCTAGCCGCGGCTTAGAGCGATCTTGGTTGAGATCGACTTGTCCAATGGCTCATGACGCACCCGACGTTGAAGGTCCACGCAATGATGTCGAGCCAGCGACCGCTTCTGGCGCACCGTTGCATCAAGCTTCGAGAATGTCCCCGAAACAGGAAAGCAATGGACATTCGACCGGCCCCTCCCTTTTCACTGTTGACCTCAACCATGCTTGAGGAATTACAGAACTGCCTGCAGATCCGATGCAGGAGATATAGATGAGCGGAGCCTTCTATCGTGTCGACAAGTTCATCGTGCCGGCGGCGGCGCGTGAGGAATTTCTTGTCAAAGTGATGATGACCCACAAGCTGCTGGAGGCACAGGAGGGTTTCATCGATCACCGGGTGCTGGAGCAGGTCGCAGGTCCCGGCGAATTCAATTTCGTCACGATCGCCGAATGGAAAAATACCGAGGTCGTTGAGCGTGCGCGGGCAGCCGTGACGGACGCCCATAAGGCCGCAAATTTCGATCCGCAGGAAATGTTCTTGCGTCTCGGCATTCGAGCCGATATCGGCAGTTACAAGCCTGTCGCGGGCTGAGGGCAAGGACGCCGGCTCAGACGCCGGCGATCGCGCCCTCCCGGCGAACGAGAAGATAGAACCGTCCGCAGAGCATGGCGGCCGCCGCCGCCAGCCCGACGAGGAAGCCGAACCAGATGCCGATGCCGCCCAGACCCAGCGGAAAGGCGAAGGCCCAGGCCAGGAAGAAGCCAATCGGCCAGTAAGCGATCAGCGCCATGATCATCGGCACGCGCGCGTCCTTCAGGCCGCGCAGCAATCCGTTGGCGATCACCTGCAGCCCATCGACCAGTTGGAAAAGCCCGGCAACGACGATCAGCGGCCCGGCATAGGCGAGCACCTCGGGCGCCTCGGGCGAACTGACGTCGAGGAACCAGCTGCCGAGGAATTGCGGCATGGTGGCAAAGAGCACCGAGCCCACCGCCGAAATGGCGCAGCCGAGGATGAACACCATGATGGAAGCTCGCACCAGCCCGTCATAATCGCCCTGCCCGTGCGCGACGCCCACGCGCACCGTCGCCGCCTGGCTGAGGCCGAGCGGGATCATGAAGGCGATCGATGCCCATTGCAGGGCGATGCCGTGGGCGGCAAGTTCGATGGTGCCGATATAGCCCATCAGCAGGGAGGCCACCGTGAACAGGCTGACCTCGGCAAGGATGGTGACGCTGATCGGGAATCCGAGCCGGATGACTTCCAACAGCGCATGCCAGTCGGGCTTCCAGAACCGCACGAAGATCTCGTAGCGGCGCGTCTCCTCCCGCCTCTGCACGAAGGCAAGGATGAAGAGGAAACCAGCCGTCTGCACCACGACCGACACGATCGCCGCACCCTCGAGCCCCATCGCCGGAAAGCCGAAATGGCCGAGCACGAGGGCATAGGCGAAGAACGCGTTCATCACCAGCGTGACGATGGTGACGTTGAGGATGATGCCTGCCTTGCCGATGGCGCTGACCAGCGCGCGCATCACGTTGAAGAGCAGTGCCGGCAGCACGCCGAATTGACCGATCATGATATAGCCATGCGCGAGCTTGGCTACCTCCGGCTTCTGCTGCGCGAAGAGCAGGATCTGCTCGGAATTGAAGAAGGCGGGCTGCATGAAGGCCCAATATCCAATCACCACCCACAGACCCATGCGCAGCGATCGGCGCACAGAGACGACGTCGCCGCGGCCATAGGCCTGCGCCACCATCGGAATGACGGCGATGGCGAAACCCGAACCGAAGATGAGGATGGTGAAGAGGAATTGAGCCGACAGGACCATTGCCGCCAGATGCTCGGCGCCGAGGCGCCCGACGATCATCACGTCGGTGGTATTGATGCCGAGCTGAGCGAGCTGCGCGCCGATCAGCGGAATGCCGAGCGCCAGTGTTGCACGGAAATGCGCACCCCAACGATTATCGTTTGTCGGCGCAAGGCTGCGCGCGTCGATCGGCGTGTCCATGACACCAGTCCTGTGATTGAGATCTGCAACGCCGCGTAGTGGGCGCAAAAATATCACTCGGGCTTAAATCAAAGCCTCGCAAAGAACTACCCCAAAACAGGCAGATGATGAAAAATTCATCATACCATCACCATTTCTGATCGGTTCAGCCCACGCCTTCCAGCGCCTCGGCCGGCTCCCGGGCTCGAACCCTCGTAAGAAACACCCCGGCGGCCAGAACGATGAGCACGGCAGCCGTGAGATAAGGCGCACCGGCAAAGGTGACGGGCGCCTCAGGCCGCGTGAAGTAGCCGAACATCTGCGTGAAGATCAGCGGCCCGACAATGGTGGTGATGCTGCTGAGGCTGGTCAGCGCGCCCTGCAACTCGCCCTGCGCCGAAGGCGGCACCTTGCCGGCGGCAATACTGCGCAGCGCCGGATCGGCGACGTTTTCGATGACGGTTGCCACGATGACGACATAAACCACCCAGCCCTCCCAGGCGAAGGCATAGCCGGTCAGCCCCGCAGCGGAGAAGCAGAGACCGAGAAGCGCGGTCTTCCATTCGCCGAGCAGAGGCACGACGCGCGGCAGGACCAGCCCCATGACGAGCGCGGCGCCGATGCCGTAAATGCCGAGCGACAGGCCGATCTGCCCCTCGCTCCAGCCGTAGCGGTAGGTGGAGACGAAGGACCAGACCGAGGGATAGACGGCATGCGCCAGGAAAAACAGGAACATGACGAGGCTGACCCCGCCGATGCCAGGGTAATGGCGCATCTGGCGCAACGCGCCGAGCGGATTGGCGCGTTTCCACTCGAAGCGACGGCGGTTCTTCGCCTCCAGCGTTTCCGGCAGCAGAAAGCAGGCGGCGACAAAATTGAGAAGCGACAAAGCAGCAGCGCCGAGGAAGGGCACGCGCGGGCCGAATTCCCCAAGGAAGCCGCCGATGACGGGGCCGATGGTGAAGCCGACGCCGAAGGCGATGCCGATCAATCCGAAGTTCTTGGCGCGGTTCTCCTCCGTGCTGATATCGGCGATATAGGCCGAGCAGGTGGCGAAGCTGCCGCCGCTGATGCCGGCAAGCACACGGCCGACGAACAGCATCCAGAAACTGGTGGCAATGCCGCAGATGAAATTGTCGATCGCGAAGGTCAGCACCGAAAGCAGGAGGATCGGCCGGCGGCCGAAACGGTCGGACAGGTTTCCGAGCAGCGGCGCGAACAGGAACTGCATGCCGGCATAGACGAGCATCAGCCAGCCGCCGTCGATCGCAGCATCGCTGACGCTGCCGCCGGTCAGTTGCTCCAGATAGGCGGGCAGCACCGGCATGATGATGGCGATGCCGATAATGTCGAGGAAGAGGATGACGAAGACCAGGAAAAGGCCGCGGCGAACGAATTTCGGATCAAGCATGAGGCATCTCTACAGCGGCTGTTTCTGAAAAGACGATCTCCGTCGCCGGAAAGTGACATAGCTCAGAAAAGAAACTGAAACAATCCGTGAACATCTGGAAGCATCTCAGGAGTTTGTACGGGAAAATCGTCAGGGCCTCAACCGGAGACGCGCGCCGTCTTTCCGGCGGATCCCAGCGATAAACTCCCTTGCAATCGCCACAAAGGCATCCAGATCAATCCAAACAGAACACTCATTGTGCATTTCCCCGCACAGCCTGTTCCACTTCGTCCGATTATCGCCCGGATGCGAAGACGGTAGAACAGCCTCGACAGCGGCGCTCGGCGCGGATGCCCGATCACGCCGCACGGCGCAATAAGGGAGAAGACGATGCAGATCTATCGTTTAGGACAGACCGGACCCGATGTCTCGGCCATCGGCCTCGGCTGCATGGGCATGTCGGGCATGTATGGTCCCGCCGACCGCGCCGAGAGCATTGCGACAATCCATGCCGCGCTCGATGCCGGCATCAACCTGCTCGACACCGGCGATTTCTACGGCATGGGCCACAATGAAATGCTGATCGGCGAGGCATTGAAGGGCCGCAGGCGCGAAGACGCCGTCATCAGCGTCAAGTTCGGCGCGCTGCGCGATCCTGCAGGCGGATGGAGCGGCATCGATGCCCGCCCGGCGGCTGTGAAGAACTTCCTCGCCTACACGCTGCAGCGCCTCGGCGTCGACTATATCGACATCTACCGCCCTGCCCGCCTGGATCCGAATGTGCCGATCGAGGACACCGTCGGCACCATCGCCGATCTGGTCAAATCAGGCTACGTCAGACATATCGGTCTGTCGGAAGTCGGCGCCGACACGATCCGCCGCGCCGCCGCCACCGCCCCGATCGTCGACCTTCAGATCGAATATTCGCTGATCTCGCGCGGCATCGAAGAGAAGATCCTGCCGACGACACGTGAACTCGGCATCTCGATCACCGCTTACGGCGTGCTCTCGCGTGGCCTGATCAGCGGCCATTGGCAGAAGGGTCAAGCGGCCGCCGGCGACTTCCGCGCCGACAGCCCGCGCTTTCAGGAAGGCAATATCGATCAGAATCTCGCGCTGGTGGAAAAGCTGCGCGAGATCGCCCAGGCAAAAAGTGTCTCCGTCGCCCAGATCGCCATCGCCTGGGTCGCCGCCAAGGGCAAGGATATCGTCCCCCTCATCGGCGCCCGCCGCCGCGACCGGCTGACCGAGGCCCTCGGTTCACGCGCCGTCGACCTGTCACCGGAGGATTTCGCCGCGATCGGACGCGCCGTGCCGAAAGACGCAGCGGCCGGCGGGCGTTATCCAGAGCAAATGCTCCAGCACATGGATAGTGAGAAGTGAGGTTAGGTGTTAGGTCAAAAGGGCTCAAACGTCCTGCCATGTAGCAGGGACGCTGGAAACTCAAACCGGCCCCGAAAACGTATCACACGCCGTTAGCTGTCCGCTGTCGAACCCGCGCTTGAACCACCTGACGCGCTGCGCCGAGGTGCCGTGGTTGAAGCTCTCGGGAACCACGTAACCCTGCGAGCGCTTCTGCAGCGTATCGTCGCCGATCTGCTGGGCGGCGTTCAGCGCTTCCTCGAGGTCACCGGCCTCCAGGATGCCCTTCTGATCGGTATATTTGCCCCAGATGCCGGCGAAGCAATCGGCCTGCAGCTCGACACGCACCGACATCTTGTTGGCCTCTTCCTCGCTCATGCGCTGACGGGCCTGGTTGAACTTCGGCAGGATGCCGAGCAGGTTCTGCACGTGATGGCCGACCTCATGGGCAACGACATAGGCTTCGGCAAAATCGCCCGATGCGCCGAAGCGATCGGACAGCTCCTGGAAGAAGGCCGTGTCGAGATAGACCTTGTGATCCCCAGGGCAATAGAAAGGACCGGTCGCGGCAGAGGCGAAGCCGCAGGCCGACTGCGTCTGGTCGGAGAAGAGCACGAGGCGAGGCTCCTCGTAATCTCGGCCCTGTGCCTGGAAGATGCCGTGCCAAGTATCCTCGGTCTCGGCAAGGACGGTACGCACGAAGGCGGTCATTTCGTCATTGGCGGGCGTCCGAGCACCGGATTCGCTTTGCTCATAGCCGGGTCCACTCGACATGCCGCCGGTTTCGAGCACCTGCAGCAGATCGACACCCATCATCTTGAAGATGAAATAGATGACGACGAGGAAGATGATCGTGCCGATGCTCAAGCCGCCGCCGGCGCGGCGGACGCCGCCGCCGGAGGGAAAGCTGAAACCGCCGCCGCGGCCGAAACCACCGCCTGTGGGCTCGCCGCGACGATCTTCGATATTGTCGGACTGACGCCGGCCTCTCCATTCCATTTTCGTTCTCCCCGGCAATGCCCGTGCTTGCACTTAAGGAATTTATATAACCGCCGGCGGGAGGAATTCCAGCGGCTTCATCCGCATGCAAAAAGGCGGTTGAAAGGCTCGCTAGGTCTGCCGCAGCCATGCCTCGACATGCATCTCCACGTAAAGAAGATGCGTCAACCGCTTGACGCGACTCCTGCTTTCGCTCTTCCTGATAGAAGAGGAGAATGCGGGAGGAGATGACGATGAAGGCGGTGCGTCTGCAAGCGACAGGACAGTTGCAGCTTTGCGAAGTCGAAAAGCCGGTGCCAGGCCCGGGTGAACTGCTCGTCCGAATCGAGGCCTGTGGCATCTGCGGCACCGACCGCCATATCTTCCACGGCGAATTTCCGTCGAAGCCGCCGGTGACGCTCGGCCATGAATTCGCCGGCATCGTCGAGACGGCCGGACCGGGTGTGACCGATTTCCGCCCCGGCATGCGCGTGACCGGCGATCCGAACATTTCCTGCGGCAGCTGCGAGGAATGTCGGCGCGGCCGTGTTAATCTCTGCCGGAACCTCCGGGCGATCGGCATTCACCGCGACGGCGGCTTCGCGGATTATGTCTGCATGCCGCAAAGCCAGGCCTTCGCGCTGCCGGCCGATCTTGACCCGCTCCACGGCGCCTTCTGCGAGCCGCTCGCCTGCTGCATTCACGGCGTCGATCTCGCCGGATTGCACGCCGGCGCCTCAGTCATCGTGCTCGGCGGCGGCGTGATCGGTCTACTCACCCTCCAGCTGGCCACGCTCGCCGGCGCGACTCGCGTCGTGCTGGTGACGCGGAGCGCTGGAAAACGCCGGCTGGCCGAAAGCCTCGGCGCCACGGCAACAGCGGATCCGGGCGACGGCGATATCATTGCCCGTCTCACCGACGCGGACGGACTGCTGCCCGGCGGCGCCGACGTCGTCTTCGAATGCGCCGGCGTCACTGACACCATGCAGCAGGCGCCGCGGCTTGCCCGCCGCGGCGGCAGCGCCGTCATTCTCGGCGTCATGCCGCAGGGGGCAAAGATCGAGATCGAGCCCTTTGACTTGCTGTTTCGCGAAGTCCGGCTGATAAGCTCCTTCGTCAACCCTTTCACCCATGGCCGCGCCGCCGATCTGATTGCCACCGGCAGGATCAAGGTCGAGCCGTTGATCTCCCGCAGGATCGGGCTCGCAGAAGCCCCGGACGCGATCATCAAACCGGCGCGCGGCGGCGAAATCCGGGCGCTCGTCATCCCCGGATGGGAATAGCCGTTCGCGCCGGTTCGGATTCCTGTCGATTCCGTGATTTATGGGGTTCCGTTTGCAAATACATTTGCCTATAAGCCGCTTCTAGCCTGAAAAGACCCAGCATGCGCAACCGACCCGGTGATCTCCCACCCTGGCCGGTTTTCTGCGCAGCCAGAAAATGGATATCGCCCATGCCGAAGCGCCAAGACATCAAATCGATCCTCATCATCGGCGCGGGACCGATCGTCATTGGCCAGGCTTGCGAATTCGACTATTCCGGCACCCAGGCCTGCAAGGCGCTGAAGGAGGAAGGCTACCGCGTCATCCTCGTCAATTCCAACCCGGCGACCATCATGACCGACCCCGGGCTGGCAGACGCCACCTATGTCGAGCCGATCACCCCGGAGGTCGTCGCCAAGATCATCGCCAAGGAGCGCCCGGACGCGCTGCTGCCGACCATGGGCGGCCAGACGGCTCTGAACACCGCCCTCTCTCTGAAGCGCATGGGCGTGCTCGACCGCTACAATGTCGAGATGATCGGCGCCAAGCCGGCCGCCATCGACATGGCCGAAGACCGCGCGCTGTTCCGCGAGGCCATGGCCCGCATCGGCCTGGAAACGCCGCGCTCGATGCTGGCGAACGCCACCGACATCAAGGATCTCGACCGCAAGACGCATGAGGCCGAGCGCAGCAAGCTGCGCGAAAGCCTCTCCGGTCCCGACCTTGACAAGGCGCTGGACGAACTGGAGAACCAGTGGAACCTCGGCGAGAGCGACCGCAAGCAGCGCTACCTGAACCACGCCATGGCGGTCGCCGCCCAGGCGCTCGACCATGTTGGACTGCCCGCCATCATCCGCCCCTCCTTCACGCTCGGCGGCACCGGCGGCGGCATCGCCTATAACCGCTCGGAATTCTTCGAGATCGTCGGCGGCGGCCTCGATGCCTCGCCGACCACCGAAGTGCTGATCGAAGAATCCGTGCTCGGCTGGAAGGAGTATGAGATGGAGGTCGTCCGCGACAAGGCGGACAATTGCATCATCATCTGCTCGATCGAGAACATCGATCCGATGGGCGTTCATACCGGCGATTCCATCACCGTCGCCCCGGCGCTGACGCTGACCGACAAGGAATACCAGATCATGCGCAACGCCTCGATCGCGGTGCTGCGCGAGATCGGCGTCGAGACCGGCGGCTCGAACGTCCAGTTCGCCGTCAATCCGAAGGACGGCCGCCTCGTCGTCATCGAAATGAACCCGCGCGTCTCGCGCTCCTCGGCGCTGGCGTCCAAGGCCACCGGCTTCCCGATCGCCAAAATCGCCGCCAAGCTCGCCATCGGCTATACCCTCGACGAACTCGAAAACGACATCACCGGCGGCGCCACGCCCGCCTCCTTCGAGCCGTCGATCGACTATGTCGTCACCAAGATCCCGCGTTTCGCCTTCGAGAAATTCCCCGGCGCCTCGCCGGTGCTGACCACCGCGATGAAGTCGGTCGGCGAAGTCATGGCGATCGGCCGCACCTTCGCCGAATCGCTGCAGAAGGCGCTGCGCGGCCTCGAAACCGGCCTCACCGGCCTCGACGAAATCGAGATCCCCGATTTCGAGGAAGGCGAATCCAGCCAGAACGCCATCCGCGCCGCCATCGGCACGCCGACGCCGGATCGCCTGCGCATGGTCGCCCAGGCGCTGCGCCAGGGCCTCAGTATCGAAGAGGTGCACGAGGGCTGCAAGATCGACCCCTGGTTCATCGCCGAGCTCAAGAACATCGTCGACATGGAGGCCCGCATCCGCGAGCACGGCCTGCCCGGCGATGCCGACAACCTGCGTATGCTGAAGGCGATGGGCTTCTCCGACGCGCGTCTCGCAACCCTGACCGGCAAGCGCCCGAAGGAGGTCGCCGAACTGCGCAACGGTCTGAACGTCCGCCCGGTTTTCAAGCGCATCGACACCTGTGCAGCCGAATTCGCTTCGCCGACGGCCTATATGTATTCGACCTACGAGACGCCCTTCGTCGGCGCCGCCCGCTCGGAGGCGCAGGTCTCCGACCGCAGGAAGGTCGTCATCCTCGGCGGCGGCCCGAACCGCATCGGCCAGGGCATCGAGTTCGACTATTGCTGCTGCCATGCCGCTTTCGCGCTGAAGGATGCGGGCTATGAAGCGATCATGATCAACTGCAACCCGGAAACCGTCTCGACCGACTACGACACCTCGGACCGCCTCTATTTCGAACCGCTGACGGCGGAAGACGTGATCGAGATCCTGCGCGCCGAGCAGGAAAAGGGCGAAGTCGTCGGCGTCATCGTCCAGTTCGGCGGCCAGACGCCGCTAAAGCTTGCCGAAGCGCTGGAAAAGAACGGCATCCCGATCCTCGGCACCGCGCCCGATGCGATCGATCTCGCCGAAGACCGCGACCGCTTCCAGAAGCTGCTGATGAAGCTCGACCTCAACCAGCCGAACAATGGCATCGCCTATTCGGTCGAGCAGGCACGTCTGGTCGCAGCCGAAATCGGCTTCCCGCTGGTCGTGCGCCCGTCCTACGTCCTCGGCGGCCGTGCCATGCAGATCCTGCATTCGGAAGGCCAGTTGCAGACCTACCTGCTCGACACGGTTCCGGAACTGGTGCCCGAAGACATCAAGCAGCGTTATCCCAACGACAAAACAGGCCAGATCAACACCCTGCTCGGCAAAAACCCGCTGCTCTTCGACAGCTACCTGACTCACGCCATCGAAGTCGATGTCGACTGCCTCTCGGATGGCACCGACGTCTATGTCGCCGGCATCATGGAGCACATCGAGGAAGCCGGCATCCATTCCGGTGACTCGGCCTGCTCGCTGCCGCCGCGCTCGCTGCCGGTCGAACTGCTCGACGAGCTGGAGCGCCAGGCGAAAGCCATGGCCAAGGCGCTCAATGTCGGCGGCTTGATGAACGTCCAGTTCGCCATCAAGGACGGCACCGTCTACGTGCTCGAGGTCAATCCGCGCGCCTCGCGCACCGTGCCCTTCGTCGCCAAGACCATCGGCGCGCCGATCGCCAAGATCGCCGCCCGCGTCATGGCCGGCGAGAAGCTCGATGCGACCTTCGCCGCCTATGGGCAGAAGCCCGATCCGCGCAAGCTCACCCACATCGCCGTCAAGGAAGCCGTCTTCCCCTTCGCCCGCTTCCCCGGCGTCGACACGCTGCTCGGCCCGGAAATGCGCTCGACCGGCGAAGTGATCGGCCTCGACACCGATTTTGCCCTGGCCTTCGCCAAGTCGCAGCTCGGCGCCGGCGTCGAACTGCCGCGTGACGGAACGGTCTTCGTCTCCGTGCGCGATGAGGACAAGGCGCGCGTGCTACCGGCAATCCGCATCCTCGTCGAAGAAGGCTTCAAGGTGCTGGCAACCGGCGGCACCGCCCGCTTCCTCGGGGAAAACGGCATCACCGCCACCAAGATCAACAAGGTTCTGGAAGGCCGTCCGCACATCGAGGACGCGATCCGCAACCGCCAGGTCCAGCTCGTCATCAACACCACCGACGGCAATAAGGCGATCTCGGACTCCAAGTCGCTGCGCCGCGCGACGCTGATGCAGAAGGTGCCCTATTACACGACGATGGCCGGCGCCGAAGCCGCCGCCCAGGCGATCAAGGCGCTGAAGGCAGGCAATCTCGAAGTACGGCCGCTGCAAAGCTACTTCGCTTGAGACAGGGCAGCGCTACCGCTCGACGGGCGGTGGCGCGACCTTGACCGGAATCGGTTTATCCGACTTCCGTCATAAGCCGCTGAATTTCCAGTATGTCCTCGCGAAACCGTACCATTTCCTCCGCCTTCAGCCGCTCGTCGGGAATACGCAGCAGATAGGACGGATGCACCGTCACGAACAGCGTCCGCCCGCCTTCGATCGCCATCGCTCTTCCCCTGATATCCTGGAGACGCTGCTTCACATCGGTCAGCGCCGCAAGCGCCGTCGCCCCCATGGCGACGATCAGCTTCGGCTTGACCAGTTCCATTTCCAGATCGAGCCACCAGCGGCAATGCTTCACCTCGCCCATATTGGGCTTCTGGTGGATGCGGCGCTTGCCGCGCGGCTCATATTTGAAATGCTTGACGGCATTGGTGACATAGAGCCTTGAGCGGTCGATACCCGCCTCTGCTATCACCTGGTCGAGCAACCGGCCGGCCGGACCGACGAAGGGGCGGCCGGCAATATCCTCCTGGTCGCCCGGCTGCTCGCCGACAAACATCACCTCCGCATCGCCCGGCCCCTCTCCGAATACCGTCTGGGTCGCATTGGCGTGAAGCGGACAGCGCGTGCAGACCGCAGCCTCCGCGCGCAGCGCTTCGAGTGCGCCCACCGGAGCCTCCGGTTCTGCGGGAAAATTTCGCGCGGCCTGCTGCAAGCGGTCGTGAAAAGGCAGCGATTGCGTCGCTTCCCGCGCCGCCATGTCGCGCACCTTGCTCTCGGCCGATGCGATCAAGCCGGGAATGAGATCGGCTTCCGGCAGGTTCTTCCAGTATTTCTTCGGCATCTCCGCCTGCATCGCCTTCACCTTCAATCGCGCCGGGTTGAAGATGCTGGCATAGTAGGTGCGCCAGAGTTCGTCCGTGGCATCGCTGAGATTGAGCCTTTCGCATGGCTCGTCGGCAATCGTCAGCCGCTCGCCGTCCCAGGCCGCCGAGCCCTTGGGCGTCGCAATCAGCCAGTCCATGTCGGTGAAACGGCGTTGGAAAAAGGGAGCCGTGCGCCTGACGATATGATGGTCCGGCTCGAACCAGGCGAGGAATTTCCGACGACCTGCCGATACCGCGCCAACCTCCTTGAAGCGGACGAACGCCGTCATTTTGTGCGCGTCACGCCGAACGTTCTTCGCCATCAGCCTGGCACGCACGACATCCTCGTCGGAGGTCACCTCAAGCAGCTGCCGGTCCAGCTGCAGCCGCCAGAGCAGATGGTAAAGCAGCGAAAACCGCGCCGGATCGGAATGGCAGAGAACCGTCTCCGCAAGCTCGATGAAGGCGGGCGGCACCGTCATCGGCTTGCGTGATGTCGCAGGCTCCGGCGGCATGGCGTCACGTTGAAACGAAAGATCGGCCTCGGTGCTTTTTTCGCGCCAGTCGATCTCCTCGGGCAAGATGCCGGCGGCCGCCAGGGCGCGTGCGGCATCGCGCCATTCGCCAAGCTCTCCCCGTCCCGCAAGCACGACCCGGCGCATCACAGCAACGACAATTGTTCAGGCTGCGGCTCGAACATGGCGCGCAGGTCCGGGCGGTCGATCAGCCGGCGGGGCGACCAGCCTTCCGCTGAGATGAAGGCTTGGACCTTCTTGATCGAAACGCCGAGCCGCAAGAGATCGTCGAGCCGGAGCCGGCGAAAACGGCGCGCCGAAACGATGGCCTTCACCGTCTTGGTGCCGAGACCGGGCACGCGCAATAACCGCTCGCGCTCGGCTTTGTTGATGTCGACGGGAAATTCAGCCCGGTTGGCAAGCGCCCAGGCAAGTTTCGGATCGAGATTGAGATCGAGCATGCCGCCCGCCTGGTTTGCGGTGATCTCGTCGATGCCGAAACCGTAGAACCGATAGAGCCAGTCGGCTTGGTAAAGCCGATGCTCGCGCATCAGCGGCGGCTTGATCAGCGGCAGGTTCTTCGAAGCATCGGGGATCGGGCTGAAGGCCGAATAATAGACACGCCGCAGGCCATAGCTGCTGTAGAGCCGGCCGCTGCTCGCAAGGATGGTCGCGTCGTTCGCCCCATCCGCCCCGACGATCATCTGCGTGCTCTGGCCGGCCGGGACGAAACGCTGGCGTTTCCCGGTCTTAAGCGTCGGTTCGCCGGCCGCTTCAATCTTCATCCTGAGATCCGCCATCGATCGCCGGATATTGGCCGGCTTCTTTTCCGGTGCGAAGCGGGTGATGCCGCTGTCGGTCGGCAGCTCGATATTGAGCGACAGCCTGTCGGCATGAAGCCCCGCCTCCTCGATCAGACGCGGCGATGCCGCCGGGATTGCTTTGAGATGGATATAGCCGCGGAAATGATGCGTTACACGCAGCTCGCGGACGATACGGACCATCTCCTCCATCGTGTAATCGGAAGAGCGGATGATGCCGGACGACAGGAACAGGCCTTCGATATAGTTGCGGCGGTAGAATTCCAGCGTCAGCCAGACAACCTCCTCCGCCGTGAAGCGCGCCCGCTCGACATTGCTGGAGGAGCGATTGACGCAATAGGCGCAGTCGTAGATGCAGAAATTGGTGAGCAGGATCTTCAGAAGCGAAATGCACCGCCCATCCGGAGCATAGGCATGACAGATGCCGGAACCCTCTGTCGAACCCAGTCCGCCGCTTGTGCTCGAATCGCGGTTCACCGTGCCGCTGGAGGCACAGGAAGCATCGTATTTCGCGGCATCTGACAGGATGGCCAAGCGTTCGGTTAGCGACTTCTTCATTAGAATGTTCTCTATATGTTCCATGGCCTAAAGTCAAATCCCGCCGTCGCCGCCTCTGCCCCGTTTTGGGCACTTCACCCGATGGATCAGCGGGTTGCGTTTCATTTATGCGAATTTTCTGGAAATCGGCCGTGGCGATCTGCTATAAGCACGCGACTAGGATTGTGGCACGGTTCCGAAGTTCCCTTCGGGACCTGTTTTCTTTTGTGTGTGCCTGACTGTGCTGAGGCAAGACCGGCGGCCACAAGGAGTGAAGGACAGAAAAATGGTTGATAAGGTACCGATGACACAGGGTGGTTTCGTCAAGCTGCAGGAAGAACTGCGCTGGCGTCAGCAGGAAGAGCGTCCCCGAATCATCGAGGCGATCGCCGAAGCCCGTGCCCATGGCGACCTTTCCGAAAATGCCGAATATCATGCCGCCAAGGAAGCCCAGAGCCACAATGAGGGTCGCATCACCGAGCTTGAAGATCTGACGGCGCGCGCCGAGGTCATCGATCTTACCAAGATGTCCGGCGATAAGATCAAGTTCGGTGCCAAGGTGAAGCTCGTCGACGAGGACACCGAGGAAGAAAAGACCTACCAGATCGTCGGCGACCAGGAAGCCGACGTCAAGGCCGGCCGCATCTCCATCTCCTCACCGATCGCCCGTGCGCTGATCGGCAAGGAAGTCGGCGATTCCATCGAGGTTAACGCACCCGGCGGCTCCAAGGCCTACGAAATCCTCCAGGTTTCCTGGGGCTGATCGCCCGCCAGACATGAGATCCATCCTTGCCTGATATGCGTGACGTCGAGATCATCGCGCCCAATTTCAAGCGCCGGCTCTCCGGCGTCACGTCGACCATCGTTCAGCTCATCCCATGCCAGATCCGGCTTGGCATGCGCATAGCAACGCTTGGCCCCGGCCTGCCGGAGGGCCTGGCGAAACTGAGATGGTCACAGCTCCCTGGTCTGTGGCGCAGGCCGGCGCGCCGGCGCCATCGCGTCTGGCACGCCCGCCGCAACAATGAGATGGCCGTCGGTATCCTGCTCCGCCATCTCCTGCGCATGCCGCTGAAGCTCATCTTCACCTCGGCCGCGCAGCGCCGCCACACCGCCTACACGAAATGGCTGATCCGCCGCATGGACGCGGTGATTGCAACCAGTGACCGGTCCGGCTCCTTCCTCGAGGTGCCCCACACCGTCATCCAGCACGGCGTTGACCTCTCCCTGTTCCACCCGCCGGAAACCGCCGACGACGGCATTGCTGCGACCGGCCTGCCCGGCCGTTATCTCGTCGGCTGCTTCGGCCGCGTGCGCCATCAGAAAGGCACCGATCTCTTCGTCCAGGCGATGATCGAACTCTTGCCACAGCACCCCGAATGGACGGCCGTCGTCTCCGGCCGCGTGACGGCGGAGCACGTGGGCTTTGGCGAAAAGCTCAAGGCCGATGTCGCCGCCGCCGGCCTCGCCGACCGTATCCTTTTCCTCGGCGAAGTTCCTGACATAAAAGTCTGGTATCGCCGCCTGATGCTTTACGTCGCCCCTTCCCGCAACGAGGGTTTCGGCCTGACTCCGCTCGAAGCCATGGCCTCGCGCACCGCCGTCGTGGCATCGGACGCCGGCGCTTATGCCGAACTCATCGTCAATGGCGAGACCGGCGCCGTCGTCCCCGCGGGTGACGGTGAGGCGCTGACGCGGGCAATGGCCCCCTATATCGCAGATCCGGCGCTGGCGATTGCCCATGGCGAGAATGCGCTGCGCCACGTCAGAGCGAATTTTGCGCTGGAGAAGGAAGCAAACGCCATCGGCGCCGTTTACGACCGCCTTCTCGGCGACAATCGCGGCTGACGCGGAGCAAAAAACGCCCGTTGGTAACGGGCCATCGGACCGCTGCAGAGGTCAGTCAACCCTGCCTCCGTCATGCTCGGGCTTGTCCCGAGCATCTGCCTCGGGTCGATAAGGGCAGCAGATCCTCGGCGCAAGCCGAGGATGACGATGAGTAGAGAACGAGCTTACTCAAAAAGTGAACGGCCCGTTGGATAACGGGCCGCTGCAAAGATTGCCAATGATCACGCTGCTTATTCGGCGGGCTGGAGACCGGCGGCCGACGTCTCCTCGGTCTCGCCGCCCAAGGCTCTGGCAAGCTGCCCCGTATCCAGCTCGTTTTCCCAGCGCGCCACGACGATCGTCGCCACGGCATTGCCGACGAGGTTGGTCAACGCCCGGCACTCCGACATGAAGCGGTCGATGCCGAGGATGAGCGCCATGCCGGCGACCGGCACGGAAGGCACGACGGAGAGAGTTGCGGCAAGCGTGATGAAGCCGGCGCCGGTGATGCCCGCGGCACCCTTGGAGCTCAGCATCGCCACCAGCAGCAGCAGGATCTGGTCGCCCCAGGAGAGATTGATGCCGGTTGCCTGGGCGATGAAGAGCGCTGCCAGCGTCATGTAGATGTTGGTGCCGTCGAGGTTGAAGGAATAGCCTGTGGGAATGACGAGGCCGACGACCGAACGCTTGCAGCCGGCCTTTTCCATCTTGTTCATCAGGCCCGGAAGAGCGGCTTCCGAGGACGAGGTCCCGAGCACCAGCAGCAGCTCTTCCTTGATGTAGCGCAGCAGCGCCACGATCGAGAAGCCATTGTAGCGGGCGACCGCGCCGAGCACGATGAAGACGAAGAGCAGCGACGTGATATAGAACGTGCCGATCAGCATAGCGAGGTTGGCGATCGACCCGACGCCATACTTGCCGATGGTGAAGGCCATGGCGCCAAAAGCGCCAATCGGGGCAGCCTTCATCAGAATGGCGACGAGCTTGAAGACGGGAGCCGTCAGGGCATTGAGGAAATTGACGACCTGCTCGCCCTTTTCGCCGACCATCGCGAGCGCGATGCCGAAGAGCACCGAGAAGAACAGCACCTGCAGAATATCGCCGTCGGCAAAGGCGCCGACGATCGTCGTCGGGATGATATTCGTGAGAAAGCCGACGATGCTCTGCTCATGCGCCTTATCGGCAAAGGTGGCGACGGCCTTCGGGTCGAGCGATGCCGGATCAATGTTCATCCCGGCGCCGGGCTGGACGACGTTGGCGACGATCATGCCGATGACGAGCGCCAGCGTCGAGAAGGTCAGGAAGTACAGCATCGCCTTGCCGGCGACGCGGCCGACCTTCTTCAGGTCACTCATGCCGGCAATACCGGTCGCTACCGTCAGGAAGATGACCGGCGCGATCACCATCTTGACGAGCTTGATGAAGGCGTCGCCGAGAGGCTTCAGCTGGGTGCCGAGATCGGGATAGAAATGACCGAGAATGATACCCGCAGCGATGGCCGCGAGAACCTGGACGTAGAGATGGGAATAAAAGGGCTTCTTGCCCTTGCTGTCTGCGACTGCATCGAGTGGTGCTGCGATCATGATGTCCTCCTAAAGGCTCGTCCGGAACGAACTCCGGCCTCCCGAGCCGTTCGCTTCAATCCAACAGCTCAGCCGTTGTTGCGCTGTTCTTCGCAATCGCCGTGCCAGTTTCGCTCCATCCGCTTAAGCCATTGTGTTTATTGCAGAAAAAATTTCCGAGGAGCCAGCGACTTATCCAGACAATGCGGAAACTCACACAAATCCATTTGCGTCCCGTGCGGAAAAATGCACAAATCCGTCATGTCCTTGTCAGTCTCACAAAGGCTTTGGCCCTCCCTGCCCCTGCACCACCGCATTCGCCGAATGTGGTGGGCCTATGCGGTGCTTGCCCTTTCGGCCGTCGTCGGAAGTCTCTTGGCGAGCGGCGAGGTCGGCCGGCGCCGGGCGGAAGCGGCCCTGGAGGAACAGGCCCGCACCGATGCGAGGATGAACGTGGCGCTGCTGCGCACCGTCCTCGAAAAATACCGGGCGCTGCCCTTCGTGTTGTCCCAGGACACCGCGCTCGCCGCCGCCCTGGCGGGACGCGACGCTGGTACCTTCGAACAGCTGAGCCGGAAGCTTGAGACACTGGCAGCCGGTACGAAGGCTGCCGTCATCTATGTCATCGACAAGGATGGTATCGCGGTTTCGGCCAGCAACTGGCGCGAACCGACGAGCTTCGTCGGCAACGACTATCGCTTCCGCGAGTATTTTCAGGGCGCCGTCGCTCAAGGGCAGGCCGAGCATTTCGCGCTTGGCACCGTCAGCAAGAAGCCCGGTCTTTATATCTCCGAGCGGATATCAGGCAGCGACGGTCTGCTGGGCGTCGTCGTCGTCAAGGTGGAATTCGACGATGTCGAGGCGGATTGGAATGCCTCGGGCGCCCCCTCCTACGTCATCGACGATCGTGGCATCGTCCTCATCACCAGCATTCCTTCCTGGCGGTTCATGACGATCGGCCGCATTGCCGAGGATCGGTTGACCGCGATCCGCGAGAGCCTTCAATTCGGTGACGCGCCGCTTCAGCCGCTGCCGCTCGATATCATCAGGCACCTTGGCGACGGGCTTGCTGTCGTCGAGATCGTCACGCCCGGCGGCGCCGGCAAGACAAGCTTTCTCAATGTCGGGATGCCGATCCCTGCGACCGGCTGGCATCTGCAGCATCTTGTTGCATTGGGGCCGTCCGTCGATGCAGCGGTCCGCGAAACGCGCATGCTGGCGCTGCTCTTGCTTTTGCCGCTCCTGGCGGGCGCAGCCTTCCTCTTGCGCCGCCGCCAGACGATCACGCTGAGGATTTTTAGGGAGCAGCAGGCGCGCGAAGAACTGGAACAGCGCGTGGCCGAGCGGACGCTGGATCTCAGCCAGGCGCGGGATCGGCTGCAGGCCGAGATCGCCGGTCACCGCAGCACCGAGCAGAAGCTGCAGGCGGTGCAGCAGGATCTGGTGCAGGCCAACCGGCTGGCGATCCTCGGCCAGGTTGCCGCCGGTGTCGCCCATGAGATCAACCAACCGGTGGCGACCATCCGCGCCTATGCGGACAATGCCCGCACTTTCCTCGACCGCGGCCAGACGGCGCCGGCCGGTGAAAATCTTCAAAATATCGCCGCCCTGACGGAGCGCATAGGCTCGATCACCGAGGAGCTGAAGACCTTCGCCCGGAAGGGCCGCGGCAGCGCCGAACCGACGGGCTTGAAGGACGTCATCGAGGGGGCGGTGATGCTGCTGCGCAGCCGCTTTGCCGGTCGCATGGACACGCTCGACATCGAGCTGCCGCCCGCCGAGCTGCAGGTCATGGGCAGCAGGATCCGTCTTGAGCAGGTGCTCATCAACCTGCTGCAGAATGCGCTGGAAGCCGTGGCGCCAAAAGCCGGAGCGGGGCGCGTCGAGGTCAGGACATCGGCCGATGCGGAGACGGTGACGCTGACTGTTGCCGACAACGGCCCCGGCATTTCGCCCGAAATCCGCAAGGGCCTGTTCACGCCGTTCAACACCTCGAAGGAAAAAGGTCTCGGCCTCGGCCTTGTCATCTCCAAGGATATCGTCGGCGATTACGGCGGCCGGATGGAAGTTGAGAGCGATGGCGAGGGAAGCCGCTTCATCGTTCATCTGAGAAAGGCTTGAGATCATGGACATGGGCATACCCGTTGCTTTGATCGACGATGACAGAGATCTGCGCCGCGCCACCGCCCAGACGCTGGAACTCGCCGGCTTCTCCGTTTCCGCCTATGACGGCGCCAAAGCGGCGCTGGACGAGCTGCCGGCCGATTTTGCCGGCCCGGTCGTCACCGATATCCGCATGCCGGAGATCGACGGGCTGCAACTGTTCGCGACGCTCAAGGGTATGGATCCCGACTTGCCGGTGATATTGATGACCGGCCACGGCGATATTCCGATGGCCGTCCAGGCCATCCAGGACGGCGCCTATGATTTCATCGCCAAGCCCTTCCCGGCCGACCGGCTCGTCCAGAGCGTGCGCCGCGCCAGCGAAAAACGTCGGCTGGTTCTGGAAAACCGCATGCTGCGCAAGGCTGCCGACGATGCGCAGGAGACCTTGCCGCTGATCGGCCAGACGCCGGTCATGGACAATCTCAGGAAGATCCTTCGCCACATCGCCGATACCGATGTCGACGTGCTGGTCGCCGGCGAAACCGGCAGCGGCAAGGAAGTGGTGGCCCAGATCCTGCATCAGTGGAGCCATCGCCGAAACGGCAATTTCGTGGCGCTGAACTGCGGGGCGCTGCCCGAAACCGTCATCGAAAGCGAGCTGTTCGGCCACGAAGCCGGCGCCTTTACCGGCGCCCAGAAGCGCCGCACCGGCCGCATCGAACATGCAACCGGCGGCACGCTTTTCCTCGACGAGATCGAGAGCATGCCTGTCGCCACGCAGGTCAAGATGCTGCGGGTGTTGGAGATGCGCGAAATCACCCCGCTCGGCACCAACGAGGTTCGCCCGGTCGATCTGCGCGTCGTCGCGGCCGCCAAAATCGACCTTGGCGATCCCGAGGTGCGCGGCGATTTTCGCGAGGATCTCTATTACCGGCTGAATGTCGTGACGATTTCCATTCCGCCGCTGAGGGAGCGCCGCGACGATATTCCGCTGCTGTTTTCCCATTTCGCCGCCCGTGCGGCCGAGCGCTTCCGCCGCGATGTCCCGCAGCTTTCAGAGAATGTCCGCCGACATCTCGCCACCCATGCATGGCCGGGCAATGTCCGCGAGCTCTCCCACTATGCCGAACGGGTGGTGCTGGGTCTGGAAGGCGGCGGAGCGACGCTCGTTCCCCCGCAACCGACGGGCGGCACGCTGCCCGAACGGCTGGAACGCTACGAGGCAGAGATCATCCGCGACGCGCTTTCGGCGAATGACGGCGACGTGCGCCGTACCATCGAAGCGCTCGGCATTCCGAGAAAGACGTTCTACGACAAGCTGCAGCGCCATGGCATCAACCGAGGCGGCTATGCCTCGCGCAAATAACGCATGTCGCGCAAAAGTGTGCAGCGGTTTTGCGGCAACGACATGCGTAAAAACAAAATCTAAAGCGCAACGAGCGAATTTGAAAGATCGCGACGCGCGTTAGACCGCTTCAGACTTCGACCAGCCCTAGCTTCTTCACCTGCCGGATCGTCAGCATGGTGCGCACGGTATCGACATGTTCGTTCGCTGTCAGCACCTCGATGACGAAATCCTGGAAGTGGGTGAGGTTCTCCGCCACACAATGCAGCAGGAAATCGCTGTCACCCGAAACCATCCAGGCCTGGCGCACCAGCGGCCACTCGGTGGTGGCGGCGGCAAACGCCTTGAGGTTGCCTTCCGACTGGTGTTTGAGGCCGACCATACAGAAAGCAACCAGATCGAAGCCGAGCTTCGGGCTGTTCAGCATCGCGTGGTAGCCTTCGATGATACCGGCTTCCTCGAGCTTGCGCACCCGGCGCAGACAGGGCGGCGCCGAGATACCGACCCGGTCGGCGAGCTCCACATTGGTCATGCGGCCGTCAGCCTGCAGCTCCCGGAGGATCTTTATGTCGATGACGTCGAGTTCCGTGCGACCCACACCGTGGCCTTTCTTTAATTCTCCGCGGCGAGCTTCTATATAAAGCAGCGGAATACGCAAGAAAGTTTCAAGCCGATGACGGATTCTTGCACAGCAGGGCGATTTGCCTTGTTGGTAATGCAAGGCTGCCCTTGAATAATAGCATTGGTCGTTCATAAATGGCGCATGGACCGCGAAACGGCCTCAATCGCTCTTTAGCCGCCGCCCTCCTGCCAGTCGAAAGGAAATGACATGCCCGCCCGCCACACGAAGGTGCTCATCATCGGTTCCGGACCCGCCGGCTATACTGCCGCGGTCTACGCCGCGCGCGCCATGCTGAAGCCGGTTCTGATCGCCGGCCTCGAACAGGGCGGCCAGCTGATGATCACCACCGATGTCGAGAACTATCCGGGCTTTGCCGATCCGATCCAGGGTCCCTGGCTGATGGACCAGATGCTGCAGCAGGCAAAACATGTCGGCGCCGAGATCGTCAGCGACCTCGTGACCGAAGTCGACATGAACCAGCGTCCCTTCGTCGCCCGCACCGACAGCGGTCAGGTCTGGACAGCAGACACGCTGATCATCGCCACCGGCGCCAAGGCCAAGTGGCTCGGCATCGAAAGCGAACAGCATTTCCAGGGCTTCGGTGTTTCGGCCTGCGCCACCTGCGACGGCTTCTTCTATCGCAACAAGGATGTGATCGTCGTCGGCGGCGGCAACAGCGCTGTCGAAGAAGCGCTCTATCTCTCCAACATCGCCAAGTCGGTCACCCTCGTCCACCGCCGCGACACCTTCCGCGCCGAGAAAATCCTGCAGGAACGCCTGTTCGCGAGGGAAAACGTCAAGGTGCTGTGGAACACCGAAGTGGCCGAAATCACCGGCACGGCGGCCAAGCCCCCGATGCCGCAGTCCGTCTCCGGCGCTCGTCTGCGTGACGTCAGAACCGGCACGATCACCGAAATGCCGATCGACGGCGTCTTCGTTGCCATCGGCCACGCACCGGCAACCGAACTCTTCAAGGACAAGCTGAAGCTGAAGGACAACGGCTATCTCTGGACCGCGGCGGATTCGACCGCGACCAGCCTCGAGGGGGTCTATGCCGCCGGCGACGTGACCGACGACACGTTCCGGCAGGCCGTCACCGCCGCCGGCATGGGCTGCATGGCAGCGCTCGAGGCCGAGCGATATCTGACGGGCCACATGCCCGTCGCCGTGGCCGCGGAGTAAGATCGGCATGAGAGGCGGGGGAATGCCACTGGATTGGGACAAGCTGCGTATTTTTCACGCAGCTGCCGAGGCGGGTTCGTTCACGCATGCGGCGGATAAACTCCATCTGTCCCAATCCGCCATCAGCCGCCAGGTGAGCGCGCTCGAGCAGGATGTCGGCACCAAGCTGTTTCACCGTCACGCGCGCGGGCTGATCCTGACGGAACAGGGCGAACTGCTCTACCGCACCGCCCATGACGTGCTGCTGAAGCTCGAAACCGTGAAGATGCAGTTGACCGAGACGACGGAAACCCCGTCCGGCAAGCTGCGTGTGACGACAACGGTCGGTCTCGGCCAGGGCTGGCTCACCGATAAGATCCAGGAATTCCTACAGCTCTACCCCGACGTTCAGATCCAGCTGATCCTCGACAACGAGGAAGTGGATGTGAATATGCGCCATGCCGACTGCGCGATCCGCCTGCGTCAGCCGCAGCAGTCCGACCTCATCCAGCGCAAGCTCTTCACCGTGCACATGCACGTTTATGCCGCGCCCTCCTATATCAACCGTCATGGCGAGCCGCAGAAGATCGAGGATCTCGACAATCACCACATCATCACCTTCGGCGAGCCGGCGCCGAGTTACCTGCTCGACGTCAACTGGCTTGAGGTCGCCGGCCGCTCCTCGGACAACAAGCGCATCCCGCATCTGCAGATCAACAGCCAGACCTCGATCAAGCGCGCCTGCCTGCTCGGAATCGGTGTCGCCTGCCTGCCGGATTATATCGTCGGGCGCGACCCCGGCCTTATTCAGCTGCCGATCAATGCCGACGTACCGTCCTTCGACACGTATTTCTGTTATCCCGACGAAATCAAGAATGCCGCCAAGCTGAAGGCTTTCCGTGATTTCATTGTCAGCAAGGCCAGAAACTGGAATTTTTAAGCCAGATTTATGGAATGATTTCCATACTATGCATTGTGCGCATGACTGGCATGCACAAATGAGGGTTGCCGTTTGCCCATTAAACCACCATATCGCACATAGCTGATGCACATGGTGGCTTTTCCTCCCAGTTCCACCGCATTAGCTGTTCCCCTCTGGAGGTTTTTGAACCTTCACACTTATAAGGGCCCTGGTTTTCCAGCGGCCCTCTTTTTTTGCCTTGCAGCTTCGGAAAATGCCGCGCCGCAAAAAAATTGTGCGGCGCATAACAGGTATGCACAAAAAAGCATTGAAACCTGCCTAAGGAAGCACCATATCCAACTCAGCTGATGCATTTCGTGGTTTCTCTCCCAGTTCCACCGCATTAGCTGTTCCCCTCTGGAGGTTATTGACCTTCACAATTCAAAGGGCCCTGGTTTTCCGGTGGCCCTCTTTTTTTGCCCAAAATTTACTCACGCGCCAAAAGCCGCCGCCTCACGTCACCGTGATTTGCATATCGGCAAGCGTCGAACAATATATCGAAAAAATTCGATTTATGGATCGACCGACTGCGATGGATAAAGACGAAATCATCAAGGCACTCGCCCACCCCACCCGGATGGACATTCTGAGCTGGCTGAAGAATCCCGAGGAACATTTCCCCACGCAGGAGCATCCCTTCGAAATGGGCGTCTGCGCCAGCCAATTCGAGCGCTGCGGCCTATCCCAATCGACGGTTTCCGCCCATCTCGGAACGCTGCATCGCGCCGGTCTCGTCACCACCAGACGCGTCGGCCAGTGGATCTTCTACAAGCGCAACGAAGAAACGATCGCCGCTTTCCTCAAGCAGCTGACACAGGATCTTTAATGCCCCTCGCCCTTCTCGTCCTCGCCTTGAGCTCCTTTGCGATAGGCACGACCGAATTCGTCATCATGGGCCTGCTGCCGGAGGTCGCCACCGATCTCTCGGTGACGATCCCACAGGCCGGATGGCTGGTAACCGGTTACGCGTTGGCAGTCGCGATCGGCGCGCCCGTCATGGCAGTCTCGACCGCTAAATTGAAACGGCGCACGGCGCTGATTGCGCTGATGGCCTTCTTCATCGCCGGCAACCTGCTTTGCGCTCTGGCGAGCGATTATTGGGTGCTGATGATCGCCCGCATCGTGACCGCTCTCTGCCACGGCGCCTTCTTCGGCATCGGCTCGGTCGTCGCCGCCGGACTGGTTGCGGAAGACCGCAAGGCCCGCGCCGTCGCGCTGATGTTCACCGGCCTGACACTTGCCAATGTCCTCGGCGTACCGCTCGGCACCGCGATCGGCCAGGCCTATGGCTGGCGCGCCACCTTCGGCGTCGTCACCGTCATCGGCATCGTCACCATTCTTGGACTGATCGCCATCCTGCCGAAGGACAAGAAACAGGAAAACGGCAGCATCCTGCGCGAGATCGCGGCACTCAGGAATAGCGGCCTCTGGCTGGCGCTTTCGACCACCGTCTTCTTCGCTGCCTCGATGTTCGCCCTCTTCACCTATATCGCGCCGCTCCTGCGTGATGTCACCGGCGTTTCGCCGGAAGGCGTCACCTGGACGCTGTTCCTGATCGGCCTCGGCCTGACCGTCGGCAATCTCATCGGCGGCAAGCTTGCCGATTGGCGGCTCGGCGTAACACTTGCCGGCGTCTTCGCCGCGATCGCCGTCACCTCGCTTGCCTTTAGTTATACGAGCCGCTTCTTCATCCCGGCTGAGATCACCCTCTTCCTCTGGGCGACCGCAAGCTTTGCCGCCGTGCCGGCGCTCCAGGTCGGCGTCGTCGGCTTCGGCAAAGATGCGCCGAACCTCGTTTCGACGATCAATATCGGCGCCTTCAACACCGGCAATGCATTCGGCGCTTGGGCGGGCGGCCTGGTCATCGATGCCAGCTTCGATCTCACCCGCGTTCCGCTCGCCGCAGCCCTGATGGCCCTGGTCGGCCTGGGTGCGACGGCGCTCACCTATCTCTCCGCCAGGGGCCGGGCTGCGCTTGCCCCCGCAGAGTGATCCTCCCGCAAAAGAAAGGACCATCATGGCCAAGCTTTTCGAACCCACCAAGGTTGGCGATATCTCCGTCAAGAACCGCATCGTCATGGCGCCGCTTACCCGCAACCGCTCGCCGGGCGCGATTCCCAACGACCTCAATGTCGAATATTACCGCCAGCGCGCCACGGCGGGCCTGATCATCACCGAAGCGACCGCGATCACCCATCAGGGCCAGGGTTATGCCGACGTGCCCGGCCTCTACAGCAAGGAAGCACTCGCCGGCTGGAAGCGCGTCACCGACGCCGTCCATGCAGCCGGCGGCAAGATCGTCGTCCAGATGTGGCATGTCGGCCGCATCTCGCACACGACGCTGCAGCCGGACGGCGGCAAGCCGGTCTCCTCGACCAATCGCATCGCCAAGGCCAAGACCTATCTGGTCAATGCCGACGGCAGCGGCAGCTTTGCCGATACCTCCGAGCCCCGCGCGCTCGAAACCGCCGAAGTCCCCGGCATCATCGAGGATTACCGCAAGGCAGCCCGCGCCGCCATCGATGCCGGCTTCGACGGTGTCGAGATCCATGGCGCCAATGGTTATCTGCTCGATCAGTTCATCCGTGACGGCGTCAACGACCGCACCGACCAATATGGCGGCTCGATCGAGAACCGCGCCCGCCTGACCTTCGAGGTCGTCGATGCCGTGGTGAGGGAAATCGGCGCAGGCCGTACCGCAATCCGCATCTCGCCGGTGACGCCGTCGGGCGAAAGCTATGATTCCAATCCGCAGGCGACCTTCACCCATGTCATCGAGGGGCTGGCAAGATACGGCCTCGCCTATATCCACGTCATCGAAGGCCAGACCGGCGGCGAGCGCGACTACAAGCAGGGCGACAACCCCTCCTTCGATTACAGAGCGCTGCGCCAGGCCTATGAAAAAGCCGGCGGCAAGGCGAACTGGATGGTCAATAACGGCTATGACCGCGATCTCGCGATCGACGCCGCCGAAAGCGGCCGCGCCGATCTGGTCGCCTTCGGCAAACCCTTCATCGCCAATCCCGATCTCGTCGAACGACTGGCAAAGAACCTGCCGCTCAACACGCCCGACCAGTCGACCTTCTACGGCGGCACCGCCAAGGGCTATCTCGACTATCCCACTCTCGAAAAGGTCGCCTGAGGTTTCAGGCGCGCATCAAGAAATCCCGCCTCTCGGCGGGATTTCTCAGGCTGGCGGACAACCACGGCAAACCCCGCGACGTCATCCTCGGCCTTGTGCCGGGGATCTGTGCCGGCCCAATTAAGCTACTGAAAAAAGATGTTTTCCTGTCAGGCAATCGCAGTCGTCAGATGCTCGGCACAAAGCAACTGCCGTCCGGTTCGCGTCGGAAAATGCCCCTTACCCTAACCCTCTCCCCGTTCTGACGGGGAGAGGGGACGTGCCATTCCGAGAGGCGGATGGGAGGGAGAGGTCGCGGCGAATCCCCCTCGCCCCGGTTACGGGGAGAAGGTGCCGCAGGCGAATGAGGGGCTGGTTTCGCCGATCTCCGGAACCGGACACCACAAGGCCTGGCATGACGGAGGAGACTTTGTCGACAAATAGAGAAATCCCACTGAGAGGTGGGATTTGTGCGTTCAATATCTCTATATAGGATGTCATGTTTGCACCCTATCTCGATCGCTGGTCGCTCATGTCGGACGGCGAGCCCATCATCACCCATTCCAGCCGCCTGCTGCCGGTCCTCTGGCAGGACAAGCCCGCCATGCTGAAAGTCGCGGCCGATATCGACGAACGATACGGCGCGCTGTTGATGCAATGGTGGGACGGCGACGGCGCGGCTCATGTCTATGCACACGAAGGCGACGCCGTATTGCTGGAAAGGGCAACCGGGAAACGCTCCCTGCTTGCCATGGCGATGGATGGAGAAGACGACGAAGCGAGCCGCGTTCTCTGCCGCACCGCAGCGCGGCTGCATGCGCCGCGCGAAAGACCACTCCCCGATCCCATTCCCCTCACCCGCTGGTTCCGCGATCTCGAACCGGCCGCCGGCAAACATGGCGGCACGTTTGCCGATTGCTCGGCGATCGCCAAATCCCTCCTTGCCGATCCGCGCGATCTCTCCGTCCTCCATGGCGACATCCACCACGGCAACATTCTCGATTTCGAGGAGCGCGGCTGGCTGGCGATCGATCCGAAACGGCTCCACGGCGAGCGCGGTTTCGATTTCGCCAATATCTTCGCCAACGAGGAATTGCCGACCATTACCGACCCCGCCCGCTTCCGCCGCCAGCTCGCCATCGTCTCTGCGGAGGCGGGGCTGGAGCCGCAGCGGCTGCTGCAATGGATCGCCGCTTATTCTGGCCTTTCCGCCGCCTGGTTTCTCGGCGACCCCAATATCGAACAGGCGGAGACGGCCTTGACGGTCGCGCGGATCGCGCTGGCCGAGCTGGCGGCCTAAGGCGCCTTCTGCAGCGTATGCCCGATAAAGGCGGCCGCGGTGTCACGATGCGCTTCGGGCAGGCAGCCGAGAGCCACCAGTGAGGCTCTCACCGCCTCGTCGATCGGCGTCTGCGGCTCCTTGCTAAGTTCGGCGACAAGCTTGGCGTTGTTCATCCTGAGCGGCACTTTCCAGAGATAGCGCATCTCGTTGATCTCCCGCATCAACGGAACGAAAGGCGCGGCGAGCGGCACGAGCCACCAGGGAAACCGCCCGATCTTCGCCTTGCCGCCGGCAACACGCTTGATCGCTTCTGCCATCTGCATGCCATCTGCATCCCAGAAGCCATCCATATGATAGACGGCGAAGGGCGGCAGCTGATCGGCCCGCTCGATGAGCTGGGTGATGGTTTCCGCCATATCGGGCAGATAGGTCCACTGATGGCCGATGCCGCGCCGTCCCGGATTCTTGATGGTGCCGACCGGCTTGCCCGGCGTCACCAACCCAGATGAGAACCAGCTATTGGCCGTTGCGCCCGGACCGAAGAAATCGCCAGCCCTGACGACGATCGCACCGGTGCCGGATTGCGATGCCGCCTTCAGCCGCTTCTCCATCTCGACGCGGATCGCTCCCTTCTTTGTAAGGGGATGCTGCGGGCTTTCCTCCGTCGGCGACTGCAGGGCATCGGGACCGAAATTGTAAACGTTGCCCGGCAGCACGATCCGCGCCCCGGCGACGCGAGCGGCAGCGATCGTATTGTCGAGCATCGGCAGCACCAGCCTTTCCCAATCGCGATAGCCGGGCGGATTGACCGCGTGGACAATCAGGCCAACACCTTCAGCCGCCTTCAGCACGTCGCCGGCATTCATCGCATCGCCCTGCAGCCATTCGAAGGCGGGCTCATTCTTCGACGCCTTGGCGGCATCACGGTTGAGCGCCCGGATGCGCCAGCCACGGGCCAGAAGCTTGCGGGCGATCGCGCCGCCGATACCGCCGGTCGCGCCGAGAACCAGTGCCGTGATCTTCGTCTCTCCATTCATCGCAATCATCTCCTTCAAATTGCATGAGATGACTATGCTCCTGCTTTCAGATAAACAAAATTGACGAAATAAGTGGATCAGCTATACAAAAACATATGACGCTCGAACCAAGCTGGGATTTCTACCGCAGTTTCGTGACCGTGCTCCAGCAGGGCTCGCTTTCGGCCGCTGCGCGCGAACTGGGGCTGACCCAGCCGACGATCGGCCGCCACGTCGATGCTCTGGAACAGGCGATCGGCGCCGAGCTCTTCATCCGGTCGCCGAACGGCCTCGTGCCGACCGACGCCGCACAGGCGCTGAAACCCTATGCCGAAACGCTGGCGGCAACCGCCGCCGCCCTTTTGCGCACCGCATCCGGCGAGCGCGAGAGGGTAGCCGGAACGGTCAGGGTCAGCGCCAGCGAGGTCGTCGCCGTCGAGATCCTGCCTCGGATTTTCGGGCCCCTGCAGGAAGTCTATCCCGAACTCCAAATCGAGCTCTCGGCATCCGATGCCATCGAAGATCTGGTAAATCGCGAGGCCGATATCGCCGTACGCATGGCCGAGCCGCAACAGGATGCTCTCATCGTGCGCCGCATCGGCGACATCCCGATCGGCTTCCACGCCCACCGCCGCTATCTCGAACGGCACGGCACCCCGCAAGCCATGGCGGACCTCGCCAACCACCGGCTCATCGGCTTCGACCGGCAGACGGCCTACGTCCGCATGGTGATGAAGCGCTATCCGGCGTCCGAAGGCATCAAATTCTCCTACAGGACCGACAGCAACCTTGCCCAGCTCTCCGCAATCCGCGCCGGCGTTGGCATCGGCCTCTGCCAGATCGGACTGGCCCGAGAAAACCCCGACCTCGTGCATGTCCTTTCCGATGCGTTCGAGATTCCGCTCGGTACATGGGTGGTCATGCACGAAAGCCTGAAGACCTCACCGCGCTGCCGCGCGACGTTCGACGCGCTGGTCCAGGGGCTCCGGACTTACCATCGTCATTCCACAGGCGCGCAAGCGGAAATCGAGATCGATTTTCGATGAGAATCATGGGCAATCTCGCAGCATCCTATGGAGATGACGATGCACAAGCCGGTTGAACTCGTGAGCTATGACAGGGAATGGCCGGAAGCTTTCCAGCGCATCCGAGCCAAGCTGCTGGCCTTGCTGCCGCAGGCGCTCGCCATCGATCACGTCGGCAGCACCGCCATACCTGATATGACCGCCAAGCCGCTCATCGATATCGACATCGTTCTTCCCGCTCTCGAGCATATCCAGAGTGCGACACAGGTGCTTCTCTCGCAAGACTACGAGTCGCGCGGCAACCGCTATGACGACGAGGTTTGGGCATTCTTGTCGAGAGGTTCGGTGCCGGCCGAACGAGTCTACCTTTGCCCGGCCGGCAACGGCACGCATCGAAACAGGCTCGCTTTCCGGGATTATCTCATCGCGCATCCGGAAGCGGCGGCCGATTATGCCGCGCTGAAACGCAGGCTGGCAGCCGAATTCAGAATGGACGGCGATCGCTATACCGCTGAGAAGCGCGAATTTGTCGACACGATCGTCACGCGGGCATTGAAGGGATAGAGCATGTCGCGCAAAAGCGTGCGCAGTTTGCGATAACGGCATGCGCAAGAACGAGGACCTAAAGCGCAGCGAGCGAATCTGAAAGATCGCGACGCGCTCTAGGGTTAATGTCCGGCGCTCTGCGAGGCTCCAGCCGATCGCTCCTGCCATAGGCCGTCGACCACCTCGGTTTCCGGCCGGTCGCCGCCCTCGGCATATTCCTCATGCCATTTGCCGTTTTCGTCCTGCCAGCTGATCTCGGCGGAATCGCCCCCGACCTGCTGTTCGGCCGCGACGATGCGCGCAGCTTCGAGCGCCTCGGCATGGGTCGGGAATGCCTCGGAATAGACGCCTCCCAGCCTGTAGGCCCAACCGCCGTCATGCGGCACGACTTCGTAGACCACCTTGATCATGCATCCGTCTCCTCATCATCTTGTTGCGCATGCGCATGCTTCCGGACAGGGTCCGGATCATCGCGGCCGCGTGACGAGAATTCGAGGACGCCGCGATCTGCTTTTCCGGCCCCGATGGCGTCAGTATTTCATTAAACGTCGAAGACTGCAAATAGCAGAGTGCCGCCGCGTGCTTCCCATCCGAAATCAGTGACTTAGTTAAAGGCGTGAATCGCAACGGGAGCTGAGATTTGGGCATCGCGTCACGCCTTAAAGAGGAGAGATTTCTGGTCATTGCACTCGTCGTCTCGGTGACTGCCTATCTTCTGGAGCATACGGTCATGGAGATGGGGCCAGGCCTGGCGCTCATCGCCGCCGCAGCACTCGTCGCCACCATCGTGCTCGCTTCGATCCGCGTCGCCCATCATGCCGAACTGCTCGCCGTCAAAGTCGGCGATCCCTACGGCACGATGATCCTGACACTTTCGGCCCTCGCCGTCGAAGTCATCATTCTTGCCATCATGATGAGCGGCGAAAGCTCTCCAACGCTGGTGCGCGACACGATCTATTCGGCCCTGATGCTCGATATCAACGGCATTCTCGGCCTCGCCGCCCTGCTCGGCGGCCTCAAGCATGGCGAGCAGCCTTATAACGACAATTCGGGAAAGACCTATGGCGTGATGATCCTGACCGCCATGGGCATTTCGATGATCGTGCCGGAATTCGTGCCGCGAGATCGGTGGCATTATTACTCCGCCTTCACCATTGTCGCGATGATCGCTCTCTACGGCCTCTTCCTGCGCATGCAGGTCGGCCAGCACAGCTATTTCTTCAGCTACAGCTACCCGCGCTCCGAGCGGAAGAAGGAAAGTCGCGACGAACACGGCGCTGACGGATCGGCAGCCGTCTCGATCGCCACCATCCTCCTCGGCGTCGTCGTCATTGGCCTGCTGGCGGAGTTTATGTCGACCTTCATGACCGAAGGGCTGCGCGACAGCGGCGCACCAATCGCCGTCACCGCCGTGGTCGTCGCGGCGATTTCGGCCGCGCCCGAAATCCTGACCGCCTTGCGAGCGGCTCTGAGAAACCGCATGCAGGCGACCGTCAACATTGCCATGGGCGCCTCGCTTTCCACCGTCATCCTGACGGTGCCCGTGATGGAGGCGATTGCACTTTATACCGGCCAGCCCTTCATCATGGCGATGACCCCGGTGCAGACGGTGATGGTGACGATCACCTTGATTGCCGCGGCGATCAACCTCAACGACGGCGAGACAAACGCCATCGAGGGCATGACACATTTCATCCTCTTCGCCACCTTCGTCATGCTGACGGCTCTGGGGCTCTGAGGACTCCCTCCCCGCGGAGGAAGGGAAAGAACAGGCTGTTTAGACGGGCTGTTGCGCGAAGAGCAGCCGTTCGCGGGCTGCGAACCATTCATCGGCGTAATCGTCGTTCTTGTATTCCTCGAAATACGGCCCGCCGTCGGTGAAATGGACGTTCTTGGCGTCTTCGCGGTAGTCGTATTCATTGACGAGGTAATTCCATATCACCGGCAGTTCTCCGATGAGGTCGTCGTTCTCAAGCCACTTGAACTGGTGCAACTGCAGGCCGGTCGCCGTGTTGACGTAGTCGGGCGTCAGCGCGCGGCATTTGTCGTTGTTGAAGAGAACGAAGCTCGACCAGTTCTTCTTTTCGTACTTGGTCTGCGTCTGGCCGAGGAACTTGGTGTCGATCTTCGGCTGATAATCGTGTTTGACGCACATGACGGCGTAACGCTCGTCGCGCAATGCCCAAAGCTCGGCGATATCGGCCCGCATCAGCATGTCGCAATCCATGAAGATGCTCCAGCCCTCGAAACCACTGAGATAGGGCGTCAGGAAACGCGAGAAGGAAAACTCCGTGGATTGCAGCGCGTTGCGCTCGCGGGTGAAAATCCCGCCAAGATTGGAAAGTGCAATGGGCGAGAACTCAACCGGGATCGACGACTTCTCGATGATGCTCTGCACGAGAACGTGGTAGGCGACCACTTCCTTGGGATCGAATCCTACAAAAATTCGGACGTTTTGTTGTTCCATTGTCCACCTTGATCGCCGGTATCGGCAACAGCTTTCTGGCCACCCACGCCTGTTAGCAAAGGCCCGCGACAGTCATCCCTTCGACTTTTCGAGAAAACGCTGCTTACGGGTTTTCGGTTTGAACCGCCGAAAGAAATTGTCGACGGCGCGGATGAATTTGGTGACGGACATCAGCCTGTCGATCTGGCTGTTCGTATTGTCGAGCCGCTCCGACAAGACCTCGGCCGCAGTCATCGCGATCTCGATCGGCGGCACCTCAGGAAACCGTTTGGCGAGCGCCGAATAGGGGCTGGCATCGACGCCGCCCATCATTGAGATCGACCCCATGCGTGCGAAGAGGCGCAGGAAGATCTGCTCGAACGTCCAATCGTGAACGTCGAACACCTTCCACTTCTCGCTCCGCTTCGCCGAAAAGCCGGCAAGCAGGATCTTGCCCGGCAACTGCAAATCGGCGAGCCACAACGCTACCGCAAAGCCGCTCGTCGCGATCTTGCCGATCGGATAGAGATCGGCGAGCATTTGCGTCAGATCAAGGTGACGGGCCTTAGCGCCTTCGAAGCAGCTCTTTTCGCTGAGATTTTCCTCGACGGAGACCCGGATGTTAACGACGCCGAGGAAATCGTCGCCACCAAAGAAGCGCAAGACATCCGCCGCCTCGCGCCGGTGGACGATATGGGCGCCCATCACGTCGCTGCGGGCAACCAGCATGGAGTGGCCGACGAAGGGTTCGTCGAGCACCTTGTAGACCTTGTTGAAGAAGACGTAGAGCGCCGTCTCCGGCAATTTGCTCCGCAGCCGTTCGATATCGACCGCCTCGCTGTTTGCTACCAGCACGATATGGGAATAGCCCGACAACAGCGCCTTCCACGCTTCCGGCGTCAGGAAATTGAAGCCACCATCCGGAGTGGTCGTAGCCTTGTTATCGCTGGGAATTGCTTCCATATCGCCTCACATGCACTTTCCAAGGACGACGCGCTCCGTCCGCCCGACTAGCTGTTGCTGAAATAGGCGCGCATCCGGGCAAGCCGCCTCAGCCCGCCGATCTGCTTTCCCACATGCGAGAGGAAGCCCGCCACTCGGTCCGTCATCGACGGTTGCCTGCAGAAGGACGCCCAGGGCGTGTTGCGAAGATCCTCGGCATAACGATTGGCCATCCGCCGGTGCACCCAGGGAACGTTCGCCTGCCACGGTTTCTTGCGGCCGGTGAAATGAAAGATGGCCGGCCGATCGACGAAAGGCAGCAGGCCCGTCTGTGTATTCCAGCGCGGATCGAGCACCAGCCAGTCGCGGTCAAAAGTGACGTTCAGCGCATCCTGGTCGTTATTCTCGAACAGATGCGACCGCTCCTCGAAGATTTCGCGGGTCCTGGCGAAGAGCCCCCTCGCCCGGCAGGCCGACCAGTCAAACAGCAATACGCCGGCATTGAAGTAGCGGCCGCCCTCGCCCATGCCGATCTTGCGCTGGCGCGCGCCTGATTTCTCGGGAAAGGCCATGACATAGTCGTCGACGGCGGCAAGCGCCTTGCCTTGAAAATCAAGGGTGAAGAGTTCGTCGACAGCCGCAACCGCCAGCACGTCGGCGTCGAGATAAAGCAGGCGCTCGATATGGTCGGGTATATCCCGATCCATGTAGAGCCGCGCCAGTGTGGCCGCCGACCAGCGGCCCCGCGCCTGGAGGCCGGTGCCGGGCGTTTTATAGGGCAGCACCCTGATCGCCATACCATGAAGCCGCCCAAAATTATCGACCTCGGCGACCTGGTGCGGCTTGAGGTCGATGCCGAGAAGCAGGAACTCTACATCAGCATTTGTAAGATTGCGCTTGACGGAAAGCAGAGTGCAGCAGGCGGCCGGAAGCATGTTGACGTCAGAACAGACGATGACGGCACTCTGCTGCAAAATCCGGCCCCCCAAAGCGGCAAATTGAACTTGATGCCGGATATCTAGTTGGTTTGGCGGCTGCCCGCAACCGCAGATCATCCGCCCCACCGGCACTCCGTGTCACGTTTTGAATCGGAATTCAACGACTTGCGAGGCGAAGCGGAAGCTGTGCGGCAGCGCGTTGAATCGGGATGTGAGCTATAGTCGCAATGCCATAGGATGATCGACGAGCAGCCGGTCGACGGTGGCAAGCTGCAAGCCTTCGACCTTGCACTGCGCCAGCAGCAGCCGATCAAAGGGATCGCGCGTCTCCGGCTCGGGATCGGCGGCGGTGATGACATGCTGAATTTCGATCGCCAGCAGGATCAGCCTTGTTTCCTCAAGAGCACCGGCAATGTCTTCGAGCGGCATGCCGGGATCCAACTTTCCCAGACGAGCCTTGATCGCCGTTTCCCAAAGGCCTGCGCTGACGAAGCCCACGGTTTTGCTGTCGCCGAGCAGCGACGCGATCTCTGGAAATCGCGCGCCGGCGTCCTTCCTCAGGATCGCGAGAACGATACGAGTATCAAGAAGAAGTCTCATGACTCCGGCAAAGGCCTCAGGAGGAAATCCTCCGGCAGCGGATCGTCAAAATCATCCGCGATGAACGGCACGGGACAGGTAATACCCGAGCACGAAGATAGGCCTGACCGGCCTCCAGATCCAAACCGCCGCGTTTCTGATGGGGCACCAGGTCGAATACCTGCCGGCCGTGTCGGGTCACGACAATGATTTCACCTGCCTCGACCTCGCGGGGCAAGCTCGGTCAGGCGGTTCTTCGCATCACGGATTGAAACGGTCTTCATAGCCTCAAATGTAGCCACATGCAGCTACACCATCAACGCCGGATAAATAAAAGGCCCGCCGTCACCGGCAGGCCTTCGATCGATATGATGGCGACAAGCCTACTTGCAAGCGCCGCAGAAGCGCTGGATGCGGCGGCAAGCTTCCTCAAGCAGATCTTCCGATGTCGCATAGGAGATCCGGAAATTTGGGCCGAGGCCGAAGGCGGAGCCGTGAACGACGGCGACGCCTTCCGATTCCAGAAGCTCGGAAACGAAATCTTCGTCCGTCTCGATGATCTTGCCCGACGGCGCCGTCTTGCCGATCAGGCCGGCGCAGGACGGATAAACGTAGAAGGCGCCTTCCGGCACCGGGCAGACGATACCCTTGGCTTGGTTCAGCATGGAGACGACGAGGTCGCGGCGGCCTTCGAAAATCTTCTTGTTCTCGGGGATGAAATCCTGCGTGCCGTTCAGCGCCTCGACAGCCGCCCATTGGGCGATCGACGTCGCACCCGAGGTCTGCTGACCCTGGATCATGTCCATCGCCTTGATGAGCTGAATCGGCCCGGCGGCATAACCAATACGCCAGCCGGTCATCGCATAGGCCTTGGAAACGCCGTTCATCGTCAGCGTGCGGTCGTAGAGCTTCGGCTCGACTTCGACGGGCGTGACGAATTTGAAGTCGCCATAGGTCAGGTGCTCGTACATGTCGTCGGTCAGCGCCCAGACATGCGGATGCTTCATCAGCACATCAGTGAGCGCCTTCAGCTCGGCATGCGTATAGGCGGCGCCCGTCGGGTTGGATGGCGAGTTGAAAATGAACCACTTCGTCTTCGGCGTGATCGCCTTTTCGAGATCGGCAGGCTGGAGCTTGAAGTTATGCTCCTGGGTGGCCGAAACGAAAACCGGCGTGCCGCCGCAGAGCGCCACCATCTCCGGATAGGAAACCCAGTAGGGCGCTGGGATGACGACTTCATCGCCCGGGTTCAGCGTCGCCATGAAGGCGTTGAACAGGATCTGCTTGCCGCCGGTGCCGACGATCGTCTGCTCCCAGGAATATTCCAGGCCGTTCTCGCGCTTGAACTTGGCGGCGATCGCCTTGCGCAGCTCGGGGATGCCGGAAACCGGCGTATACTTCGTCTCGCCGCGGTTGATCGCGTCGATGGCAGCCTTCTTGATGTTGTCGGGCGTATCGAAATCCGGCTCGCCTGCGCCGAGGCCAATGACGTCGCGTCCTTTCGCTTTCAGCTCACGCGCTTTCTGGGAAACGGCGATGGTGGCTGAAGGCTTCACACGGGAAAGAGCATCGGCAAGGAAGGCCATGATATCGGTCCTATTGGTTGAAACGGGCAGAAAGCCGGGACCGGAGTTCTGCGGTTAGCTCTATGTCCAATGTATGACGGCATTTCAAGGGCAAAGGCGTGATGGAGGCAATGATTCTTATTGATCGTTTCGCCGCACCGGCGGGTAGGTCCGCCGTCCTTTTCGCCGAGGCGCGCGCGCAGTCGAGGCACCCCGCGCAACTTCCGGGATTAGGTGACTAACCAATCTGGGCGAATTGCTTTTCGAGGCAGTGTTGATGAACTTCCGTCATGACAAAGCCGCCTCGCAACTCTTCCAAGCCGCTGCTCAGGAATACCGACGCGCCGCTCCCCGCAGGCGGCCGCGCCGGCGGCGAGATCCCGCTCAGCCCGATCTTCCTTTCGATCCGATGCCGCCGCCTGTCGCGCTGCGTCGGGCATCAGGCGGGACACGGTTTCAGATGACGGACATCCCGGAATTGAACCAGGCCGAAGGTCGGCAATATCAGCAGCAGTCGACCGGCCGGGACACGGTTCGCCTGAACTATCTGAGCCTCGACACGGCGATTCTGCTGGGGATCCTGTTCATTGCGGTCGTCTTCAGGTTCCACAAGATTACCTTGCCGCTGGTCGACGGCTTCAGCTGGCGCGAGATAAGCACCGCGATGATGGCCGACAATTTCCAGCAGCGCAGCTGGAACATCCTCTTTCCAGAGGTCAGCTGGACCGGCCCCGGACCAGGCTACCAGGGCCGCGAGTTCCAGATTGTCAGCTATATCACTGCCCTGCTCTACCAGCTCTTCGGCTGGCACGACTGGTACGGCCGCGTGGTTGCGGCTGTCTTCGGGCTGGTGACGGTGTTTTCTCTGCACAGGCTGACAGCGCTGTGCTGGGGCATCATGCACGCCCATGCGGCGGCGCTTGCCTATGCGCTGATGCCGGCGGCGATCATGATCGACAGCTCGTTTCTTCCAGATCCCGCGATGCTGGCCCTCGTGACCCTCGGCGTCTGGCTATTCGTCAAATACTGGGCCGGCGGCAGCGGCTGGCTCTTGCCGCTTGCCACGGCGAGCGTCTCGCTCGGCGCACTGTCAAAGCCGCCAGGCCTCGTCGCGGGCGCCGTCATCTTCTATTTGATGGTTTGCTGGATTCTGGAGAAGAAGCAGAAGCAGGCAACCCGGGTCTTCCTGTGGGGGCTTGTGAGCTTGGCTATCGTCGCCGCTTATTACAGCTGGGCGATTTATCTCGGCCGTAATTATCCGCCGTTTCATATCGCCGGCAGCGGCTATATTTGGGACGACGGCCTCTGGGCATACGTCAAGAACAGGTTCTACGTCAAATCGGCGTGGAACACGTCGGTCTGGTGGTTCTACGGCTCTCCATTCTTGGTGCTGCTGGCGGTCGGCTTATGGATACCGCCCAGACCCGCTGAAGACCCGGAGCAACGCAGACTTTCGGCCATTCCCTATGTCTGGCTGGCAGCGGCCACGATCCTCTATCTGGCGGCGGCGGGCGAGATCACAGCTAATGTGTGGAACTTCCACATCTTCCATGTGCCAGTCGCGATGTTCTCAGGCCGCGGCGCGCTTCTCCTGGCAACGCTGTCACCGAGGGCCATTCTTAAGCCGGCTGTGGCGCTTCGCGCGATCTGCATCGTAGCCGTGGCGCTTGCCTGGTCGACCCTTCCCCTCGTCAGGACGATGAAGAAGCCAATCGCCATGACGGGCAAGCTCCTTGGCGAGGAACTGGCGCGGTTGGCGAAACCGGGCGATCTCGTCGTCGCCACCGCGCCAGATGTCGGCGACCCCGTCGCAGTCTATTACAGCAGGGCGCGCGGCTGGGTGTTCCCGCCTGGAGGAGGCGATGCAGACTGGTCGAAATTCGTCGCGGATGACGCCACTGCGATCGCGCAGCTCGAGGAACTGCGCGCGCACGGCGCGGATCTGTTCGGCGTGACCAAGAACGCCACCGACCACGCGGACTTGCGATTCTTCGAGCATCACGTTGGCGTCATCGATTATCTGGACAAGACCGCAACCAAACTTGTGGATTCGGACGATTTGCTGGTCTACAGAATCACCCGTCCATGACATCGCGACAGTCTGAGGCCATGGGCTTTGGACAGGACATGGCCTCGATCGCGGTACTTTCGCGGTGACGACGATCATGTTTTTCGTCTTTTAAAATCAGAGAGATCGCCGGATTTTATCGCCGCCACGAATAAGCCGCAACAAATGCCGCACGCCGCCGCAATTCGGTCGCGAGCGCGCCGAGATCGAAGCTGCATCATTCCCTCATCCAAAATTGGTTATTGAGGGTAGGCCAATGTTTCTGGAAGATGAGTTCGCCATCGGGCGCATACGCATGCGCCGGATCTCCATTTCATGTCTTGTCGCCGTCACCGCTTTTGTCGCATGCATCACCGCGATGCTGGGACTTGCCTCCGCCGCCCGCGCCGAGACGCGGCAGGCATCCGGCCAGCTCGCGGCCCTTGTCCGGCCGAACAACGTCAATAGCGGCTCGCTGCTCTTCCCGTCGAAGGAACCGGGCTTTTATGTCGAAGCGCCGCGGCTGAAGACCGACGTCGCAATCGATGTCTCCGGCCCGATCGCCAGGGTGAAGGTAACGCAGCGCTTCCAAAACCCGAGCCAGGGCTGGGTCGAGGGCACCTACGTCTTCCCGCTGCCCGACAATTCGGCCGTTGACGCGCTGAAGATGCAGATCGGCGAACGCTTCATCGAAGGCCAGATCAAGCCGCGCCAGGAAGCCCGCGAGATCTATGAGCAGGCCAAGGCCGAGGGCAAGAAAACGGCGCTGCTCGAACAGCAGCGGCCCAACATCTTCACCAACCAGGTCGCCAATATCGGCCCCGGCGAAGAGATCGTCGTGCAGATCGAATATCAGCAGACGGTCCATCAGTCCGGTGGTGAATTCTCGCTGCGCTTCCCGATGGTCGTCGCGCCCCGCTATAATCCGGCCCCGATCGTCCAGACCGTCGAGTTCAATAACGGCGCCGGCTTCGCAACACCGAGAGACCCGGTGGAAAATCGGGAGAAGATCGAAGCCCCGGTGCTCGACCCGCGCGAGAATGCCAGGATCAACCCCATCTCGCTGATCATCAACCTCAAGGCCGGCTTCCCGCTCGGTGAGGTCAAATCCTCCTTCCACGACGTCGATATCGGACAGGACGGCGACCAGGCGAGAACGATCCGCCTGAAAGGAGACGCGGTTCCTGCCGACAAGGATTTCGAGCTCACCTGGAAAGCCGCTCCGGGCAAGACGCCGAGCGCCGGCCTCTTCCGCGAAGCGATCGATGGTAAGACCTATCTGCTTGCCTTCGTCACCCCGCCCACCGCGCCGGATGCGGCAGCGCCGGCAAAACGCGAGGTGGTCTTCGTCATCGACAATTCCGGCTCCATGTCCGGCCAGTCGATCGAACAGGCAAGACAGAGCCTGGCGCTTGCCATCTCCAGGCTCAACCCCGAGGATCGCTTCAACGTCATCCGTTTCGACGATACGATGACCGATTATTTCAACGGCCTCGTCACCGCCGCCCCCGACAACCGCGAAAAGGCCATCGCTTATATCAGGAGCCTAAACGCCGATGGCGGCACGGAAATGCTGCCGGCGCTCGAGGACGCGCTGCGCAACCAAGGCCCGATCGCAAGCGGAGCGCTGCGCCAGGTCGTATTCCTCACCGATGGCGCGATCGGCAACGAACAGCAGCTCTTCCAGGAAATCACCGAAAACCGCGGCGATGCCCGCGTCTTCACCGTCGGTATCGGCTCGGCGCCGAACACCTATTTCATGACCAAAGCCGCCGAGTTCGGCCGCGGCACCTTCACTCAGATCGGCTCGACCGATCAGGTGGCAAGCCGCATGAGCGAACTCTTCGCCAAGCTGCAGAACCCCGCAATGACCGATATCGCCGCGACCTTCGAAGGCATCGAAGCCGAGGATATCACGCCGAACCCGATGCCCGACCTCTATAGCGGCGAACCCGTCGTTCTAACGGCGGAACTGCCGCAGGAAAAGCCTACCGGCAAGCTGCAGATCGTCGGCAAGACAGGCAACCAGCCCTGGCGCGTCGAGATGGATATCGCCAATGCCGCAGACGGCAACGGCATTTCCAAGCTCTGGGCGCGACGCAAGATCGACGATTTCGAGGCCCGCGCCTATGAGCACCAGGACCCCACCGCACTCGACAAGGACATAGAGACGGTGGCGCTCGCCCACCACCTCGTCTCGCGCGTCACCAGTCTGGTTGCCGTCGACATCACGCCGTCGCGGCCGGCAACCGAACCGCTCGGCTCGGCGAAGCTGCCGCTCAACCTGCCCGAAGGTTGGGACTTCGGAAAGGTCTTCGGCGAAAACGCTGTCCCGTCTGGCGGCGCAGAACGCCACGGCGCGGCCACGCCGGCTGGAAGCGCCGAACCGCAACGGACCGCAGCCGCAACGCAGGATCTCGCTGCATCGCCCGAGATCGCCAACCTGATGGCCGCGGCGCCGACGGCGAAAGCCGCCACGCTGATCGCGCAGAAAAGCTCGACCGTGAACCTGCCGCAGACGGCGACACGCGCCGACGAGCAGATCATGCGGGGGCTCACCATGCTGCTGCTGGCGCTGGCGGCGGCGAGCGGGCTCGCTATCTGGCGCCGCCGCTTCAAGGGTCTCGTCTCGGCCGGAGCCAAGCGCGATGGTTTCTAGCAACAATCAGGAAGCGGCCGAATTCGAGCCACTTCCGACCTATCTGGAACTCGCCATGGCCGCCGCCACGGCCCACGACATGCCGAAGGCGCGAAGGAGAAAGGGTTTCTTCCTCTGGCGTCTTTCGCCGATCGAGAAGACGATCGCCTTCGCCATTGCCGGTCTTGCCTTCTATGGCCTGGCGCTGATCGGTGACGGTTTTCTGCTGAAGGCGAAGGCGGAAATCTCGCAAGTCCTGCTGAAGCGTGCTTTTGCCGCCGAACTGAGCGGCAAGGAGACGAAACCCTGGCCCTGGGCCGATCTCACCACCGAAGCCAGGGTGCGTGCGCCGCGCCTCGGCAAGGAGGCAATCGTGCTTTCCGGTGCCTCCGGCGAAGCGCTCGCCTTCGGTCCGGCCTGGCTCGCCAATACACCGCAGCCGGGCGACGAAGGCACCTCCGTCATCGCCGCCCATCGCGACACCCATTTCCGCTGGCTGCAATATATAAGGCCGGGTGATACGATCGAAGTTACCCGCCGCGACGGCAAGCTATTGACCTTCAAGGCTGGCGAAGGCCGCATTGCCCCCTGGGACGCGAGCGGCATCGACCCTTCCTCCGATGGCCGCCGCCTCGTACTGACCACCTGCTGGCCGTTCGATGCGACCGAACGCGGGCCGCTACGCTACATTCTCGAAGCCGAACTAGTCGATGGTAACGCGATCGGCTCCCTTCAACCGGCAAACACAAAGCCGTTATTACAGACAGACTGAGGCTTGAAGCTCTGCCCTGCCCACTCCACGTTCCGGATGGAGAGACGACGGGGAAGCAAATGACGAGAATATCCGCCTTCCATTTCGCCGCGGCGCTGGTTCTGTTCGGCGCCACATCGGCCAATGCGGCCGATACCGTCAACACGCAGGGCCCTGCGGTTCGCGTCGAAAAACTGGCGGATGGTCTCGAACACCCCTGGGCGGTCGAAGTGTTGCCCGACGGCGCCTATCTCGTCACCGAGCGGCCGGGCCGCATGCGCATTATTCGCGATGGCAAACTTTCCGAGCCGATCGGCAACGTGCCCAAAGTCAATGCCCGCGGCCAGGGCGGTCTTATGGACGTGGCGCTTGCCACGGATTTTGTCACGAGCAGAAAACTCTATTTCACCGCCGCCATCGCCAATAGGCAGGGCTCCGGCACCGAGGCCTTCAGCGCGACGCTGTCCGCCGACGAAAAGACGCTTGAGGCGGTGACGCCGATTTTCACCATGCGGCGCTTCACAACGGGCAACATCCAATATGGCGCGCGCATCGCGATCGCCCGTGACGGCACACTGTTCATCAGCGTCGGCGACCGCGGCGACCGCGACCGATCGCAGGACTGGCAGGACGATGCCGGCTCGATCGTCCACATCAATGCCGACGGCAGCATCCCCGCCGACAATCCGTTCAAGGACGGCGGCAAGGCGCTGCCGGAGATCTGGTCGAAGGGCCACCGGAACCCGCAGGGCATCTCTTTCGATGCCAAGGACGGCAAGCTCTACACCGTCGAGCATGGCGCACGCGGCGGCGACGAGATCAATCAGATCGAAGCGGGCAAGAATTATGGCTGGCCGATCATCACCTACGGCCGTGACTATTCGGGCGCCGAGATCGGCGAAGGCACCGCCAAAAAAGGGCTGGAGCAGCCGCTGCACTATTGGGATCCTTCGATCGCGCCCGGCGCGCTCGCTGTCTATCGCGGCGCCATGTTCCCGGAATGGGACGGCGACTTCCTCGTCGCGGCGCTGAAATTCCAGCTGCTCTCGCGCATGCAGCGCGACGAGAGCGGCGCCTTCGTCGCCGAAGAGCGCTTGTTCGAAGGCGATTACGGCCGCATCCGCGACGTCATCGTGGCGCCCGACGGCGCGTTGCTGATGGTGACGGACGAGGACGACGGCGCGCTGCTCAGGGTCTCGCGCGCTCAGGCCAACAACGGTTGAGATCTCGCCAGGCTCAAGCGTCTACTTACAGCTATATTCCCAGATGAAGTACTGAGGATGCCTGGCGTCGGGATCCTTGTCTTGCTCCGGATCCTTGCTCAACCAAATATTTCCGAGCGAGGAAACACCGTTCCGGCAGCTGTCCTTGATCAAAATCGCCACCATCTCGAAAACCTGCAAATGCCGGTCACGAAAAGACATTTCGGCCAGCGGGCCCGTGTATTTCTTCCCGTTATGAGTGACTTCAATTCTGCGGCTGTTCGGACCTAAAGCGGTAACGAGATAGCTGAACTTCGAACCACTGCGCTCTACTGTTCCGCTTTTTACCGCATCGCGGGCATCCGCTGGTTCTGTGGCAAGTGCCAAAAGCCCGCACAGCACAATGAACTTCAAATATTTTCCACCCATAAAATACGCGCTCCCGTTACCTGCCCATGATGCTGGCTTGATCATGTACAAGATCAGCAATCGGCCGGCATTACTACGGTTGCGATCCTTCGCTCCACAGTCACGTGATCTGCTTTGCGGTTAAGGGAATAGATCGACCCGTCAAAGTCTTCGTGCTTGCCTGGAGGAAGCGCAACTGCTAACCGCTCGGACAGATCCCCCTTCCCCCTCGAGGACGACATGACGCGTATTCAGGCGAACCTCCTCCTGTTGCTTGCAGCCGCCATCTGGGGCGGCGGGTTCGTCGCGCAGTCGACGGCGATGAAGGCGATCGGCCCCTTCTGGTTCATCGCCTTGCGTTTTGCCGTCGCCACATTGGCCGTCTTGCCTTTCGTTCTTCTGGAAGCGCGTAAGGCAGAGGTAAAGACCAGCGCGCGCCATGCCAGGCTCTACGTCCTCACGGCCCTTGCCCTTTTCAGCGGCGCCGCCACCCAGCAGGTCGGCCTGCAGACGACGACGGTGACGAATTCCAGCTTCGTCACCGGCCTCTAGGTCGTCTTCGTGCCGCTCATTGCCGTGTTCTTCCTGCGCCGTGCCCCGCATTGGATCATCTGGCCGGGCGCGCTGATGGCGCTCGCCGGCATCTATCTCCTGTCCGGCGGTCATCTTTCGGCGCTCACCTCAGGCGATCTCCTGACTGTGGTCTGCGCCGTCTTCTGGGCGATCCAGATCACCCTTGCCGGCACGACCGTCTCCGAGAGTGGAAGGCCGCTCGCGCTAGCGGCCACGCAATTTGCCGTCACCACGGTCTGCGCGCTGGCCATTGCCGCAGCGGTCGAACCGATCAGCCTTTCGGCGATTTGGTCCGCAGGACCCGAGATCCTTTATGTCGGCATCTTCTCGTCCGGTCTGGCCTTCGTGCTGCAGGTGATCGCCCAGCGCTATACGACGCCGTCGCAGGCGGCGATCTTCCTATCATCCGAAGCGCTCTTCGGCGCATCGCTCGCAGCGCTGATTCTCGATGAGTCGATGCCGGCCGCGGGATATACAGGTTGTGCGCTAATGTTTATCGCTATGCTTGTAGTCGAGATCGTCCCCGGCTTTGCTCGCCGTCGCTTGCCGGCAGCCTGAACATGCGTCCAAATATGGGTGGATGCCGGATTGGAAAAAAATTTTAAGGAACCCGCAAAGCCCGTTTACGTTGCATTTTTGGCAAAATCTGCCCGAAACTTACATTGCAGACGATATAAATCGTTAATCATCTCCCATTCGCGGCAGAAATTTTGCCTTTTTGCGCAAACCAGATGTCGGAAGCAGTGTGCCCGCAAGGACACGTTAAAAAACTTTTGCTTGCCAAAATCCCTTAAACGCAGCACTCTCGGCGCGTTCGGGCATTTTGCGAGCATGGGAAGTCCTTAAGTATTTGCGCGCCGGGAACGCTAATATTCCGGTCAGCCGGTTCCAAATAAGGCAGGCGAAAGTTCTGCTTGGAGCAGGCCGAGGTAGAGGGGACCTTTTTCTCACATTTCAAGACTTGCCTGCCAACGCCTCTCGCAAGGAGGCAATGCTATGATGCTGCCCGTGTGGATGGCGGGCAGAGAGAAAAGGACCTGACGCATGGCCGAGACTGGCACTGTAAAATTCTTCAATACCGACAAAGGCTTCGGCTTCATCAAGCCGGACCGGGGCGGCGCCGATATCTTCGTTCACATTTCTGCCGTACAGGCCTCCGGGCTGGCCGGTTTGACGGAAAACCAGAAGGTAAGCTTCGACACGGAGCCGGATCGCCGCGGCAAGGGGCCCAAGGCCGTCAATCTGCAGATTGCCGGCTGAGCCCTTAACAAGGCTGTCGAATTCGAGTTGAAGCCCGGCAGCAATGCCGGGTTTTGTCGTTCAGCCTTCGTTCAGCTGGGGATTTGTAGGAATGTTGTCATCGAGAAAGGAACCGACATTCGGTTCTCGGAATTAGGGTATCACGCTTATGAACAGGCTCGCCAAAACTCTTTTGCTGACGGCAACGGCTGCCGCACTCACCCTCTCCGCCATCGGCGAAGCATCGGCCCGAGACCGCCATTGGCGCCGCAATGACGCGCTGGTTGGTGGCGCCGTCGGGCTTGCGACGGGTCTGATCGTCGGCTCGGCTATCGCCAACGCCAATAACGGCCCTGTTTACGATGAACCTCGCTACATCGACCCGCCCTACGAGCCGGATTACTATGAACCCGCTCCCGTCTACCGCGCCCCGCGCCGCGTCTACGTTGAAGAGCCGCGCTATGTCGAGCAGCCGCGATATTATGCGCCCGTCCGCACGGCCGTGGAGCCCTGGTCGCCGCAATGGGAGCGCTACTGCTCTTACCGCTACCGCTCCTTCGATCCGCGCAGCGGCACCTATATCGGCAATGATGGCCGCAGCCACTTCTGCACCGCCGGCTGATCGCTCGACGATCCCTGATACGAAGCGCCGCTCCTCAGCGGCGCTTTTGTTTTTAGTTTAAGCCGGAATGCGGATCGTTGCCCTCAAGCCCCCGAGCGGGCTGTCGCCGAGCGTGACGTTGCCCCCATGGCTGCGGGCAATATCGCGGGCGATCGCCAGACCGAGGCCGGTGCCTGATGCATCCAGGTTGCGGGCCGCATCCAGCCGGAAGAACGGCTTGAACACATCCTCGCGATTCTTTTCCGGAATGCCCGGCCCGTCATCGTCGAAGATAACAGTCAGCCACTTGGCATTGTGCTTGGCCTCGATGTCGAGCCTGTTGGCATAACGGCGCGCGTTCGAGGCAAGGTTGGTGACGAGACGCGTGAACGCATTCGGCCTAACGGAAATGTCGTCGTCGCCTTCGATCGAATAGCTGAACTGTTTACGATGCAGGACGAAATCGGATTCCAGCTTGGCGAAGATTTCGCTGAGCTTCAGCTCGCCGACATCCTCTTCGACCTCGCCGCGGGCGAAGGCCATGTAGGCCTCCAGCATCGTCTGCATATCATTGACGTCGTCGTTCAGGCCATGCAGGTCGGGATTGTCGCCGGCGAGTGCCAGTTGCAGCTTGAAGCGGGTGAGAATGGTGCGCAGATCGTGGCTGACGCCGGAAAGCATCGCCGTGCGCTGCTCGATCTGCCGCTCGATGCGTTCACGCATCAGAATGAAGGCAAGGCCGGCGCGCCTGACTTCGTCGGCGCCGCGCGGATAGAAATTGTCGGGCTTCTGCCCTTTGCCGAAGCTTTCGGCAGCCCGCGCCAGCATCAGAATCGGCCGGATCTGCCCGCGCAGGAAGAGGATCGAAATGCCGATCAGCACCAGCGACGTGCCGACCATCCAGACGATGAAGATATGGGTGTTGGAGGCATAGGTCTGACTGCGTTTGGCCAGCACCCGCAGGATCTTATTCTCGAGCTTGATGCGGATTTCGACGAGATTCGAGTTGCCGACCGTGTCGATCCAGAAAGGCCGGTGAATCTCATCGGTGATCTCATCGCTGAGAATGCCGTCAAGGATCGAGAAGAACGGCTTGACGCGCGGCGGCGGCAGATCGCCGTCCGGCTCGATCGAAATCTGCAGGTTGAGCTGATCGCGCGCGATGCGGATGATCTCGTTATAGTCCGAATTCTGCGGATAGGTCTCGACGATCTCGATGATCGCGGCGATGTCGCGGGTGACGGCGAGCGACAGCCGCTCGGTCACCATTTGCCAGTGACGCTCCATGAAGACGGCGGCGACGACGGATTGCAGCAGCACCATCGGGATGATGATGATCAGCAGCGAGCGCGCGTAGAGTCCGGTGGGCAATCGGCGCCGCAGCCAGCGGACGATCCAGCGCCAGCCCGCCGCCGGAGCGCGGTCTTCCCGCCGCAAACTGTCCATTGTCACCATCGTCGGTCCCGGCCGTTCAGAGCACGATGCGGGAAAGTGTGAACGTCATCGGCATCATGCTCCACTTCTTAAATCTAGTCGATGCTCAGCCTGTATCCGATGCCGCGCACCGTCTGCAGCCAGACGGGGTTGGCCGGATCCTCCTCGATCTTGCGCCTGAGCCGGTTGATCTGCACGTCGATCGTCCGCTCGCCGACCTCGGTGTCATTGCCGATCAGCTCGTGGCGGGGGATGGTGTCACCGGCGCGGCGAGCAAAGAGCAGCATGATTTCCTGCTCGCGATCGGTAAGCCGGATCACCTCGCTGGCTTTCTTAAGCTCCTTGCGGGTCAAGGAGAAAGTGTAGGGCCCAAACATGACCTGTTCGATCTTCAGCCCCTCACCGTTGGCGTTGCGGCGCAGGATATTGTTGATGCGTAGGACCAGCTCGCGCGGATCGAAGGGTTTGGAGAGATAATCGTCGGCTCCGGCCTCGAGGCCTTCGATCCGGTTGCCCGATTCCGCCAGCGCCGTCAGCATGATGATCGGCACGCTCTTGATGGCCCGCAGCCCGCGGGTGACGTCGATGCCGGATTCGCCCGGCATCATCACATCCATGATGATGAGATCGAAATCGAGACCGGCAAGTTTGCGCTGCGCCTCGGCGCCGTCGGCCGCGACAGTGACGCGAAAGCCGTTCTCCGCGAGATAACGATTGAGCAGCGCGCGGATGCGGGAGTCATCGTCGACCACCAGCAGATGCGCCGCATCGTCGGAAATACCTGTCTTGACCGCCATTCAATCCGCCTTCTTTCTGTCCCGCATGCCTCTGAGGAAGGCCTTCACGCCCTCCCGCACCTGCGCAGAGGCTCCTTCGAATGCCCGCTCAATGCGGCGCGATTGCGGCTCTGCAAGGGCAAGCGCCAGCTCGCGCCCCGACTTCGTTGGATAAAGCTTGCGCTGCCGCCGATCCTCGGGACCGGCCACCTGGCGAATATAGCCCGAATCAATCAGCTGTTTCAGCACCCTTGCAAGACTTTGCTTGGTGATCTTCAGTGTGTCGAGAAGATCAGCCACCGTCATGCCCGGATTGCGGTTGACGAAATGCACGACGCGGTGATGCGCCCGGCCGAAGCCGCTCTTTTCGAGGATGGCGTCAGGATCGGAAACAAAGTCGCGATAGGCGAAGAAGAACAGTTCGATGATCTCGAAATCGATACCGCCTGTATCTTCCATCGGCGTGGCCAACGGCTCCGGCTTGCCTGCTTTCGGACCGGTCTGTCGTGACACTCGGCATTTCCTTTCTCGTCCCGCCTGTTGCGGGAAATTTCCGCAATCAGTATTGGTGACATAAAACGGCTGGTAGCTTTGCCGAACTTTCGTGAGAGCCCGCCCGGCTTCCAATTTCCCTGGCGTTTCTTTGGAAACCAAGGTCCGCCCGGAACCTCCGACGCAATAAGTAATTCCCCTAGCGTCTGTGGATAAAACGTAATGGGGACAACAATCAACAGCCATGGAGCGAGAAGCGCCGGAGGAGGTTTGGGATGGCTTGGCATCGAGGTGATCGAGCGCGCGATCCTGCCGGAGCAACTGCCTGATTTCAGCGAGTGTTTCCTCACCGGTTCGGCCGCGGAAGTAACGCCGGCCTCTGAAATCGGCCCGTATCGATTTACGCCGGCGACGATCTTCGAAACCTTGATGAACGCCTATATGAAGGAAGTCCATCCGGCGGCGGTCGCCGCCGGATAACATCCTCATACAATTGGTCCGGCGCGCGAAAGCGCGTCGGGGTATTATCTATGTGCCCGCGCCATGACCAGTCCGGCGAGCGTCGACAGAATGCCGCCGCCGATCAGGCCACCGATGCCGTCGGCGATCAGGCCGGCCATAGCCGCTTCCCCACCGACCATGCCGAGCAGCATGCCGCCGGCCACACCGCCGATCGCGCCCGCAATCGTGCGAGCAACGACGTTCATCGCGTGCTGCTTCAAAGCGGCACTCGCGGCGTTGCCGCCGATGGCACCGGCAATTAATTGGATGACGAGCGGAAGTAACGCTTCCATGATTTTCTCCTCTGGCGATCTCCCCGATCGCCGATCTATGCCGAACCCTCGGCATATTAGTATTTTATCATATAAAAAAGGAAAGCGTTAAGAAAAATCAACCCATGCGGGATTAAGGCGGAAGGGGAAATTGCCCGAACGAGGCGGCCTGCCAACCGCCTCGTTTCGTATTTGCCGATGATCTTATTGATAGACGTAGACGATCCGGCGCGTCCCTGGATCGACCAGAACGGGTCGGTCGTTGATCCTTGTGTAGCGATATTCATAGTCCGGAATCGTCTGGAAAGTCACGTCGGCAGGCACTTCCGCGCCGACGACCACATCGCCGCCAAGCCGAACCGTCTCGGTCGGATTGGTCTCGATATAGGTCCGCACCGTCTCCGGCGGAGTGATCGTTTCCACGGCTCCGACCGGACCGATCAATTCATCGCCCGGCGCCGGTTGCGGGTCGGCCGGGACAACGCTGGCGGTCGACTCGTAGGTCACGACGGGAACGCCGATCTCGGCGCGATGCTGCTCGACGATAACCTGGTTGCCGCCGTAGTCCATCTGCAGATAATCCGCATAGACCCAGCCGCGTATGCCGTTGACGTCGACACGGCACCAGCGGCTGCCTTCGATGCAGCCGTCGAGCACCGCGGTCGAACCGCGGGTGGCAAGCCCGACTGCCGGATATTGCGGGCCCGGACCCGCGCGGACGTTGAGATCGTTGACCGTGGTCGCCACCATCTCCGCCTGCGCCAGACCGCCGCTCGCCAGGAGCACGGCTCCAACCAACAGGATGTTTCTCTTTAAGGTCATGTGAGCGTCTCCTTGGTTTCGATGGCCGGACAACGCGCGGCGTTCCACGATGTTCCCCTGCGTTGCCGCCGACAAATCGGCGGCTTCTGGGATCCACGCACAAGCATCTGAAAAACCAAGACAAAGCTTGATTCCACCGCTGCACGGAGATGGCGGAAGGCCCTATAAATTTGTGTTGCAGTCGGTTTTTTTGCCGTGAAACAGGTGGTGGCAGCAGCAGATTCCGGCTGTCCTTGCCACCGTTTCGAACTATACCTGGGCACCCGAGACACCAAGCGAGGCACATATGGGCATGCTCCAGGCCGGCATCATTCCGGTGACACCTTTTCAACAGAACTGCACGGTTTTCTTCGATCCCGAGACCCAGGAAGGCGTCGTCGTCGATCCGGGTGGCGACGTTCCGCTCATTCTGCAGGCGATCGAGAAAAGCGGCCTGAGCATCAAGGAAATCTGGCTGACGCATGGCCACCTCGACCATGCCGGCGGCGCCAAAGAGTTAAAGGAAGCCCTCGGCGTCGACATAGTCGGCCCGCATCAGGACGACCTGCCGCTGCTGCAGCGCATCGAAGCCCAGGCGGCGAAATACGGCATATCAGGATTGCGCAATGTTCTGCCGGACCGCTGGCTGAAGAACGGCGACAAGGTCTCCTTCGGCGCCCACGAATTCGAGGTCTATCACACGCCCGGCCATGCCCCCGGCCACGTGATCTATTTCAACCGCGCGCAGAATTTCGCCCATCTCGGCGACGTGCTCTTCAACGGCTCGATCGGCCGCACCGATCTGCCGGGCGGCAATCATCAGCAGCTGTTGGATTCGATCCGCGACAAGGTCCTGCCGCTTGGCGACGACGTCGGCTTCATCTGCGGCCACGGGCCCGGCAGCCGCATCGGCGACGAACGGCGAAGCAACCCGTTTCTGCAGGAAATCAAGCCTCGTTGAGCATCCGATGCAGACACCTCAGGCACCCGGCAAGATGATGTGAGCTCAGGCTCACATCATCTTCCTGCCGTTCGGCACCGGCTGTTCGACCGCGGCAAGCACGATCGCGCCGTTCTCGTCCTCGAATCCCAGCGTCAGCACTTCCGAACGGAACGGACCGATCTGCCGCGGCGGGAAATTGACGACGCCGAGCACCTGCCGGCCGATCAGGGTTTCCGGCCTATAATGCACAATGATCTGCGCCGAGGATTTCTTGATACCGATCTCAGGGCCAAAATCGATAAGCAGCTTGAAAGCCGGCTTGCGCGCCTCCGGAAAAGGGCTCACTTCAATGATCGTACCGACACGGATGTCGACACGCTCGAAATCGGCGTAGCTGATCTCTTCCGCCACGTGGTTCTTCCTCAGCCGGCCAGTTCTTCGGCCCGCTTGCGCGCCGCCGCAAGGGCTGCGTCGAACAGGGGCTGCATGCCGTTCTCCGCCATCAGCACGGCGAGCGCCGCCGCCGTCGTGCCGCCGGGAGACGTTACATTCTGCCGCAGCCGCGAAGCATCGTCGGGGGACTGGTGCAAGAGTTCACCAGCCCCCGCGACCGTTTCCCGCGCAAGACGCATGGCGAGGTCCGCCTGCAGGCCGAGCTTTCGGCCTGCCTCCGCCATACATTCGACGAGATAGAATACATAAGCCGGGCCGCTGCCGGAAAGCGCCGTCACGGCATCGATATCGGCCTCCGCAGGCACCCATTCGACCGGACCAGAGACGCTGAGAAGGGCATGGACGCGTTTGCGCTGCGGATCGCTGACCCCTGAACTGGCAAAGGCTCCGGTCACACCGCGGCCGACCATAGCCGGCGTGTTCGGCATGGCTCGCACCATCGCGGCTTTGCCGAGATGTCTTTCGAGAAAACCGAGCGTCTTGCCGGCTGCGACCGAGACGACGACCGTCGCCGGTCCGACGGCGCTCTTCACCGCCGGCAACACCGTCTCCATCACCTGCGGCTTGACCGCGAGGAACAAGACGCTCGCCTTCAATTCCGCAGGGACCGCGGTCAGATGCGTCGCACCGGCTTCCTTGATCGTCGCCAGCATCGCAGATGAGGGGCCGGGATCCACAACGATGACGGCCGAGCCCGGAACGCCGCTCTTCAGCCAGCCGGAGAGCATGGCTCCGCCCATGTTTCCGGCGCCGATCAGCACGACGGGATTTGCCGAGGAGAAAGCCTTCGCCGGCATCTTATGCCTCACCCACCGTTTCGAACAGCACGGCTTCCATCGCCTTCGCCGCGTCCATGCCGGACCAGACAACGAACTGGAATGCCTGAAAATATGCTTCGCATGTGTCGAGCGCGCTGGAAAGCAGCACCTCTACCTGGCGATTGGTCGGCTCCGCGCCGCCTGCAAGCAGCAGCGACTGCCTGAAGATGACGACATCTTCCTGACGCCAGAGGTCGAAATGACCCATCAGCACCTGCCCGTTGATCGCCGAGAGCAGCTTGACCACCTCGTTGACCCTGATGTCGGGGACTTTGATATCGAAAGCGCAACCAAGATGCAGCGCCTCGAATTCCTCCATCCAGGAAAAGGAAACATGATAGTCCGCCCAGCGCCCCTCGACCGTCATTGCGATCTCATCCTCGCCGGATCGCTCGAACGACCAATCGTTGTTGGAGGCCACGTACTCGATCATATCGACCGGGTTCGACTGACGCTCGACTTCCAATTCCATCAGGTTCATGCAGCACCTTCTTGACCGGAACGAATGCGGCTTAGCTTGGGATACGAACACAAGAAAGACACACGCAAAACCGGAAACCACCATCGGATGATCGTTGAACCGCTGCCAGACTTAACGCAGATAACCTGCCCGGAGCTTACCAAGTCGCTTCGAATCATCATTTAAAATCAGTGTATAATGACCCTTGCCACCTGCCAGCCCCCAGAAGGGAAAATAGGGCAGACCTGCTGTGGAAAGCACTTCGAAACTCAATTCAGAAGGGAGATTAAACGACTCTGCGTATTGGCTTTTTTGGCAGTGTCCACAGGTGGAAAACTCACCTGGAATTTTTTGTGACAGATGCGGCGTGTGGCATGACGGCAACGCCGCATCTGTGCCCTATGGGGATTTAGCGGCCCTCGCCGGCGAGCTTGGCCTCCAACGCCGCGATACGGGCGGCCAGCGCCTCGTTTTCATCACGCGCCTTGATCGCCATCTCGCGCACGGCCTCGAATTCCTCGCGCTTGACGACGTCCATGCTGTTTAACCAACGCTCGGCCTGGGCGTTGAAAGCCGTCTCGATCTCCTTGCGGACACCCTGGGCGGCACCTGCCGCGTCGGTCATCAGCTTGGCGAACTCGTCCATGATGCGGTTCGTTCCGGTCGTCATGGCGTTTTTCTCCCTTCGTATAAGGTGAATTCAGCCCTTCAGGGCCTCGAAGATTGAGGTAGGGCTTCGCTACCCGCGATGCAAGCGCTTTGCACGGGATAGCCTTATCCTGAAGCGGGCAGCAGAGGAGCGATCGCGAACAATGCACTTGACCGTCCGGGATCGCGGCGGCATGTTCCGCCGACCTCAACGGATGGGAAAACCTTGCCGACAGCAGCCAATCTCCTTGCCATCATGCCTTTCCCGGACATCGATCCGATCGCTTTTTCGATCGGTCCGTTGGCGATTCACTGGTACGGCCTGGCATACGTCGCCGGCATCCTGCTCGGCTGGGCCTATGCGCGCCGCCTCGCCGCCAACGACAGTCTCTGGCCGGGCAATACATCGCCGATGACGAAGACGCAGCTCGACGATTTCATCGTCTGGGCCGCCCTCGGGGTCGTGCTCGGCGGCCGCCTCGGCTATATCTTCTTCTATGACCTCTCCGCTGTCCTGCGCGATCCCATTCGCGCAGTCGAAATCTGGAACGGCGGCATGTCCTTCCACGGCGGCCTGACCGGCACGACGATTGCCATGATCATCTTTGCCCGCCGCAATGCCATTCCGATCTGGAGTCTGTTCGATATCGTCGCCGCCGTCGTTCCCTTCGGTCTGTTCTTCGGCCGCATCGCCAATTTCATCAACGGCGAGCTCTGGGGCCGGCTGACCGACGTCCCCTGGGCCGTGGTTTTCCCGACCGGCGGTCCCTTCGCCCGCCATCCGAGCCAGCTCTACGAGGCCGGCCTCGAGGGCATCGTTCTGCTCCTGGTGCTTGCCGCCCTCGTCTACGGCATGCGTGCGCTGAAAAGCCCTGGATTCATCACGGGCGTCTTCGTCTGCGGTTATGCATTGTCGCGCATCTTCGTCGAGTTCTTCCGCGAGCCGGACGCCCAGCTCGGTTACCTCCTCGGCACCAATTGGCTGACCATGGGCATGATCCTCTCCTCTCCGATGATCCTGCTCGGCCTCTGGGCGATCCTGCGGGCCCGCCGCCAGGCTGCGCCGCAGCTCTAAACCGGCAGGACGCGCGACATGACCACCGCTCTAGGCGAAAAGATCAAGGCGATTATCCAGGCCAACGGCCCGATCAGCGTCACCGACTATTTCTCGCTCTGCCTCGCCGATCCCGAGCACGGCTATTACCGCACCCGCGAACCGTTCGGCCGTTCGGGTGATTTTGTCACCGCGCCCGAAGTCAGCCAGATCTTCGGCGAGATGATCGGCGTCTTCGTCGTCCATGCCTGGCAGCGCCACGGCACGCCGGCAGATGTGCGTCTGGTCGAGATCGGCCCCGGCCGCGGCACGATGATGGCGGATATGCTGCGTGTCATCGCCCGCATCGCCCCGCCGCTCTTTGACACGATGAGCCTGCATCTCGTCGAAACCAGCGAGCGCCTGCGCGACGTCCAGAGCCAGACACTCGCCGCTTATGGCGAGCGGATCGCTTGGCACGATGGCTTCAATGAGGTCCCGCCCGGCTTCACGCTGATTGCCGCCAACGAATTGTTTGACGCGATTCCGATCCGGCAGTTCGTGCGTACGCAAACGGGCTTCCGCGAGCGCATGGTCGGGCTTGACGCCGATGGTGAACTGACCTTCGCCGCAGGTGTCGCGGGCCTCGATCCTGCCCTACTGCCGGAACCGGTGCAGAACCTGCCGCGCGGCACGCTCTTCGAGATCTCGCCCGCCCGCCAGGCCGTGATGATGGCGATTTGCGAGCGGCTGCGCGCCTTCGGCGGCACGGCGTTGGTCATCGACTACGGCCATCTCGTCACCGGCTTTGGCGATACGCTGCAGGCGGTGCGCATGCATGAATTCGACCCGCCGCTCGCCCATCCCGGCGAAGCCGACCTGACGAGCCATGTCGATTTCCAGCAGCTCGCCGAGACGGCGCTGACATCAGGCCTCCATCTGAACGGCGCCCTGCACCAGGGCGACTTTCTGACCGGCCTCGGCATTCTCGAACGCGCCGCCGCCCTCGGGCGTGACCGCGAACCGCATACCCAGCAGGTCATCCAGTCGGCGGTCGACAGGCTTGCCGGCGCCGGTGAGGGTCGGATGGGCGAACTCTTCAAGGTCATGGCGGTCTCCCATCCTGCCGTCGATCTCATGCCCTTTCGTCCGGTGGATTGACAGGGCGCACGCGGCTGAGCCAACATCCGCGCGAAACAGGAACTTGAAGCGCGCCGCGATGCGCTGCGCTCGGGACAAAACAAACCCCTCGAAAAACCCGGAATTACAGATGCAGGACGCGGCCTCTCCCGCACCGATCCAAAGCGCGCTGCTGAACCAAGCGACGGGCGCCGCCATCCGCCACGGTTATTTCACCCGGGCGGGCGGCGTCTCCGAAGGGATCTATCGCGGTCTCAATGTCGGCCTCGGCTCCAACGACGAACGCGGGAACGTCGTGGAAAACCGCCGCCGCGTCGCCGCCTGGTTCGATCTGCCGCTCGAGCGGCTGGCAACTGTCCATCAGGTGCATTCGCCCGACGTCGTGACGATTGGCGCCGATTACGACGGCGCCCGCCCCGACGCGGACGCAATGGTGACGGCAGTTCCCGGCATTGCCCTTGGCGTGCTGGCCGCCGATTGCGGTCCGGTCCTCTTTGCCGACCCCGAAAATCGCGTCATCGGCGCCGCCCATGCCGGCTGGAAGGGCGCGCTGACCGGTGTTCTCGAAAACACCATTGCGGCCATGGAAGCCCTGGGGGCAGACCGTGCCAGCATGCTGGCCTGCCTCGGCCCCTCGATCAGTCAGGCGAGTTACGAGGTCGGGCCGGAATTCGTCGATCGCTTCGTCGCCGAAAATCCTGACTACGAACGCTTTTTCAAGCCGTCCGCAACGCCGGGCCGGGCCATGTTCGACCTGCCGGCACTGACCATCGACAGGCTGACGAGGGCTGGCGTGCAGGCCGAAAGCCTCGGGATCTGCACCTATCCGGATAACGAGCGCTTCTTTTCCTATCGCAGGACGACACATCGCAACGAGCCGGACTACGGCCGTCAGATATCGGCGATATCAATCAGGGAGACTTGAGCAGAATGGCACTGCACTTCGAAAAGGCCGAGTACGCAAGCCGGCTTGCGCGCCTCACCGAAAAGATGAAGGAAGAAAAGCTCGACGCCCTGCTGCTCTTCGCCCAGGAAAGCATGTACTGGCTGACCGGCTATGACACCTTCGGCTACTGCTTTTTCCAGACGCTGATCGTCAAGAGCGACGGCACCATGGCGCTGATCACCCGCTCGGCGGATCTTCGCCAGGCCAAACACACGTCGATCCTCGACGACGTCCACATCTGGGTCGACAGGGTCAATGCCGATCCGACGCTCGACCTGAAGAACCTGCTGGTCGAGATGGATCTGCTCGGCGCACGCATCGGCGTCGAATATGATACGCACGGCATGACCGGCCGCGTCGCCCGCCTGCTCGACGCGCAGTTGACCACTTTCGGCCAGATCGTCGACGCTTCCTATCTCGTCAGCCGTCTTCGTCTCGTCAAGAGCCCGACGGAGGTCGCCTATGTCGAGCGCGCTGCCGCTCTCGCCGACGACGCGCTCGACGCCGCAATCCGGCTGACGAAACCGGGCGCCGACGAGGCCGATATCCTCGCCGCCATGCAGGGTGCGGTCTTTTCCGGCGGCGGCGATTATCCCGCCAACGAGTTCATCATCGGCTCCGCTGCCGACGCCCTGCTCTGCCGCTACAAGGCCGGCCGCCGCAAGCTCGACGCCAACGACCAGCTGACGCTCGAATGGGCCGGCGCCTACGCGCATTATCATGCCGCCATGATGCGCACGATCGTTATCGGCGAGCCGATGCAACGCCATCGCGAGCTCTACAATGCCTGCCGCGAAACCATCGAGGCGATCGAGACCGTGCTGAAGCCCGGCCACACCTTCGGCGACGTCTTCGACATGCATGCCAGGATCATGGACGAGCGCGGCCTCGCCCGCCACCGGCTGAATGCCTGCGGCTATTCGCTCGGCGCCCGCTTCTCGCCCTCCTGGATGGAGCACCAGATGTTCCATGCCGGCAATCCGCAGCCGATCGAGCCGAACATGTCGCTCTTCGTGCATATGATCATTGCCGATTCCGATACCGGCACGGCAATGACGCTCGGCCAGACCTATCTAACGACGGCGGATGCGCCGCACACACTTTCCCGTCATTCGCTCGATTTCATCGGCCTTTGAACACCGGGACTGACCGGTGAGAATCCGGAATTGACAGAGGACCGTCCCCGCCCGCATAAATTCGGACGGGCTGATGCGATTGTGGGAAGGACGGATCACGGGATGACGCGAGCTGCGACTGTGCCCACGCTCCTGTTCGTCATGGCTCTGCTGACCGCCTGCAACACCACCGACGCGCTGACGCCACAAGTCGGCATCGGCGAATCCTCCGGAGCTCCGCCGTCAAGCCCGGTGACGCAGGGCGAGGCAGAACGTCTGGCCGGCGCCCGCCAGCCGGTTTTTGCCGGGAGCACGCAGCCGAGTGGCTATCATCCGGCCTATGATCAGTCGCAAAGAACCTATCGACCCGGCAGCGGCGCGCCGCCGACGACGATGCAGGAGCAGGCAGACGCGCTGTCGAGGAACGGCTCCTCGCCCGCCGCCTCCGCCCCGATCGAGGGACAGGCGCTGCCGCCGGCTGCCGCCGGCGCCGGATCGCCAACACAGCCCGACCAGCGGCTTGACACGCAGCACCCGCAGCAGACCGCCGCCCTCACCCCCGGGACATCATTCGCGCGCGGCAATACCGTGCGCTTCCTGCCGATCATCGGGGCGCCGGTGCAAGCTGTGACTCCGCTCTCGCGCCAGCTCGGCGCCGAGGCGCGCGCCAACGGCCTTTCCATCAAGAGCTCGAACGATACGAGCAGCGATTACATCCTCAAAGGTTATCTCTCAGCCTTCAGTGACGACGGCAAGGTCACCGTGGTCTACGTCTGGGACGTTCTCGACAGCGGCGGCGCCCGGCTGCACCGCATCCAGGGGCAGGAAAGCGTGCCGACGGCCGCGGCCGACCCCTGGGCGGGTGTCCCGGCTTCGGTGATGCAGCAGATCGCCTCGAAAACCATCGCGGAATTCACCTCCTGGCGGCAAACTCAGGGCGGTTAGTCACAAACTTTTTGCAAATATGAAAGTCTGTGGCGCCTTTGCCCTTGCATTCACTGGGAAGCTGACTAAAAAGCGCGGCTATCAGCGCATAACAGGCGGACCAAAATGAAGGTTTTCGCAGGCAATTCGAACCGGCAACTCGCCGAAGCGATCTGCAACTATCTCAATGTTCCTTTGGGAAGAGCCAGTGTCCGAAGGTTTGCCGACCAGGAAATCTTCGTGGAAATCCAGGAAAACGTGCGCGGCGAGGACGTCTTCCTCGTGCAGCCCACTGCCTTTCCCGCCAACGACCACCTGATGGAGCTGCTGATCATGATCGACGCGATGCGTCGTTCGTCGGCACGCCGCATCACCGCCGTTCTTCCCTATTTCGGCTATGCCCGTCAGGACCGCCGCGCATCCGGCCGCACGCCGATCTCCGCCAAGCTGGTTGCCAACCTCATTACCGAAGCCGGCGCCGATCGCGTCATGACGCTCGATCTTCATGCCGGTCAGATCCAGGGCTTCTTCGATATACCCACAGACAACCTCTTCGCCCTGCCCGTGCTGACGCGCGACATCAAGAGCCATTATGACCTCAGCAACGTCATGGTTGTTTCGCCCGATGTCGGCGGCGTGGTGCGCGCCCGCGCGCTCGCCAAGCGGCTGGACTGTCTTCTGGCCATCGTCGACAAGCGTCGCGATCGGCCAGGTGAATCCGAAGTCATGAACATCATCGGCGACGTCACCGGCAAGGACTGCCTGCTGATCGACGACATCGTCGACTCCGGCGGCACCCTCTGCAATGCGGCCGACGCACTGCTCGCCCAGGGTGCCTCCAGCGTCACCGCCTATATCACGCACGGCGTTCTCTCGGGCGGCGCGGTCACCCGCGTCACCTCCTCGAAGCTGCGTGAACTCGTCATCACGGATTCGATCCAGCCGACAACGGCGGTGCTTTCAGCGCACAATATCCGCGTCGTGACGACGGCCCCCCTGATCGGCGAAGCCATCAGCCGCACGAGCCAGGAAGAGTCCGTCTCCAGCCTCTTCGATTAACCAGCCTCTTCGACTAAAAAGTCTCCTCCGTCGTGCTCGGCCTTGTGCCGAGCATCTGACCGTTGGCGGAAAAGCGCTTATTCTCAGATACTTAATCGGCCGCAGATCCTGGGAACAAGGTCGAGGATGACGCCACGGCTTTTGCAGTGATTTGTCAGCAGCCTGAAGGCCGGCACAAGGCCGGCCTCTTTCATTTCTGATTCCAATCGAGAACGTTCAAGGCTGCTGAGGCTGCGCAGGTAGTGCATCCTGACCTTGATCCGGTTCCTGCTCCTGGTCCGGCTCCAGCCCCTGATCCTGATCCTGATCCGGACCATCCGGTCCCTTGATCTGCTGGCCGTTGACCGCCACGGAACCATCTCGACTGATGCTGACGTCCCAGCGCGAACGGCCATCCGGATCGGTCTTGGCAAAGCCCTTCACCATCATGATTCCGAAGGAGACCTGGTTGAGATCGGGATCCGTCTTGGCAAGCTCCTGAACCGCCGCGATCGTCTTGTCGAGATCGCGGGCAAGGATCGTCGCCTCCATCGAATAATCCTTCTCCGTATCGACGCGCCCTTCGATCTTGCCGGTTATATCGACGTCATAGACCTGCGATTTGGCACTGATCTTCGGAAACTCGACGGCAAGCCGGCCATCGCGGAAGAGCTTCTTCGCCATCTCCTCGCCGGTCTTCTCGGACGCCGAATCTTTGAAATCCACCGCCATGAGGGCGTCGCCGAAGCTTGCGAAATCCAGATTCGGAAGCGCGAGCTGGAAATCGAAGCTGGTCGGCATGAAGGCCGAATAGTTTGCCGGCATTAGCGGCGTGTCGAGGCTGATCTCCTGCGCATCCATGCCGAAGCCGAAACGCATGGCGTCACTCGGCCCCTCGATGGCGAGGTTGTAGCCGAATGCCTTGGCGCCGCCCTTGCCCATCTCGCTGCTGACGGTCAGGTCGTTGACCCTGATCGTCTCGCTGAACAAAGTCAGAAGCGGGAAGGCTTCCTTCGTTATTCCCTTTATCTTGTCGCTGTTTTCCGGACTCAATTCCTTCTCATCGAGATGGTCGAGCACGAAGAAGACCATCTCGCGAATATGCTTGGCCGGCAGGCCGTTCACCTTGGCCTCGACATCGATCGAGCCGGCACGAAGTTCGATGGGCGGCATTTGCAGGCCGGAAACCTGCTCGACGAAATCAGACATGGAACCGCTGCCGGCAAAATCGATCCGTCCATTGCCACCTGCGCTGTCGGTCGAACTCAGCTTCTGGTCCATGCTGGCGATGCTGGCATGGACCTCCTCGGTTTCGGACTTGCTGGCCATCTTGATGTCTTTGGCCGCGAAGGTGCCGGAGCGCAGATAGCTGATCGCCGGGTCGAAGACGCCGGAATAAACAAGCGACGCGATGGAATAGGTGAAATCCGTCGGCTTCTGGTCTGGGCCCTTGAAATGGCCGGAGACATTGAGTTTGTTGTCGCCTTCGACGTTCCAGAGCCCACTGTCGAGCGGCGTGGCGAACATCGAAAACGGTGTGAGTCCTGTGATCGTAAACGTCGCCGGATCGGCCTTGGTAAGCAGCTTCGCCAGATCGTAGACGACCTCATAGCGCGTGCCGGCCGGATTGACGGTGATGAGGCCGCTTTTTGCCAAATCCTGCGGAAGCAGCTTCGTCAGGGTCTCCTTGACGGCGTTGGCGCCCTCCTGGTTGATCTCCGCGCCCTCGGCCCCGGTGAAAAGGCAAAGGGCAAGCATACTCGTTGCCGTGACAAGTTTGAGACGCATAGTCTGGTTTTCTCCTCAGCCGCTTTTTGATTGCGGCCATCCAAAGATGCGAAGCGCACCGATGTCAAGCCAAGTAGCGATGAGCACTGGCAATCTTGCCTTTGACCAGGTGCATTTCGCGAGTGATTTCAACAAGGTTCTCGCCCTGGGATGGGTGCGGATGCAATCTGGGCGAGCTCGCTGTTCTCGATGATGAAGCGGCCCGGCGAAAGCCCCTCCATCGCCGAAAAACCGGTGCAATCGGCAACTTGCGTTTCCGAGCGACTTATACTATAGGCCACCGGTCCGCGTAGACACCCTTGGAGGCAACGCGGATGAGGATGGGAAAACCCGCCTCCGGTTCGACGGGACAAGGCTTTTGCCTGCCGCCGAACTCTCCAAATAACCTCGAAAGGAAAAGCCATGAGCCAGGAAACTTACGAGCTCAAGGCCGAGGCGCGCGAACGGGTTGGTAAGGGGTCCGCCCGTGAACTTCGCCGCAACGGTTTGATTCCCGCTGTCATCTATGGTGACAAGCAGGCCCCCATTGCCATCGCTATCAACACCAATGAGGTGACGAAGCGCATTCACGCCGGTGGCTTCATGACCACCGTAGCGACCATCGAAGTCGACGGCAAGAAGTACAAGGTTCTGCCGAAGGACTATCAGCTCGATCCGGTTCGCGACTTCACGCTGCATGTCGATTTCCTGCGCGTCTCCGGCAACACCCAGGTGACCGTCGAAATCCCGGTTCACTTCATCAATGAAGCGAAGTCTCCAGGCCTCAAGGTCGGCGGCGTCCTGAACATCGTCCGCCACGAAGTTGAAGTTCACTGCCCGGCCGATTCGATCCCGGAATTCTTCAACATTGACCTCAGCGGCAAGAAGATCGGCGACAGCATCCATATTTCGGAAGTCACCCTTCCGAAGGGCGTCAGCCCGGTCATCGATCGCGACTTCACGATCGCGACCATCGTCGCTCCGGCTGGCGGCGTCGACGAGAGCGGCGCGGAAGCTGAAGGCGAAGCCGAAGCCTGATCGCTTCGACCAATTGAAAGCATATGGCCCGCCTTACCGGTGAACTGGCTCCCGAAAGTCCAACTTTCGAGAGCCGAGTCACGGGGAAGGCGGGCTTTTCATTGCCCGCCAAGCCTCCGTTTCAGCAACATTTAACATATTCGTGAAAGCATGCCCCGTCAGCTGCGAAGAAGCCGGCCCGAACGCGCGACAGCAAATATGGCCGGTCTGGGGGAGTAGACGGAACCATGAACAATTCCGTTGAGAACAGGTTTTTTGGGATTGTTTGCGGAGCGCTGCTTGTTTTTGTCGCTCCGCTTTTTGTTCTCTTCCTCTTTCTTTCCTCGGAACGCGCCGATAAAGAAATACGCGACCATATCTCTGTTCTTCTTGTCGCCAACGCTCAGGCGCTGGCAAAACCGCTCTGGGACCTCGATGAGGAAAGCGTCACTCAGATCAGCGCGACGGTCGTTTCCCAAGGCGCCATCGTCAAGGTCGAGGTGCGTGATCAGTCGGGCCAGCTCGACGTCAGCCAATCCACCATTCCGCGTTCCTTTGACGGCAAGCTCGTGCAGGTGTCGCGCGCCATCATCTACAACACCGTCGCCGGTCCGAAGAACCTCGGCAGCATCAGCGTCTACTATCCCGCCCTCGGCCTGTTTTCCGGCCTGAAGCAGGAAGAGGTCGTCTTCATTTCGATCTTCATCTTTGCGGTTCTGACCGTTTTCGGCACAGCGCTGATCGGCAACCGATTCTTCGTCATCCAGCCGCTGATGCGTCTGACGGCGGCGATCGAGGCGACCCGGCAGCTCGGCTCGCGCCATCACGTCGACTGGCAGTCGAACGACGAGATGGGACGGCTTGCCCGCAGCTTCAACGAGATGCAAACCAAGCTCGAAAGCGAGGAGAAGGAGCTGAAGCTCGCCCATCGCCGCGCCACCGATATCTACAATCTGACGCCCGCCATGCTCTTCTCGCTCGATGAGGAAGATCGCATCACCGCCGTCAGCGACTACTGGCTGCTTGCCACCGGTTATAGCCGCGCCGCCGTCATCGGCCGCAACTTCGCCAATCTGGTCACCTCATCCACCCGCGACAAGTTCGTCAGGCGCCGCCGGGCCGAAAGTGGCATGGCGGTGACCGTCAAGTTCGTCTGCCTGGACGGCCGCACCATGGACGTCCTCATCATGGAATCGGAAGCCGGCGCCGGCGCTCACGATCGCCTGTCGCTGTCGGTCATGACCGATGTGACCGAGCTCAAGGCTTCCGAGGACCGCAACCATCGTCAGGCCATCACCGACCACCTCACCGGGCTTCTCAACCGCCAGGGTTTTGAAGTCGTGCTCGATAACAAGATCGCTGCCGCGGACGCCGCCGGCCAGGAACTCGCCTGCCTCTTCGTCGATCTCGACCGCTTCAAGTGGATCAACGACAATATGGGCCATGCCGCCGGCGACATGGCGCTGATCGAGCTCGTCGAGCGCCTGAAAACCCATCTTGCTCCCTCCGACGAAGCGGCCCGTCTCGGCGGCGATGAGTTCGCCATTCTGCTGCCGGCGAAGGACGCCGAAAAGCGCGCCAAGGCGATGTGCGAGCAGATCGCCTCCATCTTCGAAACGCCATTTGCCCCGGACATGCATCTGAGCGCGTCCATTGGCATCGCCATCTACCCGCATCACGCCGCGACCGCGGCCGAGCTGCTGCAGAAATCCGACATGGCGATGTATGCCAAGAAACGCGACGGCAAGAACGGCGCGCAGCTCTTCGACAAAGCCATGCTCGACCGCGCCCGCAGTCGCGCCGAGATCGAGGCCAACATCGAAGCCGGCCTCGCCGAGAACTGGTTCGAAGCCTTCCTGCAGCCGATCGTCAATCTGAACGGCCGCGGCATTGCCGGTTTCGAGGCGCTGATGCGCCTTAACCATCCGCACAAAGGTCTGATGCCGCCGGCCGAAATTGTCAGCGTCGCTGAGGAGACGGGCAAGATCGTCCGCGTCGGCAACGTCATCATGGAAAAGGCGATTTCCAACCTCGCGAAAATCTCTCGGATATCGGGGATGCAGGATACCTACCTCGCCATCAACTTCTCGCCGCTGCAGTTCGAACCGGCGCTGCCGGCCCGTCTCGCCGCAATCGTCGGTCGCCACGGCATCCGCCCCGAGCGCATCGTCGTCGAGATCACGGAAGCCGTGCTGATGCACGACAACCCGCAGATTCGCATGATCGTCACCGAGCTTCGCCGCTTCGGCTGCCGCATCGCGCTCGACGATTTCGGCACCGGCTACTCGTCGCTCAGCTACCTCAACCGTTTCCCTGTCGATATCATCAAGATCGACCAGTCCTTCACCCGCGCGATCAACGACGGCGACGACGAGGTGCGCCAGAAGAGCCGCATGCTGATCGAAGGCATCACCACCCTGTCCCACAAGATGAACTGCACCGTCATCGCCGAGGGCATCGAGACGGAAGAGGAATGCCGCACGCTTCACCAGATGGGTCTGGACTACGGCCAGGGCTATCTCTTCCATCGTCCGCAGCACGCAGCCGCACTCATCGAGGAACTGATGGCCCCGCAGTCGGCCGTCGCGCGCGCCTCGTAAACGAAGAACGAAGGAGACGACACCATGAAAAAGCTCCTGCTTCTCGCATGCCTGGCACTGCCCTGCGCGGCTCACGCACAGACGGTTGCCTTCACGACCGAGGATTACGCCCCCTTCAACTATCGCGAAGGCAAAGAGATCAAGGGCGCGACGGTCGAGCAGGTCGAAAAGGTGATGGCCGCGATCGGCGTCGACTACACGATCGAAGTCATGCCTTGGGCGCGTGCTTTCAGCCTTGCCCGCACTGCGCCGATGACATGTGTTTTCGCCACCGCCCACAACAGCGCGCGCGATCCATTGTTCAAATGGGTCGAGCCGCTGCTCATCGACCGAAACATCCTGATCACCCGTAAGGGTTCCGGCATCACCGCCAGCAATCTCGAAGAGGCAAAAAAATATACGATCGGCACCCAGCGCGAGGACTACACCGAGACGATCCTGAAGGAGAAGGGTTTCACCAAGCTGGACGTCGCCAGTGACTTCAACGCCACGCTGCGCAAGCTGCTCAGCGGTCGCATCGACATGATGCCGATCTCCGAACTCTATTTCGAAAAGCTGAAGGCCGATCAGCAGGTGGAGATCGTAACCGTGCTCTCCTCTCAACCCATGGGCATCGCCTGCGAGAAGAGCTTTCCCGACGATCTGCACGCCAAGATGCAGGCTGCCCTCGACAAGCTGATCGCCGATGGCGACCAGAAGCAGATCTTCCTGAAATATGGCATGAACCTCTCGGAATGATGCTGCCGCCGGGCTCGCCGTTTCCGCTTGACTTTACTGTCGTTTCCGGATGGTGAACGTCGGGAAACGCATAAGCGAGGATGACAGGCCATGCTGATCATTGCAGGTCTCGGCAATCCCGGCAGCAAATACGCCGGTAACCGTCACAACATCGGCTTCATGGCTGTTGACGCCATTCATCGGCGCCACAGCTTTTCCCCCTGGTCAAAGAAGTTCAAGGCCGAGATCGCCGAGGGCGAACTCGGCGGCGAAAAGGTGCTGCTGATCAAACCGCAGACCTACATGAACCTTTCCGGCGAAGCCGTCGGCGAGGCGATGCGTTTTTACAAGCTCCAGCCCGCCGACCTTGTCGCGATCTATGACGAGCTCGACCTTTCCGCGGGCAAGGCGCGGCTGAAGACCGGCGGCGGCCATGGCGGCCATAACGGCATTAGATCGTTGGACGCCCATTGCGGCAAGGAATACCGGCGACTGCGCCTCGGCATCGGCCATCCCGGCGTCAAGGAAATGGTGCAGAACCATGTGCTCGGCGACTTCGCCAAGGCCGACAAGGTATGGCTGGAGCCGCTTCTCGATACGCTGGCCGACAATGCCGATATGCTGGTGCGAAACGAGGATTCACAGCTGATGAACAAGATCGCGCTGGCGCTCGGCGGCAAGGCGGACGAGGAAAAGCCGCGGAAGGAAAGCAGGGAGAGCGAGAAGAAGCCGGCCGGCCAGTCGCATATCCGCCAGGCCCGCAACAACAACCAGCCAAAGCTGCCGGCCACCGGCCCGATGGCCGACATGCTGAAGAAGATGTTCGGCAACAAGGGGGAATGACGGCGGTGCCAGACCAGGATTTTACCATCCGCAGTGCCGTTCCCGATGATCTCGAGGGGCTGACCGTCCTCTACCGGCATCTGAATCCGACCGATCCCATTCTCGACGGGACCATGGCCAAGGAGCGCTTTTCCGCCATTCTCGCCCAGCCGGGCATGACCGTATTCATCGGCTTTGCCGGCGCTCACGCCGCCGCCACCGTCACGCTGATCATCGTGCCGAACTTGACGCGCGGCGGCGCCTCTTATGCACTGATCGAAAACGTCGTCACCCACGCCGGGCACCGCCGGCGCGGCTACGCCAACGCCGTCATCGGCCATGCGGTGAATGAGGCCTGGAAGGCCGGCTGCTATAAGGTGATGTTGCTCACCGGCTCGAAGAACCCGGCGACGCTGCGCTTCTACGAAAATTGCGGCTTCCTGCAGGACAAGACCGGCTATCAGGTCCGTCGCCAGTAAGCTGAAGGGCTATTCCTCGGGCTCTGTGGTGAACATCAGCGGGAAACCCATCTCCTTGGCAAGGTCGATACCCTCCTTGGCCTTGGTTTCGGCAATGTCCTTGGCGCAGACCACGACCACGCAGGAGCCGAGCTTGTGCGCCGTCATCATCACCCGATAGCCGGTCTCCTCGCTCATGCGGAAGACGACTTTCAGGATCACGATGACGAAGTCCCGCGGCGTGTAATCGTCGTTGACGAGAATAACCTTGTAGAGCTTCGGCTTGTCCAGCTTCGGCCTGACCTTGGTCTTCGGTTTCAGGGCAACGTCATTGTCACTCATCGGAAAATCCACCCGTTGATGACATGGTCAAGGTTCTTCAGAACAACTAATCATTGTCGATGACGAATTTTCGACGGTGCGCCGTGGCTGCCCCACCTTGAAGCAGGAAATTCGCCGAGTTGAAGCCGGATGTCATTGCGGCCGGCAACAGCGATCGTGCAGTTGACGAAATCCGCAATGCATCGAAACCGCGATCGCCCTCGAAAATAGGCCGGCGCCGTTCCTTGGGCAAGTGAGCAACGTTAAAAGCTCGCTAAGACTTGACCATATTGCTCCTTTATCCCATAGGCACCAGCAAGAAATTCAAGAACAGCAGGTTTTAGCCATGGGCTTCAAATGCGGCATCGTCGGTCTGCCGAACGTCGGCAAATCGACCCTCTTCAACGCACTCACCAAGACGGCGGCGGCACAAGCGGCCAATTATCCCTTTTGCACCATCGAGCCGAATACCGGCGAAGTCGCCGTACCCGATCCGCGCATGCGCAAGCTTGCCGACATCGCCAAGTCGAAGGAACTGATCCCGACCCGCATCTCCTTCGTCGACATCGCCGGCCTGGTGCGCGGCGCGTCAAAAGGTGAGGGTCTCGGCAACCAGTTCCTCGCCAATATCCGCGAAGTCGACGCCATCGTGCATGTGCTGCGCTGCTTCGAAGACAGCGACATCACCCATGTCGAGGGTCGCATCAATCCGGTCGCCGATGCCGAGACGATCGAGACCGAGCTGATGCTGGCCGACCTCGAAAGCCTGGAGCGCCGCACCGAGCAGACGCGCAAGCGCGCCACCGGCAGAGACAAGGAGTCGATGGCGATGCTACCGATCATGGAAGCCTCGCTGAAGCTGCTCAACGAGGGCAAGCCGGTGCGCACGCTGCTGTCGAAGCTCGATGCCGAGGAGATCGCCATCCTCAAGGGCCTCAACCTCCTCACCTCGCATCCGGTGCTCTATGTCTGCAACGTCGCCGAAGCCGATGCCTCAACCGGCAACGAATTCACCGCCGCCGTCGCCGCCATGGCGAAGGAGCAGGGTGCCGAAACCGTCATCATCTCGGCGGCGATCGAAGCTGAGGTCGCCCAGCTTGCCGAAGAGGAAGCCAAGGAATTCCTCTCTGCCCTGGGCCTTGACGAGGCGGGCCTCGACCGGCTGATCCGCGCCGGCTATAAGCTGCTCGACCTCATCACCTATTTCACTGTCGGCCCGAAGGAAACGCGCGCCTGGACGATCGAGCGCGGCACCAAGGCGCCGCAGGCCGCCGGCGTCATCCACTCGGATTTCGAACGCGGCTTCATCCGCGCCAACACCATCGCCTACGACGATTACATCAAGTACAACGGCGAAGTTGGCGCCAAGGATGCCGGCAAGGCGCGCGACGAAGGCAAGGAATACGTCGTCCAGGACGGCGACGTCATCCACTTCCGTTTCAACACCTGATCAAATCGCTGCCGCCTTAACCGGGCGGCAGCCTGTTTGCGATTGCCGGCGGTAGTGCCCTGAGCACTAGCCGCCGAAGCGGCATCCAGCCTGTTCCGATAATGAGCACGATCGCGCCGACGACGATCAGCGTCGTGAAGATGTAGGTGTCGACAGTCGCATTTCCCTTCCGAACCACGCTGAAGATCGCAACGCCGAGGGACAGCAGCCCCGACGTGACGAAGGCGCGACGATCGATGACGAGGCCGATCAGCATCAACGCCGCCACGGTCGCGACGACCACAGGAGTCCGGGCCGACATGTTCGCCAGGTCGAAGATATGGCCGGCTTCCCCGAACGACAGCAGGGAGACGGTGCTGTAGAGCAGCGCCGGCGCCGCACCGAGATGCAACCAGAAAGCGATATCCGAACGAGTCGTCCGCCGCAGCCGGTCGCCGAGATCGAAATAAAGCGCCGTCGCGAACAGGCCGAGCGCACAGACGAAAGCGACCGCGGCCAGCATGCCAAGATGATCGACGAAAAACGCGGGATTGCCGCTTAGCCATTGCACCAGGCGTAAAAGCAGCGTGAGCACCAAGGCAAGCGTCGATATGATAGTGAGCGCCAGCGACAAGGGCACGCGATAGCGGGCATAATAGACGCAGAGCAGAATCGGAAAGCCGGCGACGAACTGCGTCAGATCCGCACCGATTTCGGAGGTCCACGGCGTGAAGACGCGGGACATCAGCAAAAATGTCCAGCAGAACAGCGCGACCGTCAGGCTGACAGCCGGCAAGGCGAGCCGCTGGCGGCGCACCAGGATTTCCGAAAGCACGATGATAGCGACCGGCACGGCGTAAAGCGGCGCCAGGCCCCAGAGGCCGACGAGCGCGACGATAACACCGATGGTGATCAGCACGTCGTGAAAGCCGCGCACGAAGCGCGGCGTCTCGGTGTCCGACCAGGCCCGCTCGTCGGCTGCGACTGCCTTCTGCGTCTTAACAACAGACACGCCACGCTCGGTCAGAAACGGCAGAAGCCGCCCGCCCGCTTCCGACGAAATCAGCCCCTGGCGCGCCGCCTCGTCAAGTATCGACCTCAGTTCCGTCATACCGGTTTGTCTCCCGGGAATCATTGAGCCCGCACGGATGCTATTGTAAGCACTAGAGCATGATGCCGAAAAGTGTAAGCGGTTTTCGGACGGCATCATGCTCTAACTCTTTAATGTAGAACAAGATTCAGATTGTAGGCCGACCGGCCTAAAAACATCCTGTTCTAGGCGCTTGATATGGCGGAGGAGAGAATGCCGGCAGAAAAGCTGTCTTTCGAGGATTTTGAACCCGGCCGCCGTTTCGCCCTCGGCCCGAAACTGGTGCTCACCGAAGAAATCATCGAGTTCGCCAGCGAATTCGACCCGCAGCCAATGCATCTCGACGAAGCCGCCGGCCGCGCCAGCATCCTCGGCGGGCTTGCCGCCTCCGGCTGGCATACCTCGGCAATGCTCATGCGCATGATGGCGGACAGCTACGTGCTAAACGCGCTTTGCGAGGGTGCGCCGGGCATCGATCTGATGGAATGGCGAAAGCCGGTGCTTGCAGGCGATACCCTGCAGGGCCATTCGACCGTTCTCGAAGCCCGGCCGATGCGCTCGCGCCCCGGCATGGGCATCGTCAAATTCCGCCACACGGTGGAAAACCAGCGCGGCGAACTCGTCTGCCTCTCGGAGAATTCCGTGATGATCCGCATGCGCCCCACTCCGGAGGATGCCAACGTGAGCTCGGAGCCATCAGTATGAGAATGTCCGAGCTTTACGCCGTCGGTCAGAAAGCCGAGATCGGCAGCTACACCTTCACCGAAGAAAACATCATCCGCTTCGCAACCCGCCACGACCCGCAGCGTTTTCACGTCGATAAGGAAGCCGCGAAAGACACGCTCTTCGGCGGGCTTTGCGCCTCGGGCTGGCACACCACGGCCGCCTGGATGCGGACCTTCCTCGCCTTCTGGCAAAAGCAAAGCGTCATTCTCGCCGAAGAGGGGCTGACGGCGCCCAAGCTCGGCCCCTCGCCTGGCTTCCAGAAACTGCAATGGCTGCGGCCGGTCTTTGCAGGCGACGTCGTGACCTATTCCGTCGCCTTTCTGTCCAGCCGACCGCTCGCATCGCGGCCGGGCTGGCACCTCAACACCATCCTCTGCGAGGGCGTCAATCAGAACGGCGATCCCGTCATGCGCTTCGAAAGCGGCGTCCTGGAATTCGACTGACGCCGTCGCAATGCAGGCTCAATGCCCGGAGAATTCGACCAGCGTGTGGACGACGACGCCGAGCTCTTCCAGCTTTCTGCGGCCGCCAAGGTCGGGCAGGTCGATGACGAAGCAGGCGCCAACCACCTCCGCGCCGATCTGGCGCAAAAGCTGCGTCGCACCCACGGCCGTGCCGCCGGTGGCGATGAGATCATCGACCAGGATCACCTTCTCGCCGGGCTGGACCGCATCGCGATGCATCTCCATTTCGTCGACTCCATATTCCAGGCTGTAGGCGATGCGCACGGTGTCGTGCGGCAACTTGCCCTTCTTGCGGATCGGTACGAAGCCCGAGGAAAGCTGGTGCGCCACCGCACCGCCGAGGATGAAGCCGCGCGCCTCCATGCCGGCGATCTTGTCGACCTTCGTGCCGGCATAGGGTTGCACCAGCTCGTCGACCGCCCGGCGGAAAGCACGGGGGTTGCCGAGCAGCGTGGTGATGTCGCGGAAGATGATGCCGGGATTGGGGTAGTCGGGGATGGAGCGAATGCTGGCTGCGAGCTCCGAAATTGTATTGCCCATGGAACGTCCGTATCTGCGAGCACATAAAACCGGCCGCACCCTATCAATTGCCGAGGGTGGAACCAACAAAAAAGGCGGCTCGCAAGCCGCCTTTCGAATTCAGGCACGGAACGCTCAATGTTCCTTGTTGGCGTAAACCGAGCGCTTCGTCAGATAGATCAGCACGGTAAAGATCGCCAGGAACACCATCACCATGAAGCCGGTGCGCTTGCGCTCCTCGAGATGCGGTTCGGCGGCCCACATCAGGAACGCGGAAACATCCTTGGCGTATTGGTCGACGGTCGCCGGCGCGCCGTCGTCATAGGTTACCTGGCCGTCGGAAAGCGGTTTCGGCATAGCGAGAACGGCGGCAGCATGGAAATACGGGTTATAATGCGCGCCCTGCGCCACCTGGAAGCCGGCGGGCGGCTCTTCATAACCGGTCAGCAGCGAGTAGATGTAGTCCGGGCCGCTTTCCTGATACTGCGTAAAGATGTCGAAGACGAATTGCGGGAAGCCGCGCTCGACTTCACGGGCCTTGGCGATCAGCGAAAAATCAGGCGGAGCCGCACCGTTGTTGGACGCGGCCGCGGCTTCAGCATTAGCGAAGGGCGATGGGAAATGATCCGAAGGAACTGCCTTGCGGGTGAACATTTCGCCGGCCGAGTCCGGCCCGTCCTGAACTTCGTAATTGGCAGCGAATGCCTTCACCTGTGCCTCGGAATAACCGAGTTCGTCGAGCGTGCGGAAAGGCACGAGGCTCATCGAATGGCAGGCAGAACAGACTTCCGTGTAGACCTTGAGGCCGCGCTGGAGCTGAGCCTTGTCGTAGTGGCCGAACGGGCCGGCAAAGCTCCATTCCTGCTCCTTTGGCTCCTTCAGCGGATAGTGCGGCGTCGCGCCTTCCTCGTGATGCGCGGGAGCTGCACCATTCGCGGGCGTCGCTTCCTCGGCGAAAGCGGCGCTGCCAAGGAGAGCGGCGACGGCAAGCGGCAGAATGCTTGCAACAAGCGTTTTCATAGTTCTATTCCCTTCCGTCGCTCGCTTACGCATTGGCCGCCGCGGTGGCGCCAGTGGTCTTGTTGCGCTTTTCAAGCACCGCTTCAGTGATCGAGTTCGGGATGCGGCGCGGCGTTTCCACCAGACCCAGAACTGGCATCGCGACCAGGAAGAAGGCGAAGTAGAGAAGCGTGCAGATCTGCGACACGATGACGTAGCTGCCTTCCGCCGGCTGCGAACCGAGCCAGCCGAGGATGATCGCGTTGAGCACGAACAGCCAGAAGAACAGCTTGTACCAGGGACGATAGACCGCCGAGCGGACCTTCGAGGTGTCAAGCCACGGCAGGAAGAAGAGCACGATGATCGCGCCGAACATCACGAGCACGCCGCCAAGCTTGGAGTCGATCGGGCCGATGTTGAAGGTGATCGAACGCAGCATCGCGTAGAACGGCAGGAAGTACCATTCGGGAACGATGTGGGCAGGCGTCTTCAACGGATCGGCCGGGATGTAGTTATCGGCGTGACCGAGGAAGTTCGGCAGGTAGAAGACGAAATAGGCATAAACGAGCAGGAAGACGGAGACGCCGAGGGCATCCTTCATCGTCGCATAGGGTGTGAAGCGCACGGTGTCGGTCTTCGTCTTGACCTCGACGCCGGTCGGGTTCGTCTGGCCTGTGACGTGCAGCGCCCAGATATGCAGGACCACGACGCCGGCGATCATGAAAGGCAGCAGGTAATGCAGCGAGAAGAAGCGGTTGAGCGTCGGCTGATCGACGGCAAAGCCGCCAAGCAGGAACTGCTGCACCCATTCGCCGACCAGAGGGAAGGCCGAGAAGAAACCGGTGATGACGGTCGCGCCCCAGAAAGACATCTGCCCCCAGGGCAGGACGTAGCCCATGAAGCCCGTCGCCATCATCAGCAGGTAGATGACCACGCCGAGGATCCAGAGGATTTCGCGCGGCGCCTTGTAGGAGCCATAATAGAGGCCCCGGGCAATGTGCAGGTAGACGGCGACGAAGAAGAAGGAGGCGCCGTTGGCATGCAGGTAGCGCAGCAGCCAGCCGTGGTTGACGTCGCGCATGATCTTTTCAACGGAGTTGAAAGCGATCGTCGTGTCGGCGGCATAGTGCATGGCGAGCACGACACCCGTCAGGATCTGCACGATCAGCATGACGGAAAGCATCGCGCCGAAGGTATAGGCATAGTTCAGGTTTCTGGGAACCGGATATGCCACGAAGCTGTCATAGACCATGCGCGGCAGCGGCAGGCGCGCATCGACCCATTTTTCGAAGCCGGTTGATGGTTCGTAGCTGGAATGGCCACTCATAAATCAGTCTCCCCTCAACCGATCTTGATTTTGGTATCGGACACAAATGAAAAGGTCGGAATCGCCAGGTTCTGCGGCGCAGGGCCTTTGCGAATGCGGCCGGCCGTGTCGTAGACCGAGCCATGGCAGGGACAGAACCAACCATTGTATTCACCGGCCTGACCGAGCGGAACGCAACCGAGATGGGTGCAGGTGCCGATCATGACGATCCAGTTTTCCTTGTCCTTGCCGCCCGAACGGTCAACACCAGTCGCCTGCGCTTCAGGCGGAAGGTTGGCATTGCGCGCGATCGGATCCTTGAGATCCGCCAGCGGAACATCGGCTGCCGCCTTCACTTCCTCCGGTGTGCGGTTGCGGATAAAGATCGGCTTGCCGCGCCACTTGACCGTCAGTGACATGCCGGGCTCGAGGCTCGCGACATCGACTTCGATGGAGGCCAGCGCCAGCGTCGATGCATCCGGACGCATCTGGTCGATGAACGGCCATGCGACAGCAACAGCGCCGACAGCGCCCGCCATACCAGTGGTGAGATAAAGGAAATCACGGCGAGTGGGCTCTGCTGAAGCCTCGCTTGTCGTTACGTGTTCGCTCACGGCTTAACCATCCTCTGCGCAATTATCGCGGAATTCCGCCCCGCCCCCTCTGCTGGCGAATCGATCTGGACACATTTCGGCCATAGATTCCCCGGCAATCCGGCGCGTTCTAAGCTTGATCGCAAATTATGTCCAGCCTTGACAAGGGGATGAGGGCACAATGTCGCGGGAAATTTCAGATGAATTTTTTACTGCAAAGACCCGCTTGCTCTTATGTTGCATTGCAACAAAAAAGCCGCCGTGTTAGGCGCAACCGCAACGATGCCAGCCAGCCGGACCCGAGCGGATGAGAGACACGATCTTTTGCGTAATGAGCGTTCTCACAACCCTCGTCGTCGCCATTATCTCGCTGCGCTATATCAAAGATTTCTATCTGCTTTCTCTTTTTTACAGCTTTCAGATCCATCTGGCGGCTGCCGCAGCAGTGGCCTCCGGCATAGCCCTCCTCTTCAAGCGGCATTGGTACGCGCTGCTGACACTCGGCGCATCGATGGTTCTCGTCGTCCACGGCATCGTGATGACGCGTGAATTCGTCGAGCCTGCGGTGGACGAGAGCCACCCTGCTCTCTTCAAGCTGATGTCCTTTAATATAGAGAACGACAATTTCGCAAACGGCGCTGATATCGCCGACATGGCGATCGGCTCGGGGGCCGACGTCGTCAACATCCTCGAAGCCGAACCGGTACTGTCCGAATTGCCGCGACTGCTGAAGACCTACCCCTATTACGTCGGCTGCGGCGTCGGCATGGAGCAATGCGATACGCTCGTCCTGTCGAAGCGCCCGCTGATCGAACCTCGCATCCGCAGCCTCGGCCTGCTGTGGCGCAACCGCCTGACGATCTCGACGATCGATTTCGACGGCCAGAAGATCAACTTCCTCGCCGCGCACCTGACCAAACCCTATTACGACGAATTCCATGGGCTGGAAGTCGAAGATCTCGCCGAGATTATCCCTTCGCTGCCGGGACCGCTTGTGCTTGCCGGTGATTTCAATACGTCGATTCTGGCGCCGGATGTGCAGTATCTCATGCGCAGCCAGGGCTTGGGCACAGCATCGCTGGAGCCTGCGACATGGCCGATCGCCGCCGGCCCCTTCGGCATTTCGATCGATCACGTCTTCAGCAAAGCGCCCCTGCGGCTGAAATCGGTCCGCCGCATCGAGAACAGTTTCGGATCAAACCATTTTGGCCTCATGGCGGAATTCGTCCTCGATCCTTGAGCCTGCATCCTCGTCGGACGCGAGAAAGCCGCCGGATTGGCGTGCCCAGAGTTCGGCATAGAGCCCGCCGCGGCGAAGCAGCTCATCGTGGCTGCCCTCCTCGATGATCCGGCCGAGGTCGACGACGATCAGCCGGTCGAGCGCGGCGATCGTCGACAGCCGGTGGGCGATCGCGAGCACTGTCTTGCCCTCCATGATCCGATGGAGATTGGACTGGATCGCTTCCTCCACTTCCGAATCGAGCGCCGACGTCGCTTCGTCGAGAACCAGGATCGGCGCGTCCTTCAGCATGACTCGCGCGATGGCGATGCGCTGCCGCTGCCCGCCCGACAGTTTGACGCCGCGTTCGCCGACATGCGCATCGAAACCGCTACGGCCCTGCTGATCCTGCAGGCGGGCAATGAAGTCGATGGCTTCGGCGCGTCGGGCCGCTTCGACCAGCCGCTCCTCGCCGGCATCCGGCCGTCCGAAGAGTATATTGTCGCGCACGGAACGATGCAGCAGCGACGTATCCTGGCTGACGACGCCGATCTGCATCCTGAGCGATTCCTGGGTCACCGCCGATATATCCTGGCCGTCGACCAGAATGCGGCCGTCCTGGATGTCATAGAGACGCAGCAGCAGGTTCATCAGCGTTGATTTGCCGGCGCCCGAACGCCCGACGATTCCGACCTTCTCGCCCGGGCGGATGGTCAGGGAGAAATTCTCGACGACGGGCTGCTGATCCTTGCCGTAGTGGAAGGAGACATTATCGAAGCGAATGCCGGGATGGCGGATCACCAGGCTCATCGCATCGGGCCGATCGACGAGTCCGAGCGGCTGGGAAATCAGTTCCGCGGAATTCTGGATGGTGCCGAGATTGCGCATGATGCCGTTGAACTGCGTCATCAGCCTGCCGAGCAGGAAATTCAGCCGGAGCACCAGCGCCAGCGAAAATGCCACCGCGCCGGAACTGATCAAGCCGCGCAGCCAGAGATCGACGCTCAAGCCCGCCATCGTTACGATCATCAGGCCGGAGAGCAGGGCCATGGAGGCCCGCACGCCGGTGATGAACCGCGTGAAGCGCAGCACCGTGTCCTGATAGATATCGAAACCCTGGCGCATGTAGCGATCGCTCTCTTCATCGCGTGCGAACAGCTTCAGCGTCTGCATATTGCTGTAGGAGTCGACCATCCGGCCGTTCAGCATCGATCCGGCCTCCGCCGTTTCGCGGGAATGATGGCGGATCCGCGGGACGAAGTGGCGGGCAAGCAGGCTGAAGGCGCCAAGCCAGAACAGCACGACGGCGGCGAGTGTAAAGTCCAGCCGGGCGACGAGCACGAGCGTCGTTACCGCATAAATTCCGACAAACCAGACGCTTTCCATCAGCGACGTGACGAGATCGCCGGTTGCCTGGCCGGCAGACCAGACCTTGGTGACGATACGCCCGGAGAAATCGCTCTGAAAGAACGACAATGATTGCCTTGAGACGTGGAGATAAGATTGCCAACGTGCTAGATTGTAGAAGCCCGGCGTGATCACCTGCTGATCGACGAGGGCAATCATGAAGGCGACGACGAAGCGCACGAGCCCGATGAGAGCGAGCATGCCGAACAGCTCGCCACCATGAGCCGCGAGAAGACCGCTCCAGCCGACGCCGGGCTTAATGCTGGCGAGAATATCGACGAGGCGTCCGACGAACCAGAAGAGTGCGGCCTCGATGGCCGCCGACGTCCCGCCGAGAATGAGCATGGCGATGAACGGCATCTTCGCCTGGCCGATGTAAAACCAGATGAAACCGAGCGTAGCACGCGGCGGCTGCAAGTTGTCGCGCGGGCGGAACGGATCGATCCAGGTTTCGAACAGGCGGAAGATGGGTCGCAGGAACATGGAAGCGATATAGGCGGATTGAGGGGAGCGGCAAAGGGAATGGAAAGCGGACGCAACCTAATATTTTGGTAATAAACGATAACATCGGCGGCATTGCCATTGATTGCCTCCGAACCCGTCACAATCTGACGATAGGATCGCGCTTCACCGGAGAGAAGGTCATGGAAACGAAAATGCTCGATGCGCATATTCCGCTTCCGCTTGCGGAAAGGTTGGATGCCCTGGCTCTCGACCTGGCGCTGCCGCGCGACGAGATCGTCATCGAGGCTATCGCCGCCTGGCTCGACAGCGAGGAACGCCGCCGCATCGTGGCGCTGCGCACCCTTGCAGCTGCCAACACCATCGTCGTCGTCGAACATGACCGCGTGATCGATTGGGCCGACAGCCTTTGAGCAGGCAAACGGCGCCCTGTTCCCATTGGCAAGTAAATCAATTTAACAATTGAAAAGGCCCTCCCCGCTTGCGCCGGGAGGGCTTCTCTCATTCCGCAGCCTCTTCCGCCTCCTCGGCGTGATCGGAGAGGAAGCCGCCGGACTGGCGATTCCAGAGGTCGGCATAGATGCCGCCGCTTTCGATCAGTTCGCCGTGCGAACCGGCCTCGATGATCCGGCCCTTGTCGAGCACGATCAACCGGTCCATCTCCGTCAGCGTCGAAAGCCGGTGGGCGATCGCGATCACCGTCTTGCCTTCCATCAGGGCGAAGAGGTTTTCCTGGATTGCCGCCTCCACTTCCGAATCGAGTGCCGAGGTCGCCTCGTCGAGCACCAGGATCGGCGCATCCTTCAGGAAGACGCGAGCGATGGCGATCCGCTGCCGCTGGCCGCCGGAGAGCTTGACGCCGCGTTCGCCGACCTGCGCGTCGAGGCCCTGGCGGCCCTGCATGTCGACGAGCCCTTCGATGAACTCCCAGGCATTGGCGCGCTTGGCCGCCTCGATCACTTCAGCGTCGGTGGCCTCCGGCCGGCCATAGGCGATGTTGTCGCGGATCGAGCGGTGCAGCAGCGACGTGTCCTGCGTCACCACGCCGATCAGCGAGCGCAGGCTTTCCTGCGAGACGCCTGATATATCCTGCCCGTCGATGGTAATGCGGCCGGCCTCCAGGTCGTAGAAGCGCAGCAAGAGGTTCATCAGCGTCGTCTTGCCCGCGCCGGAACGACCAACCAGACCCACCTTCTCGCCGGCCTTGATGTCGAGCGACAGATTGTCGATGACGCCTTTGCCCTTGCCGTAGTGGAAGCGGATGCGATCGTAATGGATCGCCCCCTTCTTCGCCGTCATGTCAGGCGCATTCGGCTTGTCGACGATGTCGTGCTGCTTGCTCATCATCTCCATGCCGTCATAGACCGTGCCGATATTCTCGAACAACGCCGAGACTTCCCACATGATCCATTGCGACATGCCGTTGACGCGCATGGCAAGACCGATGGCGATGGCAATCGCGCCGACCGAGATCGCCCCGTTCAGCCAAAACCAGATCGACAGGCCCGAGACGACGAAGAGCGCGACGCAGTTGTTGAGATAGACGCTGATGTGGAAGAGCGTCACCTTGCGCATCTGCTTGTGCACGGTCTGCAGGAACTCGTCCATGCCCTCCCTCGCATAGACCTCCTCACGGCCGGCATGCGAGAAAAGCTTGACGGTGGCGATATTCGTATAGCTGTCGACCACGCGCCCCGTCATCATCGAGCGCGCATCCGCTTGCGTCGCCGCAATCTTGCGAAGCCGCGGCACGAAATAAGAGACGATGCTGACATAGACGGAGAGCCAGACGAGGATTGGGATCATCAGCCGCCAGTCGGCCGCGGCAATCACGATGATCATCGTCAGGAAATAGCTGACGACATAGACGAAGACGTCGAGGATCTTCATCACCGTTTCGCGCACGGCAAGCGAGGTCTGCATCACCTTGGTCGCGACGCGCCCGGCAAATTCGTTGGCGAAGAACGTCATGCTGTGGCGCAGCAGGAAGCGGTGCATCTGCCAGCGCGCCATCATCGGATAATTGCCGAGCAGCATCTGATGCATGATGAGGGAATCGAGCCCGGCCGCCAGCGGCAGGCCCAGAAGCACCAGCGCCGCCATCCAGAACAGCTTGTGGCCTTCGGTCTGCAGGAAAGTGGCGCGATCGGCATTGGTCAGCCAGTCGACGATGTCGCCGAGGAACTGGAAAAGCGCCACTTCGCCGACGGCAATCAGCGACGTCAGCACGGCCATCAGGCCGAGCCAGGGCGCTGCCGGCTTGCTGTAATGCCAGCAGAAGGCAAAGAGACCTTTCGGGGGCGCAACGGGCTCCTCGCTCGGAAAGGGATTGAGTCGCTGTTCGAACCAGCCAAACATGAAATTGCTCCGAAACATCAGCGTTCCGGCTCCTGGCTTCGCGCCATCTCGGCGCCATGCAAGCACATATGGGAACCGGACGTTCAAGGGGCGAGGCTGAATCAGCCGCGCAATGGATCAAAAGGGAAGTATTAGAAAGAAGCCCGCTCTAGCGGCGCCATGTCGCCTTGATCGGCATTACGGCGGGAAAGCGCATAATAAGCAAAATATTCATGTGGCCCTCCCTGCTGGCGTTCGAAGATGTGCATGCATAACGCGAAAACTGCGAAATTTCCAGCCCCGAACTGGCGCGAATAGAACGTTTCTGGGCCAAACTGCGCCCTGTTGCGCTGAAATCACAGTTGTATTAGGCCTCCCGCTTCGAAACCAACGGGCGGCGCCTGAATGACGAACCTCAGACTGGCACTCTACCAGCCGGACATCCCCGGCAATACCGGCACGATCCTGCGCCTGGCCGCCTGCCTCGGCTTCGCCGTCGACCTGATCGAGCCCGCCGGCTTCGATGTCTCCGACCGCAATCTGAAACGATCGGGCATGGATTATATCGCCGCCGCCGCGCTGACCCGCCATGTCAACTGGGACCGCTTCGAGGCATGGCGCACCACGTCAGGCCGCCGTCTGATCCTTGCCTCGACCAAGGCCGCCGACCGCTACACCGATTTCGCCTTCCGTCCGGACGATGTCCTGCTTTTCGGGCGCGAAAGCGCCGGCCTGCCGGATCACGTGCACGAGAGAGCCGACGCCCGCATCCTCATCCCGATGGTCGAAGGCCAGCGGTCGATCAATGTCGCAGTCTCGGCAGCCATGATCGTCGGCGAGGCGATGCGCCAAACCGTCTGGGCTTGATTGGCGCCTGCCCGAAACGGATTGACGAATATATCGGGAAGTGTCGAAAATCGACGTTGTCAATCGATCAAACCGGCGTATATTTATTAGCCGGACAATCAAACATCCCGCACGACCTTCACAATTTCAATAACTTGGGAAGATTAGCCACAAAGGCCGACGCCCGTAGACTGATGAAAGCAGAATAAAACAAGAAAATGGATTCCACGATCATCATGATCAACCTGTTCGGAGCCGTGGCGCTGCTGCTGTTCGGCCTCGCGCAGGTGAAGGACGGCGTGTCCAGGGCCTTCGGCGCCCGGCTGAGAACGGGGCTGGCGACCGGCACGCGCGGCGGCCTTCGCTCATTCCTCTCAGGACTGGTCGCGACCGTCGCGCTGCAGAGCTCGACCGCAACAGCGCTGATGACCGCCTCCTTCGTCGAACGTGATCTGATCAAGCCGCGCATGGCCCAGATCGTCCTGCTCGGCGCCAATGTCGGCACGGCGATCACTGCATGGATCGTCGCGACCGGCATCGAATGGCTCTCCCCGCTCCTGATCCTCTCCGGCATCGTGCTTTACCGCGGCCGCTCCAGCACCCGCCAGGGCGGCGGCGCAGCGCTGATCGGCATCGGCCTGATGCTGTTGTCGCTGCATCTCCTGAGCCTTGCGACGGAGCCGATGCGCGCCTCACCCGCTCTGGCCGCTTTCATCAGCCTGCTGGATGGCGCTCTGCCCGTGGCGCTCCTCTTCTCGGCAGCGCTCGCCTTCGTCTCATCGTCCAGCCTAGCGGTGGTGGTGCTCATCCTGTCGCTCGCCTCGGCCGGCCTGATCTCTGCCGAACTCGTGATCGTGCTCGTGCTCGGCGCCAATCTCGGCGGCGCGATACCGCCCGTCGTCGCGACGATGTCCGGGCCGGTTTCGGCGCGACGCGTCACATTCGGCAATCTCGCCGTCCGTGCGCTCGGCTGCATCATCGCCTTGCCACTCGCGGACTACGGCGCGGAATTCATCCAGATGCTGCCCTTCGGACCGTCAAAGCTCCCAGTCGATGCGCATCTGCTCTTCAATGTTCTGCTCGCCGCCCTCGCCTGGCCCTTTTCGAGGCCGCTCGCCACGCTGATGACTCGCCTGGTTCCGGATCAGGCCGAGCCGGACACGGCTCCGAAATATCTGGATGCTCATGAGCTTTCGACGCCCGTCATTGCTTTGACCAGTGCCACCCGCGAAGTGCTCGGCATCGGCGACCTCATCGAGCGCATGCTGATCCGGGTCTCCGAGGCCTTCGAAGGCAATGACTCTTCCAAGCTTTCCGAAATCGCGACCCTTGAAGAGCGCGTCGACAAGCTGCAGCAGGCGGTGAAGGTTTATCTCTCGAAGCTCGGCCGCGAGGGGCTCAGCGACGAAAACGCCCGCCGCTCGATCGTTGTCATCGACTATGCCATCAATCTCGAACATATGGGCGATATCATCGAGAAGGGCTTGCTGGAGCAGGTATCGAAGAAGATCTCGCTTGGGCTCAGGTTTTCCGACGACGGTCATCAGGAATTGCGTAAGCTGTTCGACCTGACGATCGACAATCTTCGTGTTGCCCAGACGATCTTCGTCACTCGCGATTTCAATCTTGCGCGTCAGATGATGGAGACAAAGGTGGAGGTCCGGCGCATGGAGAAACAGTCGGCCGAACACCATCTGGAGCGCCTGCGTGACGGACGCGCCGACAGTCTGCAGACAAGCTCGCTGCATCTCGATATGCTGCGTGACCTGAAGAGGATCAACGCACACATCGTCTCGGTGGCGCATCCGATCCTAGATGAAAGCGGCCTTCTGATCGAAAGCCGCGTGCGCGCCGTCGCGGAGTGACGGTCAGTCGGCCGAAGGCAGGCGGCGCATGGTGAATTCGATCTGGTCACCGTCGAGCTGACGCCAGCTTTCCACCTCGGTCCAATAGGCGGCTTTCGGATATTCGTCGAACCATTCGCGCGCCTTGGCGCGGGCGTCGAGGAGGCCGAGGCAATATGTCTCACGCACGAAATGGTCTTTCTTACGGGCAGGGTTTTCCGCCCGGTGTCTCGCCATTCTGCGTTTCAGGCCGTCGAAGGACGGAGGTCCTGGAATTTTTGCCATCAACCCTACCTCTGTCGAAAAGATAGTATCGAAACCCTTGTTTTGCGAGTCGAATCTCGATGCCCTGGCCGCAGCTTGGCGAGGGGCGGCGCCGCCTGCTAGATGTGGCGGGCAACAAGGAATGAGCGAGTCGCATCCTCAACGGATGCCGGCCGCGGAGGCGTGACATGGAAAGACCGGAACTGCCAATCGGCTTGCCTGAGGATATCGAAGAGAAGAAGACGGCCGCCCGCAACTGGTTCGAAGGGCTGCGCGATACGATCTGCGCCTCCTTCGAAGCTCTCGAAGACGAGTTGCAAGGCCCCCTCTCCGATCAGGAGCCAGGCCGCTTTGTCGCTAAGGACTGGTCGCGCGAAGAAGGCGCCGGCGGCGGTGGCCGCATGTCGATGATGGAAGGCCGCGTCTTCGAGAAGGTCGGTGTCCATACCTCAACGGTCCATGGCGAATTCTCTCCGGAATTCCGGGCGCAGATACCGGGCGCCAAGGACGACCCGCGCTTCTGGGCCTCGGGCATCTCGCTGATCGCCCATCCCGTCAACCCCAACGTTCCGGCTGTCCATATGAACACCCGCATGGTGGTCACCACAAGCCGCTGGTTCGGCGGAGGGGCCGACCTGACGCCGGTGCTGTCGCGCCGCCGCACGCAAGAGGACGAGGACAGCCAGCTCTTCCACAAGGCCATGGAGATCGCCTGCCGCAATCACGCCGTCGCCGATTACGGCGCCTACAAGGCCTGGTGCGACGACTATTTCTTCCTGAAGCACCGCAACGAGCCTCGCGGCATCGGCGGCATCTTCTATGACTGGCTGCATTCGAGCGAAGAAGCCGGCGGCTGGGATGCCGATTTCGCCTTCACGCGGGACGTCGGCAGGGCTTTCGCCATGGTCTATCCGAAGATCGTTCGCTCCAACTTCAACAAACAATGGACGGAAGCCGACCGCGACGAACAATTGATCCGCCGAGGCCGTTACGTCGAATTCAATCTGCTGTATGATCGCGGCACGATCTTCGGCCTGAAGACCGGCGGCAACGTCGAATCCATTCTCTCGTCACTGCCTCCGGTAGTACGCTGGCCGTGAGACTGTAAAAACTCATCGATAATTCGAGCTGAAGGACCTTCATAAAAATTCAGTGAGTCCTAACTTTATATGTACGTGCGTAACAATCGGAGGAGGATTGTCATGACGACAAAAAGCGGCTCGCCTGCGTCCACGGATGCCCAGGAAACATTCCGTGCAATAGACACACCCGAGTTCCTGATCCGCATTGCCGAGAAACTGCGGGCCAAGAGTGGCTCCGATCTGCCGCTGTCCTGCTTCATCGAGCAGGTCAAGCTGCAACTGGCCGGCGGAAAGTCGCCGGAGGATCTGCAGAATGACGCAGCCAACAGCAACACGCCCGGCCATCTCTCGGAAACCTACAAAGCGTGGGCAATGCCCGACTGAAGCACCTTCTCCGGTCGCCACCTCCTGCCGGCCGGAACCTTCTCTTCGCACGTACATTTCATCAATCGCGTGAAAGCGCGATGGCCGTTGCGTTCCAGACAGAGGAGAAAACCATGCGACTTTTCGAATGCGGCACGCTCGTTCCCGGCTGCGCCTGGCACACCCGGGCGGATAATGACGCAGAGGTGGTTCGCCGCGCAGTCGAGCACCTGAAGACTGCTCACGGCGAAACGATCATACGCGAAAACATGGTTGATAACATCAAGGCACGCATCCGCGACGAAGCCACCGCCGCCTGACGGCCGGTGACCGAGTCCTGGCAACAAGGGAGCCGCGCCGCATCCATCCGATGCGACGCGATGTCGGCTATTGCGCTCGTTCCTGCAGCCGGGCGAGCAGCGCCGTCCGATCGGAGGTGAAATTTTCCTCCACCCACTGATTTTCCAGCACCGCAAGCAGTTCGCCGACGCGAGGGCCAGATGCGACACCCGCCGCAAGCACGTCGCCGCCGTTCAGAGGAAACTGCGGCTTCTTCCAGTTCGCGGCCTGATCCATGAGCTTGCCGAGCCGCGCCGAACGCGCCATTTCGCCAAGATCGCCCTCAGCCTTGCCGCGCGCAACGGCAAGCGCTAGCTTCAGCCGCGTCGTTATGCCGTCAGGGCCGTTGCGGTAAAGTAGCCGTTCGAAAGCGGCCGGCGAGATTTCGTCGTTGACCGGCGCCGCCGTCGCCCAGGCCTTGAGAGTGGCCGCTTCCGCATTGGAGAGTTTCAGCCGGGCCGCAAGCGCCTCCAACCGCGCCGCATCGGGTGGTACGATCGCCATCAGGCGCAGCAGCGGATCGGGCGCCCAGCCGAGCGCCCTCTCGGTGGCGACAAGCGAAGGGATGGCATCGATCCCCCAACGTTCCGATTCCGGCAGAATTTCCGTCAACACCGCCACCTGCCGCATCCAGAGGAGTGCCCGGCCGGGATCGGCAGCACCGAGCAGTTTTCTGAGCTCCGACCAGACGCGTTCGGCCGACAGCGTCTTCAGTTTCGACCGCGCCGCCGCACAGGCTTTCAGGCCCTCCGCATCGGGCCGTCCGGAGCCGTAATAGGCAAAAAAACGGAAGAAGCGCAGAATGCGCAGATGGTCCTCGGCGATACGCCTTGCCGCATCGCCGATGAAGCGGATGTTGCGCGTTTCGATATCGGCAAGTCCGCCAACGAGATCGACCACTTCGCCCCCGGCATCTGCATAGAGCGCGTTGATTGTCAGATCCCGCCGTTCGGCATCGGCCTTCCAGTCGGTGCTGAAAGCGACCTTGGCGTGGCGCCCATCGGTCTCCACATCGGTACGCAGCGTCGTCACCTCGAAAGGCTTGCCATCGATGACGAGCGTCACCGTGCCGTGCTGCAATCCTGTCGGCACTGCCTTGACGCCGGCCGCCGCCGCCCGCTCCATGACGATTTCAGGCTGCAGCGTCGTGGCGATGTCGATATCGCTGACCGGCAGGCCCATCAGGCTGTTGCGCACCGCGCCGCCGACCACTCGCCCTTCCCCCTCATCGGCATTGAGAAGCGCAAGGACCCGGCCGAGGGCCGGATCGCGGAACCATGCTTGGTCGGCAATGCCGGTCATGCATAAAGCCTTTCGTAGAGCGTGCGGACGATGCCGGCGGTGATGCCCCAGATCATCCTGGTTTCATAGGGCATGCGGTAGAAATGCCGGTCGATGCCGTCGATGACGCGCCTGTCGCGGCGGTGATTGGCCGGGTTCATCAGGAAGGAAAGCGGCACCTCGAACACGTCGTCCACCTCGGCCGGGTTCAGCCTCAGCGCGAAACCCGGCTCGACGACGCCGAGCACGGGCGTAATGCGGAAACCGGTCGAGGCGAGATAGTTCGGCAGCCTGCCGACTGTCTCGACGAAGGAGCCGGCCAGGCCGATCTCCTCCTCCGTCTCGCGGATCGCCGCCATTTCAGGCGAGATATCGGCCGGATCGATCGAGCCGCCGGGAAAGGCGATCTGGCCGGAATGTTTGCGCAGCGTCGTCGTCCGCTTGGTGAAGATCACATGCGCTTCCTCGCCGTCGTCGACGACAGGCACGAGCACGGCGGCGTCGCGCAGCTTGAAGGTCGCCACCTCCTCCACGATATCAGGATTGAGGACATGGTCGCCGTGATCGCGCCAGGCATGGTCCACCGGCCCGCCATTCTGGTTGAGCGCGCGGCGGCGGAATTCGGCTGCTGAGAACAGCGGATAACGTTGGGTGATCGCATCGTTCATCGGCTAAGTGCATCCAGTTCATCGGCCGGCATGACGGGGAAGACCTCGCCGGCAGAGCAGATCGCAAACATCGCCTGTCCCTCCACGTCGAGTGCCTCGCCGAGCGCGACCAGTTCGTACATCACCGCGCGTGACACCAGCGCCTCCAGCCGCCCGCGCACATGCAGATAGGGTTTCAGTTCGGCGTTATCGCCCGCAATGGCAAAGCGCAGCCGATGCTCTCCTCCTGCTTCCACGACATCACCGACATTGGTGCGGAATGTCAGCACCTGGCGGCCCTCTCGTTCCGTCACGCTCATCTCCACGGCGATGAACGGCGCGTCGACGACCCTGATCCCCACCTTTTCCACAGGAGTTACGAGATAGGTCTTTTCGTCCTCGTCCCTGCGCAAGACTGTCGAAAACAGCCGCACCAGCGCGGGACGGCCGATCGGCGTACCCATGTAGAACCAGGTGCCGTCGGCCCTGATCTCCATGTCGATATCGCCGCAAAAAGGCGGATTCCACCGCTCGACCGGCGGTAGCCCGCGTTTTCTACCGCTGTTTTCGGCGGAGGCGCGCGAGATCAGCGCGACAAGCCCCGCCGCATCCGCCTGTCCGCTGATTTCTTCGGCTGCCATTCTTCCGTCCCGGTTTGTCCTTAACGAAGTGAAGTCACGAGATAGTCATTCGTAACGAACTTGTCAGCCCGTCGCATCTCCATAACTCTATCGAGTATGAGGCAGATGTATAAGTCCGCCGATTCGCTGCCGAATGATTTCAGCCGTTGGAGATGCCCGTGGGTATGATGAAGACCGAAGCCAGCCTCGATGAAAAGGCGATCGTCGCCGCAGCCGAAAGGGCGCTCTCCGATATCGCCGCCATCCGCGGGGAAGTTTCGAAAGTGATCTTCGGTCAGGAGAGCGTCGTCGAGAACACCATCCTCGCTGTGCTGTCAGGCGGTCATGCCCTGCTTGTCGGCGTCCCCGGCCTTGCCAAGACCAGGCTGGTGACCACGCTCGGCGAGGTGCTGGGTCTTGCCGCCAACCGCATCCAGTTCACGCCCGACCTGATGCCTTCGGATATTCTCGGCTCCGAGGTGATGGATCAGGACGACAGCGGCCGCCGTTCCTTCCGTTTCGTCAAAGGCCCAGTCTTCGCTCAACTCCTGATGGCCGACGAAATCAACCGCGCCTCGCCGCGCACCCAGTCGGCACTTCTGCAGGCGATGCAGGAATATCACATCACCATCGCCGGCCAGCGCTATGACCTGCCGGCTCCCTTCCATGTGCTCGCCACCCAGAACCCGCTGGAGCAGGAAGGCACCTATCCCCTGCCCGAGGCCCAGCTCGACCGCTTCCTGCTGCAGGTCGACGTCAACTATCCCGAGCTCGCCGCCGAACGCCAGATCCTGCTCGAGACGACAGGCATGAGCGAAACCCGGCCGGAAGCGATCATAGACGCGCAGCGGCTGATCGAGATCCAAACCCTGGTGCGCCAGATGCCGGTAAGCGAGACCGTCGTCGACGCCATCCTTTCGCTGGTGCGCTCCGCCCGCCCCGGCCAGGGCAATGCCTCGACCGACAAGAACGTCGCCTGGGGTCCCGGCCCGCGCGCCGGCCAGGCGATGATGCTCTGCGCCCGTGCCCGTGCGCTCTATGAAGGCCGCCTCGCTCCGTCCCTTGATGATGTCTTCGCGCTTGCCGAACCCATTCTCCAGCACCGCATGGCGCTGACTTTCGCTGCCCGCGCCGAAGGCATGTCGGTGCGCGACGTCATCGCCGGACTGGTCAGGCAGGCAAAGGGATAAGGAAGCCGGACGCGTGGCACCTATCGGACAGACCGTCAACCCGACGTCAGGCAGCGATGCCCTTTCCCGCGCCAGGCAGCGGGCCTCCCTGATGCCGGACTGCCTGGTGGAAGCCAAGCGCATCGCCAATACGGTGATTGCCGGCTGGCACGGCCGCCGCAAGCGCGGCATCGGCGAGAATTTCTGGCAGTTCCGACCCTATGCCGAAGGTGAAAGCCTGTCGCGCATCGATTGGCGCCGCTCCGCCCGCGACGATCATACCTATGTGCGCGAGCGCGAATGGGAGGCGGCGCACACGATCTGGCTCTGGTGCGACATGTCGCCTTCGATGATGTACAAGTCGAGCTACGGCAGCGTCTCCAAAGAAAGCCGGGCGCTGGTCGTGATGCTGGCGCTTGCTGAAATCCTCGCCCGCTCCGGCGAGCGCATCGGCTGCCCCGGCATCATGGAACCCGTCTCCACCCGTAATGCCGGCGAACGCCTCGCAGCCGCGCTCATGCACGCGCCGCTGACCGGCGGACTGCCGGAAACAGCGATGATCCGCGGCTGGAGTGACCTCGTGCTCATCGGCGATTTCCTCGACGACGCTCCTGTTATCATGGAGCGGCTCGGCCCGCTTGCCCGCCGCGGCCTGCACGGCCATGTGGTCGAGATAGCAGATCCCGCCGAAGAGATCTTTCCCTATAGCGGCCGCACCGAATTCATCGATCCGGAGACCGGCGCCAAGCTGATTTCCGGCCGCGCCGAACACGTCCGCGAGACCTATCGCAACGCCTACCTTGCCCGTAGGGACAGCCTCGGCCAGTCGCTGCGCCATCTCGGCTGGACCTTTACAACCCACCGCACCGATCATCTTGCCTCGGAGGCGCTGGTCGCGGTCCACATGTACCTGTCCGGCATGCCGGCCAAGGCAACGCATGGAGGGCTGCTATGAACGCCCTTCCCTTCGCTTTCGCCTATCCCGCCATTCTCAGCGCCCTCATAGCCTTGCCGGTCATCTGGTGGCTGTTGCGGCTGACACCGCCACGCCCGAAAACGGAGGTCTTTCCGCCGCTGAAGATCCTTGCATCGGTATTGAAGCGCGAGGAAACACCGGCGCAAAGCCCCTGGTGGCTGACGCTTCTGCGCATGCTGCTCGCTGCCATCATCATCCTTGCGATTGCCGATCCGGTCTTCAATCCGCGCACCAATTCGCTGGCATCGGGTGGCCCGCTCGTCCTCTTCGTCGACAACAGCTGGGCGGCATCGCCCGATTGGGAGCGTCGCGTCCAGACTGCCGACGCGCTGGTGGACGATGCCGAATCCGCCGGCACGCCGGTAGCGATCGCCTTCACCGCCGATCCCACCAACGATGCCGTGCCCGGCACCGCAGCCAGCGCCCGCGACAAGCTGCGGGCTGCCGAGCCGCGGCCGCTGGTCCCCGATCGCGAGCGCGCCTTTCAGGCGCTGCGCGCGGCGCTCAACGGCGTCAAGCCCGGTACCCTCGCCTTCCTGACCGACGGCGCCGCCGCCAAAGCCGATGATCCGACGGTGCGCAGGCTCGCCGAGCTCCAGCCCGCTGATCTGCGCCTGATCGAGGGCGATGCCACGAAGACGGTTGCCGTCACCGCCGCCAGCAATGCGGCCGACGCCATGACGGTCAAGGTCACGCGGCTCGACAGTTCGCGCCCCGCATCCGTGGCGCTGAACGCCGTCGATGCCCAGGGCCGCTCGATCGCCAACGGCAGGGTGGATTTCCGTCCCGGCCAGAGCGTCGCCACGAGTTCGATCACCGCTCCCTTCGAGATGCGCAACGATTTCGCCCGCATCAGCGTCGACACCGGCGCGACGGCAGGCGCGGTCCACCTTCTCGACGACGCGTTCAAGCGGCGCCGCGTCGTCCTGCTGTCCGGTACCGGAGCCGATGAATTCCAGCCGCTGCTCTCGCCGCTCTACTATATCCAGCGGGCGCTGCAGCCCTATGCAGACCTCATCCAGCCCAGCGATTCCGATCTGGCGGTCGCAATACCGAAACTTCTCGCCAGCAACCCTTCGATCATCATCATGGCCGATATCGGCCGCCTGCCGGAGGAGACCTACGAACCTCTGACACGCTGGATATCGAATGGTGGCATGCTCCTGCGTTTCGCCGGCCCGCGCATGGCGGCGGCACCTGCCGACGATCCGCTCATTCCCGTCATCCTACGCCAGGGAGAACGAGCGCTGGGCGGCACCTTGTCCTGGAGCGAACCGCAGTCGCTGGCCGAATTTCCGAGCATCGGCCCCTTCGCGGGCATACCGCGTCCCGCCGATGTCGTCGTCAAACGGCAGGTGCTCGCCGAGCCGACACCCGACCTTGCCGAACGCACCTGGGCAAGCCTCGCCGACGGCACGCCACTGGTCACGATGAAGCAGCTGGCATCCGGCCAGATCGTCCTCTTCCACGTCACAGCGGAAGCGACCTGGTCCGATCTGCCGATCTCGGGCACTTTCGTCGATATGCTGCGTCACCTCTTGCAGATATCGCGCTCAGGCGGTGTGACGTCCGAGGCGCGCAGCAGCGCGCGTGTCTCCGAGACCCTTCCTCCCTACCGCATGCTGACGGCCAAGGGTGTGCTCGTTTCCGAGACTGGCTCGGCGCGACCTCTGATCCCCAGGGCCGGAGCCGAACCGACGGCGAATTTCGATAATCCGCCCGGCCTCTACGGTTCGGAAGATGGTTTCACCTCATTGAACGTGCTGCCCGACAACGCCGAACTGAAGCCGCTCGATACCGCTGGAATCAATGCCGTGCGCGAAGGCTTGATCGGCGGCGAAAGCTGGTCGGCAAAGCCGGCTCTTTTCCTGGTCGCCTTTCTGCTGCTGCTCGCCGACAGCCTGATCGTCCTCTTCATGAACGGCGCTTTCTCGCGATTGCGCCCGGCCGCTCGCGCCGTGGGCGTGATCGCGGTCGTACTCGGCGCAGGCTTCCTGCTGCAGCCCGGCACACTTCACGCCAACGACTCTCGGCCCGATGACGACCTCATTCTGGAGAGGCTTGACAACACGCATCTCGCCTATGTCGTCACCGGCGAGCAGGAAGTCGACAATATATCCGAGCGCGGCCTTGAGGGCTTGACCCAGTTCCTGACCTTCCGCACGACGCTGGAGCCGGCGCCGCCCGTCGGCCTTGACCTCACCAGGGACGAACTCACCTTCTATCCGATCATCTATTGGCCGGTTTCGGCAACGGCGCCCATGCCGTCATCGGCCGCGATCAGCCGCATCGACGCCTATATGCGCAACGGCGGCACTGTGCTTTTCGACACGCGCGACCAGCTCAGCGCTTTGGACAATGGCGGCGATGTCAGCGCCAACGGTCAGCGGCTGCAGGAAATCCTCGCCAATCTCGATATCCCGCCGCTCGAACCGGTCCCCTCGGATCACGTGCTGACGAAATCCTTCTATCTCCTGTCGAGCTTTCCCGGCCGCTATGCCGGCAGCCCGCTTTGGATCGAGGCCCGGCAAGGTGGCCGAGAAACGACCGAAAAAGCGGCGGCGACGGCCGACGGGGTTTCGCCGATCCTGATCACCGGCAATGATTTGGCCGGCGCCTGGGCAGTCGACGAAAACGGTACGCCGATGCTGCCGACTGTGCCCTCGGATGAAGGGCAGCGTGAATATGCCTACCGGGCCGGCGTCAACATCATGATGTACATGCTGACCGGCAACTACAAGACCGACCAGGTCCACGTTCCCGACCTCCTCGAACGGTTAGGGCAATGAGATGACCTTCGATTTTTCACCCTTCCTGCCCTGGCCGATTCTAGCGGCACTGGCCGCCGCCAGTGCTCTCATCGCCGCCTTTGCGATCTTCCGCGGCATTCGCGGCGCCTGGATCAGGACACTGGCCGCCCTCGCCCTTCTGAGCGCCCTTGCCAACCCCGTACTGCTGCAGGAGGATCGGGATCAGTTGTCGACGATCGTCCCCGTCATCGTCGACCGGAGCCAAAGCCAGCAGACACCCGAGCGCATGAAGATGACCGATGACGCGCTTGCGGCATTGAAAGGGCAGCTTGCCCGCTTCCCCCAGATAGAACCCCGCTTCGTCGAAGTCGAAGGCGACGTCAATTCCGACGTTCCGTCCACCCGCCTGTTCGATGCGCTGGCAGCCAACATCGCCGATGTCCCGGCCGCCCGCATCGGCGGCGCCATCATGCTGACCGACGGTGAAGTCCATGATGTCCCGGCCGCCAATCAGGCGCTCGGCTTCGATGCGCCGATCCATGGTCTCGTCACCGGCAAGCCCAAGGAATTCGACCGTCGCATCGAAGTCATCAAGGGACCGCGCTTCGGCATCGTCAACGAGGAGCAGCAGGTCGTCCTGCGCGTCTTCGACGATGGTCCGAGCCCCGGCGGCACGGCCGACGTCACGGTGAAGCTGAACGGCGACGAGATCGCTACCTTACAGGCAACGCCCGGTCAGGATACGCCTTTCTCCTTCAAGGTGCCGGCTGGCGGCAGCAACGTGCTCGAATTCTCCGTCGCCGCGCTTCCCGGCGAAGTCACCACCGCGAACAACCGCGCCGTCCACGTCATTGACGGCATTCGCCAGAATCTGCGCGTCCTGCTCGTCTCCGGCGAGCCGCATGCCGGCGAGCGCGCTTGGCGCAACCTCCTGAAATCCGACGCCTCGGTCGATCTCGTTCACTTCACCATTCTGCGTCCGCCGGAAAAGCAGGACGGCACGCCGATCAACGAGCTGTCGCTGATCGCCTTCCCGACGCGTGAACTCTTCATCGACAAGATCAAGGATTTCGACCTGATCATCTTCGACCGCTATCAGGACCGCGCCAACGTGCTGCCGATGCTTTACTATGACAACATCGCCCAGTACGTGGAGAACGGCGGCGCGCTGTTGATCGCCGCCGGTCCGGAACACGCGAGCCCAGAGTCGATCGCGATGACGCCGCTCGCCTCTGTGCTGCCGGCAGAGCCGACCGGCCGGATGATCGAAAAGGCCTTCTATCCTCGCCTCTCCGAGGAAGGGCGCAAGCATCCGGTCACACGCGGCTTGGACGGCTCCGGCGAGGACCCGCCGCATTGGGGCCGCTGGTTCCGCAGCGTCGATGTCGAACGGCCGCAGGGCGAAACGATCATGGTTGGCGCCGACAACCATCCGTTGCTGGTGCTGAACCGCGCCGGCCAAGGCCGCGTCGCCATGCTGCTTTCCGATCAGGGCTGGCTCTGGGCGCGCGGCTTCGAAGGCGGCGGTCCAAATGTCTCGCTGTATCGCCGCATCGCTCATTGGCTAATGAAGGAACCAGCGCTCGAGGAAGAAGCGTTGACGGCGCGCGCCTCCGGCCGAACGCTCGAAGTCACGCGCCAGACGATCGGCGACAATCCTGGTAACGCCACCGTGCGTTACCCCTCCGGCAAGACCGAAACCTTGCCGCTCACCCAGACGGAACCAGGGCTCTACAAGGCCGAGAAACGCATGAACGAAGTCGGCCTCTTCGAAATCCGTAACGGCAAGTTATCGACGCTTGTGCATATCGGCGCTGTCGATGCGCCCGAATTCAAGGCGATGATCTCGACGACCGACGTGCTGAAGCCTGTCGTCGACAGGAGCAAAGGTCTCGTGACCCGTGTCGCCAGCGAAAAGGGCGCGATCAGCGTTCCGCCGATCCTGCCGGTGCGCGGTCAGGTCCGCGTCTCCGATAACGAGCGTATGATGATCCGCATGACCAACGAAACGGTCCTGAAGGGAATCAACACGCTGCCGCTCTTTGCCGGCTTCGCCGGCGTCGGCATCCTGCTGCTCGCTTTCGGCGCCATGTGGTGGCGCGAAGGGCGATAGTCGCATGCCGGAGTTCGAGCTCACGGCATCGCCTTCGGCTGGGGAACTCGCGGCAATCACCGATGCACTCTCGGCCTTCAATAACAGCGATGTCGGCCCTTCGGACCGCCAGCCGCTCGCCGTGCTCATCCGCGATACCGCCGGCAAGGTGACCGGCGGCCTGTCGGGCTTTACCGCCTGGGGCTGGCTCTTCACCCAAGTGCTTTATATCCCCGATACGCTGCGCGGGACGGGCATAGCCGGCAAGATCCTCGCAATGGCGGAAGACGAGGCCAAGGCGCGAGGATGTCGTGGCGCCTGGATCGATACCTTCAACCCGCAGGCTCTCCGCGCCTATCTGCGCCAGGGTTATGAAATCTTCGGCGAGCTTGAGGATCTCCCGGAAGGCCGCACCCGCAGCTTCCTCCGGAAAAATCTCTGATCATCCGCGCCAGGCGATTATGCCTTTCAGCCGCTCGTGCACACCCTCGGCGATCGGAACGACCAGCACCCGGCCGGGATCGACGGGACCTGGAAAGGCAAGCGCGTTATAGGCCACCTTCTCGAAGCCGAGCGGGCCGTAATAGGGCGGATCGCCGACCAGGATGACGGCTTCCGAACCCTTGCGCCGCGCAGCTTCCACCGCGATCCGCACCAGTTCCCGGCCGATACCGATATTTTTGTGCGAGGGTCGAACGGCAAGCGGGCCAAGAAGATGCCCCTTCACCGTGCCGGCCAGCACCGGCGTCATGCGCACGGAGGCGATCGTCTCGCCGTCGTCGGCGCAGATAAAGGAAAGCGACAGATCATGCGGCCCCTGCTCGCGGATGCGCGCGGCGGCACGCGTGAACCGGCCCGGACCGAAGGCTTCTTCATTGATGTGTTCGATGGCGGCGTCGTGGGACGCGTCTTCGGTGAGGTAGACGAGATCGTGCTTGTACATGATGACAGAAACCGGTTGGACAGATTGATGGGTCTCGAATACGCCTTCGGCGTTCGGAGCATCAGCGTCGTCGCAGGTTTCTGGAAATGAACATCAGACAGGCGTTCCTCAAATCGTGAAAAGGCCGATAGCAGGAAAAATTTCCGCCGTCCAACGCAAAATGCACACCCGATCCTGCTGGCGCGGGGGCGTGACGCACTGTTCAATCTTTACCGCCTGCAAAGCCCCACTATCTCAGCTAACGTCAATTCCAACACGCCAATCAAGGGAATGAAAATCATGGGAATGCTTGTGGACGGCGTCTGGCATGACGTCTGGTACGACACGAGGGAGAGCAAGGGCCACTTCAAACGGCAGCCCTCGCAATTTCGCAACTGGGTGACAGCAGATGGCGAGGCCGGGCCTTCCGGAAGCGGCGGTTTCAAGGCCGAGGCCGGGCGGTATCATCTCTATGTCTCTCTCGCCTGCCCTTGGGCCCATCGCACCTTGATTTTCCGCAAACTGAAGAAGCTGGAGGAGCTGATTTCGGTTTCTGTCGTGGATCCGCTGATGCTCGAGAATGGCTGGGAGTTCAAGATCGGTGACGGCGCTACCGGCGATCATCTCTTTGGCGCTGGGACACTCTGGCAGATCTACGTCAAGGCGGATCCGCACTATTCCGGCCGTGTTACCGTTCCCGTCCTCTGGGACAAGCAGACCGGCACGATCGTCAATAACGAGTCGGCCGAGATCATCCGCATGTTCAACAGCGCCTTCGACGGGCTGACGGGTTCGAAGGCCAATTTCTATCCGGAGGATCTCCGTGCCGAGATCGACACGCTGAACGCCACCGTCTACGACACCGTCAACAACGGCGTCTACAAGGTGGGCTTTGCCACAACTCAAGAAGCTTACGAGGAAAATGTCGGCAAACTGTTCGAAACACTCGATATTCTCGACGAACGCCTGGGCAAGGGCCGCTACCTTTTCGGCGACAGATTGACCGAGGCTGATTGGCGCCTCTTCACCACGCTGGTGCGTTTCGACACGGTCTATGTCGGCCACTTCAAGTGCAACATCCGCCGCATCGCCGATTATCGCAATCTGCCCGGCTATCTCAGGGATCTCTATCAGACGGCAGGCGTTGCCGAGACGGTAAACCTGCAGCACATCAAGCAGCACTACTACCGCAGTCACAAGACGATCAACCCGACCGGCATCGTCCCCATCGGCCCGGCGCTCGATCTCGACAGCCCGCATGGCCGCGCTACAGCGCCGCGCGTCTTTTTAGACGCGCAAAGGACGCTGTAGAACTTTAAATTGCTGCATAATTTACTCTTAAATCGATTCCGACTTAAGAAATTATGCAGCGGGCTGAATGCAGCCTGAAGCTTCTCACCAGCGGTGGTCTGGCTCCTGCTCGCCCCGAAGCTCGGCGAGGCGGCGATACGTCGCCTCGGTCGTACCCTCGGGCAGGCTGTCGAGCGAAAAGAACCCACTGTCGGAAATCTCCCAATCCGGCGGCCGCGGTGCCGTCTGCTCGACGGTTGCGCGATAGAATACGACGTGGTCGCGCCGGGTGGTCGTGGTGTTGAAATAGACCTGGACCAGCTGCGGTTTTCCGATGATTCTGAGGTTGCCCTCCTCGCGCAGTTCCTTGATCAGCGCTTCTTCGGCCGTCTCGTTGCGTTCCAGCCCGCCGCCGGGCATATGCCAGCCGCCGATATAGCTGTGGCGCACGAGAAAGATCCGGCCGTCCGCATCGAAGCAGGCGGCCCTGACCCCCATCGTCATGCCGCGGGCGAAGGAGAAATAGACATGCAGGAGGCGCAGGGCCAGCCTGATGTGAGGGGGCCGCTTCTCTTTATCCACCATCGTCCCGTTTCGGCTCTTCATCGCGCCGGATGTGTTTGATTTGTCAATAAGCTGGTCTATGTCTCGTAGCATGTTCAAGCTCGCGCATATTTCCGACGTCCACCTCGGACCACTGCCTCGTCTTTCCATTCAAGAGCTGTTTTCCAAACGCATAACCGGCTTTGTGAACTGGCATCGAAATCGACGCAAGCACCTTTTCGCCAGCGCGCTGGATCTGCTTCTCGATGACATCCGCGCCCATCAGGCCGATCATTTGGCCGTTACCGGCGACCTCGTCAACCTGGCGAGCGGCATCGAGATCCGCGCCGCCGCCGCCTGGCTGCGCGCGCTCGGCGATCCCGCCGAAACCTCGGTCGTTCCCGGCAATCACGACGCCTATGTGCCGGGTGCCTATGAGAAATCGATGCGCGCCTGGTACGATTATGTCCGCGGCGATCTCGCCTCGCCGCAATGGCAGGAAGACCGCCGCATCTTTCCCTATCTGCGTGTCCGCGACAAAGTTGCGATCGTCGGCTGCTCCACGGCCGTCGCCACGCCCCCTTTCGCCGCCTCCGGCTTTTTCAGCGCCCGCCAGGCCCGCGACACGGTGAACATGCTGCGCGCGGCCGGCGAAGCCGGTCTCTTCCGCGTCGTCATGATCCATCATCCGCCGATCCGCGGCGCCACCGCCTTCCACAAACGCATGATCGGCATCCGCCGCTTCGCGGCCGTGATTTCGACCGGCGGCGCCGAGCTCGTGCTGCACGGCCACACGCATCTGAATACGCTGCACTGGCTGCGCGGCCAAGTGCAGCCGGTGCCTGTCGTCGGCATCGCGTCGGCCTCGCAGGGGCCGGGCAGCATAAAGCCGCCGGCCGCCTACAACCTCTTTTCCATCGACGGCTCTCCGGGCGCCTGGGAACTCACCGGCGAGCGCTTCAGCCTGAACAGGACAGGCGATGCGATGATGCCGGAAAGCGTCGATATTTTCGCGCCTTAGCGCTGACTTCGGACTCTGTTTATGCGGCACTTGAATCAATCTCGGAAAGCGCTTCGCCACCGTCGCAACAATTGTCATGGAGGCGGCCTACCCTCTTGGTATTTTTACCGGTAAGCGTACAATCCAGCCGACTGCATCGCCTCAGAACGGAGCCGCCAATGACTTCCCCCTTCCATCGCCTGTGCAGAACAACACTTGCCGCCGGCTTTGTCTTCGGCATGGCAAGCGCCGCCTTCGCGGTCGGCGACAGCAACGACGACACCAATCCGCCGCCGAAGACGCAGACGACCAAGACCTGCACCGGCGGCAAGGTCTGGGACAAGGCCAAGAAGGAATGCGTCACTCCGAAGAAGAACAGCTTCAACGACGACGATCTCTATAAGTTCGCCCGCGAATTCGCCTATGCCGGCCAGTATGAGAATGCCATCGCCGTGCTCAATCTTGCCCTTAATCAGAACGACCCCCACATTCTGAACTATCTTGGCTATGCCAACCGCAAGGCCGGTCGCATGGAGCTCGGCATGTCCTATTACCGCAAGGCATTGCAGGCGGATGAGAACTATATTCTCGCCCGCTCCTACATGGGCATGGCACTGGTGGAACAAGGAGACATCCAGGGAGCGCGCGTCCAGCTCGTCGAAATTCGCGACCGCGGCGGCGAAGACACCTGGGCCTATCGCGCTCTGCTGCAAAGCTTGAACGGTTACAAGACATATTGACGCAAGCTTTGCGGGCTAGATTGGGAAAACCCCTTGGGAAAGGGGATAGGATGACCGAATGCTTGCGAAGTGCAGTGGATTTGCTTCATAAAGCATCTGCATCTCCGGTGCCAACAAAGCCGGTTTCGCGTCCGATGGCGAAGCTTTCGTCCGCGAAACCATTGTGAATGCTTCTTGGATAGACAATGCGTCAGCCCGCAACGACCATCGACCTCCGGCGTGATCTCGTCGGCCTTCTGCCCCACCTTCGCCGCTTCGCGATCACGCTCGCGGGCGAAGCCGGTGTGGCCGACGAACTTGTCCAAGCCGTCTGTCTGCGCGCCATTGCCAGGGGGCATCAGTGGAATGGCGAGGGCCGTCTGGAAAGCTGGACCTACACGCTTGCCCGCCAGCAGTGGACGGAGGACAGCCGCAAGCGGAAGCCGAAGGCGTCGGCACGCGGCAACGTCACCGATATCAGAGAGGCTGCGCGTGAACGCTCGGCCTCGGTCGATCCCGACGCCATCCATCGCATGATCGCCGAAATGCCTGAGGGCGTTTCCTCGATCTTCCTGCTCGTCGATGTCGAAGGTCACAGCTATCAGCAGGCGGCCGACATCATGGGCATTTCGACGGCAAGCGTCGTCTCCCAGCTGGCGACCGCAAGGCTGCATTTCGCCGGACTTGCCGGCACCCACCCCATCCACAGGTACTGAATTGCTCGATCTTAGGAAATTGCCGCTCGAAGCCCAGCTCACCGCCCTTCTCGACGGCGAGGTCTCTCCCGAACAGCGGCACGAACTGGAACAGCGCCTGGCTAGCGACGAGAACGCGCGGCGTCTGCATGAAAAGCTGCGCCATGGCGCCGATTTCGGCCGCCGCCGCCTGGACGATGTCCTGAAGGAGCCGGTGCCGCTCGCCCTCGTCCGCTCGATCAAGAGCACGCAGCCGCCAAAGACCCCGATCACCCAGCGCGCCATACGCCCCCAGGTGAAACTGGCTCCCAGCGGCCCACAGGCGCTGGCAGCCGCTCTGATCCTGTTCGTCGTCGGTTGCGGCATTGGCTATTTTGCCGCCACCACCCCGGATGCCGACGAGATCGCCACCACGACCGCCACGGCGCCCGCCAATACCAATGACTGGCTCGGCGACGTCACCGCCTATCAACGCCTGCTGATCCGCCAGCCCCGTCACCTCGTCGAAGTGCCGGCCTCACAGGCCGAAGAAATCTCCAGCTGGCTGACGACCGCCATCGGTGTGCCTTTCCGTGTGCCGGATCTCAGCACCGAATCCTGGACCTTCCAGGGTGCCCGCGTCATCCTCGGCGACAACCGGCCTGTCGGTCAGCTCGTCTATTCCAACAGCGACGGCGACATCATCTCCATCTGCTTTCGGAAGGACGCGCAGCCGTCTGAGACCGACGACTTCAAGGAAACGATCAAGGACGAGATTGGCCTGGTCACCTGGCACAATGCCGGCACCTCCTATGTTCTCGCCGGCCCCTCCGCCGAAGCCAACCTCGGCCAGCTCGCCATGAAGATCGCCACCGCGATCTGATCGGCAGATCGTCGGCAGATCGACGATTTGACGTGGCCCACAGGAGCGAATGCCCGAGCATCCGCAACGGGCAATCCTGATCAAAGCACTGATATTACGTCACCTATCGATCAAGCCTTGCCAGCTTTCACCTCGAGCACCCGGTTGGCCGCCGAGACGATCGCTTCCAGCGATGCCGCGACGATGTTGGTGTTGATGCCGGCGCCGAAGAGTTTGCCGCCGGGATAGGAGGTCTCGACATAGGAGATCGCCGCCGCGTTCGAGCCGTGCTGCAGCGAATGCTCCGAATAGTCCTCGACCGACATTTCGATGCCGAGATAATGCGACAGTGCGTTGATGAAGCCGTCGATCGGGCCGTTGCCGCGCCCTTCGATGCGCTTGATCTCGCCATTGTCGGTGATTTCAGCTGCAACGATCCGCTGGCCCTTGCGCTCGGTGTCGGGATAGGTGTGGTGGTCGACGAACTTGAGGCGCGCCTCGGGCTGCGTCACGTAGCGCTCGATGAAGCGGTCGTAGATGCGCTTCGAGGGAAGCTCCTTGCCCTCGACATCGGTGATGCGCTGGATTTCTTCACGGAACTCGACCTGCAGGTTGCGCGGCAGGTTGAGCCCGTAATCCTGCTGCAGGATATAGGCGATGCCGCCCTTGCCGGACTGCGAGTTGATACGGATGATCGCCTCGTAGGAACGGCCGACATCACGCGGATCGATCGGCAGATAAGGCACTTCCCAGACAGGATGATTGGCGACCTGTGCGGCCTTCATGCCCTTGTTGATCGCATCCTGATGCGAGCCGGAGAAAGCCGTATAGACCAGCTCGCCGACATAAGGGTGACGCTCGGCAATCGCCATCTGGTTCGAATATTCGAATACTTCCTTGATGCGCTCGATGTTCGAGCAGTCGATCCCGGGATCGACGCCCTGCGTGAACATGTTGAGCGCCATCGTCACGACGTCGACATTGCCGGTGCGCTCGCCATTGCCGAACAGCGTGCCTTCGACGCGGTCGGCGCCTGCCAGCAAGGCCAGTTCGGCGGCGGCGATGCCGGTGCCGCGGTCGTTATGCGGATGCAGCGAGACGATCAGGTTCTCGCGATTGTCGAGGTTGCGGCACATCCATTCGATCTGGTCGGCATAGACGTTCGGCGTCGCCATCTCGACGGTGGACGGCAGGTTGATGATGAGCTTGTTGTCGGGCGTCGGCTTCACCACCTCGATGACGGCGTTGCAGATCTCCAGCGCCACTTCCAGCTCCGTGCCGGTGAAGCTCTCGGGCGAATATTCGAAACGATAGCCGCCGCCGGCCTTGGCGGCCATGTCGGTGATCATCTTGGCGGCATCGACGGCGATCTGCTTGATGCCCTGCACATCCTTGGCGAAAACGACGCGGCGCTGCAGCTCGCTGGTCGAGTTATAGAAATGCACGATCGGCCGGTTTGCGCCTTCCAGCGCTTCGAAGGTGCGGGTGATGAGCTCCGGGCGGCACTGTACCAGCACCTGCAGCGAGACATCGGCGGGCACGTTGCCCTCTTCCACACACCAGCGGGCGAAATCGAAATCCGTCTGCGAGGCGGAGGGAAAGCCGATCTCGATTTCCTTGAAGCCCATCTCCAGCAGCAAATGGAACATCCGGGCCTTGCGATCGTGGCCCATCGGGTCGACCAGCGCCTGGTTGCCGTCGCGCAGATCGACCGAGCACCACACCGGCGCCTTGGTGATAGTCTTTGTCGGCCAAGTGCGGTCGGGAATATTCACCTGCGGATAGGGCCGGTATTTCGTCGCGGCATCGGGCATGCCCTTCGCGGAGGATCGGCTGTTGGTATTGTCCATTGTCTTGTCTCCTCGTCCCGGCATTTGCCCCGCCTCTTAGCCGATCGAATCGGACTTGGCGATAAACAAATGCGGACCTTCGTCGGTCGTTAGGTCAATTTTGAAAGTGAGTCGCGAGGAGCGATACCGGGCGGGCTTTCGGCCGCCGGGCGCTCCTCAACGGACCCGGCAACCGCGCGTAAGGCCGAGGAGAAGAAGCGAGGTCACGGCGCTCGAGACGTCACGCAGGGCGATGCGGCCGCGTGCAATCGTGTCGGAAATCTTGGCGCCAGAGGTCTTCATGGCCGCGCTTATAACCTTGGGCGGTGAAACTGGCAAGCCCTCGCGGCCCACCCCCTTCCGTTACTTCGACTGAGACTGTCGTTTCCAAATCCTCACCAGCTGCGACAGCGCGAGCATCAACCCGCCGGCGATCAATCCCCAGAAGGCGCCTGAGATGCCGCCGAACGAAACGCCCGATGCCGTTACGAGGAAAGTGATCGCCGCCGCCTCGCGCGATTCCGGCGCCTGGAAAGCCGACATCGCCGAGGATGAGAAGGCCCCGACCAGCGCCAGCCCCGCCACCGCCTCGATCAGAATAGGCGGCGCCAAGGCGACGAAGGCCGTCACCGCGCCTGCGAGCAGCCCGAGGATCACATAACCGACGCCAGCGATCAGCGACGCCCAATAGCGCCGCTTGGGATCGGCATGGGCGTCATGCCCGGCGCACATTGCCGCGGTGATGGCCGCCAGGTTGACGGCGTGTCCACCGAAAGGCGCCGACAGCAACGAAAAGAAGCCTGTGACGGCAAAGAGCGGACCTGGCTTCGGATCGTAGTGATTGACCTTCAGCACGGCGATACCGGGAATGTTCTGCGAGGCCATGGTGACGATGAAAAGCGGCAGCGCGATCGAGATGAAGGCTGCGAGGCTGAACACCGGGCGGACGATTTCCGCAGCTGGCACCAGCGATCGTTCGAGCGAGGCGAAAGCACCGTCGGGAATGTCGACGCCGAAGGCGAGCACCAGCACGAAGGCTGCAAGCGCGGCCGGCACCGCCCAGAGACGCCGGAACGCGCCGACGACGATCCAGGAAATGACGATCGGCAGACCGAGCAGCGGATTGAAGCCGATCGCCTTCACCGGCGCAAAGCAGAGACCGATCAGCACACCGGCGAGCATCGCGTTGGCGAGCGGCGCGGGAATGGCGGCCACCGCCCGGCCGAGCGGCTTGAACAGCCCGGCAATGATGATCAGCACGGCGCAGACGAGGAATGCGCCGACCGCCGCATTGAAGCCGCCCTCGATTGCGCCTGTGCTTGCGAGCAGCGCCGCCCCCGGCGTCGACCAGGCGACGCTGATCGGCAGTCGAGTCACGGCGCTGAGCACGATCGCGCAGACGCCCATAGAGATCGACAATGCCATCAGCCCCGAAGCGGCCTGCGCATCCGTCGCACCCACCGCCTGCAGCCCGTGCAGCACGACGGCGAAGGAGCTGGCGGAGCCGACGAAAGCGGTAAGCAGACCCATGAACAGGGCCTGGACGGAAAAATCTTTGAGCATGGCGGACTCTGAGCTGCTGGAATGGCGCATGGAGCATGATGGTTGCCGCCCGCGCAAGTCCAGATTGAGGCCTTTCCGTCCAGCTCTGCCGGTCGATGACCGCAAGCACCATCCGAAATCAAGACGCCCTCACCCGCGGTCGGCAGGCAAGGGCGTTTCGAAGGTTCCGACCGAGAAAACTCAGATGTCGGCTTGCGACGTCACGATCCGCGAGACAAGGCCGTAGTCCTTCGCCTCTTCGGCCGAGAGCCAGTAGTCGCGATCCGTGTCCTTGGCGATCTTCTCGAGCGGCTGGCCGGTGGCCTCCGCCATGATCTTGTTCAGGCGCTCGTTCATCTTGATGATCTCACGTGCCTGGATCTCGATGTCGGATGCCATGCCGCGCGTGCCGCCCGACGGTTGGTGCAGCAGGAAGCGCGTGTTCGGCAGGCACAGGCGCCTTTCCCTGGGAGCCGCGACATAGATCAGCGCGCCGGCCGAAGCGACCCAGCCGGTGCCGATCATCCACACCTTCGGCTTGATGAACTTGACCATGTCATGGATGGAATCGCCGGATTCGACGTGACCGCCGGGCGAATTGACATAGATGCGAATGTCTTCGTCGCTCGCCGCAGCAAGTGCGACGAGCTGCGAGCAGACCTTCTGCGCCAGTTCCTGGTTGATCGGTCCATAGATGAAGATCGAACGCGACTTGAAAAGATTCGCCTCCGTTTCCTTGCCGAGCGGCAGTTCCTTCGTCTTGTCGTCCTGTTCTTCGTCGTTCATTCGAACCTCTCGGAGATGAATTCGGGTTCCTCGCACATAATGCGACTCAATGCCTAAAACAATGCGGGAAAAACACAAGGCACCGAAGCGATGGAGATATCCTTAAGAAGCCGCGCACCGTTCCGCAAGCCTTACTGAAATGTAACGGTGGAAGGCTTTGAAAAGCCGGAATCGGTTCCTACCTCACCTCTCACATGGCAACCGCCAAACGAGATCAACAGGAGACCGGACATGTCACCGGAAGAACGCCAATTGCTGACCGCCCTCTTCGACCGCGTGCGCACGGCGCAAGCCCAGCCGCGCGATCGCGAGGCCGAAGCCCTGATCGACCAGGCGACGCGCGAGCAGCCGTCAGCCACTTATTATCTCGCCCAGGCCGTCATCGTGCAGGAAAAGGGGCTTGAAGCGGCCGCCAACCACATCAAGGAACTCGAGGAGCGCGTCCGGCAGTTTGAAGCCGGAGCCAGCGAGCACCACCAGGCCGAAAAGGGCGGCGGCTTCCTGAGCTCGATCTTCGGCAATACCCAGACACAGCAGCCCGCGCCTGTCCCCTCCAACCCCGGCCCCTGGGGGCAGCCGTCCCGCGCCTATGACGAGCCGCGCGGCTACGATCGCCAGGCGCAGCAGCAGCCCACCGGCCCCTGGAGCCAGCAGGCCTATGTGCCGTCTGCCGGCGGCAGCTTCCTGCGCGGCGCACTCGGCACAGCCGCGGGTGTTGCCGGCGGCATGCTGCTTGCCAACTCCTTGAGCGGCATCTTCGGCAACCACATGTCCTCGCTCGGCTGGGGCTCGCCTTTCGGCGCCAACCCCTTCGGCAATGTGGCCGCGCCAACCGAAGAGACCGTCATCAACAATTATTACGGCAACGACGACACGCGCCAGGCCTCTGATAATGCCGGTAATGATAATGACGACAATGTGCAGCAGGCCGATTACGACGATGGGGACGATTACAGTGATGACTCGTCCGGCGACGTTACGGATGTTTGAGGTTTAACGGGCCGAAATGGCCGGCAGTTGGTTTTACATTGCCGCACCGTATCCCGGCCCTTCGCTTGGGCTCAGGGCGTTCGTCCCTGCAATCGATTCACTGGATCGATTGCTCGGGCGTTGCCCGACCGCTCCTCACCCACGGCCACGATAGGTGGCGACGCCCTGCTCCGGCAGCCACACACCTTCCGGCGGCTTACCCGTCTGCCAGAAGACGTCGATCGGAATGCCGCCACGCGGATACCAGTAAGCACCGATGCGAAGCCACTTGGGGTCGAGCAGTTCGACGATGCGCTTGGCGATGTAAATCGAGCAATCCTCGTGGAAGGCGCCGTGATTGCGGAAGGAAAACAGGAAGAGTTTCAGCGACTTCGATTCCACAAGCCATTCGCCGGGGATGTAGTCGATGACGATATGGGCGAAATCCGGCTGCCCCGTCATCGGGCAGAGCGAGGTGAATTCCGGCGCGGTGAAGCGCACGACATAGTCGGTGCCGGCATGATTGGACGGCACTTTTTCCAGCACCGCCTCTTCCGGCGATTTCGCAGTTTCGGTTTGCTGACCCAGCATCGACAGGCTGGAAACATCGGTATTCGGCATCATGCCTCCTTGACGACTTTGACGCGGATGCCATGGGCCTTTTCGCCCTCCGGCTCCACATGAATGGCTATTTTAGCGCCCTCATGCACCGCTCTGATGGCATCCTCAAGGCGGTCGCATATATCATGCGCCTGTCGCACGGACATAGTGCCGGGCACCACCATGTGAAAATCGATGAAAGTGACGGTGCCTGCCCGCCTCGTCTTCAGGTCATGCACGCCGATCGAACCCGCCGCATGGGTGGCGATCGCCTGCTTGATCGCTTCCTCTTCCTGCGGCTCGACCGCCTGGTCCATCAGACCGCTGATCGATTGCGAGATCACCTTCCAGCCTTGATAGAGAATGTTGCAGGCCACAAGGATGGCAAGCACCGGGTCGAAAATCGCGTAACCCGTCGCCAGCGCCAGCAGCAGCCCGACGAGCACGCCGACGGATGTCACCACATCCGACATGATATGCTGCCCATCCGCCGCCAGTGCCGCCGAGCGGTGTTTGCGCCCGGCGCGGATCAAAAGTTGCGCCCACACCGCATTGATGACGCCAGCCGCCAGATTGATCGCAAGGCCGAGCACCGGTGCATCGAGCATGCGCGGCGCAGCGAGATAGCCGACCGCCTCGTTGACGATCAGCAGCGCGGCGACGACGATCAGCACGCCCTCGGTGACGGCAGAGAGATATTCCGCCTTGTGATGGCCGAAGGGATGGTCGTGATCGGCCGGCTTCTGCGCATAGCGGATGACAAAGAAAGCGATGAACGCCGCAACGACGTTAACCGTCGATTCAAGTCCGTCCGACAGCAGCGCCACCGAGCCGGTGACCCACCAGGCCACCATCTTCAGCCCCATGACGCCGAGCGACAATGGAATCCCCCACATCGCCAGCGTCCGAACCGTCAGATCGCCGTTGTCGCTCATATCGTCCTCCTGCGGTTGCGAATGAATTGCAGGGTCTAAGCCATTGAAATGCAAAACCGCCCACGCGAATGTCGCGAAGGCGGCCCAGTTGAGGGTGATATGGGCGATGATGGAGGATTTGTCAAAGAGAATGACACGTCCCTCACAGATGTTGCCGCCCCGACAGAAAAGCGCGGGCGCAGGATGCGCAATCCCGCTACAGCGCCGAGAGAGCCGGATCGGGCTGGACAGACTGCGGCCATCGTAGAAGAGCGGCCTGTCCCGCCGGCGTCAGGGCATAGACGCCCTTTTCCTGGCGCTCGAACCATCCGTAGACATTGTCGCGCAGGATCGGACCGGCCTTCGGCGTAAGCGCCTTCATATCCCGCGGACGCACAATTCCCCGGTCGAGCGCGGCCGCGCAGAGCAGCGCCTGCTGTCGATAGGCCGTCATGATCGGCGCCCGCGAGCCGCCGCCAACGGCAGGATCGCCGCGACGGCGCTGATGCTCCTTGACGAGGCGTGAACGCCGCTTGGGATTGGTCCGCGGCATCGGCGAAATGGAACTGACGATGACGCTGACCTCGCCGCCATCCGAGACACCGAGCATGCCGATGCCAAGCCGCCGGCAGAGGTCGCGGTAGCGCTTGTCCGTCTCTCGCCCGCGTCCCTTGGCCGAAACGCGCGCAGCGATCCAAACCTCATCGCTCATCGCCGCGCGATCGACCGCTTGGAGAAGCAGTTCGAGGTTGAAGGTGAGCTTCAGTTCGCAGACGACCACGACCGGCGGCTCGCCATCGCTCAAGCCAACGAGATCGCATCCACCGACCTCGCCCTTGACGGCATAACCGGCTGCCTCCAGGAAGGTTTTGACCGGCAGGTAGAGCGATGTCTCCATGGGAAATCGCGCTCAGGCAGCGTTGAGATCGGCAATCTCGCCATATCGCGCGAGCAGTCGCGGGGAGCTCATGTCGCCGGTTTCCTCGTCGACGATGACGGCGTAGGCCGCGACCCCGACGAAACGCTCGGCCATCGCCGAAGCGATCTTTTCCGCGCTGACGGCATTCGATGCCTGGCGCATTTCGCCGGGCACAAGATTGCCGCGGTTCTTGCGGTAAGGGAGCACGATGAACTTTTCAGCATTGGCCACGGTGATGGTTCCGGTTGATCGTTCCTGAAATGTTCTGATTTGACTGATAAAGTCAACCGCTTTGAAGGACCACCTGCCGGGTTGCCCTGTCATATCCAGGTCGGAATGCCCGCCCGCCCTTCGAGGCTTCGCCTCCGGCCACGCAGGGCGAGGCTATCTTGAGCGCTGGAGCAGCAATTACCGCAGAACCCTGCTGCGCCCCACATCCGGCTGCCGCCACCTTCTCCCCGCCAGCGTCCGCCAGCGGGGAGAAGGGAACACGCCGCAACCTCTCCGTTCCTCGTTGGCCTCCCGGGGCACGTCCGCTCGCCCCGTTTTACAGGGAGAGGGTTAGGGTGAGGGGCAAGAGCCGCCTCCTCCAACGTCCTTTATCTGAGGCGCGACCCGCTGGATCGCCTCGAAGGACACGCTCGACGCCGCTCCTAGCCGCCCTTCCCGTGATCAGGAAGGGCGAACCGGAATTGCCAATCAAGCCGCCTTCGTCTTCACCTTGCGCGCCAGATGCGCCACGACGTTCTCGATCATCCGCATGCCGGCATCGCCGCCGAGCGTCATGATCGATTCCGGGTGGAACTGCACCGCGGCGATCGGCTCCTTGGCATGTTCGATGCCCATGATCGTGCCGTCTTCGCTTTCAGCCGTGATGATGAATTCACGCGGCAGCGTCGAGGGATCGGCGAAAATCGAGTGGTAGCGGCCGACGGTCACCTCCTTCGAAAGGCCGGAGAAGACGATGCCCGGCTCCAGCACGCGGATGCGCGACGGCTTGCCGTGCATCGGCAGGGCCAGATGGCGCAGTTCCCCGCCATAGGCTTCGGCGAGCGCCTGCAGGCCAAGGCAGACGCCGAAGATCGGCAGGTTGCGCGCCCGCGCCTTCTTGATCGTCGCCTTGCAGTCGAAATCCTTGGGCGTCCCCGGCCCGGGCGACAGCACGACGAGATCGGGGTTCAGCCGGTCGAAGATCTCCTCCGGCACTGGCGTGCGCACGGTCGAAACCGTCGCTCCCGTCTGGCGGAAATAATTGGCCAGCGTATGAACGAAGCTGTCCTCATGGTCGACGAGCAGGATGCTGACGCCCTTGCCAACGGAAGCAACGTCGCGCTGAATCTTGCCGGAATTGCCGATCTTGGCGTCTCGGATGGCGGAAAGCATGGCGGAGGCCTTCAGTTCGGTTTCGGCTTCTTCTTCGTGCGGGTCGGAATCGTTGAGTAGCGTCGCGCCGGCGCGCACTTCGGCGATGCCGTCCTTGATGCGCACCGTGCGCAGCGTCAGGCCGGTATTCATGTCGCCGTTGAAGCCGACCATGCCGATCGCCCCACCATACCATGCACGCGGGCTCTTTTCATGGCTCTCGATGAAGCGCATCGCCCAGAGCTTCGGTGCACCGGTGACAGTGACCGCCCAGGCGTGGCTGAGGAACCCATCGAAGGCATCCATGTCGTCGCGCAGCCGCCCCTCGATATGATCCACCGTGTGGATGAGGCGCGAATACATTTCGATCTGCCGGCGGCCGATCACCTTGACCGAGCCCGGCTCGCAGACGCGGCTCTTGTCGTTGCGGTCGACATCCGAGCACATGGTAAGCTCGGATTCGTCCTTTTTGGAATTCAGGAGCTTCAGGATCTGCTCGCTGTCGGCGATCGGATCGTCACCGCGTTTGATCGTGCCCGAGATCGGGCAGGTCTCGATGCGGCGGCCGGATACGCGCACGAACATCTCGGGCGAGGCGCCGACCAGATATTCCTGATTGCCGAGATTGATGAAGAAGGAATAGGGCGACGGATTGATCGCCTTCAGCCGCCTGGAAATATCCGAAGGCTTGCTTTCGCAGCGCTCCATGAACTTCTGCCCGGGCACGACTTCGAAAAGATCGCCCTTGCGGAAGCTTTCCTTGGCTTTGACGACGAGTTCGGCATATTCGCCCGGCCGGTGGTCGCTCTTCGGCGGTATGGCATCCGTCTGCTTGAAGGGCTCGGGCGCGATATCTTCCGCCTTGCCTTCGGTCGTCACGCCGTTCTTCGCGAAATCATAGCGGTCGATCCAGGCCTTGGCGGCATAGTTGTCGACGACAAGGATTTCGTCCGGCAGGTAGAGCACCATGTCGCGCTGGTCGGAAGGCCGCGTCAGCTTCAGATCGATCGCATCGAATTGGAAGGCGATGTCGTAGCCGAAGGCGCCGTAGAGCCCGAGGCTCGCATCGGCCTGCGAATAGAAGAGGTCGGTGACAGCGCGCAGCACCGTGAAGACGGTCGGCATCTTCGAGCGCTCTTCCTCGGTGAACACCCGGTCCGGCGCCTTGACGGAGAGGTCGAGGCGGCGGGCGGAGGAAGCGCCGAGCACGAGATCGGACACTGTCTTCAGCCGCTCCGTCACGAAGCCGAGGAGCACCTCGCCGCGCTCGTTATAGGCCTCGATCCAGACGTCGCGCCCGAAGGAGGAGATGCCGAGCGGCGGATCGACAACGGCGGTATCCCAGCGCGTATAACGGCCCGGATATTCGTAGTTCGACGAGAACACCGCGCCGCGGCGTTCGTCGAGCTTATCGATATAGGAGGAGACCGCATCGCCGTAAGGGATCGCCCGACGCTGCCGGGTGACGGATATGCCGCCCTTGGTCTCGTAGATTTCCGCACCATCATCCCGCAGGATCGTTACCATTGTTCCACTCCGTTATCGGGCCCGGACGACAGGCAGCGATAAAACAAAAAAGCCGCCTCGAAGTTTCGGGCGGCTCACTCGTCGTCGTCTTTGGACACGATTGGTCGAGGCCGCCTCAGCGAGCCCACCACCAAACAGCAATGTTCAAGGACGTGATCATGGAAAAATTGTTAGCCTGAGATCAGCCGCCGCGCAAGAGGCGATTGCGCAATGAAAAAGGGCGGCCCGAAAACCGCCCCTCCCCAGCCGTGAAGGTGTGTCGCCGGCAGTCAGAAGGTCTTCGTGAGCGACACCTTGAAGGTACGGCCCGGCTCGGAATACCGATCACGAGGCTGCGATGCGGTCGAGACCAGGTTGACGTCGCGTACGGCCAACGCGTTGAAATATTTCCGGTCGAAAATATTGTAGACACCGGCTTGAACGCGTAGGCCCGGCAACTGTTCCGGCGTCCACCAGCCGGTCAAGTCGACAATTGCATAACCGGGTGCATTGAAATGGTCGGTGAGCATGCCGGCAGATAGCGTCGAAGACAGATCGAAGCCGAAGGTGTCATTGCTCCAGCCGCCGCCGACAATCGCCTTGAACGGCGCCACCGAGCGCAGGCGCTGGGTGGTTTCTTCATTCCTGCCGTAGGCATAGGCAAGCGAGGCATGCAGATTGATGCCGTTATTGAAAGCCTTGCACAATTGCAACGAAAACCGCTCTCATGCGTTGCTTCTAGCCACCAATACCAGGAACCGGATGGATTGAGAAAATTTTCGACATTGGCGATCCTGCTCGCCGCTACCGCCTTTCTTGCCGGCGCCCGCCTGCCCCCCCACGGTCCATTGCCCGAGCCGCGGCCCGATGGCGGGCAGACGACCGGTCCCACTCCACCGTCCTCGGAAAAAGCGGAACCCTCCGCGCCTGAGCAGGTGCCGACCCCTCAGCCGAAACCTGAGGTAAAGGAGCCGGAGACATCCGAACCGGACCAGCCGCCTGCTCCATCAGCCGAACCGGCAAAGCCTGAGCCTGCAGAACCCATGCAGGGCCCGCCGCTTCCGCCGGGCCAGGTCGAAAGCCCGCAGACTCCGCCGGAAGAAAAGCCGCCCGGCGAGCAGACGCTTGAAGAGCAGCATCTGACGATCGAATCCGAAAGCGACGCTGAGCATGCCGAATGCACGGCCGCACTCAAGGAGTTGGGTGTCGTCTTCAAGGAAACGCCGCGCATCGATGACGGCAACGGCTGCGGCATCGACAAACCGATCATCGTCTCCGAGGCTCTGCCCGGTATCGCCCTCAAGCCGGAGGCAACGATCCGCTGCCCGGCGGCACTCGCACTTGCCCGCTGGTTGAAGGAGAGCGTCATCCCTGCCGCTTCCGCCGCCCTGCCTGAGCAGGGCCGTATCACCGCCGTCAACCAGGCTACCGCCTATATGTGCCGCCTGCGCAACGGCGCCGAAACAGGCAAGATCTCCGAACACGCCCGCGGCAACGCCATCGATATTGCCAGCTTCCATTTCCAAAAGGGCGAGGATGTCGCCGTCCGCTCCCGCCGCGAGGACTCGACACTTACCGGCGCCTTCCAGCGCGCCGTCAGCGCCGCCGGCTGCCTCTATTTCACCACCGTCCTCGACCCGGAAAGCGACGCGGCCCACGAAACCCATTTCCATCTCGACGTCATCGAAAGGAAGGGCGGCTATCGTTATTGTTATTGACGGTTGAAGGGCTAGAATCCCGTCATCAAGCGAGAACTGGCGGGGAACGGAGACGGTGCGGCATATCCTCTTCTACCCTCGGGAGAAGGCAGGATCGAGAGGCCGCATCCCGTCCCTTCCCCACGCCTAATCAGAACAACCCCTCAATATAACCCTGCTCATTCAAAAAAATCCGTTCCGCTGAGGGCGATTTCGGCAGGCCAGGCATCGTCATGATCTCGCCGGTGATGGCGACAACGAAGCCGGCGCCGGCTGAAAGCCGCACCTCGCGCACCGAAACGATGTGGCCTTCCGGCGCGCCGCGCAGGTTCGGATCGGTGGAGAAGGAATATTGCGTCTTCGCCATGCAGACCGGCAGCTTGCCGTAGCCCTGCTCCTCCCATGTCTGCAACTGATCGCGCACCGCCTTGTCGGCGGTCACCTCGCCGGCATGGTAGATTTTCGAGGCGACGATCTCGATCTTCTCGAACAGCGAAATGTCGTCGCCGTAGAGCGGCTGGAATTTCGCTTGACCCGATTCGGCCAGTTCCACCACCTTATGCGCCAGTTCCTCGATGCCGGCCGAACCTTTGGCCCAATGTTGGCAGAGGATCGCTTCGGCGCCGAGCCGCGAGACGAATTCCTTCACCGCCGCGATCTCCGCATCGGTATCTGTGACGAAATGATTGATCGCGACGACGACGGGCACGCCGAAGCGGCGCACATTGGCAACGTGCCGGCCAAGATTGGCGCAGCCCTTCTTCAGCGCTGCGACGTCCTCCGTGCCGAGATTCTCCTTCTTCACGCCGCCATTCATCTTCAGCGCCCGGACGGTCGCGACGATGACGGCCGCGTCCGGCTTCAGCCCGGCCTTGCGGCATTTGATGTTGAAGAATTTTTCAGCCCCGAGATCGGCCCCGAATCCCGCTTCCGTCACGACATACTCTCCGAGCTTCAGCGCCGTCTTCGTCGCCGTCACCGAATTACAGCCATGGGCGATATTGGCGAACGGGCCGCCATGCACGAAGGCCGGGTTGTTTTCCAGCGTCTGCACCAGGTTCGGCTGCATTGCATCCTTTAGCAGCACGGCCATGGCGCCGTCGGCTTTCAGATCGCGCGCATGCACCGGCGTCTTGTCGAAGCGGTAGCCGATGATGATGTCGCCGAGCCGCCGCTCCAGATCCTTGAGATCGGTGGCGAGGCAGAGGATCGCCATCACTTCGGAGGCGACGGTGATGTCGAAGCCGCCCTGGCGTGGAAAACCGTTGGCGACGCCGCCGAGAGATGAGACCATGCTGCGCAGCGCCCGGTCGTTCATGTCCATGACACGCCGCCAGGTGATGCGGCGGATGTCGATATTCTCTTCGTTGCCCCAATAGATGTGGTTGTCGATCATCGCAGCCAGCAGATTGTGGGCCGAGGTGATTGCATGGAAATCGCCGGTGAAATGCAGGTTGATGTCTTCCATCGGCACAACCTGCGCATAACCGCCGCCGGCCGCCCCGCCCTTGACGCCGAAGCAGGGACCGAGCGACGCCTCGCGGATGCAGACGATCGCTTTCTTGCCGATCCGATTCAGCCCGTCGCCGAGGCCGACGGTCGTCGTCGTCTTGCCTTCGCCCGCCGGCGTCGGATTGATCGCCGTGACAAGGATCAGCTTGCCGTCCTTCTTGACCGCCTGCGCCGCGATGAACTCGGCGCTGACTTTTGCCTTGTCGTGACCATAGGGGGCGAGCTGCTCGGCCGCGATGCCGAGCTTTGCCCCGATCTCGAAGATCGGCCTCTTGGCCGCGGCGCGCGCGATTTCAATATCGGATTTGATGGATGGCATGGATGTCCCCGTCCCGGCCTTTCGCATGCGCGAAAGCGCTTGTCCTCGCGACTGGGATAGCGAAATATCGGCATGCTGTGAATAGCGCTCGCCTTGCGGCCGCCGCGCTGGATCATGGGAAAGCACGATGCGTAGATCAAAATGTTACTGCGCCCCTTTCGCATCCGGTAAGACGCGCGGCGCTATCGGGCATTGGAGACTTTCCTTCGCCTCTGGCCCACAGATATGCAAGCCGGGCTCTTCATCATAAGGAATGATGCCATTGATGACGCCAAGCTTGAACGCTTGAGAGGGAAGCATAATCGCTTGATCGATTGCCGTCTCGAGCATCATCGTCTGGTATGGCTCGGCACTGACGCCCATCTCATCGAAATAGCCGATGAATTTCGCATATTCAGTCGTCTTGGGTCTGACGAGGCCGATGGCTGAATATCCGGCGGTCCGCGGCGCTCCGCTCATCAAGACAAGAGTACAGGTCGAAAGGCAATACGCACCACTGGTAAAGACTTCGCCCTCGGTCAGCCCGCTTTCGGCGGTGCCGGCTTTGCAACGCGGGTCCTGCTTTGGACAATTCGGCAGCTGCGTTCTGCCGATCGAGGTCTCCAGACCTGCAGCACGGACATACGCCCCATAGCGAAAGCCGCATCCATATCCCCGCCATTGGACTGAAGGACGATCGGGAGTTTCCTTTCGCCGAGCGTCTTCAAGATCGCTTCCAGCTGAGCTGGCGTATCCGGCGTGATGTCTCCATCCGCGGAAATCCATTGTGTGCACTCCTCCCGACAATTGCCATTGGACATCAGGAGAAAATCCATGGGCCGTGTTTTCGGCAGGCTCTCGCTTGCGCCTCCGGACGCATTCTGCACGGGCGTCTCGGATACCGGCGCCTCAGCCGCAGACGTCTTGACCGCCCGATGTCCGTGGCAGACAGCCTCGGCGGCTGCATCCGGTGCGCAAAGCGGCATTCCCGGCCACTCGCTGTAAGACAGCATGCCGGTCATGAGGCCTATTCGAATTGCCTCTGCGGGCGGCACGATCATGATGCTGTCCGGCTTGGCGCTCATCATATGATCCACCAGATCCTTATCGACCCCCATCTCCTTCAAATAGGCCATTAGGGCGATGCTGGCCTTCTTGCCGAGCTTGGTGGAGCTGCTCTGCCCGGCCGATTTGCGTCCGACTTCCTTGCGGGAGATTTCTTTCCTCCTGCCGTTCACGATCTTGTATTCGATACGGTAGGAAACGCGCACCCTGTTATAGATCGTCGTGATCTGGTGAACACCGATGAACGCCCATTGCGACGCGACGCGCGACGTACCGCCCGCAAACGCCAGCGGGCAGGCGGAAAAACAATATGCGCCGTCCGAATAGGTGTTACCAAGCGCGGTCCCGTCCTTTGCGATGGCGGCAGCGCAGCGCAGATCGTCCGGCGGGCAATCCTTCAGCCTGGTGCCGCCTACTGCCGTTTCCAGACCCGCTTTGCGGATCATCCGGCCCATCGCATAGGCGGCATCGACATCACCGCCCTCGGAACGGAAGACGATCGGCGGCTTTCGGTTACCGATCGTCTTGAGGATTTTTCGCAGTTGCGCGGGCGTGTCGGAGGTGATGCGTCCCTCTGCCGATATCCATCCCGGACAGTCCTCCATGCAGAGAAGATGGTGCACGAGGATGAAGCGCATCGGCGGCTGCCCTGCCGCCTTCGGCCCGGCTGCCTGCGAGGTCGCGGCATCGATCGGCAAGGTCAACAAAAGAAAAGCAAGTATTGCCAGAGAAAACAGATGCTTAAAATGCAGGCAGAATGCAAATCGCACGATTAAATCGCCTCAGTTGTACATGTTAATACGCCTATCAATTGCATCGTGCCGCAGCAAGCCAGTTTTCGGCGCCTCTCGGCGCCCAGGCTCTTCCGGCGTGATTCTCTTCCTGCCCGGAGCAGGCGGTATCCACAGCTGTCCCGCCGCAGCAGAAGTCAAAGATACCACAACGCTACTTGCACAGGCCGCAACTCAACCGGGGCGCGCGCGGTCGTGACTATTTCTGCGCCTTTCGACCTAATTGGCTTGAGATAAGGCAATTGGGGCTAGCATCCGGCAGTGTTTGTGTATTTGATAGCGTTAACATTGAGGCTGCCGGGGCGTAAAAATGTCTTACATGACCACCTCTGAAAGACAGTCGTTGCTTTCGGCGGAACTTGCTGTTGCAGGAACACGCGGCCTGTTTGCACAAGGACTCGGCAGAGTCTCCGCGGCCTTCGGACTGTCCTATGCGACGCTGATGCACGCTCCCTCGCCGGAAGACCTCCTCCTGAAACCGCTGCTGATCGAAAGCTCGCTTCCCGCGGCCTATATCAGAGATTTCGATCGCGCCAACATGATGCGTGGTTGCCCTTTCGGCGTACGGTTGAGGGAGTCGGCTGTGCCGCAGGCCTGGCACCTCAACGATGCCGTCAATGCACAGGCCTTTCCGGCCGAGCTGCGCGCCTTGATGCTGCGCCATGCAATACCTGCAGGCGTTGCCATGCCGACCATTGCAGTCGATGGCCGGCGCCTGGTCTTCTGGTTCTGCGGCGAACGTGCGGCGCTCGGCCAGAGCGAGGTCAACGAGCTGGCGATCATCATCCTGCATGCCCTCGACGCATTCAATGCGGTCAGGCGCAACGAGGAAAATGCGCACAATGCGCTGTCGGCGCGGGAACTTGAAGTCGTGCGCTGGACGGCACAGGGCAAGACCTCGATCGAGATCGGCCAGATCCTGACGCTCTCCGATCATACGGTGAATGCCTATATGACCAATGCGATCAAAAAACTCGATTGCGTCAATCGCACCCAGTTGGTAGCAAAAGCAATTCGATTGAAGCTGATCAGCTGAAAAATCAGAAGAGGGTCAGCACGTCATCCCGTGAATTGGGGGAATCGTGTCTCTTCGCTTCGAACAGCCTGTCGTCGACAAGATAGCACAGTCCCGCGCCCATATCGGCATCACCGATGCGGAAATCGTTCAGATGGTTGCTGCCTATCGCCTTTTCGGCTTCTGGCGCATCGACATCGAAACCGGACATTTCTTTACAAGCGAGGATGTGCACGCGATCTTCGATCTCCCCTATAGCGACCGGCCGGTCAATCTGGCCGAACTGATGTCTCGCATTCACACCGAAGACCGCAGCCTGATCGCCCAGACCTTCGAGGAGGCAAGCCTTCACGGCGTCGGCTTCCATTTCGTCTATCGTGTCGACAACCGGCTCGGCGGTTACAAGTTGGTGCGCAGCATCGGCCGCTTCCGTGACGATGCCAGCGGCGGCGGCATCGTCGGCGTCACCTATGAATTCGTCGAGAAGCTGCGCGTCGTTGGCTTCGAGGATCATGCGGCGCGCCGCTGACGCGCAGCGCTCTAACGATCGAGCACCGACCGGATCTCGACGAGGTTCGAGCGCACCCTCAAGATATAGAAGCCCATGGTCGCGAGGTGGCTCGGCATGATCCAGCCGTCTTCGCGGCCGTTCGAGATGATCGAGGGCTGGATGCGCAGTGCCGCCTGGAACTGCCGCGTGGTGCCGCTCCAGATCGCGCCGAGATTGCGTTCCTGCACCACCTGCGAGAAATCCGCCTGCGCAGCGGTCAGGATGGCGTAATAGGCATAAAGCTGGCCGTAGGCGAACCAGAACCGATCGTCGGCACGCGTGTCGAACCAGCCGCGATTATGGTGTTCCGAGCGCTCGGCGAGCATGTCGGAGGTGGCGCCGAGATCGTTTGCGATGCGGTCAATGAACTGCATCAGATTGTCGGCGCGGCCGTCGAAAATAACGTTGCAGGCGGACAGATCAGTATTGAACTTGCGTAGGCTGCCGATCGCCGAGCGGTAGTAGGAAGGCGTCGGCGTCTTAGGCCCGAAGGGATTGAACCCGAAATACCAGCTATATTCGTCGAACTGCAGATTGCCGCGCGCGCTCTGCAGATCGTTGTTGATGCCAGACGTGCCGCGCACGCGCCCGAGTGTATCGACAAGCTCCGCCGAGGTACGCCGGACTGCCTGGTTGATGCCGCGCTGGAATGAGGCCTTGTTGTCGAGGAAGGGCGTGTGATCCCAGTCGATCCCGAAGAAGCCCATTTTGTAGAGCAGCATGGAAGAAATCCATGCGTTCTGGTTGACGTTGAAATCGGTAAGGTCAGCCGTGACATCGACAATGGCTGAGCGCTGACAGGTTTTGGTGGCCGCTCCGCTCGCGCTCTCGGCGGACGGCAGTTCCTGCCCGGCAGCAATCTTGCGTTCCGAAAACCGGTATTGGTCGACGAAGGCGGTGTTGAAGTTCGACCAGACCTGCGTCTGCCAGAAGAAATAGCCGTAAAGTACGGCGAAGAGCGCCACGAATGCGATGATCGGCAGCCGGATCAGCCAGCTCCGGCGCTGGTACCAGCCATGCGCGGCAAGAAAGGGCCAGAAGGCCCAGGCGAAAAACAGGCGGGCCCAGCGGCCGATCGTCTGGCCGATCAGCCTGAAAAAACCGGCTATCCGGTCAAGCATCGTCGTCTCCTGTCAGGCGAGGCGAACACCGGGACATCGCCGCCCCGCTGCATCCACATATGCGCTCGTCAGGCCGAGCACAACACGAGCGCCTCGATTTTTACGAATGAAAGCAGCGCGGACGGCGCGGGGCACGGATCAGGAACGCAGGAATGGCAACCTGAAGCGGAAGGACCCGCGCGCCGTATCGATGAGCGGCGCTCCCGGCGTTTCCGGTGCCGGCTCGCCATAGGCCGGAAATTTTCCGGCGACGTCGAGGTCGGCCCGGCTCTTGCGCCGCTCCAGATCCTGGGCGACCAGCATGCCCTTCTCGAACAGCCTGATCGGGGCCGCAATATCGGCGAAGAGTTCCGGCTTGATCCTGACCTTCATGCCCGGCCGGTCGGTATCGACCTGCGCCTGATAGATGATCAGCCGCTCCTCGACATCGATCATCAGCTTGCGCAGCAAGACGTTGCAGGCACCGATCCGGCCATTCAACGAATCGACGAAAGCCTGGAACAGGCCGATGAAGCGTTCGCGCCGCTGACTGTCGTCCCGCATCTCGTGCTCCTCCGCCGAAATTCGCTCGGCCTCTGCCTTCAACGCCCGTCGCTCTGCCTCCATCTGCTCCCAGTGCGCCCTGTTGCCATAGACGCCGATGCGGCCCTGGGTCGTCAGCGCCTTGGCATTGAGCTCCTTCATCTTCAGGCGGGCGATATCGATGGAATCGACCAGCCGGCGCCGTTGCTCGACAATGCCCACGAGACCGTGTTCGGCTATCTTGTGGCGTTCGATGATCGAGGTGCGCTGGCTTACGATCAGCTTGGCGAGCGCGTCCGATTTTGCCAGGAGGTCGAGCAGCCGCTCGATGACCGGCGCCTCGCGCACGCGTTCGGTATACATGCGCCACATTCTCTGGCGCGACGTCCAGCCGGCCATTTTCTCGCGCAGCGTCAATCCGCGGAAGCTGTCGAGATCGGCCGAAACCTCCGCCGTCATCCGGTCCAATGTAAAGACCAGTTCGGCAAGCAACGCATCAAGCGCTGCGCCATCGGCGATATGGGTCTGGAAGCGCGCATTCTGTTCGAGAAAAACCTCGTCGGCCGACCGCGTTTCGTCGCTGTCAAAGCCGCGGATGCAGGCTTCGCAATAGGCTCCCTCGGCCGCAATCTTTTCGGCAAGGCCGCCTGCGGCTTCGTACTGGCTGTCGAATGGCGGAGGTTTGCGCACCTGATCTCCCCGGAGAATCTCCTACCCAAGCTAGCCGCTCCAGACGCCGAAGAAAACCGGCCCTTTCATCGCCTCACACAGGCTCGGCGATCTAGGCCCCGTTCATTTCGTCGTCCCAGTGCCTGCGGCAGAGAGAGACATATTTCTCATTGCCGCCGACATCGATCTGCGCCCCTTCATGCAGCACCTTTCCCTGCGCGTCCAGCCGCACCACCATCGTCGCCTTACGCCCGCAGTGGCAGATCGTCCGCACCTCGCGCATTTCGTCGGCGATCGCCAAAAGCTCCTGTGAGGCCGGAAACAGCTTGCCCTGAAAATCCGTCCTCAGCCCGTACACCATGACCGGGATGCCGAGTCGGTCGACGATGCGGGCAAGCTGCCAGACATGGAGGGGTGTCATGAAATGCGCCTCATCGACGAAGACGCAGGAGATCGGCGCCCCTTCGCCGCTCAGCGTCATGACCAGTCGGAACAGATCCTCGTCCGGTTCGAAGGGAATGGCGCTCGCCTCCAGCCCGATCCGCGAGCCGATGACGCCGCGGCCGGCGCGCTCGTCGAAGGCGGCGATCAGCTGCACCGTACGCATGCCGCGCTCCTGATAATTATAGGAGGCCTGCAGCAGCATCGTCGACTTGCCGGCGTTCATCGTCGAGTAGTTGAAATAGAGCTTTGCCATCCGATTTCTCCTTGATCGGCTTATTGAAAGCTCGGATTGGCAAAGAAAAGCCCCGCAACGGCGATAATCACAGGAATTGACGCCCAAAACCGGCTGAAAGCCGCGAAAACCCGCGACTGCGAAAAATCTGCAGACGTCGCAATCGCACCCGTCGATACGACGCAAACACACTGAGGTCGCTTGTCAAACTGGGTTATTGGTGATTGGCTTGGGGACCTAAAGACTGGGAGTCTAAAATGAAAACAACAAGCACATTCAAACTCGTCACTGCAACTGCCGTCGCCGCCCTCTCCGTTGCGACCGCCGCCTTCGCCGCCGATCCCGACAGCTGCTCCACCGTCCACTTCTCCGACGTCGGCTGGACTGACATCACCGCCACGACGGCGACCGCCTCCGTCGTCCTGAAAAGCATCGGCTACCAGACCGACGTCAAGGTCCTCTCGGTGCCGGTCACCTACACCTCGCTGAAGAACAAGGACATCGACATCTTCCTCGGCAACTGGATGCCGACACAGGAAAAGGACGTCCGCCCCTATATCGATGACAAGTCGGTCGAATCCTTCGGCCCCAATCTGGTCGGCGCCAAGTACACGCTCGCCACCAACGCCAAAGGTGCAGAGCTCGGCATCAAGGACTTCAAGGATATCGCCGCCCACAAGGACGATCTCGACGGCAAGATCTACGGGATCGAGCCCGGCAATGACGGCAACCGCCTCGTCATGGATCTGATCGAAAAGAACACCTTCGGCATGAAGGATATGGAAGTCGTCGAATCCTCCGAACAGGGCATGCTCGCCCAGGTCGCTCGCGCCGAGAAAGCAGGCAAGCCCGTCGTCTTCCTCGGCTGGGAACCCCATCCGATGAACACCAACTTCAAGCTGACCTACCTCACAGGCGGCGACGACGTCTTCGGTCCCGACTTCGGCGGCGCCAAGGTCTACACGAATGTCCGCGCCGGCTACCTCGGCGAATGCCCGAATGTCGGCGCGATGCTGAAGAACCTGACCTTCTCCCTCGACATGGAGAACCAGATCATGGGCAAGATCCTCGACGACGGCAAGGAGCCGGAAGCCGCGGCTACCGAATGGCTGAAGGCCAACCCGTCGGCACTCGAGCCCTGGCTCGCCGGCGTCAAGACCCGCGACGGCAAGGGCGATGCGCTGGCGGCCGCCAAGACCAGTCTCGGCCTTTGATCACATGAACGGGGCGGCTCGCCGCCCTGCTTCATTTTTGTCCGATTGTTAGTTTTTTCTGGATAGGCGCGCTCTTGAATTGGATCACCGACTCTAAGATTCCCATCGGCCCATTGGCCAAATCCTTCGTGGACTGGCTGACCTCGAATGGCGAATGGTTCTTCAACCAGCTTGCCTTTCTGTTGTCGCACGTCATCGACGGCCTGCTCCTCGTGCTGCAAAAGCCGCATCCGCTGATCGTCATCGCGGTCATTTCCGCACTCGCCTTCTGGCTGCGGCGGTCGATCGCGATCACGCTATTTACCTGCCTTGGGCTGCTGCTCATCATGAATCAAGGATACTGGAAGGAGACGACGGAGACGCTCGCGCTCGTGCTCGCCTCCACCTTCGTCAGCATGGTGATCGGTATTCCACTCGGTATCGCGGCCGCCCGCCGCGCCTGGGTCTATGCCGCCATGCGCCCGGTACTTGATCTGATGCAGACCATTCCGACATTCGTCTACCTGATCCCGGCGCTGATCCTGTTCGGCCTCGGAATGGTTCCGGGCCTGATCGCGACCGTCATCTTCGCGATCCCCGCCCCCATCCGGCTGACGCGCCTCGGCATCATCTCGACGCCGCCCTCGCTCGTCGAAGCCGCCGTCGCCTTCGGCGCGCGGCCGATGCAGGTGCTGCGCAAGGTCGAGCTTCCCTTCGCCGCGCCGCAGATCATGGCGGGCCTCACCCAGACCATCATGCTGTCGCTGTCGATGGTGGTCATCGCCGCACTCGTCGGCGCCGATGGTCTCGGCGTGCCGGTCGTGCGTGCGCTGAACACCGTCAATGTCGCAAAAGGCTTCGAAGCCGGTCTCTGTATCGTCATCCTGGCGATCATTCTCGACCGCATGTTCCGCACGGCGGGTGAAGGAGACGGCGCATGACCGCGGTAAGCTTCAAGGATGTCAGCATTATCTTCGGCGATCGGCCGGAAGCCGCCCTTGCCATGGCCGACCAGGGCAAAACGCGTGACGAGATCGGCGCCGCGACCGGCCTGGTGCTGGGCGTCGCCAATGCCTCGCTGACGATCGAGGAAGGCGAGATCCTCGTGCTGATGGGCCTTTCCGGTTCGGGCAAGTCGACCTTGCTGCGCGCCGTCAACGGGCTCGCTCCCGTGGTGCGCGGCGACGTCGCGGTCTCCACGACCACCGGCCTCGTCAACCCTTATAAATGCAATGCCAAGGCGCTGCGCGAACTGCGCACCCACACCGTCTCCATGGTGTTCCAGCAGTTCGCTCTCCTGCCCTGGCGCACCGTCGCCGAAAATGTCGGCTTCGGTCTCGAACTCGCCGGCATGCCGGAGGCCGAACGCAAGGCCCGCGTCGGCGAGCAGCTCGAGCTCGTCAACCTGACGAAATGGGCGAACCGCAAGGTCAACGAACTGTCAGGCGGCATGCAGCAGCGTGTCGGCCTTGCCCGCGCCTTTGCCACCGGCGCCCCGATCCTGCTCATGGACGAGCCGTTCTCGGCGCTCGACCCGCTGATCCGCACCCGCCTGCAGGACGAACTCCTGGAATTCCAGCGGCGGCTGAAGAAGACCATTCTCTTCGTCAGCCACGATCTCGACGAGGCCTTCCGCATCGGCAACCGCATCGCCATCATGGAGGGCGGCCGGATCATTCAGTGCGGAACACCGCACGACATCGTCAAGAACCCCGCGGACCAGTATGTCGCCGACTTCGTGCAGAACCTCAATCCGATCAACATGCTGACCGCCGCCGACGTCATGCAGCCCGGCCTTGGCCAGACGGCCGCCGGCATGAGCGTCAGCGCCACGGCCCGTGCCGCAACCCCGCTCGTCGATGTCCTCGACGTGCTCGCCCGCCAGCCGGGCAGCATCGGCATCGTGGAAAACGGTACGGTCATCGGCACCATCACCGCCCAGGATATCGTCGCCGGCCTCACGCGCCATCGCCGCAAGGAGGACGCTTGATGTTTTCGATCCGCTTTGCCACAAAGCGGATATGAAAGATCAACCGTCGCCCTTACGCGAAACCGACGAGGAGGCCCGCAGGCTCGCCCGCGTGCTGCTGCGCTCCGCACGGTACGCGGCGATCGCCGTTCTCGATCCCGACACCGGTTTTCCCTTTGCCAGCCGGGTCCTCCTCGCCACCGATATCGACGGCGCCCCCGTCATCCTGGTTTCGAAACTTTCGGCTCACACAAAGGCGCTCGCAAGAGACCCGCGCGCCTCGCTGCTGGCCGGTGAGCCCGGCAAGGGCGATCCGCTTGCCCATAGCCGGCTGACGACCCAATGCATGGCGGAGCCGATTGAGCATGGTCATCGGTTCCACGAGCGCATTCGCACCCGTTTTCTCGATCGCCATCCCAAGGCAAATCTCTATATCGATTTCCCCGATTTCCTCTTCTTCCGTCTCAAACCGGAGCAGGCGAGCCTCAATGCCGGCTTCGGCCGAGCCTACCATCTCGACGGAGGAGATCTCATCATCCAGTCGCCGGCAAACGAAGAGATCGCCGCCAAAGCGGCCGAAACAGTGCGAGATTTAGTAGAACGCCATCCCGATGTGACGGAAGCCCTTGCAGCGCGCTTAAAAGCCCCGAAATCGGCTTCTTGGCGCATCTGCGGCATCGATCCGGCGGGTTTTGAGATCATTTCCGGCGACTTTTTGGTGCGATGCGAATTCGAAACGCTCGCTGTGGATTCCGATCACATTTGTTCAAACATATCTAAAATAGCATACTCGATACCTTAAATTTAGGTATATACAATCTTCGAGCCCAGTTGCTAATTTTGCCGCGGGCTCCGGCAGACAGCCCTTACCAGATAGATGATGTACGTTTCGCATTAGGAAGATAACAATATGGAAACCCCCGATTTGGCTGACCACACGAATGTGGCGGCAGCACTATTGTCAGCCATGGCCAATCCCAAAAGATTGCTGATCCTGTGCAGCCTGGTGAAGGGCGAAGTCGCCGTCGGCGTGCTTGCCACACAAGTCGGCCTCAGCCAGTCGGCGCTTTCACAGCACCTTTCGAAACTGCGCGCGCAGAAGCTGGTCAAGACCCGCCGCGACGCCCAGACCATCTACTATTCGAGTACTTCCGAGCCTGTCATGAAGATCCTGACGACGCTCGAAGACATCTACCTTGTTCCGAGCAGAAGCAGATCCGCAGCCTGATGATAGCGCTGACATAAGCGTTGGCCGCTGCCGCGCCGAAGGAAATGCTCACCGGAAGTCTCGGCAACGTATTCCAGCAGCTGAACTCTAAACGACCGGCAAATCTCGCGATTTGCCGGTCGTGCTTTTTCGTCGGGACTTTTCTCGTTGACGCGTTGGGAAGCCCTGATAATTTGACCGGGCAGTAAAAATTCGGGCGACAAGCCCCCGGGAACGGGCCGCCAACGGCCAGGAGAACAGCATGTCCAACCGCCTCAATGCACCGAACGATCTTCGTGCCTTCTGGATGCCATTCACGGCAAATCGCCAGTTCAAGAAGGAGCCGCGGTTATTCGTCGGCGCCAAGGACATGTATTATACCACCCATGACGGTCGTCAGGTGTTGGACGGTACCGCTGGCCTCTGGTGCGTCAACGCCGGCCACTGCCGCCCGAAAATCACCGAAGCCATCCGCGAACAGGCGGGCGAACTCGATTACGCGCCGGCTTTCCAGCTCGGCCATCCCAAAGCGTTCGAACTGGCGAACCGCCTGGTCGATATCGCTCCGGAAGGCATGAACCACGTCCTCTACACCAATTCCGGTTCCGAATCCGTCGAGACTGCCCTCAAGGTGGCGCTTGCCTATCACCGCGTGAAAGGTAACGGTTCGCGTTTCCGCCTGATCGGCCGCGAGCGCGGCTATCACGGCGTCAATTTCGGCGGCATCTCCGTCGGCGGCATCGTCGCCAACCGCAAGATGTTCGGCACGCTGCTCACCGGTGTCGATCACATGCCGCACACCCACCAGCCCGGCAAGAATAACTTCAGCCGCGGCGAGCCTGAGCATGGCGGCGACATCGCCAGCGAACTCGAGCGCATCGTCACGCTGCATGACGCCTCCACCATCGCCGCCGTCATCATCGAGCCGGTGGCCGGCTCCACCGGCGTCCTGATTCCGCCGAAGGGCTACCTGCAGAAGCTGCGCGAGATCTGCACCAAACACGGCATCCTTCTGATCTTCGACGAAGTCATCACCGGCTTCGGCCGTCTCGGCGCCCCCTTCGCCGCGCAATATTACGACGTCAAGCCCGACATGATCACCACCGCCAAGGGGCTGACCAACGGCGTCATTCCGATGGGCGCGGTGTTCGTCACCTCCGAGATCCACGACGCCTTCATGAACGGGCCGGAGCACATGATCGAGTTCTTCCACGGCTATACCTATTCCGGCAACCCGATCGCTTCCGCTGCAGCCCTCGCCACGCTCGACACCTACAAGGAAGAAGCTCTGCTCACCCGCGCCGCCGAGCTTTCGGATTATTGGGCCGACGCGCTGCATTCGCTCAGGGACTGCCCCAACGTCATCGACATCAGGAACACCGGCCTGATCGGCGCAATCGAACTCGACCCGATCGCCGGCGAGCCGACGAAACGCGCCTTCACCGCCTTCCTGAAGGCCTATGAGAGCGGGCTTCTGATCCGCACCACCGGCGACATCATTGCACTCTCTCCGCCGCTGATCATCGAGAAGCAGCATATCGACGAGCTCTTCGGCAAGCTGCGGACCATCCTTCAGAACAACATCTGAAGACGCCCACGAGGCTCTCTACCAAAGACCCGCGATGGACAATGTTCTCGCGGGTCTTTTCGTCTGAAAATGCAAACCTCAGCTCACAGAGGCGACGGAAAGGCAGAGGGCGAACTTTTTCAGGAGCTGGCGATCGAAATGCCCCTCGGCGCCGAACATCCATTTCAGTGCCTGGCTGGCACTCCACGGCGCCTTATATGGCCGCACAGAGGTAATGGCGTCATACACATCGCAGATCGTGGCCATCCGCGCGTGGAGGCTCACCTCGCTGGCGGGCAAACTGCGCGGATAGCCTTTGCCGTCGATACGTTCGTGATGATTGAGGCATACGTCGAGAACGATGTCCGACATGCCCTCCTGCCGCGACAGGATCGCGTGCCCCTTCTCCGGATGGCCCCGAAGTAAGCCGATCTCATCCTTTTCCAGGGGCCCCGTCTTGTTCAGCACCTCAAGCGGAACTTCAAGCTTGCCGACATCGTGCAGCAAACCCGCGGTGCCGAGCATCTGGATTGTATGCTCGTCGAGTGCGAGATGGCGGCTGAAAAGGATCATCAGCGCGCTCACCGAAATGGAATGCAAAAAGGTTACCTCGTCCTTTGATTTCAGGCGCGTGACGCTCAGGAACACCGCGGGGTTCTCATCCATTGACTTGGAGACGGACGAAATCACCGGCGCCACGTGATCTATGCTGACTCCATCGCCGTTTCGCAGCTTTGCGAAAGCCTCTTCCAACAACTGCACTGATTTCTGGACGGTCTCTCGCGCGGCCTGAATGTCGATCTCGACGTCACGGCCCGGCAGGCCGTTGGTATCGAGCCCCTTGCTGGTATTGATGACGACGCTGGCAGTGCCGCATTTACGAATTCTTGCAGCATCGACTTCGCGCCGCAGGGAAAATCTGCGCTTGCACAAAAACGGATCCTGCCACAGGCCCTCGATAACCTCCACAAACATTCCGATACACACCTGACCGGCGTCGATACGCTTGAGCATCAGATCTCTGTTTCCCGATAGGTCTATCTAATTCTTTGTATAGTTCTCTGTTTCAATGCGGCGGTATTCGGGGTCTCCTGGATACTACTGCCATTGGCCAAACTATCGGTTAATAGGAAAGTTAAAGACAACCTTACGGATGTGATTTTGTCCGGAGGCAGGTCGTGACCATTCGCCGCCTCGCCTCTGAAAACCATGCAAAACCGAAGGAAATGATCCGTTCCGGCTGAATTTTCGGCCGGAACGGCCGAATTTCCTTCCATTTTGTTATGAACTTGCGCAAGCTCAGCAAAATTTCTAGAAATCTTGCCATGAGCCCTGCCCGAGTCAAACATGTCCGGCGGGTTCGCTGATCGCACCGTTACCGGTCGTCCTTGGCCCAGCCTCTGGAGGCTGTTGAATGATCGGGAAAGCCGGCGCGGCACATCATCGCGGGTCGACGACCCCATCCAAGGAGACAGACAATGACCCTCAAGACATTGACGGCGGCCCTCGTCGCGTCACTCGCCTTTGCGCCCCTTGCTCATGCCGATATCACCATCGGCCTGATCGCGCCGCTGACCGGCCCCGTCGCCGCCTATGGCGACCAGGTGAAGAACGGCGCTCAGACTGCCGTCGATGAGATCAACAAGAAGGGCGGCATTCTCGGTGAGAAAGTCGTGCTGGAACTGGCCGACGATGCCGGCGAACCGAAGCAGGGCGTTTCCGCCGCCAACAAGGTTGTCGGCGACGGCATCCGCTTTGTCGTCGGCCCGGTGACATCGGGCGTTGCTATCCCCGTGTCGGATGTTTTGGCTGAAAACGGCGTGCTGATGGTCACCCCGACCGCCACAGCCCCCGACCTCACCAAGCGCGGCCTCGCCAACGTGCTGCGCACCTGCGGCCGCGACGATCAGCAGGCCGAAGTCGCCGCCAAATACGTGCTGAAGAATTTCAAGGACAAACGCATTGCCATCGTCAACGACAAGGGTGCCTACGGCAAGGGTCTTGCCGACGCCTTCAAGGCGACGCTGAATGCCGGCGGCATCACCGAAGTCGTCAATGACGCGATCACACCTGGCGACAAGGATTTCAGCGCGCTCACCACCCGTATCAAGTCCGAAAAGGTCGACATCGTCTATTTCGGCGGCTACCACCCGGAAGGCGGCCTGCTCGCCCGCCAGTTGCATGACCTCTCCGCCAACGCGATGATCATCGGCGGCGACGGCCTCTCGAATACCGAATTCTGGGCGATCGGCACCGATGCGGCAGCAGGCACGCTGTTCACCAATGCGTCAGATGCCACCAAGAATCCGGACTCAAAGGCTGCCGCCGAAGCGCTTACCGCCAAGAACATCCCGGCCGAAGCCTTCACGCTCAACGCCTACGCCGCGGTGGAAGTTCTGAAAGCCGGCATCGAAAAGGCCGGCAGCGCCGAGGATGCCGAAGCCGTCGCGGCTGCTCTGAAGGGCGGCATGGAGGTTCCGACCGCCATCGGCAAGCTCACCTACGGCGAGACCGGCGACCTGACCTCGCAGAGCTTCTCGCTCTACAAGTGGGAAGGCGGGAAGATCGTCGCTGCCGAGTAGTTCACGGATCTCGTGAAACAGGATCGGGTGCCTTGCGGCGCCCGATTTGTATTTGGGCGTCAGTTCGTCTTCTTCAGATCACCGCTTCAGATCACCGCGCATGTAATCCTCCAGCGTGGTTGGTGTAGTGAGAACCAATGGCTGGCTATAGGTTCTATCGGGCAGAGGTCTTGGAACGATTGTATGGAATTGGGCAAGGACACTACGCTTGAGGCTCGCATCCATAGCCTCGCTTCCAGACGGCTTTGCCAACGTGACGCTGGCGACCTTTCCGTATTTGTCAGTCTTGAAGGTAACCGAATTTTGCGCGGTCTTCGTCGTTTCACAACCGCTCAACAAAAGAACAGCCGCACAGGCGGCCGAAATAATTGCTTTCATATCATGACCTTGAGTTGGGAATTAGCATCTGTATTCTGGCTTCACTAGCATTGCCACGGTCAAGTCGGAAGCGGCCCGAAATATAACCAAGAGTTTTTCCGCGCTTATCACAGCAGCAGCAGAAACCAGTCGAAGAGGTAGACCATGACCACCAAGCTCGAACGTCTCATCGACCAGGGTGTAGGCCGTATCCCCGCCGACATCGTGCTGAAGGGCGGCAGCTTCTTTGATCTCGTCACCGGCGAAATCGTCCGCTCCGACATCGCCATCGGCGCCGACCGCATCGTCGGGACTTCAGGCGACTATAGGGGCGAGACCGAGATCGATATATCTGGCAGAACAGTCGTTCCCGGCTTCATCGACACACATCTGCACATCGAATCCTCGCTGGTGACGCCGCATGAATTCGATCGCTGCGTCTTGCCCTATGGCGTCACCACCGCCATCTGCGATCCGCACGAGATCGCCAATGTGCTCGGTGCCGAGGGCATCGAATTCTTCCTCAAATCCGCGCTGGAGACGATCATGGACATCCGCGTCCAGCTCTCCTCTTGCGTGCCGGCAACGCATCTTGAAACTTCGGGCGCCGACCTGCCAATCGGGCGCCTGCTGCCCTTCCGCGATCATCCCAAGGTGATCGGCCTTGCCGAGTTCATGAATTTCCCCGGTGTGATTCACAAGGATCCCGTCTGCATGGCCAAGCTCGACGCCTTCCAGGGCGGCCATATCGACGGCCACGCGCCGCTTCTTTCCGGCAACGACCTCAACGGCTATCTCTCGGCCGGCATCCGCACCGAGCATGAGTGCACGAGCGCCACCGAGGCGCTGGAAAAGATTCGCAAGGGCATGCACATCCTGGTGCGCGAGGGCTCGGTCTCCAAGGATCTCGCCGCGCTGATCCCCATCATCACCGAGCGGCTTTCACCTTACCTCGCGCTCTGCACCGACGACCGCAATCCGCTCGATATCGCCGAACAGGGCCATCTCGATCATATGGTTCGCACCGCGATCGCGAGCGGCGTCGAGCCGCTCGCCATCTACCGCGCCGCCTCGATCTCTGCCGCCCGCGCCTTCGGCCTTAGAGACCGCGGCCTGGTGGCGCCGGGCTGGCGCGCCGATCTCGTGGTTCTCGACAGCCTGCAAAGCTGCCGTGCAGAGATGGTTTTTTCCGCCGGCCGCCGTGTCACCGACGCACTTTTTGCCACGCGCAAACCGGTCGCCCCGATCGGTCTCGACAGCGTCAAGGCCCGGCCGGTCAATGCCGCCCATTTCGGCGTGCCGGTCGCCGAGGGCGAAACATCGGTCATCGGCGTCATGCCCGGCAAGATCATCACCGAGCATCGCCGCTACCGCCTGCCGACCAAGGGCAACGAGACGACGGTCGATCTAATCAACGACATCATCAAGGTCGCCGTCATCGAGCGCCACGGCAAGAACGGCAATCATGCCAATGGCTTCGTCCAAGGCTTCGGCCTGAAGAAGGGTGCGATCGCCTCCACCGTCGGCCATGACAGCCACAATATCTGCGTCGTCGGGGTCAACGAGGACGACATGGCGCGCGCAGCAAATCGCCTCGGAGAGATCAAGGGCGGCTTCGTCGTCGTTGAGGACGGCAAGATCACCGGCGAAATCGCCCTACCCGTCGCCGGCCTGATGAGCATCGAGCCTTACGAGACAGTGCGCGACACGCTGCACAATCTGCGCCAGGCCGCCTTGGCACTCGGCGCCACGCTGGAAGAGCCCTTCCTCCAACTGGCCTTCCTGCCGCTGCCCGTCATCCCGCATCTGAAGATTTCCGACCGCGGCATGGTGGACGTGGACAAGTTCGCGCTTATCGGGTGAGTAGCGCCGGGGTTGGGGATGCTTACTGCCAGGCCTCCGGCAATTCACCCTCGACAGGTTTCGCAACGGGCACCCTCCCGAGCAGCTTCGAAAGGCCACCAACGCGCGCACAAAACCCGTCCAGCGCCCCAAGCGTCACCGTTCCGGCATCGTCCACAGCCTCGTAGCCCGGCATGGCCAAGGGCTCTCCGAATGCCATGCCGTCAGGCAGGCGGAATTCCGCCGGTTTGCGCGTCAGATTGAAAACGAACAGCAGTTTCTCTCCGTCCTTTTCGCGGGTGAAGGCGAGCAGGTCCTGATTGGTGCCGATGAAGGTCATCTCGCCGTCGATCAGCGCGGGGTGGCTCTTCCGGAAGGCCAGCGTCCGGCGGTAGTGGTGCAGTACCGAGCTGTCGCTGTCCTCCTGCGTATCAACGGAAAGCGCAGCCTGCTCGTAAGGCACCGGCAGCCAGCTCTTTTCAGCCGAGGTGAAGCCCGCATGCGCCTTGCCGGCCTCCCAGGGGATCGGCGTGCGGCATCCGTCGCGGCCCTTGAAGGCCGGCCAGAAGCGGATGCCGTAGGGATCGCGCAGATCCTCGAAGGCAAGCTCCGCTTCCGCTAGTCCGAGCTCTTCGCCCTGATAAAGGCAGATCGAACCGCGCAACGCCGCAAGTACCGAAATCGCGAGCTTGGCGATAACCGGCCGCTCCTCCTCGGTCAGTGCAAACCGGCTGACATGGCGCATGACGTCATGATTGGAGAAAGCCCAGCAGACCCAACCGTCGGTCACCGATTTCTGGAAGGCTTCGACGCAGCCGCGGATATGCGCGGCGGTGAAATCAGGCCCCAGCAGATCGAAGGTGTAACACATGTGCAGCTTGTCGTCGCCGCTCGTATAGGCGGCCACCGTCTTCAGCGAGCGAGCACCGTCACCGACTTCGCCGACGGTCGTGCGATCTTCATAGCGATCGAGCAGCGCCCGAAAGCGCTTGAGGAAGCCGATATTTTCCGGCTGCGTCTTGTCGTAGAGGTGGTTCTGCATGCCGTAAGGATTGGTGTCGGGCGCATCGAGGCCCCCATCACTGGTATCGGGCTCGTGCGGCGGATTGCTTCTGAGCTCTCTGTCGCAGAAGTAATAGTTGACCGTGTCCAGCCGGAAGCCGTCGACACCGCGGTCGAGCCAGAACTTTACCGTCTCCAGCACCGCCTCCTGCACTTCTGCGCTGTGGAAATTGAGATCGGGCTGCGAAGTCAGGAAATTGTGCTGGTAATATTGCCGGCGCACGCCATCCCATTCCCAGCCCGGGCCGCCGAAGATCGACAGCCAGTTGTTCGGCGCCGTCCCATCGGGCTTCGGATCGGCCCAGACATACCAGTCCGCCTTCGGATTGCTCCGGCTCCCCCGGCTCTCGACGAACCAGGGATGTCGGTCGGAGGTGTGCGAGATCACCTGGTCGATGATGACTTTGATGTCGAGCCTGTGCGCCTCGGCCATCATCTCGTCGAAATCGGCGAGCGTGCCGAAAATCGGGTCGACATCGCAATAATCGGAGACGTCATAGCCCATGTCGGCCATCGGAGACTTGAAGAAGGGTGAAAGCCAGATCGCATCGACGCCGAGGCTGGCGATATGCGGCAGCCGACGGGTGATCCCTTTCAGATCGCCGAGCCCGTCGCTGTTGGTGTCCTGAAACGAGCGCGGATAGACCTGATAGATCACCGCTCCGCGCCACCAGTCCGCATTCCCGTCTGCCTGCAATGCCATCGGCTACATCTCCTGCCTCGTTTGCGCTCGACACACTAAAGCGGACGAAACAAAAGACAACCACGTGAAGCCGTTATGAATGGAGCCGAAACCGCCGCGACGCTTCGTCGCGATCCAACAAGAGGGAGCCGTATATAGGCTTGTCCACAACCGCAAACCAGCCTCCGGATTTGGGGTTGCAACGCAAAGCCTTTGCGATAAGGTGCGCACTGACCTGCACGTAAAAGGTCAAACCCGGGAACAAATGTCTAATAAAGGCGCAAAGCCTAGGAAGGTGGACCCACGATGAACCATTTCGCGAAAAAATTTCTCGCCTCCGCAATGCTTGGCACATTGCTGGCGTTTTCGGCTCAAGCGGCGACGCTCAACATTCACAATGGTGGCGACCCGCAGTCACTCGATCCGCAGAAACTTTCAGGCGACTGGGAGAATCGCATCGCCGGCGACATCTTCGAAGGCCTCGTCACCGAGGATGCCAAGGACAATCCGGTCCCCGGCCAAGCCGAAAGCTGGACGATTTCGCCCGATGGCAAGGTCTACACCTTCAAGCTTCGCGACGGCATCAAGTGGTCCGATGGCCAGCCGGTAACGGCAGGAGACTTCGTCTTCGCCTTCCAGCGCCTCGTCGACCCGAAAAACGCCGCCGACTACGCCTATCTGCAGTTCACCATCAAGAACGCCGAAAAGATCAACAAGGGCGAGATCACCGATCTCAGCCAGCTCGGCGTCAAGGCGATCGACGACAAGACCCTCGAAATCACCCTGGAAAATCCGACTCCCTATTTCCTCAATGCGCTGATGCACTACACGGCCTATCCGCTGCCGAAGCATGTCGTCGAGGCGAAGGGCCAGGATTGGGTCAAGATCGGCAACATCGTCACCAACGGCCCCTATAAGCCGGTCGAATGGGTTCCCGGATCGCACGTCACAACAGTCAAGAACGACCAGTGGTACGGCTCCAAGGATCTGAAGATCGACGGCGCCAAGTTCTTCGTGCTCGAAGATCAGGAAGCGGCGCTGAAGCGCTACCGCGCCGGCGAATTCGATATCCTCACCGACTTCCCGACCGACCAGTACGAATGGATGAAGAAGAACCTGCCGGGCCAGGCGCATGTCGCGCCCTTCTCCGGCCTCTATTATTACGTCGTCAACTCGCAGAAGCCTCCTTTCAGCGACAAGCGCGTCCGCCAGGCTCTCTCCATGGCGATCAACCGCGAAGTGATCGGCCCACAGATCCTCGGCACCGGCGAACTGCCGGCCTATTCCTGGGTTCCGCCAGGCACTGCCAACTACGGCGAGCCGGCCTATGTCAGCTGGAAGGATCTGCCTTACAAGGACAAGGTCGCCGAGGCCAAGAAGCTGCTTGCCGACGCCGGCTTCGGCCCAGATAAGCCGCTCCACGCGGTCCTCAGCTACAATACCAATGACAATCACAAGCGCATCGCCGTCGCGATCGCTTCCATGTGGAAGCCGCTTGGCGTCGATGTCGAGCTCGTCAATGCCGAAACGAAGGTGCATTACGACCAGATGCAGCGCGGCCAGGTGGAAATCGGCCGTGCCGGCTGGCTCGCCGACTACAATGACCCGGACAACTTCCTGAACCTGCTGGTGACAGGCGTCCAGATGAACTACGGCCGCTGGTCCAATCCAGATTACGACAAGATGATCAAGGACGGCAACGCCGAAACCGATCTGAAGAAGCGCGCCGAAATCTTCAAGAAGGCCGAGCAGCTGGCGCTTGATGAATCCGCCGCCCTGCCGATCTATTATTATGTCTCGAAGAATGTCGTCTCACCGAAGATCGAAGGCTTCGTCGACAACATTCAGGACATCCACCGCACGCGCTGGCTGTCGATGAAAGAGTAAGGGAAAACGGTCCTTCCCGCACACTGCGGGAAGGACCGGCCCACGACCATGATCAAATATGCTCTCCGTCGCCTGCTGTCGACGATCCCCGTCATGTGGATCGCCGTGACAGCCTCGTTTTTCGTCCTGCGCCTCGCTCCCGGCGGCCCCTTCGATGGCGAAAGGCCATTGCCGCCGGTGATCCTCAAAAATCTCGCGGCCCATTACAATCTCGACAAGCCGCTGATCCAGCAATACCTGCTCTACGTCGGAGATCTGCTCAAGGGCGATCTCGGCCCCTCCTTCTCAAGCGAGGATTTTAGCGTCGCTCAGCAGATCATGATTGGTCTGCCCTATACCTTCACGATCGGCACGGCCGCTTTCCTGCTCGCCATCCTCGTCGGCGTGACCGTCGGCTGTCTCGGGGCGCTCTATCAGAACAAGGCGCCGGATTACATTCTCGGCAGCCTCATCCTGATCGGCGTCGTGCTGCCGAACTTCCTGATCGCGCCGATCCTGCAATTGATCTTCGGCATCCATCTCGCCTGGTTTCCGGTTGGCGGCTGGGGTGACGGCTCGCTCAAATTCCTTGTCCTGCCGATCGTCGTTCTGGCCCTGCCCCATGCCGGGCGCATCTCGCGCATAACCCGCGGCTCGATGATCGAAGTGATGAACCAGAACTTCATCCGCACTGCCAAGGCCAAGGGCATCGGCCCGCGGCTGACGGTAATGCGCCACGCGCTGAAGCCTGCGCTGATGCCTGTCGTCTCCTATCTCGGACCGGCAGCAAGCTACCTTCTCACCGGCTCGCTCGTTGTCGAGAGCATCTTCGGATTGCCCGGCATCGGCCGCTACTTCGTCAATGCGGCGTTGAACCGCGATTACGGCATGGTTCTCGGTACGGTCATCTTCTACATGGTGCTGATCGTATTCCTGAACCTTCTCGTCGATATCGCCTATGCGTGGCTCGATCCGAAAGTGAGAAACCGATGATCCTCAACCCCGCAAAACGCGAGCTGCTCGCCCAGGAACTTCTGGAGGCGGAAGGTCTGGCGCCCGAAGGCCGTTCGCTGACCAGGGATGCGCTCCGTCGCCTGGCGCGCAACAAGGCCGCCGTGCTCTCGATCGCCGTCCTGGGGCTCCTGATCCTCGCCGCCTTCCTCGGCCCCTGGTTCATTCCCTTCAACTACGAGGACCCGGATTGGGCGGCCTTCCGCATCCCGCCCTCGATCGAGACCGGCCATTATTTCGGCACCGACCCGAACGGCCGCGACCTTCTCGCCCGGGTGCTCTACGGCACCCGCGTCTCGCTGGCCGTGGCGCTGACGGCAACCGTCGTCTCCGTCGTCATCGGGGTGCTCTATGGCGCGATCTCAGGCTATATCGGCGGCAGGCTCGATGCCATCATGATGCGTTTCGTCGACATCATGTACGCGCTTCCCTATATCCTTTTCGTCATCCTGCTGATGGTGATCTTCGGCCGCAACGTCTACCTGCTCTTTGCCGCGATCGGCGCGCTGGAATGGCTGACCATGGCCCGCATCGTGCGCGGCCAGACGCTGTCGATCAAGCATCGCGAATTCATCGAAGCGGCCCGCGCATCCGGGCAGCGGCCGTTCAAGATCATTGTCAAGCACATCATCCCGAACCTCGTCGGCCCCGTCGTCATCTTCGCGGCGCTGACCGTGCCTGAAATCATCGCCACCGAAAGCTTCCTCTCCTATCTCGGCTTCGGCGTGCAGGAACCGCTGACCTCGCTCGGCACGCTGATCGCGGAAGGGACCGATGCGATGGAAAGCATGCCCTGGCTGCTGATCTTCCCGGCAAGCTTCCTCGTCGCCCTGCTGCTCAGCCTGCTTTTCATCGGCGACGGCCTGCGCGACGCGTTCGACCCGAAGGATCGATAGAATGCTCCAAGAAAAAGACATCCTCCTCGAACTCAAGGATTACTCGATCACCTTTGCGACCCCAGACGGCGACGTGAAGGCGGTGTCCAACATGAACCTCACCGTCCGGCGCGGCGAGCGCATCGCCATCGTCGGCGAGTCCGGCTCCGGCAAGAGCCAGACCTTCCTCGGCATCATGGGCCTGCTTGCCAAGAACGGCAGGACGGCGGGACAGGCGCTGCTCGAAGGCAAGGACGTGCTGTCGCTGAAACCGCGCGAGCTCGACCAGATCCGCGGCAAGGACATGGCCATGGTCTTCCAGGACCCGATGACAGCGCTGAACCCGTCGCTGAAGATTTCCCGGCAGTTGACGGAACAGCTGGAGGTCCACCGCGGCCTGACGGCGCGCGCCGCATCGGACGCTGCCCTCGACATCCTCAAACGCGTCGGCATTCCCGACCCGATGCGGCGCTTCCACCTTTATCCGCACGAATTGTCAGGCGGCATGCGCCAGCGCATCGTCATCGCCATGGCGCTGCTCACCAAGCCGAAGCTCCTGATTGCCGACGAGCCGACGACGGCGCTCGACGTCACCATCCAGGCGCAGATCCTCGATCTCTTCAACGATCTGACGGCGGAGATGAACACAGCGCTCATCATGATCACCCACGATCTCGGCGTCGTCGCCGGCCTCGCTGACCGCGTCGCCGTCATGTATGCCGGCCGCATCGTCGAGGAAGCGCCTGTCGACGAACTCTTCGATAGTCCCGCCCATCCCTATACGGCGGCGCTGCATGCCTCTATCCCGCGCCCGGACCAGGATGTCGACCACCTCGTCGTCATCCCCGGCCGCCCGCCGAACCTGCAGCACCTGCCGAAGGGCTGCAATTTCTCGCCGCGCTGTTCGCAGGTCCAGGACGATTGCATCGATCGTCCGCCTCCCCTCGAACCGTTGGGACCGCGCCACTGTGCGGCCTGCTACCATCCCTTTCCACGCCGTGAGGAGTTGCTGAACCATGGCTGACCGATCACTGCTGAGGGTCGAAAACCTCACCACCCAGTTCGAACTGCCGGCGAAAGGCCTCTTTAAGCCGCCGGTCTTCCTTACCGCCGTCAACAATGTCAGCTTCGATCTCGCCGAAGGCCGCACACTCGGAGTCGTCGGCGAATCCGGCTGCGGCAAATCCACGCTCGGCCGTTCCATCCTGCGGCTGTTGAAATCGCAGAAGGGCCGCATCCTCTGGCAGGGCCGCAATCTTCTCGACCTGTCGGAGGAGGAAATGCGCGCCGCGCGGCGCGACATGCAGATCATCTTCCAGGATCCGATCGCCTCGCTCGACCCGCGCATGACGGTCGGAGACATCATCGCCGAGCCGCTGACCGTCTTCGAAACGAAGCTTTCGAAGGCCGAGCGTACCCAGCGCGTGCGCGAAATCATGAGCGCCGTCGGCCTCGTGCCGGAGATGATCAACCGCTATCCGCACGAATTCTCCGGCGGCCAGGCGCAACGCATCGGGATAGCGCGGGCAATCGTCACCAAACCGAAGCTCATCGTCTGCGACGAGCCGGTTTCGGCTCTCGACGTTTCGATCCAAGGCCAGGTCATTACGCTCCTGCGCAAGCTGCGAAAGGAATTCGGCCTGACGCTGATCTTCATCAGCCACGACCTCTCCGTCGTGCGCCTGATCTCCGACGATGTGCTGGTGCTCTATCTCGGCCGCGTGGTGGAATCAGGCGACTGCGCCACCGTCTTCGATCATCCCGCCCACCCCTATACCCAGGCGCTCTTTTCTGCGGCCCCAATCCCGGATCCGAAGCTCGCGCGCCTGCGCACCCGCATCCGCCTACAGGGCGATCCGCCCTCGCCGCTGAATCCGCCGAAAGGCTGCGTCTTCTCTCCCCGCTGCTGGAAGGCGACCGACATCTGCCGCACCGAAATGCCGCCGACCGAGGAAGTCCGGCCCGGCCAGAAGGCCGCCTGTTATCATATGGACAGACCGTGATTGAGGGAGGGTCGCATGAAGGGGCCTTCGCTTTTTCCAAACGCTTTGTCACGTCCCCTTCGCGGCGAAACGGCCAAAACACAGTTACTTCGGAATCTATAGTCTCCGCTAAGAAAGATTTAGATGCGGATATGCTATGTCTTTCTCCGCCTAATCATAGGCTATGGGGAACTGCATATATGAAATCGAAACTGTCCGGATTGATTGCGCTTGCCGCCGCGATCGTCGCCACCTCCGCCGTATCGTCGCATGCCGAAGATTTGAAATTCCAGCTCACCAACGGGACCAAGTCCGTCCTGACGCGCTTCTACAGCTCGCCGACAGGCGTCAACAGCTGGGAAGAAGACGTGTTCGGCGAGGATGTCCTCAATCCGGGCGAGACCGTGAACATCACCATCGCCGACGGCCGCACCGTCTGCAAATACGACATGCGCTTCGAATTCGACGAAGACTCGGACCTCGACACCACCGAAGACACGCAGGATCTTTGCGAGCTCGGCAGCTACACCATCCACGAATAAACACCCTTCGCGCTCGCCCGCCTTCGCTTGCCCGCGAAGGCGGCTTTCGGTTCCTTGTCGCAATGGCGCTCGCAATATCGACGCTTGTCACTCCGCCCGGCTCCGCGTATCAGCGGATGAAGCGTTAATTCAAAGCGATAGAGCGACCTGTTGCATCAGCGGCGCTCCTATGCCGGGAGGACAAGGTGAACGGAAGACGGTTTCTGTCGATCGGTGAATGCATGGTGGAGCTCTCTCAGGCCGGCGACGGCCTGCTGCGCAAGGGCTTTGCCGGCGATACCTTCAATACCGCCTGGTATGCCCGCGCTTGCCTCGGCCCCGATTGGTCGGTCGATTATTTCACCGCGCTCGGTGACGACGCCATGTCGGACGAGATGGCTGCCTTTATCGCAGGGGCGGGTATCGGCACAAACCTCATCCGCCGCATCAAGGGCAAGACGCCGGGCCTCTACATGATCAACCTGAAGAACGGCGAACGCTCCTTCAGCTATTGGCGCGACAGTTCGGCCGCCCGTAGCCTGGCTGCCGATCCGGATCTTCTGCGCGAGGCGGTGGAGAGCGCCGATCTCGTTTATTTCTCCGGCATCACCCTTGCCATCCTGCCGCAGGAGGATGCCGCAACGCTGCTCTCCGAAATCCGCCGCGCCAAGGCAGCCGGCAAGCTCGTGGTGTTCGACCCGAACATCCGTCCCCGCCTGTGGTCGAGCTACGATGTCATGCATACGACGATCAGCGAAGGCGCTCGCTCCTCCGTGCTCGTCATGCCGAGCTTTGATGACGAGGCCGCTCATTTCGGCGACGATTCCATCGAGGCGACCATTCATCGCTACCGCGCGCTGGGCGCTCTCAATATCGTGGTCAAGAATGGCGCGGACGGTGTCAACTTGAATTTCGGCGGCGAGGAGACCTTCGTTCCGGCCGAAAAGGTCAAGAAGGTCGTCGACACCACCAGCGCCGGCGACAGTTTCAATGGTGCCTTCCTCGCACGATATCTTGAGAGTCAGGACGCGCCGGCAGCCGCCCGCTTCGCCGCAGGCGTGGCGGCTCGCGTCGTCAGCGAGCATGGCGCGTTGGTTGCAAGAGAAAAACTCGGGTTGAGCGATCGCTGAACCCGCCCATGACCACGGCGCAGGTATGCCATGCGCGGGCGCTCCCGCCTTATCGGCATTCTTCCCCGGGCGTAAAAATCAGGACTTCGTCGGCCGATCCGTCTCGCGAACCGCCTCGTCATGATACCAGCAGCTGTCGAGCGCGGCGTCGCAGACATCAGCCGCCTCGCGCTCCATCAGCCTGGCGCGTTCGAATCGGTTGGCGGCCCGCGTCGGCTTAACGGGAAACTGGTAGATCGTCGCGGATTCACGATGGAAACCGGTGGGCATGAGATCGCCTCCATTCCGTTCGGCGCATCGATATCAGGACTGCGACCATAGCATGATGCACATACTTTATGCAAATTGCACAAAATATATGCATGAAGTAACTATGATTGATCCATACGCTGTCTATGACTGAAGCTTCCGCCTATTTGTTCAACACTTCACCATTTCGAACTAACGCCCAAATTTTCATCCGGTTCCGAGGCAGGAAACCTCTTTATCTTCCTGATGAATCAGCCTTCGATCGTTCAAACGGGCTCCTTTCGAGAAAGGGAAAAGTGCGGATCGACAGGCCGATTTAAGATTTTTCTTTTGTCGGCAATCAAACTGGCACGCTACGTGCTTCGATAGGTGCATCCCCTGGCGGTCGGATGCGTTTGCGCGCCCAGATCGTCTCCGGGTTTGCTCACCTTCGTCGCATTGAGAGAGTCACGATGACAAAATATAAGCTCGAGTATATTTGGCTCGATGGGTACACCCCGGTACCGAACCTGCGTGGCAAGACGCAGATCAAGGAATTCGACGCATTCCCAACGCTGGAACAGCTTCCGCTCTGGGGCTTCGACGGCTCGTCGACCATGCAGGCCGAAGGCCGCAGCTCCGATTGCGTACTGAAGCCCGTCGCCATCTATCCCGACCCGGCCCGCACCAACGGCGTGCTCGTCATGTGCGAAGTCATGATGCCCGATGGCGTCACGCCGCACCCGAGCAACGCCCGCGCCACCATCCTCGACGACGAAGATGCCTGGTTCGGCTTCGAGCAGGAATATTTCTTCTACCAGAACGGCCGCCCGCTCGGCTTCCCCGAGCAGGGTTATCCGGCTCCGCAGGGCCCCTACTACACCGGCGTCGGCTATTCTAATGTCGGCGACGTCGCCCGCGAAATCGTCGAAGAGCATCTCGATCTTTGCCTCGCTGCCGGCATCAACCACGAAGGCATCAACGCCGAAGTGGCCAAGGGCCAGTGGGAATTCCAGATTTTCGGCAAGGGCTCCAAGAAGGCCGCCGACCAGATCTGGATGGCACGCTACCTGCTGCAGCGTCTGACCGAAAAATACGGCATCGACATCGAATATCACTGCAAGCCGCTCGGCGACACCGACTGGAACGGCTCGGGCATGCATTGCAACTTCTCGACCAAGTACATGCGCGAAGTCGGCGGCAAGGCCTACTTCGAAGCGCTGATGGCGCAGTTCGAAAAGAACCTGATGGACCACATCAACGTCTACGGTCCTGACAACGACAAGCGCCTGACCGGCAAGCACGAAACCGCTCCGTGGAACAAGTTCTCCTACGGCGTTGCCGACCGTGGCGCTTCGATCCGCGTGCCGCACTCCTTCGTCAAGAACGACTACAAGGGCTATCTGGAAGATCGCCGCCCGAACTCGCAGGGCTGCCCCTATCAGATCGCTTCGCAGGTCCTGAAGACGATCTCGGAAGTTCCGCTCGCCGGTTCGGCTTCCGCTGCCGCCTAACCTCCCAAGCGGCGCCGGTCCCCGACCGGCGCCGTCATTCTTTCTGCCTGAAAACTGCGATCAGCCTCTGACATATTCGCGGCGATCGAGCCGCTAAAAGCCTGAAAACACTGGCAAGCGGCTGTAATATTTCCATCATGGTCATGCCTCAAAATAAGCGGGCGGGAATCGCCGTTCCGGAACCCCGCTTTGGGGTTGAGCGTTGACAGATCACTGCAACGCGGATGGAAATCGCGACATGCTGCAACGTCCGGCAAATACTTACAGCGGCGAGAGCTGGGCCAATGCGGCAGCCGCCGGAAACCTGCCGGAAAGGCTAGTGATCGTTACCGACGCCTGGCACCCGCAGGTCAATGGAGTCGTCCGCTCGATCGAGAACACCAATCGCGAATTGGCGAAAATGGGTGTCGAGGTTGCGATGGTGACCCCGGAGCGTTTCCACAGCATCCCCTGCCCGACCTATCCGGAAATCCGCCTGTCGATTGCCAATTATCGACGTGTCGCGCGAGAGATCGAAAAGCACAATCCGACCTATGTGCATATCGCGACTGAAGGTCCGCTGGGATTGACCGCCCGCCGCTGGTGCCTGCGCAAGCGCATGCCTTTCTCCACCAGCTATCACACACGCTTTCCGGAATATGTTTCCGCCCGCCTGCCGATCCCGGAGAGCTGGCTCTACGCCTTCGTGCGTTGGTTCCACAATGGCGGCGCCGGCTGCATGGTGGCGACGCCAAGCCTTGCTCGCGAATTGTCCGCGAGAGGCATCAAGAACCTGATGCCCTGGACCCGCGGCATCGACGCCACGCAATTCCATCCGATGCCGCTTGAGCCGGAGCCCCTTGGCCTGCCTCGGCCGATTTTCATGACCGTCGGCCGCGTGGCGCTGGAAAAGAATCTGCCTGCATTTCTCGATCTCGAGCTGCCGGGCTCCAAGGTCGTCGTCGGCGATGGTCCGGCGCGCGCCGAACTGGAGCAGCGTTATCCGAACGTCCATTTCACCGGCGTGAAATTCGGCGAGGATCTGGCGAAAATCTACGCTCAGGCCGACGTCTTCGTCTTCCCCTCGCTCACCGACACCTTCGGCAACACCATTCTCGAAGCATTGGCATCGGGCGTGCCGGTTGCCGCCTATCCGGTCACCGGCCCTCTCGATATCATCGGCGAGGACAGCGAGGTCGGAGCACTCGACGCCGACCTGCAGGCCGCGTGCCTGGCCGCTCTCTCCGCCTCGCGCACCAAGGCGCGTGAGCTTGCCATGCAATATTCCTGGGAAGCGGCAACGCAGCAATTCATCAACAATATTCGCGCTGCCAATGGGGTCATCACGCCCAAGTGGAAAAAGGCTTGGCAATTCGCTAAGTCGCTTCCAAGAAGCAGAAAGCCCGGCGAAACCGCCGGGCCTCTCCCATCCGGAGATTGATCAGTTCTTTCTGTGCAGGGCGCTGCGAAGCGTGTCGTCGCCGCTAGACGAGCAGGAGAACGGTCGCGCCTGAGGTCACCCTCCTCTGTCCTGCCGGACATCTCCCCCACAAAGGGAAGATCGACTCGGAGATGGAATCTCCTCAAATAATCAACGTTAGAGCGAGCGGGTCCGCCGATCCGATCTCCCTCCTTGTGGGGGAGATGCCCGGCAGGGCAGAGGGGGATGCCACACGACGGCGCAACAATGCCGCGTAAGACCCCAATCAGCACAAGCCCAGCCCTACGTCCGCCTCTTCTTCGACTCGTACGGATTATCAGGCGAACGGAAATGGATGCGGATCGGCACGCTCGGCATGTCGAAATCCGCACGCAACCCATTGATCAGGTAGCGCGTATAGGATTCCGGCAGCGCATCCGAGCGGGTGCAGGAGATCATGAAGGCCGGCGGGCGGGCCTTGACCTGCGTCATGTATTTCAGCTTGATGCGGCGGCCGGAAACGGCCGGTGGCGGATGCTGGATCTGCTGCGTCTCCAGCCAGCGGTTGAGCCGCGCCGTCGAAATACGCTTGTTCCAGACCCTGTCGGTATCGATGATCGACTGCATCAGCTTGTCGAGGCCCCAGCCGGTCTGGCCGGAGATCGGCACGGCGCGGATGCCGCGCGCCTGCGGCAGCAGCCGGTCAGTCTTTTCGCGCAGATCGGCAAGCACCGCCTGGCGGTCTTCGATCATGTCCCACTTGTTGAAGGCAAGCACTGCTGCACGCCCCTCGCGCAGCACAAGGTCGACGATCTGCAGGTCCTGCTTCTCGAAGGGAATCGTCGCATCGAAAACGATGACGACGGTTTCGGCGAAGCGGATGGCCCGCAGGGCATCGGCGACCGAAAGCTTCTCCAGCTTCTCGGTCACTCGCGCCTTGCGTCGCATGCCGGCCGTATCGAACATCTTGATGGTACGGCCACGCCAGTCCCATTCCACCGAAATGGAATCGCGGGTAATGCCTGCCTCCGGGCCGGTCAGCAGCCGATCCTCGCCGAGGAAGCGGTTGATGAGGGTCGATTTGCCCGCATTCGGCCGGCCAACGATCGCCACCCGGAGTGGTTTGGTCTCGTCGTAGGCCGGCTCTTCGTCCTCGTCTTCACCCTCATCGGCCGAATGGGGAATATCGACGTCCGTGACGGCAACATCCTCCTTGGCATAGGCCCGGTCCTTGCCGATCGCCTCGACGATCGCGTCGCGCAGGTCGAGCATGCCCTGACCGTGCTCGGCCGAAATCGGCGTCGGCTCGCCCAACCCCAGCGTATAGGCGTCGTAGAAGCCGCTGTCGGAGCCGCGCGCCTCGGATTTGTTGGCGACGAGCACCACCGGCTTGCCGCGCCGGCGCAGCATTTCGGCAAGAGCGGTATCGACGGGCGTCAGCCCATTCTTGGCGTCGACGACGAAAAGCGATAGATCGGCCTCGTCGATCGCCGCTTCCGTCTGAGCGCGCATCCGGCCCTGCAGGCTCTCCTCGTCGGCTTCCTCCAGACCGGCCGTGTCGATAATCGTAAAGGTCAGTCCCATCAGCCGCGCATCACCCGGCCGGCGGTCACGGGTGACGCCTGGTGTATCGTCGACGAGCGCCAGCTTCTTGCCCACCAGGCGGTTGAAAAGCGTCGACTTGCCGACATTCGGACGACCGACGATGGCGACCGTGAAACTCATGCTTTTTCCTTAAAACTCAGCCCTGCGCGGCGGGCGCCTTGCCGGATGCGGTAATGAGATCAAGCATCATCTGCGCGCGATTGGCAACAGGACGCGGGCTGCCCGCGTCGTCGACAATCGACTGGAACCATTGCCGCGCCTGCGCCATGTTGTCGGCCTTGTAGGCGGCCAGACCGAGTGCTTCGCGCGCCGAATGGCGGAAAGCGTTGCTCGGCACGGCCATTTCTTCGATCGCGGCCGAAACCTGCTCATAAGAGCCGTTCTCGATCAGCAGCCAGCCCGCGCGCATTTTGGCGACATCACGCACGGCAGCCGGAACGCTGTTGTCTTTGCCGATCTCGTTGAAGGCGGCGATCGCAGCAGCAGCATCGCCCTTTTGCGCCTGGACGGTCGCCGCCCGCATGCGCGCCAGCACCGGATAGGCGCCATGGCCCTCCTTCTCCAGCTTTTCAAGCGCGGCCAGCGCCTCGTCGTTCTTGTTCTCGTCGGCAAGCTTCATCGCTGCCAGAAACTGGTCGCCGGCGCCGGAGGAGCGGGTATCGTCCCAATATTCGTAGAGAACCTTGCCGGCGGTGCCGAGAACGATCAGAATGGCGACGACAATGATATAGCGGCCGAACCGGCGCCAAACGCCCTTCATCTGGTCTGACCGCAATTCCTCATTGACTTCACGGATGAAGCTGTCGTCGTTGAATGCCATTCTCGTCTCCGGCCGCGGAAATACCTATACGCATGTGCATGACACGCACATTTCCGGCCTTCTACCCCATTTTGCCGCCGTTGTAAGGGGGATGTGAAAGATTCGTCACATGGCGAGCGGCGAAACGCCGATCAGCCATTCGTGCAGCTTCCAGATGATCAGCGCCCAGAGGACGATGCCGATAACGGCGGCATAGACGTCGTACTTGGCCGAGACGAAGGGCCGGAGCGTGATTTCCCCCGCCCGCTCGCGGCGCTTGAGCGAAATGCGCACGATCACGCCCCAGGCAAGGAAGGCCGCAAACAGCAGCACCGACGACGTCTCGCCATTGGCAAGCAGATGCGCCAGCGCCCAGATCTTCACCGACAGCACCATCGGATGTTTGGTCTTGGTCGCAATATGCCCCGCCGGCAACAGCGAGGCGACGAGACAGATCATGGCGATCAACATCAGCGTGATTGATATATGCGCCATCCAGACCGGCGGATTGTAGAGCATGCCGGTCACCTGCCGAGCCTGCCCGAAACCATAGATCAACAGGATCAGCGTGAGGATGCTCGCAACCGAATACCCGGCCCGCCAGCCATTCTCGCCGAGGCGCGCGATCATCGAGCGGCGCAGATCCGGAGCCACCACCCGCACCAAATGCACCCCGAGAAAAAGTATGATGCCGACGATAAGCAGTGCCATTGCGGTCCCTTCCGTGCAGTTTGACATGACTTAGCGGTTGGCGGGAAAAAATGCCAGTTGTGACCGCAGCTTCGCCGCAATTCTATCGGAGGGAAACCGCGAACAAATTGTCGCGGTGCCCATGTCTCGTCCTCTCCTCGCCACCTGTCTGGTTGCCTCTCTCGTTCTTCCCGCGGCGGCAGAGGCGGCCGACCGGCCGAAGCAGCTCGTCATCATCTCCTTTGACGGCGCCCACGACAACGCGCTCTGGCTGAAGAGCCGCGAGATGGCGGCGAAGGACGGCGCCCATTTCACCTATTTCCTTTCCTGCACCTTCCTGATGAACGAGGCGGCGAAGAAGACCTATCAGGCGCCGCACCAGAAACCCGGAAAATCCAATGTCGGTTTTGCCCGGAGCGACGACGAGATCCGCGAGCGCCTCGGCAATATCTGGCACGCCCATCTCGAAGGTCACGACATAGCAAGCCATGCCTGCGGCCATTTCGACGGCCGCCTCTGGAGCGAGGCCGACTGGTCCGCCGAATACGCAACCTTCCATGCCACATTGAAAAGCGCCTGGAAGAGCGTTGGCCTCGATGAACCCGCCGGCTGGCAGGATCTGGTCGATCACGGCATCAAGGGCTTTCGCGCTCCCTATCTCTCGGCGACGGCGGGCGCCGACATGATCGCCGCCGAGAAGAAGGCGGGCTTCACCTATGATGCAAGCCTCGTCACCAAGGGTCCGGCCATGCCTGTCGAAGAAGACGGCATCCTCCGCTTCGGCCTTCCCCTGATCCCAGAAGGTCCGAACGAAAAGCCGATCATCGGCATGGACTACAATCTCTTCGTCCGCCATTCCAAGGGTGAGGAGGACAGCGCGGATTCGAAGGCATTCGAAAACCGCGCCTACGCCGCCTTCTCCCAGGCTTTCGACCGCCAATATAATGGCGACCGCATCCCTCTCCAGCTCGGCTTCCATTTCGTGGAAATGAACGGCGGCGCCTACTGGCGCGCGCTCGACCGCCTGGTTAGCGACGTCTGCCACCGGGCGGATGTCGGCTGCGTCAGCTATTCGGAAGCGATCCCGATGATCGAGGCGCGCGGCAAGCTGCAGCAGACGTCGGGGCTCTGACGGGCCTTTTGACCATGAGGATGGTGCTGCGCAGTCCGTCTCATCCGCCCAACCTCACCAATCAACCATCGACATGTACGACGCCGGCTTCCCTCTCCAGATAGTGCCGATCGATCGCAGGTAGCGGTTCATCGTCGATCGCCGCCTCGAAAGTCCGAAGACGTTTGTAGATGGACAACAGCTCGATAATAGTCGTCCAGGAACTCACGAGATATTGAAAAGATCCGCGAACCTGATCGAAGACATTCGTGATCTGCGTCATCAATCCCAGCGTCAGCTTACCTGCCACAATCGATGGAATGAGAACGATAAAACTGAATATATTATCAGCCTGGGAATAGAAAAGACGCGCGACATTGAAGTATGTATAGTGAAAATAGATACGGAAATAATTCCGTCGGACATTCGTAAATAATTCAGCCAACGTTAACGGATCCGCGCGATCTGCATGATCCTCGCCATAGACCAGTTCCTTGCGGTAGTGGGCTTCCACGCGCTGATTGAGGAATTGCAGCCCAGGCAGCTTGATACCGACAATCGCCAGAAAGACTGTTCCAAACAACGACCAGAAGATTGCGGCCCAGACAAGCGCATGCGGGATGGGGCCGATCAGCGGCAATTCCGTAATATTTGCGCCCAGCCGAAAAAGTACCGGCAAAAAGGCGATCAACGTCATGATGGAGTCGACAAAGCTGACGCCCAAACCCTCAATCGTTTGTGCAAAGCGCATCGTATCGTCCTGCACGCGCTGAGACGCACCTTCCACATGCCGCAGCTTGGGCCAGTTAGCGACATAGTAGTCGTTCATCGCTGTCCGCCAACGAAATACCCAATGGCTTACGAAGAACGAGGTAAAAACTCGAATCGCAACCGCAACGAACGCTATACTGGCGAATATCAGCAGTTCCGCATAAAATCGTGAAGCGGGAACTGAACCTACCTTCTCGAGCGCTTGCTGGACCAAATTATAGAAAGGCCCGTACCAAGCGTTTACAGCAACACTGACCTGTACACCAAAGTAGGTGGTGAAAATGATCAGCGAGGCACCGAGAACTGACCAAGACTGCCAAGGATGCGGACTATACCAGAACCAGAAGGCCGTGAACAAACCAACGACAATTAAATAGTAGATATAGAACCAGAGGAAAGGTGCCGTCCAAAAGACAGACACACCGATAGGTGCCTCCTGTCCTTCGGGAAGAGGCGGCAGTCCGATCGCTGCACCAGCTTGCTCGCCACCAAAGTACCAGAGAAGAACTGCGGCCAAACACCAGAGTGCGGCCGATATAAAGAAAGCTTTTGGCTTCGGGAAAAATGATAGGAACACTGCGGTACTTTCCTGAACGGGAATCTCGGGAGCATCAGCAGATGCTGATTGCCCGGAAATTAAGGCAGTTCGAAGAAAGCGGCAATGGACTCAAGCCATTGTTACGCACTTGTAACCACTTAAGGGATTTCCTTCATCACCGGCATGACGAGCGCGGCGCAGACCAGAAGGGCGCCGGCAGCGATCACCGTCGGCACGGTGAAACTGCCTGAGCGTTCGGCGATCCAGCCCGCAACGATTGGCCCGACGATCTGGCCGAGGCCGAAGGCCGCCGTCATCATCGCCAGGATTCTCCGCGGGCTCTTGGGCGAAAGCTTGCGGCCGATCTGCAGCCCGTAAGCGGTGATCGCAAGGAACGTCGCCCCGAATAGGGCCCCGCCGATCAGCGGCGCAACCGAGGGCGGCAGCGCGACGGTGGCGAGCACGCCGGCCGCCTCGATGACAAGCGCGGCGACGTAGACGCCGCCGAGGCCGAGCGGCCTGACCAGGGGTTTCCAGGCAAACAGCGCCACCGCCGCCGTCACTCCGGCGATGAACCAGCAGAGAAATTCGACGAAAGCTCCCGTCGCTGCCATTCGGGCGATGGTGACGAGGAAGGTCGCGGTGATCACGTAGCCGAAACCGAACAGACCGTAGGACAGCGTGACAAGCACCATCGGCCGGTTCCAGTTGAGCGTCGGTTCCTTGCCCATCTGCAGCGATTGCGCCGGCGCCGACGGCAAGAGCCACCAGACGACGAAGAGGCTTGCCGCGCAATAAAGCGCCCCACCGATCCAATCGGCGCGCCAGCCACCCGGCTCATCGTGAAAGCGGAGACCGATCAGCAGTACCATGACCGACGAAAGCGCGATGCCCGCCCCAGGCCCGCCGAAATGCGCCGCCTGCACATGGTCATTACCGGCAGCAGTCCCGTGGCTGAGCACGATCGACGAGGTGAAAACCATTGCGAAGGCGCTGGCAAGGCCGGCCAGGAACCGGATGACCGCAAAGATCGCGACGGAATCGGTGGCCGCCATGGCGGCGAGCAGGATCGCGTTGGCAAGCAGTGCCAAGAGCGCCACCAGCCGTTCGCGCCCCGCCGCCCAACCATAGGCCGCCAGCACGGCGCCGACGAGATAGCCGACGAAATTGGCCGAAGCGATAAATCCGGCATCCGCCGCAGAAAGCGGCACACCGCTCATCATGCCAGGCAGGATCGGAGTGTAAGAGAAACGCCCGAAGCCCATGGCCGCCGCCATGGCGACGGCGCCGGCAGCGGCGGTAGAGACGAGATTCGGCGGGGAGCGAGGGGGGCGGGAAAGCATGCACCGCTTATCGCGCCGCAGCACGATCGCCACAAACGAGTATTTCTGATCGATCGATCAATTCTGCGAAAGTCGACGGATGAGGCGAGCGCTCCGAGTTCGATGATGCAAGGAGCGGCGTTGCGGCGTGCTCCGAGTTCGACCTGTGGGCTGCGCACCTCAGCATGAGGGGCTTTGGAGGATGCCGCGCTTATAACCGCGGACGCAGGAGTATGCGAACAGCCTCCAAGAGAGCCTCATCCTTGTACGTTGCCGTTGCTGTATAGTGGGGTTGCGCGACGGGGATGCGTGTCATCCCTGGGTTTTGAACTCGTGCCTCAGCGAGCATCTCCGTCGCCATGTCTTCGCTCGAACGGTTGATTGGGCCTTGAGCCCGCGTTGCAAGGAGGAGCACCCATGCGTATCCCGCAAGCTTTCATGGTCGGCATCGATGTCTCGAAAGCCCATTTCGACGTGGCCGTCGAGGGCAAAAGCGCCGTTGGCCGCTTTGACAACGACGCGCCGGGCCGGACCGCGCTGGCGACGGCGATAGCCGGCGCCGAGCTGGTCGTCGTCGAGGCCACCGGCGGTTACGAGATGGCGATCGTCAGGGCGCTGATGGCCGCCGGTATTCCCATCGCCGTCGTCAATCCCCGCCAGGTGCGCGATTTCGCCAGGGCCAGCGGGCGGCTGGCCAAGACCGATCAGGTCGACGCCCGCGTCATTCTCCACTTCGCCAGAGCGATGCGGCCGGCACAGATCCCCCATATCGACGACGGCCGCATCGCGCTTGCTGCCCTCGTCGCCCGCCGCCGGCAGCTCATCGACATGGCGGTCGCCGAGAAGAACCGCCTCGAACATGCCCCGCAAGCCGTCGCCGCGCTGATTGGCGAGACCCTCGCCGCCCTCAAGAGCCAGCTCGCCCGCGTCGATGCCGCCATCGCGCTTGCCATCGAGGCCGAGCCCGACATGGCCGCACGCCGCGACCTGCTGCTGACCGTGCCAGGCATCGGCGAGGTCGGCGCCGCCGTGCTCATCGCCGAGCTGCCCGAACTCGGCGCCATCGACGACAAGAAGCTCGCAGCCCTCGTCGGCGTCGCCCCGGTCGCCCACGACAGCGGCACCTGGCGTGGCCAGCGCCACATCGCCGGCGGCCGCGCCACCGTCCGATGCGCTCTCTACATGGCAACGCTCTCGGCCATCCGTTGCAGCCCGGCCATCAAGGCCTTCCACAAAAGACTGCGCGATGCCGGCAAACCACCCAAGGTCGCCCTCGTCGCCGCCATGCGGAAATTCATCGTCATGATCAACACGATTATCAAAAGACGAACCCCATGGAGCGAACCCCAACAACACGGTTGCTGAGGCGCCCCGTAGGGGGCTCGAAGGACGAGGCGGGTGCGCTGACGATGAAACCCTACCCCCGCCCATCCGGCAAGGTCAGAATCACCGGTCCGTTCCGCGTCGCAACCACCGTGTGCTCAAATTGCACGGTCGGCGCCTTCGGATCGGCATAGAGCGTCCACGCATCGTCGCCGCCTTCGGCCCAGGTCGCGCCGAGCGAAAGAAACGGCTCGACGGTGAAGACGAGGCCATCCGTCATCACGCGTTTTTCCGAAGGGTCCGGCCAGGTCGAGAGCTCGGCCGGCTCCTCGTGCAGCGAGCGGCCGACGCCGTGGCTCGCTAGATTGGCGACCAGCGTGTAGCGGTTCTTCTGCGCGAAAGCGCCGACGGCGGTGCCGATCTTTGCCAGCGGCTCGCCCGCTTTCACCTGATTAAGCCCCACCCAGAGCGCCCGCTTGCCGTCGCGGCAGAGGCGTTCGATCTTCGGCTTGACCGGCGGCATCGCAAAGGAAGCGCCGGTATCGGCGAAGAAGCCATCCTTTTCCGCCGAGACGTCGATATTGATCAGGTCTCCGGCCTGGATGACACGCGCGCCTGGAATGCCGTGGGCGATTTCTTCGTTGACGCTGATGCAGGTCGCGCCGGGAAACTGGTAGCAGAACTCCGGCGCCGAGCGCGCGCCGGAATTCTCGAGCACCTTGCGGCCGATCCGGTCGAGCTCGAGCGTCGTCATGCCGGGCTCCATCGCCGCCGCCATCACCTGGATGGCGTTGGCGCAGATCCGGCCGATCTCCTTGAGCTTTGTCAGTTCATCGTCGTTTGCGATTACCATTCGTCTCTTCCGGCCTTGCGCGGGACGGCCGCAGCCGTCTTGGAGCACGCGTCCGGGAGGACGCGCTGAGGAGTTGCGCTGATTAGGCCGTCGCTTTCGCCCCTTCACCCCTTTCAGTCAATGCCTTTCTGACGATCGGCGCGACTTTCGTCCCGTAGAGTTCGATGCCGCGCATGATCTGCTCATGCGGCATCAGGCCGATCGCCATCTGCAGCAGGAAGCGGTCGTTCTTGAATATCGCATGATGGGCGATGATCTTTTCCGCAACCGCCTCCGGATCGCCGAGGAAGAGCGCGCCGTTCGGCCCGCGCGACAGATCGAAATGCGCTCGGCTCGTCGGTCCCCAGCCGCGCTCGCGGCCGATACGGTTCATCACCTCGGCCTGCGGGCCGTAGAACTGGTCAGCGGCTCTCTCCGTCGTGTCGGCGATGAAGCCATGGACATTGATGCTGGTCTTCAACTTCGCCTGATCCTGCCCTGCCCGGCGCGCAGCCTCGCGGTAGAGATCGAAGAGCGGCGCGAAACGGCGCGGCTCGCCGCCGATGATCGCGAGCGCCACCGGCAGTCCGAGCGCCCCGGCGCGCGCCACAGACTGCGGTGTGCCGCCGACCGCGACCCAGAGCGGCAGCGGATCCTGCAATGGCCTGGGATAGACGCCGCGCCCACGGATCGGCGCGCGAAGCTCGCCCTCCCATTCCACCGTCTCGCTGTCGCGCAGCGCAAGGAGGAGATCAAGCTTCTCTTCGAAAAGCTGGTCGTAATCCTCGAGATTGTAGCCGAACAGCGGGAAGGACTCGATGAAAGAGCCACGCCCTGCCATGATCTCGGCACGGCCGTTGGAAATCAGATCAAGCGTCGAAAACTGCTGGAACACACGCACCGGATCATCGGAGGAGAGCACAGTCACGGCGCTGGTCAGCCGGATGTTTTTTGTCTTGACGGCCGCGGCGGCCAGCGCCACGGTGGGGGCCGATACCGCATAATCCGGCCGATGATGTTCGCCGAGTCCGAAGACGTCGAGCCCCACCTGATCGGCAAGCTCGATCTCCTCGATCAGATGCTTCAGCCGCTCGGCCCCCTCAGCTCCCTTACTGCGGGAGGGATTGGGATTGACATCGGCGAATGTGTAAAGACCCAGTTCCATCGTCGGCATCCTGTTGAACTCGATCCGGAGATAAGGACCGGCGGCGGCGAACGCAAATACAAAGTCTGGAACAGAATGTTCGAGAGTTTCGATAGTGTCTGGGGCTAATGGCAGCGTGGCCAGTCGACAGGGACACTGGCCCACCCAAGCCACCAATTCGAATCTGATTCAACGACTTACAAGCCTCAGCGGAATCATCCTCCAAACGGCTTCACGCCGCACTTGAAGCTTGAAGACGGCGCGGCCTTCACCACGCCGTCCCGACACTCAGATCTTCGCCAGCAATTCCGCCAACTGGTCGGCGGCCTTGCCCCATCCCTCGTGAAAACCCATCTTCTCGTGCGCGTCCTTGTCCTCGGCGCGCCAGTGCAGCGCCTTGGCCGTATATTTCGTCCTGCCATTGCCGAGGTCCTCGAGCAGGATGACACCGGTGAAGAACGGTTTTTCGGCAGGCACCCAGGCGCTGCTATAGGCGTCGGTGAAGACGATCTTCTCGTTCTCGACGAGTTCGAGATAGACACCCCGATTTGGATAGAGGTTGCCCTCGGGATCTTGCATGACGACGACATTGGAGCCGCCGGGGCGGACATCCAGCGTCGCATCCGCGACACCCCAGGGGCGCGGTACGAACCACTGCTTCAGCAGCTCGGAATCGGTCCACGCCTTATAGATCTTCTCGCGCGGGGCATCGAATTCGCGAACAAGGACGAGTTCATGTTGCGTACTGGCGGTCATTTCAACATCTCTCCGTTTGAGTGAAATCCGTTTGGTTTCAGGTTGTTACAAGGACGTGTCAAACTTCGCCGTTCCGACAGCGCGCCAATTTTCCTGACTTAATTTGCAATCGGCTGCGCCGCCTCTTCCTGCATCTTGTCGATCTGCCGGCGGATATGGGCGGCTTCCGCCGCCGAATGGGCAAGCGCGATGGCATGGTCGAAGGCTTCGCGCGCCTGGCTGGTCAGACCAAGCTGCTTCAGTAGCCCGCCCCGCAGACCGTGATAATAGAAATAGCCCCCGAGCTTCTCTCCGAGCGGATCGATGAGATCCAGCGCCTCCTGCGGCCCGCGCAGCTTAGAAACAACGACCGCGCGATTGAGCGTTACGACGGGCGACGGCTGAACACGTTCCAGCGCGCGGTAGAGCAGATCGATTTCCACCCAGTCCGTATCTTCGGCGCGTTTCGCGCGGGAATGGATGGCGGCGATGGCCGCCTGAAGCTGGTAGGGGCCGGGTTGGCGGTGGCGCAGCGCCTTGTCGAGGAGCGCCAGGGCCTCATTGATGAAAAGCTGGTTCCAGAGAGAGCGGTCCTGATCCTCGAGCAGCACGATCTCGCCTTCGGCGCTGAAGCGCGCCGGGCGGCGCGATATCTGCAGAAGCATGAGCGCAAGCAACCCCATCAACTCCGGTTCGGACGGAAAGATGTGCAGCATCAGGCGTCCCAGCCGGATCGCCTCATCGCTGAAGGCGGCCGCCTCATGCCTGGGATCGGCCTGGCTGTAGCCCTCGTTGAAGATGAGATAGATCATCGTGCTGACGATCGAGAGACGCTCGGCCCTCTCCTCAGGGCTTGGCGTTTCGAAAGGCACGCCGGCCTTGGCGACGCGCGCCTTGGCCCGGGTGATGCGTTGCTCCATGGCGCTTTCGGAGACCAGGAATGCGCGCGCGATCTGCGTCACCGAAAGGCCGGACACGATGCGCAGCGCCAGCGCGATCTGCTGGGTCGCCGGCAGATCGGGATGGCAGCAGATGAAGAGAAGCCGCAGGATATCGTCGCGATAATTGGAATCATCCAGCCGCTCGACAATGTCGCTTTCGGTATCCTCAGTATCGGAAATGACGTCCTCATCCGGCAGCGCCTGAAGCTTCGACCGTTTGCGCACCGCATCGATACCGCTGTTGCGACCGACGAAAATGAGCCAGGCCGTCGGATCGCGCGGCGGTCCCTTTTCCGGCCATGTCCGGATCGCCCTGAGGCATGCCTCCTGGAACGCCTCTTCCGCGGTATCGAGATCGCGGAAATAGCGCAACAGCGCGCCGAGCGCCTTCGGGCGGGCAGAGGCAAGCGCGAGGTCGATCCAGGCAATGTCGGTCATGATGCAGCATCTCCCGGCCTGAACACGTAGAAAGGCCGAATTTCGTAAGAGGTGGAGCCGGGATTGACGGCGGATAGCTGTTTCGAGAAGGCGACTGCCTCGTCGAGCGTATCGAAATCAACCACGTAGAAGCCGAGAAGCGCCTCTTTCGTTTCCGCGAACGGCCCATCGATGACGAGAGCTTCGTCCTTGCCCTTGCGCACGGTCGTCGCCGCCGTCGTCGGCATCAGCCGGCCGACAGGCCCCAGCTTGCCGGCTTTGGCAAGCGGCTCCTGCACGGCGTAAAGCTTTTCCATGACGGCAGCCTCCTCCTCCTTGCTCCAGGCGAAGACGGTTTCCTCATGGGCGTAACAAAGGATTGCATAAAGCATCGGTCACTCCTCTTTCCGAATGACGAAGGAGTAACCGCTTACCCGACAGACCGCATCAAAAAATTATTGACGAAGTGGAAGCGCCATCATGCTGCTATCAGCAAGAATGAGGATGCCTCCGTCGCTAAGAAAAATTGTTATTTCTTGTTAGACGCGTTTGTAATTCAGGCCATGAGAACCCTGACGATTTCCCTTTCCCCTCAACAAATCGCGCGTCTTCACAATGCGGTGGAGTCGGGAGCCTATGCCACCAATAATGAGGTCATACGCGATGCGCTTCGCCTGTGGGAACAGCGAGAGGAAGCCAGGCAGATGGAAATGAGCCGCCTCAAGAAGGCCTATGACGGGCTTGGCAAGCGGCAAAGGCCGCGAGGTCGACGCAGCCACGCTTTTGGCAGAGTTGAAGGCGAAAGCCCGTAAGTGTGGCTAGATATATTCTCAGTCCCCCCGCGCCGAGGAAGATTTACGCGATATCTGGCGTTCCATCGCGCCAGACAATGACCCGGCGGCCGACGCCCTTCTCATCCGGATCCTGGAAAAGGTGGAGCTTGCCGCCGAGCACCCGCACATGGGCTCGCCACGCCCTGAGTTGAGTCCGACAGCGCGGATTCTCATTGAAGGGCGCTATATCGCAATCTACGAACCCATGCCTTACGGCATCTTCGTCGCTGCAGTGGTATACGGCCCGCGATGTCGAGAACTGGTTGAGCTGACAGGAACACCTGTCCTTTCGTCACCCCTCGCTCAATGTCCGCCTGACCGCGTTCTTCCAGCCCTTGAGCTTTGCCGTCCGCGCCTTCTCGTCCATGTCAGGCTCGAACCGCCGATCGCGTTTCCACGTCGCCGAAAAGCCGTCCCTATCAGGCCATACCCCCGCCCGGCTGCCGGCGAGCCAGGCCGCGCCCAGCGCCGTCGTCTCCAGGATCACCGGGCGGTCGACCGGGGCGTCGAGCAGGTCGGCGAGGCGCTGCATCGTCCAGTCGGAGGCGACCATGCCGCCGTCGACGCGCAGCACCGTATCCTCGGCACCGTTCTTCCAGTCCTTCTGCATGGCGTCGAGCAGGTCGCGGGTCTGGTAGCAGACGGCTTCGAGCGCCGCGCGAGAAAGCTCCGCTGGACCACTGTTGCGCGTCAGCCCGAAAATCGCGCCGCGCGCCTGGGCATCCCAATATGGCGCGCCAAGCCCGGTGAAGGCCGGGACGAGATAGACCTCCTGCGTCGGATCGGCCTTTTCGGCAAGCACATTGGTTTCGGCGGCACTACCGATGACGCCGAGCCCGTCGCGCAGCCACTGCACGGCCGCACCCGCGATGAAGATCGAACCTTCGAGCGCATAGGTCGTCTCGCCGTTCAGGCGGTAGGCAATGGTGGTCAGCAGCCGGTTTTTCGAGCGCACCATATCGGCGCCGGTATTGAGCAGCGCAAAGCAGCCGGTACCGTAAGTCGATTTCAGCATGCCGGGCGCAAAGCAGGCCTGACCGATGGTCGCCGCCTGCTGGTCGCCGGCGGCGCCGAGAATCGGGATTTCGCCGCCAAAAATCTCCGGATCGACCATGCCGAAATCGGCGGCGCAGTCCTTGACCTCAGGCAGCATGGCGGCCGGCACTCTCAGAATGTCGAGCAGATCCTCGTCCCATGCATTTTCGGCAATGTTGTACATCAGCGTGCGTGAGGCATTGGTCGCGTCGGTCACGAAGCTCTTGCCGCCGGTCAGCCGCCAGATCAGGAACGTGTCGATCGTACCGAAGCAGAGATCGCCTCTGGCCGCACGCGTCCGCGCCCCCTTCACGTTGGCGAGCATCCAGGAGAGCTTCGTACCGGAGAAATAGGGATCGAGGATGAGGCCGGTTTTCCTGGTAAAAACCCGCTCCAGATCCTGCCGTTTCAGGTTGTCGCAATAGCTTGCTGTGCGCCGGTCCTGCCAGACGATGGCATTTTGGATCGGCCGGCCGGTCTCGCGCTCCCAGACGACCACGGTCTCGCGCTGGTTGGTGATGCCAAGCGCGGCGATGTCCTTCGCCGTCAGCTTCGCTTCGCGTAGCGCCATCTTGACGGTGGCGACGACCGAATCCCAGATCTCCTCAGGGTCATGCTCGACCCAGCCGGAGCGCGGATAGATCTGGGTGAATTCCTTCTGGCCCTTGCCGACGACCTGCATGTCGCCATCAAAAACAATCGCCCGTGTCGACGTCGTTCCCTGATCGATCGCCAGAACATATCCGCTCATGAAATCCCTCTCCCTAGAGCAATTCCAGCAAAAGTGCGCCGCAGTTTTGGGTCCGGAATTGCGTGGAACAAAGAGATAGAGCATTTCCGTGATTCGGAGAAAAACGGAAATGCTCCACGCCGATTATCATGACAAATCAATAGGACACGGATGCGAGCGAGAAAAGCCAATAAAGCGGAATTGCCAGCCAGTCGGCTTTGGGAATAACCTCGCGGCTAACGCTGCGACGCAGCATCGGCATTCAGGGAGAAACAGCATGAGCAGATCAGTCGTCGTCACCGGTTCCACCAGCGGCATCGGCCTTGCGATCGCCACCGCCTTCGCCGAAGCCGGCGACAATATTGTCATCAACGGTTTCGGAAACGCCGATGAAATCAAGGCGATCGTCGCGCGGCTTGAATCATTGTCGAAAGGCGGGGCGATCTACCATTCGGCCGACATGACCAAGCCCGCCGAGATCGCCGACCTGATCGAAACGGCGGCAAAGACCTTCGGCACCGTCGACGTCCTCGTCAACAACGCCGGCATTCAGCATGTCGAGAAGATCGAGGATTTCCCGACCGAGAAATGGGATCAGATCATCGCCATCAATCTGTCGAGCTCCTTTCACACCATGCGCGCCGCCATTCCGCTGATGAAGGCTAGGAAGCATGGCCGCATCATCAACATCGCCTCGGCCCACGGGCTCGTCGCCTCCCCCTTCAAATCCGCCTATGTCGCGGCAAAGCATGGTATATTAGGCCTTACGAAGACAGCGGCGCTGGAACTTGCCGAATTCGGCGTGACGGTCAACGCCATCTGCCCCGGCTACGTGCTGACGCCGCTCGTCGAAAAGCAGATACCCGATACCGCCAAGGCGCGCGGCATGACCGAGGAGCAGGTGAAGAGCGAGGTTATCCTCAAGGCGCAGCCGACGCGTGAATTCGTCAAGGCCGAGGAGATCGGCGCGCTGTCGCTCTACCTTGCGAGCGATGCCGCCCGCCAGGTGACCGGAACCCACATCTCGATTGACGGTGGCTGGACGGCGGCTTAACCATTGGAAAAACAACCGGGAATATCATGAACGACAGCATTCGCTTCATTCTCAATGGCGAGGACATCGACCTTACCGATGTCGGGCCAACCGAGACGCTTCTCGATTTTCTGCGGTTGAAGCGGCGCCTCACCGGCACCAAAGAGGGATGCGCGGAGGGCGATTGCGGCGCCTGCACCGTGCTCGTCGGGCGGCTAGCAGACGGCAAGCTCGCCTATGAATCCGTCAATGCCTGCATCCGCTTCATGGGGTCGCTGCACGCCACGCACGTGGTGACGGTCGAGCATCTGGCCGGCCGGGACGGTGCGCTGCATCCGGTGCAGCAGGCGCTGGTCGATTGCCACGGCTCGCAATGCGGCTTCTGCACGCCGGGCTTTGTGATGTCGCTCTATGGTCTGTGGCTGACGAAGGAAAAACCCAGCCGCCGCGAGATCGAAAAGGCATTGCAAGGCAATCTCTGTCGCTGCACCGGCTACGAGCCGATCGTCAAGGCCGCCGAGCAGGTGAGCCTGATGCGGCCGAGCGCGCTGTTCGACCCGCTGGAGCGCACGCGCTCGGAAATCATCGCACGGCTCTGGGCCATGCAGGCGAGCGGCACCATCCGGATTGCCAAAGGCGAAGACCGTTTGATCGTGCCGGCTTCGGTCCAGGCACTGGCCGAAGTTCTCTCGCAGGAGCCCGAGGCAATCGTCGTTGCCGGCTCGACCGATGTCGGCCTCTGGGTGACGAAACAGATGCGGCGGCTGAGCCCGGTCGTCTTCATCAACCAGCTGAGCGAATTGCAGTCGGTCACCGAAAGCGAGGACGGTGTCACCATCGGCGCCGGCGTCAGCTACACCAAGGCCTTCGAAGCGATCACCCGGAAAATCCCGGCGCTCGGGCGGCTGATCGACCGCATCGGCGGCGAGCAGGTGCGCAACATGGGCACGATCGGCGGCAACATCGCCAATGGTTCGCCGATCGGCGACAGCCCGCCGCCCTTGATCGCCCTCGGCGCGACGCTGACGCTGCGCTCCCTGGAAGGCCAGCGCAAAATCCCCCTCGAAGACTTCTTCATCGCCTACGGCAAACAGGACCGCAAACCCGGCGAATTCGTCGAAAGCGTCTTCGTGCCCTATCCCGCCAACAGCCACTTTGCGGCTTACAAGATCACCAAGCGCCGGGACGAGGACATCACCGCCGTGCTCGGCGCCTTCCTGCTGACCCTCGACGACGCGGAGATCGTCACCGACATCCGCATCGCCTACGGCGGCATGGCGGCAACGCCGAAACGAGCCCGTATGGTGGAGGCCGAACTGATCGGCAAGCCGTGGATTGAAGCAACGGTCGAGGCCGCCCGCCCTGCCTTCGACACCGATTTCCAGCCGCTCACCGACTGGCGCGCCACGGCGGAATACCGCCAGCTGACGGCGAAGAATTTGTTGACGCGGTTCTACCTCGAGACTATCGGCGCGCCGGCAGAGCTAAAGCGGTTCGAGGAGGTAGCGTGATGGTTTGCTTCACTAATCGGCCTTCTGCCACCAGCATTTTGCCCCTCCTCCTAACCCTCTCCCCGCTTGCGGCGAGAGTGGACGTGCGTCCCACAATGTTTGCGAGAGGAAGAGGCGGTGCGGCATACACCTTCTCCCCGTCAGAACGGGGAGAAGGTGGCGGCAGCCGGATGAGGGGCCACCGCGCGAACGGAGCCAGCCGTGGAGGACACCGCTGATGGACAAGTCCACTTTCGAAGACCCCAAAGTCGTCATCTCAGGCTCCATGCACGGTTCGCTGCGCCATGATTCCGCGCATAAGCACGTTACCGGCGCTGCCGATTACATCGACGACATCCCTGAACCCGCCGGCCTGCTGCACGGTGCGCTCGGCCTCTCCGACCGGGCGCATGCCGAAATCGTCAACATCGATCTTTCCGCGGTCGCCGCCTATCCCGGCGTGGTCTGGGTCTTCACCGGCAAGGACGTGCCCGGCGTCAACGACACCAGTTCCAACGGCAGCCATGACGAGCCGCTGCTTGCCGAAACCTTGGTTCAGTTCCACGGCCAACCGATCTTTGCCGTCATCGCCGAGACGCGCGAGGCCGCCCGCCGCGCCGCTCGGTTGGCGAAGATTGACTATCGCGACCTGCCGCACTGGAGCGATATCGACGGCGCGCTCGCCAATGGCAGCCCGCTGGTCATCACGCCGATGACGCTGCAGCGCGGCGAGCCGGAAACGGAAATGCCGAATGCCGCCATGCGTCTGAAGGGCCGCATGCGCATCGGCGGACAGGAGCATTTCTATCTCGAAGGCCATATCGCCGTGGCGATCCCCGGCGAGGATGACGAGGTCACCGTCTGGTCCTCGACGCAGCATCCGAGCGAGATCCAGCATATCGTCGGTCACATGCTCGACATCCCGTCCAACGCCGTGACCGTCAACGTACGCCGCATGGGCGGCGGCTTCGGCGGCAAGGAAACCCAGGGTAACCAGTTCGCAGCCCTTGCGGCGATCGCCGCCAAGAAGCTAGATCGCGCCGTCAAATTCCGCCCGGACCGCGACGAGGACATGAGCGCCACCGGCAAGCGCCATGACTTCCTCGTCGATTACGAGGTGGGCTTCGACGCCGAAGGCCGCATCCACGCCGTCGATGCAACATATGCGGCCCGCTGCGGCTTTTCCTCCGACCTCTCGGGACCGGTGACCGACCGCGCGCTTTTCCATGCCGATTCCAGCTATTTCTATCCCCATGTGCATCTGCAGTCGAAACCCTTGAAGACGCACACCGTCTCCAACACCGCCTTCCGCGGCTTCGGCGGGCCGCAGGGCATGCTCGGCGCCGAACGTTTCATTGAGGAGATCGCCTACGCCCTCGGCAAGGATCCGCTCGATGTCCGCAAGTTGAATTTCTATGGCCAGCCAGGCTCCGGGCGCACGCTCACCCCTTACCATCAGGAGGTCGAGGACAACATCATCGCCCGTGTCGTCGAGGAGCTGGAGGAAACCGCCGAATATCGGGCGCGGCGCAACGCCATCATCGGCTTCAACCGCGACAGCCGCTACATCAGAAAAGGCATCGCACTGACGCCGGTCAAATTCGGCATCTCCTTCACCATGACCGCCTTCAACCAGGCCGGCGCCCTCGTCCATATCTATCAGGACGGCTCGATCCACCTGAACCACGGCGGCACCGAAATGGGCCAAGGCCTCTACACGAAGGTGGCGCAGGTGCTGGCCGATAGTTTCCAGGTCGATATCTCCAGAGTGAAAATCACCGCGACGACGACGGCCAAGGTGCCGAATACATCGGCCACCGCCGCCTCTTCCGGCTCGGACCTGAACGGCATGGCGGCCTTTGATGCCGCCCGCCAGATCAAGGAACGTCTGGTGGCCTTTGCCGCCGAAAAATGGGAGGTGGCGCCTTCCGAGGTCGTTTTCCTTCCGAACCGCGTGCGCGTCGGCGAGATCGAGATCTCCTTCCCCGATTTCATCAAGCAGGCCTATTTCGCCCGTGTCCAGCTTTCCGCCGCCGGCTTCTACAAGACGCCGAAGATCCACTGGGACCGCAAAGCCGGGCGCGGGACGCCCTTCTATTATTTCGCCTATGGCGCCGCCTGCACCGAGGTCTCAATCGATACGCTGACCGGCGAATATCTGATCGACCGCACCGACATCCTCCACGATGTCGGCCGCTCGCTGAACCCGGCAATCGACCTCGGCCAGGTCGAAGGAGCCTTTGTGCAGGGCCTGGGTTGGCTGACGACGGAAGAGCTCTGGTGGGACGACAAGGGCCGGTTGCGCACCCATGCCCCATCGACCTACAAGATCCCGCTCGCCTCCGACCGTCCAAAAATCTTCAACGTGCGGCTTGCCGAATGGTCGGAGAATGCCGAAGCCACGATCGGCCGCTCCAAGGCGGTCGGCGAACCGCCCTTCATGCTGGCGATCTCGGTGCTGGAAGCCCTGTCGATGGCGGTGGCGAGCGTCGCGGATTACAAGGTCTGCCCGAGGCTGGACGCCCCGGCGACGCCGGAGCGGGTGCTGATGGCGGTGGAGCGGATGAAGCGGGTGTAGGATGCGTCCGGCTGATTTGTTGTTTGGGCAGGACCGGCGGAGAGGGGGTGCCGCAGCCACATACCCATCGGTTGTCTTCCCATGACCGACCTCCACACCTTCCTCGCCGCCCACCCAGAGAGCGTCCTCGTCGACATCACCGGCACGCAAGGCTCCACCCCGCGCGAGGCCGGCGCCTTCATGCTCGTCTCGCCAACCACATTGTGGAGCACCATCGGCGGCGGCCAGTTCGAGTTCATGGCAATCGCAAATGCACGTGAGATGCTGGCTGGAACCGGCGGAGCCCTTACCATGGACATCCCGCTCGGCCCAGAAATCGGCCAGTGCTGCGGCGGGCGCACGCAACTGCGGTTTCGGCGGCTGACGAAGGCGCTGACGGATGAGCTCGAGGCAAGGCTTGCCGGCGAGATCGAGCGCCTGCCGGAGGTCTTTCTCTTCGGTGCCGGCCATGTCGGCCGAGCGCTGGCGGCAGCCCTTGCGCCGCTGCCGCTGTCGGTGACGGTCGTCGAAACGAGACAGCAAGAACTCGCCGACCTGCCGGATGAAACCAAGGCCCGGCTCGTGCCAATGCCGGAAGCGTTGGTGAAAGATATTCCCGCCGGCGGCGCGGTCGTCATCCTGACCCATGACCACGCGCTTGATTTCCTCATCGCCCGCGAGGCGCTGGAGAGAACCGACCTCGCCTATACCGGCATGATCGGTTCGGCGACCAAACGCGCCACCTTCGCAAGCTGGCTTTCGCGCGAAGGCGGCGGCGAGCGCGGCTGGATGGAGCGGCTGACGCTGCCAATCGGCGGCTCCGCGGTCAGCGACAAGCGCCCGGAAGTGATCGCCGCGATGACCACCGCCGAGATCCTGACGGCACTCGCGACCTACCGCATGCGCTCGTCCTCGTAATAGGGATCACGCCCGTCGAGAAAACCGAGGTCGCGTTTGACGCGGTCCGGTGTGGCGGAAAGATCGAGCCGCGGCAGACGGCAGAAGCGATTCGCGCTGCCTGACAACCAGCCGGCAAGGCGCAGGAAAACGCTGCTGATCTGTTGCGGCCGGCTCTCTTCAATAGCATGGCAATCCATGACGTCACCTCGTCAGATTGATGGTATGAGTTGCAGTCTGTCGCTAAAAATGCTGCAATTCCAATCGAACGACCGTCTGCCTGCATCAAGAGAACTTATCCATGAAACTGTCGAAACAATTTCCGCTGAATGCGCTGCGCGTCTTCGAGGCCGCCGCCCGGCTCGGCAGCTTCACCAAGGCGGGCGACGAACTTGGCATGACGCAGACGGCCGTCAGCTATCAGGTCAAATTGCTGGAGGAGAATGTCGGCGAGCCGCTCTTCCTGCGCCGCCCGCGCCAGATCGCGCTGACGGAGACCGGCGAGCGGCTGGCGCCGAAGGTGACTGAAGCCTTCGCCATGCTGCATGACGCCATGGCGACGGCGCGCGACAGCGTCGAAGGCACGCTCGCCATCAGTTCGACCCATACCTTCGCGTCGAAATGGCTGGCGCCGCGCCTCGGCTCCTTCCATTTGAAGCATCCGGCGATCGCGGTTCGGTTTCAGGCGACCTCCGACATCATCGACTTCGCCCGCGAGCAGATCGACGTCGGCATCCGCTGGGGCGACGGCGACTGGCCGGGGCTGACGCTGCACCGGCTGATGGGACTTGAATTCACTCCGATGCTGAGCCCGAAACTGGCGGAATCGGCAGGCGGCATCAGGGAGCCGCGCGATCTCCTGAAATTCGACCTCTTCGACGCCGGGGACATTTGGTGGAAACAATGGTTCGAGGCAGCCGGCGTCACGGAGACGGATCTCGACCGGCGCCCGCGCAACCAGCTCGGCTCGCAGGCGGTGGAAGCCGATGCGGCGATCGCCGGTCACGGCGTCGCCATCCTTCATCCGGCCTTCTACGCGGCCGAAATCGCACTCGGCCGGCTCTATCAGCCTTTCGAACTGACCCGCAGCGACGGCAAAGCCTACTGGCTCGCCTATCCTGAAAATCGCCGCAACGTGCCGAAGATCAAGGCCTTCCGCAATTGGATCCTGGAAGAGATGAAAGCCGCCGGAAGTTAATCCGGCAAACACGTCAGGGCCAATCACGCCGAACCGGACTTGCTAGATTCGGCTTCAAAACCCCATTTCCGGCGCGTAGAAGCAGCGCGGCGTGTTCTCGTTGGGGAACAGACAGAGGTGATAATCACCATCGCCGGACTGCATCGCCTTCGTCATCGGCAGCAGAAAAACGTGAGCATGCGTCACCAGCCTGTGGTCGCCCGGCATCAGCGTCACACGATATCCGTTTGGTGTCACCGCGACGCTTTTCGACGGAATCATCTGGCAATCGCCATTATGACTGTCGCCATTGCAACAATAGGGGTCATAACTCCACCCCGAAGGTGCGTCGTGAGCCATCGCCAACGATGCGTATGCCATCATCACACACGTCAGAATGCTGCGCATGGGCATCTCTCCGTCGATGAATGCGCCGCCGATATCCAACGGTTCTTATTATTTCATGCCGGCGGCCTGCAAATCTAACTGTATCCGCGCATCCTAGTTTCAAGATCCGCTAATTTTAGCAAATCCAATATGAGACAGTAATAATGCACGGCCTTCTCGGCAGCTTTTAGGCACGGAACGACATATCGACGATGTGCGTTCCGTTGATCATTCCGTTGCTCCCTTGAGCTATCGCCATTACGAAAACCGACAGGCATGTGCGGTTCTTCAATCTTCTCTTCCCTCCCCGGCAAAATTTTCGCAATGTCACGAGTCGGAGGAAGATAGGGGAACTCGATGTATGAATATGCCATAGCATGGGAGTGGCTGGCCTTCGCGGCGCGCTGGTTCCATGTCATCACCGCGATCGCCTGGATCGGATCGTCCTTCTATTTCATCGCGCTTGATCTCGGACTGGTGAAACGCCCGCATCTGCCGCCCGGCGCCTATGGCGAGGAATGGCAGGTCCACGGCGGCGGCTTCTATCACATCCAGAAATATCTGGTGGCGCCCGCGCAAATGCCGGAGCACCTGACCTGGTTCAAATACGAAAGCTATTTCACCTGGATCTCCGGCTTTCTCATGCTCTGCATCGTCTATTACGGCGGTGCCGACCTCTTCCTCATCGACCGGCATGTGCTCGATATCGGCCCGCCGGTTGCAATCCTGATCTCGCTGGCATCGCTCGCCTTCGGCTGGCTCGTCTATGACCTGCTCTGCAAGTCGCCGCTTGGACGAAATACATGGGGTCTGATGGCGGTGCTCTATGTGGTGCTCGTCTTCATAGCCTGGGGCTATACGCAGCTTTTCACCGGCCGCGCCGCCTTCCTGCATCTCGGCGCCTTCACCGCGACGATCATGTCGGCCAATGTCTTCATGATCATCATCCCCAATCAGAAGATCGTCGTCGCCGATCTGATCGCCGGCCGTACGCCCGATCCGAAATACGGCCAGGTCGCCAAGCAGCGTTCGCTGCACAACAACTACCTGACCCTGCCCGTCATCTTCTTCATGCTGTCGAACCATTATCCGCTCTCCTTCGGAACACAGTTCAACTGGGTGATTGCGGCGCTGGTCTTCCTGATGGGCGTCACCATCCGCCACTGGTTCAACACCACCCACGCGAGGAAAGGCCGCCCGACCTGGACATGGATCGTCACCACCATCCTCTTCATCCTGATCATGTGGCTTTCGACTGTGCCGAAGCAGCTGACGGGCGAGACGGGTGCGGCCGCAGTCGCGCCCGCCTTCCAGCAATTCGCCGGAAATCCGCATTTTCCGGCCGTCAAGCAACTGGTCTCGACGCGCTGTTCCATGTGCCATGCCGCCGAGCCCGCCTATGAAGGCGTCGTGCGGCCGCCGAAGGGCGTGATGCTCGAAAACGACGCAGAAATTGCCGCCCGTGCCCGAGAAATCTATATACAGGCGGGCCGCAGCCATGCCATGCCGCCCGGCAACGTGACCGATATTACGCCGGACGAACGCAGGCTGCTCGTCGCCTGGTTCGAAAGCGCAGTCGAAGGCAAGAAACAATGACGACGACACTTCTCCGCGGCCGCCTCCTCTCTTTCCATCGCGCGCCGCTGAGTCTCGCCGACAGCCAGAGTTATCTCTACGAGGAAGACGGTGGCCTGCTGATCGAGGACGGGCTGATCGCAGCAGTCGGCCCCTATGCCGACGTCAAGGCGAAAGCCGCCGAGGGCGCGGCCGAGATCGACCACCGCCCGCATCTCATTATGCCCGGCTTCATCGACATGCACCTGCATTTTCCGCAGATGCAGGTGATCGCCTCCTATGCCGCCAACCTGCTCGAATGGCTGAACACCTATACTTTCCCGGAGGAATGCCGCTTCGTCGAGAGCGCGCATGCGCAAAGGATCGCCACACATTTCTACGATGAACTGATCCGCCACGGCACGACGACGGCGGTCGCCTACTGCTCCGTGCACAAGACCTCGGCTGACGCCTTTTTCGCCGAGGCGATGAAGCGCAACATGCGCATGGTCGGCGGCAAGGTGATGATGGACCGCAACGCCCCGCAGGGCCTGCTCGACACGCCGGAGATGGGTTATGACGAGACCCGCCAGGTGATAGCGGACTGGCACGGCAAGGGCCGCAACCACGTTGCCATCACCCCGCGCTTCGCCATCACCTCGACGCCGGCGCAGATGGAGGCGACTTCGGCGCTGGCCCGCGAATTTCCCGACCTGCACATCCAGACGCATCTTTCGGAAAACCACGACGAGATCAAATTCACCTGCGAGCTCTATCCCGAGGCGATCGACTATACCGACATCTACGCCCGCTACGGCCTGCTCGGGCCGAAAAGCCTGTTTGGCCACGCCATCCACCTGTCCGAACGCGAGGCCGACGTCATGAGCGAGGCCGGCGCCGTCGCCGTCCATTGCCCGACCTCGAACCTTTTCCTCGGTTCCGGCCTGTTTCCACTGAAGGCGCTGACGCGGCGCCAAAAACCGGTCCGCATCGGCGTCGCCACCGATATCGGCGGCGGCTCCAGCTATTCGATGCTGAAAACCATGGACGAGGCCTACAAGATCCAGCAGCTGCTCGGCGAACGGTTGAACCCGCTGGAAAGCTATTATCTGATGACCCGCGGCAATGCCGAGGCGCTGTCGCTCGCCGACCGGATCGGCACGCTGGAACCCGGCACCGAAGCCGACCTCGTCGTCCTCGACGCGGCCGCGACCCCGGCCATGGCGCTGAAGATGGAAACGGTGAAGACCCTGCCCGAAGAACTCTTCCTCATGCAGACGATGGGTGACGACCGGTCGATCGCGGAGACTTACGTGGCGGGCGTCGCTTTGAAAGCGGTGCTTCGATGACGCCTCTGTTGCTCCCAAGCCTGACACGGCAGATTCCCCATAAACTCATGCGAATTTCATGCTACGGACGATAGCCGCGTTCAGATGTGAAGGGTTCCATTCATGGCCACTCCGCTCACCATCGCCGATCTGAAAAAGCTCGCGCAGCGCCGCGTGCCGAAAATGTTTTTCGACTATGCGGATTCGGGCGCCTGGACGGAATCCACCTATCGGGCGAATGAGAGCGATTTCGGTGAGATCAAGCTGCGCCAGCGCGTGCTGGTGGATATGACCAATCGCACGCTCGAAACGACGATGATCGGCCAGAAAGTGTCCATGCCGGTTGCTCTTGCGCCGACCGGCATGACCGGTATGCAGCATGCCGATGGCGAGATGCTGGCGGCGCGCGCGGCGGAAGAATTCGGCGTTCCCTTCACGCTTTCGACGATGAGCATCTGCTCAATCGAGGACGTCGCCTCAGTGACGACGCGCCCCTTCTGGTTCCAGCTCTATGTGATGAGGGACAAGGATTTCGTCCTCGACCTCATCCGCCGCGCCAAGGCGGCGAAATGCTCGGCGCTGGTGCTGACGGCCGACCTGCAGATCCTCGGCCAGCGCCATAAGGACCTGCGCAACGGTCTCTCGGCCCCGCCGAAATTGACCGCGAAACATATCTGGCAGATGGCAACCCGGCCTTCCTGGTGCCTTGATATGCTGCAGACGAAACGCCGATACTTCGGCAATATCGTCGGCCATGCAAAGAACGTTGCCAATGTCGCCTCAGTGCCCAAGTTTGCGCACGAGCAATTCGACCCGCGGCTGTCCTGGGCTGATATCGCCTGGATCAAGGAGCAATGGGGCGGCCCGCTGATCATCAAGGGGATCCTCGATCCGGAAGACGCGAAGGCTGCGGCCGATACCGGCGCCGATGCGATCATCGTCTCGAACCACGGCGGCCGTCAGCTCGACGGCGCCCCCTCGTCGATCAGCATGCTGCCTGCGATCGTCGAGGCTGTCGGCGATCGCATCGAAGTCCATCTCGACGGCGGCATCCGCTCCGGCCAGGACGTGCTGAAGGCCGTGGCGCTCGGCGCGAAGGGCACCTATATCGGCCGCGCCTTCCTCTATGGGCTCGGCGCCATGGGCAAGGACGGCGTCACGCTGGCGCTCGACATCATTCGCAAGGAGATGGACATCACCATGGCGCTCTGCGGCAAGCGCGACATCAACGACGTAAACGCGTCGATCATATCAGGGCGAAGCTGAGAGAAGTCGGCAGCGCCTGGCCGTCGCTCGCATTGAACAGAAGGATCGCGAAAATCACGAGATAGATGGCGAGCGCAAAACGCTGCCGCCAGACGATGCGGCGCGATCCGGCAATCCGCCTCTCGAGGCCACGCGCGGCCCCGTCAAACTTGCGAAGCTGCATTCGGGACAGCACGTCGTCGACAGCGGCGAGACCTGCAGCCTCTGTCTCGTGGCTCGACGCGAGGCGGAACAACAGCGCATCGAAGAGGAGATGGATCGCCAGCGCAAGGACGATCCCGCAGAAAAAGAGCATCAAGAGCCAGCCGAGCGCGGGAGCGAAGCCTCGATATCCCGCGAGAATCGGGCCGGCGGTCAGCGGCAACAGCGCCGTCAGCCCGCAGACGATCGAATTGCGGCCGAGACTTCGCGCCGCCGCCGAGGCCGTGGCATTCCATTGCGTCATTGCAAGCCCTCCGTCACCGCATGGATGCTTTCTTCGGGCAGATGAACACGCCGCCCCGCCCGTTCGATCAGCCGCAGCGCTTCGGCCGGATTTTCACAACGTCGGCTGATGAGCAGCCAATGCACGATGACGCCGGCGCTCCGCTGGAAACCGAGCGCACAGCAGACGAGGACCGGCCCCTGGTGACGCGCGATCTCGATGAGGTTCGCCGCTGCTCGCGTCTGAATCTTGTCGAGGCCCGTAAGATCAAGGGTCGGAAAGCTGCACCAACGCGCAAGCGTCCCGCTTGGGCGCTGAAGTTCACCGGTAATGTCGATCACCGTGGCAAAACGGTCGGCCTCGTGGCGACGCGGAAAACGGCCGAGATGGACGCCGTCAGCGATCACCACGGATGACGGCATTTTCCGGGTCCAGAGCCAAACGTTGATGACAGCGCCGAGCCGGTAGGGTGCCAACAGCCAGCGGCTGGTCAGTGCGGCTCGGCCATCGGCGCGTTTCAGGAATATTTGCGGACCGGCGCCGAAATACCCGACCGCGACGATCGCCAGTGCAACGGCCGGCCAGAGCAACAGAAGTGCTGCCGCCGACAGAGGAGTAAAGAGCGTCGCAAGGCCGAGAAACGCCACGGTGCCGCACAGATAGTAGATGCCGAGTCGGCGCGACTTCGGATCTCCGCTCAAAGCGAAATTGGCGAGAGGGGAAACCGCATTGCGCGGGAAAAGCCAGGTGGCAAGCAGGCCGAGCAGCACGCCCGTCGGTATGTCCATGACGTGATGCTGCCACGTCGTCAGCACGGAGACGCCGATGAGGAAGCACCAGAAATGCCAGAGAAGCCGCATCCTCCGCGGCAGCCAGCCGCGCAGATGGTCCCAGATCACCACCAGCAGCGCGATATGCAGCGACGGCGCCTGGTTGAACGGCTTGTCGAAGCCGCCGAGGACGGCGAACATGAAACCCGGCAGGCCGCTCGTTGCCGGCCGCACGAAGATTGCTTCGAGCGGAAACGCGATAAAGCAAGCGACCGCGATCAACTGGATCGTTAGATAACGCCGCGCGAGCCTATCCACGTCGCGCGGCGTCGTGTTGATGAACAGGCAGAGCCCGTAGAACAGATTGATCGACCAATATGGAATGATCGTCCATCCGAAGAACGGAATGGCGCTTTCCCATGCGAAGGCGATGTTCGGCACATGAGCGCGTTGCGACGCCAGCCAGTTGGCGCCGCCATAGCTCAGATAGAAGAACGGCGCCAGAAAGGCGAGCCAGAGCGCCGCCCGCTTCAGGACCGGCGCTGTCTGCGAAAGAGGAGAACGTGCCTGCCCCAAGGCTTTGCCCTCAAACTCTCTCGGCCAGGGAGACGGTGAAAATGCCCCACTGGTCGATGCGCTGTTCGATCTTGCGGAAACCGGCCGCGGCGACCAGTTGGTCCATTTCCTCTTGCGTGCGCCGCCGCATCACCCACGCCTGACCGCCACGGTGGGAGGTCAGCGCGCGGGCGATCATCTCCAGTTGCGGATGCCATGGCTGGTTGGTGTAGACGAGCAGGCCACCGGGCCGCATCGCGCGAGCGATCCCGTCGAGCGAAGCGGCGATCATCGCATTGTCGGAAAAGAGTTCATATAGGCCGGAGACGATCGCCAGATCCGGAGCCGGCACGATTGCAGCCAAGCCCTCGCCGTCAAAGGCATCCTGCTGGCGGAAGCTCACGAAATCACCAAGCCCACGCGCGGCAATGCTGTTGCGGCCGGCCTCGACATTGATCGGGGAATAATCCTGCAGCCGCGCACTATCGGGACGCACGGCAGCCGTCTCGATCGCATCGAGGATGTAACGGCCGTGACCGGCCGCGATGTCGAGCATATGGGTACTGCGGCCGGCTGCTTTCAGACGCTGCAGCCCTTGATCGATCAGTTCCTGCAAATGCAGCTTGCGCTGCCTGATGCCGCGCCAGCCGATCGCCTCGAGGAACACCTTGTCGATCAACCGCCCGCCGGGACCGAGCCCCCGCGGCTCGTTCTCGTAGACGTAATCGAGCGTCGAGCCGGAATCGAAGCCGGTCTTGACCCCGGTCCTTATGCCTTCGGAGACCAGTGCGCCGAGCCTGATGTTGAGGCGGCTGAGCGCCCAGTAGACGCCGCGTGGGGATGTGGCGTCCAGCGGGCTCGCCAGCCGGTCGGCCTCGTCCTTGGTATAGCCCTGGATATGGGCGGTGCGAAGGTCGGCGGGCGTCCGGGGCTCGGCGAAACGCGCATCGACAAAACGGCGGATCTCGGCGAGCGCAATCGCGCGGTCCTTTTCGCCAAGCGTGTCGTGGTAGAAGCCGGCAAGCACATGCCGTTCCTTGATGCGGCTGCCGAGGTTTTCGTAAAACCGGTGCTGCGGCGCGTGTCGCACCACCCAGTCGCTGCCGGAGATCAGCAACTGGGTCGGAACGGTGATGGCGCGGGCGTCGCTGACGACGCGGGCTGCCGCCTCATAGAGCTGCACCAGAATGTTGGAGGCAATCGGCCGGGTGATCATTGGGTCCGCTTCATAAGAGGCGATGCGTTCGGGATCATGCGTCAGAAACCTCGCCTTGACATAGGAATTGACGAAGAACGTTCCCTTCAGCTTTTCCCAGAGCGCAATGCCTTCCCTCGCAAACGGCACGTAGAGCTTGATGCTGAAGGCCGGTGAGGCCAGCACGAGCGCACGGATCGGCGGCGCATAGTCGTGCACCCAGGTGCTGGCCAGCACCGCGCCGACGCTCTGCGCAATGACGGCGATGTCTTCGACCGAAGTACCGCTGGTCTCGCTGACATGGCGGACGAAGCAATCGAGATCTCGCACCGAGGCGGCAAAGGATGGCGAATAGCCGCGCTCTCCCGGTGAACGCCCGTGGCCGCGTGCGTCCCAGGCGTAGAAGGCAAAATCACTAAGGCCGAGCTCGGTGGCGAGATGGGCGACGCGGCCGCTATGCTCGTGGCCGCGATGGAGAAGAATGATCGCGCCCTTCGCTACAGCGCCGGTCGCGGGCCACGTCCGATAAAACAGTCGAGTTCCGTCATGCGAGACAAATTCGGATTCACGCATTGATCTGACCGTCGAGGACGATTGCTCACTATCGGCAGTTTGCAGCACGGTCTTCTCCAATTCTGATTAATGGATGGGTTGCAACCAATGGCGGCAACAGTGATTTGCTTTTATTGCAAAAGTCTAGCTGCAAATGTAAGTCCTTGCGAAGATCGACATGACGTGGACTTCCTCACAAGTACGACGATCTGCACGTCCGAGCCGATAGACTATTACCATGCCACAAAATTCCACTGAGGTAGCATGTCCGTTTACCAATTGAAGTCCCGATTTCAGGATATTCTCCGCCCTCTGGTGCGCTCCCTGGCGGCGCGAGGCATTACCGCCAATCAGGTGACTTCAGTTGCTGCCGCCGTCTCGGTTGCACTTGGCCTTTTTCTGAGCATCGCTCCGCTTCCGCGTTGTTTTCTCTTGGTGCCTGTTTGGTTTCTCCTGCGCATGGGCCTCAATGCCATTGACGGCATGCTCGCACGCGAACATGGGCAGAAGAGCATTTTGGGCGCCTATCTCAACGAGATCGGTGACGTCATATCGGATGCCGCCCTGTATCTGCCGTTTGCGCTCATCGATCCGAACGGTATGATGCCGGCAATGGCCGTCATATTCCTCTCGGCGCTGACGGAATTTGCCGGTGTCCTAGGTCAAACGGTCGGGGCAAGCCGGCGTTACGACGGGCCGCTGGGCAAGAGCGACCGTGCGGTGCTTTTCGGCGCCCTCGGCCTCTTTGTCGCCGTTGGCGGTACGTTCGCAGCATGGACCTTCTGGCTTTGGGCAATGGTGGCTCTACTTCTCGTATGGACCATCATCAACCGTATCGGCGCCGGTATTCGTGAGGCGCACACGGCCGCCCGGTAGAGCGCGGACCGCCGACCGGCCGCTGGTTCTTCCACCGCCAATGTATTCCGGAAACTACGTCGAACACTGTTTCTTTCGAGTTGCTTCCCAAGCCTCTCTCCCGGTGCCTACATAGTAAAACAAGGTTGTATTTTTGGCGCGACCTCTTGAAAGCACAAAAGCGGTGCTTTATGTTTTATACTATGGCGAACACAGGTAAGACATCTCACCCATCGCTGCTGCGCTACACGCTGGCGCCTGATGACCAGTCCCGGCAGGCGCTGGATGACACCATTGCCGCCTATCGCAGGATGATCGACATCCTCGCCGAAATCATCGACGACAAGGCGGGCGCCAATCTCGTCGTCCTGCATGAGCTTGCCTATGAAACCGTCCGCGAACAGACGGGCCTGCCGGCACGGCTGGTGACGCTCGGGCTTCGCGATTTCGCCGCCAATCGCGGCGTGATCGCCGATCCGCCGCAGATGCCGCTCGACGACAAGCTTTTCGCCATCAAAGGACCTGCGGACCTGACCATCGCTACGGTGCACGGGCGCGTTGCCGTGCCCTTCGACGTCGCGGGTTATTCCAGGGGATGGGAGAGCATTTTTCCGGCCTATCTCGTTGCCGGCCCCGATCACTACGAGATTCACATCGGCGTCACGCCGAATTCCGCACGGATGGAGGAAAACATGACGAATGAAGGCATTCTTTCACGCATGGGCCGCCTGATCGCGGGCATCGCCAATGCGGCGATCGACAAGGCGGAAGGCGTTAACAAGATCGCGGTCATCGAACAGGCGATCCGCGAGATCGATGCGGCAGCGGACGAGGCCCGCACCGATCTCGGCAAGGCGCGCGCCGAGGAATACCGCATCCAGAGCCGCCGCGACGAAATCGTCGAAGACATGAGTGCGCTCGATGAGAAGATTCGCCTCGCCGTCTCCTCCGGGCGCGACGATCTCGCAAAGGCCGGCGTCGCCCGCCAGATCGATCTCGAATCCCAGATCGCGGCGCTCGACAAGGCCCTGGCCGATGCCAGGCAACAACTGGACGAAGGTCAGAAAGCCCTGCAGGCCGTGCTCGCCACGCGCCGCGAGGCCGATGCCCGCCTTGCCGATTTCAAGCGCAGCATCGCCAGGCATCCCGAAGACGCCGCACCCGGTCATAGCCGGCCCGCGCCGGGCGCCGATGCTGCCCGGGCTGCGGCGGCGGTCTCGCGGCTGACCGGCGTTCCTTCAGGCGACCATGGCCATAGTTCCGAACTGGACGAACTTGACCGGCTGCACCGCGAACAGGCGATCGAGGCGCGCCTCGCACGCTTCAAGGCGGATAACCGGTAACGCCGATGGCACTTCTCTTCGCCCCCGAATGTGCTCCCTTCGCCATCGCCGCCGCCGTGCTCGCAGGCCTGACCGCAATCGAGATGCTTGCGACCGTCATGGGTTTTTCGATCATGGAATTTCTGGGAAAACCGGATTTCCATGGCCATGACGGGTTTTCGGGCTATCTCTCCTGGCTCAATCTCGGCGGCGTTCCCCTGCTCATCCTCATCATGCTGGCGCTCGGCTTCTTCGCCATGACGGGCTTTGCCATACAGGCCGTCGCCAACGCCTTCTGGGCGCCGTTTCCCGCCGCCGTCGCCGCCATTCCCGCCATCCTGGTCGCCGTCCCCATGGTCAGGGCGTCGAGCAGAACAGTGGCGCGGATCGTGCCGCACGACGAGACCTATGCAGTCGATCTCGACACGTTGATCGGCCGGACCGCCGAAGTATCGCTCGGCCCGCTCGACCAGGGACTGCCGGGGCGCGTCCGCGTCAAAGACCAACATGGAAACTGGCACGTGCTGAGAGCCAAGGCCGCTAGAGACCAGGGCCCTCTCAAAGTCGGCACCGAGGTTCTCCTCGTCGACCGCAAGGCAGATGTATTTATCGCCATTCCTGCACTGGCGGATGCCGCCGGAGCGGACAATCAATCTTTCAGGGAGCAGCCATGATGTATGACATTATTCTACCGGCCGGTATCGGCATCGTTCTGATCTTTGGCATCGGTTTTGTCCTCGCCTCTCTCTATACGCGCTCCAGCCGCGATGAGGCCTATGTGCGCACCGGCCTCGGCGGCCAGAAGGTCGTGCTCGACGGCGGTTCCGTCGTCCTGCCGATCTTCCACTCGATCGCCCGGGTGAACCTCAAGACGCTGCGCCTCGAAGTCCGCCGCGGCGAAGGCGATGCGCTGATCACCAAGGATCGCATGCGCGTCGATATCGGTGCCGAATTCTACGTCCGCGTCAAACCCGACGGCTCCTCGATCGCGCTGGCCGCCCAGACGCTCGGCAGCCGCACCAACGATGCCGAGGCGCTTCGCATCCTGATCGAGGCGAAATTCGTCGATGGCCTTCGCTCCGTGGCTGCGACCATGAACCTCGACGCGCTGCAGGAGCAGCGCATGGATTTCGTCAAGGCCGTGCAGGAAGCGGTCGGCGCCGACCTCCAGTCCAACGGTCTCGAGCTTGAATCCGTGTCACTGACGCGTCTCGACCAGACCGACATCAAGCATTTCAATGCCAACAACTTCTTCGACGCCCAAGGTCTTGCGGCGCTGACCCGCATCACCGAGGGCCGCAAGAAGGAGCGAAACGAAATCGTTCGCGACACCGAAGTCGCCATCGCCCAGAAGGATCTGGAGGCCCGCCAGCAATCGCTGGCGATCGAGCGGACGAAGCGCGAAGCCGAGCTCAATCAGGAACGCGACATCGCCAACAAATCCGCCGCGACCCGCGCCGAAACCGCACAGCAGGAACAGGCGGCCAAACGCGCCGAGGAGGAGGCCCGCATCGCCTCCGAACAAGCGATCGCCGAACGCGAGGCCGCCGCCAAGCAAGCCCGCGAAAGCGCAAACATCGATGCCGCCCGCGCCGTCCAGCAGCGCGATACCGAAGCCAAGCGTGACCTTCAGATCGTGGCCCAGGAAAGCGCCATCGCCGTAGCCAACAAGAGCCGCGAAGAATCCGAGGCAAAGGCGACTGCCGAAATGGCCCGCGCCCGGGCGATCGCGGCAGAGGAAAAGGTCGGCACCGCCAAGGCGATCGAAATTGCCGAACGCGAAAAGCAGATCGCCGTGATCGACGCGCGTAAAACCGCCGAAACCGAAGCCACCGCCGTCACCGTCGGCGCGGAGGCCGAGAAACAGGCCGCGATCGATCAGGCGGAAGCCATCAAGACGCTTGCGACCGCGGAAGCCGATGCGGCGATCATCAAGGCCAAGGGTATCCTCGAAACCGGCCGGGCTCAGGCTGAAAGCGAGGCGCTTCTCAACGAGGCCCGCAACAAGCTCAGCCAGACCATCATCGAGTTCGAGATCACCCGTGAGCGTATCCGCATCATTCCCGAGGCGCTCGCCGAGGCGGTCAAGCCGATCGAGAAGATCTCCGATATCCGCATCTTCGACACCGGCGGCATGCTCGGCCGCGGAAACGGCGCGAACGGTGAAAGCGGCATCGGTCTCGGCGACGGGCTGGCCGGCCAGTTGCTCTCCTATCAGGCCAACAAGCCGATCCTCGACAAATTGTTGAAGGAAGCCGGCTTCGACGGCGATAACGCCATTTCATCCCTCCTTGGCAATCTCGATGGCGCAAAACCGCCAAAGCCGGCTGCACCTCCGGCAAGGCCTGCAATCCCGGCCACGGCTTCGGCAAAGCCGGCAGCATCGGCCGCAGCCGCGGCAACGCCGATGGCCCCTCAGGCGCCGAAGAAGGAATAATCCAACGCAGGCAGGTTCGAGCTATCGCACCCAGCCTGTCGCCAGCGCGCTCGCCCAGTCGGCACGGCCCCTTTCGGCGGCCAGTGCCGACATCGCCATGTGGTCATAGGCGACGGCTCGGAACTGCCACATCCATCCGGCCGCCGTCTTTTCGAGAATGGCATAGCTCGCCAGCGGATGGCCGGCTTCGACCTTGTGATAATAGGGCAGCACGTCGTCATAGGCAGGGCAGCCGACGCTGCCGGGATTGACGATCAGCCGGCCGTCCGAGAGTCGGACGGCACGGGGAATGTGACTGTGGCCGCAGAGGATCAGCGGCAGGTCGATGCCTTCGGCGAGCGCCTCGATCGCTTCGATCGGCTTCAGGAAGACGTGCCCCTCCGGCGATACGGAGTCCAGCCAGTAGAGATTGTCGTCTTTCGGCGTCGCGTGGCAGAGATAGGCCTCGCCGCGATAGACGGCATCGAATGGCAGACCCCGCAGCCAATCGAGATGGGACGGCGTCAGCTGCCGGTGGGCGGCGGCATCCGAGACATGCATGGCTGCCGGATCCTGCTCGATCAGATAGCGATCATGATTGCCACGAACAGAGGTCAGCCCGAGCGGAACCAGCATATCGGCCGTCCGTCCAGCCTCCAGCGGCCCGCTGAAGAAGTCGCCAAGATTGACGACTTCCTCGATGCCCTGAGCCCGGATATCCGCAAGCACCGCCTCGAGCGCCAGATGGTTGCCGTGAATATCAGCAATCGCAGCAAACTTCATTTAGCTGCCGCGATAGGTTGAATAGCCGTAAGGCGAAAGCAGGAGCGGTACATGGTAATGCGCCGTGACATCGGCAATGCCGAAGCGGATCGGCACCAGATCGAGGAAGGCCGGATGCGGCAACGGCGTGCCGCAGGCCCTGAGATACTCGCCGGCGTGGAAGACCAACTCGTAGGTGCCGACGTGAAAATTTTCGCCGGCAAGGATCGGGCCACCATCGACCCGGCCGTCCGCATTGGTCTCAACCGTTTTCAGATGTCTGCGAATCTCGCCGTCGAGCTGGAAAAGATCGATCCTGAGCCCCTTGGCCGGCGTGCCGAGGGCGGTGTCGAGAACATGTGTCGTCAGTCCGGTCATGGGGCTGGCTCTTTGATGACATAGGGGGTTTCGAAGAAGAATTCCTCCAGATTATTGCCAGGGCCGTCGCGGTCGACGACCAGAAAATCGGAGGTCTGGCCGAGTGCCATCAGCGGATGATGCCAGACATTGCGGCGGTAGTTCACGCCCTGGTCCCCTCGCGCGAAAAACACCTGCGGCTTTCCCGGACGTCCGCCCTCGTCCTCGGAGACAACGACGAGGAAGGGCCGGCCCGAAATCGGCGAGAAACTCTGACTGCCGAAGGGATGGCGCTCCATCATGTCGACGTCATAGGGGAAGCTGCGCGGCTGGCCGCGAAAGAGATTGATGATGACGCGCGCTCCCTCGCCCGCCGCCTCCGCCGCGGCCAGTGCATGGAAGCGCTCGGTAGTGCCGCCATTGATGAGCCGCATCGAGGCTGGATCGGCTTCGATCACCTCGCCGAAAGGGGCGAAGACCGATCTGGTAAGCGGGCGGATGTCGAGAAAATCGGACAATGGTTCACTCGCCTTCGGCATGCCAGTGACGAATGGCGTCGATCTCGACGAGAAGTTCCGGCAGCGTGCGATAGGTTGCATCCCAGATGTCGGAGGCATCGAGGGCGAAGACGTCTTCCAGGATACGATTGCCCGTTCCGCAGATTTTCGTCCACGGCAGAGTGGGATGCTCGGTTGCGAATTCCGGATGGGCTACGAGCAGTCGGGACGCAGCCGCGCCTATGGTGAAGTGGCAGAAGGCGACCGCCTTGAAGGTGAGATTGTCCTCGGCGAAGGCCGCCTCATCCATTCCGCCCACGAAGTATAGCGCTTCGGCTGCCGCCTTCTGCATTTCATTGAGATAGTCGATAGCACGAGGCTCGCTCATTTGCCCTCCGGCAACATCGATGTCAGGCGCAGCAGCGCGATCCGTTCGACCTGTGTCGTGGCGGTCGCGAATTCCTCATCCCGGCCATTGCCGATCCGCAATTCGAAGGCCGAAAGGATGTCGTCCTTGTCGAGCCCTTTGACGGCGATGATGAAGGGAAAATCGTATTTTTCGACATAGGCCGCATTAAGTTCGGTGAAGCGGGCATGTTCGGCCGGGCTCAGCCGATCCAGACCGGCGCCGGCCTGCTCCTTCCGGCTGTCTTCCGTGAGTTCACCCGCTATCGCCAGACGCCCGGCAAGATCGGGATGGGCACGCAACACGCCGAGACGCTCCTCACGGCTTGCCGCACGGAAGGCGGCGGTGAGCGCTGCATGCACAGCTGATGCCGTCAGCGGCTCCGTCACGCTGCCCGCATCATAGGCGCGTTCGGCAATGAAAGGCGAATGTTCGAAGACGCCGCCGAAGCGGGAAACGAAATCCTCACGCGACAGCATTAGAGCGCATCCGGCTGATGATGCTTGTGCCAGTGCTCGGCGATCTCGATGCGGCGCGGAATCCAGACCTTGTCATGCTTCAGTACATATTCGATGAAGCGCTTCAGAGCGGCTGCCCGGCCCGGACGCCCGACGAGACGGCAGTGCAGGCCGACCGACATCATCTTCGGGCTGCCGTCCTTGCCTTCCTGATAAAGCGTGTCGAAAGCATCCTTGAGATAGGTAAAGAACTGGTCGCCGGCATTGAAACCCTGCGGCGTGGCGAAACGCATGTCATTGGTTTCGAGCGTATAGGGGATGATCAGAAAGGGCTTCCCGTCGACGCCTTTCACCCAGTAGGGCAGGTCGTCGGCGTAGGAATCGGAGGAATAAAGGAAACCGCCCTCTTCCTGCACCAGTCGCAGCGTGTTGTCGGAAGGTTTGCCCTGATACATCCCGTAGGGCCGTTCGCCGGTGAGTTCGGTATGCAGGCGCACGGCTTCGAGAATGTGCTTGCGCTCCAGATCCTCGGGGAAATCCTTGTATTCCAGCCAGCGATAACCGTGGCTGGCGATCTCCCAACCGGCCTCCTTCATGGCGGCGACGGCTTCGGGATTGCGCGCCATCGCCAGCGTCACGCCGTAGACGGTCGCCTGCACCTTTAGACCGGTGAACATCCGCCAGAGCCGCCAGAAGCCGGCGCGCGAACCATATTCGTAGATCGATTCCATGTTGAGATTGCGCTGCCCCGGCCAAGCGGCCGCGCCGACGATCTCCGACAGCAGGTTTTCGGACGCCGGATCGCCTTCGAGGATGCAGCTTTCGCCGCCCTCCTCGTAATTGATGACGAACTGCACGGCGACGCGGGCGTCGCCCGGCCACTTCGGATCGGGCGTCTGACGCCCGTAGCCGACGAGATTGCGCGGGTAGGTCTCGGATACCATCAAATCACCTTCTGAAAGACGAAGGAACGGTATCATCCGCAGCCGGAATGTCGAGACGGAAACTGCACAGCAGGATTTCTCTTTTCGACACAACCACTTAGATCGACATCTGCTCAGGCGATCCTGCGCGCGCTGACCTTGCCCATCGGGTGGAGCGAGTGAACGCGGAAGGGACCGCCAGTGCCCTCCTCGATCATCAAAGCCACATTCGAAACCATCACCGGCTCCCTCAGGACGGGCTCGAAGATCGTTCCCAGCACTGGCTCGATGCGGGACATATCGATCGCGTTGATGGGGCCTGTCACCGGCATATGGAAGCGGAACTCCTCCATCACGTAAGGATTGCCCCAACGATGCAGATTGGCGAATTGCGCCGCCGACAACCCATCGGGATCGCTTCGTTCGATATCGGCCTCACTCAGCGGCGCCCGGAAACGATCGAATTCCTGAACGATGGCCGAAGCCAGATACTGGATCTGCTCACAGGGGGCGCTCGGCATCAGGCTGTAGAAATTGCCGAGCCGGGCGATTTCGAGACGTGGAATCTGGAAAGGGGCGTATGTCCCGGCAAATCGCATGAGATCGCGCAAGAGTTGCGACTCGGATGCGTCGGCGGACAGGTGAAAAGGCGCCTTCAAAACACCGTGAAAACCATAGCGCCGCGGTACGGCGGTATAAAAGGCGATCTCATGGATGCCGAGGCCGCGGACGGCCGGAGGCTCCACCATATCGCCCGAAAACACGTTTCGGCCAAGCCAATTGGCGGCCATGAGCGACAGGGGATCGCTCGCCGGAGGCGTGAAGCAAATGGCATAGCGCATGCAATTTCCTCCATCAAGGAAGTGAGCACCGGTAAAATCCGGTGCTGCCGATGCGCAAGCAGATAGGTGATTTGCATGACAGAATAACGAAAGGCAGCTGTATCTAATTCACGTTTAACGTGAAGCGACCGCGATGTGGCTTAAAATCGCGAAGCTTTCCGGCAGCGGAAATTGGCAATCTCTATCGCCTGCGATACAAACCGCAGCCTCCGCCAGCCGATGAGCCAGCCCGAAGCTGACCTTGAAACCGCCGGTCAGCGCGATCAGTCGGGGATGGATGGGGTGGCGGCCGATCATTGGATCGCGGTCGATGGCTTTTGGGCGAAGCCCCGCCCAACGTTCGATGACAGGGGCGCTGCGGAGCGCCGGCACGATCGCCCGCGCCGCCTCGATCAACGCGTCGAGCTGGGCATCGGTCGAGAGGGGATCGTCGAAACGGTTTTCGCTGGTGCTGCCGATCGCCGCATGCCCGCCCTCATGCGCGACGACATAGAGTCCATCGAGGAAGATCGTCGGCAACGCCGGGTCGACATCTGCTTTCAACAGCGCCGCCTGCCCTTTCACCGGCTGGCCGAGCGGCTGCTTCAAGCCCGGCGTCAGCCCCTGCAGCACGGGAAAGGACTGATAGCCGGCGGCCAGGATGCAGCGGCCGAACGTGATGATTTCGCCGCCGATCTCGGCCGTCCCGCGATCGGGATTGAGATCGGCGACAACGGCATTTTCCATGATGCGCACCTGTCTTGCCCGCCGCAGGAAGGCGACCAGCGCTGAGATCAACGAGCGGGGCGCAACACGGGCGGCGAGCGTATCGTGCACGAAACCGCTCTCGCCGGCAGAGGCCTCGACCCAGCCCTCGACATCCGGCCTGTCGAGCACATGCCAGTGGAAGCGGCGCTCGCCAGCCCGCCAGTGGCGCTCGGCATCTTCGGAATGGCCGCGGGCGATGCGGTTGAGATGCGGTTTCGGCAACGGGATCAGCCGCCCGGACCTGTTGTAGCCGGCCGAAAGCCCGGTTTCGGTTTCCAGCGCGGTGATTTCGGTTTCGAGCGAGACCAGCGCATCGAACTGGAATTGCTTTTTCTCCGACCACCGGTCCGGCATATGCGGCATCAGCGCGCCGAGCAGGCCGCCGCTCGCGCCTCCGCCCAATCTAACGGCGTCGGCGAGGATGGTGCTCATACCGCAGCGTTCGGCATGAACGGCCGCCCAGAGCCCCATGATGCCGCCGCCGACGATCAGCAAGTCGCAAGAAGATTGACCGGACGCCGGTGCAGGACTATCGGCTTTTTCCATGAGAGACGTGAACCCCGATCAGATTGGCGCGGGCGCGCCGCAGCCGCTCGAATGGCGCGACGGCGATATGCCCTATTCCACCGCCTTTGGCGATCATTTTTATTGCCAGACCGATGGCCGTCTGGAATGCGGCCATGTCTTCCTCGCCGGCAACGGCCTGCCGGAGCGTTGGAACGGCCGGCGGGCTTTTGTCATCGGCGAACTTGGCTTCGGCACCGGCTTGAACTTCGCCGAGACCTGGCGGCAATGGAAGCTTCACCGTGAACACGGCCAGCACCTTCATTTCATCTCCTTCGAGCTTCATCCGATGCGCGGCGAAGAGATCGGCCGGGCGCTCTCGCACTGGCCGGAGATCAATGCGGAACGCGAGGCGCTGACGGCGGCCTGGCCGCAAACGCCTGCCGGAACCGTCTCGCTCGATCTCGATGCCCAGACGCGGCTCAGCGTCGTCTGCAGCGCGGCACTCGACGGCGTCGCCGCGGCAAAACCCGGCTTCGACGCCTGGTATCTCGACGGTTTCGCGCCCTCGCGCAACGGCGACATGTGGTCGGAAGAGCTGATGCGTGCGGTTAACGAAAAGACCGTGGCCGGCGGCACCTTCGCAACTTACGCCGCGGCCGGCTTCGTGCGCCGCAACCTCATCGCCGCCGGCTTTGCCGTGGAACGCCGCACGGGCTTCGCCGGCAAGCGCGAAATGCTCTGCGGCACCAAGGTGCCCGCCCGATAAATCCTGCGACTGCCATTTGATGGCGATCAGTAGCTGGTGCGCTCCGGCTGCAGTTCATCCTTGCCGAGCCATAGCCGGATCTTCTCCTCCAGAAGTTCCGGGCTGATCGGCTTCGACATGTAATCGTCCATGCCGGCGTCGAGGCAGGCTTCGCGGTCGCTTTCGAGCGCATGGGCGGTGACGCCGATGATCGGCACCCGGTGGCCCTGCCCCTTTTCCCTCTCGCGGATCGTCCGGGTCGCTTCATGGCCGTTCATGACGGGCATCGAGACGTCCATCATGATGATGCGCGGCGTGTGGCTTTCCCAGGCGGCGACCGCCTCCTGCCCATTGTTGACGACCAGGAAGGAAAGCCCCGTCGACTGCAGGATCTGGGTAAACACGATCTGGTTGACCTCGTTGTCTTCGGCAACCAGCACATCGACGAATTCGGCCGCCCGCTTTTGCGGCTCGGGTGCAGTTGCAAGCGCAGGCGCCGGCACGGCCGCTTCCGCCCGCAGCCGGGCGATCTCGGCTTCCGAGGCCTGTTTGACGCGGCGGGCGCGGACGACCTCGACGACAGTGTTGCGCAGCACGTTGGCGCGTGCCGGCTTCATCAGATGCGCATGGCCGTTCAGCGCCGCGAATTCCTTTTCCGTGCCCGAAATATCCATCGAGGTGAGGAAGATGATCGGCAGCTCGACGAAGCGGGGATCGGCGCGCAGCCGGCGCGCGACGTCGGCGCCGTTCATGTCGGGCATGTGATAATCGAGCACGACGGCATCGACGGTGATACCGAGATCGGCCGCTGCCTCGAGGATTGCAAGACCGGTGCCGCCACCCTCGGCAGCCACCCCGTCGAAGCCCCAGAGTGAAAGCTGCTCGGTCAGGATGCGTCGGTTCACTTCATTGTCGTCGACGACGAGGATGCGCGCGCCCTGCACATTGATCGGCAGCGGCTTCGGTTCGAGGCGGGCGGCCGCCACCGCAAAAGGCAGGTTGACGGTGAAGACCGAGCCCCTGCCCCATTCGCTCTCGACATTGATATAGCCGCCGAAGAGATCGACGAGGCCGGCAGTGATCGCAAGGCCGAGCCCCGTTCCCTCATGCCGGCGGGTCGACGAGGTGTCGACCTGCGAAAACTTGTCGAAGACCGAGTCGAGCTTTTCTTGGGGAATGCCAATACCGGTATCCTCGATGCGGATGATCGCCATGATCTCCCCGCCAGCGATCGTCTCGAAGCCGACATCGACGAAGACATGGCCGCGCTCGGTGAACTTGACGGCGTTTCCGACGAGATTGGTGACGATCTGGCGGAAACGCCCGGCGTCTCCGATCACCGCGGCCGGCAGGTCTGGTGCTGCCCGCACCAGGAGCTCGATATTCTTCTCGGCGGCATGCGAGGAGAGGAGCGTCGCCACATCCTCCACCGCTTCGGTGATATCGAAGGCGGCTTTGCGCAGTTTCATCTGCCCGGCATCGATCTTCGAGAAATCGAGGATGTCGTTGATAATCGTCAGCAGCGCATTGCCTGACTTGACGATGATATCGATGAAGGTCTTCTGGCGCGTGTCGAGATTGGTCTTGGCCAGCAGCTCCGCCATGCCGAGCACACCGTTCATCGGCGTGCGGATTTCGTGGCTCATATTGGCGAGGAATTCGGACTTGGCGCGGTCGGCGGCTTCGGCGCGCGAGAGGAGCTGGCGCAGTTCCTCCTCGCGGCTCTTGAGTTCGGTGACGTCGGTGAACAGCGCCACCCAATGCTGTCCCCGGCTGACCGTCGCATCCATATTCACCCAGCGCTCGCCGCCGACATGGAAGACGGTGGAAATCGGCTGCCTGGCCGCGATATTCGCCCGCCACTCCTGCAGGATCTCATCCGCCGCATCGTGGAAATCGCCGCGCGCCGCGCAGAATTCGAACATGCCGAGCCAGCCCTGGCCGGCCTCGATATAGTGCGGCGGGATCTGTAGGATGTCGGCCATCGCCTCGTTGGACATCTTGATGATGCCGTCCTGGACGATGGCAAGACCCTGCGACATGGCGTGCGTCGCGTCGCGCATCATTTCGCCGAGCCGTTCGAGGGCTGCGCGCGTCTCGTGGATTTCCTTTTCCCGGTCGCGCACCGCCGAAATATCGGCATAGGTCAGCAGGATGCGGTCGTTGGAGATGCGGCGGCTGTCGAAGATCACGGATTTGCCGCCCGCCCAGCCAAGCTCGATCGGCTCGGGCTCTTCGGCTTCGAACAGATGTTTGCGGAAGGCGTAGATCTCTTCCGGCGTCTGCGTCCCGTCGTAGCGGCCGAGCTCGTCATTACGGCGGATGACGTCGATGAACGGGCGGCCGTCGAAGCGATCGTCGAGCGGCAGTTCCCAGATGCTGTAGAATTCGTCGTTGACGTAGAGAATCTGGTGGTCGTTATCGAGGATCAGCACGCCGATCGGCAGCGAACGCAGAATGCTCTCGATGTCCCGATGCAGTATTTCTTGCTGCTTGCGCGATTCAATCAGCGCCTTTTCGCGTTCCTTGAGCGGTGAGATGTCAGAAAAGGAGCCGACGACATAGGTTCGCCCATCCGCCGTCATGACACGGTTGACGCGCGAGATGACGGGATAAACATGGCCGCTATTGCTCGGCATCTCGCTCTCGAGCTCCACCGAAATGCCGTCCCTGAGCGCCAGCAGGTTTTCCTGGTAGATCGCCTCAGCACCTTCCGGCCCGAACATTTCGTGTTCGGTCATTCCCAGGTACTCGGAGCGGGCGCGGCCGCTGAAGGTCTCATAATATTTGTTGGCATAGACCAGGCGGTGCTTGTCGTCGCGAACGAAAACCGCCACCGGCAGGTCCTCCAGGACGGTGCGGAGAACGTCGAGTTCGTTGACGCTCTCTCCCCAGGCCGATTCGCCGGCGGCCACGGGCGTCGCGCCGTTGCGATAGGCTGCGTTGACGACCAGCGGGCGTCCGTCCGCCGCAAAGATGCCGATCGGATGACTGAGATTTTCCAGCGCCTCGCGCACCTGGGCGAGGTCGGCGGCATTTCCGGAATCGTTTACAGTCCTGGAGCTACCGCCAATCTCGGGGTTGCCGGCAATCCCCCCAAGAGCAACGGCACGGCGTTCGCGGGCTTCGAAGATGCCGAGCACATAAATCCGCTCCGGCGACGGCGAGAAGCTTTCGATCTGGATGCGCTGGTGGCCAAGGCCCTCGGCATCGTAACAGATGGCGTTTTCCTCGGTGCCGAACACCAGCGCGCGGCGCTCCTTGTCCTCGCGGTCCTCTTCCTCGGGGCGGTCGAAGAGTTCACGGCTGCGCCTGCCGATGAAATCGGAAATCTCGCGGCCGAGGAAATCGGCATAGGCCCCGTTGACGGCGATATAGCGCAGCTCGCTGTTCTTGACATAGGCCGGGGTGTCCAGATCTGCGATCCGGCGGCAAGCCAATTCCAGAATGTCCCCGGCTGATTTCAAGAAATTGTCGCTCCCGCAATGAATGGAATATCAACGACAAAGACTATAACGCCAAGGCTTTTAACAAGGTTTTAACCATAAATTTCAGCAGACGAAATTTGCAAGCCAGATCGATGAGCTGAAGTATCTTCGTTTGGCGGTCCGGACTCGCAGGAGACAAGATGTCGCCATCGGCTGCGCCCCACAACGCGCGATCAATGCCTTGCCGCCTTGTGATCCGTTGAAATCATGACGAAAATTTAATGCGTGCCGCCTTTGTGCAGCCATCGCTCCGCCGCGATCCGGGCGGAGTCTGGCCATGGCTTTATAGAAGCCAGTCTAAATCAAGGAAAATACCATGTCCGTTCTTCATAAGACCATGGCGACGGGCCTGATCGCGCTGACCTTTGCCGGCGCCTCGCTCGCCACCGCCACCACCGCCGATGCCCATCCGCGCGATGCCTTCTGGGGCGGCCTCGCCGCCGGCGTCGTCGGCGGCGCCCTGCTGTCGGAAGCCGCTCGCCCCGCCTATCCGGTCTATCCGGCCTACCCTGTCGATCGCCCTTATCCCGTCTACCGAACCTATTACCGGCCGCATTACTGCCATATCGAATGGCGGTACGATCGCTGGGGCGAGCCCTATCGCGTCAAGGTATGCCCGGAATAGAGCAATCCACACCCGGCGCCGCTTGACCTCCCGGCGGCGCTAGCCAACAAGCTGATCTGGCGGGCGTTCGCCTGCCAGATCGATTGCTTCCACCAGAGCTGCATCCGTTACGGAGAAAGCTCCTCCAGAACGCGGCCCTTGGTTTCCACGGCAAACAGCATCGTCACGATCGCCCCGACGATCAGAATGGCTGCGAAACTCGCGAACACATATTGGATGCCCAGCGAAGACATCAGCGTGCCGACGATGATCGGGCCGGTCGACGAGCCCAGGCGAAGCCAGGCGCTGCCGGTTCCTGTTCCGAGCGCCCTGAGACGCGTCGGGTAGATTTCCGCCGAATAGAGATAGAGCGAGAAGGTGACGGTCTGGACGATGGCATAGGCAAGACCGCCAAGCACCAGAACCTGAATGGCGGAGGTTGCGCCTAGCCATGCGAGGGTCAGAAGGGGCAGCGGAGCCAGAAGCAGTGCGCCGGTGTACCAGCGCTTGCGTCCCACCTTGTCGATGAGCAGCGCGCAGATGACGGCAGCGATCACGCCTCCCAGTGACGTCAGGAACCCATAGAAAATGCTAGTCTGCAGCGGAAGGTTGAAGACCTGCCGATAGAGCGTCGGCAGCCAGGTGATCGTGCCGTTGGCGACCGTATAGGCGGTGAACCACATGGCCCAGATGGAAAGCGTCCGCTTCAGATAGATGCCCTGGAACAGCTCCCGCCAGTCGGATGTACGGCGGACCGGCGCCTGGACCCGCTTCGGCTCGGGCAGCTCCTTGCCGGCTGCGCGTGCACTCTCTTCCATACGGGTGACGATCGCGTCGGCTTCCTGGTAGCGACCGTTTGCGGCCAGCCAGCGCGGTGACTCCTTCAGGAACCAGCGCAACGGGATCATCAGGATTGCGGGAACGAGGCCGACGACGAACATCGCCTTCCAGCCGTAGACCGGCACCATGAAGTAGCCGATCAGCCCGGCGCCGACCAGGCCGAGCAGGAACATGACCTCGTAGAGAAGGAAGAATTTGCCGCGCCCCTTCGATCCGATCAGCTCATTGATATAGGCGCTGGCGACAGGCACCTCGCCGCCCGTGCCGATCCCCTGGACGAACCGGAAGGCCATCATCATGCCGGCGCCGGCGGCAAACAGGCAGGCGACGTCCATGCTGACGAAGAGCAGGATGGTGAACAGAAGAACTTTCAGCCGGCCGATCTTCTCGGCGAGCCAACCGAATAGGACGGCGCCAATCAATTGGCCGAGATAGCCCATCGACAGGATCATGCCGGTCTGTGAGGGGCTGAGCCCCCACTCGCGCACCAGCACAGGCATGGCATAAGCGATAGCGATCACCGTATAGCCGTCGAAAAACGTGGCTGCACCGATGATATTGCGCGCCCAGAAGACCTCGCGGGTGATGGGAAGACGCTCCAGGCGAGCGCTGATTTCGGCCTGTTGATCAGCGGCATTCGCCGCCTCGGCCGGCATAGGCTGCATGACATTCATTGGTTCCTCCTTCTCGCCCCGTGGCTACCACTCTCCCGGCCAGGGGCGCTTCTGTTCGATGTTTATTGCTGCGTGTCAGCTTGTCCTGTCAGTACCATGGGCTTCAAAAGGAGATGCCGTCCACGGCTTCTCCTTCCCATCGCAATGACGCTCCTGCGCCATGCGCAGAAGCGTCGAATGCATCACTCGGCAGCCAGAAGCTGGTCGACGCGGCCAATACCGGCGGCATCGAAGGCGGCAAAAATTTCCGCTTCGGCCCTTTCGCCGAGATTCTTCAGCGGCTCGCGGATCGTCGCATGATCGAGAATACCGCGATGCACGAGGCCGAGTTTGAGCGCCACGGTGCCTTCCATGTGTGAGCCGCGGTGATAGACGGCCCGCGTCACCGGCAGAAGGCGTTCGAAAATCTTGCGCGCCTCCGGATAGTTCTGCGCCTTGCCTGCCTTGATCAAGTCGATCAGCAGTTCCGGCGCGATATTGCCGTAGCCGACCAGCAGGCCGTCGACGTCGAACATGGTCGGCAGCAGCCATTCGTCGTGGCAGCTCAGAATCTGAAGATCGGGGTTGGCCTTCTTCAGTTCCGGAATTTCGACGTACCAACGCTTCATATTGCGCACGCCGTTCTTGGTGGCGACGACGCCTTCCTGCGTGGCGATGGCCACCTGCGTATCGAGATCGTAGGATGCCTTGGTGGCGTCCGGATACTGGAACAGGATGCACTGCAGGCCGGATTCCTGCCAGATCGCCTTGTAGCGATCCTGAGGCGCGCCCTTCTGAAAGCCGAAGCGCAGCCAGCCATGGTTTGGATAGACCAGTGCACCAGTGGCGCCGGCAGCCTTGCACCTTTTCGCCTCTTCCGCAGCAACCTTGGTACCCTCGCCGGTGATCCCGGCAATGATCGGCACGGCGCCGTCGACCGCCTCGACGTAAGTACGGATAAGAGCGAGCCTCTCCTCCTCGGTAAGGAAAGTGCCCTCGCCGGCATGGCCGAGAATGACGAGGCTTTTGACCCCTTCCATCGAAACCAGCCATTTGGCGATCTTTGCGTTGGCCTTGTGATCGACTTCGCCGTCGCGGGTGAAAGCGGTAACAGGCGCCGGGCTTAGCCCGCGCAGATCCATTGGTTGCATCTTGATCTCCTCCTTTGCGATCGCTGTTCATTCACGATCAGCGACGGGATCGTTATTGGGAACGTTCCCACTATCGTTCTCGAATTATCTGGAGTCAATTCTTTTTTTAGTGCATGTTCGCATACGGCGCCGGACTGCCGCGACTCGAATGGAAAAGCTTCAATGAATTCAAAGGCGGACGAAACTCCCGGACAAAGCCGCGTCACCATTCTTGACGTGGCTGCCGCAGCCGGCGTTTCCAAATCCACCGTATCCCGCATCCTGGACGAGCGGCTTCCCCGCTCCGACAGCGAGACCGCCCGGCGCGTTCGCAAGGTGGCTGAAGAGCTTGGCTACGTCAGGGACGTTTCGGCAGCGAGCCTCAGGCGCGGCAACACCATGACGGTCGGCGTGATCGTGCCGAGGCTGACGGATACGGTCATGGCCATGCTTTACGAAGCGCTGGCGAAAGCCTGCAGCCGTACCGGCCGCTTCGCTATCGTCGCCACCACCGACGACAAGCCGAAGGCCGACCGGCTTGCCGCCGAGTCTCTGCTGAGACGCGGCGTCGATGGACTGATCCTTTCCACGGCGCGGGAAGATGACGACTTTCCGGACGAGCTGGCGAGACGTGGTGTTCCCTATGTGCTGGCGCTGCGAACCGACGGCCACAGCCTCTCCTCCGTCGGCGATGACAGGCTGGGCGGCTACCTCGCGGCGCGCCACCTGCTCGACCTCGGCCATCGCAGGATTGGCGTCATTGCCGGCCCGTCTTATGCCTCCAGTTCGCGAGGTCGCGTGGAGGGTTTCAGCCAAGCACTCAAAGAAGCGGGACTGGCTGTGGATCCCTCCTGTATCATCCCCTCGACATTCGGCATCGAGTCCGGCGCCGTCGCCGTCGAGACGCTGATGAACCTCAGCCCACGCCCCACCGCTATTTTTGCCGTCAACGACAATACCGCCATCGGCGCCTTGTCGGGGTTGACCAAACTTGGCCTTTCCATACCGCAGGATATCTCGATCGTCGGTTACAACGACATTCCGATCGTCAGCCACCTTCCTACGCCGCTCACGACGTTGCGCGTCCCGTTCGAGCAGATCGCTGCAAATGCCCTTGATCTCCTTGCGGGTGATGGCGGTTCCGTCGACGACCGCATCCGGATTTCGGCTCCGACACTCATTCCCAGGAAATCGACAGCGCCGCTGCGCTGAAAGATCGCGAGAGGATCAGCATGCCGGAACCGCTCAAGAACCTGCTGCATTCGGGGCTGGTCGGCGATATGGCCGACCGCATCGCCGCCAACGCTCCGGCCTTCGACGAGGAGCGTTTCATGCGGTTGGCGACCGATGGGCTAGATGCGCTGGAGCTGATGGAACGTTCGGCGCTGATCCGCGACGCGCTGTTTGCCACCCTTCCGGACGATTTTATTGAAGCAGCCGCCATCCTGAAGGCGAGCCTGCCTACATTAGCCAGGCCAGGACTGTCCGGCTGGATGCTGCTACCGGTCAACCAATTCATCGCTGCGGGCGGCCTCGATCATTTCGAGCTTGGCCTCGATCTGCTCAAGGCGCTGACGCCGCATTTCACCGCCGAATTCGGTATCCGTCCCTTCATCCATCGCGACCAGCAGCGCGCGCTCGCGGTCATTTCCGGCTGGGTCGACGATCCCGATCAGCATGTGCGCCGGCTGGCGAGCGAAGGAACGCGGCCGCGTCTGCCCTGGGCCATGCGCCTGCCGCAGCTCGTCAAGGATCCCGCGCCAATCCTGCCGATTCTGACGGCGCTGATGGACGATCCGGAAGATTATGTGCGCCGCTCCGTCGCCAACAGCCTGAACGATATCGCCAAGGATCATCCGGATCTGGTCGCCGCATTCATCGCCGGCCATATCCAGGACGCCTCCGCTGAACGCCGCCGGCTGCTGAAACATGCCTCGCGCACGCTCCTGAAGAAGGGCCATGCTCAGGCGCTCGCCAATTTCGGCTTCGGCGCAGCCGCGTCGCTCGAAAGCGAACTGCGCCTCATCAGCGGCGAGGTAATGTTCGGCGAAGGGCTGGATTTCGAGATCCGGGTGACCAATGTCGGCAAGGCCGCGCAATCGGTGATGATCGACTACGCCATCCACCATATGAAGGCTGACGGCTCGCTGTCGCCGAAGGTCTTCAAGTGCAAGACGATCATGCTTGCTCCCGGACAGAGCCAGGCGATCGAGCGCCGCCACGCCATGCGGCCGATCACGACGCGGCGCTATTATCCCGGGCAACACCGCATCGCCATCCTCGTGAATGGCGCGGAGAGCGCGTCTGAAAGCTTCATCCTGATGATGCCGTCGCGCGACCCGAGCTAAGGCTTTTTGTGCACTGCACTTGACTTTCAGCGCAAACTAGCCCAAATGCGGCTCAGCTTTCACCCTTCCGGCCGCCGCGTGAGCGTGCCCCTGCTAGAAAATACGAAACGCAGGAAGAAGGGACAAAAGCGCATTTCGATTGAGGCCGCACTCCCAAGAAGCGGTCAGAAGCGCTGGAAAGCTTTTTCCAACTTGCAAGTTCCCACTTCACGCGGGGTTCTTGACGCCAGAATGAAACCGGATCGCATGGTGCGTTCCGGCGCTAGTCGTTGTGGCGCCCCGAAAGGTTATACCTTGACTAATTTTGAATCGCTTGGTGTCTCCAAGCCGATCGTCGCCACCTTGTTCCAGCTCGGCATCGAAACGCCGACGCCGATCCAGGAACAGTCCATTCCACTCCTCATATCAGGCCGCGATCTGATCGGCCTTGCCCAGACCGGCACCGGCAAGACCGCCGCGTTCGGCCTGCCGCTCATCGAAAAGCTGCTCGCTGACGAGCGCCGCCCCGACAACCGTACGACGCGGACACTGATCCTGGCGCCGACTCGCGAGCTGGTGAACCAGATCGCCGAGAACCTGAAGAAGTTCATCCGCAAGTCGCCGCTGCGCATCAACGTCGTCGTCGGCGGTGTGTCGATCAACAAGCAGCAGCTGCAGCTCGAAAAGGGCACCGACATCCTTGTTGCCACGCCAGGCCGCTTGCTCGACCTCGTCAACCGCCGCGCCATCACCTTGACGACAGTGCGTTATCTCGTGCTCGACGAAGCCGATCAGATGCTCGACCTCGGCTTCGTGCACGACCTGCGCAAGATCGCCAAGCTGGTGCCGAAGAAGCGCCAGACCATGCTGTTTTCGGCCACCATGCCGAAGGCGATCGCCGATCTCGCCGGCGAATATCTCGTCGATCCCGTCAAGGTCGAAGTCACGCCTCCGGGCAAGGCTGCCGACAAGGTCGAGCAGTATGTGCATTTCGTCGCCGGCAAGAACGACAAGACCGAACTGCTGCGCAAGTCGCTGACCGAAAACCCCGACGGCCGCGCCATCGTCTTCCTGCGCACCAAGCACGGCGCCGAGAAGTTGATGAAGCACCTCGACAATATCGGCTATTCCGTCGCCTCGATCCACGGCAACAAGAGCCAGGGTCAGCGCGAGCGGGCGCTGAAGGCCTTCCGCGACGGCAGCATCAAGACGCTGATCGCCACCGACGTCGCCGCCCGCGGCATCGACATCCCGGCCGTCAGTCACGTCTACAACTACGACCTGCCCGAGGTGCCGGACGCCTATGTCCATCGTATCGGCCGCACGGCGCGCGCCGGCCGCGACGGTATTGCCATCGCCTTCTGCGCCCCCGACGAAGCCAAGCTGCTGCGTGATATCGAACGCCTGATGGGCATCGACATCACGGTCGCAAGCGGCGAACCGCCGGCACATATCAGCGCTGGCGGCCCGCGCCGCGGCAACGGCAATGGCAACAACCGCAATCGCGGCGGCGGCCAGGGCCGCGGCGAAGGCCGTGGCGATGCCAACCGTTCGGAACATCGCGGCAGCCGCCAGGAACGCCGCCCGCGCCGCGACGGCGAAGGCAGCGAAATCCGTGCCGGCGGCGAGGAACGCCGTGAGCGCCGTCCGCGTCCCGAGCGCCCAAACCGCAACGAGGACTTCCGCGGTCAGCGCCGCGGCGAAGCGGCCCCGGATTTCGGCCCCGACAACGATCTGGCATCGACCTCCGATTTCCGCCCGGCAAAGCCGCAGCGCCCTGCGCATAACGGCCCCAATGGCCATCATGCCAGTGGCGAACCGAGCGGCCATCACCGCGGCAACGGCCGCCACGCTCACGGCCGCCCGGCCCGCAAGCACGGCGAAGATCGCGGACCGCATCAGGCACAGGGCGGCGAACAGCGCCGCGACGGCAATGGCGGCAACCGCCGCGGCGGCGCGGGCTCCCGCAACGGTGGCCAGCGCCGCGAACGCGCCTGAGCGCCGATTGATTTAAAGGAGAAAAGGCCGAACTTTCGGTCTTAATATTGGGAGGCCGGAGCATCTGGTGGGATGTCCGGCCTTTTTCTCATTGCGGTGATGGCAATACCGCAAACGGCAGCATGCGGTTAGGTTTCCCGGTTCCTGTACGCACACAGTTGAGGAGATCGAAGCCTCCTTCGCAGCGGTGGCGGAAGCCTGAGGAATCAATGCGCCGTAAAGCCGCCATCGACGGTGGCGCGAAACCGATGATGAAGCTCGCCGTTGGGCTGCATAGCCAGAGCACAGCAGCGGCGACCTATTCGACACGTCCGAGCCGGCCGATCGGCTGCTGTTTCATGCTTTCATCCATGGCATCGGACTGTCCGCCCAGGCGGCGCGCTTGGGCAGGCCGACCAGGCCGCCGAGCGAAGAGCAGTTGACGATCGCGCCGGAGCCTTGCCGGCGCCCGCTCACCGCTCTTATTCGAGAGATACGGCCTCTGGCCGGTTGACAGCCCGCTATCGTACCCGCCTAGCAAACACCGCGCCGCCACCAGCCCGCTTGATTGCCGGACGCTTGAGCCCTAAATTGGCTTCATGCTTGACCATCCGTCCCCGCCGCTGTCGCCGTCGACTATCCCAATGGATGCCCTGAGCGAAGTCCTGCAAGACTTTCGCTTGAGTGGGGTGAACTATGGCCGCTGCGAACTCAGGCATCCATGGAGCATCGCCTTTCCGCAGCAACAACTGCTTCGTTTTCACTTCGTCAGCCAGGGTCCGTGCTGGATCCATACCGAAGTCGAAGGATGGCAGGAATTGAATGATGGCGACCTGGTGCTGCTGCCGCAAGGCATCGCACATCGATTGGCGAGCGCGCCGAATGTTGAGGGCGACTCGCTTAAAAGCTGTCAGATTACAAAATTGGGCAGCAACGTCTGCGACGTCCTACGTGAAGGAACGGGTGCCACCAGCACTCTCTTCTGCGGCTCTATGACTTTGGGCGCCCATGCGCTTAACCCCTTGATCGCCCTGATGCCGCCAATCATAAAGGGCTGCGATGTGGCCGGTAACGACTCGGTCGTAGGGCCCCTGCTGGCCGCTATGTCCGCGGAGGCGACACAGCCCCAGATGGGAAGCGCGACGGTCTTGTCGCGTATGGCGGACTTGCTCGCAGCCCGACTTATCCGCTGCTGGGTCAATTGCAGCGGAGCCTCGACCACCGGCTGGCTCGCCGCCATCCGCGATCCCAATATCGGTCGTGTGTTGGCGGCCATGCACCGGGATCCCGGTCATAACTGGACCCTCGAAAGCCTCGCTGGTGTGGCAGGCCAGTCGCGCTCGATTTTCGCCGAGCGCTTCAGTGCTATTTTGGGAGAAGGCGCGGCACATTATCTCGCCCGTCTGCGTATGCAGCTTGCCCGCGATTTGTTGGCGCAAAACGGCCTGTCGGTTGCTGAGGTTGCCTCCCGCCTGGGCTATGAATCCGAGGCGTCTTTCGCGCGCGCCTTCAAGCGCGTCACAAACGTTTCACCGGGAATTGTGCGTCGCACAAGTTCCGGACGAACGGATATGGATTTCGGATTTTAAGACACAGATCATCCTGAAAACTTCGTCTATGAAATCTCCGAACACAGGAGATCCATCTATGACGGACACAACATCACAATTCGACGGGGCGGCAATTGGCCTGGAGACGACTGAACCATCCGCGTGGAGCGCGGCGACCTGGTTTGCTGTTGTTTCGATGGCGGCCACCAGCTTTGCATTGGTATCTGCTGAATTCCTGCCGGCGGGCCTGTTGACGCCGATGGCGCGCGATCTCGGCATTTCCGAGGGAACGGCCGGACAGGTCGTCACCGCCACCGCTTCCGTCGGCGCCGTGGCGGCCCTGCTGAGCAATGTTCTCATCGGCAGACTGAACCGCAAGGCGGTGCTGGTCGGTCTCAGTGCGTTGGCGGTCGGCTCCAATATTCTTGCATCGTTGGCGACCGATTTTTGGCTGTTGCTGTTGGGCCGGGCCGGGTTGGGCATCGCGCTCAGCGGCTTTTGGGCGCTTTCAGTGGCCGTCGTGGCGAGGCTGGTCGGCGCCAGCGCGACAGGTCGGGGCATGGCTATCGTCACCCTCGGCGTTTCGCTCGCCACGATAGCTGCACCATCAATGGGTGCTTTGATCAGCGATTGGCTTGGATGGCGCAGCGCCATGGCGATGACAGCCGGGCTTGCCGCGCTTGCCATGCTGCTGCAGCTCCTCAGCCTGCCGACGCTCCCTGCAAACACAAGCAACAGTCTCGCGGATGTTTTCCGGCTGACACGACGGGGCGGCATTCAACTGGGAATGCTTGCTATCCTTTTGCTGATGACCGGGCATTTTGCCGGGTCGGTTTATGTGCGTCCTTTCCTCGAACAAGTGACGCTCCTTGAAACCAGATCGATCGCCCTGGCACTGCTCGGGTTTGGCGTCGCATCCGTGATCGGCAATGTTGCCGGTGGCCGGATGGCCGACGCGAGCATCCGCATAGCACTGGCTGTCACCGCGGTATTGATGTCCTTTGCAGCGCTCGCTCTGGTGCTTTGGGGCACTCATACCGGCGCCGCGTTCGCGCTCGTCACGCTTTGGGGCTTTGCCTTCGGCATGGCGCCGGTAGTGCTACCGACCAATCTTTCCCGCGCGGCCCCCGACGCTCTCGAGGCGGCCGGTAGTCTGATGGTCGTTTCTTTTCAGGTGGCCATCAGCATCGGCGCGGTTTTTGGAGGTTACATCGTCGACCACTACGGCGCTGTGGGACCCTTGACTCTCACCGCTCTCCTGGCTGCGTCAACGGTTGCCTTGGCGCTGCTGCAGCCCCGCAGCTGATCGTTGCTTCCTACTTGATGGGCCGAGTAGCGCCCTACGGCACTCTGGATATGAGGTCGTCGGCAATCGCCGGCGACCACGGTCAGTTGAGGTTCAGGCCATCCGGTTGTTCGACCTTGGCGCAGCCATCAGCCTATACGCTCGCCTGCGCCTGCTGAACGACCCTGCGGTTTGTCATATATACGCCTGTCACGACGATCACCGTGCCCAGAATCAACGGCAGCGTCAGCCGCTCCCCGAACGCGATGAAGGCTTCGAGCGCGACGGCCGGCGGCATCAGGTAGATCAGCGAGGCGGCGCGCGAGACCTGCCCGCGGCGGATCAGGTAAAGCAGCAGCCCGACACCGCCCATCGACAGGCCGAAGACCGACCAGAGAAGCGCGCCGTAGGCCTGCGCGGTGCCGTCGAAATGCTGGTGTTCGAAAATCAGCGACAGCGGCAGGGTGAGGATGAGAGCGCCGACATATTGCAGCGTCGCGATGGTCCTGAGGTCACCGGATTGCAGGTGTTTCTTCTGGTAAAGCGTGCCGTAGGTGACGGAGCCCATGGCGATGAGGTTGATCGCCAGCGGTAGCGCGGCATGGTTGAGATCGGCCGTCGCCGGATCGAAGAGCTTCGGCGAAATCGCGATGGCAATACCGATGAAGCCGAGAGCGAGGCCGAGCTGCTGGGTCTTCTGCAGCCGCTCACCGACGAGAAAGGGCGCCGCCATCGCCGTCAGCAACGGCTGCAGCGCCGCGATGATGCCCGAGATGCCGGCCGGCACGCCATTGGCGATCGCCCACCAGAGGCCGGCGAGATAGAAGCCGTGCAAGAAAAAGCCGGAATAAATCGCGCGGAACCATGTCGTCCGACTTTTCGGCCATTGCGCCTTGGTCACTAGGCAAAAGGCCAGGAAGGCTAAAGCCGACAGCGCATAACGTATCGAAAGAAAGGTAAAGGGCTCGGAATGCAGCGCCGCAAATTTCGCCACGACCCAGCCTGTGGACCAGAGCAGAACGAAGACGGCGGGGGCAAAACGGTCGAGGGACATGGGGCAGCTCGAAGACAAAGAGTTGCCGTGCTGATAGCCGCACGCTGCAGCCGCAGTCAAAGGCGAAGCATTGATGTTTATTTGAAATTTTGCTGATGGTTGAGGTGGAGGGATGAGCGCGACCCGCGTCCCTGTGAGTCCAATAGAGGGGGGCGCCACACGGCACACCCTCTCCTCGTCACAGGAATTAATAGCATGTGCAGTTGCGCCTGCACCTTTAACCCACCGCGACCGACCAAAAGCCAATCAAATGCTCACATTTTGCGCAGTCTCTACGAAGCAACCATCCTGCACGTCTCCCCGCACTGCTCCAAACGCCCGAATTTTCACCCTTTCCCGCACCGCAAAATCTTTTCCCCGAACTGCGCATGGTTCTTGCATTGCAATTTGCGTTGTATTCAAATGAACAAAAAAGGGGAGCCGCACCTTTGGCATTTGATGAAATGATTACCGGGGACGAGAGCCCCCGCCCGCCTTATGAAAAATATTTCGAGTGGTACAACAGCCAAGACCGGTCGCATCTGATTGCCAAGTCCCGCGACGCGGAAAATATCTTCCGCAAGACCGGCATCACCTTCGCCGTTTACGGCCACGCCGATAGCTCCGAAAAGCTCATCCCCTTCGACATCATTCCCCGCATCATCTCCGCCCGCGAATGGCGCAAGCTGGCCCAGGGTATCGAGCAGCGGGTAATCGCGCTCAACGCCTTTCTGGATGATATCTATCACAAGCAGGAGATCATCCGCGCCGGCCGCATCCCGCGCGAACTGATCGAAAACAATGTCGCCTTCCTGTCCGAGATGATCGGCTTCCGCCCGCCTGGCGGCGTCTACACCCATATCGTCGGCACCGACATCGTACGAACAGGCGAAGACCAGTTTTACGTGCTGGAGGATAATGCCCGCACGCCTTCCGGTGTCAGCTACATGCTGGAAAACCGGGAAACCATGATGCAGATGTTCCCGGAGCTCTTCCACGAGAACAAGGTGCAGCGCGTCGAGGATTATCCCTACCTCTTGCGCCAGAGCCTCGCCTCGCTTGCTCCTCCCGGCTGCACCGGCAAGCCGCGCGTCGCGGTGCTGACCCCGGGCATCTACAATTCGGCCTATTACGAACACTCTTTCCTGGCCGACATGATGGGCGTCGAACTGGTCGAGGGCTCGGATCTGCGCGTCATCGACGGCAAGGTGAAGATGCGCACGACCCGCGGCTACGAGGCGATCGACGTGCTCTACCGCCGCGTCGACGACGATTTCCTCGATCCGCTGACATTCCGGGCCGATTCCGCCCTCGGCATTCCCGGCATCATGGATGTCTACCGCTCCGGCAACATCACCATCGCCAATGCGCCGGGCACCGGCATATCGGACGACAAGGCGATTTATTCCTACATGCCGGAGATCGTCGAATTCTATACCGGCCGCAAGGCGCTGCTCGAAAACGTGCCGACCTGGCGCTGCTCGGAAGCATCAAGCCTGAAATACGTGCTGGAGCACCTGGAGGAGCTGGTCGTCAAGGAAGTGCACGGCTCCGGCGGCTATGGCATGCTGGTTGGACCGACGGCATCAAAAAGGGAGCGCGCCGATTTCGCCGAGAAGCTGAAGGCCAAGCCGAACAATTACATCGCCCAGCCGACGCTGTCGCTCTCCACCGTGCCGATCCTCGTCAACAAGGGCATCGCGCCGCGCCATGTCGACCTTCGCCCCTATGTGCTCGTCTCCGACAAGGTCCAGATTATCCCGGGCGGGCTTACCCGCGTGGCGCTGAAGCAGGGCTCGCTGGTGGTCAATTCCAGCCAGGGCGGCGGCACCAAAGACACCTGGGTACTGGAGGACTGATGCTCGGAAGAACCGCAAACGGCCTCTACTGGATGTTCCGTTACATCGAGCGCGCCGAAAATATCGCCCGTCTGGTCGATGCCGGGCTACGCATGTCGCTCACCCGCAGCAGCGCCGGCGACGACAACTGGGACGGGGTGCTGCAAAGTGCCGGCGTTCGCGAGGCCTATGACGAGGGCCACGCCAAGCTGACCAATGCCGACGCGATCGATTATCTCCTGCGCGATCGTTCCAATCCGTCGAGCGTCATGTCCTGCATCGACTTCGGCCGCAACAATGCCCGCATGGTGCGCACCGCTCTGACACGCGAGACCTGGGAAGCGACCAACGAATGCTGGATCGAGCTGAAGGCGCTGCTCGAAAAGCGCGTCAAGGCCGCCGACCTGCCTGAGGTGATCGACGTCATCAAGCGCCGCGCCGGCCTCATCCGCGGCGCCTTCCATGGCTCGACACTGCGCAACGAGCTCTATAATTTTGCCCGCATCGGCACCTTCATCGAGCGGGCGGACAATACGAGCCGCATCCTAGACGTGAAATATTACGTGCTGCTGCCTTCGGTCTCGGCGGTCGGCTCCTCGCTCGACAACGTCCAGTGGGAATCGATCCTGCGCTCGGTCTCCGCGCACCGTGCCTATAGCTGGGCCTATGACGGCGAATACCGGGCAATGAACATTGCCGATTTCCTCACCCTCAATGTCCAGATGCCGCGCTCGCTTGCCTATTGCTATGAGAAGATCGTCAGCAATCTCGGCTATCTCGCCCAGGATTATGGCGAGCGGCTCCCCGCCCACGATACCGCGGATGCAATCCGCACCACGCTGCAGACGAGGGCAATCCGCGACATCATGGATCAGGGCCTGCATGAGTTCCTGGAGGATTTCGTCTCGCGCAACAACCAGCTCGGCATGGAAATTTCCGATGGCTACCGGTTCTACGTTTAAGCGGATCACAATATGAGATTGAAGATCAGCCACCTCACCGAATACCGCTACGACGAACCGGCGAAATTCTCCCTGCAACGGCTGAGGCTGACGCCGCCGGCGACTTCAGGCCAGAAGATGCTCGCCTGGTCGCTGAAGGTCGAGGGCGCCACGCCCGAAGTGGAGTATGACGACCAGTACGGCAACCACGTCAACCTGGTCTCGCTGGAAGGCGAGCAGCAGGTGACGCGCATTCTCGCCGAAGGCGAGGTCGAAACCGCGGATCTCAACGGCGTCATCGGCCCGCACACCGGCTTCTGCCCGCTCTGGCTCTTCCTGCGCGAGACGCCGCTCACCAAGGGCGGCAAGCTGGTGAAGGAACTGATCAAAGGCGTCAGCGGCGATAACGAACTCGGCCGTATGCATGCGCTGATGGCCGCCATCCACGAAACCGTCGACTACCGGCCCGGCACCAGCGACACCGCGACGACGGCCGAACAGGCGCTGGAGAAGAAAAGCGGCGTCTGCCAGGACCATGCGCACATCTTCGTTGCCGCCGCCCGCGCCCTGCAGGTGCCGGCGCGTTATGTCTCTGGCTATCTGATGATGGAAGAAAAGGTCGAACAGGCGGCGACCCATGCCTGGGCCGAAGCCCATATTCCCGGCCTCGGCTGGGTCGGCTTCGACCCGGCCAATGAAATCTGCCCGGATGAACGATATGTTCGCGTCGCATCGGGCCTCTGCTACCGCGACGCCGCCCCGATCTCAGGCATGCGCATCGGCACGCCGGGGGAAACACTGTCGGTCACCGTGAAGGTAGAGGACAGCGGCCAGATGCAAAGCCAGAGCCAGAGCTGAGCGACGCCGGGAAGCCATGTCTATCCAGCCGCAACGACCTGGAGGTGACCCCGCGCTCCATAGCTGAGGATTGCCTGATCCGCCGTCAGCAAAGGTATGCGATGAAACCGGGCTGTGGCGGTGATGATGCGGTCCGCGGGGTCGGCATGAAACTCTCCAGGCAGCCGAACGCTGTCTATCGCGATGGAAGGCTCGATCGGCGCGAGCTGAAGCCCGGGGAGCGACAGAGCGCTGTCGATCCATCGCCCGACATCGTCGCCGAGCGCCAGGCGCCCCTTCTGCACGAGCATGGCGATTTCCCAAGGTGTGATCGCCGAAATCAGGATACGGCTTTTCTCCGTCATCTCATTGATGATGCGCCGGGCTTGCGAATCGAGGCGCGCATCGTCCTGCATCGCCCAGACGAGGATATGCGTGTCGATGACGATCAACGGAGGGCGTCCCAATCCTCCGGCTCAACGGCCGGAGACAGAGGATCGTCATAGTGCAATACGCTGCCCTTCATCGCGCCGATGATACTCTTGCGTTCGCCTGTGTCGCGCGCCGGGGAAAGCACGGCAACCGGCTTTCCGCGCTTGGTGATGACGATGGATTCATCGTCGCTGCGCATCTGATCGATCAGATTCAGACATTTCGCCTTGAATTCCGCAGCACCGACCACCTTTGACATGACCATACCTCCTGTACACCTGTACAGCATATAGCACTATATCTGCATTCAACAAGTTCGAGCGCGATCGGTTCGAAGGAAATCTTCAACAAAAAGGCGGAGCAAAAGCCCCGCCTCTTCCGCGATTCCAGATCGGCAAACCCTGCTCAGTGGCTGTCCTTGCCCACCGCGTTTCCGCGACATCCCTTGAGGAAGTCGAGATCGGCGCCGGTATCGGCTCCTTCGACATGCTGCTGATGCAGGAAGGCATAGCCCGATGTCGGCAGATCATGGTTCGGCTGCCATTCGGCAAGACGGCGCGCCAGTTCCTCGTCTGAAATGTCGAGATGCAGACGACGGTTCGGAACGTCGAGCTCGATCATGTCGCCGGTCTTGACGACCGCGAGCGGGCCGCCGACCGCCGCTTCCGGCGAGGTATGCAGCACGACGGTGCCGTAGGCGGTTCCGGACATGCGGGCGTCTGATATACGCACCATGTCGAGGATGCCCTTCTTCAGCACCTTCGGCGGCAGGCCCATATTGCCGACTTCGGCCATGCCGGGATAACCCTTCGGCCCGCAGTTTTTCATCACCATGACGCAATTCTCGTCGATGTCGAGATTGTCGTCGTTGATCTTGGCCTTGTAGTCGTCGATGTCCTCGAACACGACCGCCCTGCCCCGGTGCACCAGCAGATGCGGCGAAGCAGCCGAAGGCTTCAACACCGCGCCCTTGGGCGCGAGGTTGCCGCGCAGCACGACGATGCCGCCGGAAGAGGTCAGCGCCTTTTCGGCCGGCAGGATCACGTCCTCGTTCCAGTTGACGACGTCCTTGACCTCGTCCCAGACGGTTTCGCCGGACACTGTCAGCGCATCCTTGTGCAGGAGGCCCGCCTCGCCGAGGCGCTTCAGCACGACCGGCAGGCCGCCGGCATAGAAGAACTCTTCCATCAGGTACTTGCCCGACGGCATCAGGTTGACGATCGTCGGAACGTCGCGGCCACAGCGGTCCCAATCGTCGAGCGTCAGGTCGATGCCGACGCGGCCTGCAATGGCGAGCAGATGGATGACGGCATTGGTCGATCCACCGATCGCCGCATTGGTGCGGATGGCGTTCTCGAAGGCCTGTTTCGTCATGATCTCCGAGGGCTTCAGATCGTCCTTGACCATCTGCACGATACGGCGGCCGGTCAGCTGCGCCATGACCTTGCGGCGGGAATCGACGCCGGGGATCGCGGCATTGCCTGACAGCGCCATGCCGAGCGCTTCGGCCATCGACGCCATCGTCGAAGCCGTGCCCATGGTATTGCAGGTGCCCGACGAACGGCTCATCGAAGCTTCCGCTTCGAGGAACTCGGCCTGCGTCATCTCGCCGGCCTTCACCATTTCGGAGAACTTCCACAGATGCGTGCCGGAGCCGACGCGTTCGCCGCGGAAATAGCCGTTCAGCATCGGACCGCCGGTGACGACGATCGACGGCAGGTCGCAGGAGGCCGCGCCCATCAGCAGCGACGGTGTGGTCTTGTCGCAGCCGACGAGCAGCACGCAGCCATCCATCGGCTGGCCACGGATCGCCTCTTCTACCGCCAGCGCCGCAAGATTGCGGTACATCATCGCGGTCGGGCGGAAGGTGTTTTCCGATGCCGAGAACACCGGCACTTCGAGCGGGAAGCCGCCGGCCTCCCACACACCCGCCTTCACCTTCTCGGCGAGCTCTCTGAGATGGCCGTTGCAGGGGGTCATATCCGACCAGGTGTTGAGGATCCCGATGACAGGCCGTCCGTCGAACAGGTCGTGCGGATAACCCTGATTCTTAAGCCAGCCGCGATGATAAATCACGTCGCGGCTCGTGCCGCCGTACCATTCCTGCGACCTCAGCCTGCGCGGCCATTCCGCTTTCTTCTTCATAATCTCCGTCCTTCAGGTGATTGCCGGGCCGCCTCGTACGGCCCGGGTCATCGGATATGTCTCAAGCCAGCGTGTAGGCCGTCTTGACCACAGTAAAGAATTCGCTCGCATACTTGCCCTGCTCACGCGGGCCATAGGACGACCCCTTGCGGCCGCCGAACGGAACGTGGAAATCGACGCCTGCCGTCGGCAGGTTGACCATGACCATGCCGGCTTCCGAATTGCGCTTGAAATGCGTCGCATGTTTCAGGCTGGTCGTGGCGATGCCGGCAGAAAGGCCGAATGGCGTGTCGTTGGCGAGGGCAAGCGCCTCGTCGTAATCCTTCGCGCGGATCATCGAGACGACGGGTCCGAAGATTTCCTCGCGCGAAATGCGCATCTGGTTGGTCGCTTCGGTAAACAGCGTCGGCTGCAGATAGAAGCCGGGCGTTTCGCGCGAGATGACCTCGCCGCCGAAGGCGAGCTTGGCGCCTTCCTTTTTGCCGATCTCGATATAGTCGGTGTCGGTCTTCAGCTGTCGCTCGTCGACGACGGGGCCGATGTGGGTTCCGGCCTTCAGCGCATTGTCGACGACCAGCGTCTTCAGCTTCTCGGTCAGCGCCGCGACGAACTTGTCGTGGATGCCTTCGGTGACGATCAGGCGCGACGAGGCCGTGCAGCGCTGGCCGGTGGAGAAAAAGCCGGAGTTGGCGGCAGCTTCGACGGCGACGGAAAGATCGGCATCGTCAAGCACGACCATCGGGTTCTTGCCGCCCATCTCCAGCTGGAACTTGCGGTTATGCTCGATGGAGGCGGCAGCGACGCGCCGGCCGGTGCCGGTGGAACCGGTAAAGGTAATGCCGTGAACGTCGGGGCTTTCGAGCATCGCCTGGCCGACGACCGAGCCCTTGCCCATGACGAGGTTCAGAACGCCCTTCGGCAGCCCTGCCCTATTGAGGATATCGACGATCGCCCAGGAGCAGGCGGGCACCAGTTCGGCCGGCTTGAAGACGATGGTGTTGCCGTAGCAAAGCGCAGGAGCAATCTTCCAGGCGGGAATGGCGATCGGAAAGTTCCACGGCGTGATGATGCCGATCACGCCGAGCGCTTCGCGGGTGATCTCGACGCCGATATTCGGGCGAACCGACGGGATGACCTCGCCGGCCAGACGAAGGGCTTCGCCTGCGAAGAATTCGAAGATCTGCGAAGCGCGAATGACTTCGCCGGTCGCTTCCGGCAGGGTCTTGCCCTCTTCGCGGGCAAGCAGCGCGCCGAGCTCGTCCTTGCGCGCCATGATCTCGTCGCCGGTCTTCTTCAGGATGACGTGGCGCTCCCAGATGCCCGAGCGCGACCAAGCCGGAAAGGCGGCCTTGGCAGCGGCGATGGCGTTTCTCGTATCCTCAGCGCTGCCATCGGCATAGAGGCCGACGACCTCGTTCGTATCCGACGGATTGATGTTCTTCGTCGCGTTGGTGCCGACCCACTCGCCGGCGATCAGGTTTTGATAAATGGTCATGGGCTGAACAAGCCTCCTTTACCGTTTACATCACGGCCGGCCACGGACGCAGCCAGGCCTCGAAAATCAGAGCTGCTTGACAGCAATCTCTTCTTCGGCCGCCACCTTCAGCGGATTGCGCAGCGGCAGGCCGAATTCGGCGACTTCGATTTCGAAGACATCGCCCTCTTCCGCCTTGATGCCGTCGGCAAAGGACAGTGTCGCGGTGCCGAACATATGGACATGCACGTCCCCCGGGACACGGAAGATGCCGTATTTGAAGTGGTGATATTCGAGGTTCGCAAAGGTGTGCGACATGTTCGCCTCGCCGGAGAGGAACGGCTTTTCGAAGATCACCTTGTCGCCGCGCTTGATGCGCGAGGTGCCGCGAATATCGTCGGGCGCGGCGCCGATGCGGATTTCCGGACCATAGGCGGCCGGGCGCAGTTTCGAGTGGGCCAGATAGAGATAGTTGATCCGTTCGGTGACGTGGTCCGAAAACTCGTTCGACAGGGCAAAGCCGATGCGGAACGGCGAGCCGTCCTTGGCGATGACGTAGATGCCGGCCATTTCAGGCTCTTCGCCGCCGTCGAGCGCGAAGGAGGGCGAGACGAGCGGCGCGCCCGGCGCTGCCGTACCATAGCCGTTGCCCTTGTAGAACCATTCGGGCTGCACGCCTCTTTCGCCAGCCTTGGGCTTGCCGTTCTCCAGGCCCATCTTGAACATCTTCATCGAGTCGGTCAGCGTTTCTTCGGCCGCCTCGCTGGTCTTCTTGTGCATGGAATCGCGGGTGGCGGCCGAGCCGAGATGGGTGAGCCCGGTGCCGGTCAGATGCAGGTGGGCGGCGTCGGGATGGGTGATCGGCGGCAGAAAACGGCCTTCCGCATAGGCTTTTTCAAGGTCGACGGCCTCGCCGTAACCATGGGCCTCGATAACAGCGGCAAGCGACTTGCCGCCGTCGGCAGCTTCCATCGCCAGCGCATAGACGCTACCGGCATTGTTGACCGACCTGGCCGCGCCGCCCTGCTCGCGCACGGCGACGACGATCTCTCCGTTGGCACCCTTGATCTGGGAAATAAGCACGACTTCAATCCTTCTCGTTTCGGCGAGTCTCAGAAAAAGCTCCGCCTGTCCGGCTCCCACGGGAGCCGGAATCCATCATCCATATGACTGCGAATGCCTGGCTGCGCTTAGGCGCTCAGCCCTTATTCTTGTTGTAGACGTCGAAGAACACGGCAGCGAGAAGCACCGCACCCTTGACCATCTGCTGCGAGTCGGTGCCGAGACCGTGGATCGACATGCCGTTGTTCATGATGCCCATGATCAGCGCGCCGATGACTGCACCCGTCACCTTGCCGACGCCGCCCTGGGCCGACGCGCCGCCGATGAAGCAGGCGGCGATGACGTCGAGCTCGAGGCCGAAACCGCCCTTGGCCGTCGCCGAGTTGAGGCGCAGTGCGACGATCAGGCCGGCGAGACCGGCGAGCAGACCCATATTGGCGAAGGTCAGGAAGGTCAGCCGCTCGGTGTTGATACCGGAAAGCTTGGTGGCCTTCTCGTTGCCGCCCATGGCGTAGATGCGCCGGCCGATCGTCGTGCGACGGGTAATGAAGGCATAGGCAGCGACGAGGACGAGCATGACGACAAGCACGTTCGGGAAGCCGCGATAAATCGACAGCTGATAGCCGAGCCCCAGGATGGCGAGCGAGACTATGATGTTCTGGGCAAGGAAGAAGCCCATCGGCTCGACGTCGTTGCCATGCTTCTCGTTCGACAGGCGCTTGCGCCACGCCAGATAGAAGAGGGTCACGGCGCCGACGACCGTCAGGATGATCGAGGTCGAGTTGATGCCGCCCATATCGACAAGGTTGGGCAGGAAGCCGATGCTGATCAGCTGGAACTCAGGCGGGAACGGACCGATGCTGGTGCCGGTGCCCGATGCCGTCATCACGAACAGCGTCAAGCCGCGGAAGACCAGCATGCCGGCGAGCGTGACGATGAAGGACGGGATCTTGTGATAGGCGACGAAATAGCCCTGAACGCCGCCAACGACCGCGCCGAGAGCAAGACACACGACACCCGCCAGGACGTAGTTGGTATGCCACTGCACCGTCATCACGCCGGCGATGGCGCCGATGAAGCCGACGACGGAGCCGACCGACAGATCGATATGGCCGGCAACGATGACCAGCAGCATGCCGAGCGCCATGATGACGATGAAGGAGTTCTGCAGAATGATGTTGGTCAGGTTGAGCGGCCTGAAGAGAACGCCACCGGTCGAGAACTGAAAAAACACCATGATCGCGATGAGTGCGATGAACATGCCGTATTCGCGGATGTTGCCGCGGATATAGTCCCCGATCGAGACGACACGCCCCTGCTCAGCGATGGGTTGATTGATCGGCGTCATTGTTTCTTCTCCCCTGAGCGCATGATAGCGCGCATGATGGTTTCCTGGCTTGCTTCTCCCTTCGGCAGTTCAGCGACGATGCGTCCTTCGTTCATCACGTAGATGCGGTCACAAGTGCCAAGCAGTTCGGGCATTTCCGACGAGATCATCAGAACGCCTTTCCCATCGGCGGCAAGCTGGTTGATGATGGTATAGATTTCGTATTTCGCGCCGACATCGATGCCGCGCGTCGGCTCGTCCAGGATCAGGACATCGGGGCCGGAGAACAGCCACTTCGACAGCACCACCTTCTGCTGGTTGCCGCCGGAAAGATTAACCGTTTCCTGGAAGATGCTGGAGGAGCGGATGCGCAGCTTCGAGCGATAATCGGTCGCAACCCGCGATTCCTTGACGCTGTCGATCACCGAGGCATTCGAAACCGCCTTCAGATTGACGAGCGTCGTATTGTGCAGGATCGTGTCGTTGAGCACCAGGCCGAGCTGCTTGCGGTCTTCGGTGACGTAGGCGAGCCCGGCGTCGATCGCCTTGCGCACGGTGCTGACGTCGACCGGCTTGCCGTGCATCAGCGCCTCGCCCGAGACCTTGTGGCCATAGGACTTGCCGAACAGGCTCATGGCGAATTCGGTGCGCCCTGCCCCCATCAGCCCGGCGATACCGACGACTTCACCCTTGCGGACGGTGACGTTGATATTGTGCAGGACCTGACGGTCGCGGTGCTGCTGGTGATAGGCGTTCCAGTTCTTCACTTCGAGAATGGTTTCGCCGATCGGCACCGAACGCGGGGGATAGCGATCTTCGAGATCGCGGCCGACCATGTTGCGGATGATGATGTCTTCGCTGATCTCGTCGGCGTGACAGTCGAGCGTCTTGACGGTCATGCCGTCGCGCAGGACGGTGATCTGGTCGGCGACCTTACGGATCTCGTTCAGCTTGTGGGAAATGATGATGGAGGTGATTCCCTGTTTGCGGAACTCCATCAGCAGGGTGAGCAGCGCATCGGAATCGCTTTCGTTGAGCGACGCCGTCGGCTCGTCGAGGATGAGCAGCTTGACGCTCTTCGACAGCGCCTTGGCGATCTCGACGAGCTGCTGCTTGCCGACACCGATGTCGGTCACCAGCGTGTTCGGAGATTCGGACAGGCCGACTTTCTTGAGCAACTGCTTGGTACGGTTGAAGGTCTCGTCCCAGCTGATGACGCCGCTCTTGGCGTTCTCGTTGCCGAGGAAGATGTTTTCGCCGATCGACAGCAACGGCACGAGCGCCAATTCCTGGTGGATGATGACGATGCCGATTTCTTCGGAGTCCCTCAGCGCCTTGAAGTTGCGCGTCTCGCCTTCATAGACGATGTCGCCGTCATAACTTCCGGTGGGGTAAACACCCGAGAGCACTTTCATCAGGGTCGATTTGCCGGCCCCGTTTTCGCCTACCAATGCGTGAATTTCACCCTTGCGAACCTTGAGGTTCACGTTCTCCAGCGCCTTGACGCCCGGGAACGTCTTGGTGATGCTCCGCATTTCGAGGATGGTATTGTCCATAGTCAAAGTTCCAGCGTCCCCAGCCCGTCAATGGATGGGTAATCATAAAATCGAAGGCCGGAACCCGCAAGCGCAGGCTCCGGCCTCCAGCTTAACTTACTTCAGCTTGTCTTCGGTGTAGTAACCGCTGTCGACCAGGATCTGCTTGTAGTTGGTCTTGTCGACGGCAACCGGCTTCAGCAGATAGGACGGAACGACCTTGACGCCGTTGTCGTAGGTCTTGGTGTCGTTGACCTCAGGCTCCTTGCCGGACATGACGGCATCGACCATGGCAACCGTGACCTTGGCGAGTTCGCGGGTGTCCTTGAAGATCGTCGAGTGCTGTTCGCCAGCGATGATCGACTTGACCGACGGGATTTCAGCGTCCTGACCGGTGACGATCGGCAGCGGCTGGGCAGCCGTACCGTAACCAACGCCCTTCAGCGAGGAGATGATGCCGATCGAGAGACCGTCATAGGGAGACAGGACGGCGTCGACCTTGGCGTCGGTGTAGTTAGCCGAGAGCAGGTTGTCCATGCGGGCCTGGGCCGTTGCCGGATCCCAACGCAGCGTGCCGACCTTGTCCATGCCGGTCTGGCCGGACTTCACGACGAGCTTGCCCGAGTCGATGTAGGGCTGCAGGACGGACATTGCGCCATCATAGAAGAAGAAGGCGTTGTTATCATCCGGCGAACCGCCGAAGAGTTCGATGTTGAACGGGCCCTTGCCATCCTTGAGGCCGAGGCCGTCAACGATGGAGTTAGCCTGCAGAACGCCGACCTGGAAGTTGTCGAAGGTGGCGTAGTAGTCGACGTTGCCCGAATCGCGGATCAGACGGTCATAAGCGATGACCTTGATGCCGGCATCGTGAGCCTTCTGGAGAACGTCGGAAAGCGTGGTGCCGTCGATCGAAGCGATGACGAGAACCTTGACGCCCTTCGTAACCATGTTTTCGATCTGCGAAAGCTGGTTCGGAATGTCGTCGTCGCCATACTGCAGATCCGTGCCGTAACCGGCAGCCTGGAGCTGCTTGACGATGTTGTTGCCGTCGTCGATCCAGCGGGCCGAAGCCTTGGTCGGCATGGCAATACCGACAGTGCCCTTGTCGGCGGCCATAGCCGGTGCAACGAACGAAGCGACGCCGAAGGCAGCCGCAGCCATCAATGAGATAATGGATTTCATTTCTCTCTCCCTTGTTAATAGAGCAGCGGACGGAAAACCGCCCGCCCCGAAACTGTGGCAGGTTCCGTATTGGATAGTTACTTCAGATGGTGAGAAACGAAGTAGGTCTCCTCCACGATCTCACACGTGTTGAGTGCCAACCAGCACACGGCGGCAAACTGGTATGGATTCCTATAACTGTCAAATAGAATAAGTGGTAATGTGCATAACAATTTTGGTATATCGTTAAAAAGTATTACTTTTGATGGAGCGCAGTGGGGAGGCTGCAACCATGACGATCGTTTCAGAGCCAATTTCGATGGATCACGTCGATATCCACAGCGACAATTTCGGCGACGACAGCTTTCTTCGTTCGGGACTTAAGCTGAATCACCTGCGCATCATCGTCGCAATCGAAGATAGTGGACAGATTTCCGCAGCCGCGGATGTGCTCAACATCTCGCAGCCCGCCGCATCGCGCATGCTGTCGGAAATGGAGGCGATCACCAAGACGTCGCTTTATGAACGCGTCGCCCGCGGCGTGGTGCTGACGACCTTCGGCGCGGCGCTCGCCAGACGTGCCCGCAAGATCCTGTTGGAGCTGCGCGAGGCGAGCCGCGAGATCGGCGAATTGAAGAGCGGCAAGGGCGGCTCGGTCTTCATCGGCGCGGTGACGGCGCCGGCCATGAGCCTCGTCGTGCCGGCGATTAACAGGGTGCGCAAGGCCTATCCCGGCATCGAGATCAACATCCAGGTGGAGACGAGCAACGTGCTCGCCCGCGAGCTGCTTGCCGCCCGCCATGACTTCATCATCGGCCGCATTCCCGACGACCTCAACCCGCGCCTGTTCGAGGTGAAAGAGATCGGCATCGAACGGGCCTGCCTGATCGTGCGCAACCGCCATCCGCTCCTTAAAAGAAAGAAGACGAGCAGTCTTTCCGACGTCAGGGATTACGACTGGGTGTTCCAGCCGCCGGGCACGCTGCTGCGCCGCACGATCGAAGACATCTTCCTGTCGCGCGGCGTGGCGCTGCCGGAGAACATCGTCAACACCTCCTCGCTGCTGCTCACCTGCGCCATCGTCTGCGAAACCGATGCGATCGCCCCCGTCGCCGTCGACGTCGCCCATTTCCTTGCAAGCCAAGGTGCCAAGGCGTCCGACGTGCGCATGCTGCCGATCGATTTCGACATCAACGTCAAGCCCTACAGCCTGATCACGGCGAGAGAACGGGCGCTGCCGCCGAGCGCCAAGCTGCTCTACGACATCATCCTCGAGGAGAGCCGCAAGCAGGGCGGCTAGAGCGCGACGCGGTTTTCGGGCGAGATCATGCTCCATCGATTTAACCGCAAGCTCTGCGCCATCTTGCCCAGATCTTATGTCGTCGAGAGGAAGGCGCATGCTGTTCGGACAATCGGTATTTCAATCAGTGCTCGAGCGGCTGAAGGCGGAGGAAGAACCGGCCGAACAGACGCACGCGCCGGCTGCCCACCGCGTATCCGGGCTTGCCACCGGCCTCGCATTCGATGTCATGGAAGGCATCTCGGTCGCCTCGCAGCGGATCGGCGATGCTTATTTCGACAATCTCGGCAGCGAGCCTGCAGCCGAGGAGGCTCTTCCGCCGGAGCCGGAACCCGTCATGCCGGACCATCTCGCCCGCATTGCTCCGGAAGAGATCGCCGTCGAACTGGCGATCGCCGCCGCCGATACCCAACAGACGCTGAACGAGAAGCGGCGCACCTTTGCCAAAGCCAATCATCCTGACGGCGTCGCAGAGCCTTTCCGCGACAATGCCAACAGGCGCATGATGATCGCCAATCTGCTGATCGACGAGGCGATGCGCCGCCTGCCACATAGCTGAAGCTATCTCGAGGGCGGGTAAACACTCCGAAGCCATGGAGGAGCCGCCATCCGGCTCGGTACGCGCACGCTATATGTGCTGTTTTCCCGCGATTCAACCGGTCACGACAGTACTCAGTTCGATTCTTTCGCGCTTTGGTAGCATATAAACCTCCCGCTTTTTGGTATCTGACATAGCGTATTTCGCGACCTCATAACCCCTGCCTACGCCCTTTTCAGTAGGGCACAGCGCTAACTGGCGAAATTGAATGCGATACAACACGTTGTAGCATCGAGCGGTTTAATGTTTTCAGGAGACCGCCCGCATGTCATCTACGGAAGATCCGAAGCAGCCGCGCAACACTGCGCGCAGACATTTTCTAGGCGTAGCGGCAGCCGCCGGCGCTCGTCTCGCCGGCGTGGCGGCCATGGCCACGGCAATTTCCACCTCTCCGGCCAAAGCGATGGGTCGGCGTTGGGGACGGGGCGGCTCCGGTGGACACGGAGGTTCCGGCGGGAGCGGTGGCCCAGGCGGAAGAGGTGGCCATGGCGGCAGCGGCGCAAATTGCTTCCTGCGGGGAACGGCGATCCTGACGGATGGCGGGGAGAAGCCCGTCGAGGATCTCAGCGTCGGCGATCGCGTTGCCCTTCCGGACGGCAGCAGCCGTGCGGTCAAGTGGGTCGGCCGCCAAAGCTTCAAGAAGAGCGGCGCACGCTGGCAAAAAGACGTCGTGCCGATCCGGGTTTGCCGCCACGCACTGGACGGGCGCACCCCACATTCGGATCTCTATCTGTCGCCTGGCCATGCGCTATACCTGAACGGCATTCTGATCCAGGTGAAGGAGCTCGTGAACGGCACGACGATCGCACCGGTTGCTCCCGCCGCCGACGGCTCAATCGACTACTATGCCGTCATGCTCGATACGCACGAAGTTATCCTAGCCGAAGGTGCTGCGGCCGAGTCCTTCCATCTGCAGAACAGCAATCACGAAAACTTCTGCAATTTTGCAGAGTACCAGCGTCTCTATGAAGAGGAACGCAGCGTGATGACACCCTTTGCGCCGTTGTTGGGAGGCGGCTGGTCGCATTTGAAAGCGCTTCTCCTTCTCGGCGTCTCGCCGCTCGTATCGATACGCGATCCCTTCGGCAATGCCTGCGAAAAGATCGACGCGCAAGCTAGGGAATTGTCACTCTGACACGACGGGAATGCGCGGAGACCGGGCTCACTGCACGCGGAACGTGCGCCGGTCTTGCAATAGTATCGAACAAAGATGTCAAGCGCGGCGCGCATCGGAACGAGCGCGGCGCGCTTCGATTATTGGGCTGAGACCAAGCGGATGATGCTAGCCGATCGCCTACGCGCTGCGGCGAATTGCCCGCTGATTATTCCGCCTGCCCGCCTTTCGAAGGCTTTTCCGCGGATGTCTCGGGCTCGTCCTCTCCCTCGGCATCAGGCTGCACAACCGGCTCGGCCGCCTGCGGCTTGAAGGTCCAGAACAGCATATAGAAGGCATAGGCGCCGGCCGCCGCGGAGATCACCGCCCAGAAGGGATCGCCGCCGATAATCTCGACCGCGGCCCAGCCGAAGCAGACGGCAACGATGCCGGCACGCACCCAGAGTCGCTGGTATGCCGGATGGTTCGGATCGATCAGTTGCATGTCTGTCCCCGCGGTCGCATTTTGTCGCACTGTCCTTTAGTTTGAATCTTGCAAATGTGAAAGAGTCGCGGGCTTGACGCGACGCAAAGATGATGGAATGAAAATTTCAGATTTTTGGCAATTCGGTTTATTTGTTCCGAATTCAAGGGAGATTGGAATGACTGTAAGATTTGGTCTTCTCGGCGCCGGCCGCATCGGCAAGGTTCACGCCAAGGCCGTCAGCGGCGACGCCAATGCGACTCTGGTCGCCGTCGCGGACGCCTTTCCGCAGGCGGCTGAGGCGATCGCTTCGGCCTATGGCTGCGATGTCCGCACCATCGAGGCAATCGAAGCCGCCAAAGACATCGACGCCGTCGTTATCTGCACGCCGACGGACACCCATGCCGACCTGATCGAGCGCTTCGCCCGCGCCGGCAAGGCGATCTTCTGCGAAAAGCCGATCGATCTCGACGTCGCCCGTGTCAAGGCCTGCATCAAGGTGGTGGAAGAGACCGGCGCCAAGCTGATGGTCGGCTTCAACCGCCGCTTCGACCCGCATTTCATGGCCGTGCGCAAGGTGATCGACGACGGCAAGATCGGCGATGTCGAAATGGTGACGATCACCTCGCGCGACCCAGGCGCCCCGCCGGTCGATTACATCAAGCGCTCGGGCGGCATCTTCCGCGACATGACGATCCACGATTTCGACATGGCTCGCTTCCTGCTCGGCGAAGAGCCGGTCTCCGTGCTGGCGACCGCTGCCGTGCTGGTTGATAAGGCGATCGGCGAAGCCGGCGACTATGACAGCGTCTCGGTGATCCTGCAGACCAAATCCGGCAAGCAGGCCGTCATCTCCAACTCCCGCCGCGCCACCTATGGCTACGACCAGCGCATCGAAGTGCACGGTTCCAAGGGCATGGCGGCAGCCGAAAACCAGCGCCCGGTCTCGATCGAAGTGGCGAACGGCGACGGCTACACCCGCCCGCCGCTGCATGATTTCTTCATGACCCGCTACACCGAAGCCTATGCCAACGAGATCGCCGCCTTCATCGCCGCGATCGAAAAGGGCACGAAGATCTCGCCATCGGGCGCCGACGGTCTGGCAGCGCTGGCGCTCGCCGACGCCGCCGTCCAGTCGGTCAAGGAAGGCAAGCTCATCAAGATCGGCTGACGGTCCTCTCCCGACCAGAAGTCGTGCATGAGATGGCCGGGCTCTGCCCGGCCGTTTTGCGTTTGTGGGATAGGCTCAAAAAGGCACCTCCTCACAGCGAAAAGGGAGAGTTCGACGGAGCCTGGCCCCTTCGCCCCAGCGGGGAGAAGGTGGCCCGAAGGGTCGGATCAGGGGGCCGCGGACGCAAGGCCGGCCGGTCCAAGCTACCAGCTGCTCCAAGGCCTAAAACAGTATTGACGGAGACTTAAAGAAATCTCTGTCGGCGGTTGTGGCCCCCTCATCCGCCCTTCGGGCACCTTCTCCCCGCTGGGGCGAAGGGGGAACCACTACTCCCCGCCCGGAATACCCGAGACCACGATATCCTGGTCGATCACCGAGAGCGCCCGGTTGAGATGACCTTCGAAGACGAGGATGGGTTCTTCGGGGACGATGCGGATCTCAGGCATGCCTTCCATGCGCACGATATGCGACTGGCCGAGGCCCTCTTCGATGCCCTGGCGCAGCAGGTCGTAGTAGCGGGTGCCAGGGCCGGTGATGGCGATGGGCATGCGTTCGGTGAGGCTCAGCATGCGCGACAGGCCGTTGCCGAGCGCCAGCCCCGCCTGGCGGAAAGCGAAGGTGGAGGTGCGGTGGCCCTGGCGGGCGCGGGCGGCGATCTTGTCGAGCTCGGCGACGGGGACGAATTTCGCCGGGATCGTATCGAGCGGCACTTCGAAGGCGCTGCGCAGGATGGCGTAGAAGCCGGCATACGCCTCGATGCAGCCGCGGGTGCCGCAGCGACAGAGACCGCCACCCGCCATGTGCAGCATATGGCCGAAATTAGGAGCCGAGATCTCCTGGCCGGTCTGGCCGCCGCGCCGGACGATTCCGAGCCCGATGCTGTGGCCGAGCGAAAGTGCGGCGAGCGAACGGAAATCGGCGCCCTTGGCGATCTCCTCGCGGGCACCGAGCGCGGCGGCAACGAGCAGCGTCTCGTTGTCGAGAATGACCTTGGCCTGCCAGTCCGGCCGCAGCGCCGATTCGAAATCGATCTGGTCGCTGCCGAAGATCGGCGACCACAGAAGGACCGGCTCGGCGGAATGGACGAGGCCCTTGGAACTGATCGAGATCAGCAGCACCTTGTCCTGGGAGATCCGGGAACGATCGAGAATGCGCGAAAGCCCGGCCTGCACCGCGGCGACGAAGCGGGTGGCACCCGCCGGATTATGCGAGCGCTCCTCGCTGAAACGGTCGATCAGCTTGCCGGCATAATCCACAAGCGAATATTGCACCGCATCCGAAGAGATGATGACGACGATTAGATAGCCGCAATCGCGCCGCTGGCGCAAAAGCACGCGCGGCCGGCCGCGGCCGCTTGCCGCCTGCTGTTCGGATTTTTCGATGATGTGGGCGCGTTCCAGATCAGCGGTGATCGCCGAAATGGTGGCCGAGGACAGGCCGGTAAAATCGGATATTTCGGTATGGGCGAGCGCGCCGTGGCGCCGCAGCACGGACAGCACGAGCACGCTGTTTCTCTGCCGGACCAGCTCCGTGCTCGACTTGGTCAGCATGGATGCCGCCCTCTCCTCCTGCTTTCTGAGACCATGACGCCGCCCGAAAATCGTTCACGGTTTTCGGCATCATGCTCTTCATCGCCCTCACCTTCCCCTGCATCTCCGGTCGCTTTTGCGCAAGCCAATTAAGCCGGCGATGCAGAGTTGACAGTTGAAAAAATCTCTGACAGTTAATTTCTCGACTGTCGAGAAAAAAATCTCGGCAGCTTTCGCGGTGGCCGGAGGAAGCGTGGGCTGGGCCGGTCGCAACTCACTCGGGAGGACAATTATGAAGTCTATTATGAAACTGATGGCAGGGGCTGCCATTCTCGTTTCCGTGCATACTGCCGCCATGGCTGCCGATCTCGTCGTCGGCGTTTCCTGGTCGAATTTCCAGGAAGAGCGCTGGAAGACGGACGAAGCCGCCATCAAGAAGGCTCTCGAAGCCAAGGGCGCCAAATATATTTCCGCTGACGCGCAGTCCTCGGCCGCTAAGCAGCTGACCGACGTCGAATCGCTGATCTCGCAGGGCGCCAACGCGCTGATCATCCTTGCCCAGGATTCCGACGCCATCGGCCCGGCGATCGAAAAGGCCGCTGCCGAAGGCATTCCGGTCGTCGGCTACGACCGTCTGATCGAAAACCCGGCTGCCTTCTACATCACCTTCGACAACAAGGAAGTCGGCCGCCTGCAGGCTCAGGGCGTCTTCAAAGCCAAGCCGGAAGGCAACTACGTCTTCATCAAGGGCTCGTCTTCCGACCCGAACGCCGATTTCCTGTTCTCCGGCCAACAGGAAGTGCTGAAGGCTGCGATCGACGCCGGCAAGATCAAGAATGTCGGCGAAGCATATACCGACGGCTGGCTGCCGGAGAACGCCCAGCGCAACATGGAGCAGTTCCTGACCGCCAACAACAACAAGGTTGACGCCGTCGTCGCCTCCAACGACGGCACGGCCGGCGGCGCAATCGCAGCGCTCGACGCCCAGGGCCTCGCCGGCTCCGTTCCGGTTTCCGGCCAGGACGGCGACAAGGCGGCGCTGAACCGCATCGCTCTCGGCACGCAGACGGTTTCCGTCTGGAAGGACAGCCGCGAACTCGGCAAGCGCGCTGCTGAAATCGCTCTCGACCTCGCCGGCGGCAAGGACATGAGCAAGATCGATGGCGCACAGGCCTTCAAGGGCGGCCCGAAGGGCGTGGAAATGCAGTCGGTCTTCCTGAAGCCGCTGGCGATCACCAAGGACAATCTGAACGTCGTCATCGACGCCGGCTGGATTTCCAAGGCTGAAGCCTGCCAGGGTGTGAAGGCCGGCACGGTTGCTGCCTGCAAATAAGCGAGCTTTGAACTAGAATAGCCGGCGCCGCAGCGGAACCAGCTGCGGCGCCGCATGCGGACGGGAATTCCAACGACGAAGTTTTCTCCGCCTCGCCGCACCATCGCGGATTTGCATTCCCTGCCGGAAGGATGTCGCGTCGCCACGCCACGGTTTCCGGAAGCATCGCGATGGTCAGTTGAAGAACAGACGATGACGCCGCCCACAATTTCAGGCACGCCGGCGCAGCCGTCCAAACACAATGGGGGAACGGCAAAACCCATGGCCGAAATGGTTAAATCAACGACATCAAGCGGGCCGCGAACGGCGGAAGCGAATGCGGTGACCCGCTTCTTCCGCGCAACCGAGATCGACACACGCCTGCTCGGCATGATCGGCGCGCTCATCATCATCTGGATCGGTTTCCACGTCATCACCGGCGGCCTGTTCCTGACCCCGCGCAATCTCTGGAACCTTTCGGTCCAGACGACCGATATCGCGATCATGACGACGGGCATGGTGCTGATCATCGTCACCCGCAACATCGACCTTTCGGTCGGTTCCGTGCTCGGCCTCTGCGGCATGATCATGGGCGTGACGCAGGCCAAGATCCTGCCGGAATATATCGGCTTCGACAGCCCCTTCACCTGGGTGATCACGCTGCTGATCGGCATCATCGCCGGCGGCCTGATCGGCACCTTCCAGGGCATGATCATCGCCTTCCTCAACGTTCCCTCCTTCATCGTCACCCTCGGCGGCCTGCTCGTCTGGCGCGGCGCAACCTGGCTCGTCACCAGCGGCCAGACGGTCGCCCCCATGGACCAGACCTTCCGCATCATGGGCGGCGGCGCGGAGGGCTCGATCGGCGCCACCTGGAGCTGGATCGTCGGCATCGCCGCCTGCCTCTTCGTCATCGCCAGCATCATCGGCTCGCGCCATCAGCGCCGCCGCTTCGGCTTTCCGCGCCGGCCGATCTGGGCGGAGTATTTTCTCGCGATCCTCAGCTGCTTCCTGATCCTCGGCGCCGTCTCGATCGCCAACAGCTACTACTGGCCGATCAACATCGCCAAGAAATATGCCGAGACCAACAATATCCCCTGGCCGGAAACCGGTCTGGATATTCCCTACGGCATCGCCGTGCCGGTGCTGATCGCCATCGTCGTCGGCATCATCATGACCTTCATTGCCACCCGCCTGCGCTTCGGCCGCTATGTCTTTGCCATCGGCGGCAACCCCGAGGCGGCCGAACTCGCCGGCATCAAGACCCGCTGGGTGACGGTGCGCATCTTCGCGCTGATGGGCGTGCTCGCAGCCATTGCGGCGGCGATTTCCACCGCCCGTCTCAACGCCGCAACCAACTCGCAGGGCACGCTCGACGAGCTCTACACCATCGCCGCCGCCGTGATCGGCGGAACGTCGCTGGCGGGCGGCACCGGCACGATCGCCGGCGCCATGCTCGGCGCGCTCGTCATGCAATCGCTGCAATCCGGCATGGTTCTCGCCCATGTCGACACGCCGCTGCAGAGCGTCGTCGTCGGCACCGTCCTCGTCGTGGCGGTCTGGCTCGACACCGTCTACCGCGCCCGTGCCAAGTGAGAGGAGCTCCAGATATGGCTGATCAACGCACTCCCCTCGTGGAACTGAAAAACATCTCGATCTCCTTCGGCGGCATCCACGCCGTGGACAATGCCTCGGTCGATCTCTACCCCGGCGAAGTCGTCGCCCTTCTCGGCCACAACGGCGCCGGCAAATCGACGCTGATCAAGATCCTCTCCGGCGCCTACAAGCGCGACTCGGGCGAAATCCTGATCAATGGCGAGCCGGCCGACATCCGCAACCCGCGTGACGCCAAGAAATACGGGATTGAGACGATCTATCAGACGCTTGCAGTTGCCGACAATGTCGACGCCGCCGCCAACCTCTATCTCGGCCGCGAGCTGAAGACCCGCTGGGGCACGCTCGACGACGTGGCGATGGAAGCCTCGGCGCGCCAGGTGATGGGGCGGCTCAACCCCAACTTCAAGCGCTTCAAGGAGCCGGTGAAGGCGCTTTCGGGCGGCCAGCGGCAATCGGTGGCGATTGCCCGCGCCATCCTCTTCAACGCCCGCATCCTGATCATGGACGAGCCGACGGCGGCCCTCGGCCCCCAGGAGACGGCGCAGGTGGGCGAGCTGATCAAACAGCTGAAGAAGGAAGGCATCGGCATCTTCCTCATCAGCCACGACATCCACGATGTCTTCGACCTCGCCGACCGCGTCTCGGTGATGAAGAACGGCCAGGTGGTGGGCCACGCCCGCACCGAGGACGTGACCAAGGACGAGGTGCTCGGCATGATCATTCTCGGCAAGGTGCCGCCGAAAGCCATCCCCGGCCCCGGCGCCATGCAGATCTGAGCGCTACAAGCTCATCGCCCGACGACCGCTCCGCCGCCCGCAAGGCCGGCGGAGTTTTATACGCATCGAGAGGCTGACGCAGAAAAACACGTGCCAAACCGCAAGCATCGGTAATTCTGAGAATTTCGCGATTGAAGCCGGCCGCAAGCTAGGCTAAGAACCACCCATCGGACAGGCGATTCAAACCGCCTTCGGCATGCACCCGTAGCTCAGCTGGATAGAGTGTTGGATTCCGATTCCAAAGGTCACAGGTTCGAATCCTGTCGGGTGCGCCATACAAATTTAGAGCGGCACATGAGACCGGACTACTTACGCTATTTCCGGACGCATGACACCACAAGAGCGGACTGAAATCCGAAATATCCATTCGAATCAGGATAGAGCTCGCTTCTGCCGGCCGAAAGCCGAGATGCGGCGAAGGCTATAGCGCGACGCGACTTTCGGCACGGCAAAAACTGAAATCGCCAACTTGCTAGGCCGTGATCCGCCATGTTTCGGCCTTCCGATCGGCTGGTATTATTTTCTTTGATTGTCGTCCAAAGTTCAGTCACTCTCATGCCGTGCGTCTGTGAGAGTGCGGGGATCAAATGCGCGCGATTTCGATTTTGCTTTTTGGAATGCTTCTTGTTGCCTGCAATGGAAGCTCATCTGGGCAATGGCGTCATGTCTCGTCCACAGAACAAGGGCAACTTGAGAAAGCCAAAGCGATCTGTCGTGGCCGCGCCTCAGAAACTCAGGTGGCTGCAGGAAGACTTTGGATCCTTGGCGCAGTAGAGTCCGACAGTACCTTTAAGGGATGTATGGCTGAGCATGGCTACGTCCAATAACCATAAGGCTCGATCATGGTGTGGCATGCATTGCCAATCCTGGTCTGTGTCGTCACATAAGCGGGAACTGACACCACCGCTTCGCGGATTCTCGACCCCATAAGTGCGAACTGGACCGCCCGAAACGGCGGCGACAGCCGACAATCTGATCGGAGACCAGCTCGCGACAGAGTGGCGAGGCGTCATGCAAGCGAGAAGCACGGCGTAGGCGCGCCGCATCCGGCGACGTCCGTCGTGCCAGACATCGGTCACAAAGACGCCTTGCGTTTTGAATCCTCCGGCCTCCCGGGTTCCAATTGTTGACATCGAGCCGCTTCACGTCTGAAAGCGGTCAAAAACGGTGTCAAAAGGAACTCTCAAAGGTGCCTTTCGAGATTATGCTAAACGAACGATTAACCCCAAAAATGCGGTTAATAGCGGGATCTGCGTACGTATATCGTCCAACCACCGAGCTTCTTGGCGGATATTCGTATTAGAGCTTGCGTACATTGGCCAAAATTCGAAAGTAATATGACATATAAATTCGTTGTTGGAGATATATATTCCGGATATACGAGGTTAATACTTTCACTGCGCCCGCCCATCAATGAATTCGGCAACGTGTCCTTCGGCCGCTTCCGACAGCGCCCTTGAACGACACAGGACCCAATCCTGATAGCGAGGAATATTCGAATCCTTCGCCCCCTCTCCAACGGTCACGAATGGATGCCGTGAATCCTCGCTCGATCTTTGGAAAAGCCGATGGAAACGCATCCGGCTTCAGACCTGACATCTCCCATTTATCCGCAATCTAATATACAACCCAAGCGGTATGCATTGATTCGCCCGCTAGGGAACGCGATGAGCCTGACTGAAGATCTGACGCGCGTACCGGAGCGAGAGACAGGCGGGAAGACAGCCCAGGAGCGCCTCGACTATCAGACGGCCTGGGGCCTGCTCAAGTTGCTAGAGCTTCACGAGACGGGCCGCAGCTACGCGGTGGCGTTCGAATTTCACGACGATATCGCAGAACTCGATGACATACTTGCCCCCCAGGTCATCAACTTCTATCAGGTAAAAACCACCAAGGCTGGAGCGTGGAGCCTTGCCCAGATTGCTCAACTCAGAGGGAAGACGCAGGGATCGAAGTCATCGTACGCTGGCAGGATGTTCGACAATCTGATCAGGTTTGGGAATGGTGTAAACAAAGTCTCCTTTGTGACCAATCGACCGCTTACCGACTATCCCACTGCGGTCGGCGAGGTAGCGATGTCCGGAGCGAATGCAAAAAAGCTGGCAAAATTCGTCAGCGCACTCAAACTCGAGTGTCCGAGGTTCGACGAAGACGTGCACCTCCCCTCATACACCTTCCTGGAGTGCGGGCTTGACCTGCAGAGTTTCGAAGAGACCCTTCTTGGCGCAACGACACTGTTTCTCGAGCGAACGATTGGGGGCGGCGATCACGCGAGAATTTTTCATCTCATGCTATCGGAGGAATGCCGCCGAAAATCGAGAAGGCTCTCCGACCTGGCGAGCCTCGACGGGCTTCTTCAATCGAAGTTCTTGACGCGCGCCGACATTGACAGCCGACTGGCGTCATTCGAACGACGGCGTGACAACAGGCCTGCGTGGTCTTCTGTCTCCGGCCATCTTGGCCTGCCATGGCGCGATGAAATGGCGCTCGAGAGAGCTTGGAGGGCTTACGAAACGCGCAGGCTCGCGAGAGTGAATGCGTCCATGTTTGCGTTCGAGGAGAAGTTGCAGAATGCGGTTGCGTCTACCGTATATTCAGCCGAGACTTTGATGAAGGGGGTGGACGCGGTTCTCGCAAGGGCCAGGCCCTTGGTAGCAGAAGCGTTCGGACCCGTTGACGACGATTTCGTGAAAGCGGCGATCCTCTACGAGTACCAACGATGAATGAAACCGATAAATTCAAGCTCCTCATTCGGAACCTAAGAAAAAGAAACCATGAAAAGCTTGCGCTTCAAAAGGATCGAGTTGCTGTCCCTGTCGGAGGAGAAGGGAAGGATATTCGAGTTCCATCCCCGTCTGACGGTGATAACGGGCCCAAACGACGTCGGTAAATCGTCGCTGATAAAGAGCCTATATTGGGCGTTCGGCGCGGCTCCGAAGTCGATCCACCGAAAGTGGCGAGAAGCCAACGTCAAGGTGAAGGTGGACTTCACGATCGACGAGACGCCATATTCGATCGTTCGAAGCAAGGACACCTATGGCGTCTTTACGAGTAGTGGCGCCCTTTTGTTTGCGACCGCTGCAGTCACATCTGAGCTCGGACCTTACATCGCATCGCTGCTTGACTTCGGTCTCGTGCTTTCCAATAGAGATCGCCAGCCCGAAATTCCGCCCCCGGCGTTTGCATTCCTTCCGTTTTACGTCAACCAGGAAGGCGGGTGGGAAAGGCCTTTCAATTCCTTCGATTACCTCGGCCAGTACCAGGACTGGAGACGCTCGGTCATCGACTATCACTCCGGCATTCTTGGCAACGACTATTACAAGGCCGCAGCCGACAAACGCCTGATCGCGAACGAGAGGGAAGAAACCCAACGAGATCGCAAGGCAATCGGCAAGGCCGCGGAAAAGCTGCGAATGCAGGTCGAGGCGTCCGGACTCGAACTGTCGATCCAAGGGCACGAGGATTCCGTCGAGAATCTACTCGTGCGCCTAAAAGACCTCAGGGACACGCGTCTCAAGCGGGCAGCCGCTCTAGCTGACGTGCTTGATAGGCGTCAATTGCTTGATGACCAGATCTCTATCGTGAAGAAGGCAGCCGACGAACTCCGCGAGGATGCCTCGTTCGCGGCAAACCTCGAGGTCGACCAAGTGATGTGCCCCACGTGCGGCACGATGCATGCGAACGACTTTTCCACGCGCTTCGGCATCCTAGACGACAGGGAAGCTTGCTTTGAGTTTCTCTCCGATGGCTGGGACAAACTGCACAAGTTAGCGGACGACGCCAAAAGGGCCGAAGCCGAGTTGCGGGAGACCGATGCAAACATTGCCGAGATCGAAGCTCTTCTCGACACCAAACGAGGTGACGTTACTCTGCGGGAAGTAATCGACGCGGCTGGCAAGCAGACCGCTGCAAAGGTTTTCGATGAACAGGTCGGCGAATTGGATCGTCGGATCGGGGAAATGATCGCCGAGGAAAGGGCGATCGACGAGCGCCTCGCGGGTCTCAAGGATCCAGCGCTGCGCCGGAAGATCGAGTTGTTCTATGCGGAACTGATGCTGAGACACTTGAGGACGTTGGACGTCTCCAATATCGACCATGACGAAGCGGCAAAGCTTGACGGCCGGATCGTCGAGACCGGTAGCGACCAACCGCGCGCAGTCCTTGCGTACTTCATGGCCTTCGTCAGGACTGTACAGCAATTCGAGGGTTCGTTCCTTGCACCGCTGGTAATCGATAGCCCCAACCAGCAGGATCAGGATCCTGTCAATGTCAGGGCCATGATCGACCTAATCATCGCCGAGCGCCCGAGCGACGCCCAAGTGATCCTCGCGACCGTTTCGATGCATGGTGCTTCGGTCAGCGACGGCCAAGCCATTCAACTGACCGAGAAGTCGTCGCTACTCCGAGAAAGTGACTACGAGGCCGTACGGTCGTCCATGGAGCCTTATCTCGAACAGATCGTGCGATAGTTCGCAATTGTCGCTGGCGAACGATTGTGGCTTGTTTGCCAGAAATGCCGGGGACATTTCCCAGACACCTAGGGCGCCCGGAGAGCGATTGAGGCGATCGACAAGCACGAGGTTTCGAGTGAGTTGGTCCGGTAGTTTCCGCACGCTGCCCCATTGACTTGACGAAGCGAAGCACGACTCCATTAACTTCAGTTATGAAGTCGCTCTCTCCGCCTCCCACTGAAGTCGATCCCGATGTTTCTGCGGATGCTAAGAGGCTCTGGAGGACGCCGTGCTCAATTTCTGGAAGTGTTCACAGGAAACGGGAAGTTCATCGAACTGATCGATAGGGTAGTCGCTAATCGCCTTGAGGCGGTGGGATAGCCTACGGTTGAGGCCCACGCTCCGACAGCCTTCTCACTGCCCACTCGAGAGCAAGCCTGCGCTCATTAGACGTCCGCGTTTTGGCTTCGCTCGTTCGGCCACCAGCGGGGTGATAGGTATATACCGCGATAGTGTCTCCAAGGAACGGCGCGGTCATGTGGCCTGTCACGTCCCCGGCGCCATCGATCTGATGGTATATGACGTCCGGCCGCTTATGATCAGTTCCATAGAGGTGTCCTGCGACCCAACGCATACGTCCCGTGAAATGCACGATAACATCGGGTTTAGCATACTCGATCTCAGCCCTCGCCATGGCTCTTTGCCATCGAATGATTTCCATTCTCGCCTCTGCTGCAAGACCTTCAATGCTGACGCTTCCTCCCTTGCCGTCATACAGCTGGACTTTGCTGATGTTCGTCCAAGCTGCCGCGCGTCGAGAAGTCAGCCCAAATGCTGTGCACACCTCATCGTAACCTCGCCAAAACGGTCCCGTAGAGTAATGCTTGTTGTAATCGAACGAGATGAAATCCTTTCGTTGTCTTTCCAGCAGGCTGTCTACCCCTTCAACCGCCGTGTTCGCCAGTGGAACCTCTATGCCAGCGGTTTCCTGGCCCACCACCATGACCCGAACTGGCGCGCTCCTATATTGTTCAGTCAGGAAAAGGATCTGAGGTTCGGACAGAGCGCCGACGGTTTCCGGCGATAGCCCATTGAGGCCAAGCATCTTCTCGACCTCGGCAAGATACGCAGCCGACTGCATCTCAACAATCATCCCTGTTTCCTTCCTTGAAGGCGGTGGTCAGCGAGTGACGGCGATAGTGAGGGTCACTCATGACGCGGGTGTCATTGGACAGGCCCCATTCCGAAATCACCTCCCGATAGCTTCCTGCAGCGATGATCAATTGGTCGGCGAGGAAGAATCAATCCATCTTCTTCCGACCAATTAACGCGGCCGCAATGGCCGTCATCGAGCGTCTTGAAGCCGCCATATGCTGGTATGACCGCCACCGGCCTCTTGAAACCAATGATTTCAGAGAAGTCCGCACCGACGAACCAGAACAGGCCGATCTCCGCCTTTGTCTTGTTTTTCACTTGCCCCTCCTTCGCTTTGAACTGGCGATGAAACCTTCGAGGAGGCACTTTTCGATTTTTATCGGGAGATTTTTATTGCCGGGGGGCGAAAATGGAAGCCTATCTCGAGCATGCGCGTAACGTGCCCGACGATGCTTCCGCGCTGAAATCAAGTTTTGCTGCCTTGTTGAATGCGCGCTCGATTGTAGCTTGAGGCTGGAAATCGCTTAAATGGAGGGCGCGATTTATGGGCATGACGCAGAATGCTTCGGATAGCGAGGTCCCGCAGTCGGTAGGCTTCGATTCGGCCCTTCGCCGTAAGTTCGCGGCTGGCATCGAATCCGGCCTGCTGCGCGATCTGCATGTCGTGCTTGCCGCTCGTTCCCAGCAGGTCTTCATGGAGTATTACGGCGTAGGTTCCGATGAAAATTGGGGAGATCCACTCGGCGACGTCGCCTTCGATGCGGATACGCTGCACGATCTGCGTTCGGTCACCAAGAGCATTGCCGGTCTTCTTTATGGGATCGCGCTCGACAGAGGGTTGGTGCCGCCAACGGATGCATCCCTCTATGAGCAGTTCCCGGAATATGACGATCTCGCCCGAGATCCCGCACGCGCCGGGATCACCATTGACCACGCCCTGACGATGACGCTGGGGATGGAGTGGGATGAGGATCGCCCCTATACCGACCCGCTAAACAGCGAAATTGCGATGGAGAATGCGCCGGACCGATATCGTTTCGTCTTGGAGCGTTCGGTGATCGCCGAGCCGGGAACGCGTTGGATTTACTCCGGCGGCAGCGTTGCGCTTGTGGGGGCGATCATCGAGCGCGGCACGGGCAAGCGCCTGCCCGATTTCGCACGAGAGGTTCTTTTCGAGCCGCTCGACATTGCGAAGTTCAACTGGTCGGCCGGCCATGACGGCGTGGCGTCAGCGGCGTCCGGGCTACGCCTCACTGCCCCCGATTTGCTGAAGATCGGCATGCTGTTCCTCCAGAAGGGCGTGTGGAACGGCCAGGGGATCGTCTCGGAGGAGTGGATCGCACAATCCCTCGCGCCGGCGATTTCGACCGGGGACGGTTTGAGTTATGGCAGATTATGGTTTTGTGGCGATGCGCCGGTGCCGGCGTTTGATGCCCCGCGCCCGTGGTATGCGGGCTTCGGAAACGGTGGTCAAAGGCTCTGGCTGATGCCCGATGCGGGGATAGCCGCCGTTATCTATTCCGGCAAATACAATGCATGGGATGCCTGGATAACGCCGACGCGTGTCTGGCGCGAGATCATTCTCGCCAACTTCCTGAAGGCGTGAGAATGGCGCCGCCAAAAGACGAGTTTCCCACACTTGTGACTGACCGGCTGCGGCTTCGCGAAGCGCGCATGGATGATTGCGACGATTTCCATGCCTTAATTTCGATTCCGGAGGTCACACGGTTCTCGAACTGGGTCGATGCGCCGAAGAAGGCGCAGATCGAGCGCTCGCTTCGATGGATGTGCAAAATCTTCCCGAAGGGTGCGGGCTGTACATGGATCATTGAGGATGGGGCTTCCGGCCATTTGCTCGGTGCCATCCGCTTCAACAGTATCGACCGGCGCGCCAGTTGTGCCGAGCTCGGGTATGAACTGCATCCCTCGGCTTGGGGCAAAGGGCTCATGAGTGAAGCGGCAAAGGCTGTCGTCCAATGCGGCTTCGACGTTTTTTCCCTCAATCGCATTGAGGCCTGGACGCTGCCGGGAAACACCGCCTCCGATCGGGTCCTTGAAAAGACGGGATTTCAATATGAAGGCACGCTCAGGCAGAAGGCGCGGTTCAAAGATGCCTTCCACGACTTTCGCATGTTCGGCTGTTTGGCCGGCGATCGGTAGAGATCGCCCTGCGCGGGGGTTGAGTTTGCTTCCTCCGGCTATCAAGTGCACGGTCACAGGAAACAATTTCTGCTTGAGCGAATTTTCCGCGGCTGCATTTAAATCGGGTAGTTCCCCCATGCAATTCTGCCAGATTCATTAACGTCGTCCAGACATGTTCTGACGGCGGAGTTCCCGCGGCCCGGTACATGACGACCGACTAAAATCGATCCATTTTTAGCGGTGGTCATGACAAGTATCCTGACGAACACAAGTGCAATGAACGCCGTAGCCCTGATGAGGGCGTCGGCCAAAGATCTGACCCGCTACCAGAACCAGGCATCCAGCGGGTTGCGCATCGGTTCCGCGTCTGACAATGCCGCATACTGGTCCATCTCGACGACGATGAAGTCCGATGCGAAAGCCATCGGCGCCGCAAAGGATGCGATAGCACTCGGCTCCGCTAAGACCGACACGGCATATGCCGGGATTGAGTCCGCCATTTCCATCGTCAGCGAGTTCAAGGCGAAGCTGGTCGCGGCAACGGAAGCCGGGGTCGACAAGTCCAAGGTCCAGGGCGAACTCGACCAACTCGCGCAGCAAGCCGTCTCAATCTCCAGTTCGGCAAGCTTCAACGGCCAGAACTGGCTGTCGACAGACATTGCTGATATCTACGACACCGCTCAGACTTCCACGAGCGTTGTATCTGGGTTTGTCCGCGACGATACCGGCGTGCGGGTGACGACCGTTCCGATCGATCTCTCGAAGATCTCTCTCTTCAACACGACGGGCGGCGGCGCCCTGCAGAAGGACGACAGGAGTACAGGTACAATCGGCGGCCTGCGCTACACCGACGCGTTCACGTACGGCGGCGGCTCGATCCAGAAGTTCACGTTCAACGGCCCTCTGGTCTTCACCGACAACACGACGGCGATCACCTTCGACATGGTGCTCGACGCCGACGACCCATCCACGACTGCGTCGCCGGGTTCTGGAACGGCGGTCAGCGTCACGATCAACCGCTCGCTCGTCGACCAAGTCTACCCGTCGCTGAACGGTGTCATCTCCACCCGCGACCAGTTCGCCGGGGTGATGCGCGCGGCCCTGGCCCCCGTCGGAGCACAGTTCTCCACGGTGAGCGGAACGACTGACGGCTACGCGCTTCTTTCGGCCGAGACTTCGGGCCTTCCCGGGTCTTCGATCCAGGTGACGAGCGTCAATTCGACGCTTGCAAGCGGGAGTACGGGCGGACTCACCACGACGGGAACCGACTACGGCGACCGTCCGAAACTTATCAGCTTCTTCGACGGCCCATTCAACGTACACACCTCGGCGGTTCTCTACCTTCCCGTCACCGTCAACGGAACGTCGACGACCGTGTCGATCAACCGCCAGGACGTCGACAACGCGCTCGGAACAGCAGATGGTGTCATCTCGTCGGCAGACGATCTCGTGACGGTGCTGAACGCGGCGATGACCGCCCAGAACGTTGGCGTGAAAGCCTCGAACCAGGGAACCCACATTCTCTACGAGATCGACGACACCGTGCACCCCGAAGCGGGAAGCAAGACATCCTTCGGCATCGGCCCGGCCTCCGACAATCTGGGGGTGCTTCCTGACTTCAACCTCCTCGACGTCGACATCACGTCCAGCTCCGCGAACCTCGACTACTACCTGAGCGGCGTCGAGTCGATGCTCGGCAAGTTGACGACCGCAGGATCCACCCTCGGATCGCTCCAGAAACGCAACAGCATTCAGGACCAGTTTGCGAGCAACCTGCTCGACAGTATCAATTCCGGTGTTTCGAGGCTCATCGATGCCGACATGGAAGAGGTGTCGGCGAAGCTTGCGGCCGAGCAGGTAAGGCAGCAGCTTGTCCTGAACTCGCTCGCCATCGCGAACAGCTCACCCCAGACAGTTCTCAGCCTGTTCCAGTAGAGTGTCATCAAGGGGCCTGCGCCAATTCCAGACGTTCAATCCCACGGAGCACGGTTCTGGGGTGGACATCGTATCGATGAGCGAGATCCCGGATTGACGTTCCCGAATCCACTGCTTCGCGGATTTCGTAGCACTGCGCCGAGCTCAATGCCGGACGCCTCCCGGGATGTTTACCGCGAGCCTTCGCCGCCTGGATGCCCGCGATGGTCCTCTCTCGGATCAGGGATTTCTCGAACTCAGCAAGAGCCGCCAGAATGTAAAAGATCAGCTTTCCACCCGCTGATGACGTATCGATGTTTTCCGTCAGGGATTGGAATTCTATTCCCCGCCGCTTCAGATCATCGATCACGGAAATCAGGTGGCGGATCGACCTACCCAATCGATCCAGCCTCCAGACGACCAGAACGTCACCTTTCCGAAGTGACTTCATCATGGAGGACAGCCCGCATCTCGTGTCTCGGCTTCCGGAAACACCATGATCCTCGAAAATCTTCGCACAGCCTGCGCTTAGGAGAGCATTTCTCTGCAAATCCAGATGCTGGTCCACCGTCGACACTCGCGCGTATCCAATCCTTGTCATGAGTCCTTCCAAATCCGTCTTGCGCCCCCAGATCGGCTTGACAGAAACGAACGGATTCGCAGGGCAAGCATCTGGGAAAACTGAAAAATCATTATCGGCAACAATGACAACGGGTTACGCATGAAACAAAACGGCTTCCTGTGACGTGACAAATCCGTTCGTTTCTGTCGTCAAAAGAAGGATTCCGTACTGCGGATCCTGCCTGGGCCCTGCAATGAAGCCGCGGGCGACGTTCAAGCAGATTTCCCGATTGCTCATGGATTCCTGGATTTCCGGTCCCGACGGCCTTGGAAGCCCGGAGGACATCTACGCCGCGGTCCTTGGCATGCTGCGGCCCAGCATGATCTTGCTCGTTGTGGACACCGGGTCGAGGAGTACACCGGACTTCCGCATCGACATCATCAAAAACTACAGTCTGCCGTCGGGGTTTGCCGATATCGGACTATTGGAGCAGTCACAGTCATTCGCCGATTTCCCAGATCAGAAATATCTCCATGAAATCATGGCTCCGGCCTATATCACTGCCGTCGAGCGACAACGCCCGTCAATCGGAAACGTCGTGGCACGAATCCTCGGCATGCATGCGGCTTATCAGCGGATCGTCCTGCCGCAGAAGAACTCGTTAGGTTGGAGTACATGGTGCATCGGTCTTGTCGACGTACACTTCCTGTTGCCTGCAGGATCGAGGGCGGAGGGAACGGACGATGTCGACCTCGGCATCGTTCAATTGCTCGGCGAAGGCGCCTCCATAAGGGAAATCGCCGAGGCCGTGAGCTTGTCGCCGCGGACGGTCGAGCACAGGATCGAACGGCTGAAGTCCGCCTTCGGCGCTAGGAACATCGCGCACCTCCTGGCGATGTGGATCTCGGCGGGCATTGCTGGTGTCGGCAAGCGGGACGAATGACCCTGCCGCCGCGAAAGCTTCCGATCATCCCAGAACTATGCGAACAATGGCGATTATCGAGCCCACCGCCACGTAGAGCAGTGGCAAAACTACCGCAGCGACCAAGGCGGCGCCGACAACAAGGCTCATGGCCTTCTTTCTTTTGTGGTCGGCCTCATCGATACGCATCAGAACACCTTCATTTCCCGGCCGTCGTACATTTCCTCACTGATCTTCGTGCTCTTTAGCTTCTTGTGGACTAGCTGCGTCGAGCTACGAACACGTCCGGCGCCGGACATGCTGAACAGAGCAATGGCCATCAGGACAGCGGGGATCAGCGCGATCTTCGCGCATGTCCAGAATGGGTAGTGCGCCCAGATGAGCGGCGACGCGAGAGTTACGGTCACGAAGCTGACGACATACGTCGCCCCGACAGCAAAACCTCGATAGAGGTTCACAAGAACGGACATGGTGAACGACAAAGGCGAATACATGTTCGTGCCGCGCGCCTGACTTTGCGTGGCAACGAGAAAATTGTCGTTGCTGGATCCGTTCCAGCGGGAAACGAAAAAGAACTTGCATTCGTTGCCGATCGCGACCTCGGAGCGAACGGCAACGTTCGTGACGACATGCTCCACCTTGAAGATGTCCTTGTCCGTCTCGATGACGATGTATGCGTATTTTACGAGATTTTCGTGTTTCTCGTTCAGCCCCTGCGATGCCTGGGTTCCTGTTTCCTTGACCGTTCCTTCGACAATCCGAACGTTCTTCGGGAACTCCTCCGGCTTCGAAAGAGCCTGTGGTCCTGGGAAAGCTGGGGCAAGCCTGAGCTTGTCTGAATCTTCCTTGAACTGTTTAAGATTCATGACGCCCTCCGCCGGATAGGATGTGCGGCGCTGACTTCATTCCGCGGTAGCCGGGACGCTTCGGCCGACCATGAATTCCATCCGTGTTGAACAGGCATTTTACCCCCTGCTTTCTGCAAAGGGACGGTGCCATCGTCAGATTAATGGGAACGCCAATATCGGATGGGGAAACTACCCGATTTCAGGAGAGGCAAGCAGATTTCGGCCTGCGCCGCCGACATTCTTGAGAGGCACACCCGAGCGGCCTTTACGTCCCCGAAAGCGTGATTATTGCAATCGTCTCCAAGGACGATGCAGGCAAGCTTGCTTTAATCACGACTGTATAAGTTCAGCGATATTTAGCGGCTGAACCTCATCGGTCGGCAATTCTTGTGGGGCGAAATGATATCCAAGCATCTAATGATCGCGGTCAATTGGTATGGTCCTTACCGAGGCCTCGATGACGCGAGGGCGGCTGCTCGCCGCGACTATGGCGATGGACTCTACATGTGCATTGGCAAGCGTCCGTATCAACGGAAGGTGAGCATGCAGTACATCGGGATCGGCAGCAATGTACATACTCGGATGCAGGAAGGGCATCATAAGCTCAGAGAGGTCACACAAGAGCGCGTAATCTGGCTTGGTGAGATCGCAACAGCCGAACCCTCCGGCAAGCGCCTGAAGGCAACAAAGACCACGCTGGATTTCGCGGAGTGGCTTCATGCCCGCTTCATGCAGCTTCCCCTCAACGAAATGAAAACGAAAGCCCTTCCTTCAAGAAGTGTCACCGTCCTGAACCGCTGGTTTAAGACCGACTACGCAACACTCCGAAAGAACCGCCCGCATCCCGATTGGCCGGACCTGATCGACTATCCGGATTACGATCTGCCCGCGCGAATGATCTGGTTTGGCGGGCGCCAGCAATACTTCCATGCTCCCGACTACGCGCGACCGGATCCAGCAGTTCGTCCTTCGAGACGTGTTCGCGCTGCGATCGAGGCGGCCGAAGAAGAGAATGCCGCCGAATGACCGCTCAATGGGTCGACACCGAAACCGACGAAGAGGCCCGTTCGCTCGACCGCGGGATGTGGGAAGTAGTCGGTCGGCATAAGCCGGACGGAAGCTTTGTTGCACAGGCAACAGGTCCGGCACCTGAGAATGGTGAGTTCTGGGCAGACGCCCTTGATCGCATCAAGGACGATCCTGACCAACGTTATGCTATGGCCCGCCGCCACCTGCCGCTCCCGGCAGCGTGGCGGGAGATGGCGATTGCTCTCCGGACTAAGATCAGGAAGGCACGGAAGGAGAAAACGGACTACGAGGATCTGCTCAGGGAACTGCACCACCTTGCGGCAATGTGGAGCTACACGGATTACGGCTACATAGGGCGCATCCCTTACGCCCGGCTTGCATCCCTTGATCTGGCCTATCATCGAATAGGCAACGAACGCTTGCCCCTTCTCGGGGCAACAGATCGCAAGTGGATGAAGGAACTCTGGGGAGAACCGTCCAACCACTCTACCGCCTCGGAGCTGTATGAAGACATGCTGGCCGCCGATATCGAGCGGATCAAGGCCGACAGGAAGCGGGAGGACGACGAGCGGATGGACTTGCTGTTCGGCGAACTCAGCTCGAACACCAGGGTCGAGAGCCGTCCAGACCCGCAGCCCTACACTCCGAAGCGCCGCGGCCTGCTCGGATGGCTGTTCGGCCGATGAAGCGGCTGTTTAGTCGTTCTTGTCTACCGCAGTCGTCTCCCTGACATCCAGATCGAGAAAGCTTTCGTCCTTCTCGTTGATAACAGGATCCTGCCAGGCAGCGACGAGCCATCCTTCGTGCTTCTTCGAAATTGACCGGAAGCGCAGTTGCTTCTCCGACCGATAATAGGCGCCAAGCTTCTGATTGCCGCCATCATCGAGATCATCAGGATGCGCTTTCACCATCACCAGAAGCCCAGGACGACTGAGGACGTGCTGGGCTTCTCGGAACAGCCTGAGAGCGATGCCGTGCCCTCGCAATGACGGGTTCACCCATAGCCGTTCCAGATAGGCGACCGACTGAAGTTCATCGAGATCGGCATCCTTCTTCAGCGCCTTTGCGACGAGGTCACGATCATCGACGAGGATCTGATAAGCGACCATTGCATGATGGCTCCGCTCATCGAAGACGTCGAAGTAGCCTTCGTCCTCATCCGGGAGGTATCCCGGCTGGTACAGAAAACCCTTGAGATGGGCAAGCGATGGACCACCGATGTCCTCATCGGGCGGATACCTTCTCAGAACGACCGAGAAATCGAGAACCTCAGGCCACTCGGGGTGTTTGCTGAAGATGGTCTCGACCTTCAGGAAGCTATCGTCGTCAGGGACTTCCACATTATCCATCTCGCTGTCGATGCTCCTGCTGACGGTTGCTCGCGGCGGCACCTTTCCACGTTGCAAAATATCGATCAAGACATCTTAAAAGCGTGAGATGTCGACCACATCTGTACGCCACCTTGAACGTGGAGGAATACGATGCCCGCAATGACTGACCCGATGACGGCTTTGATTTCGTTTCAGCAGGAGCTGAAGCGAGGAAGCATAGATCTTCAGCGCTGCGAGACCGATCCCAACCTCTTTGTCCACGTCGATCGGCCCGCCGGAACCCCTCGCTTCACATATGTTAAGCTGGACGGCAAGACGGTCACCGCAATGGCGATATTCGCGGTGGTCGAACCCATCGACCGGATCAGATGCTTCCATCTCGGCTATGCGGTGCCGGAGAAGCTTCGCGGGCAGGGAAAAGGCAAGGACATCGTTGCCGCCTCAATCAAGGAGTTGGTCAACGGCTTCAGCCGGACACCTATAACGACGTTCTACATCGAGGCGATTATCGGAGCCGACAACGACGCTTCGCATAAGATCGCTTCAAAGGTTCTGTCGGGAATGCCAACGCCGGTCACTGACGAGGTTTCCGGTCTTCCTGCGTTTCAATATCTGAAGAAGATCAATACAAGAGCCGCCTGACAGCGGTGAAACGAAACTCCGGGAGGACGGATCTTTCACCGCTGTCCCGGAGTCCTTGGGGCGCTCTCACGGCCGTCCAGCTAGTTAGCTGACCCGGTAGTCGTGATTTCATGGAGAGAACGCGTACCGAGCCCGAAGCGTGAAATCAAGGCGAAATCCGGATGCCATGCCATTTCGGTCGCCGATCTCGATAGAAGGCGTATCTCAGATGCTCTGCACTCGAGACGTCCAGCCATTCGACACTGGTCACTGAGATCGAAACCAGCGCGAAGCGTTCGTACGGTTCCTTGGGACTTCCGCCGTCATCCTCCCAACTCATCGGGGCGCCGTTGGCGGAATATAGGGCGATACCGGGAGGTAAGTCCGCTTCGAACTGTTTGCGGGTATGCGGCTTCAGCCGTTCCCACATCGCACGCCGGGCATCCTCGTCTTCCACGATCGCTGCGGTGCCTGCGAGCTTGATCTGAACGCGGCTCTCAAGCTCGTATGCAATCGCGGAGACTCGAGGGTCGCGGCGGATATCTTTGATCTTCGTCGACCGGATGTCAGTGATGAAGGAGACCGTGGCCTCGTCGAAGCTGGCCTCCCGTCCAATGACTGTCCGTAACCCGGGAGAGCCTGTGCTGCTTACCGTGGCAAGGTGGACGGCAGCGGACGGCGCCGAGCCATCTGCCATCGAACGAAGACGATCCCATATGAAGTCGAGGTATCGAAGACCTTCCATCGCGGCGCTTCGGTTGCTCATGCGTCATGCCAGACCTAATCCTCTTCGGTCAATGATACGCGGTCTTGGCCAACCCGTGGAATTGCATGGGCCGACGCCATGAGGGCCGAATCAAGCCTGCCGTCGATCGGACCATACGAAGTGGACACCTTCTCTGTTCCAGGGTGAAGTAGACAAAGGGTCTAGTCGCGGACTATATGCGGACTACTGGAAGGAGAATGACTGGATGGAAGTTGCAGAAGCAGTGGCCGGAAACGAAAAAGGATCGGCACCCGTAGGCCCGATCCTCATATCAGTGTCTGAGGCAGATGTATCTGGCGCGAACCAGACAGGGAAGGTGCCCCTCAGCGCATGTTCTACGTATATAGCGGCCGATCGCTGGATTCAAGACGGAAAATTGCTGGCCGATAAAACTATCGTCACGCTCAATGCAACCGTCAGCACGCCCCGGATTTCCCGATATGCCACCATTGCCGGAAGCGACAAGCGGCTCGCGCTTCGTCTACATACTTGGAATGCGGCCGTAGCGGCTTCCATTCTCCCTACCCTGCACATCGCCGAAGTGGCAATCAGAAACTTTGCGCTGCAGCGCATTCGGGCCTTTTACAAGACTCCGAAGTGGTATGAATCCCCGGCGCTTATCCGAAAGCTGGGCGGCGCAAACTCTCAGATGGCACTTACACTGGATCGCGCCTATCAAGACGAGGTCAAGGCTGGCAAGAGCGGCGACCTGTCGAACTACATCACAAGCGAGCTTCCTTTCGGCTTCTGGGTCAACGTCTTCACCTCGAGGTTCGCCAACGAGCTTTGGAGCCGTCCTCTCCACACCTACAGCACTAGCTTCCCGCGCGGCGCCACGCTGCAGACGATCCACGATGGCGTTGACGACGTGCGGGCCTTCCGAAACAATGTGGCCCACCACAAGAACATCATTTGCAAGCCCGTCGAAGAGAATTTCCAGCGGACGCTTGAGGTGCTCTCGTGGTTTTGCAAACAAAGCAGCGAGTTTGCCCGGCAATCGTCATCTTTTCCGGCGGTGTGGGCCTGTTGCCCAGTCGATCCGAGCCTCCTAAAGCCCGCTCCCAAGGAGAAGCCCGCAGCCTCGAACTAGGCAGCGGGCCTGCGGGCCAACCATATGGACGGCGCTGATCGGGCAATTGGCGCAATAACCGCTAGCCGTAGCCTCTCGAAACTGCAACGCAGTCGTCGCCGTCGGTATCAAGCGCATCCACCACTTCACGGCCTGCCAATTCGCCCCGCTCTGCAAGTTCGTCAACGAGCCTGAGGCACGCTTCTCGATGCCGTTCGAGGATCATCATCGCGCGGTCGAGCTGGCTCAGCAGAATGGCATCGACCTGCGCCATGAGGGATGCATCGAGCGATTTGATCTCGCTGGCAATCCTGTCGTCGATCGGACCATAGGAAGCGAGCTTCTGGCCCATACCGAAGGATCGCTCCAGGGCAATGGCTGTCTTCGTGGCTTCGTGAAGGTCGGATCCGGCCCCACCGGAGGAGCCATCGTCCCAGCAACCAAGGAACAGCTGTTCCGCGGCCATGCCTGAGACCGTCATTGCGATGATATCGAGATAGTGTTCCTTCGTACGCCGTGCCCACGGGTCTCGCTTGAACACCGCCCTCCCGACCGACTGATGCTGTGGTGCGAGCCTGAGTGTCTTCGAGATGGAAACCTTTTCGAGGTTCATACCGAGAACGGCGCCCACCACTGAGTGACCGATCTCGTGGATGGAATTCACGCGAACGACCTGCGGCGGAATGATCACGATCGGAGGAACGTGGCGGAACACGTCCCCTCCCGAAAGCTTCTGGCGACGCCTGCGCGCGGTGCGTCTGGCTTCCCTCACGATCTGCTCGATCCCGGCGCCCGTCATGCCTTCGGTGGCTTCTGCGAACGCCCGGTGCTCGTCATCCGTGAAAGCACCACGCAGATGCATGCGGAAGATACCCGCGCGTGCTTCGAGATCCGGCAGCGGAATGCGCACGTGCCGATCAAGCCGTCCGGGCCTGGTGATCGCAGCATCGATCCAGTCCGGATGGTTGCACGCGCCAACCACGACGACGCCCTCCCTGCCCTCAAGACCATCGAGCTGCTCCAAGAGGCCATTGATGGCCTTGATGTCGTAGCTCGCATTGTCGCTGCTTCCCGTGGAGGCTCGATCACCGAAGGCATCGAGTTCATCGATGAAGAGGATCGACGGCGCTTTCTTCTTCGCCTCCACAAAGCTCGCCTGCATCGCTTTCAGAAAATCCCCGAGATGACCGCGGGCTTGCCATTTGGCATAAGAAGCTGAAACCAGCTCCATGTTGCACGTCGCTGCCAGAGCGCGTGAGAAGATGGTCTTCCCGACACCCGGCGGTCCGGAAAGCAGGATACCCTTGTCAACCTCCTCCCAGGAGATCGTGCCGATACGCCAGTCGGCAATATCGCGAGCAAGATCCAGCCCCCAATCCTTCGCCTCGCCATAGCCCGACATGTCCTCCAAGGCGGCTTCAAGCACGTTGGCGACGGAAGTTCTGACGGAGCTGCCTTGAGATGCCTCTTCGGCCGCGCGAAGGGCTTCGATCTTTTGGAGCATCGTCAGCACTCGCGACATGGGTCGACCGCGCATTACTGCGAGTTTCAGACGACGCCAGTTGCTGCGGGCAAGGACTCCCGCCTCTTCTGGCGAGATGTCGATGTGGTAGACCCATTTAACGACGCCGCTCACCTGTCTGGTCGTCGGCGCGTCCACGCGCACGACGGCATCGAACGCAATGCGGATTTCGTCAGGGATGTCCTCCTCGTCCCTGTAGAGGATGATGGTCTTCTTGTTTCCGAGTTCGTCGAGGATCGTGTCGTAAGTCTCTTCCTTCGCATCGCCGATGTAGACGCGATCCGAAATTCGGAAGTCGGCGAGAGGATTCAGATAGGCGGCCGCCGCCCTGAGGTATGTGCCCTTCTCCTCCCACTTCGAAAGCACGAGGGCGATGGCGAAGCGGTCGGCGCGGTCATAGGCGCGGATGGCGCGGCTGATGCCGCCATAGGCGATGTATTCCGGCAGGCTGAATCCCTGCCGAGTGCGAGAAATCTTCATTTCATGTGTTCCCGGAAATAGCTGGATGATGACGTTGAATCCTGCGCGTCAGCGCGTCACGTCAGCTCCGTATCCGGCGCACCTGCGTCTCCGGGCCGATCAGGGCATCGTCCAGATCGATCTCCAGGAAACCTTGGAGAATGAGCGCGGCCACGGTCGGCATCGGCCGCCCTTCCCTCACGGCCGACATGCATTCGGCCACCGTCAGCGATCCCATGTCGTCCAATGCGGCGAGAAGTCGAATCCTGTCGCCGAGCGGCGGCCTATAGAAGCCATATCGTAGGAGATCCTTGGCGTTCCGGAGGCGGAAGCTGCCGTCGAACTCAGCCATGACAACAGGACGATATTGATGACCCATGGATTCAGCGAGTGCTGTCACCCAGGACGGCGGCATCGGCTCTTCGCGTCCGACATCGATCAGGAAGGACCCGATTTCGGTGATGACGACGAAGTCGAGTTGGTAGTGATCGTCGCCTTCCCGGAGGATAGGCGGCGCCGGACTCCACTGGACGACATCGGGATCGAGATCGAGCAGGCAGGCGAAATCCCTCGCATGCTCGGAGCGAAACAAAGCGGGGCCGACGCACTTGATAGTGGCTTCGGTGTGGGAAATTGCAGGTAGTGTGACCGGACGTGGAGCGACATCGCTCCTGCGGCCTTCATGCGAGATACTCTTCATGGCATCCCTCGAAATCGAAAACGCAAAGTGGGTGACACCGGACAGAGCCGGACGTCGTCAGCGTATTCGGAGCAAGGTGTGTGCGAAGGTTCTCATGGACGCGAACGAATATAGAACATTGAGGGAGGCGTCAAGGACCCTAAAATGTTCTATTAAGGGCAGCTGGGAAGCGAACTCTGATAGGTCAAAGCGAGGGGGATTAATGAGCCGCGGTTTCGAGAGCGAGTTTAAGTCGGTTGATCTTCTGCTTGAATCGGAGTGCGAAAGCAGAGGCGTGGACGGTTTCTGTCTCGCTTGGATCAAGTTCGAGAGGCAGCTGCGGAAGCTCACAGCTAATCTCATCTACCAAGCATCGGACATCAAAGCCGCCGATGCCGGGAAGATCCGCGAGGCTTTCTATGGGCATGGAAGTCTCGACTACAACAGCTTCATAGGAGCGATACATCACTTGAGTGGCGTTTCTGTCGGCGACTTGATCGGCGATCGATACCGAATTCTCAAGAAGGAGATCGGGGTCTGCTATCGGAACAGACAGAAGATCTTTCACGGCCAGCAAACGGGCCAGAGTCTCGATCGAGAAGCTTTGCTTACCCGCATCGCGTCTATTCGCGAATGGTGCCAATTGCTGGCGGCCGGCGCGGCAGATCGATATGGTTATGATGGCTTTACGGGGAATACATCCCTGTTCAAGACCGATCGGCCTGACATCGTTGAAGCGGTGGACAAGGCCGTCCGGCGCCGGGGTTGGTTGGCGTACGCCCAGTCTTTCCAGCGCTGACCCGGGAATAGCAGTACGAGCCTTACCCCACCATGTTGGGGTCGAGGTTCAAGATAGTCACGACGCCTTCTCCGGGGATTCGAAACGACTGCTCGGTGATCTCGTATCTCGATGCCCAAGCTTTATCGAACCAAGCGTCCGCGCCGATTTTTCGGGGGAAACGCTGCTCCTCCTGGTTCTGACTGTGGAGTAATTGGAACGCGAAGCTCTCCGCATCCAATTCCTCTCTGGGAAACCATCGGTTATTCATCTTGGGAGCAGATCTGTGCCATTTCCTCCCAGTGGTGCCATGACATATGACCATCGATGCCGGATAGATGTCACTGTCGATCATCCTGATCAGCGTGGCGGTGAGGCTAGTTTTGAACTCTCCCGCCACCTCTTTCAATGCATTCAGGTTCAACGTTCGATGCTTGCGGCATTCGGTCTTAAACATGGGCCATGGCATCAAGAGATCAGCCGCATATTGGTCCGCAGCCCGTTCGACAGTGTTGGTCTGCGAGAACTTGCCGATGTCGGTCGAGCGGCACGCAACTGTTTCTCCTCGATGATGAGCCCAATGGCCAAGTTCATGGGCAATTGAGAAGCGTTCACGTTGAGGCATGCCGCCCAAATTGACAGAGATGATGCCTTTATTTCCGAGACCTGTGATCATTGCCTCACAGCATTTGAGGCAACGGCGTTTCACGCGAAGCCCTACATAGTATGCGATTGCTTCTACATCGATATCGCGAGGCTCGGTAATTCCTAAAGAGCGAAGTAGTGCATTCGGAGACAAATTCGTTGGAATTGGATCAATTCTCTTCATTATCGTTATCTTCGTCTTCCAATTCCGCGAGATCTTCAAGAATTGCTTCGAGATCATCGTCCATAGATCCATTACCAAAACGAGCAGCTAGCGTAAGACCTGCAGTGGCATCGCCCGCTTTTGCACGATCGTATCGACCCCTAGCGCGTTCAACGTCGAGATCACTTAACTTGGGAGCCATATTGCCGGAGAACGCACCGGCGCGCGCGCGTTCTAAGCGCAACTTCGCGAGCTTCATTTCCGCTTGTTCGATAGCACCTCTGACCATCTGCACATTTGCAGCATCTTCTGGTCCAAGTGGGGTGTCATCGGAAAGTATGAAGTCGATAAAGTTGTCTACCGCATCCTTCTTCTGGTCGCTCATCACGGACGTCCTTCTGTCGCCCAACTTTCGTTGGCGAGCTTTTCGATGTGGCGGTTCATGCGGGTGCGCAGCGCTTCCAAGCGCTTGACGTCAACCCCGACCGCATCCTGCAGTTCCTTGCCTCGCAGGCCATCCTCGATACCCATGAGCAGCATCTCCATCTCGCCGTCGCCGGCGAAGTGTGCCTGTAACTTCGACATCGCGCTCTCAAGCCGTTCCTTCTTGGCAAGATCCGCGCTGTCGTCGTTAGCCGCGACCGTCATGAGGTCTTCAGAGTTGACGATAGTCAAACCCTGCTTCAGGCGCACGAGCTTTCTTTCCTCAGGGATCAATTTCCCGTCTGTCGCGAGGCTCTTCATGACGCCACCGACAAACGACAGGAATGCGATGTTCCTCGGCCATTTCCGTTTGCCTTCGGCAATCCTAATGAACGCTTCATTGATCAATTCTTGTGGCGGCGCGTAACCCCCAGAACTCGCAATGAAGCTCGCTATCCGGCCAAGCTTGTCTAGCTCGACTTCGGAAAGATTCCGGAACACCACAAGGGCTTCTTCCGGGGAGTAATATTCTTCGTCAGGCTGTCCCACCAGCTCCTCCGCTTATTCTTGCTCATGTGTCGACCTCCTCCTTGATCTTCACATTGTTTGCGCGTGGCCGCGCAGATTCCGACAAAACTTTTTTCGTGTCGGAATCGTCGGCGTTGCACGCAAACAATGTGGACGAACGTGTCCTCCCAAACTTTATCAACTAGGAATCACAGACCATGACTATCGAACATCAGGAAACGGACCGCGGCAAGAACACCACCGTCCAAATCGGGGGTCTCGACCTCAACTTCCACGCTTTTCTTCTGGACACCAATACGCCTACGGGTGGCAAGATCGCCAAGACCGCTGGTTTCAACGCGGACCGGTACCCCTACGTCCTTCAGTGGCGTGACGACGGCGATCTCGAAGAACTCCGTGCCCAGGAAGAAGCGGACCTCAGCAAGGGCGGCAAGTTCATCGTTGCGGCAAGCGACGGCAGCAACCGCATTGCTATCGAAGGCGAAGCTCTCGATTGGCCTTCCGACGAGATCTCTGGCGCCGCGGTCCGCAAGCTCGGACGTATCGCCGCCGACCGCTCCATCTATCTCGAGCGCACGGACGAACCTGACCGCCTGGTCGAAGATGGCGACATCATCAAGATCAGGAAGGGCGGCATCGAACAGTTCCGCAGCCGTAAGCCTGACGTCTGGGAACTGAACGTGCAGGGCAAGAAGATCGTCTCCGCCACGCCCGTCATTTCCGTGGTCGATGCGCTAACTCGTGCAGGATTCGATCCGAACGCCTGGATCATCATCCTGAAGGTTGCGGGCCAGCCCAAGCGTCAGCTTTCGGTCGGCGACGAGATTGACCTGCGCGCGCCGGGGATCGAGAAGATCCGCCTGACCGCAAAGGACGTGAGCAACGGTGAGGCGCGCGCTGCGCCTTCCCGTGACTTTGCCCTTCTGGAAGCGGACGAGTCCTATCTGGACGATCTTGGCCTTCGCTGGGAGACCCGCAACAGCGACGGCCACCGCTGGCTGATCATTCACGACTACCCGGTTCCTGCTGGTTACACGGTCACGACCACGACACTCGCACTGATGATCCCGCCTACCTACCCACAGGCGCAGATCGACATGTTCTATGCGTTTCCGCCTCTGCAGCGCGTCAATGGAGCTGCGATCCCTGCAACCGAGGCGCTGCAGAGCATCGTCGGCTTGTCCTTCCAGCGCTGGTCGCGCCACCGGGGCAATGTCGTCCCGTGGAATCCCCAGCGCGACAACGTCGTTACCCACCTTGCACTGGTTGAATCCTCTCTTCTGAAGGAGGTCGGCGAATGAGGCCAGAACGCACTCTGGCTATGGGTGGCGTCACCCACGCCCTGCTGAAAACGCACCTGTTGTCCGACGGCAATGAAGCCGCTGCAATCCTGATCTGTGCGCCCTCGCCCGGCCCCCGGCAGCGTCTTGTTGTCCGCCAGGCCTTGCTTGTGCCGCACGATGCCTGTCCCGTTCGCAAGCCGGACGCCATCGTGTGGCCGGGCGCCTACATCGAAGACGCTATCGATATTGCCGAACCTGAAGGACTCGTCGTCATCCTGCTTCATTCCCATCCAGGTGGCTGGCTACAGTTCTCGCATATCGACAACGAAAGCGATGCGCGGGTGATCCCCGGCTTGTTCGAAGCCTTCGGAGAATGCCACGGCTCGGCGATCATGACCCCTGAAGGCGCAATTCGTGCGCGTCTGTACGCTCCCGACATGTCTTCGCAGCCCGTGGATCTGGTGACGGTCGCCGGCGACGATATCAGCTACTGGTGGAACGATCGCATCGTCAACGGCGTCCCGGCCGGCCGCCCTCTTGCCTTCACGGGTTCGATGACCGAGGAACTCTCTCGCCTGTCCGCGGCCGTGATCGGCGTATCCGGAACGGGGTCGATTTCCGCCGAGCAGGTCGCGCGCCTCGGCTTCGGCTCCGTCACTCTTGTCGACCCCGACAAGATTGAAAAGAAGAACCTCAACCGCATCCTCAATGCGACTTCCGCCGACGCCGAACAGGGTCGTTCGAAGGTCGAGATGTTTTCCGCTGCCATTGCGGAACATCGCGGTGACGGCGTTGCCGCCCACATCTGCCACACTATCGGAACCAGGGAGGCAATCGAGGCTGTTAGCCAATGCGATGTCATTTTCTGCTGCGTGGACAGCAAGGAGGGCCGCCAGTATGCCGACCTCATCGCTACGGCGTTCCTCATCCCGCTCTTTGATGTCGGTGTCACGATCCCGACGTTCCTTGATGACGGCAAGGTTGCAATCGCCGATGTCAGCGGTCGGATCGATTACGTTCAGCCCGGCGGTTCCACGCTTTCCGATCGTGGCGTGTACACGCAGGAAAGCTTGCGGGCCGAGTATCTGCTGCGCACCGACCCGGCCGCATTCCAGGACGAACTCGCCGCAGGATACATTAAGGGAATCCACGAAGAGGCGCCTTCGGTGATTACGCTCAACATGAGAGCCTCTGCGGCATTGGTCAACGAGTTCATCGCTCGCGCCTATCCCTATCGGCAGGAGCCGAACCGCAACTACGCCCGGGTCTCGTTCAGCCTCGCGGCCTGCGATGAGGATCATTACACGGAGGACGACTTCGACCGGGGCGAAAACGCGCTGCTTGGTCGAGGAGCCGCCGAGCCGTTGTTGGGCCTGCCACTGTTTCGCAAGCCAAAGAAGGTCGCCGGATGAAGATCACTCGCTGGTTTCGGAAACTGTGGGGGAAATACGGCCCCGCCCGTCGGCTGGTGATCATCGAGGGCGACGAGCTTCCGCATGATCTGCCCGCTCGCGACCTTATTCTCGCACGAGACGGCGGTGACGATTGGAGCGTCGGCATGCGCTGCCCCTGTGGATGCGGAGACAGGTGAGTGATCCTCGAGGAAGCTCGGCCGCGCTGGGATGTCAGCGTCAACAAGGCCGGAGAGCCGTCGCTGCACCCATCAGTCTGGCGAAAGTCAGGATGCAGGTCTCACTTCTGGGTTCGCGAGGGGCGAATCCTTTGGTGCGAATAGGCGCGTCTCTCGCGCGCCCGAATAACAACCTAAAAAGGGAGAACACAATGTCAGACAGCAAAATAACATCGCTCGACGGTAGCCTGAAAGGCACCATTGCAGGACGATCACCGCCGACCGCGCGCAAGGCGCAGGCATGTGGGTTGGGGGGCTGTCGGCAGATATTAGTTGATGGAAAATACTGGGCTCGGACTATACTTTCTGGCACGGTGAGGCGAAGGACGGGGATCGTTGAATGGCGACTGAAAATTCGGGGCCGCTAGCACTGCTGATCGATGGTGACAACGCATCACCAAAGATCGTGGTTGGCCTGATGGCAGAAATTGCGAACTACGGCGTAGCGAGCGTAAAGCGGGTCTATGGCGACTGGACAGGCCCGAACCTCAAGGGCTGGAAAGACTGCCTCCTCGAACATTCCATTCAACCAATACAGCAGTTCGCCTACACGACAGGGAAGAACGCTACCGACGGCGCCATGATCATCGATGCCATGGACCTTCTATACACTGGACGCTTCTCCGGGTTCTGCATTGTCTCCAGTGACAGCGATTTCGCACGTTTAGCAGCAAGGATCCGCGAACAGGGCGTCACGGTCTACGGGTTCGGAGAACGCAAGACGCCGCGCCCCTTCATCACGGCCTGCGACAAGTTCGTGTATTTCGATGTTCTCAATACGCAGGCGGAAGAAGCTGACCAAGCGGCCGCCCCGACACAACAGCAAACCGAAGTGAAACCTTCCCCGGCCAAACAGCCTGCCAAAAAAGCAGGCTTGAACAAGGCAGCCCAAGACATGCTGATTAAGGCCATTGTTGCAACTGCGGATGAAGACGGTCGGGCTAATCTGGCCCAAGTTGGCGGACACCTTGCGAAGCAGGCACCGGACTTTGACGCCCGAAACTACGGCTTTCCTCGATTGAGTGACCTCGTGAAGTCGTCCGGCATCGTCGATGTTGAGCGCTCTTCGGAAAATCCAAAGACGATCCTCGTTCGGCTCAAGAAGAAGTAGCCCTTCCAGGCCCGTCGTAAGATTTTACTGGCGCTCCTGCATTTCGAAGGCAAGGCCGCTAGCCTATCAGGCCGATGGAGAATTCCAGGATAATCTATTTGGATGGGATCCTTTCCCGCATGAGCTGAGGAAATCTAAGCGTCCATGGTGCTTTTACCCGAGAGCTTCAAAGCCTTCCAATATCAGGCAGGTATCGACCGCATCTGTGATGCCTATCGGGCATCGGCCGACACGATCAACAAGGCGGTCAGTGAAGCGACCCTCGCGTGTGCGCAGTATTTGAAAAGCGGTGCCGATGATCGAGAATATGATGAGGATGGCATCCTGATCTTTTCCACCGCGAACTCGCTCGCACACGCGGAGTTGGAAGCGATCCTAGCCGTCAGCGTCGTCCGGGAAGCATTCATCACGAGCGCCTTTCATTACTGGGAACGGTCCGCGCGAGTGTGGACGGGGCTGCACGGATTCGAACACAAGTTTCCTGCCCTGAAAGAGGGGGCTCGGCGGCTGTACTCAGTGAGCCCGCAACTACCCAATCTAAACCGTCTCAACAATGTCCTGAAGCACAACAGCCGTCGTGTCGATCAAACACTTCTCAAGAACCGCCCAGATTACTTCGGCAGCCCGCCCCCGAGAACGAATGGCAGCACTCTTCCAGAAGTCCGCCTCCGGCTAACCCACGAGCACGTCGAGGAAGCGTTCGACATCGTGAGGGCGTCAGGGCCGACGCGCTAGTCTTTGCACGCGCCGGGTTTATCATCGTGCAACGTTTAGTCGACGTCGGCAAATCCTAGATTTGGCATGGCGACATGCCGTTTATCTACGAAGACCTGCTTTCGTTTCGCCGCTCCGGGATCGGTCAGTTTCGGGGTGATCGATAGCACCGCTACCGTCCAATCCGGCAAGCCGGGTTGCGGTGCGGACATCACGCCACTGAGCACGGTCAGACCCCGCCGTTCCAGCTCCGAGACGCACGAGAGAATGTCGCTGTAGAGGCGCCGCCGCGGGATCTCCTCCCCGCCTTCAATTTCGATATCGTCGGAGAGTTCGAAGGACGCGAAGTCTAGCCATTCGGTCAGGGCGGCGATCTCTTGATCATAGATGTCCGGCACGCCGGGCCTGTGTACAAGGAAAGCCTGGCACTGCGCTGCCTCCCGCACTGCCCGTTGCGTCTTCATGGGGGAGACATCCACAGGTTCGAGGTGGGCATATGTCTCCACCATCTGCTCGGCGACGGCTTCAGGACCAATGGGCAGTCTCGGCTCGTGAAAGGCACCCTTTTCGTATCCCAGCGCGAGCGCGATCCGATCGAGAGCGTCTTCGCTAACGCGCTCTCCGCGTTCCACGCGCTCCACAGTCGAGACTGAGACGGTGGCGAAGTCGGCCAGCGTCGAAACCTTCCATTGACGAAGATCCCGCGCCCACCGGACAATGAGCGCTACCAGTTCGATGGGCGGAGCCGTAGGCACGTCGACACGCTTGTCGGCAGACTGAGCAACCTTGTGAAGCAGTTCCTGAACATTCATGGGCATTCTCCTTTCGCTGGAGAGAACATGCCCGAACTGCTTCGTGCAAAAGAGTCCGGAAAATCCTTCAGTACGATAAGCATGAGGTAGTTCAACGCCGCGCCGTCAGCAGTAGCACGACTTTAATCTGTTTCAATGTCAGCATATCCCACGTGTCGTACCTTGCCGAGTGGCCCGTCAGCGGACGAGCTACTCGCTTGAAGCCGCGTGAGAGTAATTCTCGGGATGCCGAAACCGTGCACGCCCAGCATCGGCTTCGAAGGAGGGTTCGCCCGATCGATGAAACACCAACGGTCTCTCACCTCGTAAAAAGGTGCCACTTCTTCAGCATTGGTTTTCAGATCGAATTCGAGCAGTACCCTGTCCTTGTCCGACGGATACGGGAGATACGAGCGTGAAAGGAAGGCACCGCACCCGCATATGTTGGCGAGGTAGGTGGCCGTGGATTCCTTGGGCTTGCGCTGGCCGAGCCGATAGCCCCCGACACTTGGGAGGCGCGCGTTGATGCTTTCCAGAATCCGCTCGGCAAGGCTGCCTTCGACTTCGCCCAACTCGTGGATCTCGACGAGAATGTTCGGAAAGTCAGGGTTAAGGTGGCCGAGATCGAGGACGATCCACGTAGCTGGTTGAACCTCGGCGCCGCAGGAGTAGCACCAGTTGGCCACTCCGCCGACGGTCAGGCGGACATCAAACTCACTGGCGAGACCAAACCTGAAGCGTCCCTCGACAGCTCCACGAACGAACTCGGCCAGCGTTCCACATCGACGCCAGGACGCCAGATCGGCGACCTCCCTGGAGCTCATGTACTCCGCACCGCGGACGAGCACCTCGCTCGGAATGTAGATGTCGAACCCGTCGTCTGTGGGAACCAGCCTTGTGACGGGGACGTCCCTCGAATTGAGAGGCATCGGCCTCTTCATGAACCAGAGTGACCTGAGGCCATGTCCATTATATCGTACCGTCCGAGCGTTGGTGATCTCCGCCAACTGCGGCGACCACTGCACTTCGAATGCGATCCCCTTCGAAGCTTCGGCCGAGCGCTTCCCTAGAACATCGGCAATACAAACGCCGGCGGCATCTATCATCCGGTGCTCCGGGGTTGCAATCCAGCCGGCGTCCTTGAGCGCCTTGCAGATGATCGTCTTCGCCCGGAGGTGCTCCTGGGTTTCGGGAGCGGTATCACAGCCACCGCGGACTTGGTGTGCGAAATAGCGGGTTCCAAGCGATGAGGTCTTGAGGATCACCCCGGCATTGCAACAGGTGAAGCTCAGATGGCGTTCGCGAGCATTCCGTTCACGGAGAGCTGCCCATGAATCCGCGTCGTGTTCGAACGACAGCTCGTCGCCTTCACTCGATATGCATCGAAGCGGCATGCTTTCCCCTGGCCACAATCGTTCGTACCACAACGACAGACGGAAAAGATGGCTCAGGCAGCTTGCCGCCGTCAACCTTCGCCGCACGTGAGAAACCAGAACCTCCAAGAACACCGATGACCTGTGGTGCTCAGCTCGGGCTCCCCTTTCTCTCGAAGAGGGAACAACCGGACTTTTCACTTGATGCCGGTCCAGAGTCACCCGAGCATCAAATGATCAAAAGGAGCAGACGCCGACATGCGTGGAACAGATCAAACGGTACGGTACTTTGAATGCTCACTGGACGTCGGAGACGTTGTGTCCGCCACGAATGCCAAGAGGCAATTAAACGCTGAGCTGCCGACCTCAGACAGTGCGCTCGTCAAAGAACTCAACGAGCAACTCCGCGAATATGAACAAATCGAGTCTCAGCACGGTAGCGGCGCCCTCCTCGATCTGAGCCGGTCTACGGTAGCATCCCTTGTCGCGAGTGGACACATCGAGAAGACACGCGTCGACGCGGCACAGGCGTACCGCGCTACATTGGCTACTTGATCTTGCGGCCTTGAGCGAGATAGTCCGCAAATGCGCTCGCTTGTTCAGGCGACGTCGCCATATGGACTTCGCGATGGTTCTCTTTCATAAGAAGGTAGTAGGTGCCCTGCTCGAACTCCACGAAAACAGTCATCGCGCCTTCGATTTCGTCAACGATTACCCACTTGCCTTCGATAAAGCGACATTCTCGCCGGGCAAATGCCTGTCGGTGAGGAATGTCTCGCGGCCCGATATCTTGATGTACCTCCCCGCTTCTCTCGTTCTCCGCGAACTGCAGCTCGACAAGTTCCAGGGCGACCTCGTCGCGTGACTTCGAAGCCCTCGTGAGGGTCCCTCCAGTAGTTGCTCCGAAAAAGAAAACATCCAAATCGTAGGTAAAGAAAACGATATACATGTGCGCTCCGATTGTTCGGAGTAGAGAAAGTTCGTTTCACAAGGGTAAAGCCAACGGGCCTCTACCTTTTCCTCGCCTTAAACTCCAACACCTTCCCGCCGTCTTGAAGAAACTTTTCCCGTTCCTGCGGAAGTACGAGCCTTGGCGGCACCCAACGCGTCACCATCGGCGTTCTGTCACCGCCGGGGTCGTCTACGATCCATCTTCCCGGCATCAGCGTTGCATTCGACCAGTCGATGTCCCAATCGACCTCATCGCAGCCGCACTCGTAGATCTCTGTCCGGTTCGTGTCGCTCGTTTCCGTCCGAAACATCGACATCGTCCCCTGTACGTCCGGGCGGGCGCGAGACAAGTAAAGCATGGCGTTCGTTGCGAGCCGCGCGAGGTGCCAGAGGCTCGCCTGTTTTGCGAGATCCTTGTCTCCCCGGATCTTGAGCTTCGCGTAGTCGATCTGAGCTATGTCGGCATTCTCAGGTATCGCGAAGGCTATGTAGCTCTTCCGGGTGTGGCTTGGCATGTGATGTGCACGGCGTTCCCAGTCCGGATGATTCGTCACAAAAGTCAGCAGCCAACCACGGACCGGACTGTCGCTATGGTTTATGTAGAAGCCCTCTATCAGGCTGGCAGGATTCTCCCGGTCGTACTCGAGGGTTGCCCCGACATGAACATAGATGGCTGTCCGCCACGGGAAGACGTTCTTCAGAGTGATGCCATCGGCCCATGTCGCCTCTAGGTGAGGTCCGAGAGACGCCATGTCGAAGATCAGCCCACCGTTCGAGATGTGATGGCGTCGGATTTGTCGCAGGAATGACTGCAGGCTGTAGTCGCCACGCTTCCGCCGATCCGCGTATTCCGCCTGCCTGTATATTTTATCGACCGCACTTTCGGAGGCGTCAGCTCCGGCTGCGGACTGCTCGATGCGCACCCGTTCGCGGAGGTTAGCACGCTGGACATCGCCAAGGGCCGCCCACATGTCCACCCGCAGAGGATGGTACCAAACTGGAAGTCCGCCTATCTCGTAGCCCTTGCTGCTCATTTCGCCGACATTGTCCCTCTCTCGATGCTCGCGCGTACCGCCGAAACGGAAGGTATCCCGGGGAACCGGCTGCGGCAACCGGTATCATAATACCGGTCCAGGCTCTTGACATACCGAACAAACCAGGAACATATGCACTCGCCTGCACGAACACCCGCTCCATGACGGAGGCGCCACGATGGCAATGCGAATACGACTTTCCCGTCGGTAACGACGCCCGCGACCCGCCCATGATCTTGGCGGCTGCTGAACTCGTGCTCGAATCCTGAACGTGAATCTTTCGCGCCGCCGCTAATGGCAGGCACAGCCTGCACTTCAGCCTGTGCCTGCCGAAGGATTGGAAATTCTGCACAACACTTCTAACATACTGTTCAGCCGCCCCACAGCAATGAACTCATGAGCGGATCCTTCGGCGAAAGCAGAGCGAAAATTCCGGAAAACAATGCGTTCTCAGTGAGTTGGCCGACGTTGTTCGAGCCGAGCCCCACTTGATTTTCGTTCAATCTGTGTTCTCGTAACAGGGGTTGATCGGACGCCCCGAGCGACACGCATGCAGACAGTAATCTTGCCAACACGTCGCCGAGAACGCTCTCGGCGCGAACGGAGAAGCTATGTCCAAGCGCCGGAATACAAGGAAGAAAAAAATCCTGACCCCTACGATGACCATTGCGGAGGTCGAAGAGTTCTTCCTCAAGGAATTTCTCAAGCTCCAGCGCTCGAAGGCCAAGAAGCAACAGCGAGGACAGTCGATAGACGGTCCCACGCCCGCTGACGCGTGGGCGGACGGCTGCAAGACTGCCCCGGCGGCCAAGTTCGTCAAACCAACCCTCAACTAGCACCAGACACCTCACCCAGATTTCGAAGCCAAAATCAGAAACAGCATGCCGCGGATCGCATCCGGGCGTGAAGGGAAGACTCATGACTTCAACACCTCGAATGCACGTCAAACCGCGCGAGAACGTCATCGACGCCATGTGGCGCGAGATCTTCGGCCGCAAGCACGAACCAAAGCGGGAATTCAAAAAGCGCGCCCGGCATAAGACGATCATCGTCAACCACCCGACAAAGAAAGCAGCACGGAATGGGATGATCCGAGCTCGTCAGCCACTGATGGCCGACGGCCTCACCCATGTGGACGTTACGCCGGACATCATCCGCGTCGCCGAGTATCCGCTGGAAATTACCTACCAGATCAAACGCGGCAACGGTCAGATCGTGACGCGCACGCACATTCCGGACCTCGCCACTCTCTCGGCGAGCGGACGAGTCCTCGTGATCGACTACGAGCCGATCAACATCCAGAAGCGGCTACGCAAACAGGTTTTCGAACGGAGAAAGGCCGGGATCGCCGCCGCCCTGCTCGCGCTGGATGCCCATTACGTGGTCCAGGACGAGTGCTCGATCCATCTGCAGCCTCGCTGGCACAATGTCTGCGAGATCTGGAAGCACATGCACGAAAACGGACAGCATCCGGGCATCGCCGAGGTCCGTCTCCAGATCATGAACGGTCGGCTCCCGGCGACGATCGGCCAACTCATGCGGCGCGTCAGCCCGAATGCCGTGACCTCGCGCTTTGCAGACCAGCCGATCGAGGATGCGAAGCTCATGCAGGACGTGAACCCGACCTACACCGCCGTGCTCCAGCTGGCCGCCGCGGGCAAGGTCCGGCTCGACCACTCCATGCCCCTCACCATCGACTCCATCGTGACTAGGAAGGACTGAACCATGTCGAACGAAATCGAAATCCCGCTTGGCCTGCGCGAAATCCAGACCATCGACGATCTTGGCATCCATGAAATCCCCGAAGGCACCTGGACGGGGCTGGAACAGGTGTTCGAGATCAGGGATCGCACCCGCATCATGGTCCTCGACGAAGACAGGAGAAGCTATGGGCTCTTCCTGACCAACGGCTACGTGCCGACGACCAGCTCGTCGAAGAAGATGCTCCATCTCGTCCATACCGGGAGCAACCAATCCCTGCTGCTCTCGGACTCGAAGATCGCCCATCTGCAGTCCGAACGCCGTATCCGCCCGCTGACAGAGGATCCGAAGAAGAACTTGCCCGGCGCCTCGCTCAGCTATCGCGAGGAGGACATCGCTTTCTCCGAGTGGAAGACGCAGATGATCGACGCGATCATCGACGAAGAGGTCAAGCGTGGCCGCAAGCTGACATGGAAGCAGATGCAGGCCGTGATGGTGAAGCTAGGGGAAAGGATCGGCAAGCCGCCCCTTGGTCGCTCGCAGACGTTCGACCGCCTGAAGCAGGATCGCGAGGGCACACAGTTCGACCGCCTCCTTAACCAGATGCCGAAGCCGCGGCCCGGCAACCGATCCAAGCGCTTCCATTCGGAAATCTATAACCTTGTCCGCGAGGCCGTGTTCACGACCATCGCAAACCTTGGCACCTGGAAGATGGTGCGGTCAGAGGTGAAGCGGCTCGTGAAGACGGGCGAGAAATATCACCATCTCAGGAAATACGTCGTCGACGTGGAGGGCCACTTCCTTCTGAAACAGGGCTTCCTGTCGAGGACGATCAAGGGCTGTAATCTTTACGTCAAGGATCTGCTTCGGCACGGGCCGGATTACGCCCAGCGTGTTCACGCCGACTATCTCCGCACCGTCAGGGCTACGGCACCTCTGGAGCGGGTCGATGCCGACTTCGTCCAGTATCCCGTCGAAATCATCGACGACATCCTCGAGATCGCCTTCGGCAAGCCGTGGGCCTGCGTGCTGACGGATCGTTTCACGGCGCTGCCGCTGGGCTGGTCGGTCGGGTTCGGCAATCCGTCCTTCACGCTGTTCCTCGAAGCGCTCCAACACGCCATCTTCGAGAAGACAGACCTTCCCGAGGGCATGGAATACCATTTCGGTGGCTTCCCGCTGTCGATCGGCGTCGACAACGAGCAGCCCCTGATTCAGAAGGATGCAGAGAATGCCGCCCGCCAGATCGGCTACAAGCTCGTCGAGTATCGGCCGGGAAACCCGTGGCTGAAGGGAAGCCTGGAGCGCTTGTTCCGTACGCTCGGCACAGCCTTCATCCACTCCCTCGCAGGTGCGACCACCTCCTCTCCTGACAAGCGAAAGAAGTTCGACAAGGAGAAGGAGATGGCGGTTCCGGTGCTGAAGTTCTCCGAGTTCCGCGGATTCCTCGCCCATTACTTCTGCAACATCCACCCCTATGAACCCCGCGTGGGCCTTGGCGAGACCAACGCCGTCGAAGCCGTTCCCGCGGATATCTGGAACGAAGGCATTCGCAAGGCGCCGCGCCGCCCGCTGATCGACCGCGACGTCTTCGCCCGCCTCGCAGGCATGTCGACGATGGTGACGATCCAGTCGGATGGCGTGCGCAAGGACTACGTCCACTATTCCAGCCCGGAGCTGATGCTGGTCCGGACGAACCCCAAGCACTTCAGGGGCAAGAGGTACCGCCTGGTGCGGGATCCGAACGACGTCGGCCACGTCTGGCTGGAGGATCCGTATCGCAACAAGATGATCGAACTCCTGGCGCAGGGGGCTGGCGCCAAGTACGCGCCCGGCCTGCGGCTGTTCCAGCACCGCCGGATCATGGACTACCGCCGGGAGCAGAACAAGAAGCTGAAGAACGCTCTCGATCTCATCGAGGCACAGGACGCGCTCGCGCAGGAGATCCTCGACCTCAAGAAGAGCCGCAGGAAATACGACATCGCCCGGAAGGTCGCGCAGTTCTTCGAGGCGCAGGTCGGAAAATTCGGCGCCGCCCGCATCATCGACATGTCGACCCTTACCAGCGGTTCCGATCTCATGGAACTCGCCAACCCGGAAACCACGCGGCCGAAACCGCCGAAATCCCCCCGTGCCAAGGCCGTGCTGCCGGAAGCAATGCGAAAGCCAGCGAAACCCGCTGTGGTGACGGAAGCTTTGGTCGGCGATGACGATGATGCCGACGGCTATGACGTTTAGAAGGGGGTAGCCAAGATGAAGTTCGAAATTCCCCAGTTTCACACCACCGCGTTCGATACCAAGGAGGCTCGCCGGAAGGTGAGCCTCCTCCCCGATCCAGACCGCGAAGATATGGTACGTGATCTCCTGGTTCCATTCGCTCCCTACGAGGAGGCGGTGGCGTTCATCAAGCGGCGGCATCGGCCAAACCCCAAGGGAAATCACTCGCGGGGAAGGGTCATCGGGCTGCTCGGTGAAATCAGAGCGGGCAAGAGTTACGCCTGCCAGTCCTACGCATCCTTCTATCCGATGGAGATCGCCGAAACGGGCAGCAAGCGTTTCCGCGTCGTGTACGTGCCAGTATCGCCTAAGCCCACCATCCGCTCCGTAACCAACCTGTTGCAGCGCGGCGCAGGAGCACATTCCGTCAGCTACAACAACATGGACGATGCCAAGGACGCATCCGTCAGCAGGCTACTGCGTGCCGAGACCGAGCTTGTGATCTTTGACGATGCGCAGTTCATGCTATTCAACCGGGCTGCGGGCGATTTCTTCGATCTTGTGAAATGCATCACCGATACGGGGAGGATGAACGTCCTTCTCAGCGGCGAGCGCTCCATCGAGGAGTACATGAAGCAGAACGGCCATCTTCTTCGTCGCGGCGCCTTCCCGAAGCACATCGTCAAACCGATCCAGAGCAATGGCAAGGCATTCTGGAACATGATGAACTCCGTCGACAAGCGGCTGCCCTTCAAGTCGGCCTCCGTGCTGACAAACCGCTGCGTGGTCGAAGACTTCTGGAGGATTTCAAACGGAATTATCGGTCTCGTGATGAACATCGTAGTCGACGCTGCGATCATGGCCATCGCGGACGGCTCCGACTCCATCGAACTCAAGCATCTCAAGGCGGAGGCCGACGACCGCTTCCAGGACGACACCTACAAGTATTTCACCAGGCTTTCGTCGGAAGATGAGGAGGCCAGCCTGTGCGAGACCGCATGATCGACCCCTTCACCTTCCATTCTGATCCTCGAGAAGCCGAGCCAGCCCACGCCTACATCATTCGCCGCATCGGGGAGGAGTTCCATCGCTCGCCGCGGGTGTATCTCGACCGCGTGATGGACGGGAAGCAAGGCACACTGGTGGAGAAGGCGGACGCGCTCCTGCGTGAGATGCCCATGCCGGAGAGCACCCGGCAACGGGTTCTGCATTCGACTCTCACAAAGTCTCGCGGCTACTTCCATCTGGGAGGCGAACGGCTGATGGCTCACAACGTTTCGACCAAGTTTCGTCGATACTGCCCCGGCTGCATCGAGGAAGATCCCTATCACCGGGCTTGGTGGGAGATCACCTCGTTCAGACGATGCCCCTTCCACCGCTGCGATCTGGTCGAGAAGGATGATCTCGGAAGACGGCAGGCGTGGTCCTGGCCGTTTTTCGCAGTCGATCGCTTCGGGCAGGAAACCGGACGCCCCATGCGATCCGATCCCGAGTACTCTTCGTTCGAATACTACATCATCCAGAGGCTCGGATTCGCCCAGTCGCCAATCGAACGTCCCCTCCTCGACGACCTTCCGCTCGACCGCGTCATCGACTGGTGCGAATTCGTCGGTCGTCTGCTCGCCAACGAGCGCACGGTGCGCACTCCGAGGGCATTCCTGGGTCAATGGGAGAAAGGATTCGAGGCACTGCGAGGGTCCCGAAGCCAGCTCGAACAGCATCTCGAGAACTGGCTGCTGCAACACACTGATCAGGAGCAGCGCAATTCCGGCATCGAGACGGCCTTTGGCTGGGCGCGCAGAGGCACTCGCATCAAGATGCTCAGGACCATGCGGCCAGTGAACACCGCAATGAAGATCGCGTTCGCGCGCAACGGTCGGATCGGAAGGGCGGCCGTGCACGGCATCGACGGCGTCGAACATCGCGAGATTCTTCTGACGGAACTCGCAGCCCGGCATAACCTGCACAAGAAAGGCATGCGAGCGGTGCTGGAGTCCATCGGAGTTCCAGTGTCAGCGAAAGGCAGAGTCAGCCATTTCGACGATGAGACGGTCGCCGTTGTGGACGCCTTCGTCGGCGATCTCATCTCCGAGAAGGAGGCCGCGCGACTTCTGGGTTGCAGTCGCACAGTCGTCTGGGGGCTCGTCAGATTTGGACGGCTGCGGGGATACAGCCGCATAGCTCGCCGGAACGCCGTGCGTATTCTCATCCCTCGCAGCGATGTGATGGCGCTTCTTCAAAAGATGGACGACTTGCCTGTCACTGGCGAGACGCACTCGGTATACACACTGAGTACTTTCCACCAGCGTGAGAAGATGCCACCACAGGAGATCGTGGAGCGAGTGCTTCGCGGCGACATCGTCATCTCCACCATTGACCGGAGTAAGCGAGGCATCTCAGGCTGGCGGTTCCACGTCGCCGAACTTGCGCGCCGGGCACGTCGGCGGCCCCGCTGGAAGAAACCGCCAGAAGGAAAGATGACCAGAACCGAGGCGTCCGTTCTGACCTCGCTGCATCCTCGAACGATCCGTTTCCTCGTCCGGCAGGGAGCAATCAGAAACTCACGTGAGAATCCTGAATGGCTGGAAAGGGACTCGGTCGAGACATTCCACGCTACCTTTGTGAAGGCCGCGCTCCATTATCGGGATCTCGGAGTAAGAAGCCCGCTGAAGGTTGTCCTCGGCGCCGAAAGATCAGGCATTCCAATCCGGTTCAAGAACGGAGCCGAGTACTACGACACCATCATCGCCAGGACTGACCTCGAGCGGTTGACAGGAAAGACGTCGCAGATAGTCGCTTCAGAAGCCGCGCAGCAGATCTGGAATGATTTCAAGGCAGCATACGAGGAAGGCTACTGCGCCTTCCACATGCCGCCAAGGATCGGAGTTCGAGCGCAAAAACTTTACCTTGCAAGCCGTCGGTGCTTCTTCGAGGTCCTCGCCGAAAAAGATAGCGTGGTCGTGCTGAAGGGGTTCGCTCCCAAGAAGGTCCGAGAATGGAAGGCGTTCGATGAGAACCGGGAGGTTTTTGTCGAAGCGTTGAAGGGCTTCAAGTGGCAGACCAAGGGTGAAACTCAACAAGCGAAATTCAGGATGCGCGGGGCGGACGATATAAAGGTCGTCAGATCGGCACTCGACGCCGTCCACTGGCATATCCGCACATTGCTTCCGCGCAACAGTTCTACCGCGAAATCGATTTGACAGTCTAAACTCTGCCGACCAGCCACACGCAAGGGGCCGCCGTGATCATACGGTTGGCCCCTTTTTCATGCGAAAGATCCTGAAGAGCCGTGTGGAGAAGAATCCGGTCTTATGGTGTTTATGACAGATCCCGTCCGGTCTTATGGCGAACCCGTCCGGGCATTTGACTGGTGGCAACCGCGATTATTCAATGTTTTCAGAGGGCGGGAATCCGGACATATGTGTTGCTCTAAAACAAATCAACTCTGGACCGCCACATAAGTGCGGATTAGCTACCACTAAACGAGGACTGTGCCACCATAAGTGCGGACTGGGAACGCCTAGTACTTCTATGGCAACTCCTGAGGTCCCGCCATAAAGTGCTCGCGCTTCTTTCCGGAACAGGACTCGAAGTCGTGCCGCGGGCTTGTTCACGCGCTCTGAAGACCGCCCTCCGTCATCGAAATCGCTCGATCTTCGCCGAATCCGCAAAGAAGTATGGTTATGATATATGATCGAATGCATGGGGATGATATCAGCGCACATCAGGCAGCGAGGATGATGGCGAGCGGGAGTGTGCTGGCGGGGTCGAGTTCTTCGTCCACGGCCACTGGCCGTCGATCTCGGCTTCCAGGGAGAAGCTGAGAAACGTCCGGATAAGCACGATCAGGCCAAGAAGACCGACACTTTCCCAGGTTAGGGGTGAGATGATCGTGGCGATGATGTCCGCACCGATCAGGATCTCCAGGCCGAGCAAGATCCCGCGACCGAGATTGGCGCGGTAGCGTTCGTAAGCCTCGCGTTGCTCGGTAGAGAAGACATCACGCGCGTAGCCGACGGTCGCGATCAGAACGCCGACCAAAATCACGCCAACGCCGAAGAATTCCAGCCCGGTCGCAAGCGGTTTCAGAATGGGGGCGATCAGGCTGGCGACGCCGCCTGCTTCACTACCGATGTCCATAGTGGTGCCCTTTTAGATTTGACGGATCAATATCGAAGGGGCTGTCGGGTTTGAGGACTCGGCACCTGCGCTGCTTGCAAAGAGCGCGACCGTGGCAAGTACCGCAGGCAGGCTGAACGCCGCTGCGGGAGCGTACATGTAACCGACAGCGCCGACACCGCAGCCGAGGGCGAAGGTCGCGACGGCTGCTGCCATCTTTTTGACCCGTGCTTTCGCTGTCACGACTTCGTCGGCTTTAGGATCAGCCAGAATGTCCGCGAGATCGAGCATGATCTGCGTGGTCGTTCCGGTCATCAGCGTGGAAGGCGGCGCCTTCGACAGATGCGCCTTGTGAAGCCCATTCTGAATGGCCATCGCCGAAACCAGGGCCATGCCGACCGCCAGCGTGACGGCGCCTTCTTCAGAACGAAAGGGGCCATGATAGAGTGCGTAGGCAGCAACTCCCACAAACAGCAGCAGCTTGACGACCAGCATTGGCCGGATGGGTGAGCGATCCCGACTTTGAAGTTTCAGGCGGACCAGACGTGATACAAAGACGACCAGACAGAACATCGGTAGCGCCAGGAGTTTTGCCAATGCTCCGTCCAGACCGTGCGCCAACGTGGCACCTAGTGTGACGAAATTTCCGGTTACATGGGCGGTGAACAGTCCGGAAAGCGACAGGAAACCGAGTGTGTCGACATAGCCCCCATTAAAGCTCAGGAGTGTGGGAAGGGAAGGAATTTTCATGATCGTGACCTCGATTGATGCCGATGCGGCGATGTCGTGTTTCGCGGGGTAGGCAAGTTTTGTCACCGAACCTCTGCGCTCGCAATTGCATCAATTGTTTCGAATTCATTGCTCCAGGCGACATAATGGAAGGGCGGCCGAAGCCGCCCTGCCCTTTGCGTTTTCGTTATGCGGCACCAGGCCGATTGATCGTCAGAAAGTGACGGACAAGGGGTTTGCCGGGACCGACATGGTAGGCGAGCACCTGGCCCTGCAGGTCGGCGTCGGCATTGGAGACCCGCTTGTGCTGGCGAAGATGTTCGGCCCAGGATTCCACCATGAACCATTCGACGATCTTCTCCGGGTCAGCCGAGTCCTCGGTGACACCCCAGCCATAGGCACCATCACGGCGGCGTTCGTTGGAAAGATGATTGATGGCGTGCAGGAATGCGCTGCGGTGCTGCCTCTCGACCTTGTACTCAATCAGGATCAGAACCGGACCACGGTCATGGGCAATGGGTTCCGCAACAAGCGGCTCAGGCCAATGGTTGGATGGCACCAAGTCGGCATCGCCTGCAGGAAGCTTCACGCGGTGCATGATGAACCCGGCCACAAGCAGTCCAGCGGCTCCGATGAGCAAGGTCGACTGGATGCCGACAGCCTCGCCGACCGCGCCCCAACCAAGGCTCCCGGCAGTCATCGCACCATTGAAGACAGTGAGGTAGACGGCGAGGCCGCGGCCACGCACCCAGTTCGGAAGAACAGCCTGGGCCGCGCCGTTGAGCGTCGTCAGAGCAGTGATCCATGCCGCACCAAGGAACAGAAGAACGATGATGGCAACGATCTTCGGCGGGGCGAGTGACAGGACACCCATGACGGCAGCGGTGGTCAGCGCGGCGCCGAGAAGCAGGCCGTCGGAACTCAGGCGTTCGCGCAGCTTCGGCATGACCAAGGCGCCGCCAATCGCGCCTACACCGACTGCACCGAGCAGGATGCCGTAGAAGCTGGCATCCCCCCCGAGCAATTGCCGGGCGACGAGCGGGAGGAGCGCCCAGACGGCGCTGGCGAAGGCGAAGAAGATCGCGGCGCGCAGGAGGACGACATGGAGCGGTGTGCTCGAGCGGGTGTAGCGAAGCCCGGCCCGGAAGGCACCGAAGAAGTTCTCCTGAAGCTCGTCGTTGGCATTCTTAGCCCGCGGCCACCAGAGCAGAGCGGCAATCACCACGGCGTAGCTTGCGACATCCGCGCCGTAGGTGATCCCGGCTCCGAATGCCGCGAGAAGCAGGCCGCCCGCGGCAGGCCCGATCGAGCGGGCGATGTTGATGCCAAGCGAGTTCAGCGCCACGGCGCTCTTTACATCCTCGCGCTTGACCAGTTCGGGGACAATGGCCTGCCATGTCGGCCCCATCAGAGCAGCGCCAATGCCGCCGAGGAAAGTCAGACCGATCAGCGCGCTGACCGACAGCATGTCCGTCTGGGACAGAACCATCAGGGAGATGCTGACGGATGCCAGCAGGAGCTGGACGGCGATCAGGAACTTGCGGCGATCGAGGATGTCGGTGAGAACGCCCGCCGGAATGGCAAGCAGGAAGACCGGCAGGGTTCCGGCCGCCTGGACCATAGCGACCGCGGCCGGCGATGCCGACAGATCCGTCATCAGCCAGGAGCTGGCGACGTCGCGCATGAAGCTTCCGGTATTGCCAAGGACGGTGGCGATCCAGAGAACCGCAAACACAGGCTGTGCGAGTGGCGCGAAGGTTCCGCCGGATGATTTTGCAGCGCTCATTTGCCTGCTCCCTTGGCGAGGTCGAACGCGGCGACAAAGAGGAATGCGCCAGCGAGGCCAACATGTTCAAAGAAGGCGTTGGTCGCCATCATGCGGTCCATGCCGGGAGCCATCTCCCAGAAGCGGAGAGCGATGAACGTTGCCATGAGCGTGAAGGCCGCGAGGGCCAATGCTCCAGCCCAACGGAAGAAGCCCGAGACCACCATGGCAGAAGCCGTCAGCTCGAAAACGATGACGGCGACCGCGAAGAACGCGGCTGGGTGGAGACCGAAGTGGTCCATCTCGGCCAGTGCGCCGTTGAAATCGAAGATCTTGTTGAGCGGGCCCTGGATGTAGGCGGCGCAGAGTGCGAGCAGCGAAGCGGTTCGCGTGATCGGAGAAGCGACGATGCGTGCGAGTCTGCTCCGGACTGGATTCGACATATGGGAATGGCGGGTCATATCTACTCCTGCATGTTCGCCGATCTGATCGAGCGGCTGCGTTTGATGGAGCGATATTGGCTGGTTACCGTCTTACCAACAATTGCAGCAATCGTTTCAATTTAATTGCATTTTTTGAAATTATCCGACGGTCGCTCGGGCGGTGGCGTGGCCGCCCGAGCGCAAAGCTGAGGTTAGACCGCCCAGCAGGAGCAGCCGAGAGCGCCGAAGAATCCCTTGAGGTCGGCGATTGGAAGCTTGGATGTCCAAGCTCCAGCATGGTCATGGCCATGCACGCCGCAATCGCTGGCACATCCGCATGTGGAGATCGCCGTGCGGCGCAATGAGCGAGCGCCTGCGCCTTCCGGTTCGCCCCAGGCCGCGTAACCGCCGAACTTGCGTACGGGAGACCAGTCGGGCATCGCAGGCGGGATGTCGTTCTCGTCGAGCGTCTTGAAGTCGCCCGCGCCATAGACGATCTTGCCGCCGACCATGGTCAGTTCCGAGGTGAGGAACGAAATCTCGTCCTCGGCGCAGGAGAAGAAGTCCTTGTCCGGCACCACGAGGTCGGCAAACTGGCCCTTCTCGATACGGCCCTTCTTACCCTCTTCGTTCGAGAACCATGTGACCTTTTCGGTCCACATGCGCAGCGCCGTCTCGCGATCGAGGCAGTTTGCACGCGGGTAGAGCTGCATTCCGCCGACTGTCTTGCCGGTCACCATCCAGGAGAGCGAGACCCACGGATTGTAGGAGGCGACGCGGGTAGCATCCGTACCTGCCGAGACATTCACGCGCTTGTCGAGCATGCGCTTTATCGGCGGTGTGGCTTCCGCCACTCCATGGCCGTAGCGCTCAACGAAATATTCGCCCTGATAGGCCATGCGGTGCTGAGTGGCGATGCCGCCACCGAGTGCGGCGATGCGGTCGATCGAGCGATCCGAGATGGTTTCGGCATGGTCGAAGAACCAGTTCAGTCCTTCGAGCGGAATGTCCCTGTCGACCTTCTCGAATACATCGAGGGCGCGGGAGATAGTCTCGTCATAGGTGGCGTGGAGACGCCAGGGCCAGCGGTTTTCTGCCAGTACGCGGACGACCTCTTCCAGCTCGCCTTCCATTTCCGGAGCCATTTCTGGACGGGGCTGGCGGAAATCCTCGAAGTCGGCAGCCGAGAAGACCAGCATCTCACCGGCACCGTTGTGACGGAAGTAGTCGTTGCCCTGCTTGTATTTGACCGACTGCGTCCAGTTCAGGAAGTCCTGCTTTTCTTCCTTCGGCTTCTGCGTGAAGAGATTGTAGGCAAGCCGAACCGTCATCTGGTTCTCGTCGGAGAGCTTCTCGATGACCTCATAATCGTCCGGATAGTTCTGGAAGCCCCCGCCAGCATCGATCACGCCTGTCACGCCGAGGCGGTTCAGTTCGCGCATGAAGTGGCGGGTCGAGTTGACCTGGTAGTCCAGAGGAAGCTTTGGCCCCTTGGCGAGCGTCGAGTACAGAATGCCCGCATTCGGCTTCGCGAGCAGCATGCCAGTCGGGTTGCCGTTGGCATCGCGCGTGATTTCGCCGCCGGGCGGGTTCGGCGTGTCCCGGGCGTAGCCGACTGCACGGAGAGCGGCGCCGTTGAGCAGAGCACGGTCATAAAGGTGCAACAGGAAGACGGGGGTATCGGGAGCGATCGCATTGATCTCCTCGATCGTCGGCAGGCGCTTTTCGGCGAACTGATGTTCAGTGAACCCCCCGACGACGCGCACCCATTGCGGCGCGGGCGTAATCGCCACCTGGCGCTTCAGCATGTCCATCGCATCGGCGAGCGACCGTACGCCGTCCCAGCGCAGTTCCATGTTGTAGTTCAGGCCGCCGCGCACGACGTGGGTGTGGTTGTCGATCAGACCCGGCAGGACGCGCTTGCCCCTGAGGTCGACGATCTTCGTGTTGGCACCAGCCAGCGCCATAATCTCGCTGTCGGATCCGACTTCGAGAAACAGGCCATCCTTGATGGCGATCGCCGTAGCGTTCGGATTGGTCCGGTCGAGGGTCGTCACGCGGCCGTTGTGGAGGATCAGGTCGGGATGCATGGTGTCTACTCCGGTCTGGTTGGGATCGGCGGCTTTCGCCGGGGAGAAGAGGTTCGAGAACGCCAGGCTCGACGCGCCCCCAAGAAAGGATCGACGAGTCGTCATCAGCTCCGCTCCTCCGCTTTCGCCTCCGCCTGATGGGCGAGGTCGATCCGATCGCCGCCCTTCGGCAGGTGGCCGAACATGTGCGGCTTGATCTGATGAAGCCATGAAACGGCTGCCGGCTCCCTGCTCCACAAGGTCTTTGCGAAGGGGATGATCTGTTCGCCGACGAGAATGCCGAGAAGGCCGACCAGTGCGATGACGGGCGGAGCCGGCGAGCGGACGTTCAGGAGGCTGTAGACGATGCCCACAAGCAGACCTGCACCGAGAGAGAGAAGATAGATTTTCACGGGATGTCCTCCACGGTTAGGGAAAGGCCGCTCCGACCGGCTTATCGAGCGGCCTGATCATGCCGTTACTTGGCTGGGTTCGGGCCGATGCGCTTGCCGTGCTTGACGCGTTCCTCTGCGCCGTGAACCATCGTGTAGGCGTAGTCGACGCCCATGCCGTATGCGCCGGAATGCTCCTTCACCAGGGTGGTGACAGCATCGTAGGTTTCCCTGCGGGCCCAGTCGCGCTGCCACTCGAGCAAGACCTGCTGCCAGGTGACCGGGATCACGCCTGCCTGAACCATCCGGTCCATCGCGTATTTGTGTGCGTCGGAGGACGTGCCGCCGGAAGCATCCGCGACCATGTAGATTTCGTAGTCCGGAACATCATGCAGGGCCGAGAGCGCGAAGGTGGTGTTGCAGACTTCGGTCCAGAGACCGGAGACGACGATCTTCTTGCGGCCGTTGGCCGCATTCTTCGCCAGCGCGTCACGGACGTTCTGGTCGTCCCAGGAGTTCATCGAGGTGCGCTCGAGAATATCGTTCTCCGGGTAGACGGCAAGCAGTTCCGGAAACGTGTTGCCCGAGAAGGATTGCGTCTCGACCGTGGTGATCGTGGTCGGGACGTTGAAGATCTTGGCAGCCTTGGCGAGGCCGACGACATTGTTCTTCAGTACCTGGCGGTCGATCGACTGGACGCCGAAGGCCATCTGCGGCTGCTGGTCGATGAAAATCAACTGGCTATTGGCGGGAGTGAGAACTTCGAGCTTGGACATGAAATTTTCCTCTTCGGTTGTTTGGACCGCGAATGCGGCGGGTTATAAACTGGGCAGGGCGTGTCTGTCGGACACCATGTCCTGGAACACGGCTCGTAAGGCCCTGAGTAGGTCGAAACCAATGCTTCCATTCACTGGTTGCCTCGGCTGCTGAAAAGAAACGTAGTGTGATTTGCGCCTGTGCGAAATTGGAATATTCATTGCGAATGAATTGCGTTTTTCGCAACAATTACTCTGCTCGGCTGACCCGCGGACGTCGCACGAGTCGGTGTGAGTACGCTCTACGCGCAGGGGTTCCATATCGCGATCAATTTGTCTTCTGCTTGTTCTCAACAGCCGTTGCCCACTCCGCGCCGTCTGTCCGACGATGGATCAAATCAGCCGGGGGAATATCTTCAAAGGAGAGATGGGAGAAGCCCGTGATTGTGGAGTAGCCATCCATGGATATGGACAAAGCCACTAGGGTGTGTCGGTATCACGGTCGTAGGCAGAAAACACGCCCGCAACCCAGTCCGCAAAGACCTGATACTTAACGCTCGGAAACCGGCCCGCTGGCCTTATTATGTGAACAGGATAGCGTGGTGGCGCCCAATCCGTCATGATTGGGACCAGGGCGCCCCGCGCGATATGGGGCCGTGCCAAGAATTCAAATGTCTGCCCGATACCCAGTCCTGCTAGTATTCCATGCAAATGCGCCGTCGCATCACAGGTGGAGAGCTTGATGGGGCTGTAGATCTCTATTTTCTCATCGCCTTTGATCAGCCGAACGGGTGCAGCTTTCAGACTACGTGCATAAAAGTACTGCACGAAAATATGGTCACGCTGCAGATCCGATGGCGAAGCTGGCACGCCGTGTTTTTCGAGGTAGCCCGGGGTTGCGCAGGTCACTATCTCAACGCTGCATAACTTCCTCGCAACAAGAGATGCGCTGGGCAGATCGCCGGCACGAATGACGCAGTCTATGCCCTCTTCGACGATGTCGGCCTGACGTTCTGTTACACCAAGCTGCAACTCGATCTCTGGGTAGAGCGCGTAAAACTCTGGCAAGCGAGGGATTAGAATCGCGTTCGCGAAGCTTCCTCCTACGTCAACCCGAAGTCTTCCCCTGGTGGCCAGGCGCCCACGGGTCGCCTCATTGTTCATTTCGTCGAAATCGGCGATCAGGCGAATGGCACGCTCGTAGTAAGCAACTCCCTCAGGTGTCACGGTGACTGAACGTGTCGTGCGTTCGAGCAGTTTGAGGCTCAAGCTTGCCTCGAGATCCTGAACAAGCTTACTCACGGTCGACCGCGGCGCACCCATCGTGTCTGCGGCCTTTGCAAAGGATCCGGCCTCGACGACGCGAACAAAGGCTCTGATCGCTCCCAATTGATCCATTTTCTTCTCTCCATCGAATGTGTGCGAATGCCGTTTGGGACTCAGTTATCGTTGCAAAGGGCATCAGGCGTAGTCGAATGTTTGAAGATCTTCCCTGCAAAAACCCAGGTCGCCGCCGGGTAGACGTGCGGCGGCCAAGGTTCGAAATGCCATCAGTTTGTCAGGCACCCAGTGGCTCGAGATTTGCCTGGATCTGATCGCGGAAAGCTTCATATCGGCCCGGTAGCTTGAGTGCTTCCCCAAGGTGAGCCGTGTCTTCGTCGCGATTGAAGCCCGGTTCATTGGTGGCGATCTCGAACAAAATGCCGCCCGGCGTGCGGAAGTAGATGGCCCAGAAGTAGTCGCGGTCGATGACGGGTGTGACCTGATAGCCTGTATCCATCAGCGCTTTGCGCACCTCGAGCTGCTTCTCGCGGTTGTCGACGGCGAACGCGATGTGGTGAACCGATCCCGCCCCCTGACGCGCAAAGGGCGTTTTCGGCAGGGATGCGAGATCGATCGTATCCGCTCCGTTGCCATTGGGGATGATGAAGCGAGTCACGTCGACCTCCTTCTCGGCGCGCTGGTAACCCATGAAGCCGAGAAGCTCTTTCGTCGCTGCGGTGTCATGCAGGCTGAAGCGAGCGCCGGCGAAACCGCGGATGGCCGCATCGTAAGGAATTCCGTCCGCCAGCCATGGCGCGCGGTTGTCGTCGGCGGACTCAATCAGCGCAAGACCGTCGCCATCCGGACCCATGAAGCGAAGACGGTTGGCACCGAAGACAGTATCCTTTTCCAGACCGTCGACACCCTGGGCCGCGAGGCGATTCTGCCAGAACTTCAGCGAGCCCTTTGGAACCGAGAACTGCGTCTCACCGACCTCGCCTACGCCCGGACGCCCCAGCATCATGTTGGGGAACGGGAAGTAAGTCATGACCGTCCCGGCTGAACCGTTCTCGTCGCCGTAGTACAGGTGATAGACGCTCGGGTCGTCGAAGTTGACTGTCTGCTTGATGCGGCGCAGACCCAGCGTGTCGGTGAAGAAGCGGTTATTCTGCCGCGCATCCGATGCCATGGAGGTCACGTGATGCAGTCCCTTGATATCCTTGATCATGTCGATGCCTTTCATCGGGCGTTGGTGCTTCATGTGTTGATCTGAATTTAGGCTGGTTGATCCTCGTCGAGAATTGCAATATTTCTTGTGATTGAATTGCCAATTCTGAAACAATGATATGAACGACTACAAAGCACTCCGAACCTTCCTCCTCGCTGCCGAAAAGCGGAATTTCGCCCAGGTCGCGCGCGAACTGGACATGACACCCGCAGCCGTGACACGGGCGATTGCCGCCCTTGAGGCGGAACTTGGCGTGCAGCTCTTTGTGCGCACGACCAGGCAGGTGTCCCTGACGACCGACGGCGCGATCTTTGCCGCGCAGATCCAGCCCGCGGTGAAGACTCTGGAGGACGCGCGGCGTGAGGTGATGAACGCTCACAAGGCGGATGAGGGGCGGCTCCGGATCAGCGCGCCAACGTGGTTTGGCAAGGCCGTGCTCCCGCCGATCCTTTCAGGATTCAAGGAGCGCTACCCGAAGATGAGCTTCGAGATCTCGCTGTCGGATGGATTGGTGAACATCGTCGATGACGACTACGATCTGGCGATCCGCATCTCCTCCCAGCCGTCCGACAAGTTCACGATCTGGCGCAAAATCAGGGTGGTGCCGCGCATCCTGGTCGCCGCCCCTGGGAGTCGATTCGTCGACATGCAGCACCCAAACGAACTGACACCCGATGACTGCCTCGCGTATAGCGGCGAAAGCCGACGTGAGAACTGGGTGCTGTCGGACGGCGGATCGAGCATGACGATTTCGGCTGGCCGGGCCTTCAGCGCCAATAGTGGCGAGGTTCTGGCGGACATGGCCGCCGACGGTGCGGGCGTTGCCATGCTACCGGGGTTTCACATCGCCGAACACCTGCGCACCGGGCGCCTAGTACAGGTCTTTAAAGGATGGGCACCGCCAGAGTTGTGGCTGACGCTTTATTATCCCCCATATCAGGCTCTGCCTCCCCGGATCGCATCCTTCTCGAAGTTCTTCGAAGAGCAGGTCCCGGCGCACATGGTCATGCTGGATTGACGCTCAGTTAGGACGACGACCTCAGGCTGCTTGCTTTGCCTTGATCCGCTCGGCCACGAGCGCTTGCAGATGCCAGAGGTTTCGGTCTCGGATCCCCTCGGCCTCAAGATCAACGATCGTGTTGTGCAGATATTGCGCGCATGATCCGCCCTGCCCGCAGGCGTTTGCGATGAGCTCCGCGGTGGTCTGCATCGGCAATGACTTGGTGAGGCCGGATCGTCTGGTACTTGCCCAGAACGTTAGGGCGTTCTTCATGCCTTGGGTCTCCGCCCAGATCATTATGAAAGAGCGTCAGATTCGCGGTTGCGGCCAAAAATTCAGTCCGCGTTTATGGCTTACGGGCTTATCAGAATCCGCGTTTTTGGAATCTGAGTTCGAGATTATCGTTGCAATCATTGCCAGAATGCCAGTGTTTTCAATGACCGCGAATCCGCGCTTATGTGGCGGTCCAGATCAACAATTTAGTGAAAAATCCGTGGTTTGTTTCGAGGTCCCAGGAAGCACATAGGAAGCGGGCCGTTGGTGCAGTTGCCTACAGCTTTCGCAGACAGTCGTGATCTGTCGCGCCAGACGTCAATGGATGCTGCGCAGCGCCGATCACCGACCGATCCCGTCGAAGCGTCTGACGCCGAGCCTGTCGAGCGCCGGTTCGAATAGCGACCGGCGCCCGGGTTTGTCATGCAGCGCGCGCCACCGTCTGTTTCCGCTTTTTGCATTTCCTGAACCAGACGATCGCGAGCGCCTTCCACATCGGCCATCGCTTAGACATCGAAAGCTGTTCCGCTTCTTCCTCCGCGGCGGTGAGAAGATCCACGATTGCGGATCGAATGGAGCGCCCCGGTGGACAAAACACAAGCGCACCGGCCGCTCACCAACATCTACCGAACGAATGGTGAAGAAATCGGCAAGAAGCTGCTGCGGAAAGCCTTGCTCTGACATGGAGCCCGAAGCAGCGGAATGACTGGTGCACTTAGCACCGTTGCGCTTCCAAAGGCTTTGCTGACGAATTCGAGCGCCCACCGAAGTGCGCTCCACACCGCCAGCATAAGCTTTCAACTTTCCCGGGACACGGCCTCGCGTTGACTAGACGCTGGGTCTGGGCGGCCGTTTTCGGCCAACTCCTGGAACCGCCGTTCCGCTGAGACGAGCCGACTGGTTGACGCCAGCAACTCGTATGATCGTTGGATGAGAGCGCGGGAGGATTTCAACGGGTCGTAGGGGGGCTTGCCCATAGGTGCACACCGCTGTTTTGCAGGCGGGAGCACAGAATAACCCTCAGCCGTCAGCGCCTACGTTTTCGGTTGCCGACGATAGAGCGGATGTAGGGCCTTTTTCCGAAAAGTCCACCTTATCGACTTTCACAGGTGGGCGGCCAGCACGCCGCCACGCTTGCGGTTTATGAGAATGCACCGGGGCGGACTGTGCTATACGTTGAGAGCGCCGTGCCCGCGAGGGGCCGCCCTTCGAGCGACAGCCCCAGAGGCGCAAATCAGTTGCCGCACCTTCCATTAAGATCCAATTTGGCGAGCTACACGGGTTCCAAAGAGAGCCTGCGCTGGAGGAACTACGAGAAAAACGCCACCGCGCGGCGGATTGTTGACCACCTGAACCGGCTTATTGCGGACTTTACTACTTCACCTTTCGTCACATTACTTAGCTTAGGTCTTGGCAAGGTGGGTTTGATTTCAAGCGTTTAGGATACCGGAAGCCCCTACGCCGGGCGTTTCCTGTCGGGCGCGCCACCACTTCTCACGCTTGCCATCTTGGAAATGGCTCGGAATCCGTGTGAGAGGGGTGACCGACCTAACCGGAAGCTCGGAAGGAGCTTTCTAAAAAAACCAATTTTAATCAAATAGTTGAAGGATTCGCCGCTGCATACGTGCGTTTGCGGCCGACCCTTGATATAGCCGCTGCCCCGTTAGCGTCGCACAGTCAGAAGGTCACGCGCTCCCTTTCGCTGTTCGGATGATCTACATTCCCCGTGAAATGTTGTAACGCGATTCCGGCTGCCAAATTCTTTGGTGCGAAGACACATTGCATCAGTCCCCGTTCCCTTGTGTGTGGCCCGAAGGTATCTATTGTCCACGAATGCCGGGCGTGGGGAGTATGTAATGTCGGCAGTGCCTTTCTCAAAGATTTCGACGCCGCTCAACGCGCTGTTCGCTACAATCGGTCTCCTGGTCGTTGCCGCACTGACGACGCAGGGCCTTACTGGACAGGAGAGGCTTGTCTTTGAGCTGCTACTTGCGGCAATTTGGCTGGTCTATGTTCTCCAACTGGGCGGCACATTGCTTTCACGACGGCGCCGCCTGTCGGGGGATATGACGGCCCTCGTGATCGATTTGCTCGCGGTTCTGGTTCCGGCTGCTGCATTCTTGTTGGTTGGGTCCCGTGATCGAGAACTCTATTGCGCCATTTGGCTTCTCAAGCCGTCGCGCGACTCGACCTTCTTCAGGCTGCTGGCAAAGGTGGTCGCGAATGAATCGCGCAATCTGCTTGGCGTGACATCGGTGTTCGGCATCGTTCTTTTTGGCGCTGCGTTGGCCGGTTATATCATCGAGCGAGACGTCCAGCCCGATAAGTTCGGCAGCATTCCGCAGGCGATGTGGTGGGCGGTCGTGACGCTGTCGACGACCGGCTACGGTGACGAGATCCCGCAGAGTCTTGCAGGTCGAGTTCTGGCCGGATTGGTGATGATGAGCGGGATCGGTATTTTTGCTCTTTGGGCCGGCATCCTCGCCACCGGCTTCTACGAAGAGGTTCGCCGCCAAGACTTCGTTCGCAACTGGCAATTGGTCGCTGCCGTACCCCTGTTCCAGAAGCTTGGTTCCGCTGCACTGATCGAGATCGTTCGGGCGTTGCGACCGCGCATTGTCCCCGCAGGTGCCGTGATCTGCCGCAAGGGCGATGTTGGCGATCAGATGTTCTTCATTGTCGAGGGGCGGGTCACCGTGGCGACACCCGACCATCCAGTGGAACTCGGTGCCGGAAACTTCTTTGGCGAGATGGCGCTGATCAGTGGCGATCCTCGCTCAGCGACGGTCAGCGCAGCAACCGAGGTATCGCTGCTGTCGCTCTACGCCGTGGATTTCCAGATATTGTCGAGCAATAGTCCGGAGATCGCGGAGACCATCCGCAAGACGGCGCTGGAGCGGCGGGGCGGGCCGCCGAGGGAATAACCAAAGCCTGATGGCTGCGGCATTGCCGCGGCCGGTGGAGGTGGCGCCTTGACCGGCTCATAGCGCAGCATAGCTGCGCCGGCCGCGGTGTCGTGCTGTCGAGTAGCTTCAGTGGAAGCTGTCGGCCCGCCGGTTTGAAGGCTTCGCTCGCAGCTGGAGCCCCAAGCAGCGCAACGATTGGTGTGGCTGATTGTGAGAGCGAGAGTGGCCGCCCAACGTACAGGAGATACAATGCTTGGGGTGAGCAAGTGATCGCTGAGCAGCCCGCCCCAATGATACGAAATATTACTGCAAGTAGAAGTCAATTTGTGTTTTCGTGCGAAATCCAAAAATAGATCCATTAGTTGAAAAACACATTTGTGGACGCAGAACTGTTAAAAGTAATATTATTGAAAAAATCTCCAGCTTGTGCAAAGTAGTCGTTGCAGCGCCCCGACGCATTGTGCCCACAAACACCCCCATTCCTTGATCCCCGCTCTTGCGGGTTTCTTTGGTGCAAACGGAACCCGTTGCATCGAGAATAAATAATCTGTCCAAAATCGCACAGGAACCAGGATGGCCGCCAATCGTTATCGCATTGAGACCGCGCAAGATGCCTGCGCTCGCAAGCCTCTGACTACCGACGCGCGGTTTCGTCCTCAACTGATTGCCCCGTCTCGGCGGGGCTTTTTTTATCCAGAGCGCACGACACGGTTCAGTTGATCTTTGGCCAGTGCCGCACCCAAGTCACCGATATAAGTGACAATGCCGCCGATTGTGAGGCCGGCGAAGGCGATCAGGCCTGAAATCCCGAGCCAATCGCCTTCATCCTTTTCCACTCCTCGAAAGCGGGCTGGACCGCCTTACGGTCTCGATCACCCCGGTCCTCGTAGCTGCGACTGTTGTTGGCAGCCTGTCTCCGGCAATGAACGCCTCAGGGGCGAGCGCCCTCAGTGACACGTCAGAAATCAAGCCAGCCTGTTGCGAAGGTAACTGCGGTTGCATCGCTCCTTCCGATTGCCCATCGAGGGTTCCGGAATGCTGATTTACAACAGCACAGAAAATAAAGATTGAAATCGGTCCCGCCCCCAAAGCTTTTATCAGGCCGTACTGTTCTCCCTCGAAGATCTCTGTGTTAGGTCAGCCCAAAAGCGCCACCCCTGCGCGCGACCAAACTACGCTCTCGATATCCAAGGCAGGCGTTAGCATTGAAGGTTTACCGACCAGAGATTGACGGCCTAAGGGCCATATCGGTGATCGCGGTTATTCTCTATCACGCCGAGTTCACGGTTGCCGGCCACACCTTGCTTCAGGGTGGATACATTGGCGTCGACGTATTTTTTGTGATCAGCGGCTTCCTGATTTCCCAGATTTTGCTGACGGAAATCGAAGCGACGGGGCGTATCGATTTCCTGAAATTCTATGCCCGGCGCGCCCGGCGAATTCTGCCTGCATTGTTCGCAGTCATTTTCGCGACGATGCCCTTCGCCTATTATTTTTTATTGCCGTTGGAACTCACGGACTACGCGAACTCCGTAGGTTCTTCGCTCCTGTTCGGATCGAATATCTATTTTTATTTCACTGCGGCCCAGTACGGCGAGCCCAATACCCTTCTCAAGCCTTTTCTTCACACCTGGTCATTGAGCGTCGAAGAGCAGTTTTATATCGCCTTTCCGGTCTTGTTGCTGATCGTGCGCCGATACCTGAAATCAAAGTTTTTGCCATGCGTGTTGATGGCGGCCGCCCTCAGCTTTGCATTCTGCTTCGTCACTGTACGGCACGATCCGCAACAGGCCTTCTATTCGCCGCTCACCCGGGCCTGGGAACTGCTGGCCGGAACACTTCTCGCCTATTACGAGCTGAGGCGTGGGCGCCCTCGCCCCCAGCCGTTGCTCGCAGCGGCCGGGCTTGTCCTCGTTCTTGGTTCGCTCATCCTGTTTAAAAAGGGCACGGTTCATCCTGGCCTGGTCACTGTCATCCCGGTCTTTGGGACCTGTCTGGTCCTGGCATTCGCCAGCCGTGAGAACGCGGTCGGGCGCCTGTTGGCTTCTCGGCCTGCGGCACTCACCGGACTGGTGTCCTACTCCTTATATTTGTGGCACTATCCGGTCTTCGCCTTCACGCGGCTGACAAGCTTGCATTTCGATAATGGTGACAGGCTTCTCGCCGTCGCAGTGACGGTGCTGGTCTCGGTCGTCAGCTTCGTCGTCATCGAAAAGCCCCTGCGCCACACCAGGAGAAGCCGCGCTCTCTGGATCACCCTCAGCTCCTCGGTTGTCACCATCGCGGCTGCTGTCCTGTCAGCAATCACTATGGCCGGCTTTCCCAACAGATTGGATGACGTCTATTCACCTGTCGCGCAGGCGAACGAGGCGCGGCTCGAAAGCACTTTTCTGAGCTTGAACGATAACATTCAGGCTGGGAAACCGATTATCTTCATCATTGGGGACTCGCACGCCAGAAACTGGTCGATCGCGCTGAAGAATTACATCGATACCGACCGATATCAGATCGTCGCGGTCAGCTACTTGAACTGCATGGTGGAAATCAAGAACGATATTATTAAGGCTCCCTCTCGCGCCAGCATTTACGACAAATACTGCATTCCCTTTGAAAAATATATCAACGACAAATCGCTGCTCAGCCGAACCAAAGCAATCTTCCTCACCAGCCTTCGGCCTTTCGAATACCCCGTCAACCCGTTCAGGTTCGAGCTCATTTCCTGGATGAAAAGCCATTCGGATAACGCGCGCGTTTTCGTTTTCGGAAATTATTTCCAGCTCGACGAATTGCACTCGTGCCTGGGACTGATGTTTCAGAGAAAATCCGATGCCTCCATATGCCTGCGGGAAGCGAGCTATCCGCCGCCCAACCAGCCTTTGGAGCAACTGCCATTTTTCCCGTCCGGTCTTCCGTTCACCTACATCGATATCGTCAAGCTTCACTGCGATTACGACAAGGAGAAGTGCCTGACCAGCAGCAAGGGTGTTCCGTTCATCATAGACTGGAACCATATGACGGCAGAATTTCTGACGACCTTGATTGGCGACATTCTGGAAAAGAGAACCGCCGATCTGGGGAGCGACGGTCTGCTCGATTTCCTGGTACCGCCGCACGCCACGCAAGCCGAACGAACGGCAAGTTCTCAGCCGAACGCCAGCGCCACGTCTGCCGCTTCTCCATCAAATTAGATCCGGATTTAGGCATGCCCATCGTCTCGATGAGTTGGTTCTCGTCGCGCATGACATGGAAGCAGACGATGAGCGTCCTCCGGTTCCCCTTCCGGTAGCGCGGGTCGCTCCAGCCGATCGAGCCGTCATACATTCCGGTGACCTCGATCGGATACCGTGCCGTTCCATTCCCGGTTTTAGAGCCGCAGCGGCGTCGGGCACCACCGGTCGCACGCTGACGGATTTATTAGCCATCGCTGAAACATGCGGCAAAGTCGTGTATAATGTATGGGGAGATTTCATGTCGGGGGATTGAGACATGGAGCGCAGGTTATCTGCAATTCTAGCCGCCGACGTGGTCGGATACTCCGCACTTATGGAACAAGACGAAGCGGGCACATTTGACCGTCTTCGAGCGCGCCGCACCGAGCTTTTTGAGCCCGAGATTGCGCGGCATCATGGGCGCATCTTCAAGCTCATGGGCGACGGCCTCCTCGCGGAGTTCGGCAGCGTGGTCGACGCGGTCGAATGTGCCGTGTCTCTGCAGCGCGGAATGACCGAGCGCAACGCCTCTGTCCCTGAGGAGGACAGGTTCAACGTCCGCATTGGTATCAACATCGGCGAAGTGATCGTGGACGGCGACGACCGCTATGGCGAAGGCGTGAACGTCGCGGCCAGGCTGGAGCAACTCGCGCCACCGGCCGGGATCTGCGTTTCCGGCAAGGTGGCGAAGGAGGTCGAGAACAAACTCGCATTTACCTTCGATTCCATCGGACGGCAGAAGGTCAAGAACATCGAAGAGCTTATCGATGTCTACCAAGTGCGCATCGACGCCGCGCCACGCCCACGCATTCGACACAAGCGCAGGATCGGCCGACAATGGTGGGCCATCGGGGCCGCGGCAACCATCGTCGCCTTGGTGGCCGCATGGATGGCGTTACAGAATCCGCTGACCATCACCTCTCCTGCAGGTTCCGGGACGATTCCTTCTGTCGCCGTATTGCCCTTCGCTGATCTCAGTGCCGACAAGAGCCTTGGGTACATGGGAGAAGGGCTGGCGAACGACGTCATCGCGATCCTCTCGCGCTTTTCTGACATTGCGGTCGTCTCGCGAACTTCGTCGTTTGCCTATGAGGGCAAGCAAGGCGACATCCGCCAGATCGGCAAGGAGCTGGGCGTCGGCTATGTCGTCGAGGGCAGCGTACGCAAGGAAGGCGATAGAGTGCGCATCGTTGCACAGCTTATCAACACCAAAACCGGAGACCATGTCTGGGCGGACCGCTTCGACAAAACGGGAACTGACCCATGGGCGCTTCAGGATGAGTTGACCGGCAAGATCGTGGGCGCGATGACGGGCGAGTTCGGAGCCATTCGCAAAGCGGACTACAGTCAGGCCTGGGGTAAGGATAGCACCAATCTTGCTGAATACGACTACTACCTGCGCGCGGAAAGCCAATTGAACCTCTACACGAAGGAAGGTATCGAACGATCCGGTGAGATTTCACGACAGGGCCTGCAGACATTCCCTGGCTCCCCTCTTTTGACCGTCGAATGGGGGTGGTCTCACTGGTTGAACGCTGCGCTGCTCTACAGTTCTGACCCGCAGGACGATCTTCGGGAGGCGGAGCGACTGGTTAAACAGGTCCTCGCAGACAAGAATCTGAGCCCGCAAGTGGTGAGACTGGCAAACTGGCTCAACGCTTGGCTCCTGACCCTCAAAAGGGACCATGATGGCGCTGTTGCGGCAATGAACAAAGCCATTGCGGTGGCACCCTATAATGCGTTCACGCTTACCGACGCAGGGAGTATCTTTCTACAAGCCGGTCAAACCGAAAAGGCGCTGGAGCTGACCGACGCTGCAGCCGCGCGGGACCCTGCGCTATCTTGGTTTTTCAACTATGTGCGAGGTTTTATCTACATCGTGCTTGGCAAAAACGAGGACGCAGTTGAGGTCCTGAAGACAACGGATTTCGCCGACGCACCGTTGCAACTAGCCATCGCCTATGTGCGTCTTGGACGCGAGGCAGACGCCCGAGCTGCCGTCGAGAAGATGCTCAAGTCAGCTCCGACTGCGACGATCCAGTCGTGGCGGCAGACCTGGAACTTCCGAGATCCTTCTATTATGGATCACGCCGCAGCAGACCTTGCGCGCGCCGGCCTTCCGCCGCAATAGGCTGTCGATGGTATTCGGCCTTCGTGGCGGATTCCATTCGCCGCCGTCTGCCAATGGGCAGGTTTGGCAGGGTCCCGGCGGAACTTTTGCGTGCCTTCTTCAATTTAGGAAATACTTGTTCGGAGATGTGCGCCATGAATGTGAGCGACGAAAGAACTGTCTCCTTGTGGGCCTCGCTCAGGGTTATGCCCGACGCCACTCCACTCACTGGGAATGATGAGGCCGATGTCGTTGTCATCGGCTCCGGAATTGCCGGCTTGTCGGTAGCCTACGAACTCGCCCTTGCAGGACAGAAGGTTGATGTCATCGATCGCGGCCAGATAGGCAGCGGCATGACGGCCCGCACGACCGCGCATCTGTCATCCATATGCGACGACTATTTCTCCAAGTTGATTGATCTTCGAGGGCGCGACCTGGCTCGCCGGTTCTATGAGAGCCAATCGGCGGCGATCGACCGTATAGAGGCGATCCGGGTGACCGAAGGTATCGACTGTGATTTCAGACGTGTCGACGGGTTCCTGTTTCCATCGTCCCAAGGAGAGGAAACCGATCTCAAACGCGAATTCGACGCCGCACTGCGAATCGGCGCCGCGGTCGAGAAAGTCACAGGCCTGCCATTTGCGGGGTGCGCTGCGACACCCGCGCTTCGTTATGCCAGTCAGGCGACATTCCATCCGCTCAAATATCTCCGTGGGCTGACGGCGGGCATTCGCGCTCGCGGCGGCAAACTCTTCTGCGACACAGTGGTCGAGCAGGTCGAGGAGACCGAAGGCGGTGTTCGTGTGTCGACGGACTCCGGCTTCAGCATCACCGGCAAATGGGCAGTGGTCGCCACCAACTCGCCGATCAATGACCGTGTCGCCATTCACACCAAGCAAGCGCCGTATCGGACCTATGCGATGGCCTTCGAGATCGAACGCGGGGCGATCGCAGATGGGCTCTATTGGGACATGGAAGATCCCTATCATTACGTGCGTCTGCAACCCGGTGACGGCGCGACGGACTTTCTCATCGTCGGCGGTGAAGACCACAAAACAGGCGCCGTCGACGATGCCGGAGAGCGCTTCGCCGCCTTGACGGCCTGGACCCGGCGTCTGATGCCGGATATTGGAGCCGAGACCCATCGCTGGTCTGGGCAGGTGATGGAGACGATCGACTACGCCGCCTTCATCGGCCGCAACCCCGGCAATCAACGCGTGTTCGTCATCACCGGCGATTCCGGCGAAGGCATGACCCATGGCGTGGTCGCTTCACTGTTGATCCGCGATCTCGTGCTCAATGGCGACAGTCCGTGGCGGGAACTTTACGAGCCCTCGCGGAAGACGCCCCGGGCGATCGGCGATTACCTGATGGAGAATGCGACGGCGATCAAGAATTTCGCAGAGTATGTCGCGCCTGGCGAACTCGATTCCGTCAACAAGTTGCAGCCCGGTGAAGGCGCCATTGTCCGGGAGGGGCTGACCAAGATCGCCGCCTTCCGAACAGAGGCTGGGGTGCTCTACAAACAATCGGCATCTTGCACACACATAGGCTGCCACGTGCACTGGAATTCCCTTGAGCGCTGCTGGGATTGTCCTTGCCATGGCTCACATTTCGCCGTCGACGGCACCGCTTTGAATGGCCCGGCTGTTTCGCCGTTGGCCGGCATTTGATAGTCCCTTTTGTTGCTCATTCAGGTCCCGTCAGGCGGGCAAGATGATCAGACGGCGACGGCCAGCCTGAGCGGAAGGTCGTGCCCTGAAACTGTTCCTCACGCATACGGGCGAGAGGGGCGCGACGGAAGGTTCGATCCAAACCGCCTCACCCAGATCAAGCTTAAAGTGGTGCGCACATTCACGAGCTTGACGCCTCGGGCGGCCCACATCTTCAATTCGCCAAACCTCCACATGCGCTCGTTAGCATTTTGTTGACCATAAGCTGGCTTTACTAGGCCTGATGGATGCGGAGGTTTCCGCCCGTCGACAATGTTTGGTGTGGGACGGGATTGTTCGTGTTGGAGTATTCACAGGGTTTATCGGGTGAAGCCTTGGGCGGAATTGCCGCGCTCCTGTCGCGTGCCAAACGCTTCGCAGCGCAGACCGTTCTGCCGGCTCTGTTTGCGCTGCCGGCACTTGCCGGGTCTGCATCCCTCGCCTCGGCGGAAGATCGGGCGCTGAAGCTGTTCTTTACCCATACGGGCGAAAGGGCGACGATTACCTACAAGCGGGATGGAAGATTCGATTCAAGGGGCCTCGCCCAGATCAATCGCTTTCTGCGCGACTGGCGAAGGAACGAGCCGACCCGGATGGATCCGCGGCTGCTCGACCTGGTCTGGGAGGTGTATAAGAAGAGCGGCGGCAGGGATTACATCCACGTCGTCTCCGCCTATCGTTCCCCTGCCACCAACAACATGCTGCGCAACCGCTCGCGCAGCACTGGCGTCGCCAAGAAGAGCCAGCACATGCTGGGCAAGGCGATGGATTTCTACGTTCCCGGCGTGAAGCTTGCGACACTGCGTGCCATTGCCATGCAGATGCAGGTCGGCGGTGTCGGATATTATCCAACCTCGGGATCGCCCTTCGTGCATCTCGACGTCGGCAATGTCCGGGCCTGGCCCCGCATGTCCCGGCAGGAACTCGCGCGCATATTCCCGAATGGAAAGACGATGCATCTTCCGGCCGATGGCCGGCCCCTGCCGGGATATAATCAGGCGGTTGCGAACTACAGGAAGCGCGTCAGCTCCAGCGCGATCGAGATCGCCGGCACCGCCGGAGAAGACGAAGACACGGGAGCCTCCGCCACCCCGAGCGGCGGCACCACAGACAACAAGCTGGTGACGGCGCTGCTGCCGACGTCGAGAAGCCGGGCCTTGGATGCGCTGGCGCAGCAGACCGGCGCGGTCGAGCGGGATGACAAAGGCTCCGTTCCCGACCTTTCATCTCTCCCGATTCCGATACCGGCGATGCGCCCCCTCGCCCTCGACGCGGGCGCGGACGATAAACTGGTGACTGCCTCGATCGGCCCGATTGCAGCACTTCCGGAGAGACGGCCGCCCGCATTGCCGGCTCACGCTCGTTTCCATCCCGTCGTTGCCGCACAGCAGACCTCCAGGCAGGGCACCGACATGATCGCCTCCCTGCCGATGACCGCGTCCTGGGAAGAAGCAGATTTCCTTGGATCGACGTCCGAAGCGGCGCTGATGCAATGGGCGCTGCATTCTCCCGGGGCGGCTATCGGATTGAGCGCGCCTCGCCTTTCCCCACGCACGGTCCATCGCGAGGCGAATGTCGCGGCTTCAGACGAGAATCCCGTTCCGGTCGCCGCCACAGGTCCGTTCGACGCCAGCCGGTTTTCGTCGCTCCCGGGGGGGTGACCACAGGAAAACGACAGGTGCATAGGGGCCGGAAGGCGTTTCTAAAATTGCGCCAGAGAATTGCTCCGTTGCTGTGGGACAAGGGCGGAGAGCCAATGGTGACACTGAAATAACAGAGATGCTCTTCTCTCCGTTCGCGATCAGATCAACAGAGCGATCAAAATATTTCAACGCAAGGTTTGAAATATATCATCACTCGCTGAGCGTTTCCGAGCCGTATCGACAAGATCATAAGTCGTAGGAACTTCTTCAATGCCGGCGAGTTAAGAGTGCGGATGTGATCGTCGCTCAGTCGACTTCGCATTTGTCCTTTCAAACTCTTCGCAGCCCCGCAATCCAGCGGGGCTTTTTTTCACAAGTACTTTGCTCTGTACGACACCGTACGGAAACTCTTGCGGCCCGCGGGCGTTTCTTGCTTCGGATCGCGCAGAGGGAGCCTCTCCTGTCTCCGCGCGCACCCCTATGCTCTGTGCGATCCACACTACCCCCGAGACACCCTTCTGACATCCGATTGCGAGCTGCGGCAGGGCAGCGGCAAGCTATCGCCGGCCGCCCCACCATTTCATCCGGCCGAACGGCGCTGTGCATATGCCGCCGGCTCATCTCACTGTCTCAGTGAACAACCGCGATCACCCGTACTCCGGCTTCCTCCGCGGCGCGAATGAGTGCGGCGCGCGCCACATCGGGCGAAATGTTGCCCTGGATCGCGTCCAGGCAGGTCTTTACAGCCGCTATATACTCCCGGCCGTCATCCGTCGGCCAGGCGGCGATAAGAGCGCCGGCGACCTCGCCGAGCGACCGGACCAGCCTGTGTTTTTCCTGACCGTCCATCACAAGCATTAGAGGCGCGAAGTCTTCGCTCGTGTGCCAGTCCACGATGCCGACCGTCTGTATTGCCATTCGTTCATTTACCCTCCACAAGAAACCTTTCCCATCCGCTGAAACGCGGACGCCGGGATCGGCAAGTTGGCGCTTCGCCAGGAGGTCTCGGCGGTGCTTCGCGACGACCAGGACCTTCCCGAGATGTCCTTCAATCGGACGGGAAGCATCTAAGGCAGGTGATGCCGGGGAAAAGCCGGACCTAAGTCGGACTGGAAGGGCGGCACCTGCGGTTCATATAACAGATGCATGTAACCTGAAGGTCCGTGGAGGGGCGGAACGGGAGGAGGAGATGAAGTTCGGCCCCAACAACAACCACGAAGAGCGCTTTTCGCAAGGCCACAGTTCGGCAGCAACCATCGCAACAATCGAAGCAGCCCTTTCCGCTGATCCCGACATCGACAGCAGCGCTATCGAAGTCAGGATGCTCGGCCCTGTCGTGCTGCTCGAAGGCTATATAACAAAGACCGCCGACCGCGAGAAAGCCATCTCGCTGGCGGCGATGATCGTCGGTGAGGAGAATGTCCACGACCGGATGCTGAGCCGTTTCCCCACGCAGTAAAGAGACGACGGAAGCAGTCGACCGGCCACAATGCGACGACGGCAAAAAGAGCGTTCTCGCCTAGGCTTCGAGCGGCCTTCGCATTCTGATCAGGGGAACGCTTGCGCCGCCGCGTGCGTCTTCCACGCGTTCAATGGCGCGATATCCGCACGTGCGATAGAGCGGTTCACCCGATAACGTCGCCATCAATTCGATTTCCCGGAAGCCTTCCTTGTGCGCCGCCGCCTCGCAGAGCGCCATGATCAGCCGGCCGATGCCGCGTCGTGTAAAGTTCGGGTGCGTGTACATCGCCCTGATGCGGGCCGGGTCTCTGGCAGGATCGAGGAGAGCGGCATCGCGACCGGGCGTGCGATCGCCGCCATAGAGCGTTGCGCGTCGGCTCCACCCACCACACCCCACCAGAACCCCGTCGATCTCGACGACAAAATAGGTGCCGTCCGCAACCAGCTGGCTATCCAGGCCCATGATGGCGCGGCTCGAAGAAATCTGTTCGGCCGTCAGAAAGGGTTTCTGGTTCTCCGCGATAGCCGCATCCATCAGCAATTTGAGGTCGTCCAGATCGCTGTCGCTGGCCAGTCGATGACTGAGTTGCTGTTGTTCCATCTCCGCCGCCTTTGACGGTTCGGCCAGTCTGCGCATCCGGGCGGGCAGCCGCGCCGTTGGCCATTCTAACAAGCGCGACCGGTGAATTGAAGCGGGATCTCGCGGTCAAGCCACGCCCGCGATCAAGCCCAGATCTCTTTTCATAGCCCTGCCCCTCTGATGCAACAGCAGCTGGCGGTGCGGACGCAGGAGAGCCGGATAGCCACATTGAGTGACTCGCCTTCCTCTTGGCTTGGGCGTTTACTCTATCGCTCTGGCGGAGGAAGCAGACCATGGCCATGTATCTCACGCGCTTCAGCTACACGCCCGAGACCTGGGCGCGCATGATCGAAAATCCTGAGGATCGCCGAGAGGCGGCACGCAGCTATATCGAATCCGTGGGCGGCAAACTCCATGGATTCTGGTACGCCTTCGGGGAGCATGACGGATGGAATTTGTGGGAGGCGCCTGACAACGTATCGATGGCGGCCGTCACGCTTGCGATCGGCGCCGGCGGCGCGCTCAGCTCTATTGAGACCACCGTGCTCCTTGAAGTCGAGGATACGATCCAGGCCTTGGGAAGAGCGAAGTCGATCCGGTACCGCCCACCGGCAGCGTAGGCTGCGGTACACCCACCTTCCGGACTCCGTATGAGTCACGCTCATAGGCGGCTGGGGCAGAACCGGCATGACTGCTCTCGGCGGAGCACACCGGCGCTTCATCGTGGTTGTCCGACACGGACCGAGGGTCAGACGATAGGTGTCTTTTCCTGCCAAACTCATTGCCGCACTCATCAAGCAGGCAGCCCCGCGAGCTTCAGCGCGTCGCGCAGGTGCAACATGTCGTCTGCCCTTTCTAGGTATGAAACATCGATAAGCCAGTCGGTGTATTCAGACGGACCTGCGGTTGGGTCCCCGCACCATCGCTTACCGACGGCCCTTACGAACGCCTCTGCGCAGCTTTTCGCATCCTCAAGCCGATCAAGTTGCGCGTAGGATGCGGCACGCCAAGCCATATCGCGCGGCTCCGTTTCTGGCGTGTCGAAAGTTCGCTGTTCGAGGAGAAGTGCCGCTTCGCTGTACCGGCCGCCAAGAAACAGAAGCCGGGCCTTGTAGTAGTTATACCAGCTTGGATGCAGCGTGTTTAGCCGGCAGGCTATCTCCGCACCTGCCAATCCCAATTCTGGACGACCTAGCGCTCCTTGCAGCGATGCCCAGAGGATCAGGATCGTCGCGTCGTTGGGGTTCATAGCCTTTGCCAGATTGAGATGATGCTCTGCTCTTTTGAAGTCCCGCCAGGTCATCGATATGTAACCCAGCGTACATTGCACGCGTGGATCGCTGGAATCGAGGGAGAAAGCGGTTTCGGCAAAACGCAAGGCCTTAATCCGATTTTCTCTTGTGCGATATGAATTGAGATCCGCTTAGCGGCAGATGATAGGCTTTGATAGGCCGTGAATGTTTTTGAGATGCTGCTCTCCAACGTATTCGACCGTTGCGTCAATCTTGCCGGCGAGGTGCTCGTACGCGGAGCCCGACATCAGGACGTCGCCCGGTGGGCACAATTGTTCCAGGCGCGCGGCGATGTTGACCGCATCCCCTAGAAGGTCGTCCCCCTCAACGACGACATCCCCGAGGTTTATCCCCATTCGGTAGACAATGCTGCTGTCAGGGTCGGACGATCTCCGATGCTCTGCTGCCGTATTCTGCATGGCAATCGCGCAGGACACAGCTTCGACCACCGAGGAAAACTCCGCGATAAACCCGTCGCCTGTCAGTTTCACCAGCCGTCCCGAATGTGCGATGATGAGCGGCTGAAACGTCGTGGCCTGCAGCTCGCCAAGGGCAGTAAGCGTCTTACCCTCATCCTTCTCCACAAGCCTTGAATAGCCGACGACGTCGGCGATCAGAATAGCTGCCAGCCTTCGCTGCAACGCATACCCCTCCGTCAAAGATGGCCGAGTCAGACCCTGCCCGAGGCAGAAGAGGACTTCTACTCGCTCTGCCTGAAATTGCGGATCCGGTCGAACAGCACCGCCAGCACGATCGCGCCGCCGATAAAGGTCCCCTGCCAGAAGGCGTTGATGCCGAGCAGGCCGAGGCTGTTGCGGATCACTTCGATCAGCGCCGCACCGACCAGGGCGCCGAAGGCGGTGCCGACGCCGCCGGCCAAATTGGCGCCGCCGATGACGGCGGCGGCGATGACCTGCAGCTCCATGCCGGCGCCGATATTGGTGGTGACGGCGCCGAGCCAGCCGGTCTGGACGATGCCGGCAATGCCGGCGGACAGCGCCGAGATCATGTAGACGGCGACCTTGATGCGGCGCACCGGAACGCCGGTCAGTGTCGCGGCGTGTTCATTGCCGCCGATGGCGAAAATATAGCGGCCGAAGCGCGTCCAGCGCAGCACGAAGCCGGTCAGAAGCGCCAGAATGATCATGTAGAGGACCGGATTGGCGATGCCGAGGAACCAGGCGCCGCCGCCGAGCGCCAGGAGCTTGTCGTGGTCGGGACCGAACTGGAAAACGACGGTGTTGTTGGAGGCGACCATGGCCAGGCTGCGCGCCACCGACAGCATGCCGAGCGTCACCACGAAGGGCGGGAAATCGAGATAGGCGATCATCACGCCATTGAAGGCGCCGACGACAAGCGCCGTGCCGATCGCGGCCGCTATGCCGATTTCGATGCCATAACCGGCATGCATGGTGACAGCCAGCACCATGCTGCAGAGGCAGAGCACCGAGCCCACTGACAGGTCGATGCCGCCGGTGATGATCACAAGCGTCATGCCGAGCGCAATGATGGCGACGAAGGTGACGTTGCGGGTGATGTTATAGAGGTTCTTCGCCGTCGCGAAGGAATCGGTGGCGAAGGACAGGAAAAGGCAGGCGAGAATGACGGCGACCAGCACCCAGAAGGTCTGGCTGCCGACAAACTCCGAAAGCCGGCTTCGCTCTCTCTGCGCAATCGTCTGGTCAAGGGTAACTGCCATTGCTGCCTTCTTTTCTGCCCGTGTCGCGCCGCTCAAACCTGTTCGATGGCGCCTGTTATCAGACCCGTCACTTCCTCCGGCGAACTCGACGCGATCGATTTGTCGGCGACTTTCCGGCCGCGGCGCATGACGATCACCCGATCGGCGACGGTAAAGACGTCCGGCATGCGGTGGCTGATCAGCACGACCGCGATGCCGCGGTCGCGCAATTCGCGGATCAGGTTCAAGACCTCGGCCACCTGGCGGACCGAAATCGCAGCGGTCGGCTCGTCCATCAGCACGATCTTCGCTTCCGACAGCATGGTGCGGCCGATCGCCACCGCCTGCCGCTGGCCGCCCGACATCTGCTTGACGAGGTCGCGTGGGCGGGTTTCCGATTTCAATTCCTTGAAGATCTCGCCGGCGCGCCGGTACATCGTCTTGTAATCGAGGATGCGGAACGGGCCGACACCGCGGCGGAGCTCGCGGCCGAGGAAGACGTTGGCCGCGGCGGTCAGATTGTTGCAGAGCGCCAGATCCTGATGGACAATCTCGATGCCGTGCTGGCGCGCCTCGACCGGCCGGTGCATGACGATCTCCTTGCCGTCGAGCCGCATCGTACCCTCGCTCGGCCGGAAGTTGCCGGCGATCATCTTTACCAGCGTGCTCTTTCCCGCGCCGTTATCGCCCATCAGACCGACGACCTGGCCGGCTTCGAGCGTAAACGACACGTCGTTCACCGCCTGGATGGCACCAAAATGCTTGGAAATATTGGTAAGTTCGAGAACCGCTGCCAGCCGACCACCCTCCCCGGAACCCGCAGGCTGCCGTCGCGCACCGGACGCCAGCCACCTGCAATCTCGCTCTCCCGATCTCCTCCCGAAAAAGCGATTATGATCATTTACGCAAATGGCCGAGGAATGGTCAATAAAATCTCGGCCTAACCGGCCCGCTCAAGCAAAAATCTACTTCGCCGCGCAAATACAGATTGACGCCGGAAACGCTGGGATATTAGCTGTTGCTGGGAGAGAGACCATGCTGATCCTTGTCACCGGGGCTACGGGCAAGGTCGGGCGGCGCTTCATATCTGGGCTGCTTGACGAGCCGAAGTTTTCCAATGCACGCATTCGCGCGCTTTGCCACAACCGCGTGATCGAAGAGTCCGACCGCATCGAGGTCATCAAGGGTTCGATCGCCGACAGCGCCGTCGTGACAGCGGCGATGGCGGGCGTCACCCATGTGCTGCATCTCGCCACCTGCAAAGAAACGCCTGACGATGTGATGGATGTTACCGTCAAGGGGCTGTTCTGGCTGCTCGAGGCCTTTCGCCTAAACCCGACAGCGCGCCAGTTCATCCTCATCGGCGGCGATGCCGGCATCGGCCATTTCTTCTATCGTCACGACGGGCCGGTGACCGAAAAGACGCCGCATCGGGCATATCCCGGCTGCTACGCGCTCTCCAAGGTGCTTGAAGAGGTGATGCTGGAGCAGTTCGCCATCCAATACGGCATAAACAGCTGCTGTCTGCGCGCGCCCTGGATCATGGAGAAGGACGATTTCAAGTTTACCCTCTCTTTCGGCGACGACGTGTTCGGCGGGCCGGATTGGAAGAGCCTGGTGCCGCCGGCCGATGCGGAACGTTATGCGCGCGACGGCACGGTGCCGCTGCTGCGCGATGCCGACGGGCGGCCGCTGAAGCGCAATTTCGTCCATGTCGACGATCTCGTCTCCGCGATCCTGGCGGCGATCGACAATCCGCGTGCCGTGGGCCAGCTCTTCAACATCGCAATGGATCGGCCGGTCGATTACGGCGAAGTCGCCGCTTATCTCGCCCGCACGCGCGGGCTCGGCTCCGTCGACATCCCGAGTGAATACCACTCGAACTGGATGGATAACAGCAAGGCGAAGTTCCTCCTGGACTGGCGCCCCGTCTACGATCTGGAAAAGCTCATCGATTCAGCCTGGGAATACCGGCGTTCAAGGGAGGAGCCTCGTATCGTCTGGTATCCCGGTTGATAACAGGGCGGACGAAGGCGTCCGCCTTTTCAAAAAGGGAGGAAGCTATGAGGAAGGCATTATTGCTGGCTGCTGCTGCAGTCCTGGCGTTCACGGCCGGTGAGGCCATGGCCGCCAAGAAGCAGCTGGTCATCGTCGTCAAGGGCCTCGACAACCCGTTCTTCGAGGCGATCAACCAGGGTTGCCAGAAATGGAACAAGGAAAACGCCTCGGCCGAATATGAATGCTTCTATACCGGCCCGGCATCGACCTCGGACGAGGCCGGCGAAGCGCAGATCGTCCAGGATATGCTCGGCAAGGCCGATACGGCGGCGATCGCCATCTCGCCGTCGAACGCCAAGCTGATCGCCCAGACGCTCAAGACCGCCAATCCGAGCGTACCCGTCATGACGCTCGATGCCGATCTGGCGGCCGAAGATTCGGCTTTGCGCAAGACCTATCTCGGCACCGACAACTACCTGATGGGCGCCAAGATCGGCGAATATATCAAGAAGGCCAAGCCGAAGGGCGGCAAGATCTGCACGATCGAAGGCAATCCCGGCGCCGACAACATCCTGCGCCGCGCCCAGGGTATGCGTGACACGTTGAGCGGCAAGAAGGGACTCGACGCCCTTAAGGGCGAAGGCGGCTGGACCGAGGTGGCGGGCTGCCCGGTCTTTACAAATGACGACGGCGCCAAGGGCGTGCAGGCGATGACCGACATCCTCGCCGCCAATCCCGACCTCGACGCCTTCGGCATTATGGGCGGCTGGCCGCTGTTCGGCGCCCCGCAGCCCTATCGCGACCTGTTCAAGCCGATGGCCGACAAGATCGGCAAGAACGAGTTCGTCATCGGCGCCGCCGACACCATTGGCGATGAAGTGGCGATCGCTAAGGAAGGCCTGGTAACCGCGCTCGTCGGCCAGCGGCCGTTCGAAATGGGCTACAAGGCGCCGACCGTGATGATGGACCTGATCTCGGGCAAGAAGGTCGATGATCCGGTCTTTACCGGGCTGGACGAGTGCACCAAGGATACGGTCGATACTTGCATCCAGAAATGACGCCTCAATCGGAGCGCCCATTCCGGTGGGCGCTCCCCTGGATTACCTTTCGATTTCCGAAAAGATCCAGTCGGAAAAAGCGCGCATGGCCGCCGTGACCGGCCGCGACTGCAGGCGCGTCAGCCAATAGCTTCCGAGCGAGATGACGGTGGCGAAGGGCTGCACGATCGCACCCGAGCAGAGGTGCCTTGAAAACATCGAGGGCGGGGCGAGCGCCACGCCGAGCCCCTGCAGAGCCGCCTCCATCATGCCGACGGAGGAATCGAAGACGATGCCGGCATTGACCTGGGCGGCCGGCGGCACGCCCGTGGCCTGGAACCAGGTGCTCCACTCATCCGTGCGATAGCTGCGAAGCAATGTCGCCCCGGCAAGGTCTGCCGGCGATCGGAGTTCGTCGGCCAGTTTCGGGATGCAGAGAGGCGAAAGCGGCGCTTCGAACAGGCGCTCAGCCTGCGTGCCGTGCCATGAGCCGCTGCCGAAGCGGATGGCGAAATCGAGCCCTTCCGCCGCCGGATCGACGCGGTTGTTGTTGGTGGAAATGCGCAGATCGATGAAGGGATGCCGGCGCTGGAAATCCGCAAGCCGCGGCAGGAGCCAGCCGACGGCGAAGGTTCCGACGACACCGAGGAACATGAGCTCGCGCACCTGCCCGGCCTCGATCCTGTCGAGCGTCTTCGCCATCTGGTCGAAGGAGGCGGTGACCGTTGGCAGCAGCGCCTCGCCTTCCGCGGTGATCTTCAAGCCGCGGGGAAGGCGCTGGAACAGCGCCACGCCCAGCCGCTTCTCCAGTCCCTTGACCTGCTGGCTGACGGCCGCCTGGGTGACACAGAGCTCGATTGCAGCGCGGGTGAAGCTCAGATGTCTGGCGGAGGCTTCGAAGGCGCGGAGACTGTTCAGCGGGAGGAATGGACGAACCATGTAAGCCCTAGATTTTCTTTTATCTCCCGCGAGATATCATCGTTTGTGATCGGAAAACAGCGCCTTTAAACGCGGTCTGAGTGCGCTTCAAGCTCTGTTGACCGACCTTTGGAGGATGACTGATATGAAGATTATTGGGATAGGAATTTTATCGGCCGCTTTGATCCCGGCATGTGCTTGCGCAAGCGGCTTTGCCGCCGATGCCGCGAAAGTGCGGACGATCGTCGACGCCGCGATCAAGCCGGTCATGGAGAAAAACGCCATCCCGGGCGTTGCCGTCGGCATCACCGTCGATGGAGAGCAGCATGTCTTCACTTATGGCGTCGAATCGAAGGAGACCGGCCGGCCGGTGGCGCCGACGACGCTGTTCGAACTCGGATCGATCAGCAAGACTTTCACTGCGACGCTGGCATCTTACGCTGACGCGAAGGACGAATTTTCGCTCGACGGCAAGGTGAGCACATATCTGCCGGCGATGAAGGGCAAGCCGTTCGGCGATGTCGCGCTGATCAATCTCGCCACCCATACCGCCGGCGGATTTCCGCTGCAGCTGCCCGATGACGTCAAGACCGAAAAGCAGCTGCTTTCCTATTTCGCCGCCTGGCAGCCCTCCTACGCGACGGGGACGCAGAGAAGTTACGCCAATCCGAGCATCGGCATGCTCGGCTACATCACGGCGAAGGCCATGGGCGGCGATTTCGCCGCCCTGATGGAAGGCAAACTGTTTGCCGCTCTCGAATTGAAGAGCACCTTTATCAAGGTGCCGAAGTCGCGGCTGGCCGATTATGCTCAAGGCTATAAGCGCAGCGGCGAGCCGGCGCGGCTGACGCCGGCTCTGCTTTCCTCCGAAGCCTATGGCGTGAGATCGACGGCCGGCGACATGATCCGCTTCGTCGGCGCCAATATGGGCCTGGTCAAACTCGACGAAACGCTGCAGCAGGCGATTGCCAGGACCCATACCGGATATTTCAGCGTCGGGGCTATGACCCAGGATCTGATCTGGGAGCAATATGCCTATCCCGCCACCCTGGCGAGCCTGCTCGAGGGCAATTCGGCCGCTATGCTGAAGACAATTCCGGTCTCTGAGCTCAGGCCACCGATTAAACCGCGTGACGACGTCTGGATCAACAAGACAGGCTCGACCAACGGCTTCGGCGCCTATGTCGCCTTCATTCCCAAGGAGCGCCTCGGCATCGTCATCCTGGCCAATAAAAATTATCCCAACCAGGATCGGGTCGCCGCCGCCTATCAGATATTGACCGCGCTTGCGGTCGACTGATCGGAAATGGGCGCAATCGGCGTGACGGACGCCGGAGCGGGCTGTTTGCGCGTCGGCCTTGATGCACACCGACGGCAATGCGCTGAATCAAGTGATCGTCTCGAGTCGGACCTTAGCCCGATGCGCGACTGCACCCTTATGATAGAGAGCGCTTGGCGACTGACGGACATGCTGTAGTCGAGCCGGCTGCAGCATGTCCGTCAGTCCGCAACTTCGCCCCGCAGTACACAGGGTGATACTACCTTAAGTACTGCAAATTAATAATTAAGATTAACGCGCGAGTATTTCTTAGAATTTCTCTAAGCAATTGCCAGTCCTTATAGGGAATGCTAATAGACAGTTACTTTTTTGAAGTCATCAGGGGCAATGCAAATGAAAACTGTATTGATTTCGGGCGGAGCTGGTTTCATCGGATCGCATCTGTGCGATCGACTTCTGCTTCGGACTGACCTTCAGAAACTCGTCGTTGTAGACAATCTTTGGACCGGACTTTTCGAAAACATCGAGCACATCAAGGACCCGCGTTTCCACTTCGTGAAATCGGATGTCGAAACGCTGCAGACCTCCGATAAATTCGACGAAATCTATCATCTTGCCTCTCCCGCATCGCCGCCCTGGTATATGAAGGAGCCGAAGCGGACGATTTCCGCCAATCTTCTCGGGGCAATGCGGCTTCTCGATCTTCTGAAGAAGGGCGGTCGTTTCGGCTTTACCTCGTCTTCCGAAGTCTATGGCGATCCGCTTGTCTCGCCGCAGCCGGAATCCTACAAGGGCCAGGTCGACTGTACCGGGCCACGCTCGTCCTACGACGAGAGCAAGCGCTGCACGGAATCGCTGCTGTTCGAGATGCAGCGCACCCAGGGGCTCGACGTCAAGGTCATCCGTCCCTTCAACATTTATGGCCCCCGCACCCGCGCCGACGATGGGCGCGCGGTCTCCAACTTCATCACCCAGGCGCTCTCGGGCCGCCCGATCACCGTATTCGGCGACGGTCTGCAGTCCCGCAGCTGGGGTTATGTCGACGATATCGTCGACGGCTTCGCCCGTTATTTCTGGATAAACCAAACCGACTATAAGGGGCCGCTGAATATCGGCAACGATCGCGAGATTTCGGTTCTCGAGGTCGCACAATATGTCTCCCGCCTCGTCGGCGGCGTGCCGATCGTCTTCGAGCCCTCCCCCCCGCAAGATCCCACCAACCGGCGGCCGGACCTCAGCAATGCGAACTACGTCATGCCCGAGTGGTCGTGTAAGATCAGTTACGAGCAAGGCGTGGCCCTGACGCTCGAATGGTTCAGGGAAAAAATGAAGGCCGAGAAGCAATCATCACAGCTGCGCAGCGCACATCGTTGATGCTGACGGCTTGGGGCGACGCGCGGCCTTTCGGACGCGCGAAGGGTGCCGATATTCTGAACCGGCGCATCGTGCCCGTCAGATCAGCCCGATCTAGGGCCGATGCGCAAGGTTCAAGGGTGCGATCGAGAGAGCGTTGATGCGAGAACCAATTCCGGCTGATCTGAAGGACATCCGCTTTCCCGTACCAATTCGCTATCTGGATCTCGCCTCGGCCGAGGTCGATACCGGCTCATCCGCCCTTTCCGAGGGGTTGGTGATCTTTCTGTCGGATGGACTTCCCGTAGGACAGGCCTATGTCGACAAGCCAGAGAACACGGCCGCACTCGCCTTGCGCGTCGTGCAGCCCGAGACGGTCGAGCATGCGCATCAGGTCGCGCAAATCCCGCTCAAAAATAACGACGTCAGTATTCTGATCTGCACCAAGGACCGGCCCGACGAGCTGGCCCGCTGCTTGGCATCCATCCCCAGACAATCTCTTCCGCCGGTCGAGATCGTCGTTGTCGACAACGCATCGGCCGGCGATGGCACGCGTCGTGTCGCAGAGGCAGCCGGCGCCACCTATGTCCGTGAGGATAGGATCGGCCTCGACTATGCCCGAAACGCTGCCGTGCGCGCGGCAACGACGGAATTCGTCGCCTTCACGGACGACGATGTGGTGCTTCACGAACGATGGCTCGAGAACCTGATGAAGGGGTTCGACCAGCCCGAAATCGGGTGCGTCACCGGCCTCGTCCTTCCCGGAGAGCTTTCCACGCCCGCGCAGCTGATATTCGAAAGACACTGGGGGTTCGGCCGAGGCTATCGGCGCAGGGACTTCGATCGGCACTTCTATCGCCGGCACAAGCGGCATAAAAATCCCATGTCGATGGTCGGCGCAGGAGCAAGCCAGGCGTTTCGTCGCAAAGTGTTCGATGAATGCGGATTATTCGACGTCCGACTCGGTGCGGGGGCGGCTGGGTGTTCGGACGACTCCGAATTCTGGGATCGGCTTCTCCATCATGGCCATACTTGCCGCTACGAGCCGACCGCGGTTTCGTGGCATTTTCACCGCAAGGACATGGAAGGGCTGGCAAAACAGATCCATCAATATATGAAAGGCCATGTCGCTGCGCTGCTGATCCAGTACCAGAACACCGGCAAGCTGGGCAATCTGCGCCGCATGCTGATGTCGCTCCCCTGGTATCATCTCAAAAGGTTCGCGAAGCGGCTCGAACGCGGAGCGACTTCGGACAACTTCTTTCTGAAGGAAGAGGTTCTGGGGAGCCTGCAGGGCGCATTTTATCTTCTCGGCCGCTGGAAAATGCAGCCATGGTGACGGCGTCGAGACCTGCGATCTCCTTTCTCATCCCGGCCTATAATGCCGCCGGTACGCTGTCGGATTGTCTGGGCAGCCTGCAAAATCAGACGATATCGAACTGGCAGGCGGTCGTGGTGGATGACGGCTCGACCGACGGGACTTGGGAGGTCCTTGAAAACCTTGCCAACGCGGACGGGCGGATTACGCTTTACCGTCAACCGAATGCCGGTGCCGCCGCCGCACGCAATGCAGCCGCTCAGCTTGCCGCTGCGCCTCTCCTCTGCATGCTCGATGCCGACGACTGGCTGGATCCCGCCTTCAACGAAAGCATGCTGCCGATCGCCAGCAACCAGTCTCAGCCACTAATCGCCCATTGCAGCTATCGCCGCGTCACGGCCGACGGCCGGATGCAGAAGATCGAGCAGGCGCATGATCTTACCGGAGATCGTGCAATCCAACAATTTTCGTCAATTTGCGCTCTGGCCATTCATACGGCAGTCTTTCCCAAGCGCCTTTTTACGGAACTGGGCGGCATGGATGTCACATTACAAACCTGCGAGGACTGGGATCTCTGGCTTCGCATGGCGTTCGCCGGGGCTCGATTCCAGCGGGTGGACAAATGCCTGGCCTTCTATCGCATGAAGGCCGGCTCTCTGTCGTCCGATCCAATCAGGATGATGCGGGACGCGATTGTCGTGACGGAAAGGGCGCGGGCCTTGCAAGTTGAGCGGAGCTTGCCGACGCAGGGCGAGGACGACGCTTGGCCGAAGCCGGCCCTTAGCCAGCTTCGCGTCTTCATTTGGATCGCGTCGATGCATCTTTGTGCGGAAACCGATCCCAAGGACCTGGCCGAGCTTCTGCCGGAATTTCCCGATGGCTCGGGCCACGAAGACATGATGGCAGTGGCCATCCTTCATGGGTTGCAGACGGGCCAATCGGTTGAGAATACTGCCGCCTTGATCGACCTGATGGACTCGTGGGCACCGGCAGTCGCGCGGCTCCTCGCCCTCATCGAAAGCCATTCGCTGGCCGGAACCGCACGAAAGACAGAGCAGCTTCTTGCCTGGCGGCTTTCATCAGAAGCCGTCTCGCGTTCTTTTAAGCTCGGACGCGTCCAGGCTGTGGGCGTCGATGTCAACAAGCTCGCGAAGATTACCAAGGCCGTCGACGCCGATACGCTGGTACTGCAGCTTTCGTCCGGACAGAAACATATCGGTGCCCACGTGGGGCCGCTATGGGGAGATCTGTCGGTCGGCGCATTGGTTCGCCTGATCGTCCGGGACATGCATGCAGGCGGTCGGCTGCCCACGCCCAGGACCTTCGCCTATGCGCGCCACTGGTTATTCGAAACCTTGCGTAACTATAGAGGCTTCCTTGGGATTCTTCGTCGGGGAGGACGACGGCGGGGACGCCTCGGCCGCCTTGTCCAGTCAACGCGCGACGCAGCTCTTATAAAATCTCTGGCAGGCGACGGGGAAACGGATGACCAGCGCCTTTCGAAGGCAGATTGGCAGAATGAGCGCTTGCATGGCGCGGTGTTAGCCGAGCGCCGCGGAAAAAAAACGGGAAAGGAAGCCCTTTTGTCAGAGGCCGCTTCCAAAGAGGAATATTGGGAACGGGTCTTTGAGCATCCCGACCCATGGAACTACGTGTCGATCTACGAACAGGTCAAATACGAGCAGACGCTGGGCCTTGTCCCGGAAGGGATAGGCAAGGCATTGGAACTTGCCTGTGCGGAGGGGATATTCTCCGCCAAGCTTGCGCAAAAGGTCGGGACGCTGACGGCAACGGACATCTCGCGTCGTGCGATCGAAAGAGCATCCGAGCGGTGCCGAGAGTGGGGGAATGCCGAGTTTCGTGTCCTGGACTTCGCAGGCGACGAGATTCCTGGCGGACAGGACCTGATTGTCTGCTCGGAAGTCCTCTATTACATGGATGACGAACAGGTCTTGGAGCGGGTCTGCCGAAAGATTGCCGAAGCACTGAAGCCAGGCGGCTGTCTGATTACCGCTCACGCCCATCTCCGGCGAGACGAGCCCGAAAGGACCGGTTTCGATTGGGACAATCCGTTCGGTGTCGGCACCATCAGGAAAGTCTTTTCGAACCTGCCGGACCTTACCCTGGAAGAAACGATCGAGACCGAGCTTTACGCCATTCATCGGTTCCGCAAGCGTGAAACGTCCGTACACACAATGCGGATTGAACGGCACGGTGTCCCATTGGACACGGAGGTGGCCAAAAACATTATCTGGGGACCGGCCGGTGTCGAACGAGCGGCGGCGTGGTCGAACGAAGTGACGACCTCGATCCCGGTGTTGATGTATCACAGAATCGCGCGCGAAGGTCCCGATCGGCTGCGGCGTTTCCGGATCGCGCCGGAGATGTTCCGCCAGCAGATGCAGTTTCTCCGGCGGCAGGGCTACTATGGGCTGACGGCCGATGCGCTGGCCCATCTGCTTCAGGTGGGAAAGCCGATACAGGGGCGGCCGGTCTTCCTGACCTTCGATGATGCCTATCTCGATTTTTTTACCGAAGCCTATCCCATCCTTGTAGAGAACGGCTTCAGCGCCGACGTCTTCGTCGTGACGGACAAAGTGGGCGGCCGATCGGATTGGGATGCCGCTTACGGTGAGCCAGCCCCCCTGATGTCTTGGAACGACATTGAGGATCTCCATCGAAAGGGCATCCGATTTGGGTCTCATCTGGAAACCCACACGCCGGCGAGTGCGCTGGATAACGCCACGCTACTGGCCGAAGCGGTTCATTCTCGCAAGACGCTGGAGAACCGGCTCGGCGCGGCCACGACATCTATCGCTCTCCCCTTCGGCTGCACCGATTTCCGTGTTCCCGGAATTCTGGCCGAGGCGGGATATCAAATTGGCTTCACCACCAGGCCTGCAAAAGCGGGCTTTTCGGACAAGCTGCTGTCACTCCCGCGCCTTGAGGTACGCGGCGATTTACCCATCACGGCGTTTGCCGAACTGATGGGTCATCCCAACGCCTTTATCGGATAATGCCATGATCATTGACCCTCCTTTGGTGACCGTCATCATTCCCGCGTACAATGCGGAAGCGACCCTCGTGCAAACGCTGCGAAGCGTCTCGGCCCAAACCTATGAACACCTCGAGATACTCGTCGTGGACGATGGATCGCGGGACGAAACATTCGAACTGGCGACACAATATCGCCTTTCTGACCCGCGCGTTCGTGTCCTTCGCCAGCAAAACGGCGGCGTCGCCCTTGCCCGCAACTACGGTATAGAAGAGGCTCGCGGCAGCTACATCGCACCGATCGATGCCGATGACCTCTGGCACCCTCTAAAAATCGAGATGCAAGTCCGCGCGCTCGGGAAATTGTCGACAGGCCACGGCGTCGCCTACAACTGGTACGCGGCAATCGACGGGAACGACGTGATTTTCAGCCATTCGGGTCCCGTGCTCTATGAGGGCGATGTCTTCGAAATATTGGTCGGGGAAAATTTCATCGGCAACGGCAGCACCCCCCTCATGCCGCGGGCGGAAGTCCTGGCATGCGGGGGTTATGATTCTGCCCTGCGTGATCAGGGAGCCGAGGGATGCGAGGACCTGAAGCTCTATCTCGCATTGGCTGAAAGACTACCCTTTGCAGTGGCTCCCGATTTCCTGACCGGTTATCGTTTTACCGCAGGCAACATGTCGAGCAACGCCTCGCGCATGCTGAAATCCCACGCTCTGGTGATGGCAGACGTGAAGCGGCGCCATCCCGATCTTGCCGCCGCCGCCACCCGGGCGGAATTCCACACGGCGTGCTGGTATTTCAAGAAGGCGTTTGCCGGCGGCAACTACGGGCAGGTCAGGAAAGTGGCGTCTCTCCTTGTCAAGAGATTCCCGTCAAGGCTTGTCGGCCAGGCTGTCAGGCATCTGTGGGGCCAAGCGAAGCGGCAGCGCAGGAAACTGTTGAAACGGATACGTCGTAGGTCGCACGCGTGGCCGAAAGGGGCGGCTCCGAAAAGCGTGGCGCTCCCCATCAGCGGCACGTCGTTTTACGACCTTGTCGCAGCCACGCCGACGATAAGGACAGGCGAGCTCATCAAGTCCCGGATGGATCATTTATGATGACGCTACGGAAACCCGTTCTCCGCAGGTCGTGGGGCGCCTTCAACGTTATTGTCGCAGCGCGTTTCCGCGAACTTCTGGAGCTCGTTCCCTCGCTCCGGTTGAAAACCTCCGTCCTGATCGTCATCGGTATCCTGACCGGGCTATCGGAAATGGTGGGGATAACCTTGCTGGTCAGCCTCGTTTTTGCCCTCAGCCAACAAAGCCCTGCTTCCGGGTCCGTCGCCTGGCTACCGGCATACTTTGGCGGATTGGAATCTTCCATCACGAAGTCGATGCTAGTCGCCGTGCTGATCTGCGCGATCATCCTGAGGATCATTCTGGGCTTCGTCAACGACATCATCGCAAGCACCGTAAGCCATCAGATCAGCGAGAGTATTCGTCACCGTCTTTATGCAAAGATTCTGACGATCCCCTTCCAGCGATTTCAACGCTATGAGCGCAGCGATCTGATCAATGTCATCGCCACCGAATCCTATTCCGTGGCCTCAGCTCATACCGGCCTTGTGCGCCTGGGAATCAGTCTCGGGACCATCATCATCTTCGGGGTCGGAATGCTCGTAATGGCATGGCCGATTGCTGTGCTCGCGGTGATGTTCGGCGTCGTCCATAACCTCAGCCTCGGCTTGTTTGCAGCTGCCTATCGCCGTCTTGGCGCGGCCAGTCTTTCAGCACTGGAAGAATTGACCCATCTGAGCTGGACCACATTGCAGACGTTAAAGGCGGTGAAGAGCTTCGGTCTGGAAGACGACCACAAAGGTATTTTCGAAACCTTGTCCAAGACAGTGGGGGAAACCTGGCGCCGTTCGGATCGGATGGGGGCAGCAACGTCGCTTCTGAGCGAAACGTTGACATTCGGGGTGATCCTGACGATCATCCTGTCCTCGCAGGTCCTGCCGGTCGATTTTCGGGCCGCCCTGTCTGCCACGATACTTCTTTACAGGCTCCAGCCACATATCAAGCAATTCGATTCCCAGCTGCTGCGCTTGCATGAAATCGAAGCCTCACTGCAAAACGTGCTCGCGCTGATCGCGGAACAGGACGACGCCAGGAAAACTGCAGGCGGAGAGGAACTGCGACATCTAAAACAGGAGATCGTTTTCCACGATGTATCCTTCTTCTACGAAGAGGCCAGAGTGCCTGCCGTGCGTCATGCCAGCTTCTCGATCAGGGCAGGCGAGACCACGGCTCTGACCGGACCCAGCGGCTCCGGCAAAACGACGATCATCAACATGCTCCTCGACCTTATTCAGCCGACCGAAGGCCGGATCACGATCGATGGCAAGGACCTCTCGACTATCGAGCGATCCAGCTGGCTGCGCCTGCTCGCGGTCTCGGGCCAAGACGTCGAGCTTATGGATGGCTCCGTCCTCGACAATATCCGCTTCCGTCGCGACATCCTTGAGGAGGATGTCCGCTGGGCGGCAGATATGGCCTGCGCCACCGAATTCATCGAGAATCTGCCCTACGGCTTCGACGAATGGCTGGGCGACGAAGCGATCCGGCTTTCGGGTGGGCAACGACAGCGCATCGGTCTGGCGCGGGCGCTGGCCGGTCGGCCCGACATATTGCTCCTGGACGAAGCGACCAGCGCACTCGACGAGGAGACGGAGGGGCGCGTGCTCTCCCTCCTGCTCAGGGAATATGACGGCCGGACCCTGATCGTCGTCAGCCATCGCCCGTCGGTCGCAAGGTTGATGAAGAACCGGATCGACCTGCGTCCGGCCACAACAGCGGATGGGTTGCTCTATGGCGGCTGAGCCTCTATCCGGATTGACGGTGGCAGTCGTCATCCCTGCTTACAATGCCGAAGAGTTCATCGCCGCCACACTTCGATCGGTTGTCGACCAGACCCATTCGGCACTCGAAATCATCGTCGTGGACGACGGCTCCACCGACGATACCGCATCGATCTGTCGCGAGTTCGCCGCAGCTGATCCGAGGATCACGATCCTGTCGACCGAAAATCGCGGTGTAGCCGCGGCGCGCAATGCCGGGATCGAGGCATCCAGGTCCAGCTATATAGCCTTCATCGACGCGGATGACTTATGGCATCCCACTTATGTCGAAAGGATGCTGTCAGCGCTCCATCCCCTGCCGGACGCGTGGGGTGCAGTATATGCCCTTCACCGTTTCGTCGATTCCGAGGGATATTGCACGAAGTCCGGCTCTTCGCTCAACGCTCGGGAATCCATCCTCATTCGCCACCTCGTCTTCCGCTTTGTCGGCAATGGCAGCGGCTTCATGGTGCGCCGCGCCGTCATAGACAAAATCGGCGGCTACGATCCGAGCTATGCCGATCGAGGAATTGGAGGATGCGAAGACTTCGATTTCGAACTCCGCACCGCCGAGCATTTCAAGATCGAGGCGGTGCCACTCGGTCTGGTGGGCTATCGCGTTCATTCCGCAGCCATGTCTGCCGACAGGTCTCGAATGGCGCGGTCGCTTTTGGCAGTGACCGAGCAATGTGTCTCCCGCAACCCGGAACTTCCCGCTTTCGTCGTCAGCTGCGCCCACACCTCGGCTCACCTTTATGCATTCTCAAAATTTGCAGCGTTGAAAGATTGGCACAGCGCCGCCACCTCGCTTAGGCACATCTATCATCATAGCCCCCTGCTTGCTGTGGCCGTCATAATCAAACTGATCTTTTCAAAAGCCAACAGAGCCACAAACAGGGCTTTGGCCAAAGTCCGGCCGGTCAGGCAATCAAAGCAGAAGTATTTTAAGAAATTCGAGGAACTAGATCCCCTTATCCCGCTGGTCGGCGGATGGTCACGCTTCCGGACGAAGGCCTTGTTCCGGCGCTTATCGAAGATCGACCGGTGCGGCGGAGAGTCCGTTGCGACCTCGCGAAGATAGAGCAATCTCCGCCAATCGAGAGAGAACGAAAATGCCGGCACTTTCCACTCCGCTGGCGATCATCTCATTATTTTGAAGTACAAACTTCAAAAAATACAAACGTTGGCATAACGAGAAGACAATAAATTGTGGGAAAAACATAACTATCCAACAATAATCCGTGACAGCATCGACTTTAACAGCAATCATATCTTCGTACTGTGCAGGCAATCTTATCCGAGGACCCGTCACCACCCCGGCGGGTCCTCAAACTTTGCGAAGGTTGGCGCAGAATAAACAGTGAATCCTGCGCCGGACGACGAGAAATCCGGGATATCGACAGGACCAAGGCTCCCGTTTTACAACGCATCGTCTCGGCCAACATTGCAATTAATGCCGAATGCTTCCACTCAGCGACCCCGGCACATAGCAAGAAGTCGTCATGCAGGCGATATTATTATCTATTATAGTCCGTTACATTGTCTATACTATTTTTCAGTCACTACATCCTACAGTAATTATTAGAAAAGCCTCATTCAGCTTATAATAGATATTTAAATACAACTTTTATATGAAATAGATATTTTTACCTTTTGGTAAATTTTTATTAATATTTTACTCATCCATGGGATTGTTAAATTTTGTACCCCGCAGCCAACAGGGATGAATTCTTTCAGAAAAGAGTAAAACTGCCGACGTTATTTCCGTTTGCTTTGTCGGCAGCGGCGTGACTAGCCGGCATTGTAAACGAGGCGGCCACGACCGATTGCCCGACAGTGTCCGGACTGGCCGGTTCCAAAGACCTGGCGACGCAATTCACATCAACGAATGATGATCTGGAGACGAATGAAACTTTAATATGCCGGCAAATCAAAGGACTATCACAGTTCATCACGCCACTGGCCACACCGGTACAAGGGCAGCCTTCGACTGATCATGACAAGTTCTCCTGATGATCCGAGACCCTCGGAATGACAAGCCGCAGCCTAGGAGACGACCAGCTTCGGTCGAGCGGCTCCCCCGACACGGAACGATGAACCCTCCAGCACGAAAGACCTCACCTCATTCAACGGGCTGAATGTCCGGTTATGGCCAAACCTGTGTCGAAATGGTCGCACCCGCCGTCGAATTAACCGTTCATAAAGCATTTGCTTGCTCAACTTATAATTTGTGTCATGGTCACTGCAAGTAGTGAGGAGCCGACCTGATGAGTGATATGGCATCGCAGATTCCGGAATTTGGTTATGATGAACGCGTGATGATCTGCCGGAAACAGATTGAGAAGGCGGTTTATCAGTTCATTGCAAACACGAAGGTCGAGGGGTGCGATCCGGCGGAAGTCGCAATGGCCATAGCGGACATTGCCGACGATTACATTTTACTGCTGGCACAGAAGCGCAATTTGACCCATTGAGATCAGGGATCGGCCAGGCTGGCCGGTCGGCAGACGACCGCTGAAACGAGAATCGTCGCCGTCTCCTTGCCCGGAGACAACGTCAACGAAACCGCTTACCATTCATTTGAACCTATCTTTTATGCAGGGCGTCGAATAAGTTCTGAACGAGCGTCCGGCGGCCCGCGAAATGCCGGGGACCTCTTCGAAGCCAACAATTCAGATGATTGCCGATACATTGGGCCTGCAGGGCAGCTCGTATTCCCCGGCAGCACCCGTCTTTTGAATCGATCAAGCCCCACTATTCGCGACCCATCACCGGGACAAGGCGCCCATAACCTCGAAGCCCACGTTAATTTTCACGGGTTATCCAAAGTTTTGAAGCAGCGAGGCGCCGCCCGGCACATCGGCCCGGAACCGCAATCGATTTTCGGAAAGCGCGATTCATAGATCAGGGTGTTGTTAAAGCGTCCTTTGTGCGTCCGATAGGACGCACCCGCTCTAATGACTTTTTATGCTCACCAGGGGAACCGGAGAACTCAATTCGGCCAACTCTCTGGTCAGCCCCTCCCCGACTTCCTGCTTCACCGCCTCAAGAGCAAGGTCGAGGCAATTCGTCGCGAATTGCAGTTTGACATCCTGAGCAACCTGTCGCGCATAGGCGATCATCCGTGCCAGTGCGACCAGTTCGTCCAGAGCGTCTTTCGCCCCTAGATCTCCATCTAGTTTAATAGTCGATGTCACGCCCATGCCCATTTCTCCAACGAATGGAAGGAATGATACGCGGGCTGACGTGGTCGAGCCCGTGAAAAAAGCGTGACACAACTCTCGGTGACGATCGTCGTCTTTGCTTCACAATGCGGACCGTGTGGAGAACCAGGTTTCGCGCAGTTTCCAGCACAAATCGGCATTCACGCGAATATCGGCGGTCGACTGCACCACCTTTAACAATTCCAGTGCATCGATGCGTTTTTGATCAACGGAATGCGACACGAGGGTGGCCAGAAGGTGCGGGCGATCCGGCTCGGCTACGCCAGCGCATTGCTCGACGATTGCCCGCCACGTTCGCCTCTTGAAGAATATTGCACTCGCGGCGTCTTCGATGACTTGGCGCAGTTGATCTGGGAGCAAGTCATTCCTTTCCATGGCATCGAGCGTAGCGCAGACATTGACGAGCGGTATCGTCAGCGGCTTGCCGCCCAGCGCGCTCGGCGCATGCACGAGCGCAACGGCGGCATCGTCGACCAGCCGACCCGTGCGATAGTCTTCGAAAATGCGGCCGATCCCGATCATCCCGAATGAATGACATTCCGCAGCGCGCAGCGCGCCCATGCTTGCCGCCCCGAGGACCGTCACGCCAAGCGAAAGAGCATGGAGAATTTCCTTATGCCAGACCGGTGCAGCGTATTCGAAACCGCCATCGATCAGGCCGATGACATTGGCACCCTGTTCCACCACAGCCAGAACATCGCCCTGCGTGGCGGGCGGCAGGACGCGTATCCCCTCGCCGGCAAGTGAGGCTGCATCGGGAAGACTGGGACCCGCGAAAATGACCTTCAAAAGCCTATCGCTCTCGCGAGCGCCCTTGTTCCAAACTGGCGAGCACGCAGCCCTTCCGGATTTTCGAGTTCGGGGATAACGACCTTGACGACGCCAAAGGGAAGCGTGTCGTCGCTGAGGCGTACGGCGATGACCGAACCGATGCCTTTGTTTCGCAAAGCCTCCAGCACATGCTGCAGCAAGTACGCCAGATCCCGATGTCCTGACGTTCGGTGGCGGACAGGACCGGCAGCCGGCGAGACGGGAACTGCGTCGAAGGCTCGCCGCATCAGCGGCGGCAAGGATCTCGAGAACGTGGCGGGAGAAATATCGTCCCTGGCTCCGCTGATATAGGTGAGTCTGGATTGCGCGGCTTCCGTTACCGCCCGGATGGCCGCGCGCACGGGAGACGGATGGGCTCCCGTACCGCCGGTCACCTCGACAAGGCGAATGTCCCTGCCGCTGTGGCGATCCCGCTGGCCTGGAACGGAATCACACGGACCCAGAATGGCGGTGAAACAGGGAATGGCGATGTCGCTTGTGATATCGAAGAGCCTGAGCGCCAATCCTGATTTTTCGATCTTGTCGATCAATCCGGTCAGTGCATCGTCCTGAAGGCCGCGGGGGTCGACGCAGCCGGCATAACGATGCCTTTCCGCGCCAACCTGCCATAGCACATGCGCGTCACGCTCGATCCGCTCGAGCACACCGTGGAAAACGGCCTCCTCGATATTGTTTCCCGATGCCAAGCCGTCAGATGACATCCAGTATCGCGCATCGCGCGTGCGGTCGAGCAGCACCGCTTCAAAAGGGATATGAATCGTCTCGCCGGTGAGGATATTGATGCCGGCCACCCATTCCGTCTCCTCGTCCGGCCCGAGATCGGGTTTATGCATGGCGATCAGGCAGTTCAGCGGATCGATCTTGTGCCCCATCGCCTGCAGACCGAACGAGGTATTGCGGACAAGATCGACGAAAGGGTCGCCGGCAACTGCCCGTTCCACGGCTTCCATGACGGCGGATACTTTGGCGTCGATGTCGGTCAGACCCTTTCCCTGAGCAATCACGATTGAGCGCGAATTCGGAGTATAGCCGCACCAGACGGGAATTCCGATGTCATCAAGCCCGGTATGTCGTGCAACCCTTGTTATGCCGAACCGAGCTAAAAAAGGCTCGACGCGGGAAAGAGTTTCCCGCGGCGATATGATCCTGTCGGGATATGTGGACCGGTCCGTCAGAATGCGGGCTCAGCCGTCGACATGACCGGAAAGCGCGATCTGCGCCGACGAAACGGCAACGGCCAAATCGACGCCCTTCACGAATATGCCGCCAGCTTTGCGCAGGCTGCTCGCAGTCGCCAATTCCCCCGTCGGATTGAGCGGTTTGACGGTGCCTGCATCGAGATCGGCGAGCCAAAGACCTTCCTCGCCCGGTATTCCTATAATGACAGCTTTCGCCATGGTATGCCCCTCAGCTATTGTTAAAAACCAGCCTTCAACAGGCCCTCCCGATATAGCTCTTTTTGCCAGTGCTCCTTGAAGGGAACGATGGCGAGCCACTTCTCGACGTCGAATACCGGATTGATGCTTTCGGCGCGCTGCCGATGGAACAGTGCCCGTTTTCGATCGCCGATCATTGCGCAACTGGCCGCGGCGATACGATGGGCCGGCGCTTTGTCTTTCATCGCCTCGACATAGGCGATGGCCTCCTCATACTGTTCCAGGAAGAAACTTGCTCCCGCGGCACACCAGAGATAGGCGTCAGGCGCGATCGGATTGAGCGAAATTGCCTTTCTGATCTTGGAGAGCGCGTCGCCGGGGCGGGATGCATGCACAAGCGTGTCGGCATGACTGTAGATGACATCGGCAAAATGCGGACTGAGCTCTTCCGCCAGATGAAGGGCTGCGACGCTGGCATCCACATCACCAAGATAAAGTCTGGTGACCCCGAGCTCGCGATGGCCCGCCGCCGATCCCGGATCTCGCTCGATTGCGCGAAGCGCATGCTGCTCCGCCAGGTGCAGCAGTTCATTGTTTCCCTGCGCCGTCACGAGCCACTCGCTGGTGAAAGTTCTTGCCAGCCCGGTAAATGACGGCGAGAAATCCGACCTATGCGACAGCGACTGCTTGAACGCCTTCCTTGCCCGGCGGATATGCGGCAGTGTCAGCTTGCTCATCAGGCTGGAGCCGACGAGATAGGCGTGATAGGCCTCAGGATTGGCTTCGAAACGTAGCCGTTCCTCCTCGTTTTCAGCCAGCTCACGCGCCACCGACTCGGTCAACTGCTGGGCGATAACCCGCCTGTGACGCGGCAATATATCGGGGTTCATCTTAAAGCGATTGGCCCAGACGATCTCATCCGTGGGGAAATAGATCAGCTGGGCGAACAATCCCTCTTCGGAAAATCGGGTGTCGAGAAGATACGTGATCGAGTGCTTGGCGACCACCGCCGCTTTTTCGGAGTCGCGGCGGATCTGTCCGGCCGTATGCGGAGCGACGATGGAAATATGCCGAAGCGCACAGAGTTCGATTGTGACGTCTTCGATCAGGGCGTTGGCAAGTGCAAGTCCGGCATCGGCGTGCTTCGCCGTCGGGGGAAGCAACACCAGACGGGGAAGGATCCGCGGGATCGGCGATATGCGTTCGATATCGGCCGACTGGCTGCCGGGCTCGGGACGCTTCACCTCCACCCTTGCTTGGCCGCCGCTCTCCGGCAATCTCTCGCCGAACGATGCGCTGCCGGATAGCCGATGCAGCAATGCCCTGACCTGCTCGTCATTCGGATCCCGCTCGAGGATTTGCAGGGCGGCGCTGGAAATGATGCGCGCCGCGCCCGGCTTTTGCACATCAGGCAACGCCTCCAGCAATGCTTGACGCAATTGCAGCGCATGGGCGTCCCGCTGCGCCCTGATCCAAGCATCTATCTGCTTTGTCGCCGGCTTGATATTTCCGATGAAGCCGCGCTGCGTCGATTCGGCGATCGCCTGTAATCGATCCAGCGGCGGGCCGCCGGCTCGAAAGACATCCAGATCGCTGGAAACCACCTGCTTGTTGAGGCACACCGTCGTGGCAGTGAAATCGAAAGCTATGTCGGTGCGTCCGCAGTCCATCTCGCGGATGCGGGACAGCATTTTGCGCAAATTGAGCCGCGCCAATTCGGGCTCAACGTCGCTCCATAGAAACTGGGCCAGCTCATAACGGCTGAGTTCATGGCTCGCACCCGCATAGATGTGGGCCATCATCAACAGACCTTTGACCGGATAGCGAACCGGCTCGCCATCCGACTCAGTCAGCCGCAGATCGCCGAATGTCTGCAGATGAAGCACGGTCCATCCTCAGTTGTGTACAACCGGATCCTGCAGGTCGCTATCGACGTCGGGCAATCCCGTCATCGCCAGACTTTTGGCCAAGGCCACCAGCTTCTGCCTGATGTTGGGATCTTCGATGGCGATGAACGCTTTATTGAGCGCGAGCCCTTCCTTCGAGGATAAAAACTTGTTCAATTCGCTCGTCTCGCCTTCGATCGGTCCGGAACCGCCGTTCTCGAAGAAGAAGCCGACCGGCACGCGAAGGATCTCGGAAATGCGCTGAAGGCGGCTGGCGCCGATCCGGTTCGTTCCTTTTTCGTATTTTTGAATCTGTTGGAAAGTGATGCCAAGAAGTTCGGCCAATCCATGCTGGGTCATGCCGAGCGTCTTTCGCCGAACTCTCACGCGGTTGCCAACATAGACATCGATGGAATTCGGCGATTTGGCCTTCATCTGCTTAAGTCTCCCGCTTCATCAATACGCCCGCTGTATAATGGAGAGTTTAAGCAAGAATGCAACTAAAAGTAAATATTTCATCACGGTTTTTTTCACCACAGCATGCAGTAGAAACAACCTCCGGACTACTGCGGCGAACGGCGCAATGTCGCGCCGACCGGCTAAAGCGGCTTGTCGGCGACGGCGATCATTGATTTGGCAAAGGCAGGAATTCTTCCAACATATTCGAAACGGACGTTATCGAAGCCGGTCTCCAGCAACAGTGTGCGCAATGTGTTTTTCGACCAGAACTTGATATGCCCATGATCCTTCAACGGCATGAAGTGATCATCCATTTTTCCCGTCGCAGCCAGTGCAAGATTCTTCAGATAACCGTGATAGGGCGTCGATATCACCGCGATGCCGCCCGGCTTGACGAGATCGAACATCGTCGAGGTGAAGCTCTTCGGATCGTAGACATGCTCGACGACCTCCAGGCTGATAACGGCACTGAAACTGCCATAATCCCGGGACAGGTCGTCATAGGCCGAGCCGACGCTCAGCGCCAGTCCGGGATAACGGATATTGGCCTTGCCGATTCCGTCGCTGGAGGGATCGACGCCGACGACATCATATCCTGCTTTCGTAAGAGCCGCGGCGGCCCCGCCGGTGCCGCATCCGAGATCGAAGACGTCATTTTTCGCAGAACCATCGAAATGATCCTCCAGCACATCGAAGATCTTGGGCAAGATGTAGGAATGTGCAGTTGTCGGTTTGGCGTGAACGTAGGTGGTTGCGTCTAGCTCGATGGACATGGTCTCTCCTTTCTGCTGTTGCAGCGCAATCCCTATCGATTAATACGTCGGAAATTTGATCGAACTCGCCGAAAGTCGTTATCCGATAAATATTTTGGAAGCATAATTTGAAATTTCTCACAAAAATTTAAACGCTATGCGCGAGAGAATGGCAGAACTTGAGTGCACTCCCCCCGTAATTAAAATGAATATCTTCAGTTTCTCGACCTGTGGATGAAAATACTTATGTCAATTCAACAATCTTTTCAAAAAACTCGAATTTATTTCAATCCAGTTTGGACGACGCCCCTTTACGTGACCACAGAAGCGGCAAGATCAGCGAATACCCCTCGCCGAATTGCCGAACGCTTTATTGGAAATTCTCGGCTGAAATGCTGCTGAAGCGCTCTCGGCGAACCGATCGCGCGCTTTTCATGAGGGCGCGGATGAAAGGGCCCTGGTTGCAGACACGAAGCCAAAAGATATTTAACCGGATCATGTATACTGACGGGATCCAGACAGACCAACGAAATCCTTCTCGCGTGCCGGAGAAGACAAGCTTGCCCGATAATTCGTCGCCCCCATATGCGAAACAGCCGGCAGGAAAACCGCGGCTTCCCGTGACCTTCTGGTTGTTGCTGACGATTTCCCTCTCGCTGGTCATCGGAACGGTGCTTCTGTCCAACGACATGAAACATTTAAAGGCGGTTGGCCATTATTTCGGCTTCGACCTTTTCCCCCCTGAGGTTAAGCCGCCGCCGCCCAAAGCTCCAGCAAGACCGGCGCCGCCGGCGGTCTATAAGCTTCCCCTGCATGCCACCGAACCGCCCGTGGCACAGACCGCGTCGGCCTTTCTGCGCACATGGCGCATATCCGGGCCTGCAATGTGCGCGGCGCTGCGTCAAGCGGGCGTTCAGACCAGCGAATGGGCGGCGGCCAGCTTCAATGCCGACACGTTCGAATGCTTTTACGAGCACAGCGCCAAGCGTGAAAAGGATCAGCTTGCGAATTCCATCTTCGTCATTGTTCGTGGCGATGCCGCCGGCACGATCAGCAGTATGCGCGTGAAGATCGTCAATCCCGGAACGGATCAGAATGGCCAGCTCGATCCGGCTATCCTGCGCATTTTCGAAACCATGCTGCGTCAACCGCAATGGCTCGATTTTCATGAGACCCTGAATGCGATCAAAAACCTGAAGGATGTCAAGGAAGACGGCTTCGGAGCCAACATCGCCTTCACCCACGAAGTGCTCAATCCGCAGCGCTACAATTTTACCCTCTCGCTGGATGCAACGTCGGGCCCCCAAAAAAGGGCGAGGAATTACTTTTCCGGCAGAACATGGCTTCCCGTGCCAGAGCCCACAATTGCGGCCAACCGCACGCAGCCGGAACTTCCCCATCAAGAGCGGCCGCAGTAAATCGCAATTAGAGCCGCATGCGGCGCACTTCAGGCGATGCGACCTGCATCACCGTGATGCCGGGACAGGATCCTGTAAAGCTCCGTCAAGCTGTCTGGACTTGGCCGTTCGGCCCCTTCACCGCCGGCCAGACGCCAGAGACGCTCTACATTGAGGTCCTGAATAGCCTGCGCAAGTTCGTCGTTGAGCGAGCGAACGACGCGTGCCGATCGACGCAATCGCAACGAGGTTCTGACGAGCGCGCCGAACAGGATGAGAATGGTGCCGACAACGCCGAGAGCAAACGCCGCGAACTGCCGGTCGTCAAAAAGGGATACGCCGCTGCGAACAGTCGCCATAAAAAAAGCGGCATAGCTCATCAGATAGTTAAACCAACCTTCCATAACGAGCTCCCCTCCGCAGCGGTTTAATATCTTGGATTACGCAGAAAAGTCTAAAATTGCCGTCGTCATCCACGCCGCTGAAAATACATCGGAAGTTGTACCGATGTATTAATTAAGATCGAAGCCGCGACGGATTGTAATCCGCAAGCTTGGCCCTTCGATTCCGCCGAAGACGTTACACACAGCCAACAGTGAGAGAAAGAATGAATAGAAGACGTTTCCTCGCCTCCGTTCCGCTCGCCCTGTTATATGCCCGCGCGGGTCAGGCTTTGGCGCAGGTGCCGCCGTCCGCGGGGCTGCGCGCCCTGGCCGACAGAAAATCGTTTCGATTCGGTTCGGCGATCGATCCGGAGGATGTAGGCAATCCGATCGCGTCGCAGATCTACATCGACAACGTCAATTCGGTAACGCCGCGAAATCAGCTGAAGTGGAATGCAACGGAAAAGATGCCAGGCGTCTTTTCCTTCGGCCCCGCCGATCAAATCGTTGCGTTTGCACGCAAAAACAACATGAGGGTTTATGGACACACGCTTGTCTGGTATCGCACGCCCGACTGGGTGTCCGCCATCACCGACGCTGCGACCATTCGGGCGGCGATGAACCGTCATATAAAACAGGTTGTCGCTCGTTATAAGAAGTCGATCGATGCGTGGGATGTGGTGAACGAGCCGTTGGAATATGATGTGCCGGATCTGCGGAACTGCGTTTTCCGACGCCTTCTTGGCGACGACTATATCCGCATGAGCTTCGACATGGCACACGAGGCCAATCCCGACGCGATGCTGGTTCTCAACGAGACGCACCTGGAGAAAAAATCCGAGGTGTTCGAACAGAAGCGTGCACGCATCCTGAAGATTGTCGAGAATCTCGTCGCCAGAAAGACGCCGATCGGCGCCGTCGGGCTGCAATCGCATTTCCGCCCCGGTCTCGATCGGATCGATCCGGAGGGAATGGGCCGATTCTGTGCAACACTGAAGGATATGGGTGTCAGGGTTTTTATTACCGAACTCGATGCGTCCTGCCATTTCCTCAACCGCGACAAAAGCTCCACGCCGGTCTCCTATGCCGAGATTTTCGGTGACGTGATCACCATCGCAGCCGAGCGTGGTGACTTGAAAGGCGCCACCGTTTGGGGCATGTCGGAGAAATATGGCGGGCTTGACGAGAAGGACACCAACCCCGGCGCGGCATGCACGAAGCGCGTTAATCTTTACGACGAAAACAACGATCCGAGAAGTTCGATTGACGGCATCAAGCGGGCAATAGAGGCAATGTGATCGCCAAGACAGTGGAGACGCGAACAGATTCATGAGAAAAGCCGTTATTTACGTGGAAAAATTTTTGCCTGCCAGCCAGGCATTTGTTCTCAACCAGGCAGTGGCGTTTCGCTCCTTCGAAGCTGAAATTCTTGCCGGTTCGCGAATCTCTTCCGCCCATACAAAAAAATCGACTGTCCCGGTTCATGACATTCGTCGGTCTCCCGTTGCGCGGGCCGGCGAGCTGCTTCTGAAAATCCCGCAGGTCGGCCTGCCTTTTCTCTTTCCCGCGATCAGCCAAGCCGATCTTGTCCATGCCCATTTCGGCAAGAACGGCTATGTCATCGGTCCGCTCGCGCGCGCCGCCGGCAAGCCGCTCGTAACGACGTTTCATGGCTTCGACGCCACCTATCGCGGCGATCCGAAAAAACCGGGCGGCTTCAATCAGGTGCGTTTCTTCGCCAAGGGCCGGAGCGAGATGGCAGGCTGGAACAGCTGGAACATCGCCGTTTCCGATTTCATCCGAGAGCGGCTGCTGGCGCTCGGCTTCCGCGCCGACCGCGTCTTTCGCCATCACATCGGCATCGATCTCGATCTCTTCAAAATGGAGCCGCGTCCACGAAAAAAGGGGCTGGTGGTTTCCATTGCCCGTTTCGTCGACTATAAGGGCCACCGCTTCATGATCGACGCGCTTTCACGCGTGGCGGCCGCCGGCACCCCGGTTGAATTCGTCATGGTCGGACAGGGACCATTGAAGGAGGAAATCGAGGCCTTGGCGCGCCGTTCCTTGCCAAGCGTCACGATCCATGAAAATCTGTCGCAGACAGAGATAAGGGATCTGCTCGCCAGTGCGGAACTCTATCTTCATGGCAGCGTGACGCTCGACAATGGTCACGCGGAAGCCTTCGGCCTCGCCAATCTGGAGGCCGAAGCCGTCGGTACTCCGGTCGTCGCATTCCGCTCGGGAGGCGTGGGCGAAGCGATCGAAGAGGGGAAAACTGGTTATCTCGTGGAGGAGCGGGATGTCGCGGGCATGGCGGAAGCGGTCGGAAGGCTGCTCAACGACCAGTCCCTGTGGACAGCCTTCAGCGCGCGGGCACCGCTTCTGGTGGCCGAGCGCTTCGACATACGTCGTCAAACGGGGATGCTAGAGGACTATTACAGTTCCGTACTAGACCAATTTTCCAGCCGGGGTCGGACTTGATGGTGCAGACAGGAAAGAAGCCGAAGTGGGGACTGAACGTATTTCGGCCGCTGCGGAACGGGATCGTTAAGGCCAAGTGGCTCTATTATACGAAATTCTGGGGTATGGACATCGATCCGACCGCCAGCTTTTCACTGAGCGTGCGCTTCGACAAGACCAATCCGAAGGGACTGCATATCGGCGCCGAAACCTATGTCGCCTTCGAAGCCGCCATCCTGACCCACGACCTCACACGCGGGCTCTACCTTCACACGAGGATCGGCAAACGCTGCTTCATCGGCGCCCGCAGCATCATCCTGCCCGGCGTGGAGATCGGCGACGAATGCGTCATCGGCTCCGGCTCGGTGGTGACCAAGAGCGTGCCGCCGCGCTCGCTCGTGGCCGGCAACCCGGCCAAGATAATCCGCAGCGACATCAAGATCATTTCGCGTTACGGACGCATGGCCCGCGAGGACGAAACGGTCACGCAGATCGTGACGCACTTGCCGACTGGAGAAGCACGATGAAGATGTTTGCCTATCGCGGGAAACACGAGAATTTCGGCGACGAACTGAACCATTGGCTCTGGGAACGTCTGCTGCCCGGCTTCTTCAATGACGACGAGAGCCAGCTCTTTCTCGGCATCGGTTCGATCCTCTACGATAATTTCGACCCGAACATACAGAAGATCGTCTTCGGCTCGGGCTATGGCGGCTACACCAACGCGCCGAAGGTCGATGGCAACTGGACCTTCTACTTCGTGCGCGGAAAGAAGACCGCCGAGGTCCTCGGCATCGATCCGAGCTACGCCATCGGCGATTCGGGCATCCTGACGCGCAGCTGCTGGGATGCCAAGAGCGTTGAGAAGCGCTACCCCGTCTCCTTTATGCCGCACTACGAAAGCGCCATGTACGGCAGCTGGGACAAGGTCTGCGACCTCGCCGGCATCCATTATATCGATCCCCGCTGGTCGGTGGAAAAGGTTCTGACCGAACTCAGCGCATCGCAGAAGGTCGTCTCCGAAGCGATGCATGGCTGCATTATATCAGATGCGCTGCGCGTTCCGTGGCGGGCGATCCGGCCGATCGCGCCGGGCAATCGCGCCAAGTGGCATGACTGGGCGAGTGCGCTCGATCTGGAGATCGATTTCGATCCGATCGGCCCCTCGAACCTCGTCGAAGCAGGCGCATCTTTGGTGCGGAAAAACACATACCTGTTGAAGAACATCACGTTCCGTCACCGCCGCATCCGGCAGCTGACCGGCAACTATGTTTTCGGCTCGACCGTCAAGACGTTGCAGCGGGTGGCTGAGAAGCCAGGACAGCTCAGCTCCGACGAGGCTATCGTAAGAGCCCACGAGAAAATGCTGGTCGAGCTGGATCGGCTGAAGCAGGATTTTTCCAAGAAGACGGCCAGCGCCCTTTGATGTCGCAGACCCCGTGACGAGGCAATAAGGCATGATGCTTTCTAATTCCGCCAATACTCTCCATTCCCGCAAGGGCAAGAAGCACTCCGGATGGGCCTGCAGCCCGCTGAAATGGTCAACGTCATCGACCTCGGGAGCCGTTCGCCCATGAGCAGTGTTACCGACCGGCTGATTCAAGGCAGCATGTGGCTGAGTTTGTCCCGCGCCATCGTCAACGGGCTCTCGGCGCTCAGCACCTTCGTACTCGCCTGGTATCTGGTGCCGGCTGACTTCGGTCTCGTCGCTATTGCAACGACGATCCAGGTCATTCTGAGTTCGGTCACCGAACTCTCGCTCAATCAGGCGCTTATCCGCCACGAGTCGCCCAGCGAAACGCACTTCAGCGCGGTCTGGACCTTGAGCGTGACGAGAAGCGCGATATTGGCGCTGCTGTTTGCCGCCGCGTCCTATCCGATCGCCGAATTTTATGATGAGCCGCGGCTGACGAGCGTCATGCTCGCCTTGAGTTTCAGCCTGCTCCTGAGCGGTCTTGCCAATCCACGCCGTGTCATGCTCCAGCGCGATCTAATCTTCTGGCAGGAATTCGTCCTCAACGTCTCGCAAAAGCTGGTCGGCTTCATCGTGACGGTGGCGATTGCGGCCATCTATCAGAGTTACTGGGCCCTCGTGATCGGCACCCTCGCCTATCAGGTGACCAATATCATCGTTTCCTACACCGTCCTGCCGTTCTGGCCGCGCATCACCTTTCGGCACGCGCGCGAATTGTTTTCGTTCTCGGTGTGGCTGACGGCCGGACAGATCGTCAACACACTGAACTGGCGGATCGAATATCTGCTGATCGGAAAGTTGCTCGGCGCCACGCAGCTCGGCCACTACACGGTCGGCAACACCCTTTCGACGCTGCCGACGCGCGAGGCCACGGCGCCTTTGAACCAGACGATCTATCCGGGCTTCTCCAAGGTCCGCAACGATCCGGTCCGGCTGATCGCAGCCTATCAGCGTGCGCAGGCGCTGTTGGCGGCGGTGGCGCTTCCGGCGGGCATCGGCATGGCCGTGGTGGCCGAGCCGATGATGCGGCTTGCCTTGGGAGAGAAGTGGATTCCCGCCATCTTCATCGTCCAGGCGCTCGCATCGGTCTTTGCCCTGCAGACCCTCGGCTCGCTCGTCCAGCCGCTCGGCATGGCGAAGGGCCATACGAAGATGCTGTTCATCCGCGACACGCAGATGCTGGTGGTCCGCATCCCCATCATCATCGCCGGCCTGATGATGGCCGGGCTTCCGGGCGTCGTTTATGCCCGGGTGTTGACCGGCCTGATTTCCACCGTGGTCAACATGCTTCTCGTCAAGCGCTTGATCAATCTGCCGTTCTTCCAGCAGCTCGCGGCCAACTTCCGCGCGCTTGCCAGCGTCGCCTTGATGGCCGCCGGTGTCTGGGGATTGTCGCACATTCTGAGCATGCCTACAGACAAGCTGCATCTGGCACTCTATCTCGCCTTCCTCGTCATCACGGGCGGCATCATCTACGCCGGATCGAGCTTTACTCTTTGGGTGGCGATGAAGAAGCCCAATGGCCCGGAAACTGAAGTTCAGCGTATCGTTGTCAAGTTCCTGTCAAAAGCAAAACGTATTGCCGTACCCAAATCGGCGTGAAGTTAAACGAACATCAACAAGAGAGGCAGAATGACCAGCCAATCCAGACCGGAGCTGATCGCAAAACTCAACGGCATGATCCATGATTGCCTGAAGGACTATGTCTCGCGCGATGAACCGCTTGCGATTCTCGATTTTCCCGACATCCGCAATTGCGGCGACTCGGCGATCTGGCTGGGAGAGATGGCCTATCTCCGGGACCGCTTCGGCAAGCGCCCGGACTATGTTTCCAGGCTCTACGACTTCTCCGCCGACGAACTGAAACGTCGCGTCCCCACAGGCCCGATCTTCATTCACGGCGGCGGCAATTTCGGCGATATCTGGGTCGCCCATCAGGACTTCCGCGAAATGATCATGGAACGCTTCCCGGATCGGCAGATCGTCCAGTTCCCGCAATCGATCCACTACAGTTCGCCCGAGCGCATCGAGCAGTCCAAAAAGGCCATCGGACGCCACAAGAATTTCGTACTGCTGGTGCGCGATGAAGAATCGAAGGAGTTTTCCGAGAAGCACTTCGACTGCATCGTGCGGCTGTGCCCGGATATGGCCTTCGCCATCGGCCCGCTGCCGGAAAGGGCAACGCAGATTCCCGTCCTCGCCATGTTGCGGGAGGATGCGGAACGCGTCGGCGGCGGTGATCGCAAGATTCCTTCCGATATTCCTGTGGAAGACTGGATTACGGAATCGAGGAGGAAGGTGGACATCGCCAAGAAGTTGGGCGTAGCCTCGGCTTATCTCGCATTGAAGCCGAGCGAAGTTGCCTTGCGCAGGTTGGATGCTGCGGCTCATAACCGCTTCGAGCGTGGCATCAGTCAGATTTCGCGCGCCCGCGCGATCGTGACCGACCGTCTGCACGTTCATATCTGCTCGCTGCTGCTCGGCCGTCCGCATGCGGTGCTGGACAACAGCTATGGAAAGATCCGTCGCTTCATGAATGCTTTCTCCGGCGGAACCGACCTTTCCTACAAAGCGACATCGCTCGAAGACGGAATCGAGTGGGCGCGTCAGCAGGCTGCCAAGGGGCGCGTCGCTGAGAAAGAAGCTGTGGGCCTGCGGGCTTAAGGGGGAATTCGATGCCACTTGTCACCTTCATCATCCCGGTCCGACATCAGGACAACGCGCGCGATTGGAGCAAGCTGAAGGCAAATCTCAGCCAGACCGTGGCCTCCATTTCCAATCAGACCAATGGCGATTGGCGCGGCATCATCGTAGCTAACGAAGGGGCCGATCTGCCTGATCTGCCGGAGAAATTTTCCGCCGTTCGTGTGACGTTTCCGCCGAACGACATGCACGAACTCGGAAAGGGCAGCAAGGAAGACTTCCTCGATGCCTTCCGCGCCGACAAAGGCCGGCGCGTTCTAAGCGGCATGCTGGCCGCAGCCGACAGCCGCTTTTTCATGATTGTTGATGACGACGATTTCGTCAGCTCCCGGATCGTGCAATATGTATCGGAAAACCGGGATGCCAACGGATGGACGATCGACAATGGTTACATCTGGGACGACGGCGGCAATTTTCTGCTCGGCCATGATGACTTCAGCCATCTCTGCGGCACCTCGCTGATCATTCGCGGCGATCTGTATGAACTGCCGCAGCGGTTTGAAGACGCCTCTCTCGACTGGATCAAGTCGATGCTGGGCAGCCACGTCCGCATTGCGGGCATTCTTGCCCAGCGCGGAGCGCCCCTGACCAAACTGCCTTTCCGGGGAGCAGTCTACCGGGTCGCCCATGGCGGATCGCACAGCCGCGCGCCGAGCCTGATGCGGCAGTATTTTCTGAATCGTGGCGTACTTCTGAAGCCGCGACGGTTGTTGCGCAATTTTCGCAAGCTGAGGGTTCTCGGCGGCGGTTATCGGCGCGAATTCTTCGGTGGGGCGCGGTCGAATCCCGCATAGCAAACCGATCCGTCCAATAGGTATAGGCAGTCAAATCATGAGGCTTTCCTCTTTCGACTTCACCAAAAGGGTTGGTAACTGATGTCGGATCTTTTCGTCAGCGTGCTCTTTTCATCCTATAATGGCGCCAGCCGCCGGCTGCGCCATACTTTGGATTCATTGGTGAGCCAGGAGCTTCCCCATGATCGATGGGAATTGATCGCTGTCGACAACAATAGCAAGGACGATACGTTCGACCTTCTGAAATCGTATAGCGAAAAACTTCCGATCACCATCCTGCAGCAGCGCAAGCCGGGAAAGTCCAGCGCGCTGAATCTGGCCTTGGATCGGGTGAAGGGGGATCTCGTTGTTCTTACTGATGACGACATCCGCGCCGAACCAAATTGGCTGAAAGCGATCGTCGACTGTGCCGCAGCCCATCCGAGCTATGGCGTCTTCGGCGGCAGAATCGTTCCAGATTGGGAGGAGGAGCCGAAGGACCGCTTTATCGACTGGATTCCCATGGGATCGACATTCGCGATCGTCGATGAGACACAAAGCGGACCGTGCGATCCGACAAAGGTTTGGGGCCCGAACACGATCGTTCGGCGAGAGTTGCTGGGGACGAGCGTACGCTATCGAGAAGACATCGGCCCTCTTCCGGGAAAGATGTTCGCGATGGGTGAAGATGCTGAAATCATCATCCGCCTGGCCGCGGGTGGAGCCAAATCCTATCGATGCGCCGAAGCCGTGGTTCACCACTGGATCCCGGCGTCGAGCGTGACCGAGAATTGGGTGCAGAAACGCGGCGAGCGGCTTGGCTACGGCATGCCGGCGCTCTTTCCTGATGAGGTGCCGGAAGGCGTGAGGATAAGCGGCGTTCCATTGCCGACCTGGATCGAAAGTGCACAGTGGGCTTTCCGTGCAGCCCTCCTCTATCTCCTGCCGCGGTCGAAGAAGCGTTTCTGGGCGATTTGGAAATACTACTACATGCGCGGCTATCGTGCCGGAATTCGCCGATACGCCCCGCTGGGGCGGTGATCGACTGGCCCAGGAGACGGTAATTTGAAACTTTCGGTGCTGATCAACAATTTCAATTACGGGCAGTTCTTGCGCCCATGCATCGACAGTGTCCTGTCGCAGACTTATCCCGACTACGAGGTGATTGTCGTCGACGATGGCTCCACGGATGATTCCAGGGAGATCCTCGCTTCCTACGGCGAGCAGATCCGATCCGTATTGAAGGAAAACGGTGGCCAGGCCTCGAGCTTCAACGCCGGGTTTGCGGCTGCAAGCGGCGATATCCTCTTTCTCCTCGATGCCGATGATGCGTTTCTGCCTGGCAAACTCGCGCGCATTGTCGAGGTCTATGACCGCAACGAGATCGACTGGTGTTTCGACCGCGTGACGACCAACGAAGACGACCAGCCTCCCGCGAAGTTGCAGGTGACGCTGTTCGACAAACGGGACACCCTGCGCAGGGGCGGCTTTCCCTCGCTTCCGGTGCCGACCTCCGGCTTGAGCTTCCGCCGCGACCTCCTGTCCCAGATCCTGCCGATGTCCGTCGCGAAAGACGTCGTGCTCAGCGACAATTACATCAAGTTTGCAGCCGCCTATCTCGGTCGCGGAGCCATCGTCGAAACGCCGCTGACCTTTCAGCGCATTCATGCCTCGAACCGCTATACGGGCACGAGCAGGGCAAAAACACTGCGCCCACGGATCATGATCGCCACAGGATTGGAGCTGGCGCGCCGCTATGATGGGCTGCATGCGCTGGGTAAGAGCCTGGTCGCCGGAGGCATTGCCGAAACGACATCGCTTTTGAAACTGAGGAGCGAAGCTCGCAACACCGTGGCCGGTGGTCCGTTCGGCGACGATGCCGTCAACGAAGTGGCCTTGATGGCCGCGCGCAAGCGTTTGGGCACTATGCTGCGGAGAGGACAGTCATGAACCAGCAGGACACTTTTCCGCATTCATCTGCCGGAACTGATCCGTCAGGCGCGTCGCCGTTGAACATCGCCGTTGGCGTGCTGACCTATCGGCGGCTGGACGGGATCGCCAAGCTGCTCGATGTGATGACACGCCAGACCAGGCATCCGGCTCGCCCCTATCATCTGACGATGGTGATCGTCGACAATGATGCCGCCGGCAGCGCAAGAGCCACGGTCGAGGCTTTCGGCAAAACGGGCACCTATGATCTGATCTATGTCGTCGAACCGAACCAGGGCATACCGTTTGCGCGCAATCGCGCGCTCGATTCAGCCCCTGCCGGTACCGATCTCTTCTGCTTTCTCGACGATGACGAATGGCCGGTCGATGGCTGGCTCGATGCGATGCTGGAGACCCGGGAGAAAAATCGCGCCGATTGCGTCTACGGTCCGGTCCAGCCGGTCTATCCCGAGAATCCGCCGGAATATTTCATCAAGGCAAGGGTTTTCGAGCGCAAGAAGAACAAGGACGGTCAGCGCATTTCCTATGCGGCTTCGAACAATGTCATGTTCGATTATCCCCTCATCCGCTCATGGAATCTGCGCTTCGAAGAGAAAATGCGCTTCACCGGCGGCACTGACTATCTCTTCTTCAATCAGGCAATTCGTCGTGGCATGCAGGTTTTCTGGGCTGACAAGGCACTGGTCTATGATGTCGTTCCCGCCAGCCGCATGACATGGAAATGGGTGATGCAGCGACAATATCGCCTCGGCAACACTTTCGCCGTCAGCGAGATCCTGCACGGCAACCTCAAGCGCCGGCTCTATCGCGCGGCCTATGGCGCCACGAGAGTGATGCTTGGGCTGGTCATGCTGCCGGCGATCCTGGTTTCACCCTATTGGGGCATGCGGGCACTCACCCATGTACTACGCGGTGCCGGCATGGTGAACGGAATTCTCGGACACGCATACCAGGAATACAGGCCCAATGCCGCTTTCTGATACTGTTTGCAGGAGTACCCTCGGATGAGTCTCGGCCATTCTTATCTTTCGGACCAGGAAGTCATCCTGCGGCCAGTCGTCCGACCGCGGCCACGTCGCGGCATCAGAAAGGAAACGCTTATCCGCGTGCTCCTCACCGGAATGTTCTATCTAACACTCTTGCGAACAACCGGGATGTGGTACGGCTATCCCTCAAACTTCAATGAAGATGCATCTGTTGATCCGTTTGCGCAGAAACTGATGCTGTACAGCCTCATTCCGCTGATCGGCCTTTACTTCGTATTGGAACCAAACCGTTTCCTTTCCTATTTTCGTAGGATCCCGGTTCTTGTTTTCGTCGTTATTATACTCTCAATCATTTCCCTTGGGCTTTCCATCAGTTTTAGCGCGTCCGTGCGCGGCGTTGCCGCCGTCGCCGTGCTGACAGTAGCGCCGTTGCTTTACCGGCATCGATACGGCAGCGTTGAAACCTTCCGGCTTCTGGCGACCTTTGGTATGTTCGCGGCCTTTGCGAACATCCTGTATACCGTGGCCTTGCCAAGATATGCTGTGATGGGAGGATCCTATGCCGGCATGGTTAAGGGTCTGTTCTACCACAAGAACGGCCTTGGTCAGTTTTGTGCCGTCAGTTTCATAACCATGCTGTCGCTGGGAATGCCGAGAGGACCATTACGCTATAGCCAACTTCTACGCTGGGCGGCGTTGCTGTGTACTCTCCTACTCATCGTTGTTTCCAAATCTTCGACTGCGGTTGTTATGGTGGCTATCGGCGTGGCCACATTGGCCGGCTCACGTATGATGCAAACCGTGAGAAACTCACTGGCGCGCTCCTTCATTGTTTTCTTCTTCTGCATTATTTTGGGAGTGGCGGCATCCTTCGCCTATCTTGGCGTTGCACAAATGATTGCGGACGCATTTGGAAAAGACCTTACCTTTTCCGGACGCACTAATATCTGGGACCAATTGCTGCCTCTGGTATACGATCGCCCTCTTTTTGGTTACGGTTTTGCCGTTTTCCGTCAGCCGGAAATTATGGAGCAATATGTCTCGCTGACCTTCGACGCACGCTCCACCCATAACACCTACTTGGAACTTGCCCTCAACATCGGGGTACCGGGCATGATTGCCTGGACAGCCTTTATTCTTCAGCGCCTGGGCGGCCGTCTAGTAACGATCCAACGTTCTACCGAGCTTCGTGCCACACACTCCAAGGAAGTTGCAATCATTCTTCTGATCGTGGTTGGCTCAATGATGGAAGCGGGAATGATGCTGGCGCCAGTCATTCTCTGGCCATACTTGGTTGTCTCGCTTCCGCTAAGCAGAATGAAGAGCGGTGGCTCGTCGATGAACACACACAGTGGATAGAAGTTTTGATTATTTTGGGATCGCTGCCGGTGGCGGTGCTTTGATTTATACGTTCATCGAAAAGCCACTGGGGCGCCATCTCAAATCCATCAGCCTCAGAGCTAAGGTTGTTGCGGCTTAGCGCCTTGGCCTGAAAGTTGGAAGCGATCTTTCGGAAGGCACGATGCCTAGAGCTTTTCCGGGTTAGATTGAAGCATTCTGCCGGAGCAGGTTTTCGTCAGGGCAGAGGCGATTGGCGACGGACATACCCCTCGGTACGTCCGAGCCGATGGCCTCTGATCCTGGCGGAAAGATGCCCGGCCCTCCGGGTTGGCTGAAACGGGCCGGCTGATCGACCGGCCGGCTTGGCCGTAGAGCTGGGCTACGACGCGCGCCGGCCGGTCGACCATCCGACTCCGTTTGAGCCAACAGAATGCTTCAATCTAACCCGGAAAAGCTCTAGACGCACGGCTCCCAGCGCCCTGGAAGCCGCCCATTTTTCAACTGGTCGATCCCATGGCGTCGAGGCCGCGGATGACAGCGCATTAATTGAATCGGCGCTTGGGCGCATTCGTTGCGGAATGTGAAGAGGTGAAGGTCACCACTGTTCACACAGGAGCTGAAGCGAGTTCAGCGGACCGGCGTATCAATATGCCTCACAATACCAGTCATCCGAGACTGTTTGTCAGAGAAAGACGTCGTCCTCATTTTCTCCTCGTCATCCGCCGGAAGGACTGCCCTGGCGGCAACTTCCGAGCCGACCGTCGATAGATGCTGGTTGTCTATGAACAACGGCGCGCCGTCGGCGGCGGAAAAACTGCACCGAGCTCCCGGGCAAAGCGCGTTGAAAGGATCGACCAGGGCCACGCCAGGCGGTGATTTCTCCGCGACACGCGCGATAATATCCCTGACCGGATCGTTGAAATTCGCGACAGCTTTCATCGGAGCATCATATGGTGTCAGATCACGATCGCCGTCGAGCCATCTTCCAAACGCCGCTCTGAAGGGTATCGCACGCTGGAGCACGGCACGGACAGGGTTAAAGTTGAAAAGTGGAACGTCTTGCAGAAGGACGACATCCTTGTTCATGGCCCGCAATTGGGCGACCTGCGATGCAAGTGCCGACTCCAGGGTCGGCCCATTTTGGTTTTCGGCCTGCTCTGCGCCATTGGCGCCCGGGCTGATATAGCGCGAACCGGTCTCTGCCTCACGCATCGGAGCAGACCAGTACCCGGCCAGGATAACTTTCTTGATCGCATCGTTTTCACGCAGCAAACCCAATACTTTGGCGTTATAAGCCGAGCATTCTGCAGCATGGAGCGGATGGTTGGGCATATAGCGCGTGGCGTCTGTCAGCGGCGGGCAGGATGTTTTGGTAAAGACGTAAAGCTGGTAACCCCGCTCTTGCGCGATGGCTCGCAATCCGGGCGCAAGTGCAGCCGCATGGCTGTCGCCGATCAAGGCTATCGCAGGCTTATTGCCTGCAGGTTGGCAGTTGCTGCCGAGAGCTGGGGCGGTTGCACCATAAGATACGAGGCACGCTTCACGCCCGCCTGCGATCTCTTCAATCCTGGCAACCTGTGAACCAAATCTCTGTGGAACGCCAGCCAGTAGCGCGGTCAGCGCGAAAGGAAGCGCGAAAACCGCCAGGGCCGTTGCGTAGCGCCAAAGTGTGCGGCCATTGGAAAGACCCGGGCGCCGAAACGGCTTCTCCACGAGATAATACGTCAGAACCGCCAGGATAAATGAGATCCCAACGATGAGCAAAGCCGTCGATTGCGGCAATGGCCAGACGGATGCGACGCTGGCGAAGCTCAAAAGAGGCCAATGCCACAGATACCAGGAATATGAGACAAGGCCGATAAAAACGAACGGCCGCGAACCGAGTGCAAAAGCCACGATCGAGCTTGGCGTCGCAATCAGCAGCGCCGACCCGAGAACCGGCAAAAGCGCCGCAGCTCCGGGAAAAGGCGTGGAGTCGTTGTAGAACCAGATCGGTACGACAATCAATATCGCGCCGATCAACGCAATGGCATTGACGGCTGCGCTTCCACCCCGATCGAGACGCAAACCCTTTGTCTCCATCACAGCGAGAATGCCGCCCATCCCCAGCTCCCATGCGCGAGTCGGAAGCAGATAAAAGGTGAAACTCGGATTGATCTTCAACGCTGCGACGGAAAATATGAAAGAGAATACGACAATCGTTGCGATCGCGGGAAGCACGGCTCGCTTGAAATAGCGGTTCAGGAACAAAATGATCCAGGGAAAGACCATATAAAACTGTTCCTCCACGCCGAGACTCCAGGTCATCAGCATGGGCAGCTGGTCGGATGCCGGCGAGAAGTAGTTGCTGGAAAGCCAATAATAGACGTTGGAAAAGCCTAACATGGCGGCAACGGCACTATGCGAAAATTTCCTGAACTCGCCCGGGGACAGGAGGAGAAAACCGATCAGGAACGAAACAGCCAATACGAAAAACAGCGCCGGCAATATGCGCCGTGCCCGTCGCGCATAGAATCTTGTGAATTTGAATTCCGATTTTAGAATGTCGCCATAAATATGTCCTGTAATGAGATACCCGGAGATGACGAAGAAAATGTCGACACCAACGAATCCGCCGGAAAATGACCTCAGACCTGCATGAAATAGCACAACGGAAATGACGGCAACCGAACGAAGACCATCTATATCGGGACGGTAAGCGCGTACGGGGTTGTTGTGCATCCGATTGTCCTTTCGAGGTGATACAAGACGATACACCCTCACTCGCGAAGTCAATGCCGGCCGAGCCACTTGCATTGCATTGCATTCAAAAATGATGCATTGCAATAGGAAATCACACTCTCCAACGCATGGCTCGCAAAATGTGAACAATTCGCAGCGGGCTCTAAATCTGCTGAGACACCATAGCAGCGCGAACCATAAGATAGTGCGAGGATGGATCTAATATGACTGACGGAAAAAAACGGAAAATTCTCGCCGCTTCGTCCGGAGGTGGTCACTGGGAACAGATGATGGCTATGCGCGCCGCCTTCGAGGGTAGCGAGGTATTTTTCGCCACCACGATTCCCGGTCTCTTAAAAAAGTACGATATCAGCAATGGCTTGGTTTTGCCCGATTGCAGCCGCGACTCAATCGTTATGTCGATCAAGTGTTTTTTCAGCGCGTTTTACATTGTCTTCAAGCTGAAGCCCGATATCATCCTGTCGACGGGAGCAGCTCCAGGCCTGTTCTGCCTGTTGGCTGGCAGGCTCATGGGCAAGCGAACGATCTGGATCGATAGCGTCGCCAATGTGGAGAAACTGTCCTTATCGGGAAAATTGGCCGGCCATATTGCAACGCTCTGGCTCACGCAATGGCAACATCTCTCACGGCCGGATGGCCCCCATTACGCAGGAGCTGTCCTTTGATCCTTGTCACCGTCGGAACGCAGCTGCCGTTTGATCGCCTCGTCAAGGCCGTCGATACCTTCGCCAAGGATCTGACCAGACCGGTGCTGGCTCAGATCGGCAAGGGCACCTATACTCCACAGAACATGAAATGGATCAAGAATATCGAGCCCGCGGACTTCGACAGGGTCTTTCGCGATGCGACTGTCATCGTTTCTCACGCGGGAATCGGCACGGTCCTCACGGCGAAGCGTTTCGGCAAACCGATCATTCTCGTTCCGCGGAAGGCGGCTCTTGGCGAGCACCGAAACGATCACCAGCTTGCCACGGTGAGCCAGCTTGTCGGCCGCCCGGGCATCTATGTCGCCCAGAACGATGACGAACTCAAAGACTATCTCCTCCAGGACCTGGACAGCCCCTCTCATCAAGACGTGTCCGATGCCGGCCGGACGTCGCTGGTCAACTATTTGAAGGGTTATCTCGCAGCAGGTTGAACCCGCCGACAGGTGCAGACACCCTCAGCGGGGGAGATTCATTCTCCGCAATCGCGGCCGGCTATGTGCCGGGCGAGTTGGGGCACGATGATTTTAGAAGCGACTTCGGGCCGCGGATGCGCGCCGTCAGGAATTGCAGCGGCCAGATCGTCAGGGGTCAGACGCTCCCAATCGGGCCGATAGTCGATAAACTCCAGGCCCCGTTTCCGTGCCTCCGCCTGATGAGCCGAAATATAGCTACCGACAAAAGGACGGATCAGACCCCGCAGCCCTGAAAATGGATTCATCGCCATGAGGATGATCCGCGCCCGCGGCAGGCGTTGATGAAGCTGATCGAGAATGTCGGCAATATTCCTTCGGCTTTGCGCCAGCGACACGAACCGATGCAATGTTGCGTCATTGGCGTAGAGCTCGATCAGAATAATATCCGGCTGCTCGGCAACGACCCGATCCAGTTGGGTCAAAGCCCATGTCGACGTCTCGCCGCTCTTTGCGACGCTCTCGACTTTCACGGATCTCTGCAGACAGGCAGAAAGCCTTGTCTGAAGGCCGGGCTGCCATCCCCCGCGCGCTGTCAGCGATGTTCCGAAAGCCACTATTTTCAGCGGTGGAAGGTTCTCGGCATCACTCTTTCCAGTCATCAAAACCATCACGAGGCAGGCTAAAAGCAGAACCAGACCCGATGCCAGTCGCCTCTCGGTCGGCGCCTCTCGCCAAAGCCGCAAACATATCATGACGGAACCATATCTCGGCGAGAGCTATACGTCACCCGGCAGGAGAACCTTGTGGAGCGGCCGGCAGGCCCTTGAAGCCAACCTTGCAGCAGGCTTGAGACAATATCATGAAGGACAGATTGTCATGTCCGCTTCAGTGCGCAAATCAGCCTTGCATCCAACCGGGATAGCAGCTGCCTCGAAATGCCGCAACGGCGCCGAGGAGCGCCAATCACTCCTCACGAAATACATGCTGCATCTGATCGGTCAGCGGTTTTGTGAGATAAGAAATGACGGTCCGGTCGCCGATCTTGATAAAGACTTCGGCCGGCATGCCGGGATAGAGCTTTATCGATTTCAGCTTCGCGATACTTTGAGCCTCCGGCTTGACGCGCACCGGATAATAGCTGATCCCCGTCCGCTCATCCTTGACGATATCAGGCGCAATTGAGGTGATCACCGCCTGCACGTCAGGCGTCGTGCGCTGATCAAAAGCACTGAAACGCACATCGACGGATTGGCCGACATGGACCTGGTCGATATCGCGGGTGGCGACCTTCGCCTGGACGGTCAGATCGTCGTTTTCGGGAACGACGAGTCCCAGCGTCTGACCGGCTTCGATAACGCCATTGACCGTGTGTACCGACAATTCGTGAACGCGCCCGCTGAGCGGCGCGGTGATGTCGAGACGGCGGAGTTGATCGAGCGCAGTGCCGCGGCGCTCCTCATTTTCGGCGATCTGAGCTTCGACATCGGTCAGGTCCTTTGCGATCTCCGAACGACGATCCTCATCCAGCTGAATCGACTGTCGGTCGATTTCGATCGCCTTGCCCTCGGCCTCCGCCTTTGCAGCGATTTCCTGACCGCTGTTACCCTGGAGATCGGCGCGGGCGCGCTTGAGCGTATTCAAACGCTGAAGCGTGACCAGACCCTTTTTGTAGAGAACATCGACGGCTTCGAGCTCCTGTTCGATCAAGCCGAGGGAATCGCCGGTGGCGTTGATCTGAACGACCAAGCCTTTGATCTGCTCGCCCAATTGATCCTTGCGCGACGCCAGCTGACTCTTCATTCCGATCAGCGCCGACCTGCGGCTGTCGAACAACTTCCGCTCGCCGTCGAGCAGCTGCTGCGCCGCGGTGCTGGATGTCAGATCGCTGAGGTTTTCTTCGACATCGAACGAATCGGCGCCGATCCGCTCCGCCTTCAGGCGGGCGCGGCGCGCATAAAGCTGAGCAAGCGTGCTCTCGACAATCGACAGCTGCGCTCTTGTCGCCGTTCCATCAAGCCGTATCAAAACCTGTCCGGCCGACACATGCTCGTTTTCGGAGACAAGAAGTTCCGAGACGATACCGCCCGTCAGATGCTGGATCTTCTTGACGTCGCCGTCGACGACAACGACGCCTTCGCCGATGACGGCGCTCGAAAGTTCCGTCGTCGCCGCCCAACCGCCGATGCCGCAAACCAACGCAATGGACAGCGCGCCGACAACCGCCACATGGCGATTGAGGGAGCGTTTGGATTCACTAATAACTTTGCTCACGATCTTCCTTCCGGCCTATTCCGCCGCATTGCCGTCGACCACGACCTTAAGCTGAGCTACGCGCTCGGCAATCGGCGTGCGCGCTGCCTCGGTCCGGCTGACCCGCGCCAGAACTTCTTCCTTAGGACCGAATGCGATCATTCTGCCCTCCTGCATCATCAGCACGAAGTCGCACACTGCCAGAACGCCGGAGCGATGCGCGATGACAACGACGATGCCGCCACGTGCACGCACGCTCATGATCGCAGCACTCAGCGCCCGCTCGCCTTCCTCATCGAGATTGGAATTCGGTTCATCGAGCACGACGAGGAATGGTTCGCCGTAGAGCGCTCTTGCAAGCGCGATACGCTGTCTCTGCCCGGCTGAAAGCGCAGCACCGCCTTCGCCGATTTCGGTCTCGTAACCGTTCGGCAGACGCAGAATGAGGTCGTGAACGCGCGCCGCCCTCGCCGCGGTAACCACCGCCTCCGGCGACATCTCTTTAGCGAAGCGGCAGATATTCTGCGCGACGGTGCCGGAGAAGAGCTCGACATCCTGCGGAAGATAACCGATATGCCGGCCGAGTGCGTCGCCGTCCCACTGGTCGAGCGCCGCGCCATCCAGACGAATGGATCCTCTGACCGTCGGCCAGACGCCCATCATCGCCCGCGCCAGCGACGATTTGCCCGAGGCGCTGTAGCCGATGACCCCGAGCGCGCTCCCGGCTTTCAGGCCGAAGCTGATATCGGAGATGACCAGCCGCTGGCCGGCCGGCGGTCCGCTGGCGACGCCTTCAACCGTGACCTGCTTGGAAGGTGCAGCCAGCGCGAGAGGGGCTTGGATCTCCGGAATTGTTTTCAGGAGGTTCGCAAGCCGCGCCCAGCTCTGCTGGGCGGAAACGAAACCGCGCCAATTTCCGATCGCCGCCTCCACAGGCGCCAGAGCGCGGGACGTCAGGATGGAACCGGCGATGATAATACCCGAAGAGGCCTGACCTTGAATGACCAGGATCGCGCCTGTTGCCAGCGTTCCCGATTGCAGGGCGATACGGAAAATCTTCGACAGTGTCGCATAACCATTGCCGACATCCGATGCCTGCCGGGTGATGTTCCGGTATTCGCCGTTCTTGCGGTCCCAGATCTCAGCCATGGTGCCTGCCATGCCCATGGCATGAATGACCTCGGAATTGCGGATCGAGCTCTGCGCAAATCCGTTGCGCATGTTGGCGGCTTCCGATTGCCGCTTGGAGAGCGTGCGCGTGCCCTGGTTGGTCAGGAACGTCAGAATGGCGAGAACCAGCGATCCGCCGATCGCGATATATCCAATTGCCGGATGGAACAGGAAACAGATAACGAGATAGAAAGGAAGCCAGGGCAGATCGAACATTGCCGTCGGGCCCATGCCGGACAGGAACGTTCTTATCTGATCGAAATCCCGCAGGGGCTGAAGCCCGTCTCCACCGATCTTGACCTTCAGCGGCGCTTTGATCAACGCCCGAAACACCCGGCCATTCACCATCTCGTCAAGCGCACCGGCGACGCGAACGAGCATTCTGCTCCTGAGAACTTCGAACGCGCCCTGGAAAGCATAAAGTGTCAACGCAAGTATTGCCAAGGCAGCCAGCGTCGGTATGCTTTTGCTGGGAATGACCCGGTCATACACCTCAAGCATAAAAAATGAACTTGTCAGATAAAGTATATTGATAAGCGCGCTAGCTATACCAATGAAGATCAGTCCTCCTTTGCATTTCCGCAAGGCTTTGGACGGTTCATTGACGTCAGCTGCTGAAATTTGAAACACGAAGCAATCCTCTTCTACCGCATCGCGCACCAACGAATGCTGGTCCACAGTGCAGTTACAGGCCCTCAAACCCGATCATTGACATGGCTGCCTTCGGATCCCCGGCACCGTTGCCGATCCCGCTTGCGCGCCATAACGTAGAACATAAATCCCACTGAAAAATGACCGAAAATACAAACTTATCACGAGCAATTTCAGGGGGTCTAACTTTAACACTACGATAAGCAAACCAGCCGAAGCAAGTGAATATCGCAAAACCGCCAATAAGGGTTAAAAACGGCGAGCGTGTGGCAGCTTAAATTCGGCCTTTACTGACGAATTTAACTATAAATGCAATCTATAGTTTGTTTTGGCCATAGCAGACGCGAATTTTTTCGATCAAGAGGGTGTCTTTTGTATCGCCCGCTGGCGAAAACTTGGCTGCCTCGCAAATTGAGACCGCCCGCGGCTCGCGGGAATGCGCAAGAATCCCGTCCAGCCTCACGCCAGGACGTATGAGGCGTGACTGCCATGGAATGCGTCGACGTTGATCGACACGCTCAAGCTGTCGGTATCGATGTGGGAAGCGCCATCGGAGATTTTGTATTGGAAGAACTCACTGACTTTGCCGCTGAGGCCTGCGAGTTTGGCAGCATCGACCGTATAACTATAATCGCCGTCGCTTTCGACGTGGATGACACCGTATTTTCCGGTCAGCGTCAGGCCGTGCTTGTCCACCGCGCTGTCACCGAAGCGGCGAAGGAGTATTGTGCCGTTGCTCGCATTGTCGTTCTCAAGAAGATTTCCGTGATAGGCGCTGCCGGTATCAGTCGAAATTTTCAAGCTGTCATGGACGGCGGCAATTTTGGGAACGACGGCGGCAGGCACAGTCGCAGCCGGCGTTTCTACGCTGGGCGCCGGAGAGCTTACCTGCTCATTGCTCGACGACGTGTCGCCGCTCGCGCTGCCCACTGCGCTGTCAAGCTCGGCCTGCGCTTGTTCGAGCGTCTTGTTTTCGCCGATGGAGAACGTGTTCTGCGCCGCGATTGCGGCGGGCATCGTCAGCGTCGACACCGAACTATCGATGACATTGTCGTAGAAGGAGCCCGATGCAGGCCTGTCGACCTTCAGTGCCGACGCGGTCAGATCGTCGAAGACATTGTCGTGGACAATGATGTTCTCGCGGAGATAGGCGGGATTGCCGACAGCGCTGACCAGGACGCCGTAGACGCCGTCGTGCAGGTAATTTCCGCTAATGTCGTAGTTTTTCGCATCGCCGGAGTCGCCAAGGCCGATGCCGTACGACCAGCTGTAGCCGCCATATCCTGAGATGTCATTGTCATGGATGGCGATGTTCGTGCCCGCCTGAGCGCTCAGCCCGAAACCGCCGCCGATAAGCGTATTGCCCTCGACCACGGCATCTTGAGCCCGGATCAGCACCAGGACGCCCTTGGCGCTATTGGTTACCGTCTGCTCGAGATGATTGTCCTTGATCAGGATATTGCTGCTGTTGTTGAGCTGAATGGCGTCGGCCACGCTCCCCTGACTGTTGGTAACGGTATTGTTGACGAGGGTGACGCCCTTGACCTTGTCCATCCAAATGCCATCGCCATGCACACCAGTCAGGGTGCTATTCTCGATCGTGATGTTCTGGCTACTTTGGAAGCTGAGCGAGCCGGCCTTTCCGGCCAGACCGGTATTCGAGACCTCGACGTTGCGGACGATCCAGTTCGATACACTCCCGGCATAGATCGCGTTGGCGCCAGTATCGGCGATCTTGATGTTCTCGACAATGATGTTCGAAGCCTTGGAACCGTGTATCCCGTTATTGCTGCTGTGAATGACGGGCGCATCACCGATGCCATAGCTGCCGATGGTGATCGGAGCGCTGACAGTGCCGGAATATTTCAGGTCGAACTGTTCGTTAAATACGCTTCCGGCAGCAAGCAGCACGCTGTCGCCAGGATTTAATTTTAAGGCTTCAACAGCGGACAACGTCGCAAAGGCTGAACTCTCACCGGTTCCGCTGTTATAGTCGGATCCCGTCACTGAATTCACGTAATAGACGGTCATGCTGCGATCTCCCGAGGTTATGGAAGACCTTCTAACTGCGGACATCTCTCCGGCCGCTAAAATGAAACACTAAAATGCGCGATATCTCGGAATATTCTTACATTCTAAGCATGATTATTCTAGTGTACGCAAAATATTGTATCACGATAAAGTTGTAGAGCCCGACAAAACGCCCGCTCTACCTGGATTCGGCACATCTGCCGCACTGTGATCCGGAGCAAGCTGAAGCCGGCATATACCCGCTCCAGCGCAGCACAACGTTCCCCAACCCAAACCCCTATGCAGTTATCGGGAAATTATCTTCGGCGATATGCTACAACCCTAAGGGAGAGGGTCCTGCGATAGTGCAGATCCGCTTAATAACCCGTCGTGACTACACAATAACACTTCGTGGTTATACACCACCTGGCAACCTTACTACATTTGCCAATGAATAATGATTTTACTAACCCCAAGAACGATCCGCCACGAATGCAACGGCATAGACGATCAATAATTGTTAAAATTATAATATTTAAGAGTTTCATCGACTTACGCATGTTGTACCCGTATCGTTATCGATCAATACACTCGCAAGTGCTTATCTGTTGTTAACTACACGCTTGACTCCATGTATTAATATACCATTAATCATGCGGTCCGCTGAAGTCAAAAGTGACCGGCGAAGATCAAATTCAAGGAGAGACACAGATGGCTATTCACGCAACCGACGATACTGCAACATTTCTGGAAACAGACGTCATTTCCGGGAACCTGCTCAGCAACGACACATCCGACGGCAACCTTTTCCTACGCGCCTTCGACCAGCAGAGCGTTGGTGCTAAGCAGGGCAACAATCAGATTACCGCAATCGCAGGCGACTACGGCACGTTCTACGTCAAGCCGGACGGGAGCTATACTTACGTATTGAGTGATGCTGCAAAGGTCGGCTTCACCGCCGGCGAGACGCTCCACGAACGGGTCTCCTACAAGATCTCCGATGGAGCCGGCCATACAGATTTCGGCCTATTCACGTTGAATATCCAGGGTGTCACTCAGGTAAAGCCGATTGCTGTTGACGACCATCTCAGCTTCAACGAGGGCGACGCCATCGGCGGCAATCTGCTGACCAACGACATTCCTGGCGACAATGGCCATCTTTTCCTGCGTCAGTTCGCCAACACCAGCGTAAACGGCGACCCGACCGCAACAACGAACATTGCCGGCACCTATGGAACCTTCCATGTCAAGGCGGACGGCTCGTTTACCTATGATCTAGCTTCGGATATCGCTCCGGGCGACCATATCACCGAAACCATCCAGTACTACAAGATCTCCGATGGTCAGGGCCATACGGATGTCGGCGTTCTAACGCTCAACATCACGGGCACGGACGTCGTCTCCGGCGCCACCGTCTGATCATCGATAAACCGTCTATGATGCAACGCCCGCTGCTTACGCGGCGGACGTTGTCTGCTATCAACCAGTGCCGTCACGAAGTTTGCCGATGGCATCACTGAGTAACGGGCGCCTTATCGGACGCGTAAAGGACGCTGTTACGTTCGCTATTCTCGTGTCGCGCTTTCCGAAAACCGAATCCCGATTTTCGGGCTGATACGCTAGCTCTTTATTTCTCACATGTTGTTATCACGACGTGCTTTGTCCGCTCTGGCAATGTTTCATCTCAGATGCGGGTTTAGACAGCTTAAGCTTGCTACGTTCTTCAGGAATGGCGGAGAACGATTATCTGCCACAGCGCTGTCGAAACCGCGCTGTCGCCCCCTCTCCTACGCTCGCCCAAGTTCGATCGAAGATCGGGCGGAGCTGCGGGTTGACCTTCTTTATCGCGGCATTGACCATGCAGCGATCCCCGAGTTTCAGCATTGTGGTGAGATCGCTATCAAGCGCAATCTTTGCAGCGGAAAGGGTTACGCTGGTATAATCGTTCCAGAAATAAAACCGCGACAAAATCATTCCTTGATCGTGGGGCGCGAGCACGACCGAACGCTTCATCATTTCCGCAATAGAGACCGGCTCTTCTGCGATTTTCGACTCCACGGCCGCAAGCCGAAGCCAAAAGTTGCTGTTCGTCGGCATGCACGAGAGGGCATACCGCAAATATTGACGCGCATTTGACGCCGCAGCGGCCCAAGCGTCGTAGTTGACATTGACATTCTGTCGATCGAGCTGCGTCAGAATGAGCGTGACACCGGCGGCGACGATGTCAGATCGGCAATAGTGCCCTTCGACCACCTCGACAGTACGCGCCGCATATCTGGCCGTGACGTCGTTCGCGACAGTTTCGCCGCGTTCTATCCTCTCGGCGACGAGCGAAATGCTGGCCGTCCTTATCGAAGCATAGAGTTCTCGGCCGGCCAGCACCGTAAAGACCACGGCGACGATGAGGAAAACGATTCTCGTGCGCGAAACATGCCGAATGCCGAGCATCAGCTTTCGGTATAGTATCGCGAATAGCGCTTATAATAATACTCGCTGGAACCGAACGTCCGGTAGAGCTTCATCTGCGCCGGATCGACCTTGGTCAATATGGCGCCGACGCACTTCGTATAGAGGTCCGGTTCGGACAACAGCGTCGACTGAACCACCTTCCGCGAAGTCTTGCCCCACTCGATCACGAACACGACCGCGTCGAGCTTCGGGTTAATGGCGCGTGCATCCACCACCGGAGCCAGAGGAGGCAAGTCGACGATAATGTAATCGAAACTTTGACGCGCAAACTCGAGAAGCTGATCCATACCGCGCGACGCAAGCAGCTCCGACGAATGCGGAACGCGATACCGCGCCACGGTCGGCAGGAATGCGAGCTTTGTTTTGGGGTCAAGGAGAATGAGATCCTTCAGCGGGCGATTGTCGACGATTGCTTCAAGCAAGCCGGCTTCCGCGTGGCGGCCGATGGCCCGCGTCGCTCCCGGATTGCGCATATCGGCGTCGATAAGCAGGCACCGTGCCCCTTGCATGGCCAAAAGCTTGGCAAAATTGATGGCGGTCGTCGACTTGCCTTCACCGGGCAAGCTCGAAACCACACCGATAACTTTGCAGCGCTGATCGGAGGCACTGATATCGATCGCGATTTTTGCGCTGCGAAGCGTCTCAGCGAATGCCGACAGCGGATGCTCCTCGACATAGGTCGTGGTCTTGCCGCCTCTGGCGATGCTCCGCGGGTTCCCCGGATCGACGAGCGTCGGATCATCGACGTTGTTCTCAATCAGCGGCATCACGCCAAGAGATTCGACGTCGAGCATATCCTTGACATCATCACCGGTGCGGAAGAAGCGATCGCGGAATTCACGGAAAGCTCCAATGCCGCTACCGAACGCGCATCCCAGGAACATGGCGAAAGCGATGACGAGGCTTCTTTTCGGCGCGCTCGGCTTCGTCGGCGTCTCCGCAGTCGTGATGATACGTGCGGCGGTAATTGGGAAGCTCTGCTGCTGGATCGCTTCTTGATAACGCGCCAGGAAGCTTTGATAGAGGTTCTTATAAGTATCCCGCGTCCGCTCGAGCTCGCGGAGCTGCACCTGCGTCTCGCCCGCCGTTGCGGCCACACCCGTTGCCTTATCAACGCTGTCACGCAGCGATTTTTCGCGGGATTGCGCAACCGTGAGCTCGCTCTGATAGCTCTCGGCGATACGATTCAGCTCGTCGAACATAAGCCGTTCGTATTCGGCCATCTCCGCACGGAGCCGGACTGCCTGAACGTGGTCGGGACCAAGCCGCGCCTCGATCTCAGCCTCGAGCTTCGAAGCTTCCAGATATTTCTTGCGAAGGTCGTTTGAAATCGAGCTGTCGAGGACATCGGTCACGATCGCATCGGTCTGCTTGGCTTCGATGATCGACTTGATGCGGGTATATTTCGCCTCCGCCTGCGCCGTTTCGGCCTGAGCCTTGATCAACTGGCTGTTCAGCTCGGAAAGCTGCTGCTCACTGAGCAAGGTGCCCGATCCTGCCTCGACAAGCCCATGCTCGCTGCGGAATTTCTGCACTGCGAGGTCGGTGTCCAGCGCCTGCTGCCGGAGTTCTTCGATCCGCTCCTGCAGCCACTCGCCGGCCCGGCGTGTCGCCTCATATTTCGAATTGAGCTTATCGACCAGGTAAACATCGGCGATGGCGGCGGCGATTTCTCGCGCCAGATCCGGCGACTGCGAGGTATAGCTGAGGTCGAGGACGTAGGATTTGCCGACACGCTCGACGTCGATATTTCCAGCGACCGTTTCCGCAGCCCATCGCCGCTTCATTTCCGCATCGGGAGCAACGGCCCCGTCGTCGGCAAACCAGGAGCGAAAATTCAGCAGAGATTTCAGCGTTGCGACAGAAAAGAGTGAGTTCTTCTGTGCCGTGAACACCGGATCATCGACAAGTTTCAGCTTGTCGACAACCGCATAGGCGATCGCATCGGACTTCAACAGCTCGACTTGGCTGAGGACCGTGCCCTCGTCATCGTCCAGCTGGCCGAAAGCCGCCAATTGGTTGATCATCTGATTGTCACTGCGGTCGATCAGCACTTTGGTCTCGGCTGTGTAGACCGGCACCGCAGTCAGGACATAGACGACACCAAGAATGGCAAAGGCGAAAGCGCACACCGCTACGATCCGCCACTGCCGGCGAACAATTGCGATAAGCTTGTCGAAATCGATGAAATCAGCTTCGTTTCCCGTATCGCGGGAAGCGTCGATACGCGGCGTAAGTTTATCTGGTGACAGCAATTTCGATCTCCAACAAAGGCGTCAAGCGCTAAGATCTACAGGCAATTCCAGCTATTGTGTGACGGGGATGCTCTGACTGGTCGACTCCGTCGTATCAGAGGACGACTGCCCCGCTCCTCCCGCGCTGACGACTATCGTCGTCGAGGTCGTCGAACTCGTGGACGAGCTGTCCTCATCGTTCGTATCCGAAACCCTCAGCGTGCCGGCAGTCGTGGTGCTGCCGTCAAACGGCGTACCGTCATCCGACCCCGGACCTGTCTGCCCGATTGAACCAGTGTTGCCGATACCGGATGCTGCGGCTGGCGCACCTGTGCCCGGACCGAGCGCCGCCGTCCCGCCTTCAGCCAGAACCTTTGCAAAGGCTGTCAGCAGCGGCGCAAGATTGGGATCGGCGCTGGCCGCCTCGGCAACAGCTTTTTCGATCGCCAGTTTGAACTGCGGATCGGAGACTTGGCAACTGTTTGCGGCTCGCCCGAGGCCGGATCCGATCGCCGCCATCTGTGCGGCATTGGCCTTCTTGGCCTGCTCGAGTACCGGCAATAGAGCGTCGTTACTGCTCCCTACCAGCGCTCGAACACGCGATGACAGAACCAGGGGATCGGACATGTCGAGCAGAACGGCGGGATTGGCGGTAAATCCGCCGACGTCTGCGGGTGTGAGATTTGCAGGACCCAGGCAAGCAGCCGCAAAGGCGCTCGAAGTCATACCGACAAAAATTGCCGCGGCAATTCCGCTATATGCAAGTTTACGATGAACACTAAACCTTGCCATAAAAGTGGCTTCCTTCATCAAATCCGCTATCGGAAAGAGGCCAGCGTCGATCGTTTGCGATCGGCGCCGGCCATTTCCTCAATTAACGCCCGAGCTCTCGCACCGCACTACGGGTATCGCGTGCGTCGTCCGTCACGCCGGCAACAGTGGACGATACCGAGTTTACGATGTCAAGGAACTTGACCAATTCGATAGAGTCCGAATTGGAAACATAGATAATATCCTTGTCTTCCATCTTGAATTGCTGAGCGGCAAACAGGGTTGCCGGATCACGAAGATTGACGCGGATAATCACCGGAACCGTATCGCCCGCAAACCGCGTCGTATCTACATGCATCGCCGCAAGCGTCTTCCTCGGGACAAGGCGATAGAGCAGGACCTGGGCCGGATCCGCACGGTCGTCGCGCAGGCCACCCGCCTTGGCGATGGCCTCCCCGAGGGTCAGATCCGACTCTTCGAAATCGAACCGGCCGCTGGTGCCGGCGGCGCCGAGCGCCAGGAACGTACGGCGCTCGTGATCGACCGAAATCGTATCATCCGGCGCGACATAGATATTCTCCGCCGGGTTTTTCAACAGCGTATTGTAGGCGACGGTCGCCGTTCTGCCGCGGCGCTGCAGCGTCACATTCGTTTCGATGTTATTGGTCGTCAAACCACCCGCGGCGGAAATGACGTCGAGAATGCGCTCACCGGCCGGACTGATCTGAACGCGCTGAGGATTGTTGACATCACCGAGCACGGCTACCTGACTGGAGCGGTTGGTCGTCGTGGTGATAACAACCTGCGGCTCGATTGCGCGGCTGGCCAGACGATCTTCGACATCCTGCTCGACGGTCTCCTTCAGGCGACCGGCAGCCGGAACACGACCCGCATAAGGGATCGTGATCGTCCCGTTTCTATCGATGGTCTGCGCCGGCAGAGAGATATAATTGCCGGGCCGGCTACCGGCGTCGGAGGGAATGAAGAGACCGCCGGACTGCGCTTCGAAAATCGCAACCTCGACGACATCGCCATAACCGAGCGGAATTTCAGGCGCACCGCCACGACCACCGCCAAAACCCTTGAAGGAGGTCGGCTGCGGAGAGGTGAAATAGGACAGGACGTTCTTGCTGAGATCAACCAGGGCGTAGTCGATACCGACGCGACGCTCCTTCGTTGTTACCTTTACCGCCGCCCCTCGATCGACATCTTTGTGATCTGGACCGGATCTTGGCAAGGACGTGCAGCTTGCCAATATACTCGTTAGCGCTACAACAATGGCGACGCGTGTACTACCGACAGGAAAACAACCCATAGAATAACCCGTGTTGACGCCCTTGAAGCTACTGCTCCGCAATCGGACAAATTACAAGACAATCCCTGATCAATAATTACCGAATGCCGTTTATCATTCTCTAACTGTGGCAGCCCGGCAACGCCGAGCACTTCAGCAAACGAACGGCCTCAGCCCGGCTCTCTGACGCCGGCAATAATCTAAAGGCTGCGTCCGCTATAAAATTTCTTGCGTTTAAGAGTCAACCCGCAGCCCTCAATCAATCGGTATTTTCGAAAAACCTTCATAAATTCCATTCATTTAAACCTTTGTGTGCTGACCGGTCACACATATTGGCGATCCGTTTCGCCGTGACTGCGGCCGAGGCTGATCGCAACGACGGCGCTCAGGAATGCGGAGAAAAATACCGCGAAACCAGGGATTTGCAGCGAAAAATCGACCGCGGCATGAAGGGCGACCAGAACCGTCGCCGCTATTCCGAGCAGAACATAGTGCCTCAGGCGCCGCCGCTCGGAGAGCCCGCGCCAGAAAACCTTCGCAAGCACTGCGAAAGTAAGAAACGTCGCAACCGGAAACGTAACCCCCAGCCCCAGAAATCCTTCCAGATAGAAATTATGTGCGCGGTCAAAGATCCCGAAGATGCCGCAGGCCGGATCGCGGTAGGCAGAAAACACGGTGCGGAAGGTTCCAAGGCCCGTTCCGGTTAACCAATGATCCGAAATGGCACGCCATATGCCCGGCAGAATACAGAAACGATCATCATCCTCGAGCCGCCGCTCCTGCGCGCGCAAAATCGCCTGCCCTGCAAACATGCTCAGCAACAGGACGATGAAAATGACCGCCGAGAGAAGCTTCAATACCGAGCGCCATTTCGGCGCCGGTGTTAAATATCGCCTCGAGCTGTTCCAATTGATGACAAGCCAGGGAAAATAGATGAGCGCGGCAATAAAGGTCGCGAATATTCCGGCGCGTGATCGGCTCAGCATCAAAGCGGTGAAACATGCGCACAGGAGCAGAACATAGATCCACGTTCTCAAGAGCAGAAGGTTTCGGCCTGGCTCGCCGGGCGGGTGAATTGAATAGGAACGGGCAATGTCCCTGACCAGCGTCAGCATGAGCAACGTTCCCAGCCCGAGGAAGGTCGCAGCGGTATTGCGGTTGACGAAGACGGCTGTCAGGCTGTCGAGGTAGGCGTGTTTTTCTATGACGATCAGGATGTTGGGAAACATCGAAAATTGCAGCAGGCCGAAAACGGCGATGCCCCCCGCCGCGAGCCCCAGGCTGGTCAGCACTTTCCGCGCTCGTTGATCGGTATCGCACAAGATAAGTCCGGTCAGAAAGGTCACGAAAGGCAGGGCCACCCAGAGTATCGAGGCAAGCGTGTCCGCCGGTTCGACGGAGATCGCCGCATATTGGACGCCCGCCAGATCGCGCGCAGCGCCCCAGGCGGGGTTTGCCAGCCAATTGGCCGGCAGTTCGATCGTTTGAATAAATGTCCAGCTCGCCAGCACGACGAGTAAAAGCAAGGCGATCTTGAACACCCACCTGCTTTGTCTTGGCTCCGCAAACAGCAATACCGAAACGATGGCGAGAGCAAACATTCCGATTGCGGCGAAGGCGAAGGGCAAAGGTGTGACACTTCCAAAGGGAATGAGCGTCAATATCACCAGGCCGATGAAGGCAACGAGAATCGCCTCCCGCAAGACCTGCCTGTTGATGAGGCTGGATAACATTTGACTTCACTCACCAGCAGCCAAAACGAGGCAATCACAACCATTACGGTTAATATACTCGTACTAACATAAGTTGCAGATCAAGCGCTTGCGTGTTAAAGTGCAACAGAATTCCACATCGTTAAAATTGTCGCGAATGGCTTAAGCCAATCGAGACAGGACCCCGCTTATGCTCCTTCAAGCAGCAGAAACGGGACAGACGTTCTGTGCCCAATACTTGGCAGATCACTAAGTCGCCATGCCATTGACTGAGCCAAAAGGCAAGCCTGATCTCAATCGCTTGCCCTGACGGGGATTAAGAGATGAAGAAAACCTTCGTTACACTTCTGGCACTGGCATTTACAGCGGGGAATGCCTGCTCTGCATTCGCGGCCGGCCCCGCAGGTTTCGCCCGCGGCCTGACCAGCGATTCGGAGGTCAGCTATATCGCCGAAAAAGGAAAGATCGTTCCGCCCTTCGCCCAGGTGCTGTTCTGCGCCCAGAACCCTGCCGAATGCCGCGACAACAACGGACCGTCGGTCATCGCACTGACGGACAAGGAAATGCTGCAGCTGAAGAATGTGAACAACACCGTCAATCATACTATGATCGGCCGCAACGATTCCCGCAACGAACTGAATGGCGATGTCTGGACGGTGAATGTGCGCAGCGGCGACTGCGAAGATTTTGCATTGACCAAGCGCAGCCGGCTGATCGCGATGGGCTGGTCATCGCGCGCCTTGCGGATCGCAACGGCCTATACACCCTCCGGCGAAGGGCACGCCGTCCTCGTGGTCAGAACCGACAAGGGCGACCTGGTGCTCGACAACAGGCAAAGCAGCATCAAGAACTGGCGCGATACAGATCTGCGCTGGGACAAGATCCAATCGGGAACGGACCCGTACGTCTGGTACCGGCTGTAGCAGCCGAAGCAGCCGATAGAGCAATCCGTCTCATTCCAGGATTGAAGCCGAGCCGGCTCTCACGAACGGCTCGACTTGTCATATTGCCCACATAAACCTATGTTTTTGCTGTCGAGCGGGTGCCCGGCAGCAAATAGCGGCACCCTCAATGCGACTTCCGATGTGGGTATTAAGCGATCTTCGATATTGTCTTTTGGCCCAGATTCAGTATGACGAGCGTCATGCTGCGACGCAGCATGACGTTCTACTCTAATGATTTGAGGGAAATATGCGCATCACGATGATTGGATCAGGCTATGTCGGCCTCGTTTCAGGCGTTTGCTTTGCGGATTTCGGCCACGACGTCATCTGCGTCGACAAGGATCTGAGCAAGATCGAGGCCCTTCGCGAGGGCCGTATTCCGATCTACGAGCCGGGTCTCGATCAATTGGTTGCTGAAAACACCAGCACCGGCCGCTTGTCGTTTTCGACGGATGTCGGCGAAAGCGTTCGTGGCGCCGACGTCGTGTTCATCGCGGTCGGCACGCCGTCCCGTCGCGGCGACGGCCATGCCGATCTCTCCTACGTCTATGCCGCTGCGCGCGAGATTGCCACCTATGTGGAAGGCTTCACCGTCATCGTCACCAAGTCGACGGTGCCGGTCGGCACCGGCGATGAGGTTGAGCGCATCGTGCGGGAAACCAATCCTTCGGCTGACGTCGCCGTCGTCTCCAATCCCGAATTCCTGCGCGAGGGCGCGGCGATCGAGGATTTCAAGCGTCCTGATCGGATCGTCGTCGGACTGAATGACGACCGGGCACGCGAGACGATGACCGAAGTCTATCGTCCGCTCTACCTCAACCAGGCTCCCCTGGTCTTCACGAGCCGCCGCACCTCCGAGCTCATCAAATATGCGGCCAACGCCTTCCTGGCCATGAAGATCACCTTCATCAACGAGATCGCCGATCTCTGCGAAAGGGTCGACGCAAACGTCCAGGACGTTTCGCGCGGCATCGGCCTCGACGGCCGTATCGGCTCCAAGTTCCTGCACGCCGGTCCGGGGTACGGCGGTTCGTGCTTCCCCAAGGATACGCTTGCCCTTGCCAAGACGGCGCAGGATTATGACGCACCGGTCCGTCTGATCGAAACGACGATCTCGATCAACGACAACCGCAAGCGGGCGATGGGCCGCAAGGTCATTTCGGCCGTCGGCGGAGACATTCGCGGCAAGAAAGTCGCCATCCTCGGACTGACCTTTAAGCCGAACACCGACGACATGCGCGACAGCCCGGCCATCGCTATTATCCAGACGCTGCAGGACGCCGGCGCCCAGGTCGTTGGCTATGATCCCGAGGGTATGGACAATGCCCGCAAGGTCATCGAGAACATCGAATATGCGAACGGTCCTTACGAAGCCGCTGCCCACGCCGATGCCCTCGTCATCGTCACCGAATGGAACCAGTTCCGCGCCCTCGATTTCAATCGCCTGAAGCAGTCGATGCGCGCTCCGGTCCTGGTCGATCTGCGTAACATCTACCGCAGCGACGAGATCCGCAAGCACGGCTTTACCTATACCGGTATCGGCACCAATCTTTATCAGGACGCCTGACAGCGCCTGGCAACTCTGTGAATCTTCTGACGCCGCGGGCACAATCCCGCGGCGTTTATCTTTGGAGCATGCGCCACGCTCTCTTCGCCCAGCGCATCGGCTTGAAGGCCGGAGTCGATTTTCGGAAAGCACGACGCGGAGTTTCATAGGGCAGCGCGTCCTTTTTGCATCCGAAGGCTCTAAAGCAGCCCTACCCGCGTCCCCTTGATCGTCAGTACGGTCAGCCGGCCCGTCGCCGAAACCGCGGTGTCGATGCCGATGCGTTGCGGACCGAATGTCGGGGCTCGCCCCGGAGTATGTCCGTGGATCACGAGAACAGGAAGCTGCGGCCCCTCGTCCAGGAAGGGCTGCCGGATCCACATGAGGTCGCTGTCTTTTTGTTTCTTGAGATCGACGCCGGGTCTGACGCCTGCATGCACAAACACCACCCTGCCTATCCGCAGCATGATCGGCAGCGATTCCAGGAACTGGATATGCCGCTCGGGTATCATATTGCGAATGACGCGGGCGATCGTTTCGTTTCCCGCCGCCGACTGCAGGAGATGCTCGATATCGATGCCGTAGGAGTGCAGCGTCTCCGTCCCGGCGAAACCCAGCCATTCGAGAATGCCCGCCGGTTTGCGATAGAGCTTCACCAGCTCGGCATCGTGATTGCCGCAAAGAACCAAGCGCTGAAACCCTGGCGGCGGGTTCTTGCTCAGGAACTCCAGAACTGCGCTCGAATCGGGTCCACGATCGACATAATCGCCGAGCATGACGATGAGTTTCGGTCCCTGAATGCCTGCTGCGTCCTCCTCGATGCGGCGATGCACCTCGACGAGCTCGTCGTAACATCCGTGAACATCGCTCATCGCGTAGACCGCAGCGAAGTCGCCTTCGGCAAAGCTCAGCCGAGCGCGCTGCTTACGGTTGCCGGCCAATGTCGGTATCTGTCGCCACCGTCCTAGATAATTAGACATGTAACCCATTTATGAGACCCGGCCGCGTGGCGGGTTGATCGATTTCCCATCTATCGCTGCAACGGCACGAATCACAGTGTTCATAAGAAGTTGGCCTGATCGCGGCGTCGACAATGTAGCCGCAACCTGTTGCCATATTCAGAACGACATGATCCTTCACCGTTTGCTGAACCGCCTGCACCAGGCTCGCCTGGGCGGCCGCGACAGAACGCTGCGCGTCCAACACATCAAGCGATGAGGATTGGCCATCCTTGTCGCTCCCGATTGAAAGCGCAAGGGTCTCCGGCGTGATCTTCACCTGGGTGCGAAGCGCCGCAGCTCGCCAGCGATAGCAAAACGGCTGCCGCGGAGAACGGCGTTCTGTACTTATCCATAGTTGAGAAGACATCGCGATTAATATTAGGTTGTATTTTAGTACATGATGGTTAACTGCCGGTTAAGCTTATGTCTATTGGATCGATTCTTTCACCTTCAGCTGTGTCATCCAACATTTCCAAAGCTGGGAAAACTCGAAACCGCCGGCTTTCCACAGGCGAAGCCCCCGAAAAAGCTGTATAAATCAACTATAGCGAGAGGCGTTGGGAAAAAATGAACGTTAAAGCAGATCACGCTTGACGACCCTGCGACGCCGCTTAAATATGGTGCGCTGCGAGCGTGAATGACAATTCTTGATCAGGAATCTCAGATCCAAAACTGCGGGGTGCAAAGTGGAAACTGCGGTTGATTCGAAACTTATCGAGGCGATCAGCTACGACGAAGACAGCCGGCATCTACGGGTCTATCTGACCAACGGCCAGAGACGAGAATATGAAGGTGTTCCCAAAGGCGTCGTCGTCGGTTTGACGATGGCAGAATCACCGGGGAATTTTTACATGAAGGCAATAAGAGGCAAATATCCTCATCGCCCCTAAGCATGTCGCGGCAACGACATGCGCAAGGAGCGGATCTGAAAGATCGCGGCGCGCTTTAGATAATTTGTCGATCAACGACGACATGATCGTCGTTTCAGCAACGATGCGGGGCCGGCATTCGCCGGTCCCGCTCAATGTCTTGGCCACTGTGCTGGCACAGATCAATAGCCGCCGAGGAAGTCGCCAACCGCATTGATCTCCGATGGCGCGATCTCGTGCCCACCGGCATGCCAGACCGTCCTGACCTCCGCGCCCCGCCCCTCCAGGTGCGCAGACAGTGCCTGGGTCATCGCGACCGGAGCGATGGGATCCCGCTGCCCGGCTGTCACCAGCACCTTTCTTCCCGCGAGCGTCGACCGGGCCTCGGGCTGAAACGGAATGAGCGGATGCATCAAAACCGCCGCGTCGAAGATGCCCTTTTCGATCAGCACATTGGCCAGAATATTTGCGCCGTTCGAAAAACCCAGGCCGAGAATCTGGGAAGCGCGGTATTCATCGGCAAACGCCTTGACGTAGGCCGCCATCTTCTCCGTCGCACGTGAGAGGTCGGACATGTCGTAGACCCCGTCCCCGGTGCGGCGGAAAAACCGCGCCGCGCCATATTCGGAAACATCGCCGCGCGGCGAAAGAATCGTTGCTTCGGGCAACAGCCGTCGGCCGAAATCGAAGAATTGGTTTTCGTCGCCGCCGGTGCCGTGCAGCACGAGCAGAATAGGTTTGTCAGGTGCACCGGCATGCAGCCGGTGCACATATCCGGTTTTGGTCATATCGCCCTCCTACGCTTCGAGTGGCTGCAGATGCTGCTCGAGCAAGGCGCGAAGATGAGCGTGCTGCTGCGGCAGCTTCAGCGCTTCGCCGAGATGAGCCGAGTCCTCGTCACGGTCGAAGCCGGGCTCGTTGGTCGCGACCTCGAACAAAACACCGCCCGGCGTGCGGAAATAGATCGCCCAGAAATAATCCCGGTCGATCACCGGCGTGACCTGATAGCCCGTATCCATCAGCGCCTTGCGCACTTCGAGCTGCTTTTCGCGATTTTCGACGGCAAAGGCGACATGGTGGACGGAGCCGGCGCCGGGAAGCGCGCGGGCAATGTTCGGCATGGTTTCAAGGTCGATGAGGTGCGCGCCGTTGCCGCCGGGCCTGATCAGCCGTTTGACCCCGTCCCTTTCCTCGGCGACTTCGTAGCCCATGAACTTCAGCAGTTCGGCGGTGGCGCCTTCATCCCTCAGCCGCAAGGCAACGGAGTGAAAGCCGCGAATAGCGTGATCCTCGCCGATGCCGCCATGCGTCCACGGCTCGCGGTCATCGTCCTTGACCTCGACGAGCGCGAAGCCGTCGCCATCCGGCCCGGAGAAGTTCAGACGCTTTTCGCCGAAGCTTTCCTCAGCCTTCAGGCCGCCGAGACCAAGCGTGGCCAAGCGGTCGCTCCAGAAGCCGAGCGAGTCTTGCGGGACAGAAAATACCGTCGTGCCGACCTCCCCGGTCCCGGGCCGGCCCTGCGCCATCTTCGGGAACGGGAAATAGGTCATGATCGTGCCGGGCGCACCGGTCTCATCACCGTAGTAGAGGTGGTAGACATCAGGCGCGTCGAAATTGACAGTCTTCTTGACGCGACGCAGGCCGAGCGCATGGGTGAAAAACTGGTTATTGGTGCGGGCGTCCTCCGCCATCGACGTGACGTGGTGCAGACCCTTGATCTGATCGAGCATGTGAGACCCCTTTCTTGCCCGCCGTTCGCGGGCTTTTGATGGATCATAAATGCGCCTCACCCGGCCTCCGGAACAGACCCCGAGACCAAAACGCATTGTCTATTATTAGTGAACGAAGATCGGGGCGCGTTCACTTCAGGCGCCGTGAGGATCTGCCGGCAATTGCCAGTCGACCGGCGCCCGCCCGCGGGACTGGAGGAAGGCATTCGCCTTGGAAAAATGTTTGCAGCCAAAGAAGCCGTTATGGGCCGAAAGCGGCGAGGGATGCGGCGCCTTGAGCACCAGATGCCGCGCCGTATCGACAAAGGCGGCCTTGCGCTGGGCATAGGAGCCCCAGAGCATGAAGACGACGGATTCGCATTCGTCATTGACTTTGCCGATAATGGCATCGGTGAAGCGCTCCCACCCCTTGCCCTGATGGGCCGCCGCTTGGCCCTCCTCGACTGTCAGCACGCTGTTCAGCAGGAGCACGCCCTGCCTTGCCCAATGTTCGAGAAAGCCATGGCGCGCTGGCGTTATGCCGAGATCCGTCTCCATCTCCTTGTAGATATTGACGAGCGAGGGCGGTATGCGCACGCCGGGTCGGACGCTGAAGCATAGTCCATGAGCCTGCCCAAGTCCGTGATAGGGATCCTGTCCGAGGATGACGGCCTTGACGTTGGCAATCGGCGTCAAATCAAGAGCGCGGAAATATTCGCTGCCCTTCGGGAAGATCCGCTTGCCCACTTGTTTCTGCGCAACGAGGAAGGATTTGAGTTGTTGCATATAGGGGCTTGAAAACTCCCCTGCCAGCGCGGCCTTCCAGCTCTCATCGAGACTGACGGATATATCGCTCATCAGGAACCCTTCGGCATAGGACGAAACAATGGACATACGGTTCTAACAAAATAGGCTGATGTCGCAATGCCTGCGCTCTCGCGGCGGCTTCAGCCCATCGAAAGTCGGCAGCGGGCTGCAGAGCTTGTTCGAGACGTCATCGTCGGTGTTTACTATTATGCCTGCTTCGGTATTTACGCCGACTGGCGGGGTGAGTAGAACCTATTGTGACAATCGGGGGCATGTCTTCACATGAAATTCGGCACGAGCGGCCTTCGCGGACTTTCAGTAGATCTCAAGGGACGCGCTTCCGCCCTTTACGCTGCCGCGTTCGGCAAATATCTGCTGCGGACCGGCAGGGCGCAGGCGGGCGACGTTATTCTGATCGGCCGCGACTTTCGCGATTCAAGCCCTGAGATCTCGGCGAATTGCGCAGGCGCGCTGACAGCGCTCGGCTTCCGGATCTTCGATTGCGGCAATGTGCCGACACCGGCCCTTGCCCTTTATGGCCTCGAACGCAAGGCTGCGTGCCTGATGGTTACGGGCTCGCACATCCCGGCGGACCGCAACGGCATCAAATTTTATCGCCCGGACGGCGAAATCGACAAATCGGACGAGGCAGCCATTACTGCCGAGGCAGCCGAAATCGAGCGGAGCGGCCAAGCGCCGGTCGTGGGACCGGCCAAGATGGAAGAGCATGAAGCGATCTGCCGCCAGCTCTTTTTCGAACGCAATGCCATGCTGCTTCCAAAAGGCGCGCTGTCGGGCTTGAAGATCGGCATCTATCAGCACAGCACCGTCGCGCGCGACCTGATGGTCGACGTTCTCACCCATTACGGTGCCGAGATCATCGCTCTCGGACGCTCGGAGAGTTTCATTCCCGTCGACACCGAAGCCGTGTCCGACGAGACGATCACGCTGATGAAACGCTGGGTGTCCGAGCACCAGCTCGATGCGATCGTTTCGACCGATGGCGACGGCGACCGCCCCCTTGTCGCGGATGAAACCGGTGCGCCGCTGCGCGGCGACCTCCTCGGCCTTATAGCAGCCAATTTCTTGGGAGCTCTCACAGTGGTGACGCCCGTCACCTCCAATTCCGGCATCGATGCCGCAGGCTCCTTCGCCGTCAAGCGCACCCGTGTCGGCTCTCCCTTCGTCATAACAGGCATGGAAGAGGCCGTGGCCGCTGGCAATGACCGTGTCATGGGCTTCGAAGCCAATGGCGGCTTGCTGACCGCCAGCCCTTTCGATGTCAACGGGCAGAACGTCCGCGCCCTGCCGACGCGCGATTGTTTTATTCCCATGCTCGCAGTCCTGTCGCTTGCGGCCGCTCGCAGGCAGCCGCTCTCTGCCATTGCGACCTCCTATAAGCTGCCCTTCGCCGCTGCCGATCGTCTGGAGAATTTCCCGGTGGAGACGAGCGCCGCGCTGATGCAACACTTGCGCGCCTCGGATGAAAATCTCCGTTCTTTCCTGCAGCCGATCGGCGCAGTAGCGGCAAAATCCGATATTGACGGGCTTCGGGTGACGCTGACGGACGGCCGGATCATCCATTTCCGCCCATCCGGCAATGCGCCGGAAATGCGCTGCTACGTGGAAGCCGGCAGCGAGCCTGCAGCTCTCGACCTGCTGCACGCCGGCCTCAACAGAATAAGAGGCTGGGCAGCAGCCCGCTGACATGCAACCATTAAGGTCGTCTATCTCAAGGAATCCGCCTATGACGCAGAAAATCGTTCCCGTGATCATGGCCGGCGGCAAAGGCACGCGGCTCTGGCCGCTTTCCCGTGCGACCGCGCCGAAACAATTCATCCAGTTCGTCGGCAATAAGACGCTGTTTCAGGAAACGCTCGAACGCGTTTCCGATGCCGAGCTCTATGAAGCTCCGATCGTCGTCACCAATGAGGAGTTCCGCTTTCTGGTCGCCGAGCAGGCGCGCGAGCTTGCCATCCCGCTCGCCGCCGTCTTGCTCGAACCGGTCGCCCGCAACACCGCCGCCGCGGTCGCTGCCGCCGCGACGCTTGCCGCTGACCTCTTTGGTAAGGGCACTATCATCCAGATGCTCGCCTCAGACCATGAAATCCTCGCCGACAAGAGCTATTTCGACTGTATCCGCATCGCTCGCGAGGCGGCGGCCGACGGCAGGCTCGTCACCTTCGGCATCAACCCGACCGAGCCGGCGACGGGTTATGGCTATATCGAGATCGGCGATGCACTTGATAATGGCGCTCACAAGGTGAGCCGCTTCGTCGAGAAGCCGATATTGGACGAAGCCCAGCGGATGCTCGCCGACGGCGGCTTCTACTGGAACTCGGGCATCTTCATGTTCCCGGTGACGGAACTTCTTGCCGAGCTGCAGGAATATGCGCCCGAGGTGCTGAAGGCTGCAAGCAAGGCTGTTTCCAAGGCAAGCCGCGATCTCGACTTCACCCGCCTCGATGCCGACCATTTCGCCAAGAGCCCGGATATATCGATCGATTATGCGATCATGGAAAAGACCTCGAAGGCCGCGGTCGTCCCCTCGCCATTTCGGTGGTCGGACATGGGAAGCTGGGATGCCGTTTGGAAATCGGGCAAACGCGACGATAACGGCAATGTCGCCGCTGCCAACACGACCGTCGTCAACACCCGCAACTCGCTGGTCATGACGCATGGTGTGCACCTTGCCGTCCAAGGCATGGAGGATGTCGCCGTCATCGCCAGCGAAGACGCCGTCTATGTCGGACCGCTCAAGGACAGCCAGAATGTCGGGCAGTTGGTCAAGATGCTGGCCTCCTCCTCGGCGACGGCAAAATTCGCCGAAACGCATCCGACATCGTACCGACCGTGGGGCGGCTATACCTCCATCTTCAACGGCGACCGCTTTCAGGTGAAGCGCATCTTCGTCACGCCGGGCAAGAAGCTTTCGCTGCAAAAACACCACCATCGCTCTGAGCACTGGGTCGTCGTAAAGGGAACGGCCGAGGTGACGATCGGCGACAATGTGCAGATGCTGCGCGAGAACGAAAGCGTCTACATCCCACTCGGGGAAGTCCATCGTCTCGCCAACCCCGGCAAGATCGTCCTCGAACTCATCGAAGTTCAGACGGGCTCCTATCTTGGCGAGGACGATATCATCCGCATCGTCGACGAATTCGGAAGAACGTAAGCCAAGCGCCGGCCGGCGGGCCAGATTTGCCCGCCGGCGCTTCCGGCATGCCCACCATCCCTGTTGAATTCCCTTGCGGGATTCTCGTAGAATGAATGAGCCGACAGACCTGACGGGAGATGTCCTCTGATGCGTACCCTGCCCGCCCTCGCCGGATTTCTTTCAATCCTGCTGCCGGCAATTGCCTTTGCCCAAACGGCGAACATGCGAGCCGCAAGCGAGGCGGAAATCCGTCAGCATCTGCCCGGCACGTCGGAGCTGAAAGAAAGCAGCAACGGCTATGAATATCGCGAGGGCAGCAAGAATGGCTACAAGATCAACAATGGCGAGGTCTGTGTCCGGTTTCCCGACAAGTCGACCGACTGCGTCAACGTGAAGACTGACGGCAAGAATTTTCAGATGATCGACCGCAAGGGCGGCCGAACCAGATTCTGATTTCGGCCCGGCTTATCTTGCCTGTTTATCGCGCCGGCGCCGTCTCGCCGCTCTTATCGACGACGAATTCGGCGATCAGGCCTGAATGGTTGGAGCCGAGATTGTCGTCGAGGCGTTTCAACGACGTCAGATGAAGCGGCGCGCGCGCGAATATGTGATCGATGGCGATACCGAACCGACCGGCGGCGATCGGCCATGTCGCCGGTTCGGGCGCCATGGTCTTCAGTTTCTGCTTGCGCAGGAGAGCCTGAATGCTGGGGGCGATCGACGACGAATTGAAATCGCCGGACAGCACCAGCGGACCTGAGATCGCATCAAGTGCTTTGCTGAGATCTTCCAACTCTTCTATCTGGTAATCGTCGAAATAGGGTTTGGTCAGATGGGCCGATACGAGATTGACGGTTTGCCCGCCGAAATCGACGCTCGCTGCGACCAGCCTGTCTTTCCGCAAGCTGCCGATGCTCGCGACCTGGCGGATCGCGAACGGGCGTTTGGACAGCACCAGCGTATCGCAGCTGTCTTTGCCGTTGTCGCAGCCGATATGATACGGATAGACCTTGAACAATCGCTGCAGATGGAACGTCAGCGGCTTGGCTTCGAGCAGATTGACGACATCGGCATTCGAGGCGATCACCATATCCGCGATGGCGGTCGAATTTTTCCAGTTATCGATCGCAACGTTGAACGACATCAGCCGGAAAAGCGGCACCGTTCCCGTTCCCCTGTCGTCCTCCGCAAATTCACGTAGCATGATAGCGCCGTGCGCCGTTAGGAGCAGCGAGACAAGCAGAAGGGCAAAGCCGTAAGCATGTCTTTTGACAGCCAGGATGACGAGGCTGACGGCGGCGAATGTGAGGCCGAGATGGATCTGAAAACTGTAGATGAAGGAGAGCAGCCAGAAATTCGTGAGATAGCGCAGCGACACGACCGCAATGGCCAGGGTCAGAAACGCAGAGAGAATCCAATAAACTATGTTTCTCATCGATCCCTGGTTCCGCCTGAACAGGATGTCGCCCGAAAACCGCTCAACCTTTTCGGCATCATGCTCAAGACGACCCGCCGCCATAACATGCAAGCTGTTATGGTGCAATGCAGCATAATGTCCGGAGACGATGACAGCGGCCTCACATCAAGTGCTATCTTTCAAACGCCTATCGACTCGGCCTCTTTTTATCCTGTAAGTGGGTGCCATTTTACGGAATCGGCTTTTGCCGTCGGCAGGGAGCCGAGAAAAAGGTGGGAATGCGCTACTTCATTACAGGCACTGCCGGCTTTATCGGTTTTCATCTGGCCAGGCGCCTGCTGCAGGAAGGGCATGAGGTGACGGGCTTCGACGGCCTCACGCCTTATTACAATGTCAAGCTCAAAGAGATGCGTCATGCGGCACTCTCCCAGTTTCCGGCCTTCCGACCTGTCATCTCAATGCTTGAGGACCGGCCGGCACTGGAGGCGGCAGTCTCCGCGGCCGCGCCTGACATCCTGATCCATCTCGCCGCGCAAGCTGGAGTCCGCTACAGCCTGGAAAATCCCGAAGCCTATATACATTCGAACGTCGAAGGCTCCTGGAATATCATGGAAATCGCCCGGCGGGTTGAAGTTCGCCATCTGATGCTGGCCTCGACATCCTCGATCTATGGCGCCAACGCGACTGTCCCCTTCCGCGAGACCGATCGCGCCGACGAACCGCTGACTATCTATGCCGCGACGAAGAAATCGATGGAGCTGATGGCGCACAGCTATGCCCATCTGCATAAGATTCCGACGACCGCCTTCCGTTTCTTCACCGTTTATGGCCCATGGGGCCGGCCCGATATGGCGCTGTTCAAATTCGCCAAGAACATGCTCGAAGGCCAGCCGATCGAGATCTACGGCGAAGGCAATATGAGCCGCGACTTCACCTATATCGATGACCTCGTCGAAGCGATCGTCAGGTTGTCGGCAATTGCCCCGAGCGAGGAAAATCGGCTCGGTGACCCTGGGATCGAAACGCTTTCGCGCCAGGCGCCCTTCCGCGTCGTCAATATCGGCGGCGGTCAGCCCGTCAGCCTGATGGATTTCGTCGAGACGGTGGAAAAAGCGCTCGGCCGTCCTGCCATCCGCAAGATGCTGGCGATGCAGAAGGGCGACGTGCCGCGCACCTTCGCTGCCCCCGATCTGCTCGTGGCGCTGACGGGATACAAGCCCGACACGACATTGGAGGTCGGCGTCAAGGCCTTCGTCGACTGGTATATCGACGTGCATCGCGAACTGAATGCCTGAAGCGCGTTGCTTTAACGGAGAAGCGTGACTGCTTCCACAGCACCGACCGCCGTCGAGAATACATAGCCGATGGCAACGCTCAGGCTCTGCGAATAGGCCTTGAGCTGAGAACCCCTACCCTCGACGGCAGCCGGGCCGCGCAGAACGAGAGGAACGCTCGGCCGCACGAAACCGGCGCGCGTCGTCAAAGGAATTTCAGGCGAATGGCCGATGGCGGAAGTGTAGATCAGGTCGCGCGCGAGGCTCGCAGGCCCGATGGCGAAGGCCGGACCGGCGGCCGCGGCAATGCCCAAAGTCAGGGTGATGGCGGCAAGAGTTTTCTGCATCTCGAAGTCCCCGTTTTCGGATCGCGGGCTTTTGTTTCGCCCGGCTCCAAGCGATCGACGCGTCTGTCCACGCTTCGGCCGCCTTCATGAGAACACTCTACACGTCAGTATTTGCAGGGCTTTTAAGCAGATCGATCAAATTTTAGGAAATTTGATTTTCTGTTTGGAAGGGCTCCAGATAGGCACGAAAATGCCTTGGCCGGCGGCTGGACGGCGGCATCGGCAAATCGTCCATGATTGGACACTGATCGCAGTCTAGAGAATGCGATCCAGCTTCTTGTTGATATGCAGGTTCGGCATCAATCCCGCACTTTGGGCGGCATGATAGGATTCTCGCGCCGCATCGAACGAGATCGACCACATAATGGCGCTCAACAGGAGCGCGATAATATAGATCTGAATACGCATGGATCTGCCGATACGGAAAGAGCAAGGCAGTTTTGTGTCAAAAAATGAGCGTATAACGCGAAACAATATGCTTTCAGAGCCGCTGAGAATGGCACCTGGCATCTTAGAGCGCGTGCGTGGAATTCATCCTGATCCAGGGTAGGGCAAAGTCGCAGCTCGCGTCCTCGACCGGAACGGTCGCCGCGGAAATAATCAATCGATTGACTTATTTCATTAACGGCGCTATAAAATATCATGATCCGAGAACGCGACATTCCAAATCAGCCGGCTTCAGCCCGTGCCGAGATCACGCGCCAGAAGATGCTGAGCGCCGCGCTCGACGTGTTCGGGCGCTACGGGTTCGATGGCGCCTCGACACGCCAGCTGACCGAAGCCGCCGGCGTCAACCTGCAGGCGATCCCCTATTATTTCGGCAGCAAGGAAGGCCTCTACATCGCCACCGCCGAATATCTGATGATGAGGATCGATGCACATGTCAGCGGCATGAGGGCGCGCATCAGCGCGCATCTGATGGCGCTCGACGCAGCCGGCGAGCCGCTCGGTGAAGCCGACGCCCGCCTCTTCCTGACCGAAGTTCTCCAGACCATGGTGACGCTCTTCGTCGCCAAGGAATCGGAACCCTGGGCCCGCTTCCTCATCCGCGAGCAGATGGAGCCGACAGAGGCTTTCAAGCGGGTCTATCGGGGCATCATGAGGCCGATGATCGAAATGGGTCGGCGCCTGGTCGGCGCCATTCTTGGCGAAGATCCGGCGTCCGAACATGTGCGCCTGCGCACTTTCAACCTCGTCGGCAGCATCCTCATCTTCCGCTTCGCCCATGCTGCCGTACTCGCCCAGATGGAATGGGACGCCTTCGGCCCGGAACAGGTGGAAATCTTGCGGGGCCTTGCTGCCGAACTGGTCGATGTCATCGGCCCGCCGAAAGGAGGCGCAGCATGAAACGCATCCTTCCTATCGCGATCCTTCTCCTCCTTGCGGCAGGTGCCGCCGCCTGGTGGTACGGCCTGCCCGAGCGGTTCGGCTGGCTGCCCGAGGCGCGGCGCGAATTCGTTCTTTACGGTAATGTCGATATCCGTCAGGTCTCGCTCGGCTTCCGCGTCAGCGGCCGCCTCTCCGAACTGCGCGTCGACGAGGGCGATGTCGTCAAGAGCGGCACGGTCCTGGCGAAGCTCGACGCTGCGCCCTATGAATTCGCCGTCCGCTCCGGCGAGGCCAATGCCGCGGCCCTACGCGCGACGCTCGACAAGCTGAAGGCTGGTCCGCGGCCGACCGAGATCGCCCAGGCGCGAGCTGCCTACGACGAAAGCCTGGCGGATCTGCAGAATGCCAACCTCGCTTACGACCGCGCCCGCCAGCTTCGCCCGCAGGGCACGATTTCCGAAGCGAACCTCGACCAGGCGACCGCCGCAAAGGCGATGGCCGCCGCCCGCTCGCAATCGGCCAGCGAGGCACTGAAGCTGCTGCAGGAAGGCTCGCGCGTCGAGGATATCGCCGCCGCCGACGCCCAGCTGAAGGCCGCCGAGGCCACACTCGCCTCAGCCCGAACCTCGCTCGCAGACACCGAACTGCGTGCTCCGAACGATGGCGTCATCCTCTCGCGGGTGCGGGAGAACGGCGCGATCGTCTCGCCGGCCGATACCGTCTTCGTGCTCTCCCTGACAGAGCCGGTCTGGGTGCGCAGCTATGTCGCCGAGCCCGATCTCGGCCGCATCCACCCCGGCATGAAAGTATCCGTCGCCTCCGATACTGCGCCCGACAAGCCCTATGAAGGCACCATCGGCTTCATCTCGCCGGTCGCCGAATTCACGCCGAAGTCGGTGGAAACGCCTGAACTGAGGACGGATCTCGTCTATCGCCTGAGGATCGTCATCGACAGACCCGGCCCCGACCTGCGGCAGGGCATGCCGGTCACCGTGCGGCTGTCCGCGCCGCCGGCAGGCGGACAATGACTGCCCCCGAACCCGGTCGGGACGCCAGGCCGCTCGTTCGGATCGACGGCGTCACCAAACGCTTCGGCGGTGCGCCTGCAGCCCTTAACGCCGTCTCCGGCGTCATCGGCGGCGGCGCGATCACCGGCCTCGTTGGCCCCGACGGTGCCGGCAAGACGACGCTGATCCGGCTGATGACCGGCCTGATGCTGCCCGACACCGGAACGATGGAAGTTCTGGGCTTCGACACCAGAAAGAATGCCGCCGGCATTCAGACGGCGATCGGCTACATGCCGCAGCGCTTCGGTCTTTATGAGGATCTCTCGGTGCAGGAAAACCTCGACCTCTATGCCGATTTGCGCGGCCTGCCGAGGAGCGAACGCACCGGCGCCTTCGACGAGCTGCTGACCTTCACCGACCTCAAGCGCTTCACCGGCAGGCTCGCCGGAAAGCTCTCCGGCGGCATGAAACAGAAGCTCGGCCTTGCCTGCGCGCTTCTAAAAAAGCCGCGTCTGCTGCTGCTCGACGAACCGGGCGTCGGCGTCGATCCGATCTCGCGCCGCGACCTCTGGAAGATGGTCGAGAACCTGACCAGGGAAGGCATCGGCGTGGTCTGGTCGACCGCCTATCTCGACGAGGCCGAAGCCTGCGACCACGTGCTGCTCTTGAGCCAGGGAAAACTGCTCTTCTCGGGAAAACCGAATGAAATGACCGAGCGCGTCAGCGACCGCGTCTTCCGGGTCCCCAATGTGACTGGCCGCCGCCGGCAGGTTCTCGCCGAACTCCTGCAGGCCGATGGGGTCATCGACGGCGTGATCCAGGGCGAGGCGATCCGCCTCGTCGCGGCCAGTGGCAAGACGCCCGATATCGGCAAGGCCGGCAATGGCGCATCGCTTTCCCCTGCCCCACCGCGTTTCGAGGACGCCTTCGTCGATATGCTCGGCGGCGGCCCCGGCGGCCGCTCCCGGCTCGCCGAAGCGCAAGAGCCGCTGAAAGCCGAGGGCGACCGCCCGGTGATCGAGGCCAGGGGTCTGACCAAGCGCTTCGGCGATTTCACCGCCGCCGACGACATCAGCTTCGATATCCGCCGCGGCGAGATCTTCGGCCTGCTTGGGCCAAACGGCGCCGGCAAGTCCACCACCTTCAAGATGCTCTGCGGCCTGTTGAAACCGACCGGCGGCGAAGGCCGCGTCGCCGGTTTCGATCTTCGCCGCGACGCTGCCGAAGCACGCAATCAGCTCGGCTATATGGCGCAGAAATTCTCGCTCTACGGCGATCTTACAGTCATGCAGAACCTGGAATTCTTCGCCGGCGTCTATGGCCTTCGCGGGCAGCGAAGGCGCGAGCGCATAGAGCTGATGGCCGATATATTCGATTTCGGCCGCCACGCCCACGAACCCGCCAAGGATCTGCCGCTCGGGCTCAAGCAACGCCTGGCGCTTGCCTGCGCCGTCATGCACGAACCGCGCGCCCTCTTCCTCGATGAACCGACCTCCGGCGTCGATCCGATCACTCGCCGCGAGTTCTGGACGCATATCAACGGCTTGGTCGAAAAGGGTGTCACCGTGCTCGTCACCACCCATTTCATGGACGAGGCGGAATATTGCGACCGCATTTCGCTGATCTACCGCGGCCGTTCGATCGCGCTCGGTTCTCCCGATGAGTTGAAGGCACGTGTCGCGACAAAGGATGCGCCGGACCCGACGATGGAGGACGCCTTCATCGCGCTGGTGCAGCAATCGGAAGCGGAGGATGCAGCATGAGGATTTCCTCCGGCCGGCTCCGGCGTCTTGCAGCTCTGGTGCGCAAGGAAAGCTTCCAGGCGATCCGCGACCCGAGCAGCATCCTCATCGCCTTCGTGTTGCCGCTGATCCTGCTCTTCCTCTTCGGCTACGGCGTCTCGCTGGATACAACGCGCACCCGCATCGGCCTCGTGACCGAGGAGATGACGCCGCTGACCCAGGACCTCGCGGCCAGCTTCCGCGCCTCGCGCTATTTCGACGTGGTGATCGGCCGTGACCGCCGCCTGTTCGAGGAAGATCTCGTGATCGGAAAGGTGCGTGGCATCGTCGTCATTCCGGCCGATTTCACCACCCGCAACACCGCCGGCAACCGCCCGGAGGTCCAGGTGATTGTCGACGGCTCCGATCCGAACACGGCGAATTTTGTACAAAACTACGCGCAAGGCGCCATTGCCAACTGGGAACAGCAGAGACAGGCGGGCGTCGCCTCCCATAGCCCCGCCATCGCGGTCGAGCAGCGCTTCTGGTTCAATCCGGAGCTGACCAGTCGCAACTTCCTCGTGCCGGGCTCGATCGCCATCGTAATGACACTGGTCGGCACATTGCTGACCTCGCTCGTCGTCGCCCGCGAATGGGAGCGCGGGACGATGGAAGCAATGATGGCGACGCCGGTGACGGCCGTCGAGCTGCTTGCCGGCAAGATCCTGCCCTATTTTCTACTCGGCCTCACCTCGATGACGCTCTGTGTACTGCTTGCGGTCTTTCTCTTCGGCGTGCCGTTCCGCGGCTCCGTCGCCGGCCTTTATGCCCTGTCGGCCGCCTTCCTGATCCCGGCGCTCGGGCAAGGCCTGTTGATCTCGACGGCAACCAAGAACCAGTTTCTCGCCTCGCAGCTGGCACTGATCTCCGCCTTCCTGCCGGCCTTTCTGCTCTCGGGCTTCCTGTTCGAGATCAACTCCATGCCCAAGATCATCCAGTGGATCACCTTCATCGTGCCGGCCCGCTACCTGATCCCCAGCCTGCAGACGGTGTTTCTCGCCGGCGACATCTGGCCAATGTTCGGTCGAGCAATCTCGGTCATGCTGACGATCGGCGGCGTCATGTTCGTGCTCGCCGCACGCAGCACCAGAAAGAGGATCGGCTGAGATGGGATGGACCAGGCTCTACGCCCTCATCGTCAAGGAATTGCTCGCCGTGCTGCGCGACCCCAAGGGCCGCGCCATCCTGATCGGCCCGCCGATCGTCCAGCTCCTCGTCTTTTCCTATGCGGCGACGCTCGAAGTGCGCAATGTCGACGTCATGATCCTCAACCGCGACAGCGGCCATTGGGGCCAGGAGCTGATCGAGCGCATCGATGGCTCGCCGACCTTCCGCAATATCGAGATCGCCGCCGAACAGGCGCAGGTCCAGGTGGCGATCGACAATCAGACGGTCATCGCCGCGGTCGAAATCGGCCCGGATTTCTCCCGCAATATCGAAGCAGGGACGCCGACCGACCTGCAGGTGGTGCTCGACGGCCGCCGCTCCAACGCCTCGCAGATCGTTGCGGGCTACCTCTTGCAGATCGGCGCGGCGCTTGCTGCCGATACGCCGGCCGGCAAACGCGCCGGCGCCAGTATCGTCTCATCCGTGCCGCGCAACTGGTTCAACCCGAACCTCACCTATCAATGGTTCATGGTGCCGAACCTGATCGCCAGCATCGCGCTCCTCATCGGCCTGATCGTCACGGCGCTGTCGATCGCCCGCGAGCGCGAGCTCGGCACCTTCGATCAGCTGATGGTCTCGCCGTTGCGCCTGCACGAGATCCTGATCGGCAAGCTCATCCCGCCGATGATGATCGGCCTCTTTCACATAACCGTCTATATTCTCGCCGCCGTCTTCCTCTTCGAGGTGCCGCTGCGCGGCTCGCTCTTCCTGCTTTACGGCAGCGCGATCTTTTATCTCGGTTCTGTTGCCGGCCTCGGTCTTTTCATCTCCGCCCTGTCGATGACGCAGCAGCAGGCGATCCTCGGCGCCTTTCTGTTCATGGTCCCTGCCATGCTGCTCTCGGGCTTCGCGACCCCGATCGAAAACATGCCGGGCTGGCTGCAGCCGATAACCTACGTCAATCCGCTGCGCTATTTCCTGGTGATCGTCAAAGGCGTTTTCCTCAAGGATATCCCGTTGAGCGAGGTGGTGAACCAGACCATCCCGCTGGCGCTAATCGCCACGGTGACGCTCAGCGCCGCCGCTTGGCTCTTCCGCCGGCGCCTGGAATAATCCCGGTCCCACACATGCTGCGGCCGTCTCACAGAATGTAAACCGGCCTCCCAAAGCGTGACTCTTTGCTGCTGGAACCTCGATTTGGCATCGTCGTTACCCAAACGCAACCCCAGCAAAGGAGAAGCAAAATGTACAAGATTCTACTTGTCTCCAGCGCCCTTGCGCTGTCGTCGCTTGCCACCAACGCTCTGGCTGACGGAGCCGTGACCGGCGCTGCTGGCGGTGCCATCACCGGCGCGATCGTCGGTGGCCCCGTAGGCGCTGCCGTGGGCGGCATAGCCGGCGGTGTTGCCGGCGCCGTGGTTGATCCGCCGCCGCGTGAGGTCGTCACCTACGTTCAGCAGCAGCCGGCCCCGACCTCCCGCGTGGTCGTCGAGCAGCCGATCGTCGTCGGCAAGCCGCTTCCGGCTGATGTCGTCGTGACGCCAGTGCCTGACAACCCGAAATATGCCTATACGGTCGTCAACGACCGTCGTGTGATCGTTGAACCCCGCACGCATCGCGTCGTGCAGGTCATCGAGTAATCAAGCGGTCGAGACCGCCTGCTGCGGCTCGACTACCTCGGGCCCCGCTTCGGTGGGGCCCTTTTTCTACGTTTGCACCAACGGCGCGCCATAGCACGGCAAACCGCCGTCTGATCGGCGGCTTCCATATCCCAACAGGTATCAGACCTTCAGCTCGCGCCGCTCGCGCTCGGTCGTCATGGCAAGGTCGAGCACCTTCTGCAGGTTGGCGGCGTGGCGGAAGTTCGGGTCGGGCTGGATACCGCTTGCTACGGCCTCGGCGAACCGCTGGTAGTTGGTCGGCACCGGCGTCACCTCGATCTCCCTCCAGGTGGCGGTCTCGGCATCCTCGCCGAGGCACCCGCGCAATTCGGAACCGCCGGGGCGATGAATGACCTCGAGGCTGCCCTTCTCGCCATAGATGCGCAGCTTCAGCTCGTTCAGGTGGCCCGTCGCCCAGCGGCTGGCATGGATGACGCCGAGCGCGCCGTTGGCGAAATCGACCGACATGGTGAAACTGTCATTGGCGTCGAGCATATATTCGCCGATCTGACCGCCGGGCGCCTTGTTGAAGGTCTTCAGCCGCGCAAAGACATGGTCGATGTCGGTCGCGGCGCCATAGGCGGCGAAATCGAGGATGTGGATGCCGACATCGCCGAGCACCCCGTTCGAGCCGTGGCCGGTGGAAAGCCGCCACAGCCAGGTCGATTCGGTACGCCAGTCGCCCCAGGCGCGCGAGACGAGCCAGCTCTGGAGATAGGAGGCCTCCACATGCTTGATCGTGCCGAGTTCGCCGGCGAGCACCATCTCGCGGGCGCGCTGAAGCGGCGCGACGTTGCGATAGGTGAGGTTGACCATGTTGATGACACCGGCCTTTTCGGCCGCTTCCGTCATCTCCAGCGCCTTCGGATAGTTTTCCGCCAACGGCTTCTCGCAGAGCACATGTTTGCCGGCCGCAATCAGCGCCATGGTGGTCGGGTGATGGATGCGATCGGGTGTGATGTTCGTCGCCGCATCGAACTCGCCCCAGGCGATCGCCTCATCCAATGAATGAAACCGCTTTTCGATATTGAACTTGTCGGCAAAGGCGGAAAGCCGGTCGGGATCGGTGTCGACGGCCCCAACCACCGTCACCCCGTCGATTTTGCTGAAGTGGGTGAGCTGGTTTTTCGCCATCACGCCCGTGCCAAGAACGAGTAGTCGCATGAATGCTCCTCAGCGGTAACCGGCTTCGCCGGCCTGGTGCAGTTTCGGGCCGCGCTCGACGATCGGCTCCAGCGCCTTCTCTACCGGCACATTTGGAGCGTCGGTAATGGCAGTCAACGCGCCCTCGGGGTTATAGGCCCACTTGACGCCGTTGATCAGCACCTTCTGCACCGTAGCGTCGTGATAGGTCGGATAGGTCTCATGGCCCGGGCGGAAATAGAAGATGTTGCCGGCGCCGCGGCGCCAGGTCAGGCCCGAGCGGAACACTTCCCCGCCCTGGAACCAGGAGATGAACACCGTTTCCAGCGGCTCCGGCACCGAGAACTGCTCGCCATACATTTCCTCGTTCTCAAGCTCGAAATGCTCGCCGATGCCGGCGGCGATCGGATGGCGCGGGTTGATCGTCCACAGCCGCTCGCGTTCGCCCGCCTCGCGCCATTTCAGCGCGCAGGGCGTGCCCATCAGCCGCTTGAAAATCTTCGAGAAATGGCCGGAATGTAAGACGAGAAGGCCCATGCCTTCCCAGACGCGCTTGGCGACGCGCTCGACGACGACGTCTGACACCGCGCCGTGATCCTTGTGGCCCCACCAGGTCAGCACATCGGTTTCGGCAAGCCGGGCCTCGCTCAGCCCATGTTCCGGCTCCTGCAGCGTTGCCGTCGTCGCCGAAATGCCGGGATCGGTATTCAGCGCATTGGCGATCGTCGTATGCATGCCTTCGGGGTAGATGCCCCGGACGACCGCATTGGTATTCTCGTGGATGTTCTCTCCCCACACGACGGTGCGTATGGCCATGCTGTGCTCCTCTGGAAGCTGGAAGGGTCGTCAGGCGGAAAGGCAGAATTCAAAGCGCTTTGGAAAGGGGCGCCGGGTGCGCCTCGATCTCCACAACGTCCGAGCAACACATAGCCCTTTGTCAGGAGTTTGACAAAGGGGAAATTTTCTCTCGTGAGACTCCGGAGGAACCCCCGAGATATAACAATGAAATCAATAAGAAACGGATTTTGAGAACAGATTGACGACGATGACGCCCGATATGATCAGTCCGAGGCCGACGATGGCCGGCAGGTCGAGGCGCTGCTTGAAAAAGATCAGGCCGACCGAAGAAATCAGCACAATTCCCAAAGCGCTCCAAATCGCATAGGCGATACCGACGGGAATGCTTTTCAGCGTCAAGGATAGGCAATAGAAGGCCGCCGCATAACAGGCGACGACAAGCGCCGTCGGCCCGATGCGGGTAAACTGCTGCGACAATTGCAGCGCCGTAGTGCCGATGACTTCGAGCACGATGGCTGCAAAGAGCAACCCGTAGATGGCGGCCTGGCTCATGACGAATTCCTTTTCGGATTACTTTCCCGTGAGCTCGACAAGACGGCTTATGAGATTCCGCCTCAGAGCACTGCTGATGTCGTGGCTCTCCAACGTGTCGGCGAACCACAGCCCGTCGGCGGCGAACCGCACGATCTGTGCATCGAGCGAGGAGTCGGTGCCTATATATTCTTCAGCCCGCGCCTGCACCCATTCGCGCCAACGAAGGCGCAGCCTGGGTTCGGCGAGAAGTGCGATCGTCACCTGCGTCCAGCTCCTGGAATCGTCCGGGCGATCCTTGAGACCGGACACCGCCCTGAGATAGGCCCGGGTGAAGCGCCCCTGCGGCACGGGATCGCCCCGCATCAGCTCCTCGATATCCGCATCGAACCTTTCGAGCAGGCTCTCGAAAAGCGCGTCGAGCAGCGCATTCTTCGTCGGGAAGTGATGCAGCAATCCGCCCTTGCTGACACTGGAGGCGGCGGAGACCGCATCGAGTGTCACGGCCGCCATGCCTTCGCTGGCGGCAAGACGCGCTGCGACCTCCAGCAATTCCTGGCGCACGAGAGCCGGTTGTTTCTTGCGATGATGAGCGCTTGACATGCAAAACAAAGATACCGTCCAGACGGTTTTGTCAAGTTAATTCGGTGCAAAACCCTGCCCCACGGGCATTATGCGCGAAATGCCGCGGCACCTTGATGACAGTTGCGATCGTTTTCCATCAGGTGCATGAAGGGTCGGGGAATGGAATGATATCAGGGATGGTTTCGTGACGGAGAAGGTCACCACTCTATACGAAGCGATCGGCGGCGATCCCGCCGTGCGGGCGCTGACCAACCGCTTCTATGCGCTGATGGATACGCTGCCGGAGGCAAGCAACGTGCGTGCCGTGCACCCGCCGAGCCTCGAAGGCAGCGAACAGAAATTCTACGAATATATGACCGGCTATCTCGGCGGCCCGCCGCTTTATACCGACAAGCGCGGCCACCCGCGCCTGCGCAGCCGCCATTTCGTCGCCGAGATCGGGCCTGTCGAACGCGACGAATGGCTGCTCTGCTTCCGCCGCGCGCTCGACGAGACGATCGAGAGCCAGACGCTGCGCGATCTCATCTGGGCGCCGGTCGAACGCCTCGCCCATCACATGCAAAACAAGGAAGAGTCATGAGCCTGAACGCGCGCCTGGAGCCGGTGCTCCATCTCTTTGCCGGCCTGTTCGGCGTCGCCGGCGTGGCGCTCGCCGCCCTTGCCGCCCATGGCGGCGGCGAAGCCAACCTTGCAGCATCCGCCTCCGCCATGTGCCTTGCCCACGCCCCCGCCCTGCTGGCCTTGGCTCTCGGCACCGCCAAGCTCAAAACCGCCTGGCTGGCCGGTTTTCTGATGATCGTAGGAACGCTGCTCTTTGCCGGCGATCTCGTCACGCTGCGCTTTTCCGGTTCCGGCCTCTTCCCCTATGCCGCGCCGACCGGCGGCTGGGCGATGATGCTCGGCTGGCTGGCTGTGGCGGCGGGTCCTGTGTTTCGGGTCAGAGCTTAGAGTCACCCCTTCTCCCCAGCGGCCCCCAAAGGGGAGAAGAGGGAGGAGGCGGCACCGGCATTCCGTAAGGGCCAAGCCTTAAATCCCGTCGACCACATTAAAACCCTCAAAAACCGGCGGCCCCTTGTACATCGCCTTGCGGTCTCCGGCATTGCGGTGCGCCGCGCGAAAGTTCTCCGACTTCGTCCAGTTCTGAAAATCCGCTTCGCTCTGCCAGACCGTATGCGAGGAATAGAGCGTATAGCCCTCCTCTTCATTGACCCTGCCGCGCAGCAGGCGGAATTCGACGAAACCGGGCACTTCGGCCAGGCTGGAATCGCGATTGCGCCAGACCGTCTCGAAATCGCCCTCGCTCCCGGTTATGACCTTGAAGCGGTTCGTTGCGATATACATGGAATCTCCTCAGGCTTTCCGTTTGCCCGCCCTTACCGCAGGCGAGGGAAAGGCGAGAATATTATTGCCGTTTGCCGCCGCCGCGCCAAGCGGTCTTGTCGCCGCTTCCCCAGGCATGCGCGCCTCCCAGGTCGGGAACAGCGTCACATTCTGATAGATCTGCTGGCGCGCGGTGTGCTGCTGCAACAGTTCGTAGAGTTCGGGCACGAGGCCGTCACCGCTCTGTGCGGCGAGCTTGTGCAGGCCGATCATGGTGAAGCCGTCGGGGTGCTGGTCGCTCATCGGGAATTGTCTCGTTCGTTCATCGTCTGCAGCGCACGTTCCAGGCTGGACTTGCTGCCGTTTCGAAGCGGGATGAAGGCCTTGCTGAACTTCTTGCAGCCGGTCTTCACGCGCAGGCAGGCATCGTGGCTGATACAGTCGATGGGGCAGAACACGCAGTCGACAGAGGGAAGCAACGTGTCGATGCGGGAAACCGCCTCGCGCAGGCCGCCATCGTGATGAATGAGCTCGGCGCCGAAATTGCTCGCGATCTGGCGCAGATGCGCCACCTGGCAGTCACGCCCGCCGACATAGAGGAAACTGCGGCCACCCAGTTTGGATCGTCCGTTGGATGCCTGGCTGACCTCCTCGCCCGCACTGTCGCGGACCTCCCGGTTCGATCCCTTCTTGCCCTTGCGAGCCATATGCCACCCGTTCGCTCGTTGATCGTCACACGATTCCTGCGTGCGCGGAACGGACCTTATTAAACCTGATTTTTGGAGTAAAGTATAAAGTTGATTGTTTTTATCATATTATTGAACCTCGATCGAAAAGGAGTTGAAAATCCTTCCATTTCCATCAGGTGTTGGGCCGAAGGGTGCCGCCCGCCGGATGGCATTGACGGCAAGCTGATCGATTTCAGCAACGCCAGATCCGTTCATTACGCGAACGGAAGTCAGGCCTCCGCTGCCATTCACCGAAAACGACACGACCACAGTTCCCTCGACACCACGCGGTGTTCTGATCGCACGGCGAATGCGACTGCGGACCTTGCCGTCGTAATTGGCAGAAGCTGCACTTCCGACACCACCATTGTTGCTAACGCCGCGTGAATTGCGATCCGACTGAGCTGCCGGGTTACCCTCGGTAACACCTCGTAGTGAATCCTGTTGCGCCTCACCCTGAGAGCCAGAGATCTTTTTCGGCGACCGCTTCTTCTCAACCTGTTTCGGTTTTTCCTGAACAGCCATTTTTGGCTTTGGCTTCGGCGTCACGATCTCTTGCGCCCCTTCAGGCTCCGGCTGAACCTCCGCCGTCTCGACCGGCTTCAACTGTTCGGGCTCGACCGCGGCAACAGGCAGCACCTCGGACGGCTGCACTTCCGCAGGAATTTCGTCAAGCTTCTGCTCCGGAACAACCGTCGACATCGGCTGTGCAACGGCAGTTTCAGCGGGCACTTCCGAAACGAGAACTTCCGGCTCGACGGCTGCCACGGCTCCCGGAGAGACGCGCGTCACCTCTGGAGCCGGAACCTGCTGGCCCGAATCCTGCGTCTCGACAGGTGAAACCTCGGTTGGTTGAACGGCTTCCGGCTGGAGACTTGCCGTTTCGGTTGGCTGAATCGTATCCGGCTCGACAGCCTCCGGGATGATCTCTTCCTGTACGGTCACCTCCGTCTCGCCGGCAGCGGTCTGATCGACATCCGAGTTGCCGAACATGACGACACTTACGGCTTCACCAGCTTCCTCGACCGCCTTCTCCGGGACCTTCTGAAAGGCAATGAGCAACGCCGCGGCTAACGCCACATGGAAAATCAGCGAACCGACACACGTCAGCGCCACCCGGCGCCGCACCGGCTTCTGCTCGTCTTCCTGCTTCTCCACCGCCGCATTCATCGGCGGCGCAGAAGCGGGAGCGGCCGGTTCGGCTTCCGGATGGTCGGGAAAGGAAGAGATCTGCGCAAAACGCGTGTAGTGGATCACCGTCTCGCCGGCCGCCTGCCGCTGCGCGTTGCGCAGTTCGGGAAGCTCGTGGCCAGGGTGCATGCCGGGCATGTTGTCGTTCAGGCTGCGGTCGGCGCTCTCCTCTCCGATGAGCACGTGCCCCGATCTGGATTTTGCTGAAATCGCCATTCTTTACGCCTCGGACAGCCGGAAACATGTCCGCCGGGGTTCATCCCCGGCGTGTTCTCACCCCTCGAAGGGAACGGAGATCTGCGAGCGGGTGACGAGACCCTTCATGCATTCGCCGGCCGCCGGCCCGTCGCAGACCGGCGTGTCGTTGATGAGGACGCGAGTCACGCTCTCGCATTTGACATTCGGCATGTCGAACTGGCGCACGCGCTTCTTGCCCTGCGGCAGATCGCGGAAGTCGAGAACGGTGATGCGGTCGACGGCATTCTTGTCGTTGAAGAAGGCAAGCTCGAAGGACATCTTGTTGATCGGCGCCTGAAGATTGTTCTCAGCAACGAAGGTCATCAAGCAGCCCTTTTGCGATGGCGCCAGAGCGTTGAGTTCGACATCCAGCTTGGCGCCTGCCGCATCCTGCGCTTGGGCTACGCTTGAAACCGCCATCATCATGCCAGCCGCTACAGCCGCAAACCTCACCGTCATCATCTTCTCCGCTATTGTCCCGAACCGCCTCGAGGCGGCCTCAAATCAGCAATCTCAAAAACTTGACTGTATTAGTCTCCTATTTTGTCTTTAGAAAACTATGAGTAGTAAAGTCAACATAATTGTCATCACAACCGGGGAGCCCTGATCCCCGGCCCCACGGAATTGCCAAACCGAAATGATGGTTGAAAAGCCAGATAACTTTAAGCACGCGCCGCTGCAGAGCGAGCCTGCGGCGCAGCACGGATCGTCGAAAGCGCGGATCTTTTCCGCGGCACGAACGAGATCATGATCAGACACGGCGGCTTGCACTATCGCCTGAAGATCACCCGTTAGTGCAAGCTCATTCTCAATAAGTAGGGTAAGACATGACCAAGCAGACAACACTGGCGTCAGCCGAAATCCGCGCGTTTCGCGCCGAGAATCCGAAGATGCGCGAGCGCGACCTCGCCGCCCAGCTGAAGATCTCAGAGGCAGCCCTCGTCGCCGCTGCCAAATCCCGGCCGACGGCACGGCTTTCGTGCTCGCCCACAGCGCCCTCTCCCGTGCCTGAGCCTGCGCAGGCGGAACTTTTGCCCCTTCAACACGTTGTCGGCAATGATCTGGGTCAATGCCGGGCGACATCATTCATGCAACGGACGGTGGTGACCCTCGTGCGAAACAGGCGGGCTTGCGCGCGCCCAGCCAACGGAGACAGCCATGAGCTATTCTATCTTCCAGTCCGGCCGCAGCCGCCGCAACGGCACCTTCCACCATCTTGAATCCGGCATCGAAGAACAGATCGAGGCATTGCGCGACGAGCTCGCCGAACTCACGCGCCTCGTCGGCAAGAACTCACGCCATCAGAGCGAGAAGCTTCGCAGCCAGGCAAGCGCTGGCTTTGAGGAACTGCTCGGCCGCAGCGAGGATCTGCTGCGCGAGTTGCAGCACGGTTATGAGCGCGGCGCGACTGAAATGCGCGAGACGGTGCGCAATCATCCGCTGGCAACTATCGGCGCCGCTGCCGCTTTGGGCTTGGCCATCGCCTTCCTCGCTCGTCGCTGAGGAAGCGCGATGCTCTCGATCCTCAGCCTGCTGACGGGCGCAAGCGTGCATCGGACCGTTGCGCGCGTCAAACGCAACAGCATCTTCATCGCGCTTGCCGCGCTCTTCCTCCTCACAGCCTATGCGCTGGCGGTGGCCGCGGGCGCCATTTGGCTCGCCGGCATCTACGGTCCGCTTGCCGCCGTCCTCTTCCTGGCCGTCGGCGCGCTGCTGATCGCAATCATCGTGCTGGTGGTGATGTCGATCATCAACGCCCGCGAGGCACGCCGCGCCCGCGATCGCCGTGCGGCGCTGGAATCTCTGGCGACGGTCGGCATCGGCCTCGTCCGCGCCCAACCGCTGCTCACCGCCGGCGTCCTGGCCGCCATCGTCGCGGCCAACCTTATGGGTTCGAAGCGGGAGGATTAAGGGATAACGACAAAGCGTGGGCGGCCGGTTACTGATGGCGGCACCATGCTAACCACCCTATTCCTGTGCTTGTCACAGGAATAGGGTGGAGAGGCGGCGCCTCAAGCAACCTTTACGCGAATGCGCCCATTCCCCCGGCCCCACCGAGGCAGAAGCCGGCGCTCCGAAGAGCAGATCGGCTCCACGTACACCTCTCAGAACGCAAAGGCCTTCGACGTCAACGGCGCCGAGGTCGCATCCGGGCCGAAATCGGCCTCGCCTGAAATTTGCAGCAGTTCCTGCAGGCGCTGCCGCGCGCGGTTAACGCGGCTTTTGATGGTGCCGACAGCGCAGCCGCAGATTTCGGCCGCCTCTTCGTACGAAAATCCCGAGGCGCCGACGAGGATGATCGCCTCGCGCTGGTCCGGCGGCAACTGATCGAGCGCCTTCTTGAAATCCTGCAGATCGAGCGCGCCATACTGCGAGGGATGCATGGCCATCGATTCCGTGAACAGCCCGTCGCTGTCCTGCACCTCGCGACCGCTCTTGCGCATCTGGCTGTAGAGTTCGTTGCGCAGGATTGTGAAGAGCCAGGCCTTCATATTGGTGCCCATCTCGAAATGGTCCTGCTTTGCCCAGGCCTTCATGATGGTGTCCTGGACGAGATCGTCGGCGCGATCGTGCCGTCCGATCAGCGAAATGGCAAAAGCGCGAAGGCTAGGGAGGGCCGCCAGCAATTCCCGCTTGAAGCTGGGTTGCAGTTTCTCTTCCATGCGACGATCCTATTCGGCGATCTTGGCAGAAGCCATCATTTCAGCATGGTCGAGCTTTTCGAGAAGATCGAGAAAACGATCGGGGATCGCCTCTTCCTGTGCCGCGGCATAGAGCGACCGCAGCTTGACGCCGATCTGATTGTTCGGGTCCAGAATATCGCTTGCCCGCAGCTCCAGCTTCCGCTGATCCGCCGCCTCTTTATTACGTGTAGTCATCAACTCGTCTTCTCACCGTTAGCCGTTCGAGAGGCGTGCAAATCACGAAGTCCCCCACCGACACCGACCGTTCCACTATCGATGTCGCTGGTATTTGCCGCAGCATGGGTCAAAATGCTACGCCCTTTCTTTTGTCGGGTGGAATAATGCGGCGCGACAAAAAAAGTTCCTGCCGTTCCGGAACTTTTTTACCAAGGCAGCGTTAACCGCCCATTGAACCTACGACCGGCCTGCATACGGGAGCCCTTGATGACACTTTCTACTCGAATTGCGCCGCACCTTCCTTATCTGCGTCGCTATTCCCGCGCCCTTACCGGCACCCAGACTTCAGGTGACGCTTACGTCGCCGCCGTTCTCGAAGCAATTATAGCCGACCTGTCTATCTTCCCGGATACGCCAAATGACCGGGTCGCGCTTTACAAACTGTTCACGCAACTGTTTGGTTCCACTGCGATCCAGATTCCAGAGCCGACCTCGCCTTATGCATGGGAACAGCGCGCCACGCTCAACCTGTCCAAGGTATCGCCGGGCGCCCGTCAGGCCTTCCTACTCGCCTCGGTTGAGAATTTCCGCGTTGCTGAAATTGCGGAAATTCTCGAACTCGATGAACAGGATGTCATGAAGTTGCTCGACAAGGCCTCGCAGGAAATCTCCCGTCAGGTCGCAACCGACATCATGATTATCGAGGATGAACCGCTGATCGCCATGGATATAGAGCAGATGGTCGAAAGCCTCGGCCATCGCGTCACCGGCATTGCCCGCACGCATGCCGAAGCCGTCGCGCTCTACAACAAGACGAAGCCGAGCATGGTGCTCGCCGACATCCAGCTTGCCGACGGCAGTTCCGGCATAGACGCGGTCAACGACATCCTGAAGACGTCGAGCGTACCGGTGATCTTCATCACCGCATTCCCGGAACGGCTTTTGACGGGCGAACGCCCCGAACCCACTTTCCTTGTCACCAAACCGTTCAATCCCGACATGGTCAAAGCCCTGATCAGTCAAGCGCTTTTCTTCAATGAATCGACCAAAGTAGCCGCCTGAGACGCAATTTTCCGATTCTCGGAACCAAACCGCCGAGACAGGCGTTCCGGTGCTACCGGGGCGCCCCGATGACTTTAACGGTTTTTGCAGCGCTTTATTCTAGAGTTGGCAGGCGGTTTCTGGCGGGGCGTTCCGTTCAGCGACGCTCCGAGATGTCACAGGGAAAGGCGGCCGAGTGAATACGACTGAACCATTGTCGGGCACGCCTTTCACCTTCGAAGGCAAAGCCGCAATGATGGAGCGGGCGCTCGGCAGCGCCGGGATTTCGATCCTCTGCCAGGACGCCCGGCTTTCAATCTTCTACGCCGAAAATCTGCCGCCGCATTTCGCAGCGCTTTTTATGCCCGGCGGCAGTGATGCCACTCTTTTCGGTGACGTCCACGGGCAATATCTGACGGTACTGAAACGCAAGGTGCTGGAGACTGGCATTCCCAACAATGCCGAGGTCGAGATCGATGTCGACGGCGAAATGCGCACATATGAATTGAAGATCCAGCGCACGGGCGACCGCGGCACGCTTGGACTTCTATCCGTAATGACGGAGGTCACTGAAAGCCGGCATCGTGAAAAAGTGCTGAAATCGCTGCTGCGTGAGCTCTCGCACCGTTCGAAGAACCTTCTCGCCATCATTCAGGGCATTGCGACGCAAACAGCGCGCAACACGCTCTCGCTCGACAGCTTCCTCCTCAAGTTCCGCGGCAGGCTGCAATCGCTTTCCAATTCCCAGGACCTCGTCACGGATTCGAGCTGGCGGGGCGCCTATCTCTTCGAGCTCGCCGAAAAACAGTTCGCTCCCTACTGGCCGGAGACATCAGGCTCCATGCCAATCTACGGCATCAATGCCCATCTGACCCCGAATGCCGCCGTGCATCTCGGCCTCGCCCTGCACGAGCTCATTGTCAACTCCGCTTCCTACGGGGCAATATCAGGCGGTGCCGCCTCAATCACGTTGAACTGCCGCGAATCGATGATCAACGACAGAAAGGCGATCGAGATCGCCTGGGCCGAAGTGCTGCAGGACCAGTCGGAAGTCCATGAGTTCAGCGACAACAGCTTCGGCCGCACCGTGCTGGAGCGTGTCGTTCCCTCGTCTGTCAACGGCAAAGCGGAGTTGAGCCTTGTGCCCGGCCGCATCGAATATCGTCTGACTATTCCGGAAACCGAATTCGAAATCTTCAAGCGTGTGTGAAGCCCGACACCGCCGATAACGAAAAACAGCCGGTGCGAGGGCGGCGCACCGGCTGTCTTCACTCACCGGGAGGGGACCGTGAGTACGTCCGGATAGTGGGTTGGGGGCGCGCATGTTGGGTCGATGCGATCACCATCCGGATACCGCAATAACGACGACGTCCAAGTTTGGTTCCCTGCGATCCTAAAAAAATTCCAGTTTTTTGAATCTTTTTTCGGAGGCGCTTTCTGGGCCGAACGCGCAAATATTTCGCGGACCCAGGGCGAAAAAATTTCTCACGCGAAAACAGTGACTTGCGCGGACACTCGAAAGAGCGGTCCGTCAAAATTTTACCGTTTGATAAATTTTTAAACCTGAGTTACGCTTTCCCTCACAGGCCGTTTACCAATAATGAGGGAACTTCAATGGAACGACTGGAAACTGGGATTCATGCCGGCCGGCTTTCGCCCGCCGAGTATGAAGCTAATTTTTCCGATCTTCATCCGCGCCTCGACAATCACGAGGCGCTGGTCGCCGCCGATCGCTGCTATTTCTGTTATGACGCGCCGTGCATGACGGCCTGTCCGACATCGATCGACATTCCGCTGTTCATCCGGCAGATTTCGACCGGCAATCCGCTCGGCTCGGCGAAGACGATTTTCGACCAGAACATTCTCGGCGGCATGTGCGCCCGCGTCTGTCCTACCGAAGAGCTGTGCGAACAGGCCTGCGTGCGCAACACGGCCGAGGAACGGCCCGTCGAAATCGGCCGCCTGCAGCGTTATGCGACCGATGCCGCCATGCAGGTCGGCAAGCAGTTCTATGTCCGAGCCGAGGCGAGCGGCAAAAGGATCGCCGTCGTCGGCGCCGGCCCGGCAGGTCTTGCTGCCGCCCATCGTCTCGCCGTGAAGGGTCATTCCGTCACGATTTACGACGGCAGGGAAAAATCCGGCGGCCTCAACGAATACGGCATCGCCACCTATAAGACGGTGGACGATTTCGCCCAGCAGGAAGTCGATTACATCATCTCGGTCGGCGGCATCGACGTCCGCCACGGCGCCCTCCTTGGCCGCGATTTCTCGCTCGCCGACCTGCAGGCGCAATATGATGCCGTCTTCCTCGGTATCGGCCTTGCCGGCGTCAATGCGCTGCGTATCGAGGGCGAAAATCTAGCCGGCGTCGACGACGCCGTCGATTTCATCGCAGCGCTCCGCCAGGCTGAAGACAAAAGCGAAATCGCGATCGGCCGCCGCGTCGTCGTGCTCGGCGGCGGCATGACGGCGATCGACGCTGCCGTGCAGGCAAAGCTGCTCGGCGCCGAGGAAGTGACGATCTGCTACCGCCGCGGCAAGGAGCATATGAACGCCTCCGAATTCGAGCAGGATCTCGCAAGCTCCAAGGGCGTCATCATCCGCCACTGGCTGGCGCCGAAATCGATCCTCGCTCAGGACGGCAAGGTCGCCGCGATCGAAGTTGAGTACACCAAGCTTGTCGACGGCCGCCTCGTCGGCACCGGCGAAACCGGCGTCATCGCCGCCGACCAGATCTTCAAGGCGATCGGCCAGACCTTTGATGCCGCGGGCCTTGGTTCGCTGCGCATGGAGTCCGGCCGCATCGCGGTCGACGTCGAAGGCCGCACCTCGCTCGACGGCGTCTGGGCCGGCGGCGACTGCGTCTTCGGCGGCAAGGACCTCACGGTTTCCGCCGTCGCCCATGGCCGCGACGCGGCTGAATCCATCCATCGCGCCCTCTCTGCAACAGCCGCTCCGGCTGTCGCGGTTGCTTGAAGGGGAGAATGAACAATGGCTGATCTCCGCAACAACTTCGTCGGCATCAAATCCCCGAACCCATTCTGGCTGGCATCCGCGCCGCCGACCGATAAGGCCTATAACGTCGAGCGCGCCTTCAAGGCCGGCTGGGGCGGTGTGGTCTGGAAGACGCTCGGCGAGGAAGGCCCGCCCGTCGTCAATGTCAACGGTCCGCGCTACGGCGCGATCTTCGGCGCCGACCGCCGCCTGCTGGGCCTCAACAATATCGAGCTCATCACCGACCGTGACCTCTACACCAACCTGCGCGAAATGAAGCAGGTGAAGATGAACTGGCCGGATCGGGCGCTGATCGCCTCGATCATGGTGCCCTGCGAGGAACAGGCCTGGAAGTCGATCCTGCCTCTCGTCGAAGAGACCGGCGCCGACGGCATCGAACTCAATTTCGGCTGTCCGCACGGCATGTCGGAGCGCGGCATGGGCTCCGCCGTCGGCCAGGTCCCGGAATATATCGAAATGGTGGTTCGCTGGTGCAAGCAGTACACCCGCATGCCCGTCATCACCAAGCTGACGCCCAACATCACCGACATCCGCCGCCCTGCCCGCGCCGCCAAGGCCGGCGGCACCGATGCCGTCTCGCTGATCAACACGATCAACTCGATCGTGTCGGTCGATCTCGACAACTTCGCCCCCAACCCGACGGTCGGCGGCAAGGGCAGCCATGGCGGCTATTGCGGCCCGGCGGTCAAGCCGATCGCTCTCAACATGGTCGCCGAGATCGCTCGTGATCCCGAGACCTACGGCCTGCCGATCTCCGGTATCGGCGGCATCACCACCTGGCGGGACGCAGCCGAATTCCTCGTTCTCGGCGCCGGCAACGTCCAGGTCTGCACGGCGGCGATGACCTATGGATTCAAGATCGTGCAGGAGATGATAACGGGGCTCTCCGACTGGATGGACGAAAAGGGCCATCGCAATCTCGACGACATCACCGGCCGCGCAGTGCCCAACGTCACCGACTGGCAGTATCTGAACCTCAACTACGTCGCCAAGGCGAAGATCGACCAGGATGCCTGCATCAAATGCGGCCGCTGCCACATCGCCTGCGAAGACACCTCGCACCAGGCAATCACCAACGTCGTCAATGGCCTGCGCCATTTCGAGGTGATCGAAGAGGAATGCGTCGGCTGCAATCTCTGCGTCAACGTCTGCCCGGTCGAGAACTGCATCACCATGGAACCGCTTGCCGCTGGCACCATCGACAAGCGCACCGGCCGCGTCGTCGATCCGAACTATGCCAACTGGACGACCCACCCGAATAATCCGATGGCCCGCCAGGCGGCGGAGTGACGGCTTCGCAACGCCGCGGACCAGCGCGTCCGCGGCGTAACGCTAGATTGCAAATCCGGATTTCCGGCTTGATGGACGACCCTGAAGCGGGAACATCATGAGGCTGCCGAAGTTAGCGCAGGCGATCTCCGCGAGAGAGCCATGCACGACCACTCAAGCAGCGAAAAATCGAGACCGGCACCCCCCCGTTGGAGCCGACGCCTCCCGATCGGAGCGGAGGTTGATGCCGGCGGCGTTTCGTTCCGGCTATGGGCCCCTGCCAGAGAGCGCTGTTTCCTCGTCATCGAGGAAAATTCCGAATACGAGATGACGGCGGAGGACGGCGGCTACTTCTGCCTCTATCTGCCCGACCTGGCTGCAGGGACGCGATACCGGTTTCACTTTGAGGACGCAGGTGATCTTCTTGCCGATCCTGCCTCGCGTTTTCAGCCGGAGGGTCCATCGGGGCCATCAGTCGTCGTGGATCCGACGCGGTATCAGTGGCGCGATCACCATTGGCAAGGAATGTCCCCCTTCGGAGCCGCTCTCTATGAGATGCACATCGGCACCTTCACAAGGGAGGGCACCTTTGCGGCAGCCCGGGAGAAGCTGGCAAAACTTCGGTCGATTGGCATCAACTGCCTCGAAGTAATGCCGATCAACGAGTTTGAAGGCGAGTTCGGCTGGGGTTACGACGGCACGTTGCTCTATGCTCCGACCCGGCTCTATGGACCACCGGATGATGTGCGCGCCTTCGTCGACGAAGCCCACCGGATCGGCATCGGGGTGGTCCTCGACGTCGTCTACAATCACTTCGGTAAAGGCGAGCGTTTTTGCGAATTCACGCCAGACTATTTTACCGAGCGCTACTCGAACGAGTGGGGCAAGTCGATCAACTTCGATGGTCCGAACAGCCGTGGCGTTCGCGAATATGTCGCAAAGAACGCGGCCTATTGGATCGACGAATTTCACTTTGATGGATTGCGCATCGATGCAACGCAGGCCTTGTTCGACTCAAGCCGCGAACACATCGTCACGGTTATCGCCAGGGAAGCTCGCGCAGCAGCGAGACAGCGTCAAATCTATCTCGTCAGCGAAAATGAGCCGCAACAAACCAGTATGGTGCGGCCGGCTGAGGTGGGAGGGCATGGGCTGGACGCCTTGTGGAATGAGGATTTCCACCGCTCCGCGACAGTGGCGCTGACTGGCCGCAATGAAGCCTATTATCATGATCATCGCGGTACGGCTCAGGAGTTCGTTTCCGCCGCCAAATATGGCTGCCTGTTTCAGGGACAAAGATATGATTGGCAGGACAAACCACGGGGCACTGCGGGGCTCGATCTCAAGCCGTGGAATTTCGTACACTTTCTCCAAAATCACGATCAGGTCGCCAACTCCGGCACAGGAGCCAGGATCGGCCACATAACATCGCCGGCTCGCCTTCGAGCCCTGACGGCGCTCCAGCTGCTGGGGCCGCAGACGCCCATGCTCTTTCAGGGGCAGGAGTTTGGTTCCTCTTCTCCGTTCTATTATTTCGCCGATCACAACGGAGAATTCGCCGACATCGTACGGCAGGGACGGCGCGATTTTATCAGTCAATTCCCGAACCTGCGGGATAAACAACTCATCAGGCACATGGCAGATCCATGTGCCCGCGCGACGTTCGACAAGGTGAAGCTTGATTGGGCCGAATGGGAGAGGAACGCAGCAGTCGTTCGGCTTCATCGCGACCTCCTGAATTTGCGTCAGACAGATAAGGCATTTTCCCGCCAAGCCTGCGCCCGTGACGGCCAATTGGACGGCAGTATCTTGTCCAGCACCGCCTTTCTCCTCAGGTTCTTCGCGGAAAAACCGTCTGAGGAGAGATTATTGCTGATCAACTTCGGCAATGATCTCGTCATCGACAGTCTGGCGGATCCGCTTTTTGCTTCCCCACAGGGTCATCAATGGCGTCTCTCGTGGTCAAGTGAAGATCCCTCATATGGTGGCAGCGGACGCCGGCCCTATGATTTCCGGAAGCGTTGGATATTGAACGGCGATATCGCTTTGGTTCTCGCCCCCGCAAAAGTCGGAAACCGGCAAAACGCCTCAGGAGTACCCGTGAAGGGCTGGCAAGCCGGCATTTCGCGGGCCGAAGACTCCGGCCTCTGACTCAGAAAACCGCGCCGCATAGCCGTCCCTGAAGCGGCGCCTATCGGCAGCTCCGCTTCATGGGCCAGCTCAGGTGGCGCCGCCGATCCTCTCGGGCCCCCTGCGCGTTTCCAGGTCGTGGGCGTATGGTCCCGCATGTCCACCGGTTCTCATGAAGTGCTTATCAATTTCGGCGATGATCGCTTCAGCGTTCTCTCCGGCATTTAATCGGATCAGAGCGTCCAGTTTCGCTTCCGCGCGGTCATCGTTTTCCTTCGAAGACGGAGATCCGATGTAGAGAAAGTAGGCAAGACCGACGACCTGCCAGAGCAATTGCAGGAATTCGGACTGCCAATTTTCAAAGGTGTCTCTGCCCATCTCCATGAGGTAGGCATTGAGATCAGGGGCTTGACCGTGGCTCTGCTGCTCGCCGACAAAAGCAAACCAACCAAATAACCAGTGGCCGGTGAGCGAAAATAGAAAGAAGCCGACGGTGATCCAGGCGTAGGCGTATTTCTTGAACATGATACCTCCTTTGGACAGGCAACTGGTGCGGCGAGTGCGAGATCAGCTGCATTTGAAGTCCCCATCAGTCGATCCCTGGCCTGCCCTTCAAGTTCCCCCGGATTGAGAGATCGGGTGCAGCAGCCGTCGCGCCGGCCCTGAAAGCGGGCAGCACCTCACGTCCGTAGATTTCGATGAATTCGCTGCGAATTTCTTGACATCGATGCTGTAGATCCCCGCCTCCTCATACCAGCTACTGCTTCGGTTCGGCACCGCGACGGCCTCCCGTTAATCTCTGTTGCACACCTTCTAACGGTTCCGGAAGGAGGGGGTTCCTTGAGTTGCGCCAGCTCCACCGAGGCGACGGGAAGCCGGATGAAGTCCGGCCCGGTGGAACCCGCAGGCATCACCGGTGTTCTCCCAAGATCCCAAACAAGTAGGAAAGCTTCCAATGGATCAGTCCACGACACCGCTGGGAGGTCCCGTGCGATCACCTCTCCAACCGAAATGGTGGCATACGGCAACTGTCTACCAGGTCTATCCGCGCAGCTTCTGCGATTGCAACGGAGATGGCATAGGCGATATTCCGGGCATCACCTCCAAGCTCGATTATGTGAAGAAACTCGGGATCGACATCATCTGGCTGTCGCCGATCTACAAGTCGCCGATGGACGACAACGGTTACGACATATCGGACTATCGGGACATCGCCCCCGAGTTCGGCACGCTCGCAGATTTCGACCAGTTGGTGGCCGAGGCGAAAGACCGAGGGATCGGCATCATGCTCGACCTCGTCGTCAACCATACGTCCGACGAGCATCCATGGTTTCTTCAATCCCGTCAGGGGCCGGACAACGCGTTTCGCGACTTCTACATCTGGCGCAAGCCCGCCCCGGACGGAGGACCGCCGAACAGGTTAAAATCCTCCTTCGGCGGGCCGGCCTGGACGCTCGATCCCGCCACAGGCGAATATTACCTGCACATGTTTTCCCGCCGCCAGCCGGACCTCAATTGGGAGAACGAGAAGGTCCGGGCGGAAATCTATGACATGATGAACTGGTGGCTCGAGCGCGGCATTGCCGGCTTCCGCATGGATGTCATCGACTACATCGGTAAGCAAGCGGACCGGGAGCTCGTCAAGGACGGGCCGCATCTCCACGATTATCTGCAGGAGATGAATGCCAAGACCTTCGGCAACCGCGATATCCTGACGGTCGGCGAAGCCTGGAGCGCCACACCCGGCGCAGCGCTGCTCTATTCCGGGCGTGAACGCCGGGAACTGTCGATGATCTTCCAGTTCGAGCACGTCACCCAGCAATGGGACGCGGTTTATGGGAAATGGCGCCCGAAGCCGTTCGACCTCGTGAATCTCAAGACCGTGCTCAGCAAGTGGCAGCTTGCTTTATCCGAAGATGGGTGGAATTCGCTCTTCTGGGGCAATCACGATTTGCCGCGCGCGGTCTCGCGCTACGGCAATGTCAGCGGCTATCACGTCGAGTCGGCGAAGATGCTGGCGACCGTGTTGCATCTCCTGAAAGGCACGCCTTTCGTCTATCAGGGCGAGGAGATCGGCATGACGAACGTCCCCTTCACCTCCATCGAACAGTATCGCGATATCGAAACCATCAACATGCACAGGCTGCACGTGGAGGCCGGCCTTTCACCGGAGGAATTCATCCGCGGAGCAAACGAGAACGGTCGCGATAACGCCCGCACGCCGATGCAATGGAGTGCCGCCCCCCACGGCGGCTTTTCCACAGGCGTGCCCTGGATCGAGGTCAACCCCAACTATTCTAAGGTCAATGCCGAAGCCGCCATCAAGGACGAAAAGTCGATCTGGAACCACTATCGCAAGCTGATCGCTCTGCGGAAATCCCACCCTGTCATCATCTATGGCGAGTACAGATCCTGGCTCGACCAACACCCCGATGTATTCGTTTATACCCGCACGCTCGACAGGAGCTGGATCATCGTGGTCGCCAACTTCACACCCAGGGACATTTCGCTGAGTTTGCCGACGGAGCTCGCCATCAACGGAGAATGCCTCATCTGCAATTACGAACCGGTGCACATGATCGGCGAAACTGTTGAGCTCAAGCCGTACGAAACCTTCGCGATAGAATGTAAGTGAAGCTCTCAGGCCGGCTTGGTTTTGCCAACCGACGGCTTTCGGCAATCTCGAACTCGTTGAAAAGTTGCACCCTATGTCGGTACGACGCGTTTCAGCCGCCGAATGACTTCCGATAGGCATTCGGGCTCGTGCCCAGCCGCTTGCGGAAGTGGTGGCGCATCGTCGCCAGCGTGCCGAAGCCGCTTGATATCGCGATGTCGTCGAGCGATACGGCAAGCTCTCTTTCGAGAAGGTCGCGCGCATGGCGCAGCCGCTCCTTCAGCAGCCATTGGCCGACACTGAGACCTGTCGTCGCTTCGAAGCGGCGCTGGAAAGTGCGTATGCTCATGCCGGCCCTTTTGGCGAGCAGGCTGATCGGCTGCTCCTCGGCAAGGCTTGCGCGCATCCAGTCGATCAGCGGGCTGAGGCGTATGCCCTCACGTTCCTCCGGAACCGGCGCGCCGATGAACTGCGCCTGCCCGCCTTCGCGGTGCGGCGGCACGATGAGGCGGCGGGCGACGCTGTTTGCCGCCTCCGAGCCGAAATCGCCGCGCACCACATGCAGGCAGAGATCGATGCCGGCGGCGCTGCCGGCCGCTGTGAGCAGGCTGCCCTCATCGATGTAGAGCACATCCGCGTCGAGCGTGATGTCCGGATAACGCGCCGCGATCGAGGCGACATAGCGCCAATGCGTTGTCGCCCTGCGGCTGGCAAGCAGTCCGGAGCCTGCGAGAACCGCAACGCCGGAACAGAGCGACATGATGCGCGCGCCGCGCTGATGCGCTGCCTTGAGAGCGGCGGCAAGCGATTCCGGCACAGGCGCATCGATCGACCGCCAGCCGGGCACGACGATCAGGTCCGCCGCATCGAGCACTTCCAGCCCCTTATCGACCGCGACCGTCAATCCGCCGGCGGCGCGAAGCGGCCCCGGCTCGATGCCGCAGACGGTGAAGCGATACCACCTCTCGCCCATCTCGGGACGCGGCAGGCCGAAGACCTCGTAGGCTATCCCGAATTCGAACGTGCAGAGCCCGTCATAAGCAAGCACCGCGACCAGCGGTCCGTTCATGTTCGGAGATATGTTTGGCATGATCTTTACGCTGTCAGTCATGATGGCCAATATCACCAAGCTCTAGCATCGGCGATACCAGGCGGCAATCCAGCACGAAAGGAAAGACCGATGCCAAGCGCCGTCTCCGAAATTCCCGCCGCAGAACCCGAAATCGCTGCCGCCCATTACGCCGCCAAGCTCGCCTTCGAGACCGATTGTTCGGATGTCCGCGCCGCTTTCGCAGCTGGAAACGCCGATTTCGTTCTTCTCGATGTGCGCTCGCCGGTGCTGTTTGCGCAGTCCCATGTGCCGGGCGCGATCAACCTGCCGCACGGCAAGATGACCGCGCATCGCATGTCGGAATGGGCAAGGGATATGCTCTTTGTCGTCTATTGCGCCGGCCCGCATTGCAACGGCGCCGACAAGGCGGCCTTTCGCCTTGCCAAGCTCGGCCTCAGAGCCAAGCTGATGATCGGCGGCATGACCGGCTGGGCCGATGAGGGTTTCGCCTTCGAAACCGAAACCATCGCTGCCGAATAACAGAAGGCTCCCCTCCACGGTGCGGAGGGAGCCTCATCCCGGGTGCGCTTCCCAAGAGAGGGCAGAACAGTTAGCCACTCTCCGGCCGCAGCCCGCTAATAAAAAGTTGCTCCAGAAACCGCGCAGCATCCTCGAAGCGCCCTTCGCCGGCATGCTCCTGCCCCAGCACCGCGCGCACCTGGACGTCGAAGTCGGCATAATGCTGCGTCGTCGACCAGATCGAGAAGATCAGGTGGTAGGGATCGCATTCGACGATCTTGCCTGATTTCGTCCAGGCGCGGATGACCTCCGCCTTCTCGTCGACCAGTTGCTTCAGCGGCCCCTTCAATTCGTCCTCGATATGCGGTGCGCCCTGCAGCACCTCATTGGCGAACAGCCGGCTCTCGCGCGGAAAATCGCGCGCCATCTCCAGCTTGCGCCTGATGTAGCTGCGGATTTCTTCTTCCGGATTGCCCTCGGCGTCGAAGGCCCGCAGCGGCTCCAGCCAGGTATAGAGGACCCGGTCGATCAGCGCCCGGTGCATCGCTTCCTTGGTGCGGAAATAATAAAGCAGATTGGGTTTCGACATGCCCGCGACTTCGGCGATCTGGTCGATGGTCGAACCGCGAAAGCCGCGTGCCGAAAACACGTCGAGCGCCGCCTCCAGAATCTGCTCTTCCTTCTCCTCCTGGATTCGCGTTCGCCTCAGGGTCTTCGCTGCTCTCGGAATAGCCATCGGCTATTGTTTCCCCTTGATATTTAACTTCTTCCCTCAAGTTTCGCAGAGGCGGCCCCTGCCGCTTTCTTGAGCAACCGCCCGCATTTTTATCGGCAAATTTCGTGATTTTCGTCTTGAGCCCCGCGGTGGAAGTTGTAATGTTTACCAATCGGTCAAATATCCGCCAGATGAAAAACAAAGGCAACTGGCGATTTTCCGGCGCTCGACAAAACCAACAACAGGCGCGGGAAAGGACCATGGGAACAGGTGGGCATGCCCCTTGCATGACTGCCGCAAACAGGTGAGGGCTTGAAGAATGGTGGCAGCACCAGGCGAGAACATGCGCGTCAATGGCGACCGTCTCTGGGACAGTCTCATGGACATGGCGAAAATCGGCCCCGGGATCGCCGGCGGCAACAACCGCCAGACGCTGACGGATTCGGATGCCGAAGGCCGCAGCCTCTTCAAAACATGGTGCGACGAAGCCGGCCTGACGATGGGCGTCGACCAAATGGGCACGATGTTCGCCACCCGCCCCGGCACCGATCCCGATGCCCTGCCGGTCTATGTCGGCTCGCATCTCGACACCCAGCCGACCGGCGGCAAATATGACGGCGTGCTTGGCGTGCTCTCGGCGCTTGAAGTCGTGCGCACCATGAACGACCTCGGCATCAAGACCAAGCATCCGATCGTCGTCACCAACTGGACGAACGAGGAAGGCGCGCGTTTTGCACCGGCCATGCTCGCTTCAGGCGTCTTCGCCGGCGTGCACAGCCTTGACTTCGCCTATAACCGCAGGGACCCCGAGGGTAATCTCTTCGGCGACGAACTGAAGCGCATCGGCTGGGTCGGCGACGAAGAGGTCGGCGCCCGCAAGATGCACGCCTATTTCGAATATCATATCGAGCAGGGTCCGATCCTCGAAGCCGAAGACAAGCAGATCGGCGTCGTCACCCACTGTCAGGGCCTGTGGTGGCTGGAATTCACGCTGACCGGCAAGGAAGCCCATACCGGCTCGACGCCGATGAACATGCGCGTCAATGCCGGCCTTGCCATGTCACGCATCCTGGAAATGGTGCAGACCGTCGCGATGGGCGAACAGCCGGGAGCCGTCGGCGGCGTCGGCCAGGTGTTCTTCTCGCCGAATTCCCGCAACGTGCTGCCGGGCAAGGTGGTTTTCACCGTCGATATCCGCTCGCCCGATAAGGCCAAGCTCGACCGCATGCGGGCGAAGATCGAGGCCGAAGCCCCTGGCATCTGCGATGCGCTGGGCGTCGGCTGTTCCATCGAGGCGATCGGCCATTTCGCACCGGTCACCTTCGACGAAAAACTCGTCACCTCCGTCCGCTCCGCCGCCGAACGGCTCGGCTACACCCACATGAACCTCATCTCCGGCGCCGGCCACGACGCCTGTTGGGCCGCCAAGGTCGCGCCTGCCACCATGGTCATGTGTCCCTGTGTCGGCGGGCTCAGCCACAACGAGGCGGAAGAGATTTCCAAGGAATGGGCGACGGCGGGCGCCGATGTGCTGTTCCATGCGGTGGTCGAGACGGCGGAGATCGTCGTGTGATGTCTAACGTCTCGCCCGGAGTCCCCTCATCCGACCCTTCGGGCCACCTTCTCCCCGCTGGGGAGAAGGGAACGGCTGACGTTGCGGCTTCCCCCTTCTCCCCTCGGGGAGAAGGTGCCCGAAGGGCGGATGAGGGGGCTCCGGGCGAGACGAAAATTATCCGACAGGATATCCGTAAACATCGTCCGGTGGAAACCGGGCAAGCCCGCCAGCTTCGCCGCAACGAAACCGAAGAGGAATACTACTTCTGGAGCGACTTACGCGCACGACGCCTGAACGGCTACAAATTCGCGCGACAGGTTCCGCTCGGCCCGTTCATTGTCGATTTCCTCTGTCGAGAAGAACGGCTAATTGTCGAAGTCGACGGCTTCCAGCACGCCGAAAGCGCGACTGATCAACGCCGTACCGAATGGCTCAATGCCAATGGCTATTCGGTGCTGCGCTCCTGGAATCAGGAAATCTCGCGCGAGCGGCGCTCCGTACTCGAAACGGTCCTTGCGGCCTTGCGGGGCCGGCTCGAATTCAGCTCCGAATTGCCGAGCTTTTATGCGCCTGCCGAACAACGATAGAGAATAGGGAACAGCAGCCATGACCACAGTCATCAAGAACGGCACCATCGTCACGGCCGACCTCACCTACAAGGCGGACGTCAAGATCGACGGCGGCAAGATCGTCGAGATCGGCCCGAACCTCTCGGGCGATGAGACCCTCGACGCCTCCGGCTGTTACGTCATGCCTGGTGGTATCGATCCGCATACCCATCTGGAAATGCCCTTCATGGGCACCTATTCCTCCGACGATTTCGAAAGCGGCACGCGCGCGGCCCTTTCCGGCGGCACGACCATGGTGGTCGATTTCGCCCTTCCCGCCCCCGGCCAGTCGCTGCTCGAAGCGCTGACCATGTGGGACAACAAATCGACCCGCGCCAATTGCGACTATTCCTTCCACATGGCGGTCACCTGGTGGAGCGAGCAGGTCTTCAAGGAGATGGAGACCATCGTCCGCGACAAGGGCATCAACACCTTCAAGCACTTCATGGCCTATAAGGGCGCACTGATGGTTGATGACGACGAGATGTTCGCCTCCTTCCAGCGCTGCGCCGAGCTCGGCGCCCTGCCGCTCGTGCATGCCGAAAACGGCGACGTCGTCGCCTCGATGTCGGCAAAGCTGCTCGCCGAAGGCAATAACGGCCCCGAGGCGCATGCCTATTCCCGTCCGGCTGAAGTCGAGGGCGAGGCCACCAACCGCGCCATCATGATCGCCGACATGGCCGGCTGCCCCGTCTATATCGTCCATACCTCCTGCGAACAGGCGCATGAAGCGATCCGCCGCGCCCGCGCCAAGGGCATGCGCGTCTATGGCGAGCCGCTGATCCAGCATCTGACGCTGGACGAAAGCGAATATTCCAATCCCGACTGGGATCACGCCGCCCGCCGCGTCATGTCGCCGCCCTTCCGCAGCAAGCAGCATCAGGACAGCCTCTGGGCCGGGCTTGCCTCGGGCTCGCTGCAGGTGGTCGCGACCGACCATTGCGCCTTCACCACGGCACAGAAGCGTTTCGGCGTCGGCGACTTCACCAAGATCCCGAACGGCACCGGCGGTCTCGAAGACCGCATGCCGATGCTCTGGACGCACGGCGTCAACACCGGCAGGCTGACGATGAACGAATTCGTCGCCGTCACCTCGACCAATATCGCCAAGATTCTCAACATCTATCCGGAGAAGGGCGCGATCCTCGTCGGCGCCGATGCGGACATCGTTGTCTGGGACCCGAACCGTTCGAAGGTCATCTCCTCCAAGGCCCAGCAGTCGGCGATCGATTACAACGTCTTCGAGGGCAAGGAAGTGACGGGCCTGCCACGCTTCACGCTGACGCGCGGCGTGGTCGCCATCGAGGAAAGCACGATCAAAACCCGCGAGGGCCACGGCGAATTCGTCAGGCGCGAACCGGTCACTGCCGTCAGCAAGGCACTATCCACCTGGAAGGAGATCACCTCTCCGCGCAAGGTGGAACGAAGCGGCATTCCGGCAACCGGCGTATGACGATGGAGCATAATGATACGGCCATCAACCGGGGAACGACGCCTTCATGCGGATGACCTCACGCCGGCACCAGCGCGTCCAGCTCCGGGAGAAGCACGACGCTTTCCTGCTCGTGTGGATCGGTGCGGGCAATAACTGCCGTGCATGGCGTGCTGCTGAGGTTCGCCGGCATATGCGGCACGCCGGCCGGGATGTAGAAGAACTCGCCGGCATGGGTAATGACGTGATGCTCCAGCCGGTCCCCGTACCAGGTATGGGCCTCGCCGGAGAGCACGTAGATCGCCGTCTCGTGCGCCTCGTGCAGATGCGCCTTGGCGCGTACGCCGGGCGGGATCGTCAGGAGGTGCATGCAGATGCCCTTGGCGCCGACCGTCTCGGCCGCTATCCCTTCGAAGTAGCTGAGCCCCTGCTTGCCGTCATAGGCATGCTTGGGGCGAACGATGTGGCAGGTAGGTTGTGATGTCGCGTCCATTCTCTTCCTCCATGAAATGTGCCGCCGGCAGGGCCTGTGGCGATGGTAACATGCAAACCGCCTCCCCGCGGCGAAAACAAGAACGGTCGCATTGATGCAAGCACCCTCCGTCGTATCCGCCAAGGATCTCTGTCTCACCTACCAGGCGAATGACGGCCCGGTGCAGGCCCTCAGCGATGTCAATCTCGATGTCCGCAAGGGCGACTTCGTCTCTTTCATCGGCCCGTCGGGCTGCGGCAAGACGACCTTCCTGCGCGTCATCGCCGATCTAGAGAAGAGCACATCAGGCGAGATCTCGATCAACGGCATGACGCCGGCAGAGGCCCGCAAGGCCCGCGCTTACGGCTATGTCTTCCAGGCGCCGGCGCTCTACCCCTGGCGCACCATCGAAAACAATATCGCTCTGCCCTTGGAGATCATGGGTTATGGCGGCGCTGATCGGACGACGCGCATCGCCGAGGCGCTCGATCTCGTCGGTCTTTCCGGCTTCGAAAAGAAATTCCCCTGGCAGCTCTCCGGTGGCATGCAGCAACGCGCCTCGATCGCCCGCGCGCTCGCCTTCGACGCCGACCTGCTATTGATGGACGAACCCTTCGGCGCGCTCGACGAGATCGTCCGCGACCATCTGAACGAAGAACTGCTGAAACTCTGGGCCCGCACCAACAAGACGATCTGCTTCGTCACCCACTCCATCCCCGAGGCTGTCTACCTCTCGACCAAGATCGTGGTGATGTCGCCGCGCCCCGGCCGCGTCACCGACGTGATCGACTCGACGCTGCCGGCCGAACGCCCGCTCGACATCCGCGACACCCCGGAATTCCTGGAGATCGCCCATCGCGTTCGCGAAGGGCTGAGGACGGGGCATAGCCATGAGGTTTAGGCGGTTGACTCCGAGGGTTACCCCCCTCTGCCCTGCCGGGCATCTCCCCCACAAGGGGGGAGATCGATATGCCGAACCGGCTTCCCCAAACAATCAAAGCCCCCTGATCCAGCGTCGGAGCACGGGGGACCGATGCGCTATCCGCTTGCCAATCTCCCCCCTTGTGGGGGAGATGCCCGGCAGGGCAGAGGGGGGTGGCTGCGTATTCGACGCCCCAAAATGGGGGCAGACCCTATGAAACCCGAAACCCTCAAAAACAAGATCGTCCCCGTCACCACCATCCTGCTCGCGCTCATCGCCATCTGGTATGTCGCCGCCATCCTCATGAACGCGCCGTTCCAGCGTGACATGGATAGCCGCGCCGGCGTCACGCCGACCACGATGGAATTCATCGGCAAGACGCTGGCGCAGCCGAAGCCGATCCTGCCGGCGCCGCACCAGGTGGCGCAGAACGTCTACGAGAATACCGTGCTGCGCAGCCTTTCGAGCAATCGCAGCCTCGTCTATCACAGCTGGGTGACGCTCTCCTCCACCCTGCTCGGTTTCGGATTCGGTATGCTGCTCGGCATCCTTCTTGCGGTGCTGATCGTTCACAATCGCGCTATGGACCGATCGTTGATGCCCTGGCTTGTGGCGAGCCAGACCATTCCGATCCTTGCCATCGCGCCGATGATCGTCATCATCTCCTATAATGTGCTGACCGGCGACAATGCGCTGGCCCACCTCCTCAACCTCGATTCCGACGCGTCCCGTCTGGTCTCCAAGGCGCTGATCTCCACCTACCTCTCCTTCTTCCCTGTTGCCGTCGGCATGGTGAAGGGGTTGCGGTCGCCCGAGATCATGCATCTCGATCTGATGCGCACCTATTATGCGAGCCCAATGCAGACTTTCTGGAAATTGCGTGTCCCTGCCTCGATCCCCTTCCTCTTCACCTCGATGAAGGTCGCGATTGCCGCAAGCCTGGTCGGCGCTATCGTCGGCGAGCTGCCGACCGGGGCCACCGCCGGCATCGGTTCGAAGCTGCTTGCCGGCTCCTATTACAGCCAGACTATCGATATCTGGGCGGCCTTGGTCGCCGGATCGCTGCTGGCGGGTATCCTGGTTGCAATCGTCGGCCTTGCCGCCAAGATCGTCGAGCGCGCGATGGGCGGGAGGCCGGCATGAGACACCTGACCTTCTCCTGGCAGGGCGTGACCGCCCTCCTCCTCTGCCTTGCAGCGCTGATCACCCTGCCGCTGCTGGCCGAGGGGGCGGCACGGCCCTTCACCGACGGCACGGCGAGCCTCGTCTTCATCATCGTCGCCGCCGCCGCACTGCTGTCCTTCGCGCCACAGCCGCTGGCCTACCGCGCCACCGTGCTGTTCATCGGCGCCCATGGCGCCGCCTGGATGCTGCTGTCCGCTCTCTCCGGCAACGATGGCATGGCGACGCGGGCTTTCTTCCTGCTGCTCTTCGCCTGCTGGCTGCTGGCTTGGCGATGCGTCACCGAGCTATCGAAACAGCAGCCCGTCACCGCCTTCGGCAAATCGGCGCTGCAACTGCTGATCCCGGCAATTTTCGGCGCCTGGATCCTCATCCTCTGGGAGGCGGCAACGCGCGGCGCCGGCATTCCCTTCATCATCCTGCCGCCACCGAGCGCCATCGGCGCCCGTATCATGGCTTCCCTGCCGATCCTCGGCGACGACGTCAGACAGACCATCTTCAAGGCGGTATTGATCGGCTATATCATCGGCTGCCTTAGCGGCTTCATCGTCGCGGTGCTGGCCGATCGCGTCGCCTTCCTGCGCCGCGGCCTGCTGCCGATCGGCAACATGGTCTCAGCCCTGCCGATCATCGGCATCGCCCCCGTCATGGTCATGTGGTTCGGCTTCGACTGGCCGTCGAAGGCCGCAGTCGTCATCATCATGACCTTCTTCCCGATGCTGGTGAACACCGTCGCCGGCCTTGCCGCCTCCGGCAGCATGGAACGCGACCTGATGCGCACCTATGCCTCGAGCGACTGGCAGACGCTGTTCAAGCTCAAGCTTCCGGCTGCCATGCCATTCATTTTCAACGCACTGAAGATCAACTCGACGCTGGCGCTGATTGGTGCCATCGTTGCCGAATTCTTCGGGACGCCGATCGTCGGCATGGGCTTCCGCATCTCCACCGAGATCGGCCGCATGAATGTCGACATGGTGTGGGCGGAAATCGCTGTCGCGGCGCTGGCCGGCTCGATCTTTTATGGTGTCATCGCCCTGACTGAACGGGCGGTGACGTTCTGGCATCCGTCTATCCGTGGTGGCTAGGCGCGCGCGGGCTTCGCAAATGGGGGCCGGGCATAACTTCAGAGGGTAAGGACAAGAAAATGAAAAAGTTGATGGTTGCAATGATGGCGAGCGCCATGTCGCTGGCAGCGGCCCATGCGATGGCCGCCGACAAGGTGGTTCTGCAGCTGAAATGGGTCACGCAAGGCCAGTTCGGCGGTTATTATGTCGCCAAGGACAAGGGCTTCTACAAGGAGGAAGGCCTCGACGTCGAGATCAAGCCGGGCGGCCCTGATATCGCCCCTGAGCAGGTGATCGCCGGCGGCGGCGCCGATGTGATCGTCGACTGGATGGGCGGCGCTCTCGTTGCCCGCGAAAAGGGTGTTCCGCTCGTCAACATCGCCCAGCCCTACCAGAAGTCCGGCCTGGAAATGATCTGCCGCAAGGACGGCCCTGTAAAAACCGAAGCCGACTTCAAGGGCCACACGCTCGGCGTTTGGTTCTTCGGCAACGAATATCCCTTCTTCGCCTGGATGAACAAGCTCGGCCTCTCCACCGAAGGCGGCCCGAACGGCGTCACCGTGCTGAAGCAGAGCTTCGACGTGCAGCCGCTCGTCCAGAAGCAGGCCGACTGCATCTCCGTCATGACCTATAATGAATACTGGCAGGCGATCGATGCCGGCTTCAAGCCGGAGGAACTGACGGTCTTCAACTATACCGCGATGGGCAACGACCTCTTGGAAGACGGCCTCTACGCGATGGAAGACAAGCTGAAGGATCCGGCCTTCAAGGAGAAAATGGTCAAATTCGTCCGCGCCTCGATGAAGGGCTGGAAATACGCGACCGAAAACCCTGATGAAGCCGCCGAGATCGTCATGGACAACGGCGGCCAGGACGAGAACCACCAGAAGCGCATGATGGGCGAAGTCGCCAAGCTGGTCGGCGACGGCTCCGGCAAGCTGGACGAGGCGCTCTATGCCCGCACGGCAAAGGCACTGCTCGATCAGAAGATCATCAGCAAGGAGCCATCGGGCGCCTGGACGCACGAGATCACCGACGCCGCATCCAAGTAAGGACCGCAGCATTTTAGGAACGCGCGGGGGACATTTCCCGCGCGTTTCGTTTTTCCCCACTGATAAAAAATGCCTTGCAGCTGTCGCATTTGTCGGGCGTCAAACGTCATTAGGGTAGAGCCAGGATCAATCATCGTCATGCTCGCATAACCCTTCGGTGATTGATTCAGGTTCTGATGGCAATTATTATCGGCTCATGGGGAATTGTTTTCTGCCGGGCTTGCATATCGAGCAAATCGATACCAATTAGAAGCCGATTTGCCGGCGAGGGATGAAGACGGCAATGATGTGCGGATACCCTTGAGAATGCAGGAAAGGCAGTGGCCTGGTCGCGAGCTGAAGGACAGACGCGCGAGTTCGGCCAACCTTGTTACAAGATTGGACGACGACGCATGGCACGCAGGCCGAACGGATTTTTAGGCGCATCCACCCTTCTTGCAGCGGCATTGGCTGCATCCACCGCATTTTCGCAGGAAGCGCCGGTCGCAAAACCGCAGCAGAACCTGCCGGCGATCGTCGTTACCACGGCGACAAACCGCACTCTCGTCGACCGTGTCATCGGCACCGGAACGGTCAAGCCTGTCGAGGAGGTCTATATCCAACCGCAGGTCGAGGGACTGTCGATCCGCACGCTGAAAGCCGATGTTGGCGACAAGGTTCAGGCCGATAGCACGCTGGCGACCCTGAACGATGATGCGTTAGTATTAGAGAAAAGCCAGATGATGGCGACGAAGGCCAAAGGCGAGGCAAGCCTTGCTCAGCTGCGCGCCCAACTCATCGAAGCCCAGGCCAACGCCGAACAGGCCAGGCAGCAACAAGCCCGCGCTCAGGAAATGGGCAAGAAGGGCACCGTTTCCACCGCCCAGGTCGAACAGGCCGATGCGACCGCCGCCGCCGCCAATGCCCGCGTCGTTTCCGCCGAACAGGCGATCGAAGTCGCCGAAGCCGATCTCAAGGTCTTCGACAGCCAGATCGCCGATGCGGATCTGAAGCTTGCCCGCACTGACGTGAAGACGCCGGTCGCCGGCACGATCGCGGCCAAGAACGCCAAGGTCGGCGCCATTGCCGCCGGCAACGGCGATCCGCTGTTCACTCTCATCCGGGACGGCGATATCGAGCTTGTTGCCGAAGTCGCCGAAAGTGACATCGTCAGGATCATGGCCGGCCAGAAGGCGACGATTTCGCTGTCCGGCAGCCGCGAGAAGCTTTCCGGCGCCGTGCGCCTGGTGTCGCCGACCGTCGATCCCACCACCCGCCTTGGCCTCGTCCATATCTCCATCGACGATGACAGCAAGGCGCGCTCCGGCATGTATGGCAGCGCTGAAATCGTCGTGCGCGAGACACAAGGCGTATCGCTTCCCCTGACCGCGGTCCTGACGGGCAATGAAGGCTCATCGGCCCGCAAGGTCGAGGATGGTGTGGTAAAATTCGCCAAGATCGAGACCGGCATCCAGGACGGCGCCTATGTCGAGATCGTTCAGGGATTGAAGAGCGGCGATGAGGTCGTGGCCAAAGCGGGTGCTTATGTCCGCGACGGCGACCACATCACGCCGGTGCGTGAACAGCCCGCGGCTTCCAACTAAAGAGACCATTCGATGAATTTTTCAGCCTGGTCCATTCGAAACCCGATCGCGCCGCTGCTGGCCTTCTGCCTGTTGATATTCATCGGCATCCAGTCCTTCAACACGCTGCCGATCACCCGCTTCCCGAACATCGACGTGCCGTTGGTTTCGATCAGCGTGACGCAGAGCGGCGCTTCGCCGGCCGAACTGGAAATGCAGGTGACGAAGGAGATCGAAGACGCGATCGCCTCGATCACCGGCATCGACGAAATCCAGTCGACGGTGACCGACGGCAGCTCGCAGACCAACGTCATGTTCCGCATGGAAGTGCCGACGGAACAGGCCGTGCAGGACGTCAAAGATGCGATCGATCGCATCCGCAGCGATCTGCCGGCGACAGCCGAAACGCCGATCGTCACCAAAGTCGATGTCGAAGGTCAGGCAATCCAGACCTTCGCGGTGTCGTCGCCCGACATGTCGCTGGAAGAACTCTCCTGGTTCGTCGACGATACGATCAAGCGCGCGCTGCAGGGCCAGGCCGGCATCGGCCGCGTCGATCGCTACGGCGGCGCCGAGCGTGAAGTGCGCATCGAACTCACCCCCGCCAAGCTCGATGCTCATGGCATCACCGCCGCAAGCGTCAACCAGCAGCTGCGCGGCACCAACGTCGACCTCGGCTCCGGCCGCGGCCAGGTGGCGGGCAGCGAACAGGCGATCCGCGTTCTCGGCGACGCCCGCAATGTCGCCGAACTCGCCGACACGACGATCGCGCTGCCAAACGGCCGCTTCGTCAAGCTGTCCGACCTCGGCATCATCAAGGACACCTACGAGGAGCCGAAATCCTTCTCGCGCTTCAACGACACGCCTGTTGTCACCTTCGGCGTCTTCCGTTCAAAGGGCGCCAGCGAGGTCAGCGTCGCCGAAACCGTGGCGCAGAGCCTCGACAAGGTCAGAGCCGATAACCCGAATGTGAAGATCGAGATGATCGACGATTCGGTTTATTTCACCTACGGCAATTACGAAGCCGCCATCCATACGCTGCTCGAAGGCGCGCTGCTCGCCGTCATCGTCGTCCTGCTGTTCCTCCGGAACTGGCGTGCGACGCTGATCTCGGCGATCGCCCTGCCGCTGTCGGCGATCCCGACCTTCTGGGTCATGGACATGATGGGCTTCTCGCTGAACCTCGTCAGCTTCCTTGCCTTAACGCTGGCAACCGGCATCCTCGTCGACGATGCGATCGTCGAAATCGAAAACATCGCCCGCCACATCAAGATGGGCAAGACGCCCTATCGGGCGGCGATCGAGGCGGCTGATGAAATCGGCCTCGCCGTCATCGCCACCACCTTCACGATCATCGCCGTCTTCGTGCCGGTTTCCTTCATGCCGGGCATTCCCGGCCAGTATTTTATCCAGTTTGGCCTGACGGTCGCTTTCTCCGTCTTCTTCTCGCTGATGGTGGCGCGCCTGATCACGCCGATGATGGCCGCCTATCTCATGCGCGCCGAGGATGGCGTTGACGACCATCATGATAATGACGGCCTGCTGATGAAGGGCTATACGCGCCTTGTCACCGGCACGACTCGCAAGTGGTATTGGCGTTATACGACGTTGATTGTGGCCCTCCTCTTCACGGTTGGTTCGGTCATATCGCTATTCATGTTCGTGCCAGGCAGCTTCCTGCCGCCGGAAGACGCCTCGCGTATCGTTCTCTCCGTCGAACTGCCGCCGAATGCGCGGCTTGACGACACCGAGAAGACGACCGATGCGATCTATGACAGGGTCAAGGACATCAACGGCGTCGAAAGCGTCTTCGTCCTCGGCGGCGCATCGCCGAAGGGCGAACTCGAATTGCGCCGCGCGACGATCACGCTCGCGCTCGACAAGCTCGACCAGTCGTTGGTCAAGAAGGTGGTCAACGACGTGCTCGGCCACATCCCGGTCATCGGCCCGATGCTGCCGAAGGTCGAAGTTCACGGCCGTGAACGTCCGCAATGGGACATTGAAAAGGAGGTCTTCGCCAAGCTGCGCGATATTCCCGACGTCCATATCCTCAAGCTCAACGACCGCGGCGAACGCGACCTCTCCTTCAACTTCCTTTCCAAGAACGAGAAGGACCTGAACGACGCCGTCGGCATTCTGGAATCCAGGCTGCGCGCCGATCCGTTGCTGGCAAACGTCAGCGCCGACGGCGCCCTGCCCCGTCCGGAACTGCAGGTCTACCCGCGCAAGGACGAGGCCGCCCGCCTCGGCATCACGCCGCAGCAGATTTCCGAAACGATCCGCGTCGCCACCATCGGCGATGTCGATGCGGCCCTTGCCAAGATCTCGCTCGACGATCGCCAGATCCCGATCCGGGTGCAGGCAGCACTCGACATGCGCCGCGACCTCGCGGCCATCCGGGCGTTGAAGATCCAAACCGCCAGCGGCGGCACCGTTCCGCTCGCAAGCGTCGCCAATATCGACTATTCCGAAGGCGTAAGCTCGATCAAGCGCAACAACCGCAACCGCGTCGTCGCGATCGGCTCCGACCTGCCGCAGGGCGTGGCGCTCGACACGGCCTCGGCCCGCTTCCGCGAGATCGTCAAGGCCGCCAACATTCCGGCCTCCGTCCACCTTGCCGAAAGCGGCGATACCAAGGTGCAGACCGAGATGCAGCAGAGCTTCGTCAACGCCATGTTGATGGGTCTGCTGCTGGTGCTGACGGTGCTGATCCTGCTCTTCAAGGACGTGATCCAGCCCTTCACCATCCTGTTCTCGCTGCCGCTTGCCATCGGTGGCGTCGCGGCGGCTCTGATCATCACCAGCAATCCGCTGTCGATGCCGGTCATGATCGGGATTCTGATGCTGATGGGGATCGTCACCAAGAACGCCATCCTGCTCGTCGATTTTGCGATTGAGATGCGCCATCAGGGCATGGCCCGTGTCGAGGCCATGGTCGAAGCCGGCCGCAAGCGTGCCCGGCCGATCATCATGACTTCGATCGCCATGTCGGCGGGCATGCTGCCGTCGGCGCTCGGTGTCGGCGAAGGTGGCTCGTTCCGCGCGCCGATGGCAATCGCCGTGATCGGCGGCATCATCGTCTCGACGGTGCTGTCGCTCGTCGTCGTGCCGTCCTTCTTCCTGATCATGGACGACCTGTCCCGCCTGCTCGGCTGGATGTTCGGCCGTCTGGTCGGCCGGAAGGACCAGGAGGACCTACCGCTGTCGCGCGAGGATCTCACCCGCGTTACCCGCGAGAACCGGAGCGACATCGATGCGCTGGACGAGCGTCTGACCGCGATCGAAAAGCCGGAAGGCAAGCGCAAGAGTTCCACCGGCAAGGACACGAACGTACTCCGCTTGCCGCCGTTTGCGGCGGAGTGAAGAAAGCTGAGAAAAAAACCGGGCCGGGAGCGAACTCCCGGCCCGTTTTTCTTTTCTCTTGCTGCGGGATGACCGTCAGAGCCCGCCCTGTTCCCTGAGGAAACTGACGATCGAATTAACGCCGTCGCCGCGCTTCATGTCGGAAAAGACGAAGGGGCGTGAGGCGCGCATGCGCGTCGCATCCCGGTCCATCACCTCGAGATCGGCGCCGACATGAGGCGCGAGGTCCTTCTTGTTGATGACGAGCAGGTCCGAGCGGGTGATGCCAGGCCCGCCCTTGCGCGGGATTTCCTCGCCTTGGCAGACGGAGATGACATAGATGGTGATGTCGGCGAGATCGGGTGAAAAGGTCGCCGCCAGATTGTCACCGCCGGACTCGATGAAGACGACGTCCAGATCGGGAAAGCGTTCGTTCAGGCTGGCGATCGCCTGAAGATTGATCGTCGCATCCTCACGAATGGCAGTGTGCGGGCAGCCGCCGGTCTCCACGCCGACGATGCGGTCGGACGGCAAAGCCTGCATCCGTACCAGCGCCTCGGCATCCTCGGTCGTATAGATGTCGTTGGTGACGACGGCGACCGAATAATCGTCGCGCATCGCCTTGCAGAGCTTTTCCGTCAGCGCCGTTTTGCCCGAGCCGACCGGCCCGCCAATGCCGACACGCAGGGGTCCGTTTCTTGATTTCATGTGTTTCACTCCAATCGAGCCGGATGATAGCGACGGCGGCGGCGCGCGCCACCGTCAAATGACGCAGTTTCTGCGGTTAATTGACGTCCTCACGAGCGAAACAACCGCGTCGTCTGAGTCTCGTGGCGCAGGCTGGCGATATCGGCCTGCACGGTAGCCGAGCCGAGCTCGTCGAGTGTCGACGCTGCCGCCCGCCGGGCAACCTCCACGATATGCTCTTCAAGGCCGGCCAGCACGGCAACGCCATCCCGCTGCCCCGCCACGCCAAGACGGATGCCTGACGAAACCGCTTGCGAGGCATAGGCGTGCAGGAAGGCCGCGAGCACTTTCTCAAGCCCTATGCCGTGCGCGCCCGCAACCGCTCCGACGGCGACGGGATAAGCGGCCTTTCCGGGAAGCCTCTCGAACACCTCATCCGGCCAGGCCCGCGCGGCCGCGAGAAAGGCGTCACCGAGCAGCATGGTTTCCTGGTGGCGCTCACGCGACCCGGCAAGGGCCTCGGCGAGAGCGGTAATCTCGGCAAGGCACGCGGGGCTCGCCTGTTGCCTGTGGCTCTCAGCCAGCAGCACCGCGTCGTTCCAAACCGAACCTTGGCTGATCAATGTGGCGATCCAGGCGGCAAGCGAGGCCGCATCGATGACGAGCCCATCGGCCGTCGCCCGTTCCAGCCCGCCCGAATAGGCAAAACCACCAATCGGAAAGGCCGGCGAGAGCCACGCCGTCAGGCGCAGCAAGGCCTGCAACTCGCGATCCCCGGTCATTGTGCTTCAATCGTGCTTGTGGCCGTGATGATGCCCGTGGTCATGATGGTGCCCGTGGTCATGAGCCGCATGACCGTGATCATGGGTGTCCTGACCGTGATCATGCGAATGTCCGCCATGGGAATGATAGGCTCCACGTGCCGGCTGGAAGGGCTCTTCGATATCGAGCACGGCGGCGCCGAGTCCCTGCAGCATGGTGCGGATGACATGGTCGCGCAGGATAACGATGCGATCTTCCTCGATCTGGGCGGCTAGATGCCGATTGCCGAGGTGCCAGGCGAGCTCAATAAGATGCGTGCGGTCGCGTCCGCGAATCTCGAAGAGTTTCTCGTCGGCCGCAAGGATCTCGATCAGTTCGCCGTCTTCGCGCACAAGCAGGTCGCCATTGGCGAAGAGCACCGGATCCTTGAGGTCGAGCATGACCATCTCGCCATTTTCCAGATGTAGCAGCTTGCGGCGCAGATGCCGCAGATCATGCGGCAGCTTGACCTGGGCGGTCGGATGGGAGGACGGGGTTCCGGCAGGAAGATAGGAGGTAACGCGCTGCATGACATGTCCGTTTTGCTGAAAGGACGACCATGCAAAATAGCTCTTGCCGATGCAAGCACCAATGGCCTTTCGTTGGCAGCTTGGCTTTATATCCCGTAGGCCTGCATCACGCTGTCGCTGCCCAGTCGCCTGCCCTCCGCGTCGGGACCAGCTTCAGCAAGTCCGTGCCAGGCATGATGCAGCCCCTCCCTCTCGTGCACGACGCGATTGCGTCCGAGCGCCTTGGCGAGATAAAGCGCCCGGTCGGCCGAGGCATAAACCTGCTGCTTGTTGCGCCCAGGAATGAGATCCGCCACGCCGCCAGAAATGGTGATGGCAATATGGTTCCCATCTGCCACAAGCCGCCTGCCGGCGATATCGGCCTGCACGGCTTGGATCCGCTCCAACCGTTTCTCCAGCGGTTCTCCGGAGACGATGACGCCGAATTCCTCGCCACCAAGGCGCGCAACGACGGACGATTCGTCGAAGGCGGTGATCAGCACCGCCGAAACCGCCGTGATAACCGCATCGCCGCAGGCATGGCCGAAGCGATCATTGATCGCCTTGAAACGGTCGACGTCGAAAATGACGAGCGAGGCGTCGCCTTCGATCCGATCCAGCGCCTCGGTGAAGGCGCGCCGGTTCAACAGGCCGGAGAGGGTATCCGTGCGGCTGAGCTTTTCGAACTTTGCCCGCGATAGCGTCAGCTCGTGCATGGTGAAGCCTGTGGCCAGCGACAGCATTCCGGAAACCGTGCCGCCGACAAGCCAGGAAAAAATGGCGCCGAAGCCGATCGCGTGCGAAAGGGTCACCGGCAGCAGCCCGAGAAAACCGAGTGGCGGTATCGTCAGCGCAATGATGAGGCCGGAGAAAATGACGGCAAGAAAGCTCATCTTCAACGCAAAGACATAGACGTGCCTGCGATATTGAAAATCGCCAAACTCGGCCTGCAGCGACATCCAGTTCCTCATGAGAATCGACCTTCCTGCCCGGCGTTTCAAGGCATTGATAAGTGCGCAATTGCTGCGGGTGTCTTAATCGACTCGCTAAAATTTGAACGATTTCAGACGATTCGGTGGAGAGATTTTTTCTAGCAGGGGCTGCAAGTCTCCAATCCCTGAATCGAACAGAGCACGGAAGCAGCTAATCGACTGATCTATAATAGCTTTCTTGAGTTCTTGCGCTGGGCTGTTTCAGAATGGTGTAACTGAAAAAAATTTGGGTTTCCTGGTGATTTTTACAACCGGACAGAGAGTTCCGTTCACAATTTCGTTTAAGCGCGGACAGGCTGGCCGGTGCGTCAATTGTAGACACTAATAGACAATCGCAATGATTGTGGAATCGGGTTCCATAAGCCAGTTCGAAGCCCCGCCGAACGGAGTGCAGCGGCAGTCCAGGTGTTGCAGCCGAAGAGGGCATTGAAGTATCCCTTGGCGTCGAAAAACCGATCGATCTCCCCGTAACCGGCATCCGGGATCGGCGCGATCTCGCCCGCATTGCGGACGAAGCTGTCCGCGATGAATTGGCGCAGCCGCGCCAATTCATCGTCACCAATAGCGAATGCGGTAACATCTGGCTGCGGCTCGGCAATATGGCCGGCGAGATCGACATGCAGCACCGAACGGTCCATCGTCAGCGCCCGTAGCACCGGTAGCGGCTTCAGCTCAGCCCAGGTCGGTGTTTCCAGATAGAAGGCGCGGCCGCCCCAGCCGACCACGAACCATTCCGCATTCGGGTGATCGAGCGGAAAATCGGCATCGTCGAGAAAGGAAAAGGCAGCCCGCGTCTCCGCATCGAGCGGAATGGCAATATCGGTATGGATCGGTCCCGACAGCAGAAGCACCCGGTGGATTGGCGCCGCGGACGACGCCTTGACCGGAGCAATCAGCGGCCGGGGAATGAAGGTCCCGCCCGCTGCCAGCATCAGAAGCAGGAATAGGGCCCGCAACAGCCAGCGGATGCCCGTCCTCATAAGCCGCCGCGCATGCACGGATGCTGGCCTAAAACAGGAAATAGCGCTGCGCCATCGGCAGCACCGTCGCTGGCTCGCAGGTCAGCAGTTCGCCGTTCGCCCTGACTTCATAGGTCTCCGGATCGACTTCGATCTCCGGCGTCAGGTCATTGTGGATCATCGATGCCTTGGAGATGCCGCCGCGCGTATTCTTCACCGCCACGAGTTCCTTGCCGACACCGAGCCGGCTCTTCAGGCCGGTGTCGAGCGAGGCCTGGCTGACGAAGGTGACGGAGGAATTGGTGAGGCTCTTGCCATACGAGGCGAACATCGGCCGATAATGCACCGGCTGCGGCGTCGGGATCGAGGCGTTCGGATCGCCCATCGGGGCGGCGGCAATCGAGCCGCCGAGCAGCACCATGTCGGGTTTCACGCCGAAGAGGGCTGGGTTCCAGAGCACGAGGTCGGCGCGCTTGCCGACCTCGACCGAGCCGATCTCATGGCTGAGACCGTGGGCGATCGCCGGATTGATCGTGTATTTGGCGATATAGCGGCGGACGCGGAAATTGTCGTTATCGCCCTTTTCCTCCTTCAGCCGGCCGCGTTGGCGCTTCATCTTGTCGGCCGTCTGCCAGGTGCGGATCGCCACCTCGCCGACACGGCCCATGGCCTGGCTATCGGACGAGATGATCGAGAAGGCGCCGATATCATGCAGGATGTCTTCCGCCGCAATCGTCTCCTTGCGGATACGGCTTTCGGCAAAGGCGATATCCTCGGGGATCGATGGCGACAGGTGATGGCAGACCATCAGCATGTCCAGATGCTCGGCGATGGTGTTGACCGTATAGGGCCGCGTCGGATTGGTGGACGACGGGATAACGTTCGATTGGCCGCAGATCTTGATGATATCGGGCGCATGCCCACCCCCCGCTCCTTCCGTATGGAAGGCATGGATGGTGCGGCCCTTGATGGCGCCGATCGTATCCTCGACGAAGCCGCTTTCGTTCAGCGTATCGGTGTGGATCATCACCTGAACGTCATAGTCGTCGGCGACCGACAGGCAGCAATCGATGGCGCCAGGCGTCGTGCCCCAGTCCTCATGCAGCTTCAGCGAGGTGGCGCCGGCCAGTACCATCTCGGTCAAGGCTCCCGGCAGCGAGGCATTGCCCTTACCAGCAAAGGCAAGGTTCATCGGGAAGGCGTCCGCCGCCTCGATCATGCGGGCGAGATGCCAGGGGCCCGGCGTACAGGTGGTGGCAAGCGTGCCATGCGCCGGCCCCGTGCCGCCGCCGAGCATGCAGGTCATGCCAGACATCAGCGCTTCTTCGATCTGCTGCGGCGCGATGAAGTGGATATGGCTGTCCATGCCGCCCGCAGTAACGATCTTGCCTTCGGCGGCGATCGCCTCCGTGCCCGGGCCGACAATAATATTGACGCCCGGCTGCATGTCAGGATTGCCCGCCTTGCCGATCGCGACGATGCGTCCGCTCTTCAGCCCGATATCGGCCTTGTAGATGCCGGAATGATCGACGATCACCGCGTTGGTGATGACGGTATCGACCGCGCCGTCCGCCCGCGTCACCTGGCTCTGGCCCATGCCATCGCGGATCACCTTGCCGCCGCCGAACTTCACCTCCTCGCCATAGGTGGTGAAATCCTTCTCGATCTCGATGAAGAGCTCCGTATCGGCAAGGCGCACCTTGTCGCCGGTGGTCGGTCCGAACATGCCGGCATAGGCGGCGCGCGAGATCTTATAGGGCATCTATCAGGCTCCGTAGGAGGAAGAGACAAGCGTTTTTCCGCCGAGCCGCCTGAGGCGGCCGGCGGCAATATAACCATCGACAAGCTGTCGTTCGGCGGCAAACGGGTGCCATTCCCAGCCAGCGTGACCGAAGCCGGCCAGCATCACCTCGGCCTCGGTATATTTGCCCAGCACCTCGGCGATGACGATCATGCCGCTGCTCGGCACCACATAGGGCGCCGGCGCAAAGGCCGAAAGCGAGGCGTCGGCGGCCTCGTGGAGCGCCTTGCCGATGACGACATGCGTCTTGCCGGCATCCGCGCAGAAGGCAGCGAACGCATCCGTATAATCATCGCAGAAATCGTCGAGCTCAGGATGCGAGACGGCAAGCGGCGCCCGCATCGCGGCGAATTTTTCCGGGTCGCGCACGCTCCAGATTTCGCGCGCCGCGACAACGCCGGGATGAGCGCGCCACTCGGGCGAGCCGAGCATTGCCTTTGCCGGCCGGCCGGTATTGCAGACCGCAACGGCGTCCGTGCGGCTGCCGCCGCCGCCGTAGGAGCGGCAATCATTGAAGCGGATGACGAAGTCGGCGGCATCGATGATGCCTGCCTGTCCTTCCCCTACCTCGCCATTGCCGACGATTACGATCTTCCTGATCACCTTAGTTGCTCATCGTGTCTGCGAGCTGTTTCAGCTCTTTCGTGCGTTTATCCATCTCTTCGGCCAGGCATCCGGCAACCAGCATCGGCTCCATCGTGCCCCCGCGCGCCTGAAAGCCAAAGGCATCGCATTCTGCGTCGCGATAGTCGATCCAGGCGCGCTGCGCCTTGACCAGCGCCTTCTCCGCGCCCCTCATGTCGCCGTCGAGATCCTTGTCAATCGCCGCCATGGCGGCACGCGTCTTCTTGTACTGTTCGTTCAGCGCCTTGTCGGCAGCCTCATGGCGCGCCTCTTCGCAGGAGGTCATGTCCGATTGCGTCTGCGGATTCTTGCAATCGACATCCTGCGCGGACGCACCGCCGGCTACAAACAGCATCGCCGCCCCAATGAGGCAAATATTCAGACGCATTCACCTCTCCCGTTGTTCTAAAGCTTGCCCATCACCAGCTGGCGGAAGCCATAGACCTCGCGCTTGCCGGAAAGCGGGATCAGCGTCACCGAGCGCGTCTGTCCCGGCTCGAAGCGCACGGCCGTCCCCGCCGGAATATCGAGACGTTTCCCGTGCGCTGCCGCGCGGTCGAAGGAAAGCCCGGCATTGGTCTCGGCGAAATGATAGTGGCTGCCAACCTGCACCGGCCGGTCGCCGGTATTGGAAACTTCCAGCGTCACCGTCGGCGCGCCGGCATTGAGTTCGATGTCGCCGCTTGCGGCAATGATCTCGCCCGGAATCATAGAGTTCTCCCTAAGCCGCCCTGGGCGCGCAGCCCTCGGCTTTCAGCACACGTTTCGTCGACGCAGGATTTTTGGCGAGCATCGCTGCCGGCCGAATGGGCCTGGCGACGAGGTTGCCACCGCAATTCGGGCAGGCGCCCTTCAGCACGCCGTCCACGCAATCGGCGCAGAAGGTGCATTCATAGGTGCAGATCCGCGCCTCCGCACTTTCCGGCGGCAGATCCTTGTTGCAGCATTCGCAATTGGGCCTGAGCTCCAGCATGCTATGTCCTCACCGGATCGGTTCGTGCACGGTGACGAGCTTGGTCCCGTCGGGGAAGGTCGCCTCCACCTGCACGTCGTGGATCATCTCGGCAACGCCTTCCATCACCTGGTGGCGGCCGATCACGTGGGCGCCGGCCTCCATCAACTCGGCGACGGGACGGCCGTCGCGCGCGCCTTCGACGACGAAATCGCTGATCAGAGCGATCGCCTCGGGATGGTTCAGCTTGACGCCGCGCTCCAGCCGCCGCCGCGCCACCATCGCCGCCATCGATATCAGCAGCTTGTCTTTTTCTCTCGGAGTGAGGTTCATTACGTGCCCATCTGCTTCGTGCTTAAATTCATAGATTCCAGACTTTCGGCACAGGCGCACCATTGCGCAAGGTGGAAATGACCGGGATCAGGATTTTTCTGAGCGAGAAGCCGTCGGCTGCCGCAAGGCGCACGACGAGCTTGTCGTTCCAGGCGCTGGCGCCACCCATCGACCCTTCGACGAGCGGCCGGACTTTGCCGAGATAGGCTTCCGCCAGCGGCCCAGCATAGAGCAGTGTCGCAAACGCGACCTGCCCGCCAAGCACGGCCTGGCGCGCAGCCAGCGCCGAAATACCTTCGGAAAGCTTCAGTTCCTCAGCATGGATCAGCCGGCCCGGACGGCGGATGCGCCAGCGGTCGCGAAAGAGCCCCGTCTCCACCGCCTCGCCCATCGCCTTGCGGCCTAGCAGCACCGCCTCGACGGCCAGGAATTCGGCGCGCTCGTCGAGATCGACATCGAGCCGGCGGAAAAGTGAAGCGCGGTCGAAGAGGATCGTTTCCTGCGGCAGCCAGTCGACGCGCGCTCCCGCGCCAACTTCGATGCGGGTCGTCACCTCGGCGGCTCCAGCCGATGCCTTGTAGATCTTCTCGCAGGCCTGGGTGGTGACGTCGATCTTCGTGCCGGCGCCGGCAACGACGTTCCAGTCCATCCGGTCGCCGCCAGTCAGCCCGCCCGCGGTATTGATGATGACGGCTTCCATCGAGGCATCGAACGTATCGGGCAGACGGATCTTCGCCGCGCCCTCCTGATAGAGTTCACGGAGGCGCGTACGGCCATCGAGCAGCCTTGCCGCCAGATGCCCGCGTCCCTCCGCTCTTTGCGGTCTCGTGCTGGCCACGGCAATCGTCATCTCGTCCCTTTCGGTCGCGCCACCGCTTTTCATTTCATCGCGCGGATGTCGGAAAGCAAGCAATTTCCATGCCGCCCGGAAGATGCGGCAGATCGGCGAAGTACGGCTCCCACTGCCGCAAAACACGGCATCTGCCCGTCAGACGGTCAGATGACGACGGGCTTCCGGCGTATCCAGCGTCTCCGCCAGCCCTTCATGCACGATCTCGCCGCGATCCATGATGTAGACGTAATCGGCAAGCTCCCGGCAGAAATCCAGATATTGTTCGACGAGCAGGATCGCCATGCCGGTGGATTCGCGGAGGTAGCGGATCGCCCGGCCGATATCCTTGATGATCGACGGCTGAATGCCCTCGGTCGGCTCGTCGAGCACGAGGATCTTCGGCCGCGTCACCATGGCACGCCCGATCGCCAGCTGTTGCTGCTGCCCGCCGGAAAGATCGCCGCCGCGCCGCGATAGCATCGACTTCAGCACCGGGAACAGGCTGAAAATATCATCGGGAATGTTGCGGTCTCGGCGGCCAAGTGGAGCAAAGCCGGTTTCGAGATTTTCCTTCACGGTGAGCAGCGGAAAGATTTCGCGCCCCTGCGGCACATAGCCGATGCCCTGCTTGGCGCGGGCAAAGGGAGGCAGGCCGTTCAGCTTCGTATCGTTGAAGGTGACGGTGCCGGCCGACAGTGGATGCTGCCCGGTGACGGCGCGCAACAGCGAGCTCTTGCCGACCCCATTGCGGCCCAGCACGCAGGTGATCTTGCCCATCTCCGCCTTGATGGAGATACCGCGCAGCGCCTGCGCCGCGCCATAATGCAGATTCGCGTTTTTGACTGTCAGCATCCGTTCACCCATTCCCCATCAGTTCATCAGGCTACGCCTCAGCGTCTGCAGAGCGTAGTCCTGTTCCTTAGTTCTCTCGCCGCCGACCGCGGCCACCTCTTCGGCAATATTGATCAGCTGCCGCCGCTCCTGCATATCGAGCACCTTGATCCAGAGGTCCCGGAACCGGCGGATCGGGTCTTCGGGACTGTTGACGTTCTTGGACGCCCATTCGCCGAAAACCAGCACCTCTTCCATGTCGCCCGGCCGAATGATTCCTTTCATGCGGCCGCGGATGACATCCCTCGCTGCGTCGACATACATCGGCTTCTCCTTGGCAAGGCAGAAGAAAAAGGCCACTGCCGCTATCGCCGGATCGGCGATCGAGGCCAGTGGCGCCGCCTCCGCCTGCTTGCGGCGTTTTCCGCGCCTATAAGCGCCCCGCATACGCTCGACGGAATCGATGATCTCATTTCCCGCCTCACGCACCATTTTAAAACGCCAATACCAGATGACGGCGCCGCTGAGCGCCGCGACCAGAATACCGAGAAAAGCCATGCTGAAACCCCACAAGAATACCCACTCGTTTTAGAGCTTGTTCTTTTGTCAGGTTCAAGCCTGGAAGTTGCATTGATCACCGCCCCAGATAGTTCTCGATCACCTTCGGATCCGAACTGACGAAATCGATCGATCCTTCCGCAAGGACCGAACCTTCCGCGAGGCAGGTCACCTTGACGCCAAGGTCGCGGATGAAGCCCATATCGTGTTCGACGACAACGACCGAACGGGTCCTGGCAATGTCTTTGAGGAGGATCGCCGTTTCCGCCGTTTCCGCATCCGTCATGCCGGCCACCGGCTCGTCAACGAGCAGCAGCTTCGGCTCCTGCGCGAGCAACATGCCAATCTCCAGCCACTGCTTCTGCCCGTGCGAGAGATTGGCCGCGAGTTCGTCGCGCCGGTGCGTCAGCCGCACCGTTTCGAGGATTTCCTCGATACGCGCCCTGTCCTCGCCCAAAAGCCGGTAGAACAGCGTCGAGAAAACCGAGCGGCGGCGGTTCAGCGCCAGTTCCAGATTATCCCAGACCGTATGGCTTTCAAAGACAGTCGGCTTCTGGAACTTGCGGCCGATGCCTAGCTGAGCAATGTCGGCCTCGTCCTTTTTGGTGAGATCGACAGTGCCGTTGAAGAACACCTCGCCCTCGTCGGGCCTGGTCTTGCCGGTGATGATATCCATCATCGTCGTCTTGCCGGCGCCATTCGGGCCGATGATGGCGCGAAGCTCGCCGGGCTCGATGACGATCGAGAGCGAATTCAGCGCCTTGAAGCCGTCGAAGGAAACGGAGACGCCGCTGAGATAGAGCACGCTGTTGGGTTTGACGTCGGGAATCACTGTGTTCACTCCGCTGCCTGGATTTTCGGCTCGATGCCGTCCTCCTCTGCCGCCGGCGGGACAGAATCGGAGACGGCTTTCCGTTTGCCGAGATAGTGCGAGATCGTGCCGACGACGCCCTTCGGCAGGAACAGCGTGACGGCGACGAAGAGGCCGCCGAGCGCAAACAGCCAGAACTCCGGAAAGAGGCCTGTGAAGATCGTCTTGCCGCCGTTGACGAGGATCGCGCCGATGATCGGCCCGATCAGCGTCCCCCGCCCGCCGACCGCCGTCCAGATGACGACCTCGATCGAGTTGGCAGGCGCGAATTCGCCGGGATTGATGATGCCGACCTGCGGCACGTAGAGCGCCCCGGCAATCCCCGCCATCATCGCCGAGACGACGAAGGTGAACAGCTTGAAATGCTCGACGCGGTAGCCGAGGAAGCGCGTGCGGCTTTCCGCGTCGCGCACGCCGACCAGCACCTTGCCGAACTTCGAGCGCACGATTGCCGAGGCGATCGTCAGCGACAGCGCCAGGAAGATCGCGGTCGCGGCAAAGAGGCTTGCGCGTGTGCCGTCCGCCTGGATGTTGAAGCCGAGGATATCCTTGAAATCGGTCATGCCGTTATTGCCGCCGAACCCCATGTCGTTGCGGAAGAAGGCAAGCAGCAGTGCGTATGTCATCGCCTGGGTGATGATCGAGAGATAGACGCCGTTGACGCGCGAGCGGAAGGCGAACCAGCCGAAGACGAAGGCGAGCAGCCCGGGTACGGCGAGCACCATCAGCGCCGCGAACCAGAACTGGTCGAAGCCGTACCAGAACCAGGGCAGGTCCTTCCAGTTCAGGAACACCATGAAATCGGGCAGGATGGGATTGCCGTAGACGCCGCGCGAGCCGATCTGGCGCATCAGATACATGCCCATCGCGTAGCCGCCGAGCGCGAAGAAAGCGCCGTGACCAAGCGAGAGAATGCCGCAGAAGCCCCAGACGAGATCGAGCGCCAGCGCCAGCAGCGCATAGGTGAGATACTTGCCGAACAGCGCCATGATATAGGTCGGCACGTGCAGCGGGTGCGTCGGGCCGGTGGCAAGGTTCAGCACCGGCACGAGAATGGCGACCACCAGCAACAAGGCGACGGCGATGGAGATCCTGCGATCAAGAGACCGAAGAAGGAAGGCCGTTATCATGCTTCCACCGCCCTTCCTTTGAGTGCGAAGAGCCCACGCGGACGCTTCTGGATGAAGAGAATGATGAGGACGAGCACCAGGATCTTGCCGAGCACGGCGCCGGCGAAGGGCTCGATGAACTTGTTGACGACGCCGAGCGACAGCGCGCCGACCAGCGTTCCCCAGAGATTGCCGACACCGCCGAAGACGACGACCATGAAGCTGTCGATGATGTAGTTCTGGCCGAGGTTCGGCGAGACGTTGTCGATCTGCGAGAGCGCCACACCGCCCATGCCGGCGATGCCGGAGCCGAGCGCGAAGGTGAAGGCATCGACCCAGCCGGTGCGGATGCCCATCGACGAGGCCATGCGGCGGTTCTGCGTCACCGCCCGCATCTGCAGTCCGAAGGCGGAGCGCTTCAGCAGCACCAGGAGCGTCAGGAACACCACCATCGAGAAGACGATAATCCAGAGCCGGTTCCAGGTGATGGCGAGCCCGCCGAAATCGAATGCGCCGGACATCCAGCTCGGATTGCGGACCTCGCGGTTGGTCGGGCCGAAATAGCTGCGGATCGCCTGCTGCAGGATCAAGGACACGCCCCAGGTGGCAAGCAGCGTTTCCAGCGGGCGGCCGTAGAGATAACGAATGACGACGCGCTCGATGACGAGGCCGACGAAACCGGTAAAGACGAAGGCGGCCGGCACCGCGAAAGCCAGCGAATAATCGGCAAGCGACGGAAAGGCCGAGGTGATATATTCCTGCACGACATAGGTCGTATAGGCGCCGATCATCACCATCTCGCCATGCGCCATGTTGATCACGCCCATGACGCCGAAGGTGATGGCAAGGCCAATCGCGGCCAGCAGCAGTACCGAACCGAGCGACAGGCCGTACCAGACGTTCTGGACGACGTCCCAGAGCGCCAGGTCGCGGTTGATCGAATTGATCTCTGTCTGGATCGCTGGCTTCAGATCGTCACGGGCATTCGCCATCGCCGTCGTCAGGATCGTCAGCGCATCGCGGCCGCCGCGGGCGGCGATCATGTCGATGGCGGCCCGCTTCTCCTCGCTGCCGGCATCGCTCTTCAGCACCATCACGGCCCGCGCCGCTTCCATCGTGTTTTTGATCTCCCCGTCCTTCTCGGCTGAAAGAGCCGAATTCAGAAGTTCGAGATTGGCGGGATCGGCATCCCTCAGCATGCCCTCAGCCGCTGCGAGCCGCGCGGAGCGATCCGGGCTCAAAAGCGTCAGCTGACTCATCACAGTCGTGATCGTGGTGCGCAGCGAATTGTTGATCTTGACCTTCGACATCATGTCGGGGTCGACATCGGCAACCGCCTCGCCGGTGATCGGATCGGAATAGGTTGGCTCGTCCTCCGTGCCGCCCTGAACGAGAACGGGGCCGCCCTCCGAATTGACGTAGAGCTGGCCGTCGCTCAGTTGCTGCAGGATCTGGCTGACATGCGAATCCCCGGAAGCGGCAAGCGCCCGGATGGCCGCATCGCGCTCGGGAAAGCCGCCGACGCCGAGCGCATCGACGAGAGCGTGCACGTCGCCCTCGGCGCGCAGACCGGTCACCGAAAGCGCCAGGCCGGAAAGCATCAGGCAAAATGTCAGAAGGAAAATCTTGATGGCGCGAAACATCGGCTCTCTCGCCTTGAGTGTCGTCGGCCTTGCGGCGCAGCGGTAAGGACAGCGCTTCCGCCCGGATCGGCTCCGGACGGAAGTCTTCAGGCTTTCAACGGATGGGGTTCCTCAGGAGCCCTTGCCACCGCACTTACCTGTGGCAACGTTGAAGTTGCCGCAGGAGAGAGGCTTGCGCCAATCGGAGATCAGGTCCTTTGAGTCAGGCAGGTAGTCGGACCATTCGTCGCCGACGACGGCGGGCGTCTGCTGGACGATCTCGAACTGGCCGTCGGCCTGGATCTCACCGATCAGCACCGGCTTGGTGATGTGGTGGTTCGGCATGACGGTGGCATAGCCGCCGGAGAGGTTCGGAACGGTGACGCCGATAATGTTGTCGAGAACGGCATCGGTATTGGTGGTGCCGGCGGCCTGGACGGCCTTCACCCAGGCGTTGAAGCCGATATAGGCGGCTTCCATCGGGTCGTTGGTCACGCGCTTGTCGTTCTTGGTGAAGGCATGCCATTCCTTGATGAACTTCTTGTTGGCCGGGCTTTCCACGGACTCGAAGTAGTTCCAGGCGGCGAGATGGCCGACGAGCGGTTTGGTATCGAGACCGGCAAGCTCTTCTTCGCCGACCGAGAAGGCGACAACCGGAATGTCGGTCGCCTTGATGCCCTGGTTGCCGAGTTCCTTGTAGAAGGGAACGTTGGCGTCACCGTTGATGGTGGAGACGACGGCGGTCTTCTTGCCGGCCGAGCCGAATTCCTTGATCTTGGCGACTTCGGTCTGCCAGTCGGAGAAACCGAACGGCGTGTAGTTGACGAGAATATCTTCCTTCGGAATGCCCTTGGATTCGAGATAGGCTGCGAGGATCTTGTTGGTCGTACGGGGATAGACGTAGTCGGTGCCTTCGAGCACGAAGCGCTTCACGCCCTCGGTCTTCATGAGGTAGTCGACCGCCGGGATAGCCTGCTGGTTCGGGGCTGCACCCGTATAGAAGATGTTGCGCGAGGATTCTTCGCCTTCATACTGCACGGGGTAGAAGAGCAGCGAATTCAGCTCTTCGAAGACGGGCAGGACGGATTTGCGCGAGGACGAGGTCCAGCAGCCGAAGACGGCGGCAACCTTGTCCTTTTCGATCAGCTCACGCGCCTTTTCGGCAAACAACGGCCAATCGGACGCCGGATCGACGACGACGGCTTCGAGCTTCTTGCCGAGAAGGCCGCCCTTCTTGTTCTGCTCGTCGATGAGCATCAGCATGGCGTCTTTCAGCGTGGTTTCGGAAATTGCCATCGTGCCCGAGAGCGAATGCAGCACGCCGACCTTAATGGTGTCATCGGCAGCGACCGCACCATGGAAGGCGGCCGAAGCCGCCATGACGGCACCGAGCGCGGCACCTGTAATAGTGGTTCTGAGATTCATCTGATCGAACTCCCCTCTTTTGTTCCGCAACAGGCCGGAAACGGAAATCAACTGTTGCCGAGGGGACTATCGGGTGCTGCAGCGCAAAAACACATACGCAAAATGACGTAGGCGCAGGGGGGCAAACGGGCGGCCGGGAAACAAGGGCATCCCCGCAACCGGGGATGCCCTCCATCTGTGAACGGAAATCAGCCGTCGATCGTCAGCGTAACCGATGTCGGACCGTAGGAGAGGCTCGCCTTATGGCCGGAGATGGTGAACTTGCCGAAGCTGCCGGTGACGTTGCCCGCCTTCAGGATCTCGATCTTGGTTCCGGGCGTCGGGGTGAAGCCGTCGGCAAGCGTCACGTCGAGATCGCCGGCGAGCTCCGCCTTGCCGTTGATCACAAGGGTGCCGGCGCCGTCCGCGCCGAGTGCAAGCTTCGCCACAGCATTGGTCTGCCGATAATCGCCCCCCACGATCAGCGGCTTGTCGGCCGCCACCACGAGCGAACCGCCGTTCACCGTCAGCCCGCCGGTGCCGAAAGCCGAAGACGAACCGGCGACCAGCACGCCTTCTTCCAGGACGGTGCCGCCCGCATAGCTGTTGGCGCCGGACAGGCCGAGGATGCCGCTGCCGCTTTTCACCAGCTTGCCCTTGCCGCCGATGTCGTTGCGCCAGGTGTCGATTGCACTGAAGCCGCCCTTGGCCGCATCCATCGTTACGGTCACGTCCTGGTCGAATGCACCATAACCGTCGGCGGCAGCAAACAGGTTGAGACGGCCGTAACCTTCCGCGTCGTCGAGGAGCGGATAGCCGGAAGCGATTTCCGTCGTCTTCAGAACCTCGCGGCGCTGTTCGCCGTTAAGATAAGGCAGACGCGTTTCGAGCAGCGCTTCGGCGCCTTGCGGCACACGCGCCGGCTGGTCGGTCGCATGGATGGTCGGCAGGCCGTAGCTCAGGCGCTGCAGCACGTAAGCGCGATTGGCGTCATGATCGGCGAAACGGTCTGCGGCGAGCGGTGCGGCATGGGCAGCGACTTCGAGCGCACTCGCATCTGCAACGCCTGACTTGGCGATGAGCCATGACTGCGCCTGGGCGTAAGCGTCGCTCTTCAGCGCAGCGTTGTCGGCCTTGTTCAGATTGTAGACGACCGTCGCGGTGCCGAGCATGCGGCCGCCCATCACGTCGAGCGGAGAATGCATGCCGGAAAGGATGCGGTCCTCGCCCAGTTCGCTGGCGCGTGTGATCATTTCCTGAAAGCGCTGCGGTACGAGATAGGCCATGGCGAGCGCATCCCGCCAGGCTTCCGCCGTATGCCCGCTCGGGAAACCGCCATCCTCGACCGGCTTGCCGCTCTTTGCGGGCACCAGGGTCGGGACAACCGACACGTCCTGGCTCCAGCGGTAGGGGCGGCCATATTTGAAATAGCGCTTGGCGGGTTCCGTCGAGCCGTCAGCGCTTGCGGCGTTGATGAAGTCGATCGCAAGCCCCATGTCCGGGTTGGCGTCGGTCTTGTTTTCGGTATCCGGCTTGCTGCCGGCGCCGCGATTGTTGCCCTTGTCGTCATATTTGACCGTCGTCGCGTCGGCCGCCACCTCGGTGATGGTGGTGGTCTGCTTGGAGCCGGCCTTCCAGGCATCCGTCAGCGGTCCAAGGCCGTCGACGATGCTGGCATTCTTGCCGCGCCGGTCGTCGAGATAGGCGGCAACCGCCTGCTCGGCCGTCCGCGCCTTGGTCACCTTGACGGCATAGGCGATGTTGGCGTCATGGACGAGCTTGTTGACGATCTGGCCGTCGGTTTTGCTGAAAGGAATGCCGTCCCAATCCGTCTTGGCGACCGCCGGGCAATTGTCCTTGGCCGCCGCTTCGACGCCCGCGTCGACAAAAGGCGTGCGCGGGGTCCAGATTTCCAGAAAGCCGGAGAGAAGGTGCACGGCGGCATTGGTGTCCACCGTCGAGAAGCAGGCGTCACCGCGCTTGTTGGTGTTTCCGGTCTCGACGTAAGGCGCTTTTGCCGTCGTGGCCTGCTCGGCGTCAGCAAGCGACGGCACGATCGAAACGAGGCAGACGAGAGCGGTGCTCAGGCGGAAAAGGCTTGAAACAGACATGGATGTTACCTGAAATGGTTGAAGGAACGCCGGGAGAGTTAGAGAGCTCGTGTGACAGAGCGGCTTCAAAAATATGGCAGTTCAGTGAATCTGCCAGTGCTACGCCCTTGCCTTTCTCAAGCATCCCGCCAAAACTGTTCCGAGACGATAGGCCAACCGGAATGCCGGAAGGAAGACATGGCAGCGCGCCAACGCATCATTCCGGTAAGACGCGAATATAATCGCTGGGTCGCCAACCAGACGCTGGAAGACTACGCGCTGCGCTTTACCGCAAAGAGCGCCCGCCACTTCTCCTCCCAGCGCATCGCACAGACGGCGATCGGCGCGATCTCCTTCCTGGCGCTCGAGGCGATCGGCGGCGCCATCACCCTCTCCTACGGCACCACCAACGCCTTCTGCGCCATCATCGTCGCTTCGCTCGCCATGCTGGCGATCGGTCTGCCGATCAGCCGATACGCCGTCCGTCACGGCGTCGATATCGATCTGCTGACGCGCGGCGCCGGTTTCGGGTACATCGGCTCGACCATTACCTCGCTGATCTATGCGAGCTTCACCTTCATGCTGTTTGCGATCGAGGCCTCGATCATGTCCGGCGCGTTGGAACTGGCGCTCGGCATTCCCCTCTGGATCGGTTATATCGTCAGCGCCGTCATGGTGATCCCGCTGGTGACGCACGGCGTGCGGCTGATCAGCAAGTTCCAGCTGATGACCCAGCCCTTCTGGATCGTGCTGAATATCCTGCCCTTCCTCTTCATCGCCTTCATGGACTGGGAGAAATTCGATCTCTGGCGCGCCTTTGCCGGCATCCGCCATGTCGCAGGCCCGCCCGGCACCGTCGCCGATTTCGATCTGGTGGAGTTCGGCGCCGCTTCCGCCGTCATCCTCGCCCTGATGTCGCAGATCGGCGAACAGGCCGACTTCCTGCGCTTCCTGCCGCCGGAACCGCGGCGCAAGTGGCGCCATCGCCTCGCCGTCTTCCTTGCCGGACCCGGCTGGGTTGTCATTGGCGCACCGAAGCTGCTTGCCGGTTCCTTCTTGGTCGTGCTGACGTTGGCCTCGGGCGTGCCGGTCGATCGCGCCGCCGATCCGGCGCAGATGTATCTGACCGCCTTCGGCTATATGATCCCCTGGCATAATGCCGCGCTGTTGCTGATGGCGGCCTTCGTCGTCGTCTCACAGTTGAAGATCAACGTGATGAACGCCTATGCCGGCTCGCTCGCCTGGTCGAACTTCTTCTCGCGGTTGACCCACAGCCATCCGGGCCGCGTCATCTGGCTGGTCTTCAACGTCGCGATCGCCCTTTTGCTGATGGAACTCGGCATCTACCGGCTGCTGGAGGAGACGCTCGGCATTTTCTCGATCGTCGCCATGGCCTGGCTCTGCACGATCTTCGCCGATCTCTTCATCAACAAGCCGCTGGGGCTCGCTCCCCCCGGCATCGAGTTCAAGCGTGCTCACCTCTACGACATCAATCCGGTCGGCCTCGGCGCCATGGCGCTGTCGGCAACGGTGTCGCTGATTGCTCATTTCGGCGCCTTCGGCCCGCTCGCCGCCTCGCTTGCCCCCTATATCAGCCTCGTCGTCGCGCTCATCGCCTCGCCGGCACTCGCCTGGGTGACGAAAGGCAAGTTCTATCTCGCCCGCAAGCCGCGCCAGAGCTGGAAGAACCTGACGAACATCACCTGCTCCGTCTGCGAGCACCCTTTCGAGCCGGAGGATATGGCATGGTGCCCGGCCTATGCCGCGCCGATCTGTTCGCTCTGCTGCTCGCTCGACAGCCGCTGCCACGACATGTGCAAGCCGGCCGCCCGTTTCAATGCGCAGGTCGGCACCGTCGCCAAGGTCCTGCTGCCGGAAGCCGTTCTGAGCAAACTGACGACGCGCCTCGGCCGCTACGGCATCGCCGTCGTTCTGGCCTTGGCCGCCATCGGCGCGATCCTGGCGATGATCGCCCATCAGGTCGCCGCCGCCTCTCCCGAGACGGCCGAGGTGGTCAACCGCACCATCCTGGTCGTCTTCTTCGTCTTTTCGGTGATATCGGGAGTCGTCTGCTGGTTCTACGTGCTCGCCCATGACAGCCGCGTCGTCGCCGAGGAGGAATCGTCGCGCCAGAACACCCTGCTGCTCAAGGAAATCGCCGCCCACAAGAAAACCGATGCCGCCCTGCAGAACGCCAAGGAGACGGCCGAGGCTGCCAACCGCGCCAAGAGCCGCTATGTCGTCGGCCTCAGCCACGAACTGCGCACGCCGCTGAATGCCGTGCTCGGCTATGCCCAGATCCTCGAACGCGACGAAACGATCCCCGCGCCGCGCCAATCCTCGATCAAGGTGATCCGCCGCAGCGCCGAACATCTCTCGGGGCTGATCGACGGCTTGCTCGATATTTCCAAGATCGAGGCCGGCCGCCTGCAGGTCTATTCGAACGAGATCAACATCCAGGACTTCCTCGACCAGATTATCGAGCTGTTTCGCCCGCAGGCACAGGCAAAGGGACTTGCCTTCATCCATGAGCGGTCGCCGGCCCTGCCGCAATTCGTCCGCACCGATGAAAAGCGCCTGCGCCAGATTCTCGTCAACCTGCTCTCCAATGCCATCAAATTCACCGACGAAGGCAGCGTCACCTTCGATGTCGCCTATCGCAGCCAGGTTGCGACCTTCACCGTCACCGATACCGGCCGCGGCATCGCCGAGAAGGACCTGACGCGCATCTACGAACCTTTCCAGCGGGGCGAGGCAGACAGCGTCCGGCCGATGCCGGGCCTCGGCCTCGGCCTCACCATCACCCGGCTTCTGACCAACACGCTTGGCGGCGAGATTGCGGTCTCGAGCGTCAAGGACGAAGGCTCGGCATTCCGTGTGCGGCTGATGCTGTCCGCCGTCATGCGCGCCGCCGCGCCGCCGCAGGAAAAACGCATCGTCGGTTACGACGGTCCGCGCCGCACCATCGTCGTCGTCGACGACAATGAGGATCACCGGGAGATGATGCGCGAAATCCTGGCGCCGCTCGATTTCATCGTGCTGACGGCGGCAGGCGGGGCCGAATGCCTGACGCTGATCGACGGCATCCTGCCCGATCTGTTCCTCGTCGATATACTGATGCCCGGCATGAGCGGCTGGCAGCTCGTCTCGCGTCTGCGTGAGGCTGGCCAGACAGCGCCCGTTGTGATGCTTTCGGCCAATATCGGCGATGCGACGGTTCTGAGCGACAGCGACGACAGCCACAATGATGCGATCGGCAAGCCCGTCGACATCCGCCGGCTGCGCGACAAGCTCGCGTTGCATCTTGGCCTGAACTGGGTCTATGCCGATGACGCCCCCGCCGCTCCTGCAAAGACCGCAGCGCCGATGCTGGGCCCGGGTGCAGCCCATGTGCAGGAATTGCTGCGGCTCGGCGAGATCGGTTACATCAGGGGCATCGAAGCCAAGCTTTCGGACCTTGCCAAGGTGGAGGCAAATCGGCCATTCACCGAGGCTCTTCGACCCTATGTGGCCGCCTTCGATCTGGCTGGCTACATGACCTTCCTGCACGACTTCGACGAAAAGGTGGAATCCATTGGCTGAGCCGGCCCTCCCTCGCGACATCGTTCTACTTGTCGACGACTCGCCCGAGGCGCTCGGTTTCCTCACAGACGCGCTCGAACAATCCGGCTTCTCCGTGCTGATCGCCACATCAGGCACGGCAGCGCTTGGCATTGTCGAGCGGATCACGCCCGATCTGATCCTGCTCGACGCCGTGATGCCCGCCATGGACGGCTTCGAGACCTGCCGAAGGCTGAAGGCGAATGCCACTGTAGCCCAGGTGCCGGTCATCTTCATGACCGGCCTGACGGAGACCGAGCATGTCGTGCACGCGCTGGAATCCGGCGGCGTCGATTACCTCACCAAACCGATCAACATCGACGAACTGCGCGCCCGCATCCGCGTCCATCTGCGCAATGCCCGCTCGGCCCAGAGCGCCCGCGTTGCGCTCGACGCTGCCGGCCGTTATCTGCTGGCGGTCAAGGGCGATGGCGCGATCCAATGGTCGACGCCGCAGGCGACCCGGTTGGTCAATGCCGCCATAGGCAGTGACGACGGCATGGAGATCGTCGTCCGCCATATCGCCGGCTGGATGCGTGACCGCGTGGCAGCAGTGCGCGACGGCATCATCTCAATCACCCATGCCGGCCAAGCGGCGCTGCAGCTTGCCTTCCTCGGCGCGATCGGCCCTGATGAATATCTCTTCCGCCTCACCGCCGCCAGCCAGCGCAGCGACGACGAGATGCTGCGCCAGCGTTTTTCGCTCACCCAACGAGAATCCGAAGTGCTGCTCTGGATTGCCAAGGGCAAGGCCAACCGTGACATCGGCGAAATACTGGGCTTGTCGGCACGCACGGTGAATAAACACCTCGAACAGATCTATGTGAAACTCGGCGTCGAAAACCGCGCGTCAGCGGCCGTGAAGGCGACGCATGTTCTGCATGAGATGTGAGGGATATTGAAACGCGCCGCCCCCCCCGCACGATGTCGGCTGCAAGCTTTCGAATAACCCCGGTCCGGCACGCCCCTCGCCTCGAAAAGGCGCACCACGATTGAGATGTCCCGAAAATGAAAGAAGCCCGGCCGGAACCGGGCTTCGATCAGATCATGTTATCGACAGGCAAGCGAAGCTTACATGCCCTGCGGGACATAGGTGTACTTGCCGTCCGCGCCCTTCTTCCATTCGTACATGATGTAGCCAGGAATCTTTGGATCACCCTTTTCGTCGAACGAAATGTCGCCGAGAACCGTCGGGAACGGGCCCTTTTCCTTCATGGCCGTGGCAACGGCTTCAGGATCCACCGAACCGGCAGCCTTGGCAGCACCGGCGATCGCCTGCATCGCAGCGTAGGAGTAGAGCGTATAGGCTTCCGGGTTGAAACCGGCGGCCTTGAACTTTTCGACGAGCTCCTTGTTCGCCGGGTTCAACGTCGGATCGGGGCCGAAGGTGTTCAGGGTACCGGCGACAGCGTCACCGGCGATCGAGGCCAGTTCGTTGGAAACGATACCGTCACCAGAAACCAGCGTGGCCTTCAGGCCCTGGTCTGCGGCCTGACGGATGATGAGACCGGCTTCGGTGTGCAGACCGCCCCAATAGATAATCGAGACGCCGGCTTCCTTCATCTTGGCGATGAGGGCCGAGAAGTCCTTGTCGCCGACATTGATGCCTTCGTACATGACTTCCGTGACACCAGCGGCATTCATGGCCTTCTTGGTTTCGTCGGCAAGGCCCTGACCGTAGGGGGTCTTGTCATGAACGACGGCGATCTTGGCATCCTTGAAGTGGTCGGCAAGATACTTGCCGGCGATGGCGCCCTGCTGGTCGTCACGGCCGCAGGTGCGGAACGTGTTCCAGAGGCCGCGCTCGGTGAACTTCGGGTTGGTAGCGGCCGGGGTGATTTCGAGAATGCCGTTTTCGGCATAGACTTCCGAAGCCGGGATCGAAACACCCGAGTTGAAGTGGCCGATGACGAACTTGACGCCGTCGGCAACAAACTTGTTGGCGACCGAGATGCCCTGCTTCGGGTCGGAAACGTCGTCGCCGAGTTCGACCTTGATCTGCTCGCCGTTGATGCCGCCAGCAGCATTGATGTCGGCGGCTGCCTGCTCGGCACCCTTCTGAAGCTGAGCGCCGAAAGCGGCGTTCGGGCCGGTCAGCGGACCAGCGACAGCGATGAGGACGTCGGCCCAAGCGTTGCCGCTGAAGGCGACCATCGCCGTCAGAGCCACTGCCGACAGAAGAGACTTCTTCATATTGTTACTCCCAATTTTTGGGCGGGTTCCGGTCCAAGGCCCGGCGCATTACCCACCATTGACTGCGCCAGGAAAGCTGTTCCACTCTGAAGGCAATTCATGCCTAGTTTCAACGGACTGTCAATGTTTGTCCTTCCACGAAAACGCGGAAGTTTTTTCGTACAGCCAGTAATAGTTGTTGACCATCTGATTGGTACGGCGAAAGCGGTAGCCGGCCGTCGAGAAGACTAGCAAGGTCACGAAGTCGATGCCATAGAAGAGACCGCTGAGCATCGGTCCATTGAACAGGGCATGGTGTAGAAACTGCATCGCCCAGGCCAGGAGGAAGGTGTAGACGACGGCGAGCGGATAATTGTTCCAGCCGTCAGCCACCGCCTTGCCGGCTCGCCAAGCCGTCCAAAAGCCGATCAGTACGACGAGGGCGCGAATGACAAGCCGGACGCCGTCGTCGCTTTCGAAGAAAAGTCCCTGCATATCAAACTCTCCCTTCGACTAATGTCTTCCGCCTTCGAGATAGGCGGCGCGGACTTCCGGGTTTGCAAGCAGTTCCTTGCCGGAGCCGCTCATCGTCACCTTGCCGTTCACCATCACATAAGCGCGGTGCGAAAGTCTCAGCGCCGCGAATGCATTCTGCTCGACGAGGAACACGGTGAGGCCTTCCTGCTCATTAAGCTTCCGGATCGCTTCGAAAATCCCCTTGACGATCAGCGGCGCCAGGCCGAGCGAAGGTTCGTCGAGCAGCAGCAGCTTCGGGCGCGCCATCAGCGCGCGGCCGATCGACAGCATCTGCTGCTCGCCGCCTGAAAGCGTGCCGCCGCGCTGGGCGTGACGTTCCTTGAGACGCGGGAAGAGCGTGAAGATCTTCTCGACGTCCTCGGCGAAAAATTTGAGATTGTCGAGACCCGCGCCCATCTGGAGGTTTTCCATGACCGTCATGCGCGGGAAGATGCGGCGCCCTTCCGGCGACTGCGCGATGCGCAGGCGTGCGATTTCATGGGTCGGCATACGAGTGATCTCGCGACCCTCGAAGACAACCGAGCCCTTACGGGCCTGGGGACTGCCGCAGATCGTCATCATCAGCGTCGACTTGCCGGCGCCATTGGCGCCGATCAGACTGACGATCTCGCCCTTGTTGACCGCGACATCGATGCCGGCCAGCGCGCGGATATTGCCGTAGTAGGTTTCGACGCCATTCACCTGAAGGAGCGGTTGACCCGTCATGACTGCATCGCCCATCAGTTTGCGCCTCCTTCGAGCTGCTCGACGGTTGCAATCACCTCTTCCACTTCCTCATCCTCGACGCCGAGATAGGCCGCAATGACCTTCGGATCGTGCTTCACATGGTCCGGCGTGCCATCGGAAATCTTCTGGCCATATTCCAGGACGACGACGTGATCGGAGATTTCCATAACCACAGACATGTCATGCTCGATGAGAAGAATGGAGGTTCCGGTATCGGCGCGAATGCCCTGCAGCAGCTCGTTGAGCTTAGCAGATTCGCGTGGGTTGAGGCCCGCGGCCGGTTCGTCCAGGCAGAGCAATTCCGGGCCTGTGCACATTGCGCGCGCGATCTCGAGACGGCGCTGGGCGCCGTAAGGCAGATCGCCTGCCGGATCGTCGGCACGCTCGATCAGATCGGCCTTTTCAAGCCAATGACGCGCCAACTCGACGGCGGCTGCGGCTTCTCGCCTATAAGGGCCGATGCCGATGAGGCCGAGAATGGTATAACCCGACGCCTGCATCAGCTTGTTGTGCTGGGCAACGAGCAGATTTTCCAGAACCGTCAGGCCGGAAAACAGCCGGATGTTCTGGAATGTGCGCGCCACCTTGGCTTCCTTGGTAATGCGAAAGTCCGGGAGACGCTCCAGCAGGTACTGCTTGCCGCTTCTCTGATTAAGCGTGATCATCCCCATCGTCGGCTTGTAGAAGCCGGTGATGCAGTTGAAGACGGTGGTCTTGCCGGCGCCGTTCGGACCGATCAACGCGGTGATGTCGCCGCGCTTGGCCTCGAAGGAGAAGTCGTTGATGGCCATCAGGCCGCCGAACTTCATCGACAGGTGCTCGACCTTAAGAAGCGTGTCGCTCGACATCGTATTGGTGACGGGGCTCATCAACCGTGGCCCTCCTTGGTGAAGCTTCCGGATACGGCCTTGCGTGTCTTGAGGAAGGCGGTTGGTTCACGCGATCCGACGAAACCGCGCGGTTTGAACAGCATGACGACGACCATGGCGAGACCGAAGAGCAGCATGCGGTAGAGTTCCGGCGTGAAGTCGGGCCCGAAGACTGCTTTCAGGAAATCCATTTCGCGCAACGCTTCGGTACCGCCTACCATGACGATCGCGGCGATCGCAATGCCGGTCAGCGAGCCCATGCCGCCGAGAACGACGATGGCGAGAACGACGGCCGATTCCAGGAAGATGAAGGATTCGGGCGAGACGAAGCCCTGGCGAGCGGCAAAGAACGAGCCCGCGAAGCCACCGAACATGGCTCCCGTCGCGAACGCCGTCAGCTTGGTCGTCACCGTGTTGATGCCGAGCGAACGGCAAGCGATCTCGTCTTCACGCAGCGCTTCCCAGGCACGCCCGATCGGCATGCGCCGCAGGCGGATGGTGACGTAGGCCGTCAGCATGCACAGCGCCAGGATCAGGTAGAAGAGGAAAATCTTGTAGTAGGCGGAAGACATCGGCAGGTGAAAGAGCTTGGCAAAGCCGCCGGCCGTCGCATCGAAGGGAATGCCGAAGAGGGTCGCCTTCGGAATGCTCGAGATGCCGAAGGTTCCCTTGGTCACGTCGGTCCAGTTGATCAGGACGAGACGGATGATCTCACCGAAGGCGAGCGTGACGATGGCGAGATAGTCGCCGCGCAGACGCAGCACCGGGAAGCCGAGAATGACGCCCCAGAGCGCCGCCAAGGTGCCGGAAAGCGGCAGCAGCACCCAGAAGGACAGGCCGAAATAGCTCGACAGCAGCGCGTAGGAATAGGCGCCGACCGCATAGAAGGCGACGTAACCGAGATCGAGCAGGCCGGCGAGACCGACGACGATGTTCAGCCCCCAGGCGAGCATCACGTAGATCAGGATCTGGATGCCGAAATTGTCGACCCATTTCAGCGAGCCCTGAGCACCGACGAGCGCCACGATCACGACAGGATAGAGCACCAGCGCGAGCAGCGCGAACTTCAGGAAATGGCGATGGAAGAAGTTCTTCTCGGTCGAGATGTCGAGATCGCCTTCCCGTGCCTTCCTAAGCTTGCGGCGGTCGATGTTCGGCTTGATGAAAACGACCATCGCGAAACGGCCGATCGCGGCGATAGCGACAAAGATCGCCAGCAGTCCCCAGCGCTGAACGATGATCAGCTCGTTGTTGATGTTCTGATCGGTTTTCAGGCCGACATAGAGAACGAACATGCCGAGGGAGAGAACGGCGGCGAAAAGGGCTTCGATAAGACCTTTGCGGACAAGTCCGGCATCGGGCTTGCCTGCAGAATTCTCGATGTTTGCCATGACGTTATACCTTCTCGACTTCCGGCCGTCCGAGGATGCCCGTCGGCTTGAAGATCAGCACGAAAGCGAGGATGGCGAAGGTCGCCACATCCTTGTACGCGATGGTGAAATAGGCTGACCACAGCGATTCGATCAGACCGATCATCAGCCCGCCGAGAACGGCGCCCGGCAACGAGCCGATGCCGCCGAGAACGGCTGCGGTAAATGCCTTCACACCCGGCGTGAAACCATCGGCGAACGAAGCGACGCCATAATACATCAGATACATCGTCCCGGCGACGGCAGCCAGCGCCGCCCCCATGACGAAAGTGATCGAGATCGTCTGGTCGACATTGACCCCGAGCAGCGCTGCCATCTTGCGATCCTGCTCCGTGGCGCGCTGGGCGCGGCCAAGCGCGGTATGATTGACGATATACCAGAAAACCGTCAGCAGCACCGCCGTAATCAGGATAATGATGATCTGCTTCAGCGACACCGATATGTTGCCGAACTGGTAAACCGAGCTCACCATCGGCGGGATCGGCTTGTTGCGCGGCCCCTGCGTCACCTGGATGAAGTTCGACAGCACGATCGACATGCCGATCGCGGTGATCAACGGTGCAAGGCGGAAGGATCCGCGCAGCGGACGGTAGGCGACACGCTCGATCGTCCAATTCCACAAACTCGTCATCAGCATCGCGACGACAAGCATCGCCAGCAGCAAAATTGCCACCGGGAGACCTGCGAAGATGGATGTGAGGACGAGAAAGACGATAAGAGCGGCGAAACCACCGAGCATGAAGATGTCGCCATGGGCGAAATTGATCATGCCGATAATGCCATAAACCATCGTATAGCCGATAGCCACGAGGCCATAGATGGATCCGAGCGTCAGCCCATTGAAGAGCTGCTGGACGAAATACTCCATATGTCGTTTTCCCCTGGATGCGAGCCGAAGATGCTGCATCTCTTTTTGGTTATTCGGCTCCCCGTTCAAGGAACCTCATAGGCCGCATGCATAGCGGTTTCGTTGAAAATGTGAAGACAAAAAGGATTTACTCCAGCAGATTCTTGTTCGAACAGGCCTAATTGGCGCGTTTTGAACCAAAATCCACAGAAAATCGGCAAAGACCGACCCATTTTTAGCCAAAACCTGCTGCCGGCTTAACCATCCGGCAAGCGCGCCTTCGATTTCGTGTGTCGCTTCCCGCGTAAGCTATTCCACAAGGCTGGAAGAAAGCGCAAATTCAACCCTTGAGGTCGTAGTTTTTGCGAATGGTATTTCACAGGTAAATGCCGCCATCCCTCGCCTGACAGCTGCGGGAACTTATGGTAGCATCTTCAATCTGCGTTATCGGGGGTGCGGGGCGCGGCGAGAACCACCATATCGATATCTGGTGCGACAGGGATGGTTGACGACGAGCGACAGCGGGCGCTCGCGTGCGGCGAACGGCAAAAGGACAATGCTGACGACATTTGAAAAGGCGGCGCTCGAAGCCGGCAAGGCCATCATCGCGGTTTTGCGCGAAGGCTTTCCCGTCGCCATGAAGGCGGACGCAAGCCCGGTTACGGTTGCCGACGAGGAGGCCGAACGCATCATCCTCGCCCATCTGTCCAGGGATTATCCCGATATACCCGTCGTGGCGGAAGAGTCGGTTGCCGCTGGAAACGTGCCCGACATCAGCGGCCGGGGCTTCTTCCTGGTCGACCCCCTCGACGGCACCCGTGAATTCGTCGACGGACGGCAGGAATTCACCGTCAACATCGCCTATATCGAGAACGGCGCCCCGGTCGCCGGGATCGTCTATGCGCCGGCGCTCGGGCTCGCCTTCTCAGGGGAACGCGGCCGTGCCGAAAGGCTCGACGTCACCGAGGACTTCACCATCGGGGCGCGCACCGCAATTGCCGTGCGCGAGCAGCCCGACGATCGGCTTGCACTTGCAAGCCTTCGTCACAACAGCCCGGAGACGGGAACCTTCCTCGCCGATCACGCGATCTCCAAATGCACCAATATCGGCTCCTCGCTGAAATTCTGCCTGCTGGCGGAAGGCAAGGCCGACGTCTATCCACGCTTCACCCGCACGATGGAGTGGGACACCGCGGCCGGCGATGCGGTGCTGCGCGCCGCCGGGGGATCGACGGTGACGCTCGACGGGGCGCTGCTGACCTATGGCAAGACGGGGACGGCGGCCGATTTCGACTTTGCCAACCCGAAGTTCATCTCCTGGGGCGGCAGGAAACGCGTCCTCGAACCGGCGTGACCGTCCGCGGGCATTCGCAAATGCCGTGATAGCGCGATCCCGCTCATTATGATGTTCTGCGCCTGCCGCGGCATTCCCTGCCGCGTTCGAGCCGCACAGCAGACCCTCGCAGAAACCGGCAGGTGATTTGGCCGAGGTGGTCGCGTGATGGCCTGGCCTAACTCTCTATCTCTCACAGTTTTGAGCGCTGTCGATTCGGCCTTGATTTTGTCATATTCTGACACATTTTGAGAACGGCCGAACATATCCGGCAAAAAAATTCACGTCGGAATTCGTTAAAAATGCCGTCTGCCAACCGTCGGTCGCGTGTCGAAACAACACGAGGACAGCCCCATGGAAGCCTTTGCCAAAGGCCTAAAAACCTTGATGAAATTGCAATTCTTAACGAAATATCATGAGCTTGCCTCAACTTAACGCAAGTGCGAAAGATTTGTTGCGATGCGATATTTCTCTGGACACCATTACACAATTGTCGCATTTTTCCGTTTTAGTAGGGTTACCAACACCTGAGTGCAGCCCTGGTCAGGGCAAACCATTGATCGCCTATTGCCGCCGCGCCCCTCGAAGACAACAGAGTACGATCCTTGAGCATCACGGAATTAAACAACACCATTTCGACTGATTCCTTCCGGCCGAGCCGCCGCCAGCAGCCGAGCCTGAAGATTCAAACCCCTGTCATCCATAGCGATGCCTCCCAGGTGCCGTTGGTGGATCTAGCCCTGAAGCGGGCGTTCGACATAGTTTCGTCGTTGAGCGCCCTCCTCGTCCTCGCCCCTTTCCTTCTCCTCGTCGCCCTGCTGATCAAGCTCGACAGCCCGGGACCGGTGCTGTTCAAGCAGACCCGTTGGGGTAAGAACTGCAAGGCCATCAAGGTCTACAAGTTCCGTTCCATGCGCACCGATCTTTGCGATGTCTCGGGCGTTGCCCAGACGGTGAAGAACGACCCCCGCATCACTCGTATCGGCGCCATTCTGCGCCGCACGAATATCGACGAGTTGCCGCAGCTGTTGAACGTGCTGTTGGGCGACATGTCGGTCGTTGGTCCTCGCTGCCATGCAATCGGCATGCGCGCCGGCGGCATGCTCTATGAAGAGCTCGTGCCTGAATATCATCAGCGCCACGCGATGCGCCCCGGCATGACCGGTCTTGCCCAGATGCGTGGCCTGCGCGGTCCGACCGATCGTCCCGCCAAGGCGCGCGCCCGCATCGCTTGTGATCTTTATTATGTCGGGAATTTCTCGATCTTGATGGACATGCGCATCATCGTCGGGACCGTCGTATCAGAAGTGACCGGCGGAAAAGGCTTTTAAAGAGCGGTTCAGCTTTCCACGGAAGCGCAGAACCGCCATAACCTTTTGTATTTATGCAATTCCCGGCAAAAGCGCTTCGCGCTTTGCCTGGGAAAACCGCTTCGTGCTTTTCTAGGAATTGCTCTAGAGCTTTTCCGGGTTAGATTGAAGCATTCTGCCGGAGCAGGTTTTCGTCAGGGCAGAGGCGATTGGCGACGGGCATACCCCAAGGTATGTCCGAGCCGATCGCCTCTGATCCTGGCGGAAAGATGCCCGGCCCTTCGGGTTGGCTCAAACGGAGTCGGCTGATCGACCGGCCGGCTTGGCCGTAGAACTGGGCTACGACGCGCGCCGGCCGGTCGACCATCCGACTCCGTTTGAGCCAACAGAATGCTTCAATCTAACCCGGAAAAGCTCTAGGCTTTTTATGAGAAGGACCGGCTGCCTCAGGGCGGCCGGTGCCGTTCTGGCGACCCTGCGTGCGGTTGACCGTATATGGCTTGGACATCGCGCTCTTCAGATAACCATCGACCGCATGCGACGAGAGATCGAGAATAATCGCGATCTCATCGCTGCTCTTGCGTTTCGCCGACAACGCAGCTTCGATCTGCCGCCGGCTAGACGTTTCCGGCGAACCATCTTCGGGATTGCTGTTGCTTGAGAGCTGCTCCAGAAGCTCACGCAGCCACAGCGCATTGCCATAGAATGCTCCCATGCCGACATGGCTGCCCGAGTAGCGAAAATGTATTGTTTCAGGTCAGCGTCGTGCAATGCGGGGCGAAGCCGTTCTTCAGGCCGGGCACCTGGAAGAGCCTGTCGAGGCGGCAATTTTCCTGATCGGCCGCACCTTCCGCAATCGGTCCCTCCTCGCAGAAGATCGGCGAACCGTCCGCTTCGTCGCCGTCACCGGTGCCATAGAAGCGATCGACGTGCTCGTGAGTGCCTGGCGGGATTTTGCCTGGCTCGTTCACCGGCCGCTCCGGGCATCTAAATTTGTTATCAAAGTCTTACGTTGGGCTTAGGCAATTTTTAAATGTGGCAGGCTAGAGTGGCGCTCGTGGTCTTGCGTTGTGTAGAGAGTCCAATGACCGAAATGATACGTCCCCGAGTGAAATATGTCATCGGCCCCGATGGCAGCCCCCTGACCATCGCGGACCTTCCGCCGCCCAATACGCGGCGCTGGGTGATCCGCCGCAAGGCAGAGGTTGTCGCGGCTGTTCGCGGTGGCCTGTTGAGCTTGGAAGAGGCCTGCGAGCGTTACACGCTCACGGTCGAAGAATTCCTTTCCTGGCAGTCGTCGATCAACAGCCACGGCCTCGCCGGACTGCGCACCACGCGCATCCAGCAATATCGCCACTGATCGCACGCCATCGTCGCCATTTATTTCGGGCCGGACGCATCTCCCATCAGGGAATGAAGAAGGCCCGAAATTATTGACGAGGCGGCGTAGCACCAGAGGCCGGGCTGCGTGAAGGCATCCGCCAATCCCGTTGTCTTCGCCGCAGCAATGACGATCGCGACCAGCAGCACGTCCATCATTGACCACTTGGACAGATGCGGCACGACGCGACGATAGAACAGGCTCCCGGCCCCGCTGCCGGCAGCCGTCGCTTCCGCCGCAATCCCGATCATCTTCAGAAACGGAAGCACGATCGAGACCAGCGCGACGATCGCCGCCAGCAGCCCGTCTCCGCCTTGCCAGAGCGAGACGACGATGTCGATGAGCGACGGGGTCTGATCGAAGAAATACAGCGTCTCGAAACGGACCAGCGGCAAGATCAGGCCGAGCGCCAGGAGGAACGGCGCTGCCACGAAAAGAGCGGGGCGGACGATCGAAAGCGCGCTCATTGCCCCAAACATCGCGCCGATCCGACATTTTTCATGAACACTGCGTCTCCCTGAGGAACTGTTCCGCCGGCTTGGCACGACCGCGCCACCGTGTCACCCTCGGCTGCGATAAATATCTGTGTACGAGGAAAGACGATGGATATTCGAAATGAGGAAGGCGCATCCGGCGGCCGTTATGCCGTGGACGTCGAGGGGCACGAGGCGGAGATGACCTATTCGCGCACCTCGCCGAAGCTCGTCATCATCGATCACACGGCGGTTCCTGATGCCCTGCGCGGCAAGGGTGTCGGCCAGGCATTGGCGCTGCGCGCGGTGGAAGCGGCTCGCGCTGGCGGTTGGAAGATCATTCCGCTCTGCCCGTTCTTCAAGGCGCAGGCGCAACGTCATCCGGAATGGCAGGATGTCGTGAACTGATTCGTGGCGCCTGAAGCGGTCGCCGCGTGGAGCGGTGGCGTGCGGACGCAAACGGCGGGAAACACCAAAAGCCATGTATGACGGACGCACGCCCATCATACATGGCTTCTCTGTGGCAATTCCCGGGGCGCCGACGCCGGCGCCCGCATTTTCTCTCAGGCCCTGGCGGCGCGGGCGCCGCTGTCACGTTCCTCCAGCGCCGTCGCCCTTGCATATTCCGCCTGCATTTCCTCAAGCGCCAGTTCCAGCGCCTCTTCCTGCATCTTCAGTTCCTTGATCGAAACCTGCAGGTTGTCGGCCCGCTGACGCGCGGCCTTGGCGAAGGTCGGATAAGCAAAGTGATTCGGGTCGGATATACCGGACTTCTTTTCCTCGACGACGATCTGGCTCTCCAGATCCTTCGTCATCCGTTCGAATTCGGACATCATCATCTGCAATTGCTGCAATTGACGTCGTTTTTCGTTCACCTGAAACTGTTTCAGGCGAACGAGACTTTCTCGCGACTTCATACGCATTACTCCCGTGATGCGAGACCCCGGCTCAACTTGAAACCGCCCTGCGCGCCGCTTTGACACGGTTTGCTAAAAAATTTCCTGCGATATTAACAAAAACCTACCGCTGGTAACCTTTCGTTTACGGGCATCGTTAATGATAGACCCGATGATTTAAGGGTCGGTAAATGCCACGGCATGAAGTTCGAACCTTTTCATTGGCGAGTCGGATGAATCACTTAGTGCTGTTTCCTAATGTTAACGTTGAGGAACGCCTTTTTGAGATTCCTATTGGAAAACAGAGAAATGGAAAAATTATTTAATAAATTCGATACTCCTTGCCAGAGTGAATTAGAATTTGTTAACCATTTCGTGGCAGCTTCCAAATCACGTAGCTTGTTCGGGTAGCGTGTAGGGGGCCAGGCCACCTTTCGGCGGCGGTAAAGGGGATAATTATGCGGGTACTTCTCATCGAAGATGACAGCGCTACGGCGCAGAGCATCGAATTGATGCTCAAATCAGAGAGTTTTAATGTTTACGCCACCGATCTCGGTGAAGAAGGCGTCGATCTGGGCAAGCTGTATGATTACGATATCATCCTTCTCGATCTGAACCTGCCCGACATGTCCGGATATGAAGTGCTCCGCACTCTCCGGCTGTCCAAGGTCAAGACACCGATCCTCATTCTGTCGGGCATGGCAGGCATCGAGGACAAGGTTCGCGGCCTCGGCTTCGGCGCCGACGACTACATGACCAAGCCGTTCCACAAGGATGAACTGGTCGCCCGCATTCACGCTATCGTTCGCCGCTCCAAGGGCCACGCCCAGTCAGTCATCATGACCGGCGAGTTGATCGTCAATCTCGACGCCAAGACCGTCGAAGTCGGCGGCCAGCGCGTCCACCTGACGGGCAAGGAATACCAGATGCTGGAGCTGCTTTCGCTCCGCAAGGGCACCACCCTCACCAAGGAAATGTTCCTGAACCACCTTTACGGCGGCATGGACGAGCCGGAACTGAAGATCATCGACGTCTTCATCTGCAAGCTGCGCAAGAAGCTGGCCAACGCCGCCGGCGGCGCCAACTACATCGAAACCGTCTGGGGCCGTGGTTACGTTCTTCGCGAGCCGGATGGCACCGAATATGCGGAAACCGCTTGATCTTCCGATCCCCCTTATCGGATGACGAAATCCCGCCCTTTCGGCGGGATTTTTCGTTTGTACTGCCGGCGCTGCCGCCGTTAAAGGGATCCCGGCTGATCTGGCCGAACAGGTTGATATCCCGGTCAGGGAAAAGCGCAGCGTCAGCCTGAGCCCGGCGGCGCTTTCGGCACTATGCTCAGGGACGGCCGATGCGGCCCGGAAGAAAGCTGCTGTCAGGCAGCAATCGCGCGGTTTCCGAAAACGGCGGTTAGGATCTTACGATCGAACGGCTTCAGCAGGAAATCGGTGGCGCCGGCTCGTTTACCCGCCATCAGCTTCTTCAGATCCGCCTCGATGACGCAGTAATAGATCTTGACCTCTTTGCCGCCGTCCATGGCGCGGATGGCCGCGATGAGGTCGAGCGCCCCTTCCATGCCGGAATCGACGATCAGGTATTCCGGCAACTCTGTTTGGCAGTGCTGCAGCGCCTCGGCGGCATTGGAGGCCTCGCTGACGAGAAAGTCGAGTTCGGAGAGAATGCGCTTGCCGACCTTACGGACAATGTCCGAATTATCGGTGATCATGAACCTTTGCATGACTACTCCTTTCCCCGCATTCGTCGCAACGAGGGGTCTTCCACAACCTAAGAGAATAGGTCCATCAGGCTAAGGAATCGTTACCAGACGGGCGAGAGCATGCTGCTGCACGCCGAAAATCAGACCGCAGCAACCGTCGCCGTGAACACCAGTTCGTCCGGGCTTGCGCTGTGGTCGAGCGTCATTCCGCACTCCTCGGCCAGAAGCACGGCGTAGTACGGCTGGATCGAATGGGCGTCGATCGCTTCCTCGATCGTGCCCGTCGATATCTCGACGAATTTCGGCGGCAGACGCATCAGCTTGCCTTTCGCCGTGAGCGTGAACTTGGCGTCGAATTCGGGATTTTCAAGCGTTACCTCGAGCACGCCGCCGCGCGGAATCGCCGAATAGGCGACGAGGAAGAGGTTGAGCAGCAGCTTGACGCGGTTCTTGGCCACGATGGCGCGCGGTCCGTTCCAGATCACCTCGGTCTTCTTTTCGGCGATCGCAAAATCCTTGGCGGCCCGCTCGGCCTCGCCGGTATCGATGGAGGCGCCGACTGAACCCGATGCGCCGAAGGCGAGGCGCGCGAATTTCAGACGGACGGACGCGTTGAGCGCACTGGTGCGGATCAGATCCATTGCGTCGGAATCAGCACCGCCTTCATCCAGAAGTTCCAGACCGTTGTTGATCGCGCCGACGGGCGAGATGACATCGTGGCAAACGCGGCTGCAGAGAAGCGCGGCCAGATCCGGGCCGGACAGGGTGAGGTTCGGGTTCTTGGACATCATCGTCTCCTGAAGGGCGGCAATCTCATCGCGCCCGCAATATGCTTCATCAAAATTGCGCGAAGTTTGCGATCGTATTCAGTGCCATAATGACACCATATTTGGTAAACCGATTGTTAAGATCATCGGCGCAAAATGCAGCAATCGACGCGAGCGGGTGCCCGCTCCAGCCAAACGACGAACGGATGACATCATGCGCCTTCGATTTCCGCACCGATTCATTGGCTTCTGCAGGTTGCTTTCGGCCCTCGTCTTCTCCTCGCTGATGATTGCCGGGCCGGCCGCCGCCCAGAACAACGGTCAGTATACGATGCAGGAGATCATCGATGCCGGCCACTCCTTCTTCGGCTCTGCCAGCGGCGGCCTTGCCAAGGTGGTCGAGAGCGCCTTCCAGAAATATGGTCTGCCGAACGGTTATATTCTCGGGCAGGAAGGCGGCGGCGCCTTCATCGCCGGTCTCACCTACGGCGAAGGCCAACTCAACACCAAGAACGCCGGCGAGCATCCGCTCTACTGGCAGGGCCCGTCTCTCGGCATCGATTATGGCGGCCAGGGTTCGCGCGTCATGATGCTGGTCTACGACCTGCCCTCCATCGACGGCATCTATGCCCGCTTCGGCGGCGTCAGCGGCTCGGCCTATGTGATCGCCGGCTTCGGCATGACGGTGCTGAAAAACAACGACGTGCTGGTTGTGCCGATCCGCACCGGCGTCGGCGCCCGCCTCGGGGTCAATGTCGGCTATCTCAAGATCACCCAGGCGCCGACCTGGAACCCCTTCTGAGGCCTTAAAGCGGCAGGAATCGGCGGCCGCCGGCATCGGCGGCCTTGCCATGCGCGCCATGCCTGCTTAATCATCGCGGCTGACCCCGCATCAACTGTCGAATCGATGGCCGCGCCGTGATCGAATACGCTCTCTTGTTCGGATTGGGCTTCCTGACCGCGGCCTTCCTCGTCTTTCTGGTCTCGCCGGCCGTTCATCGCCGCATTGTCTGGTATACCGAAAACCGTCTCAAGGCGACGATGCCGCTGAGCCCGCAGGAGGTTCGCGCCCAGAAGGATATGGTGCGCGCGCTTCATGCCGCCGAAAATGCCCGCACCACCCAGGACCTTTTGCGCGAGCGCGAGAAATCTCTGTCGCTCCAGTTGCGCCACGATGCGCTCGCCGTCGATGCCGGGAGGCTCGCCGCCGAGATCGGCGAATTGCAGGCCCAGATCGGCGAGATGCATGTCGAGGCGGCCGAGCAGCGCTCGCACCTGCGCAAAGATGAGAATTATATCAGCCAGTTGAAGACCAATCTGCATATTGCCGAACAATCCGCCGCCAACAAGGAGAGCGAACTGACGGCAATGCGGACGCGGCTGAGCAAACTCAGCGAGCAGGCCGACGGGTTGAGAATCGATCTCGCCGCGCGTGAGACCGAAGCGGAAAGCCTGAAATTCCGCGCCAACGCACTGCGCGACGAACGCGACACATTGCGCCAGGACGTCAACCTGCTGCAGAAGCGGGCCAGGGATGCCGAACAGAAACTGACGCAGCAGCAGCATATGGTGATCCGCCTGGAGGACAAGGCTGCGCGCGAAAGCGCTTCCGCCGCCGAGAAGGAAACGCAGCTCGCTCGCCGTCAGCAGGAGATCGCCAAGTTGAAGGAGCAGTTGAAAGCCGCCAATGCCGAGATCCGCAAGATTAACCGCGTGCTGCGCGACGCTGGCCTGACCAAGATAGCGGCGGAACTACCGGCGGAACTGACGGCCGAAGACACGGCCGCATCCGTGCTCGACACCGCCGCTGTGACGGCTGAGATAGGCGAGGATGTCCGCAAGCGCAGCGCCGCCCTTGCCGAACGCCTGCAGAAGGCAAAGTCCGTCACTGGACGCGATGGCGCGATCCGCGAAGAGATTGCCGCGATCGCCGCCAATATGGTGGCGCTGACCGCACTCAACGAAGGCCCTTCCTCACCGATCCACGCGCTGCTGCCGGACGCCGGCAACAAGAACCCGAGCGATCGCGTCAGCCTTGCCGACAGGGCGGCCGCCATCATCGCCGATCCGGGGCGTTAAAGCTCATATCCGCCCCATGGTCGAGGCCATGGAAAACAATGCGATCCCCGTCGCAGTCGCCGCGTTGAGACTGTCGAGCTCGTCCGATTGCGGGATGCGGGCGCTCTGAAAGCGCGCCAGCAATGCCTCCGGCAAGCCCTCCCCCTCCGTGCCGATGACGAGCGCCATGCGTGCCGCAGCCGGAATGGCGCGGATGTCGGTCTTCCCGTGCGGCGAAAGCGTCCAGATGGTAAAGCCCCGTTGGGCAAGCGCCAGAAGCAGGTCCAGCGCCTTGCCGCCGCGCCGGTGCGGAACGCTCAGCACCGAGCCGACCGATACACGCAATGCCTTGCGATAGAGCGGATCGCAGCAGGTTTTGTCGAGCAGCACGGCATCCGCCCGGAAGGCGGCAGCATTGCGAAACATCGAGCCGACGTTATCGTGGTTGGAAATGCCGCAGCCGACCAACACCAGCGCCCGTTCCGGCAATGCGTCGAGAAGTGCTGCCTCGCCGCGGTCCTCTCGCTTGCCGAGGGCGAGAATGCCGCGATGCAGATGAAAGCCGACGACACCATCGAGCACTTCAGCCTCGGCGACATAAACCGGCACACTAGCCGGAAACCGTTCCAGGATGGATTGCACGCCGTCGACGCGATTGCGCAGCAGCAGGATTTTCTCGGCCGAGAAGCCGCGACGTGCCGCATGCGCCTCGGCGAGCATGCGCAGCACGACAGTGCCTTCGGCGATAAAGCGATTTTCCCGGCCCGTCAGGTCACGCTCTCTTATAGCGCGAAACTCAGCGATGCGGGGATCGTTGGCACTGTCGATGACGATCGGGGCGGCCATCCCGCCTCAATTCCCCGCGACGGTGACGTCGGCGACCGTGCGGCCGGTCCTCAGATCGAATACCAGCGCCTTCCTCGTGCCTTCAACCGTTTCTCCATAGAACAGGATCTGTCCCGCCGAAAACGAGGTGGACTGCACCTTGAACCCGAGCGGCAGGGAAAGGGTCGCCGCGAGCGGTGCATCCGAGGGCACACCGGAGGCTGCGGCAGTGGACGCGGTCTCCTTGGGCTCGCGCATCGTCTTGTAGACAACAGCGCCGAAGACCGCCATAAGGCTGACGAACATGATGGCGCCGGAAACAATCTGCAGGCGGACCATCTTGCGCCGGACACTTTCCATCGCCGGATCAAGGGGCTTCTCTTCCTGGTCGTCTGGCTCGATTGCTGTCATCTGTGCGTTCCGTTCTAAAAATACGTCGGAGAAGAAGCGTCTTGAGCGACCCCTTTAAACAAGCAGGCGGCATTAGAAAAGTCCTCACCGCCGATGAAACCGCCGAAGGCCGGCTCGACGCCTGGCTGACGGCGCAGGTCGGTGAGGATTTTTCCCGGAGCCGCATCAAGGCGCTGATCAAGGAGGGGCGGGTTTCTTTGCGAGGCGAGCAGGTTACCGATCCGCAGCGCAAGGTGCGCGTCGGCGACAGCTTCGAAATCACCCTGCCCGAGCCTGAAGACCCGACCCCAAAGGGCGAAGATATCCCGCTCGACATCCTTTATGAGGACGATGACCTTATCGTCATATCGAAACCGGCAGGTCTGGTCGTCCATCCCGGCTCCGGCAACTGGACAGGAACGTTGGTCAACGCGCTGATCCATCATTGCGGCGATACGCTTTCCGGCATCGGCGGCGTGCGCCGTCCCGGCATTGTCCATCGTCTCGACAAGGATACAACAGGAGTCATGGTCGTCGCCAAGAACGACGTCGCCCATCGCCACCTCTCGCTTCAATTTGCCGACCACGGCCGCACCATGCCGCTGGAGCGGGCCTACCGGGCAGTCGTCTGGGGCCGTCCCCGCACTCTGTCGGGAACAATCGATGCCCCTCTCGGCCGCGCCACCGGTGACCGCACCCGCCGGGCCGTCAAGCGCCCCGACAGCCAGGATGCCGATGCGGCAATCACCCACTACGAAGTGATCGAGCGCTTCCAGGAGAACCCTGACGCGACCGCGCTCGCCTCGCTGGTCGAGTGCCACTTGGAAACCGGCCGCACCCATCAGATCCGCGTGCACATGGCCCATATCGGTCATCCGCTCGTTGGCGACACCGTTTATGGCGCCGGCTTCAGGACCAAGGCCAATCTTCTGCCCGAAGAGATCCGCAAGGTCGTGAATGGGTTCGGCCGTCAGGCACTGCATGCCTTCATGCTGCAATTCGAGCATCCCCGCACCGGCGAACTCATGCATTTCGAAGTACCGCTGCCGGCCGACATGGTGAAACTGGTCGAGGCATTGCGGCAATAAAGACGGCTTCGGGACACCGCGCTCGCCGCCTCACACCTGCGTGAGCGGCACCTTGAACCGCCGTTTCGCCATACTTATCTGTATATAGACTTAGTGCGGGCTTGGAACAAAAGCCGCACGTCCCGGTTCGCCTTTTAACGCGGGGGCGCGTTTCCATCGGGAGCCGGAATTCACTTTAGGAGGGTGCACTATGGCCCGAAATACCTTGCCGTCCATTACCGCCGGCGAAGCCGGTCTCAACCGTTATCTCGACGAAATCCGCAAATTCCCGATGCTGGAGCCGCAGCAGGAATATATGCTGGCCAAGCGTTATGCCGAGCATGGCGACCGCGACGCTGCCCATAAGCTCGTCACCAGCCATCTTCGCCTCGTCGCGAAGATCGCGATGGGTTATCGCGGCTACGGCCTGCCCATCGGCGAAGTCGTCTCTGAAGGCAATGTCGGTCTGATGCAGGCCGTCAAGAAATTCGATCCCGAACGCGGCTTCCGCCTCGCCACCTATGCCATGTGGTGGATCAAGGCCTCGATCCAGGAATATATCCTGCGGTCGTGGTCGCTGGTGAAGATGGGCACGACCGCCAACCAGAAGCGCCTGTTCTTCAACCTGCGCCGGCTGAAGGGCCGCATCCAGGCGATCGACGACGGCGACCTGAAGCCGGAGCACGTCTCGGAAATCGCCACCAAGCTGAACGTCTCGGAGGAGGAGGTCATCTCGATGAACCGCCGTCTCTCCGGCGATGCCTCGCTGAACGCGCCGATCAAGGCGGCCGAAGGCGACAGCGGTCAATGGCAGGATTGGCTTGTGGACGACCACGAGAGCCAGGAAGACGTGCTGATCGAACAGGATGAGCTCGAAACCCGCCGGCGCATGCTGGCGAAAGCGATGAGTGTTCTGAATGAACGCGAGCGCCGCATCTTCGAGGCCCGCCGCCTTGCCGAGGACCCGGTGACGCTGGAAGATCTCTCAGCCGAGTTCGACATCAGCCGCGAACGCGTCCGCCAGATCGAAGTCCGCGCCTTTGAAAAGGTGCAGGATGCTGTTCGCAAGGAGGCCTTGGAACGCGCCAAGGCCATCCGCGTCGTCGAAGCCACGGCCTGATAGAATTGAACGTACAGTTGGAAACGCCACCTTCCGGATGCGGGAGGTGGCGTTTTTGTTTTGTCAATTGGAGCGTGCGGTGCGCCATCATCCAACCTGTCCGCAGATGTCTTAGCAAGGCAGGACGTTACAACGAATCTCTTCTCCCCAGCGGGGAGAAGAGGGAGCAAACGGTTAAGTTCGCCCGACAACAAATGTCTCAAGAAAAACGAAGCATCCGCCATCACTGGCTCGTCGAGACATCCCCGAGTGCAGTCCACTCCTTGATGGCTGTATTGAAGGCATTCGTTCCCGTGCCCCCCTTCTCCATCGTCAGCAGCGCGCGGCGGCCGTTGCGGTAGGTGATCGGAATATCGATCCAGTTGCGGGTCGACAGCAGATCGAGGTTGGCCTTGCGCGCATCGGGGTAGTCGTTGAGCGCGATCATGTGAAAATCATCGGTAATCTTGGCCGGAACCGCGATCAGCGCGTCGCCGCGATCCTGCTCGGTGCGCTTCATCGAGATGCGTTGGACACTTTCGATGCTGCCGCCTTCAAAGTTGGGCGGCACCGAAAAGACGATCTCGACGAGATGGCTCGCCGGCAGCGATGGATCGGAATTGCGCTTGAAGGTGACGAGAGCCGAGAGGTTGCGCTCGGGAACGGTGACATTGCCCTGTATCGTCGCTTCCTGCCGGCCGTTCTGGCCGGCCTCGTGCTGGACGCTCCAGACAACAGTTCCCTCGATCGCCGTCGGCGAGCTCTGGCCGATACGCTCCTCATAGAGGAACATTTTTTCCGACGAACCAACCGGAGCAGCCTGCTGCGGCGATGCCGCAGGACCGTTCGGCGTCAGCGTTTCGGGCGGGGCCGCATCGCCTTGCGCACTGGCCGCCGGCGTATCCGCTGCCGCGACGTTCTGCTCGGCCACCGATTTTCCTTCGGCCGTCGGCGTTCCCGGCACCGTCGCCGGGCCGCTATCGACTTCAGTTCCGTCGGAAAGCAGTCGTTGCGTAAATTTGGAATTGGCCGCCGCGCCGTCATTGTTCAATGACGCCACTTGCTGGTTCGGCTGTGCCGGTGCCGGCGGCGTATTCTGCGCTTCCGGCGCAGCTGGCTGGGCTGGCGTCGGCGTGGTCTGGGCCGGCGTCTCGGACCCCGCCGGCGTCATTGCCGCCTCGTTCCTCGTAGCTTGCGATGGCGCCGAGCTGACAAGCCCATCGACCATCGCCACCAGCGCTTCTCTGTTCATCCAGCCGGCATAGGCGCCGCCACCGATCAGGATAAGTGCGAAGAGGAGAGTGATTATCGTGCCGATGCCGAAGCGGCGGCGCTTCGGTTCCATGCGGAAATTCTTGCCCTGCAGCTTCGAGGCGACGATCTGATCGATATCCATCGCCGGATTGCCGTCGTCATCGTCAGTGGCGATCGGACCGCGGCGGTCATAGCCACGCAGGGCCTTCGCTTCGCGCCACCCCTCGCTCGGCGCGCCGGCGGGGGGTGTAGGCTTGCCGTCGTGCACCTCCGCAAAGATATCAACGTCGTCGAAATGCGAGGAAACCGGCGTTTTCTTGTCGGTGCCCGCCTCGATCGGCGGCAGGTCGTCGAAGGCAGCTTTCTCCCAGGAAAAAGCTTCCTTGGCGACCGGCATGACAGCGGCGGGCGTCATTTTCTCGAGACTCGATATCACGTCTTCGAAGGCACGCGCCGAAGCGTCGGCGGGAACTGGCGCCGTTTCCGAATATTGCCGGAGCTCCTCTTCGGCCCATTCGGTCTCGGCATCCTTGGGCGCCGGAGCCGGCGTCTCGACGGCAGGCTCGGCCCAGACAGGATCCAAATGTCCGGCAGCATCGGCCTGCAGCGGCTCCTCGCGGCTATGTTCGACGAATTCCTGCGCACGATCGAAATCGGCGACCGGCTCCACGAGCCGGTTGGATGCATGCTCCATGCCGCGTGTGATCGGCTGAAACGACTCGATGGACTCGTAAGCCGCCTCGGCCTTCGGCTCATGGCTTTCCGCCATCGCCGGTTCGGCCGGGATCTCCTCGGCCGCCACGGAATGCTGCTCATCGGCACGATGCTCGTCGGCTTCCTCGTAGGAATGACCGGCAGGCGGCGTTTCGAAGCCGTGATGTTCCGGCTGCATTTCTTCGGCGGCGACGTCACGCGCCTCGCCGGCATGCCATTCCTCGGCCGGCGCCTCCTCCTCGTGTGAGGGATGCCAATAGGTCTCGGCGGGTGCAGCTGTCTCAGCGGAAACAGGCGTGTGTTCGGGCTCCGGTTCCGCGGAAAGGGGCTCCTCGGCCGCGACCTCTTCCTCAGTTTCCTGCCCTGCGTCGGCTTCTAGGTGATCGGGCTCGTGGACGGCGTCAGCCGTCGGCAAGCCCGCATCGGCATCACCGGCCGGCGCGTCGACAGCCGTCTCGGGCGCAGGCGGCGACGTGCTTTCGTCAGGAACCGCTTGTTCTTCCAAGGTTTCCGGCTCAGCACCGGCGCCAGCCGCCGCCTCGAGGGGCAACGCTTCGGAGTGTTCAGCCTCCACTTCGCGAATGGCGGCCTCGAGCTTTTCGAGCTGGCGTTGCAGCATGGCTTCCGGCGGACGCGGCTTCATGTTCTCGAGCTGCCGCTGCACTGCGCCGCGAGCACGTTCGTAGACTTTCACCCGCATCTCGGGGGTATTTTCAGCCAGACCGTCGACAGCCCGCCGAATAACTGCAATAAAATCCGCCATTCTTACTTTCTCAAGAAGTCCGGCCTTCTGCCGAACTGTCCTCCACAGTGGGCCGTGACCTTAATCCTCAAACGGATCGGTCACAAGTATCGTGTCGTCCCGCTCCGGACTGGTGGAAAGGAGCGCGACCGGCGCCCCGATCAATTCTTCGACCTGTCGGACATACTTGATCGCCTGCGCCGGAAGATCCGCCCAACTGCGGGCGCCGACGGTCGATTCCTTCCATCCCTCGAGCGTGACATAAATCGGTTCGACCCTAGCTTGCGCTCCCTGGCTTGCGGGAAGATGATCAATCTGTTCGCCGTCGAGCATATAACCGACGCAGATCTTCAATTCCTCGAGACCGTCGAGCACATCGAGCTTGGTGAGCGCGATGCCGGTGATGCCGTTGGTGGCAACCGACTGGCGCACCAGTGCTGCGTCGAACCAGCCGCAGCGGCGCTTGCGCCCCGTCACGGTACCGAACTCATGGCCCTTCTCACCCAGGAACTGGCCGATTTCGTCGGTCAGCTCCGTCGGGAACGGGCCTTCGCCGACGCGCGTCGTATAGGCCTTGGTGATGCCGAGGATATAGCCGAGCGAGCCTGGTCCCATGCCTGAACCGGCGGCCGCCTGGCCGGCCACGGTGTTGGAGGAGGTCACGAAAGGATAGGTGCCGTGGTCGATGTCGAGCAGACTGCCCTGCGCGCCTTCGAATAGGATGCGGGCGCCCTTGCGGCGCTCCTTGTCAAGCAAAAGCCAGACCGTGTCACGGTACGGCAGCACCCGATCGGCGATCGAGGTGAGCTCGTCCATGATCGCCTGGTGGCTGACCTCGGCGACGCCGAGGCCGCGGCGAAGCGCGTTATGATGCGTCAGAATGCGGTCGACCTTGCCGGAAAGACTGTCGAGATCGGCAAGATCCATGACCCGGATGGCGCGGCGGCCGACTTTGTCTTCATAGGCCGGGCCGATGCCGCGGCGCGTCGTGCCGATCTTGGTGCCGCTGTTGGAGGCTGCATCCTCGCGCATCGCGTCGAGCTCACGGTGCAGTGACAGGATGAGCGTGGCATTGTCGGCGATCCGCAGATTATCGGGGCTGATCGTCACGCCCTGGGCAGACAGCTTTTCGATCTCGGCGATCAGCGCGTGCGGATCGACGACGACGCCGTTGCCGATCACCGCCATCTTGCCGGGGCGCACGACGCCGGAGGGCAGCAGCGAGAGCTTGTAGCTCGTGCCGTCGATGACGAGCGTATGGCCGGCATTATGTCCGCCCTGAAAGCGCACGACAATATCCGCGCGTTCCGAAAGCCAATCGACAATCTTGCCTTTGCCTTCGTCACCCCATTGCGAACCGACCACGACTACGTTCGTCATCCAACTCTTCCTGTTACCGGCGGAAAACCGCACACCTGCTCAAACCCGCGCATCTATAAAGCTTTGTTTTTGGGAAAGCGACCCTGTTGTCACAGCCGATTGGGCTTTTTACGTGACAAATCAGCAGCCGGCAGTCTATTTCCCCTGGGAAAAAGCCGATTATCGATCGCAAAAGACGAGGAAGAACGCTCTTGCAAGCCACAGCCTATATCTGCCTCGTCATTGCCACCCTCTGCTGGGGTGGCAACTCCGTCGCCGGCAAACTTGCCGTCGGCCATATCAGCCCGATGATGCTGACCTTTTTGCGTTGGTTCCTCGCCGTCGCGCTCATCGCCTTGATATCCGTGCCGCAACTGAAGAAGGATTGGCCCGTGGCGAGGAAAAACCTGCCCCTGCTCCTTTGCTACGGCGCCATCGGCTATACACTCTTCAACGCCATGCTCTACTCGGCGGTGCAATATACGACGGCGATCAACGTCGCCATCGAGCAGGCCGGCATTCCGATGCTGATCTTCCTGTTGAACTTCTTCTTTTTCCGCACCGGCATCTCGCTGGCGCAATGTCTCGGCTTCGGCATGACGCTGCTGGGCGTGGCACTGACGGCCGCCCATGGCGACCTGGCCACGCTGCTGCAGTTGCAGCTCAATCGCGGCGACGGGCTGATGCTGATCGCCATTGCCGCCTATGCGCTCTACACCATCTTCCTGCGCTGGAAACCGGCGGTCGATTGGCGCACGCTGATGGCCTTCCCCGCCCTCGCCGCCATGTTGACCTCGCTCCCGCTGCTTCTTTGGGAGATTGGCCGCGGCGCGGCGCAGTGGCCTGACCAGGCCGGCTGGAGCATCACCTTCTATACGGCGATCTTCCCCTCATTGCTGGCGCAGATCCTTTATATCAAGGGCGTCGAGGCTATCGGCGCCAACCGCGCCGGTCTCTTCATCAATCTCGTGCCAGTATTCGGAACACTGCTCTCCGTCGTACTGATCGGAGAAAGGCTTCAGTCCTTCCATATGGTAGCGCTGATGCTGACGCTGGGCGGCATCGCGATCGCCGAAAGGGGCCGGCCGAAAGCGTCCGCTCCCACCGTGCCTGCCTCACCCGTGGATTAGGCTTAACCAAGCTCCAGCGTCGTCACGCCGAAGACGTGTTTCAACGGGATGGCTGGCGCCGGCCCGCGATACATCCGCATGGTCTCGAACACCGGCTGAAGGCCTATGCTTTCGGCAAGCGCGATCGCCTCGCGGTTTTCGGCGGGAATATCGATGAATATCTGAGCCCCCTTTGCTTCGGGGATCAATTCGGCAAGCAGCGCCGCGGCGCTGTCTGCATCGTTGGCGAAAAGCGGGCCGATCTTGTAGCCTTCGTAACAGCGGCGGATCGTGCCGTAACCGCGGATCTTGTGGCTTTTGCGGACCACGGCCGTACGCCGCCCCTTGCGGCTGGTGCACCAGGCGGCGAGGAAGGCATCCCGCGGCTGCGGAAAGACCGCCGCATCATACCGTTGCAACCCTTCCAGGCGTGAATCCAGCACCGGCTGCGCGACAAGCGTCGAGGCCGGCAAAGAGGAGGCAACACCGCCGTAACGAATGGTGGAATAGGCGGGATCGAAGCCGGCCTTGCGATAATTCCCCTGCTGCGCGGCAACGCCGTCGAGACCGATCGTCCGACCTTCCGCCGTGGCGATCCCCGCTTCCCAGATCGCCTTGCCGTAACCCTTGCCGCGGAAATCCGGGTGGACGATATAGAGGCCGAGAAAGGCGAAGCTGTCGCCATATTTGACGACCGAGATCGAGCCGACAGGGACTTCACCGATAGAGCCGACGAAAAATCCCGACGGATCGGCTTCGAGGAATGCAATCGAATCATCGAGACCCGGATTCCACCCCTCCTGACGCGCCCATTCGAGCACGAGTTCCAATTCGCCGGGCCGCATCGAACGAACGGCAAAATCCGAATTCATGCGACCTTCCCAGATTGAATGTTCCGCAAGTCCATCCCGCCAACGGCAAAGCAATTGTCAGATCACCGCTCCCCGAGCGCACCTGCGAATGATCGAGAAGCAGCGCCAATGGTCCTGACCACGCGTATAAACGTTTTCGATGCAATGCAGTAAGCTTCGTTTCCGCATTACCATGAAACAATGCCGTTGCAAGCTCAAGAAAATTACTTGGCGCCCAATAATCTTCCTGCCGGCGCGAATAAATGTCGCGCCGAAATCTCTCGCTTACTCAACCCGGAGGACGAGGAAGCATTTCAGCGGAAATCAACCACTATCGCTGCCCTGCGCCAGATCAATGGTTGTGCCGAGGCGGTTTTTTTGCGATCTGGCGGAACTCCGAAGCCCCTTCCAGAACCGCGCCGTCCGACAGTTGCGTGACCGAACGGCGGTAGATCTGCTGCCACGGCGTCGCATCCGCCGGCACCGGCGGAATACCGTCACCCTTGCGCCGCTCGATCTCGGCGCCGCTGACGAGCATGTCGCAGCGCCCCTGGTTGAAGTCGATGCGGATGATATCGCCGGTGCGAAGCCAGGCGAGGCCGCCCCCGGCCGCACTTTCCGGTGATGCGTTGAGGATCGAGGGGCTGTCGGCGGTGCCTGACTGACGGCCGTCGCCGATCGTCGGCAGGCTGCGGATGCCGCGCTTCAACAGATGATCCGGCGGCTGCATGTTGACGACCTCGGCCGAACCCGGCCAGCCGAGCGGTCCGGCTCCACGGATGACGAGGATGGTATCCTCATCGATGCCGAGTTCAGGGTCGTTGATGCGCGTGTGATAATCCTCGGAACCGTCGAAAACCACTGCCCTGCCCTCGAAGACACCTTCCCGCCCGGGCTCCAGAAGATAACGCCGGCGGAAATCCTCCGAGACGACGCTCATCTTCATGATCGCAAAATCGAAGAGATTGCCCTTGAGAACGAGGAAGCCCGCCCGCTCCTTCAGCGGTTCGTCGAAGGGCCGGATGACCTCGCGGTCGCTGGCCTGCCGCCCGTCGAGGTTTTCGGCCATCGTCCTGCCCGTTATCGTTCGACAGTCGCCGTCGAGTTTTCCGGCCTGCAGCAGCTCCCACATGATCGCCGGCGTGCCGCCGGCGCGGTGATAGCGCTCGCCGAGATAGGCGCCCGCGGGCTGGACATTGGCCAAAAGCGGGATATCGAAGCCGTGCACCTGCCAGTCATCGGGATAAAGTTCGACGCCGGCGTGCTTGGCCATCGCAGCCAGATGCGGCTGCGCATTGGTCGAGCCGCCGATTGCCGAATTGGTGCGGATCGCATTGAGGAAGGCAGCTCGCGTCAGGATATCCGATGGCTTCAGATCCTCGAACACGATCTCGACGGCGCGCCGTCCGGTACGGTAGGCCATCTGCCCCCGCTCGCGATAGGCGGCCGGAATGGCGCCGCAGCCGGTGAGCGATAGGCCGAGTGCTTCCGCCAAGGCATTCATCGTTGAGGCTGTGCCCATCGTATTGCAGTGGCCGACGGATGGAGCCGAATCGAGCGCTGCCTGTAGAAACTCCTCCCGATCGATCTCGCCTGCAGCATATTTCCGCCGCATCCGCCAGATGACAGTGCCGGAACCGGCCAGCTCCCCCTCGTGCCAGCCATCGAGCATCGGCCCGCCGGAGAGCACGATGGCCGGAATATCGACCGTCGAAGCAGCCATGATTGCCGAAGGCGTGGTCTTGTCGCAGCCGGTTGTCAACACGACACCGTCGAGCGGATAGCCGTAAAGGATTTCGACGAGGCCGAGATAGGCGAGATTGCGGTCGAGGGCGGCGGTCGGGCGCTTGCAGTTCTCGAAGATCGGATGTGTCGGAAATTCGATCGGGATGCCGCCTGCATCGCGAATGCCGTCGCGCACGCGCTTGGCGAGTTCGACATGCACCCTGTTGCAGGGCGTCAGATCGCTGCCGCTCTGAGCAATCCCGATGATCGGTTTGCCCGAGCGCAGCTCTTCCGGGGTGATGCCGTAATTCATGAAACGCTCGAGATAGAGCGCCGCCATGTCGATATGATCGGGATTGTCGAACCAATCCTGCGAACGCAGGCGGCGTTTCTTCGGTTGGCGATCCGTCATCATTATCCTCCCGATCGGCCACTCTTCTCGTCGAAGTCGAGAAGCGGAGCGCTGCAGTCCGCCTCACCAACTTCCGCAAGCGCGCCGGCTTTGCTTATCCGGACAGCAGGCCCGCGCCGATCCTCCCAGCTGCCACCCGTCTTTGATAGTCCCCTCGTTCACGGTTGCAACCGTTTTGATGAACGTAACGCATTTTCGTCGGGTGTCTGAAAAACGATACGGGCGAGAACCGAAGTTCCCGCCCGATTTACTCGACAAAGGAAGGTTGAATTCCGTCTATTCCGCCGCGAGCCGGATGACCTCCGCCTCTTCCTCCTTGTGTTCGTCCGGCTTGTGCTGGATGAGCGGACGGTTGCCCGTCAGCCGTCGCAGCAGCACGTAGAACACCGGCGTCATGAAGATGCCGAAGAAGGTGACGCCGATCATGCCGGAGAACACCGCCACACCCATGGCCGCACGCATTTCCGCGCCGGCGCCTGTGGAGGCGACCAGCGGCACGACGCCCATGATGAAGGCCATGGAGGTCATGAGAATCGGGCGAAGGCGAAGGCGGCTGGCCTCGACCGCCGCCTCCCGCGGCGTCCTGCCCTCGAACTCCAGTTCGCGGGCAAATTCCACGATCAGGATCGCGTTCTTCGCCGATAGGCCGACAAGGACGACAAGGCCGATCTGGGTGAAGATGTTATTATCTCCTCCGGTGAGCCAGACGCCTGTCAGAGCCGCCAGCACGCCCATCGGCACGATCATGATGATCGCCAGCGGCAGGGTCAGGCTCTCGTACTGGGCGGCCAGCACCAGGAAGACCAGCAGCAGGGCAAGTGGGAAGACGACCACGCTTGAATTGCCGGCAAGGATCTGCTGATAGGTCAGATCCGTCCATTCGAAATCGATCCCGGACGGCAGCGTCTCGCGAAGGATTTTCTCGATTGCCGCCTGGGCCTGACCAGACGAGAAGCCCGGCGCCGGACCGCCGTTGATATCGGCGGCGAGGAAGCCGTTGTAGCGGTTCGCCCGCTCCGGCCCCGTGCTCGGCTCCACCTTCAAGAGGGCCGATAGCGGGATCATCTCGCCCGATGCCGAACGAACCTTCAACTGGCCGATATCTTCCGGCTGGGCGCGGAATTTCGCGTCGGCCTGCACTCGGACGCTGTAGGTGCGGCCGAAGGCGTTGAAGTCGTTCACATAGAGCGAGCCGAGATAGATCTGCAGCGTCTGGAAGACGTCGGTGACGGAAACGCCGAGCTGCTCGGCCTTGGCGCGGTCGAGATCGGCATAGAGCTGCGGCACGTTGATCTGGAAGCTCGAGAACAGCCCGGCAAGCTCAGGCGTCTGATAGGCCTTGGCAAGCACCGCCTTGGTCGCCTCGTCGAGCGCCTGATTGCCGAGACCCGCCCGATCCTCGATCTGCAGCTTGAAACCGCCGGTCGTGCCGAGGCCGTTGACTGGCGGCGGCGGGAACATGGCGATGAAGGCGTCCTGGATCGCCCCGAACTTCTGGTTCAGCGCCATGGCGATGGCGCCGCCGGAGAGATCCGGCGTCTTGCGCTCCTCGAAATCCTTCAGCGTCACGAAGACGATGCCGGCATTCGACGAGTTGGTGAAGCCGTTGATCGACAGGCCGGGGAAGGCGATCGCATTGGCGACGCCCGGCTGCTTCAAGGCGATGTCGGTCATCCGCTTGATGACATCCTCGGTGCGGTCGAGGCTTGCCGCATCCGGCAGCTGGGCGAAGCCGATCAGATACTGCTTGTCCTGGGAGGGCACGAAGCCGCCCGGAACCGTGGTGAACATGCTGTAGGTCGCACCGACCAGCGCCAGGTAGACCACCATGACGATGCTCTTGCGCGACACCAGACCGCCCACTCCCTTGCCATAGGCATTCGAACCGGCGCCGAAGACGCGGTTGAAGCCGCGGAAGAACCAGCCGAAAATCGCATCCATGAACCGCGTCAACCAGTCCTTCGGCGCATGGTGGCCCTTCAGCAGAAGGGCGGCCAGCGCCGGCGACAGCGTCAGCGAGTTGAAGGCCGAGATGACGGTCGAGATCGCGATCGTCAGAGCGAACTGGCGGTAGAACTGCCCCGACAGGCCGGAGATGAAGGCGAGCGGCACGAAAACCGCGACGAGGACCAACGCGATCGCAATGATCGGACCGGACACCTCCTTCATCGCCTTGTAGGTGGCGGCTCTTGGCGACAGGCCGTGTTCGATGTTGCGTTCGACGTTTTCGACCACGACGATCGCGTCGTCCACCACGATACCGATCGCCAGCACCAGCCCGAAAAGGCTGAGCGCGTTGATCGAGAAGCCGAAGACATACATGACCGCGAAAGTGCCGATGATCGAGACCGGAACCGCGATCAGCGGGATGATCGAGGCGCGCCATGTCTGCAGGAACAGGATGACGACGAGGACGACGAGCGCGATGGCTTCGAGCAGTGTGTCGATGACCTTCTCGATCGAAGAGCGCACGAATTTCGTCGTATCGTAGACGATCTCGTATTTGACGCCCTCGGGCATCGCCAATTGCAGCTGATCCATGGTCGCGCGCACATTGTCGGCAATTTCGATCGCATTCGAACCGGGCGCCTGAAGGACGGCCACGGCGACGGCAGGCTTGCCGTCGAGCAGCGACCGCAGCGTATAGTCGGCGGCGCCAAGCTCGATGCGGGCAACGTCGCGAAGACGGGTGATCTCGCCATTGGCGCCCGTCTTGACGATGATGCTGCCGAATTCTTCCGGCGTGCGCAGGCGGCCCTGCGCATTCACGTTGAGCTGCAGGTCGACGCCCGGCTGGCTCGGCGAGGCGCCGATGATGCCGGCGGCCGCCTGGACGTTCTGCGAGCTGATGGCGTTGCTGATGTCGCTGGCGGCGAGATCATGCTCGGCCGCCTTCTGCGGATCGATCCAGACGCGCATCGAATAATCGCCGGCGCCGAAGACCTGCACCTGACCGACACCGGGGATACGGGCAAGCCGATCCTTGATGTTGAGGGTCGCGTAGTTGCGGAGATAGGTGATGTCGTGGCTGTCGCCGTCGGAGACGAGGTTGACGACCATGATGAAGTCGGGCGAGCTCTTGACCGTCGTGATGCCGAGTGCACGGACTTCCGCCGGCAGGCGCGGCTCGGCCTGTGAAACGCGGTTCTGGACGAGCTGCTGCGCCTTGTCGGGGTCGGTGCCGAGCTTGAAGGTGACGGTGACGTTAAGCACGCCGTCCGACGTCGCCTGGCTGGACATATAGAGCATGCCCTCGACGCCGTTGATCTGCTCTTCGAGCGGCGTCGCCACCGTTTCGGCAATGACGCTCGGATTGGCGCCGGGATAGGTTGCGCGCACGACGACCGATGGCGGCACGACTTCAGGATATTCGGAAATCGGCAGCGCCCGCAGGCCGATCAGGCCGGCAACTACGATGAGGACCGAAAGAACGCCGGCAAAGACCGGCCGGTCGACAAAGAATCTGGAGATGTTCATATCAAAGCCCTCTCCGGGGTGAACATGGATGCAATGTCCCTCTCCGGCGGGTGAGGCGCCGCCGGCGGGTCATATTATGTCGGGTATCGGCCTTCCCCCGCAGGGGAAGGCGGGATCTTACTGGGCGGTCGCGACCTTCTCTTCCATCTGCGGAACGACGACGGCACCGGGACGGATGCGCTGCAGGCCGTTGACGACGATCTTCTCGCCGGCCTTCAGGCCGCTTTCGACCACCCGCTGGCCGTCAGCCAGCGAGCCGAGCTGGACCTGCCGGTAGGCCACCTTGTTCTCGCCGTCGACGACGAAGACGAACTTCTTGTCCTGGTCAGTGCCGACGGCCCGGTCGCTGATGACGATCTTGTTCTCGGCTTTCGGCTGGCCCATGCGCACGCGCACGAACTGACCGGGAATGAGGCGTCCGCCCGGATTGTCGAAGACGGCCCGCACGCCGATCGTGCCGCTTGATGCATCGACCTCGTTGTCGATCAGCTGCAGCTTGCCTTTGATCGGCGTACCGTCGTCGGCCAACGTGCCGATTTCGACGGGGATTTGCTCGACCGGAGGCAGCGCGCTGTCGGTCTGCGGCAGTTGGGCAAGCGCCCGCGTCACCATCTCTTCGCTGGCGTTGAAGCTCGCATAGATCGGGTCGACCGAAACCAGCGTCGTCAGCGCCGGCGAGGTCGATCCGGCTGCAACGAGGTTGCCGGCGGTTACCTCGATCTTGCCGATACGGCCCGATACCGGAGCGCGAACCTGCGTGTAATCGAGATCGAGCTGGGCCGACTGCAAGGTGGCCTGCGCCGAACGCAGGCCGGCCTGCGCCTCGGCCAGTGCGCTCTGGCGCTGATCGAGATCGCTCTGGGAGATGGTGCGGTTGTCGGAAAGCCTGCGGCCGCGATCGAGCTCGGTCTGCGCCAGGCTGACCTTGGCTTCGGCCGAAGCGACCTGGCCTTGCGCCTGCGCCACGCTCGCCTGGTAGGGCGCCGGGTCGATGGTGAACAGCAGGTCGCCCTGTTTGACCAGCGCGCCCTCACGGAACGCCACCGACAGAATGGCGCCGGCGACGCGGGAGCGCACCTGTACGCGGTCGACCGCTTCCAGGCGACCGGAGAAACTTTCCCAGGCGGTCACGTCGTGCGCCGCGACCACGGCAACCGTCACCGGCACGGCCGGAGGCTGCGCCGACTCGGATGCGGCCGTGGCAGCCGTGCTCATCGGCAATTCAAAAAACAATGCAGCGCCGGAAACGGACGCAATGAGACCTAAGCCGGCGCCCACCAGGGCCCAGCGCTTGCTTCTGGACGTCATCAGTACTCTCCTTGCGGCCTCGAGCCGCCGAAATATCAGATCTTCTTCAATGCAATTGCGGTTGGACGCTTACGTCCTGAAGGAAACTCCCGAAATGGCGGCTGACGTGTTCCTGCCAACCGGGCGCTTCCCCGGATTTCCCACCATAAATCGAAGCCCAGCCCGTCCCGGCGGGAAGGACATGCTGGCGGACACCGACACCGGCCTTTTTCAGGCGGGCGCCGTAACCGATTGTTTCGTCGTGCAGAGGATCGTCCTCAGCGGTGAATATCAGCGCCGGAGCGACGCCAGAAAGACGCGAACAGAGGCAAGGCGCCGCATAGGGATGGCAGCCGCCGCCACTCAGGTAATGACTCCAGCCATCGGTCCAGCGCTGGCGCATGCCGACGGCTTCCGCCTTGCGGATGGAAGACGTGCCCATGAAGGGATCAAGCAGCGGCGAAATCAACACCTGGCCATCGAGTGCATCAGGCAACTGGTCGCGCGCCTTCAGCGCCACACCGGCGGCGACGTTGCCGCCCGCCTCCTCACCGGCGACAAAAAGCAACGACTTGCGGTCGCCAAGACCGGCAGCACGTTTGTTGGCGAGATAGCTGAAAACCGAGAAAGAAACTTCCAATGCCTTCGGAAACAGGTTGTCGGACAGGCTGCTATAGTCGACGGCGGCGACGATGGCGCCAGCCTTGGCGAGGCTCATCGCCACCGGGCGATCGACATTGGTCTCGCTGTCGAGAAAGGCGCCGCCATGCAGATAAAGCACGATCGGCGGACCCTTGCCATAATCGGCGCCCTGGTAGATACGTGCGGAAACGGGGCCAATGGCCACCTTGTCCAGCATCATATCTTTCCACTCCACCGTCATGCTTCCGGTCTCTTTCCGCATGGGAGCAAACAGGCACATTCCGCCGCTTGCATTTTGTATAAAAAAGATATTGTTATTCAGCACAGGGAATAAGAAGCGATATCGCGATTACACTGTTCCGATTTTCGAATAATGGTGCAACGCAAACTGCGGACTTGAAACCGATGGATCAGCTCTCGGCAATGCGCGTCTTCATCCGCGTCGTGGAGACGGGCAATTTCACCCGCGCCGCCGACATGCTCGCCATGCCCAAGGCGACGGTGACCAACCTCATTCAGGGGCTCGAAGCGCATCTGCGCACCAAGCTCCTGAACCGCACCACGCGCCGGGTCATGGTGACCACGGACGGAGCACTTTATTACGAACGCGCCGCCCAGATCATCTCTGAGCTGGAGGAACTCGATGGCAGCCTCTCCAATTCGCAAAGCGTGCCGAGCGGGCGGTTGCGCATCGAAATGAGCGGCGCTTTTGCCGACGCCATTGTCGTTCCAGCACTTTGCGACTTCTACCAGCGCTATCCCGATATCCGTCTGGACCTGGGGGTCGGCGACCGCACGGTAGACTACCTGGTCGAAAACGTCGATTGCGCGCTGCGGGCCGGCACGCCCACCGATCAGTCACTGATCGCCCGGCGGGTTTCGGAGATGGAACTGATCACCTGCGCTTCGCCGAGCTACATTCAGAAATTCGGCATGCCCGAACGGCCGGAGGATCTTGAGGCCACGCACTATTCCGTCAATTATTTCCGCGCCCAGAACAACCGGACGCTGCCCTTCGAATTTCGCAGGGGCAACGAAATGGTCGAGACCACCCCGCGCTGCATCGCCTCGGTCAATGACAGCCGCACTTATCTGACCGCGGCCCTGACGGGGCTCGGCGTCGCGCAGGTGCCGACCTTCATGGCGCGTGAACCGATGCGGCGGGGCGAACTCATCCGCGTGCTGCCGGACTGGCGCCGCGATCCGATACCGCTCTATGTGGTCTATCCACCGAACCGCCACCTCAGCAACAAGGTCCGCGTCTTCGTCGATTGGCTGGTCAAGCTCCTGGTCGAGGCCAAGCTGAACGATTTCTAGAGCACGTCGCGCGGCGGCAAAACAGAGACGGCCCGGAAGGCAAAGGAAACCTTCGACGGGCCGCAAAATTTTGAACATCGGACCTGTCGCGCCGCAGACTGGGCGCGGCAGGCTCTGGAGGTTCGGGAGAGAGCGTCAGGGAACTCCACTCTGTCGCGATAAAGCAACTATAGGCACTCTCCACAAGATTGTAAGGGGGAAGACCTACAATCTTCGTTCACATGATTGCGATGAGGGCGCCTTCGTCAGATCACGCCGCCGTTGGCGCGCAGTGTCTGGCCATTGATCCAGCCGCCGTCCGGGCCGGCTAGAAAGGCGACCGCAGAGGCAATATCCTCGGGCGAGCCGAGCCGTTCCAGCGGGTTCATCTTCGCCATGCGGGCAATGAGTTCCTCCGTCTTGCCGTTGAGGAAAAGATCAGTAGCCACCGGCCCGGGCGCGATGGCGTTGACCGTGATGTTACGGCCGCGCATCTCCTTGGCCATGATCGCCGTCAGCGTTTCGACGGCGGCCTTGGTGGCGGCGTAAACGCCATAGGTTTCGAGCTTCAGCCCGACGACCGAAGTCGAAAAGTTGATGACCCTGCCGCCGTCACGCAGGCGCCGGGCCGCTTCCCTGAGCGTATTGAACGTGCCCTTGAGATTGACGCCGATCTGGCGATCGAAGTTTTCGTCGTCAGCCTCGGCGAGCGGCGACAGCATCATGATGCCGGCATTGTTGACGAGCACATCAACGCCGCCAAAGGCGCCTTCCGCAGCGTCGAACATCCGCCGGACGGCTCCAGCATCGCTGACATCCGCCTTCGCCGTCAGCGCCCTGCCGCCAGCCTGCTCGATCTCCCGGGCGAGGTCCTCGGCCGCGGCCGCACTGCCGGAATAGTTGACGACGACGGTGAAACCGTCCCTGGCGAGGCGCCTGGCAACGGCCGCGCCGATACCACGGGAAGCGCCTGTGACCAGTGCGACCTTTTTGTTTTTGTTGGAAGCCATTGTTCTTCTCCTTCTGCGCCACGGCGCGTTTTCGATGAGAAGAAGATGCGCCTTTTCCTGCGGCGGATAATCGTGCATTCTCCGGCATCACTATCCGGAGAATACGAACAAACAAGATGGACAGATTCGATGCCATGCGTGTGTTCTGCCGCATTGTGGAGCGCCGCAGCTTCACCCTCGCAGCGGAAGACACGGGCCTGCCGCGCTCGACCGTTACCGACGCGGTCAAGCAGCTCGAGGCCCGCCTCGGTGTGCGCTTACTCCAGCGCACGACGCGCCATGTCAGCCCGACGCTCGACGGCGAGGCTTATTACCAGCGCTGCCTGTCGATCCTCGCCGACATCGAGGATGCGGAAGGGGCCTTTGCCGGCGCCAGACCGAAAGGCCTGCTGCGCGTCGATGTGCACGGCACGCTCGCGCGCCATTTCGTGCTTCCGAGCCTGCCGTCCTTTCTGGAGACCTATCCCGAGATCGAGTTCTTTATGAGCGAAGGCGATCGGCTGGTCGATCTGGTGCGCGAAGGCATCGATTGCGTGCTGCGCGTCGGTACGCCCGCCGATAGCGAAATGATCATCAGGCGTGTCGCCATGCTTGATGAGGTCACGCTCGCCTCTCCGGCCTATGTCGCCGCCCGCGGCGTGCCGCAGCATCCGGACCGGCTTGCCGGCCATTGCATGGTCGGCTTCCGCTCTACCAGCACCGGCGGTCTGCTGCCGCTCGAATTCATCGTCGATGGTGCGGCACGCAACATAACCATTCCCGCGACCGTCACCGTCAACGCCGCCGAAAGCTATGTTGCTGCAGCGAGGATGGGCCTCGGCCTGATCCAGATCCCGCGCTACCACGCCGAAAAAGACCTGTCCGACGGCACTCTGGTCCAAGTGCTTCCGGATTTTCCGCTGACCCCGACGCCGGTCTCCCTGCTCTATCCCCGCAACCGCCAGCTTTCGCCGCGCGTGCGCGTCTTCATCGATTGGCTGGTGAAGGTCTTCGCTCGACAAAATTCCAAAAACACGCTTTGCTAATATGAGCGGTTGGGGGAAGGGCCATGGCACTCAGCGATATCACCGTCTACCAGACGGAAGACGGCTTCGTCGTCGAATTCGGCGGTGAAGGCGAAGACAGCATTGCCGTAACGCTGCGGAGCGCACCCGAACTGACGTTGGAAAACGCGGTCCCGCGCGCCAAGGTCCTGCTTGCGGCAGCAATCGAACCAGCCCATGGCGACGGCGCGCGCAGCAAGGATCCGGCCCTGCTCGAAGAGGAACTGGAGGAAGGCCTGGAAGATTCCTTCCCGGCGAGCGATCCGGTCTCGGTTACATCATCCTCGATCCCGATGCGTGATCCGAATGCCGGCCGCTGACGCGGCCGGCCTCATCAAATGGTTTTAGGATGACGGCGGCGGCAGCGAATGTTATCTGCCTCGGTTATGACCGATGGTGGAATGACAAAGGGCGCGATCGGCGCCGGCGCGCTTGCCGGCGAAGGCCTCAGGGCGTTTTTCGAGCGCGACGCGATCACTGTGGCCCGCGACCTGCTCGGCTGCCATCTGACAGTCGATGGCGCCGGCGGCCGCATCACCGAGACCGAGGCCTATTTCCCCGATGACGAAGCCTCGCACAGTTTTCGCGGGCCCACCAGGCGCAACGGCGCCATGTTCGGCCGGCCCGGCAATGTCTACATCTACCGCATCTACGGCATGTACTGGTGCCTGAACTTCGTCTGCCATCCGGGCTCGGCCGTGCTGATCCGGGCGCTCGAGCCGGAAGGGGGAATTGCCGCCATGACGGAGCGGCGCGGCACCGATATGCTGACGGCGCTCTGCAGTGGCCCGGGCAAGCTCTGCCAGGCGCTCGGCATCGACATCGAAATCAATGACAGGTTGCTCGACCGCCCGCCCTATGCGCTGACGCCGTCTGCGCCGGTGCCTGTTGTCTCGGGAAAACGCATCGGCATTACTAGAAATGCCGAAGCACCGTGGCGCTTCGGCATTCAGGGATCGCGGTATCTCAGCAAACCGTTTCGCTGATTATTCCATCACCGCGCTATGGTCGACGGCGGGCGCCGCTTTCGGCTTGCGCAGCAGCAGCGCCAGCGGGATGACCGCGAGCGACATCAGCATCAAGAGCTTGAAATCGTCCATATAGGCGATGATCGTCGATTGCAGGGTGATCATCTCGTTGAGCGAAGCGCGGCCGGCGGCCGTCAGGGGGCTCAACCCTTGCGCCGCCACCGCATTGAAGGCGTGGTTGAAAGGCGTCACATAGGCCGCGATCGACTCGTGATTGCTCTGTGTGTTCTCGACGATCAGTGCCGAGACGATCGAGATACCGACCGCCGAGCCGATGTTTCGCGACAGATTGTAGAGGCCGGTACCGTCGCCACGCATATGGGCGGGCAGCGTGGCGAAGGCGACCGTCGTCAGCGGCACGAAGAGAAAGCCGAGGCCGGCGCCCTGGATGAAGCCGACCGAGACGATCGTCCATTGCGAAACATCGGGCGTCCAGCCCGTCATGTCGTACATCGCCCAGGCGGTCAGGCCGAGACCGAGCACCAGCAACACGCGCGTATCGACCTTGCCGATCAGCCGTCCCACAATGAACATGCAGAGCATGGTGCCGAGCCCCCGCGGCCCCATGACGATGCCGGCGGTAATGACGGGATAGCCCATCAGCGTCTGCAGATAGGGGGTCATCAGCGCCAGCGAGGCGAGGTAGGTGACGCCAACCACGAAGATGAAGATCATGCTGACCGTGAAGTTCTGGTCGAGAAACAGCTTCGGATTGACGAAGGATTTCTCGGCAGTCAGCGTGTGTACCATAAGCAGATAGAATGCGGCGGCGCAGACAATCGCTTCGACCATGATCTCGCCCGAAGAGAACCAGTCGAGCTGCTCGCCGCGGTCGAGGAAGAGCTGCAGCGCGGCGATGAACAGGCTCATCATCCCGAAGCCGAACCAGTCGAGTTTGGCGAGCGCATCCCGCTTGGTCTCGCTAACGAAGACGACGATGCCCATGAAAGCGAGCGCGCCGATCGGCACGTTGATATAGAACACCCAGCGCCAGCTGATGTTGTCGGTCAGCCAGCCGCCGATGACCGGGCCGAGCACCGGCCCGACCATGACCGAGACGCCGAAAAGCGCCATAGCCGAGCCGCGCTCCTCCACCGTATAGATGTCGAGAAGAATGCCCTGGGAAAGCGGCACCAGCGATGCGCCGAACAGGCCCTGCAACAGGCGGAAGGCGACGATCTGGTTCAAGGATTGCGCCAGGCCGCAGAGAACGGAGGCGGCCACGAAGCCGGCGATTGCGACGAGCAGAACACGCTTGCGGCCGAACTTGGCGGCGAGGAAACCGGAGGGTGGCGTCATGATCGCCGCCGCGACGATATAGGAGGTCAGCACCCAGTTGATCTGGTCGGCGGAGGCCGACACGCTGCCCTGGATATAGGGCAGCGCCACGTTGGCGATCGTCGTGTCCAGCGCCTGCATGATGACGGCGAGAATAACGCAGGCCGTGATCGCGCCGCGATTGGCAACCGGGGTCGCCGGGGAAGCGGGAGCGTTACTCATCATCCCCGCCCTGAGCCCGGCCCAGAAGCTTGTTGACGAAATCGGGCAGGCCGCGGGCATGGCCGGTATCGACATCGACGACCGTGCTCATGCCGACGCGCAGCGGCGGCTTGCCTTGCGCATCCTCGATGCTGACGCGCATCGGAATGCGCTGCACGACCTTCACCCAGTTGCCGGTGGTGTTCTGCGCCGGCAGCAGCGAGAAGCTGGAGCCCGACGCGGGGCTGATGCTCTCGACCTTGCCCTTCCACGTCATGCCGGGATAGGTGTCGACGTAAATCGTGGTCGTCTGGCCGGGCTTGACATAGGTGAGCTCGGTTTCCTTCGGGCTGGCGGCGATCCACAGATGATCGGTGGCGACAAGCGAGAAGGCCTGCTGCGAAGCCTGCAAGTAGGAGCCGACCTGCAGCGCATTGACGTTGGTGACGATGCCGTCGAAGGGCGCCTTGACGACGCTGTTGTCGAGTTCGCGCCGGGCGTTGTCGACATTCGACTTGGCCTGCAGGTAGAGCGGGTTTTCGTCGACCGGCTGGTCGGCAGAACCGCCGAGCTGGGCGAGCGTCGTTGCGGCTTCCGCCTTGGCGACGGCAACCTTCTGCTGCGCAGCTTCGAGATTATGCTTGGCCTCGTCATAGGCTGATTGCGTCGCGCTGCCGTTGTTGACGAGGTTCTGCTGCCGGTCGAACTGATCCTGGTAATAGGGCAGGTCCGCTTGCGCCTGAGTGATCTCGGCGAGCGACTGCTGATAGCTCGCCTTGAGGTTCATGATCTGGTTGCGCTGGACGCCGAGCTGCGCTTCGGCGCCGGCAAGTGCGATCTTGAAGGAGTCGACCCTCAGGCTGAACAGCACCTGCCCCGCCTTGACCGCCTCGTTCTCATGCACGTCGATCTGGTCGACGATGCCGGAGACATCGGTGGTGACCCCGACCATATCGGCCTGGATATAGGCGTTGTCGGTCGACATCACCTGACCGCCATTGACGTAGTAGTAACCGCCGACGACGAGCGCAACCGGCAGCAGGGCGAAGAGAACGGGCCGCGTGAAACTGCGCCGGCGGCGGACCTTGTTGCCGCCAGGCGCAGCCACGGCAGCAGCCGGCGCTGAATTGGATGAAGGCGCTTCGGCTACCGTTTCCTGCTGTTTCGCTTCATTTTCTTCAATAGGAGACTTGGCATTGGCGTCGGCAACGACGCGCAGGGGAGATTGATCAGCCATCGTTCATCTCATTTTCGTCAACCGGGGTGCGGCATGCCTGGACCAGGTTGGTCTTCATTATGGACAGGACATGAAAAAGCTGCTCGCGCTGCTCGGCGGAGACACCTTCCAGCGCCTCTGCGCGGGTGACATCGCCAAGTTCGCGCATTTCGGCGAGCAGAGGATGCGCCTCGTCGCGCATGTAGAGCAGCCAGATCCGCCGGTCGGTCGGATGCTGGCGGCGCTCGATGAGCCCGCGTTCGGCGAGCTTGTCGAGAATGCGCACCAGCGTGATCGGCTCGACTTCGAGAATTTCGGCAAGGCCGCTCTGGTGGATGCCCTCGTTGTTCGAGAGATAGGCGAGCGTCTGCCATTGCGACCGTGTCAGCCCAAGACACTTAGCACGTTGCTCGAAGCGCTTGCGCAGCAGTCGTGCGACATCGTGGAGAAGGAAACCGAGTGTGGGCGTGGCGTTCATGGAAACCTATGCCGAATATTTATAAGCATACTTATGATGTGCTCACATATATTGAGCGCAGACGCTCGCACAAGAGCGTAAGCCACAGATTCTGCAACCGCGGCCAAAATGCCGCAGGCCGCGGCCGGCAGCTTGCCGCCCCTCACAGCTTTAGGCTTTAACGGTAGCCGCGGCATCGCCTGGCCCTAGTTTTCGGCAAGAACTATTCGCTGAAATGGTCTGGAGGGCCTATGGCGTTCTTCGAAAGCATGCTGACGCTGCTCTTGGTGGCGATCATCTTCCTGCAATTCTCCAGGAAGTTCCGTGTGCCTTATCCGACTATGCTGGCGATCGCCGGCATCATTGTTGCTGCCTTCCCGTGGGCGCCGGAGGTGGCGATCGATCCCAGGCTGGCGCTGGCGCTTTTCATCGCACCCGTACTTTTCGATGCCGCATACGATTTGCCGCCGAGGACGTTGAGGCGCAACTGGCTGCCGCTCTTTTCGCTTGCCGCAATCGCCGTCATTTTGACGGCCGCGGCCGTCGCCGCCGTCGGCGTCGCAATGGCCGGCCTGCCGCTTGCCGTGGCCGTCGCACTCGGCGCCATCGTCGCGCCGCCGGATGCGGTCGCGGCGACCGTCATGCTCGACCGCTTCAATCTGCCGCGCCAGACCTATGTAATCCTCAAGGGCGAGAGCCTGCTCAACGATGCCGTCGCCCTCCTCATCTTCAGCGCCGCAGTGGCGGCCGCCACCAATCCTGCCTTCTTCACCGGCATTCTGGCGGAATTGACGCTGGCAGCGCCGGGCGGTCTCATCCTCGGCTATCTTCTCGGCCGTCTCTACATGATCGTTGGTCTGAAGCTCGCCGGCACGCTCGGCGGCACACTGCTCGAGTTCGTCGCCACCTTCGGCACCTGGATCATCGCCGAGCGACTGCACCTTTCGGCGATCCTGGCGATCGTCGCATATGCCATGGTGATCGCCCGCTACATGCCGGAGCGGCAGACGGCCCGCCACCGCATTCATTCCTATTCGGTTTGGGAGGCCGCGGTGTTCCTGCTTAATGTGCTCGCCTTCCTGCTGATGGGCTTGCAGGTCCGCCAGATCGTCCTCGATCTCGATCCCGCTCGGCTGAATTTTGCGTTCACCTTGGCAACCGCAGTCTTCGTCACCGTCATCGCCGTGCGCCTGGCCTGGGTGCTCGTCTATAACCGCGTCATCACCTTCCTTGCCGAGCGCGGTCTCACGACGCAAGCCGCTCCCACATTTGCCGCGAGCCTGCTTGCCGGCTGGTGCGGCATGCGCGGTCTCGTCACGCTGGCAACTGCGCTCGCCCTGCCGATCGACTTCCATGATCGCGATATCATCCTGCTCAGCGCGCTGGCCGTCGTTCTCGGCACGCTCATCGTCCAGGGGCTGACGCTCGGGCCGCTGATCCGCTTCCTGAAATTCGATCCGGACACATCCCTGAACCGCGATCTCACCAAAGCTCGCGTGGCATTGATCGACGCGGCTCTTGCCGAGCTTGAAGGCGAGGACAAATCCACCCGAATCCTGCGCGACGTCTACACCTCCGAGCGCGAGATTGCTGCCGACGGAAGACACCCGCGCGAGGTCAGCAGGCTCGACAAACAGCGCCGCAATGTCATCGGTGCGAAACGGCGCAAACTGGCCGCGATGCGCCGCGCCGGCGAGATCGACGACGACGTCTTTCACATGCTGGAACAGGAGCTTGATTGGGCTGAGCTTGCCGTTCTGCCGCCCGGCCGAGATGAGATCGTCGAAAGCTGATGCCGCTCCATGAAGTTCATGGATTCCAGAAAAGCGAATAATTGGCATTTGCTATTTTTCGTCGCTGCCGCTTATATCCCGTTCCATAGCGTTATGATTTTCCATTGTGCATCGCATACCGGCTTTCCTTCCAACGATTGAACGCCGGGGAGATCACGGGAGCCCAAGGCTTTCGTTCAAAGCAGCAAGACATGAATAGCATCACTTCATCTTAAGTACGGTGGCAGTCGATCGGCCGCCGCGATTGGAGGGACCGATATGACTTTCGCGCTTCGACGGATATTGATGCTCGGCTGCATCGCCACATTCATGCCTCTGGCCGCGATGGCGCAGGGCGCACCGTCCGCCCCTCCCCCTGTCACCGTCGCAAAACCCGTGGTGCGCGATGTCGTCGACAATGACGAGTTCATCGGCCGCTTCCAGCCGGTTGACGAAGTCTCCGTGCGCTCCCGCGTCGGCGGCTACCTGCAGGAAGTTCATTTCGAAGATGGCGCCCTGGTCAAGCAAGGCGACCTGCTCTTCGTCATCGACCAGCGGCCGTTCATAACAGCACTCAACCAGGCGAAGGCGGCGCTCGAAGCATCGCAATCCGCCCTCGTTTTTGCCGATGCGCAGTACAAGCGCGCCCAATCGCTCGCATCGAGCGGCAGCCAGTCCGCCCAGACGCTGGACGACCGCCGCCGCGAGTTCGAGTCGGCCGAGGCCAATGTCCGCGGCGCGCAAGCCGCAGCCGACCGCGCGGCTCTCGATCTTGAATATACCGAGATCAAAGCGCCGCTCAGCGGCCGCATCGATCGCCGCCTGATCTCGCCCGGCAACCTGGTGCAGGCCGATCAGACGGTGCTCACCACCATCGTTTCCCTCGATCCGATCGATTTTTATTTCGATGTGGATGAGCGCCGCCTGCTGAATTTCGCCGACACGGCGCGCAAGCAGGGCAAGGACCTTCAAATGGGCGGCGGCGGCGTGGATGTTTCCGTCACGATCTCGGACCCGACCGCCAAACCCTTCAAGGGCAAGCTCGATTTCGCCGAGAACCGGGTGGACAACGAGAGCGGCACCATCCGCATCCGCGCCCGTCTCCCAAATCCCGATTTCATCCTCCAGCCCGGCCTCTTCGGCCGTGTTCAGGTCGAAGCCTCCAACACTTACAAGGCCGTTCTCGTCCCCGACGAAGCGATCGGCTCGGACCAGAATGAACGCGTCGTCTATCTCGTCGATGCGCAGGGCAAGGTTTCGACCAAGCCCGTGCGACCCGGACCACGGCTCTATGGCTATCGCGTCATACGCGAGGGTCTCGACGGCAGCGAAACCATCATCGTCAACGGCGTGATACGCGCCCGGCCCGGTTCGACCATCACCCCGCAGATGAGCGAACTGCCGCAGGAGCGGCAGGATACAGCGCCGGAGGCCGCAAACGCGGAGAGCGGACAATGAGGTTCGCGCATTTCTTCGTCGACCGGCCGATTTTTGCCGCCGTCATCTCGATCCTCTTCCTCGTTGTCGGCGGCATCGCCTATACACAGCTGCCGGTCGCCCAATATCCGGAGATCGCGCCGCCCACCATCGTCGTGCGCACCTCCTATCCGGGCGCCGACCCGCAAACCATCGCCGACACCGTTTCGACCCCGCTCGAACAGCAGATCAACGGCGTCGAAGACATGCTTTACATGTCTTCCTATTCCAGCGCCGACGGCGCCATTTCGCTGACGATCACCTTCAAGCTCGGCACCGATCTCGACAAGGTCCAGGTGCTCGTCCAGAACCGCGTTTCCATCGCGCTGCCCCGCCTTCCCGAGGAGGTCCAGCGGCTCGGCGTGACCACCGACAAGAGCTCGCCCGACCTGATGATGGTCGTGCACCTCTTGTCGCCATCACACCGCTATGACCAGCTTTACGTCTCGAACTACGCCCGTAACCGCATCCGTGACGTGCTCGTGCGCCTCGATGGCGTCGGTGACGTGCAGGTCTTCGGCGAACGTCAATATTCGATGCGAATCTGGCTGGATCCGGAAAAACTCTCCGCCTACGGCATGACATCCGACGACGTCGTCTCCGCCTTGAGAGACCAGAACGTCCAGGTCTCGGGTGGCAAGATCGGCGCGCCGCCGGTCACAGGCAGGAACGCCTTCGAATATACGGTGCGCACGGACGGACGCTTCTCCGATGTGCGCGAATTCCGTTATGTCATCGTGAAATCGACGACATCGGGCCGGCTCGTGCAGTTGCAGGATGTCGCCCGCATCGAGCTTGGCGCGCAGGACTACGTCACCAACAGTTACCTCAACAACGATCCGGCGGTTGCGCTTGGCATTTTCGCCCGGCCGGGAACCAACGCCCTGGATACGGCCCATCAGGTCCAGGCACTCATGAAGGACATCTCCCAGAATTTCCCGGAGGGTCTCGAGTATCGCATCGTCTACGACACGACCGAATTCATCTCGGCCTCGATCAACGAGGTCTATAAAACCATCGTCGAAGCGGCCATCCTGGTGGCGATCGTCGTTCTCGTCTTCCTGCAATCCTGGCGCACCGCGATCATCCCGATCGTCGCCATCCCCGTCTCGCTGATCGGCACCTTCGCGGTGCTTTTAGCCTTCGGCTTTTCTCTCAACATGCTGACACTCTTCGGCCTTGTGCTGGCGATCGGCATCGTCGTCGACGACGCGATCGTCGTGGTGGAAAACGTCGAGCGCAATCTCGCCCGCGGCATGACGCCGAAGCAGGCCTCTCACGTCACAATGGACGAAGTCGGAACCGCGGTCGTCGCGATCTCGCTGGTGCTGATTGCGGTATTCGTGCCGACGGCCTTCATCCCCGGCATATCAGGCCAGTTCTACAGGCAGTTCGCCGTGACGATCGCCGTGACAACCGCGATCTCGGCCTTGAATTCCCTGACGCTTTCGCCGGCGCTCGCAGGCATATTGCTCAAGGCCCACGATCACGAGGGGAAACGCAAGAGCATCGCGTCGCGTCTGGGGGCTGGCCTTGCAAACGGCTTCAACCGCGGCTTCGACCGGATGAGCTCCGGCTATTCGTGGACCGTCCGGCACCTGGTCAGCAGCTGGGTAGGATTGACCTGCTCGATGGTCGCCTTCGTCGCCCTCCTCGGCGCAACCTGGTACATGACCACCCGCGTTCCCTCGGGTTTCATACCGACCATGGACCAGGGTTATGCGATCATCGTCGTACAGCTTCCCGATGGCGCCTCGCTTGCGCGCACCGATGCCGTCATCAAACGGGTGGGCGATATCGCCCGTACCGTACCCGGCGTCGGCAACGCCGTGCAATTTGCCGGCTTCAGCGGCGCGACCTTCACCAATGCTTCGAATTCGGGCGTTGTCTTCGTTCCTTTCAAATCCTTTGCCGAACGTGAGGAAGGCGGAGAGAACGCCAACAAGATCATCGGCGAGCTCTTCGGCAAGCTGCAAAGCATCCAGGAAGCCTTCATCATTGCCATCCCGCCGCCGTCCGTGCGCGGCGTCGGCAACTCCGGCGGCTTCAAGATGCAGATCTCCGACCTCGAAAACCCAGACATGACGCGCGTGCTCGGCCTTGCCCGTCAGATGATGGGGGCGGCAGCAACGACCGAGGGGCTGACCGGCGTCTTTACGACGTTCTCCGATGCCAGCCCGCAATATTTCCTCTCCATCGACCGCGACAAGGCGCGCTTCCTGAACGTGCCGATCCCCAATATCTTCAACGCGCTTTCGATCAATCTCGGCGTCGCCTACGTCAACGATTTCAACGCGTTCGGCCGCGTTTACCAGGTTCGCGCCCAGGCTGACCGGCAATATCGCATGGACCGGGAAGACATTCTCGCCCTGAAGGTGCGCTCCGCGACCGGCGCGCTCGTCCCTCTCGGCACACTGATGGACATTCAGGACTCCAGCGGCCCGGCGCTCGTTCAGCGCTACAACATGTATGTTTCGGTGCCGCTTCAGGGCAATCCGACGCCCGGTACCTCGACGGGCGATGCTCTGAAGAAAATGGAGGCATTGGCGGCCAAGATCCTGCCGCCCGGAACGACCTTCGAATGGACGGAGCTTGCCTATCAGGAAACCCATACCGGCAACACCGCTGTCTACATCTTCGCCCTGTCCGTCATTTTCGTCTTCCTGGCGCTGGCGGCCCAATATGAAAGCTGGGTTCTGCCTCTGGCGATCATTCTCATCGTCCCGCTTGCCGTGCTCGCCGCACTGATCGGGGTGTCGCTCAGGGGCATGGACAACAACGTCCTAACGCAGATCGGCCTGATCGTCCTGATCGGATTGGCGGCCAAGAACGCCATTCTGATCGTCGAATTCGCCAGACAGGCGGAAGAGGAAGGCAAGTCGCCGGTGGAGGCCGCCATCGAGGCCAGTCATCTTCGCCTGCGCCCGATCCTGATGACGGCATTCGCCTTCATCTTCGGCGTTCTGCCGCTTGCCATCGCCACCGGCCCCGGCGCCGAAATGCGCCAGTCGCTCGGCACCGCCGTCTTCTCGGGCATGCTCGGCGTGACGCTCTTCGGCCTGTTCCTCACACCGGTTTTCTACGTCGTGCTGCGCGGCTGGCGCCGCAAGCGCTCGGTTGAAAGGCCGGTCGAAGCTGTTCCGACTGAAAGGGAGACGGTCTGATCACTCTAGCCTGTCGCGCAAAAGTGTGCAGCGGTTTTGCGGCAACGACATGCGTGAAAACTAAGACCTAAAGCGCAGGAGGAATCTGAAAGATCGCGACGCGCTTTAGTGACACAGCCTCGGGGGGAACGATGTCAGGTGGAAAACAGATGCACCCGGCCCTGCCAGAACCGTGCGACGGTCAGCCTGCCGCTGCGAAAGGCGCGTGTATCGAGATTGAGTCGCCTCGGGCGAATGTCAGGCTCGTCGCTGGGCGTATGGCCGTGCACAACGAGCTTCGGCAAAGGAACCCTGCTTTCGAGAAAGCGGTGGCGGATAAGGACCAGGTCCTCCTCCGTCTGCGCGGAGAGCGGCAGCATCGGATCAATGCCGGCATGCACGAATAGCACACTCGGTGTATCCAGCATGATGGGCAGTGCCCGCATAAAATCGATGTGCGTATGCGGCAGCGACTGCCGTAGGAAGGCGTCGAGCTGCGCGCCGGAGGGAAAGACGAGCGGCAGATGCTCCGGATCGAGCCCATAGGATTTAAGCGATTCCGCCGATCCCATCCGCATCCAGTCGTCATAAGGGAGCCAGCCGTCGACATAATCGAGCATAGCGATCTCGTGATTGCCGGCAAGGCAGATACGGTCGAAACCGTCAGGCGGCGGCTCCATAAGGTGAGTGATGACCTGCGCCGATTCCGGGCCCCGATCGATATAGTCCCCCAGCGTCACGATCAGCTTTTGCCCGGGCAATCGCGTGCCATCTTGCAGGATCGCCTCCTCGGCTTTCAAAAGTAGATCGTAGCGGCCGTGAATGTCGCCGATCGCATAAGTTGGAATCTCGGCGATATCCAGCGTCAGGCGCGGTCTCGGCTGGCGCCCCATTTTCCAAACCTCGCTATGGCGAGCAAGTGCTTCACCCATCATATTCCTCAACTGGATAGCCCCGGTTAACCATAAGTAGAGTGCAAGGCGAGGCGATCAAGTTGGTGAGAAAATTCGAAGCTTTGGGTTTTTCTGGAAAAACCGTTCTTATCATCCGGAGGAAAATCCCTCACTCCTGTCACCCGTCGAGGAAAGAGTGAGCGATGGGAACAGTATCGCAGTTTCAAGACCGCATCAGGCCGCCGGCACGCCGCATCGAAAACGAAGAGGAGGCGGTATCTACGGCTCGCAAACTCGCCGACACATTCCGTCAACAGGCAAGCGAGCGCGATATCAACCGCATCCTGCCTTTTGCCGAGCTCGACGCGCTGTCGATATCGGGGCTGACGGCAATCTCTGTTCCGCCCGAACATGAAGGGCTCGACGTGCCGAACGCCCTGCTTGCCGAGGTCATCGCGATCATTGCCGAGGCTGACGCCTCGATCGGCGAGACCCTGGAAAATCACTTTTCCGTCCTGGAAACCCTCCGCACCCAGGCGGCCGAGGATCTGAAGACATCGCTGTTTGCCCGTGTGCTGCTCGGCGACCGCTTCGCCGGCGCAACCGTCGCCGACGGCAGCGAGCTGTCGGCCGAAGGACCGGGGTACCGTCTGAGCGGACGGATGCGGCCGGCGCCCGGTATTCTCTATGCCGATTGGATTGCCGCTGCCCTCACACTTCCGCCCGGCCGCCCGGTGACGCTCTACCTCAGCCGCAACAGCGAGGACGCGCAGGTGGTCGATGATTGGGACGGTTTCGGCCAGCGCACCAATGGATCGGCAACGACGATCGCCGGCGCAGTTCATGTCGATGCCGGCGCAATCGCGCCGGCCCCCTCGTCCGGATACTCGACGGGCATTTCGCTCGGGCTGCTGCTCAAGGCGGGCGTAGGCCTCGGCATCGCGCGGGCCGCATGGGCCGACCTGATGACAGCCATTGGCGATCGCACCGTCTCCCCCTCCCGGCTCGGCGAACACGCCGTCGGCATCGAAATCACGGCGGCAGCTCTGGAGCGGGCGGGCCGCAAACTCGATATTGCCCAGGTCAATCCTGTAGAGGCTGCGATGGCGGATGCCTACTTTTCCGCCTCGGCGGCCGCAATCACTGCCGGGGAAACAGCCCTCAGCGCCGCAAATGCGCTGTTCGAACTGGCGGGCGAAGCGTCAACCGGCATCGGCCTCAATCTCGACCGCCATTGGCGCAATGCACGCATCCACGCGCTGTCCCTGCCGCGCGATCGATTGCTGCACCGCGCCGGCGACCATATGTCGAGATGAGCCCTGAACGACACAGCGCGGCGCTCTAGGCCGTATGAAATCGAAGCGTCTCAGCTGGCGGCGGAGATCGGCAATTCGTCCCCGGTTTCTTCAATGCGGCCGCCGGCTGCGACGAATTGTTCGAGGGTCATATTGTCGAGAATGGCGGCGATCGCATCCCGAACGTCGGTCATCGAACGTCGCACCTGACAGGTTTCCGGATCGGCGCAGTCGTCGCAGGCCTCATAGGCCGTGCGGCTGGCGCAGCGGATCGGCGCCAGCGGCCCGTCGAGCGTGCGGATGACATGGCCGATGCGGATCTCGGAAGCCGGCCGCGAGAGGGAATACCCGCCGCCAGGCCCCTTCTTTGAACGCAGGATACCGACATTGCGCAGCTCGAGCAGGATCGTGTCGAGAAACTTCTTCGGAATATTGTTGCGCGCCGCGACGTCATTGATGAAGGCGGTCTCGCCCGGCGCCAGACGCGCCAGATCGACCAGTGCCTTCAGGCCGTATTTTCCCTTCTTCGTCAGCATCGTCGTCGCCTTTTGGAAATCGCAATATTCGTCCGCCAATAGCAGGCAAATAACGTCGAAAGCGTGAAGATACAACAAAATAGCTAATATTTATAGCTTGTATCGGCAACATCCGGCCGGCCGGCAGTCTTGCGAAGAACAGGCTTGCCATGCTGCGCTTTGCGGCAGCTTCGATCAAATCGTCTTCAGCATGCCGCCATCGACGAAATAGGTCGATCCGATGCAGTAGCTCGCCCGCTCCGAACTCAGAAAGACGAAAACGTTCGCCAGTTCCTCCGGCGTGCCGAAGCGTTTGGATGCAGCGTGTTCATTGGCAACGCTCTGCAGGTAGCCTTCCCAGTTTCCGCCGCTTTCGGCCGTCAGCTGCTTGGCGGTCTTGATCCAGTCGGGCGTCAGGATCAGGCCGGCATTGATGCAGTTGACGCGGATATTGTCCTGGATGAGTTCGGTCGAGAGCGTCTTTGAAAACATCATCAGCGCCGATTTGCTGACATTGTAGATCGGCTCGTACCAGAGCGGCTGGACGGCGCAGATCGAGGCATTATGCAGGATCACCCCGCCGCCGCGTTTCTTCATCTGCGGCGCGATCCCGCGCGCCAGCCGCACGGCGGCCATCACATGCAGGTCCCAATAGGCCTGCCACTTCTCGTCGGGCGCCTCCATCACCGTCTCGTTCGAGCCGGTGCCGGCATTGTTGATGAGGATATCGGCGCCGCCTTTCTTTGCGGCCGCCGCAATGATCGCCTCCGTCCCCGCAGCCGTCGCCACGTCGGCGGCAACGGCGGTGGCGCTGACGCCGAATTTCCCGGCAATCCGGGCAGCCTCCGTCTCCAACCGCTCACCGCCGCGCGCCGCAAGCACCAGGTCGGTGCCCTCCGCCGCCAGTCCTTCGACGATCGCCAGCCCGATGCCGACCGACGCGCCCGTTATGACGGCGAGCTTACCCTTCAACCCCAAATCCATATCTTCCTCCTGAAGCCGCCGGCGGTCCGGCCCGATGTGCCGAGTGTTTCGCCAATGTTTTCGGGCGTCAAGCCTTGCGGCAGGCTCCGATCTGTCGCAGCCTGCGGCCGCACATGGGAGGAATCTTCATGCGACGTTATTCGGCCTGCATAGAATGACTGTTTGCCGAAGAGGGCGACAGCTTTGCCGATCGCATCCGCCGTGCCCATGCCGGCGGCCTGACGGCGGTCGAGTTCTGGCGCTGGACCGACAAGGATCTAGACGCGATCGAGTCCGCGCTTGACGAAGCCGGTCTTGCGGTCACCAGCCTCGTCGCCGAGCCGATGATCGCGCTGACCGACGCCGCCAACCGGCAGGCCTGGCTGAAAGGCCTTGCCCAATCCGTCGCTGTCGCCAGACGCCTCGGCGCACCGGTGCTGATCGCTCAGGCGGGTGACGACCTCGCGGGCTTCAGCCGCGAAGAACAGCGCCGGGCGCTCACCGAAACGCTGAAAGTCGGCGCCGATATCCTCAAAGGCAGCGGCGTGCGCCTCGGCGTCGAGCCGCTCAACACCCGCATCGACCATATCGGCTATTTCCTTGATTCCACCCGCGAGGGCCTCGATATCGTCGATGACGTCGCCCGCCCGGAGATCGGCATCGTCTACGACATCTATCATTCCGCCGTGATGGGCGAACGCACCGAAGACGTGCTGAAGGACCGTCTCGACCGTGTCTTCCACGTCCATGTCGCCGATCATCCCGGCCGCAACGAGCCGGGCTCCGGCGGCATCGATCTCTCGCACCGCCTCAACTGGATCTTCGCCAACGGTTACGACGGCGCCGTCGGCCTCGAATACCGTCCGATCAGACCAGGCCCCGACGCGGTCAGGGCGGCGATTGCTTCGCTCGACGGCTAGCTCAAGTTTGCGCCTTCGGCAAAGGCTTCAAGCTCGGGGTCGAAATCGACTTCGACGACATTGTTGAAGACAGCGGTCGCCAGCATGATGCCGGCGAAGGCGACGAGATCGACGAGCACCTTTGTCTTATAGCGCGTCTTCAGCTGCGCCCAGAGCTCGCCCGGAACGGCGTTAGAATCGGCGACAATCGCCCTGCCGAAGGCGTCGAGCAGCGCCTCCGTCTGGGAAAGCTCCAGCGCGTCGGGATCGAATCCCTTGTTGATCAGCGCCCGGCGAAAGAAGGTGATGGCGATCTTCGATTTCGCCGCCTTCGAGATCGCATGCGAGAAGATCCAGATCTCGCGGTCGCTGATGATCGGATCGAGCTCGGCCCGCAGCGTAAACCATTCGGCATAGATGCGATGGGCGACCGGCGAATGCAGGAGCGTCCGCTTCATGTTGGTCATCCGCCCGCGCAGCCTGACTTCTTCGTCATGCGCTGCCCGGATCTCTTCCGAGGCCGAATCGTAATCGATCTGTGGCAGGTGGCTCATCGGGTGCCCTCTTTCTGATGCGCGAAGATAAATCCGCTTGGCCGTCGCGCCGCGCCTGCCTAGATTGTCTGCATCGAAGGTGGAGGCAAGGCATGAGCGACGATCACGAGCATCACCACATCGACTGGCGGGAACATGGCGTCAAGGTCATCCCCGGCAATTCGCTCGATCCCAACACTGCGCAGACGCCGGGCATGAACCGCGCGACGGCGATCAACAATGCGCGCGCCGGCGCTGAGAAGATCTGGGCGGGCACGGTGACGATCCATGCCAACGCCAAGACCGGCGCCCATCATCACGGCGATCTCGAAAGCATCATCTACGTCGTCAAGGGCAAGGCCCGCATGCGCTGGGGCGAGCATCTGGAATATACCGCCGAGGCCGGCCCCGGCGATTTCATCTATGTTCCGCCCTACGTGCCGCACCAGGAGATCAATGCCAGCCGCGACGAGACGCTGGAATGCGTGCTCGTCCGCTCAGGCCAGGAGCCCGTCGTCGTCAATCTCGATATCGAGCCGGTCGAAAAGCCGGAAGACGTTCCCTGGATCGACCCGATCCATCGCTGATGACAGCCGGCCATGAGGTCGTCAGGCGTGGACGGCACCGGCGCTGCTCATGGCGGAATTCTCGATGATCCGGCCGGTATCAGCGGCATAGAGGTGGATCGCATTGTGATCGATCGCGATGCCGATCGGATCACCCGATTTCACCGTGACGGCCTCGGTCAGCGCCACGGCGAACGGCAGTCCGTCGAAATCGGCATGAACGACGCGGCTTGCGCCAAGTTCTTCGATGAAATCGGCCGTTGCCACCAGAGCGCCGGGCGCATCCGGCGCCACCAGCCGGGCGGCCTCGGCGCGCATGCCGAGCACGACGCGTTTGCCTTTCAGCGCTGCGGCGCGTTCGCGCGGTAGCACGATCTTGCGGCTCTGATCGTAGACGAAGACGCCCTCGTCGTTGATCGTGCCTTCGAGCAGGTTCATCGCCGGCGTGCCGACGAAGCCCGCGACGAAACGCGAGACCGGATGATGATAGACCTCTTCCGGTGTACCGACCTGCTCCACCCTGCCGCCGTTCATCACCACCAGCCGGTCGGCCAGCGTCATCGCCTCGGTCTGGTCATGCGTGACGAAGATCGAGGTGGCGCCGAGGCGGCGGTGCAGGCGGCGGATTTCCGCGCGCATGGCGATGCGCAGCTTCGCGTCCAGGTTCGACAAGGGTTCGTCGAAGAGGAACACCTTCGGCTCGCGGATCATCGCACGCCCCATGGCGACGCGCTGGCGCTGGCCGCCGGAAAGCGCGGCCGGGCGGCGGTCGAGGAAAGGTTCGAGGCTGAGCGCCTTGGCGACCTCGGCGATGCGCCGATTGCGCTCCGCCTTCGCAACGCCCGCAACCTTCAAGGCATAGCCGATATTCTCGGCGACGGTCATATGCGGATAGAGCGCGTAGTTCTGGAACACCATGGCGCAGCCACGCTCGCGCGGCTCCATCTGGTTGACGACGCGTCCGTCGATGGCGATTTCGCCGCCGGTGATTTCCTCGAGGCCGGCGATCATGCGCAGGAGCGTGGACTTGCCGCAGCCGGATGGGCCGAGGATGACGATGAATTCGCCGGATTGGATCTCCAGGTCGACGCCGTGAACGACGGGATGCTTGCCGTAGCTCTTCTTCACATCACGGATTGAGATCGGTGCCACAGGACTGCTCCTTCACTTCTCGGTGGAGATAAGGCCGCGCACGAACCAGCGCTGCATCAGGATGACGAGCAACAGAGGCGGCGACATGATGATAAGTGTCCCGGCCATGGCGACGTTCCAGTCGGGCAGGCCGAATTCGGACGGAATAAGGGTCTTCAACTGCGTCACCGCGATGCCGAAATTCGGATCGGTGGTGACCAGCAGCGGCCAGAGATACTGGTTCCAGGCCCAGACGAACATGATCGTGAACAGCGCGATCATGTTCGAGCGCGACAGCGGCAGCAGTATGTCGATGAAGAAGCGGACGGCGCCGGCGCCATCCATCTTCGTCGCCTCGGCAAGCTCGTCCGGAACAGTCAGATAGAACTGGCGGTAAAGGAAAGTGCCGGTCGCGGTCGCGACGAGCGGCGCCACGAGGCCGGTATAGGAATTCAACAGCCCCCATTCGAGCTTGATCTGGATGCCGGAGACCCAGGCGACGAGCGCGGTGATTCCAGTAAGGTCGAGGATCGTCTGAAACGGCTGCAATGCATTCGCCGCGATCGAATAGGTCGGCACGATGCGGACTTCCAGCGGCAGCATCAGCGTGATGAAGATGATCCAGAAGATCAGATGCCGGCCGCGGAAGCGGAAGTAGACGATCGAAAAGGCGGCCATGGCGGAAAGCATGACCTTGCCGGCGCCGACCGCTGTCGCGAAGATGATACTGTGGATCAGCTTGTTGCCGAGGTCGGCGCGGATCCAGGCAGCCTGTGCATTTTCCCAGAAATGCGAACCCGGGGTCAGCGGCAGCGGCACCCGGTTGACCGTCTCCAGATCGAGCGTCGATGCGATGATGACAATGACAAAAGGCAGAAGCGCGATCACCATGCCGAGCGCGAGTATCGTGTAGCAGATGAAGTTGAATATCGGCGTGCGTTCGATCATGTCCGCGATCTCACTTGTAGTGCACGCGCCGCTCGATGAAGCGGAACTGGAAGATGGTGAGAAGGACGACGAGCGCCATCAGGATGATCGACTGGGCGGCCGCACCCGAATAATCGAGCCCCCTGAAACCGTCGAAATAGATCTTGTAGACCATGAGCTCGGTCGCCCGCGCCGGTCCGCCCTGGGTCATGACGTCGACGATGCCGAAGGAATCCTGGAAGCTTTCGGTGATGTTGATGACGAGCAGGAAGAACAATGTCGGCGTCAACAGCGGCAATTGCAGGTCCCACATGCGACGCAGCGGCCCGGAACCGTCCATGGCCGCGGCCTCGATCAGCGAGCGGGGAATGCCCTGAAGAGCCGAAAGGAAGAAGATGAAATTATAGCCGATATATTTCCAGGAAAAGGCGATGATAACGGCGATCATCGCGTCCTTGCCGTCGAGTGCCGGGTTCCAGAGGCCGGGCCAGACATGATTGATTACGGAGAGAAGACCGGCCTCCGGCGCCAGAATGAAGCGGAAGGCAAGGCCGAGGGCGGGAGCGGCAATCGCGTAAGGCCAGATGAAGACCGACCGGTAGATTTTGTGGCCGCGCAGTTCACGGTCCGTCAACAGCGCCAGGATGAGCGCCATCCCCATGGCGATCGCCGTCGAGCTGAAGCCGAAGATCATGCTGCGGGTGATCGACTCCCAATAGATGGGATCGCTGAGCAGCTGTTTGAAATTGTCGAAACCGACCCAGGCATTGCCGCCACCCCACGGCTGCTCGAGCGTGAATGCCCAATAGAGCGCCTGCGCGCTCGGCCAGTAGAAGAAGACGAAGATCAGCAGCAGCATCGGAAATGCGAAGAGCAGTCCGATCGTCGTCGAGGAGAAAGTGACGCGCTTTTCCATGAGTGGTCGTTTTCGCCCGAGTTTGTTTAGGCGCGGGCAGCAGCTTTGCATCCGCGACCGATTAAGAGAGCTTACAAAGCCGCACCCGGCGCGCGCAAGGCGGCCGGGTGCGGCTCATATCGGACGGTCAGGGAAGCTGAACGTTCTTGTAAGTCTGCTGGAAGCGGCGCAGCAGCTGGTTGCCGCGATCGGCAGCACCGTCGAGCGAAGCCTGAACGTCGGCATTGTTGACGAAGATCGCCTGCAGGCCGTTGGCGATTTCGGTGCGAACCTGCAGCAGGCCGCCGAGGCGGATGCCGTGCGGAGCTGTGTCGCCCGCCGGCGATGCGGTCAGGCTCTGGATGGCGAGTTCGCGGCCGGCATAGGGAGCCTTGTCGTAGAAGCCCTGCTTCTTCAGATATTCGAAGCCGGAGTTACGAACCGGGATGTAGCCGGTGACGGTCGACCAGGTCAGAGCTTCCTCCGGCTTGGCGATAAAGTTGAAGAAGGCGGCAGCAGCCTTGTATTCGGTGTCGGTGTGGCCCTTCAGAACCCAGAGCGAAGCGCCGCCGACAAAGGAGCTGTGACGGGTTGCATTGCCGTAGGTCGGAAGCATCGAAACGCCCCAGTTCATGCCCTGCTTGGCGGTGCGGCCGATATTGCCGTGGTCGCCAACCGACGTCAGGATGACCTGGCAATCGCCGGCAGCGAAGGCTTCAACGAAGGTCTGGCCGACGGCCTTGTTCTTGATGACGGCGAGCTTGTTGTCGTACCAGGACTTGAGGTCCTTGATGTAGCTGACGAGGAGCGGGTTCTTGTTGAACACCAGCTCGGCATCGAGGCCTTCAAAGCCGTTCTTCTTCGTCGCGATCGCTTCGCCGTTGACGGCTTCGAACTGCTCGACGTACTGCCAGACTTCATTGTTGGAGATATCGAAGGCGAGCGGGCAGGCGTAGCCGGCGTCCTTCAGAGCCTTGAAATCTTCACCGGCTTCCTGCCAGGTGGCGGGAGCATGGTCCTTGCCGATCTTGGCGAAGGCATCCTTGTTCCAATAGAGCAGCGCGGTCGACGAGTTGAAGGGGAAGGAATACATCTCGCCCTTGGATGTCGCATAATAGTTTGCGATGCCGGAGAAGTAATCTTTCCAGTCGACCGTGTAGCCCATGTCGGTCATCAGCTGGTTAGCCGGATAGAAGGCGCCAGAGAGCATGATGTCGAGGGTTCCGGCGTCGGAGACCTGAGCAATGGTAGGCTGCTTGCCGGCGCGGAAAGCGGCAATCGTATTCTGCAGGGAAGCATCGTAGCTGCCCTGGCTGGTGCAGACGACTTCATAGTCGCCCTGCGACTGGTTGAAGCGATCGCACTGTTCCTGGACCCGCTTTGCGATGTCACCGGAATTGCCGAACCAGAAGTCGATCTTGGTCTTATCGGCGGCGGCAGCGGGACCAGCAAGAAACGCTGTAGCGAGAAGGGCGCCAACGGCGCCGAGAAGCTTGGCTTGCATGAGAACCTCGAACGTAAAAGAGACGCGCACTTTCAGCGCACGCCCTATTAGCTGGTCCAAATTGCCGCGGCCAATGAATATTCCATGACATGAAACAACCGAAATCGTGCCGTCACGAAACCTTCATGCGGATGTTATTTGCCACGGCTGAAGGCTATATTAAAGGAAGCCTCGCCAACCACCCCAGCGCACTGCCGAATAATTATATCTATACCAGAAATCCTATAAATTTCAATGATTTTCAATATTTGACTATACTTCACCAGCGCCTCTCTATTCGCTGCCATGGGTCGCTTGAAACTTACAAAGAGTGACCATTTCTGCCGTTGCACTGCTGTGCAACGCCCGGTTTCAGCGTCGAAATCAGCGGGAGTCCTTCAAGATTGCAGCAAAATGCGGATCGAATGCCCGGCCGATCGGTCCGGCGGCAGCACCGAGCGCCACCGACCACGGATCGGCCATGCCGGGTTGCAGACGCGGCAGCGTCCGGCCGCGCCGTTCGGCGATCGAGGGCAACAACGGGCCGATGGCCTCAATCAACCTGTTCACCAATGCCTCGGGTGCGCTGCCGCAGAGGATCACCGTCTGCGGATCGAAGATCGTTTCGATCAGATGGATGCTCCAGCGCAGGTCCGCAGCCGCCGTTTCGATCCAGGTGCCGATGCCTGGATCGCCCCTCGAGGCGAGGTCATTGATGTGTGCATGCAGATCGGGATCGGCGGGATCGGCCGAGAGATATTGGTAGAGCGAGGCGAGCGAGGCGCGGTGTTCGAGCGGGGTCGATTTGCCATCGGCAAAGAGCAGTGCCATGCCGATCTCGCCGGCATTGCCGTTGGCGCCACGATAGAGTTCGCCGTTCAGGATGAGACCGGCGCCAATGCCGTAACCGACGAACAGGCAGACGGCATGGTCGAGGCCATGCGCGGCCCCCACCATACGCTCCGCAGTCGCGGCCGCTGCCGCATCGTTCTGCAGACCGACATCGAGCCCGGTGCCGGCGGTCAGCGTGTCCAGCAGCGGAAACTTCTGCCAAGCCTCCATCATCCACGGATCGTCGCCGCTGCCGTCGATCCCGAAGGGACCTGGCATCGCGACGCCGAGGCCGACCAGCCGCTTCTCGGATTGCCGGACGATCCCGGCGAGCTTTAACCGGACACTGGCGACGAGATCGAGAATGACCTTCGTTCCTGTCGACGGGCCTCCCGGCGGCAGAACGGCCTCGGCGCGCACGAGAACGCTGCCTACGAGATCGACGGCGACCGCCCGCGTCACGTGCCGGTCGATCTGCAGGCCGATCGCAAAGGCGCCCTCGGGAACGAGCCGATACGGCGTCGAGGGCTGGCCCCTCCCCTTTCGCACCGCCTCCTGCGAACTGACGAGACCGTCGCGCTCGAGTTCCTCGATGATATTCGACACAGTCTGCTTGGTCAGCCGCGTCGCCCGCGCCAGATCGGCGCGCGAGAGCGCACCGTTGATCCTCAAGGCATCGATCATCACGCGCCGGTTATGCGCGCTGGTGCCTTCGTGATTGGTGCCGCTCTTGGCCCTGATGGGCCTGCTGTCATTCATGTGCAATTGCCTCTTGACTCCAGTAGAATGTTGAAGAAGTAATAAGTCAAGACAATTGACTTAATAAGGGACCGAAGAGTTCCTGGGAACGCAGGAAGCCGCACAGGGCCTCCAACGACGCTCCGAGATGACCAACCGGCACGTTTTGTTTCACGCGTGCCTTCTCGAAAACCGATGGCGGAAAATCCGCACTCGGCCATGCGTAAATGTCAAAAACTGGAGGCTGCAATGCTGAAATCCTTGAACAAGACGCTTTTGGGTGCGGCCTTGATCGGCGCATCCCTTGCCCCGCATGCTTTCGCCGAAACGACGCTCAACGCGCTGTTCATGGCGCAGGCCGCTTACAGCGAGGCGGATGTGCGCGCCATGACCGACGCCTTCGCCAAGGCGAACCCCGATATCAAGGTCAATCTCGAATTCGTTCCCTATGAGGGGCTGCACGACAAGACGGTGCTGGCGCAGGGTTCCGGCGGCGGCTACGACGTCGTCCTCTTCGACGTCATCTGGCCGGCCGAATACGCCACCAACAAGGTGCTGGTCGACGTCTCCTCGCGCATCACCGACGAGATGAAGAAGGGCGTATTGCCGGGCGCCTGGACCACTGTGCAGTATGACGGCAAATATTACGGCATGCCGTGGATCCTCGACACCAAATACCTGTTCTACAACAAGGAGATCCTGGAGAAGGCCGGCATCAAGGCGCCACCGAAGACCTGGGACGAACTGGCCGAGCAGGCAAAGACCATCAAGGACAAGGGTCTGCTCGCCACGCCGATCTCCTGGAGCTGGTCGCAGGCCGAAGCCGCCATCTGCGACTACACCACGCTCGTCAGTGCCTATGGCGGCGATTTCCTGAAGGATGGCAAACCAGCCTTTCAGAGCGGCGGCGGTCTCGATGCGCTGAAATACATGGTCGCGAGCTATACATCGGGCCTGACCAATCCGAACTCCAAGGAATTTCTGGAAGAAGACGTTCGCAAGGTCTTCCAGAACGGCGACGCCGCCTTCGCGCTGAACTGGACCTACATGTACAACATGGCCAACGACCCGAAGGACAGCAAGGTCGCGGGCAAGGTCGGCGTCGTGCCGGCACCGGGTGTCGCCGGCAAGAGCGAGGCTTCGGCCGTCAACGGCTCGATGGGCCTCGGTATCACCTCCGCCAGCCAGCATCCCGACGAGGCCTGGAAGTACATCGCCTTCATGACCTCGCAGGCCACGCAGAACGCCTATGCCAAGCTCAGCCTGCCGATCTGGGCATCCTCTTATGATGACCCGAATGTCACCAAAGGCCAGGAAGAGCTGATCTCCGCTGCCAAGATCGGCCTCGCCGCCATGTATCCGCGCCCGACGACGCCGAAATATCAGGAGCTGTCGACCGCGCTGCAGCAGGCGATCCAGGAATCGCTGCTCGGCCAGTCCACGCCCGAGGACGCGCTGAAGTCGGCGGCCGACAACAGCGGTCTCTGAGCCCCCGCATGAAATCCCGGGCGGCGCCCGTCGTCGCCCGGCCTCCCGAACCTATGAATGAAAAGGGCCGCCTCGATGTCGGGCACTTGGCTGACAACCCGCGCGTGGCTTCTCATGCTGCCGCTTCTCGTGGTAATGATCTCGGTGATCGGCTGGCCTCTCGTCGATACCGTCGGCCTCTCCTTCACCGATGCCAAGCTCGTCGGCACCGAGGGAAGCTTCGTCGGCCTCGACAATTACGTGAAGATGCTCTCCGGCTCGAATTTCCAGCGCACACTGATCACCACCGCATGGTTCGCGATCGTCTCGGTTGCCGCCGAAATGGTGATCGGCGTCCTTGCGGCTCTGTTGCTGAACCAGCAATTCCGTGGCCGCACCGCGCTCCGCGCCCTGATGATCCTGCCCTGGGCGCTGCCGACCGTCGTCAACGCCACGCTCTGGCGGCTGATCTACAATCCGGAATATGGCGCGCTGAACGCCGCGCTGACCCAGCTCGGCCTGCTCGATGCCTATCGTTCCTGGCTGGGCGAACCCGGCACGGCGCTCGCCGCCCTCATCGTCGCCGACTGCTGGAAAAATTTTCCCTTAGTGGCGCTGATCGCGCTCGCAGCACTCCAGGCCGTGCCGCGCGACATCACCGCGGCGTCGCTCGTCGACGGCGCCGGCCCGCTCGCCCGCTTCCGCTTCGTCATCCTGCCCTATCTCGCCGGCCCGCTGATGGTGGCGCTGGTGCTGCGCACGATCGAGGCCTTCAAGGTGTTCGACATCATCTGGGTCATGACCCGCGGCGGACCGGCCAACAGCACGCGAACGCTCTCGATTCTGGTGTATCAGGAGGCCTTCTCTTTCCAGCGCGCGGGCTCGGGCGCATCGCTCGCCTTGATCGTCACGCTGCTGGTGACGCTGCTCGCCGCAGGCTACGCGGCCCTTGTGCGCAAGACCGCCGGGAGTGCCGTCTGATGGAACGCCGGAGCCCGCTCTTTTCCGCTTTCATTCACCTCTCGGCGCTGCTGCTTGCCGCCGTCATCCTGGCGCCGATCCTGTGGCTTTTCATCATGAGCATCGCGCCGGCGGCCGATCTCGCCGCAAAGCCGCTGCGCTGGTGGCCGCAAGCCATTGATTTCTCGCGATACCAGGTGCTGCTGTCGACGCTCGAAAACAGCGCCGGCGCCGCTTTCACCTCGTCATTGCGCAACAGCATCGAGGTGGCCGGCATGGCGACGATCGCCGCCATCGCGCTCGCAATTCCCGCCGGTTGGGCAGTGTCGCGCACACCTTCCCTCGGCTGGTCGCTATCGATGGTGATCGCGACCTACATGCTGCCACCGGTGGCGCTCGCCGTGCCGCTCTATATGGGCCTCTCCCATCTCGGGATGCTGAACAACGTCTTCGGCCTCGCCCTCGTCTATCTGACGATCCTGGCGCCCTTCACCACCTGGCTGATGAAATCAGGCTTCGATTCCATCCCGCGCGAGATCGAATCGGCGGCGATGATCGACGGTGCCGGCCTGTTTCAGACGCTGAAGATCATCACGCTGCCGCTTGCCGCCCCGGTGGTGGCGACCTCGAGCCTCTTCGCCTTCCTGCTGGCCTGGGATGAATTTTTCTATGCGCTGCTCTTCACCTCGGACCAGCGCGCCAAGACGCTGACCGTCGCCATCGCTGATCTCGCCGGCGGCCGCGTTTCCGATTACGGACTGATCGCCACGGCAGGCGTGCTCGCCGCCCTGCCCCCGGTGCTGATCGGTCTCGTCATGCAACGCGCCCTGATCTCGGGGCTCACCAGCGGCGGCGTCAAGGGATGAACATGACAACAGAAAGAATTCGACCCGCCGGGCTTGCGGCGATCGATCGCGAAATGGCCCGCCAGCACGCCGATGCAATCACCTCTTATCAATCGGCCGGGCCGATGGCGGCAAGAGCCGCCGCCTCGCTTGAGAAGACCGGGCGGCTGCTCCTGGTCGGCATGGGCGGCTCACATGCCGTCAACCGCGCCGTCGAGCCGCTCTATCGCGCGCTCGGCATCGACGCCGTCGCCCTGCCGCTCTCCGATCAGCTCGGCCAGCCGCTGCCGATCGCCGGCAGGACGATCTTCGTCACCTCGCAATCAGGCCAAAGTGCCGAGGTCGTGCGTTGGTTCAACGAGACCGGCGGCACCGAGGACACTTTCGGCCTGACGCTTGAAGCAGGCGCCTTCCTGGCAAGAACCGCCCCATCGCTCGTTGGCAGCGGCGGCACCGAGCTTGCCTTCGCAGCCACCCGCAGTCTGACGGTGACTTTTGCTCTGCATCTGGCAATCCTTGCCGCGCTCGGCGAAGATCCCGCAGCCGCGCTTGCTGTCCTTGAAGCGCCTGAAGACCACGACATCACCGCCGCCCTCGCCGCACTTGAAAATGTTGCGACCGTCGTCACCTCGGGCCGCCGTCTGCAGGGCGTTGCCGAGGCCTTGGCCCTGGGATTGACCGAATTGTCGCGCCGCCCCTGCTTCTCGCTCGAAGGCGGTCAGCTCCGCCACGGTCCGATGGAGATGCTCGGCCCGGAAATCGGCGTCGTGCTGTTCCGCGGCCAGGATGAAACCGCCGGCCTGGTTACAGCAATGGCGATGTCTGCTGTCGAGACCGGCGCTCCCGTCATCCTCTTTGACGCATCGACAGAAGCTCCGGTGGCCGATGCGGTCACAATCCGCTTTCGCCCGGCGACAGGCCTTGCCGCGATCTTCGCCATGCTGCCGGTTGCCCAGCGGCTGATGATCGGCTTTGCCGACACCCGCGTCGAGAATGCCGGAACGCCGGTTCGATCCACCAAGATTACCCGGAGCGAATGAATGCGGCCGCTTGCAGTCATCGGCAACGTCAATGTCGACCTGATCCTCGGACCGGCCGCCCCCTGGCCCAAGGCCGGGACGGAAATCATCGTCGATCACGACGAGCTCAGGGTCGGGGGATCGGCCGGCAACAGCGCACTCGCCTGGCAGGCGCTCGGGGTCGAATTCGAGATCGCCGCCAATATCGGCAGCGACCAGTTCGGCCGCTGGCTGGCCGAAGCCTTCGGCCACCGTTCCGCGAAGTGGCCGGTGCGCCCCGAACAAACGACCCTCTCCGTCGGCATCACCCATCCTGACGGCGAGCGCACCTTCTTCACGACGCGGGGCCATCTGCCGCGCTTCAGCCTCGCCGATGTTTTCGCCGTCATCGACGGCGAAAAGCTGCGCGGCGGCTGTGCGCTTCTCTGCGGCGGCTTCCTGACCGACGATCTGACCCGCCAATATGACGCCTTCTTCGACTGGGCCGAGAGCCATGACATCGCCGTCGCCCTCGATACCGGCTGGCCGCTCGACGGCTGGACCGAGCAGAATTGCGCTGCGACACGGGCCTGGCTTTCTCGCAGCCGCATCGCGCTGCTCAACGAGGTCGAGTCGACGACGCTTGCCGGCATCGCCGATCCGATCGAAGCCGCCCGGCACATCAGCTCGCATATGCCGCAAGGTGCGATCGTCGTCGTCAAGCGCGGCCCCGATGGCGCAATCGCGATCGGGGCTGACGGCCAACTGGCTACGGTGACTGCGCCTATTGTCGCAGTAGTCGATACCATCGGCGCCGGCGATGTCTTCAATGCCGCCTTTCTCGCAGCGCTGGCAAAGGATGAGCCTTTGATATCTTGCCTGAGGGCCGGAACCGAGGTCGCCTCTCGCGCCATCTCCACGCTTCCCCGCAGCTATGGCGACCCGACCTCTCGTCAGGAGCCACAGTCATGAGCGCGCTCGATATCGAAAATATCCGCAAGACCTATGGCGACGTCGAGACGCTGAAGGGTATCGATATTTCCCTGGAAAGCGGCGAATTCCTCGTACTGCTCGGTTCCTCCGGCTGCGGCAAGTCAACGCTCTTGAACATCATCGCCGGCCTTGCCGAGGCGACGAGCGGTGACATCAGGATTGGCGGCCGCTCAGTGCTCCGCGTGCATCCGAAGGACCGCGACATCGCCATGGTCTTTCAATCCTATGCGCTCTATCCCAATCTGACGGTGCATAGGAATATCGGCTTCGGCCTGGAAATGCGTAAAGTTCCGACGCCCGAGCGTGACAAAGCGGTGCGCGATGCCGCAAAGCTCCTGCAGATCGAAAATCTTCTCGATCGCAAGCCGAGCCAGCTCTCCGGCGGCCAGCGCCAGCGCGTCGCGATCGGCCGCGCGCTGGTGCGCAAGCCGGAGGTGTTCCTCTTCGACGAGCCGCTCTCCAACCTCGACGCCAAGCTGCGCATGGAAATGCGCACCGAAATCAAGCGGCTGCACCGGATACTGAAGACGACGGTGGTCTATGTCACCCATGACCAGATCGAGGCGATGACGCTGGCGAGCCGCATCGCCGTCATGCGCGACGGCCGCATCGAACAGCTGGGCACGCCGGAAGAAATCTACAACAGTCCGGCGACGCTCTATGTCGCGACCTTCGTCGGCGCGCCGCCGATGAACCTGCTGGCGGCAACGATCCGAGATGATCGACTGGTGCTCTCGGGTTCCGATACCAGCCTGCCTCTGCCCGTCCGCTTCGGCAAGGCGGCAGCCGATGGCCGCGACCTCATTCTTGGCATCCGCCCCGAGGCGCTTCGCACGGCTGGATCCGGGGCTTCGCTCGAGGCAACCGTGGAGGTTGCGGAGTTGACCGGCCCGGAGCTCGTCGTCACCGCCCTCGCGGGAAACCAACGGCTGATGGCCTGCCTGCCGCCGCGCACACCGGTCCGCGACGGCGAAAAACTCACGCTCTTCTTTGACGAGCAGGCGATGCATCTCTTCGATGCGCAAACCGGTCTCAGTTGCCTCCGCGAGCAATAGAGCGATCAACGGTCGCTCGCTCAATTCGCCGCGTCGGCCGGCTTGCGCTTGTAAACGTGGATATAGTCGACGAGCAGGATGGAAGGATTTGGCGTTTCATCGATCGGCCAGCCCGAGCCGAGCGCCAAGTTCACCAGCGGATAGAACGGCATATGGAACTCCTTCGGCGTGTCGAAGCTCCACAGGTACTGGCGATCCAGATAGAAGGTCGTCTTGTCGGCCCGGATATCGACGCCGTAGGTATGATACTCGCTGTTCAAAATTCCATCCTGGACGGTTTTCCAATAGCCGCCATTGGAATTCTCACCGCCGTGGGCCTGGCGCCAGATATGAAAGCCCATGCTGAACTCGTAGGGCGCGCGTCCATAATATTCCAGCACGTCGATCTCGGCGGTGTATTTCGACTGGTCGAGCCCGATGAGCCAGAAGGCTGGCCAAACCCCTTTGCCCGGCGGCAGCTTCATCCTCGCTTCGAAATAGCCGAACTGCTGCGAGAAGCCTTCGCCTTTCGGGTTGACCGCCGAGAGCAGGCCCGACCGCCAGGTTCCATCCTCTCCCTTACGCGCTTCGATCTTCAGGATTCCCTGATCGGTCGTAAACGGAAAATCGGACGCCGGATCCGTGAAACGGGCGTCGCCGAAATCACCGTTCCAGGGCGTATGAGCGATCCAGCGGGAGCTTCTCTCTCCCCACGCCGAGACATCGAGGCTGTCGAAATTCTCCTCGAACGTCAGCTGATAGGCATTCATGTTGATCGGTTCCTGGGCGACGCTAGGCTGGCCGGGCAATGCCCCCAGACCGAGAACAACGAGCAGACCCAAGCTCTTAGAAGATATGCCGTAACGCATTGCGCTTCTCCGAAACCGCCAAAATAATCGTTGGACTGCACCGGTCTTTCTCATGAAATGAGAATTCTTTTTCGTCGCGGCATGAGCCGGTGAACGACGATGGTCTCGACGCCGTCGGGCCTTCCCAGAATCTGCCATAGCAACAGCGCGAAGACCCAAAAGATCGTCGCCGCCGCCGCGCTGCAAAGCGCCAGGCCGACGATCAGGCCGAAGCCGGCAGGCATGGCGGCGAGCTTGGGGCCCATCCAGAGCAGGAAAGCGATCATCGGCAGGCTCGCGGCCAGAGGCCTGCAAAAGGAAGTCAGCTGCGCGGCAAAACTCGCCCCGATCAACCGCCGAGTGATGATGAGCGACGCGGCATAAGCGACGAGAACCGCCACAACGCGCGCGCCGAGCGCACCCGCCACCTGGAAATAGACGATACCGAGGATGGTGACCGGGACCCTGACCAGGAATTCGGCGAACATCCGCAAGGCGAGGGAACGGGTTTTGTCCATGACCATCGCCAATGCCGGCACTATGTTCGTCGGAAGACCGAGCAGGCTCACCAGGCAGAGCCATTGCAGAATTGGTGCGGCGGATGCCCATTTCTCGCCGACGAGGACACGCACCGTCGGCTCGGCCAGAAAGGCGAGCGCAATAAGAATGGGCGCCGCGACGAAGGTGATTGCACTCGTGGCCTTCAAATAGGCGGCAACCAGGTTGCGACGATCTTCGACAGAGGAGAACGCCGCCATCAGCGGGCGCAGCAACGGGCCGACAAAGGTCTGATAGGGAATGCCGGCGATATTGTCGGCGACGCTGAAGGCGCCAAACGTCGACAGCCCGGCAAAACGCGGCAAAAGCAGCCGGTCGAGCTGCCAATTAATTGCGCTCAGCACCTGCGATACGGTATTCCAGCCGATCATATCCTGGAAACGCTTCCATTCCGACAGGCTGAACTTCGGCTGCATCGGCGCAAAGACATAGGAGGTGATCATCGCCGCGGTCGGGCCGGCGACCGCCCCGACCGCGAGCCCCCAATAGCTGCCCGTCGCCGCGGCCACCCCTGCCCCGAACAGGAGCGTCGATCCTTTGGTGATGAGGTCGAGCGCAAACTCGCGTTTGAAATCGAAACGCTGCATGAAAAGGACCATGCGAGGACTGATCATGCTCCGCATGGAGGGCGCGATCGAAAGCACAGTGACAAGCGCAAAAAGTCGGGAATCGTCGTAGATCACGGCCATCGGCCAGGAAATGACCATCATCAGCAGGCTGATGGCCAACCCTCTCAGCAGGCTCAACGTGAAAGCCGTCGCAAACATCTCCTCGGAGGGGGACGGCTGACGCATCAGGGCCTGCGTCAACGGCAGATCCAGGATTGCTTCGATAATGACCAGAACCGACGTCGCAATGGCGACCAATCCGAAATCCGCAGGACTCAACAATCTTGCCAGGACAAGCAGACTGACGAAATCCAGCAGTCGCGCGAGGAATTTTCCGCTGATCGTCCAGATGCTCGCCGTCGCCGTCCTCTGAGATAGGCTTGACATGATCTGTCTATTCCTCGTCGGCAGATTGAGACGGTTTCGATCGCGGCAGCAAGACAGGCAGCTCCAGTCTTGCCCTCAGACCGGTCGTCTATTGAAGGCATCGACGGACCGGTCGGCATGGGTGGAGAGCTGTTGCTCGATGAGCCCGGCCATCCGATTGCGGAAAACCGCCGAGGAAAATTTCAGCGAATGCGCGCGGATGGCTTGCGGATCGATATCGTCCTCCCCCTCTTCGAACGCCGCCATGGTTTCCAGCAAGGCCTCGGTGGTTTGCTCAGCGAAGCGAAAACCGACCTGCGGTGAAGATACCGTTTCCCTTGCGCCGCCGGCGTCGAAAGCGAGGACAGGCCGCCCTGATGCCATCGCTTCGACCGGCAGGATGCCGAAATCCTCCGTGCCCGGAAACAGCAGGGCGCGGCATCGCGAGAGGTGATCACGCAGGACATCGAACGGCTGATGGCCGAGGAATTGGACAGTCGGGCCGGCAATTGATTTCAGATAGGGCAACTGTTCTCCCTCTCCGATCACGATGAGCTTACGCCCGGCCGCGGTGCAGGCGCGAACAGCGATATCCGGCCGCTTGTAGGCCGTCAGCTGACCGGCATAGAGATAGAATTCGCCCTTCCCCTTCCCGACCGAAAAATCATCGGTGGCAACCGGGGGATGGATGACGATGGAATCCCGATCGTAGAAGCGGCGAATGCGGTTTGCGACGTAGTCGGAATTGGCAACGAACACGTCGACGCGGGACGACGTCGTCACGTCCCAGGCGCGCAGCATCGGCGCGGTGACCGACATCAAGGCACGTCCCACCCAGGGCAGACCATGCCGATAGACGTGGAACTGATCCCAGATGTAGCGCATCGGCGAATGGCAGTAACAGACATGAAGAGCGTCGGCGCGAGTAATGATGCCCTTGGCAGGCCCGGATTCGCTCGACAGCACGAGATCGTAGTCCTGCAGATCGAATTGTTCGAGCGCGAAGGGCATCAGCGGCAGCATCTTTGTGTAATGCCGCTGCGCGCCGGGGATCTTCTGCAGAAAGGACGTGCGGATGTTGCGCGTCTTGAGAAAATCGCTGATGCGATCCCGGTTGCAGACAAGGGTGAAGATGTCGGCCTGCGGAAACATGCGGCACAATTCTTCGACGACTTTCTCGCCGCCGCGCATCGAGACGAGCCAGTAATGCACGATGGCGACGCGCAGTTGCCTGGTTTCCTTGACGCTTCCCGCCTCGGCCACGCGTCTTTTCGCCATCACGGGCGCATCGCCGAGATATGCCCTTGCGTCGGAAAGAGAGGTTGTTGCTTTAAAGGTCAACGGAATACTCCTTGTGTCGCCACACCGTCTGTCAGCTCGGGAACCGCATTCGTCGAAAGCAGGCTGCAATATTCGGCAAGGAGCGCGTCGCGCCATTCCTCATGCGTCGAAGCGAGATCAGGCGACATCAGGAAGGCCCGCTCGCTCATGGCGCGGATTTCGTGCCTCGGCATTTGGCCAAATCGCGTCAATGTGTCGGCAAAGGCGGCTTCATCAGCCGTGTCGCAGGCAAACGCCATACCGGCGCGTTCCATTTCCTCGGCGAGAAAGGCGCTGCGCGACATGATGACCGGCAGGCCGCTTCTGGCCGCTTCGATCGCTACGAGGCCGAAAGGCTCGGGATAGCGCGATGGCATCAACAGGGCGCACGCCTTGCGGATGGTGGTGCCGATCTGCGCATGCGACTGCCAGCCGACGGCCCTGACGTGATCGCCGGAAGTTGCGACCAACGGCATCAGCGGCCCATCCCCAATCACGCAGAGCCTGGCGCCGGCTCTGCGTGTGGCGGCCACGGCGTCTTCCACGCCCTTTTCCTCGTCGAGCCGACCGATGAAGACAAACTCGTCGTTCGCCTCCGCCTCGACACGCTCTATCGACAAGGGGGCGACGGGATTGCGGATCGTCGTCAACCGCTCGGGCCGATAGCCGGCGCCGACGAGAAAGCCAGCCATCTTCTCATGCAGCAGGATGATCCGGCCGAAATCGGCTTCAGCCCTCAGCAACCGGAGGATATTCGAGCCGCGGGCGACCCGCCACAATTTGTGCGAATAACTTCTCTTGTCGCAAGCCGTCGCGATGCAGCCGGCACCGAGCGGACGACGAAGGCAAATCTCTTGCGCCTGATAATCGAAAAAGGCGCCGTTGGGACAGGCGGTGAAGAAGTCATGGGCGTGAACCACGCAGCGTGCCGCGACCGGAGCCAGTGCCCCGAAAAGCGCCGGAGACAGGATCTGGTGCCAGCCATGGACGTGGTAGACGGTATTCGCCGTATCTCTTGCGGCAATCCAATTCGCGACCATGCGGGCAGCCGCACCATTGTGAATGCCGGTCACGAAAGCCTTCGCACGCTCGGCGCTCAGCAGGTCGCGACTGTTCAATCCGACCATCGAGACCCCGATGGCAGCGAGCTCCGCATTGGCGGCGTCATCCCCGCAAATATAAGTCACGGGAATATCGAGGCCGCGAAAAAGCTTGGCCGACAGCACCGCCAGCCCCGTCGCCCCGCCCATGGCCACCGAGTAGTCGTCGATGACGACCACGCGATCGATCCTTGGCGTGCCGGGGCCTGGAAAGCGGCTGACATTTGCGGCGGATCGGAGGGCCTCGGAAAGCGACGGGTGCATCACTTCACCGAAAACGCGCCATTAGCACAGGCCTCGAGCGCCTTGCGGTTAAGAATTCGGATCCTACCCTGCCCTCCGTCGATAATCTTGCATTCCCGCAGGCGCCGTAGGCATTGATTGACCTTCTCGCGGGACGCCGGCAACGTCGCGGCCAGATCATTTTGCGAGATAGTCAGTTCGTTGCCGCTGTTTGCGGAATCTTTTCCGTAAACAGCCGAGAGCCGCAGCAACGTGCTCGCCAGTCTTGCCTGCAGGGTCGACGCCGCATTGGCGATTATTCTTTGTTCAAGCTCCGAGACACGCGCCAAAGCCCTTGAGAAGACTTTTTCGCGAAAGCACGGATCGGTGGCATACATGTCCCGCAGCAGCCGGCCCTCGAAGAAGTGCAGCTCGCAATTAGAACCGGCCCGGTATTCGAGGTTCAATGTCTGTCGGCGCAAGACCTCGAGCTCGCCGATCAGACCTGATTTCGCAATGATCTCGACGATGAATTCCCTGCCGTCAGGCAGCATCGTACTTGCACTGACCACCCCCGAATGCACGCGAGCGAACATGTCGACAAGAACGCCCGCCCCGGCAATGATCTCGCCGCGACGGAAACGCCGCATGCTCGAGCGGCAGGAAAGGAAGTCGTCTTCGATGACAATGCGACTGTTGAGGTGAATGCCGCTGGCCGAGATCGCGGCTTTGCTGATGCCGGGCCTGCGATCAGATGCATGTGTGATCCCGTCCATGCAATTCGCTCCTAATACTAGAATGGTCTCTCACCCATGCTGCATTGCATCAATTATATTGGATTACTACGTTAGTCAAATAACATCGGCGCTATCTAACGTAAAATTTAAGTCTACCTTCATAGAAATGCGAAGAACTCCCCACGTAAAATAGAACATTCTAAAATGCTCTAATAATTTCTACGATACGAGCCAAAATTGCCCATAAAGACGACTTAGTGATTTAAAAATCATCAATTATTGAAATTACGACATCAACACAATTGTTGCATTAATGCGCAAAATTATCACCAACAGCAGATTATATAGCCAATTAAAAGAATTGATGACACAGATCTGTAGTCGGAAATCTGTGTGACGGCTTCCTAGCATAAAGAATTAATTAACGATTATGACCTTGGTAACAGACAATCTGGGTGCGGCGCAGCAAGCTTTCAACGGTTGTTGACGGGCAATGTTTTGGAGACCGCGATGGCATGGGAAGCACATAGTGTTGAGGCTTGGTCACGCGTCGGACGGGCCGCTAAGGGTGACGATTTACCCGACGCTCGGCCTCGTGCAGCGAGTAGGTCGTCGAAGCGTGCGATAGATCTTCTTGTTGCGATCACCGCCCTGATCCTGCTCTCTCCGCTTCTGCTGATCGTCGCGATGATCGTGAAACTCTCCGACCGCGGCCCTGTCTTCTATTCCCATACGCGCATCGGCTTCGGCGGAGCGCCGTTCGGATGCCTCAAATTTCGGACGATGAAGCCCGATGCGAGCGCTCAGCTCACGGAATTGCTGCAAAACAACCCGGCCGCCCGCAGCGAATGGGAAACGACGCGCAAGCTGAAGAACGACCCCAGGATCACCGCCGTCGGCGATATTCTCAGGCGCTCGAGCATCGACGAGCTTCCGCAGCTGATTAATATTGTCCGTGGCGAAATGAGCCTCGTCGGACCCCGGCCGGTCACAGCCGAGGAACTGCCGCGCTACGGCGAACACATGTGGGCCTATATGGCGGTCCGTCCGGGACTGACCGGTCAATGGCAGACCAGCGGGCGCAACGACGTCAGTTACGAGTTCCGGGTTTCTCTCGACGTCCACTATCTCAACAACTGGTCGCTTGCCCGAGACTTCGTCATCATCGCCAAGACTATTCCTGCGCTGTTTTCGCAGCGCGGATCGTACTGAGCGTTCAAGGGGAGACAGCCGACAGCGCCGGGATCGGAAAATGCGCCGCTCCCGCGTCCCCTCCAAGCCGCCACTACCTGGTTATTCCTTGATTTCCCATTTTGGATTAGGACGACATGACCTCCAGCACGATCTTCAGCGGTGTCTCTGCCATATCCCTGCCCGCAGCAGCCACTGGCGGCGGGAATTCGCCGCTGACCCTGCGGGATATGCTCTTCTTTTTGAGAATGCGCTGGCACTGGATCGTCGTGACGACCATCGCTTTTCTGGCAATCGCCGCAACCTACCTGCTGACCGCCGAACCGACCTTCGTTGCCAGCACGCAGCTTTTGATCTTCCCCCAGGTGAGCGGCTCTGAAGCACAGAGGGCTTTCGCCGAAGATGCGTTCATCGAAGGACAGCTGGAGATCGCCAGATCGAGCGATGTCGTCGGCGGAGCGGTGGCGGCGCTTGATCTCGTCCGTGATCCGGAGTTTGTCGATCAGACGCCTTCTCTGCAGGGTAGAGCGAAGAATTGGCTGACAGGGCTTTCCTCACAACTGGATACGCCATCGCAAGACGCGGCGGGCAACGGAGCGAGCGAAGCGCAACCGCAGACGGAGGAGGAGCGGCTCCACGACTGGGCAACCGCCAAACTGCTGAACATGATGGACATCCGCCGGATCGGAAGCTCGACGATCATCGAGATATCGGCTGCGGCATCGACCCCTCAGAAGGCCGTCGACATCGCCGACACGCTCGCCAGGCAATATATCCAGAAGAATATCTCGATGAAGGCCAACGCCGCCCGCCAATACAGCGACTGGCTGGCGAAATTCATGGCCGAGCAACAGCGAGGGCTGGCGGAAGCCGCCAGCGCCCTGGCGAGCTTCACGAGCAATCCCCGCGACCAGTTCAAGCTTGCGGAACTGCAAAGCGCAACGGATGCCCGCCGTACGCTTTATGAAAACACCTTGAACCAGCTGACCGAAGCAAAGCAGCGCATCACCTATCCGATGTCCGACGCCACGATCGTCTCGCGGGCCATGTTGCCTCTTTCGAAGGCGAGACCGCGCAGCACGCTCATCGTTGCCTTTGCGGCGGCGGTCGGCCTTGGCGCGGGTCTCGCACTCGCAATGATAAGACATGCCAGCGACCGCCGGCTCGTCCGCCCGCATCAGATCGCTGAAACCTGTGGTCTGCCCTTCGTCACCGTTCTGGCGACATCAAAAGGAACACGCAACGGCCAGCCGGCGCCTTTCCTCGCCGCCGGCACGGGCAGCAGTACAGCCGCCTATCCGGTTATTCCAGGCATGACGGAGTTGAGCGCAACGGTCGTCGGGCTTCGGCGCAAACGCCGGATCGTCATCGGAGTGGTCGCCGTCAATCCCGGCAACGGAGCATCAACCATCGCAAGCGAACTTGCCGTGCTATCGTCGGCATCTGGAGCGAAGACACTTCTGATTGATGCGGCCGCGCAGAAATCATCACTCAGCAAAGCGATTGCGCCCCATAGTTCCAGCGGCCTCGTCGACGTGCTCGACAACGGCCAACTGATTCAGACGGCGGCCTTGCCCCTCAGCCCGACGCTGAAATTCCTTCCGCTCGGCAAGGTCGACACCGTGACGCCGGCAATTCGTCTGAGTTCGCGCCGCACGCAATTGAGCTTCGCCGAGCTGAAAAAGGAATTCGACACCATATTTGTCGACATTTCCGCATTCTCTGCTTCGCCGGATGCCAATGCGATCGCGCCGGAGCTCGACGGTGTTCTGGTGGTCGCCTCGCACGGACGCACCTCGATCGACGACGCCATGCGTGTCATCGAGACGATGCGCAATGTCGGCGCGGAGATCCTCGGCGCGGTCATCAACCACTCGCCGAAGAGCATACAGCCATGATCGCGCATTCGGCAAAAACCACAAGGCAGGACGGCTTGGTCGGACCGGCGCCTGTTTCTTCCGACACCGAAGCGATGGTCCGGCGCGCGAGCCGGCCATTGCGGATTGCCGTCGGAATTGCTTCGGCGGGACGTCCTTCGATCCTGCTGGAAACGGTCAATTACCTCGCCGGCCTGCCGGACCAGCCGCAGCGGTTGATCGTCTGCGTGCCGGGGATCGACGATGCCGCCGGGCTCGCCGACCGTCTCGACGTGGAAATCATTATCGGCAGCCGCGGCCTGACCTCTCAGCGCAACAGCATCATCCGGGCGTCCGCCGCCGACACAGATGTTCTGATCTTCCTGGACGACGATTTTATTCCGGCCGCAACCTTTCTGTCGCGAATGGCAGCCGTCTTTTCAGCGAAATCTGACGTCGCGATTGCCACCGGTGAGGTCCTGGCCGACGGCATCCTCGATGGGGGGCTCGACATGTCGAAGGCCCTGCAGGTTCTTCACAGCGCCGGCGAAGGGTCCGAGCGGGTGTCGGATGTCTATAATGCCTACGGGTGCAATATGGCGGTTCGCCTCGCCCCCGTTCTCGAACACGCGCTGGCGTTTGACGAGCAACTGCCGCTCTATGGCTGGCTTGAGGATGTCGATTTCAGCAGGTCCATCGCCCACTACGGCAGATCCGTGCGCGTTGAAGGCGCCTACGGAGTGCATCTCGGCGTCAGATCCGGGCGACAGCCTGGCCGCAGACTCGGCTATTCGCAGGTTGCCAATCCTGTCCACCTGATCCGCAAGGGCACGATGTCGAAAGGCCGTGCAATAGCACAGATCGGCCGCAACATCCTGGCGAACGCATCGGGCATAGTGCTCAACGACCACTTGGTCGACCGATGGGGACGTTTGAACGGCAATTTGCTGGCGCTCACCGATCTTCTTGCCGGCCGCGTCTCGCCATCCCGCATTCTCGAATTCGGCAATCCGCCCTCCCGCGCGCCCTGGCCGCCGATCGCAACGAAACGGAGATAGATCAATGCAGTCCACATTCTTGCTCGATCGCGTTATCTCCGCGGCCCTCGCCTTGCAGGTTTTCTGCTGCCTGACCGGCTGGAGCGTCGCCCACGCACAAACATTCACCCTCGTGCCGGAAGACAAGGTCAGACTGCGCGTCGTCGAATGGCGTTCCGCGGATTCCCGCTATGCCAGCTGGGAAGCTGTCGATGGCGTCTACACCATCGACGATACCGGCGACCTGTCGATCCCGATCGCCGGCCATGTACAGGCGTCCGGAAAAACAGCCGAAGAACTCGCCGATGCCGTCGCCAGTGCGCTCGCCGAAAAGGCGGAACTTCCTGGCAAGCCATACATCGCCCTGGAGATAGCCGAGCATGCGCCGATCTTTGTGACCGGCACCGTTCAGACCCCGGGACGCTATCCTTTTGAACCGCGGATGACCGTCATGAAGGCCGTCAGCATCGCTGGTGGCTTTCTGCGGGAACGCGAGGACAATACCTATTTCGAGCGCGACCGGATTCAGGCAGCCGGAGCCTACCGAACCGCCGTCCTCAACCGGCGCGATCTCTTGATGCGGCAGGCGCGGCTGCGCGCGGAAATCGCCGGCGAGCAGAGCTTCGAGATTCCCGCCGAACTCGTGGGAACGCCCGACGTGGACAAGCTGAAGGCACAGGAATTGAACCTGATGCGGCTGCGCCGCGTCGATACCGACAGCCAGATCGAAGCGGCGAATGACCTCACCCGCCTCTACGGCCAGCAGGTCGAGTCGCTCGAGGCCAAGATCAGCTCGCAAAAGCGGCAGATTGACCTTGCCCAAAAGGAACTGGACAACGTCAATAGTCTGGTGAGCAAAGGGTTGGTCAGCAATTCCCGTCAGGTCTCCGTCGACCGCTGGGTTGCCGATGCACAAGGTACTCTGATCGATCTCGAAGTCGCCCTGACCACGGCTCGTCAGGGCCTCAGCGAGGCCGACCGTTCCAAGATCAATATCGTCAACAGGCAGAACAGCGAAAACCAGGAGCTGCTGAATCAGGTCAACCTCGCGATCGGCAGGGCAGCGATCGATATTCAGGTGGCCCAGCTTCTGGGCGAACAGGCCGGCTATGACGCTCAACTTGCGCAGATGAACATGGAGGCGCCGGGACTTGGCAGAGCGCAGAAGAACTACAGGATTGTGCGTCGCAACAACGACGGAACCACCAGCAACATCGTAGCCGACGAGCAAACCGCATTGCTGCCGCATGATCTCGTCGAGATCGGCTTGGACACCAATCTTCAGGCGCCGACTTCGCCGCTGCAGTCCGCGCCCCAGACGCAGAGCTCGACACTCCCGTCATCTGATGTGGCCGGGGATAATCGAGCCGGCCGCGGCTGGATGTCCCAGATGGGATCGAATTAGGACACGATGATGATCAGCAACGACAGCTGGCGGCTTTCGCCTCGCCCATCATATCGACTTGCCGTGCCCGCATTCGGCCAAAGCGGTATTTCAGCTGTTTGCCAGGGTCAGGATTAGACGCATGTCGATAGAGCCGCTCGGTTTCATCGTTCTCCTGCTTGGCCTGCTCACCATGGTCAATGGCGCGCGTTTTGCAGTGACGACCCTCTGCCTGTTGACGCTGCTGGGAGCAGCGGCGGCTCTGCAATTGGCTGCGCTCGGTGGCAGCAGTGTCCAGCCAAGCCATCTAATGCTCCTGTTTATCGTCGCCGCCACCTTGTTGCGTCCGGTCCAGACACAAGCGGCGCTGGCTAGCATCGCCTATCCGGGTCCCGGCTTCTGGTTTGCCGCCTACGTGCTGTTTTCCGTCGTGTCGTCTTTTTTCCTGCCGCGCATTTTTGCGGGCGCGACGCTCGTCTACTCCTCTGCGAGAGATGCGACGGGCATGATGTCGACGGTGGCCGCGCCCTTGTCGCCAGGCTCTTCCAATCTCAGCCAATCTGTCTATCTGCTCGGCGACCTCGCCTGCTTTGCGGTGGTCTCGGGACTTGCGAGGCTCGGATATCAGCGGTTCATCGCTCAGCAGTTGATCGTCGCATCAATCGCATGTTTTGCTCTGGCGTTGCTTGATATCGGAACGTTCCTGACCGGTCAGACCTACCTGCTCGACGTCATCAGAAACGCGAATTACACCATGCATACCGCCGAGACGATCAGCGGCTTCAAACGCATCGTCGGCGCCTTTCCCGAAGCAAGCATATACGGGACGGTCGCACTGGCCTATTTTTCGTTCACGCTTCTGCTCTGGCTGGAGCGCGTTCGAAGCCGTATGGCCGGCCTAGCAACGCTTTTAATCGGCCCGACGATCCTGCTCTGCACATCGACAACCGCCTATATCGCCGGGCTTTTCGTTGTCTGCATGCTCGTGCTGTTCTGCTGCAAACATATGGTCGCAGGATCGGCAAAGACCTCGCACGTGACTTTCCTGGCGATAACCCTCTTCCTGATCCCTTGCGCCATCGTAGCCCTCAGCCTTATCCCCGATGCATGGAATTCCATCACCAGTCTCGTCAACACCACCGTGTCGGACAAACTCCAATCGCAGTCCGGCGAGGAGCGCACCGCCTGGAACACGCTGGCATTGATCGCATTCGTCGATACCGCAACCTTCGGCGCCGGCCTCGGAACGGTTCGAGCATCGAGTTTCATCGCCGCATTGTTGTCCAACGTCGGATTGACCGGCACGCTTCTCTTCGTCGCCTTCCTGTACAGCCTTATCAGAGCCTCCGGCCGGCACGTCTCCGGCGATCGGGAGACGCATGCCATCGGAAACGCCGCCATTATGGCATCGATCTCACAGATCGCCTCTGCGGCGATTTCAGGAAGCGGCACCGATCTCGGCCTGCTGTTCAGCACCACGGCGGGTTTGGCGTCCGGTTGCCTGGCCACCCCCTATGTGTCGTGGCATCGGGTGGCCCGACCTGTCGCAAATCGGCATCCCCCGGAGGCATCGGCATCTCTCAGGAGAGCGCCGGTGTTTGCAACGTGATGACCTCAGTCGCGAATTTCGTTCAAGGCCGAGGACGGTATGCCCTTGCAGCGATGCGCACGCCCGGGCGGATTCGCAGCCAATCGCCCGCGCCGTCAGGAAATGCTGGTAAAATCAAGAGCTCGGAGGAGCGCGGTGTCGCACCTCCCTGCTGGATAGGACGGGCGACCGATCCTGCTTCAGCGTCAGCCCTGTCGGCGTTCGCTGGTGGCTGCGACGCTATCAGAGGCGGAATTGTTTTCTGGCAGCCTGGCGCTACGCCGCGCGAAACCCGACAGGAAGACGCCTGTCAGGTAGCCGATTTCCATGAGCACCAGGAAAGCGATACCGGAAACGATCGCCCCGAACAGCGAAGACCCGTCGGCGAAAGCCACACTGCCGAAGCCGATTGCCACAAGGATCGCGAAAATAGCAAAGGCCCAGGCGCGGATCGAAGCGCCGGCAGCTATCGAAATCACGGCCGCCACCAAGGTGGTGATCAGCATGACGATCTTCCCTCCCTCTGCATTTCGATCAGAGTCCCGGCATCAATCGTCCTGCCGCGGTTCAAGATGTCGAAACACAGCCCTGTGACAGGCGCGGCATTCTTCATGATGAGCGTCTCAACAATGGAACACACAAAAACCGCCGGCGGCCGGATGCGGTTTCAACAAACGAGCGGTCCGGCGACACGCAATATATACCGGACCGGACTGTCATACGACAGGCCTGCCGGATCGATCAACAACTGTTCCCTCTACCCTGAAGAGAGCAGCCATTCACTCGCATTGAAGACAACCGGAAGGGTGATGACATGAACAATCAGTGCGTTGTCTACGTCACGGATGTCGAATATTCATTTCCAACTATTCTTTCCGCGCTCCAAGCTCGCAAATTCGCAAGCTCCGCAACCGACGTTTGCGTGCTTATGTCTGAACGTCTGGATAATTTCAGCGAGTTGAAAGCCCTGCTCGCCGCGAGCGGGGTCGAATTGGCAGATGCGACCGATGCACTGCAGGACTCGCTCGGCAAGCTCGACAGTTCGCATTTTCAGGGGCGCATCAGCGTCAGCACGATGGCCAAATTGGTCCTTTGCGAGATCCTGCCCGCCCATTACAGCCAAATCATCTATCTTGATGGCGATACCCAGATCGTCAGCGATCTCGGCAAACTCGAAAACGCCGCCGTGCCTGAGGGCCGGTTTTTCGCGGCCCGCGATTACACGGCAATCCAGGACTTCCTCAATACTGGAAAGGACAACCACTACTTCAATGCGGGGGTCCTGAAATTCCATCGCAACGGCTGGATCGGACAGGAGGCGCTTGAGCTTTTTGCCAGCAACCCCGAGGCTTGCGAGGGCAAACACGATCAGGGCGCATTGAACTATGTTTGCGGTTCGTCGCTCATCCTCGTATCCAACCGCTGGAACTTTCCCAAGCAGTTTCTGCATCTGGTGAACATGTCGTCGCTGGCGATCGTCCACTATATGGCGCATCCGAAGCCATGGCATGGAACCTTCTTTCCATGGACCGATCGGGAAAGCCAAGTTTATGTCGATCTGCGCAAAGCCCATTCCATTTACAACGCGCTCTATCGCGGAATAAGCCTCGATCGGAAGATACTCTATAAATATCGGTCGATGCGGGCACGTATCGAACACGCGATCGAGAGGAACGGCCCCCACCCGCGGGTCCAGAGCCTGTTGGTTGGCGATTACGCCGTATGATGACCGCATATTGTTCCCACCAGCCGAAATTGCTCTGTGCTCCGTCCGTGGGGCTTCTCGAAGCAAGGCTAATGATTCCGGGAACGGATAATGTTCAGGATGGAATATGAGTTATCGGGTTTCCGTCGCCAGTATCTCGCATTACGCAAAAGCCCGCCTGCGCCGGTCGCTCAAGGCTCGGCAGGTTCGCTATGACGTGCTGCGCAGCGGGCTCAGGCAGGCCCGCCACGTCGTCATCTCAGTCATCCGTGACGAAGGCCACCGGCTGGCATTCTTCCTGCAATATTATCGTGATCTCGGCTTCGAACATTTTATCTGCATCGACAACGGCTCGACGGACGGAACGGCCGAATTGCTATCCGGCTTCGACGATGTCTCGCTCCTATCAGCTCATGGCTCCTACAAGGCGGCAAGGTTCGGAAACGACTGGATCAACGAGGTCATCAACCGGTACTGCCGGGAGAAATGGGTCCTTTATGTCGATGCTGACGAGTTCTTGGTCTATCCCCATTGCGACACCTGCCCGATCGGTCAGCTGACCGCTTATATCGAATCCACCGGCGGTCATTCCCTCCGCTCGGTCATGATCGACATGTACAGCCCGCGTCCCGTTCTCGAAAACATATGCGAACCCGGCCGCAATCCGCTCGAGGTCTGCAATCTTTTCGACCGATCCGGCTATGTCGCTCATTTCGACGAACGCAACGGGACGATATGGATCAAAGGCGGCGTTCGCGGACGCATCTATTTTCGTGATCGGCTCTGGGACGGGCCGGCGCTCAACAAGATCCCTCTCATCTATGTGACAGGTGAACGGCTGTTTCTCAAATCGTCGCACCAGGTCTGGCCGCTCTCCCTGAATCTGGGCGAAATGCGCGGCGCACTCGGCGTATCCGGCGCCCTTCTCCATTTCAAATTCCTATCGACCTTCGTGCACAAGGTTGCCGATGCCGCCCATCGTTCTCAGCATACGGAAGAATACACCGTTTACTCCTCCGATAAGGAGATGGGCGACTTCGTCCATGACGATACGGGCACTTACACGAGCTGGAAGGACTTGTCCGATCACGGGCTCATTCAGGGTGAAGGCTGGAAAAACTGGAAAAACATCTCCGGGAGCGAAATCTAAACAGTCCTAGCAAGAATGCAGCGGGTTCGGTCAGCGACCGCAAATCCCGATGATCTCTTTGCTGAGCCGGGCATCCTCGCTCAATGACCAAAGTCCCGGATGGGCGGTCGAGAAGCTTACTTCAAAACCGCGCCGGCCAATTCCCGTCTCGTGCCGCGTTGCAGGTAGAGGTTCTCGAGCCAGGTCACCTGTCTCCTCAATTCCAACGCCGGCTTTTCGATGAATCGCCATGAGAAGGCGGCAAAACAAGTGACAATGATGCTGCAGACGATCCCATTCAGCCACCAATTATGCGCCCAGGGTCCGAGCGCGACGAAGGCCTGCTGGATGGGATAGCCATAGAGGAATACGCCATAGGAATAGTCGGCGCCCTGAAGCACTCCGAGCTTGCGGGGCGAGGTCAAGCCGAGGAAGACCGTTACATATCCAATAGCCGGAATGGCAACGAAGTCCCCAAAAGAGCTGAACCAGTAAGCCCACAATACGACGGCAACAGAAGCGATGAACATGCGGACATCCCACAGAATCTTGTCCTTGTAGAGATAGATCGTCACGCCCACGAGGAAGGCGCCGATCAGCAGGTTCCCCGACGCGGTCGTCGGCATGAATGCCCAGTTGCTCTCATGCTTCCAATATCGCGCAAGCCCAAAACCCACGAACAACGCCGTCGTTGCGACGAGCGCGATTACGCGCCGCCTGAGCACGCCGAGCAGGAAAAGCGCGGCGATCGCGACGTAGCATTCAAGTTCGAAGGGCACGGTCCAGAGCTGCCCGTTCACCATCGCGGCGTCAGGATTGGTCAGGAACACCCCCGGAAGATTGAAGTGAATGTGCCCGGTGACATTCAGCAGATATGTAAAAAACTGGGGGTCGGTGAAGTAGTTACTGAGGTCATACTCGGTATAGATCGCTCCCAGTATAAAAGCAGCCAGCAACACTTCCACTGCGAGGGCGGGATAAATCCGGATAAATCGATTGCCAAGAAAAGAGATCAACGTCTTCGACCGCCCTAGACTGCCGGCAACCAGGAACCCACTCAGCGCAAAGAACATGGGCAGCACCGACTTGATAAAGGGACGCAGGGGCGTTTCCCACAAAAACAGATCATCGCCGTAGGTGACACGAGCCGTATGGATCCAAAGCACCGAAAAGGCCAACAGCAATCGCATGTAGTCAAATCCTGTCGGCCGCCCCTTCGCCAGATCAAGTTTTTCGCCGAGAACCATCAGTGCCCCTTTCAGAAGTTTTGACGCAATCGCAAGCATCATTGCCGGCTCGGGAACACGTGTCAGTGACCACAGCTACATCAGGAAAAATTTGAGGGACTGCCCGTCTTCGGAACGAATAGCTGACCATCGCTCCAATGGCCCTGTGCTGCCCGAGGCGCCGTCGATGGTCGGAGACGAATGCGGGCGACTGCGCAGCGAATTGGATGAGGAGACGATGAAATTTCTGGCCGCTTTGTTCTGTATCGTTCTCGCCTTGATCGGATTGGGCTTGATGGGAGGCGGCGCCTTGCTGCTGAGCCTCGGCGGCTCCTCCTATTACGCAATCACAGGACTTGCCTATCTCGTTGCAGCCGTTCTGCTATGGCGCCGGACGCCGCTGGGCGCACTCATCATCCTGCTTGTCGTCGTTTTCACCCTTCCCTGGGCATTGTGGGAGTCGGGCACCAATTTCTGGGGGCTCTTCGCACGCCTGATGTCCCCCATTGCGCTGGCGGGAGTTGCGTTTCTTTTTGCACCAGCGCGTTTGCCGACCGCCAACCGAAAGCTCTTCCACGGCGGCGCCCTGCTTGCCGCCATTCTGTTTGCTGCAGGCTTTGGTCTTGCTTTCACGCCACATGAGGTGATCCGCCCCTCCGGCGATATCCCTACCTACAAGACGGTCAGAGGCGACAACTCCCCCTCCGACTGGACATCCTATGGCCGCGGCACGGAGGGAGATCGCTATTCCCCATTCGATCAGATCAATCGCGGCAACGTTGCCAGGCTCGATCTTGCCTGGACATATCGCAGCGGAAGAGGCGACGGCGTCGACCAGAACACGCCTTTGCAGATCGGCGATACCGTCTACACTTGCACGCCGACGGATGCGATCGCAGCCCTTGATGCCGATACGGGAAAACCCCGCTGGACCTTCGACCCAAAGGCGTCAGCGCCCTATTGGCAGCGTTGCCGCGGCCTCGGCTATTACAAGATGCCGGAGGAAAGCCGATCACCCGATGGCCTCTGCAACGAGCGCCTGATACAGACGACGATAGACGCCCGCCTCCTCGAGATCGACAGCAAAACCGGCGCGCCATGCACTGGCTTCGGCGACAACGGCACCGTGCAGCTCTCTCAGGGCATGGGTGAAATCAAGACCGGCTACTATTTCCAGACGTCGGCTCCGCTGATTGCCCGCAACCTGATTGTCATCGGAGGCTGGGTCACCGACAATCAGGAGGTCGGCGAGCCCTCAGGCGTCATTCGCGCATTCAATGTTGTCACCGGCGGGCTCGAATGGGCCTGGGATCTCGGCAGTCCGGCGATCACCAAGCTTCCGCCGGCAGGCGAGACCTACACCCGCGCCACGCCCAATATGTGGACGACAGCCGCCTTCGACGACAAGCTCGGCCTCATCTATGCCCCGCTCGGCAATACCACGCCGGATTATTACGGCGCCAATCGCCCGGCTTTCGCCGATCAGTACAACGCGACATTGGTGGCGCTCGATGTGACGACAGGCCGGGAGCGATGGAAATTCCAGACCGTGCATCATGATATCTGGGACTATGATCTGCCGGCCCAACCGGTGCTGATCGACCTGCCTGACGGCAATGGTGCCACCGTGCCGGCCATCTTGCAGACCACCAAACGTGGGCAGCTTTTCCTGCTCAACCGTCAGACCGGCCTTCCCCTCGCCGAAGTTCAGGAAAAGCCGGTGCCGCAGACAGGAGGCGCGCCGGAAGAGAAGCTGTCGCCGACACAGCCTTATTCCGTCGGCATGCCGACGATCGGTGCGGAACGTGTCACGGAGCAGCGGGCCTGGGGCCTGACGATGTTCGATCAGCTGGCCTGCCGCATCGCCTTTCGCAAGATGCGCTACGACGGCGATTTCACCCCGATCGGCACGCATCCTGCAATTCAGCAGCCGGGAAATCTGGGCGGCCTCAACTGGGGAAGCGTCTCGGTCGACCTGCCCAACAACCGCGTCTTCATGAACGACATTCGCGTCCCCAGCATCTTCGCGCTCGTGCCGCGGGCCGATTACGTCGATTTTGCCCTCGTCACGACCGCACACGGCCCATCCGCCCCGCAGCGCGGCACGCCCTATGGCATGACAACCGAGAAGTGGACGTCAAGACTGCGCATTCCCTGCACGCAACCGCCATGGGGCACGGTGACGGCAGTGGATCTGAACACACGCAAAATCGCATGGCAGGTGCCGGCTGGGACTGCCGAACAGCTCGGACCATTCAAGATCAAGATGAATTTGCCCATGTCGATGGGCTTGCCGACCTATGCGGGTACATCGGCGACTGCCGGCGGCCTCGTCTTCTTTGCCGGCTTCCAGGACTATTATATCCGCGCCTATGACGCCGAGAACGGCAGCGAGCTGTGGAAATATCCTTTGCCGGTCGGCTCGAGTGCGACGCCGATGACCTACGTCTCACCGAAGACAGGCAAGCAATATGTTCTGGTCTCGGTTGGCGGAGCAGCAAATTCGACTGACGTCGGCGACTATGTATTCGCCTTCTCCCTAAGAGACGGGAATTAGCCAGCCGATCACACGAAGCCACATGGCACCGCTTGATCGTGTCGTGAGTGATCGGCTACCTCAAGCATGCGGCTGATCCGCTTGCGAGCACCGTCCTTTAAGATCGTCCGCAAGAGCTATTGCCAGCGCAAAAGATTGACTGGCGGTGGATGATGGCATCACGGCCGTGCACTGGCCATGTCTGATCCTCTTACTGGGCAAGGCTTCGAGTAACCCAAACTACCCTCGCAGGGGGATCGGCAGCCCAGTCATTTTGCCCGAAACCGCGAGTGACACGACGCGCAGGTCTGCAGCATCAGGTGAAACGCATGTTCTGCCGACATGGCAGACATCGAAGCCTCGCTCCTGATGCGCGTACCAAGCGGCCCTCCGCCCATCGGCTCGCGCTCCTTCATACGCATATCATCTGACATTCTGTCCGGATGCCGATCCGCGGTCGAAGACAAGGCATCCGCATAGGTCTTGAGGTCCCGCGCCAGTTCGGAGAACCGATTCCGTTCGGTGGCGATCACCTCGTTTGCCTTTGAACCCTCTGCGGCGGTCACCGTTGCAAAGTGATCTGTAAGACGCCGATCGGCTCGATCACTGATGGCTTCGCTCGCCTCCTTGAACTTGGTGGAGGAGTAGGTTTCGGGAGCTTTGAACATGTCCGAAATCGTCTTTGCGGCGGCGGCGATCTCCTTCATATCGTTCTGACGATCAGCCACGACCGGCACGGTCTCCGCAAATGCGAGGGAGTTCGCCAGCACGCATGCGAACACCAGAATGGCACTTGACCTTCCCGTTGGTGGAAGGGGCAGTCTTCGTGGAAAATGGTTGATCATCCGGGATGTCGTAGTTGCGCTTCTTCTGATCCCTGCTTGATGAGGATCAAAGCGGGCGTGTGGAGGTTCCCTAAGCTATCCATGAGGCAGAAATAGGCTGAGCAATATGGACTTGCGGAAGCATAACACGCTGATTTTGAGGATGTGCATAGCGCTGCTTGCCGTCGCTATTCTCTTCAGCGCACCTGCTTCCCATGCCACTCTTCAACCCTGCTCGACGGAACACAGAGTGTCCATTGATCACCCTCACCAAGACGATCATCACTCAAAGCCAAAAATGGCACTCGGTGACCAGGCGTGCTGCAGCAGCATTTGCGCTGTCTGCATATTGATTCTTCCGTCACCGACGACCGCGTCGTCAAATATGGCGATTTTGTTGACCCGTATTTCCTATCTGCAGGAGCATCTTACCGGAAGAGCCCCTTCTCCTGGCTTCAAGCCTCCCCGATCTGCTGCCTGACGAAGCGTCCGCCTGTCAGCGGGCCAGTTCCATCATCAGCACTGTCGGGATGCCGACATAAATCGAGAGGCATATCATGTATCGCCGTCAATTCCTGAAGACGCTCGCCGTGAGTGCGGCAGTCGTCTCGCCTGTCCTCAATTCCATCCGCGCCCATGCAAACCCTGTTCCCGCCGATCTGGTCATCGGAAAGAGAACCCTGGACGTCAATGGCAAGGCCGCCACCATCTTCGGACTGGCCAACCGCAGCGGCAAGCCCGGCCTCGTGCTGGACGCAGGCACGGACCTCGACATCCGCCTCCTCAACGAGACATCCGAAGACACCCTCATCCACTGGCATGGCCTGACGCCGCCGTGGAACATGGACGGCGTACCGGACAATCCGGCCGCCTTGCTTGCCGCTGGGGAAAACCGGGACTACCGATTTCCTGTCGGCCCTGGCGGGACCCATTGGATGCACGCCCACACCCTGCAGGAGCAGAACCTGCTCGCCGCGCCGCTGATCGTCCGCACGGCGGAAGACCGCGCCCGTGACGAACAGGACGTCGTGATCCTGCTGCACGACTTCTCTTTCAAGTCCCCGGAGGAGTTGCTGGAAAGGCTGAAGCGTAGCGGCGCCAGACATGGCGGCATGCAGTCGCGCCATCAAGGGATGATGCAGACGATGATGAACATGCAGGGACATCAGATGCCGATGACCGGCATGTCGACGATGAGCATGCCGATGGCGGGAACGTCGGCGATGGACCTCAACGATATCGAATACGACGCCTTTCTCGCGAATGACCGCACCCTTGACGATCCCGAGATCGTCAGGATCGAAAAAAGCGGCCGCGTGCGTCTGCGGATCATCAACGGAGCGACCGCAACGGCCTTCACCATCGATACCGGCAGCATCGTCGGTAATCTCATTGCCGTGGACGGCGTCGATATCGAGCCGGTCCCGGCCAGCCGCTTTCCGATCTCGATGGGTCAGCGCCTCGACATCCGGCTGGAGCTTCCCGCAGCCCCAGGCTCTTACCCTATCCTCGCCCTTCGCGAAGGCGCGAAGGAGCAGACCGGTATCATCCTCGCGACCAGGAATGCAGCCGTTGAAAAGATCGGCACCACCGCCTTGGAGACGGGTCCCGTTCTCGACCTTGGCCTGGAGCGCCAGCTTCGGCCTGCAACACCTCTCGCCGCCCGCTCACCCGATCATCAGTACGCCATCACACTGACGGGAGACATGACCGCGTACACCTGGGGCATCGACCCGTCCGCGCCGTTGAATGTTTCCAAAGAAAAGCGAGTCCGTCTCACCATGCGGAATATGTCGATGATGGCGCACCCGATGCATCTGCATGGGCACCATTTCCAGGTCGTCGGCGTCAATGGCCAGGGGGTCAGCGGAGCCGTCCGTGATACTGTCCTGCTAACGCCGATGGCCGAGGTCGTGGTGGAGTTCGATACCGTCAATCCCGGCCGTTGGCCGCTCCACTGCCACCACCTGTACCACATGGCGGCGGGGATGATGACGTACATCGCTTACGACGGCGCGATCTGATCAGCAAGCTCGGGCTCCCGCATCCGGCAAGCTCTTGCGACCCGGGAACCAACCCGCCGATGCAAGGTTAAGGCGATATGCCTCCGAGTTGTTGCCTCGGAAACATCCTGGAGCGGTTCAGCTTTTCACGGAAGCGCAGAACCGCTCTAACCTTTTGGATTTACGCGATTCCGGAGGGAAAACGGCTTCGCACTTTTCCTGGAATTGCTCTAACCGCCTTCCGACTCGGTCCGAAGGCCGGAAGGAAGCTAGCGATGCGCAATCACCACAATTCCCGACATGAGGGGATGAGCAGGCATCCCTATTCCATGTTCGCGGTCAACATGATCCTCAGCCTCATCGTCATGTACTTCGTGATGTTCTCGATGATCGATGGCTGGAGCGATTTCCGGAACAATCTCAACATGCTCTACATGGCGCTGACGATGGTGGCCCCGATGGGCATCATCATGCTCGCCACCATGGGCGGCATGTACGGGAACAGGAAGCTGAACGCCGCCATCCATGTCGGCCTGGCGATCCTGTTCGTCGCGGCCTTTGCAGGCACTCGCACACAGGCTCTCATAGGCGACCGCCAATTCATCGCCTCGATGGTGCCTCATCATTCAGGTGCAATCCTCATGTGCCGGGAAGCAGCCCTCAACGATCCCGAACTGGTCGCGCTCTGCGCCAACATCTCGAGCGGCCAGCGTGCGGAGATCGAGCAGATGAACGCGATCCGCACGCGCCTGGATCAGGGCGCGCGGTAAGCGCTTGCGGATGTCAAGAAGGCAATCGAGACAGCCGCTCCAGCCTCGTCGACCAGGCTAAAACCATTTGCCTATGGATAAAATCGGTACGACCCTATCGAAAGCGCGCGCTTGGCAAGCGACCTTCGCCACATCCGGACCGGCTCGATCTTGCTCCGTCGATGACAATAATCTTGTGAAAAATCCGATACTAGGGCACAATTTGCGAAGGCATCTGAAGTTGCGGCGCAGTCTCGAATCCGGCCGTCTCGCGCCGAGTGGCAGTTCGCGTCGGAGGGTCGGCGTCGATGGATCAGGGGTTCTTTCTTCTGTTCGCTGCGGTATCCGTGATCACGGCCCTGACGGTGGTCCTGGCGCGCAACCCGGTTCACAGCGCATTGGCGCTGATGGCGTGTTTCCTGCAGGTCTCGGCAATCTTCGTCTTGCTCGAGGCACCGTTGCTCGCGGTCATCCAGATCTTCGTCTATATCGGCGCGATCATGGTCCTGTTCCTGTTCGTGATCATGATGATCGATGTGCGCGAAGCGGTGTTGCAGCGGTTCTTGCCGGGCGGCAACCTCCCGGCTCTGGTACTGCTCGTCCTGCTCGGAGTCGAGATGCTCGTGCTGGTGCTCTGGAGCGACCGCTTTTCGGTCGTGGAGCCCGTCGCGATGCGCGGCGGCGACGACGTCAGGCAGCTTGGCACAGCACTTTTCGCCGACTATCTCCTGCCGTTTGAAACCGCCTCCGTAATCCTGCTGGCGGCCTTGGTCGGCGCCATCATGCTGGCGCGGAAGGAGCAGGGGTGATGGTTCCGCTCTGGTGGTATATTGTGCTCGGAGTGGTCCTGTTCGTGATCGGAGCGGCGGGCGTGCTGCTCAGGCGCAATATTCTCGTCGTACTGATGTCGCTGGAGCTGCTGCTCAACTCGGTGAACATCAATTTCATCGCTTTCGGGCGTTACCACGCCGATTTCCGCGGGCAGATCTTCGCGATCTTTGTCATCGCAATCACCGCGGCGGAAGTTGCCGTCGCCCTGGGCATCCTGGTTGCCCTCGTGAGGAACAAATCCACCCTCAAGATCGACGACGTGACGGTGATGAAAGGATAGCGGCTTTGGACCCGGTTGTATCGATCCGGCCGTTGCTTGCCATCACCGTCGCCGGTCTGGCGGCCCTTGCAGTTCTCCTTTTGAACAACCGCGAAAGACTTCGCGATCTGGTCTCGCCGTTGGCCGCGGTCGCCATGTTCGCGATTGTCGTGTCGATGGCGCCCACGGTGCTGGCGGGTGGGACGGTCGAATTGCGCCTGTTCGAGATTCTGCCGGGGATCGACTTTGCTTTCCGGGTCGATGCACTCGGCATGGTGTTTGCCACCGTCTCTTCGCTGCTGTGGATCGTGGCGGCGATCTATTCCATCGGCTACATGCGGCATTTGAACGAACATGCGCAGACCCGATTCTTCGCCTGCTTCGCCAGCAGTCTTGCGGCCGCCGCCGGGGGCGCCTTCGCCGCCAATCTGTTTACGCTGGTGATCTTCTACGAGGTGCTCAGCCTCGTTACCTATCCGCTCGTCTACCACCACGAGGACGAGGAGGGATGGAGGGGCGGCCGCAAGTACCTCGTCTATCTGATGGGCGCCTCGAAAAGCGCGCTGCTCGCCGCACTGGCGCTGACCTACCATATTGCGGGGTCGCTCGACTTTGTCGCGGGGGGGCTGCTGGCCAGGAGTGATGTCTCGGCGGCGCTGCTGACGGTCGTCTATTTCTGCTATCTTTTCGGCTTCGCCAAGGCCGCTGTGATGCCGATGCACGCCTGGCTGCCCGCCGCGATGGTCGCGCCGACACCGGTCAGCGCGCTTTTGCATGCAGTCGCAGTGGTCAAGATGGGCGTGTTCTGCGTGCTACGGGTGGTGTTCCATGTCTTCGGCACCGGACTGGTGGGCGGGCTGGGCCTCGGCATCGCCACGGCCTATCTGGCTTCGTTCACGATCCTGATGGCGTCGGTTTACGCCCTGACGCGGGACGACCTGAAGGCCAGGCTTGCTTATTCGACGGTTAGCCAGCTCTCCTACATCGTGCTGGGCGCGGTTTTGTTGTCGCCGGTCGCGATGGTCGGCGGGATCATCCACATCGCGGCGCACGCATTCTCCAAGATCACGCTCTTTTTCTGCGCCGGGTCGATCTATTGCGCGTCCGGCAAGCGTAACATCAGCGACATGGCCGGTATCGGCCGCAGGCTGCCCTGGACGATGGGGGCATTTTTCGTCGCCTCGCTCAGCATGATTGGCGTGCCGCCAACCGCGGGTTTCGTCAGCAAGTGGTATCTGGCTAAGGGCGCCTTGGCGGCGGGAGAGACCGCGTTCCTGGTCGTGCTCCTGGTGAGCTCGATCCTGAACGCCGCCTATTTCCTGCCGGTCAGCTACGCCGCCTTCTTCCAGGCGGAGAAGCAGGAGAGCCGCACGACGCTCCGTGAAATTCCGTTGGTGACGATACCGCTGGTCGCGACGGCAATCCTGTCGGTGCTGATGGGCATTTTCCCGGGCTATTTTCTCACCCTGGCAGATGGAGTGATCCGATGATCAAGCGTGTCGTCGACTTCTTTGGTGCCGAGCAATATGCGAGCCCGCGCCGCCGACTGTTCTACCTCGTGCTCGTCCTGATCGTCATCGCCGACTTTCTGGTCTCCCGTGAACATGCCGAATATCTGTGGGACAGCCTGCCGGGCTGGTCCGCCGTCTACGGCTTCGTCTCCTGCGTCCTGCTTATCTTCGTTTCCAAGTTTCTCGGCCATCGGGTCGGGCTGATGCAGCGCGAGGACTATTATGACTGACTTCATCCATCCGGCTCTGCTCTTTATTCTTGGCGCCCTGCCGATCCCTTTCCTCGGCGGGTGGGTCCGCAAGGCTTATCTGCTTCTGATCCCTGCGCTGGCAGTCCTTGCCGTGCTTACGATGGAGCCGGGCAGCTATGGCGAAGCGCGGTTCATCGGACAGGAGATCCTGATCGCGAAAGTGGACAAGCTCAGCATCGTCTTCGCCACCGTTTTCACCATCATGGCGTTGATCGGCATGGTCTACGCGCTGCACCTGACGGATGCCGGCCAGCACGTGGCGGCATTCGTTTATGTCGGCAGCGCACTTGGCGTGGTGTTTGCCGGTGACTACCTGACCCTCTACCTGTTCTGGGAGGGCATGGCATTCGCCTCCGCCTATCTGGTCTTCGCGCAGCGTGGTGGGCCGGCGATCCGGGCCGGCTTCCGTTACCTGATGGTCCATATCACCGGCGGCGTCGTCCTGCTCGGCGGCATCATTTCCCACGGGCTCGCCACCGGTTCACTGCTTTTCGGCCCGATCGCGGGGGGCCTCACCAATGGAGGAATGGGGGTCGGCGACTACCTGATCCTCGCCGGCTTCATTCTCAACGCGGCCGTGCCGCCGCTCAATGCCTGGCTGACCGATGCCTATCCGGAGGCGACCGTCACCGGGGCGGTGTTCATGAGCGCGTTTACCACCAAGACCGCCGTCTATGTGCTGGCGCGGGCGTTTCCGGGGACCGAGCTTCTTGTCTGGCTCGGCACCATCATGGCGCTCTACGGCGTCATCTACGCAGTGCTGGAGAACGATTGCCGGCGGCTTCTCGCCTATCACATCGTCAGCCAGGTGGGCTATATGATCGCAGGTATCGGCATCGGAACCGAGATGGCGGTGAACGGAGCCGCCAGCCACGCCTTCGCGCATATCCTCTACAAGGCGCTGCTGTTCATGGGTGCCGGTGCAGTCATCTACGTCACCGGCCGACGCAAGCTCACCGAACTCGGCGGGCTTTACAAAACCATGCCGCTGACCGTGGCGCTTTACATGGTCGGCGCCTTCGCGATCTCGGCCTTCCCGTTCTTCTCGGGGTTCGTCACCAAATCGATGGTGATAGCGGCTGCAGGAGCGGATCACCGCGCACTGGTGGTGCTGGCGCTGACCATGGCATCGTCCGGGACGTTCCTGCACACCGGCCTCAAGCTTCCCTATTACATGTTCTTCGGGACGGACCGGAAACTGGAGGCGCGGGAGCCGCCGCGCAACATGCTGATTGCCATGGGCATGGCGGCGGTGCTCTGCATTGCGATCGGGGTGTTCCCCCAGCCGCTTTATGCGCTTCTGCCCTATCCGGTGGATTTCGAACCTTATACGGGCATGCATGTCATGGAGAGCCTCGGGCTGCTGATGTTCACCGCCCTGGGGTTCGTTCTGTTCCTCTGGGCGCTCGATCCCGAGAACACGATCAGCCTCGACACCGACTGGTTTTACCGCAAGGGTGCGCGGGCCTTCATGTGGCTCGCCGAAAGGCCGCTGGCGCGCTATGAGCAGGCGGTGAGCAATGTCTCCGAGACCGCGGCGCTGCCCTTGCTGCGCGGCGCGGCGCGGACAGGACTCCGGCTCGATCTTGCCGGCGTGGATGCCGTCGTGAATGGCATTGCCCACTCGATCCTGCACGGCGGCGGACGGCTCAGGCGGCTCCAGACGGGTGTCGTGACCCATTACGTGCTGGCGATGATCGTCGGTCTTATCGCAGCCACCGCCGTCTTCGTCGTGGCGTGGCGGTAGGGGGTGCCATGGGCTTCCCGCTGCTCAGCCTCATCATATTCACACCCGGTGTCGGGGCCGCGGTTCTGATGTTCCTGCGCGGTGACGATGCGGTGCGGTGGACTGCGCTCTCTTTCACCGTCCTCGACCTTGCTCTCTGCATCGCCATGCTGGTCGGCTTCGACACCACGACCCATGCCATGCAGTTCATCGAAACGCGCTCCTGGGTGCCCGCGCTCGGGATCAATTATGCGCTTGGCATCGACGGAATCAGCGCGCTCTTCGTGTTCCTGACCGCATTGTTGGGGTCGATCTGCGTGCTCGCCTCCTGGGTCGCGATTGACCGCAAGGTAAAGGAATTCATGATCTGCCTGCTCTTCATGCAGGCGCTGATGCTCGGGGTCTTCTGCGCACTCGATCTGTTCCTCTTCTACGTCTTTTGGGAGGCGATGCTGATCCCGATGTACCTCATCATCGGCGTCTGGGGCGGCGAGGGTCGGGTCTATGCGGCGATCAAGTTCTTCCTCTACACGCTGGCGGGCAGCCTCCTGTTCCTGATCGGTGTCATCGTGCTCTATTTCTACGGTGGCAGGACCTTCGATATCCTCGCCTTGACGGAGCAGGACTTGCCGTTCCGGATCCAGTCCTGGCTGTTCTTCGCCTTCCTGATCGCTTTTGCGGTCAAGGTGCCAATGGTGCCGGTCCATACCTGGCTGCCGGACGCCCATGTGCAGGCGCCGACGGCGGGCAGCATTATTCTCGCCGGCGTGCTCCTGAAGATGGGCGCCTACGGATTCCTGCGATTCTCGCTGCCGATGCTGCCGGAGGCATCGATGTATTATTCGCCGCTGATGCTGGCGCTTTCGGGGCTTGCGATCGTCTATGGCGGGTTGCTCGCGCTGGCACAGGACGATCTGAAGAAGCTGGTGGCCTATTCCAGCATCAGCCATATGGGCTTCGTGACGCTGGGGATTTTTGCGCTGAACCTCCGCGGGCTCGAGGGCGGTATCCTGCAGATGTTCAATCATGGCGTGACCACAGGCGCCCTATTCCTGTTCGTCGGGCTGATTTACGAGCGCACCCATTCCCGCAGCATCGCCGACTATGGCGGGTTGATGAAGGTGGCGCCGGTCTACACCACGTTTCTGGCACTGTTTACCCTGTCGTCGATGGCGCTGCCGGGAACGAATTCGTTCGTGGGCGAGTTGCTGGTGCTGTCAGGCGGGTTTGCGGCCAACCTGGTCGCCGGTTCGGCCGCCGTTTTGGGCGCATTGCTGGCGGCTGCCTATCTGCTCGGCATGTATGGGAAAGTCGCGCTCGGCCCGGCCAGCGTCAGCGCCCGGTTGAAGATACGCGACGTGAACGGCCGTGAAATGGCTGCGATCCTGCCGCTGGCCGTCTTCGTGCTCTGGGTCGGGCTCTATCCGAAACCCTTCCTCAACGTCGTCGATGCCTCGGTGAAGCATCTGGTGACACACGTGCACAGTAGGGGGAGCGGCCAATGACCACCGCCGCGCTTTTCCAGTCGGCCCTGGCGAGCCTGCCCGAGATCGTGGTGATCACCGGCGCCTGCATCCTGCTGATCCTGGGACAGTTTGTGCGAAGGGGACAGGAACATTTCCTTGTCTGGGCGTCGGTCGCGGTCGTGTTGATTGCCGCCTTGGCGACACTCATGCTGGCGAGCGAAGTACGGCCGGCCTACACGGGCATGTTCGTCGCCGACCGCTTCGCAGTCTTCTTCAAGTTCGTTTTCTACCTAGCCACCGTACTGACATTCCTCCTTTCGCGAAAATATGCCGATATCGAAGGGATCGCGAGCAGCGAATACTATGTCCTGCTGCTCTTTGCGCTTTCGGGTATGATGATCATGGCCTCGGCGACCGATCTCCTGTCGATCTATGTGGGCCTCGAACTGATGGTGATTTGCACCTATGTGCTGACCGGCTTCCTGCGGCGTGAGCGGCGGTCGAACGAAGCAGCGCTGAAATACGTAATCCTTGGCGCGGTCTCGACCGGGATTTTCCTTTACGGCGTTTCGCTGGTCTACGGGCTCACCGGCACAACGCAATTGGACGGGATGGCTGCGGCCGTGACCGCCGATCCGCTCGATCCAGGATTGTTGCTGGCGGTGGTCTTCATCGTCGCGGGGCTGGTCTTCAAAGTCGGCGCGGTTCCCTTCCACATGTGGCTGCCGGACGTCTATGAAGGCGCGCCGACGACGATCACCGCCTTCATGTCCGTAGGCCCCAAGGCGGCGGGGTTCGCGGTTATTCTTCGGGTGTTCCTCAACCCTCTGGTCGCAGCCTCGGACGTCTGGATCATCGTTGCCGTCATTGCGGTGGTGACGATGGCGCTCGGCAGCTTCGTGGCGCTGGTGCAGGATAATTTCAAGCGTCTCCTGGCCTATTCCAGCATCGCCCATGCCGGCTTCGCCATTTTCGGCGTGGCCGCTGGCGGCGCCGATGGGATCGCCAGCGTGATGCTCTATCTGCTGATCTACGCCTTCATGAATCTCGGCATTTTCGGCGCCGTCATCATGATGCGGAACGGCGATTTCTCGGGCGAGGTCATCGAAGACTATGCGGGTTTCGCCAAGTCACATCCGGGGCTGGCGCTTCTGATGCTGCTCTATCTCTTCTCATTGGCCGGCATTCCGCCGACCGCCGGGTTCTTCGCCAAATTTTACGTGCTGGTCGCCCTCGTCGAGCATGGTTTCGTCATGCTGGCGGTCATCGCAGTGCTGTTCAGCGCCGTCGCCGCCTATTTCTATATCCGCATCGTCATGGTGATCTATATGCACGAGCCGAAGAGGGCGTTCGCCCCGGCGCTGACGCCTCTGGTGGGCGCGACACTCACCGTCACCGCTGCCGGCACCATCGGCATCGGCCTATTTCCGTCGTGGTTTCTGAAGCTTGCCCAACATTCGGTCTTTGGCGGGTGAGCGATTGGATTTGCAATGATCACACCGACGGAATAGACTTGAAGGAGAAGGAAGGATTGCCCAAGTCGCACCGCGGCGTGGCCTATTTACCCGTTCGGGATGAGGTCGGTGGGCAACCGGTGCAGTGATATGACTGCAATGGAATTCTTGCCGGTTCTTTTCATGATCGCCGGAGTCGTTCTGGTGGCGGGGGTGACGTTGTTCGTTTCCTCGCTGCTGCGCCCATCCAATCCCTATCCCGCCAAGAACACGCCTTATGAATGCGGCATGGACGCAGCGGGCGAGGCGGCGGCGGGCCGCTTCAGGGTACCGTTCTTTATCCTCGCGATCCTGCTGGTCGTTTTCGATGTCGAAGCGATGTTCCTCTTTCCCTGGGCCGTCGTCCTGAAAGAGATCGGGCTGGTCGGCTATATCGAGATGATCGTCTTCATATTGCTGCTTCTCGTGGGCTTCGCCTACGCCTGGCTGAAAGGAGCGCTGGAATGGGAGGCGTAAACAATGCGATCCGCGACAGCGTGCTGTTCACCACGGCCGACAGCATCATCAGTTGGAGCCGGAGATCGGCGCTATGGCCGGAGACCTTCGGCATTGCCTGCTGCGCCATCGAAATGATCTCGGCCGGTTGTGCCCGCTACGATCTCGACCGGTTCGGCGTGGTGTTCCGCCCTTCGCCGAGACAATCCGACGTCATGATCATCGCCGGCACCGTGACCCGGAAATTCGCGCCGGTCGTGCGGCGACTCTATGACCAGATGCCGGAACCGCGCTGGGTGATCGCCATGGGCACCTGCGCTATTTCGGGCGGGGTCTACAATACCTATGCCGTGGTGCAGGGATCGGAAACCTTCGTGCCCGTCGATGTGCATGTGCCTGGCTGTCCCCCCCGGCCCGAGGCGCTGATGCACGGCTTTCTTCTACTTCAAGAAAAGATCAAGAGGTCGCGGGCGCTCGCCGGCACACCTCTGGATCGGGTTATAGCGTCATGAGTGTGGAGTCGTCCCTCAATCGCGCTCTGATCATGGAGCGCTTCGGAGAAACAATCGAGGACCTCGGCACTGCGCACGGTATCGACGCCTTTGCCGTTCCGCCCGAGAGGATCGTCGAGTTCTGCCGGCTTCTGAAAGAGCATCCGGCGTTGCGGTTCAATTTCCTCTCGGACATTTGCGGCGTCGATCATTATCCCGAAACGCCGCGGTTCGAGGCGGTCTACCATCTCTATTCGCTGCCCAACAGGTGGCGGGTCCGCATCAAGTGCCGCCTTGGCGATCCTCCTGAAGTGCCTTCGGTCACGGGAGTCTGGCGTACCGCCAACTGGCATGAGCGTGAGGCCTGGGACATGTATGGTATCCGGTTCGAGGGACATCCCGATCTGCGCCGGATCTACATGTGGGAAGGCTTCGAGGGCTTCCCACAGCGCAAGGATTTCCCCCTCAGGGGCTATAAGGACAAGTTGAACCCTTTCGGTGCCGAGGGTCCGCCGCCAACGCAGCCCGACCTTGCCACCAGGGACATTCCGTAAGGGAGGCCGTCCTACGCCGGAACGTTGAGATGACTGAAGTCACCGAGCTCAGCAGGCCTGAGGGTGAAGCGCTCAATACCAGAGAAGTGCTTCTCAACCTCGGTCCGCAGCACCCCAGCACCCATGGGGTTCTTCGGCTCGTCCTCGAACTGGACGGCGAGTTCGTCGAGCGCGTCGATCCGCACATCGGCTATCTCCATCGCGGCACCGAAAAACTGGCGGAGAGCTTCACCTATACCCAGATTTTCCCGCTGACGGATCGGCTCGACTATCTCTGTCCGCCCTCGAACAACCTCGCCTTCGCGCTGGCGGTGGAGAAACTCCTCGGTATAGAAGCACCGATCCGGGCGCAATATATCCGCGTGATGATGGCCGAGCTGGCACGGATATCAGGTCACCTCCTGATCACCGGCGCTTTGCCGATGGATCTCGGCGCCATGACCGCGCTGCTTTACGTCATGCGCGAGCGCGAAATGATCATGGACCTCCTGGAAATGATCACTGGTGCACGCATGCACACCTCGTTCTGCCGGGTCGGCGGCGTGCGCGAGGATCTGCCCGACGGATTCTTCCCCAAGCTCCGCGAGTTTTGCGACATCTTCCCGAACCGGATCCGCGACTATGAGCGACTGCTCGAAGATAACCGGGTGTTTCTCAATCGCACAAAGGGGATCGGCGTGATCTCCGCAGAGGATGGCGTCGATCTCGGCCTCAGCGGCCCGAACCTGCGTGCTTCCGGTGTCGACTGGGACATCCGGCGCGATGAACCCTACGAGATCTATGACCGGCTCACGTTCAACGTCATCACCCGTGACGAGGGCGATTGCTATGCACGCTGGCGATGCCGCGTCGATGAGATGCGCGAAAGCATAGGGATCATCGAACAATGCATCGACCAGATGCCTGAGGGGCCGTTCCAGATCGATATGCCGACAATCGCCTTCCCGCTGGACAAGGATCGGGTGCACTGCTCGATGGAGGCGCTGATCCAGCATTTCGACCTGTCGGCCTACGGCTTCAAGGTGCCGAAGGGCGAGGTCTATTCGGCGATCGAGGCGCCAAAGGGCGAGCTTGGCTTTTACATCATCAGTGACGGCTCGCCAAAACCGTTCCGCATGAAAGTGCGGGCACCCTCGTTCGTCAATCTTCAGGCCCTCTTCGGGGTCACCAACGCCTGCTATCTGGCGGACATGATCGCCGTGCTCGGCAGCCTCGACCCTGTGATGGCGGAGGTGGACAAGTAGCAAGGATTTGAATGCGATGACCATGCGCGAAAAGATCGAAGAGGCGGCGGCGCGGTATCCCGACCAGCGCTCTGCGATCATGCCCGCGCTCCTGATCGCGCAGGAAGAACATGGCCATCTGCCTGGGCCAGTGTTGGAAGAGGTCGCCGACATTCTCGGAGTCGAGCGGATCTGGGTCTACGAGTTGGCGACCTTCTACACCCTCTTCCATACCGAACCGGTGGGGATGTTCCACCTGCAGCTCTGCAACAATGTTTCCTGCATGCTGTGCGGATCGGAGGACCTGCTAGACCATCTGGAAACAACGCTGGGGATCAGGAAAGGCGGCACCACCCCGGACGGGCTGTTCACGCTTTCGACCGTCGAATGCCTCGGCGCCTGCGAGATGGCTCCGGTGATGCAAGTCGGCGACGATTACCACGCCCACCTTGACGTGACGCGGATAAACGCACTGTTGGACAGCCTGCGGGCGATAGCGGGAGCCGCGAGCGTCGAGCACATCTCTGCGCGGCTGCCGGGGGAGTAGCGCCATGTCCGAGCCGGTTCTTCTCAAAAATGTCGATGTGGCGGATGGTCATTTGGTGTCGACCTACGAGGCTGGAGGCGGCTATCAGGCGTTGGCGAAGGCGCTGCGCGAATACACGCCTGACGAGGTTATCGACCTCGTCAAACGGTCCAACCTGCGCGGTCGCGGCGGTGCCGGATTCCCAACGGGCATGAAATGGGGTTTCGTGCCGAAGCGCACGGGCAAGCCGACATATCTGTGCTGCAACGCCGATGAGGGCGAACCGGGCACGTTCAAGGACCGGATCATCATGGAGCGTGACCCGCATCAACTGATCGAGGGGCTGGCGGTAAGTGCCTACGCGATTGGGGCCGAAACCGCCTATGTCTACATTCGCGGAGAATATGTGACGGCGATCCGTCGTCTGGAGCAAGCGATCGCAGAGGCCCGCGCAAAGGGCTATCTCGGAAAGCGCGTTCTGGGCTCGGATTTCAATTTCGCGATACACATCCACTGCGGCGCCGGCGCCTATATCTGCGGCGAGGAGACTGCGATGCTCGAGTCGCTCGAGGGCAAGCGGGCGCAGCCGCGATTGAAGCCGCCGTTTCCGGCCGTGGCCGGGCTCTACGCCAGCCCGACTGTGATCAACAACGTCGAGACGCTCGCTTGCGTACCGCACATCATTATGCGGGGGGCGGACTGGTTTCGCGGCATCGGCCCGGAAAAGAGCCCCGGCCCGAAGCTCTACTGCCTCAGCGGACAGGTGCGCAAACCCGGCCTTTACGAGTTGCCGATGGGCATACCATTGCGCGAACTGGTCGAGGAACATGCCGGCGGGGCCTTGCCGGGACGCAAGATCAAGGCAGTGATCCCGGGCGGGGTCTCAGCGCCGGTCATCCCGGAGCATGGGCTGGAGGTGAGGATGGATTTTGACTCGCTGGCTGCCGCCGGCTCGATGCTCGGTTCGGCTGGCGTTATCGTGATCGACGATAGCACCTGCATGGTCAAGGTCGCCACCAGGATCGTCGAGTTCTTCCACCATGAGTCCTGCGGCAAGTGCACGCCCTGTCGGGAAGGATTGAACTGGGTTGTGAAGGTCCTGCGCCGGGTTGAAGGCGGGGATGGCGCACCCGGCGATCTGGAGCAGCTGGAGATGCTCTGCAAAGGCATTTTCGGCAATACGTTTTGTGCCTTGGGTGACGGTGCAGCGATGGGATTGCGGGCGGCACTCGCGCATTTCCGAGATGAATTCGTCGCCCATGTCGAGGAGCGGAGGTGCCCGTTTCACTGAAGGAGTGTGCTGGATCAGGCTTGTGAGGAAACCATGCTTAAAGTCACGATCGATGGACAAACGCTGGAAGTTGAAGCTGGCTCGACAGTGTTGCAGGCCGCCCGGCGTTTGAGTATCGATATCCCGACCTTTTGCTATCTGAAGCGTCTGCCGCCGCTGGCCTCCTGCCGTATGTGTCTGGTGGAAATCGAGGGCCTGCGGCGGCTGCAGCCGTCCTGCGCCACTGCGGTCACCGATGGCATGGTCGTGCGGACGAATACGCCTCTGATCGAGGAAACGCGCTCTTCCATGCTCGACATGCTGCTCGCCAACCACCCCCTCGACTGCCCGATCTGCGACAAGGGCGGCGAATGCGAGCTTCAGAACATGGTCATGGCCTATGGGCCCCGCGAAAGCCAGTTCCGCGATGACAAACGTGTGTTCCACTCCGAGGACATTCGCCTGAGCCCGGTCATCATCATGAACGTCAACCGCTGCATCCAGTGCCAGCGCTGCGTCCGGATGTGCGAGGAGGTCGTCGGCGCGGTGGCACTGGGCACCGTTGAAAAAGGCATGGATACCGCCGTCACCGGCTTCGAGGGCAGTCTGGCGAGTTGCGACCAGTGCGGCAATTGCGTCGAGGTCTGCCCGGTCGGCGCGCTGATGAGCTTACCCTACCGCTACAAGGCGCGCCCTTGGGATCTCGTAGAGACCGACACGATCTGCCCGCATTGTGGCACCGGTTGCCAGTTGACAGTGGGCACGCGCAAGGGCGAGTTCATGCGGGTGCGCTCGAAGTGGGACGAAGGTGTCAACCACGAAACTCTCTGCGTGCGAGGACGCTTCGGCCTCGATTTCGTTGCAAGCCGCGACCGGATCAAGCAGCCAATGATCCGTCAGGATGGCGCCCTGATTCCGGTTTCCTGGGACGAAGTGGGGGACTATCTGCGCCGGCGACTGTTGGCTGTCGAGAGCAAGGATGCCGGCGGGCTGGCCTCGCCTCGCCTGCCCAACGAGGTGCTTTACCAGTTCCAGAAGCTGATGCGAACAGTATTCCGGACCAACAACATTGATTGTTCGTCACGCTGGGCCGCGCCCTTCGATACGCTCGGCCCGCTATTGGGAGCTTTCTACAGCCGCACACCGCTGGACGACGTAATCGGCAACGACTGCGTGCTCGTCGTCGGCGGCAACGTGACCGAGGAGAATCCCGTCACCGAATACCTGCTGCGAGACGCCGTGCGGCGGCGGCAGGCCGGATTGCTGATGCTTTCGGCGCGGCCCTCGCGTCTGGATGCCGATGCCAGGGTGGTGGTTCGCGTGCCGCCGGGCGGAGAAGAGGCGAGCCTTGCGGCGGTGGTAACCGCGCTCATGGCGGCGGCCGGTCAGACCTTGCCGGGCGACGCATTTGCGGACATCGGTGCGACGATCGGCAGGCCGGCAGCGGGCACCGGCAGCGACGGGCCGGATCGTCTGGCCACCGCGCTCAAGGACGGCCGTAGCGTCACCGTGCTTGTCAGCGTCGATCTCCTGAGATCACCCGACGCGCGCACGACGCTGCAGCAGATCAATAACCTGCTGCAGGTTCTGCGCCTGCTCGGCAAAGGCCCGGCGATGCAGTTCCTCTTCGACCGTGCCAACCAGATGGGCGCCTGGGACATGGGGGTTCTGCCGGCGGCTCTGCCGGGCCTGCGGGCGGTCGCCGACGATGTGGCGCGCGCAACTCTTGCACGGGACTGGGGCGCCGAAATCCCGTCTGAACCGGGCGCAGGTCTCGATGCCATGCTGGACCTCTGCGTCGGCGGGCGGATGGGTGCGCTCTACATTGCCGGAACCGACCCCTTGATCAGCTATCCCGACCGGGCGTTCGTACAGCGGGCGCTTGGCGCCGCCGATCTCCTGATCGTCCAGGACGCCTTTCTTACGGACACGGCCGGGCTGGCCGAGGTCGTCCTGCCCGCGGCGGGTTACGGCGAAGAATCCGGCACGTTCACCAACAACGAGGCCCGGACCCAGACGATCCGCCAATTCCGCGAACCCGCCTTCGAGGCGCGGAGCAATCTGGCGATCTTCGACTTCGTCGCGGCGCTTTGCAACCAGGCACTGCGGCCGTCGACGCAAGGGCAAATTTTCGACGAGATTGCACGGCTGGTTCCGGCCTATCAGGGATTGAGGCAGGACGGGCTTGGCGCCGGCGGCGCATTCACCAAGGCGGTGCCAACACCACCGACTGGCGTGTTCCTTGCGCCGCCGCCCGTCCCGATAACCGCCGACCGGCTGATGCTGATCACCGGCGACTGCCTGTTCCACAACGGGTATCTTTCCGAACGGTCGGACATGCTGAACACGGTCGCCAATGATCCCTATGTTGCGATGAGCGCGCAGGATACTGCGGAGCTTGGCCTTTCGGATGGCGATCAGGTAATCGTGCGTTCCGGCCATGGCGAACTGACAGCGCAGCTCAAGGTCGACAGGCGGTTTCCCAAGGGCCTCGTCTTCGTTCCGGAAAACTATAGAGCCTTGCGTCTCAACAGCCTGCTGCGGCGGGGCGAATATCCATGCGCGGTGGAAGTCCAGAAGGCGCATGCCACTCCTGAGGTCGACCGCCCAGGCCGGATCTGGCGCGGGGTTTGAAGATTTGGGATCGGGGCACCGTAAGGCTCCGCGGCAAGCTCCCCAGCGTCATCACATCGGCCTGGCGGCGTCAGTGATACCTGGTCCCGCATATGTAATCCTGCAGATCCTGCTCTGTACGTTGCGCTTCGTCGAGCCTGTGCTTAACCACGTCTCCGATGCTGACCACGCCGACAACGTTGCCTCCATCCGTGACCAACACATGGCGCGTACGCCGCTGGGTCATGATCCCCATCGCAACGGGCAACAAATCTTGTGTCGAACACATCGCCACATTGCGGTTCATGATGTCCGCGACCCGCATCGCCGCCGCCTTGGCCCCGTATTCCGCCATCGCATTGCAGCAATCCCGCTCCGACAGTGTACCGAGGTATTTGCTGTTCGAGCGGCTCACGACGACGAAGCCGATATTGTTGTCTCGAAACAACCTCAATACCTCCACCATCGTCTGATCGGGAGCGACTGCGATGACACCGACACCCTTGTTCTTCATAATTTCACCGACAAACATCTGAGCCTCCTATTCGAGCGCTTCGGTTTGATGGCTGGTGCGCGTTCATGTTCGCCGGATATTCCGCCACCAGTTGTAGCCCTGCGTCTCTTTCGTCTGGACAAGTACGTCCTTCTTGGTATTCAGGCGCGCGGCAACCACGCCGCCGCCGGTTGCCGCCTTACTCGGCTTGACGAGCAGATCGTCGCGCCCGATCACCAGGTCAGCGGAGGAAAAACTGGAAAATTCGTATTGTTGCCCAAGCGCGATTGCATCCGCCGGGCAGGCGTCCTCGCACAACCCGCAGAACAGGCAGCGTGCTGTGTCGATTTCAAATTTCGCCGGGTGCCGGTTGCCCTTCTCGTCCTCGTACGGGACGACTTCGATGCAGTCGCAGGGACAGATCCGCGCGCAGAGTTCGCAGGCCACGCACTTGATCTCGCCCTCCTCATCACGCTTCAGGAAGTGATGCCCGCGATAGCGTGAGTAGGGTAGCCATTTTTCCTTGTCCGGATATTGCATGGTTACGGTTCTGGAGAACAGGTAGCCGAAGGTCAGAGCCAAGGCATTCGCCAGATCGGCGAAGAACGCCCAGCCAATCCATGTTCCAACTCTGTCCTGCGCGCGCGACATCGCCGCCTCGCTACGGGGTCGCTACGGCCCCTAAAAGTACACCGGTTATAATTATGTTCGCCATCGACAGAGGAAGCAAGACTTTCCATCCGATCGCCATCAACTGGTCGTAGCGATAGCGGGGGAAAGTGAAGCGGAGCCAGATAAATACATAGATGAAGAACGCGACCTTGAGAGCAAACCACAGGAACGGTGGCAAGGGAATCAGAACTCCGTTCCAACCGCCGAAGAACAGGATCACCACCAGGGTCGACACAAGCAATACGATGGCATATTCGCTGACCATAAAGAAGGCAAAGCGAATACCACTGTATTCCGTATGGAACCCGGCCCCTAAATCGCCTTCCGCTTCCGCCAGGTCGAAGGGGATGCGCTGCGCTTCGGCCAATCCGGCGACGAAGAACACGAAGAACCCGACCGGTTGGTAGACGATGTTCCAGACATTGGCCTGCGCCCGCACGATCTCGAGAAGGCTCATGGATTGCGCCAGCATGACCACGCCGATGACCGCGAACCCCATCGGGATTTCGTAGCTGATCATCTGCGCGCAGGTTCTGAGGCTGCCCAGGACAGCGTATTTGCTGTTGGAGGCCCAGCCGCCGAAGATGACGCCATAAACCTCGATCCCGATCACCGAAAAAACGAAAAGGAGCGCCACATTCATGTTGGAGACGTAGAGCGTGATCCCATGGCCGAGGACCGAGACAGTTTCGCCGAAGGGTATCGCGACGAACACCACAAAAGGCGGGGCGAGCGCCAGGATTGGCGCCAGTTTGAACAGGAACCGGTCGGCCTCGGCCGGGATGTGATCCTCTTTCGTCAGGAGCTTGATTCCGTCCGCCACCGGCTGCAACAGCCCGTGCCATCCCACGCGCATCGGCCCCATCCGCTGCTGCATGTGCCCGGCGACCTTGCGCTCCAGCCAGGTAAGCGGCAAGGGTAGCAACAGCAGGATCGCAATCAGGAAAGCGACCTTCAAGACGACCAGGCCAAGGGCGACGATAAGTTCCATGATCCGGACTACTTATTCATCGGTTGAAGCGCGCGACCGGGCTTTGGCTCCGGCTCTACAATGAGCACTGCGCACACTTGTCAGGCTACATGGTACAACGGCGACGCACCTCATACAATGCCGTCGCCATTATGCCGTCCTGGCTGTGATGCGCTCGGGCTCAGGTCCCCCGAATACGTAAAAAGCCCGCTTTTGGCGGGCTTTTGGGACTTTTGGTTGCGGGGGCAGGATTTGAACCTGCGGCCTTCAGGTTATGAGCCTGACGAGCTACCGGGCTGCTCCACCCCGCGGAAGTATTATAACACGAAAGGCCGCTTATGAGCGGCCCTTTGTTCGGCTTTGGGCCGTTGGATTGTGATTGAGAAGATTTTTATCAACTGAGTTGCGCTTTGCAGACCTGGCAGCGACCTACTCTCCCGCGTCTTAAGACGAAGTACCATGGGCGCAGGGGCGTTTCACGGCCGTGTTCGGAAAGGGAACGGGTGCAGCCACCCCGCCATAACCACCAGGTCGGCAAAGCGCAACTTGTTGTTTGAGAAGCTGGCAGGCGTTAGCCTGTTTTGTTTTGAACACGTCTTTGATCTTTCCGGCTGCGGGTGCTTGTGGCACGCATACAGGCCAGAGGCCGTCGCGCTTTGTGGCGCGGGCCGTCCGCAGCGCCCTTGGCGCGTCAGAACAAGGTCAGGCATCATCAGCCTTTGGCTGATGAGCATGAACAATGAGAACGATCAAGCCGATCGAGCTATTAGTACCGGTAAGCTTCATGCGTTGCCGCACTTCCACACCCGGCCTATCAACGTGGTCGTCTTCCACGGCTCTGATAGGGAACACTCGTTTTCAGGTGGGTTTCCCGCTTAGATGCCTTCAGCGGTTATCCCGTCCATATATAGCTACCCTGCTATGCCCTTGGCAGGACAACAGGTCCACCAGAGATATGTCCATCCCGGTCCTCTCGTACTAGGGACAGATCCTGTCAATATTCCTACACCCACGGCAGATAGGGACCGAACTGTCTCACGACGTTCTGAACCCAGCTCACGTACCGCTTTAATTGGCGAACAGCCAAACCCTTGGGACCTGCTCCAGCCCCAGGATGCGATGAGCCGACATCGAGGTGCCAAACAACCCCGTCGATATGGACTCTTGGGGGTCATCAGCCTGTTATCCCCGGCGTACCTTTTATCCGTTGAGCGATGGCCCTTCCACGCGGGACCACCGGATCACTATGACCGACTTTCGTCTCTGCTCGACTTGTCAGTCTCGCAGTCAGGCGGGCTTATGCCATTGCACTCGACGACCGATTTCCGACCGGTCTGAGCCCACCATCGCGCGCCTCCGTTACTCTTTCGGAGGCGACCGCCCCAGTCAAACTACCCACCATACACTGTCCCGGACCCGGATGACGGGCCGCGGTTAGACATCCATGACGATAAGGGTGGTATTTCAAGGATGGCTCCACGGAAACTGGCGTCCCCGCTTCAAAGCCTACCACCTATCCTACACATGCCGACACGAATGCCAGTGTAAAGCTATAGTAAAGGTGCACGGGGTCTTTCCGTCTGACCGCAGGAACCCCGCATCTTCACGGGGAATTCAATTTCACTGAGTCTATGTTGGAGACAGCGGGGAAGTCGTTACGCCATTCGTGCAGGTCGGAACTTACCCGACAAGGAATTTCGCTACCTTAGGACCGTTATAGTTACGGCCGCCGTTTACTGGGGCTTCGATTCAAAGCTTGCACCTCTCCTCTTAACCTTCCAGCACCGGGCAGGCGTCAGACCCTATACGTCGTCTTGCGACTTCGCAGAGCCCTGTGTTTTTGATAAACAGTCGCTACCCCCTGGTCTGTGCCACCCCACAATAGTTGCCTAAAATGGGGTCACGCTTCTTCCGAAGTTACGCGTGCAATTTGCCGAGTTCCTTCAACATAGTTCTCTCAAGCGCCTTGGTATACTCTACCTGACCACCTGTGTCGGTTTCGGGTACGGTCTATACGGTGGAGCTATTTCCTGGAACCGCTCCGCTGCCCTGATAATCCAATAAACCAGAACAACTTGTGCAATCCGTCACTACCACCAGGCCCACGAATATTAACGTGGTTCCCATCGACTACGCGTGTCCGCCTCGTCTTAGGGGCCGGCTAACCCTGCTCAGATTAACTTTAAGCAGGAACCCTTGGTCTTTCGGCGAGAGGGTCTCTCACCCTCTTTATCGTTACTCATGTCAACATTCGCACTTCCGATACCTCCAGGAGCCCTCACGGGTCTCCCTTCATCAGCTTACGGAACGCTCCGCTACCACTTGCATCACTGCAAATCCTCAGCTTCGGTGCATGGCTTCAGCCCCGTTACATTTTCGGCGCAAAGACCCTTATTTAGACCAGTGAGCTGTTACGCTTTCTTTAAATGATGGCTGCTTCTAAGCCAACATCCTGGTTGTTTTGGGATCCTCACATCCTTTCCCACTTAGCCATGACTTGGGGACCTTAGCTGGAGGTTAGGGTTGTTGCCCTTTTCACGACGGACGTTAGCACCCGCCGTGTGTCTGCCGAGTAGTACTCCCCGGTATTCGGAGTTTGGTTAGGATCAGTAAGACGGTGAGTCCCCATAGCCCATCCAGTGCTCTACCCCCGGGGGTATTCGCTCGACGCTCTACCTAAATAGATTTCGCGGAGAACCAGCTATTTCCGAGTTTGATTGGCCTTTCACCCCTAGCCACAAGTCATCCCAATCTATTGCAACAGATGCGGGTTCGGTCCTCCAGTTGGTGTTACCCAACCTTCAACCTGCTCATGGCTAGATCACTCGGTTTCGGGTCTAATGCAACAAACTATATCGCCCTATTCAGACTCGCTTTCGCTGCGCCTACACCTACCGGCTTAAGCTTGCTTGTTACACTAAGTCGTTGACCCATTATACAAAAGGTACGCCGTCACCCTTGCGGGCTCCGACTGTTTGTAGGCATCCGGTTTCAGGTTCTATTTCACTCCCCTTGTCGGGGTGCTTTTCACCTTTCCCTCACGGTACTTGTTCGCTATCGGTCATGCACGAGTACTTAGGCTTGGAGAGTGG